>NZ_CM010624.1 GCF_002742385.2 Macrococcoides goetzii
GTCCCCCTGAATGTATTATTATTTCTAGACAACTTAATCTTACATCTGGGGCTTTTTTTGTGTCAATTTTTTTTATACACTAAAAACACAGAAAAACGCTATCATATCAATGGTTTAAGCGTAATTATAAAAAACTCATTATTTCTATATAGTATCAAGACAAGAAGAAACTCAAATTTTGCAAAGCAAAATTCGAGTTTTAAAACCCAAAAAGCGACCACTTTTTTCAAAAGTGATCGCTTTATTTTTTTCAAAAGTCGCCACACGAACTATAAGCGATTAAACAGCATGTTTGCCCATTTTTTTATGCCAAATTTTAATTTGCATGTAAATGGGCAGTACCTGGTATTCGTCTGATGTTTGCATTTATTCCAATTTCCTTTTTGAGTAGAAACTTTGACCCTTCAAACTTCCCAAAGATGAGCCCACGAGAAAAAAACGCCCTCGTGGGCACACTTCGTTAAGTGTACTTGAAGGGTCTTTTCTTTCTCAAAAAGTTTTCTCGGCATAAAAGATCGTTGCACCTTTTTTCAACTTCGCAGATTAATTTTCTAGAAAAAATCAAAACAGTTTTATGCTTATTTTTAATTTTAAGCCCGTTTAAGACGTTTTCAGCATTTTTCTAGTAAAAAAGTACTTGGAAATAAAAAACGGCTCGTAAAACGCAAATATGAGCAAAATAATTAAATTTTAATTTTCACCAGTGTCTGCGATTTTTTGGACACTGGCCCAGTTACATGCAAATTAAAAATTTGGCATAAAATCGTGTTAAAATTTGCATTTAACAGGGCAAACGTGCCGTTTGATCGCTATAGTTCCCACAGGGGTTAAAAAACAAAAAAAGCATTGAAAATTTTCAATGCTTCAAGAAATAATTTTGTTTTTCATAATTCCAAATCGCCATAATTGAATTTGCTTTTTCTTCTTCGTCTGAAATTTTTTCTTCGCCCGTCTGAATTAAATTGCCGTCTTCTGCATTGTCTAAATTTAATTCTTTGTGTTTGATTTTTAACAATCCACCGTAAGAAATCATGCGTTTTTTATAAAGTCCTTGCTCAAGATCGCTCACAACTTCTAAATCTTTTTCTTGGTCACTTGTTAAATAATCACTTGATTTTACTGCATATTTTGATGTCTCTTTGATTGCAGATTCAATCGCGTTGTTGCCTTTTTTATTTGGTTTAATCGCTTTGATATTTGCTACAGGTTTGTAATCGACTTTCAAAGCTTTCTGCCACATCTCAAGCCATTCTTCTTGTGAGATATAGTTTTCAGACCCTCTGAAATATTTACTTTCAACACACATCAGCACATGCATATGCTGATTGTAAGAGCCGTCTTTCTCGTTCACAGTCACTTCTGTTGCTCTCATAAATCCAACTAAATTTTTAGCTACTTTTTTATACTTAAACATACGGTTAAATGCCTTATTCATCTCTTTAATGCTTTGTTCAAGCGTTGCACCATCTATCGAATTTCGATTTGATAAAGTTAAGAAAAGCCAACGTGCCGACGGTTTTTCCTGAATCACTGCTTCAACGATCTTTTGTGTCTGATAACTATTTTTCATTGCTCTTCTCCAGTTGCAGACAGGACAAAGCTTAGATTTACAGAACCATGTTTTATAAAGCTTTAAATATCCTTCATCTGTCGCTTTAAATTCAAGTATATTACCGCATTGACGCACATTGTGAGCCTTTTTTATTTTTAAAATCTCTAGTAATTCAGAATAAGTCACGTTCCCTATCTTCTTCTCTTTCCAGGGTCTCTCTTTACCCGACTTAGTGAAATCTCTTAAAGTTTGGCTATCTTGATTTTCGTAAATAAATCTTGTATTATTATCTTGCATCAAGAAAACCACCTTTCTGTTTTCTTTTTTGATTGGTTGGTTTAATTAAAAATCGCATAAAAAA
>NZ_MJBI02000010.1 GCF_002742385.2 Macrococcoides goetzii
AGCGTCATCGTTCCAGTCTGTGATGATATCCGGTGTACCGATGATCTGGTTGTTCGCATCATCGTATGTTAAACCTGATGGTAGGCCTGTTACTTCTTCCGTCGTGTCGTTATCATCTGTGATCGTTACTGGGATTGGCGTGATCGCCTGTCCTTCTGTAACTGTCGCATCTGATGCATCCACCGTCGGTGCTGTTGTATCTGCTACCTTCGGATTGTTATCCTCTGTATCAGGGATTCCGTCGTTGTCATCATCTGTATCTGTTACATCAGGGTTTCCGTCACCATCCGTATCACGCTGTACTGTGATTGTGATTGTTTCCTCTGTTACGTTACCTGCTTCATCCGTCACTTCGATCGTCACTGGGAAGTCACGTGTCTCTTCGTACGTGCCTGTCGCAGCGTCATCGTTCCAGTCTGTGATGATATCTGGTGTTCCGATGATCTGATTGTTCGCGTCATCATACGTTAAGCCTGATGGTAGGCCTGTCACCACTTCTGTCGTGTTACTTTCATCTGTGATCGTTACTTCGATCGGCGTAATCGCCTGTCCTTCTGTAACCGTCGCATTTGATGCATCTACATTCGGATCAGCTCCAGAAACAATTTGTGAAACTAAATTATTTGGATCTAGAGTTAACGTTCCATCAGCTGTATTGTAACTGCCATTCGCAATATTTTCCGAATTATCTACAAAAACTGCAAATACTTCAGTACCTTCAGTTAGTGGTGTATTCAACGGTACAGTATAATTTCCATTTGCATCTACTACTGCAGTATATAAAATATTGGCATCCTTATCAGTAATAATAACCAATGTATCTGGTTCAGCGCTTGATCCCGTAAGTTCAGTATCTGTAGGTGAAATAGGATTTAAAGTTCCAATTTGAGGTGGAATTGTGTCATGGACATTAAATATATGCTTAGTTTCATTGCCATCTTCATCTACTGAAATAACGTAATTTAAGCCTCCAGTGATTTTATATTTATCTCTTACTTCAAAAGGTACTGATATAGAAAAGTTACCATTCTCATCCGCAATACCTGTGAAAGTTTCGCCATCATAAAATTGAATAGTTATAGTCGAACCTGGTTCAGCAGCACCTACAATGTTAGGATCAATCGTTGAATAAATATCTGGACCAAACTGTTCAGAAATAACATGAGGAGTTTGCAATACATCTATCACTACATCTATTATCTCCGTAGAATTATCAGGATATGTTACCAACACTTGAACAGTTACTGGACCCGGTGATACTGTCGAATCCGGACTAACACTAATAGTTCCATCGGCATTAACTGTTACCCATGAAGGTAAAGTGCCACTTGGTGAATATTGTGTACCTATAGGTGGTGTAGTATCATCTACATTTAATGGTGCTGGTATTGTCACACTTTGTCCCCACTCAACTACAGCATCTTTGTAATTTGGTTGATTAGTATCGGCATCTAAAACTACTGCTTCGACTAGAATGTCAAACTGTTCTTGAGTTGTAGTTCCATTTTCATCAGTTCCAATTACAGTAACTGTATAAGTCCCAGGAGTTGAAGGAGTACCTGTAATTTGGCCATTAGAATAAGTTAATCCTGATGGTAAACCATTTACAGTAATTGTTGTGTCATTAGGTGTTCCGACATCATTATTCGAAATAACGATAGGCTCTATTGCTGTTCCAACTGTTGCAGGTGGAGCAGTAATTGCCGCTATAACATCTACAACTGTAACTGTATTAGAAACTGGAGAAGTTCCATTAGAATTTGTTGCAGTTGAAGTTAATGTCGTTCCTTCTGTTAATGGTGTAGCTAATGTAATTACGCCAGGTGTTCCATCTGTTGGAATAACTACTGTTCCAACAATATTATTGTTGTTATCTGTAACAGTAACAGTAGATCCAGGTGTTCCTGTCACGTTTAACGTTGTGTCATTATTATCTACAGGAGAAATGACTGGTGCATCTGGTGCTTTAGCCACATCTGCCACAAATGAATCTGCTGCAAGTGCAGTAGTTAAATTTCCAGTTGACTCACCTTTCCAGAATACTGCTGATGTGAACGTCGTTGGCCCTGTGATATCAGACGGTACAGTAATTGGTTGGGATCCAACAGTTCCATCAGCTCCTGATGTAACTGTTACAGGACCTCCAAATGGTTTACCATCTTTAAACCATTGTACTTGATACTCCGTATTTGGAAGTAAACCATCAGTTCTTGTGTTCACTGTATCACCGATTGCTGCTGTATCGACTAATACATCATGCATAGGTGTATTTGCTAAAAGTGCAATTTGATTATTTACACTGCTATTAAATCCAGTGTTTGCATCACTATCACCTATTGGTTCGAACATGTTGTTTTGAAAACTGTTTGACCAAACATTATAATTCTCCACTAAAGTAGTTAAATATATATAATCTGTATTAATATGACGGTCTTTTAAAAATGGATTGACAGTAAAATCCCATAATCGAGGATCAGTATTATTTAAGTCAGCATCCGCAACTACTTTTCCGTATTCTTCAGCTGTAACTGTATTTGCACCTTTCGTATATGCATTGTAACCATACAATCCTTTAAATGGAATTAAGAAATTACCATTTTGGTCGACTGTTGCAACAACTGATTCAGCAATATGAGATCCTGCACCGTTTAACGCTTCATAATCTGCTATAATTTGTTTTTGAGCTGCTTTAAATTGATCTAGTGTATATCCTGGGTTTGCAGTTTTCCAAGCATCAAATTGTCGAGTTACTTCATCATTCACATAAGAAGCTGCTACTTGTGTACCTGTAGCAGGTAAGTCTCTGCCAGTATTATAATAAACATGGTTTGGTGAGCCAGCAATATCTCCACCATCGTACCAGACAGTTCCACTCACAATACCATAAGAACCTGTAGTAGTATATGCAGGTGTAGGTGTTTCTAATAAATTTGGATCACTATTCGGTATTTCTTGAAGGATTACTTCAGATGTTTCAATTACATTCACACCTGCTGTAAAGTTCCATGATTCGTTCGTTCTATTCGTTCTAGTATGGAAGCCTGTTACTTTATCCCCTTCCTTAATAACGTTATAAACCGATGGATCCGGATTTTCCACCCATGTCTTTACAGCGAATCCACCATCACCAGCGATTTGCCATTTAGTAATAACGTTACCATCTACATCTTTTACTTGATAACCTTTATTTGCTAAATCATCTCCTGCTTTCCAGTCAGGGTTTAAGAAGTCAAATGAATATGATCCGTCTGCATTAGTCGTTGTATAGAAAACCGGAGAAACTGTACCTTGTCCGTCAACCCATTGTAGATATACTTTCATTGTTGGTGCTGGGTTTGATTGATCACCCATATTGCCATCTTTATAGATCCACGCATGCCCTCTATAAGAATACAACTGATCCATTGTTCCTTTAGTATAGATAGCACCAGCATTTAATTCTGATTCAATTGGAGAAGTTGCTGCCAATGCATTGATAGTACTTACATCACCTAATGCTAAAGTTGATAACGTCATTGGTGATGTACCAGTTGTTTCAACTGCATTAGCTGATAAAGCTAAACTTTCAGCATTTGTTAACGAAGAATCTGTAGTCGGGGCTAATACTGGTAATTCATTAGCTGCTTGACTATTAGCAATCGCTTGTAATAATAACGCTGTTAATTCTTCATTTGTTAAATTAGCATAATCTAAGTTTAAGTTAGCAACATACGCGCTAGCTTCTTCTTGAGTAATACCAGTATTTGATACTACTGTATCTGCTAATACTTGTTGTTTCTCAGCATCAGTTGTAGCTGTAGTTAATGCAGCTGTAGTATCTGCTACTGAAGTTGTTGCTTCTGTAGTTTCAGGCGCAGTTGCAACGTCAGGTGTTACTACTGGCGCTGCTTCTGTTGTTGGCGCTTCTGTTGTTGCAGTTTCTGTTGTTGCAGTTTCTGTTGTCACTGCTTCTGTTGTTGCAGTTTCTGTTGTTGCAGTTTCTGTTGTCGCTGCTTCTGTTGTCGGCGCTTCTGTTGTCGCAGTTTCAGTTGTTGGCGCTTCTGTTGTTGCTTCTACAATTTTGTTTGCAGTTACTTTAACAGCTTCACTCTTAACGTCGCCGTCAACTGTGATTACTGATACAACTTCTTCACTTGCTACAGTTAAACTACGGAATGTAAAAGTACCGTCAGTGTCTACAACTGTTTTTTCAATTGTTCCATCAGCTAAGTGTAATTCAACCACTTGTCCAGATGTAGCAATACCAGTTAATTCAGTATTATCTGCATTAAACTCTAAGTTTTGTGCTTGTACTGGAGTATTTACTGCTTCAGTTGTCGGAGCTTCTGTTGTAGGCGCTTCTGTAGTTGCTGCTTCTGTAGTCGCAGCTTCTGTAGTTGGGGCTTCGGTCGTAGGGCTATCAGTTGATGGTGTTGCCGTCGTATCCGTTGTTGTCGTAGTCGTTTCAGCTGCATCAGCCGAATTGCCTAAGAACATTAACGAACCGATCAGGATTGACGTCGTACCTACTGTAAATTTACGAATAGAGTACTTGTTCAATTTGTTCGGCAAGAAATCCATTCTTTTGTTGTTGGGCTTTTTCTTCATTAATTATTTTCCTCCAATGATTTTTATATTGATTAAGATATAAAAATATTTTGATACAGTTGTATTATGTAACAATTTAAACTAAAAGTAAAATGATTAAATGCCAGTTATTTTTAAATTTTAATTATATAGATATTTAATTTTATATTGTGTAGTATTCAAATTATTCTTTCTCTCAGTTTTTCCCTATATTAACAGTCTTTCAATTCATTGATTAAAATTAACTTTTATGTTTAATTTGAAATTATTATTTTTATTTCAAATGTGTCTATTTTGTGACAAACAAGAAATTATTTTAATTTGTATTCAAAAAAAAAATACTTCGCTTATTTTTTATAAGCAAAGCATTTAAAAAACGTTATTAAATGGCGTCTAATTAGGAATTCATCCGATTTAATATATTTATTGATGAATTAATGGAAATAGTTATTTATTCCCTCATTTGTTTGTTACTTACTTGAACAGCTTTATTTATATGCATAAAATTTCATAAATTGATGCATATATACTGGATATTGTGCTTTAAACTCATCAACTGTTTGAGTCGTTAAGGCGATTATCTTAAATTCCTGATCTAACTGATACGTCGCATCCTCATTTAATCCAATTGTTGCTCGCGTGAGTTCTTTCATGACTGGTAACGATACTTGTTCACCTTGAGCTGCATGGATAATTGGTTTCAGTTGCGTAGCATTTAAATGATGAAAATCTTCTATTAATATGTCATGTTTTATTGGACTGGCTAATGCTTCTGTAATAATCCCTTGATGAAATACGATATGATCTTCTTCTTTGATATATTGTCCATATAAGCTACCATTCGTCCACATTGAATCAGCTGTGTAAATTTTCAGATGCTCTCTTTTGAGCTGTAAATATTTAATCGCAGTATCCACTCCATTGAAATGCTCAGGTAAACTGAATACATAAATCATCTTCCATGGTTTCGGTGTAACTTTAGGTTTATGTGTTGCTGAAGGTTGTTGATTTGAACGCTGTGCACTTGTTTGTTGTATATTTGGTTGATAATCGTTTGAATGCTGTATATTGCTTTGTTCTGTTTGTTGCTGGATTGATTGGCTTTGAACGTACTGATTTGTCGTTGTATTCGTATTAGCCTTTAATTGCTTTTCCATCGCACTTCTTCTTGCTGAGTATGTTGCTGTATCAATCATTTGTTGTATCGTAGGTGACTGAATCGGTTCAAGGTCTGTTGATGGATTTAAACATGTATCATACTGAATACGTGTAATTTCTGTCACGGATTCATTCCACTTCTCATGTAAGAAATATTGCGCACGTAATTGTGGTTCACGGTCTAGTTCATAGATAGTACGTGGTGTAATGTCTGCTATATATTTTATCTTTACCGCTGTACTGTCTGTTCTTCCTGGAATCGGTTGATTTCGTTGCATTCCTTCTATTATAATAGCTGTTCCGTATATACCTCTTTCAGGCATCGTTTTATAGATAATCACTTTATCCCCAGGTTGCATCTGACTATAATGTTTAAATCCATTACGATTCACGCCATTAATGTTACGTACATAGATTGTATATATTTCATCTGCTTCAAAATCTATGTCTTCCTTCATTATAAAGTAACGATTAATCTTCTCTTCATTTCGCCCAACGCGTACTATCTTTTCATAGTCTTCTTCAGATAACGGATTAAGCAGTTGTTCTTTCATACTGTTGATTGTCAGTTTAAGTGATTCATCTCGAATTAAATATTCTTTCGTAAATGGTGCGAGCTTTTCTTCATATTTAAAGTGGATTTTAATTTGTCCACGTCTTGGCTCTTCAACTTTTAAGACAGAGCCTGCCCCAAGTATGCCTATTTTATTCTGCACTTGATAGAAGATGACTTTATCTCCTGGCACTGCGCGTTTGAATGCTGTATATCCTTCATTCGGGTTAAAGTGTACTGTGGAATCGAACACTGATACTTGTCCCATTAAATCTTCGAAGTGATTAAATCTATTGTATCCACAATTCAGCCAAAAGTAGTTCACAAATATATCCCCCTGTTTACTCAATTAGTTTTATTATAGTAAAGATTTTATCGGTATGATAGCGTTTTATGTTAAATTAATTTATTTTTACACTGATATAAGTAGCTTATATCAGTAGGTTTTTGCTCGAATATGTTAGAATGGACTGTATCATAAATTTTATGATCCAAAGGAGAGTAAATAATGTCTTTTAAGAAAAAATGGTTACTTCCAGCAGTTGCAGTTACAGTGTTACTAACGGGTTGCCAGGATACAGATAAAGAAAAATCAAAAGAAACAAGTACCGAAGAAACAAATAAAGAAAATGTTACTCAAGAAGCGCCTTCTATTAAAAATGCGAAACAAATTAATGTAGCAGATTTCGGAGCAAAGCCAGATGACAATAAAGATGATACGGATGCAATAACACAAGCAATCGAAAAGTCAAAAGAAGAAGCTGTCGAAGTCGTGATTCCAAAAGGTACTTATGATACGAATAAAACGATAGAAGTAAATGATATTAAAGGGCTACATATTAAGGGTGAAGGTGCAATCATTAAACCGAAGAATCCGATGACAAATCCACCAGAATTTTATACGATGCGTCTAGCTTCAAGTAAAGATGCACTTTCTGAAATTGAAATTGAAGGCATCACAATCGATGGTAGTAAGAATCCTCAAGATTTATACTTTACGATGAAAAAAGCAGATGATTTCTATAAAACTGCGATGACTAAAGGTATTGCGATTACGAACACTAAAAATTTAAATATTCATGACGTCAACTATAAACATATGTATGGTGGATATGCGATATTTGCTCAAGAATATCGCGATGTTAATATTCAAAATGTTAAGCTGGAAGATGTCGGTGGAGATGATATTACTGATAGCTTCGGTATGGCGATTTATTTAAGCGGTCATAAAGATGATGCTGTCGTTAACATTGATAAAGTAGTATCTAACGCTAAAACTTCAAAACGCTCAAAAGAGTATATGGGCTGGATCGGTGTCGTTTATGAAAATGGTACGATACAAGATGCTAATGAAGATAACTGGCTGAAAGATCAAAATACAACAATCAATGTTACGAATTCTACATTCAATGATTATGAAACAACATTCCATGTAGAGTCTACGTATGGTAATGTGTATTGGAACACTGATGATGTTAAAACACGTGCAAAGAGTTATTTCATTGCAGCAGGAGTAAACGGCGAACTACGTGAACGATCAAATAATGTCGAAATGAACCTACTACCTTTTGGTCGTAATGACATCGTTCATGGTGTTTATTATACTGAAGGAATGAAACCGAAGAATTATTCATTTGATATGTATAATTCAGTCGTAAATAACATTGAAATTGATGGCAAACGCTCACCAATATCTGCTGTTTACGCAAATAATACGACCGCGACATTCCACAATACAACTTTCAATGATGTATCAAATCGTTTAGTTGCTAACGGTACTGGTACATTTATAGATAGTGTAGTGAACTTAACAAAAGAAGCAAATAAAAATGAACTTGGTGAGTTCTCAGAAAATACACAGAAAATTAATCTTGAGAAATCAACAATAAACGAAGCGCCAAAGAAGACATCAGCGCAAAATGGCAAAGTACCTGAGAAACTGAAATCTACGAACAAACCTATTCCGAAACGCGAGAACCCTCTTGCACCAGCTGATTTAGGACGTGAAGTAGCACCATTGAAGGCTGAATAATAATATTTACACGGAAACTTATGTTTCCGTGTATTTTTGTTTAGGGATTGTTTGTGGAAGTGGCGTCAAACTTTATCTGAAGACACTTTCTCGTACGATTCCTTAATATCATCTACGGAAGTGGCGCCAAATTGTTTTTGAAGACACTTACTCATACGATTTCTTAATATCTTCTTCGGAAGTGGCGCCAAATTGATTCTGAAGACACTTACTCATACGATTCCTTAATATCGTCTTCGGAAGTGGCGCCAAATTGTTTTTGAAGACACTTTCTCGTATGATTTCTTAATATCATCTACGGAAGTGGCGCCAAATTGATTCTGAAGACACTTACCCAACAAACATACCCCTATCTACCTTATACAAATAAATCTCTTCTTTAATTAACATGTCATCTGATTTACTCGCCACATATGCGGTCGATCGATTCACACCAATTTTCTCATATTCTGTGCTTAGCACTTTCTTAATGGTTGTCTTACCGACACCAGTAAAGTCAAAGATATCTTTAGAAGTTACACTGGTATTCTTCAATAAATATATTGCATCAAAAGCAAACCGAACTACAGCTTTTTTAGAATACTCACATCCACAAGTGCATCTCACTTTTTTCGCATTTTTCTCCATTAGAGGCAAAAATCTTCGACACTTCGGACACTTTACTCCTTTTCTCATCAAATCAAATGGATAATGATAGATGCGATCATACACGCCTTTATCGTAATAATAAGCTGATAAATTGCGTGCAATTTGTATTTCTTCTTTCGTTACTTCGCGTTCATTCAGACTTTTAATAATATCATCTAAATCTTTATTAAATAATATCCTCTTATCTCCTTTGTATCCGATAACTTCAAATTGCTCACCCACAAAAATCACATAACTTAGCACTTCATAGTCAATACCTAATTTCCTTACGAGTTCCTGTAGTTTGTTGTGTTGAATGTCCAATTTATATAGCGGGTTATTAATAACGTAATTATTTTCACTCATAAATACACCGTTATTATAATTATATTTTCCTTCATAATACTTTGTATCAAGGTGAACAATTTTCTTATTTGATACAATAATAAAGTCGTATTGTGATTCCCCTTTAATATTTAATCGCAAGTCCCAGATTTTAGCGCCACCTTCACAGTCTTTGATACGCTCATAAAAATATTCTTCACCTAATATACCTTTCTCTAAAGTAAATAATTTATCGCTATCATATTTATCGATTTGTATCCTATCTTTTACTTCTAAAAGATAACGTTCATAGTCATTTAATTCGCGAAGCTTTACAAACATTAAGTCACCCCATTTAACATTTGTTAACACAACATTAATATACAATGTATTAAAGAATTTTTCCAACAAAAAAAGAGTCCTCATATGGACTCTTAGTACTTATTGTGCTTTCTTATCGCTTCTTAATAACATCGCAATTAACCCAACCACAAACGACAATATAAATTTCTTTATCATATCAACACTCCTACCAGATATTTAACAGCCACTGCATTATTAAACTTATACCCGCTACGACGAACCATACACTTGCACCTAATAAAACAGGCTTAATTCCAATTGCTCTGAATTGTTTAATGCTCACTGATAATCCGATACCTGCCATCGCGATGCTAATCATAAACGTTGATAGCATTTTTATATATGAAATTATTGCTTCAGGCAAATTAATAATTGAAGTCGCTACACTTGCCAGAAAGAAATATAGAATAAACCACGGAAATACCTTTTTAATACTAAATGCTTTCTTCTCACTTTTCTTAAGTTGTAACATCACCAGTATAAGACAGACTGGTATAATCATCAGCGCTCTAACAAGTTTAACAATTGTTGCGGTGTCACCGGCTGGTTCAGAATAGGCATATCCTGCAGCGACCACACTACTTGTATCATTAATCGCTGTGCCAGCAAAATGACCGAAACCAATATCACTTAACCCAATTGTATGCCCAATAATCGGGAAGATAAAGACTGCGATAATATTAAATAGAAAGATTGTCGATAATGAGAACGCCACTTCATCTTCTTTAGCATCTACTATCGGACTTGCTGCTGCGATTGCAGAGCCACCACAAATGGCCGTCCCGACACCGATTAACGTTCTAATATTTTCTCCGATGTTCATAACTTTACCTAACCATAGACTTGTGAGTAACGCTGCAGTTATAGTCGTCAATGTAATAGGTAATGATGATAATCCCATTTCTACTACTACTCTTAAATTAAGCGTAAACCCCATTACAATGATGGCATACTGCAATATTTTCTTTGAAGCGAATTTAATACCGGGTTGATATTGATCTGGCAGCTTTATAGTATTGCTCATGATGATGCCAAGAATAATACTAAAGATAATACCACCGATAATCGGAAACACCTGTCCGAGTAGTGTTGCAATGACTGCGATTATACTGCAAAGGATGATACCATACCATTTCATAGCATTTGCTCCAGATAATAAATAGTCATCGTACCACGAAGGATACCATCCCCAATATTGGTATACACATGAGGAACATCTGCATCAAAGCGAATCGACATGTCACTTCCAATTTGATAATCTTCATTCTGTACTTTTAGATTGAGCATACCTTGATAGATCATGATATACTCTTCAGTCCCGGCTTGATGTGCTTCTGCTGCATACACGCCTCCTGGCTCAATTTCAAACTGATACATTTCAAACGGATGACCACTTTCAAAAGGATAGAATGGATATAATCGATATCTTCCATCATCTCCTGTCATCTCCAATAATTCTGACTTTTTCTTAATATCTACTTTTTGATCAGGAGACTTGATTAAAGCAGTGAAACTTATCTTCAATCCATTCGCTATCTTCCACACCGTCGTAATTGATGGAATAGAATCTCCTCGTTCAATTTGAGACAACATCGTCTTTGAAACTCCTGTACGTCGTGAAACATTATCTAAAGTTAACCCATTATCAGTTCGATACATCTTTAAATTATGCGCAACAATATCATGTATTTCTTTCATCAGCTTCACCTGCTTTACTTTGTTACATTCATTATAACGAACAAATATTACATGATAAAGCACTATCTTATTTGAAACAGAACATACGTTTGTGTATAATAGAAACATCTTTTAAAAAATGAGGTTTTATTTTGATATTATCTGCTTTAGCTTTAACAATAAATTTCAGCATGTTTCAGACAAACATGCCAAAGATTGATGCAACATTTGATCACGCTATTGACGGCGATACTATTTCTGTAAAAGTAAATAACAGAAAAAAAACCGTAAGACTATTACTCGTTGATACGCCGGAATCGAAAAAGCCCAACACGCCAGTTCAACCGTATGCGATTGAAGCGGCGCGCTTTACAGAATCTCTCGTAAAAACATGCGATTTAAAGATTCAGTATGATACGAAAGGTAAGAAAGATCGTTACGGCAGAGATTTAGTTTATCTTTATTGTGGCAATACGATGATCAATGAACTACTCGTTCAGCAAGGTTATGCACGCGTTGGTTATGTTTATCAGCAAAAGGATTATTTAGACAGATTGTTACAAGCCGAAAAAAAGGCAAAACAGCAAGGTTTGAAGATCTGGTCGATAAAAGGTTTCGTTAATACAGACGGAGAAGGCTTTAATAGTACAGCTGAAGAACGAAAGGCTGAAACTGATATCGGTCTTCAAATACGCGAAGCACTACATCGAATATTGGATGCCGCAATTGATGGTTTGATTAAAGGTATAAAAGATTTATTTAAATAGACATAATTAAAGAGGAGAGACCATCGTCTCTCCTCTTTAATGTATAAATTGATATCTGCTCATTTGAGCTAATGTAAGTGTTCTATAACCCACAACACCTGAAGGCGTTAAATAATTCGTTTCTGAAACCATAATTGTTCCATCAGCATTAACACGTTCAACGAATGCAACGTGTCCTAGAGGACCATCAGTAGTTGTCGCAATTGAGCCAACTGCCGGCGTGCTGTTTACTGTGTATCCATCTTTACGTGCACCACTTGCCCAGTTATATGCATGCCACCAATACGTTGAAATACCTTTTCCGATTGCAGCACGTTTATTAAATACATACCATGTACATTGACCGTAGTCATACAAATTAGCATGTGCAAATACAGGTGTTTTTGTAACTACTGACGTTGTTACAACTTTAGCAGGTGCTTTTTGTACGCCGCTTGTCGGAATAGTGGCAGCAACTGCATTCCCACTAACGATCAATTTTTGATTGGAATAAATGATATTTGATGATAGATTATTCCACTGTTTAATACTTTGTATTGATACTCCATATTGCGCAGCAATCTTTGCTAAATAATCTCCAGGCTTAACGATATGCGTCTTAGCACTAGTTGTGCCTGAATTTGTAGATGTTGTTGTCACAGGAATCGTTGTACTAACTGCACCTGTTACTTTTAATTTCTGATTCGGAAAGATTAAATAGCCTGATAAATTATTTAATTTCATAATCTGCGCTACAGATGTATTGTATTTTGCTGCAATAATCGATAAACTCTCGCCAGCTTGAACAATATGCGTATTACCAGTAGATGTCGTACTTTGCGGACGGCTCACATTTGTCGTATTTGTTCGTGTTACTTCACCCGATACTTTTAAAGTTTGGTAAGGAAAAATCAAATTTGATGATAATTGATTTAACGACTTTAACTGATCAATCGAAGTATTATATCGGTTGGCGATAGACCATAGTGACTCACCAGGTTGTACTTTATGTTCTGCTGCTTCTGCTTGATGTGAATAAGTAGCAACCGCAGCCGATGCAGTTGTAGCCGCGAAAATTAATTTCTTCTTCAAATTTTGTTCCTCCTAGCCTTACTTTTTCAATAAATCTATTATTGCATATTTATTGTTCTTTTGACATTACAGTTTTCTTTCAATTGCTTATTTATTAATAAGTAATAATATTTATTTTTAATACGAACACTTTTTGTACAAAGTTGTGTTCAACTGAATTATATCAACACTTCCTGATGTTCGGTGAGTAAATGAAATAAAAATTCTTTTTATTATTTTCGACAATTTTCTTTTTTTACTTAACAATTATAATTTGGTTTGTCATGTTAATAAAACATTGATATATCAACGTTTGAAACCGCTATATATATTGAAGTGAATTAAATAGAGTCATTAGTTTTACATTGTAACATAACTGTAACAAACTACTGTAAATTTAGAATTTTCAGTAAATTAATGATTGTTTTCGACAATTTTTAATTCATTTTTTTACGAATAGTCTAAAATCATGTAATGATTAATTATATGTTAGAATAAAATAAAAAAGCATACTAAAGGAATGATCAGATGAAACCGGAAGCACCTCGCTATAATTTCAGAGATATTAAAGAATTGAAATTCGGTGAAGAAGTTGGTAACTCGGTATCTCATGGTGTACCAGCATTACTTATTTTATTCACTTTACCTTACTTTGCAATCAAGACGTATATCGAACATGGTCCTACATTTGCATTTGGTATCAGCGTATTTTTAATTAGCATCTTCCTGATGTTCTTATCATCAGCTGTCTACCACCTCATGCCTCCGAAATCGATTCATAAATATGTGATGCGCATTATCGACCATGCTTTAATTTATATCGCTATTGCAGGGACTTATACTCCTGTGGCTTTAAGTTTAGTGGGTGGTAAGTTAGGTATCAGTATTATGATTATTGAATGGCTCATTACGATTGCAGGTATTGTTTATAAATCGACCGCAAAACACGTTAACCCTAAAATCAGTCTTGCAATCTATCTTATTATGGGGTGGTTAGGTATCCTCTTATTTCCAGCGCTCATTACAAAAGCGAGCTGGTTGTTTATTACCTTTATCGTTTTAGGTGGTGTGATGTATAGTGTTGGATCGTGGTTCTATGCACAAAAACATCGTCATTACTTCCATATGATCTGGCATTTCTTTATCCTTGCCGGTGCACTTTGTCACTTCGTCGCATTGTTATATTTTATTCAGTAAAACTTAAAAAATAAAAACGTCAGATTAATTTCTGACGTTTTTTGGTATCTATAATCATATATTCTATTCTGCGATTATCTTTCCGCTTTGAATATAAACTTTATATGTCTGCAATAATTCTTTTGACTGAATATCAATCGCTTTCACTTTATAATACTTCCCACCTAAATCTTCCTGAATGTCTTTACCGTTTATCGGTTCAGCACCGACAATTGCGATATCCATTTCAGAATAATAAGCCTCTACCTTTTTACGGTATTTATCGGATGCCATTTGAACAGCTTGAGGTAAGCTTTTCACTTTTACTTGAGTAGCGACCGGCTGATCTTTTAACTGATAAGCTGCTTTAATCGTACAAGAAATACATCCATTGTCAGCTGCTTGAGGTAAAGTGCCTGCCCTCACCATTGCATTGTATGCATTGCGTAACTGTGTATCACTTACACCTTCACAACTTGATTGCAATCGTGTTTGAATACATGTCGTTGCATCGCCTTTCGCTTGTTGTGTTGATGGCTTAGGTGTTGCTGAAGGAGTTTTTGGTGCAGTTGGTGCTGCATTTTGAACATCAAAAATGGCTTTATCATTAAAGTCATATAACTCCATTTTCTTTGATTGTTTATTATAGTAGAAATCAAATACTGTAATGACGCGTTTCAATTGTCCACCTGTAGCATTTGATGATAGCGTACGAGTAACGATGGCATGCGCATATCTATTTCTAACATCAATTTGATCTATACTCTGAGCGGTAATACGATAGTTATCAAAACTACCTGTCGGTAATTTCGCTAAAATATATGCTTCGGCTTTAGAGTTAGATTTTATAAAGGGACGGATCATACTGTAATTACGTTGATTATATGCATTCGGCATTGCATTTAAATAATCGGTCATCGTTTGATGGGTCAGCTGTTTTAAGTTAGCTGTCGTTTCGTTTGTATTCGTCACTTTAGCTTTAGTTGATTTTTTTGTTTGTTTTATTTTTTTCTTTGATTGTGCTTCTTTGTTCTTTTCTTTATCCGACTGCGCTTCACTAGATGGTTCTTCCGTTGTTGTTTCTGGGCTGTCTGACTTCACTTTTGATGTTTCAGTTGATTTCGTTTCTTCTTTGTCCTGTTGCGCATTATTACATGCCACAAGCACAAATGACAACAATACTGTCAATATTAATTTATATATACGCACGACTACACCATCCATTCAGTTATTTTCCTCTATTTTACCATAGAAGTGTATGAGTACTCTAAAAAAGCAAACTATCATCACGAAAATTTCTTTCATGCTTTTCATTTTCCTTTACATAAAACCCCTACAAATATTTGTAGGGGCTCCACTTATTTTAGTTTTTCAACATACTCTACTTCTTTTTTATTTGTTGATAAATGAAATGCAACTTTCACATTACCTGATTCATTCTCATAGATAACGCGCGGATCATTTGTATTTTCTAAAAATTCTTTATTAGGTTGTCCGTAGAATGCAAGAACATCCTGATACAACATGTATGGAGGTACGATGACCATATCCTGTGCCGTTTCAGCACCTGTACTTTTATCGTCTAATTGTTTATTAAAATTGATACCGGCATTGCCAAAGATGTAATATTTCTTTTGGTTAATCGTTGTATGATCTGAAAAGTCTCCAAACTTATCCTTAATTACCTGGAAACTCATTTGTTCAGAAATACCGCCAGCAAATCGATTATTATCTAAGAAGAATTCATTTTTAAAATTTGTAGATAAAATATCGATAACAACGCCGTTACCCTTTGTGTTTTTTTGAGCTTGTGATTTATCGTTTACCTTAAGTTCGCTATTATTCACGTCTGAAATTTGTGTAATCATCATTTGCTTTAATGAAGGATCATAGACAAAGTGAAAAACAGTTTCAGAGTATGTTCTGCCGTTCGTTGCGTAATTCGATATTTCTTTACCCACAAGTGCAACATATTCATCTTTTTGCGTTGAAATCTTATCGATTGTATTACTATATACTTCCATATTCGTGTAATTACCACTGCTGATTTCTTTTTTTAATTCTTTTTCAGCGATTGAGCCTTCTTTTACAGTGGATTTGAGGAGATTATAATTATTTTTATTATATGCATCTGCGTAGCGATCAAAAAAGTGTTTCACTGCTGAATTGACCAGCATAATATCATCTTTTTTAGATCCTGACCATTGGTAAAGATATTGAGATTTTCTTGCACTTTTTGCACTGATGATTTTTTCTTCCTGGTTACTGCAACCTGTTGTAAACAATAAAAATACACACGCTAGTACGCCTAGTATATATTTCAAATCCCTCACCCAATCCATTATTATGTTATCTTCTTCATTATATGTTATGTAGATTGAATTTGAAATATTTATTTTACAATATTATCTATATGAAATAAAATTAACTATTATTTTCATATCATGATAAAACTAATTTAAATTAATTTAATAAATCGTATAAAGTAATTAATCCAATTAATTTCCCTTCTTTTGTACCTGAATCAGTAATCAAGACCGCTTCTAACTTTTCATTCCGCTCGTTGTAGGACTTAAACATGCTTACAACTTCCATTTCCGTTGCACCTTCTCCAACAAATGCAGCCCGTTCTTTCTGTTCATATGCTATTACTTCAGACAATTTAATTGTAGCGATATCTTTCTGATGATTTACGGCAAAATATCGGGTAATGCCTGATTCAGTAAGTAAACCTACATAAGTCTTGCCATTATATATCGGAAACTGAGTGAACTTAGAAGTATTGATTTGAGATAACACTGTTGTAAGCAAATCATTAATATGGAACGTTACAACTTTTTTCGTTGCTTTTTCAATAGCACGCGTCGGATGTAGCAGCATTTCTGCAATAAGTTCAATTTCCTTTACGACGTCTTCATGTGGTTCTGCGATAACGCGATTGTCACCAAGTCTTGTATTGTGAACAATAGCATTACGTAATTCAGCAAACTGTTTCAGATCATCTTTATACTGTGCAACAACCTTATCTTTTAAGACGGCGTAGTCGACTAATCGTGAAAATGATGCATAACCTTTATTTAAATTATACTGTGTTAAATATCTTTCAATCGTATTAAAAGCATTCAGAAATTTCTCTGCTGTAGTCATGATAAACCTCCCAATTTAAATCATGCAATTTAATGTCAATTAGAACTTAATTATTATTTTTTTATATAATTAATTATTGTATTATTCAAAGAATTTACATGGTATATTTAATTTAATATGAAAGGGGGATACATATTGAATGCGCTAAACAACTACGAAATCTTCGACCGCTTTAATCATAGATGGACATGTTCTATATACCAGAATGACATGTATCATGAGGCCCCTTCATTTATGCGTCTCCGTTGTAGAAAACTCAATTATGATCGCATTATGGAAACAAATAATGATGAATTGACATTATTACGTCTTCTACGCTACATTACCCTTTATTTAGATGAGTTACAATATATAAGCCATAATGTATATAGATTATCAGATGTATCACCTATTCCAAAAGATCAGCTATTATAATCATCTATAAAAAACCGTGTACAGCAATCGCTGCACACGGTTTTATTCGTAATGTTTAACCTCTTCAAAATATGCATTGTCTGGATTATTTTTCTCCAGATGTTCAATTTGAAGCGTTGAGTGTTTTAAATTGTATTTATCAGCTAAAATCGTTGAAAGTTCATTGATGACCTGATAGTTCTTATCATCTGTTGAAGGTTCAACAACAACGTGCGCTGTAATTGATGGATGATCAGTTGTAATCGACCATAGATGGAATTCATGTACATCAACAACTGCCGGATGATTTTTCATCGTCTGAATGATTTCATCAGTATCTAATCCGTCTGGCACACGCTCCATTAAAATCCCCCAAGTATTTTTACAAATCTTATATCCTCCACGGAAGATGATGATTGAAATGATAATACTTAAAATTGGGTCAATTAAAGTCCAATGCGTAAAGTAGATGATGATCACTGCAACAATAACGCCTACTGAATTTAATAAGTCTCCAATAAAATGCCAAAGTGCACTTTGCACATTGATATTGTCTTCACCTTTTAATGAACGGGTTAAGATGATTGTTAAGATAATATTGACGATAAGTCCGATTGTAGAAATGATAAGCATTAATTTTACATCAACTGTTTGCGGATGTAAAATACGCATAATCCCTTCGTATGTGATGCCTAATGCAATGATAATAAGTGCTAAACCGTTAAGTAATGCTGCTAATATTTCTAAACGTAAATAGCCGAATGTATATTGAGCTGTCGGTGCTTTAGAAGCGAAATATATCGCTAGCATCGATAATCCTAATGCTAATACATCACTCATCATATGCATTGAGTCAGATAGTAATGCAAGTGAATTCGATAATAGTCCTCCGACAATTTCAACAATCGTAAAGAATAATGTAATGTAAAGTGACGCCCATAGTGTGCGTTTTGAGCCTTGCTGATGTTTTAAATGTTCGACATGGTGAAAGTATGTTGGACTTTCTAATTGTTTTCTCATAAAATTTATCCCCTAGTCATTGTTCATTATAAGTTGGTACATTGTTTTGAGTTGCCCTAAGTGTAGTGTCATATGGTTGGCAGCAAATTCAATATTGTCGTTCTTAATACTTAGTTCGTCGCGATCGCAAATATCACCAAGTAGACGTTTTGTCTGTATAGTGAGCAATAGTTTTAGCGTATCGAAAGAAGGAATATCTTCATCAAAGTCATCAGGACTCGTTCCGGATTTAAAGTATTTTGCTAATCCGGCAATTTCAGTATTAACATCGTTCGGTATTAAACGATATTCATTTTCTACAATGACATGTCCAACCATCCAGTAAATATTGTTTGGTAGTCCGTCGATTGTTGTCTTCGCTTCAGCTTCTGTAATCGGCTTGATCAGTTCAGTGATTTGCTGTTCGTGATGCACATATTCCTCACCTGCAGTACCACGTACGCGATCATCAACACCTAAAACAGTTAACATATCGTTTGTTTTTTCCTTTTTTCTTCTGAATATATTAAACATGATCGTTCTCCTATGCATTTTTTACTTAGTGTATCAAGTAAAATTGTATTGTGCTACATTATTGTACTGATAACGATTATTAGTAATTAAGTATATAAAAACAAGTCCGATATCTTGTCGATATCGGACTTGTTTATTGGTGATGGTTGGACGAAATTGGTGATACCCCAATTTCGGACGAGATTTTGTTGCTGAAATTGGGGATTCCCCAATTTCGGGTTGGATTTTGTTGCTGAAATTGGGGATACTCCAATTTCGGGCGAGATTTTGGTGCTGAAATTGGTGATACCCCAATTTCGGACGAGATTTTGTTGCTGAAATTGGTGATTCCCCAATTTCGGACGAGATTTTACTGCTGAAATTGGTGATTCCCCAATTTCGCAACCACTTTCTATTTCACTTTCTTTGCAAGATCGGTAATGTAGTTAAAGAAACCGTCATGATCAACGTCATATACGACATTTACTGGTCTTCCATTTTCCATTTCGTACGTTCTACCTTGACTTGGCCCTTCAGTATAAACACCTGATAATATTTCTTTTGATTTTACAAGTTCAGGTTTTCCAACAGATGCTGTCGTTAACACATCCCATAAGAAGTATGTCGAATTCGTTATAAAATGAACTAATGGCGGTACAACTGCATAGCTCACACCTAAGAAATCAACACCTGGATATTTACGTTCGTTCGCCCACATTTGACGAATTGCAGGTGTAAGTGGTACTTGATTTGTACTTTCCAGTGCTACCATATCAATCTTGATATCAGCATCAAACACGACACCTACCGCTTCAGGATCCCAGTATGCATTCCATTCAGCAGTTCCGTCATGTTCAGGTTCATGTACGTTACCATCTGGTAAGTACGTACCACCCATCCAAACAAGTTTTTCGATTTTTTCAGTAATCTTCGGTTCGGTCTTTAATGCCTCTGCTAAATCTGACAAAGGACCAGTAAACAATAAAGTCGTCTTTTCTTTTTCTTTCATCACCGCATTGATTAAATGCTCGTGTGCCGGAACATCAGATAGTGGTGCGTCAATTGAACCTTTTTCATTCAAGATCGGTAGTGCATCCATAAAGAATGCATGCATACGCCAGTCTTTCGGAAATGGGTTTTTCCCGCGAATAATCGACTTAGCAGTTTCTAATTTACCATCGCCAAAGCGGTCAATAATCTTTCTTGATGCATAAGTTGCCGGCTCAATGTAGCAATCTGCGTCGATAACACTCACACCAGTTAATTTTACAGAATCCATCTGTAACAATAAAAATAGTGAAATTAAATCATCCACGCCACCATCGTGATTAAAATACACATTTGTTTTCTTCATAATAAAAAGACTCCAATCTATTTAATAATATTCCTCATTATAATTTGAATAAGGAACTTATTTCAATAGCATTGAGTCTTATTGATGACAATTTATATATTATCCGAAATAAAGTGCTGCAAATAATACAAGCAATATAAAATCAAAGATATGACGGAACATATTCTCACGCCATGCGTTGCGGTCTAAACTATCCAGTAGTCCAAGTACGAGTAAAGCTGCAAATGAACATACGATTAACATATTAAAGTTCATATCTGTAATTAAACGGATGATGATTAATGCTACAACGGCAATATTTAATATGTTATACATACGACCCCAAACTGTTGTTTCTCCAGTTCTATTCAAGTTGTTCACCTCTAAATGTTTGTTACGATACACTATAACATTAAACGCTATGTTGCTCTAGTTATACGCTTATCTCGGGCGAGATTCGCACCCTATTCCATCTCTATCTCTGTCCAAGTCATGACTATATCCTGCATCACTACTTCTAATTGGACGTCCTAATGCATTCCATACGTCTCGGCAACTACCGTAATAAGCGCTTGTAATTCTGGCTGGCGGTGGTGTAACTGTAGTGCGAGTAACCGGCTTAGCAACTGCTTTAGCAGGTAGTTGCTTCATTTGAATTTGATAGACTAATTCTTCCTTATTGATTGATTTTGTATATACTGTTAACGCACCGTATGAATAGTACTTCACGCCCCCAGATAGTGTTGAAGCTTTCTTTGTACCTAATACATTTCGGACTGCATTCATATCATATTTAGGTGTAGCATCTTTGATTTTAATAAGTGCTATCGGTCTATGAGATGAAGACATCGTGCCATATGTTGTTGCAATTAATTCATTATATTTACCATATGTGTATTCAAAGTTCTTTCTATTGTTAAATGTTACTGTCTTTTTAGACTTTTCTGCGCCCCAATTGCTGGTCATCGCATTCTTCGTTGTTCCAAGTCCTACTTTATAGTACTTGTAGTTACCCGCTTTTAATTGATTTAATATTTTAGCATCTGTAAGTTTTGGCATCGCCATATCTTTTGATTTAAAACTGTATGCATCTGCTGTTGAAAAACTTGTTGCAATCATCGTTACTGATAATGCTGTTAATAATTTCTTCATTGCTTCATCCCCATCCCAATTATTGTTTATTCAATCTTGCTACGTGTGCTACGTTTCTGTTTTTACCACGTTTCTTAGTTTTTCTTTTTACTTGTACTGGTTTCTTCTTTTTCACTGTGTGTGCTGGTGCCTGTGGTTGAACCTGAGATTGTCCTTGTTCAATTTGGACTTTACTTTGTACTTCATTGCGCGTATGTCCGTTTAGCGTCCATAGTCTTGTTGTATTTAATGCGGCTGTAATAAGTTCAGTGAGCTTTTCACGATCATCAAACTTAACGAAACCATTCTTTTCAACATTATCAATATGTAATAGAATTTGTGCAGGTGTTTCGTTGGCACGTAATCCGAACAAGATTGTATTAACAATTAATTTCCCTGTGTCTGTTCCCTGGAAATCTTCAGTGATTCCTGCTTCGATATATTCAACTAAATGCTTAATCTCTTGCGTCGGCTCAACATAGAAGTGTTCTGTATATAATTTATAATCTTCATATTCAGGAATATAATAATCTTTTTGTTCGGTTAATGCTTTTAAATCGATATCAATATTACTAAGCTCTTTATGTTTAACACTGCCATCTTTAATCAGCGCTTCGTACTCAGGCATCACATCAATAAGCTCTTCACGGATTTCATCTTCAGTCATTTGTACATTGAAATATTTTTCTTTTAACACTGCTAAATGCTTCAACGTTACAAAGCCATATAAATTCAATGCGCTGCGATAAAAATGAATCTTATCAATTTCTTCCTTAAATGCTGGATGTGCTTGTTTATATGTATTAAAATGCGCTTTTACATCTTTTGGAATGAACAATAGCTCAGTATCATCTGCATAAAATAAGAAAACTTCATCCGGTATATCATGATGATATACCATGTAGTTCTTCTCTTGTGCAGTAATATCATCTAACACGACTTTAAAATCACTATTATATGTTTGTAACATCTTATCCAGCATTTGATCATCTGCAAAATAAGCTTCGGTAATTAAGCTAACCAAATCTTCTTTACTTTTAGAAGAGTAACCTTTAATCCCCAGGTTTCGACATATATTTTTTAACTCTTCTTTAGATAGCGCTGATAAATACATATCTAGTGTATTGTCATTAAATTTTTCAGCGACTAATTTCTTTTTTTCTTCCTGTGCTGCGATGTCGATATTTAACTCGTTTGTCATAGTAAGTCCCCCACGGTTCTATAAGTTGATTCTACCCATTTTTAATACATGCGTTTTATTTATATTTATTCTATTTTACCAATGATTAAGAAAAAATTAAACTTTCTAATTTAACATAAACATACATTTTAAATGTTTAAACAACATATTTATGATATTGTCACAATTCATCACATCCAATATTTTGAAATGGTTGTATAATAAAGATGAGGATAATAGTAAAAATCGGGCATTCCTGCTCAATAAAAACTAAGGAGCTGTTCATATGAAAAATGTAAGCATCATCGGTGGCGGAGTATTAGGGAGTCAAGTGGCATTTCAAAGCGCATTCTTTGATTGCAATGTTGTCATGTATGCAAGAACTGAAGACTCAGTTAAACGTATTCAGGAAAAACTAGCAAAGCTTGTACCAATTTACGGTGCCTATTTTAATAATCCCGAAAAAGCGCAAGCTGCACATGATGCGATTAAAATTTCTATGGATATGTCTGAAGTATTAGCTGATAGCGATGTTATGATCGAATCTATTGCAGAAAATTTAGAAGCAAAACAAAAATTGTACGAGAGCATACAAGGTATCGCGCCTGAGAAAACCATCTTCTTAACAAATTCTTCAACGATGATGCCAAGCGCTTTCCGCGATTTTACAGATCGACCTGATCGTTTTTTAGCGTTGCACTTCGCTAATTCTATCTGGCAAAATAATATCGCAGAAGTAATGAGCCATGATACAACGGATCCAAAATATAATCAAATTGTGATGGATTTTGCGAAACAGATTAATATGGTTCCGATTCTAGTTAAGAAAGAACAACCTGGCTATATATTAAATTCTTTACTCGTGCCATTTTTACAGTCAGCTGAAATGTTACTCGCCAATGGTATTGGTGACGCTGAAACGGTTGATAGAGCCTGGATGATTGGGACAGGTGCTCCTGTTGGTCCATTTGCAATGTTAGACGTTATTGGTCTCACTACTGCTTATAACATCTCATTGCAAGCTTCACAGAAAAACCCACAATTACAAGGCGTCACTGATATGTTAAAAGCATATATCGATGCCGGTAAACTAGGTGTTGCAACAGGAGAAGGGTTCTATAAATATCCAAACCCTAGCTATAAAGCACCTGACTTTCTAAAAGGATAAAATTTTCACAGCCGAACATTGTGTTCGGCTTTTTTTGTAACTTTTCTCACACCTCAAGTTCTTAAAACCAGATAGCTTCGTTGTAATTATGACATCTTTTCAAATTCACTCCATTTTTCTACACAAACACTATATATAGTATTAATATGTATTTGTAAACACAATATATAGTAGGTGATGAAATGTTAACAGAAACAACAGATTTAAAGAACAGCTTAGAACGTTTAATAAATAGACATCCAGAAGTTGTTCATGAGAATGCAAACAAGGATGCGAATGTCTTTAATACACTGCGTGATTTAACAGCCGGTACTGTCGCAAAATCACTTGGACTTGATATGCTACCGAAACATGTTAAACACGCACATTTAAACGGAGATATTCATTTCCACGATTTAGATTATCATCCTTATATGCCGATGACGAACTGCTGTTTAATTGATATCCCAAATATGCTGGCTCATGGTTTTAAGATTGGTAACGCGAAAGTTGAATCACCAAAATCGATTCAAACTGCTGCAGCTCAGATCGCACAAATTATCGCTAACGTCGCCAGCAGTCAGTATGGTGGGTGCTCAGTGGATCGTATTGATGAAGTGCTAAGTCCTTATGCCGCTTTAAATGCAGAAAAGCATCGTCAAACTGCACAAAAGTATATCCAGCAAGACAAACAGGAACAATATATTCTACAAATGACCGAAAGGGATATCGGTGATGCCATCCAGTCTCTTGAATATGAAATTAATACACTTTATACAAGTAACGGGCAAACACCATTTGTAACTTTCGGCTTTGGATTAGGAACGGATAAATACGGTGTTATGATTCAACGTGCAATATTAAATACACGTATTGCAGGGCTAGGGGCCGATCAAACGACTGCAATATTTCCAAAGCTTGTCTTCAGTTTAAAAGACGGGGTAAATTTAAAGCAGACTGATCCAAATTATGCGATTAAGCAACTGGCTATCGAATGCGCTACAAAACGCATGTATCCTGATGTATTAAATTATCAGGCGTTAACAGAAATGATTGGCGATTTCAAAGCACCGATGGGTTGTCGAAGCTTTCTGAATGCTTACCAGGAAGATGGACACTTTATCAACAATGGCCGTTTCAATCTAGGTGTCGTAACGCTTAACTTACCTCGGATTGCATTATTAAGCAACAACCCGGATACATTTATGACAATGTTGCATCAAAGATTGGATATTGTACGTGATGCTTGTCTTTTTAGAATTAATCGGTTAAAAGATGCGCTCCCACAAAATGCCCCTATACTTTATCAATATGGTGCATTCGGTAAAAGACTACATGCCGACGAAGACATATCAGCATTGTTTAATAATCGTCGTAGCACCATCAGTATTGGCTATATCGGATTATATGAAGTTGGCGCACATTTATTTGAGAAAGACTGGGAACAGAATAAAGATGCTTATGACTTTATATTAAATATATTAAAGACGATAAAATCATACGCTGATAACTTAACCAATCAATACGATATTCAGTTCAGTGTATATGGTACACCAAGTGAATCTCTAACGGACCGCTTCTGTGCACTCGATTTTGAACGCTTTGGACCTGTGGTAAACGTAACCGATAAAGGATATTATACGAATTCATTTCATTTTGATATTCGCAAAAATATTACCCCTTTCGAAAAAATTGATTTTGAAAAAGACTTCGCGCGTTATTCCACAGGCGGATTTATTCATTATTGCGAATACCCTTCGCTTATCCATAACCCTGAAGCGTTAGAAGCAGTATGGGACTATGCTTATTCACGTATCGGTTATCTCGGTACGAATACTCCGATTGATCAATGTTTTGAATGTGGTTATTCTGGTGAATTTCAACCGACTGCTACAGGATATGTCTGTCCTGAGTGTGGAAACAATAATCCTGAAACGACAGATGTGGTCAAACGTACTTGCGGTTATCTCGGACAGCCTTTAAAACGTCCAATGGTAAAAGGACGTCAAATTGAAATTGCCACGCGTGTCAAACATATGTCGACAAGAGATGATTTATTATGACGTATGAAGGTATGGGATATGTTGCCAAAGTTATGAATTGTGTCGTTACAGACGGTACAGGTATGCGTGTGTCTGTCTATGTATCCGGCTGTCACTTTCATTGTCCTGAGTGTTTCAATGCAAGTATCTGGTCATTTAATCATGGAGAACGCATCACAGAACAGAAAATCGAAGAGATATTAACCTTGCTGGATAAAGATTATATCAGCGGACTTTCTTTACTTGGTGGGGAACCGTTAGATAATTTAGCTGTTATTCAACCACTTATTTCAGCATTCAGAAAGAAATTCGGGAATAGAAAAGATATATGGATGTGGTCAGGATATATGATTGAGTATATTCAAAATACACCAGTGCTAGCTGAAGTTTTAAATGATATCGATGTACTTGTTGATGGTCCCTATGTCCATAGCCTATTTCAGCCAAACTTAAAGTTTCGCGGGTCACTTAATCAACGTATCCATTATTTAAACAAAGGTAATATATTACATGAAAAATAAATAATGTTTTTTTATTTATTTAAGATATAATGTATTTAATATTATTTAATAGGAGTTTAACTAATGGATAAATATCAAATTAAAGCACTTGCACTTTCTGTATTAACTGCATCACAATTCGTTCTACCTACAGCTGTACTTGATCATCAAATACCCGAAGCACAAGACGGTGTCGTGAACTTAAAATCAGTCGGTGACGTACTCGTTCATGGTCATGTGGCACGTCATGCACAGACGGCAAATGGTTATGACTTTAATCCAGGATTTGAAGCGGTTAAACCGATGATTGAGAACGCTGATATTGCGATTGCTAATCTTGAGACACCCATCGCTGCAAATGAATTAGGTCTAGGTGATTATCCTACATTTAATTTGCCCCCTGAAGTCGCACAGGCCATTAAAAATGCTGGATTCGATATTGTCTCAAATGCGAATAACCACGCACTTGATCAGGGACAAAAAGGATTGCATATTTCTTTAGATTACTTAGATAAAATGCACTTACCATATGTCGGTGCTTATCGCAGTCAGGAAGATCATGACAAACCACGTATCATCGAAGAAAACGGTGTAAAACTTGGCTTTTTAGCATACACATATGGGACAAATGGGCATGAACCAACTGCTGATTATGATGTGAATTTTATCGACCTTAAAAAAATGAAAAAAGATATCGAAACATTAAAACCACAAGTTGATGGCGTTGTTGTCTCATTACATATGGGCACAGAATATCAGCACCACGAGAATCAAGAGCAACGAGATGTAGCGCAGGCGCTAACGGATTACGGTGCGGATATTGTTCTTGGAGGGCATCCTCACGCTTTAGAACCGATGAAACAGGATAAAGATAGTTTTATCATCTATAGCCAAGGTAATTTCTTTAGTGGACAAGGGCAAATGCAGACACGTCTAGGCGGGATTCTATCTTTAGATATTAAGAAAACTAAAGATGGTGTTGAAGTAGCATCAGGTGAGTTCTTACCGACATACAATGAAGGTGATTATAATGCAGGCGGTTACAAAACTGTACCTTTAATGCAGTCATCACTTGATGCCGGTACGAAACAAACACAGTTTAATTTCATTAATGATTTAATGACAACGTATCCTTCAAAAGTGAAAGTTGTGGAGAATTTATCACATTAAAGTAAAAATACCTTGTATTTTAGGTTAAAAGTATTATAATAACCTTCTACACATAGAAAGAAGGATGAATATGTCACTATCAGTTGAAGAACGTAAAGTTACAAGCACAGAATTATACGCTCATCTAAACGATGCGACGTTATCTATTGCCACAATCGCAGAACATTTTAATTTAACATCTCAGGATATTACAGCAATTTTAAATATGGATAATTCGCAAATGTCTACAATACTTCCAACGAATGAATTTATTCATCTCGTTTGGGATGTTAGAGATTATATCAATGATACACTGAGAACACACGGTATTACGCCAAAAGAATACAGTTATTTAAAAGGTATGAAAACCAATTATTGGTTTTTACAATAATAGAAGAGGGTTGAGACTTATGTCTCACCCTCTTTTTATAACACAATATGCATTATTTTCTTCGTGCAGAAATAATAAGCATCATCGGTCTTCTTAATTCATCTTTCATCTCAGGCACTTCATCTAGTAGCTTTTCACTTGGCTCAGGTTCAGAGATGCCCTTAATCACAAAATCATTATCAATCAGCACACTTAAGTAATGTGAAAGTGTGCGATGATATTTCCTTACTTCTTCCCCAAGAAATTGTGTCTCACGTTCGCCTTCTTTATAATAATTGTCAACCGGCCAGAACAATTTATTGCCTGCCTCATCATAGATCCAGTCCTGACTACCTTCTGCTGTAAATACAGGGTGTTCTACACTAAAGATAAACGTACCGTTAATCGTTAATACTTCCTTCACCTGCTCAACAACATCTTTAAATGACGGTAAATAATGTATTGCTAATGAGCTCATTACTACTTCAAATTCGTGTGGTTCAAAGTCTAATTCATCCATCGACTGATTAATAAAGGTGATTTTATCTGCGTCCGGCTGTGCCTGCGCACGCTCTAACATCTTTTCAGAAATATCGATTCCGACAACTTTTTCTGCGCCTTGTTCTACCGCATATTGACAATGCCAGCCGTAACCACAACCTAAATCCAGCACCGCAGCACCATTTAATTCGGGTAGCATTTCTTTAAAGCTCTCCCATTCACCTGCTGCTTCTAAACCTTTCTTTGAGCGTTCCATCTCGCTATATTTATCGAACAATGACCGATTATCATACATATTATTGTCCATAGGCACTCCTTTAAGTATCTTACTAGCATTTACTTTATCAAAATTATAATCGTTTATAAAGTTTTTTGAATAGTATTTAAAAAAAGAACAAACAATAAAATCATAATGATTTTCAATGTTTGTTCATCAGTTGGTATACAAATTTTTTCACTTTGGCAGTGCACTCTTCTTGTCCTCTGCTGAGTCATTCATCGGTAATGCCTCACTACCGTTTGCTGTATAAATGACAATCTCTAGAGATGACGACTCACTCGTTGGTGATTCGTTTGTAGTATCTGGTTCAACCATTGCTTCCATCTGGACGTTATCCTCAATAGATTGTACGCCATAGTACGCTCTGTTAAAATAAGTGTTTCCTTTTGAGAAATCAGTATAACCGTCTTCTTTTAGTGCTGTATCTTTCGTCGTAATCGCTGAAGCTATTTTACCAAATGACTGAATATATTTATCATTTGCTTTCTTAACTTCTGCATCTACTTTTTTAATTTGAGGCAATGCTTTTGCCGTTTGAACTTTCGCTTCGTATTTGACAACAATATTTTTCACTTTTTTAAGTTGCTGTTCAACATCTTTTTTATTATCGTAAACAGTCATCGTATTAATGACACGATCCATCTCTTTTGAATATTCTCTAACGGTGTCAACATATTCATATTTCGATGTAATAGGTTTTACTTTCGGAATTTTCGAAGCAACTTCTATTGATATTTCTTTTTTGAGTTGCTGAATGTTTTCGTCTGCAATTTGTTTGTGATGTGGTTTAATTTCTTTAGGATTACTTTGTATAAATTCCATTTCAACAGTAGGTGTAGCTTGATGATTCTTAGATGATTGTTTCTGTGTAGATGTGTGTGCAACTTCTTCTTCATGACAGCCTGTGAGTATTAGGGTAATTGTGCACAATGCTATGACCTTCTTCATGCATCCTCCAAAAATATCCTTATGTTTATCAGTACTCACATATTTTAACATAACACAGTCATATTGTAACTAGTTTTGAAGAAACAATTTAACCTCTTTCACAAAATCATCATATTGTTCATATAACAAGCCATGTCCGCTATCTTCATAGATTGATAACTTACTTGCAGGTAGTAGTGCAGCAAGTGCTTCCACTTCTTCGACTGGTACAAGCTCATCATGTCTACCGCTCATCACGAGCGTCTTAACTTCAATCACATCAAGCTTTTGAGGGTTATAATCAACAGTAGAGATAATAACTGCATCTTCTTCTTTTTCAGTCATACCACTTTGTGTATCTTTCATCTTCTTATAATATTTTTTTACAGTTTTAACATCTTTAAACATATAATCTTCCAGCATTGCGTTACGTTCTTTGCGTGACATCGTTCTTAATATATTTGCATATTGATTATGAAATTCACGCTCAGCTTCATAGTAGCTTCTAATCCCTGTACTGATTAATATTAATTTATTTACATAATTTGGATATTTCGAAGCAATTGTTGCTGCGACAGAACCACCGAGTCCAAATCCTAAAAAGTGTGCTTCTTTAATATACAAAAGGTCCAGAACTGTTAATACATCTTCTACATAATCGTCCATATGAATTTCTAACGGTTTATCACTAAATCCATGACCACGCAAATCTATTTTAATAATTTGAAAATTTTTCATAAATGCCGTATCGAAATCATCAAACATTGTTGTGTTCATAAATTGGCCATGTAGCATCACTAGTGGATACCCTTTTCCAATGAGTTCGTAATGAACAGCTACATCATTATTTGTTAGTGCTAGTTCCATCTTCTATCCCTCTAGTCTCTCGTAATTTTTGCAAATTCTAATACATCTGAAGCTTCGTCGTATTTATAATCATTAACGTACTCTACAACTTTAATCGAGCAATGTGCTTTAATCGTTGCATCATCTGCACGCAGTAGATCACAAACTACATTTTCTACACTTGCATTGACTGCATCGATTTCACGTACTGTAAGGATTGATGATTCATCTTTAAAAATTAACTTTTCTCGTTCTGCTTTCACCGTAAGGTCGTCGCATATAATATAGCGAATGTTACTTACTTCAGCGACGGTAATCGTTACGTTTTCTGCATTCAGCTCTTCATCCAGACGCACTGATCCATTAGACTGAAATGTAGTGGCTTTTACTGGCCCCATACCAATAAATGCACCTTTATTTTGAATATCGTTCACTTTTATTCCACGCTTTAAGTCAACCGTCCCTTTATTATCGATTGTGTCGATAACAGATTCATCCTGTACTACAATATAGCCATCTTCACCAATTACAAGTTCATTCGTTTCAAGTGTTCCTTCAATGACTAATTCACCATAAACTTTCAAATAAGGTACATTTAATTTACCTTCAATTTTTAATACACTATCTTTCTCAATGATTAGTTCATTGGCCTCAACACTTGAAGTGACTACTGAATTTCCTTCAACATTGATTGTCTCGAATATACCGCCTGTAACTGTTTCATCTTTCCATACGACATTCATCTATATCGTCTCCTCACCTATAATATTAAATAACTCTGATAAGTCTTCAATTCGATTGTTCATCATTGTTTCACCAGGGGCTTTAAAATAATGATTATCTTTAAATACTGTCTTCATTCCTAAACGGTGGGCCGCTTCGATATCATTTACCGGATGGTCACCAACAAAAATACATTCCTCCGGTTTAACGCCGAGCTTATCACACATCATCATAAATATTTCCGGTTCAGGTTTTCTGTAACCTACCGCCTCTGAAATTAACGTTTCTAAAACATATTTCTCTATACCCAAAACATCGATTATATAACTTTGATGTGATACCTTACCATTTGTAATAATACCTATTTTTAATCCTCTATTTTGAATTCTTGAAATAATATCTTTTAAATCAGGAAAACCTGTCGCAAACTTCGGATAATTTAAATCATAGTCCAGCAGTAAATCCTTCTTTTCGATGTAATGAATATCAAGTTGATTAAGCAATGCTTTGTATACACGATCTTTTTTCACATAACCGTGTTCGTCGTATGCTATAAAATAATTGATATAGTCATTTATTTGTACATGCGTAAAATATTCTCTATATCTTTCAAACTGATCTTCTAAAAATAATCGTAACGAACGTTCTCGATCAAGTAATGTACCATCCAAATCAAATATGATTGCTCTTTCCATCTAAACCCCTCCAGTTAACAATAGTATAGCCTATCTGTTAAAATGAAATCGACTAAAATGACGAGGTGACTTATGAACTGGCAAAAAAGACGTATCATCGACAAAACGGATTATCGTGTCTTTCAAGTCAATACGACAGAATTTTCTTATCAGGCACAAAGTGCTGAATTTTATCAGATTGAGGCTCCACAATGGGTTAATATTATCGCAGAACATACAGATTGTATCGTCATGATCAGGCAGTATCGTATCGGCATAGAAGATTACACACTTGAATTACCTGGCGGCATCGTTGATAGAGACGAACTTCCATTAATTGCTGGTCAAAGAGAACTCAGTGAGGAAACAGGATATATCGGCGAAGCGCAAGTGATTGGCGTTATGCATCCGAACCCAGCTTTATTTACAAATCAATTAACGACACTTTTAGTGACCGGCAGCGAGCAAAGCGGGACTATTTCCCGAGAAATATTTGAAGATATCGAAGTCGTCCTCGTTCCAATTAAAGACTTAAAAACAAAAATAGCGCATGGCGAAATCGCCAATGCGCTTACTTTAGCGAGTTTAATGCAATACTTTAGTTTATAGTATTTCTGTTTTGTTTCATAATAATCCATAGTAATAGCGGCATACCCATTAAACACATCATGATCGATACAGGAATCTGTACCGGATAAAGCATTGCTCTGCCCAGAAAATCTCCCGTTAAGACGAGTAATATTGCAAGAAATAATGTCAGGTTCAGTTTCGTAAAATGATTTCCTTTAAAATTCAGTTTTACAAACGGCGGAATAATCATACCGACAAATCCAATAATACCTGTCATACTAATGAGCACAGCACACATAATACTCGTTGTAATAAGCAAAATATAGATGATTGTATTCGTTCGTAAACCAAGTGCAATCGCTCGGTCTTGTCCTAAACTAAGTATTTCAATTTGCTGCTGTAAAAAATAAATAATCATCATGCCCACAATAGTTAATGGTAATAAAATCATAATATCTTTATAACTTACTGTGTTTATTGAGCCAAACAAATAATTCATGATGTTGGATGACTTCTCCGGAAACATCAGCACTAACACATAAACGAGGCTGGAAAAGAAGAAGTTAATAAACATGCCGATTAGTATCATCCATGTTGTCTGTGAATTAAATTTATGATTTAAGCTGGCAAGGATCACTATCAGTAACGTTATCATACTGAATAGAATACTAAATATCGCTGTCATCGTAATACTAAATCCTAATACGATGGAAAGCGCACTCCCAAAACTTGCACCACTGGCAAGTCCTAACGAAAAACTATCTGCAAGATAATTATTTAATACGGTCTGAAAAACATATCCTGTAATGGAAAGAATGATTCCGACGAGCATACCCGTAATAATTCTTGGCAGTCTAATCTCAAGTAAAATCGTCCTACCCATTGGATCCGTTAAATCTAACCATCCATAATCATCGTAAAAGAGTGATAGCAATGTCACGATAAGAATAAGTGTTAATACGATAATGTTATTTTTCATGTGCGATAGCTTTGGCAATGGTTTCCATACCTTGTGCGATTCTTGGTCCTGGACGTGATACAGTATCCGGATCAACTGCATAGATTTGATTTTGTTTTACCGCTTCAACATGCTTAAATCCATTTCTTGACTTCACTTCTTTGATTAACGCTGCATTTGACAGACCACTCGTAGAGATAATGATATCCGGATTTTTCTTAACGATTGATTCCGTACTCACCGCCTGGTAACCTTCTATACCACTAAATATATTGACTGCACCCAACTGTTTCAGTAAATCATTCATTAATGTATGATTACCACCCGTATAAATGTCAGGATGTGATGAAATTTCCAGAAACACTTTTTTACCTTGGACATCTTTTTTGTATTTAATCGCAGTTTCTTGAATTTGACGTTTAATATCTTTTATCAATGCTTTACCCTCAGCTTCTTTATGTGTCACACTAGCAATTTGTTCTATGCTTTTATATAGCGAATCAAATGAATTAGCATCCTGAACGACGACGACTTTAATACCTTTTGACCTCAACTTTTGTAACGTCTTCTCCTGCGCTTTTTCCATCGATTGATGCGCAAACACAATCGTTGGCTTTGCTTTTAATATCGCTTCATAATCAAGCTTCATTCCGTCAAACTTTTCCTTATCTTTAACCTGTTTAGGATAATCATCTACTGTCGAAACACCGATAATCTCTTTATAAACGCCTAAATCATAAAGGATTTCCGTATTGCTCGGTATTAACGAAATAATACGTTCCTTAGTGTCAGACTGCTGAACCTTGTCTGCCGTATTACAGCCTGAAACGATGAAAAGTACTGTCATCAAGAGTATAAATAACGTTTTCTTCATAAATCCTCCATCCATTCAATTTTGTATAATTATACCATATGCAATATCTTTCTTACAAAATACAAAAACCGAAGAAAACTATAAATCAAAGAGCGATTTATTAGTTTTCTTCGGTTTTTGCTTGTGGCACAACACTTCAGTTCCAGCCTCTAGTTACTACATTTTTTCCGGGCTTGAAACGCCAATCAATGTTAAAGCATTGTGTAATGTAATTCTTGCTGCTTCAATTAACGCAACATGTGCTTTAGATTTTTCTAGGTCGTCTGTTAATACTTTCTCTGCATTATAGAATTTATGGAAATGTGCTGCTAAATCCTGGATATAATTTGTAATGCGGTGTGGTGCACGTGCTTCTGCTGCCTGTTCAATTACCGTTTCAAAATCAGCGATACGCTTCAACAATTCATATGCTTTATCATTTGTAATTAAGCTAAAGTCTGCGTCAGCAGAAGGTGTGATACCATTTTCAGCTGCCTGACGTAAAATCGAACAAATTCTCGCATGTGCATATTGTGCGTAGTAAACTGGATTATCACTTGATTCGCTCTTTGCAAGTTCCATATCGAAATCAAAGTGTGAGTCAGGGCTTCTCATCGTTAAGAAATAACGTGCTGCATCAATGCCAACTTCATCCATGATGTCACGTAATGTAATAGCGTTACCTGTACGCTTACTCATCTTAACTTCCTGGCCATCCTGCAATAAACGTACCATCTGCATCACTTGAATTTCTAAACGTTTAGAGTCTGTGCCGAAAGTTTCAAGAGATGCTTTTAAACGGTTAATATACCCATGATGATCTGCACCGAATAAGTTAATTAACGTATCAAAGCCACGTTCAATCTTATCATAGTGATACGCAATATCCGGCAAGAAGTACGTATAGCTGTCATCTTTTTTAATCAGTACACGGTCTTTATCATCGCCAAACTCAGTTGTACGTAACCAGGTTGCGCCGTCTTCTTCAAATAAATAACCATTTTCACGCATCTTATCTAATGCTTTATCGATTTCTTTATTTTCATAAAGTGAAGTTTCACTGAACCAGTTATCAAAATGAACATTAAACTCAGTTAAATCTTTTTTCAGTTTATCCATTTCATAATCTAGTCCTAGTTTACGGAATGCTTTAATACGCTCATCCTTGTCAGCATCTTTGTATTCCGGATGCTCTACAGCTAACTTTTTACCGATTTCAATAATATCTTTACCATGATAACCATCTTCAGGCAGTTCCATTTCCTGACCTAACGCCTGAAAATAGCGCGCTTCAATAGAATATGCTAAATTCTCAATCTGTTTACCAGCATCATTGATATAGTATTCGCGTAGTACATCATACCCAGCTGCAGATAATACATTGCATAAAGTGTCACCTACTGCCGCATTTCTTGCATGTCCAATATGCAGACTGCCAGTAGGATTCGCTGAAACATACTCAACTAAGATTTTTTCATTTTTAGGTTGCTCTGCTTTACCGAAATCATCTTTTTTATTTAATGCTTCAGTAATAATACCAGTGAGGTATGCATTATCCATATAGAAATTAATAAATCCAGGACCTGCGATATCAATTTTAGTGACATCCGCTTTTTTCACATCTAAATGATCTACGATTGCCTGCGCAATTTCACGTGGATTTTTTTTAGCGAGTTTTGTTAACACCATAGCGATATTTGTTGCATAGTCACCATTTTTAGTGTCTTTTGGAATTTCAATTTTAATTTCCGGTACTTCTGTAACAAGCTCTGCTTTTAAAATCGCCTGTTTAATTTCTTCGATTAATGTTTCTTTTTGCTGTTGTACGATGTTCATTATACTCGCTCCTTATATTCTATATCGTATGTATAACTGCCTAAGACAGTTTGATTATTCACAATTGTATATTGAATGTAAACCTTGCCGGATTGTTCATTGGACTCAATGAACAATTGATTCGTAGTTACTTCCATAACGGTTTTTTGATGCGCCAGGTGATATATATTTTGTGTTGTCTCATATGGGACAAACAGAAAATCTAACGTTAATTGACCTTTTCGATTGATACGCACCCGTTCTTTCTCAATTTTAACACGTACATCGGTCTGGATATCATCAATTGTTTCCTTATACATAATGTATGTATGTGCCTTTTTTATACGTGTGCCTGTAGTATTAAATTCGAAGGTCTCTGTGCCCTCACTATTTGTGATTTGTTGCTTTATATGAATATCTATATTCAAGTTGATCACCCACTAATGATTATAACAAAATTTGCATAAAATTAAAGAAAGCAGGTATAAAAATACCTGCTTTCTTTAGTGTCCTAGCTATTTTTATAGCTACTCATATCTTACTAATGTTAAGCAAAAATTACAACCGAAAATCTACACGATTATTAAAGTCACATTTTTGTCACAAAATTGAAGATATGATGGTGCTCATCTTTTCCGGATACTCGCCGTATCCGGAAAAGTTGAACAATCGTTACATGCCTAACCTAACATTGTTTTTAGTTCTTCACCAGAATTGTTCCACATTTCAGGGTTATGGTGCATTAAGAAGTCTTTTAAGACTGCTTTATTGTCATCACCAATCTGATCTAAAATGAATTTATGTTTCATCGACTTATCCATCATATTGACATGTTCAGCCATCACTTTATAGCCACGTTTACGTTCCTTATTTACTGCCATATAACAAGCAGTAACACCCGCATAATAAGGACCGACTTCTGCACGTTCTGTTGTTACCCATACGAGCCAGTATTCTTTCTGGTCAGGACCTTCTGTTTCAGATTTATCCGTCACCCATTTCACACGCTTTTCAACTTCACTACGCGCATGCATCGCACCGATATCGATAAATGCTTTTTTCTCTGCAACATCAATAAATACTGGTGCCACATTATCTAAGCTAATCGAACCGATATTTGTACCTTTATGTCCGTCAAGCGGATCATTTTTTATAATATTAAACTGAAATTCTGCCATATTATCACCCTATTCTAATTCATTTAATACGTTAATAATTGCACCTCGAATTTCAAGGTCTTCAATATTTAAAATTGTTTCTTTCGGATAGTAAATTTTATAATCTTTCCGCTGAATACCTGTAATACTATTGATTATCACCGACTGCGTACTAATTTCTTTAATCTTGCCAGTAGACGTTATTAAGTGAATAGGTTTACGCGAGTTAATCCCAGGTCTATTATAGTCATATGGCAAGTCACTAAACGAGTCCACGACAAAATAATAATCCGGATCAATGCCCGCTTTCGTAAACAATTCAGTAAGTTCATCTATCGTAAATCGATTTCCATCAAACGGGAGATGTTTAAATAAATCACGGTTAACAAATCTGCGCGATAAATCACTTAATATACTGTCATCTTCATCAATCCACTCCTGTAGATAATAATTTAACACCATTTCATCGAGTCTTAAATATGCATCAACGGACACTTGATTTGATTTAAAGAACGGCACTAAATATTTAGGTGGTTCTTTAAACGCATAGCCTGTCTCATACAACACTTTGGCACGTTTCAGGACACGATTTAATAACACTTCACCACCACGACTGACTGGATGGAAATATACTTGCCAGTACATCTGGTAACGACTCATTAAATAATCTTCTACTGCATGCATACCACTTTCTTTAATCACAACTTCATCCTTTGTCGGACGCATAAGTCTTAATATACGTTCCATATCAAAACTACCATAACTCACACCTGTATAGAAAGCATCGCGTTGCAAATAGTCCATACGATCGGCATCAATCTGCGAACTGATCATCGAAATGACCAGCTTATTATGATGTGTCTTGTTGATTACAGCAGCTACTTCTTTCGGAAATTCAGGAGATACGCGTGACAATACATGATTCACTTCCGTATCTCCTAATATGATCTGCTGTGTGTAAAGCTCGTGATCCGTATTAAATATCTTCTCGAAGCAATGAGAGAACGGACCATGCCCTAAATCATGTAACAGCGCTGCACATAATGCGAGTGGACGATGCTCATTATGCCAATGTTCACGTCCAACAAATATTTCGTCTATCATACGACGTACGATTTCATAAACGCCTAACGAATGATTGAAACGTGAATGTTCAGCTGTATGAAAAGATAAATATAACGTGCCAAGTTGTTTTATTCGACGTAAGCGTTGAAATTCTTTCGTCTTAATTAAATCCCAAATTAACTGATCACGTACATGCACATAGCGATGCACCGGATCTTTGAACACCTTCTCTTCCTGCATCTTCTGGAATTGATAGCCCATAGTGGTTCTCCTTTATTTTTTCATTAGTTAAATTTTATCATAAAGCCTTTAAAATAGAATGATTAACGTCTTTTAAAAATTTTGTAATACAAAAAATTTTCAGAAAGTTATTGACTTATATTTTTAATTAATTTAATATTCAACTTAACAAAAAATTAAATAATTATTTATCAAGAGTGACTGAGGGATTAGGCCCTATGACGTCCAGCAACCTGTCCACATGGAAAAGGTGCCAATTCCTACAGCACAATTGTGCTGAAAGATAAGTAGAGATACTGATGGCTAACGTTTTCCCGTGCAGTACGGGAAAAACGTTTTTTTTGTGAAAAAATTAATTCTGAGGTGAAAGCATTGTCTAAATTTAGTTCATATTTCTTAATGCAGGAAGTTGATATTGCAGCATACATACTTGAAACTACAAATTTATTTAACCCCGGTGACAAGTTAACAGTAAACGAAATCGGAGATGGTAATTTAAATTATGTCTTTCGTGTATCTAATGGGAACAAGTCCATTATCGTCAAACATTCAGGTGACGTAGCACGTATTTCAGACGAATTTAAATTATCAACGGACCGCACAATTCGTGAAGGGAAGTTACTCAAAGTACATGGCGAAATCGTACCACAACTTGTACCGCATATTTATGCGATTGATGATGTGATGAAATGCGTCATCATGGAAGACTTAAAAGAATACACAGTATTACGCCAAGGTTTAATCGATGGCAATATATATCCAAATATCGGTGTTGATTTAGGAACCTATTTGGCAGAGACATTGATTAACACTTCAGACTTTGTCCTTGATGCGAAAGAGAAGAAGGCTTTACAAAAAGATACGATAAACCCCGAATTATGTGAGATTTCTGAAGATCTCGTGTTCACCGAGCCATTTTACGATAATTTCTCTCGCAATGAAGTGAGTAACGACTTGCTTCCATATGTCGAACAGTTACTTTATAACGATGACACATTAAAGCTTGCAGTCGCTGAAGCGAAGCTTAAGTTCTTAAATAAAAGTCAAAGTTTAATCCATGGAGATTTACATTCAGGTTCAGTATTTGTGAATGAAACAGAAACAAAAGTCATTGATCCTGAATTCGGTTTCTATGGACCAGCAGGATATGATGTCGGAAATGTGCTCGCTCACCTCTTCTTTGCATATAGTAATGCGCAGGCGCATGGCCGAGATGAACAGGCTAAGTTTATTGCCGAAAGTATCACGGAGGTATTAGAAGTATTCAAACAGAAAAGTTTAGCGATCTTACAGGAAAAGACGAAAGATGTCGCATTGAAACAAGCTTCAGTTTATGCAAGCTATATCCGTTCAGTGCTTGAAGATGCGTATATTGTATGTGGACTTGAAATTATTCGTCGCATTGTCGGACTTGCTAAAGTAAATGATTTAACAACTTTACCTGAGCAACAACGTGTTCAGATAGAAGTGCAGCTCATTAAGTTTGCGAAATCGCTGATTCAATATCCGGAATCAGTATCCATCTACCCATCTATATTCTCACTATATACAAAATTTAAGGAGATCGCGGCATGATATTACAATCGATCCAATACAAAGACGGCGTTCTTACGCTCCTTGACCAGACGAAATTACCACATGATATACAGTATGTCGACTGCACAGATTATGAAGCAGTAGCAGTAGCGATTGAAGATATGATCGTGCGCGGTGCACCCGCTATCGGAATTACTGCGGCATACGGTGTCGTAATCGGTGCTTTACAATACAACGGGGATAAAGACTTTAAAATTTATATGCAGGATGTTATCACACGACTATCCAACACACGACCAACAGCAATCAACTTGTTATGGGCACTTGGTCGCACGAAAGAAGTAATCACTGAAGATGTCAATCAGACCATCGTGGCTTTAGAAAATCTCGCTCAACACATTTATGAAGAAGATAAATCAATCAATGACCGTATCGGGAAACATACATTACCACTCATAAAACCGAACTCAACGTTTATTACGCATTGCAATCCAGGAAGTCTTGCAACAAGTGCATTAGGCACAGCGACAGCGGGATTCTATTTAGCACACGCTCAAGAAATTCCGTTTAAAGTGTTTAGCGATGAAACAAGACCAAGATTTCAAGGCGCACTTACAGCTTTTGAGTTATCGCAAGCCGGCATCGATGTTACAACAATTACAGATAGTACTACAGCCACTGTGTTACAGCAACAAGATGTTACAGCTGTTATTGTCGGTTGTGACCGTGTAGCATTAAATGGCGATGTCGTTAATAAAATCGGCACATTACCGCTTGCTATTGCAGCAAAGTTTTATAATGTACCATTTTACGTTGCAGCACCAACACCCACATTCGATTTAACGGTATCGAGTGGAGATGCAATTCCAATTGAAGCACGCAACACACGTGAAGTAACACATATTTATGACAATAAAGTCGCAGCAGACGTAGCAGTTTATAATCCAGCTTTCGATATTACACCTAACAGTCTAATCACAGGACTCATTACAGAACACGGCATTATCGAAGCACAAGAACAAGCAATCACAAAATTATTTGAGGAGATTAAAGCATGAAGAAACCATTACAATTATTACTTGCAACAAGTATCTTACTTACAGGATGTAATCAGGCAACATCACAATCTGGAGCGTCAGGTGAAATAAAAGGCAAGAAAATTGCTGTTATCCGTAACCTTGGTAGTGATGATCATACGAAACAATTTATCGATGGTGCTAAATCACAAGGTGAGAAACTTGGACTCAAAGTGGATACTTTTCTTTCGAATGGGAATGATGCAAAGTTTCAGCAGCTCGTCGATCAGGCAATCCTAAAGAAATATGATGGCATCGTATTATCACACGGCAAAGAAGATTACAGCTATGATTTGGTTAAGAAAATTGCAGATGCAAAGATCAAAGTTGTTACGTTTGATACAAAGTCAGATAAAGACGGCAAGGTTATTGATAATGTCGTTGCTACAAGTCAAGATGACCATGCATTAGCAAAGTTATCGTTAGACGCGCTGATTAAAGATAAAGAACAACCCGTAAAAGTACTTAAATTATGGGTCGGTCCTGGTTTCCTACCGCTTGATAAACGTCAGGAAATTTTTAAAAAGTATGAAAGCGAAGGCAAAATTAAAGTCGTTGAAAGTATCGGACCAACGAATTTTGAAGATGTACAAGGCGATGTAAAAAAGAAAACCCAAGCTGTACTTTCAAAACATCAACCAAAAGATTTCGATGCGGTATGGGGATCTTGGGATGAGATGACAAAGGGCGCTTATCTTGCACTTAACGAAAAGAAAATCAATCTACCGATTTATTCAATAGATATCTCAAACCAGGACATTAACTTTATGAAAGCTAAAAACAGCAACTGGAAGACATCAGCAAGTGTTAATCCTAAAGTCATCGGTGAAACAGATGTAAGAATTCTGGCAAAGCTCATTAAAGAAGAAAAAGTCCCTGCGACTTATGCATTTAAACCAGTTCAAATTACACAAAAAGATTTGAAACAAGATACGAATATGAATAATCTTTCAAAGGCAGTTCCGGCATTTAGTCAGGAAGATGCTTTCAAAATTAAATAACGATAGGACTGAATACAATGCGCTTTGAAGTCTCAAATCTTAATTTAACGATCAATGACCATCATATTTTAAAGAACTTATCTATTCACTTTGAACAGGGAAAAATTCATGCAATTATCGGTGGCAACGGTGCAGGTAAATCATCGTTAATGAAAGTATTGAATGGCACTTACCCTTATCAAAAAGGAACTTTATATAAAGACGGACAAATAGTTTCAAGCTTTGCAGATGATATCGCCTATGTTGCGCAAGAGGTTGATGATGTCTTATTTCAAAGTTTAACGGTATATGATAATTTGACGATTAAAGATCGTACGAAAGGATTTTTTTATAAACAGCAACAAAAACAGAAATTGCAAAATTATATCGATAAATTCGGTTTATCTTTTTCCCTGAATACGCATGTTAGAGATTTAACTGTTTCTGAAAAACAATTACTCGTCATCATTCGAGCGATACTCGAAGATAAGCATCTACTCATATTAGATGAACCAACTGCTTCATTGAGTCAGCGTGAAGTTAATATTTTATTCAATGAATTAAATTTATTAAAAAAAGAAATGGCCATCATCTTTATTTCTCATCGTATACCTGAGTTATTAAATATTTCTGATGATATTGCTATCCTTAAAGAAGGCGAACGCATCGCATCTAAACAATCAGATGCTTATGACGCTGAAGCACTTTATGAAGCTATTGCTGGAAACATACAGACACATCATAAAACAAATTACACAACAAAAGAACAACAATTTTCTTTTCAGCATATACAAACCGATAAACTGCACGATATCAATATTCATGGATTTAAAGGTGAAGTAATAGGCATCGCAGGTTTAGTCGGTGCCGGTAAGACAGAATTGTGCATTTGGTTATATCATCATTTATCTCATGAAAAAATATCTTATTGTCCAGAAGAACGTCAGAAACATGGGCTGATTATGTCGCACAGTATAAAAGATAATATTTGCTTTAAAAACAAACAATTTTTTACCCATCATCAAAATGAAGAAAATAATATCTTACCTTTAGCAAATGATATCGGCTTGAAATATAAATCGTTTACCCAACAAGTTCATTCATTATCCGGTGGGAATCAACAAAAAGTTGTATTATTACGCGGCCTTTATCAACAATCAAACATCTTTATACTTGATGAACCAACTGTAGGAATTGACGTCGGTGCTAAGCAAGACTTATTTAAAGTTATCAATCAATTAACTGCCAGCGGAAAGACAGTTATCTATGCATCAAGTGATTTTAGTGAACTGATCAATATAACTGATCGCATCTATACACTACACAAAGGTCAAGTCGTAGATGAACAACTGACACAAAATACATCAGAAACTGATCTTTTGCACAAAGCTACTGGAGGAATACAACATGCAGTTTAAACAATTCGGCTTACTCATTGTAATCACTATTTTAGTCATACTATTTAGTTTGACCGCACCAAACTTTCTATCTACTGATAATTTACTTTCAGTCATTAGTGGCATGGTGATTGTCACTATCGTAGCCATCGGTATTACATTTAGTTTGAGTGTCGACGGATTCGACTTATCTGTCGGCTCTACGGTTACGCTAAGTAATGCTGTTATCATTTCATTATTTGTATGGCATGGGATGAATTTTGGGTTATCCATCATGCTCACATTAACAGTTGCACTTGTTGTCGCACTCATCAACTTAATTTTAATCATCAAGTTTAAAATCCCTGACCTTTACGCTACACTTGCGACAATGTTTATCGTTGAAGGTATCGCACTGACGTATGCTGAAGGGGGTTCAATCAGTCAAGGCATGACAAGACAAAACGGAGCTGCTACAACTGGCAAGATTCCTGATGCATTCAAAGTTTTGTCAGAACCTATGCCTTTAATTATCATAATGCTCATTATTGTAGCCATTACATACGTTTTATTACATCGCACAAATCCCGGTCGCATCATGTATATGATTGGCGATAACAAACATGCTGTACAATTCGGTGGCATCAAGACAACAAAATATATCATTATCAGTTATTTGGCATCTGCATTCTTTGCTTGTATCGGTGGTATACTCCTTGCCAGTCAAGTATCATCAGCTCAAGTTAATTCAGGCTCAGGGTATTTAATGACCGCAGTTGCGGCTGCATTTATCGGTGCAACTGTTTCTAAATCAGGTAAGCCTAATATTATCGGTACATTTTTAGGGGCACTACTCATTGCAATACTGGAAAACGGTCTCGTCATGCTATCCATTCCATATTATGGCTTGAATATTATAAAAGGTCTTGTACTAGCAGGTGCATTAATTATTAACTATGCACCGTTTAAACAAAGGAGGTTAAAACGTGTCACATATCATAGCGAAGTACCAGCTACACAATAATCCATCTAAAATTGATACTATCGCAGAAAAACTAGCAGTTGGTTTAACTGTCGGAAGCTGGACAGATTTAACGGCTGAAGATCAGGCACATTTAGAGAAATATAAAGGCGAAGTTATTACCAAGGAAATAATCGATGCAGAAAAAGGGTTATTACATATTGCTATTGCATATCCGGAACATAATATCACGCCAGATTTTTCTTCAATATTAACGACTGTATTCGGCAAACTATCGTTAGACGGAAAAGTAAAGTTATTCGATATCGATTTTACGGATTACAGTAAACATTTTAAAGGTCCTGCGTTCGGTGTTGAAGGTGTGAGAGATTTACTAAATATTTATGATCGTCCGCTTGTAATGAGCATCTTTAAAGGCATTATCGGTAGAGATGCATCATTTTTCGAAGCACAACTGCGTGCACAGGCGTTAAGCGTCGATATTATTAAAGATGACGAAATATTATATGACGTACCTGAACTTCCTTTTGAAGAACGTATTACTATCGGTAAACGCGTGTTAGATGAAATATTCGAAGCAACTGGTCGTCGCGTACTATATGCTGTGAACCTATCCGGTCCGGTGTTTGAATTACCTGACAAAGCACGTAAGGCAAAGCAACTCGGTGCGAATGCTTTATTATTCAACGTTCATACGTATGGACTTGACGCACTTAAAGGGTTACGCGATTTAGCATTGAATTTACCAATTCTTGCTCACCCTGCATTAAGTGGTGCATTAGGCGGTAGTCCTGACTATGGTATTAGTTATCAATTGCTGCTATCTAAACTGACACGTCTTGCAGGCGCAGATCTTATTCTCTTCCCGGTGCCGTACGGGTCTATCGAACTTACTGAAGATGATGCTAAAAGTATTGTCGCTCATGCCTTAGAAGCGAGTACAATTAAACAAGCATTTCCTGTCCCGTCAGCCGGCGTTCATCCAGGTTTGGTTAAACGTATTATCGATGACTTTGGTGAAGACATCGTCATTAATGCTGGTGGGGGCGTACATGGTCATCCAGATGGTGCAACTGCAGGCGGTGAAGCTTTCCATGAAGCCATTCGTCATTATAAGACAGGCGTAGGTGGTAAACATTATGATAAGGCGGTGGCTTTATGGGGTACATCATAGCCTGTGATTTCGATGGTACCGTAACAGCCACTGATACGATCGTAGCCATCATCAAGAAGTTTGCTCCTATTGAAGGACGACCTATCACCGATCAAATACTACGTCAGGAAATCTCGATACAGCATGGCGTTACGGAACTCTTCAGATTATTACCGAGCGAAAAGAAAGAAGATATCATTCAATTCGCGTTGGAAGAAGTGAAACTCCGACCAGGATTTCAGAAGTTATTAGACGAAGCCCAAACACTAAATATTCCTTTCTATATTATTAGTGGCGGCATGCATTTCTTTATTGATCCAATACTAGAGAAATTTAATGGCATCAAACAAGTGTTTGCCAATACCGTAGATTTCTCCGGAGATTATATGGAAGTAATATGGAACCATCCGTGCGATAACTTATGTACTGGTGACTGTGGCACATGTAAGCCTTCTATCGTCAGACAATTAGTGGATGATAATAAAGTTATATCAATCGGTGACAGCATTACAGATTTAAAGTTACTGGGTATTGCAGATATCGCATTTACAACTTCAAAGCTTACGCAATTTGCCCAGGAAAAAGGAATCGCGCATCATCATTTTGAAACATTTGATGATATTAAATTAAGCGAGGTGATCAAATGAGTGCATTAGAAGCAATTACACATATCAAAGAACGGCTCGCACGCAATAACTACTTCCCGGGGACAAGCGGTAATCTAGGTATAAGAATAGATGACCAGCATCTTTATGTAACTACAAGCGGTGTCGATAAATACGAAACAACTGATACAAGTTTTGTCAAAGTAGATATGAAAGGTAAGGCTGTTGATACAGATCTTACGCCATCTCTCGAAACCGTTCTACACTTAGAAATATTTAAACGCAGTAACGCAAACGCATCAATTCATATCCATACCGTTAGTAATAATGTGATTTCAGAGCTATATCATTCTACAGGTGCAGTTGAATTTAGCAATCAGGAATTAATTAAAGCATTCGGTTTATGGCAGGAAAGTGATATATTGCGCATCCCTATTATCGAAAATCCAGCAGACGTTAAAAAACTCGCTGAACGATTTGGAGAACACGTTACTGCTGATAGTGGTGTTGTACTCATTCGCAATCATGGGATCAATACCTGGGGAAAATCTACTCAGGAAGCATATAAATTATTTGAAGCAGCAGAATTTTTATTTCAATATCATTTACAACTTGCATCTGCAAGACAATATATCAAATAAGAGGAGCGATAATTATGGCATATTTAATTTTTCAGGAAACAGGTAAACGATTAGACAATCAAGAGGAAATTCATGCATTTTTAGAAAGTAATGAAGTCATTTATGAACAGTGGGATACGTCAAAATTACCAGATACATTAAAAGAAAATTATAACTTAACAGATGAAGATAAATCAGAAATCTTAAACACATTTAAAGAAGAAATTGATGCAATCAGTGCCCGTCGTGGTTACAAAGCAAGTGACGTAATCAGTTTATCAGACACAACACCTAACTTAGATGAGCTACTGACTAACTTCCAGCGTGAACATCATCATACGGATGACGAAGTACGATTCATTGTAAGTGGAAATGGTGTATTTGTTATTCAAGGGAAAGATGACCAGTTCTTTGAAGTACATTTAGATCCAGGCGACTTAATTTCCGTACCACCTAACGTAAGACATTACTTCACTTTATCAGACAATCGTAAAGTTGTTGCTGTAAGAATCTTCGTTGATGAAGCAGGATGGGTGCCAGTATATGAAAAATAAATATAGATTAAAGGCCGATACTCTATGACAAGTACCGGCCTTTTATTAATTGTCTAGTTATGCAACAATTCCTTTTCTAATGCTTCTCTTAACACTTTAGAAACTTCGATATTCCTTTCTTTTGCTAGTTTATTTAAATAATGAGGAATAGTAACGTTTCTTCTGTCATACTTAGGAGATTTACTATGAATAATTCTGTCTAGACTCATAGGTATGGTCATATAGAAGTCACCTTTCACTTCATCTTCAGCATTATTCAGAGGTTTAGGATAATCTTCACCTAAATCTATCAAGGATAAAATATGAACATCTAAAGCTTCTATTAAGTTTTCATAGAGTGCTTCTTTAGTATCTGCTTCTGAAAAAGCTTCAGGAATTTCTACAAAATTTGCCCAGTATCGTCCATTTTCTTTGTGAACGTCTGCAGTATAGAGTATGTTAGTATGCAATCTCTCCACCTACTTTTATTATAAATTTTGATCATCTAATCCAGCTTGTTTCCATATTTCTTTTTCCAGACCGACTCCTACATCTTTCGAATGACTAGGAAGTGTCAGCTTTCGCTTAGTAACTGGGTTAAAAAACATAATATGTCCCCCTTTACCTCGTTTAGGCATTTCAATAAATCCATTCTTAAGGAGTATTCTTCGTATCTGTCGGAAATTCTTACGCATTTACCGCTTCCTCCGGTAATTATAGAATTAGCTTACAAATTTATAATACCACACAAATTATACACACTCAATACACACTAAATATATCTTGTTTGAATGTTTGCTGAATTATATCGCCTTCTTCAACAATCCTTTTGTTACTGTTTCACCAAATAATTCTTCATTATATTCTCTTACAAGTTCAAATCCGGTCTTTTTGTAGAATCCACGTGCTTGTTCATTGTTACTTGCTACTTCTACAAACAGTTCTTTATAGTCATCAAAGTGATTCAGTCCTGCTTCCAGTAGTTCTGCACCCACATTGTGTCTTTGGAATGCTGGATTAACATAGATTGCTGATAAGAATAATTCTGTACCATTGATAAAATTAGCAAAACCAATCACTTCGTCGTCTTTTTCAGCGACTAAAAATAATGAATCCCCTATGCGTCGTTCTAGACGCTCATCATTATATGCCGCTTCTAAAAACTTAGCAACCGTACTTGCTTCCATAATTTTTGCATACGTATCATACCACGCCATAGAAGCGATTTTTTTAATATTTGGTACATCTGCATTTGTTGCTTTTCTAATCTTAACCATACGACTTCCTCCTAAATTTTACAGCCTAATATTGTGAGTGAGTAATGATTCCCATCCATTATCGCAACATCAGGCAATTCCCCGTATTTAATAAATCCGTGTTTCATAAATAATTTCAATGCACGTGTATTATGTGAAAAAGTAAATGCCAGAAGCGTCTCTATATCGAGCGTTTGTGCAATTCGCTTCATTTCAGTCACTGCATACTCCCCTAAACCTATACCACGATAATCAGAATCTAAATATAAACTGATTTCTACAGTCTTACCGTAAGCAGGTCTACCATAAAATGTTTCAAAACTCAACCAGCCTGCTATTTCATTATTTTTGAGAAATAAAAAAATCGGACGCTTTTCCGAATGGTTCAAAAACCATTCTGTCCGACTTTCTACGGTTACAGGCTCAGTGTCTGCAGTCACTAATCTACTTTCAATTGTGGAATTGTAAATTTCAACAATACGCGGCAAATCTTCTAATGTTGCATGTCTCATCTCTATCGACATGTGCATCACCGCCTAAAAATATGATAAACATATTATATCACTATTAATGTCAGAATAATAAATATATTTATTAAATCTTTACTTAAACTGCAGCTTTTCTAATAAAAATTTACCTAAAGGTGTCGCAACTTTTGTAAACAATGCGTAGCTTAAAAATGGTATGAGCTTTAAATGTTTGTAATAAACATAATGATATTCTAAATACGGTCTACTACCGCGTGCTAATTTATAATCTTTCGCACCAGCGCTATTGTTAATTTTATAACCATGTTCTTTTGCAAAGTGGTATAACAATCCACTTGTCATAAAATACAACCCTTTAACAGACTGATCCATACCAAAATACGCCGGAAATAATACATTCGCTGTCTGACTGACACCCATAAATGACACGATGCGTTCATTATCTTTAAGGATAAACCATGTAAGCTCCATCTCTTTATATAAGAATTTAAAAAACGCCTCTGTGTAATGCGGATTGAAGTCCGAATATTTATCTAAATATACTTGTTTGTAAAGCGGCATTAACTGGTGAAATTCATCATCACGTATTTCATTCGTAAATGTTAGTCCACTTTTTTCAAAGCGCTTCATGTCTTTCTTTAAGTCTTTTCGTTCGTTCTTTGTATGTTTATCATCTGGATCGAATATATATATCGCGCGAGATATCATCGCTTCATAGCCGACATCATCTAACTGTTTCATTTTATACTGATGAAATTTATCATTTAATGTGCGGTAAATGATTGCATGTTTTGGAAATCTTGCAACGAGAATTCTCGTAATTTCCTGAAGCTGATCAAACTGAAAGTCTTCATACATCGTTGTCGACATAAAAGATGGAAATACTGTCACAGTCTTCTCACCAGTAAGTCCGAGTACCGTTCTGCCCACGTTCAATAACTGATGTGCAAGACTGCGTACTATGTTCGGCATCTCCATACGATTTACTTCTGAAATCATTTCATCAATGTATTGCCCTGTAAATGAATGAATCCAGGATGCATTTTTGCCTCCATCTTTCACACTATAAGGAATGAGCTGCCCATTTAACAATATCACTTCTACGCGTGCATTTACATTCTCGATGCCATGATGAATGCCTCTCATCATATACTGAATATATGCCTTATTAAAAGGAGAGATATCCACTTCGTTAAAAGGGATATCTGCGTATTTCGTATAAATCGTCATTCGTAAAACCTCTTTATCTATAGATTTACAATGTCTTCATTCCATTCGATATCATACGTTGTAATCGTGTTGACTGTTGTCTTTTGAGATTTCGCTTCAAACCACCACTGAGCACCACTTATAATTTGTTCAAAGAAGATGGACTTTTCACTTGGATGCCAGAAAATATCTTTCCCGTACTTTAATCGCTCTAAATTATGTTTCTTCGGACGCATAATAAAGTTATATAACGATACGAAGATGAGTTGACGCGCTTCATATTTCGGTTCACATTGCTTTAATTCCCAAACATCCGGCTGCATAAATAGCGCACCATTTGTCGCACGTGGATTACATTCAATAAAGTAATAGTCACCTGTCGTATCACATTTAATCACATCAAAGGCAATTTGATACGACCAGTTTAAGTTCTTAATTACAGCTTCAATAATAGACTGAAGTTCTTCATTCTTCTCTGAAGTGAAGTGTGTAGAACAGTTATAACTATCATGTGTGTTCGATAAATATAATGAAGTAGATAATGTTTTCCCGTCTTTTGCAAAGCTGTATGAACACCATTCTGTTCCTTTAATTAAAGTTTGAATCATAAAAGGGAATTCAATCATATTGTCATTTTCTAATGACATACGTGTTAATTTACGCACAGATTGACCGAAACGACCGTACGGTTGTTTAACGATATATTCATCTCCCGGAAAGCTGTTCATAAATGTTGTTAAGTCATCGTGATTCATGACATATTTCGTATCAGGCACTTTAAAGCTCATCGCATCAATTAACTTTGTAAAGTTATATTTGTTGTGCACTGACAGCATCTTAGAAATATCTTCAACCCATACAGGTGCGATTATTTTATCTTTCATATAAGAAAGATAGAAAGATTCTTCATTTAAAGGAATAATCAGATCAATATGATATTGCGCTACAATATCGTTTATATCGTTAATATATTCTTCAGTAGAAAAACGTGGTGACGTTGTTAAAATAAATTCTTCGATAAACTTAGAGTTTTTAATGCTGACCTTTTTGGTAGAATCCGTCAAGAAAACTGTTCTGCCTAATGCGACCTGCTGCTGCACAACTTCATAAGAAATTGGCGCACGCGCACCAGTAATTAATATACGTTGCACGAATCGTTCCACCCTTCTATTGATTCATTCATATAGTTATACAAACTAAGCATAGCAAAGGGATGTTAAACTCATGTAAATTTACATTAAAGAAGTATGTAGGATTGTAAAGAGGATTAATTTAAATTAAAAAGACTGGAACAAATTGTCCCAGCCTCTACATCTATCTCTTCAGTTTCTCTTTCAGCTTCGCGTTCTGTTCGTCTAAACGACGTTTACGTTCAGCGTTACGTTTGGCAAGTCTTGCTTCCTCTTCAGGATCACGTTTTTGTGCTAAACGTTTCTCAACTTTTTCAAGTAGTTCTTCTTCAGTTGCAGCTGCTAGAGGGCGGTTATTGACAAATGCGAAAGTTTTTCGTCTACCTGGTCCACAGTAAGACTGACATGCGATTTCAACTTCAGCATCTGGATCTAACTTCTCTAACTTCGGTAGTAATGTTCTAAGACATACACCCTGACAATCATCGCACACTTGAAACTTATTACGCATTTGCTTCACCACCTTGATTGATTTTTATTTTTGCGTTACGTTCAGTCATGCGTTCGAAGTAATCATTATACAACGTCCACATAGCATCTGTCATCTCATTATTTGATAAAGTTGCACCTAAGTCTTTCAAAGCATACAGTAATTTGAATATGACTTCATCCACCGTAAGCTCTACACCGAGCAGTTCTGATAGACTCGCCATGCACTCAGGATCTATTTCAGGATACGTAAATTTCGTAGTTTCCCCGCGACGTGCCACATCATAAAATTGACGCATCAGTTCAGCACGTGCACTCCCGCTACCTTCGACACAAAGATAAATCTGAACAGCGATACCATCTTTTACACGACGTTGTGAAATACCTGCAAACTTCTTATTATCAATACTTAAATCGTAACTTCCCGGACAATATGAATGAACGATCTCTTTCGCTTCAATATGTTTATGATAATCTTTAAACATCTCCTGAATCAGTTCATACATATATTCATATCCCGCATCAATCGAAAAGGTAATATCTCCAGGAAATATAATCGAAATATTGAGTACACCTGCATCGAGTACCACACCTAAACCGCCTGAATTACGAACAATGGCACCATATCCATGATTGTTTAGGAACGCTATTCCCTCTTCAATATATGGCAGACGTGCATCGTGCATACCGAGAATAATGACATGATCATGAATCCAAGTGCGTACCACACTATCATGATTTTGTTGTCCAATTAAATGACAGTACATATCATCAAAAGCAAAGGACTGCATTGGCTGCAGTCCTCGCGTATGATCTACGTATTGCCAATTCTCTTCAAAAATTGACTTCGTCATCTATTATAAAGATTGTGCTGCAGTGATGATTGATAATGAAACAACATCTTCTGTTGAACATCCACGTGATAAATCATTCACTGGTGCATTTAATCCTTGTAAGATTGGACCTACAGCATCAAATCCACCTAAGCGTTGCGCAATTTTGTAACCGATATTACCAGCTTCTAAGCTAGGGAATACGAATACATTTGCGTCACCTTGAATTGGTGATTCTGGTGCTTTCTTCGCTGCTACTGATGGTACGAATGCAGCATCAAATTGGAATTCTCCGTCAATAACTACACCTTCTAAATCAGCTTCTGAAGCTAATTTTTCTTGTGCTAAACGTGTTGCTTCTACAACTTTTTCAGTTTCAGGTGTTTTCGCTGAACCTTTCGTAGAGAAACTTAACATTGCAACTTTAGGTTCCATACCGAAAGCTTTTGCAGTCTTAGCAGATTCGATACCGATTTCAGCTAAAGCATTTGCATCAAGTTCTGGATTGATTGCGCAATCACCCATTAAGTACTGCTCGTCTTCGCGAATCATAAAGAATACGCCTGATGTACGAGAAACACCTGGTTTAGTCTTGATGATTTGTAAAGCTGGACGTACAGTATCTGCTGTAGAATGTGCTGCACCTGATACAAGACCTGCTGCACGACCTGTATAAACTAACATCGTACCGAAATAGTTCGGATCGTTTAACATTTGTGTCGCTTGCTCTTCTGTCGCTTTACCTTTACGACGCTCAACAAACTTCGCGATTAACTCTTCGCGTAATTCACTGTTTGTTGGATCCATTAATTCAATTCCATCAATTGATAAACCTAATTTTTCAGCAAGCGCTTGTACTTCTTCCACATTTCCTAAAACGATCGGTGATACTTTATCACCTTTATGTAATTCAACAGCTGCTTGTAATACACGCTCATCTGTTCCTTCCGGTAAAACGATCTTCACATTTTTACCTGAAAGTTTTTCATTTAATACATCTAATAATTTAGCCATAATAGCCTCCTGAAATTTTGATTCATCCCCATTAACCATTATAGACTCTTTTTATATAAATTACACGTCATCAATATGTAAAATCTTCAAACATACATATGTTTCGAGATATGTTAGAATGATAATGATTACAATTAGAGGAGAGATGGATAATGAACGAAGCAGCAAAAACATTAGACGGTTGGTATAGTTTACACTTATTTTATGCGATTGATTTCACAAGCTTAAAATTAGTTGAAGCAGAAGACCGTACAAAAATGGTTGAAGAATTCAGTGCATTTATCAATAAATTAGAAGAAAACCATGTAGCAAAAGAAGGCTCTTACGCGCTTTATAACATTACAGGTCAAAAAGCTGATTTAATGCTTTGGATGTTACGTCCGGAAATGAAAGATTTAACAGCCGTTGAAACTGAATTTAATAAATTAGCAATTCGTGATTACTTAATCCCAACATATTCTTACGTATCAGTAATTGAGTTAAGTAATTATCTTGCGCAAGGTTCTGACGAAGATCCATACGAGAATCCACATATTAAAGCAAGATTATATCCAGAATTACCACGCTCAGAGTATGTATGTTTCTATCCAATGGATAAACGCCGTCAAGGTGAAGATAACTGGTACATGTTAGATATGGATCACCGTAAAGGATTAATGCGTTCACACGGTATGATCGGCCGTGGATACGCTGGTATCGTTAAACAGTTCATTACAGGATCAGTTGGATTTGACGATTACGAGTGGGGCGTTACTTTATTCTCAGACGACGTATTACAATTTAAGAAGTTAGTATACGAGATGCGCTTCGATGAAGTATCAGCGCGTTACGGTGAATTCGGTTCATTCTATGTTGGTAACATCTTAAAAACAGAAGATTTACAAGGATTATTTAGGTTCTATAATAAAACGGACTGATGAAAAGATACAAATCTTTTCTTCAGCCCGTTTTTTGATTTTTTGGATATAAAAAGGACGCAATTATCTCTATAA
>NZ_MJBI02000011.1 GCF_002742385.2 Macrococcoides goetzii
GTTTGTTGTGGTAACTACAATATTAACATGGATGCACATGGCTCATTTTTTATTTTTTAAAGCACACCGTAGGTGGCTAACTTGATTATAGAATTTCCCCCCTTTTAATATTCCAAAAGGAGTATTAAATTTCTAAAAATTAAAATTAAAATATTTTTAAATTAATTGAATTGTTTTTTAATTAATTCATTTTTTTCAGCTATTGACTTAAGATTATCATATAAATCCTTCGCTCCACTCTGACTACTGCTATATGTTTGCTTTGAATATTCACTGTTTTTATAATGATTAAACAAATCACTTATTTTACCAAAGAAAAATTCTTCTGATAATTGGTTTTCGAGTCGTCCCTGTAAATAAAATAATCTTAAAAGTTTAAAAGCCACAATATATCCTATCGACTTCTTAAAATATTTATATCGATCATCACCAAAATACTCATCTCTCGCATCAATCCAAGCGTTAAAAAAGTTCATAACTACTTTTAATATTAAATGCTCTTTATTTTCATTATACCAATCATAGAATACATACCTTTGTTTATTTACGATATCAGGTAAATAATCAATGTTATTTTTTATATTTCGATTTGAAATTAAACTCATTAATGAGTCAGCAAGAGTTGATTGCGAAACTTCGGCATTAATATTCTCTTCATCTTTAATTCCTAACATTTTTACTTTTCCGGTCATTCTAGATTCTTTGCTTGTATTTAAAGCTTTGATAATTTCATGTGTTACTTTTGCTACAGTTCTTTTACTACTTAATCCATATAAATCATAAACTAAAGATTTTGATACTGGTTTTTGATTTCCATTAATAGTTGAAAACAATTCCGCATCAATTTCAAGAGTACTTTCAATAAATATTACTACGGGTACTTCAAATTCAAAACCGTTAGAAGATTCCATTATACCTCTTATTCTATGTTGACCATCAATAATACTGCATAACTCCTTACTTTCATTATCAATATTCAAAAAATTTTCGTCAACAATTTCTACCATTTCATTAGGAGCTGATAAAATTATGGCTGTTGGAAAAACTGCATCTGGCCTAGATGCATATTCCTTTATATTTCGAATCCTATTTAAATCTAATTTTCTTTGGATTCCCTCTGAATTGTATATTGTTCTTTGATTTGAAAAAGAAATCGAATCAATTTCACTTACTTTTAACTTACCTAGGTAAAAAGTTGCATATGGTTGATCTATTTTTATATACTTAAAAGAAATCAATATAATCCTCCTAATTTTCATGTATTCTAATAACAGAGATTAATTTTCTAGCAATTCATCATCTGATATTTCTTTAGCCTTGTGAGTGATACTATTAACTTCTTTTTCCGATTTTTCGTTTAAACTCACCTCATCCCTATCGAAATAACGGTATAAAATAAATAAATAAATTGTAAATAAATAAATACTTATACTTAAGAACATCTGATATACATTCAATTTCACACTTGTTGGATTTGTTTTTATTCCAAAACTGTAGAATAGTGCCATAAATATCATAGATACTATTAGAAAATTTCTAATTAATTTAACTATATTTATTTTTTCTAAACGTTTATTATTACTATTTTTTACATCTGAAGAAATTGAAATATTTTCTTTGTCATTTGACTTATTATTTAAAATTAATGATGAGACTAATGACACACCTGAAATGAATAATGTTCCTTTCAAAATATAGTTCATTACAATCAAGCTGAAATTATTAAAACTTGAGTAAATGGAATAAAGTAAAGCAAACCATAGTCCCAAATGACTAAAGAAAAGTGTAATAATAGATTTACATATCCAATCTCCCTTTAATTCTACCGGACTTTTAAAATAAAATGCTTGAAATAAGTATTTATTTTCTTTCCAATATCTTTTCATTATTTCCTCTTTTCCTATAATATTAGCTATTTTATAACTCCCAACTCATTTGTTCTGCCATTAACTCTGCCTGCTCAATCACAGTGTCTACAGCCATTTTTTGAAGATCTGGTGGATAGCCATATTTCTTTAACAATCTTCTAACTACTACTCTCATTTTCGCTCGCGCGTTTTCTCTTAAGTTCCAATCAACACTCATATTTTCTTTGATACTTTTAGTCAATTCATGCGCAATTGCTTTTAATACATCGTCACCTAATACTTGTTCAGCTGTTTCATGTGAGGCAAGTGCATCATAGAATGCAACTTCTTCTTTAATCATGCCAGTGTGTTCTCCACGTTTATGTGCAGAATCCATTTCTTTCGCCAATTGGATTAATTCTTCTATTACTTTTGAAGTTTCAATTGTGCGTTTATTATATCTATTCAAAGCATCCCCAAGCATTTCTGAAAACTTTCTTGCTTGAATCAAGTTTGTACGTTGGATTGCTTTCACTTTACCTGCTAATAATCTATTCAGTAATGCAACAGCTAAGTTTTTCTGAGGTAGTGCTTTCACATCTTCTAAAAATTTATCAGAAAGAATAGAAATATCAGGATTTTCAATACCTAATTCTTTGTAAACATCTATAACATCTTCTGAAATAATAGATTTTGAAACCAGCTGATTAATTTCATAATCTAATTGGTCTTTTGTTTTTGTTACCCCTGATCTTTCACTTAACTTCTTAACAATTGTTGCTTTAACAGCTTTAAAGAACCCTATTTCTTCATTTATCTTAACTGCTTCTTCAGTTGTTGAACATAATGCATATGCCTTACCTAATTCTACAACCAAATTAAGAAATCTTTTCTTATCTTCTTCTCCTAAGCCCATTACATAATCCATTGTGTTAATCATAGCTTGCATTCTTAATGATGCTTTTTCTGCATTATAGTTTGAATAGTCATGTCCATGTAATAATTCTCTAATTAACTGATGTTTCTCAAGCATAATGTTTACAGCTTGATCTGTATCAATCCCTGTATTATCTTTGTCGTTGTCAGTATATTGCTTTAATGCTTCTTTTAAACTATCCGCAATACCGATATAATCAACAATTAAACCACCTGGTTTATCTTTAAATACACGGTTAACCCTTGCGATGGCTTGCATTAAGTTATGACCTTGCATTGGTTTATCGATGTACATTGTATGCATTGAAGGTGCATCAAACCCTGTTAGCCACATATCACGAACAATCACAATCTTTAATGGATCGTTCACATCTTTCATACGTTTCTCATATAATTTACGGACTGGTTTTGATTTTACAAAAGGCTGCATGTCTTCAGGATCACTTGAAGAACCTGTCATTACGACTTTAATAACACCTTTATTATCATCATCACTATGCCATTCTGGCTTAAGTTTAATAATCTCTTTATACAAATCAACTGCAATTCTACGACTCATTACAACTGCCATTGCCTTACCTGCAATTGCCGCTTCCCTCTTATCAAAATGCTCAACAATATCAATCGCTAATTTCTCTAATCTTGATTTTGAACCTGCAACAGCAGCAACTCTTGACCATTTAGACTTTAATCGTTCTTTAGTCGTCTCTTCTTGGCTTTCGGTAATCTCTTCATAATCATTATCGATACTTAATCCATCTGGTAGCAACAATGGAATAATCCGAGACTCATAATAAATCTTAACGGTCGCACCATCTTCAACTGCTTGTGTCATATCGTATACATCAATATATTCACCAAATACAGCCGGTGTATTTCTATCTGTAGATTCTACAGGCGTACCAGTAAATCCAACAAACGAAGCATTAGGCAACGCATCACGGACATACTTTGCAAAGCCATACTTTAATTCACCTTCAGAACCTTTTGCATGTGACATATGAGCACTAAATCCATATTGAGATCTATGTGCTTCATCAGCCATAACAATGACATTTCGACGTTCCGTTAAACACGGCATCTTTCCATCACTATCTGGTGTAAACTTCTGTAACGTTGAAAATATTACGCCACCTGATTCAACATCTAATAATTCTCTTAAATGATTACTATCCTCAGCTTGTCGTGGTGTATTCACAAGTATCTCACTCGATTTACTGAAAGTATCAAATAATTGATTATCTAAATCATTTCTATCCGTTAATACAACAATAGTAGGATTATTCAACTCTTGAACTAACTTACCAGCATAAAACACCATTGATAAACTCTTACCAGAACCTTGTGTATGCCATACAACACCTATCTTCTTATCTCCTTCAATACTGCTTGCAAGCTTAGCTTTCTCGACTGCTTTATTTACAGCAAAATACTGATGATAAGCAGCAAGAATCTTAAACGTATTCTCACCATCTGTTTGAAATAATATAAAGTTCTTTATGATATCTAACAAACGACCTGGTTCAAGCATACCTTTAATCATCACTTCCAACTGAACCATATTATCCTCAGCCTTATTCTGACCATCCATAGTACGCCATTTCATAAAACGCTCTTCATTTGCTGTAAGTGAACCAACACGAGCATTCACACCATCGCTAATGATTAACATTTCATTAAATCGGAACAAACTTGAAATGGACTTCTTATACGTTTGTAATTGGTTATATGCACTCGTTATCGAAACATCTTCACTAGACGCACTCTTTAATTCCATCACAACTAATGGCAAGCCATTTACGAATAGAATCACATCGGGACGTTTAGTAATATTATCTTGAATAATCGTAAATTGATTCACCGCAACAAAATCATTATTATGAATGTTCTCAAAATCAAATAAATAAACTTTAACTGTTGGATTAACTCCATCATCACTTAAAGTCTCCACATCAATACCTTTAGTAACATATTGATGAAAGTCCTTGTTATTCAAAACTACATTTGGGGAAGTATTAGCAATAACCTTACGGCCAGCTTCTTCAATAACTTTAGAATCCACAGAAGGATTAATACGACGTAATGCATCAAATAATCTATCTTCTAAAACCACATCACGATATGATGACCTTTCAGGATAGATACCATCATGTGCAATATCCGGACCATTTAAAACCTCATAACCAACCTCTTCAAGCCATTCAAAACAAGCCGCCTCTAAATATGCCTCATTAAATGGATTCAATTACTACACCTCCAAGTCTTCTGGAATTTCTATCTCACCTGATAATAATTTAGGTAAGAGTGAATCTCTAAGTTTCTCTAAAAATTTTGATTGTTCATTTAATAAACTTATCATATTCATAATATTAACAACGGTATTATGATATAGTTGTTCCAATTCATTGTTACTTTTCGGAAATTTATATGATAATAGTGAATCTTTAGATATCCTTAAAACCGTAGTACCAGTTGCATTCCCTTCAACTATCATTCTGTAATTCCTTGTTTGTAGTGAAAAGTATAAGAAATATAATGGTAAATTATTCTCAATAACTTTAAAAACATCCAGGCTATAAATCATTAAATCTGAAAGATTTGGAACCAAAGCTGGTGCACCTAACATTTTCCTGTCTTGTGTTAAATCTGTCGCAGCAATTATCAAATCTCCAGGGTAGATTTTATGATTTTGTTTATAATCTCCAAAGTAGTACTTAGTTTTTTTATCTTTGAATCCCTTGATGAAATTAAAATTCGATAGCGAAATTAACGGAAATGACTCATCCAATAATTTATCTTTATCTAAGAATTCACCTTTATACGATAATCCTTTTTTTATATCAACATATTCAGATAAACTATGAATCATCCATCCCTTAGGTATCTCACCTAACTCACTTTCAACCATTTCTCCACCACTTGATTTATACGGTTTACCATCTTCATTCGGGAATTCAAAATCAATAAACCAATGTTTGAATAAAGTTTGTGAGATTTGTTCTAAATTATCAATTGTTTTATTATTTAATTCTATTTTTTCATCAATATTTCTCAAAATTTTTCCTATTTTTCTTTGGGTTTGATTATTTGGGATATAAAACTCTAAATTTTCTAATGTCTTTTTATTAATTGAACTAAAAATAGTACCTGAAGTAAAATTTTCAATATTCTTCATATTTTTTAATAAATAATATAAAAATTCATTATTATCATTTTTTGAACTTATTGCTGATAAACCTCTACCAATGCACAATTCTAATGGAGCAATATTAATGTCTCCAACTGGTGCTCTTACACTGAAGAGAATATCTCCTTTTCCAGCTAATTTAGTAATTTTTGATGTATAAGTATCGAATTTTGGATACATAAATCCAAAAGTTCTATTTCCTTGTAAAAATGGCGTACCAGCAATATCATTATAAAACTCTGACTTTGGAGATTGTCCCATATTGATATTAGCAATATCTCTTAGCTTTACTTTTTTAAATTCCAAACCCAATCCCCTCCAATGCTTTTCGGATTTGGTCTTCTAGTTCTCTTGATTTCGCGAATTGTTCATGTAATTCACTTGTTAAGCGTTCTATTTTCTCTTCGAAGATTTCTTGATCTTCTTCAGCTTCTTCTAAGCCTACATATCTACCTGGTGTTAGGATATAATCATTTTCTTTAATCTCCTCAATGCTTGCTTCTTTTGCAAAACCTAATACATCTTCATATACTTTATCATTCGTACCTCTCCAAGCATGGAAAGTATCCGCCACTTTAGCAACATCTTCGGCACTAAATTCTTTATTCGTTCTTGTAGACATGAACCCTAGATTACGTGCATCGATAAACAATACTTTTTCTTTTCTATCCCTTTTGCCTGTTTTATTCTTATCTTTTGATACAAACCATAAACATACTGGAATTTGTGTTGAATAGAACAATTGTCCAGGCAATGTAACAATACATTCAACTAAATCTGCTTCAACGATATTTTTACGAATCTCACCTTCGCCTGTTGTATTAGATGACATAGAACCATTTGCTAATACGAACCCTGCTGTTCCTTTTGGAGATAACTTTGAAATCATGTGTTGTACCCAAGCATAGTTTGCATTCCCTTTTGGCGGAATACCATACTGCCATCTCACATCTTCAGTAAGTTTCTCTCCTCCCCAGTCACTGATATTGAATGGTGGGTTAGCCAAGATATAATCTGCTTTTAATCCTTTATGTAGGTCATTATGGAAAGTATCAGCATTATGTTCTCCTAAATTCGAATCAATGCCACGAATCGCTAAGTTCATTTTTGCTAATTTCCATGTTGTTGGATTTGATTCTTGTCCATAAACAGATAAATTATCAATTCTACCTTGATGTTCTTGAACGAATTTTGTTGATTGAACAAACATTCCACCCGAACCACATGCTGGATCGTATACTCTACCTTTATATGGTTCAAGCATTTCAACTAATAATTGAACAACAGTTGAAGGTGTATAGAACTCTCCTCCGTTTTTACCTTCTGCACTTGCAAATTTACCCAGGAAATATTCATATACTCTACCTAATATATCTTTATCACGACTTTCCGCATCTCCAACTTTGAATGAGAATAAATCAATCGTCTCTCCTAGTCTCGTTTTATCTAATTCAGGACGAGAATACGATTTAGGCAATACACCTTGTAATGATTTGTTTTCTTTTTCAATCGCAACCATAGCAGCATCGATTAATTGTCCAATTTCAGGTTTCTTCGCATTATCTTTAATAAAAGACCAACGAGCTTCTTTAGGAACAAAGAAGATATTCTCCGCTGCATATTCATCTCTATCTTCCTCATCAGCCCATTCATCTTCTAATAATTCTTGGTACTTCTCTTCAAAAGCATCAGATACATACTTAAGGAATAATAATCCTAATACTACGTTTTTGTATTCACCCGAATCCATCGATCCTCGTAATTTATCTGCCATTTGCCATAATTTTTCTTCAAAACCTAAGTTAGCTGTTGCCATAATTACACCCTCTTCAATAAATTATTTTTACTTTTGGTCTGATAATATTTATTGTACAAACTATCAGCAATTACAATTTCTTTTGTTTTGAAAATCTTTATAATTTCAATATCATCTTCGTTTTCTATACTTATCACATCGTTATCTTGGTATTCATATGTAATAACTTTATAATCATTAATATTTATTTTTATCGGAAGTTCTACTTACTTTAATAATTTATTATATGAAGTATTAATATCATTTCCACTTTTAAACCCAATTTTTTCTATTATTGCATTTCTATTTCCTACATTATCAATAGTAACACATAGCTTAATTTTAGAATTGCTATAATCAGTTTGTATCACTGACTTAATAAATAATTTTCTTTTTCTCTGATATTATAATAAGATAAAAAAATCGCAACTAATAGAGCTGCAAAAGTTGAAATTGCGCTAAGTGCATCCCAATTTATTGTATAATTTATTATCTTTCATTCTCATCCTCAAAAATATAATTGATAATTTCAACTTCTCTAAGAAGACTAATTAAAAATTGTTCATTACTCTATTCAGTAACTACTTTCTTTCTATTCTTCTTCGACATTTCATAAATTTCAATAATGTACACTATGTCATCTAATATTTGCTTGAAGTTATGAAAATTTATATTTTGAAAGTTACTATAAACATATTTTGAAAATATTTCTTTACCGTACTTATTTGTTTCTTCTTCATCTTTTCTTGAAAATATTTTTCCATTAATTTCATGATTCAAGACATCTTCATCGAATAAATCTTCTATTTCACCTTCTAATGCTCCCTCTTCTAATGAGTGAGTAAGTAAATATAAGTTTTTAGTAATATGTATTTTTTTATTTTTTTTAAATTCATCGACCTTTGAACTAATTTTTGCGTGTTTTATAAAAGATTTAACTGGACTATCTTTTTTTCTTCTATCAACTTCATTATCAAAAAATAAAATTACTGGCTTATTTGCTCCAGTGAAATTTCTCAATTCATCAAAATAATCATAATAACTAGGATAATAATTATTTTGCACGTCATAATATGAAAAAATATTTTTCATGACATCTCCACCATGCTCAGAGATATTTAAAAAATATTGTAACTTACTTATTTTTTTATTTTTCCTTGATGATTTATCTAAAAACGATACTTTATAAATATATTTATCCCCTTGTTTTTCCACTAATCCCGGGTATTCTTTATGTAAACTTTTTAATGCAGCCTTTAAATATTTAATATCTGTTTTACCTTCAGTAATTATTAAAGGCTTAGGATTTCCATAAAAAAGCTTGAAAAAGATAAACTTTTGATATTCTTGTTCTCTTGAATTCAATTGCTTAAAAAATTGGTCACTTTTTGTATTCACTTTTTTTTGATAAGTAGAAATATAGCTAAAATTTTTTTGATTTTTTATCAAATTATATTCTACTGACTTCGTTTTAGATATATTGTTATTAAATTTATCAAGTTGATTAATAAAACTAAATCTACCTTCCAATTGATCTAAAGTCCCTTTTTCATTTTCTATATAAAATTCATTATTACAATATAGATTATGTGCCATGGCTCTAGTTTTTTTTATGTATTCTTTATTTACATTTAACTTCTCATTAACAGTAATTCCTGTTACATCTTGTCTTAGATTATTTTGTTGGATACGTGTTTTTTTATTATTTATACTGAAACCTGAATTGCTAATTACTTTTTCAAGATCTTTTAGTAATTTTTCTAATTGCTTAGTAGTCAAATATTTATTTGTCGAAAAAGTCATATCATCAGCATATCTTGTATAATCAAGATTATACTTTTTACACATCTTAAGCATTCTTATATCTAAAATTTTTGCTATTAGATTAGAAATTATTGGAGACGTTGGTGCTCCTTGTGGCAAATGGCCTTTATAACAAGTTAACTGTGCAATAATTAATGCCACTTCTTTGGGTAATCCAAAAAATTTATCTTTTTCAAAAAAACCCTTCACTCTACCAAAGTGAAGACTTTCAAAAAAATCTTGTATATCTATATTTATTACAATTTTTTTATTTCTATGTTTTCTTGCATTAGTGATAATATTTTTTCCTGGTACAAATCCATGGACAATTTTATTTTCAACATTAAGTTTAGCAAATAATTCGTCATTTCTAATTTGTAATAATTCTTGGACTTTCTTTTGTACAAACTTTAATTGTTCATTTGGTGCATGTATTCTTCTTTCTTCGCCGTTTTTTTTAGGTACTGAAAAATTAATATAAAAGCTTTCTATTCCATTTTCTTTGTTGCTATATAATAAATAATTTAATAGTCCAACAGAAATTCCTAATTCATTACAAAATGACTGTTTGTCAACAATAAAATTATAATTCATAACTCATTCCCCTTTAAAATATGCGTATGGCTACTCATTAGGCATTATAAAAGGATAATTCATAATCGAATGGACAATTGATAAGAAGCTATCTCACATACAATTTTATAAACACTTGCGAAGCACAAGTAAAAATTCTAGCCATACGCATTTTTATTATATCATTCAAAAGCATTTCAAATATAGTTTTAAATTATTTTCCAAGGCGATTAGAACTTAATTAGTAAATACAAATAAAATTTTTGAAGAATTTTAATAATTTATTTTTTTTGAATCTATCTTTTATATTCAACCTTTTCTAAATGTACATTACTCATTCATTAAATATCTCGAATATACTAAATACATAATATTATCCTCAAAAAATACAATAAAAATATCTAAAAATTAGTTATCTATATTCATACTACATCGACTATAATGAGATTAACAAATATATGAAGAAGTGCAATCGTGAAGAAAATATTTACTTTATTACTCACACTACTAGTTGCAGCAGTGCCTCCAGCGCCACAAGCAAGTGCAAGTACTTATACATTAAAGAACAAATCACTAAAGTTACCTAATCTTTATAGTTATTCAAATGCCAAAGCTTTAAAAAAAGCACCTATAAATATTACGGTTTAAAACTACGTCAAAATCATCCCACGATGATTAAAACATGGAGCAATCCTACAAATTCAAGCGTTACGCGTGGATATGGATTAACGAGTGGTTTATATACGTACGGTGGAGACTGGAATGTCGGTGTATTTACGCAAGCCAATGGTACAAAAGCACCAAAAAGCAAATATATTATTGAAAGTATTATCATCACACAACTAGATAGTAAGTACGAGTTATCTAAAGTAAGAAAGTATTTCGGTAAACCTTCATCGTCTTACATATCAAATAATTATATTTCTTATGATTACGGTAATCGTTTAAGCATGTCTTTTAGCAAATCAGGTTCTAAGCGGTATGGTTGATACAGTAAATATGTATTATTACGTACATTAAAATAAAGTCCCAGGCTCAAAATGCTTGGGACTTTATTATTTAACTCTAATTTACATAATAGCGATAATCAACTAATTTCATAATAGATAAATCTTAGTAAAAAAATCCACCTTTACAATAATGTTTAGGGTGGTCCATGTCTAAATAATTAATTATTATCTATACTCTACTTCTGTCACATGCCATGCACCTTTATAATACTGACCTATTACAATTAAATGACCGTAAGTGTTTGTTCTTGTTTTCACTTTAATTTCTTTATTGCCAACATACGTAGTATCCATTTTACCATTCACAGTTCGATCCGCTTTACCTACTAAGCTTTCAATCTTATTAAAAGTTAGACCACGTTTATCATAATCAAATATCATTTGATTAAGCACTGATGACGAAGCACAATCTTTAGATTGATATCTTAAATGCACTGATCCAAACGCATATTCCTGAAATACATCTGTTCCTTTTGGAGTAATAACTGTTCGATCTTCAAGTGCCTGTCCTATTGCTTTCGTTGCAGCAGCCGGTGTCATATTCAACTTTGCACCTTTTAACGCAAACGTTCCTTTAGCCATATTCTTAATATCCGAATTCGTAATTGTATACTCGCCATTATGGGCTATTTTCGTCTTTTTATTATTCTTTGCCATAGTATTTTCATCAATTACAGGTTCATTTTTTGTCATTAGATCCATAGAATTGAGTAACCATGATTTACCTGATTTCTTATACTTTAAGTAGTAGTTATTGTAATTCGCATCTTTATCATTTACACCAGTTGTAATATCTTCAGGTTTACCATACTTAGATTGTAATTGTTTTATATCAAATCTATTTTCTTTCGGAAAGTTATATGTAATGCCAATCACTTTTACTGTATTTGTCTTCGCGTAGCGGTTGTTAGAGAATAAAGAAAGTGTCAATTGATTGTATTTCAAAGTAACAATCTTCACAAATTGGTTCTGCTGTATCATTTCCATCTTTGGTTTGCCTAATACCTGGATAACTCATATCTAATTTAATCCCACCAAAGCTGTATTGACCTGACTTTATTGCATTAATCGTCTTACGCTCTAACATATTTGGTGATTTAACTTGTACTTTGCTTGCTGTGTAACATGGCTTAACTTCTCCCTGTGCATCTGCGATATTGACCTGACCTACAAGACCCGCTAACAATAGTGCTGATAATAATGCTTTCTTCATCACAATAACCTTCTTGTATTTATTTACAATTATAGCATTATATTTATAAATAAATACAAATTTCTTATATATCTGCCCACTTCTTCTGTAGCTTTCTATTTAAGTATGTCATCGCAAAAAGATTCTTTTCTTTATCAAACCATAACCACGCATGTCCATATCGATATGTGTACGTATCAAATTCTCCTTCATCATCCCAATCGAAAGAATTTTTCTTTTTCTTATTAGGTTTTCCCCATGCTTTTCTAATATCTTTCGCTTTTATATCATAAAATTGGTCTAAATGATTATAATCAATCGTGATTAACTTTAATTTATTCTTCTTCCATTTAGGTTTTCCAGCAAAGCTAAAACTTATCACTTCGGGGTATGCTTTCGCGTCATATATTTTACTACCAGGGTAATCAGAGCTTGGCTTATCATTCAGTGCATCACCTAATCTGTCCTTGATCTGTTTATACGACATCGTAAGCTTCGCACCATTATAATGAAATTTCCCTTTCTTTAATCGTTTAATTATCTTTTTGTCTAAAATATCCGGCATCGTTATCACGGGAAACACCTCTTTATATTTATTTTTTCTATAAATCTTCAAACACTTCTATCGTCTTATCAATCGGTTTTACATAATTTGTTGTACTAAATATCATATTATTACAAAAGTCCATAAGTTCCGCCCATAATAAGTTGTGGTATTCAAATGTTTCAGCCATCATTATATTCTGAGTGACAATACTCGTTATATTTCTCTTATGACCTTTACCTATAAGTATTTCATTCGCATTATCCATATATCGTTCTATTTTGTCTGGCGCTATGCCACTACTCATAAGTATTTTAAAGATTCTATCACGAATTACATGTTCCAGATATTTCTTGCTTTCAGCATTCACATCCTGAATTACAATTGTAAGTAATGTTAAATCATTTACAATAATCAATATCTTCTTACGATTCACCGTATAATAATTTGCGTGCCATGAATAAATTGGGTTCTCATTGCAGTATACTTTTGCTTCTTCAATATCTTTAACTTTTGGTATTGCACTAAATAACGGCATCGACTTTACTGTTGGATTGATTATCATCATTTATTCCTCCATTCACTTATCATTATTATATGCTATAGAATAGAGAATAAAAAATGTCACAGACCTTCTTTATAAGTTCTGTGACTTTTCTTTATATTAAGTTCTTAAAGTTCTTACTAACTCTGAGATCTCCTCAGGCCCAACTTGACAACATCCACCAATAATCTTTACTCCTTTTGCTTGCCACTTTACAGCCGCTTCAACTAATGATTCATCTTGCTGATCAATCCATATCTTCTTCACAGCATCGTATTTACGTCCACTATTCGGATAGAGTATCAATGGTTTATCACTCAGCGTAATTAACTTATCAACTGCGCCATCGATGACTTTCACGCTTGTACAGTTCACACCGAATGCGAGTATGTTATCGATTTCATTTATTTCACGAATCACTGCTTCAAGCGATGTGCCATCTGAGAGGTGATCACTGTCTTTTAATGTTATTGAAATCCACGCTTCAATGTCTGGATAATAACGCAGCAGCTTCTTCACTGCTTTAATTTCTTCTATATTAGGTATCGTCTCAAATGCAAATACATTCACTCCAGCTTCAATCAATATATCAAGTCGTTCTTTATGATACTGAATATAATCTTCTTCAGTTTCTTTATAATCCCCAGTGTATTCCGATCCATTACCTAGCATTGCTCCATATGGCCCTAAAGATCCTGCAACGATTGCTTTATCACCTGCTGCGCGCGTTGCAAGTTCGACAGCTTTCTCTAAATACGTTCGTGCCTCGTCCTTAGTAATTCCGTTATTTAAAAATGATTGTACAGATGCCTGGTACGTATTGGTTAGTATAATCTCAGCCCCACTGTCAACAAATGCTTTATGCACTTTATAAACCGCTTCTGGATTGGACTGTAATAAATTTGATGACCATAGTTCATGCTTCACGTCATATCCGAATTGTTCTACGGTCGTTCCAAATCCTCCGTCTAATATGACGATATCTTGTTGTAACTTATCTCGCAGTTGCATGAATATGTGCTCCTTTCTTCTTTAGGAAATAATGAATCAACCCAATGATAATACAGAATGGTAAACCGATAAGCGTCGCAAGTCTTTGATTCGGATCAAACAGTACGCCAATTGTAGACGCAAGACATAAAATAAAGCCTAATACCGGTAGTATATACGCTGAAGCTTCTGTAACACCCTTTCTTCTTAATTGATTAAATCTCGCCACACAAATACTCATCCATACAACGACTACTGCAAATCCAGCAACAGATACCAGTACTAAATAGACAGTGGTCGGTGCGATGACACTTGATAATAGACTCAACAACGCACCTACTAAACTAATGATTGTCGCATTGAACGGCATACCATTTTTGTTCAACTTTCTTGCAATCGGTAATATATTATCCTGCTCTGACAAACTCCATAACATTCTGCTTGATGCATAAAGTCCTGAATTTGCTGCTGACAATAATGCTGTTAATATGACAAAGTTCATAATATCTCCTGCATAAGGGATACCAACACTATCTAATATCGAAACAAATGGACTTTCAAGTAAACTTGCTTTATCTGTCGGTAAGAGTAAGACCATTACTACAATCGTTCCGATAAATAATAATGCGAGTCTCCATACGGTAGAACGTATAGTCTTAGGTATTACTTTCTCTGGATTCTTAGTTTCTCCCGCTGCTATTGCAATCAGTTCTGTTCCACTGAAAGCATAGTTTACGGCAAGCATCGTAATAAAGATTCCAAATAATCCATTCGGAACATCAAGTAATTTTTCACTTGATGTAACAGGCTTTAAATCTGACGGTAAGACGTTGAGTAATATTAATATTCCAATAATAATAAAGGCAATAATCGCTAGCACCTTAATGAGTGATAACCAGAACTCTGTCTCACCATAGGTTTTACTTGTCGTAAAGTTAATCCCCACGATCACAACAATAAATATTAAACTGAACAACCATACTGGAAATTCAGGAAACCACTTCTGAAACAAGATTCCACCAGCAGTAATCTCTGAGCCTAATGCTATCGTCCAGCAAAGCCAGTAGCTCCATGCAACGACATGTCCGATCGACTGATTAATATAAATATTTGCATACGTATGAAACCCTCCAACATCAGGATGTTCCACCGCTAAAGCACCCATACATTTCATCACGATATATACGAGCAACGCACCAATCACATAACTCACAACTGTACCGATGGGACCCGCCTGCTGTAATGTATAACCTGTACTTAAGAACAACCCTGTTCCAATCACACCACCGAAACTCAGCATCATGACGTGACGCTCTTCCATTCCTCTTCTGAATCCATTTGACATATAAATCCCTCCATAAAAAATACCCCTCTGAAAAAGAGGGGTATAAAGTCTACACTCATATTTCAGGAATCTCCTGTTGGATTTAGCACCGTACTTCAAAAGCCGGTTGCTGAGACTTCACAGGGCCAATTCCCTCCATCTCTCTGTATAAGTTATTTAATTGTTAGTAAGCATACCACGGTAGTTTATAGTGGTCAATAGAATTTTGAAAGTTCTAATAATAAATGATTGAGAAGAATTTTTGAATTATTCCCCAAACAACATTTCATCTATATCTTTTCCAAATTGTCCACTTACATGAGCACTTAATGAAATGCCAATCAGTTGATTCTTTTTATTAAAGAGCCCTTCGAAGTAATGGTTTTTAAATTTATAGTATACACTCGTTTCATTCTCAATCACTTGTGTCTCTGAATTGTTTTTACCGTAAATTTTAATGAACTCTTTCTTCGTAATTTTTCCTTTTTTAACTGGCATCGTGATTGCATATGTTTTTAGATTATCATTTAAGAAATATACTGTATCATATTTGCGTACAATATATTTTGATTTTAATTTATTATTCTCAAGGGCATATTTAATCATCGCTGATGAAGACTTTTCAAGAGATAGTCCAGAAACTTTATTTGTTACAGTTCTTCCATTAACAGTGACCTTTCCTTTTTTAACTGCATTGACAAATGATTTAGATTTAACGAACTGATAGTTATTACCACTATATCCTTTATATTTATAATAGTATCCTGCTGCATTTACAGGTGTTGAGAAACCAATTACTGATAAGATAACAATCAATGATATTAGAAGTATTTTTAAACGTTTCATGATATTCTCCTTATTTTGTATATTTTGTTTTATTATATACAAAATAGTGGAATTAAAGAAGACAATTTTTATTTTTATTAATCACGTCCAACAAAATACGCATCCAAAAACGTCTCACCTTTCACGCCTTTAGGTGATAAATACAGTTTCCCGAATTCATCAAGCAGTCCATGAAATTCCTGCGCATGTTCTGGTGTAAAGTCTGCTGGTAACTCAACTGCTTCCTGCAATCCTTTATAACTGTCACTTCCAGCGTGACCTAATAATTTAAACAAACGACGCGTATATGTATCCGGAATAAACACAACCTTTTCAAACACATAGACGAGCAATACATCAGCGGTCTCTGGTCCAATCCCTGGTAAAGCTAATAACTCATTACGTAATCTTTCTACATACATTGCATCAATCGCTTTAAAATCATAATCGTGCTCTTTCAGCCAATGAAAGATGCTATGTACTGCCTTTGATTTATTCTTATAGAAGCCGCTCGGTTGAATACAAGTTTGTAACGTTTCCATATCTAACGCCAATATTTTATCCGGATCAAACTGCGTCTTCTCTCGTAAATTATTTAAAGAATGCTCTACATTGCGCCAGTTTGTATTCTGCACCAGAATCGCTCCAATAATAATCTCAAATGGATTCTCAGCCGGCCACCAACCTTGTGGTCCTAAATTGTCATACAATTTATCATATAACTCCTGAATCGTTAGTTTCATTCCGCTCACTCCAATTGTTGATAACATTTAAATACCCATCTTTCTTTATAGTCCATACATTTTCTCAAAAAAAGAACTCTCTTTTCAGAGAGATCTTTTACTTATTTATAATTTGTTGATATCGTTAAGTCATTTACAGCATCTTTGTACAGATCATCGAAATACTGTCGCACTTCAAAATCAAGTTCCTGTCCTTTTAACTTAGGATTATCTGCCTTCTTAATCTTTTTAATTTCTTCTATTACTCTGTCTCGCATCATCTGGTCATGTACATATTTCTCAAGTGATTGATAAAGTTGTTCTTCTTCGAATAACTTTTCCGCTTCTTTATAATACTCAGACGACTGATGTTTTTTCTTAAATGATGCTACTTCTTTTTTTAGGTCACTTTTATCAATTTTATATCCTTTTTCTTTTCCTAACAATGCAATCGCTTCAAGTTCAACTTGATTCTGCAACTGTAGATTCTCAGAGTCCTGATCTTTAATTTTCTGTTTATAAAATGATGCATCTCCAGATGTATCCTCTTTAGCAGCGACATCAATTTGTGCTTTCTGTATATTTCTCAAGAATTCAATATCTTGTTTCTTAAAAGTTCGTTCATTTATTTTTAATACTTCATCCTTATTCAACTTTACTTCTTGCTGTTTATCATCCCCACTTTCTTCAGTAGTTACTTGTTGTTCTTCATTTTGTCTTTCTTCTTTCACATCACCTTTTACAAAATACCATACCACCAGAATGGTTGCTAAAAAGCTGATGAGCATTATTAATATATTATTGATTCTTTTCATTATTTTATATCCAGTTCAATGGTTTTATCTATGTTGTTACCTTTAATTTTAGCTGTCCATTTACCAGCCATCGGTAACTTAATTTCGTTTTCATAGATACCATCTTGTTGGTGGTTTAAGTTTGCTTCTATCGTTCCGTGATCCATACCTTTCATTTGGAATGTCGCTGTTCCTTTGAAATCGTCTACTGCTTTACCACCTTCAGTGATTTTTACTGAGAATCTCGACATTTCATTTGCTTTCGGCTGTTCTTCTACTTTAATTTCTTTCTTTCCATTACATGCTACTAATAACATCGATACGACCATCAATAATAGAACTTTTTTCATCTTGACACCTCCAAGTATTGTTGTTCGAATGTTAACATATCCATTTTATTAATTTGCTTGTTATCTAGTAATAAAACATGTGAACATACTTCTTTCACTTCTTCATAATGATGTGAACTCATTAATATCGTCTTATCTTTCATTAAATTAATGAGATCTAGTATTTCTTTACGTCCTATAGGGTCTAGTCCTGATGTTGGCTCATCCAGGATTATAATTTCAGTATCATACATTAATGTAATTGCAATTCCTAGTCGTTGTAACATTCCTTTAGAAAACTGATTAATTCTTGTATTTTTATCATCTAATAGTCCCACTTTATTTAATACTTCTTCAGCGTCCTGATATTCAAATTTCTTTTTAATAAGTCCATTAAAGAACTTCAAATTTTCAAGTGGTGTCATAGATTGATAAAGTTTAAACTTTTCAGGCAGATAACTTACTGATGCTTTCCATTTTTCATTTTTATTACTTTCTCCATTAAATGTTACTGTACCTTTTTGTATCTTTTCCATATTTAACATTAATTTTAATAAGGTAGATTTACCTGCTCCATTACGTCCGATTAATCCTATTTTTTCATGTTTATCAATATGAAAATTTATATCCTCAAGTACTTCTTTATCTCCATAACGATGCGATAATCCTTGTACATCAATCATTTGCTTCACCTCTTCTTGACACTAATACTGTAATACCAAATATCACTAATGGCCATAAAAATACAGTCAAAACCATATATATTACTGGATTTAATTTAATAACATCTGACATCAATGCACTTAAATTTGATGTCGAAAGTAAGCCTAATAAATGTTCCAGGAATATGCGGATTGTATGCATTGGATCTAAGAAATAGAATATGCCAAAGATTTTAGCATTATCATATGTAACAAACGGAATAATATAAAGGAATATCAAATCAAGCAAGAAGACAAGTACAAACCAAATAATAATCGCATAAGCCATTAATTCAAGTTTCGTTTTAGAAAACATACCTACGAATATGCCAATTTGATTACATATTAACAATAAAGTCAGTACGCTTATCAAAAATACTAAACTTGCTTTGAAATCTATAACGATAATTAATTTTGCAAGCACCAATATTATCAATGCAAGTCCAATATAAGATATATTCATTACTGATTGTATGGCTAATGACTTCTTAAATAGAAATGAAATCATAGAATCTTTCTTTGTTAATATCATCGCCAAACTTTTTGATTCTTTTTCATTGAATACAGATAAAGCTGAGATAAGTATTGCGAATATCGGCAGTATCATCATATTCATATCAAAAAGATTAAGTAAAAATGTTGCAAAACCTAAATCAGCCGGATAACTTTTAGAAGCACTAAGAATAAAAATTGAAGTTATAAATAATACAAACATCATTAGCCATAGCCCTTTTGAGCGATATGATTCTATAAATTCCTTGATTATGTAATTCATCGTTTAGACCTCCTCAAATACCTTACACTTAGTATTGTAATGACGATAACAATAATTGAAATGATGATTTTTTCTAGTGTTAATGAATGGTTGTTGTCCATTAGTGGAAATTCGTCTTTAATCATCACAACATCAGGATTGATTAAACGATGACTACGTTCGAACAAATCAATTGCAGGACTATTCATAAATAAATATGCTAATTCATTTTGCTTTAATAAATTACCTAAAGAAGAGTTTTGAATATATGGTTTATCTCCAATACCGTTTTGATCTAAATCTAACATTGGTTCCTGCCAATAATTCCCCTCTTTATTTTTATTCCAATTATTTTGATTAGAATGTCCTACAAGTACAACAGGTACTTTATTCTCTTTAAATTCATTCTTCATAAAAGTTAATGCTGATGAAGAATCCCAAACTTCTATTCCTACTTTGTTATTAAAAAATTCATTCTCCTGTATTAAATTTAATGTTGATTGTTCGATGTATAATCCACGTTGATTTAAATGAAATTCATTTTCTAATATATTGATATCTCTAGAACCCTGAATAATTAAACCAAATGCTTGTGAGCCTTGGTTAAAAGAAAATTGATTCTTTTCTAATACGATATTATCCGAGTGCATAATTGCTGCACCACCAATATTTCCAATAAATTTATTCCCTTTAAAGTTATTAAAGTTTGAGTACATATAATGTAAACCGTAACGTGTTTTAGAAACCTTATTATTTATGATTTCATTATCGTTTGAGTACTCAAAATAAATACCATCACGAGAATATTGGATTGTATTATTTTTAATCGTATTTTCATTTGCTCGTTTTACATAAATTCCGTAACCTTTTGCACCTGTACTACCTTCTTTATAACCTTTTATATCATTATTCTGTATATTTGTTTGATCCCCTTTATTTAAATACAAGCCATGAAAACAATTATGAATCTTCAAGTCTTTGAACGTATTATTAGGAGCCATATTTCTTATACAAGACGCTTCCATTTCACTACTTCTTGAGCGACCACTGTTCATTATTTTTAAATTTTTTAAGACTACATCAGAACTTTTGATTTGGATAATAGTTCCTTTTTTCTCACCATCAATAATCGTATTTTCTTTACCTTTAATAGTAATCGGTTTTTTGATAATAACATGATCTTTATATGTTTTATTCTCAAGTTGTAATGTATCACCTGACTTTGTCTCATCAATTAAATTTTGTAATTCCCCCGCATAGACATTATGTCCCATCAACGAACTTATTATTATTGTTGCGAATACTAACATCTTCTTCATAAAGTTTGCTCTTTCTTCTTTGATTTATAACTTAAGAAAAATGCCACAATCATCAAGATAAATACCAGCCCAAGTAAATACCCTCCAATATGAAAACTAGAATAAGTCGTAAAATTTGCGATAACATTTTTCCCTAAGACGGGCGGTACAAACGGCTCCATGTCAATCGGTGCTGAAGGATCCAAATTTGTTCCAAAATCTTTTAACCATCGTTTCATATCCCATATACCAATGATTCCGCTAATTGCATATATAACAATTAAACCAAGTAACACAGCTTTCTTTCTTAAGAATGCTGCGATAAGTAATAATACTGCAAAACCAATCACTAAATATGGAAAATACGTAAGTTCCGGAAAAGTGTCATTACTAAAGTTTTTCATCCCGATATAATGGTTTAAACCATTGATATTATCGATATCTCCCTTTAAAGTATTTGGATGTACAATAATATCTAATCCTTCAGGATACTGAGGAGCAAAGAACTTCATCCCCCACCATGGTAAAAAAAGTGTGGAAAACATCGTGATTGCTGCAGCTATCAGAGTGTACATACTATAATTGTTTAAATTTCCTTTCATGATTTTCAACCTCCTATAAAAAATGTGGAGCACAAACTAATGATTGCGCTCCACACTATATACTTATGGCTTAACTAATAAATAACCACTCATCTCTTGGTGAAGTGCTGAACAGAAGTTAGAACAATAAATAGGGAATGTCCCTTCTTTGTCGGCTACAAATTCCAATGTATTTGTTTGACCAGGCTGAACTTCAAAGTTTAAGTCATAGTCATTGATTGCAAATCCATGTGTAATATCTTGATCTAAATCAATATTTGTCATATGGAAGAACACTTTGTCACCTTTATTCACGGTTACTTCATCTTTACGTTTTGCTTTAGCATCAAAGATAAATTTAGAACGCATTGCTATACCATATACATGAACTTCATTTCCTTTTCTCACAATACGTGCATCTTTTTGATTCCATGTAGAAAATGGTCGTTTTTCATCTTTCTCATATATTTTTTGTGTTTTTATTTTATCTGCTTTAATGATTTGTGCATAGTGTGGCTCTGGATCGACTGGTGCAGTCATTACATGTTTCATCTTCTTACCAGAAATATCAATTAAGTCCATTGATTCTGGATGTGACGGTCCTACAGACAAGAAGTTATCTTTAGCAAGTTTATTTAATGCTACAATCCATTTACCATCAGGTTTTACAGTATCACCTTCAGCCGCTGAAGCATGACCAGGAGAGTAATATGTTGGTGTTCTGTCTATTACTTTACCTGTTTTATAGTTCCATTTTACGATTTCACTAGAGATAAACATCGTATTATAAGCATTACCTTTATCATCATATTGAGTATGTAATGGTCCTAAAGCACCTGGAGGATCCACTTCTCGTTCCATTACGTTTTCATATTTTAATACCGGAATACCAAACTCTTCTTTTTTAGTTTCTTTTTTCATTTCATCAAATGCTTTTTCAAATGAGAATACTGTCATAATCGGTGCAAGCTTACCTGCAGCTACGAAATATTCACCATCTGGTGTAACATCAACACCATGAGGTGATTTTGAAACGGGAACAGCATAAATTGAACCTTTAACATCTCGAGGATCAATCATTTTTATGCCATTAACAACCTTAGCTTTCGTACCACTCTTCGCTTCTTCAGCTAATTTCTTCCAGTTAACCATGACGATATAGTCTCTATCTTTCTGTGAAGCATTGATTTCCATGTTACTTGTAGCAAATTCAGTGTTATATGTTGTCATTACAATCCAATCACCACTCATCTTTTTACCTGCATCAGATAAATCATAACTCCAAGGTGGTAATACAATTTGATAGTCGATACTAAATTTCTTTTTCTTTTGGTCAAATTTAGCCATTGATACAACACCTTTATATTCTTCTTTGTACTTATCCAAACTTGCATAAGCACCACCTAAAGGTCTTGCAAAACGTGTAGGTAATGCGACATATTCAGTGTTTTGTGTTACAAATACTCCTGCATGTGGCCCACCCATGTTCGGTAAATCAATAATATCAGCAGTATGGAAAGTTTTTAAATCTACTGCAGCTACACGGTTATTTCCCACATCGTTAGCGAATAAGAACTTACCATCGTAGTCACCTTTTGTTTCAGAAATAGATGGATGATGAAAGTCACCCCATGTTTTTCCACCTAACATATTTTTTGTACCTTTATCAAAACCATAACCTGTTGCTGGATCTGGCGTGAATACAGGAACAGTTCTGATTTTTCGCATCGAAGGTAACCCGTAAACGAATAATTGACCAGAATGACCACCTGATGCCATCATGTAATACTCGTCTTTTTCACCAAAAGGTACATATACTTTTTCCGCATTACTTTTATTCGCACTACTAGATTCTTCGTTTGTTGCTTTTTTTCCTGGTGTTAAATCTGCAAATAATAACGCTGCTACTAGAAATCCTGCTAGTATACCAATTAAACTAAATAAAAACTTCTTCATTCAGCACACCTCCTATTTTTCTGACGCTTCTTTTAATGCATCTACAATATCTTTACGTTCTTTATCAGTAAGTGGATTATCCTTTATAACACCGCTCATAACTGCTGAAGATGGTTTTTTTAAGAATTCATCAATTGATTTTCCGTGTTTTCCATCAACAGTTTTATAAGCATCTGATAAATCAGGTCCTGTAGAACCACCTTTAACATTTAGCTTTGAAATAGCGTGACAAGATACACAACCTTTTTGTTCAAATACTTGACCTGCTTTACTAGAAGTAGTTTCTTCTTTATCTGTCTCTTTGCTGGCAGTATCTTTAGTTGCACCAGAATCAGTATTTTCTGTTGCAGTCTGCTCAGGTTTAGCAGGATCTTCTTTCGTACTTAATGCCAAAAAGAAGATAGACATTAATAAAAAGGTAATTACAAAAGCAAAAATGAGATAGCTACGATTGTTCTTCATACTTATTGCCTCCTTAAACATATATTTTAAATACCTCTTTTAAAGTATAACATTACTCTTAATGTTTCTATATGCTTATTCTCACAAAAAGTATTTTTTTCACAAAATTAAAATTAAAATTAATAATTTGTGTAAATTATTTAACCCATTGAATTATAAGGATTTAAAAAACCCGATTATTGTAATCATATTAATAATATTATTTTATTTATTTCAATTTAATTCCATATTAATGTCTTTTTAAAGAAGACTTTGTGACACTTGCATGGTTATAACATACAATTATTTACCTTTAATTTTATTAAAAAAAGACAATATATTTATAACATGTAAGTTACTATCGAAATATTTAATGTAGTATAAAATTAAGAACCCTTTGATTATTTATTATTGAATAATGTTATAATACAAGAAAGCATTGAAAGGCAGGAAATTATGAATAATAAACTATTCTTCTATGTATATTTATTTTTAGTAGCATTTTTATCAATCAACGTCTTCAAACATATATCTCAAGGTGCACCGCCTGCTGATTATTTAATCTACGCGATTATTGCACTAACATTTTTAGGCTTAATCAATAACGATTTAATCGATTTATTTTACGGGAAATCATCTCTAATTATTTCAACTATCTTTGATATTATCATCTATATTGGCATATTCATCTTAAGTATCTTTGCGATGAAATATGCAGAAAACACGCTTGATACGATCCTTTACTTTTTATTTATCATCATCAGTGTACTGATGATCGTCGTAACAATCGTTAAGTATAGAAGACAAAATTTAAACACTAAAACATAAAAAAATGAAACCTCGCATTTGAGGTTTCATTTTTGTATTTTATAATCCAGCCCATTCGCTAGACGTGATGTATTCTGTCATATTTGCTGCATTATAGTTAGATTCTCCTGTTGCATAATCAAACCATTTTTGTTGTGCTGATTTAGTTTTATTGTGCATAATTACTGCCCCAGTTAAGATTGGTGCTTTATCATTCTCTGTGTTCCATGCATAGAAGAATGTTATATATTTGTACATATCAACTCGTTTGGCTCTACCCATATCATCAATAACTGTATCAGTTAATAAAGGTTTACCATATTTCCCTTCAATCTCACCTTGCTCAATTGTTCTGTAACTAGCTATATCTTTATCCACTATTCTCGTAACTTTTCTTTTTGAACTAGAAATTTTTGATTGAAAATCTACAAAACCTACATCCGCATAATTCTGACTAAACCAGCTGTCTTTTGTAAATTCTCTAGTACCTTCTTTTGTATATCTTGAAGATTTATTGTATATGAAGCTAATTTACCAATTTGAATACCATCTTTCGCTTTTTTAACTACATTACCATATTCATTCATTACTGTAGGAATTCTTTTACCCTTCACACCGTTCTCTTCTTCAACATAGCTACCCTTTTCAGAACGATCTGGTTTACCGACTACTTTCTCAATATCAGTTAATGATTGTTTCGCAAAATCATAATCGACCATAAAGTTAGAAATTTTGTATGTCTTACCACAGTCATTAGAACGGTAATCCACACTTAAGAAATCATCCTTACCGTATGTTTGTGTCATTAAATAATCTTTACCAATACGTGTAGTTGAAGTTTCATTTGCCCCACCAACAGCTTTCTTTGCCGCTTCTGGTGTCATCCATAACTTCAAGCCATAGAAATTATACTTTCCATTTATTATGAGGACTAAATTATTTAATTTCGGGTAATAGTAAACTAAAGGAAGTGATAACATGTTAATGATGACAATGTCGTTACCGTTAATCCTATTTCTAATCGTCATCTTCGGTATCATCGCATGGGTAGTAATTATGCTGATTAACTCATCGAAAAATGCAGCGAAGCAAAATACTTCAACAATCGACAACAAACTTGATGCGGTAGAACAAGAGCATAATCGTAAACATTCATAAGTCTGAAAACTAAAAACCGTGAGCGGTCGCTCACGGTTTACTATTTTGTATATGAAACAACAGCTACATAATAATCTTTACCAACTTTTTCATACGTCAGACTCAAATTGTCATAGTCAACTGTCTTCTCTTTTACAAGTTTTCCTTGTTCGTTTTCATATGTATCAACACCATATGTGTCATCTGGTTTACCAAACAATGCTTTTATACGCTTTTCTGAGAGCTTCTTTTGTTCATAAGCAAATGAAATATTATATAATTTATATTTGCCATCACACTTTTCTGAATCATAAGAAAGCATCATCCAATCATTCACACCGTATGTTTGATCCAATGTCATCCCTTCTTCATCAATAAAGAATGATTCTGTATTAGATGCACCAACTTTTTTGTACACATCTGTTGATAACATTCCTGGTTTAATCCCTTTATAACTATACTTACCATTTTTCATTGCCTTTAATTCTGTAATAGTCGGTAATTTTTCTGCTACATTTTTCAATTGATTCTTTCTAAAGTTACCTTTATAGAATACACGTGAATGATTATCATATTTCGGATGATACATCGCAACACTTTCAGCTAAATAACCTTTTGAAATCTCTGTATATTTCGCATGTAAATAGTTGAAGCTTTCTTCTAATGCATAATCCTCATCGTGGAACTTACCTGTTGGTTCACCTAAAGTTGCAATGATATCACGACGTAACATACGTGCTTTATCGTTTAAATACATTTCGATAGAGATTAGTTTTAAACTATCACGTGTAATATAACGTTTCGGTGAATAGAATCCAAATTCATAATCACCATATCCTGCATACATCATCGTTCCTTCTTTATCTTTCTCAATTTCCAGCGTTTCAGGTTGCCCTAGCTTTGATTTCACATATTTGTATGACTGATTTAATTTCACGCCACGTGCCTGATAAGTACCGTTTTGTAACGCTTTTAAATCCTGCACACTATCTACAGGTTTCGAATCATAATATTTACCAGGTATTTCACATTGATTCACTGCTGCTTTTGCACCAGTTGTCGGTAATAACGCAGAAATAATAAGTGTTGCTGCTAATAATTTCTTCATTGCTTTCTCCTCAAGTAAATTAGTTTGTTAATTTAAATTTTACTATATTGTAGAAAAAATAAAAGTATTATTTTATTTAGTTAATATTAAAAATACATAATTATTGTTTATCCTTTAATATATTATTATTCTTCAAATACAATCGTATTCATCTGTGCAGGTGCGACAATGACCGGCCAGTAGAAAGGTCCACCGCGCCATCCTTCATTCTCATTTCCGTTTTGTCTGAGCAGCAATACAGTTGGATGTGTCGTACCAAGCTGATAACTTTGTTTAAGTTCATCCTGTCCGTTATCTGGTCGATCTGCAAATCTTACGCCGTCTTGACGGTAGCGTGATATATTACGGTTTTCACGTGTAACAATCCAGACATATCCTGTATTGTTTCCTGGTAGTCTTGATAAATAATTGAGTATAGCGCTAAATGTTTCAACGTTCCACTCATACCCTTCTTCCATGATGAGACATTCTGTTATTTCTTTTAGTATTGTAATCACTTTCTGAACAGGAACGAGTATATGACGTGCGTCTTTGTTATTTTGATTGATGGCAAACTTACGTAAATCCTGTATCATCCTATCAACTTTCTTAGTACGTCTTATCATCTCACTGCGGCTTTTCGTCTGGAATCCAACCGGTAAGAAACGTTTCTTCGCTTTAATCGTAATCACTTTCGACAACAAGATTTTGTTTGGATTACATGGTACAATATCTTTCTTTGTATCATGCATCATAAAGATGACTTCTCCAGCATTGCGTCCGGTTTCAAATGCCTTTCTTAAATCTTCATCAAACGCATGCATACGTTCCATCACGTCATAGATTCTGTGTGTCGTATAAAATCTCGTCACAGACAAATCTTCTTTTGGTCGTGCACCGTACATACGAGAATGCTGGAGAACAGTATCCTGCTGAAACTTCTTCGGATCTCGACCGTAATAGAAACCAATTAAATTGCCGATTGTGATGCCGCGATCAAGAATTTGACCACCTATAAAGAAGTTAAGTGGTGCTCGAAGTTTCAGTTCTCCTCGTTTATCCAGTAATTGATTTACATCTTGTTCTGAATTAACGATAGTAATCAACAGCTCTTCATCAAGAAAGGCTGATTTTACCGCTTCATAAACGTCGCTTTCATCCGGAAAATAATTTGATTCTGAAGATAATTTAAATCCTTCATATGCTTTCAGAATAATTGATTTAAATGCAGCTTCATCTTCATCAATGAGTTGTTTGAGCTTCTGTTCTATCTTCATCGCAACTTGATATTGCCACATATGTGCGCGTTTTGTCGTAATGGTATGCATAATAAAAGCATACTTTTTAGGACGTTCCTGTTGAGCAATTTGTTGAAGATTACGAATCTTACCACCGACTACAAAGTTAATCAGTGCATTGCGCAAACCGGTTAATTGTTTAGTAGTGAGTACATACGCATCTTTTACACGTCGGTTATCTTCTTTACGTAACAGCTCCAGTTCAGTTTCACTTACCGGTTGATAGACGTAACTCGCAGGACCTTCAAGCTTAGACTGTTCGAAATAGAACTTTCCTCCTACATACAACTGATATGTCGGCACAAGCACTGTAAAAGCTGGTCGTTTCGGTTGATAACCACGTGCAGATAACACTTCACTATCCGGCTGTAAATATAGTGAATACGGTGTCGCAGTTACTTGTAAGTAGGCTGCTGTAGGAATTTCTCTTTTAATTTGATCGAGTTGGGATGCAATGACCTTGAGTTCCGTTAAGTTCTTATCCTTATCTTTATCATAAACAACTGACGCATAATCTGCTTCATCATCGATAATCATCATCTGACGCTTTCTAAGTACCGGATACATTTCAAATAAAGCTTTCGTTAATCGTTCCACATTCTTCTTTTCTTTCTTAACGACAATGACGATTTTCTTATTTAGTTCAAACTTACGTAAATCATCAGGTAGACTCATGATGTCATACGCTGACATATAGTCCAGATCAATCAATGCTTCATATTCTTTATGCAGCCGTTCATACGTTTGTCGTGCAAGTGCATTAGAATTCTTAGTTAAGATAATCACTACTTCAAAGCCATTATCAAAGCCAAGTGCCATCGAACCCATAAAGCTACGTGTCTTCCCAGACTGTATACGCCCAAGAAGCATACCAGGCTTATTTTCTGATGTAGATATTTCTATTAAGTTATTTACAGTATCATGCATTGCTTTTAATTCATCTTTTGAATAATTGTTTTTATGTTGAAGTGTTTTAATAAACACACCATGATTTAAATCCATAATCTTCTCCTAAACTTAACAATAAAAAGAAACCAGCTCAGAAGCCAGTTTCTCTATTTTTATGACGGAAGCGGCTGTAAATTCTAAATACTACCGCTTACTCTTGCTTATTTGCTTTTTTTATGACGCAAGCGGCTGTATTTTTTAAATACTACCGTTTACTCTTGCTTGTTTGCTTTTTTTATAACGGAAACGGCTGTATTTTCTAAATACTACCGCTTACTCTTGCTTGTTTGCTTTTTTTATGACGGAAACGGCTGTATTTTCTAAATACTACCGTTTACTCAAGCTCGTTTACTTTTTTCAAGACGGAAGCGGCTGTATTTTTTAAATACTACCGTTTACTCAAGCTCGTTTACTTTTTTCGTGACGGAAGCGGCTGTAAATTCTAAATACAGCCGCTTCCGTAATACTTACCATTCATCCAAACTCCCCTACGGCTGCACTGGTAATCCCGTATTCGGATCCACTGACGGTGCGGCTGTTGGAGCTTCTGTCGTAGATTGTGCTCCTGTACGTTCTACTTGTAATGCACTTTCAAATGCAGCGGCCGGTGATGAAGTGTTTGTGCCTTGCGGAATCACACCATTGGCTACACCACTTTGATATGCTGCCATTTTCTCATCATATGTATAATCGTTACTATATATAATTTGGCTTAACGTATTTCTATTCGTTATATTATTAACATTCTCTTTGACAACAGCTTCTGTCGTTACCGCTTCAGTTGTGGTCACTTCTTCAGTCGTAACTGCTGTTTCAGTCGTTGCTGTTTCAGTCGTATTTGAATCATTTTTATTTGATTTATGTTTTTCACGACTCGCTTTAATTTTCTTTCTAGCGATATCTGCGGCACTTTCTTTTTGTTCTGTCGTTGCTTTTTCCTTCGGTGCAGTATCTTCTTTACCACATGCTACTAGTATAATTGCTGACGATAATAAAATACTCATCTTTTTTACGTTCATGTGTTCATCTCCGTTCTAAATTTCACCCAAATTCTATGATACTACAAATTCACAATATACGGTAAATTTTATATGCTATACTAGTGGTAAAATTATATGGAGGCGACATTATGAATTTTAATCAAAGTATATCGCTATCTAAAAAATCTCCGAGCAATATTCCATGGTACGCGACGCTACTTATTGCATTTGCAATCTTCTTTATCGTTCAAATCATTGCGGGATTAATATTAGTGCCCATTATTCTTGCATTCAATCCAACGGCAACACTTACTGAATTACAAGAAGAACCGCTCAGTACGCTCATCAGTTTATTAATCTTTCCTTTCTTACTCGTTGCATGTCTGATCATCAATAAATTTGCATATCGTCATCCTGTACAGGCATTGGGATTCTTTAAAGAAAAAGTATTTTCTAAATATGGATTCGGATTGCTTCTAGGGATGGTAATCATCATTATCGTCTATCTCATCAATCTATTATTCGGTGCAATGCAGAGCACGGTTAACCCGGGTATTCCTTGGTTTACATTAATATGGGTGATTGGACTATTTATGATACAAGGTTTAACTGAAGAAGTGATTGCCAGAGGTTTCTTGATGAACAAAATCAGCTATCAAATCGGTGTGCCAGCTGGCATCATCATCAACTCAGCATTCTTCTCATTTCTACATTTCTTAAATCCGAATACGAGTATCCTTAGCTTTGTTAACTTATTCCTTGCAGGTATCGTGTTCTCACTATTATTCTACTGGTCAGATAATATTTGGCTGACAGGCGCTGCACATAGCTTCTGGAACATTACACTCGGTGTATTTTTAGGCAATGAAGTAAGTGGGCAAGCTTTACCAGCAACCATCTTAAATACTGAATCAAATATGAATCAGTCTATTATAAATGGCGGTCATTTCGGATTAGAAGGTGGGCTTGTTGTTACTAGCATCTCAATTCTCGTGATCGCTTTATTACTAAAATTAAGCCTTAAAAAATACGGAACACAAAAAAGAGCCTAACCTGGCTCTTTTTGTTTTAAACAGTTATTTCAATAATCTTCCTATATTCCTACATGCATTCCTAATTAATCTTTCAGCATTATCTATCGCATCATCTAGTGACATCGGTCCATCAGTAATCGAATGGATACTTAAGAAATTGTCATAAAGTGTTTCGTAATTTGTACCTAAACCACCTGACACAAGTATTGTTCTTACGCCCGCTTCATTCCCTCTATTTGCAACACATACCGGTAGCTTTCCGTACTGTGTCTGAAAGTCACTTTTCCCTTCACCAGTAAAGATATAATCGAATGTCTTTAAATCAAGATCCTTCAATACAATATCTGCAATGTATTCAGCCCCACTATGCATCACAGCACCAGCACATAATAATCCATATCCTATACCACCAGCAGCACCGGCACCTTCTATATGATGACATTGTACATTTAAATGTTGTTCTAATTTAACAGCAAAGGAGGCTATACTATCATCAAAAGCTTTCATCTCTTCTTCTTCTATTCCCTTTTGTTTACCATAAGTATATGTTGCACCATGCTCACCGGTTAATGGATTTGTCACATCACAAATTAAATGAAGTTCAATTGCTTTTAGCGCAGGTATCAGTTGTCCTTTTATCGCTCTAATTTCAGATAAGTTTCCACCATTAATTACGAGCTTTTCACTCTTTTCATCAAGAAATTGTAATCCAAATGCCTCTAATAAACCTGCACCACCATCATTCGTTAAACTACCACCTAAACCGACAAATACTTTCTTATATCCACGTTCAATTAACTGACGAATCACATCGCCAACACCAAAGCTTGAAGCAAGATAAGGATTCCGCGCTCGGGTTACTTCCATTCCGATAATATTAGCCACTTCAATCACTGCAGTTGTGTCATTCAGCTTGCCATAATATGTCGTCAACGGTCGTCTGTACATATCTACAGTATGTATCTCTTCTTTCTTACCATTCAACCCATAGATTAATGCATCAACCGTTCCTTCTCCACCATCAGCCATCGGTCGAAGCATCACTTCAACACCTGGTATTGATGTTTGTAGTCCATCAGCCATGCATTCTGCCACACGCATCGCACTTAAACATTCTTTGTAAGAATCAGGGGCTATTAAAATTTTCATCGTAAATCCCTCCTCTATTATCATCCATAATACATCAATCTAACTTCAGATTGATTGGATAAAACGCATTTATGGTATGATAATTGTATATTATATTATTTTATACATTCAAAAGGAGTACATGATGAAGTTCGGTAATATTTTAATTGGATTTTTTGCATTATTATTTTTTATGGCACAAATTTTTAATTTATATGATGGGATTACACATAATGATCCGCAAAGAGTCGTCAATGCGCTCTATTTAATATCCATTGGTTTATTTATGCTATTTAATTTATACAATGCAATGCTTACGCAGTCTGGTAAAGTTGTGACGACTGCTATGGTTAAACAACAGCTTATAGCAGCAATTCTGCTATTTATATTCGGGTTAATTGTGTTAATCGGTATATTTGTTTATGATTTAGGCATATTAACGAAAATCGTTGAATTCATGCTTATTTTATCTGTATTTTTTGAAATACGTACACGTATTAATCAGTTAAATGGAAAAAACAAGCGATAGCTCGTATGCTATCGCTTGTTTTTATTCCGGCACGATATCCTGAATCAACATTTACCAGTCTTTTTTGCGTGTCTCTTTCAACAGACCTTTCATGTTGAGAATATCTTTCTTACGATACGTATCATAACGCAATACTTCGTTTGGGTGTAATGAAGGTTGCTTATAATTTGTAAACACGAATAACTTGTCGTATTGAGCAAGTTCCGGGATATGAGCAAGCCATCTTGTTCTATCCGTGCTTCTCGCGATTAAGCTCATTCCTTTAGCCATCGCTTCTCTTACTGTTTCTACAGCTGCAACCTGACTAGGCAATAGTTCGTTATAAAATGTTACATCATCTCTTGAGTATGATGGATATGGATAATATTGCAGTGTGAACAATTGATTAGGATGGAAGTAAACAATTTCTTGTTCTATGTATTGGTACATATAATGATAATGCCAGTTTAATGAATTCTCTTTATTTAACTTACCATCTGTAAATTCATAGGGTGAATAATTGGGTAAGTCGAGATGCAGATTATCAAACTTAACACGTTTTTCATATTCTGATGGGTGATATTTCGGGTCAAAGGAAGGATTGACAAGCATAATCAATAACTTTGCCTGTTCTAAATTTCCTGTATATGGCTCTGGTGCCCATATATGAATATGTTCTTCGTCTTTCACCATTTTATTTTTATGGTCTAATTTGTACATCCCATTTACTTGTAGTAGATGTCTTTCAAATTTTAAACGTTCCTGCAGCTTCCTACCTTTTAATTGTGTGATTTCATCGAAGAAATGGGGATACTGTTCTTTGAGAAATTCAAGGTCAAATGGATGAAATGCTGCATAATTCGATACATGTTCTGGTGTATTCTCCGGAAACGTTGTGTAGTGCTTCCAGAAGCGCTGTACACTACTCACTTATCCTATAACCGCGTCTATGATAACGCATTAATGAAATTTTTGGCGTTTCTCTAGAATCTTCAATTTTTCTTATCACAGTACCGTTCTTTTCTTGAATATAATGGACATAACAGTTAATCATGCCGCTTTGATTTTTACTTTTTTGTTTTAGCCATTCCTGAATTTCCTGCTGACTTAATAATAAATATTCGATACCTGATGGATTATCTGTAATGTATTCTGAACGTTCATCAACTTTAACCATTAAGGCGTAATAATCATGGTCACTGAATATCTGCTCATCACCTTTATGCCATGCGGCTACGCGTTTCTTAATAATCAACTCTTCATCTCTGAGAAACTCATAATCTCTTGAAGTACTCACATAGATCGTAAAGTAGCGTTCCCCAATCTGGCATGTTAACACATTATATTTTAAACTGATAAATTCGATATTAGGATTTTCTGTTCGTAATTCCTGCTTTAAAAACTCTACCATATCCAGACGTTTAAAGCTTCTTGGTTTAGTAAGTGCTGCTTTCTTATGACGACGATCATCCACTCGACCAGACATAAGCGGAATTTGTGAGGTCATTATCTTTTGATATACATCTAGAATAGATTGTTTATCTTGTCCTGTAATGTATTCAACAGAATCCAGTGCATAATTGGTGTAGATTAGCGTCCTTAAAATGAGCTGGTCTGCTTCATTTAGTTTTAAATCCGGATATTTTTTATTCATATCATCTAATGCTAAATACATATCAATCGTATTCAATAAAATAACCTCCTTTTGTACATCTATATAATTTAATTATATCAAATTATACACAATATTTTATTGCAGTATTGACATTAAGTTCTAATTTTAAAAATAATAAAACTAACGTAAAAATAACAAAATAAAAATAAAACTAACATAGAATAATATTTTTTTGAAAATAGTTATGACTAACAACATTTTTTTGTGATAGCACAAACTAATCAACTTTAATAATGTAAATAACCACCAATAATTGCATATTATTGGTGGTTACGAATGTTTACTATATTTAATTATTAAAATGCAAATTTTCTTAGTATTTCTTTAATATCTTTGGGATGTAATTGTGCAACATAAGCAATACTTCCATTCACATCAAATGATAATAATGTATTACCCTGAATGTAATTGATTGTACCGGCCTGAGGATAATAAAGATCGCCTTCTCCCCAATATTTATTCATATCACTCACTGTAAAGTATTGCGGAATACCTGCAAAACTAATTGAGCGCAGACGATACTGTTCTGGTTTATCACCACGTTTCCCTGTAAAATAAAGAATCGTATTATCACCACGTTCTGTCATATAGTGATATTCAAAATCATAACGTTGATAAAGTGACGTCACTTTAAAGGAAGGTTTCACCCATTTTTGCTTCACATACCCGTACGTGTTACCAATTTTAATACCGTTCAATTTATAATTCCCTTTTTTCATTGCCTGCACAACCGTCTTGTTCTTTAAGTTAGGAACAGAGGGTTTCTTTAATGCCGCATGCGCATCGATCGTTAAAGTGAAAAGTAGTAGTATTGCCAGACAACATGTTAATAGTTTTTTCATATTCATCATCCTCTCATCAGTTCCATTATATAACAAATCAATATAAATAAGTGAATAATAATAAAGAATTTTAAATAATTAAATTTTAATAAAATACTTTCGTTAATTATGATTAATTTGAACAAATTAACGTTATTATCTATTATTACAAACTTATAATTAATCAGTAATTATTCATTTTTTGGTATATTGTTCAAAAACATGTAATCCATTAAACTATGATTAATAAGCTAAAGGAGGATACATATGAAGTGTACAGCATGTGGGTTTCCAATTGAACCGGGAGATCGCTTTTGTGGTGAATGTGGACATCCAGTAGAACAACCAAACGAAAAAGTCGTTTATACCCCACCAGTTCAAGAGGAGAAAAATGATGAAGTAATACCTCAATCAGAACCAGTGATTAATAAACGTGATCCTATTATCAATCAGCAAGATGTAATAACAGAAGAACCTCACATTACAAAGGTTGATGAACCGAAAGAAAAATCATTTACTGAAACTGAAAAAGTTGAAAACAGCGGAGCGACACATATGAAGTCTGAACCTGTGAGAAAAGAGTATCCAAAGATTGAAATAGATACTGAAAAACTAGCGAATCAATCACAACAAGTAGCAAAGGAAAGCTATGGCTTTGTCAGCAGTGCTTTGAAGGAACATGATTCAATATTAGATAGTGATAAGAAGTTCTCCTATGGTTTAATCCTGGGATTAATCGGTGCAGGGATTTTCTTAATCTTCTTAGGAACGCTAATTAATTTACCGGATGCTACTGAAATGATAGGACAAAGTAAGTCATCTATCGCATTTAAATTTGCTTTTGGTGTTTTATTGTTACTTGCCATTTCTATTGGTATTACTTATGGTGCAATTGTTATGACTGTAACTTCAAAAGTAGATTTTCATAAATTCCTATCAGATTATGTCCTACTCAATACTGTATCCATCGCGCTAATCGTTGCAGGATTTATTATAACCTGGATTGATCTACGCATAGCACCGTTGTTTTTATTTATTTTAGGCATTACATCTATATTTATCTCATCTGTTTATCTAATTGCACGTTATGCTGTTCATAGACCTTCTCGAATGGCAAGTTTTTATGGTGTATTAGTGTATATTATCGTGCTAATTATTGCCTACTACATCGTATTTGATAGCATGTTAAAAGATGCACTAGGTGCAATTGATGGCATGCTAGGAAGTTTAATGAACATCTTATAAAAATATTAATAGGAGGTACTTATGATCTGTCCAAATTGTAAAAATCACGTAAATGCAGGAGATGTCTATTGCGGACAATGTGGCACTCGTATTGACGGAACTTCAAATACTCGAGTAACTTTAGCAGCGATACAAGAAAGTAAATTAGCTGGTGAAGGTCGTGGTTTCTTTAAAAATGTGTTTTTATCACATGATGAGGAAATTCTCAGTAAACATAAATACAGTTACTTATTAACAATTTCACTTATTAGTATTACACTCATCATTATTTCACTGCTCATATTAAAAATAACGAGTGAATTTCCTGACGGTTACATACCAGTCTGGTCATTAATCAAGAAAATTGTCATACTTACATTCATGATAATCGGTGGTACAACTGGTTTAATATATGCATTGATGAATTTATTCTCGAAAGCAAAAATTAGCTTTCAAAAAGTATTGTCTGACTATATTTTGTTGAATACATTTTCTATGATCAGTATCGTATTAGCAATTTTATTCGCTGTTATGGAAGCTTATAAAATTTCTGGATTCTTTATTTTCTTATTTTACTTAATATTTTTAGTTTCACCACTTTATATTTTAACTAAGTACTTAACACAACATAAAACGAGTATAGCAAGTTACTATATCATATTAACTTTTATTGTTTGTCAAACAATGCTAACAATGATGATTATCGAATCGATCGGTGTTTTCCTTCAGCAATTCGCTGGAGAGTCATTTTTTAATATTTTATCTAGTTTTTAAATGTAATATCATTATATCCAGTATAGAACAAATATACCCCCTCCCATGCATGAATGCATAGGTGGGGGTATATTTTTGTTAAAACGCCTAATTCAAAATAAGATAAATATCCTTAATAATTAAAATGATTTTTAATACAAAAAAGTGCCCAAACAATAATGTTTAGACACTTTATATATTCATATTATTCTACTGTAACTGATTTCGCTAAGTTACGTGGTTTATCTACGTCTGCACCTCTGTGTAAAGCTGCATAGTAAGAAATTAATTGTAATGTAATAACTGATACTAATGGTGTTAACATGTCATGAACCGCTGGAATGACATATGCATCTCCATCTTGTTCTAATCCTGACATAGAAATGATACATGGGTTTGCTCCACGAGCTACTACTTCTTTCACATTACCACGAATAGAAAGGTTTACTTTTTCTTGAGTAGCTAACGCAATTACCGGAGTACCTTCTTCGATTAATGCGATCGTTCCGTGTTTTAACTCTCCGCCGGCAAATCCTTCAGCCTGGATGTAAGAAATTTCTTTTAATTTTAAAGCACCTTCAAGACCTACATAGAAATCCATTGTACGGCCGATAAAGAATGCGTTACGTGTTGTAGATAAGAATTGACGTGCTAAATCTTCCATTTTATTTGCATCATCAACAATCGATACGATTGCAGAAGTAACTTTAGCAAGTTCAGGCAATAAGTCAACACCTGTGTCAATTCCAGAATCCTTAGCTACAACTTGAGCTAAAATGGCAAGTACTGCAATCTGAGCTGTGTAAGCTTTTGTTGATGCTACAGCAATTTCTGGTCCAGCATGTAAGATTAATGTATGGTCAGCTTCACGTGATAAAGTTGATCCAGGCACGTTAGTTACTGTTAACGCTGGGTAACCTAATTTTTTTACTTCAACTAATACTGCACGACTATCTGCTGTTTCACCTGATTGTGAAATGAAGATAAATAATGGTTTCTTAGAAAGTAATGGCATATTGTAAACGAACTCAGAGGCAACATGCACTTCTGTAGGAACACCTGACCATTTTTCTAAATATTCTTTACCAACTAAACCTGCATGGTAAGAAGTACCACAAGCTACGATATAGATACGATCTGCTTTACGTACTGCTTTTACAATGTCTTTATCGATGACTAAGTTACCTTTATCATCTTGATATTTTTGAATAATTTTACGCATTACAGCTGGTTGTTCATGAATTTCTTTTAACATGTAATGAGCAAATGTTCCTTTTTCGATATCACTTGCATCGATTTCAGCTTTGTAAGGTTTACGTTTAATTTCTTTACCGTCTAAATCTTTAATTGTTACTTTTTCTTTTTCAACAAGAACGATTTCACCGTCAGTTAATTCAACGTAAGTATCTGTTACTTGTAACATCGCCATCGCATCAGATGCGATAACGTTAAATCCATCTCCTAAACCTACTAATAATGGAGATTTGTTTTTCGCTACATAAATAACATCTGGGTTTTCGCTATCTAATAAACCTAATGCATATGATCCATGTAATAATTTGATTACTTCAGTGAAAGCTTTCTCTGTATCTAAACCTTGTTTTGAGAAGTGTTCTATTAATTGAACGATAATTTCAGTATCTGTATCAGATTTAAAAGTTACTCCTGATAAGAATTCTTCTTTTAATTGTTCATAATTCTCAATAACACCGTTATGTACTAAAGTGAAACGACCACTTTCAGATTGATGTGGATGAGAGTTTTCACGATTTGGTACACCGTGAGTTGCCCAACGTGTATGACCAATCCCAGTCGTTGATTCAAACGAAGAATCTACTGCTTTACGTAATTCAGCAATACGACCTTTTTCTTTATACACACGTACATCTTCACCATTACGTACAGCAATACCTGCTGAATCGTAACCACGGTATTCTAATTTCTCTAAACCTTTTAATAAAATTTCTTTTGCATCTTGTGTTCCAATATAACCTACGATACCACACATAATAAGTTCCTCCTGAGCGCATTCGCGCATTTAAAATAAGTTAATTTAAATAGATTGTTTATTTGTGCTATGTTGATGTCTTTTGTTCACTCAGTTGCCCAAGTGGTTTGTTACATCAACTATCGAATAGCTACTATCCGTGATGGCATCCGCCGAATTTTCGATAACCATCTTCCTCGTCAACAGTTTCCTGTTCTGGCGCTGTATATTCAGTTTTTAACAACCCTCGCTTTCAGTTAAACTTCTGTAATTGTACTATATTTCATATAAATTAGACAAGTATTAGAAGATTATATCTTTCGGAAATAGAACTATTAATACAACTTGTCTTATATATCAAAACAATATAAGCTTCAGATTTTATATTATTATACTATAAATATGAGTTAAATTATTTTTTTATTGTCATTATTTGCAAGATTATTTCGAAATTTTGTAGTTTATATAGATTAAATTATTATCGTTTAGATTTAAGAACCATAAAAAAAAGACCAAATCAGAAGATTTGGTCCCTCGATATTAAATTATTTAATCCCCATATGTTCACGTACAACATCAGAGATACTGTTTACGAAACGTTCAGCATCTTCATCTGTCTTTGCTTCAACCATTACACGTACTAAAGGTTCAGTTCCTGAAGGACGGACTAATACGCGTCCTTCACCGTTCATTTCCGCTTCAACTTTTGCAATTGATTCAGCGACTGCTGAGTTCTCTTCAACAGCATGTTTATCAGAAACACGAATATTTACTAAGCGTTGTGGATATTTCTTCATTTGTCCTGCTAACTCACTTAATGTCTTACCAGATTTTTTAATGATGCTCGCTAAATGAACACCTGTTAATAATCCGTCACCAGTTGTATTGTAATCCATCATTACGATATGTCCAGACTGTTCTCCACCTAGGTTGTACTTACCGTTTCTCATTTCTTCAACAACGTAACGGTCTCCTACTTTCGTTTTATTTGAATTAATATCAAATGCTTCTAATGCTTTATAGAATCCTAAGTTACTCATTACAGTTGATACAACCATATTGTCCTTTAAAGTACCTTCATTATGCATACTTTGCGCTAAAATAAACATAATTTGGTCGCCATCAACGATTTGACCTTTTTCATCGACAGCGATAATACGGTCTCCATCACCATCAAATGCTAACCCAAAGTCACTACCAGAGTCCACTACTAATTCAGCCAATCCTTCTGGATGTGTTGAACCTACACCATCATTGATGTTATTACCATCTGGATTACAACCGATTGTTACTGTATCAGCTTCTAAATCACCGAATAAATAAGGCGCTAATGAATATGTTGAACCATGTGCACCATCTAATGCGATCTTTAACCCTTCTAAATCACCGTCAATCGTTGATTTAATAAAGCTTAAATACTTTTGTCCACCTTCAAAGTAATCTGAAGTATGACCTAAATCAACGCCTGTTGGACGTGGTAAAGTGTCTTCTTTCGCATCTAATAAAGCTTCGATCTCCGCTTCTTGTGCATCACTTAATTTATAACCATCTGATCCGAAGAATTTAATACCATTATCTTGTACTGGATTATGACTTGCAGAAATCATAACGCCTGCTTGTGCATTTAATTCTCTCGTTAAATAAGCAACACCTGGTGTAGAAATAACACCTAAACGCATTACTTCTGCACCTGTAGATAATAATCCTGCTACAAGTGCTGACTCTAACATAATACCAGAAACACGTGTGTCACGACCTACAACTACTGTTGGTTTAGCCGTTCCGCCGTGTGCTAATACATAACCACCGTATCGCCCTAATTCAAAAGCTAATTCTGGTGTTAACTCACTATTAGCTACACCTCTTACACCGTCTGTCCCAAAATATTTACCCATTTTTTAAACTCCTTTTATTCATATCGTTATTTTTTAGATACATCTATCATAATTTCTACTTGCTTTGGATTGGCACTTGATACGTCTTTTGGTAAAGGAATATTTTCCTTAACGACTGTATCTTTTGTTACTTTCGATAAATCCACTTCAATCGCTAAACTACCGATACCATCTAGCACCGAACGCTTTCCAAATAGTTCTACTTCAGATTCAGATAGTTCCAGACTGTTTAGTTTTAGGTTTGAAGGTAATTTTCCTGATTTCTTTGCACTAATCGCTACCGTCTTTGAAGTCGGTGCAATCTTGATGTTCACTTTTACTTTAGCAGGTTTTACGGATACATCAAGTTTATTAAGATTAGAATCAAATACATTAACTTCTGCTTCTTCACTTGTTGTCTTAGATAATTTCGTATTATCCTGCAATGTTGCTTTCACATATGCAATCTTATTAATTTCGTCTTCTCCACCTGTAATGGTTACTTGCGACGGATCAACTTCTTTACCTGTCAGTTCATAGCCAGTCGCAATACGTGAATTGCTTACTTCCGCTTCTACTTGTCTTGTATCTTTAATTTTTTCTGATAAAGTGATATTCGCAAATTTCGGAATCACTTCATAATTTAATTTATCAGAAATACCTTTTACTTTGAACTTCTTTTTATATTCTCCAACTTTAGAGCTGGACAAGTCAAGCGTTACCGTGAAGTCTATCATACTCTCAGTCTTCTTTACGATAGACTGCGGACCGCTCACACGTACATTTACGGTCTTTGGTGCACCTGTTAAATACAAGTTTTTGTCATCATACACAATCTTAACCGGGACATCTTCAATGACCGTCTGATCATTCTGGTTGAATTGATTATTACCAAAAAGTGCGAAGACATCGTTAACTGATAAAAATAAAAACAAAGCGAGTACAAATGCAACAAATCTCAGTCCCCATTTATTCTCAAGCATTATTCTTCAACACCTTTCTTCGTGACATGTGTACTAAACCAATGTTCCGTAAGCAAGGCTTCAAACACTTCTAATGATACATCTTTACGTAATCTGCCGTTATACGTCACTGAAATATCGCCGGTTTCTTCAGAAACAACTACAGTAAAAGCATCTGACACTTCAGAAATACCCACTGCGGCACGGTGACGTGTTCCTAAACTCTTTTGAATCTTAGCACTATCCGATAAAGGAAGATAACTTGCTGCAACAGCAATCTTATCACCCTGTACAATCATCGCACCATCATGTAATGGCGTATTAGGAATAAATATATTAATTAATAATTCAGATGATATATCTGCATTGATTGGTATACCAGTTTCTATGTAATCCTGTAATCCTGTTTCTTTTTCAAAGACGATTAACGCACCAATACGACGTTTCGCCATATACTGTACTGATTTGACCATGGCATCTGTAAGCTTTGCCTGGTTAACCTTTAAATTTGCTGCATTGCGTTTAAATAAACTACCTCGTCCGAGCTGTTCTAAAGCTCTTCTTAATTCTGGTTGAAAGATAACAATGATGGCTAAGAAACCCCATTCCATAACCATATCAAACATTTTAGTCGTTGTTGTTAAATCAAGCTGATTACTCAGCGTTCTACCAATCAGAATAAAGAAGATACCCTTTAATAATTGGATGGCTTTCGTCCCTTTAATTGCGTTGATTAGCAAATAGATGACGTACCATACAATCAGCAAGTCTAAGATGCCGGTAATGATCTTAACAGTACTTAAATTATCAAGTACACTAAAGAGCTGCATTGTATCTCCTCCATATTCATGCTAAAAATAATTATACCATGTATGGTAGAGAATCTTCGTATAGATTGATGCATTTTTTATAATATTCATTGGATTGTTCTAAATCTCCAAGTTTTACGTAAATTTCTGCAATCTTTTTCGAAATTCTACCAAAATAATAAACATGCTCATTACCATTTAACGCAATTTTATAATACGTTAATGCGCCCTGGTAGTTCTCCAGTTGATATTCAAGATCACCCATTAACTCTTCACCGTAGCCGGTATCATCATTTTTAATATTTTCAGCAATAATTGCTCTTGCTTCTTCGTACATACTTTTACGAATCATAATCTCTGCTAAGTGCAGACGAATATTAACCGCATATGCATGATCAAAATTATGGTCATCGAGCATTTGATTACATTTCAGGATGATTTCATACGCTTCATCGGTACGTTTCAACTCTACGAGTAACATTGCCAGATTACTCAGGCTACCTACAAGATCAAATGAAACAGGACGAAGTTCAGCATAGCTGATCGCTCTACGGTAATGATATTCAGCCTGTTCAAAATCTTTTGTTGCATGATAAGAACGCCCTAACGTATTCTCGATATTTAATGCCATATGATACGTATTAAGCTTCATATTTAAATCAATTGCTTCTTCACACAGTTTAATCGCAACATAAAATTCACCGACACGTGAATAATATTGTCCTAAATAGTAAAGAATAGAGACACGTGTAATATTTACAACATTCTCAACGATTGTAATATTATTTGCTTTAGTTAATTGATTAATCGCTTCCATGACATTGCCAACTTCATATTCAATTCGCCCTAATAATTCTAATGAACGTAAATAAATAGTTACATCTCGCATCTTCTTAACGATTGCTATCGCCTTCTCTACATACTTGCGGGCATTATCATAGTCTTTTTGGTGAAAATAATAACTAGCTGTAACCCAGCTGATCGCTCCACGTTCAGCTTCTGTTATACTCTCGAGCGTTTCGTAATTCTTATTGATAAACTCCCCAAGTTTTTTGAAATCATTCATCAATACATGATTCTCAGCCCATTTAATCTCTTTTTTAATCTCTAATAAACTTAAGTTACGATCTTCAGAAGTATTTGTAAAATCCTCCAATGTACAATTTAAACGCAAACTCAACTTCTTTAATACATTGGTAGAAGGATGTACCGAATTCTTTTCTATTAAGCTTAAATATGTTCTTGAAATAATACCGTCAGCTAATTCCTGCTGCGTTAAATTTGCCTGATTACGTAATTCTTTTATTCTTTGACCAACCACGAGATTCACCCCTTTTTCATATAATATAATCATAAACGATATAAAGTTAACATTCCATAAGTAACTTACCATTTACATTGATAATATTCGATAATGTTAAGAAAATAGAATCGAATAATAGACGTTACTTTCAATATCTCACAATAAAAAAATATGAAATATAACATTTTTTACATCTATTATAAATATGTTAAGAAAATACAAATAATATTAATAATATGAACTTATGATTTTATCTTTTTAACAGAAAATAAATATCAAAGATTATTCAAAGCGTATCTAATGGATAGAAAAAAGATAGTGAAAACATTATGCTAATAATAAAATTAAACGATTAGTGTAATTCGTTGACATTATTGAAGTTAACAAGGATAATATAATTATCTAAATAATATAAGTAATAATACTAAGGAGAAGCGTAATGTTAGATATTTTAGTAATCGAAAACCTTGCTCAGTTAAAGTGCGTAAGTGACCCATTTCGTATTAAATTATTAGAATTACTTGCAGTTGAAGCGAAAACTGGCCAACAGCTTGCGGATGAATTAGAAATTCCACGCGCAAAAATTCATTACCACTTAGCAGAACTTGAAAAACAAGGCATTATAGAATTAGTGAAAACAGAACAAAAGCATAGTATTATTCAAAAATTTTATGCACCTGTTGCAAAACAGCTTGTTCCTAAACTAGATTTACTGAAATATGCAGAGGAAGATAGCAAGAAAGATAATCTATCATTTAAGCTTCAAATCAACGAAAAAGAATTTCCTGAATTTAAAAAAGACCTTAAGAAGTATGTTAAGAAAGCTTCATCTAAAAATGGTGATTCAAATTACCAAATAAAAATATTCCCTGACCAAAATTAATTGGCAGGGAATATTTTTTGTTTTATTTATTTATTTATTTATTTATAACAATTTTTCTCCAAAGAAAGAACCAACTAAACCAACAGCTTGCTCAGCTGTTTTATTATAAATGTCGATCAATGGATTTACTTCTACGATTTCAAATGAAGTTATTTTATCACTATCATTTAATAATTCTAAAGCAAAGTGACTTTCACGATATGTGATACCACCTGGCACTGTCGTTCCTGTTCCTGGCGTTTCTACAGGATCTAAAGCATCAACGTCTAATGATAAATGGATGCCATCACATTTATCTAAATAAGCTAATGTTTCCTCAATTACTGTACCCATCCCTAAACGATCGATATCAGCCATCGTATATGTTTTAATACCTACTTCCTTAATGTATGCTTTCTCACCTTCATCAAGGTCACGCATACCGATTAACACGATATTCTCTATTTTTACTTTATTCTTATATCCACCGATATTAATCAGATTTTCATGACCATCTCCGATTAAAGCTCTTAATGGCATACCATGAATGTTACCAGACGGTGAAGTTTCATCGATATTTAAATCACCATGCGCATCATACCAGATTACACCTAAATTTTTATAATGCTTAGCAATACCGCTGATAGTACCCATTGCAATTGAATGGTCACCACCAATAACAACAGGATAATTACCTTTTTGTACTACCCCATCAACTTTTTCACAAAGTGATTCACAGAATGTTGTAACCTCTTCTAAATTACGAAGACCACCTTGTTCTGATTTATATTTTTTCATATCAATCGCTGGTGATTCCACATTACCCTGGTCAATAACTGTATGACCAATACTTTCTAACCTTTCAATTAATCCAGCATAGCGCATAGCATCTGGTCCCATATTCACCCCTAGTTTACGTTGACCAAAAGCACTTGGCGCTCCAATAATCTCGATTGTCTTATTCATTATGTATTCCCCTTATTCCATAAATTTTTAAATAATCTGACTACTTTAATTTTATACAACTCTGAACGAATATACAATATTTTTATGCATAAATGAATAAAATGGATATTTATGTATAATAACGGTAAGCTATGCATTGATACGAATGAGTTTATGACAAAAAAGAGCACAAAAAAAGCACCCTATACAGGATGCTAAATGATGAGCCATAGAGGATTCGAACCTCTGACCCTTTGATTAAAAGTCAAATGCTCTACCAACTGAGCTAATGGCTCAAAAAAATGGCTGGGCTAGCTGGATTCGAACCAACGAGTGACGGAGTCAAAGTCCGTTGCCTTACCGCTTGGCTATAGCCCAATAAGATGGTGGAGGGGGGCAGATTCGAACTGCCGAACCCGAAGGAGCGGATTTACAGTCCGCCGCGTTTAGCCACTTCGCTACCCCTCCGTATATGTAATTCAATAGTTTCCAAAAATGGTGGAGGATGACGGGCTCGAACCGCCGACCCTCTGCTTGTAAGGCAGATGCTCTCCCAGCTGAGCTAATCCTCCAAATGGTGACCCCTACGGGATTCGAACCCGTGTTACCGCCGTGAAAGGGCGGTGTCTTAACCGCTTGACCAAGGGGCCTAAATGGCTCCACAGGTAGGACTCGAACCTACGACCGATCGGTTAACAGCCGATAGCTCTACCACTGAGCTACTGTGGATAAATATAAAAATTGCCCGGCAACGTCCTACTCTCGCGGATCGTAAGACCAACTACCATCGGCGCTAGAGAGCTTAACTTCTGTGTTCGGTATGGGAACAGGTGTGACC
>NZ_MJBI02000012.1 GCF_002742385.2 Macrococcoides goetzii
AGAGGTCACACCTGTTCCCATACCGAACACAGAAGTTAAGCTCTCTAGCGCCGATGGTAGTTGGTCTTACGATCCGCGAGAGTAGGACGTTGCCGGGCAGATTTATAGTAATACCTTAAATGGATGCGATGAGCCGCAAACGAGTGACCTGTTAAGGTCTCTTTTTTTTTGCATTTTTTTAAGTGTTTTTATTATTAGATACTTAGTTTTAAAAATGTTGGTACAATAATAGATAGAAGTAATGAAAATGTTTAACATATAGAAATGATTTGTAAAATTAAAGGAGTTCTTTCTATGAAAATGTATAATGCTATGATTGAACATTTTAAACAAATTCCAATTTCACTGCATGTTCCTGGTCACCATTATCAAACGATAGGACATCTTGATAACTTAGAATTAAAATACGATGTTACAGAAATTTCAGGTATGGATGATTATCATCATCCTGATGATATTATAAAGAATAGTCAATTATCGATTAACAAAGTGGGGTATGATTCTCGCTTTCTAGTGAATGGTACAACTGTCGGTTTACTGGCAGTGATTCTTTCTTTTATAGAAGCTGGTGAAGTTCCGAGTGTTGCTATTATGAGAAATGCGCACAAATCAATTTATAATGCGATTGCATTGGGAAAAGGTAGCGCATATATTTTACCGACAAATGTTTCAGATACTACAAAAGAGTATAGTGGAATTGATATAGGAGCTATTGATAAAGATGTGTTGCCTCATATTAAATTAGTGGTATTAACATATCCTAATTATTTTGGTGAAACATATGATATTAAAGCGGCAATTGATTATTTTCACAGTTATCATATTCCTGTATTAATTGATGAAGCGCATGGCGCGCATTTTGATATTTCAGAACATTTTCCTGTAAGTTCATTAAAATACGCGGCTGATTTCGTAGTACAGTCTTATCATAAGACATTACCTGCATTTACAATGAGTTCAGTTATTCATATAAATCATGCTATTTCTGAAGATATAAAATATCAGATAAATCATCTACTTTCGATATTACAATCTTCTAGTCCTTCGTATATGCTAATGCTAGGTTTAGAACACGCAGATACCTTTTATAAGCATTATAAAGATAGATTATTTTTTAAGCGTAGAACGACATTACTAAAAGCACTGAGAAAAGTTTTTGATGTTATAGAAGCAGAGGATCCACTGAAGATAATGTTGATGCACGAGCATTATAGTGGTATAGAATTAGCGCATTTATTAGAGAGATACGGTATATTTACTGAGTTGAGTAATGAAAAGTTTGTATTATGTGTATTGCCATTATGGCATGAGGATGATCGTTATTTATTTGAGTTATTGATTGATAGAGTAAATAATATAAAATTAGATAGTAACAGAGATAGTAATGAAGTTAAAAGTGAGATGTTATATAATCAATTAGATGGAAGTTATATTGCCCAAACTTCAAATAATATTATCAATATAACGTTAGATGAAAGTATAGGTCGTGTATGTGCAGAACATATTATTCCGTATCCTCCAGGTATTCCTTATATATTAGAGGGAGAAATGATTACGGAGGAGCAAGTTCAACATGTAAAATCATTTATTTCTGATGGTGGAAAAATACATGGTATCTATGATTATAAAATTCGTGTGTGGGAGTAGGAGTTAATAATGAGTTATTTTATAACAATTGAAGGTCCGGAAGGTTCAGGTAAAAGTACGGTTATTAAAGCATTAGCGAATGAATTAAGTAACGATTTTGAAGTAGTTACTACGAGAGAACCTGGTGGTATAAAAATTAGTGAAGATATCCGTAATATCATTTTAGATGATGCGAGTGCAATGGATTACAGAACAGAGGCGTTATTATTTGCTGCAAGCCGTAGACAACATCTTGTAGAAAAAGTATTACCAGCACTTCAAATGGGTAAGATTGTATTATGTGATCGTTTTATTGATAGTTCATTAGCCTACCAAGGTTATGCGCGTGGTATCGGGATTGACGAAATTCGTGCTATCAATGAATTTGCAATTGAAGGTAAATATCCGGATTTAACGTTATATTTACGTGTTGAACCTGAAATTGGTTTATTACGTATTAAAGATAATTCACGTGAAACAAACCGATTAGACAAAGAACAGATTGATTTTCACCAACGTGTAGTTAAGGGATATGATGAATTACTTCATTTACATCCAGAGAGAATTAAATTGATTGATGCTTCTAAACCTCTTTTAGAAGTAGTTAATGATTGTTTAGAAGCAATTAATAAGAGCATTAACTAGTTTGTGATATAATTGATGATAAGAGGTGTTTCATATGAAAATGATAATTGCAATTGTACAAGATCAGGACAGTCAAAGTCTATCTGATGTACTTACTAAAAATAATTTTAGAACAACAAAGCTCGCTTCTACTGGCGGATTTTTAAGAGCTGGTAATACGACATTTCTATGTGGTGTGGAAGATGAACGTGTAAATGAGCTATTAACTTTAATCAATGGTACTTGCGGTAACCGAGAACAAGTTGTGACACCTGTGACGCCAATGGGTGGCAATGCGGATGCTTATATTCCATATCCAGTTGAAGTCGAAGTTGGTGGCGCAACAGTCTTTGTAATGCCGATTGAACAATTTCATCAGTTCTAATATAAGCTGCCATGTGCAGCTTTTTGATTATATAAAGGAGTAGATTGAATGCTTAAGCAGCTGCAGCATCTTATCGATAATAATAAATTAAGTCATGCTTATTTGTTTGATGGGCAAAATAGAGGCCAGTTAAAAGATGAAGCAATGCATTTCGCGGCAAAAATACTTTGTAGTGATAATGATATATGTCAAAGTCGCGTTCAGAATTTAAATCACGCGGATTTCATCCTTCTAGAAACAAGTGAAGCCACGATAAAAAAAGAGTTAATAGAAGATTTGTTACATCGTATGAATCAAAAACCGATTGAAGGCACACATAAAGTCTATATTATTATGGATTTTGATAAAGTAACGGTACAAGGTGAAAATAGTATATTAAAATTTTTAGAGGAACCACCAGTAAATACTGTAGCAATATTAGTAACAACTGCACCAAAATCCATCTTACCGACCATCCATTCAAGATGTCAGCATATCTTTATACAAGCTAGTGAAGATGATTTAACCAAGCATAGTGATCTGGATATTCCAAAATCTGTTCTGGCGACGATGAATGGTCTTAACTTAAGTAAAGAAGAAGCAGTGGAATGGTATGAGACACATCAATTTAATGATTTAAAGGGTGTAATAATTAAGTGGTGCCAAACTTTACTAAACAGTGATACAATGGGATTAATTCAAATTGTCAACATTTTGGATACACTCGATTCGCGAGAGAAACAATTGATGGGAATAGACATGATTCAACTGTATCTACAGGATTTGATGTATGTACTCATTGGAGATAATGTAGTAAGTTATCCTGAAATGGAAGAACATATTCAACAGCAGGCAAATCTACTGACGATTGATAAATGTTTAGCAATGATAGATCATACACTTACAGCGAAACAGCAATTGTTACAATATGTTAATATAACATTAGTGTATGAAGCTTTAGCGATTCAAATGCTCAATGAGGTGAAATAATGATAGAAATAATAGGCGTGAAATTTCAGAAATCAGGTAAAACAGAATATTACCAACCTGGTGATGAACAATTTTCAGTCAATGAATTAGTAGTAATTGATAATAAAAAACGTGGTGTTGAACTTGCCCGTGTTATTATTCCAAATAAAGAAGTACCGATTGAAGACGTAGTGATGCCAGTACCAATGATTAGTCGTAAAGCAACGGAAAATGATATTTTAAAGTATGAACAGAATATGTTAGACGCTGATCATGCATTAGAGCTATGTAAACAACACGTTAAAAATCATGAACTCGATATGCGCTTAGTAAATGCAACCTATACATTAGATAAAGCAAAGATTATTTTTAACTTTACTGCTAATGAGCGTGTGGATTTTCGTGAATTAGTTAAAAGTTTAGCCTATGATCTAAAAACACGCATTGAATTACGTCAAATCGGTGTAAGAGATGAAGCGAAGATTCTAGGTGGCATTGGTCCTTGCGGTCGTAGTTTATGCTGTGCAACTTATTTAGGTGATTTTGAACCCGTATCGATAAAAATGGCAAAAGATCAGAATTTATCATTAAATCCTACTAAAATTTCAGGTGCATGTGGTCGTTTAATGTGTTGTTTGAAATACGAAAATGATTATTACGAAGAAACAAGAAGAAGATTACCTGATATTGGGGAAGAAATTCAAACACCTGAAGGACCTGGTCGTGTTATCGGTTTAAATATATTAGATGTGACGATGCAAGTAAAATTAAAGAGTATGGAAACACCAATCGTTTATCATATCGACGAGGTACAAGTTTAGGAGGTTTATCATGAACCGCGATGAATTATTCAATGCTTTAACTAAGCTGGAGAAACAAATTAATAATATAAATGATAGTTATGAAACATTAAAAGAACTGACGGTTGCTTTAGTCGAAGAAAATGTTGCTTTAAAGTTAGAAAATGATAATTTGCAACGTTTCATTCAGATACCTAAAGAAGAAGAGGAACCTAAAAAGAATAGTAAAGTTCTTCAAAGTAAAGATAATTTAGCGATGCTTTACGCAGAAGGCTTTCATATTTGTCCGACAGATTTATTTGGCAAACACCGTGGTGGTGGAGACTGTATTTTTTGTTTAAGCTTACTATCTGATAAAGAATAAAAAGAGGCGTAAGCCTTTTTTTATTGGAGGAATTATGATGTTGTTAGAAAATGAAAGATTTGATCAATTAATTAAAGAAAATTTATCCATCATTCAAAATGATGATGTGTTTTCTTTTTCAACAGATGCATTGCTACTTGCACACCTTACGCCTTTAAAGAAAAAGGACAAAGTGATAGATATTTGTTCAGGGAATGGCATTATTCCTTTATTATTATCTCATCGTACAAACATGCCGATAGAAGCAATCGAAATTCAGTCACAACTTGTGGATATGGCAAGGCGATCTGTTCAATATAACAAACTGGAAGAACAGATTTGTATGCACGAGATGGACATAAAGTGCGTAAAACAAAATTTTATACCCAGTCAATTTGATGTTGTAACATGTAATCCTCCTTACTTTAGAGCGAATCAGGAGTATCAGCATTTGAAGGAAGCTCATCGCATCGCAAGAACTGAAGTGCTTTGTACGTTTTTAGATTGCGTCCAGTCTGCAAATCATTTATTGAAGCAAGGAGGAAAAATGGTTGTTGTTCAACGTGCTGATCGATTGATTGATGTGCTTTCTGATATGAGAACAGTTGGTATTGAACCTAAAGTTATCTATCCTATCTATTCATCTCCTAATAAACCTACTGCGATTACAGTTGTTGTCGTTGGTATAAAAGGTGGTAAACCAGATGTGAAGGTTATGGCGCCATTTTATATCTATAATACGGATGGGACTTATTCTAAATCGATGAATGAGGTATATTATGGATAATCATTATATTTATATATTAGAATGTAGTGATGGTACACTGTATACAGGCTATACAAATGATCTGGAGAAAAGGCTCCATACCCATAACGAAGGCAAAGGTGCAAAGTATACAAGAGTAAGATTACCGGTGAAACGCGTATATGAAGAAAGTTTTGAAACGAAAAGTGCAGCGATGCAAAGAGAGTATGCGATTAAACAATTAACACGTTCACAAAAGATTAAATTAATACAGGGAGGTACCTTATGAGCGGTATCTTATATTTAGTAGGTACACCAATCGGCAATTTAGAAGATATTACATTTAGAGCGGTAAGAATGTTAAAAGAAGCGGATATCATATTATGTGAAGACACAAGAGTGACTAAAAAACTCGTTATGCATTATGACATTGATACACCATTAAAAAGCTACCATGAACATAATAAAGATCAGGTGACAGATTATATTATCGATTTATTGTTAGAAGGGAATCATATCGCATTGGTTTCTGATGCAGGACTTCCTCTTATAAGTGATCCGGGATATGAACTGGTTGTGGTGGCACGTGAGAAAGGTATTAAAGTTGAAACAGTGCCAGGTGCTAATGCCGCACTTACTGCTTTAATGACAAGTGGTATTAGCTCTTATTCATTTTTATTTGATGGTTTTTTACCACGCAAAGATAGTGAAAAGAAAGAGCGACTCGTAGCGCTTATGGCTTTACCTCACACCACCATAATCTACGAATCACCGTTTCGCGTGAAACATACATTAGAAGTGATTGCAAAAATAGACAGTACACGTAAAATATCCATTGCACGTGAACTGACTAAGAAATTTGAGCAAGTTGAAACGGATTCAGTGTTGTATCTATTAGAACGACTGGACAAAGATATTAATCTTAAAGGTGAGTTTGTTCTTATAATTGAAGGCAGCACAGGCGAAAATAATGTGAACTGGTGGTCAGAAATGACGGTTGAAGATCACGTCAATCACTATGTTAAAGAAGGATTACGAAATAAAGAGGCGATTAAACAAGTTGCTTTAGATAGAGAAATGAAGAAGAACGAAGTGTACCAAATGTATCATGTCGATACAAAATAAAAAGGTTCGAATCCATTTGGACTCGAACCTTTTTATTTTTATATCTTATTTATCTTTAGCTTCGATCTCTTTTAAGATTTGTTCAACGCCTTCTTTAGATAATACTAATTTACCACCTGCTAATAAATAGTTATCTTCAGAAACATCACCAGTTACAGCACAAGTCATGCTTGGTTTATATTTTTTTAAGATAATTTTATCTGCATCAGTATAGATTTCTAAAGCGTCTTTTTCAGCGATGTCTAAAATACGACGTAATTCGATTGGAATAACTACACGTCCTAATTCGTCAACTTTTCTTACGATACCAGTAGATTTCATAATATATTTCCTCCAAAAATTGTTTTTGTAGTAATTTTAGTAAATTCGACAAAATTAATAAGTGTTTTCGACATTTGTCTTAATAAGAGTGTACTACCGTATTTTTACATTGTCAACGATATATCATCAAAATCTTTATTTGTAATGGTTTAGTAATGTTATGTAATATTCAGAATTTGAGAACTTTACTTGATTTTACAATATATTAATAATTTTACTTGTCGAATTGTAAAGATTAGTCATATTGAAAAATAACGAAAACTTCTGTATATTTAAAGGATAAATAGCACTAGGAGGACGAACATGACGAACGATACTTTTTATATAACAACGCCTATATATTATCCAAGCGGTAAATTACATATTGGACATGCATATTCAACAGTAGCAGGTGACGCTATCGCGCGTTACAAAAGAATGCAAGGTTACGATGTTAAGTATTTAACAGGTACAGATGAACATGGCCAAAAGATTCAGGAGAAAGCACTTGCTGCCGGTAAATCAGAAATAGAATATTTAGATGAAATCATTAAAGACATTCAGGCATTATGGAAGAAGCTTGATATTTCAAACGATGATTTTATTAGAACAACTGAAACGCGCCATAAACTTGTTGTCGAAAAAGTATTCGAAAAATTATTAGAACAAGATGATATTTATTTAGGTGAATATGAAGGATGGTATTCAGTTCCTGATGAAACATTCTACACTGAAACGCAACTTGTTGATCCTATTATGGAAGGCGATAAAATCGTTGGAGGGAAAAGTCCGGATTCAGGACACCCAGTTCAACTTGTGAAAGAAGAAAGTTATTTCTTTAGATTGAGTAAATATGCGGATCGCTTAGTGCAATATTATGAAGATCACCCTGATTTCATTCAACCTGTTTCTCGTAAAAATGAAATGTTAAACAACTTTATTAAACCAGGATTAGAAGATTTAGCTGTTTCTCGTACATCTTTTGACTGGGGGATAAAAGTTCCGTCTAATCCGAAACATGTTGTATATGTTTGGATTGATGCATTAACAAACTATATCTCTGCTTTAGGTTACCTTTCAGAAGATGATACAGAATTTAAGAAATACTGGCCAGCTGATGTCCATATTATGGCGAAAGAAATTGTTCGTTTCCATACAATTATATGGCCAGTTTTACTCATGGCTTTAGATTTACCATTACCGAAGAAAGTATTTGCTCACGGGTGGATATTAATGAAAGACGGTAAGATGAGTAAGTCAAAAGGGAATGTGGTAGATCCGCATATCCTAATTGATCGTTACGGTTTAGATGCAGTGCGTTACTACTTAATGCGTGAGTTACCATTTGGTTCAGATGGTGTGTTCACGCCTGAAGCTTTCGTTGATCGCACTAACTTTGACCTTGCAAATGACTTAGGCAACTTAGTGAACCGTACGATTGCGATGATCAATAAATATTTTGATGGCAATCTTTCTGGCTACAAAGGTCAAATGCATGAAGTAGATGCTGAAATTGAAGCGTTAGCACTTGAAACGAAAGCGAAATACGATGCTGCTATGGAGAACTTACAATATTCAGTAGCGTTACAAGAAGTATGGAAGCTGATTTCAAGAACAAATAAATATATCGATGAAACAACACCGTGGATTTTAATCAAAGATGAAGCAAAAAAAGAATTATTAGAAAGCGTAATGTATCACTTAGTTGAGAATATTCGTTTTGCGAGCGTATTGTTACGCCCATTCTTAACAGAAGCACCGACAAAAATCTTTAATCAGTTAAATATTCAGGATCCAACATTATTTGAATTTGCGAGTCTTGATGCATACGGTAAGATTAAAGACTTAAAAGTGATTGAGAAAGCAACACCAATCTTCCCGCGTTTAGATACAGCAGCTGAAGTAGAATTTATTAAGAGTACGATGCAACCGCCAGCACAAGCAGAAGGGGAAAAAGAAGAAGTACCTGCTAAGCCGGAAATTACAATCGATACATTTAATGAAGTAGAATTAAAAACTGCAACAATCATTGACGCGGATTACGTGAAAAAAGCGAAAAAATTATTAAAAATCCAGGTAGATTTAGGTAACGAACAACGCCAAATCGTTTCTGGTATCGCTGAATTCTATAAACCAGAAGACATTATTGGTAAGAAAGTTATTGTTGTGACAAACTTAAAACCAGTTGAATTACGTGGAGAGAAATCAGAAGGAATGATTTTGTCAGCAGAAAAAGATGGTGCATTAACATTAGTCAGCGTACCAAATGCAATTGAGAACGGCTCAATCGTAAAATAAAAACACGAGGAGTGATACTGTGTTAATAGATACACACGTTCATTTAAACGCAGATCAGTACGAAGAAGATTTACAGGAAGTTATAGATAGAGCGCGAGAAAACGGAATAGACCGCATGATCGTCGTTGGATTTGATGAAGTAACAATTAAACGCACGATGAAGCTCATTGATCAATACGAATTTGTATATGGTGTAATCGGCTGCATCCAGTGGATGCGATTGATTTTACGGATGAGTATTACGATTGGATTAAAGAACTGTCAAAGCATCCTAAAATCGTAGCGATTGGTGAGATGGGATTAGATTATCATTGGGATAAATCACCGAAAGATATTCAAAAGGAAGTATTTAAACGTCAAATTCAACTTGCAAAAGAAGTAAATTTACCGATTGTAATTCACAACCGAGAAGCAACCGCAGACGTAATTGAAATCTTAAAGTCAGAAAATGCGCATGAAGTTGGAGGCGTGATGCACAGCTTCAGTGGTAGCCCTGAAACATGTGATGAAGTGTTGAAATTAAACTTTATCATCTCCTTAGGTGGACCAGTAACGTTTAAAAATGCAAAGCAACCAAAGGCAGTAGCACAGCATGTGCCATTAGATAAGTTAATCGTGGAGACAGACGCGCCATATTTAACACCACATCCGTATCGTGGGAAACGAAACGAACCGATGCATGTGAAACTTGTAGCAGAAGAAATTGCGAACTTGCGTGGTATTAGTTATGAAGAAGTTGCGGAACAAACCACGAAAAATGCAGAGCAGCTGTTTGGTGGATTGGGAAAATAAGTAGGGACATTTGTCTCTGCTTATTTTTTTACTATAAATAATTCTATCCATTTTTAAAATATCAAGTATAATTGTAATATTGTATATAGATAAGTAAAAAGGAAAGATTGATATGAAAATAAATGAAATTATTGTCGTAGAGGGTAAGGATGATACAACACGTGTAAAGATGGCAGTCGAGTGCGATACGATTGAAACAAATGGTTCTGCCATCAATAATGAAACGATTGAAGCGATACAACACGCTGCTGAGGTGCGTGGTGTCATCGTCTTAACAGATCCGGATTACCCAGGAAATAAAATTAGAAAGACAATCGAACAGCGTGTGCCAACGGTGAAACATGCGTTTATCGATGCGGATATTGCGTGTAATAAGCGTGGTAAAGTTGGTATTGAGCATGCACCGGTTGAAGCAATTCGTGATGCATTATTAAGCGTTTCATCACCGTTTGAACATGATTCAGAAACGGTGTCGAAAGCATTACTCGTGGATTTAGGATTGATTATGGGACCACATGCAGCGACGAAGCGTAAAGATTTGTGCAGACATTTAAGAATCGGCTATTGTAATGGTAAGCAATTATTTCATAGATTAAATGCATTTGGCATTACTGAAGCGGATGTGTTAGATGCTTTGAATTTAGAATATAAGGAGAGTCCTAATGGAAATGAATGATATTGCAACACCAACGCGTACGAGGGAATTGTTAAATAAATATGGCTTTAAATTTAAGAAGAGTTTAGGACAGAACTTTTTAGTTGATCCTAACGTGATTCGTAATATTATTGATGCCGCAGGTATAGATGAGACGTGTGGTGTTATTGAGATTGGTCCGGGTATGGGGTCTTTAACGGAACAATTAGCACGTAAAGCGAAGCATGTACTTGCGTTTGAAATCGATCAACGTCTGATTCCGATCTTAGCGGATACGTTAAGTCCTTATGAAAATGTAACTGTAGTAAATGAAGACATACTAAAAGCGAATGTTAAGGAAGCGATTGATAAGCATTTATCAGACTGTGATGAGATTTTTGTTGTAGCTAACTTACCATATTATATTACGACGCCTATTTTGATGGGGTTATTAGAACAGCATTTACCGATTAACAGTTACGTTGTGATGATGCAAAAAGAAGTGGGAGAGCGTTTAACAGCAGGACCGTCAACAAAGGCATATGGTTCTTTATCTATTGCGATTCAATATTATACAGATGTGAAACGTGTCATGATTGTTCCTAAAGGTGTATTTATGCCGCCGCCGAACGTGGATTCTTTAGTGGTGAAACTAACAACTTTACCTGAACCACGTGTAAAAGTTGATGATGAAAAGATATATTTTAAGTTAACGCGCGGAGCTTTTGTACAACGCAGAAAGACGATATTAAACAACTATATGAGTCTGTTTCCAAATAGTAAGGAATATAAAGATGAAATTATCGCATGGCTAGAAGAGAGTAACATTGCTCCGAGTCGTAGAGGAGAAAGTTTGTCGCTCGAAGAATTTGCACGACTTGCAAATAATATAAAAAATTACCCACAAATAGTGATATAAAATATTGACAAGCGTAATTTAAATTGATAAAATTAAAAATTTTATTGACTATTTACATGCAAAGTGTTATAATTTAAGGCATAGTGAGGTGGGTTTCTATGCCAAAAACATTAGTAGACATCAAAAAAATTCTTGATTGTCAGTTAGGAAATCAGATTGTACTAAGAGCTAATGGAGGACGTAAAAAGTTAATTGAGCGCCGCGGTGTGCTTAAAGAAACTTATCCATCAGTTTTCGTGGTTGAATTAGACCAAGATAAACATAATTTTGAGCGTGTGTCATATACATATACCGACGTATTGACAGAAAACGTACAAGTAACATTTGTAAATGATCAGCAAGAAGAATTTCTTGTTCAATAAAAATTAAAACCTATTCCATATGGAATAGGTTTTAATTTTTTTATTTTGCATTTCATGAAATGGTATAACGTGAGTTGTGATAAAATAATATAATATTAAAAACTATGAGTGAGGAATTATTATGATTTATGAAAATGCATCAGCAAAAATCAATTTGACATTAGACACTTTATATAAACGAGAAGATGGATATCATGAAGTAGAGATGATTATGACAACAGTAGATTTATATGATCGTTTGACTTTAGAGAAACGTAAAGACAAGCAAATCGTATTAAAAGTTGAGCACTTATATGTACCGAATGATAACCGTAACTTAGCATATAAAGCAGCAAAGATTATGATGGAGCGCTATAATCTGGATTGCGGGGTGACAATCACATTGGATAAGACGATCCCGATAGCAGCCGGTCTTGCGGGTGGCTCAAGCGATGCAGCAGCGACATTTCGTGGTATGAATAGATTGTTTGAATTAGGATTGTCTCTTGATACATTGGCAGAACATGCAGCTGAAATCGGTTCAGATATTTCATTCTGTGTGCATGGCAAGACGAGTCTTTGCACAGGCCGTGGTGAGCAGTTGCAACATTTACCTAAACCACCTGCTTGCTGGGTCATCTTAGCAAAACCTGATATTAGCGTTTCTACACAAGAGGTGTATACTGCGCTTGATTTAACAAAACCTCACGCAAAGATTGATAGTAAGGCTTGTGCTGAAGCAATTGAGAATGGTGATTATAGCGAAATGATTCGCCATTTAGGAAATCGTTTAGAATCCGTCACTATTGAAATGCATCCGATTATCCAGACATTAAAAGATACGATGATGAAAGCTGGCGCAGATATAGCGATGATGAGTGGCAGCGGTCCAACAGTTTACGGATTAGCAGCGAAAGAACGTCAGGCAAAGAGTGTAGTCAATGCGCTTAAAGGTTGTTGTAAAGAAGTATATATGGTGCGCATGTTAGGATGAATATAAATTCCCGAACATTTATGGTATATTTAACGTATAATATGCGTAAAGAGGGATTTTAATGAAGTTTAAAAGAAGTGAAAGAATCGTTTATATGACAAGTTACTTGTTGAGTCATCCTAATGAGCTTGTACCGTTGACGTATTTTGTAGATAAATTCGGTCAGGCAAAGTCTTCAATCAGTGAAGATGTACAAATCATCAAAGATACTTTTATCAAAGAAGAAATCGGAACAATCACTACGACTGCAGGAGCAAGTGGTGGTGTAACGTTTAAGCATAAGATGTTTTATAAAGAAGCCGATCAATTGATTTCTCAGTTGTGTGAAATGCTGCAGGAGAAAGAACGATTGCTGCCAGGTGGCTATCTTTTTATGTCCGATGTTGTAGGGACACCGAGTTTATTAAATCAAGTTGGAAAGCTCATTGCAACGATGTATATGGATGAAGAGTTAGATGCTGTCGTAACGATTGCAACGAAAGGTATTTCATTAGCAAATGCAGTTGCAAGTATACTTAATCTGCCTGTTGTCGTAATTCGTAAAGACAATAAGGTCACAGAAGGATCAACGGTTTCGATAAATTATGTTTCAGGTTCTTCACGAAAAATTGAAACAATGGTATTATCAAAAAGGACATTACCTGAAGGTTCAAAAGTTTTAATTGTAGATGATTTTATGCGTGCGGGCGGATCAATTACAGGTGTTATGAATTTAATGAATGAGTTTAAAGCCACTGTTAAAGGGGTAACAGTCTTAGTAGAATCAAAAGAAGTTAAAAATCGCTTGATTCAAGACTATACCTCTTTAGTGAAATTATCCGACGTAGATGAATATAATCAATCTTTTACAGTTGAAAAAGGTAATTGCTTAGAAAAATTTTCGAAATAAAAAGGAGATATCATCATGAAATCTATTTTCGCAAAAAATGCACCGGCAGCAATTGGACCATACAGCCACGCTGTTGTAGTTAACAATATGGTTTATACAAGTGGACAAATTCCACTGACTATAGATGGTGAAGTAATAGGTGATGACGTTGCAGAGCAAACGAAGCAAGTATTAGAAAACTTATCAGCTGTATTAGAAGAAAGTGGATCGAATTTAAATTCAGTAGTAAAAACAATGATTTTTATTAGTGATATGAATGACTTCCCAATCATCAATGAAGTATATGGCGAATATTTCAATGCGCACCTTCCTGCAAGAAGTTGTGTTGAAGTGAGTCGTCTTCCTAAAGATGTGAAAGTTGAGATTGAAGCGGTAGCTCTAAAAGTTAAGTAGATTTTTAACTTACATTTTATTAGGAGGCTATCTAAGATGAAAGTCACAGATGTTAGAATGAGAAAATTAGCTACGGACAGTAGAATGAAAGCATTGGTATCAATTACGCTGGATGAGGCATTTGTTATTCATGATTTACGCGTTATTGAAGGGAACAACGGATTATTCGTAGCAATGCCGAGTAAACGTACTGCAGATGGCGAATTCCGTGACATCGCCCATCCAATTAATAGCGAAATGCGTCAAGAAATTCAGGCTGCAGTCATGAAAGTATATGACGAAACTGAAGCGATTGATCCAAGTGAATTAGGAAAGAATAATCATAACGACGATGTGGATACTGCTGAAGATGCTACAAGTGAAGCAGCACCTAATTTAGTAGAATCTGATTCACAAACGACAGTTGAAGAAGATTTAAAATAATTGAAATGAAATAGTGAATAAGCGTGTCTGATAACAAATTATCAGGCGCGCTTTTTTGTTTATCGAAATATACATAATGTATGTTAAAATAAAAATAACTGAGCAGATTACACATCGCATAGCTTATAAAAAAATGTTTTACTGGGGGATAATATATATGACAAAACAAGCTGTTATTTTAGCTGCAGGAAAAGGGACACGAATGAAGTCAAAACTACATAAAGTATTACATCCTGTCTGTGGTAAACCAATGGTGCAGCATGTAATAGATAATATTAAAGCTGCAGGTGTAACAGATATCGTTACAATCGTTGGATATGGCGCTGAAGATGTAAAGCGAGCTTTGGCAGATCAATCTCAATTTAGTATGCAGACAGAACAGTTAGGAACTGCACATGCCGTTCAAATGGCTGCTGAGCATTTAGCAGATAAAGAAGGTACGACAATTGTAATTTGCGGAGACACACCTTTAATTTCAGAAGAAACAATTCAAGGCTTTGTAGCACATCACGAAACAACTGGTGCAAAAGCAACGATTCTTTCCGCTAAAACGAATACACCGTTCGGATATGGACGTATTATTCGTGACGAACACGGTAGTGTAGAACGTATTGTTGAAGAAAAGGATGCTAACATTGAAGAAAAATTAGTCAATGAAATTAGTTCGGGTACTTTCTGTTTTGATAATAAATTATTATTCGAATTATTAAAGCAAGTTGATAATGATAATGCACAAGGTGAGTATTATTTACCTGATGTGATTAAATTATTACGCGCACAAGGTGAACTTGTAGAAGCGTTTGTTACTGAAGACTTCAGTGAAACGTTAGGTATAAATGATCGCTATAATTTATCGATTGCTGAACAAACGATGCGTTTACGTATTAATAAAATGCACATGATGAATGGTGTGACAATTATTGATCCGCTGACAACGTATATTGATAAAGATGTTGAAATCGGAGCAGATACTGTTATTGAGCCCGGTGTTATGTTAAAAGGGAACACTAAAATTGGTGAAGGCGTAGTAATTACTGCACACACTACGATTGAGAATAGTGAAATAAAAGATAATGTTATTGTAAAACAATCATATATTTCAGAATCATTTGTTGATGAAAGAACAGCAATTGGACCATTTGCACAACTTCGTCCAGGTAGTGATGTCGGTAAAGAAGTTAAGATTGGTAACTTCGTAGAAATTAAAAAATCTAAATTAGAAGATGAAGCGAAAGTTTCACATTTAAGCTATATAGGTGATGCTGAAATCGGTGCACGTACTAACGTTGGTTGTGGTGCGATTACTGTAAATTATGATGGCAAAAACAAGTTTAAAACTGTTGTTGGTAAAGATTCATTTATCGGATGTAATTCAAATCTTGTAGCGCCAGTTCATATTGGAGATGAATCTTTTGTGGCTGCAGGCTCTACCATTACAGATGATGTACCAAATAAAAGTCTGGCATTAGGACGTGCAAGACAAACTACAAAAGAAGGCTACTACGATAAAGCATAGTAATGTATAATATTAAGGTCATAGTAAAGTTATTTCATATACAGAAAGCGATAAATAATACGATATCTAAAATGGGGGCATTACAAAATGATGATGAATAATGAATACAGAAATACAACTTTAAAGATTTTTTCTTTAAACGCTAACCAGCCTTTAGCTGAAGAAATTGCTAAAGAGGTTGGGATTCCTTTAGGGAAATCAAGTGTTAAACGTTTCAGTGATGGAGAAGTTCAAATTAACATCGAAGAAAGTATTCGTGGATGTGACGTATTTATCGTTCAACCAACATCAAATCCAGTAAATGAGCATTTAATGGAATTATTAATCATGATTGATGCATTAAAACGTGCTTCAGCAGTTACAATTAACGTTGTAATGCCTTATTATGGTTATGCACGTCAAGACCGTAAAGCACGTAGCCGTGAGCCAATCACTGCGAAATTAGTCGCAGATATGATCGAAAAAGCAGGAGCAGACCGCGTTATTGCTTTAGACTTACATGCGCCTCAAATTCAAGGTTTCTTTGATTTACCGATTGACCACTTAATGGGTGTACCTATCCTTTCTGATTATTTTGAAGCGAAAGAAGAAATCGATAAAGATTCATTGGTTATCGTTTCACCTGACCATGGCGGAGTGACACGTGCGCGTAAGATGGCAGACCGTTTAAAAGCACCGATCGCGATTATCGATAAACGTCGTCCGAAACCAAATGTATCTGAAGTAATGAATATCGTTGGAGACATTGACGGGAAAACTGCAATCATCATTGATGACATCATCGATACAGCAGGTACAATCACATTAGCTGCTCAAGCGTTAATCGACAAAGGTGCAAAAGAAGTATATGCATGCTGTACACATCCTGTATTATCAGGCCCTGCTTATGAGAGAATTGAAAACTCAGCAATTAAAGAATTAGTTGTTACAAACTCTATTTTATTACCTGAAGAAAATAAACCAGCGAAAATTAAACAGTTATCAGTTGGTGAATTATTAGCACAAGCGATTGTTCGAGTATATGAACAAGAATCTGTAAGTATTTTATTTGATTAATAGTGCTTTAGACACAATGTTTATGCCTAGCATTGTGTCTTTTTTTATTCTTTTAAAATTTTTGAATAAAAATGTTTAGAAGAAGTTTAACGGGGTATTAATTAATTATGTGATGAACATTTAAGACAAATAAACACTTTGCAAGCAGGTTACCACAACTGATGGGTAAGGTGTAGGAGCGCAAAGAAGTGCGCACAAAAGGAGTAATAATATATGAGTAAATTAAAAGCAACGATTAGACAAGGTAAACAAACACGTTCAAGTTTAAACAAAGTACGTAACGAAGGTAAGATTCCAGCTGTAGTATACGGTTATGGTGCTAAAAACACTTCAGTTAAAGTTGAAGAAGTTGATTTCATTAAAGTAATCCGTGAAGTTGGACGTAACGGTGTTATCGAACTAGAAGTAGGTTCAAACACAGTTAAAGTAATGGTATCTGACTACCAAATCAATCCAATTAAAAACAAAATTACACATATCGACTTTTTAGCAATCAATATGAAAGCTGAATTAACAGTTGATGTAGTAGTAAACTTAGTTGGTGAAGCTGAAGGCGCTAAAGAAGGCGGCGTTGTTCAGCAACCATTATTCCAATTATCAGTTACTGCAACACCGGATGATATCCCTGAAAACATTGAAGTTGATGTTACTGAATTAAATATCGGTGATACAATCACTGTTGGTGATTTAAAAGCAGATAAAGCTTACACTATCAACAATGAAGACGATGAAGCAATCGTATCTGTTGTACCACCTACAGTTGAAGAAGAGCCTGAAGAAGAAGGCGAAGAAGCTGTTGAAGGTGAAGAAGCAGAAGGAACTGAAGTTGCTGAAGGTGAAGAAGAAGCTGCTGAAGGTGAAGAGAAATCAGAAGAAAAAGCTGAATAATTATTCGGATTCAAGAGACATACTTTTGTATGTCTCTTTTTTTATATTATAATAGTGATAATGATTAAGCGGAGGATTTGAATATGAAATGTATCGTAGGATTAGGTAATATAGGTAAGAAATATGAAGATACACGACATAATGTAGGATTTATGGTCGTAGATGAATTTTTGAAGAAACATAATATAGATTTAGATAAGCAGAAATTTAAAGGAAACTATACGGTAGCAAATATTAATGGTGAAAAAGTGCTGATTATTGAACCGATGACGTATATGAATTTATCAGGTGAAGCGGTTCGTCCGTTAATGGATTATTATAAAATAGCTGTAGAGGATTTAGTTGTTCTATATGACGATCTTGATATGCCTCAAGGTCGTATTCGTATTCGTCAAAAAGGTTCTGCTGGTGGACAGAATGGCATGCGCTCAATTATACAACATTTAGGAACACAGGAATTTAAGCGTATTCGTTTAGGCATTGGTCGTCCTGAAGGACGTAAACCTGTTGTGGATTATGTGTTACAGAAATTTAGTGAGGACGAAATGATAACGATGCAGAAAGTGATTGATCATACAATCGAAGCACTTGAAACATTTATCGGTGGAGAGCGCTTCGAAAATGTTATGAATCAATATAATGGTGATGTATGAGACAGATAATAGATAAATTGTTGAAAAGTGATGAACGATTTAATGAGTATAATGATTCACTCGGTAAACAAAATATATTGGTGACGGGTTTAAATCCAAGTGCAAAAGCCGTAATTTTAGCGGAAAGTTATTTAAGCCATAAAAAACAAATGATTGTCGTGACAAGTAACTTGTTTCAGGCAGAAAAATTAGAAAACGATTTAGCACAACTCATTGATGAAGAGGAACTATTTAAATTTCCGGTACAAGATATTATGATTGAAGAGTTCTCGACAAAAAGTCCGGATCTAATGCGTGAGCGTATCCGTACACTTACCCACTTGGCGAAAGGTCAAGCTGGGTTATTTCTCGTGCCGATTAACGGGCTTCAAAAGCTTGTAAGTCGACCGGAATTGTTTACAGGCTATCATCGTGAAATAAAAATTGGAGAAGATATTGATCTCATTCAATTACAACAAGATTTAGTAGATATGGGATACCAGAAAAGTGAGCGCGTAACGACGCTTGGTCAGTTTTCAGTACGTGGTGGATTAATTGATATTTTCCCGATGATTGGTGAGCCGGTCCGCATTGAATTATTCGATACTGAAGTTGATGCTATTCGTTATTTTGATGCGGATAGTCAACGTTCATTAAATAATATCGATTCAGTTGAAATTTCTACAGCAAGTGAATTTATTTTTACGAGTAAAGATATAGAATTACTGGAATCTAATTTATCTGATGCATTTGAGGCAACACGCCAAAAGATTGCGACAAATGTGAGAGATGATTTACGTGATACGTATCAAACCATCAAAATGAATATGGGAGAAATACTTAATCATAATATTTTACGTCGCGTTGTAAAATTTGCTTATGATAAAGAGACGACGATTATTGATTACTTTGATAAAGAAGCAATTGTAATTGTCGATGAAATTAATCGTGTAAATGAAGCGATAGAATCAAGTATTCGAGAAACAAGTGAATTTCACCAATCTTTAATTGAATCGGGTCGTGGATTTGTCGGACAGACATTCATTAAAGAAGATAGCTTTGAAACACTGATGAATCAATTTAATGTGGCATACTTTACATTGTTTACTGCTTCTATGCCAGTGAAGTTACAAAATATCTATAAATTCTCTTGTAAACCATTGCAGCAATTTTACGGACAATATGATTTAATGTTTTCAGAGTTTGACCGTTTCAGAAAAAATGACTTCAATATCGTTGTACTGGCAAGTAATGCAACGAGAAAAGATAAGATTAAATCAATGCTAGCTGATATGAAATTACCTGTAACGCTTGATACTAAGGGAAGTAAACCGGGTATTAATACAATTGTCGAAGGTGATTTGTCAGAAGGTTTCGAGTTACCGTTTATGAAACTTGTGGTTGTCACTGAACGCGAGCTATTTAAATTACGTAAAGAAAAACCGAAACGTACGAAGAAGTTATCGAATGCCGAGAAAATTAAGTCTTATCAGGAATTAAATGTTGGTGACTACATTGTCCATGTGCATCATGGCGTAGGACGTTATATGGGTGTTGAGACCTTACTTGTCAATAAGATGCATAAAGACTATATTAAAATTCAATATAAAGGGACTGATCAACTGTTTGTGCCAGTCGATCAAATGAATTATGTTCAAAAGTTTGTCGGGTCAGAAGATAAAGAGCCGAAGCTAAACAAACTCGGCGGCACAGAATGGAAAAAGACAAAAGCGCGCGTTCAACAAAGCGTTGAAGATATCGCTGAAGAATTATTGAAGTTATATCAGGAGCGAGAGCGCGTTGAAGGATATCAGTTCGGACCTGATACTGAGGCGCAGGAAACGTTTGAAATGGATTTTCCGTATGAACCAACTGCAGACCAGGTACAAAGTCTCGTTGAAATTAAACAAGATATGGAAAAACGTAAACCGATGGATCGTCTGCTTTGTGGAGATGTTGGTTACGGTAAAACTGAAGTCGCTGTTCGTGCAGCGTTCAAAGCAGTACTTGATGGTAAGCAAGTTGCATTTTTAGTACCAACGACAATACTCGCACAACAACATTATGAGACGTTGATTGAGCGTATGCAGGATTATCCGGTGGAAATACAGATGATGAGCCGTTTCAGATCAAAGAAAGAAATTGACGAAACGAAAAAAGGATTAAAGTCTGGATTTGTTGATATTGTAGTTGGTACGCATAAACTACTCAGCAAAGATATTGTGTATAAAGATTTAGGCTTGCTTATCGTCGATGAGGAGCAACGATTTGGTGTTACGCATAAAGAGAAAATTAAAGCGTTGAAGACAAATGTCGATGTATTAACGCTTACAGCAACACCAATTCCAAGAACACTGCATATGAGTTTACTGGGTGTACGTGACTTATCGGTCATTGAAACACCACCGGAAAATAGATTTCCAGTACAGACGTATGTACTGGAATATCAACATAACTTTATTAAAGAAGCGATGGAACGTGAATTAGCACGTAATGGACAAGTATTTTATCTATACAATCGTGTAGCGAGCATTTATCAGAAAGCTGAACAGTTAGAGATGATGATGCCGGACGCGCGCATTGCTGTTGCGCATGGTCAATTATCAGAACGTGAACTCGAAGAAACGATGCTTGGGTTTATTAATGGTGAATACGACATTTTAGTGACAACAACAATTATCGAAACGGGTGTCGATGTACCGAATGCCAATACTTTAATTATTGAAGATGCAGACCGATTTGGCTTAAGCCAACTCTATCAGTTACGTGGTCGCGTCGGTCGTAGTAATCGTATTAGTTATGCCTACTTCTTGCATGCACCAAATAAAGTGCTCACTGAAGTAGCTGAACAGCGTCTACAGGCAATTAAAGAATTTACTGAACTTGGCTCTGGTTTCAAAATTGCGATGCGTGATTTAAATATTCGTGGTGCAGGGAATTTATTAGGACGTCAGCAACATGGATTTATTGATTCTGTAGGGTATGATCTGTATTCTGAAATGCTGCAGCAAGCGGTTAATGAAAAGCGTGGTATTAAACAAGTCGAAGAAGTGCCTCAACTAGAAATAGAAGTCGAGGTTGATGCATATATTCCTGCTGACTATATTCGTGAAGAGCAAGCGAAGATTGAATTTTATAAAAAGCTACGCAGCGTAACGACAGAATCAGAATTAATGGATATTCAGGATGAAATGACCGATCGATACGGTGAATATCCAGAAGCGGTTGACCAGTTAATGAAGATCGTTGAAATCAGGATAAATGCTATAGCATTTGGTATTGTGAATGTGAAAGATACCGGTAAAACAGTTATACTAGAGTCAAGTATAGCTACGACGAATAAAATTAACGGTGAACGTTTATTTAAAGCGACAGAAGATTTCGGTCGAGACTTAAAGATAGAATATAAAGACAATAAAATGACATTTACGCTGAAGAAAAATACAAACTGGCTTTCTGCATTAGTACAACTCACGCGTCAAATACAAGAAGGAATCGAGTTTGATGGAGAATAAGAACCCGGCATTTAACAGCGTGATTATACTGACAATAACGATGTTAATCGTGAAAATTTTAAGTGCGATATATCGCGTACCCTACCAAAATATTTTAGGTGATACAGGTCTCTACGCTTATCAGCAAGTATATCCAATCATTGCGATAGTTTCCGTACTGTCGTTAAATGCAATTCCATCAGTTATCAGTCAATCTCATTATGAAAAGTCATTTATAGGAAGACTATATAAATATATTACCTGGATGAGTATATCGGTGTTGTTGGTTGTATTAATTTGTAGCGATATCATTGCAAATTTAATGGGCGACCCAATGTTAAGTACGATGTTACGTGTCTCTAGCTTAGTATTGCTTCCATTTCCAGCAGTTGCGATGATTCGCGGGAAACTACAAATGAATCATGCGATGAAAGAAATTGCTTATTCTCAGGTGATTGATCAGGTACTACGCGTATCTATCATACTATTGTCGATTGGATTATTTGTATGGATGGACTTATCAGTCTATCAAAGTGGTGCATTAAGTATTTTTGGTTCATTTGCCGGTTTACTCGGAGCATGTATTTATTTAATGTGGCAAAATAAACGTCAAACAATTGATTACCGAGGAAATAATACAGGATCATATAGAAATTTTATAACATTGATTGTTTTTTATAGTTTAAGTTATTTAATTATGATTTTATGGCAACTCGTAGATAGCTTTACAGTCATCAATCAATTGAAAACATTTATGCCACTTGAAGAGGCTAGAGCGCTAAAAGGGATATATGATCGTGGGGCGTCGCTTATTCAAATGGGTCTTATTGTGACGACGTCGTTCTCGCTTGTACTGATTCCATTGCTTTCGGAATGTAAACAAAGACGTGATTTAAGTCAGATGAATAGCTATGCGAATAGTGCACTTAAGATTACGATCGTATTTAGTAGTGCTGCTGCCATCGGGTTAATGAATTTAATTCAACCATTTAACATGTTCCTGTTCAAGTCAGTGGCAGGTTATGAAGCGCTATTAATTTATATGTTAGCCATTATTTTCGTATCACTTATCATTATGTACACTGCTATGCTTCAAATCTTTGAAGACTATCGCATACAACTATGGGGTATTGGTTTAGGATTAGCAGTAAAAATCATACTCAACCTATTACTGATATCTTTCTTTGATATTAAAGGTGCTGCACTCGCATCAGTTACAGGATTATTCGTCTATGCCTATGTATTACATATCGGAGTTGTACGCAGGTACGAAATTGCTTTTCAATCATTTCTGGTTAAGTGGGGTATAACACTTTTAGTGATGAGTGTATTGATTCAGATTGAAATGGTGATAGATTTTAATACACGAATCGGCGCGCTTTGTGTCGCACTCATCGGGGTAATTACAGGGGGCATTATTGTATTATATGCTATGATTAAGTGGAAGATTATAACGCAGGAAGAGTGGCAGCATTTACCTTTTGGTAGTGTGATGAATAAATTAATGAGAGAGTGATTGGATGAATAAAATAACGATTGTAGGTCTAGGGAATTATGGTCTAGATGAGTTACCTTTTGGAATATATCGCTTTTTAAATAAGGCAGATAAAGTCTATGTAAGAACATTGCGTCATCCAGTTGTTGAAGATTTAGAAGAGATTGAATGGATGAGCTTTGATGAAGTATATGAAGAGAATGATGATTTCGGCAATGTCTATAAAGAAATAGTGAGTCGTCTGAAAGCTATGGCTGAAACAGAAGATATTATCTATGCAGTGCCTGGTCATCCGATGGTTGCAGAATCTACAACTGAGTTATTGCTGGCAGATGACACGTTAAATATTGAAATTTTAGGCGGGAAAAGTTTTATCGATGATTTGTTCCAGGCAGTGCAGTTTGATCCGAATAATGGCTTCCAGATGCTTGACGGAACGATGCTTGATGCATCATCAATTAACCCTAGAAATGCTCTCATTGTAACGCAAGTGTATGATCAGTTGATCGCAAGTGATGTCAAAGTTTCGTTGCTAGAAATTTACCCTGCTGAACATAACGTTGCGATCGTTACAGGTGCACGCGGAGAAGATGCAGATGTAATATGGCGACCTTTACATGAAATGGACCATGACTTTGCATTATCAAATTTAACGTCACTTTTTGTACCGCCATTAAATGATGAGCAATTATCAGGGGACTTTGAATATTTCACAGCAGTGATGGATACACTTGTAGGTGAAAATGGTTGTCCTTGGGATAAAGAACAAACGCATCAAAGTTTAAAGCGTTATTTATTAGAAGAAACATATGAATTGTTTGAAGCGATTGATAATGATGATATTGATAACATCATCGAAGAGTTAGGCGATATATTATTACAAGTTGTATTTCATAGTGCGATTGCGAAAAAAGATTACATGTTCGATGCAAGAGAAGTAGTAAAGAGCATTACGGATAAAATGATTCGTCGTCACCCGCATGTCTTTGGAGATGAATCAATATCAACAATAGATGAATTACATGATGTCTGGAAAGATGCTAAAGGGAAAGAAGGAAAACAAGAACGTACTGTGAAAAAAGAGAAAATTTTTGCAGATATATTCTTAAAGTTATATGATTTGAATAAAATTCAAAACGTATCTTTAAAAGATGCTTTGAAAGAAATTGAAGGTGGAATAGATGAGACTCGATAAATATTTAAAAGTATCACGTTTAATTAAACGTCGTACATTAGCAAAAGAAGTGAGTGACCAAGGTAGAATTAAAATCAATGGTAATGTTGCGAAAGCTTCAAGCACTGTAGCAGTTGGAGATGAATTAGAAGTACGTTTAGGACAACGCATCATTACTGTTGAAGTCACAGACTTGAAAGAACATGCAACAAAAGATAATGCAAAAGGGATGTTTGAAGTAAAAAAAGAAGAAAAAATTGAACAGCCTTTTGAATAGGAGTGTTACGTATGGCTAAAGAAGTACGTAAAATTGAAAATGAATACACGAAGGAACAGGCTCGTATTAATCGATTGAATCGTAAAAGTAGTATGATTGTAAGAAAGCGTATGACAGTCTTTGGAGGCATACTTCTGGCTATCTTATTATTTTTGACGTTACTCCTCTTTATGCAAATGAATACCAATAGAGCTTTGAAACAGGAACAAGCGAAACAAACTGTCGAGCTGGAAAAACTTAAAGATAAAGAAATCGCATTGAAAGAACGCCTAAAACAGCTTAATAGTAAAGAATATATTGAAAAGATTGCACGTAGTGAATATTTCTTAAGTAATGATGGAGAAGTAATCTTTAAGATTCCTGAAAAAGATAAAAAGAAAGATGCAACTGAATAAGTCAGACTTCACAGATAATTTGATTAATCAAGTTGTAAAAAGAGAAAATCAAGCATATAATGATATATTATGAAGAATTAATCGGGAGGATTTATTAAACTTATGGCAATTGAAGTTGGAAACAAATTAAAAGGTAAAGTTACAGGCATTAAAAATTTCGGTGCATTCGTTGAGTTACCTGAAGGCAAAAGCGGATTAGTTCACATTAGTGAAGTTGCAGATAGTTACGTAGAAAATATTGCTGAACATTTAAAAGTTGGCGATGAAGTAGAAGTTAAAGTATTAACAATTGGTGATGATGGAAAGATTAGCCTTTCAATTAAAAAAGCGAAAGAACGCCCAAGAAAACCTGCACCGCCAAAAGTTGAGAAAAAGCCTGAAGACTTTGAAAAAAAATTATCAAATTTCTTAAAAGACAGTGAAGATCGACTAACTTCAATTAAACGTCAAACAGAGTCACGTCGTGGTGGCAGAGGATCAAAGCGTTAATACGTTTGTTTATCTAAATCAAGAGCTAGGGTCTGACCCTGAGCTCTTCTTTTGTTGAGGTGGTGAGATTTTGGATTGTTTATGGAATGAATATGACACCGTAGCGGTTGCAGTTTCGGGTGGGGTCGATAGCATGGTATTGCTTGATAAGGTGCACATATTAAATCATCATAAGAAGTTGTATGCATTGCATGTTAATCATCAGTTACGTGACGTATCAGATGAAGAGGAAAAAATGATTCAAGCATATTGTAAGCAACATAATATCGAACTAATTACTTATACGATCCCTAAAAACTCATTTAACCCGAACAAAAGTATCCAGCGTGAGGCACGAGATATTAGATATCATTTTTTCGAAACACAAATTAATATAAAGCATATTGACTGTTTATTAACGGCGCACCATAAAGATGATCAGCTCGAAACCATATTCTTTAGACTGATGACGAACCGTTATAACTATCAACCGATAAATATTCAGCAGGTGGTAGCACGTGATGGTTATCAACTGATACGTCCTTTAATAAATGTGAGTAAAGCTGAATTAATAGAATATGCACATGAATTTAAAGTACCGTATATGACAGATGCATCGAACACTGACAGCAAATATTTAAGAAACTTTATACGTAATGATGTATTTAAAGTATTAGATGATTCTTCAATAGATAAGCATCAATTATTGAATTTAGCTGATTATATGGAAGATGTAGATGATTTAATCGACTTACATGTTGAGCGTTATAAAATGGATATTGAAAATAATGCATTATCACGATATAAGTTGTCAGAAGAAAATCGATTAGTCATTCAACGTGTGCTCGTTAAATTTATTCAGAAATATGTTGCACAATATGCTGTAAGCTTTGGATTTTTAAATGAAGTGATACGTGTACTTCAAAGTGATGCAACACATGCTTCGTTTGCAATCGCTCCAGATTGGCATATTCAAATTGCATATGATAAATTGATAGTACGAAATAAAAATGAAAAGACTGATGACAATTTAGAAGTGGTTTCACCCGGGAAATATTACTTCAATGATTATAAAATAGAGATTAAAGATGAAATTAGTCCAATCACAATTCGAACAAGAAAAGATGGAGATGTTATCGAAATCAACGGTATGCATCAAAAAGTAGCGCGTATTCTTAAAGATTTAAAAATACCTGTTTACGACCGTCCCAAAATACCAATCGTTTGTGTTGAAGATGAAGTAATAGCGATTGGCCATTATAAATCTAACCATCACCCTTTCAATAATAAAATAATAATTACAAAGGAGAACTAAATCATGCATAACGATATTGAATCGATTGTATTAACGAAAGAACAAATTGAAGCAGCTTGTGAGCGCCTTGGAAAAGAAATTACGGCTGATTATGAAGGTAAACTACCTTTATGCGTTGGAATTTTAAAAGGATCAATTCTATTTATGGCAGACTTAATCAAACATATTGATACCCATGTTGAGATGGAATTTATGGATGTTTCATCTTATCATGGCGGCACAGAATCAACAGGAGAAGTTAAAATATTAAAAGATTTAGATGTTTCTGTTGAAGGGCGCGATATCATTATTATCGAAGATATTTTAGAAACTGGAACGACGCTTAATGCAATCGTTGATCTATTAAAATATCGCAAAGCGAATTCAATTGAAATCGTAACATTATTAGATAAGCCTATGCGCCGTAAAGTAGATATTGAAGCGAAATATGTAGGCGAGAAAATTCCGGATGACTTTGTTGTAGGTTACGGGTTAGATTATCAGGAGAAATATCGTAATCTGCCATACATTGGATTATTAAAAGAAGAAGTTTATACTAAATAGTGAAGCATTGCACTGAAAAGAAAAATAAAATTTGTAAAAATTGTGTAAGTTTAATTAGTAGATTGAACAACATTTATTGTGTTAAAATCTTTGTTAGCTTTACAAATAGGTAGGAGGACAACGTGAATGCAAAAAGCCTTTCGTAGTATATTGATGGTAACACTAATAGGTATCGTCTTATTCGGTGTGTTTTCAATGATTAATGGCACGGGTTCGATGCCAAAACAGATGACATACACGAAATTAATGTCTCAGCTGGAAAAAGGTAATGTTAAAGAAATGACGATCCAGCCTGGACAAGATGTATATTTAGTCAAAGGGAAATTAAAAGGTGCTGAACCAAATGAAACATTTACTTCGGTACTGATGTATAATAACCAAAAAGATTTAGATAAAATCACTAAAATTGCTGAAGAGCAAGATGGTGATTTGAAATTTGATATAAAGCCGGCTGATAAAGAAAATGTATTTTTAGGTATGTTAAGTACTTTAATTCCATTATTATTATTAGCATTTGTCTTTATTTTCTTCCTATCTCAATCACAAGGCGGCGGCGGTGGCGGCCGTGTTATGAATTTCGGTAAATCTAAAGCAAAACTTTATGATGATAAAAAGAAAAAAGTACGCTTTAAAGATGTAGCTGGAGCAGATGAAGAGAAAGCAGAATTAATTGAAATTGTAGATTTCTTAAAAGATAATCGTAAATTTGTGAAGATGGGCGCACGTATTCCAAAAGGCGTGCTTTTAGTTGGACCTCCAGGTACAGGTAAAACGTTAATCGCGCGTGCTGTTGCTGGAGAAGCAGGCGTTCCATTCTTCTCTATCAGTGGTTCTGACTTCGTTGAAATGTTCGTCGGTGTCGGTGCCAGTCGTGTACGTGACCTGTTCGAAAATGCTAAGAAAAATGCACCATGTATCATTTTCATCGATGAGATTGATGCAGTAGGACGTCAGCGTGGTGCTGGTGTTGGTGGTGGTCACGATGAGCGTGAACAAACACTGAACCAATTATTAGTTGAGATGGATGGTTTCGGTGAGAACGAAGGTATCATAATGATTGCTGCAACAAACAGACCAGACATTTTAGATCCAGCGTTATTACGTCCTGGACGTTTTGACCGTCAAATTCAAGTTGGGGCACCAGATGTTAAAGGCCGTGAAGCAGTACTTAAAGTACATGCGCGTAATAAACCTCTTGATGAAACAGTAGATTTAAAAGCTTTAAGTCAACGTACACCTGGTTTTTCTGGTGCAGACTTAGAGAACTTATTAAACGAAGCAGCACTTGTTGCTGCACGTCAAGGTAAGACGAAGATTGATATGCGTGATATTGATGAGGCAACAGACCGTGTTATTGCAGGTCCGGCGAAGAAATCACGTGTTATTTCTGAGAAAGAAAGAAATATCGTAGCATGGCATGAAGCGGGACATACGATTATCGGTTGTGTATTAGATGAAGCAGAAATGGTTCATAAAGTTACAATCGTACCGCGTGGTCAAGCTGGTGGATATGCGATGATGTTACCGAAACAAGATCGTTACTTTATGACTAAACCTGAATTATTAGATAAGATTGTCGGATTATTAGGCGGTCGTGTTGCTGAAGAAATCACATTTGGTGAAGTTTCTACAGGTGCACATAATGACTTCCAGCGTGCAACAGGTATCGCACGTAAGATGGTTACTGAATATGGTATGAGCGATAAACTTGGACCATTACAATTTGGTCAAACACAAGGTGAAGTATTCTTAGGTCGTGACATGGGTCACGAACCGAACTACTCAGATCAAATTGCGTATGAAATCGATCTGGAAGTTCAACGTATTATTAAAGAAAGTTACGCGAGATGTAAAGAAATCCTTCTGAAACATCAAGATAAACTTGATTTAATTGCGAAGACTTTATTAACAGAAGAAACATTGGTAGCAAACCAAATCAATAGTTTATTCGTTGACGGTACTTTACCAGAAGTAAGCTATGATGATTCACATCTATATCACATGAAAGAAAAAGAAGTTGTAGTAGATAAAACTGATGATTCTAGAGTGACGGTTAAAGATGTTGACGGTAATGATTCAGAAGACGCAGGTTCTTCGTATGAAGAAGTGAAGGAACAATTAAAAAAACCTGATGCGCCGATTGATGAATCTAAAAATGAACCAGAACCAAAAGTAGATAAATTAGACAAAGATAAATTCTAAAATAAGGGGCGGAGAAGAAGCATTGCTTCGATTCCGCCTCTTTTTAAAAGGAGAAAAACAATGACAAAAGATTATTTAGTAAGAGCATTAGCATTTAATGATGAAGTGCGTGCATTTAGTGTAAGAACAACAAATTTAGTGGAAACTGCAAGAGAAAAACATGATACGTGGCGTGTAGGCACAGCTGCGCTTGGACGTACATTAACAGTAGGTTCAATGATGGGGGCAATGCTTAAGAATGAAGAGAAATTAACAATAACAATTAACGGTGGCGGACCCCTTGGTCAGATTGTTGTTGACGCAAATGCAAAAGGTGAAGTACGTGGTTATGTACAAAATCCTCATGTACAGGTGGAATCGATTAGACCAGGTAAAATGGATGTTGGTGAAGCAGTAGGACGTAGTGGATACATTAATGTTGTTAAAGATATCGGTATGCGAGATTATTTTACTGGTTCAACGGAAATTCATAACGGAGAAATCGCAGAAGATTTTGCATACTATTTTGCAACTAGTGAACAAGTACCTGCAGCAGTTGGCTTAGGCGTGTTATGTACACCTGAAGAATTAACACAGGCAGCCGGTGGATTTATCATTCAGTTATTGCCATTTGCCAGTGAAGAAACGATTTCATTTTTAGAAGAACGCATTAACAATATGGAACCTATTTCTAATCTGATTGATAAAGGATTATCACCTGAACAAATTTTAGAAGAGATATTGGGTGAAGATAATATTCGTATTATCGATACAATGCCAATTGAATTTAAATGTAACTGTGGTAAAGAAAAGTTCTTAACTGCAATTAAAGGTTTAGGTGAAGCAGAAGTAGAATCTATGATAGAAGAAGATGGCGGTGCTGAAGTTGAGTGTCATTTCTGTCGAGAGAAATATCACTTTACACCTGAAGAGTTACGCAGCATCATCGCGTAAACGGATTATTTTTATTTAAATGTTAATTTTGATATACTTATTCCGATGAAAAAAGTAAGAATAATATTACAATTTGGAGGGAAATATGATGTCATTAAGAGTAGAACGCGTTACTGATTTAATAGGGAATACGCCATTAGTGAAATTAAACAATGTTGTGCCAGAAGGTGCAGCAGATGTATATGTGAAATTAGAATATCAAAATCCAGGTAGTTCAGTGAAAGATAGAATTGCATTAGCGATGATCGAAGCTGCTGAAAAAGAAGGGATCATTAAACCAGGAGATAACATTGTTGAACCGACATCAGGTAATACAGGGATTGGTTTAGCGATGGTTGCTGCAGCAAAAGGTTACAAAGCTACTTTAGTGATGCCTGATACGATGAGTCAGGAACGTCGTACATTACTGAAAGCATACGGTGCAACGTTAGTATTAACACCGGGTGCTGAAGGTATGAAAGGTGCGATCTCAAAAGCAAACGAACTAAAAGATGAGCACGGTTACTTTATGCCGCAGCAATTCGAGAATATGTCGAATCCTGAAGTGCACAGATTAACAACAGGTCCTGAAATTGTTAAGGCAATGGAAGGATTATCGATTGATGCATTTATTTCAGGTGTTGGTACTGGCGGTACTTTATCAGGAGCCGGTGCTGTATTAAAAGAACATAATCCAGATGTTGAAATTATTGCAGTAGAACCAACTGATTCACCAGTATTAAGTGGAGGACAACCAGGACCGCATAAAATTCAGGGAATTGGTGCAGGATTTGTTCCAAAAACATTAAATACTGATATGTACACAGGTATTATACAAGTTACAAACGAAGAGGCGATGGAGACAAGTCGTTTAGTAGCACGTGAAGAAGGAATATTAGCTGGTATTTCTTCTGGAGCAGCAATTAAAGCGGCAATAGATAAAGCGGTTGAATTAGGTAGTGGTAAGAATGTCGTAGCAATTTTACCAAGTAACGGAGAACGTTACTTATCAACACCGTTATTTGCGAATCTTCAGGACTAATTCATATCATTATAGACTGAGACAACAAGTCTCGGTCTTATTTTTATTACAATAAGTTTGTTATAATGAAATGAATATACTGGGGGGGGAAATAGATGAAACAGACTTTAGTGATGGGAATCCTGAATGTAACGCCCGATTCATTTTCTGATGGGGGTCAATATAATGCTGTTGATGATGCTGTGACACGCGTGCATGAAATGATAGCGCAAGGTGCTAATATTATTGATATCGGAGGCTACTCCACGCGTCCTGGTTATAGCGAGATTTCTGTAGAAGAAGAATTGAATCGTGTCGTACCGGTATTAAAAGCGATTAAAGATGTCGATGTGCTTATTTCTGTCGATACTTTTAGAAGTGAAGTAGCAGAGGCAGCGCTTCAGAATGGTGCGCATATCATCAATGATCAATGGGCCGGAAAATATGATCCGAATATTTTTGAAGTCGTAAAAAAATATAATGCTGAAATAATTTTAATGCATAATGCAAAAGAAGAAGTTGTTGGGGACATTATGGAACATATGGTGACCGATTTATGTACGCAGGCGAATAAAGCGCTAAAGAGTGGCATTGGGCGTGATAAAATATGGATTGATCCAGGTATCGGATTTGCGAAGTCTCGCGAACAGGAAATCCACGTGATGCGTCGTTTAGATGAACTAGTTGCGCTGGATTATAAAGTACTGCTTGCCACGAGTCGTAAACGTATGGTGAAAGAGCTGCTAGGTGGAGAAACAACGCCGACTGAACGTGACGAAGGTACGCTTGCTACTACAGCGATTGGAATTAATGCAGGAGTTGATGCTGTTCGTGTTCATAATGTACAAATGAATGCACGATTTATTAAAGTGATGGATCAACTTAAAGGAGATTATAATGGATAAAATATTTTTAACGGGTATGCAGTTTTATGCATATCATGGTGTGTTTGAAGCGGAGAATCAGATAGGACAAATATTTATCGTTGATGTTGAGCTTGATGTAGATTTAAAAAAAGCAGGCGAAACAGATGAGCTTGAACATACCGTGAACTATGGATTAGTTTATGAAGACATTAAGGCGGAAATGTCTATTCAGTCAAAATTATTAGAACATGTAGCGGAACGTATTGCAAAAATACTCTTCAGTCACTATAATCAGATAATGGCCGTAAAAGTCAAAATTACAAAAATGAATCCACCAATACCAGGTGTGTATGATGGTGTAGGTGTAGAAATTCATAGAACGAGGTAGTTATGACGATAGTATATTTAAGCTTTGGCAGTAATATGGGTGATAGAGAACGACAAATTAACGATGCATTGAACTTGTTAAATACACTTCCGGAGACAAAGGTGACGAAGATTTCAAGTTTATATGAAACAGCGCCAGTCGGTGGTGTTGAACAAGATGACTTTTTGAATGGTGTTGTCGCATTGGAAACCAATTTGTCACCGATTGAGTTATTGGATGGGATTCAATCAATTGAATTGAAGCTCAATCGTGTTCGCAAGATTCACTGGGGACCGAGAACGATTGATCTAGATATCGTTCTGTTTGGTGATTTAGTAGTGGATAGTGAGCGTTTAAAAGTTCCACATCCATTTATGCACGAGAGAAGTTTTGTGTTAATTCCTCTGAATGAAATTGCCCCACAGGCAATTCATCCAGTATTAAATAAAAAGATAAGTGACATTGTAACTTTGGACCCGGATGTAAGAATTTATAAGTGAGGGTAAACATATGTGGAAAATTGGAGATATTGAAATAAATAATAAAGTTGTACTCGCACCGATGGCTGGTGTGTGTAATGCAGCTTTTAGATTAACAGTAAAAGAATTTGGTGCAGGTTTAGTGTGCGCTGAGATGGTAAGTGATAAGGCGATTCTTTTCAATAACGAAAAGACGATGAAAATGCTTTATATTGATGAGAATGAAAGACCATTATCATTACAAATATTTGGTGGAGAGAAAGAAACGTTAGTTGAAGCAGCTAAATATGTTGATCAAAATACAACAGCAGATATTATCGATATTAATATGGGATGTCCTGTTTCGAAGATTATTAAATGTGAAGCAGGTGCGAAGTGGTTACTTGACCCACCTAAAGTTTACGAAATGGTGTCAGCAGTTGTTGAAGCAGTGAACAAACCAGTTACTGTAAAGATGCGTATCGGTTGGGATGATGAACATATTTATGCTGTAGAAAATGCGAAGATGATTGAGAAAGCTGGCGCATCAGCAATTGCTGTACATGGTAGAACACGTGTTCAAATGTATGAAGGACATGCGGACTGGGACGTTATTCGTCAAGTAAAAGAAGCGGTAAGTATTCCTGTTATCGGTAACGGAGATGTAACAAGCCCTGAACTTGCGAAGAAGATGCTTGATGAAACTGGTGTTGATGCGGTAATGATCGGCCGTGAAGCGTTAGGAAATCCATGGATGATTTATCGTACTGTGCATTATCTGGAAACAGGTGAATTAATGCCTGAACCACATATTTCTGAGAAGATGAAAGTTGCAACACTTCATCTAGACCGTTTAATTGAATTAAAAGGTGAAAAAGTAGCTGTAATGGAAATGCGTAAACATGCATCATGGTATTTAAAAGGAATTCGTGGCAATGGTAAAGCGCGTAAGTTAATCAATCAAGCTGAGACACGTGACGAATTAGTTGATATACTTAAATCATTCGAAGCATACATTATTGAAGCAGAGAAAAATGAAGAATCTAAAATCGCAGAAGGAGTGTAATGAAATGACAGAAGAATTAAACGACCAAATGTTGGTGCGTCGTCAAAAAATGCAAGATTTATTAGACCAGGGGATCGATCCATTTGGTCAAAAATTTGTGAGAACAGCAACTTCTGCTTCATTAAAAGCAGATTGGGATGCTTTTTCTAAAGAAGAATTGCATGATAAAGAGGAAGAATCAAAGGTATCTTTCGCCGGTCGTATTATGACAAAACGTGGTAAAGGGAAAGCCGGATTTGCTCATGTTAAAGATTTAGATGGTCAAATTCAAATTTATGTGCGTAAAGATGCAGTGGGTGATGAACAGTTCGAATTATGGAACAATGCAGATTTAGGCGATATCGTCGGTATTGAAGGTGTGATGTTCAAAACGAACACTGGAGAACTGTCTGTCAAAGCGAAGTCGTTTACACTGTTATCAAAGGCACTTCGTCCATTACCAGATAAATTCCACGGATTACAAGATGTTGAACAACGTTATCGTCAACGTTATTTAGACTTAATCACTAGTGAAGAATCAACACAAACTTTCATTACGCGTAGTAAAATTATTCAGGAAATGCGTAGTTATTTAAATGCGAAAGGTTTCTTGGAAGTAGAAACACCTATGATGCATACTATCGCTGGTGGTGCTGCAGCACGTCCGTTCGTGACACATCATAATGCATTAGACATGGAACTTTATATGCGTATTGCAATTGAATTACACTTAAAACGTTTAATCGTTGGTGGATTAGAAAAAGTATATGAAATCGGTCGCGTATTCCGTAATGAAGGTATTTCGACACGACACAACCCTGAGTTTACGATGATTGAATTATACGAAGCGTATGCAGACTATAACGATATTATGGATTTAACAGAAGAAATGGTAGCGCATATTGCTGAGAAAGTTACAGGTTCTACAACTGTTGATTATGCAGGCGAACAAATTAACTTAGCACCAAAATGGCGCAGATGGCATATGGTTGATGCTGTTAAAGAATACACAGGTGTTGATTTCTACGAAGTGAAAACTGATGAAGAAGCACATAGTCTTGCTAAAGAACACGGTGTTGAAGTTAAACCGAATATGAAATACGGTCACATTTTAAATGAATTCTTCGAACAAAAAGTAGAAGAAAACTTAGTACAGCCAACATTTATTTTCGGACATCCTGTAGAAGTATCACCACTTGCAAAACAAAATCCAGAAGATCCACGCTTTACAGATCGTTTTGAATTATTTATCGTACGTCGTGAGCATGCAAATGCATTTACAGAATTAAACGATCCAATCGATCAAAAACAACGTTTCTTAGCACAAATGGAAGAAAAAGCTGCAGGTAACGATGAAGCACATGAGATGGATGAAGATTACATCGAAGCATTAGAGTATGGTATGCCGCCAACAGGTGGATTAGGAATTGGTATTGACCGTTTAGTAATGTTGCTGACAAACAGTGCATCTATTCGTGACGTATTACTATTCCCTTACATGAGACATAAATAATTAATCATACTAAAAGACTTTAAATCCTTATTTAACAAGGGTTTAGAGTCTTTTTTATTCTGTAAAAATTATCAGAATTTACTTACTTTAAAAAAATAAAGAAAAAGCGTTGACTTTACAATTCAAATTGCGTATTATTAAAAAGTCGCTTACAACGAGTGGCATATTAAGAAAGTTAATCAATTGTAAAGTTCATGAACACAGTGTAAAATTTACTATTGAAATAATCTTCGAAGCTGTTATACTTATATAAGTATTGAAAAATTGTCTGGTGACGATGGCAGAGAGGTCACACCTGTTCCCATACCGAACACAGAAGTTAAGCTCTCTAGCGCCGATGGTAGTTGGTCTTACGATCCGCGA
>NZ_MJBI02000013.1 GCF_002742385.2 Macrococcoides goetzii
ATATTTAATCACATGTTTATATGAGTGGGCTGTATTAGCTTTTTACGGCCCACTCAAAGTAGAAAAATGTGTATTTCTAAGACTGAGTGGGCTGTAACATAAAAATACAGCCCACTCGAAATCAATCTTTTTTAATTTTGTATGTTGCATCTTTAAAACTCCCAATTTTCTCACAATATTGATGTAAATATCTCTTCAATGTCGTAGCATTCACACCAGTATATTTTTCAAGCTCTTTTCTCGTAAAACTGCCATTTTTAAATAAACTAATATCTTCTATAGCTTCAACGATATAATCTTTTTTACCTATCTCAAAACCACAAATACATTGCATTGTTCGTTGAGACTTTTCTTCAAACATCCCAATAGCACCACAGCTAATGCATTTAATCCCTTTTTCTATATAATCGTAATCATAAAAGTGAACGCGATTGTAATCTTTATCTACATGATGTTCAACTAATAAGAGCCCCAATTTCATATCTTCATTATGAGAAACAAGTGTTTTCAAATATGTTATTACTTCAGTCATTTGACTAAAAAGTACAATATGTTCATTTCCATTGTAACCTTTCAACTTAAATTCAGGATTCACAAATAAAATTCGGCTACTAACTTTGTACTGAAAATGATTCATCTTTATAAATTGTTCTAGTTTACGGTGTGCTCGATCTAGTTGACTGAGCAGCCCTTGATGTACGTAACCTTGTTCACTAATAAAGTTACCGTTATCAAATCGATATAATCCTGAATAATTTTTAATATCAATATGTATAACCGTATCATTTGCAATAAATAAGAAATCATATTGGGCTGTGCCAAACATATCTAGCGTTAAATCCCATATGCGTACTAATTGCTCAAAATCTTTTATATGCTCAAAAAAAGCATATTCTCCTTCAAATCCCTTTAAATAATTCCTTAAGTTTTGATAATCCAGGTCTTCCAGAATAACTCGTCCATTTATTTTACATAAATATTGATAGTAAAAGTTTCGATGATGTCGTTTGAGTAGCATTTGAGCCTCCATAAATTATTGCAATAACCGCTTAATAATTGTTTCTATTTTATCATCCTCAAAACTTCCAAATCCAATAATATATTGATTGCTATAACGTGTATTCTGCCCTTCATAATAATCTTGAATTGTATTTATTTCAATATCACGTGTATTTAATTTCTCTTTCGTTTCTAATACAAAATGCATTCCAGCATCACTTCCAAATATCTCGAAATCATTAAAATAAATATCAATCAAATCCAATGTAAGTTCTAATTTCTTCTTATATATTTTACGCATACGATTAATATTGCGCTCAAACTCACCATCTCTTAAAAATGATGTAATCATAAACTGTATATGCTTGGGAACAGTATTATTAGGTTTATTTTCTAGAGTAAAATATTTCTCCAACAATAACTTCGGTAAAACCATATAAGCTACACGAATACTAGGGAAAATCGACTTCGAAAATGTACTCATATATATAACTTTGTCACTCGCACTCATACCTTGTAAAGCTTTCAAAGGTCTTCCCTTATATCGGAATTCACTATCATAATCATCTTCAATAATAAATCTGTCACCATTATCTGCCCATTTTAATAATTCAATGCGGCGCTTCGCGCTAAGCACAACGCCTGTTGGAAATTGATGACTGGGCGTGACATGAACGACACTGGCACCATTACCTAAATCACTTGCGATAATACCATCTTCATCAACATTAACATTGATATAATCGCGTTTCTCATACTTCAAAACTTTCTTGATCAAAGGATATCCTGGATTTTCAATATAATACTTACGCTCTCCTAAGATTCTCGTTAATAAAGTAAACAGTTGTTCAGTAGAGCTGCCTACGATAATTTGTTCATTACTACAATTGACTCCGCGAGAATGATATAAATACCTTCGGATTTCGTTTCTTAACGATAACTCTCCTTGTACATTACCTCGTTCAAGTAATTCAAATTGTTCTTCTTCAAATGCATCACGCGCATATTTTCGAAACTTCTGAAATGGAAATGATTTAATGTGACTGTCTTCAATTTTAAATGAGATCTTATTACTAGAATCTATATTCTCCTCCAATTCCACCGTCTCCCGAGGTATCTTATGAATCGTCTGGATATCTTCTACAAAAAATCCGACTTTAGGTTTTGAATAAATATAGCCTTCATCTAAGAGCTGCTGATATGCAATTTCTACTGTTGTTAAGCTTAAATTTAAATGGTTGCTTAGTTTTCTTTTAGAGGGTAGTTTTTCATTAAACTGTAGTTTTCCACCTAATATATCTTCTTTAATAAATCGATAAAGCTGTGTATATAAAAATTCATTGTCCTCAAAGCGATATGTGAGCATCTCCATATAAACTGACCCCTTAATATTATTAAAAACTGGTACTTTTATAATACCAAATATTACGTTACATTAGTCTATGTAAACAAAAATTCAGACTATTTTGAGGTGTAAAGATGAGTAAAATTGTAGGATCAGATAAAGTTAAACGTGGTATGGCAGAAATGCAAAAAGGCGGCGTTATTATGGACGTTGTTAACGCTGAACAAGCTAAGATTGCTGAAGCTGCTGGGGCAGTAGCGGTAATGGCATTAGAGCGTGTACCAAGTGATATTCGTGCAGCAGGTGGCGTAGCGCGTATGGCTGACCCACGCATCGTTGAAGAAGTAATGAATGCAGTATCTATTCCTGTTATGGCAAAAGGTCGTATCGGTCATATTACAGAAGCACGTGTATTAGAAGCTATGGGTGTTGACTATATCGATGAATCAGAAGTATTAACACCAGCAGATGAAGAATTCCACTTAAAGAAAGATGAATTTACAGTACCTTTCGTTTGTGGATGCCGTGATTTAGGAGAAGCAGCGCGTCGTATTGGTGAAGGTGCAGCGATGTTACGTACGAAAGGTGAGCCTGGTACAGGAAATATCGTTGAAGCTGTGCGTCACTTACGTAAAGTAAATGCACAAGTGCGTAAATTATCTGTAATGAACGATGATGAAATTATGACAGAAGCAAAACTTTTAGGTGCACCATATGAAGTATTAAAAGAAATTAAAGCTTTAGGTAAGTTACCAGTTGTAAACTTTGCTGCAGGTGGTGTAGCTACTCCAGCGGATGCAGCTTTAATGATGGAATTAGGAGCTGACGGTGTATTCGTAGGTTCTGGTATCTTCAAATCAGAATCACCTGAGAAATTTGCGAAAGCAATCGTTCAAGCGACAACGCATTATCAAGACTACAAATTAATCGGTGAACTTTCTAAAGAGTTAGGTGCAGCGATGAAAGGTTTAGATATTAATAAACTTTCTTTAGAAGAAAGAATGCAGGAACGTGGCTGGTAAGATGAAGATAGGTGTATTAGCACTGCAAGGTGCTGTAAGAGAGCATATTCATCATATTGAACTAGCAGGTCACACTGGAGTGCCTGTAAAGCGTGTAGAACAACTAGAAGATATCGATGGATTAGTATTGCCCGGCGGAGAATCAACAACGATGCGTCGCTTGATGGATCTCTATGGCTTTACTGAAACGTTACGCCAAAGTGACTTACCGATGTATGGTACATGTGCTGGTTTAATCTTACTTGCAAATGATATCGTCGGTTATGATGAAGGTCATCTAAAGAAGATGGATATCACGGTTGAACGTAATTCATTTGGACGACAAGTCGATAGCTTTGAAGCCGATCTAGACGTTAAAGGCATTGAAGAACAAGTCAATGCAGTTTTTATCCGTGCGCCACATATTGAGTCAGTTGGTTCAGAAGTGGAAGTGTTAAGCACAGTAGAAGATAAGATGGTAGCAGTTAAACAAGGAAAATATCTCGGTATATCATTCCATCCGGAACTTACTGAAGATTATAAGATTATGAAATATTTTATAGAAGAAATGGTTCAATCATAAACTCCAGTGCACACTGGAGTTTTTTTCTTTTAGAAATAATTTAATGCGTGCTATAATCTATCAGTATAAAAAAGTGATAAAGGAGTATTTATTAATGAAAGGATTAACATTAAAAGAAGCAATTGAATCACGTCATTCTATTAAAGAATTCGATCCCGAAGTAAAAATTCCACAAGAAACGATGGAAGAAATGATTGCACTTGCTACTAAAGCACCATCCTCTATTAATTTACAGCCATGGCGTTTTGTCATCATTGAGTCAGATGAAGCGAAAGAAGCGATTCGAGATCTTGTGCAATTTAATACACGTCAACTTGATACTAGTGCAGCATTTGTCCTTGTACTTTCAGATAACAATCATGTGAACGATCTGGATAGAATAATGCAGAAGAATGTTTCAAAAGGTTATATGAATCAAATTGTAAAAACTGAAAATACACAAATTATGCAGCAGTTAATTGATAAAGCGCCTAAAGAATTAATGTATGCGCAAGGTATGATGGATGCTAGTATGGCAGCGATGCAGTTTATGCTGATTGCAAAAGATTACGGTTATGACACGAATCCTATCGGTGGATTTGAGCGTCTTGAAGTTCTAGATGCCTTAAATATTGATAGTGAACGTTATGCACCTGTAATGTGCATTGCAATAGGTAAAGGTATTAAAGAACATTATCCATCAAGCAGACATGATGTTTCAGAAATAATGTCATATAATATTTCTGAAACTGGTGTGGTTGGTATGAAAAAAGGTTTTTAATCAAAAAAAGCTCAATCTGAATTTCAGATTGAGCTTTTACTATTATAAGAAGAATCCAGCAATTGTTGCTGAGATAAATGATACAAGCGTTGCACCATATAATAATTTTAAACCGAAACGAGCCACGACATCACCTTGTTCATCGTTCAATGATTTGATTGCTCCTGCAATAATACCGATAGAAGAGAAGTTCGCAAATGATACTAAGAATACTGATACAATACCAATTGCACGTTCTGATAATTCGCCGGTATTACCTTTGACAATTGATTGAACGTCTAACATTGCAACAAACTCATTTGATACAAGTTTTGTAGCCATAATCGATCCTGCACGCACTGCATCATCCCATGCAATACCTGTTAAGAATGCAAGTGGTGCAAATACATAACCTAGAATAGTCTGGAAGTTGACGTCACCAGGTGTAAATGCATCAACGATACCATTAAGCATCGCGATTAAAGCGATATATCCTATTAACATTGCAGCAACAATTACCGCAACCTTAAATCCATCTAAAATATATTCTCCTAACATTTCAAAGAATGATTGTTTCTTTTCATCTGTATTTGTACCCATAATTACAGCATTTTCTTCTTCTGCTGAAACAACGTAAGGATTGATGATTGAAGCAATGATGAAACCACCAAATAAGTTTAAGATAATAGCTGTCACGACATATTTAGGTTCAATCATCGTAAAATATGCCCCGACGATAGATAGTGATACCGTACTCATTGCTGAAGCAGTCAATGTATATAAACGATGCTTTGGAATAAAAGGTAATTGTTTCTTAATAGAAATGAATACTTCTGATTGCCCTAAAATTGCTGCAGCTACTGCATTAAATGATTCTAATTTCCCCATACCGTTTACTTTAGAAATCAGCCATCCTAAGTATTTAATAATGAACGGTAAGATCTTTAAGTACTGCAAGATTCCGATTAAAGCTGAAATAAATGTGATCGGTAATAATACATCCATAAAGAATGTTGAAGCAGCAGGTACTTTACCGACAGCTGGATTTTCCAGACCGCCAAATACGAAGTTGACACCTTGTTCTGCATAGCCTAATAAATAACCAAAACCTGTAGCTAATGCTTCTACTAATTTAATACCACCTGAAGTTTTAAGTAAAAGAAAAGCAAGTAGAAACTGAATGGCCAACATGATGCCGATATATTGCCAACGCACACTCTTTTTATCTGAACTCATAACCCACGCAAGTAACAAGAAGACAACAAGACCGACGATACCGATAATATAATTCATGAAATCTCTCCTTTAGTCATATTTTTTATACTATAGATATCATACTATACAACGAATGAAAGCGCTAAACAAATTTTCAACTTATCATGAAAATTTGTTCATCAAGAAAGGTCAAACAAATTATTTGATTAACAAAGTAGGATTAAATATAATTAAGTCAAAGAAGGTCAAAGGTGGGTGATGTCATGCACAATATGTCAGATATAATTGAACAATATTTAAAACAGTTACTTGAAGAAGCGCAGGATGATGTTGTCGTAATTAAACGTGCACATATTGCTGAAAAGTTTGATTGCGTTCCCTCACAGTTGAACTATGTCATTAAAACGCGCTTCACGAATGAACACGGCTATCAGATTGAAAGTAAACGTGGTGGTGGAGGTTATATTCGTATCACAAAGATTGAATCCAATAATAAGGCAGCGTTTATTGAGCATTTAATGGAATTAACAGGGAAACAGATTTCACAACAAAATGCTGAACGTATTATAGAAGGTTTACACCAAAATGAATTGATTAATGAGCGCGAGAAAAAGATTATACTTGGTACGATTCATCGTGATGTTTTAATGGTAGATGTACCTTATCGTGATTATATACGTGCTAATATTTTACAAAATGTGCTGAATATCATTCATTATAACTAAGGAGAGATTGTATGCCATACGAAGAAGAATTTTCAATGAATCAGTTACTCAAACACTTGTTAAATAGTGGTGAGTTTCAAGCAGCCCATACACCTGACAAGTGTCCAAATTGTGGACTGACTTTAAGAGAAGCATTACACATCGGCAAATTTGGTTGTCATGAATGTTATAACACATTTAGTGATTATGTACCGCAAGTCATTGAACGTGTGCAAGCTGGTAATTTACAGCATATTGGTGTAACACCACATAAATCACAAGAAAAGATTGCACTGAAGAAAAAGATAGAAGCACTGGAAGAGAAATTACAATCATTAGTAGAAAAACAAGCGTTTGAAGAAGCGGTTGGTGTGCGTGATGAGATTCGTGCACTGAAGGAAGGTGGAGATGCACATGCTGAATAAACATCTTCAGAATATATTAAGTGACTGGATGCAGACAGCTGATGAACCTGCCGTTATCTTAAGTTCACGTATCAGACTCGCACGTAATCTGGAAAATTTCGTGCATCCGATGATGTTTGCTGAAGATACTGCTGATAAAGTAATTGAAGAAGTGTCGAATGTATTAACGGAGGATTACGAACTAATAAAGATGTCTGAAACACCGATGAAAGAGCGCCAAATGCTGGTTGTTAAACATTTGATCAGCAAAGAATTGATGGATACGAAACATGGTGCAGTATTAATCAATGAAGATGAATCAGAAAGTATCATGGTTAACGAAGAAGATCATATTCGGATACAAGTTTTAGGACATGATTTATCACTGCACCATTTATATGAAAAAGCTCGCACTATAGACAAAAAACTTGATGAAAAACTTATGATTTCTTATGATGAGCACTACGGTTATCTTACAACTTGCCCAACGAATATAGGAACGGGTTTACGTGCAAGTGTTATGCTACATTTGCCGGGGCTTTCTATAATGAAACGTATGTCGCGAATCGCACAAACGATTAATCGGTTTGGATTTACGATTCGTGGTATTTATGGGGAAGGTACACAGGCCTTAGGGCATGTGTATCAAGTGTCAAATCAGCTGACGCTTGGTAAATCTGAAGAGAGTATCATAGATGATCTAACGCAGGTTGTTGAACAAATTATTGAAGAAGAAATCAATATGCGTAAGCGTATGAATAATTATGACCATGTCGATACAGTAGATAGAATTTACAGAAGCTTAGGGATACTCAAGTATAGTCATAAAATTTCTGTAGAAGAAGCAAGTCTTAGGTTAAGTGAGATTAAACTGGGTATTGATATGGGCATCATAAAAGATACGCCGTTTAGATTTAATGAACTGATGGTTGCTATACAGGCACCATTTATTGATAAATTGTATCCAGAGAATAAACAAATAGATGAAAAAAGAGCACAAATGCTACGAGAGCATTTGTAAGGAGGATAAAATATGTTTGGTAGATTAACTGAAAGAGCACAGCGTGTGTTAGCACATGCACAAGAAGAAGCGATTCGTTTAAATCATAATAATATCGGCACAGAGCACTTATTATTGGGCCTTGTGAAAGAACCTGATGGTATTGCTGCGAAAGTGTTAGCAGCATATAACATTACAGAAGAAAAAGTTGTACAGGAAGTAGAACAATTAATCGGTCATGGCACAGATATGGGTGGAACGATTCAATACACACCACGTGCTAAAAAAGTAATTGAATTATCATTAGATGAAGCACGTAAACTTAACCATAATTTTGTTGGTACAGAGCATATTCTATTAGGATTAATTCGTGAGAATGAAGGGGTTGCAGCACGCGTGCTTGCAAATCTTGATTTAAATATTACGAAAGCACGTTCTCAAGTTGTTAAATTATTAGGTAGTCCGGAAATGGATGCTAAAGGTCATGGTGAAGCGAAAGCACAAGGCACACCAACATTAGATGGTTTAGCGCGTGATTTAACAGTTATCGCTAAAGACGGTACTTTAGACCCTGTTATTGGTCGTGCTGATGAAGTAACACGTATCATTGAAGTGTTAAGCCGTCGTACGAAGAACAATCCGGTATTAATCGGTGAACCAGGTGTTGGTAAAACTGCAATTGTAGAAGGGTTAGCACAAGCAATTGTAAACAATGAAGTGCCTGAAACGTTAAAAGGTAAACGTGTTATGAGTTTAGATATGGGCACAGTTGTTGCTGGTACGAAATACCGTGGGGAATTCGAAGAACGTCTTAAAAAGGTGATGGATGAAATTCATGCAGCTGGCAACATCATTTTATTCATTGACGAATTACACACATTAATTGGTGCTGGTGGTGCTGAAGGTGCAATTGATGCATCAAACATCCTGAAACCTGCATTAGCACGTGGAGAAATTCAATGTATCGGTGCAACAACTTTAGAAGAATACCGTAAATACATCGAAAAAGATGCAGCGTTAGAACGTCGTTTCCAACCTGTTCAGGTAGATGAACCAAATGTAGAAGATGCAATTGAAATTTTACGTGGTTTACGTGACCGCTACGAAGCGCATCACCGTATTCAAATTTCTGATGAAGCTTTAGTTGCAGCCGTAAAAATGAGCGATCGTTACATTTCTGATCGTTTCTTACCAGATAAAGCGATTGACTTAATTGATGAAGCAAGTTCAAAAGTGCGTTTACGTAACTATACAACGCCGCCAAGTTTAAAAGAACTTGAAGCTGAACTTGAAAAAGTAAAAAATGAAAAAGATGCTGCAGTACATTCTCAGGAATTCGAACAAGCAGCAGCGTTACGTGATAAACAATCACAACTTGAAAAACAATTAGATGAAACGAAAAAAGAATGGCAAAAAACGCAAGGTTCTAACAACACGTCAGTAACACCTGATGATATTGCAATTGTTGTTGCGAACTGGACGGGTATTCCATTAAATAAAATTGCAGAAACTGAATCACAAAAATTATTGAACTTAGAAGAAATTTTACATGACCGTGTAGTAGGACAACATGATGCGGTTGTATCAATTTCTAAAGCTGTACGTCGTGCACGTGCTGGACTAAAAGACCCGAAACGTCCAATCGGAAGCTTTATCTTCTTAGGACCAACTGGTGTTGGTAAAACTGAGCTTGCAAGAGCTTTAGCAGAAGCGATGTTTGGTGAAGAAGATGCAATGATTCGCGTAGATATGAGTGAATTTATGGAGAAACATAGTGTGTCTCGTTTAGTGGGTTCTCCTCCAGGGTATGTTGGTTTTGAAGAAGGTGGCCAATTAACTGAGAAAGTACGCCGCAAACCGTATTCAGTTATTTTATTCGATGAAATTGAAAAAGCTCACCCTGATGTATTTAACATGTTATTACAAGTATTAGATGATGGTCGATTAACGGATTCTAAAGGGCGTACAGTAGACTTTAGAAATACTGTAATCATTATGACAAGTAACGTTGGGGCTCAGGAATTAAAAGATAATAAATTCGTAGGATTCGGTGGTAGTGATGCGGCACAAGATTATGAAACTATCCGTAAGACGATGATGGATGAGTTAAAGAAACAGTTCCGTCCAGAGTTCTTAAACCGTATTGATGATATTATCGTATTCCATAAGTTAGAGAAAGAACAATTAAAAGAAATCGTTACGTTCATGGTCAATGGCTTAACGAAACGCTTAAAAGAACAAGATATTTATATTACATTAACAGATGCTGCGAAAGAAAAAGTAGCCGATGATGGATACGATCCAGAATATGGTGCACGTCCGTTAACACGTTCTATCCAAAAGAACATCGAAGATAAGTTATCTGAAGAGTTATTAAAAGGCGAAGAATTAGCTGGTCACAATGTGACAATTGACTATAAAGATGGCGAATTTGTAATTACAAAAGAAAAACAATAATGAAACATATACTGCTGAAATAATAGTAGAAACACTGTTATTTCAGCAGTATTTTTATTTTTTAAATATTATTGCATCATATTAGGGGTTAACATTGTCTAAATATGCAAAAAGATTTAAAATAAATACATATTATAATGGGGGGGAATATATTGGCTAAAGTGAAATCAACTTTTGAATGTATGGCCTGTGGTTATCAGTCCCCAAAATGGATGGGTAAATGTCCGAATTGTGGTGCCTGGAATCAAATGGAAGAAGTCATCGAACATAAACAAAAAGGACCAAAAACAGCAATACATCAGCAAGATTCAAATTCTAAAGTAGAAAAATTAAAAAATATAACGAAAGAAAGTGTGCCAAGAGACCATACGCAAATGGGAGAACTTGACCGTGTATTAGGTGGTGGTATTGTTCCTGGGTCACTCGTACTCATTGGTGGAGATCCAGGTATCGGAAAGTCAACATTATTACTGCAAGTTTGTGCGATGTTGTCACAGCGTCATCCTGTACTTTATATATCTGGTGAGGAATCGGTAAGACAAACAAAACTCCGTGCAGATCGCTTAAAAGAAGATGCCGGAGAGTTAGATGTATATGCGGAGACAAATCTTCAAATCATACATGAAACCGTGAAGAAGATGCAACCGAAGTTTTTAGTCATTGACTCGATTCAAACGATTTTTCATCCGGAAGTAACGAGCGCACCAGGTTCAGTATCTCAAGTCCGTGAATGTACGCAGGAATTAATGCGTATTGCAAAACAGATGAATATTGCGACGTTTATCGTTGGTCACGTAACAAAAGAAGGACAAATTGCAGGCCCGAGATTACTTGAGCATATGGTAGATACTGTACTTTATTTTGAAGGCGATACTCATCACAGTTACCGTATTTTACGCGCCGTGAAAAACCGTTTCGGATCTACAAACGAAATGGGTATATTTGAAATGCGCAATACTGGCCTTACAGAAGTATTAAACCCGAGCGAAATGTTCTTAGAAGAACGTACGAAGAATGTAGCCGGGTCTACGATTGTTGCTACAATGGAAGGCACACGTCCACTCCTTGTTGAAGTTCAATCATTAGTATCACCGACATCATTTCATAACCCTAGACGTATGGCGACGGGTATTGATCACAATCGTTTAACACTGTTAATGGCAGTACTGGAGAAGAAACAAGGTTATCTGTTACAGCAACAGGATGCCTATGTCAAAGTAGCAGGTGGTGTGAAATTAGATGAACCCGCTGTTGATTTAAGTATTATTATTAGTATTGCTTCTAGCTATAATGATAAACCTACACGTGGTGATGACTGCTTTATCGGAGAAGTAGGTTTGACTGGAGAAGTAAGACGTGTGGCGCGTATTGAACAACGTGTGCAGGAAGCTGAAAAACTTGGATTCAAACGTGTTATTATTCCAAAGAACAATATCGGTGGCTGGGATTTCCCAGGGAATATCGAAGTGATTGGTGTAACAAATATAAGTGAAGCATTAAAGCTTGCATTTTAAGGAGGTGAAAATATGTTAAAGAAATTAGTAACGTTAATATTTATTGTAGTAGGTGCAAGCTTAGGGATTTTTGCGATACCTGAACTGATTCGTTTATTTAATTTGAATGTTCCTGAAATTCTGAAGAATGCATATGTTGATGGTGCGATTGGGATTATTGTCTTTTTTATTTTATTTTATTGGTTGATTGATCGCGTAGTTAACCTCATTATTAAAGGTGAAAAATCTTTATTAAACATTAATTTTATGGAACTTATCTTTGCAACGCTTGGTATGATTTTAGGATTGATGATTGCTTCGATGATCAGTTTAATCTTTAACTTCATGGGCTTTACATTACTCAAAAATACAGTGCCGGTTATTCTGGCGGTTGTATTAGGTTATTTAGGGTTTCAGGTTGGACTAAAGAAACGTGATGAAATTCAAAGTTTCTTACCAGAACGATTCCAAAGTAGTTCGAGCAAAAAGCGAGTGTTAGATAACACAAAGTTACTTGATACATCAGCAATTATTGATGGACGAATTCTTTCCATTGTAGAATGTGGGTTTTTAGACGGTACTATCATTGTGCCACAAGGCGTATTAGATGAATTACAGCTTATCGCAGATTCAACAGACGGTATGAAGCGCGATAAAGGACAACGTGGACTGGACATTTTAAGTCAGCTTCAGAACACAGGTCACCCGATAAAGATTGTCCCAGGTAATAAAAATATTAAAGAAGTCGACCAATTATTAGTCGCAATGGCAAAAGAATCGAAATCGAGCGTTATTACAACAGACTTTAATTTAAATAAAGTGTGTCAGGTGCAAGGCATTAAAGTATTGAATGTGAATGACCTATCTGAAGCAATTAAACCAGTTGTCGCTCAAGGTGATAAGTTTATGCTGAATGTGACGAAAGCTGGGAAAGAAGAGAACCAAGGCGTCGGATATTTAGAAGATGGCACAATGGTCGTTGTAGAGAATGGTAAACATTTAATTAATAAACAAGTGAACGTGGAAGTACAATCAGTACTTCAGACTGCTTCAGGCAGAATTATATTTACAAAGAAAGTGAATGACTAATATGTATGATGTAATCATTCCGGCAGCAGGCATGGGTAAACGCATGCAGGCGAATCAAAATAAAATATTACTGACAATCAATCATAAATCAATACTTGAACATACCGTTCAAGTATTTCAAAATGATGATAATTGTCGGGCGATTCATCTGGCTGCGCAACGTGATGAAATAAGCACGTTACAATCGATGCTCACAAATTACAGTAAAATAGACGTTATCACTGAAGGTGGTAGTGAACGCCAATACAGTATTTATAACGTATTAAAAGCGATTGCGCCATGTGAATATGTATTTGTGCATGATGCAGCAAGACCATTTGTTACGCAAGATACATTAAACAAACTATACGAATCAGTACAACAAAATCACAGCGTTATCGCAGCTGTGAAAGTAAAAGATACCATTAAACGTATAGAAAACAATCAAGTTGAAGAAACGTTAAAGCGAGATGAATTATGGCAAATACAAACACCACAGGCATTTAGCTATCAGTTACTACTCGATGCGTATAATAAAGCAGATGCAGATTATTTTTTAGGTACTGACGATGCATCACTTGTTGAACGTGTTTCCAAAGTTCATATCGTAGAAAGTGATTACGACAATATCAAGATTACAACGCCGGAAGACATGTTCTTCGCGGAAGCAATACTCAAGAAAAGAGGGTTATGATGAGAATTGGATATGGATATGATGTACACCAATTAGTCGAAGGTCGACCTTTAATCATCGGCGGGATTGAGCTTGAACACGATAAAGGCTTACTGGGCCATAGTGATGCTGACGTATTATTACATGCGATTACGGATGCGATTTTAGGTGCGGTGTCTCTTGGTGACATCGGAAAGTTCTTCCCGGATGATGATCCTAAATATAAGGGGGCGGATTCTAAGATTTTATTGAAAGATGCGTACCAGCACGTCCTTGATTTAGGTTATGAAATCGGGAATTTAGATGCAACAATCATTGCGGAAAAGCCGAAATTCAGACCGCATATTGACGCGATGCGTGAATCTATTGCGAACGTCTTAAATACGGACATTTTCAATGTGAATGTCAAAGCGACGACGAATGAGAAGATGGGCTATTTAGGCCGACAAGAAGGAATACAAGCGCAAGCTGTGGTATTATTATTAAAGAAAACTAATTAATGGAGTGAATATAATGAGTAAAGTAAGAGTAAGATATGCACCAAGTCCGACTGGTTTCTTACACATCGGTAATGCACGTACTGCATTATTTAACTATTTATTTGCAAGACATAACGGCGGAGATTTTATCATCCGTATTGAAGATACAGATACTGCACGTAATGTTGAAGGTGGAGAAGCGAGTCAGTTAAAGTTCTTACAATGGTTAGGTATGGACTGGGATGAATCGATTGATAAGGATGGAGGATTTGGTCCTTACCGCCAATCAGAGCGTGCGCATATTTACAATCCGATCATTGAAAAGTTATTAGCTGAAGATAAAGCATATCGTTGTTATATGACTGCTGAAGAGTTAGAAGCAGAACGTGAGGCACAGCTTGCACGTGGTGAAATGCCGAGATACGGCGGTAAACATGCACACTTAACAAAAGAAGAAGAAGCGGCGTTAATTGCTGAAGGTCGCGAACCTGCGATTCGTATTCGTGTACCGAAAGACAAAACTTATACATTTAACGATATGGTTAAAGGTGAAGTATCATTTGATTCTAACGGTATCGGTGACTGGGTTATCGTGAAAAAAGATGGTATTCCAACGTACAACTTCGCGGTAGCAATCGATGATCACTTTATGGAAATCACTCACGTTATCCGTGGTGATGACCACATTTCAAATACACCGAAACAAATGATGGTGTACGAAGCGTTAGGATATGATATCCCGACGTTTGGCCACATGACGTTAATCGTAAATGAAGACCGTAAGAAATTATCTAAGCGTGATGGTTCGATCATTCAATTTATTGAACAATATCATGATTTGGGTTACTTGCCAGAAGCATTATTCAACTTTATCGGATTACTTGGCTGGTCTCCAGAAGGTGAAGAAGAAATCTTCTCGAAAGCGCAATTTATCGAAATGTTCGATGAGAAACGTTTAAGCAAATCACCAGCATTCTTTGATAAACAAAAGCTTGCATGGATCAACAACCAATATATGAAGACGAAAGATTTAGATACAGTATTTGAAATGACGTTACCGCACATGGAAAAAGCAGGTCTTATTTCAAATAACCCAACAGAAGCAGAACTTGCATGGGCAAAATCTTTAGTAAGTTTATATCAACAACAAATGAGCTACGCTGGTGAAATCGTTGAATTATCTGAGTTATTCTTCAAAGATGAATTAACGTTAGACGAAGAAGCTACAGAAGTTGTAAACGGTGAGCAAGTACCTGAACTTGTTAAAGCTTTAACAGCTCAACTTGAAGCGTTAGATACTTTTGACGCAGCAAGTATTAAAGCGGCAATTAAAGCAGTTCAGAAAGAAACTGGTATTAAAGGTAAGAACTTATTCATGCCGATTCGTGTGATGGTATCTGGCCAAACACATGGTCCTGAATTACCGAATACAATGGAGTTATTAGGTAAAGATAAAGTTATCGAGCGTTTAAGTGTTTACGCATAATGAAACAAAAATAGTTGAAAAATAATCGCAATCTATTATAATCAGAATATGAGAATAAGTAGATAGTTAAATTATCTAAAGAGAGCATACGGTTGGTGCAAGTATGTGATAAGTTAATTGTTGAATGCATCTCATGAATTCTATTTAAATATTTTAAAGTGAGTAGATTTATCTACTAATCAGAGTGGAACCGTGCAGAAGCACCTCTTATTTTAGAGGTGCTTCTTTTTTATATTGGGAGGTGTGTGTATGTTCGCAAGAATTAAAGATGACATTAATATGGTGTTTGAACAGGACCCGGCTGCGAGAAGTAGTTTAGAAGTGTTTTTGACATACTCAGGATTACACGCTGTATGGTGGCATTTAGTTGCGCACTGGTTCTTTAATCGTAAAATGTATTTTATCGCACGTGCTATCAGTCAAATTTCAAGATTTTTCTCAGGTATTGAAATTCACCCTGGTGCAAAGATCGGTAAAAGGTTGTTCATTGACCATGGTATGGGCATTGTCATCGGTGAAACGTGTACGATTGGCAATAACGTAACAATTTATCAAGGTGTGACGTTAGGTGGTACAGGGAAAGAGAATGGTAAACGTCACCCTGATATCGGAGATAACGTGTTGATTGCGGCAGGTGCAAAAGTACTCGGGAATATTCAAATCGGTAACAATGTAAATATTGGTGCGAATTCTGTCGTACTGAAGTGCGTACCTGACTTCTCTACTGTAGTAGGTATTCCAGGACACATTGTAAAACAAAATGGTGTTAAAGTTGGTAAGAGCTTTGAACATACAAATTTACCGGATCCGATTTATGAGAAATTAAAAGAATTAGAACGTCATATAGAGGCGACAAAAAAAGGAGAGATTGTTGATGATTACATTATATAATACGTTAAGCCGTAAAAAAGAAAAGTTCGTGCCATTAGAAGAAGGTAAGGTGAAGATGTATGTGTGCGGTCCTACCGTATATAACTACATTCATATCGGTAATGCACGTCCTGCAATCAGTTTCGATGTCGTTAGACGTTACTTTGAATACCGTGGCTATGAAGTCAACTACGTGTCGAACTTTACAGATGTTGACGACAAACTCATTAAAGCTGCCAATGAATTAAATTCGACTGTGCCAGAAGTAGCTGATCGATTTATTGAAGCATACTTTGAAGATACGAGTGCCCTTAATTGTAAGCATGCGACACATCACCCACGTGTTATGGATCATATGGATGATATTATTTTATTTATCGAAGAATTGATTAAGAAAGACTACGCCTATGAAAGTGGCGGAGATGTTTATTTTAGAACACGTAAATTTGATGGTTACGGGAAGTTAAGTCATCAGTCAATTGACGAACTTAAAGTCGGTGCACGTATTGCAACGGGGGAACTAAAGGATGATGCGTTAGATTTCGCGTTATGGAAATCAGCGAAGCCTGGTGAAATCAGCTGGGATTCTCCATGGGGTAAAGGTCGACCAGGCTGGCATATCGAGTGTTCAGTAATGGCGAAGAAACATTTAGGTGATTCTATTGATATCCATGCAGGCGGTTCTGATTTAACATTCCCACACCACGAGAATGAAATCGCGCAATCTGAAGCACATAACGACACAACATTTGCAAATTACTGGATGCATAACGGTTTTATCAATATTGATAATGAGAAGATGAGTAAGTCGTTAGGTAACTTTATTTTAGTGCACGATATCATTAAAGAAGTTAATCCGAACGTATTACGTTTCTTTATGATTAGCGTACATTATAGAAATCCAATCAACTACAATATGGAGCTTGTTTCTAGTGCGAAAGCAGGACTTGAACGTATTCAAAATGCATATGCAGCACTGCAGGAAAGAAAAGAAATTTCTGTAGGGATTGTTGATCACACTGAGATGATCAAAGTAGTTGATGATATTTTAGTGCAGTTTGAAACAGCGATGGATGATGATTTTAATACAGCAAATGCAATTACAGCTTGGTATGAATTAGCGAAACAAGCGAATATATATAATCAGAATGAATCAACAGATTTAAAAGTGATCGATCGTTTCCTGGAAGTGTTCGAAATCTTTAGTGAAGTATTAGGTGTCAAACTGGTTGAAGAAAAAGAATTGCTTGATACTGACATCGAAGCATTAATAGCAGAACGTGAAACAGCACGTAAAGAACGAAACTTTGCACGTGCAGATGAAATTCGAGACTTATTAAAAGAACAAAATATTATTCTGGAAGATACGGCACAAGGTGTGAGATTTAAACGTGGTTAACGAAGCGAGTCTTTATAATCCACTGACACTTGCTTATTTAGGTGATGCAGTACTCGATTTACATGTCAGAAATTATATTGTAAGAGAAAAGAATAAAAAGCCGAATGAACTCCATCGTCAGGCAACATTTTTTGTATCTGCTAAAAGTCAGGCACAAACGTTTGATACTTTAGTTGATGAAGGTTATTTCACTGAACAGGAAACGGAAATATTAATGCGCGGACGTAATGCCAAAAGTCATACCCGTGCGAAAAATACAGATGTTATTTCCTATAAGAAAAGTACCGCACTTGAAGCGGTGATCGGTTATTTACATTTAAATAATGAAACAGAACGATTACAGACGCTGCTGGATAAAATCATCACGTTATGTGAAATGAGGGATAAATAATGAAAAAAGAAACAACTGATGAAATGATAGTAGGACGTCATGCTGTGAAAAGCGCGATTGAGTCAGATCACGAAATCAATAAAGTGTTCATCCAGGAAGGTATTAATAAATCACAAATTTCAAGCATATTAAATTTATGTAAGGAAAGAAAGATTATTGTACAGACAGTACCGAAATCAAAGCTTGACCATTTATCGGATGTACCACATCAAGGGATTATGGCGATGATTTCACCTTATGAATATGTTGATCTGGATGACTTCTTAAATGCACGTGATAAAGATAAGTTAAGCACGATTATGATTCTTGACGGTTTAGAAGATCCGCATAATCTCGGTTCTATTTTAAGAACGGCAGATGCGATTGGAATAGACGGTATATTGATTCCGAAACGTCGCTCAGTAAGCTTAAACCAAACGGTTGTGAAAGCTTCCACAGGTGCAATTGAACATGTGCCAGTAATGCGTGTCACGAATATTAGTCAGGCAATAGATAAACTGAAAGACGCAGGATATTGGGTTGCGGGGACGGATGCCAGCAAATCAGTTGATTACCGTAAGATGGATGCTAATATGAACCTTGCGATTGTTATCGGTTCAGAAGGTGAAGGAATGAGTAGGCTCGTTAAAGATAAATGTGACTTCTTAATTCACTTACCAATGGTTGGACATGTTAATAGTTTGAATGCTTCAGTGGCAGCGAGTTTGTTAATGTACGAAGTTTATCGTAAAAGGAACCCGCTTGACGCATGATAAAAAAATATACCATCATTGATGGTTATAATGTCATCGGACAAAGTTCACGACTCAAACAACTCGCACAAGAGTCATTAGAAGAGGCACGTATTCAACTATTGCTTGAAATTGCGAATTATAATGCACGTATTGCGGATGAAATGATTGTAGTGTTCGATGCATATGATGTGAAATCTCATGAGCGTGAAGAAGTGTTTCATGGCATCCGTGTTGTTTATTCTCGAGAAAAGGAAACGGCTGATGCAGTCATTGAACGGCTTGTCTACGAGATGTATGAAAAGCACATTACAACGATCAAGGTCGTAACGAGTGATTTATCAGAACAACATACGATATTTGGCAGCGGTGCGTTAAGAATCCCGTCCCGTGAGTTTATCAACAATTTGCGTGAAGAAGAAATCAATGTGGCGAAAGATATGGTGAAGATGGATAACAATAAACCGCGTACACGTATTGAAATCGATCAGGAAACGAAAGAGCGATTAGAAAGATTAAGGCGCGGAGATTATTAATTCAAGATAATTTTATTGTTTGAGATAATCATTTATTAGATTTAACCTAAAGAAAAATACATCTAGAGGTTAAGCGTATGTTTAAAACTTATACACAAATGATTTGTGAAGAACAAACAATGTATCATCTAAAGCCGGTAGAACAAATTGTAAAGGATATTCAAAGTGGTAATATAGATGCTTTTGATAGTCTTGTAGCAAGACTACGTAATGGTATTGAAGTGCATATTCGTAAAATTTCGTATAGAGACCATGAAGCTTTATATCAAGAGAGTCTGATTGCGTTATATCAGGCTGTGAAAGTCTATGACCCAATAAAAAGCGATAATTTTGAAAGGTTTTATTTTTACCATTTGAAATATGCGCTGCTGGATTATGTGAGGGACTTGCAGAAAGAACGAAAGCGACCTATTGTGAGCTTTGAAACGACGCAGTATGACGATGAACCATCGCTTGAAGCGTTCATACAGGATATGAATGCATTGCATCCTGATATTGAAAGTGAACTTGTTGATTTACAGTCGCGTATGACGCCTGTTGCATTGCAATTGAGTCCGCTTGAATATCGCGTCCTGGAATATTTAAAGGAACAGATGCCTGTCAAAGCGATGGCAGCAATTGAGAATGAATCGCTGAAAACAATTCATAATGCAATTTCAAGATTGAAAGTTAAGATTAAATCCTTCATACAAGGTACATGTTAGTTTGACAAATTACAATTTCACCGTTATATTAAACTAGGATTAGAATGAATGAATGTGATGATTAGACGTGAACAATATAGTACTAAAAAATAAGTATCGAATTACGGTTCGGTCTATTTTTTATCAATTTAAACATGACGGAGGCAAACGCATGGAACATAAAGAAAATTTCTTTCAAGGTGTTATTTCTGAGATGAAAAAAACTTCATGGCCAACTGGTCAGGAAGTTGTTAGAGATACAACAATCGTAGTATTAACTGTATTATTCTTTATTATTTTCTTTTACGCAATCGACTTAGGCATTTCTGAGCTTATTCGATTAATTAATTAAGGAGGCATATTATGTCTGAGGAAAGCAAAAAGCATTGGTACGCAGTTCATACGTATTCAGGCTATGAAAACAAAGTAAAAGACAACTTAGAAAAGCGTCTTGAATCTATGAATATGCAAGATCAAATCTTTAGAGTCGTTATTCCGGAAGAAGAGGAAACAACGATTAAAGACGGTAAAGCAAAAACATCTGTAAAGAAAACATTCCCTGGTTATGTTTTAGTAGAGTTAGTGATGACGGATGAATCTTGGTATGTTGTACGTAACACACCAGGTGTTACAGGTTTCGTAGGATCTGCCGGTGCAGGTTCTAAACCAAATCCATTATTACCAGAAGAAGCTAAGTTTATTTTGAAATCAATGGGTATGAACGAAAAAACGATCGATGTTGAAATTGAAGTCGGTGAACAAGTGCGCGTAACGAGCGGTCCTTTTACAAACCAGGTTGGTGAAGTGAAAGAAATCGATATCGAGAAATACAAATTAACAGTATTAGTAGATATGTTTGGTCGTGAAACACCAGTTGAAGTTGAATTCGATCAAATCGAAAAATTATAATAAAAAATTTTAAAAAATAAATTGTAAATTTTCACTTGCAATTTTTATGAGTAAGTGGTAATATTTTATGGTCGTGCTAATTAGTACGATTGTTGAGTGGGAGGGTAAATATCATACCCTGTGACCACATCACGATATTATAGGAGGTGCACATCGTGGCTAAAAAAGTAATCAAAGTTGTTAAATTACAAATCCCAGCAGGGAAAGCGAATCCAGCGCCACCAGTTGGTCCAGCATTAGGTCAAGCAGGTGTTAACATTATGGGATTCTGTAAAGAATTTAACGCGCGTACACAAGAACAAGCAGGTTTAATTATTCCGGTTGAAATTTCTGTATTTGAAGATCGTTCATTTACATTTATCACTAAAACACCACCTGCAGCAGTTTTACTTAAAAAAGCAGCTAAAATCGAAAAAGGTTCTGGTGAACCAAACAAGACTAAAGTTGCTACAGTAACTGAAGATCAAGTACGTGAAATCGCTGAAGCTAAAATGGAAGATTTAAATGCAGCAAGCGTTGAAGCGGCAATGAGAATTGTTGCTGGTACTGCTCGTAGTATGGGTGTAGAAATTAAATAGTATTTTAAGATTTAACAAGCAGACTTATCTAAGTCTGCTCTTGCACTGTTATAGACAGTGCCCGTGGGAGGACATTCCGCTAAAACCACTATAAGGAGGAAATAAGAAATGGCTAAAAAAGGTAAAAAATATCAAGAAGCCGCTCAAAAAGTTGATAACACTAAATTCTACTCTGTAGAAGAAGCTATCAAACTTGCGCAAGAAACAAGCACAGTAAACTTTGACGCTTCTGTTGAAGTTGCATTCCGTTTAGGAATCGATGTACGTAAAAATGACCAACAAATCCGTGGGGCAGTTGTATTACCAAACGGAACTGGTAAAACGCAACGTGTATTAGTATTCGCTAAAGGTGAAAAATTAAAAGAAGCTGAAGCTGCAGGCGCTGACTATGTTGGCGATGCTGAATACATCAACAAGATCAACCAAGGTTGGTTCGAATTCGATGTAATCGTAGCAACTCCAGACATGATGGGTGAAGTTGGTAAACTTGGACGTGTCTTAGGACCTAAAGGTTTAATGCCAAACCCTAAAACTGGTACTGTAACGATGGACGTAACAAAAGCTGTTCAGGAGATCAAAGCTGGTAAAGTAGAATACCGTGCTGAGAAATCTGGTATCGTGCACGCTTCAATCGGTAAAGTATCATTTGATACTGCTAAATTAGTTGAAAACTTTAACACTTTAAAAGATGTTTTAGCTAAAGCTAAACCAGCATCATCAAAAGGTACTTACTTCAAAACTGTTTCTGTAACTTCTACTATGGGCCCTGGTATCAAAGTTGACCCAACAGAAGTTAGAAACTAATTTTAAAAAACAAATTGACAAGATTCAAATTTCACGATATAGTGTAATTTGTATTTTATAAATAACCTAAGACAGTAGGGGCGTATGCTTAATAATCCTACCGAGGTGAAATTTGACTTGATGAACTTTCAAGCACTTTTTACCATGGGTGAAAAGTGCTTTTTTAATACTTTATTAGAAAAGCACGAAAATCTTAATGGAGGTGTCATAATGAGTACAAAAGCTATCGAAATCAAACAACAAAAAGCTGATTTGATCACTGAACAATTAAAAAATTCAGTATCAACTATCATCGTTGACTATCGTGGTTTAACTGTTGCGCAAGTAACTGAACTACGTAAACAACTTCGTGAAGCTGGTGTGGAATTCCACGTTTACAAAAATACTTTAGTACGTCGTTCAGCAGAAGCTGCTGGTATCGAAGGACTTGAAGAATTTTTAACTGGACCAAACGCTATTGCATTCTCTAACGAAGAAGTTGTTGCGCCAGCAAAAATTCTCGCTGACTTCGCAAAAGAAAACGAAAAGTTAGAAATCAAAGCCGGTGTTATTGAAGGTAAAGTGACTAGCGCTGATGATATCAAAGCTATCGCATCATTACCATCAAAAGAAGGACTTATCTCAATGGTTCTTTCAGTATTACAAGCTCCAATGCGTAACTTCGCATATGCAGTTAAAGCTGTTGGAGAACAAAAAGAAGGCGGAGAAGAAGCTGCTCCTGCTGAAGAAGCATAATTCACTTAGCCAAAGACAATTAGTATCATAAAAAACTTAAATTAAATGGAGGAATACAATCATGTCAAACGAAAAAATTATCGAAATGATTAAAGAAATGTCAGTTTTAGAATTAAACGATTTAGTTAAAGCTATCGAAGAAGAATTCGGTGTTACTGCTGCTGCTCCTGTAGCTGCTGCTGGTGCTGCTGGTGGCGAAGGTGCTGCTGCAGAAAAAACTGAATTCGACGTAGAATTAGTATCTGCTGGATCTTCAAAAATTAAAGTTGTTAAAGCTGTTAAAGAAGCTACTGGTTTAGGATTAAAAGACGCTAAAGACTTAGTTGATGGCGCTCCTAAAGTAGTTAAAGAAGGCGTATCTAAAGACGAAGCTGAAGAATTAAAAGCTAAATTAGAAGAAGCTGGAGCAACTGTAGAAGTTAAATAATTTCTCTTTTGTCCGAAACCCGTTATGTATATAACGGGTTTTTCTTGCTTTATATTGGTATAATTTCAACTGAGTGCGCATTGCGCTGAGTTGAAATAAGTGAGGTGTTAAGGTGAGTCATTATTATAGTGAAGAACAAACGGTAGAAAGCAATGAAAGTATCATCAGCTTTAATATGGGGAATCACAGTTTGAAGCTTACGACGGATAGTGGTGTATTTTCGAAAGGTGGCGTTGATTTCGGATCTAACTTACTCGTCAAAACTTTTTTAGAAGATACACGTCCTGCTCGAGTACTTGATGTCGGATGTGGATATGGCACGATGGGCTTAATGGTGGCAAAGCATTATCCGGAATCAACAGTACATATGGTAGATGTGAACGAACGCGCATTATCTTTATCTGAAAGAAATAGTAATGCTAACAATATTCATAACACAACAATCTATAAGAGTGATGGATTAAATGAAGTAACAGAACGTTTTGATGCAGTGATTACAAACCCACCAATTCGTGCGGGCAAAGACGTTGTACATCGCATATTAGAAGATAGTGCGAAAGTGCTTGATAAAGACGGTGCGCTATACGTTGTCATCCAAAAGAAACAAGGTATGCCATCAGCTAAAAAGAAGATGGAAGACGTTTTTGGTAATGTTGCAGTTCTGAAGAAAGATAAAGGTTACTATATATTAAAGAGTGTAAAAGGTTGACCTTATACATTCCGTCTGTTATAGTAATAGAATGTAAAAATTTAAATGAATAAGTGTGCACTTTTCTATCTAATTTTAGGAGAAATGAGTTTAAAATAAAATGTGAAAATGGAGTTATGTGATTCCGTTTTCTTTTTGTCTTATTCCTCTGTTTAGGTAAAAGGCACCACAATTTTTGAGGGGTGAATCTGTTGACAGGTCAACTTATCCAATACGGAAGGCATCGTCAGCGTAGAAGTTACGCAAGAATTTCCGAGATTTTAGAATTACCTAACTTAATAGAGATTCAAACAAAATCTTATGAATGGTTCTTAGAAGAAGGTTTAATCGAGATGTTTAGAGACATTTCACCAATTGAAGACTTCACTGGAAATCTTTCATTAGAATTTGTTGATTACAAATTAGGTGAGCCAAAGTACGATTTAGATGAAGCAAAGAACCGTGATGCTACTTACTCAGCGCCACTTCGAGTAAAGGTACGATTAATTATTAAAGAAACAGGCGAAGTGAAAGAACAAGAAGTCTTTATGGGTGATTTCCCATTAATGACTGATACAGGTACGTTTGTCATCAATGGTGCAGAACGTGTTATCGTATCTCAGTTAGTTCGTTCACCATCTGTATACTTCAATGATAAAGTCGACAAGAATGGTAAAGTGAGCTTTGGAGCGACTGTTATCCCTAACCGTGGTGCGTGGCTTGAATATGAAACTGATGCGAAAGATGTAGTATTCGTTCGTATTGACCGTACACGTAAATTACCGATCACTGTACTTTTACGTGCATTAGGATTCTCAAGTGACCAGGAAATCATTGATTTATTAGGTGACAACGAGTATTTACGTAACGCATTAGACAAAGATAATACTGAGTCAACTGAAGCTGCATTACTTGAAATTTATGAACGTTTACGTCCAGGTGAACCACCTACAGTTGAGAATGCGAAGAGTCTATTATACTCTCGTTTCTTCGACCCAAAACGCTATGATTTAGCAAGCGTTGGACGTTATAAAATGAATAAAAAGTTACATTTAAAACACCGTTTATTCAATCAAACGTTAGCTGAGCCAATCGTTGATGTAGAAACAGGTGAAATCGTAGCTGAAGAAGGTACACTTTTAGATCGTCGTAATTTAGATCAAATTTTAGATGTACTTGAAAACAACGCCAACCAAAAAGTATTCACTTTAGAGAATGGTTTATTAGACGAGCCGATTGAAATTCAATCTGTTAAAGTTTATGTTCCTGGAGATGAAGAAAAACGTACGACAACAATTATCGGTAATGCATTCCCAGATGAAGAAGTGAAGTGTATCACACCTGCTGATATTTTATCTTCTGTAAGTTATTTCTTTAACTTATTAGCTGGAGTAGGTTTCACTGATGATATCGATCACTTAGGTAATCGTCGTTTACGTTCAGTTGGTGAATTATTACAAAACCAATTCCGTATCGGTTTAAGTCGTATGGAGCGTGTTGTACGCGAACGTATGAGTTTACAAGATACTGAATCTGTAACGCCTCAACAATTAATCAATATCCGTCCAGTCATTGCATCTATTAAAGAATTCTTTGGTAGTTCACAATTATCTCAGTTCATGGACCAGGCAAACCCATTAGCTGAGCTTACACATAAACGTCGTTTATCTGCATTAGGACCTGGTGGTTTAACAAGAGAACGCGCAGGTATGGAAGTACGTGACGTTCACTACTCTCACTATGGCCGTATGTGTCCGATTGAAACGCCGGAGGGACCAAACATCGGGCTAATCAACTCACTTTCAAGTTATGCACGTGTCAATGAATTTGGTTTCATTGAAACACCATACAGAAAAGTTGATATTGAAACAAATACTGTTACATCACAAATTGACTATTTAACAGCTGACGAAGAAGATGCTTATGTTGTTGCCCAAGCGAACTCACGCTTAGACGATAATGGTAAGTTCTTAGATGACGAAGTTGTTTGTCGTTTCCGTGGTGATAATACTGTAATGGCACGTGAACGCATGGATTACATGGACGTTTCACCGAAACAGGTTGTTTCTGCTGCCACAGCTTGTATCCCATTCTTAGAAAACGATGACTCGAACCGTGCCTTAATGGGTGCGAACATGCAACGTCAAGCAGTGCCGTTAATGAATCCTGAAGCACCATTTGTTGGTACGGGTATGGAACACGTAGCAGCACGTGATTCTGGTGCTGCAGTAGTAGCGAAATATAAAGGTCGTGTAGAGCACGTTGAAGCTCGTCAGATTAAAGTTCGCCGTATTGTTGAAGAAGGCGGAAAAGAAATCGAAACAGATTTAGATGTATACAAATTAGCGAAATTCGCACGTTCAAACTCTGGTACTTGTTACAACCAACGTCCAATCGTTGAAGCTGGTGACATCGTAACGAAAGGTGAAATCTTAGCAGATGGTCCTTCTATGGAACTTGGTGAGATGGCACTTGGACGTAACGTAGTTGTTGGATTTATGACTTGGGATGGTTATAACTATGAGGATGCTGTAATCATGAGCGAACGTCTTGTGAAAGACGACGTATATACTTCTATCCATATTGAAGAATATGAATCAGAAGCGCGTGATACGAAGCTTGGACCTGAAGAGATTACAAGAGATATTCCTAACGTATCTGATAATGCACTTAAAAACTTAGATGATCGTGGTATCATTTTCGTTGGTGCTGAAGTACGTGATGGTGACATCTTAGTTGGTAAAGTAACGCCTAAAGGGGTTACTGAATTAACGGCTGAAGAACGTTTATTACATGCAATCTTCGGTGAAAAAGCGCGTGAAGTACGTGATACTTCATTACGTGTACCACACGGTGCTGATGGTATCGTATTAGACGTTAAAGTCTTTAATCGTGAAGATGGCGACGAGTTACCACCAGGCGTTAACCAATTAGTACGTGTTTACATCGTTCAAAAACGTAAAATTCATGTTGGGGATAAAATGTGTGGACGTCACGGAAATAAAGGGGTTATCTCACGTATCTTACCAGAAGAAGATATGCCATTTATGCCTGATGGAACACCGATTGATATCATGTTAAACCCACTTGGGGTACCTTCTCGTATGAACATCGGACAAGTATTAGAGTTACACTTAGGTATGGCTGCTAAAAACTTAGGTCTGCATGTTGCGTCTCCAGTATTTGATGGAGCAAACGATGAAGATGTTTGGTCAACAATCGAAGAAGCTGGTATGGCACGTGACGGTAAAACTGTACTTTACGATGGACGTACTGGTGAACCATTCGATAACCGTGTATCAGTTGGTGTAATGTACATGCTTAAATTAGCCCACATGGTTGATGATAAGTTACATGCACGTTCAACTGGACCTTACTCACTTGTTACACAACAACCACTTGGTGGTAAAGCACAATTTGGTGGACAACGTTTTGGTGAGATGGAAGTATGGGCACTTGAAGCTTACGGTGCGGCATATACTTTACAAGAAATCTTAACGTACAAATCAGATGATACTGTTGGTCGTGTGAAAACTTACGAAGCAATCGTTAAAGGTGAAAATATTCCACGTCCAGGTGTTCCGGAATCATTCCGCGTATTGATGAAAGAGTTACAAAGTTTAGGGTTAGATGTAAAAGTAATGGATAACAAAGATGAAGAGATTGAAATGCGTGATTTAGAAGATGACGATTTCATCGATTCAAAGATTAACCTTGCAAAAGCACCAACACCAGAAGCTGAGATCACTGAATAATCACTATCTCAAAAGCTAGTCACTTATTTTGTTTAATACATTATGTAAATCAATAAGTGTTTACATGATGGTTAAACAAGTTGAAATATAAATCTTGATAAAATTTTTAATACACTAAGGAGGTAGGGCTTTGATTGATGTAAATAACTTTCATTACATGAAGATAGGTCTCGCTTCACCTGAAAAAATCCGTTCTTGGAGTTTTGGTGAAGTTAAAAAGCCAGAAACAATTAACTACCGTACATTAAAACCTGAAAGAGATGGTTTATTCTGTGAGAAAATTTTCGGTCCAACAAAAGACTGGGAATGTAGCTGTGGTAAATATAAACGTGTACGTTACAAAGGTATGGTCTGTGACCGTTGTGGCGTCGAAGTAACAAAATCAAAAGTACGTCGTGAACGTATGGGTCATATTGAATTAGCTGCACCTGTATCACACATTTGGTATTTCAAAGGAATTCCTTCTCGTATGGGATTACTTTTAGATATGTCTCCGCGTTCTTTAGAAGAAGTTATCTACTTTGCTTCTTACGCTGTAATTGATCCTGGGCCAACTGGATTAGAGAAAAAATCATTATTATCTGAAAGAGAATACCGTGAGTATTACGATAAGTTCCCTGGGCAATTTACTGCTAAGATGGGTGCTGAAGCGATTAAAGATTTATTGATGGACATCGATTTAGATGGTGAATTAAAATCTTTACGTGAAGAATTAGAAACAGCAACAGGACAACGTTTAACAAGAGCTATCAAACGTTTAGAAGTTGTTGAATCATTCCGTAACTCTGGTAATGATCCTTCATGGATGATTTTAGATGTATTACCAATCATTCCACCTGAAATTCGTCCGATGGTTCAATTAGATGGTGGACGTTTCGCTACATCTGATTTAAACGATTTATATCGTCGTGTTATTAACCGTAACAACCGTTTAAAACGTTTATTAGATTTAGGTGCGCCTGGTATCATCGTACAAAATGAAAAACGTATGTTACAAGAAGCGGTTGATGCTTTAATTGATAATGGTCGTCGTGGCCGTCCAGTTACTGGACCTGGTAACCGCCCATTAAAATCTTTATCTCATATGTTAAAAGGGAAACAAGGTCGTTTCCGTCAAAACTTACTTGGTAAACGTGTAGACTACTCTGGTCGTTCGGTTATCGTAGTAGGTCCAAACTTAAAAATGTATCAATGTGGTCTTCCAAAAGAAATGGCACTTGAATTATTCAAACCATTTGTTATGAAAGAACTTGTTGAACGTGAAATTGCGACAAACATTAAGAACGCTAAAGGTAAAATTGAGCGTATGGAACCAGAAATCTGGGACGTTTTAGAAGACGTTATTCGTGAACACCCAGTTCTGTTAAACCGTGCACCAACACTTCACCGTTTAGGTATCCAGGCTTTCGAACCGACATTAGTTGAAGGTCGTGCGATTCGATTACATCCACTTGTAACGACTGCATACAATGCCGATTTCGATGGTGACCAAATGGCCGTTCACGTACCTTTATCTAAAGAAGCGCAAGCTGAAGCGCGTATGTTAATGTTAGCTGCACAAAATATCTTAAACCCTAAAGATGGTAAACCAGTTGTTACACCATCTCAGGATATGGTATTAGGTAACTACTACTTAACATTAGAGCGTTTAGGTACGATTGGGGAAGGTAGAATCTTTAAAGATGCGAATGAAGTTATTATGGCTTATGTCAATGGATATGTTCATCTACATGCGCGTATTGCCGTTCAAGCTGGATCATTTAACAATCCAACGTTTACTGACAAACAAAACAACCAATTGTTAATCACCTCTGTCGGTAAAGTAATCTTTAATGAAATTATGCCTGAATCATTCCCGTTCATTAACGAACCAACTTTATCAAACTTAGAAACAGTAACACCTGATAAATATTTCATCGATGCAACTGAATTAACTGAAGAAGGATTATTAAAATACTTAAACGAGCAACCACTTGTTAAACCATTTAATAAGAAATTCTTAGGTCAAATCATTGCTGAAGTGTTCAATAGATTCCATATTACTGATACTTCTATGATGTTAGACAGAATGAAAGATTTAGGATTTAAATATTCTTCACGTGCTGGTATTACAGTAGGTGTATCTGACATCGTGGTATTACCAGATAAACAAGATATCATCGGTTTAGCAGAAGAAAAAGTAGATAGAGTAACGAAACAGTTCACACGTGGTTTAATTACTGAAAGTGAACGTTACGCAGCTGTTATTGAGATTTGGACGAAAGCTAAAGATGACATTCAAGCAAAATTAATGAACTCTTTAGATGACTTGAACCCAATCTTCATGATGAGTGACTCTGGTGCCCGTGGTAACGCGTCTAACTTTACGCAGTTAGCAGGTATGCGTGGACTGATGGCCAACCCGGCTGGACGTATCATTGAGTTACCAATCAAATCTTCATTCCGTGAAGGTTTAACAGTATTAGAATACTTTATCTCTACGCATGGTGCGCGTAAAGGTCTTGCCGATACAGCACTTAAAACAGCCGATTCAGGTTACTTAACACGTCGTCTAGTTGACGTTGCTCAAGACGTTATCGTACGTGAACCTGATTGTGGTACTGACCGTGGATTACTTGTTTCAGCGATCCGTGAAGGTTCAGAACTTATTGAACCATTCATTGAACGTTTAGAAGGACGTTATTCTCGTGAAACAGTAAGACACCCAGAAACAAAAGAAATTCTTGTTAAAGTGAACGAATTGATTACACCTGAAATCGCGAAACAAATCGTGGATGCAGGTATCGAAGAAATGCATATCCGTTCAGCATTTACATGTAACTCACGTCACGGGGTTTGTGAAAAATGTTACGGTAAAAACTTAGCAACAGGTGAAAAAGTAGAAGTTGGGGAAGCAGTTGGTACAATCGCTGCCCAATCTATCGGTGAACCTGGTACTCAGTTAACGATGCGTACATTCCATACAGGTGGGGTTGCCGGTGCCGATATTACACAAGGTTTACCTCGTATCCAGGAGTTATTCGAAGCGCGTAATCCGAAAGGTCAAGCTGTAATCTCTGAGATTAACGGTGAGATTATCGAATTAAACGTAGTAAAAGATCGTATGCAGGAAATTAAAGTTAAAGGTGAAAACGAAGTACGTACGTACTTAGCACCTGGTACTGCAAGACTTAAAGTAGAAGTTGGTCAAAAAATCGCGCGTGGTGAAGTAATGACTGAAGGTTCTATCGAGCCTAAACAATTATTAGCAGTTGCGGGCCTTAATGCGACACAAAGCTACTTATTAAAAGAAGTTCAAAAAGTATACCGTATGCAAGGGGTAGAAATCTCAGATAAACACGTTGAGGTAATGGTACGTCAAATGTTACGTAAAGTTCGTATTATCGAAGCAGGAGACACGAAATTATTACCAGGTGCATTAGTTGATATTCATACATTTACTGATGCTAACCGTGAAGTGTTTAAAGCGAGAAAACACCCAGCAACAGCGAAACCTGTATTGCTTGGTATTACGAAAGCATCACTTGAAACAGAAAGTTTCTTATCTGCAGCATCGTTCCAGGAAACAACACGTGTGTTAACTGATGCAGCGATCAAAGGTAAACGTGATGACTTATTAGGACTTAAAGAAAACGTTATTATCGGTAAGTTAATACCAGCTGGTACAGGTATGAGACGTTATAGTGGCGTTGAATACGAAAAAGATGCACCAGCATTAGAGCAAGATGAAGTAGTAGTAACTGAAAATTAATAAATTTTACACCCAAATATTAATATTTGGGTGTTTTTTATGTCACTAAACGTTCACAATCACAAAACAGATAATTTATTAGAAATTGGTGTATGATAGTTAAACTGAATATAATAAAGGAGGGTAAATATGAATATTAAAATGAAAGAACTCATCGTAATGGTATTAGGATTAGTTGAAATTATTGCCGGATTTGCATTATATGAAGAATCGCAATTAGGTGGCGTTACATTTATATTATTAGGCTTTGCATTCTTAGCGATTATGTTTATCATGGAACGAAAAGATTACGAAAGTAAACATTATAATTTGAAATAAAATTTACAAAAAACAGCATATCACTATAAATAACAACAAAAACCTAAGAAAATAAATATTCTTAGGCTATTATATTGTGAAATAATTTTGTGTAGTGTAAAATTATAGACTAACTGCAAGGAAAAAGGAGACATGATTTTAAAAAATGTCTCCTTTTATTTTGGAGTCAATAAATGAATTATATTAAAATACATTATATAATTAAAAGTAATGTTTAAAAAAGATAGATTAAAAAAATCCAAATTAATTAAAAGGGATTTCTGCAATTTAATATATGAAGTTGGCCATATATTAAATTGTAGAAAATAGGAATAAAAATTTATGAAGAATAATAAAAATTTTAAGAAAATATCTTTTGCAATTACTTCGAGTATATTAGGAACTGTCGGTTTATTGAATCAATCTGTTGTAACACACGCAGCTGAATTACAAAATATCGAACAACAAGTTACACAACAACACGCATTTTATTTACAGGAATCCTCACTGAGATTTTTAGAGGGTATTATATATTATGATGGAGATAACGATGGGCAATGGGATTCTCGTTTAGGTAATATCAACATTGAACTTATCGGAATAGATGGGACTACTTATAGAGGTTCTACAAATAGTGAAGGTTATTTTTATTTTGTAGGAATGAACCCAGGCGATTATGAATTACGCATGTTTGTACCTACAGTTGATCAATCAGGAATGGAAACTATAGAAACTGCAAGTACTACTGTATTAGTTGATCGTAATATTGTTAACAGAGTGAAAGTGACAGTTACGAAGCTACCAGACGATCCAACGACCGAAGCACCGACAACCGAAACACCATCAACGGAAGAAACAACGACCGAAGCACCGACAACCGAAACACCATCAACGGAAGAAACAACGACCGAAGCACCAACAACAGCAGAACCGACAACCGAAACGCCATCGACGGAAGAAACAACAACCGAAGCGCCAACAACAGCCGAGCCAACAACCGAAACACCATCGA
>NZ_MJBI02000014.1 GCF_002742385.2 Macrococcoides goetzii
TCATTATTATTGTTATCCTGCCATACGCGGTCTCCGATTTTATATGTCGGTGATGGTACCGGTGGTACTTCGAATCCTCGGTCGATCGTCAGATTATCTCCGTTATTGATTGTTACTGGTACTACTGATAGATCTGAATCTACATCTGATGTACCTACATGCTCTTTTACAGGTACTAGTTTCGTATCTGCTGGTGTGCCAAATTCTACTGTGTAATCACCATTCAATAACCATTCAAACAGATAGTTACCGTTCGCATCTGTTGTCTGCGTTGCGATCACTTTGCCTGTCGCATCTTTCAGTGTCACCGTCACGCCTGCGATTCTTGTATCTCCCGCATCCTGGATATCATTATTATTGTTATCCTGCCATACGCGGTCTCCGATTTTATATGTCGGTGATGGTACCGGTGGTACTTCGAATCCTCGGTCGATCGTCAGATTATCTCCGTTATTGATTGTTACTGGTACTACTGATAGATCTGAATCTACATCTGATGTACCTACATGCTCTTTCACAGGTACTAGTTTCGTATCTGCTGGTGTGCCAAATTCTACTGTGTAATCACCATTCAATAACCCTTCAAACAGATAGTTACCGTTCGCATCTGTTGACTGCGTTGCGATCACTTTGCCTGTCGCATCTTTCAGTGTCACCGTTACGCCTGCGATACCTGTATCTCCCGCATCCTGGATGTCATTATTATTGTTATCCTGCCATACACGGTCTCCGATTTTATATGTCGGTGATGGTACCGGTGGTACTTCGAATCCTCGGTCGATCGTCAGATTATCTCCATTATTGATTGTTACTGGTACGACTGATAGATCTGAATCTACATCTGATGTACCTACATGCTCTTTCACAGGTACTAGTTTCGTATCTGCCGGTGTGCCAAATTCTACTGTGTAGTCTCCGTTTGACAGTCCTTCAAACAGATAATTACCGTTCGCATCTGTTGTCTGCGTTGCGATCACTTTGCCTGTCGCATCTTTTAGTGTCACTGTCACACCTGCGATACCTGTATCGCCCGCATCCTGGATATCATTATTATTGTTATCCTGCCATACGTGGTCTCCGATTTTATATATTGCTTTTTCAAATCCTGCATCAATTGTAGGATTATTATCTGTTAAGTTTACTGTAACTGTGCTTTGCGTATTTGTTCTATTCGGTGTCGGATCTGAGTCTTTAAAGTCATCTGCGCCTTGATTTGGTGTGACAGGAACATAAGTTGCTGGTGTATCGAAAGTCACAGTATAATTGCCCGTTGGTAACTCAGTAAATGAATAATTACCATTATTATCGGTAGTAGTTGTAACTGTCGTACCATCCGGTTTCGTTAGTGTCACCGTAACGCCCGGAATACCTGGTTCATTTGTGTCCTGAATACCATCATGATTCATGTCTTCAAATACTTTATCACCTAAAGTGTATGTTGGTTCAGGTAGTACAACTCCTAAATCCACAGTCTGAACATCGTGATCAACTACACTTACAGGTGCTTCAACGATGTTAGGAGTATTAGTATCTACTAAAATACCATCCGAATCAACTTCATCAGTAGTCGTATCATTAGGAGAAATAGTTATTCCTGCAGGTAATTCAAATATAACTTTATAATCACCTGGAATAATATTAGTAAATTCATATGTTCCATCAGTAGTCATAATATTTTCTACCGGTGTTCCATCAAAATGAGTCACAGGATTACCATTAACATCAACAAGCTTAACAGTAACTGTACCAGTATAATTTTTTTCAGTTGCATCCTGGATACCATCTTTATCTGTATCATTCCAAATACGATCTCCAACATTATAAACTTCCGGTGCTACTGCCATATCTACCGTCATGTTATCTGCATTATTTATTGTTGCAGTTGTTCTGAAAATATTCGTCGTTCCTTCTCTTACACCATCTGAATCAATCTCATCATTTGTACCTGCATCATGATTGTCTTGCCCTTTAATCATCCCTGGAATTTCCGGCACTTCAAATTCAACGATATAATCACCATTCTTTAAGCCATCAAACTGATAGTGACCATTCGCGTCAGAAATGACCACCATATCTTCATCAAACTGATTCTTAACTGGTAAATTTGTTGCAGCATCATAAATGCGTACTATAACGCCTTCATATGGTGTTACATCGTTAAATTGTCCATCACCATTTATATCATCTGGAGACAAATCATCTTGTAATCCGTTATTATTCATATCAAACCAAGTGAAATTACCTAGAGAGTATGTTGGTTCTGATGCCGCATTAGAAATGTAGCCTTTATCGATTGTTAAATTGTCTGCTCCATTAATTGTTATCGTATTTAAATCTGGGTTTGAACCTGTTGATTCTGTTGTTCCCTCAGTTGTATTTGTTGCAGTATATCCTGTAGGTGTTTCAAATGTTACATTGTAAGTCTCTCCGTCAATTAGTCCAGTAAATTCATAATGCCCAGTACTATCTGTTCTTACAGACTTTTGAGTACCATCAGGATACTGTAATGTCACTAAAACATCAGCAATACCTGTTTCCGTGCTCTCTTGAATGCCATCTTTATTTGTATCTTCCCATACATAATCTCCTATTTTATAAGTTGTGGTTGTTCCATCACCACTATTCGATTGATTAACTCGATCAATATTGTTACTCGTTTCAACAGTATAAATCATATTATCTAAAGGAGATTCTGATATCATTGAAGCTCCTTGTAAAATCGGTAATACAGAATTTGGATCATATTGTGAAACTATTCTTATAATAAATGCACTATTTATATTGCCAAAATCAAGTTCTACCTGATCACTACCATAAGTTTTATATTTACCGTAAAATGAAGATGTAACATCTGTATACTGATTGTAGTCATTTATGTACATACTCTCAGGTAGATTAACTGTATTACCTGCAGAATAAATTTCAATCTGAGTAGTTTCATCTATATAAGGGCTTCCTTCTTGAAGCAAGTTCCCATTGGCATCTTTTCTAGCACCATAAATATTTACAATTGTGTTATTTGCTACATTATTCAACGGGTTTATATAGAATACCTGCTCAATTGTATGATTCACTTCATCTAAATGTGTATATATCGATTCTATATTTGAAGATGGCGAGCCTATAGGATTACCATATTCAACCTGACCTGTAAACTGAGTAATTTCTCCATCTAAATCAATTGCAAGAGTTTGTGTCGAGTTGTTTTGTACTACACTTTTATCTATATATCCACTGAGCGAAACGTTAGCAGTTACATTTTCATAAGTATCTACATAATCCGTAAATGTATATGTGATAGTTTTATTTTGATGATTATAAATACCGTTTGCAACAACTTGACCACTAGCATCTAATATAGGTGAGACAACATAATTATCTGGAGTTAAATCAGAAGGTGTAAGGTTATCACTGAAAGAAAGATTAAAAGTATCTCCACTTTTTGCCGAGTTATCTATTAAAAAATTAGCATTGTACTTAATCGGTTCTGCACTATGTGGTTTTATAACATTGTCATTATCTTCTTGTAACGGATTATCATACCCTGCATCTGTAATAATAGCTGAATTGATAGTCACTAAATTATTCGTACTTGAAGAAGCAAGTGTGTTCATCACTTCCATATTACCTAAAGTGATACTTCTCATCATCGATGTATTCGTAGTCAATGTTACCGGTGTTGCAACTGGTGTGTTTGCATCTTGATCTGTAGCAACCGCATTCAATAATGCTGCAAATAATGCTTCTTGTGATACATCTGTATTATCTAAACTCAAGTTAGAAACTGTCTCTTCAGCTACTGCTTCTGATACACCTGATGCTTGTAAACTTTCAGTTAAAGTTTGTTCTTTTTCTGCTACTGTACTTGCAGTATTTACTGCTGTTGCCGTTGCTTCTATATCAATATTTGGAGTAACTGTTTCTTCAACTGTAACAACATCACTATTCGACGTTTCCGTTGTCACATTTTCTGTCGTTGGTACTTCCGTCGTTGTATCTTCAGAAATTGTATTTTCAGTAGAAGGGGCTTCTGTAGTAGCACTCTCAGTCGTTTTTTCTTCTGTTGTAGGTGTCTCAGTTGATGCAGTTTCTGACGTAACTTCTTCTGTTGTTACAGATTTAGTTGTCACCGCTTCTGTTGTAGGTGCTTCTATCGTCACTTCAACTGTATTTGCTGAAACTTCTACAGCTTCACTTTTATGTTCGCCATCTACCGTTACAACTTTTACAACTTCTCCACTCTTAACAGCTAAACGATGGAAAGTAAATGTTCCATCTGTATCAACAACAGTCTTTTCAACTGTCCCATCTGCTAATGTCAATTCAACAACTTGTCCTGCTGTCGCAAAGACTGTCAGTTCAGTATTATCAGCATTAAATTCAAGATTTACTGCTTTCTCAGGTAATACAGATTCTGATGTAACATGCTCAGTTGTTGGTGCTTCAGTTGTAACTGTTTCTGTTGATCCTTCTGTTGTTGGCGTTTCTGTAGTTGGTGTTTCCGTCTTACTATCTTCTGCTGCTTCAGCACTATTGCCTAGAAAGATTAAAGATCCCACTAAAATTGATGCTGTACCTACCGTAAATTTACGAATCGAATACTTATTCAATTTGTTCGGCAAAAAGTCGTGTTTTTTCATGTGTTTCCTCCAAATATTATCTACTTTTAAAGTAGATTGATTAATATTAGTTATTATAGCACGATTTTATTAATTTATTATTTATATTATCTTCATAAATTTTACATTTATTTCTAATTGTTATTATCAAATAGGAATGATTTTTTTTATAAATTTATTGTATTCTTATTTACTTATAGTATATACAAGTATCTTCTGATAAATTATCAGATTCTATTTTTCAAGTTATATAGATATAACAATTTTTTATATATTTTTTATTTTAATGATTATTATTAAATTTAATGGACGAAAAAAACTACTTATTTCCGACAGTTTGTCGAAAATAAGTAGTCTTTAATATCTATCAATTAATTTGTTGAAAGTATGCGTTATTTATTTCTGTAAATTAGTAAACTCTTCTACGGCTTCTGTATAAGAACAATGCTCCTAATCCAGCAATTGCTGCAGCACCTGCTGCTCCAGCATCAGCTTCACCTGTATCAGGTAAAGTCGTCACTGGTGTTACACTATTGCGGATTTTACCAACATTATCAGCTGTGTAGTCGTTATGAACAACCATTAAATCATCGTTTTTATCTACATATACATTTACGATTTCTTTAATATTTTGTCCGTTTTCATCCACTTTAACTTCTCCGCGACTTACTTTACCCGCTTGAATTGTATTATTATCGTTTGTTGTAACAATAATATTACCATCGTGGTCAACCTGCACATCTTTAATACCTGGTTTATTCGTATTATTACCAGTGCCAGTATTGCTGTTATTGTTTGTGTTGTTATTTGTTCCTGGAGTGTTGTTATTTACTCCTGGATTGTTATTAGTATTATCAGCTGGTTTATTAGCATCATTTTTAATGATTTGAGTGCTGCCATCAATATATTTAATTACTAAGTCACCGTTAGCATTCTTATCGATTCCAACAACAACTTTATCACAAGCACAGTTCTTACCATCTTGACCGTTTTGACCTTTTAATGATTCTAAGAAGTCATTGATTGATCCTTTGTTACCTTGATCTAACCAGATTTGGTAAGCTGATTTACCGTCTTTACCATCTGCACCTTTTGGTCCTGTTACAACACCTAAGTTATCTAAAGTACCGTTATTGTAAATTACAATTAATTCACCTTTATCATTGACGATTGTGTTTGTAATTGTTTTACCGTCTTGACCAGTTACTTTACCTAAGTCTGTAGTCGTTCCATCTGTGTAAGTGATGATTAAGTGACCGTTTTTGTCGATGATTGTAGATACAATACCTTTACCATCTTTACCGTTAGTTCCGTTTGTACCATCTTTACTAGGTAAAGTTGAAACGTTACCGATAACTTCTGTTGTGCCGTCACTGTATTTAACAATGATGTCACCTTTCTTATCGATCGTTACATTCGTTACTGATTTACCTGAATCACCAGTATGGATTGTCGTTGACGTTCCATTACTATAGTTGATGATAGTATCGCCATCTTTATTGATGATGATGCTTATGATATTCACGTTGTTATTTACATTGTTGTTATTGTTTACATTATTATTGTTGTTATTGATGATTACATTGCCAGTACCGTTAGTACCATCTGTTCCGTTGACACCATCTTTACCATCAGTACCATTCTTGCCGTCAGTACCGTTGTAAACATAGTGGTCACCAGTAACGTTTCCGTTACCATCTTTAATGATGATGTGTACACCGATTACATTACCATCTTTATCGTAAATGTTTGTAGATTCGATTGTTGGTGATTTACCGTCTTTACCGTTGATACCATCTTTACCGTCAGTACCATTGTAAATTACGTGATCTCCCACAATTTTACCGTCTCCATCTTTAACAATGATGTGTACGCCAACGATGTTACCATCTTTATCTAAAACGTTAGATGTTTCAATTGTTGGTGTTTTACCATCAATACCATCTTTGCCGTCGATACCGTTCTTACCGTTAAATACTTGACCACGGTCAATTTCAACACCAGTTACAGCATCGCGGAAGATAATTTCCTGACCGATAATGTTACCATTTGCATCACGGATGTCAATTACTTCTACAGTTACAGATTTTCCGTCTTTGCCGTCGATACCATTTGTTCCGTTTGTACCATCGACACCATCAGTACCATTGAATACATTATGGTCACCTACAACATTACCATTACCATCTTTAATGATGATATGAACACCGATGATGTTACCATCTTTGTCATAGATATTAGTAGATTCGATTGTCGGAGTTTTACCGTCAACACCATCTTTACCGTCAGTTCCATTAGTTCCGTTAATACCGTCTTTACCGTCTGCTCCATTATAGATTACATGATCTCCGACAATATTACCGTTACCATCTTTAACGATGACATGGACACCGATGATGTTACCATCTTTATCAAGTACGTTAGAAGTTTCAATTGTTGGTGTTTTACCATCAATACCATCTTTTCCGTTGAATACTTGACCACGGTCTAATTCAGTACCTGTAGCTGCATCACGGAAGATAATTTCCTGACCGATAATGTTACCGTTAGCGTCACGAATATCAATAACTTCTACTGAGATAGATTTACCGTCTTGACCATCTTTACCGTCAATTCCGTCTTTACCATCAATTCCGTTAGTTCCATTAATTCCATCTCTAATGAATGTTTGAGAGATGATTTCACCTTTTGTTCCATCTGGATTTACTGTGTAAACATATACCCATGATCCAGTGTTACCATTTGCATCTGTGCCTGGTACTGTTTCTGCTGTTACTGACGAACCATCTTTACCATCTCTGACAGTTGATGTCGTTGTTGTACCATCCGGATTTACGATTGTGATTGTATAAGTCCCATCTCCGTTGTCAGTTACTGATGCTGTTGGTGATTTTCCATCTGCTCCATCTTTAACGATTGTTGTTGTTACTGATCCATCTGGATTTACGATTGTGATCGTATGTGTGCCGTCTCCATTATCAGTCACTGTCGCTGTTGGTGATTTTCCATCGATACCGTCTGTTCCATCTACGCCATCTTTAACAGTTGTTGTCGTTGTCGTGCCATCTGGATTTACGATTGTGATCGTATGTGTGCCATCTCCGTTGTCTGTCACTGATGCTGTTGGCGATTTTCCATCTGCTCCATCTTTAACGATTGTTGTTGTTACTGATCCATCCGGGTTTACGATTGTGATCGTATGTGTGCCATCTCCGTTATCTGTTACTGTCGCTGTTGGTGATTGACCATCTACACCATCGATTCCGTCAGTTCCATCTACGCCATCTTTAATGATTGTAGTTGTTGTTGTTCCGTCTGGATTTGTGATCGTTACTGTGTGCGTTCCATCTCCGTTGTCAGTTACTGTCGCTGTTGGCGATTTTCCATCCACACCGTCTGTTACTACTGTTGAAGTCGTAGTGCCATCTGGATTTACGATTGTGATTGTATGTGTTCCGTCTCCATTATCAGTTACTGTCGCTGTTGGTGATTGACCATCTACACCATCGATTCCGTCAGTTCCATCTACTCCATCTTTAATGATCGTAGTTGTTGTTGTTCCGTCTGGATTTGTGATCGTTACTGTGTGCGTTCCATCTCCGTTGTCAGTTACTGTCGCTGTTGGCGATTGACCATCAATACCATCTTGCCCATCTGCTCCATCATTTATTACTGTTGAAGTCGTAGTACCGTCTGGATTTGTAATAGTAATTGTATGTGTGCCATCTCCATTATCAGTCACTGTCGCTGTTGGTGATTGACCATCCGCTCCAGGTGTTCCTGGTGCTCCGTCAGTACCATCTTCACCTTTTGGTACAATCACTTCTGAACCATCACTAAATTCGATAACTGTGTTACCTTCATTATTAATGTAAGAGTTAACAATCGTTAATGGTGTTGGTTGCGTTGGATTTTGTCCTGGTAATATTTCAGTTGTTCCATCTACATACGTTACTGTATATGAACCATCCGGATTTTGAACGATGTTTGAAACAGGGTTCGGTAAATTATATTCAATAATTGCATCTTGTGCATCGTAAATCGGTTGTCTTGATACTACTTCATAGTACTGGCCGTAGAACTGTTCAAAATTATCTGGTGTGATTGTTGACGGATCTGCATCAGGATTAATTCTATATAATACGCGTTCACGTCCATCTTGACCTTGTTGTACTAATGAAATCGTATTTTCAGGTAAAGCTGTATTTTCTCTTACGATAATTTCATATGCAACATCGTCTACAGTGATTTCATATTCAGGAGCGGTTGTTACTGGCGTAGCAACTAAACCTAAATCAATTGATGTATTATCTCCGGTTAAGTTTACTGTTGTAGTTAAACCGTTAGAATCTGCGGCACGATCTGTTCCTGCTCCTGTTGTTGTTAATGAATAACCCGTAGGTGCAATAAATTCAACAGTATAAGTACCTTCTGCTAAATCATAAAAACCATACTTACCGCTATTGTCTGTAATTGTATTATTAATTGTTCTACCGTTCGCATCTTTTAATAATACTTGCACTCCTGGAACTCCTGTTCCAGTTTCGTTCTGAATACCATCTGCATTCGTATCCACCCACACGGTATCTCCTATTGTATACGTATTCGGAGCAGGAGGTGTAACAACTGTTTTGTAGAATCCTGAATCAATTGTTGAGTCATCTGCATTATTAATTGTAACGGTTGTCGATGTACCGTTAGAATCCGTTTCAGTCGTTCCTTGACCAGTTAACGTTGCAGTGTAGCCATCTGGTGTACCAAATGTAACAGTATAAGTACCATTTGCTAATTCCGTAAACTCATAAGAACCATCTGCCTGCGTATAAACAGTAGTTGTCGTTCCAGTAGCATTATTTTTTAACGTTACTGGAACATTAGCAATACCAGTTCCTGTTTCATTTTGAATCCCATCTTTATTCGTATCTTCCCATACGTAATTTCCAATTTTATATATCGCTGGTGACCCTGATGCTGAAGATGATGCTTCAGTTGATGAATAGCTTACTGTATGAGGCCCAACGGTAACAGCTTGGAAGTTACTATTTTGTCCATTAAACGTCGTTGCTATTGTTTTTGTTCCTGTATACGTTGGGTCTGCTTTAAATGCAGAATCGATCACATATGTTTGACCATTAGATAACTTATTTGTGAAATCTAACGTTACAGTACCATCCGCATTCACTACTGTAGGGATCGTTACAGGTGTGAAGTACGTAGTATTTGTATAGTCAGGTCTGAATGTATCGACTAGAGAGGTTGCTTCATATGTGTTATTTACTGCATATACTTTTACTCCTGCTGCTCCTGTCGATGTCAAACCATTTGGGTCAATCGTAAGCTTACCCGTTCCCATATATATACGGTCTGTACTATTAAAATATGTTACAAGATGTTGGTTAAGAGCGGAATCTTGATAACTTCCAGCTTGAGTTATTACATTTAAATCTGCTTTGTTACCGTAATCAAATACAACACTATCCGTATAACTTGTATTCGCTACTTTAACGGTTACGTTATATGCTTGTTTATCTTGCGTAATGACATTTGAATCTGGTGATGTTGGGATAATAAATCCTGCACCTACATTTGTATAATTATCAACATAATCCGTAAAAGTATATGTCGCTTGATTTGTTGCTGCATTGTATGTTCCTGTAGCTACTGTGTTCCCTGCTGCATCCTCTAAGTCCGGTACTGTTCTACTACCGTCATATATTGCATATGCACCTGGTTTCACCGAACCAAAATCGACTGTGAAGTAGTCACCCTTTTCAATAGCATTATCTATTGTAAAGTTAGAGGCGAACTCTAAATGTCCTGCCGTAGTAACAAAAACTGCTCCTGGTGCTCCGCCACCTTTCTCAGTAAGCGTAATATTATCCACCGTAATAAGCGAATTTACGTTTTGTGTCGTACCCTTCAACGTATTAAATGTAGATGTATCCAGATTACCTAATGTAATAGAACGCATCATTGATGAATTACTTGTAGTTGCTACCGGCGTTGCTTCAGTTTGATTAGTATCTTGCTCATTTGCAATCGCTTGAAGCATCGCTGCCATAATATCTTCATCTGTAAGTTTTGAATAATCTAAATTTAAAGATTGAATTGCTGCAGTTGCTTGTTCTTGAGATACACCTGTGTTCTCAGCGTAATAAGTTGATAACGCTTGTTCTTTCTCTTCTTTTGTTTCTAATGTATTTAACTCAGCAGTTTTCGCAGTTACTGATTCAGTTGTTGGCGCAACTGCTGATTGAGTTGTTTCCCCAGTTGAAGTAGTTGAAGCTGGCGCTTCTGTTGTAGTAGTTGTAGCTGGTACTTCTGTCGTTACTGCTTCTGTTGTTTTTGTTTCAGCTGTTGGCGCTTCTGATGTTACTGATTCTGTTGTTTTTGTTTCAGTTGTTGGCGCTTCTGTCGTTACTGATTCTGTTGTTTTTGTTTCAGTTGTTGGTGCTTCTGTAGTTACTGATTCTGTTGTTTTTGTTTCAGTTGTTGGCGCTTCAGTTGTTGGCGCTTCTGTAGTTGTCTCAGTCGTTGTTGTTTCCGCTGCTGGTGTTGCCACTGCTGCTTCTGTTGTCGGTGCTTCTGTCGTTACCGTTTCTGTCGTAGAGACTTGTGCTGCCGATGATTCTGTTGTAGCCTGTTCTGTTGTTTGTGTTTCTTCAGCTTGCGCATCCATAGGATTTGCTGCGAATAATAATGATCCAATTAAAATTGACGATGTTCCTACCGTAAACTTTCTGATTGAATACTTGTTCAACGTATTTGGCATAAAATCAAGGCGACTATTGTTTGGTTTTTTCTTCATGATATCCTCCATAGAATATATTTGTAGTTAACAATTTTTATCAAACTACTATACTTTATCAAGTATAACAAGTTATAATCTTTTAAAAAGAGACAATTTTTTTTTTTATGTCCACTTTATTTTTTAAGATTTAATTTAAGATTTAATATGGTTTTAACGTATTATTTTTAAAAGTTAATTTTGTTATTTTATATCATTTTATAATTTCTGTTATTTTTATTATTTTACATTTGCATACACAAGTGGGTTTTATTATTTCGACAAAAAAATCCCAGACAAAAGCTATTGCTTTGTCAGGGATTCTTTTCAACGCTATTAATTTGTTATTAAATAATATCCAACGCTTCATTAAATCGTTGTTTATCTATTTCATTCGCCTGTGCTTTCTGTTTCTTAAGCAATTGTTCTTTCTCTTTCTTCGTCAGATGGATGTGCTGAATTAATTTATCAACTTCTGTTTCTCCAAAGAGTAGTTCACTCGATGTAAAGCTCTTATTGTGTGCTATTTCTCTATATCCCATAATCAGCATGTCATAATCATATGCGCTTCTTACGGCATTTAATATTTCATTTCCTCTATTAATATCTAAATATACATCCGCTATTTCATACAATCTTCGAATCGCTTTCATTTCAGCTGATGGATAGAGTTTCACATTACGATATTTCCCAAGTCCCATAAGTACTGATGACATTTCAGTAATCGCTGCAATATGGAATGTATAGTCCGGACTTTGTTCAACTATGCGCTCGATATTCGGTAACTGATCAGAATTCGTAACATTCATTACTTGTTTACTATACTGATTCTTACGGTGATATTGATATAAGTAACCTGACTTCACTACTTTATGTCGCGCTGCTTTATCAGCCATCGTTGTAATGCGTGCGTGTTCTATCGGATTAGGTACAACGACTTTAAACTCACGCTCTCCTTGCGATGCTAATATCGTCTTCATATTGCCTGGCAATTCATTCTGTACGTGTTCCTGCCAGAACAGATATCCTTGCGTCGGTTGTTTTCTGTTATAGATTACCATCAGTGGTCTTGCGAGTGAATTAAAGATAATCTTAGATGCATCAACTTCAAGCTGATCGATAAAATACGCTACGAATTCGTGTTTGTTGTTGAATATTTGCTCTTTATCGTTCCATGTTAATGTAATATTGCCTGTCACGTAGTTTTCATAAATAATAATATGTCCAGATTGATCAAAGTAAAGCTTAAAGATGCTTTTTTCTGTACTATCTTTCACGGTTTGGGCATATTTAATCCCATGTTTCGTGTAATGGTCGATTGCACGTACTTTACCGTCTTCAGATAACCATTCCACGTTTTGTACGATGCGTGACATAAAGTTACGTTTGTACTGAATACGGGCACGCGTCTTCCCATTATCATTTACTGATGCACTTTCATTGTTCCCTTCAATTTCCCAGAACTTCGGAATAGGGACTGCATTAAAATATTTAGGTTTGTCCTGAGGCGTCGGTTGATATTTCGCAAAGTATTGATAAGGTGTAATGATGTCATCAGGTAGAAAGCCGTCATCTTCCATAACGATTGTAGGTGTTTCATTACCGGCCAGTTTCAGCGATTGATACAATGCTGCACTTTCTAAACTAAAGTCTTCGAATAATGTAATCATTTCTTCACCTCTTCAATCAAATCTAGCCAACGTTGTTTCACATGTTGTTTCTTAAATGGTTCTGCAATACTGTATGACGCTTTCTCTACCTGCTTTAAATCTAATTGATAGAATTTAACAATCGCTTCAGCGATATGATCCGTCAATACTTCTATCGATGCTTCCGTTAATTTATCTGGTATCAGAATACCGTTCTCACCATCTTTAATAAATGTTGGATTTCCATAGTTGACATCAAAGCCAATCATTCCAAGTCCTGAGCCGATTGCTTCAAGTAAAGACAAACCAAATCCTTCACTTTGAGATGCTGATAAGAACAGTTCATAGTTTTTATAAATATCTGTTAAATCGACATGTCCTTTCATCTGAATATAGTCAGATGCATGATGTTCTTCTATAATCTGCTGAATCTTTTGTTTCTCTCCACCTTCACCATATATATCAAATGTAAGTTCAGGGAGCTCTTTTTTCGCTTTTATAACAGCACGTGTTAGCCAGTCGATATGTTTCTCGTTAGCAAGTCTTGATGCTGAAACCACTGAATAGGGACGTCGCTTTGATTTCGGTTTCGTTAGTTTATCCAGTGCACCGACTGGTATCGTACGAATACGTGGTGTGTGTTTAGTATATTGTTTAAACTGTGCACTTAATATTTCATTTTGTCTATCAGTAGCTGTAATAAAGAAGTCAACAGCATCAGCTTGTGCAAATTGATATTCATAATAGTTATTCCATAATATCGTATCATCTGTCACCGCATTTTTACTGAAATGCTCTGCATGCACGACAACCCCGACTTTACTGTCACCTTTATTCTCAAGTACGGTCTGGCCGATATTCGTTGAGCGATCTATGATGAGGATATCATCTTTAGTAAGCTTTAATGACTTTAAGAAATACGCTACAAATGCACGTTTTCCGTAAAGTGGTGTGTGATCAATCATAAAGATACTTTCTTTCTCTTCATCTAAGTATTCTTCATACGCAACAGTACCGTCTTCATTATAGAACTGACGCATATAAGCTTTCGCTTTATTATCATGCGGTGCATAAAACTCAGAAAGTATACGTACATATGAGTAGAAATCTTTACGAATGAGCATGCCGTTTGATACAAATTCAGCTCGGTCGACAATATCTGTTCCCGCTTCTTTTAAATAGCACGTTACAAATGTCTGGTCATTCTTAAAGAACAGACGTTTTACTTTACCGTTCTCTTCAACACGCGTGACTTCATCTGTTAAAGTATCTACAATATTTTGTACTGTATAACTCGTAGGTGCTATTTTAATATTTGTAAAGTGTTGATATAGCCAGATAATCTCTTTATCTTTAAATCCAAGATTACTCGTTAATGTTTGAATGTTCTCATTCTGAATAAAGTCCAGAAAGATAAACTTCGCTGCTTGCTTACCACTACGTAGTAACTTCGCACGATAACTTTGTGCATATTCGACACCACTGCTGGCCCAACCAATACCAAAGTTAATATTATAAATCGTCAAACGATTCTCCTCCTTAAGGGAAATGAACTACTAAATTACCATCTTTATCGTATGTAATCATACTTAGTGCTAAGTTTCTGACAATATCCATCTTAATGCGATGTCCCATCTCTTCATAAGCAATCAATGCGGTACGGTGATATTCAAAGATAGCGTTTCTTCTTCCCATTTGTCTGTTGTTAATACTCGTCCTTAACTGCTGCAAGAAATCTACCTGCTGAATCCAGTTATTATCAATCGCTTTTAAAAATGTCTTCTGTAAATATTGAATATAGAAATAGTCACTTTTAAATTGCTGTTGTTGTTCCTGCATGGCTTTCATAAATAATTTAACATAGAATTCAACGAGCATATCTTTATCTGCTAATAATTCCTTATCGATATCACCTTCATATTGGAAGCTGATATGTTTATATATATACTGCTTAATCTCTCTTTCAGTTAATCGGTCATATTGCGCAACTGCTCTAGTGAACACTTCTCTTGCTAGTTGTTCAAAGTTAAATCCTTCAAACACTGTTGTGTGTAATATACGATTACGTTCATCGTAAATCATCGAACGTTGTTTACTGACACTTTGCTCAAATTCATTATTCATCTGTCTGGCAATCATGCCATGTTCTTCAGATACAATTTGTGCTTTTTCAACAATTTTAGCAATTCTGCGCATCAACAGACGACTTTCTTCAATTTGCTCGTGTGACATATTGAGTAAATGCTCATTCTTAAGCATTTTATTGTCGCTCCAGCGCTTAACTAAATAATCCTCTAAAGAAATATAGATACGTGAGCTCCCCGGATCTCCTTGTCTACCAGCACGACCGCGTAATTGACGGTCGATACGACTGTTCTCCATATGCTCACTGATTAATACAGCCAGTCCACCAAGTTCTTTTACGCCTGCACCGAGTTTTATATCTGTTCCGCGTCCGGCCATGCTAGTTGCTACCGTTACACTTGATAGTTGACCCGCTTCAGCAATCATCTGTGCTTCTTTAGCGACATTTTGTGCGATCAGTAAGTTGTTTGGAATTCCTTGTTTAAATAATTCACTCGAGAAATATTCTGCATCTTCTGCAGTTCTAGTTATTAACAACACAGGTCGTTGCGTCTCATGTATCGCTTTGACATCATGTAGCATTGCATAATGTTTCTGTGCTTTATCCAGAAATATATTATCATCTTCATCTTTACGCTCTACCGGCTTATCAGTAGGAATCTGTACAACGACTTTTCCATATAAATCAAAGAATTCTTTTTCACCGAGCTTACTCGTTGCACTCATGCCTGAGAATGACTTAAATTGCTGGAATAGATTCTGGAAGGTAATTGTCGCCATGACACTCATATCATCACTAATTTCTACGCGTTCTTTCGCTTCAATAGACTGATGTAAACCTGATTGCAATTTCGTTCCTGGTAGTAATCTACCTGATATACGGTCAATTAACATAATTTCACCGTCAGATACGTAATAATCAATATTTAAATCAAAGAGATATTTAGCACGTAATGCGAGATTAATATTACGAACGAGTGCTGTATGTCCTTTCGCATACATATGCGGAATATCAAAGTAGCGATTACAAATTTCAGTACCTAGCGGCGTTAAATATACTTCCTGCTTCGTCTTATTCAAAATGAAATGCACGTCTTCTTCCAATGTGTCGATGAGTTCTTTTACTACATTAAATAAATTTGACTGTACACGTGGTGCACCACTAATAACAAGTGGCGTTTGTGCTGCATCCAGAATAATAGAATCAATCTCATCGATAATACCAAAGTTAAACGGCTTTAAGAACTTTCCGTTCAGTTGATCTGCTAAATTATCGATTAAGAAGTCAAAGCCGATTCTACCGTTTGTAGAATAAATAATGTCCGCATCATACAGTTTCTTTTTCTCACCTTTTTTATATTCATAACCTGGTAGATCAACAAATCCTAAAGAAGCTGTAAGGCCAAGCCATTCATATAATGGTTTCATCTCTTCATAGTCACGACGCGCTAAATAATCATTCGTTGTAATCAGATAAGCCCCTTTACCTGTCAATCCATTCAGATAAAGTGGCATTGTAGCAGTAAGTGTCTTACCTTCTCCCGTCTGCATCTCCGCAATGTTGCCCTGATGCATCACGATAGCTCCCATTAATTGCACTTCTTTCGGGTACATGCCAAGTACACGTCTACTTGCTTCTCTTACCACTGCATAACTTTCCGGTAATATTTCATCAAGCGTTGCACCTTGTGCAATGCGCGCTTTAAATTCAGCTGTCTTTTCCTTTAAAGCCTGATCAGATAGCGCTTCATATGATGTACTATAACGGTTGATTTCTTTTAAAGTACGTTCTAATATACGCAATCTTGTCTTATTGATTGTTCTATTAATGATTCCTTTCATGATGCACCTCATTCTCTTCTGAAAGAAGATAACGATTTAGTATATTTGCTGATGCATGCGCATCCATTAATTCTTCTCCTGTTATTTCGATCGACTGAAAATGCAGCGTCTGAATAGATGCACTCATCATTTCAATCTTATAGCTATAACAGTCATCCGGCACTGTCAGCTGTACTTCTTTCTCCTGAATGATTACTTCATGTGTTACCGTTTCATTTCTTCTGTAGAAAGTAATCTTAAAATAAATGCCTGTCTCAGGTATTGCTTTATAATGAAATGAAAAAGTATAGCGCCCTCCACGTCTTAATATAGGAAGGTCAGGCGTTGTCTTGTCACTATAGAAATCCGTCGTCATTTTCCATTCATGAATTGGAATACCTGCCGGCGTCTGGTAATTCGTAAAATGAATACCATCATTTTGCGAGATAATTGTGCCGTACATAAAAGACTGATCTATATTATTCCATTGTATGCTATATCGATTACTCTCCATCTTAGACTCTCCCAAACTTACTTTCCATTAATATATGATAGAAATTAATAAACCAGTTATTAATTGTAGGTGAATCATCATTATGACGTCCTGGTATACCACGACTGATTACTTTGGCATGATGTGCGCTCAATACAGGTAGCAGTTCATCGAATGCATATAGATCGTAATCATCATCTTCCATATAACAAATTGCAAAGGTCGTCCTGGATATATCATGCTGTTCAAATGTTGTCCAGAACTTATCATCTAACGCCTTGACATGTTTATTTGTCGTGCCTCCCGTATTCGTCAGCAATACATCTAGTGCAGTACCAAACTCTTCCGGACGCATTAAACGCATATTTTCACCGATTGTTCCGACATTTACGAGTGGCTTGCCGACAATAACAGCTTGAGGATTTAACTGTGCGCCATAATAAATCGCACCAAAGGAACCCATCGATAAACCAGATAATATTAATTCATCATCTGCAAATCCTAACGTTTCAAGCGTGTCGGCTATCACTTGTTTAATGCCTGATTCATATGCTTCTGAACCAAGATAGAAGCCGCCCCCTTCAATTCGGGGATCTCCAATCAATAGAAACGGCGCACCCATCTTCAGCATCATGAAATAACCTTCAAAGCCTTCTGCTGAACGATACCCAGAAAAATATACATTTAAAGGCGGCTTCATATCACCCGGATGAAACAAGTAAATAAATTCATCTCTATGTTGATCTGCGAATACCTGCCCTCCAGGAAGAAAGCGTCCGAACTCAAGACGTGACCAACGTCTATGTACTGCTCCGAGAAATACTTTACCGTTTCCCTTTGCTTTAACTGTTACAGACACATAGCCTTCATCAGGTATCATCGGTCGAACGATAGGTTCAGTCATATCTTCGCTATACGTCTTAAAGGTTTCGATAATATTATCTACTGTTCCTGATTGATATACTCTAAACGTAAACTCGAGTTGCACACCTTCAGTTTTAAATTCCGGCCATATTTCAAGTGCATGATTACCTTCGTAATACAACAACTTTCTAAGAGATGCAATGGGTGTCCATGACGGGCAATCAACATCTACAGTAAGCCACTTGTTACCTAAATGTTCAGTATATGGTTGTAAACTAGGTCTCACTTCCCAGAACTTCGCATGAATCTTATCACCATACTGACCGTTATAGCTGATTGTCTTGAGTTTATGAATATAGGCTTCTTCATCTTCGGCCATCACAGGACACGCAAAGTTTAATGTAATCTCAGGTTGATTTCTATAATCATCCCAATATTCACCTTTTACATATAAGTTAAACGGTTCTGCAACAAGCTCAATCACATGAAGCAATGCAGGACTGGCAGGCGCTTCAATCAGTACAATTTGATATGCTTTTTGCTGTGCGATAAATTCATATATTTCTTCCAGCACAGACTGCTCCTGATACACAAAATTTGCATCCAGGAAGTCGAGCTTAACCCCTGTTTGTCCTAATCTATTTTCTAATGATGCATTACCTATCTGTAATATTCTGAATTGACGTTTCATGTTGATCTCCTTTAACAAAACGATCTAGCTGATTGATGATATTGACAGATGAAAACTTCTCAGTAAGCGACATCGAATAACTGTAAGCTTCATTCCAATGCTTTAACTGCTTTAAGTAATAATCGAGACCATCACTCAGTTGATTAATATCTGACACAATATATCCATTTTTCTCATGCGTGACATAATCAGTAGCTAACATATTAATTTGTGGTACACCAGCACTAATCGCTGCAATCTGAATATACAGATCGGGTTCTGCAGTTAAATCTACCATCACTCGAAATTTTGCCATCCACTTAATAATATTTACTTCGTGAGAAATATCTACCCATTGGATCACTTGTTTCTCTCTCTTCTCTTTATCTAATAAATCCTCGAAATCCTCTTCTTTTTCAAGGAATTTCTGATTAATTGTGGCCATCTTCATCTGGATATCCTGATGAATACTCGACTGATATGTTCGACTCATCAATTTCAAACGCAATTGATTTGTGTGTTCCATATAATATTCAAACCGATCAAGCAGTTCATGTAGTACTTCATCCGTTATACCATCAATAAATACACCGATGTAATTGACATATAGCTGACTGCTAATTGATGGTAACACTTCCGCGTCAAATGGTGTAATCCTGAACAATCTGTCAGATGGAACATACTGATTCATACGACGTTCATTCTTCATCGTATCCACTATGAGTCTGTAACTCCCTTGAACCGCAGATAACCAGTCATTCGTCATTGGATCATTACGTGTCTGAAATACAGAGAACATTAACTGTTGTTCATCTACATGACGACTGATCAAGGCGTTATGTCTGACATCCGCTGCTACAATGAACGTATCATCCGGATGTTTAACATAATCCTGCCAGCACATTTCAATTAAGTGCGCCATTGATGGATAAGATTTCTCTTTAAGTAAAGCATGACGACGCACGACATCAACACGACCACTCGATAGATACTCAGTTAATATTATGTCACCATCAGCATTCAAATAATGGATACATTCTTCATCTTTAAAATCAATAATCGATGATAAATAACCTCTATCATCGAAGACAAAGCGCTTTAACTTCACATCATCAATAAATTGCTCCATCCAGATCAGATAACCATCCGGATCGTAATAAATGTTGGTTACTACATTACCATCGACAGCTTTAATAATAAAAGGCGTGTAGATAAATTCTGTTTGCTCACTCCAGTTAAACGTACGATAATCTAATGGTTTTGGTGTTACTTTCTCAAAACCTTGTAACACATCAAACAGTGACCAGTAATCTACTTCGTAAAGCTGATGACGATGTAGAAATGTACGTAAACTTGAATGATAGTTGAGCGTAATCAATTTAAATGGATATTTATTTTTTTGATGCATGTTCATTAAACTGATCATGTCATCGAATTCACTTTGATGTTTCTTATTATAAAATGGCACACTACGATCAAGCCACCATTTGTTATCTTCATAATACCAAGCTGGAATAAAGTGTTTCATAGAGCCTCCTTACCAATATTTGTTGAGTAACATACGATAGCTCTGGAAATAAAGATAACTTCTCATCGCCTCAACAACATTTATCGCAATATAAACTAATATTAAAACTTGTACCGATAAGTAGACTTCATTAAACACTTGCGGTATGAGCAACGTAATATAAAAAGGAATACCGATTATTACAGCCATAATCGTCGCACTGAATAAACTAATTAAATTCGCTTGATGATTTAAAAAGCTTTCAGTTGATTTCCCGGGTGATATGCCTGCAAAGTAATTCCCACTCTTTAAAAACTCTTCTGCTTTCTTCTTTGGATTCAACATAAGCTTCGATAAGAAGAACCCTAGCAAGAATAAAATTGCCACAAATAATGTAATACCTATCGGATGAGATAGCTCTAAATATTGAAAATCTTTCATCTTAATATCCGTAAAGAACATTAGCACAAGTTCAATCACATATTTAATCATCGTATAGAACGACAAACAAAGCATGATTGCAAGACTTCCTGCTGGATTCAATTTCCATGCGAGAAAGTTCTTTTGGACCTTTGAAATATTTAAAATATCTACATATGGAATGCGATATTCTGACCTCTCGATAAATACAAGAAGAAGTACGCTACTCATTAATAAAACAGCAACAATCAACCAGAACAAAGGACTTAAATCATCAATATCCCCTTTTCCAGCAATAATCGAACGGATGATACTCATCATTACGATCGGCATAGGACCTGCGATACCATACATCGCATTTTGATCCGCTAACCAGATCAGCATCATGCTGCCAGCAATAAGCATCAGTAAACTCAGTAACATCACTTCAATATAATCCGGACCATGTTTAACATGCAGATTCAAGACGTAATATCCTTGAACGACACATAATAACAGCGTCGCACTCTTTTCCTTAATCTGCTTTTCCTGCTTTGTCTGTTTCATTGTCTTATCAATATTTCTAAAGCCAATTAAATTAATAATTAACAAAGCGGTTAGCCAGGGACCAAGACCAAGTGAGAACAAATTAACATTTGTATAATCGCCACCCATCGCTGCGGCTCCAAGGTTGTTAAAGACATTTACTTTGTCATTCAATTGATGTGGCTGAAGAATCGGGATATTACTCCCTAAAATAAATATGATCAGCACAATTAATGTATAGCGTATTCTTCTGTAAAGATCGAAGTAACGAACAAAATGAGATCTTTTCAAGCTGCGTGATTTTTCCATGATAAACCTCTTTTACTTCTGATAAATTTACAATTTTCTTATTCAAATTATAACACAGGCACAAACACAATATGTGTTTGTGCCTGTGGCAGTGTTATTTAATTATTTAGATGATTCTGGGTTTTCGTCGTCATCTTTTTTCTTTCTTTTTAATAATCCGAAACCAGCCAGAAGTGCTGCGAATGCAGGGAGGATAGATTTATTAGCTTCGCCAGTGTCTGGTAAAGATTCTAAAGTATCATCTTCCTGATGTGCAGGTAAAGTATCTGCATCTTCTTCTTCGTATGCAGGTAATACGTTTTCGTCTTCTGTTTCTTCATATGCTGGTAAGACATCTTCATCTTCTGTTTCATCATAGAACGGTAAAGTTCCAGCATCATCAGAGTCAGTTGTTTCATCATACCAGAATGGTAAATTCGCCCAATCAATTTCTTCAGCTGTTGACTGACTCATTGAATGACTGTTTGATGATGAGTCACTAATGCTTGTACTTGTTGAAGTACTTAATGATGTGCTTAATGATGTTGAGATTGAGTTGCTTAAGCTTGTCGATGTGCTTAATGACGTACTTGTTGATGCTGATGCATCCGTACTTGTCGATGCACTATTTGATCCACTCAATGATGTTGAGATTGAGTTGCTTAAGCTTGTCGATGTGCTTGTTGACGTACTTGTTGAGCTACTTAACGATGTTGATAATGAATCACTTGTGCTTGTTGATACACTTGTTGAGCTGCTTAACGATGTTGACAATGAATCACTTGTACTTGTTGATCCACTTGTTGAGCTGATTAATGACGTTGACAATGAATCACTTGTGCTTGTTGATACACTTGTTGAGCTGCTTAATGACGTTGACAATGAATTACTTGTGCTTGTCGAGATACTTGTTGAGCTGCTTAACGACGTTGACAATGAATTACTTGTGCTTGTCGAGATACTTGTTGATGTGCTTAATGATGCAATCGTTGAATCATCAGTACTTGTAGATCCACTATTTGATGCGCTCAACGATGTTGATGTTGAATCACTTGTACTTACTGATTCACTATTTGATGCGCTCAACGATGTTGATGTTGAATCACTTGTACTTACTGATGCACTGTTCGATCCACTCAACGATGTTGATGTTGAATCACTTGCATTTACTGAATCACTATTTGATGCACTCAATGATGTTGAAATCACTTCACTTGTACTCACTGATTCGCTTGAAGATGTACTTAACGATGTTGATGTCGAGCTATCTAAACTTGTTGAACCGCTACCTGAGTTACTTAAAGATGTTGATACAGAGTTGCTCAAGCTAATTGATCCACTTTCACTTACAGAGTTACTACTAGATGTGCTATTCGATGTACTAAATGACTCTGAAATTGAACTACTTTCACTTGTCGAAGTACTGTTCGATATGCTTAATGATGTTGAAATTGAACTACTCTCACTTGTTGAGTCACTATTTGATGTGCTTAGTGATGTTGACACTGAGCTGCTTTCACTTGTTGATCCACTATTAGATGTGCTTAACGATGTTGACACTGAGCTGCTTACACTTGTTGAGTCACTATTTGATGTGTTTAACGATGTTGAAATTGAGCTACTTTCACTTGCTGAGTCACTATTTGATGTACTTAATGATTCTGAAATTGAATTACTCTCACTTGTCGAGCCACTATTAGATGTACTTGTTGATGTTGAAATCGAATTACTCTCACTTGTCGATTCACTATTTGACGTGCTTAGTGATGTTGACATTGAGCTGCTTTCACTCGTTGAACCACTGTTCGATTCACTTAATGATTCACTTAGTGATATTGATGTCGAATCACTTACACTTGTTGAGTCACTTAATGATGTGCTTAGTGATGTTGACGTTGAATCACTTACGCTCATTGAGTCGCTTAACGATGTGCTTAGTGATGTTGATGTTGAATTGCTATCACTCACCGATGTACTGTTTGAGTCACTCAGTGACGTCGATGTTGAATCACTATCACTCACCGATGTACTGTTTGAGTCACTTAATGATGTCGACGTCGAGTCACTATCACTCACTGATGTACTGTTTGAGTCGCTTAATGATGTTGACGTTGAATCACTTATACTTGTTGAGACACTTAATGATGTGCTTAGTGATGTTGACGTTGAATCACTTACACTTGTTGCATCACTTAGTGATGTGCTTAGTGATGTTGACGTTGAATCACTATTATTCACTGATGTACTGCTTGAATCACTTAATGATATTGACGTTGAATCGCTATCACTCACTGATGTACTGTTTGAATCGCTCAATGATGTTGATGTTGAGTCGCTATCACTCACTGATGTACTGTTTGAATCGCTCAATGATGTTGATGTTGAGTCGCTATCACTCACTGATGTACTGTTTGAATCACTTAATGATGTTGACGTCGAGTCACTATTACTCACTGATGTACTGCTTGAATCACTTAAAGATGTTGACGTCGAGTCACTGTTACTCACTGATGTACTGTTTGAATCACTTAATGATATTGACGTTGAATCGCTATCACTCACCGACGTACTGCTTGAATCGCTCAATGATGTTGATGTTGATTCACTATCACTCACTGATGTACTGTTTGAGTCACTTAATGATGTTGATATTGAATCACTATCACTCACTGATGTACTGTTTGAGTCACTTAATGATGTTGATATTGAATCACTATCACTCACTGATGTACTGTTTGAATCGCTTAATGATATTGATGTTGAATCGCTATCACTCACTGAAGTGCTATCTGACTCACTCAGTGATGTCGATACTGAATCAATTACACTTGTTGAAGTACTTTCTGAGTCACTTAATGATGTCGATGTCGATCCACTATTGCTCACTGATGTACTGTTTGAATCGCTTAATGATGTTGATGTTGAATCGCTATCACTCAACGATGTACTGTTTGAATCACTTAATGATGTTGATGTTGAATCGCTATCACTCAACGATGTACTGCTTGAATCGCTTAATGATGTTGATGTTGATCCACTCACACTTGTTGAATCACTTAAAGATGTACTTAGTGACCCTGATATAACTACACTAGTACTTGTTGAAGTAGATTCACTCACTTCTGTAGAACTACTTAGTGAAGACGAAATACTTGTCGATTCTTCCGAATCAGATGTACTTGTTGAGTTTTCATTACTTACCGAAATTGAGTCACTTAATGAATTAGAGATACTTATTGATGTTGAGTCACTATTCGATAACGACGTACTTGTCGAATCACTTACGCTTGTCGACGTTGAAGTACTTTCTGATACTGATGTACTTGTTGAGTCACTATTACTCATTGATGTTGAGCCACTATTCGATAACGACATGCTTGTCGAATCACTTACGCTTGTTGACGTTGACTCACTTTCTGATACTGATGTACTTGTTGAATCGCTCACACTTGTTGACATTGATGTACTGTCTGATACTGATGTGCTTGTTGATTCACTCACACTTGTTGACATTGAGTTACTATTTGATACCGACGTGCTTGTTGATTCACTTACGCTTGTCGATGTTGAGTCACTTTCTGATACTGACGTGCTTGTTGATTCACTTACGCTTGTCGATGTTGAGTCACTTTCTGATACTGACGTGCTTGTTGATTCACTTACGCTTGTCGATGTTGAGTCACTATTCGATACTGATGTGCTCGTTGAGTCACTTACGCTTGTTGACGTTGAGTCACTTTCTGATACTGATGTACTTGTTGAGTCGCTTACGCTTGTTGACGTTGAGTCACTCTCTGATACTGATGTACTTGTTGAGTCGCTTACACTTGTTGACGTTGAAGTACTACCTGATATTGATGTACTTGTTGAGTCACTCACACTTGTTGATGTTGAGTCACTTTCTGATACTGATGTGCTCGTTGAGTCACTCACACTTGTTGACGTTGAGTCACTTTCTGATACTGATGTACTTGTTGAGTCACTCACACTTGTTGACGTTGAAGTACTTTCTGATACTGATGTACTTGTTGAATCGCTATTACTTGTTGACGTTGAAGTACTATCTGATACTGATGTACTCGTTGAATCACTCACACTTGTTGATGTTGAGTCGCTATCTGATACTGATGTACTCGTTGAATCGCTATTACTTGTTGAGATTGATTCGCTGTCTGATACCGATGTGCTCGTTGAGTCACTTACGCTTGTTGACGTTGAGTCACTCTCTGATACTGATGTGCTCGTTGAATCACTCACACTTGTTGACATTGAAGTACTTTCTGATACTGATGTACTTGTTGAATCGCTTACGCTTGTTGATGTTGAGTCACTTTCTGATACTGATGTGCTCGTTGAGTCACTTACGCTTGTTGACGTTGACTCACTTTCTGATACTGATGTACTTGTTGAATCACTCACACTTGTTGATGTTGAGTCACTTTCCGATACTGACGTGCTTGTTGATTCACTATTACTTGTTGAGATTGATTCGCTGTCTGATATCGATGTGCTCGTTGATTCACTTATACTTGTTGACGTTGATTCACTTTCCGATACAGATGTGCTCGTTGATTCACTTACGCTTGTTGAAGTTGACTCACTTTCTGATACTGATGTGCTCGTTGAATCGCTTACACTTGTCGATGTTGACTCACTTTCTGATACTGATGTGCTCGTTGAATCACTCACACTTGTTGATGTTGACTCGCTATCTGATACCGACGTACTTGTTGAATCACTCACACTTGTTGACGTTGAGTCACTTTCAGATATTGACGTACTTGTTGAGTCGCTTACACTTGTTGATGTTGAAGTACTGTCTGATACTGACGTACTTGTTGAGTCACTCACGCTTGTTGATGTTGAGTCGCTATCTGATACCGACGTGCTCGTTGAGTCGCTTACACTATTTGATGTTGATTCACTGTCTGATACCGACGTACTTGTTGAATCACTCACACTTGTTGATGTTGAGTCACTTTCTGATACTGACGTGCTTGTTGAGTCGCTCACACTTGTCGATGTTGACTCGCTGTCTGATACCGATGTACTTGTCGAGTCGCTTACACTTGTCGATGTTGACTCGCTGTCTGATACCGATGTACTTGTTGAATCACTTACGCTTGTCGATGTTGACTCGCTGTCTGATACCGATGTACTTGTTGAATCACTTACGCTTGTTGATGTGGATTCACTATCAGATACTGATGTGCTCGTTGAATCACTGATACTTGTTGATTCGTTCACACTTGTTGATTCACTATCTGATATTGACGTACTCGTAGAATCACTTACACTCGTTGATGTCGAGTCACTATTTGACGTTGATGTACTTGTTGAATTTACTACACTTGTTGATTCACTAGTACTTGTTGAATTCGATGTACTAATCGATGTTGAATTTTTAACTGAATCACTCGTAGACAATGATCTAGAAGTACTTAACGATGTTGATGTACTACCAGAAAGAGAGCTACTTGTAGATTTAGATGTACTTGTCGAAATTGATGTAGAAGTACCTATTGATGTGCTTAACGATCTAGATTCACTTGTCGAAATAGAAGTACTAGTTGATACACTTGTTGATGTACTCTTAGACGTAGATGTGCTCGTAGATACACTTTGTGAGTTCGCAGTACTTGTCGACGCGCTCACACTTTGTGAATTCACTACACTTGTTGATGCGCTCTGTGAATTCGCTACACTTGTTGATGTGCTTTGTGAGTTTACAATGCTTGTCGAAGTACTTGCACTTTGTGAATTTACAGTACTTGTCGAATTACTTGTCGATGTACTTGACGATGCAGCTACACTTGTTGAAGTAGACGCACTCGTTGATGCTGATGCAGAATCTGGAATAGTTATTGTTCCTGCTGCTGCAAAGTAATCACCCAATGACGATCCATCTTGTGATGCATAAGGATTAAATTTAATCGTCGTATCAGTTGTATTTAAAATAGGTACAGTAAATGTTGTCGTTAATCCGTAACCTTTATTCAAGTTAAAACCAGTAATCATTGCACCAGTTGCCCAAGAATAACCACCGCCTGTAGCAGACATCGCTTGACCTGTAGCTACAGTTGAAGCAGTGGTATTAGTTGCCATATCCGTCAATGTTGTAGTTGCAGTTGACGGCGCACCAAAGCTTGAACCTAAAGTAATCATTGGTGTAGTAGATGTACTTGTGTTCTTAATTGTTGTTGAGTTAGGTACCTGTGGTTTTTCAACAGTTGAAGTTGCTGGATTATCATATGTTGTCGTATATGATACAGTCGCTGTCTTACCATCAGCACTTGTAGTAACCTTTAAAATATAGTAAATAGGAATCTTATTGAAAGCATCCGTACCTGCACCTGTATAAGTTACTGTTTGACCAGCTGCTGCTAATGCATTAATAGTAGAGAATGATCCTAATGAAATCATCTTCTGAACAGCTGGTGTCTCACTTAATGATGTTTCAAGGCTTGCACTGATTGATTGAGATTCACTAGTTGATAAAATTGTAGATGCTAAAGAATCTGTATTAGAAAGAGAAGTGTCTCCACTCTCAGAAAGAATACTTTCTGAAGTAGAAGTATCTGATTGTTGACTTGCATCACTTGTTGAAATACTTGCAGTCTCTTCGCTGCCATTAGATGTTTCTGAAGCTGTAGAAGTTTCAGAATCTGTAGTACTGTCATTTGTTGAGTCAGTTTGTTCAGAATTTACTGACTTTTCTTCAGATAATGACTCACTTGCACTAATTGATTCTTTTTCTGATAAACTTTCACTCAATGATTCACTCGTACTTACAGAATCACTTAAACTGATTGATTCGCTTGTACTGATTGATTCACTTGAACTAATAGAATCACTTTCTTCTAAAGTATTAGAGCTACTTTCAGAAGTGTTACTTTGTGTACTTTCTTCTGTTGTATCACTTACAGAAGATTCCTCTGAAGCAGTTGTAGTTTCACTTGTACTCGTTGCTTCAGAATCTGAAATGATTGTTGAGTTCTGATTTGCAACAGTTTCACTTAATGATGAAATCTCTGAAGTAACTGGTAAATCCGTCGCTGCTAACGCTTGATGATTATCTAATAGATTAACTGTCAAGAATCCACCGGCAATTGCTGATCCTGTCATTGCTGCTTTTTTCGCTTTTTCACTTGCACTGTTTTCGATGCTTTCCTTATTGTTAAATTGCTTTACTAACATTGGCATGCCCATAATACGGAGCATTTCTAATTCTTTAATACCGGCTTTCACCCAATGTTTACCTGATTTATATAATTTAAATCTTACTTTTTCATCAGCTACACTTAGTTTGAAGAACTTGGATTTCTTTGACATGTATTCACCCTCTTAGATCTTTTCTTAAAATTAATTATTAATTGGTTCATTGCATTATACTACGTTTAACATGTAAATACAAATAATATTACACTACATATTTAATTGTTTACTATTTCATTATTAAATTTATTTTCAATCTGTTTTAATTATATACTATTTTAAATCTACACTTAATTTATTATTTTACTTACTTAAATTTATATAGCTACAGATTCAATAAATATATAGATATACTTTTATGTTTCGATACTTTATAATGTGTGAATAGTAATTAAAAATAACTAATATCATTTATTAAAGGAGTTCTCAATGAACAAAAAAATTATTCCAACAATTGTTGCTACTGCTGCAATTACTTCATCAATATTAACATCACAAGCACAGGCTGCTCAATTTGATTCAAAAGCAGCTGTAGAAAGTTTAAAGACACTTCCGAAAAGTGAAAATGCACGTGCTTTATTCCATAAATATAATGTTATTGATTCTGTTACAGATGATTTAGGATTTACACATTATACATTAGCACCAAAAGTAAACGGTAAAGTATTTGCTAATAAAGAAATCAAAGTACACGTTAGTCCTCAAGGTAAAGTTGTATTAATTAACGGAGAAACTGATGCAAAAATCAGCAATCCAACGAATACTGTCAAACTTTCTAAACAAGCAGCAATCTCTAAAGCATTTGAAGCGATCAATATTAAAGAAAGTAAAGCTAAGAACTTTAGTGGATCTGTAGTTAAAAAAGCAGAATTAAATGTCGATGGCGATGTAGGACAATATGTATATAACATCGAATTAATTACGACTTCACCATCAATCGGGCATTGGAATATTAAGATCAATGCAGAGAATGGACAAATTACTGCTAAACAAAACTTAATCGAAACAGCTGCTACCACGGGTCTTGGTTTAGGTGTCATCGGGTCGTATAAAACGATTAACATTAACAGTGTTACTGGTGCTTATACTCTAGAAGATCTAACACATACAGGACGCTTAGAAACATACCAATATAATTCATCAACTGGGCAAGGAACAATTGTTTCAGACACAGATAAAACGTTTAATGCAACTAATCAAAGAGCTGCAGTTGATGCACACTATTATGCAGGACGTGTATATGACTATTACAAAAACGTACACGGCCGTGATTCATACGATGGATTAGGAACAGACATTCCATCACTTGTAGGCGTAAATTCAATCAATACTTTAAATGACTATCGTAATAATGCAGCATGGATCGGTGATAAAATGATTTATGGTGACGGTGATGGTACGAAATTCAGAGCAACTTCTGGAGCTATTGATGTTGTAGCACATGAGATTACACACGGTGTTACACAAACTACTGCGAAACTTGTCAACCAAGGACAAGCAGGTGCATTAAATGAAAGTATGTCAGATGTATTTGCATATTTCATTGATCCACAAGACTGGTTAATTGCTGAAGATGTTTATACGCCAAGTATTGCTGGTGACGGATTAAGAAGTTTAGCGAATCCAGAAGTTTATGGTCAGCCAAGTAATATGAGTGGTTATTATAATACTACTGCTGATTATGGTGGCATTCATACAAATATGGGTATTCCAAATAAAGCAGCGTATAATACAATTACTACAATCGGTAAAGAAAAGTCTGAGAAAATATATTACCGTGCATTAACACAATACCTAACTTCTACTTCAACTTTCCTAGATGCTAAGAATGCGCTTGTTCAATCAGCTAAAGATTTATATGGCACAACAGTAGCTGAACAAGTAACAGCTGCATGGGACAAAGTTGGCGTGAAATAGTAAATATTAACTGAATAGCTATTATAATAGAAGAAACTCATATTCAAATGGGTTTCTTTTTTGTAAAATATATCAAAAACTAAAAAATTTTTTAAACAAAAAACGAGAGTTCATATAATATGGTTCTATAATAAAACGGACTGATGAAAAGATACAAATCTTTTCTTCAGCCCGTTTTTTGATTTTTTGGATATAAAAAGGACGCAATTATCTCTATAAT
>NZ_MJBI02000015.1 GCF_002742385.2 Macrococcoides goetzii
ATTATAGAGATAATTGCGTCCTTTTTATATCCAAAAAATCAAAAAACGGGCTGAAGAAAAGATTTGTATCTTTTCATCAGTCCGTTTTATTATAGAACCCTTTTTATTTGGATATGACAATAAACCTATTTCGTCTTGTCCGATATATCACTTATATCGGACTTGTTTTCACTCATCATCGATGATTCTAGTGCGTCTTGTCCGATATATCACTTATATCGGACTTGTTTTCACTCATCATCGATGATTCTAGTGCGTCTTGTCCGATATACCACTTATATCGGACTTGTTTTCATATGTGTGTCTAAACTTCTCCATTCATCACTTGCATAATTGCACGTCCGACACCGCTGTCTTCATTAGATCCTGCCATGTAGCGCGCTACTGCTTTTACTTCATCTGTACCGTTTTCCATTGCAAATGAATACTTCGCTTTCTCAATCATCGAAATATCATTTAAATTATCACCAATCGCCATCACTTGATCCATCGTGATATTTAATTGTTCACACAACGCCTCTAATGCAATACCTTTTTGTGCATCATTATGTGTGATTTCAATGTTACCACGAGATGAAGCAGATACTGCTAAATGTTTAAACTGGGCAAGTTCCGCTTTAGCTGTATCAATTTTGTCTAAATCACTAGAGAAGGCTAAGAATTTCATCACAATCTCACCCTCACGTTCGTATACTTCCTGATAATTTGAGACTTCTTTCAGTGATCCATTATCAATTCGTTTCTGAATAGCGTTACGTATTTTTTCTACATCGGGTGTATGTCCCATCTTCTCTGCGATATCCAGATAAATTTGTAAGTCTTTCCCTTTATCTTCCGTATAAATACGTGCACTTGTGTATACCTGATAATACAAATTATACTTATCTAATATCGAAGTAACATCTTTAATCTGCTGATCGCTTAATTTCGAAGTATGTCTAATATTGAATTCCTCATCACGCACTTCTGCACCATTCAAACAAATGAATGGTACTTTTAATCCTGTCGGTTTAATAGGTGTATTCGCTTCATAGAATGCACGTCCTGTAGCGATAACCACTGTCACACCTTTTGATTGTGCATATTCAATTGCCTTAATATTTTCTTCAGATACTTCATGTGCGCTGTTTAATAATGTTCCATCCATATCGGTTGCAATTAGTTTAATCATGGGTTCATCTCCTCATTTGAATACATTCAGTTTAACAAATTTTTTAAGGGATATCTAAAATAACCCACTATTGAGTTTGTTTCGTTTTTCGAGTAACTTTTTCTGTCTTAAGTTTCTAAAAAAATCTTTCAGTAAGTTACTACATTCTTCGTGACATATACCACTTATTACCGTTGCCCGATGATTAAATTCAGGTTGGTTAAGTAAGTTCATCAGACTGCCACTGCAGCCCCCTTTTTCATCATGTGCCCCGTAAACAACGATTGGGATACGACTCATTACGATAGCGCCACTACACATTACACATGGTTCGAGCGTTACATACAAAGTACACTCCTCTAAGCGCCACGAGCCTAAATGTTCACTTGCTGCCTGAATTGCTTTCATCTCCGCATGATGAATCGGATTTTGTTCGGACTCCCGTGTATTAAATCCTCTACCGATAATTTCACCGTGATGGACTAGTACAGCACCAATCGGTACTTCATCAATTGCTAAAGCTTTATGCGCTTCTTCAATTGCAATTTTCATATAAACTTCATGATTCAAATTATCGTCCACCTTCATAATTTTTGTGTTACAATACTATATACTATTTTATTCTACATTAGAGGAGATTATTATGACACCTTTATATATTGCAATTGAAGGCCCTATCGGTGTCGGCAAAAGTTCATTAACTACTTTACTTTCCAAACATCTAGGCGTTCCTGCGATGTACGAAATCGTAGAAGAGAATCCTTTTCTTTCAGACTTTTATGCTGACATTGAAAAGTGGAGCTTTCAGACCGAGATGTTTTTCTTATGCCATCGTTATAAAGAGTTAAGTGAGTTAAGTAAAGATACAGCTGTAGTCAGCGATTATCACATTCTAAAGAATAAAGTGTTTGCAAAAAATACTTTGAACGATATTGAATATGATAAATTTATCCGTATCTATGATATTCTAACTGAAGATATTAGAGAGCCTGATGCAACGATATTCTTAACTGCAGAACTTGATACTTTAAAGACACGTATCGCTAAACGTGCACGAGACTTCGAACAGATTATTGAAGATGATTATCTGATTAAGTTAACCGAAGATTATAAAAATGTATACGAATCTATGAAAGATAGTGATACAACTTTACTCATCGATACGACACATCTTGACTTTGTAAATAATCCACAAGATTTCGAACAAATATTACAGCGCATTACCGCGAGAATTGGAGAACACAATGTACCAAATACCAAATGATGCAATTATTACTATCGCTGGCACAGTAGGTGTCGGTAAGTCTTCTTTAACAAGAGCTTTAGCTGAAAAATTAAACTTTAAAACGTCTTTTGAAAAAGTTGATAATAATCCTTATCTTGAAAAATTCTATGCTGACTTTGATCGCTGGAGCTTCCATCTGCAAATCTACTTTTTAGCTGAACGTTTCAAAGAACAGAAACGTATGTTTGAGTATGGTGGTGGATTTATTCAGGACCGTTCTATTTACGAAGACGTTGATATCTTCGCTAAAATGCATGAAGAGGGCGGTACGATGACAGCAGAAGACTTCAAAACGTATTATGAATTATATGAAGCCATGGTGATGACGCCATACTTCCCTAAACCCGACTGTTTAATCTATTTAGAGTGTGACTATGAATCTGTGATTAATCGTATCACTGAGCGTGGACGTCAAATGGAAATTGAAACTGATGAAGCTTACTGGCGCGCCTTATTTGCGCGTTATGAAAAGTGGATTGATGGTTTCAACGCCTGTCCAGTCGTACGTGTCAATATTAATGAATATGATGTGTATGACGATATCGATTCACTGGATCCTGTTATTCAGAAAATCGCAAAAGTCATTGAAACGCATAGAGCTATGCATCAAAGATAAATAAAAAGATGGTACGGTAAAAATTTACCGTACCATCTTTTTATTGTTTTATAACTCAAGTTTATCAATCATCTCAGCTACACTACCTAGGACGACGTGTGCATTACGCAAATCCTGTTGATCGCCTGACCCTGATAATACCCCAACGATTTTACTTACTTCACCATTCTGGCCAAGTTCTACATCCATCTCAGTATCTCCCACCATCATTGTTTCTTCTTTAGTCACATTTAAGTCATCCATGATCAGCTGTAATAATTCTTTTTGTGGCTTATGATAATCCGATGAATCACTCGTAATAATCTTATCAAAATATTCACGAATACTATACTTATCGATAAATAAATCCATCGATGCTGTATCATCCGCTGATACGATAGCAAGCAGATAACCTTTATCATGTAAAGATTTCAATATGTCCTGAACACCTTCAATAATTTCGATGTCTTCTGCTTCATTGTCAGACGTTGCATGCTCAATCTTTTTAAGTAACCAGCTTGCCATTGCATCACCATTCGGTAATTTTTCCAAACTTGAAACGATTGCCTTTGTTGTTTTTGCACCAATCAATTTATCGATATGATCATCGACAATACCGAAAGCATCCTTTATTTCAGATTTAGGTACATGTATATCCGTACGCGCTGAAAATTCATTGATCAAGTCATCCGCTAACTTTACTATCGGATGTCCTAATTTCATTAAGGTTCCGTCTTTATCAAATACGATTAATTTCGTCATAATCTTTTTCTACTCCTTAACTTCGCTTTTAATATTTTTATACCCGCTTCACATAAAAATATCTCACTCTAATTTGAGTGAGATATTTTATTTATTTGATTTCTAAAGCTAAGTCCCCTGCTTTCACATGGTTGAAACGTCGCGCAACACCGTAGTGTAATACATAGGTAACTACAAGCGGAAGTAAGACGCCCGCAATCATAAATTGCGTAAATGGTACTACCCCTTGATCATTTAAGATCTGCATCGGTGCGATAAATCCGCATAAGCCGATACCACCAATTTCATATGGTACGCCTAGCTTAAACCATAGAATCGCAACCGGTCCGCTGATTGCAGCTGCTACAAGAGGTGCTACCATAATTTTAGGATTGTTTACAATGTTCGGGAACTGAACTTTAGGTGTACAAACGAGTTGTGCCAAGAAACCACCCAAATCATTATCCTTTAACCCCATCGCTGTGTAACCTACGAATTGTGCTGAAATACCGACTAGCGCTGCCGCAGAAGATGCCGGGTCAAGTTGTAAAACGATAACCAGCGCTGCTGAAGATGCTGGTGTCATTACAATAACTGCAAATACGAGCGCGATCACTACAGATGAGATAAGTGGTTGTCCTTCTACAGATTGAGCGATCGATTTCGAAATAACGACTAATGCTGGTTCCACAACACGTGCTAGATAATAGCCTACTACACTACCTACAAGCACTGCAGACGTTGGCACTGCCATCATATCAAGTATTGTCTTTCCGGTTACTTTCTTACCAACATAAGTTGCTACAATGCCACCGATAATTGCACCGATTGGAAGTCCCGTCTGGATTGTAAATACTCCATTCACTTCTTTCAGTGCATTACCGCCAATCGTTGCAGCAACCATCGCAGAAACTAATGTAATCCCATTTGCGCCTAAACTATAAGCAATAGCTCCTCCGAGTGCCGGCGCTAAAATTAACATCGAAATCGTGCCGAAAAAAACTAATAAATCAATATGTAATAAACCACCTAATGACTTTAATAGCATGCCTACCCCAAGAGATACAAAGATACCGGCTGAGATACCTTGTGCCCCTTTTTCAAATCGATCTTTAAAATATGCATTTTTACTCATCTCATGTTCCATAATTATCCACTCCCATTTTAGTTTTTACATAATATGACCTTCTTTATCGTTACAAATATGAATATCCATAGTTGACCACTCTCCTCAATGTTTATTCTACTGAAATACACCATCCAAAAGGATCTTCTTTCGAACCATTTTGAATACTTGTATACGCATTATAAAGTTCTTCAGTAATCTTACCGGTATTGCCATCGCCAATCGTTAATACTTCTTCTTTATATTTAATCTCGCCAACCGGTGAGATAACAACTGCTGTTCCTGCACCAAATACTTCCGTTAAACTACCATTCTTTGCACTATCCACAACTTCCTGAATGCCAATGCGACGCTCTTCCACTTCATAACCTAGATGCTCGGCAAGCTCTAAAATCGACTTACGTGTAATACCTGGTAAAATACTACCATTCAGTTCAGGTGTTACAAGTTTGTTGTTGATAACAAAGAATATATTCATGCTCCCTACTTCTTCAATATAAGCCTGTTCTACACCGTCCAGCCATAACACTTGGTCGTAACCTAATTTTTCAGCTCTAGACTGTGCAATTAAACTTGCAGCATAGTTTCCTGCTGCTTTCGCAAATCCTACACCACCTCTAACCGCTCTAACATATTCATCTTCAACATAGATTTTTGTTGGTGATAATTGTCCACCACCGTAATATGCACCTACCGGAGATAAAAGAATCAAAAATTTATAGCTGATGGCTGGTCGTACACCTAAGAAAGGTTCATTCGCAAATATAATCGGTCTAATATATAAAGACTGACCCGCACCACCTGGAATCCATTCTTCTTCCAGTGTAACAAGCTGTTTAAGTGCTTGTACCATTTCTTCAACATCTATTTGAGGCATCTCTAATCGTTCACACGATTTATTCATTCGTTTAAAATTTTGATCGGGGCGAAATAACTGAACGCCGTCTTTAGTCTTATAAGCCTTCAACCCTTCAAAGACGGCCTGACCATAATGAAGCACTTGCGAAGCAGGGCTCATGGAGATTTCCTGATAAGGGATGATTTTTTTATTATGCCAACCTTCTTCTTGTGAGTAATCCATTGAAAACATATAATCTGTAAAAAATCGACCAAATCCCAAATTTTCAGGATCAGGCTTTTGCTGTTTATGCATTCGTTCTTCCACTTCAAATACTGCTACCATTTCATTCAATCCTTTCAAAATTTATTATTAATGTCACTTAGTATAGCAACTCTAAATTTGTTTTTCAATAAGTTTTTAGAAAATTCTAATTCTTTTACACAATTAAAGCGCTTACATTTATTAAATCAAAAAAATCCGAAGAAATTCGCAGTAATTACTACGTATTTCTTCGGATGATTTATAAGATTTATCGATTATTTGTTTTCTTTTAATTTAATTGCTTCTAACATCTCTTTCGTCATTGCATCTAAATCAAACTTAGGTTCAAATCCCCATTGTTGCTTCGCTTCAGTTGCATCGATTGAGTTTGGCCAGCTTTGTGCAATACCTTCACGTACTGGATCTACATCATAATCAAGTTTGAAGTCTGGCATTACTTTACGAATGCTTGCAGCGATCATTTCTGGATCTACACTCATTGCTGTAACGTTAAATGCGTTACGGTCTTTTAAGTTTTCAGCAGGCGCTTCCATTAACTTGATGATTGCATCAATCGCATCATCCATAAACATCATATCCATGAATGTACCTTTGTTAATGTAAGAAGTGTATTTACCTTCACGAATCGCTTTGAAGTAAATTTCTACTGCATAGTCAGTTGTACCGCCACCTGGTTCTTTAACGTGTGAGATAAGACCAGGGAAACGTACACCACGTGTATCTACGCCGAAACGGTGGAAGTAATAGTCACATAATAACTCACCAGAAACTTTGTTTACACCGTACATTGTTGTAGGACGTTGAATTGTAACTTGAGGTGTGTTGTCTGCTGGTGTGCTTGGTCCAAATGCACCGATTGAAGATGGTGTAAAGAATTGCATGTTATACTTACGTGCAACTTCTAATGCATTCAATAATCCACCCATATTTAAGTTCCATGCAAATACCGGATTTTTCTCAGCAGTAGCTGATAATAATGCAGCCATATGCATTAAAGTATCAGCTTTAAAGTCTGCAGCTAATTTGTCCATACGTTCAGCATCTGTTACATCTAACTCTTCGAAAGGACCTTCTAAAACTTTTGCGCCTTCTTCCGGACGACGTAAGTCTGTAGCTAGTACATTGTCTACACCATAAATTTCACGTAATTTAAGCGTTAATTCAGTTCCGATTTGACCTAATGCACCAGTAATCATAATTCTTTTCATGTTTATACCCCTTTATGCACATTTGTATTTCTGAAAAATACAAATGTAATGATTTTTAATTATTTGCACATTCATTCTATAATAAAAACGGTTACATGTCCATTAGGGAGATACATAAAAAGAGTGGGAATTTCCCACTCTTTTGTGATTTGTTCATATTATTTTAAGATTTACAAATTATTTAATGATATTTAACGCTTTACCGACGCGTTCATAAATTGCTAAAGCATCGTCTAACATTTCTTTAGTATGCGCAGCAGTTGGCATATTACGTACACGTCCTGTACCTTTTGGCACTGTTGGGAAGACGATAGATTTAGCATATACGCCTTCTTCCATTAAACGTTTAGAGAATTCTTGAGTTGTTTTCTCATCACCGATAATACATGGAGTAATCGGTGTTTCTGAATGACCGATATCGAAACCTAATTTTTTAAGACCGTCTTTTAAATAGTTACCATTTTCCCATAACTTATCATGTAATTCAGTAGATTCCATTAAAATATCAATTGCTTCAGTTATCGCACGCGTATCTGATGGTGCTAATGAAGTAGAGAATAAAAATGGACGTGAAGCAACTTTTAACCAGTCGATTAAATCTTGTGTTCCAGCTACATATCCGCCAACAACACCGATTGCTTTTGATAAAGTACCGATTTGGAAATCAATCTTATCCTGAAGACCGAAATGTTTCACTGTTCCTGCACCTTTACCCATTACACCACTACCATGTGCATCATCAACATAAGTGATTAAACCGAATTCTTCAGCGATTTCAACGATTTCTGGTAATTTTGCAACGTCTCCATCCATAGAGAATACACCATCAGTAATATACATTACTTTTTTGTAAAGACCAGATTCAACCGCTTCTTTTGCTTTCGCACGTAAATCGTCCATATCTGAGTGATTTACACGGATGATCTTCGCTTTAGATAAACGACATCCGTCGATGATAGACGCATGGTTTAATTCATCTGAAAGAATTGCATCTTCTTTATTCATAACTGCACTAATTGCTGCCATATTACAGTTAAATCCTGATTGGTATGCAATTGCAGCTTCAGTACCTTTAAATTCTGCTAATTTTTCTTCTAATTGAACGTGTAAATCTAATGTACCATTAATTGTACGTACTGCACCTGCACCCACACCGTGTGAGTCTACAGCTTCTTTAGCGACTTTCTTCATGCGATCATTTGTAGCTAAACCTAAGTAGTTATTAGAAGAAAGGTTGATTAATTCTTTACCTTTAATTTTAATGATTGGACCGTTTGCGCCTTCAACAACATTAATTTCATTGTATAGACCATTGTCTTTTAAATAATTTAAATTCTCAGTTAAGAACTGTTGTAATACTTTAGACATTTTAAGCACCCCTTGAATGTAATTTTCATTTACATCATATCATAAGTTATAACGAACTGCTATTGAATAAGTAAACGGTTTCGTCCATATTAAGAAGTTTAAATATTCTAATTTCTCTGTTACACTAATAACATTATACTGCAGAGGAGTGAGCCACTTGGATATCCAGCAGCTCGTACAAAATGAAACAGAGCAACTTATAAAAGACCGCAGATTTTTACATATGCATCCAGAACTATCTTTTGAAGAAACAAATACTTATGCATTTATTCTTGAGCAGTTACAGCAGCTCAAACATTTCTCGATTAGAGAGCGTGTCGGTGAGAAAGGATTAGTGGCAACCATTTCAAATGGTAGTGGTGCTTCAATCGCTTTACGTGCTGACTTCGATGCACTGCCGATTCAGGATCAAAAAGACGTCCCGTATAAATCACAAAACGATGGTGTTATGCATGCCTGTGGTCACGACGGTCATACTTCTATTCTGCTAGGAGTTGCGCGTATATTAGATAACCACTTCGACAATATTAATGGAACCATCGTTTTACTTTTCCAATTTGCTGAAGAACTTGCTCCAGGTGGCGCAGAACCAATGACCAATGATGGTGCCCTCGAAGGCGTGGATAGAGTTTACGGCAACCATCTATGGTCACCTTTTGAACATGGGGCGATACATTGTAAATATGATGCGATGCTGGCTAGTCCGGATATGTTCGATATCACAATACAAGGAAAAGGCGGACACGGTGCGCATCCTGATACAGCAATAGATGCGATTGTGGCGATGGCAACATTTATTACAAATATACAGACTATCGTTTCCAGAAATGTGCCCCCAACAAGTGAAGCCGTACTTACTATCGGGAAAGTTGTTGCTGGTAATGCATTTAATATTATAAGCGATAAAGCTTTTTGTACCGGGACAGTGAGAACATTCGATCCTGAAATAAAAACGCTGATAAAAACAGCGATGGAAAATGAATTAAAAGGACTATCGATTGCAAAAGGATTAACATACACATTAGATTATATCGACGGTTATCCTGCTGTTATCAACCAGAATGATTGTGTGGATGTTATTAAACGTGCTTCAGAACGTGCCGGGTTACCCTATAATGAAATGGAACAAGTGATGATTGGTGAAGATTTCTCATACTATTTACAGCATAAACCAGGTGCGTTTTTCTTTACCGCTGCTGGTAATAAAGAACGTGGCATAACTGCGCCTCACCATCACCCTTTATTTGATTTTGATGAATCTGCAATGAATGATGCTGCAAAGTTATTTTTAAATATTTTATTAGAAGAAGGTGTCCTATGTTTAAACAAATAGAGAAGTATTATGACGAACTTGTTGCATTACGTCGTCATTTTCATATGAATCCTGAACTATCATTTCAGGAAACGGAAACGCCCCAGTTTATCGCTGATTACTTATCTGATTTAGGCATTGAAGTCGAAACCGGTGTAGGTGGACGCGGTGTCGTAGGACGATTAATTAAAAATCCTGATTTACCTACACTTGCTATTCGTGCTGATTTCGATGCATTACCTATTCAAGATGAAAAAGAAGTGCCATATAAATCACAAGTTCCAGGTGTTATGCATGCTTGTGGTCATGACGCACATACAGCGGTTCTACTTATTACAGCGAAAATTCTATCAGAAAACTTTGATAAACTGAACGGAAATTTAGTATTCATTCATCAGCATGCTGAAGAGGTTGATCCTGGTGGTGCAATACAAATGATAGCAGACAATTGTTTAAGTGGTGTAGACGCTATTATCGGACAACATGTATCAAGTTCTTTAGATGTAGGTAAGATTGGTTATAAATACGGTACAGCTACAGGTATCCCTGATGATTTCTGGATTACGATTCAAGGCAAAGGTGGGCATGCTGCACATCCAGATACGACGATTGATCCAGTAGCAGCAACAATACGCTTATGTAATGATCTTCAGTATATTGTTTCACGTAAAACAAATCCAACGACTCCTGCAGTGCTATCTATTACACAATTAGAAGCAGGTGATCAGAACAACGTTATCCCAGATACAGCAAAGATAGCTGGGACAATAAGAACATTTAATGCAGAAACACAAAATTTAATGTATAAAGAACTGAAGAAGTGTCTAGAAGGACTCGTAACAACAATGGGAATCACTTATGAATTAAAATATTTAAAAGGATATCCTCCAGTTGTAAATACTACTAACGAAACAGACTTAATTGTTAGTGCTGCTCGCAAAATAGAGAGCGTAGAAGAACTTGTTGAACTTGAGCCTTCTCTAGGTGGAGAAGATTTTTCTTATTACTTACAACGCGTTCCAGGTTCATTTTTCTATACTGGTACACGCAACGAGAACTTTAAAGCAGATTTTCCTCATCATCATCCAAAGTTTGATATTGATGAAAGAGGGATGTTGAATGCAGTAAAAGTATTCTTACAAGCTACTGCTGATTACTTTGAACAAGGGGGACTGTAGATGGCATGGTATAAAGCAGTAACTCAATATAAAGAAGAGCTGATTGAAATAAGAAGATATTTACATATGCATCCGGAACTCTCTTTTCATGAGACAGAGACAGCTGAGTATATCGCAAATTATTTAACAGCACTTGATATTCCGGTAACGCGTAATGTCGGAGGTAATGGATTATATGGTGTGATAGAAGGTAAATTACCTGGTCCAACAGTATTACTTCGTGCTGATTTTGATGCATTACCTATTCAGGATTTGAAAGACGTACCTTATAAATCAAAAGTACCGGGTGCGATGCATGCTTGTGGACATGATGGTCATACAGCAATGCTGCTGATTGCTGCTAAAATCATTAAAGCACATCAAAGTGAACTTAAAGGCACAGTCATTTTTTGTCATCAACATGCTGAGGAAGTTTTACCAGGTGGTGCTAAATCAATGATTGAAGCAGGAGTTTTAGATGGAGTAGACTATGTTTTTGGAACGCACACTTCAAGCAACCTGCAAAGTAATGCAGTGAGTTTTATTACCGGTCCCTCATATGGATTCGCCGATGCATTTACAATTGATATACACGGATTAGGTGGACATGGTGCGGCACCACATACGACACACGATGCGATCATTGCAGCTAGCTACTTAATCACACAATTACAAACTGTTGTCTCTCGTAGCATCGATCCAATTAAAACAGGAGTATTAACGATTGGTGAATTTAATAGCGGCAATGCTTTTAATGTTATTGCAGAAACTGCGCATTTAAGTGGTACATTGCGCACGTATGATAAATCGATTAAAGCTGTAATGATAGAAAGAATAAATGAGATAATCGAAGGTATTGAAAAGAGCTTTAATGTTAAAATTACATTAAACTACACAGACGGTTATCCTGCATTAATCAATAGTGAAAAAGAAACGTTATGGCTAAAAAATTTAAGTGAAGATATTTCAGAAATTGATGAAGTATTAGAAGGAACACCATCTCTTGGTGGTGAAGATTTTGCTTACTTTCTTCAGGAAAGACCAGGATGTTATTTCAACACTGGGGTTAGAAATGAAACAATACAAGCTGATTTTCCACATCATCATCCAAAATTTGATATGGACGAAAATGGATTATTAAATGGTGTTAGAGTTTTTGTTAATTTAGTAGAACATATGAATACACTAGTAAAAGAGTAGTGAAAATATAAAAATAAAACCCACGAGGCGTCCCTCGTGGGTTTTAAAAATCACAAAAGTGATATTATTTTTCGATTACAGATACAACGCCTGATCCTACAGTACGTCCACCTTCACGAATTGAGAAACGAGTTCCGTCTTCAATCGCGATTGGAGAAATTAATTCAACGCTCATTTCAACGTTGTCTCCAGGCATAACCATTTCAGTACCTTCTGGTAAGTTAACTACACCAGTTACGTCAGTTGTACGGAAGTAGAACTGTGGGCGGTAGTTAGTGAAGAATGGAGTATGACGTCCACCCTCTTCTTTTGATAATACGTAAACTTCAGCTTTGAATTTAGTATGTGGAGTGATAGTTCCTGGTTTAGCTAATACTTGTCCACGTTGAACATCGTCACGTGAAACCCCACGTAATAATGCACCAATGTTGTCACCAGCTTCAGCGTAATCTAATAATTTACGGAACATTTCAACACCAGTTACAGTTGTTTTAGATGGCTCTTCAGTTAAACCGATGATTTCAACTTCTTCACCAACTTTAACTTGTCCACGTTCAACACGTCCTGTAGCTACTGTACCACGACCAGTGATTGAGAATACGTCCTCAACTGGCATCATGAATGGTTTTTCAGAATCACGTTCTGGAGTTGGGATGTACTCATCAACTGCATTCATTAATTCCATGATTTTTTCTTCGTATTTTTCTTCGCCTTCTAATGCTTTTAAAGCAGATCCAGCGATTACTGGAATGTCGTCTCCAGGGAAATCGTATTCAGATAATAAGTCACGAACTTCCATTTCAACTAATTCTAATAATTCTTCATCGTCAACCATGTCAACTTTGTTTAAGAATACTACTAATGCAGGTACACCTACGTTACGTGATAAAAGAATGTGTTCACGAGTTTGAGGCATTGGACCGTCAGCAGCAGATACTACTAAGATACCACCGTCCATTTGAGCAGCACCAGTGATCATGTTTTTAACATAGTCAGCGTGTCCTGGGCAGTCAACGTGAGCGTAGTGACGTTTTTCAGTTTCATACTCGATGTGTGAAGTATTGATTGTGATACCACGTTCTTTTTCTTCAGGTGCGTTATCGATTTGGTCGTAAGAACGAGCTTCCCCACCTAATTTTTTTGATAATACAGTTGCAATTGCAGCTGTTAAAGTTGTTTTACCGTGGTCAACGTGACCGATAGTACCAATATTGGCATGTGTTTTCGAGCGATCAAATTTTTCTTTAGCCATTTCGAAATCTCTCCTTAAGTTTAAGTTAATTTTTTAATATTACTCATGAGGGATTCTCACCCTCATGAGGAAATACATATCTCATTTATAAATCATTTAGTCTTAAATTGCAATATATTGAACTGTGCACCGTTCAAGTATTTACAGATTATTGACCTTTGTTTTTCTTGATGATTTCTTCTGATACTGATTTTGGTACTTCTTCATAGTGATCGAACACCATTGAGTAAGTTCCGCGACCTTGTGTATTAGAACGTAAGTTTGTTGCATAACCGAACATTTCAGCAAGAGGTACAAATGCACGAACAACTTGTGCGTTACCACGAGCTTCCATACCTTCTACGCGTCCACGACGACTTGTAACGTCACCCATAATATCACCCATGTACTCTTCAGGCATTACGATTTCTACCTTCATCATAGGTTCTAAAATTACAGGATCACATTTTTTAGCAGCTTCTTTTAATGCTAATGAAGCAGCTACTTTGAAGGCCATCTCAGATGAATCGACATCATGGTATGAACCATCAAATAATTTAGCCTTAACATCGATTAATGGATATCCAGCTAATACACCGTTTTCCATTGCATCTTTAAGACCTGCTTCAACTGAAGGAATATATTCACGAGGAACTACTCCACCGACGATAGCGTTTTCGAATTCGAAGCCAGCTCCAACTTCGTTAGGTGAGAATTCGATATGAACGTCACCGTATTGTCCACGACCACCTGATTGACGTGAGAATTTACCTTGAACTGCAGCAGATGTTTTGAACGTTTCACGGTAAGATACCATTGGCGCACCAACTGTTGCTTCAACTTTAAATTCACGTTTCATACGGTCTACAAGGATATCTAAGTGAAGCTCACCCATACCACCGATGATAACTTGTCCTGTTTCAGGATCTGTATGTGCATGGAATGTTGGATCTTCTTCTTGTAATTTAACTAATGCGTTAGTCATTTTATCTTGGTCAGCTTTTGATTTAGGCTCAACAGATAAGTGAATAACTGGTTCTGGGAATTCCATAGATTCTAAGATAACTTGGTTCTTTTCATCACATAAAGTGTCCCCAGTTGTTGTATCTTTTAAACCTACTGCAGCAGCGATATCTCCAGCGTAAACTTCAGAGATTTCTTCACGTGAGTTAGCATGCATCTGTAAGATACGTCCTACACGTTCACGTTTACCTTTAGTAGCGTTTTGTACGTATGAACCTGATTGTAAAGTACCAGAGTACACACGGAAGAATGTTAATTTACCTACGAATGGGTCAGTCATAACTTTGAATGCTAAAGCAGCAAATGGCTCAGAATCATCTGGTTTAGCGATGATTTCAGCATCTTTATCGTCAACTTCGTGACCTACGATTGGTTTAACATCTAATGGTGATGGTAAGTATGCAATTGCAGCATCTAACATTAATTGAACACCTTTGTTTTTGAATGCTGTACCAGCTAATACTGGGAAGAATTCAACATCACAAGTAGCTTGACGGATAGCAGCTTTCAATTCTTCAACTGAAATCTCTTCTCCACCTAAGTATTTGTCCATTAAATCTTCGTTAACATCCGCAACAGCTTCAATTAATTGTTCGCGCATTGCTTCTGCATCTGCTAAGTATTCTTCAGGAACGTCAGATACTTCAATGTCAGTACCTAAATCATTTGTATAAGTGTGTAGTTTCATTTCAACTAAATCTACGATTGCGTTGAATTGATCTTCAGCACCGATTGGCATTTGAATTGGGTGTGCATTTGCTTGTAATCTGTCGTGTAAAGTACCTACAGAATATTTGAAGTCCGCACCAGTTTTATCCATCTTGTTGATGAATACGATACGAGGAACTCCGTATGTAGTAGCTTGACGCCATACAGTTTCAGTTTGTGGTTCAACACCTGATTGTGCATCAAGTACTGTTACCGCTCCATCAAGTACACGTAATGAACGTTCAACTTCTACAGTGAAGTCTACGTGTCCAGGTGTATCGATGATGTTGATACGCGTACCATTCCACTGAGCTGTTGTTGCAGCTGAAGTGATTGTGATACCACGTTCTTGTTCTTGTTCCATCCAGTCCATTTGTGAAGCACCTTCATGTGTTTCACCAATTTTATGGATACGACCAGTATAATAAAGAATACGTTCAGTAGTAGTCGTTTTACCAGCATCGATGTGAGCCATGATACCGATATTACGAGTGTTGCTCAAAGAGAATTCTCTTGTCATGGGTATTCTTTCTCCTTCCAGGATTGGTTTATTTTAAGAAAGTAGCCCTCAAGTAAATTGAAGACAGCAAGCTGTATACAATTACTAAAGGGTTAACTTTTATCTTACCAACGGTAATGAGCAAATGCTTTGTTTGCTTCAGCCATTTTGTGTGTATCTTCGCGTTTCTTAACAGCACCACCAGTGTTGTTAGCAGCATCTAAGATTTCGTTAGCTAAACGCTCTTCCATAGTTTTTTCACCACGAAGACGTGCGTAGTTTACTAACCAACGTAATCCTAAAGTTGTACGACGCTCAGCGCGTACTTCTACAGGTACTTGGTAGTTAGATCCCCCAACACGACGAGCTTTAACTTCTAATACAGGCATGATATTGTTGATCGCTTCTTCGAAAACTTCCATAGAATCACGACCAGAACGTTCTTGAACTAATTCAAAAGCGTTGTATAAAATCTTTTGAGCAGTACCACGTTTTCCATCGATCATAATTTTGTTGATTAATTTAGTAACTAATTTTGAATTATGAATTGGATCCGGTAATACGTCTCTTTTAGCAACAGGTCCTTTACGAGGCATATTAATATCCTCCTTCCTCAGTATATTTTTTTTATTTTTCGATGTCTAGTGAGAACACTACATTTACAAAAATGAAATATTCTCTAAACAGTAAGTGCATGATTTAAATTAAAATTATGCTTTTTTAGCTTTAGGTTTTTTAGCTCCGTATAAAGAACGTCCTTGCATACGGCCGTCAACACCTGAAGTATCTAATGCTCCACGTACGATATGGTAACGTACCCCCGGTAAATCTTTAACACGTCCTCCACGAATAAGTACTACACTATGTTCTTGTAAGTTGTGTCCGATACCAGGAATGTAAGCATTAACTTCAATATTATTTGATAAACGCACACGTGCATATTTACGTAACGCTGAGTTAGGTTTTTTAGGTGTCATAGTTCCTACACGAGTACATACACCACGTTTTTGTGGAGATGCTAAATCAGTAGCTTTTTTCTTATGACTGTTATAACCTTTGTTTAATGCAGGTGCAGTTGATTTTTTAATTTTTGAAGTTCTTGGCTTCTTAACTAATTGGTTAATAGTTGGCATTTTGAATGTCCTCCTCTCTTTTGTTTAATTCCACACATCCAGGTGGTTCATTTTTTAGGTAAAAAAAGATTTGTAAGAATACCGCCTTACAAAGCGGATTTCAAATGTGCAACAACAGTTGCTCTCACTTGAATGCCATATTGTTTACCCAGCGCGTCTTTAGACTTACTGAATTCAATAGGTAATTGCTTTTGGTATGCTAGTAATAGCACGGTAGTTAATAAGTGGATATTGGTATCGTACGCAATCTCAAGAGATGCTACACGATCCTTCTTAAGTGCTTTAACAGACTCCTTAAGTCCCACTACATATTGACTAGAGTGCATAACTTTTTCATTAGACATTGCAATCCTCCAAAGCTATTAAGTGCTACTCATCAACCTAAACAATACTATCATCATTTTAGGTATAAGTCAATTATATTTCAATATTTTTTTACTTTAATTACGTATTGCCTTCTTATCCAAAATAACATCAATATAATTCACGATGCCATAAGGTAATGCATCAATATTTTTCGTATAGGCATCAACATATATTTTTCTTCTAACTTTTCTTATCGGCAGATACAGTCTTTTTTGATTCAATCTTTTCAAATATTGATAACCCACATTGCTCGGTGCATCATTTTCTTTATGATCAAAATCATTCATAATCTTATAGCCTTCTGTCAATTGACCATACCATTCCTGAAATTTACACTGTCTCAATAGATCAATCGTTTTATAAGGTTGCAAACTATGATAATTTTCGTACATCCACACGAAATCAGCATCAATGGCCATTAAATTAGTATTGATATACTCCAGATAATCCATCTCAATAAATAACAATTGAATATCATCTTTAAGTAAACGTTGCTGCATGGCTTCAAAAAATACCTTAGTTTGACTATTTACAACTACTTTTAACGGGCGTAAAATTTGTTGTTTAGCATCTAATTTCTCAATTGTACTTACTGTTGTATTCAAAACATCTTTCTTACGCTCCGCTTCTACAAACTCTTCGATCGTCTCCATAAATATCTGACTGATATATTCACGCTGTTTAATCGATAAGTCTTTATGTGGATTAAACAATAGAAATTCTTCACCAATATTAATAAATACAACTTCATTGTTATCTTTTTTGTACGAATCAAAATGATTTTTCTCACTGCGTTTATTCAAATATTTAATTCTTTCAATATCTGGCAAATGTCCTCTATAAAACAAATTATAACGAATCGTTAAGCTATCTTCCGATAACTCATCCAACTGATATGGTCCACTTCCAATTAAAGTGTGTTCATCAATACGTCTGTATATCGCACTATATTTTTGTGAAAGTAAATATTTAAAATATTTTGGGCGCTCACTAAAATTAATAACAATATAAAAGTCGTTAATAATTTCAATATGTTCAATCTCAGAAAACAAGGCAGCAAACGGGCACTCTTCACTACCACAGTAACCAAGACTATCCTTTACATCTGCTGCTATTAATAAAGAGCCATCCGATAACTTTACCTGTCTTTTCAGATGAATATGCAATGCGTCATCTTTCCATTCATCGACACTCACTAAATTGCGTATAATCTTTCCGGTAGTAGAAACGCGATATAACGTTTCGTAAAATTGATGGCTTAGTTGCGCACCTAAATAATCATTGATATGTGCAGGATGTAAATTCTCTGGAATTTGATGTACCCATTCAATGAGCTCATTGCCATCCACAATTACCTCTTCATTAATTTTATCATCCACGATTTCCTGTAATTTCACAAATGCATTATGACGCCATGGTTGTTGTAACACTTTTTGCAAGTCCTTAACATTCATCGTGTCGATATTACGCTTAATATCTTCGATAATATCAGCCTGTACATCACGCTTGAACTCTATTTTTATCTTATTGCCTCGACCACGACCAGGCTTGTATTCAATCAGACCTTCTTCATCCCATGCTTTCAATAAACGACTTAATTGTTTCGTGGAGATTAACATTTTCTCTGCAATAATATCCAGTGTGAAGTCATCGATATGATTTATGTAATGTTCTAGTTCAATAATACGTTGATCAATCATTATTTCTCCTCTTCCACAGATATAATCGAATCGTATTTAACGACTCCAAAGTCAGTTACCTCATAATCTTTAAAACTATCCATCGTTAATACTTTTTTTCCGTAATAATCTAATATTACAATCAGACCATTTTGTATTAAAAACTGTTCATAATTATGCTCAGCATATTGCCAGTAATCTATCGATTTATGCTGATAAATATATTGCAGATACTCACTTTCCTTATAGTGCTTTATCCAGGTAGAGAACTTTTCACTCAGTAACAAGTTAAAATACTTTTGATGCATCGGTAAAGCTTCATTCATCATTACTACATCGACATCAAAACTCTCAAGTGGCTTGGCAATATAGTCTTCAATCGTAACTTCAATATATTCAAAAAATTTCACACATGCATTAAGCGTCTCAATCACTTTAGTTACCGTATCTCTCGACCCTTTAATACCTAACATTCTCAGCTTATCAATAAATACTTCGGGCTGCTCTTCTCCTAATATTATGTGCGCTAGACGTTTACGCTCTTCAAGTGTCATATGACAATTCGGATTAAATGTCAGGAAGTCCATACTATATCTGAGCTTCGTGTGTTCTTCTTTTAAATCTTTACGTTGTACAAAGTCCTGATACTGTTCTAAATCATTGATTAACCAAACATCTGTAATATCAGGAATTTTTGTCGAATAATATGGGTTCAGTTTCAACATTATAATTTCCGGTTTTAATGAGTGGACATAATATGGACCAGTATAAAGAATCTTGTTGTTTTTAATTTTATAGATACTTGCAAAATCCTGACTTAATATATATTTAATTAATTCACTTTTTTTACGCATCGATATCTTTAACTTAAAAGTATCTACCACTTCCACGCTTAAAACATCATTTAATCCAGGTAAATCAGCTTTCACTTCAATTAAATCAGTTAATACCTGAACAACATTATAGGCAAATAATAAATCACCATTTGAAAAATGTATATCTCTTTGCAGATGAATAATCAAATCATTGCCAATCCACTCATCAAAAATAACTAACGTCTTTGTGACTTCATTACCTTTTACGTTATATAATCTTTCTCCAACATTTGAAAGCACTGTAACTAATGCGATATCTAAAGGTTCTAATGGATGAATTCGCTCTGGTATACGATATAGATAATCAATGAAGTTAAACTGTTCCACAGAAAAATCACGACGGCTGTATAGTACTTCTTCAATACATAAACGTAATATACGCTTTGAATTTGCAGACATATCTAAAGCCATTATGGATTGTAATTGCTGCACATCGTAATCTTCTAAATTTCTAAATAAATGATTAATGAATTCTGCTTCAATATTTTTAAGAAAATCAATTTGTGTTGCATTACCACGACCAACACCACTGTTAAACAAAATAAAGCCATCTTCACTCCATTTATTCATTAAACGAGATAACTGCCTTGGTGAAATTTCAAGGAAATCCGAGACGGCATCACGTGAAAAATCGTTGTGTTGCATATATAAATAAAGCTTTAATAATTTTTCATCTACATCAACCATCTCAAATCTCCTTTCTCTTTATTTAAAAATTAAAACCACCAAGACCAGAAATAAATGTAGGTAACGCAGGGTCCGGAGTGTTTAAAGGCCCTTTAACTGTAGCGATAAGAAAATCATTCGTGTCTAAATCCAAATGATGATGATCTGTCGGTTTATCATTATTTGTTTTTGCAACTTCAATATCTTCTTTATCGTCATCATTAAGTTTTTGTTTATCATTGCTTTCTTCAGTATCTTTAGAATGATTTAAAGGATGATCTTTATCTACTAAAGAATGATTTAATGGTAACTCAATCGGACTTAATCCAATTAATATATCCAGTTCATCCTCACGACTTCTATTTTTCTCAGCATTATCTTTAATGAGTGGTTGATATGGATTGCGTAGTATACTTGCTAAATCATATTCATCATGATCAACATAAACAATACTGTTTGAGACATCTCCATTCGAAACTATACGCTCATTATCAGGCACGATTGTACCTGTCGGTTGATACGTTACATTAATATCTACTGAATCTGTAGCAAGAATATCAATATCGATACTAGGAATGTTGTGATCCTCAACATTAACATCATTATTGTCTGCAGGTGGTAAAACACCTGGACGATCAGGTAACTGTTCTGAGACAGAAGGTAATTCAGTTGTCGGTGTAATAATTACAATCGGACGTTCTGTTGTCGGTCTTTCTGTTGTTGGACGCTCTGTCATCGGTTTTTCCGTTTCCGGTGTTTCTGTTGTCGGTCTTTCCGTTTCTGGATCTTCCGTTGTTGGTTCCATCGTCGGTAACTCTGTCGTCGGAAGTACGACTGATGGTAATTCCGTTGTTGGTTCCATCGTCGGTAACTCTGTCGTCGGAAGTACGACTGATGGTAATTCCGTTGTTGGTTCCATCGTCGGTAACTCTGTCGTCGGAAG
>NZ_MJBI02000016.1 GCF_002742385.2 Macrococcoides goetzii
ATGGCCGATATTTTTGGTTTATCGGCCATCATTTTGGGATTCAGACTAGTTTTGAGAGTTCATGACCGATATTTTCGGTTTATCGGCCATCATTATGGGATTCAGACTAGTTTTGAGAGTTCATGGCCGATATTTTTGGTTTATCGGCCATTATTCTTTACATAACTCCTGTTTTTATTGCTCCCTTGAGAATGATAATTCTGTTTTAAAAATCTTCGCACACTTCTCTCTGGTACACCGCTCCAATAAACCACGTCTTTTGTCTTAATAATACCTTGATTAATATGAAAGAGTTCATCAATTATGTTGTGCAACATCTCTGATTTCTCATATGAATGTCCACAAGCACATGATACAGTTTTAAATTTGTTCAATACTTCTATCTTATTAATTTGTAGACATTTTGGACAACGTGGACCTGATTTCATCTTTTCGAATGGATAATAATAAATCCTTTCAAATACTTTCGGATTATTTAATTCAACAAGTTTTTCTGCTACGTAAAGATCTTTCTTATATGTTTTTCTTTTTAATAAATACTGAATAAAACTATCGATTTGATTATGAAAGAGTATCAATGGATTACCATCATAATTTCGAATAGAGAATTGTTTATTAATAAATATAATTTTACTTTCCACTTTATATCCCCAATTGTTTAACTCCACAATTCTAATGAGTCTGTCATGTGCCGCATCGAGCTGTGCCATAATATTTTTATAGTTCCGTCCATGTTCACTAATAAAATTATCATTTTTGTATGTATATACACCACTATAGTTCTTAACGTCAAAATGATAGATCACTTTATCAACCACTATTAGAAAGTCATATTGTGATGAACCATTATTATCCAAAGTAATATCCCAGATTTTTATACCTTCAAGTATATTTTTTAGAAAGTTATAAAACATTCTTTCTCCAGCTACTCCACTTTTATATCTAAAAAGATTGATGCGATCATTTTCTTGTAATGTAATTCTATCTTCTACTGCAAGTAAATATTGAATATAATGGTCTGGATGATGTGCTTTAATAAACATATATTCACCTCATCCACATTATAAAAATCAACAATTGTTAACACAAGAAAAAAGTGAGAAAAATTAATTTCTCACTTTTTCCTATTCACTATATTTTTTTAAGATTAATACTGCATTATGACCACCAAATCCTAAACTGTTTGTCATCGCATATTCAATCTCGCGTTCAACGCTTTTATTCGGTACAAAGTTCAATCCAAATGCATGTTCATCTTCCTGATGGATTGTTGGTGCAATCTTTCCTGTTTCAATAGAAAGTGCTGTAATAATTGTTTCAATTGCACCTGTTGCACCTAATAGATGACCCGTCATTGATTTTGTCGAAGATACTAATAGATTTTCTGCATGTTCTCCGAATGTTGCCTTAATCGCTAACGCTTCATATTCATCACCAATCGGCGTACTCGTACCATGGGCATTTAAGTAATCAATCTTATCCGCTTCGATACCGGCATCTTTAAGTGCCATCTTCATCGTACGCACGCCACCTTCGCCATTCGGTGCTGGTGCTGTAATATGATGTGCATCACCATTATTACCGTAACCTACGACTTCTGCGTAGATATGAGCGCCTCGCGCTAATGCATGGTCTAAATTTTCTAGTACGACGACACCTGCACCTTCACCCATAACAAATCCATCGCGTCCTTCCTGATATGGACGACATGCTGTTTCAGGATCTTCATTTGTACTAAGTGCACGATTAGATGTAAAACCAGCGATACTTAGACGCGTAATTGGCGCTTCTGTACCCCCTGCTATCATAACATCTGCATCTCCATATTGTATCATTCTGGCAGCATCACCTATAGAATTCGTTCCTGTTGCACATGCTGTAACAGTACATCCATTTGGTCCCTTTGCACCTAAATCGATAGAAACTTGTCCTGCAGCCATATCAGGAATTAACATCGGAACAAAGAATGGACTAACGCGTCTAGGTCCTTTATCGACTAATGTTTGATGTGCATTCTCGAAGGATTCAATGCCGCCAATTCCCGAGCCAATCCAAACGCCAACACGATCACTATTATCATCAGTAATTTCTAGTTTCGAATCTTTTAATGCTTCACGTGCTGCTACCACTGCATATTGCGTAAATCGATCCATTCGACGTGCTTCTTTCAATGGCATATGATCTTCAATATTGAAATCCTTCAATTCACCTGCTACTTTCACTGCCATATCATCATGCTCAATACGTGTAATAGGCGCTATGCCGTTAACGCCATTCACAGCATTTTCAAATGTAGTATGTGCATCATTACCGATAGGGCTAAGTGCACCGATTCCAGTAATTACAACTCTATTTTTCATTATTTTCTCTCCTTATCTCCCCAAATTAATGTCATAGCACCGTATGTCAGACCTCCACCAAACCCAACAAAAACTAATTTAGAACCGTTCTTAATCTTCCCTTGTTCTAATTCATGGAATAATGAAAGCGGTATGCTGGCTGCTGATGTATTACCATATCGATCAACAGTAACACTCATTTTCTCTGGAGGTATCCCTAAACGTTCACGTGCTGATTCCATAATACGGATATTTGCCTGATGTGGAATAAACATATCAATTTCTTCTGACTTTAGACCCGCTTTCTCAACTGACTTCAATGAAACATCACCCATAATACGTACCGCAAATTTAAATACTTCACGACCATTCATTTCAAGTAATCCAGTTTCTTTATTATCAAATAAATATTTCCCACCAGAACCATCGCTTCCCCATTCATGAGATAGGAAGCCATATCCTTCAGCAACTTCACTCACAATGACAGCAGCAGCTCCATCTCCAAATAAAATTGCTGTATTACGATCATTTAAATTTGCAATTTTTGTCAACTTTTCTGCGCCGACTACTAAAATATTTTTACATAACCCTGTTTTAATGAATTGTTCTGCCGTAATTAAATTATAGATAAAGCCTGTACATGCTGCGAGTTGATCCATTGCGGGAACATTTCTTAATCCAAGTTTATCCTGAAGCATCGTTGCTACAGACGGGAATTTATGATCGCCTGTTGCAGTTGCTACAATAACCATATCTATATCTTCTTTATTTATTTTAGCATTTTTAATTGCATTTTCACATGCAATGTATGCTAAATCACTCACATCCTGATCAGCTCTTGCAAATCTTCTTTCTTTAATTCCTGTCATTTGTGAAATCCATTCATCAGAAGTGTCCAGATAACTTTCAAAATGTTCATTCGTTACTATTTTTTCCGGAATATATACCCCTATACCTTTAATACCTACATTCATATCCGCACCTCTTATATCTACTTTTAGTATCTGGTACTAATTTAACACAAAAAATAAAGAACTTCAAATAGAAGTCCTTTATTTTTCAGCATCGATTTCGAGATAAACATTCACATTATTTTTAGGTGCTTTTTTACCATTTGGCAGTTTATCTGTTTTCTTATATTCCTCAATCATTTTATCCATTTTTTCAATCGTGCTTGATGATACTAACGGAGAATAACCTTGCAGTGCACTAATATTATCTCTCATACCATAATATTTTGTTCCACCGACAAGTCTACCTTCTGAGTATTCTCTTGCAATATCCTGATACAACTTTGAAATATCCTGCACAGTGCTTGCCAGAACAAAGTCTCCGAGATAGCTTTGGTCCGTTATATATCCAATCGCTTTACGATCATAATCTTTAACAATTCCCATGACTTCACTGTTAACACCATCTGCTGCCGGATAAAATACATCCACATCATTTTCAATCATTTTTTTTGTGATGACACCAACATCATTATTATATTCCCAAGTCTTCACAAAAGAAGCCTGAATGACAGTTTTCTTATTTTCATAATATGCACCATCCATAAATCCCTTAACTTCAGGCTGATAATCGAATGCACCTATCACGCCGATTTGATGTGTCTTTGATTCGTGACTAGCTAAGTAACCAGCAAAAAAGCCCATGCTATACGCTTCTATATTAAGTGCAGAAACATTTTTGTGTTTACTTATCCCGTTTGTAAAAACAAAGTGAACATCAGGATATTTTTTTGCATATTCATTAAAGATTTTTTCATACATTGACCCTTGTCCATAAATGATAGAGACATCTCTATCAAGAAATTCATTCAGTACAAGTTTAGTTTTTTCATCATTATCTATATTTTCCTGTATGTAAAAATTTGAATCATATTCCTGAACAATATCCAGTACTGCTTTGTAACCTTTAGTCCCCCAAGTCTGATCATTGATTGATTCAGGAAAGATAAAACCGACACTATTTATTTCATGATATTTTGGGATTTTAATATAAACTATCGTACCAAGTACTGTAATAAGCACTACTAGAAAAACGAGAAATTTTTTCATTTTTTATTCCTTTCAATGTCAGGGGTATACAATTTGCGTACACTCTTTTATAATAATTAATATAACATCTTTCATGGGGGATAAACATATGCAATATATTATGACATTCGTTTGGGCTTTTATTTTAGTTCAAATGGGTAACTTCGTATTAATGAGTTTAGGTGGCGGAAATGACTTAAACTTACCATTCGCAACAATTATTAGTGTTATTTTTGGTATATTAGCAATTATTATTGCACACCTTGTTCCAAATGAGCCCATTCCAGCACACGAAGAGCATTAAAAAAACGAGAACAGCTGTCTCTGTTTTTATACCATAAATTTAACTTCATCATTTACGCGATCAACTTTAATCACTGTTCCTTCTGAATAATCTTCTTTGATCAGTAATCTAGCTAATGGCGTTTCGATTTCTTTTTGAACGAATCGTTTCAATGGTCTTGCGCCGAACTGTGGCTCATAAGCTGTGTCGGCAATCCATCGCTTGATTTCATCCGTTAATTCAACTTTTACACCACGACTATCTAATCGCGTATTTAATTCACGTACTATTTTGTCAACAATAAATGTCATATCATTTCTACTCAATGGTTTAAACAATACAATATCATCCATACGGTTTAATATTTCTGGTTTAAAGTGTAAATGTAATGCATCCATTACATTCATTCTTGCTGTCTCTGTAATTTCATCTTTTTCAATACCGTCTAATAAATATTGTGAACCAATGTTACTTGTCATAATGATAATAGTATTTTTAAAATCCACGATTCTTCCTTTAGAATCTGTTAAACGGCCTTCATCTAATAATTGTAATAATACATTAAATACATCGCTATGTGCTTTTTCAATTTCATCTAATAAGAGCACTGTATATGGATTTCTTCGAACTGCTTCAGTTAATTGTCCACCTTCTTCATGACCAATATAACCAGGAGGTGCACCTATTAATCGAGAAACTGCATGTTTCTCCATATATTCACTCATATCAATGCGTACCATATGTTTTTCAGAATCGAATAAAGTGCTGGCTAACGTTTTAGCAAGTTCAGTTTTACCAACCCCTGTTGGTCCTAAGAATAAAAAACTTCCGATAGGACGATTAGGATCTTTAATTCCGGCACGGGCACGTACGACTGCATCCGCGACTAAATCAACCGCTTCATCCTGACCGACGACACGCTCATGTAAAATCTCTGATAATTTTAGTAGTTTCTCTTTCTCAGTTTCAACTAATTTACTTACTGGAATGCCAGTCCATTGTGAAACAATATAACCAATTTCTTCTTCAGTTACAACTTCTCGAATTAAACGGTCAGTGCCTTTCGTTTCTTCAATCAAACTATCTTCTAAATCAGCTAATTCTTTCTCAACTTGCGGTATTTTACCATATTGTAATTCAGAAGCCTTACCTAAATCATAGTTACTTTGAGCTTCTTCCAGCGCTGTACGATATTTATCAAGTTCAGCTCGTTTTTCCTGAACGATACTAATTTGAGATTTTTCTTTTTCAACACGTGCCTGTAAAGTCTGCTGTTTCTCTTTCTCATCTGCAAGTTCACGTTGAAGTTCAGATAAACGGCTTTGACTCTTACTATCTGTTTCATTTTTCAATGCTTTTTCTTCAATCTCGAGTTGTAATACACGACGATTCACAGCATCTAGCTCTGTAGGATTAGAACCCATTTCCGTACGAATCGTAGCACATGCCTGGTCTACAAGGTCGATCGCTTTGTCCGGTAGAAATCTATCTGTAATATAACGGTCTGATAATTCTGCTGCTGCAACAAGTGCTGTATCCTGAATTCTTACACCATGATGCACTTCATAACGTTCCTTTAAACCACGTAAAATTGAGATCGTATCCTCTAAGTCAGGTTCAGCTACATTTACTTTCTGGAAGCGACGTTCTAAAGCTGAATCCTTTTCAATATATTGTCGGTATTCATTTAAAGTTGTTGCACCGATACAATGTAACTCACCACGCGCGAGCATTGGCTTTAACATATTACCTGCATCCATGGCACCATCTGTTTTACCTGCGCCGACTAACATATGGATTTCGTCGATGAATAATAAAATTTTACCATCTGATTCTTTAACTTCTTTTAGCACTGCTTTTAAACGTTCTTCAAACTCGCCACGGAATTTTGCGCCTGCAACAAGTGCAGATAAATCAAGTTCAAATATCGTTTTATCCAGAAGTGCGTCAGGTACATCTTTTTTAACAATACGTTGCGCTAATCCTTCAACAATTGCTGTTTTACCTACACCTGGTTCACCAATTAAAATCGGATTATTTTTTGTTTTACGGCTTAATATACGAATCGTATTACGCACTTCTTCATCGCGTCCGATAACCGGATCCATTTTTCCGTTTCTTACTTCTTCTACTAAATCACGTCCATATTTCTTTAATACTTCATATTGAACTTCCGGATTTTGTGTCGTCACGTGGTTCCCTCCTCTAATCTGATTTATGATTTCAAATACTACTTCACCTTTATTACCAACAAATGATCTTGTAGGTGCATGTGTTTCAATTGCAGCCAAAATAATATGTTCTACAGAAATATAATGATCATCCATTTCATTCATCTTTTTTTCTGCTGCATTCAGTAGCTGATTAATGCCATTGCTTAAATATTGTCCATATTGGACATTACCCTCTACTCGGGGCATTTTAGTTAATGTCTCATTTAAAATGCTCTCATAAGATTTTATATCTAAATTACTGCGTTCAAATACAGTATTTAACATGCTGTCACTTTGTATTACAAAATGTTTCATTAGATTCTCTACTTCTATCGTTTGAAGTTTTTCTTCTACTGCGTCATTTTGAGCAAATTCAAGGGCAGATTGTACGTTATATGTCATCTTATCTATATTCATCAATTCACCTCATCAACAGTTTGACTATCTTTGACTATAATAATATTATAAAACCAATTCACAGAAAAAACAAATTATCCACCTTAAATCTAACACAAAGTATTATTTTTATAAGAAATCATTATTTCTTGTATGATATAATATATTAAATCTAATAAAGATACGGGTGATACAAATGGTACAATCTGAATACCATGAGGCAATAAGCATAATTAATTACATAACTGAAGAAGGTAAGCTTGAGACATATGATCAAAATCAATATATTTATCAGGCAGAGGATCCTGCGAATGCAATATATGTCATTAAAAGCGGTAATGTAGTTATTCATCGTGTATTAGAAGATGGAAAAGAATTTTCAATGAAATTACTAGGTCCAAGAAATATCTTTGGTTCTACAACTTTATTTTGTGGATTAAAAAAACATTCATTATTCGCTAAAACAAAGACAAAAGTTTCTGTTTACAAGCTGGATATCGAACAGTTTGAAAATGCTATATTAAATGACGAAGTGTTAAACTATGAATGGTTATTGTGGATTCAAAATGAGAACGCAAAGCAGGAATATAAATTAAGAGATTTATACACGTTAGGTAAAAAAGGTGCTGTATACTCTACTCTAATAAGACTATCGAATACTTATGGCACTTCAACTGAAGACGGCATCCAGCTTAATATTGATATGACGAATAATGAGTTAGCTAACTTTGGCGGTACAACACGAGAAGGAGTCAACCGAATTATCAGCGAATTGAAGTCAAAAAATATCATAGTGACACAAGGTAAAAGGATTACGATAAAAAATATTGACTATCTTAAAGATCAGATTAATTGTGAAAATTGTCCAATTAATATTTGCAAAATGGAATAAAAAAAGAGACATAAAAGTGTCTCTTTTTTTAGCTTACTCCTAATGCTATTTTAGCGTAACGGCTCATCATGTCTTTTGACCACACTGGATTCCAGACGATATTTACTTCAACATCTTTTACTTCTGGTAATTCTCCTAGTGCAGTTTTAACTTGATCGATAATTTGAGGACCCATCGGACATCCCATTGATGTTAAGGTCATATCTACATTGACTAATCCATCATCATCCATATCTACGTGATAAACAAGTCCTAAATTTACGATATCTATACCTAATTCTGGATCGATAACGTTTTCTAATGCACCCATAATACTATCTTTCATTGCTTCTTCCATTTATATCACCTCATTCTTTGTTATAATCTAAATATAACAAATATCAAACTTATTTCAAATTAATAAATTTTCATACTGATTAAAGGAGTTTTTATTTTGGAACAACATCTCATTTGCCTCGATTTAGATGGTACATTACTCAATAGCAATCAACAGATAACGCCTTATACAAAAGAAATCATTAAGAAAGTACAGGCGTTAGGTCATCAGTTTATGATTTCAACAGGACGACCATATCGTGCAAGTCAGATCTATTATACAGAGCTTGGACTGACAACACCGATCGTTAATTTTAACGGTGCTTTCGTTCACCATCCTACCGACATGAAATTTGAAACTTTTCATCAGCCTCTAGACTATAAAGTGGCACGTGAAATATTCGAAAAGATTCCCCATTTAAATATTCAAAATATCGTTGCAGAGGTAAAAGATCATGTTTATCTTCATTATCACGACGAATATTTATTTGAAGGGTTTAGTATGGGTAACCCGCTAATTGAAGTCGGCAATCTTTTAGATAGCATTAAAGAACCACCAACATCAATTCTCATTCAGGCAGAAGAGAAAGAAATACCAAATATTTATCAACATCTGGATGATGTTTATGCTGAGCATTTAGAGCACAGACGTTGGGGAGCTCCTTTCCCGGTTATTGAAATCGTCAAAAAAGGAATCAATAAAGCAGTCGGTGTTCAAATTGCATTAGATTATCTTAACATTAAAAGAGAAAATACGATCGCTTTTGGTGATGAAGATAATGATCATGAAATGATTCAATTTGTGAATACTGGTGTTGCAATGGGCAATGCAATTGATGATTTGAAAGAAATTGCAGATGATATTACCGATTCAAACAATGAAGACGGTATCGGAAAATATTTAGCACGTTATTTTAATATAGAATAGAGGCTTTAATTATGAAGGTTATTGTTATAGGCGCTGTAGCTGGTGGTGCTACTGTGGCTTCTCAACTTAGAAGATTAAGTGATACAGAAATAATAGTTTATGAAAAAGATCGTGATATGAGCTTTGCAAACTGTGGCTTGCCCTATTATCTAGGCGGCGAGGTAACACCTCGTAATAAGCTGATTGCTGCAACTGAATCTTCTTTTAAGACGAATAAATCAATTACTGTGAAAACATATCATGAAGTTGTTTCAGTATCAGCTGAAAATAAGGAGATTGTTGTAAAAGATATTAAAAATAATCGTACTTTTACTGATACATTTGATTATTTAATCTTATCACCTGGTGCAACTCAAGTTAGATTACCTGTTTTACAAGGTAATCATGTGTTTACGCTGCGTAATTTAGAAGACACTGATAAAATCAATAATTTTATTGAAACTGAAGGTGCTAAAGATATCCTAATTATCGGTGGAGGATACATAAGTTTAGAAATAATCGAAAATTTAAAAAATCGTGGATTAAATATAACGATGCTTCATCGCAGTTCGCATATACTTAAATCCGTCGATCAGGATATGACGAAGCACATCCCTGATATACTCGAAGCACATGGAGTACGTGTTTTATTAGACGATGAAGTAAAGACATTGGATGGTAAAACTGTACAGTTAAAATCCGGTCGCAAATTTGATTATGATATGATCATTACAGCACTTGGTATTAAACCAAACACACAGTTTTTACAATCTAGTAAGATTGAACTGACTGACAGCGGACATATTAAGGTAAATGCTTATTTCGAGACAAATATCCCATATATCTACGCTTTAGGTGATGCAATCCAGACAAAATATCGTCATGTTGATTATCCAGCTCAAATTGCACTTGCCTGGGGTGCGCATCGTGCGGCAAGTATTATCGCACATAATATCGTTAACCCTCAGTCCACAAAGTTCAACGGTCTGCTTGGAACGAACATCATTCGATTATTCGATTATACATTCTCAAGTGTCGGTATAACGCCCAATATGCTGGATAACTTTGATTATGAAATCGTTCAACAAACCCAAAAACATCATGCAGGTTATATGCTTGATGCAGAACAAATTTCAATCAATGTTTATTTCGATAAGAAGACGCGTAAAATATTACGCGCTTCAGCCTTTGGCAGAGTCGGTGTAGATAAACGCATCGATATAATAGCTACAGCTATGATCGGAAATTTGACGATAGATGAATTTAAAGATATCGAAATCGCATATAGCCCCGTATATAGTAGTCCAAAAGATATTATCAATATGCTCGGCTATAAAGCAGAACAAAAATAAAAAAACCGCATTTGTAGTGAACCCAAAAAGTTGAACTTTTTATTAAGCTACTTTCATTAAAGCAATATTTCTGTATTCTACAGGAGTCTTGCTTTTTAATTTTCTCTTCTTTCTGACTAAATTATAATACTCCATATAGTCAATAATCTCCTCTTCTAGTTCATCATAAGAATCAAATGTTTCTCCATAAAACATTTCTTGTTTTAAAATACCAAAGAAATTCTCCATCGGAGAATTATCAAGACAATTACCTTTTCTAGACATGCTTTGAATAATTCTATTCTTTTTCAAAGATTGTACCCAAGATTTATGCTGATATTGCCACCCTTGATCGGAATGGATTGTAGTTCTATAGGGAAGGTCTGGAATTACATTAATTGCTTTTAACAATGATTCCATAACGAATTCCAATGTTGGACGCTTACTAATTGAATAAGAAATAATCTCTTTCGAACATACATCAAAAATTGTTGACAGATATAGCTTAGTTCCATTTTTAATGTTGAATTGTGTTACATCAGTAAGTAATTTTTGATATGGGCGATTAGTTACGAATCTGCGATTCAATTTATTCTTAGCTGTTTTGCCAACTTTCCCTTTGTACGACTTATATGTTCTATTTCTATGCTTAAACTTTGTACAAAGTAAATTATTTTCTCTCATTATTCTAAGAACTTTTTTATGGTTAACTACAAAACCTAACTCTCTTAGTTCGTCGGTTACTGTACGATAACCTATCCTATTTTTATGTTTGTTAATGATTTCTTTAATCAAAGTAATTAAATAATTGTCTTTATGTTTAGTGACACTAAGTCGTAATTTCCAATAATGGTATACACTTTTCGCTATCATAGCTACTGATAATATTTCTTTTAACTTATAGTTAGATTCATTCCTTAACTCAATAATAGCAGCTACTATTTCTTTGTTTGATTTTTTCAAGCTAAGGATTGTAACTTTTTTTCGAAAGCAATTGCGATTTCTAATCTTCTGTTTTCCTCACGTAAGCGTATTAATTCTTGTCGTTCACTTTCGTTTAAACTAGTGTTATCAACCTTTTTATTTTTCATAGTTTTAGACGCACGACCCTTCGGTTTTGATTCTAAACCTAGGATACCATATTGATTGTATTTCATCTGCCACTGAGCTATTAAAGTAGGATTAGTAATATCAAAGATTCTAGCAGTTTCTTTATATGAAAGTTGATTAGTAATTCTATACTGAATGATTCTTAATTTTTCATCTGTTGAATATTTCTTTCTGGTCATACTGGATATAAGACCGTCAATACCGAAGGTATCAAATTGGTAAGTCCATGTTTTTAGTTGTGAAGGATCGATATCATATTTGTTACTTAATGAATCATAACCAATATTTCCTTCTTTATATTCTTTGATTAGTTTTAATTTAAAATCAAGATCATGCTTTTTTATTCAAAATAAACACCCCTAAAGTTGAATTTTAAGGTTCACTTTAGGGGTGCACTTCAAAAGAAGGCACTCTCTTCGGGTTTTCGGTCTGTACTGAAATCAAGGTATTATTGGGAATCCCAGCTTAAATCATAGATACCGTAAGGGATTTTATTCTTTATTTAAAACTTTGCAACAGAACCTTTTTGTTTATATTATTTTATTTTTAAATTTGCTATTATTAAATGGAATTTAAAAACTCCAGGTAGAGAAGTAGAGGATGTTGTTATTTCTGGTACTGTTGAAAATACTACAGATTCTAAAGAGCTTTTAGAAGCGATCATTGTTGCTGTCGGTGGTAAAGATAATATTGAAAAAGTAGATGCTTGTTTTACACGTTTGAGAATAACTTTAAAAGAGCCAAGTAAAGTTGAATCAAGTACTCATTTTACGGAAAAACTAGGGGCAAATGGTGTTGTTAATGTTCCATCTGGTATTCAAATTATTTATGGTAATAAAGCAGCAGTCTATAAGACAGAAATGAGAGAATTACTAGAAATGGAGTAATTGTTTCTTTGAAGGGAAGATAAAGTGTGAATTTATTTAAAAAATTTAAAAAGAAGACGAACCAATTAACCCTACATAGCATAAATACAGGGGTATTTGTTCCAATTACAGAGGTGAAAGATGATGTGTTTTCTCAGAAAATGTTAGGGGATGGTTTTGCTATTAGACCTAATATAAAAGAGGTATATTCACCGATTAGTGGTAGAAGCATTTAGAGGGTCAGGATACCCTGATATGCCAGAGTTAGAACTGGCTCCTCATTTAGATTGGTATAAAGATGTAGATATACGTAAAGAATACAATTGAGTTATATAATATCTGTAGAATCGAATAAACTAAAACTCATTTTAAGACTGTTTCGTGGAGAGTCATCCACTCGGAGATTCGAAACTGCCTTAAAATGCTTTTTTTTTTTTTACTATTTTAAATATCGATAGAGTGTAGCTTTACTAATACCAGTCATTTCCGTAATTTCTTTTACACTATATTCCTGACTGTCATATAGTTTCACTGCTCTTTCAATATCTCGTTGATTAACGCGTGGGCGACCACCTTTTCTACCTCTAGCCCGCGCGCTTTTTAAACCTTCTTTCGTACGCTCTACAATCAAATCACGCTCAAACTGACTGAATGCTTGGAAAACGGTCATCATTAAGCGTCCTTGGGGTGTACTAGTATCGAAGTTTTCTTTCAGACTTACAAGCTTCACTTTATGCTCTTCAAAGTAAGTAACGAGATCAATTAAATCTTTAGTACTACGACCTAGACGCGAGAAACTTTCCACTATAACTGTGTCTCCAGGGCGTATCTTATCTTTTAGTCGGTTCAGCTGAGGCCGATCGGATTTTGTTCCAGTCATTTTTTCAGTAAGGATCTCATTGCAATTTTGTTCATTGAGTAAATCTAGTTGTCGGTTTAACTCTTGTGATCGTGTACTCACTCTAGCATAGCCATATATATATCCATTCATAAAACTCATCCTTTTTTTGATTTTATTGTATCACAAATGGTGGTTAAAGATTCATACATAAAGAAAAAAATTTTGATACTGAAAAGGACTACTTTTTTAGTAAAAAAACAGTCCTTAAAAATCGTATCATAATCGACTGTTTTTGAGACAAAGTAATTTATAAAAAATATGCCTCTAACGTTTTTAGAACGTTAAAGGCATATTAACTTCAGACAGTTATTACTATACCCTAGCTTTATGGGTTTTGATAGAATTAATTAGATTTTAATAAACGAAGTCCATTCAGAATAACGACCAACGTACTTCCTTCATGAAGGAATACACTAATTGCAATATCCGTCAAACCTAAGAAACTAGCAATAATTAAAAAGACAACAACGGCCATTGAGAAAAAAATATTTTGCCAAATGACACGATTCATTTTGGTTGCAATATTATGAGATTGTACCAATTTGGATAAATTATTCTGCATTAAAACCAAATCAGACACTTCTACTGCTACATCTGTTCCTTCCCCCATGGCAATACCTACATCTGCATTAACAAGGGCAGGGGCATCATTTACACCATCACCCACCATTGCTGTTACGCCGTATTTCTCTTTTTGCTCGTCAATAATTCGAGATTTATCTTCTGGCATGACATTCGCGATTACTTCATCTATTCCTAATTGTTCTGCAACTGCTTTTCCTGTCATTTCTGAGTCACCAGTAATTAAAGTGGTGTGTATGCCGTGTTCTTTAAAGTAATTAATAGTTTCTTTTGCATGTTCACTTGGAATGTCCATGAGAGCTATAAGTCCAATGACATTCTCATCTTCTGCTACGTATACGACTGTCTTACCTTCTGATGCCCATTCCTTATTTAAACGAATATATTCATTTTCAACATTGTCAAACGAAGTTGGTTTTCCAATCCGATAATTTCTTCCGTTATAATCTCCCGTCAACCCTTTACCAATCTGATTTTCTACTTCAATGGTAAGCTTATTTTTTTGTTCAAACTTTCTTAGAATGGCATCTGCTAAAGGGTGATTGGATTCTTTTTCAAGAGCCACTAAGATATCAATAATATTTTCTTCATTCACAGAATCGGCAAAATAATAATTGGTTACTTCTGGTTTTCCTTTGGTCAAAGTTCCCGTCTTATCAAACGCAATTGCTTGAGTATCAGCTAATTGAGACAGATAAGAACTACCTTTTGAAAGGACACCTTTTTTGGCCAGGTTAGAGGTTGTTGATAAGGTTACCGATACGGTAGCTGCTGCTAAAGCACAGGGTGAAGCTGCAACTAAAAGAACCAATCCCCTATAAATACTTTGTGACCATGTCCAATCAAGTAGAACAGGAGCCAATAACACGAACAGGGGAATGGCAATTAAAACAACTGTGACGTATTTCGGTTCGAATTTTTGGATAATACTCGCAGCTTTTGTTTGATTATCTTGGTTCTGGTTCACTAATTGTAAAATTTTTGAAAATACTGTATCTTCGTTTTCTTTGGTGACTTCCATTGTAAACGTGCCTGTCCCATTAATCGTACTCCCAAAAACGGTATCTCCTTTTGTTTTTTCATTGGGTATACTTTCACCATTAATAGACGATTCATCAATGGAAGTAGAGCCAGATAAAATGACTCCATCAATGGGTACTTGGTCACCGTTTAGTACTTGAAGTTGGTCCCCAACTGTTAATTCACTGACGTCAACAATCTTTGTATTCCCATCAGGCAAAATTAACCGAGCAGTTGTTGGGTTCATTTCGAGTAATTTCGTTATTTCTCGTCTACTTCTTCCTTCAGCGTAATCTTCCAGGAAATGTGCGCCTGAAAAAATGAGAATCAACAACGTTCCTTCCCAAAAATTCCCTATCGCTGAAGCTCCTATAGCCGCTAATCCCATTAAAATATGAGAATTAGGCGTAAACTTATTATTTGCTTTTGTATTCTCAATTGTCTCTCCAAGACCTTCCAGAACAATGACATGATAGCCCGCACTAATTGTGGCGAGTGAGAACATGATGTTTTTAATTAATTGATATTCTCCACTTAAGAACAATGCAACAATTGCCAATGCCAAACCAATAAAGTATAGAATAATAGGCATCTTCCCGTGATTGTGATCATGGTCGTGGTTATGTTTCTCTTTTTCCTGTGAATGTTGCTCTTTGGTAGTTTCCATTTCTATCACCTTTCTATTAAATTTCTTTGATTTTTGTTGACTTTTTTTGTGCCTTGCAAATTCTGAGCTCGTTTGTTTGCTTAAGTAAGGCAAGGATGCATATGGTTTGGGCTTATCCAGTCTCCATCTCCTTTTATTTGTAAATCGGAATGATTATGATAAAGATATGAAGTTATATTCATATGTTTACAAAATCATATTAACTCACTGTATGAGTTTTGTCAAGACAAGATGCTTCTTATTCAAATGGACTACTATTGCTGATACAAAAGTCTTAATTTTGTCTATAAACAAAAAACTAGCATCGTTTTACTCATGTGGTATTATATATATATGAATGGAAAATCATGTGAGAGGAATAAGATCATATGGATACATCAACAACTTCGCCAATCAATAAAGAGAAAATCCAATCAATAAGCAAAGTATTCAAAGTGATTAGTGACCCTACACGCTTGTCAATTCTCTTTCTTTTACAGAAAGAAGAGCTCAGTGTTGGAAACATTGTGCTTGCATTGGATATGGAACAGTCCGCGATTTCACACCAACTAAAAATATTGAAAGATTCACGTTTAGTGAAGGCAAGAAGAGAAGGGAAAAGCATGGTTTACAGTCTTGATGATCTTCATGTTTTCAGTATTCTCGAACAAGTCTTAACTCATATCAATGAACAAGAACAATAAAAGCTAATAAGGTATAAAAGGTTCTGTTGCAAAGTTTTAAATAAAGAATAAAATCCCTTACGGTATCTATGATTTAAGCTGGGATTCCCAATAATACCTTGATTTCAGTACAGACCGAAAACCCGAAGAGAGTGCCTTCTTTTGTAGTGAACCCAAAAAGTTGAACTTTTTATTAAGCTACTTTCATTAAAGCAAGATTTCTGTATTCTACAGGAGTCTTGCTTTTTAATTTTCTCTTCTTTCTGACTAAATTATAATACTCCATATAGTCAATAATCTCCTCTTCTAGTTCATCATAAGAATCAAATGTTTCTCCATAAAACATTTCTTGTTTTAAAATACCAAAGAAATTCTCCATCGGAGAATTATCAAGACAATTACCTTTTCTAGACATGCTTTGAATAATTCTATTCTTTTTCAAAGATTGTACCCAAGATTTATGCTGATATTGCCACCCTTGATCGGAATGGATTGTAGTTCTATAGGGAAGGTCTGGAATTACATTAATTGCTTTTAACAATGATTCCATAACGAATTCCAATGTTGGACGCTTACTAATTGAATAAGAAATAATCTCTTTCGAACATACATCAAAAATTGTTGACAGATATAGCTTAGTTCCATTTTTAATGTTGAATTGTGTTACATCAGTAAGTAATTTTTGATATGGGCGATTAGTTACGAATCTGCGATTCAATTTATTCTTAGCTGTTTTGCCAACTTTCCCTTTGTACGACTTATATGTTCTATTTCTATGCTTAAACTTTGTACAAAGTAAATTATTTTCTCTCATTATTCTAAGAACTTTTTTATGGTTAACTACAAAACCTAACTCTCTTAGTTCGTCGGTTACTGTACGATAACCTATCCTATTTTTATGTTTGTTAATGATTTCTTTAATCAAAGTAATTAAATAATTGTCTTTATGTTTAGTGACACTAAGTCGTAATTTCCAATAATGGTATACACTTTTCGCTATCATAGCTACTGATAATATTTCTTTTAACTTATAGTTAGATTCATTCCTTAACTCAATAATAGCAGCTACTATTTCTTTGTTTGATTTTTTCAAGCTAAGGATTGTAACTTTTTTTCGAAAGCAATTGCGATTTCTAATCTTCTGTTTTCCTCACGTAAGCGTATTAATTCTTGTCGTTCACTTTCGTTTAAACTAGTGTTATCAACCTTTTTATTTTTCATAGTTTTAGACGCACGACCCTTCGGTTTTGATTCTAAACCTAGGATACCATATTGATTGTATTTCATCTGCCACTGAGCTATTAAAGTAGGATTAGTAATATCAAAGATTCTAGCAGTTTCTTTATATGAAAGTTGATTAGTAATTCTATACTGAATGATTCTTAATTTTTCATCTGTTGAATATTTCTTTCTGGTCATACTGGATATAAGACCGTCAATACCGAAGGTATCAAATTGGTAAGTCCATGTTTTTAGTTGTGAAGGATCGATATCATATTTGTTACTTAATGAATCATAACCAATATTTCCTTCTTTATATTCTTTGATTAGTTTTAATTTAAAATCAAGATCATGCTTTTTTATTCAAAATAAACACCCCTAAAGTTGAATTTTAAGGTTCACTTTAGGGGTGCACTTCAATTTTGCGGTTTTTTTATTTTTGATTATTTTGCTGATTCGCTATATATCTTTTTCTGTTTCGAGTTGCTCCGATAATAAATAAAGTGAATAATATGATAATCGCACCAGCAGCAATTAGGTAACCATTGTTAAATCCTTGATTCTTCACAACTGCATATAGTTCCGCTTCTTCACGATTTGTAATCAGTGAAAACTTATTATCTTTATAATGAATACGGTCTCCTATTAATAATCCACTTAACATTTTATCTTTAGGGACACGGTTGCTATCCAGCTTAATATTCGTTGCCTTGCTCGTATTATTAATGTTATAGATAAAGTCAACCTTGTTTGTATCAAAATAAATTAATTGATTACCTTCATTATTATAGATAACCTCAGATTTACCATCAAACATTTCATTATACTTTTTGTAAACACCACTCGTAACTTCTAAGTATTCAATAACTTCTTTATCAACACGGAAATCAAGTAACTGATGAATATCAGGTGCTTTATCTCCGTTCATTGCTATTTCAGTACCATACGTCATACTAATAGGCATTTTCTGAACCATCAAATAGCTCATAAGCTGTTTTATACGAGTACCCGGAAACATATTTTCATTCGCTGCATAATTTGTAAACCTCGGCATAAAGAAGTTATCACTTGCTAGTAATTCATTCATTTCGTACTTTTTAGGAATATCTTGATCAGTTGTCTTAAAAGCATTAGCGATTGCTTTTGTAGTAGCTAATTTTTGTATGTGTTTGAAACCTGTCACATTAATATCTTCATTTAATATTGCAATCGTTTCAACATTCTCAGGGAATATTGCTTTTGCATCGATGCCATCCTGCATAACGTACATCGAAACACCGTCAATATTATATTTATCAACAAATTGCGTCACTGATGTTTTGAATTTTTTTTGGTTATTACTATTTTTTAAGTCTATGATTTTCATGTCCTTAAAATAAGCTCTTTGAAAGTCATTCATCTTCGTGTCATTTGTCTCAGTATAACCTTCAGTCACAGTAGACGGAATATCTACAATAACTTTCATCTTCTTATTATGAGCGAGTTTAATCATCTTTTTAAATTGTTTCTCGCCACCGTAAACATCATCAATCGTATTATAATTCTTAACTTTATAACCTAAATAATCATTTTGGTCTTTTTCGAATACTGGAGAAAGATGAATGGTATTAAACCCCATCTTCTTAATATAATCCATCTTATTGATAACACCATTTAAATCTCCACCATATGGTAGTGTATTATCTTTTTCGTTATGAATATGTTTGTTATTCGCATCATTGGCATTCATAAAACGATCGATTATTAAACTATAAATACGTAAATCCTTTTTTGTAGCAGCATCAGCATTCTGATGAAACGTTAATAATAAAAGAATGCTTGCTAGTAGTGTTATAAATTTTTTCATTCTAATTACCTCACTTTAGTCGTTATCTTTGATTATACTAAAATAAACAGAACGTGGGGAGAAATTCATAAAAAGTTCATGAATGAAAAAAAGAACCTCATATGAGAGGTTCTTAATAAATTATGGTTCTATAATAAAACGGACTGATGAAAAGATACAAATCTTTTCTTCAGCCCGTTTTTTGATTTTTTGGATATA
>NZ_MJBI02000017.1 GCF_002742385.2 Macrococcoides goetzii
GTTCAAGATTATATTTACCTGAATCAAAAAAAGAGTTAAGCAACATAAAGTTGTCGCTTAATCTCTAATTAGAGCATCAGTCCTATTTGACATAGAACCATAAAAAGCGATGATACACACAAGTATCATCGCTTTCTTCATATTATTCTATTACTTGTATAACGCGGGCTGGTACACCTGCGACTACAACATTGTCTGGTACGTCTTTGGTTACGACAGATCCACTGGCAATCACAACGTTATTGCCAATCGTCACACCTGGATTAATCACACTACGTCCACCAATCCAGCAATTATCTCCAATCACAACAGGCTTAGCATACTCTAAACCGCTGTTGCGCTGGGCAGGATCAATCGGATGAGTTGCTGTGTAGATATGCACGCCAGGCGCTATCATACAATTATCGCCGATAGTTACTGGTGCAACATCTAAAATGGTTAAATCATGATTAGCATAAAAGTTTTCACCCACATGAATATTATAACCATAGTCGCAACGGAAATCAGTTTCAATCATTACATTCTCTTTTGTCGAACCAAGAATTGCTTTTATACGTTTTTCACGTTCTTCCGCTAAATTCTCCGGTGTATTATTATACGCACGTACAGTCAATTTAGCATTCAAACGATCGTTCTTTAATTCTATATCACTCGGGTCATACATTAATCCGGCAATCATTTTTTCTTTTTCAGACATGATAATCACCTATTTCTTATAAGTTAATCGAGCGAATGCATCGTGCTGATGAATGGATTCTTCATTACGACATTCAATTGTGAAACCTTCAATGAAATCTAATTCTACTAAATCAGCTGCGATTAATCGTAATAAGTCTTCAACGAAACGAGGGTTTTCATATGCACGTTCTGTTACCGATTTCTCATCTGTACGTTTTAATATAGGATAAAGCATAGAACTTGCATTGACTTCCATCGCTTCTAAGATGCGTTCTTTAAAATCTTCAGGTAATTCACCTTCTGGTGCGAAGTCAGCTTTCACAGTCACGATACCGCGTTGGTTATGTGCAGAGTATTCACTGATTTCTTTAGAACATGGGCAAAGTGTTGTTACCATTGCTGTTAATGTTAACGATTTATTGACGGTCGTCTCATCTTCAACTGTCATAGAAAAACGCGTGTCTGCATGTCCGATTGCACGTAAGTTCGTTACCGGACTAAAACGGTCAAAAAACCATTTTGCATCTACATCAACGGTCGCATCTTTTTGATGCATTACTGTTTGTAAAGTGACTAACACTGCTTTTAATGTTTCAAAATCAAGCGCTAAACCATTATCATAATGGGCTTCAACTGATTCTAAAATACGGCTCATGTTAATGCCTTTTTCATCTTTAGCTAAATGTGTAGATAAGCTAAATGTTCCTGCTGTTTGATATCCATCCAGACGAACTGGATATGTTAAATTTTTAATACCTACATGATCGATTTCGAATAAAAAATCTTTTTTAGAACTTTGCAGGTCTGTCATCTTTTCTTTCTCAGTAGGCTTAGTCCCCTTGATTGGATCTACTGAACCGAAATGTTTCCAGCGACCTTCACGTGTATTTAAATTATATTGATCCATCTCATTCTCCTAATTAAACTTCGTATTCATAGAAGCGTTCTTTTCGAAGCCACATATCTTTTGCCGCTTCTGCTTCTTGTGTATTGGCTGCTAAATTTTCTAGCATTGGTCCTGTTTGCGATGCATGGGCACCTAATACATTCATCTTTCTTTCTTCATATCCCGAAATATCATATTCAACATTGGGTTCGCCAATATTCTCAACGGTATCATTACTAAAAGCGACTAAATGTAGTTTAGGTTTCTCACCGTCCATACGACGGACTGCTTCAACGACTGCATCCGCTGTTGCTTCGTGATCCGGATGCACTGAGTAACCTGGATAGAACGAAATAATTTTTGAAGGATTTAATTCATTAATTAATCCTGTAACCATATCCGCTAAGTCATCTAATAATTCAAATTCTAACGTTTTATCACGGTAACCCATTTTACGTAAGTCGGTAATCCCCATTACGCGACATGCATCTTCTAATTCTTTCTCACGAATCTTAGGTAATGTTTCGCGTGTTGCAAATGGTGGATTTCCTAAGTTTCTTCCCATCTGTCCTAATGTGAGACATGCGTAAGTGACAGGCGTACCTGCATCGATATGTTTCATAATCGTACCTGATACACCGAATGCTTCATCATCCGGATGAGGGAAGATTACGAGTACTTGTCTTTCTTGTTCCATCATCATTTCCCCCTTAAACCTCAAATGGCGTTTCGCTTATTTCAAGGGCTGCTGCAAGCTGTCCTTGATAGTTTAATCCTGCCATTAAGAAACGACCTTGCTCGTCAATTTCAAAATGTGTTAAACCTTGCACATAGATCCACCCGCCATTTAATTTTAAACCGACACGGAAAGGTTCTTTTCCGCCGCCAGTAATAATCCCTTGAATATATGATACTTGAATATTACGTAAGAATGTACCCGCATTGAACACTTTTTCGTCAAAGTGACTTGCATAAGCACCATTCGTTGTTTCTACATGTAAATAGACAGGTTTCTCTTGAAATTGATTCAATAGCTCCTGTACTTGTTGTTTTTCGATTAATTCCATCTTCATTGCTCCTCAAAGTTTATACTAGACTATTTTACTAAATAAATTGTAAAAATTATACCTTTTGAGCTTGCATACGAAAAAAAGACATAAAAAAGCTGAGACAAACGTCTCAGCATTATAATTAAACTTCTTTAGTCGTTACTTCAATCTTCTCAACGTTATTGTAAGCACCATGTTGTACTGGACCAACAAATTCGTTCATTTTCCAGCCATGTTTAATTGCTGATGCTACAAATCCTTTAGCAGCGATTACAGCTTCACGTGGAGATTTACCTAATGCTAAGTTTGCTGTCGTAGCAGCTGCAAATGTACAACCTGCACCGTGGTTATATGATGATTGGAATTTATCTGTTGTCAGTAATGTATAAGTTTCACCATCATAGTATAGGTCTAACGCTTCATCAGATTCTAAAGCTTTGCCACCTTTGATGATAACGTGTTTTGCACCACGTTCATGAATAATCTTTGCTGCTTCTTTCATCTGCTCGATTGTAGTTAGTTTACCTAAACCAGATAATTGACCTGCTTCGAATAAGTTCGGAGTCACAACAGTAGCAAGTGGTAATAAGTATTTAATCATTGCATCAGTATTACCTGGGTTAAGTACTTCATCTTCCCCTTTACATACCATAACAGGGTCTACTACGAAATATTCTGCATCAGAATCTTCGAAAGCTTTGGCTGCACGTTCGATGATTTCTTCAGTACCTAACATACCTGTTTTAATGGCATCTGGTCCGATTGATAATGCAGTTTTAATTTGTTTATCTAATAACTCGATTGGAAGTGGTGTAACGTCATGTCCCCAAGTTTCTGGATCCATTGCTACAACAGCAGTTAATGCTACCATCCCGTAAGTGTTATATTCCTGGAAAGTTTTTAAGTCAGCCTGCATACCTGCTCCGGCACTTGTATCAGATCCTGCAATTGTTAAAATCTTTTTTAAGCTCATATTTCATTTCCCCTATAAAGTTATTTGTTATAATATCATATCATTAATAAGGATTTTAAAAAATAAATAAATACTAAGTTATGTTACAATTTCAATGAGGTGAAGTTATGGATTGGCAAAAGATATTTCATGAAATTAAATTGGCACATGATTTTTCAAATATGGATGCATTTTTAGAAGAAGCTTATAATACGAAAACAGTTTATCCGCCTCGTGAAGCGATTTATAATGCATTTGCTTTAACGCCTTTTGAAAATGTAAAAGTAGTTGTTATCGGACAAGATCCATATCATGGTCCGAATCAGGCGCATGGCTTAGCGTTCTCAGTGCAAGAGGGTACTAAATTACCACCATCGCTACGTAATATGTATAAAGAACTTGAAAGCGACTTAGGTATCACGCGTGTAACGGGTAACCTTACCGGATGGGCTAAAGAAGGTGTACTACTTTTGAACAGAGTGCTTACTGTCGAACAAAAGACGCCGAATGCACATCAAGGGATTGGTTGGGAGTATTTTACGCAGGCGATCGTTGAAGCGGTATCTCTTCATAAAGAATATGTTGTCTTTGTTCTATGGGGAAGTCCAGCTCAAAAACTTACGCAGTTTATCGATACAGACAAACATACGATTATTAAAAGTGTCCATCCTAGTCCACTCAGTGCATATCGAGGATTCTTCGGTTCAAAACCGTTCAGTAAAATAAACCAAGATTTAGAACTACACGGATTAACGCCAATTAATTGGGCAAGGGAGGATTTATCATGAACCAGAAATTAATTGCACAATTATCTCAGGAAATCTCGCTTTTGAAACAGGCGAATAGCGATGCAGCGTTTAATAAGCATCTTTATGCAATCGAAATGTTAGCACGTTTCGGGCAAACTGAAGAAAGTGGTGTAACAATGCCAGACACATCATTTCAGGCAACAAATGTAAGTAAGAGTACTGGGCCCCATGCTGGTATTACTACTGAAGAGTTAAAGATGATGGGTGCAAAAGTAGTATCAAGTGATAATAAAGTAAAAACGGATGACGGTTTCGGTAACGGCGATTCAATATTTGATTTTTAAATTCAGGAGGAATAAGTGATGAAGTTATTTTTAATTATCGGTGCGATTAATGCAATGATGGCAGTAGCATGTGGTGCGTTTGGTGCTCATGGTTTAGAAGGTAAGTTAAGTGAGAAATATATGGGAATATGGGAGAAAGCAACGACATATCAAATGTATCATGCACTCGGATTAATAGCGATTGGTATATTAAACGGTACAACAAAGTTAAATTTAAATGCAGCGGGCTGGATGATGACACTTGGTATTGTGTTCTTTAGCGGTTCTTTATACATTTTAGCTTTAACACAAATCAAAATATTAGGTGCCATTACACCAATTGGTGGCGTATTATTTATTGCAGCATGGGTTGCACTCATGTTGGCAGTGATTAAATTATAACTAAACTAATAAAAATAAGGCTAACGCATACGCGTTAGCCTTATTTTTATTACTTATTATTAACGTGTTGTGATTGTGTATTTGACTGTTGTTGTGCACGTTTTTCTAATTGTGCTTTAACAATTGGAATTAAGATAGGGCTTAATTTAATAATTAATCTCACTAATTTATTCATAATCATTTGCCTCATTTCTATAAGTTATATAATTCATATATCCAGTTTAACAGGCGTTAAACATATTAATGTCTCTTTCTTAAAATAAAGTAGAAAGGAATACCGATGATAACAAATGCCACGCCTAGCATAGAACCGATAAAGTCACTCATTAATGTACTGATGATAATGAATAATCCTCCAAGTAACGCAACGATTGGAACAATCGGATAAAGCGGCACTGAGTAATCGCGATTAACACCTTTATTGCGTTGTCTTAATAAGAATAGACCGATAAATGCTGCAATATAGAAGATATAAATAATAAAGATACATACTTCTGATAAATAATCTGCATTAACGATATCAGGAATTACAATTGTTAATAATAATAAAATCATACTGATAACATATACAGCAATTAATGCACCAATTGGTGATTTGAATCTAGGGCTGACATAGCTAATTGCTTTATCAAATGGTAATAGATGATCATCGGCCATCGCAAATGGAATACGTGGGAATGTCATAATTTTACCGTTTAAGCATCCGAAGATTGAAATGATTACACCGATATTCACAAATTTAGAACCGAAATCACCAAATAAGATCTTAGCTGCTTCCGCTGAAGAAGTATTCCCCATGCCTACTAATTTATCTGCAGGAATAACATGAAATACAGCGATATTAATCAGTACGTAAGCAAGTGTTACAACACTTAGGCCGGCAAACATTGCTAACGGTAAATTTCTTTTTGGATTTTTCATTTCTCCAGTTAAATTTGTTAAAAGAATCCATCCATCATAGGCGAAAAGCGTGGCTAAAATAGCACGACCAAAGTTAATTTCTTCTTGATTTTTAATTAAGCTGGTAACGTCTTGACCGAATATACCTTCTTTACCCCATAACAGACCGAAAATGATAATCGCGAATACAGGTATCAATTTACAGATGGTTGTAAATGTCTGCATCGCACCACCTAAACCAGTCCCCATAATATTTAAGATAACGAGGAAAGTAAATGCTGCAATACCGATCCATATACCTAAAGCAGGATCTAATTCAAAGAAGTTTGTTACTAAAATACCGAAAAATAAAGACAATGAAGCAATGATTGCTGGTCCATAAATAACAGTTTGCATCCAGCCTGTTAAGAATCCCCAGAATGGACCGTAAATGTCTCTTATGTAAGCATATAGGCCGCCTGTTTTTGGGATTTGTGCCCCGACTTCTGCAATTGTTAGGCCAGCTGCAAGCGTTAATATACCTCCGACAATCCATGCCCAGATAGCCATGTCACTAGTCCCTGCATGATTTAATACGACAGACGGTTTAACGAAAACGCCTGAACCGATAATTGTACCGATAACGACAGTAATGGCAGTCCAGAAGCCTATCGATTTTTCTAGCGCCTGTTCTCCGTGTTGTTTATTCATAAAAGTCACCCCATCGTGTTTTTCTTATGTTCAATATATCATGAAATAAAGCGTTACCAATACAACTTTTTTAAAGAAAAACAAAGTTTTCGACGTATTTTTTTAAATACAGGTTGAAAATAATTCTCAGTCTGTTATGATTGTAACTGAAAATGTTTCTCAATGATAATTGTTATCATTGACGATTGGAGCTCTTGTTGATGAAAATGATTTATGGTCTTATCACATTAGTATTATTATCGATTGTATCGATTTTTGTAGGGGTGATTGATATTTCACCGCAACATTTAATGCATTTATCGGACAATCAGAAAAATATTTTAATAAACAGTCGTTTCCCGAGGACGCTCTCTATTATATTGGCAGGCGTGGCATTAAGTGTTGCAGGGTTACTCATGCAGCAGCTTACACGTAATAAATTCGTCTCACCGACGACGGCAGGGACGATGGATTTCGCGAAGTTCGGTGTATTGATATCAATGATTTTCTTTGCACAAGCGCCACTATTAGTGAAACTTGGATTTAGTATTACAACTGCAATTTTAGGAACATTTATGTTTATGTGGATTGTTAATCGCATTAAGTTTAAAGATGCGATATTCATCCCGCTTGTCGGATTGATGTTGGGTAATATTGTTTCCAGCTTAGCAACATTTATGGCATTAAGATTTAATGCAATGCAAAGCATTTCTAACTTCTTTGTCGGTGATTTTTCGATGATTACGAAAGGACGTTATGAAGTGCTGTATATTATCATTCCAATGGTTATTATTATGTATTTCTTTGCACATCACTTTACGATTGTTGGGATGGGAGAGTCATTTAGTAAGAACTTAGGAATCTCATACAACAAGATAATGAATCTCGGCGTAGTCATTGCAGCAGTAGTTTCAGCGACTGTCGTTGTAACAATCGGTGTATTACCGTTTCTGGGATTAATCGTGCCGAATATCGTTGGACTTTTTGTCGGAGATCATATGAATAAAGCGTTACCGTACACTGCGCTTCTCGGTGCGATAATTGTAATGATTGCTGATATATTCAGCCGAATTATTATCTTTCCATACGAAATACCGATAGGGCTAACGCTAGGTATTTTAGGTAGTGTTGTATTCATGATCATCCTTCTGAAAAGGAGGAAAGAATATGCATAATACAACGAAAAAAGTCTCGGTGCTCTTATTCGTGATGATTGCACTGATGATTGGCTTTGTAATGATCCAGCTTAATCTGCAAATTTTAGATTATGTACTACCATCAAGGTTGCGAAAGCTTGCTGCCATTATTTTAGTCGGTGCAGCAATTGGTGTATCGTCACTCATCTTCCAGACCATCACTGAAAACCACCTACTAACACCATCGGTCATCGGACTTGATGCAGTCTACTTATTTATTCAGACCATCATTATATTCTTCTTCGGAAAACTAGGAGATTTATTCTTCAATGTATATGTGAATTTCTTTATTTCCGTTGTACTGATGATTTTGTTTACATTAGGCTTATTCAATATCGTCTTTAAGAAAAATACATCCGTGTATTTCGTATTACTGTTTGGGATTGTAATGGGAACATGCTTTTCAAGTTTATCGAGTTTTATGCATATGGTAATGAATCCAGATGATTTCTTATTATTACAGGATAAACTGTTCGCAAGCTTTAATACGGTCAATGAAAAGTTATTGCTCATCAGCTGTATTATCATTGTGATGTTACTCATTTATATTTACATGCATGCACACGAATTAGACGTATTAAGTTTAGGGAACACACACGCAACAAATTTAGGTGTAAACGTTGAAAAATTAACGCGTAATATGCTGTTGGTGGTTGCGGTATTAGTAAGTATATCGACCGCACTCGTTGGACCAATTACATTTTTAGGTATCATTGTCTGTAATGTTACGTATCAATTTATGCAGACATTTAAACATCAATATTTAATTATTTCGGTATTAGCAGTATCAGGCATTACTTTATTACTTGGACAAATGATCAATCAATACGTATTTGACGGCACAACTGAAATTACGATATTAATCAACTTTATAGGTGGCGTTTACTTCATCTATCTATTATTTAAGGAGGGTGCACATGATTAAAGTACAACATTTGCACAAAACGATTGGACAGAAAGAGATTCTAAATGACATTTCCGTGGAAATAAAAAAAGGTGCAATCACGGCGATTATCGGACCGAATGGAGCTGGTAAAAGTACGTTATTATCAGCCATTACACGTTTAAGTGATTACGATAGTGGCGCTGTGTTGTTAAACGAAGCTCCGATTGAAGAGATGAAAAGTGATGATATCGCGATGCAACTCGCAGTATTAAAGCAAAGTAATCATACGAACTTAAAAATTACTGTTCGCGACTTAGTTAACTTCGGAAGATTTCCATACTCTAAAGGTCGTTTAACGAAAGAAGATCACGCAATTGTTGATGAAGCAATTGAATATTTAGAACTCAAACCTTTTGAAAATCGCTTCTTAGATGAATTGTCAGGTGGACAAAAACAACGCGCATATATTGCGATGACTTTAGCACAGGATACGGATTATATCTTCTTAGATGAACCATTGAATAATTTAGATATGAAACATTCTGTTCAGATGATGCAGTTACTCCGTAGATTAGTTCGCGAAAAACAAAAGACGATTGTTATTGTGATTCATGATATTAACTTCGCATCATGTTATGCAGATTACATCATTGCCTTAAAAGATGGTGTCGTATTATTAGACGGAAAAAAAGAAGATGTTATTACGACAGAAAAATTAAAAGCAGTATATGATATGGACATCCAAATTGAATGTATCTTCGGTCAGCAAATCTGTGTCTATTTTGACGATGAGCACATGACAGTTGATGAATTTATCGAAGAAGTACAGGCAGTATAATTCAATCCATTGAAAGGAGTGTTGCCGGGTAGTTTTTAATGTAGGGCTAATTTATTTACAGGGGAATAATACATATATCAAAGGAGAATATAGGAATGAAACGTATTTTTAGTTTAGTATTAACTTTAGCTTTAATTATTGTGTTAGCAGCATGTGGTAATGACAAAGAAAGTACAAAATCAGAAGATAAGACAGCAGGAGAATCAGATAAGGCTGAAACGATTAAAATTGAAAATAAATACAAACTAATGGGTGAAAAAGAAGACGGAAGTGACGCAAAAGACGTAACAGAAACAGTAGAAGTTCCGAAAAACCCAAAAAATATTGCAGTATTTGACTATGGAACATTAGCAACAATGCAGGAATTAGGTGTCGATGGAGAAGTTAAAGGATTACCTAAAGGTGAAGGCAATCGCAGTGTTCCGTCATTCCTTGAAAACTTTAAAGATGATAAATATACAAACTTAGGAAGCTTAAAAGAACCTAACTTTGAAAAATTAGCTGAACAACAACCAGAATTAATCTTAATTTCTGGACGCCAGGCAACACAAAAAGTAATGGAAGAAATGAAAAAAGCAGCACCAGACGCTACTATTTTATATGTTGGTACAGATGATACGAAGTATATCGAAAGCGTAAAAGAAAACACTGAAAATATCGGTAAAATCTTTGATAAAGAAAAAGAAGCAACAGCTTTAATCGATGATTTAGACAAAAAGATTGAAGAAGTAAAAGCAATGACTGAAAAGTCTAAAGATAAAGGATTATTTGTATTAGCCAATGAAGGAGAATTATCTGTATTTGGTAAAGGTGGCCGTTTCGGATTTATTCATGATGTATTAGGCGTGAAAGAAGCGGACAAAAATATTCAGGCAAAAGGACACGGACAAGTGATTAACTTTGAATATATCAACAAAACAAACCCGGATATCATCTATGCGATGGACCGTGGAGTAGCAGTTGGTGGTAAATCATCTGCGAAACAAGCATTATCTAATGATGTTATTAAAGATGTAAGTGCTGTGAAAAATGATAAAGTCGTAGAAATCGATCCTTACTTATGGTACTTCTCAGGTGGCGGCGCAGTTACTGTTATGAAACAAATTGAAGAAGTAGAGAAAGCATACAAATAAAATTAAGTCACTTTAGAACAACATTAATTATATAGATTACCAGCAAATAACCTTACTTATGATAATTGTAAAAATATAGAAAGACGATTATACTGATGATAAGGAAGTTTGTATGGTGAGAACATATTTACTGATGATTAGAATCATTCGCCTGCAAATGCATAAGCATTGCAGGTTTTTTTGATTTTTAAAAGAGGGAAGGTTGATGATATGAAAGACATATTTACGAAGAAATTTTTAATGATGGCACTGATGCTGATTGGGATATTTGCGATAGGGATTTCAATTCAAAATTTAATGAACCCGCAAAAGTTTCCGAAAGTAACGAAAAGTCAGATTGCCCAATTGGAGAGCAGTACATTTCCAACAGAAAAGGCAGCACAAGAAGCTGTAGGGAAACAACTATTTGATGGTGTCAAGGAAAGTGGTATCTCATTAAGTTCTAAAGCAAATGAACCGGGTATCGGTATTTATGCGTATTATGACGGCAAGACGAAAGACTACGTTACAACGTATTATATCCTAAAGCATAAAGAGGGATATCAGGTTAAGATGGGTAAAGTCAATGTGACTTATCAAAAAGGTGATAAGAAAATGTGGACAGATAAAATCGATGGTCATGTCTACAACTGTTATATCAATGATTATAGAAGATTTAGAGAAGTTGATAAAAAAGAGGAAAGAGCATCTACAGCTACACTACATAATGATGGCGCAATACATGTTGTACAGGAAAAATAAATAGGTTGTTTTGAATCGAAGGATTGAAGTGAAGTGAAGAAGTGTAAGTGTCGTCAAAAGTGATTTGAAGCCACTTCCGTGTAAGAACAACATGAATTGTGTGAGTAAGTGTCGTCAAAAGTGATTTGAAGCCACTTCCGTGTAAGAACAACATGGATTGTGTGAGCAAGTGTCGTCAAAAGTGATTTGAAGCCACTTCCGAGCAGGAACTACACGAATTGGAAGAGTAAGTGTCGTCAAAAGTGATTTGAAGCCACTTCCGAACAAGCACTACATAGATTATGAAGTGGAACGTCAATTTACTCGCAAAAAAAAGACAACCCCTAAAGGTTGTCTCATAACTCTATATTAAACTGTAAATAATGGTTCTATGTCAAATAGGACTGATGCTGTAATTAGAGATTAAGCGACAACTTTATGTTGCTTAATCTCTTTTTTTGATTCAGGTAAATATAATCTTGA
>NZ_MJBI02000018.1 GCF_002742385.2 Macrococcoides goetzii
TATAGAGATAATTGCGTCCTTTTTATATCCAAAAAATCAAAAAACGGGCTGAAGAAAAGATTTGTATCTTTTCATCAGTCCGTTTTATTATAGAACCATTTTTACGTATTAAAATTTAGAAGTATCAATCTGATCTAGATAGTTCTCAAGGAAAATCATCACATCTTTCAATGTTCCATCTTTAAATGGTGATTTTAAGTGCGCAGCTTCTACAATTTTATTGAATGGCAGAGATCCGCCAATATCACATATATGCAGATAATCTTTCCACGCATTTTCAAAATCTTCACTTGAACGTTTAAAGAATTGGAAGGCACATACTTGAGCTAAAGTGTAATCGATATAATAGAATGGAGATTCGAATATATGTCCTTGTCTATGCCATAATGCACCATCGATAAGCGGCGCAATACCATCATAATCTTTATGCGGTAAGTATTTTGCTTCTAGAGATTGCCATGCCTCACGTCGTTCTTTCGGTGTCATTTCAGGATTACCATAGACAATATGCTGGAACTCATCCACAGCAACACCATAAGGAAGGAACTGAATCGCATCTCCGATATGTTTATATTTAAATTTATCCGCATTGTTAAAGAATAAATCCATCCATTTGTAAGTGAAGAACTCCATGCTCATTGAATGAATTTCACATGATTCATGTGTCGGCCATAAATAATCAGGCACACTGAGTTCGCGAGAGCGATATACCTGGAAGGCATGTCCTGCTTCATGTGTTAAAACCGTGATATCATGGTCTGTGCCGTTAAAGTTAGAGAAGATGAACGGTGATTTGTAATCATCGATAAATGTACAATAACCACCTGCCTGTTTACCTTTTTTCGCTTCCACATCAAAGAGTTCACGCTCCATCATAAACTGATAGAATTCATCTGTTTCAGGACTTAATTCACGATACATCTTACGACCATTTTCTAAAATCGTCTGAGCATCATCTTTTGGAGACTCATTACCATCTGTAAATAAAATCGGTTCATCATAAACTTTTAAACGATCAACGCCGATACGTTCAGCTTGTGCCTGATATAATTTTTGTGCAAGTGGCACAACATGCGTTTTAATTTGCTCGCGATAGTTTTGTACCATATCAGGTGTATAATCAACGCGACGCATACGCACATATCCAAGCTCGATGAAGTTATCAAAACCTAGTTTCACTGCGATTTCGTGACGCACTTTAACTAAGCGGTCATAAATATCATCATATTGATTCATTAATCCTGCACGATAATTTTGCACAGCAAGAGTAGCAGATTTACGTTCTTCACGGTCGCTAGACTCAAGGAATTTACCCATTTGAGCAAAAGTATACGTTTCACCTTTGTACTCAATTTCAGCTGAAGCCACAAGTTTTGAGTACTCTGACGCAATCTTATTCTCTTTATTTAATAGATCTTTAATAGATTCGTCGAACTGTTTCACATAAAGTTCAGCTAAATCAAATAGTTGCTCTCCATAAACAGACTTCAATTCCTCTTTGAACTGACTTCTGTTTAAAGCATTGTAATAAAGTGATTCGAAATAGACGATTTCACCGTTGTTATCATCGAAGAAATCACGTTCTTTTTCGTAGAATTCATCTTTAGTATTAATTGATGCACGGACATAAGCCAGATTAAACATTGAATCAATCTTGTTACGTAAAGCGTTGATCTTATCAATCACTTGTATCTGTTCTTCTACAGATTGTGCCTGATCAAATTCAGTGTATAACTGTGTAAACTGTTCCTTTGCATCTGTTAAATCGGGTCTCACATATTTGTAGTCATTGAAAGTAGTCATTAATATGCTCCTTATCTATGTATTATCTAATTTTTCTTACTATTCTTATAATACTCTAAACATACAGAATAAGGAATATATTTATTATTGTTCAGATGGTATAATTAATGTATGAGATTAGGGGGATGAATATGACAAAGGTAGATGAAGCTTTAGCACTCAAAACAGCAGAACTTGTAAGACAGACACATGAAGCGGGAATCCCGGTAATGGTAGTCTTTGAAGGTATTCCAGCATCAGGGAAATCAAGATTATCTAACGAATTATTATTAACACTTGATGCAAAGTATACAAACTTCTATGCGACGCAACGCCCAGACAGTGAGTTATTACGTTATCCGTTCTTATATCCTTACTGGAAGAATATTCCGAATAAAGGTGGCGTAACATTATTCTTCAGAAGCTGGTATGCACAGAAGTTAGATTATGAAATTCATGAACTGAAAAAAGACATTATTAAAGACTATGATTTATTAACGCAGGAAATAGTGGGCTTTGAATCGATGCTTAAAGAAGATGGCTATGAAATTATTAAATTCTATTTATCAGTCAATGAGCAGAAGAGACTTGAACATATTCAGCAAACGAAGAAAAATCCTTTAACACGATGGAAAGCACAGGAATATGAAACAGGCATTCCGACGAAAGATTATCAGGAAGGTATGATCGATTTAATGAAGGCGACTGAGGAGATTTCACCTTGGACACATATCGATTATACAGAACGTGGTAAAGCAGCGAATGAAATGTACGAAACGATTATTAAACGTTTAGAGAAAGCTTTAAAAGAGAAAAAGAAAAAGACAGAAAATCGAACAGTAGACGGAGCATTCACTGAAAACTTCTCGACAGATATGTTTGACGATACATCAGATGATATGTCAAAAGCGGAATATAAAGAACTATTACCAAAACTACAGAACAGAATTCGTGAATTACAATATGCATTATATCAAGAGAAAATACCGATGATGCTTGTATATGAAGGTATGGATGCAGCAGGTAAAGGCGGGAACATTAAACGCGTACGTGAAAGTCTTGATCCTACTGGCTATGAAGTGAACGCGATTAGTGCCCCGACTGAAACGGAGCTGAGTTATCATTACTTATGGCGCTTTGCAACAGACGTACCACGTTCTGGTCATATCGAAATATTTGATAGAAGCTGGTATGGCCGTGTTCTAGTTGAGCGAGTGGAAGGATTTGCATCTACTGATGAATGGCAACGTGCGTATGATGAAATTAATAAATTTGAACGTGCTTTAACAATTGAAGGATCAATCGTTATTAAATTCTTCTTAGTATTAGATAAAGATGAACAGTTAAAGCGTTTTGAAGAACGCCAGGTTACACCTGAGAAGCAGTGGAAGATTACCGATGAAGACTGGCGCAATCGTGAGAAGTGGGATCTATATCTTGAAGCGAGTAAAGATATGATTGATAAAACATCAACGGACGATGCACCATGGGTAATTATCCCTGCGAATAATAAACGTGCAGCACGTATTAAAGCGTTGAAGACGATTATTACAGCTTGTGAAGAGCGTCTATGGGGCGTTAAGAAATTGTGGTAATGAAATTGAGTGAGTGGTCGAAATAATAGGTATTTCGACCACTCACATACTTTTTGAAATAAAAAACAACACCGAGTGGTCGAATTATTACGTAATCCGACCACTCGGTGTTTCTTTATAGATTTAAATATGATTTTATAATTGGAGCAATGAATTGTGTCGTTTGCTTTAATTGTTCCTGTGCTTCCTCTACTTTATCTGCAAACACGACCTGCATGATTACAACAAAAGCATTCATCAACATATGCGCGGCAATCGGTACAATGATACGATTCGTTAAAACATATAAACTACTGAACACTAACGACATCCCCATATAGATTAACGTATGGTCGAAGTCATTATGTGCTGCTGAGAAGATAAATCCACTAATTAATAAAGCAATGGTAAAAGCAAGCCAGCGAGGACCTTTAATCACTTCATATAGTTCACCGAAAATGACTTTTCTAAAGACGAATTCCTCTAGAATTGGACCAACGATTGCAATTAAAATAATAAAGACTGGTGCAGCTTTAGCGATATCCATGATATTTTTAGTATTCTGACTTTCCAGTGGCTGATGTAAAATATATGTGTTAATCATACCGAAGATCATCTGAGCAAACAGTGAGATAAAGAATCCACCGACAATCCAGCCGATTGTAGCCAATGTATCAGACTTTGGAAGACGTTCTAACTTTGTTTTATTTTTAATACGTGTGTTGATAAATATAACTAAAATAGAAGCAACAATAAAAGAAGCTACATAATAAGGTATAGATTTTAAGAATGCATCTGACTCGCTTAAACCTTGTTTCATAAAATAAATATTAGGAATTAAGACGAAAAACTGTGAGCCGATGTAAATTAAGACAGTAAGCACGTTGATCCATATACGTTTCATGTAAATTTTAATTCTCCTTCAAATTTGAATACTTCATACATTGTACAATAAATTGGTAGTAATAAAAACTCAATCGAACCGAATAAAAATAATATTAAAAATCCAATTAAAATATTTGCATTCTTGACCTTCTTTGATTATTATAAAATTATATTAGCACTTAAGCGTATAGAGTGCTAAAAAATATGAATTTTATTTTTCAAGGAGGAAATTATCGTGTTAAAACCATACGGAAATCGTGTTGTAATCGAAAAAACTGAAAGAGAACAAACTACTGCAAGTGGAATCGTCTTAACTGATTCTGCAAAAGAAAAGTCAAACGAAGGTACAGTCATTGCAGTTGGCACAGGCCGTATCCTTGAGAATGGTGAAAGAATTGATATCCAGGTAGCTGTAGGTGACCGTGTAGTTTATGAACCATTCGGTGGTACTGAAGTGAAAGCTGGAGACGAGAAGTACATCGTATTAAAAGAAGAAGATATCATCGCGATTATCGAAGAATAATCAAATTATAATAAATACATTCTATAATATAAAATCAATGGAGGAATTTGATAATGGTTAAAGAAATTAAGTTTTCTGAAGATGCAAGACGCTCAATGCTTGCAGGTGTAGATAAATTAGCTGACGCAGTTAAAGTTACTTTAGGGCCAAAAGGTCGTAACGTAGTTTTAGATAAAAAGTTTGTAGCACCTTTAATTACAAATGATGGTGTAACAATCGCAAAAGAAATTGAATTAGAAGACCCATACGAAAACATGGGGGCAAAATTAGTCGCTGAAGTTGCGAATAAAACAAACGAAATCGCAGGTGACGGTACTACTACAGCAACAGTACTTGCGCAGGCAATGATTCAAGAAGGATTAAAGAATGTTACAAGTGGTGCAAACCCTGTAGGAATCCGCCAAGGTATTGATAAAGCGGTAGCAGTGGCGTTAGAAGAATTAGCAGCAATTTCAAAAGAAGTATCAAGCAAAGAAGAAATTGCACAAGTTGGAGCAATTTCAGCAGCTGACGAAGAAATCGGTCAATTCATCTCTGAAGCGATGGAGAAAGTTGGTAACGACGGCGTTATCACTATCGAAGAATCTAAAGGATTTAAAACAGAATTAGAAGTAGTAGAAGGTATGCAATTCGACCGTGGATATGCTTCACCTTATATGGTGACAGATTCTGATAAGATGATCGCTGATTTAGAAAATCCATACATCTTAATTACAGATAAGAAGATTTCTTCATTCCAGGATATCTTACCGTTATTAGAACAAATCGTTCAAACATCACGTCCGATCTTAATCGTAGCTGAAGACGTTGATGGCGATGCATTAACAAACATCGTATTAAACAGATTACGTGGTACATTCACTGCAGTAGCTGTGAAAGCGCCAGGATTTGGTGACCGTCGTAAAGCGATGTTAGAAGATTTAGCAATCCTTACAGGTGGTCAAGTCATTACTGACGACTTAGGATTAGACTTAAAAGATGCAACAGTTGATATGTTAGGTAATGCAGCGAAAGTTCACGTTACTAAAGACGATACAACAATCGTTGAAGGACGCGGGGATGCATCAAATATCGACGCACGTGTAGGACAATTAAAAGCACAAATCGAAGAAACAACATCTGAATTTGATAAAGAGAAATTACAAGAACGCTTAGCGAAATTAGCAGGTGGCGTTGCAGTGATTAAAGTTGGTGCTGCAACTGAAACAGAATTAAAAGAACGTAAATTACGTATTGAAGATGCATTAAACTCAACACGTGCAGCAGTAGAAGAAGGTATCGTTGCAGGTGGTGGTACAGCGCTTGTATCTATCTACAATAAAGTCGCAGCAATTGAAGCAACAGGTGATGTTGCAACAGGTGTTAAAATTGTATTAAAAGCATTAGAAGCACCAATTCGTCAAATCGCGATTAATGCTGGTTTAGAAGGATCAGTAATTGTTGAGAAGATCAAACACGCTGAAACAGGTGTTGGATATAACGCAGCAACTGATGAGTGGGTAAACATGATTGAAGCAGGTATCGTTGACCCTACGAAAGTTACAAGATCAGCTTTACAAAATGCAGCATCAGTAGCAGCAATGTTCTTAACAACTGAAGCTGTTGTAGCAGAATTACCTGAACCAGCACCAGCTATGCCTGATATGGGTATGGGCGGCATGCCAGGGATGATGTAATTTAATAATAGATTTTATAGATTCCGGATACATAGCGTATCCGGAATTTTTTTGTGATGATGTTTAGATATTTAGGGTAGACTTTTCCGGATACTTGGACTATCCGGAAAAGATGGGGATAAAAATGGTGTGATAGGTGGCAACATTTCCGGATACTTGGACTATCCGGAAAAGATGGGGATAAAAATGGTGTGATAGGTGGCAACATTTCCGGATACTTGGACTATCCGG
>NZ_MJBI02000019.1 GCF_002742385.2 Macrococcoides goetzii
TTGATTAAGTCTTCGATCGATTAGTATTCGTCAGCTCCATACATTACTGTACTTCCACCTCGAACCTATTAACCTCATCATCTTTGAGGGATCTTATAACCGAAGTTGGGAAATCTCATCTTGAGGGGGGCTTCATGCTTAGATGCTTTCAGCACTTATCCCGTCCATACATAGCTACCCAGCTATGCCGCTGGCGCGACAACTGGTACACCAGAGGTATGTCCATCCCGGTCCTCTCGTACTAAGGACAGCTCCTCTCAAATTTCCTACGCCCACGACGGATAGGGACCGAACTGTCTCACGACGTTCTGAACCCAGCTCGCGTACCGCTTTAATGGGCGAACAGCCCAACCCTTGGGACCGACTACAGCCCCAGGATGCGATGAGCCGACATCGAGGTGCCAAACCTCCCCGTCGATGTGAACTCTTGGGGGAGATAAGCCTGTTATCCCCGGGGTAGCTTTTATCCGTTGAGCGATGGCCCTTCCATGCGGAACCACCGGATCACTAAGTCCGTCTTTCGACCCTGCTCGACTTGTAGGTCTCGCAGTCAAGCTCCCTTGTGCCTTTACACTCTGCGAATGATTTCCAACCATTCTGAGGGAACCTTTGAGCGCCTCCGTTACTCTTTAGGAGGCGACCGCCCCAGTCAAACTGCCCGCCTGACACTGTCTCCCACCACGATAAGTGGTGCGGGTTAGAAAGTCAACACAGCCAGGGTAGTATCCCACCAACGCCTCCACGTAAGCTGACGCTCACGCTTCAAAGGCTCCTACCTATCCTGTACAAGCTGTGCCGAATTTCAATATCAGGCTGCAGTAAAGCTCCACGGGGTCTTTCCGTCCTGTCGCGGGTAACCTGCATCTTCACAGGTACTATGATTTCACCGAGTCTCTCGTTGAGACAGTGCCCAAATCGTTACGCCTTTCGTGCGGGTCGGAACTTACCCGACAAGGAATTTCGCTACCTTAGGACCGTTATAGTTACGGCCGCCGTTTACTGGGGCTTCAATTCGTAGCTTCGCTAATGCTAACCACTCCTTTTAACCTTCCAGCACCGGGCAGGCGTCAGCCCCTATACGTCACCTTACGGTTTTGCAGAGACCTGTGTTTTTGATAAACAGTCGCTTGGGCCTATTCACTGCGGCTCTTCAAGGCTTGCACCCTAAAAAGCACCCCTTCTCCCGAAGTTACGGGGTCATTTTGCCGAGTTCCTTAACGAGAGTTCGCTCGCTCACCTTAGAATTCTCATCTTGACTACCTGTGTCGGTTTGCGGTACGGGCACCTAATTTCTAACTAGAGGCTTTTCTTGGCAGTGTGAAATCAACGACTTCGCTACTATAATTTCGCTCCCCATCACACCTTGACCTTAAGAGTACCGGATTTGCCTAATACTCAGTCTCAGTGCTTGGACGTACATAACCAACAGTACGCTTCGCCTATCCTACTGCGTCCCCCCATCGTTCAAACAATCTTAGGTGGTACAGGAATATCTACCTGTTATCCATCGCCTACGCCATTCGGCCTCGGCTTAGGTCCCGACTAACCCAGAGCGGACGAGCCTTCCTCTGGAAACCTTAGTCAATCGGTGGACGGGATTCTCACCCGTCTTTCGCTACTCACACCGGCATTCTCACTTCTAAGCGCTCCACATGTCCTTGCGATCATGCTTCGACGCTGCTTAGAACGCTCTCCTACCATTGTCCATTGGACAATCCACAGCTTCGGTAATATGTTTAGCCCCGGTACATTTTCGGCGCAGCGTCACTCGACTAGTGAGCTATTACGCACTCTTTAAATGATGGCTGCTTCTAAGCCAACATCCTAGTTGTCTGGGCAACGCCACATCCTTTTCCACTTAACATATATTTTGGGACCTTAGCTGGTGGTCTGGGCTGTTTCCCTCTCGACTACGGACCTTATCACCCGCAGTCTGACTCCCGTGTTAAATTATTTGGCATTCGGAGTTTGTCTGAATTCGGTAACCCGAGGGGGGCCCCTAGTCCAAACAGTGCTCTACCTCCAATAATCATCACACGAGGCTAGCCCTAAAGCTATTTCGGAGAGAACCAGCTATCTCCAGGTTCGATTGGAATTTCTCCGCTACCCACACCTCATCCGCTCACTTTTCAACGTAAGTCGGTTCGGTCCTCCATTCAGTGTTACCTGAACTTCAACCTGGACATGGGTAGATCACCTGGTTTCGGGTCTACGACCTGATACTCATTCGCCCTATTCAGACTCGCTTTCGCTACGGCTCCACATATACTGCTTAACCTTGCATCAAATCGTAACTCGCCGGTTCATTCTACAAAAGGCACGCCATCACCCATTAACGGGCTCTGACTACTTGTAAGCACACGGTTTCAGGTTCTATTTCACTCCCCTTCCGGGGTGCTTTTCACCTTTCCCTCACGGTACTGGTTCACTATCGGTCACTAGAGAGTATTTAGCCTTGGGAGATGGTCCTCCCGGATTCCGACGGAATTCCACGTGTTCCGCCGTACTCAGGATCCACTCAGGAGAGAACAACTTTTCGACTACAGGGCCTTTACCTTCTATGGCTGACTTTTCCAAAGTCATTCGTCTAAACTGTTCCTTTGTAACTCCGTATTGAGTGTCCTACAACCCCAGAGAGCAAGCTCTCTGGTTTGGGCTCTTCCCGTTTCGCTCGCCGCTACTAAGGGAATCGAGTTTTCTTTCTCTTCCTCCGGGTACTTAGATGTTTCAGTTCTCCGGGTGTGCCTTCTCATATACTATGTATTCATATATGGATAACATGACATAACTCATGCTGGGTTTCCCCATTCGGAAATCTCTGGATCAAAGCTTACTTACAGCTCCCCAAAGCATATCGTCGTTAGTAACGTCCTTCTTCGGCTTCTAGTGCCAAGGCATCCACCGTGCGCCCTTAATAACTTAATCTGTTATTAATAATTGTGATGTCTGCATAAATGCAGACGCGCGATTTTTTTAAGAATTCAAAAATGAACTCACTCGGTTTTGCTTGGTAAAATCTTTTATTTCTTCTTACTTTATCTAGTTTTCAAAGTACAAT
>NZ_MJBI02000001.1 GCF_002742385.2 Macrococcoides goetzii
CTAATAAAAAGAGTTTCTTTTGGTTACAGAAATTATAATAATTTAAAAAATAGAGTTTTATTATGTTCAAGATTATATTTACCTGAATCAAAAAAAGAGATTAAGCAACATAAAGTTGTCGCTTAATCTCTAATTACAGCATCAGTCCTATTTGACATAGAACCAAATTTAACTTTTGGGGATTTATTAATAATCTAAAAATTTTAACAAATAAATTTTATTTGTGAAGATATTATATTAGAATTATATTTTTTATATAGCCACTATTAAACCAAAAACATTGATGAGGTATCACTTCATCATTAGGCAATTTTATTAAGCTTTTTTCTCTATTTTGACCCTTGGGTCTAACGTGACAAACTCCATTAAACTTAACAGAAGAAGGTAGATGATCAGTAAGGTTATTATTCTTCATTTGTTTTTTTAAATAATTATACAATCCTTTTATTTCACTATCTAGAATCTCCTCAGGCACAGTCCATAATTTTGTTCCTTTTAAATAATGCTTTCCATTGCTATTCTTCTCAAAAATAATAAATAACCATTTAATAGATACGAAATTATCTCGAAGAGTTGAATTTTCCCATTCGACATTATAAATCTCATCAAAATCTAAATTTTCAAATGATATACTTTCAGTTGGTGTTCCAACACTATTAATAACTATTGTTTTGAATTTAATATTGGCTTTTGAAAATTCCTCAATATCATTCAAACTTGTCTTTTTAACTCCGAAAATTTCACTAACTAAAATTTGATTTTTATGTTTAGCTTTAGAAAGAGTAGTCCCTAATTTAGATGCTATCTCTTCTGTACTTAATCCCATATATGGTTGCATACTTTTATTAATTAACTCTGGTATCGAATAGTTCACTAATTCATTTTTGGAAGCGAAAGATGGCATATCCACGTGTTCAATATATTTTTTAACCAACGAGGTCATATATCCTTGTTTCAAGGAGTATGCTCTTTGTTTTGCCATAATATCTGAAAATGGTTGTTCTTTTAATGAGGATGCATTTTTGCCTTTGGTACAAGCTGCTAAATAGTCAGTATCTTTTTCGGATAATTCATGTGCTAACCCAGCTTTGATTTTATTATTAATTATTTCCCAATCTTTTTTAATCATAATAAGATCGGACTCACTAAACTCGTGTAAAATCGTTTTTTTTATAATGAAATTTGGATAATCTGGTTTTCCATCTTCATTTCTTACATATGTATAGAAAAACAGTAATATCTTATTGTTTTTTAACCAAAACGATGATGAATAGAAGTCTCTTTTAGCTTCATCATTATAGTTAATAATATTAAGTACCAATCTTTCTTTAGCTCTATATCCATTTTGCTTTTTATATGGTTCGATACCAGTCGACTTTAATTCAATTCCAACGTCAGCAAAATCAGGTTCTGGTCGATTGTTAGTCTCAATACCAAAATAACTTTCTTCAATGATTGTTCCCACTAATCCTTTTTTATTTGGTTTATCAAAAATATCTTTCTTATCAATTTCATACAAATATTTTCCTTCTGCTTCTTTGGCATACATTATCAATTCACTTGCAGATTCGTATTCGAATTTAGAAATATTAATCACCCTCCATCTTGATAATTAACATGAATCTAGTTTACTTATTACAAGTATATTTTTCTCAAATAAAAAAGTCTACCATCAATTGGTAGACTAAAAAAGATTTAATTGGGTTATATCATCTGGATATTGTTTTTCGATTTTTTCGATTTGATTTCCCATTCTCGTAATCAAAGGTACAACTAACGCGTTCCCCATACAGAAGAATCTCATCTTCTCTGGCATGCCTTCTGTCCAGTTATCAGGGAAACCATTTAATCGCTCGGCTTCGACAGGGGTAAGTGTTCGATACTTTCCTTCTTGATCGTTAATGAAATGTGTACTTCGATTCACTGATGACTCACTGGTAAGCATCGTTCTAGCAGGGAGGTTGACGTCATCACTTTCAGACATACCTCCTTCACTATAGATATATTTATGACCATCTGCTGTTATTCTCTCAATTTTCTTTGCTCCTCTTAAATACTTGAACTTTTCAACCTTATCTTGAGGTAGATAATATTGTTCTGGAACTTCTTTAACGAGGACAGAACCGAGTGTAGCTGGTTTTTCATATTTCGGTACAGTATGAGCTGTATAAACTTCTCCATTCTTCATATAACCAGATGGATGGAATGTATAAGAGAAATTATCAGAAACACTAACAATATCACTCGAAAGTGAAGTAGTAGAAACACGATTCTTAACTATTTCATCGGTGATAGGAAATGCTTTTGCGAAGAACCCATCTTTAAATACAATCTGCTCATGAGTTTTCTTAACAATTGATTTAGCATAACTTGTTTCACGGCGATAGCCAAAAATGAACACGCGTCGTCTTCTTTGTGCATTTCCATAGTCAGCAGCATTGATTACACGCCATTCAATGTCATATCCTAGTTCATTTAATGTAGAAAGCATTACTCCGAAATCACGGCCTCTTTGTTTAGAAGGAGATTTTAATAATCTATCAACGTTTTCAAGCAAGATATACTTAGGAGCAACGTTTTGAATGAATCGGGTAATCTCCCAGAATAAGACACCTTTTTTTCCTTGCATACCTAGCTCACCATTAAGTGAACGCGCTACAGAATAATCTTGGCAAGGAAATCCCCCAACTATCATATCTACGTTAGTAGAAGCAAGTTCAGCATTTGATACTTGAGTAATATCTTCATTACTGTGTATACCAGTAGAGAAATTTCTTGAATAACAATCAAAAGCATGTTGCACTTTACTAGAAGGTTCCCATTGGTTTGCCCAAGTAACTTCAAACATATTGTTATCGGTGTTTTCTAAACCGATTCTAAAGCCACCAACCCCTGCAAACATTTCTGCTACTTTGATTTTTTCCATAGTGGGCCTCCTTAATGATTTATGATTAACTTTTATATTTTAACAAAGATCAAGAATGATTGATACGTTTTTGTATTAATTCCATTATACGAACGATCGTTCGTGTTGTAAAGAGGTTAAAAATAATATTTATAATTAAAAAGGGTATGTGAATATTGAAAGTGTGGTGTTCAAGTCATGGAACAAAATTCTATCAATATGGCGATGAAAGGTAACTCAAAGAAGAAAAGTAAACCTGAAGAAATAGTTCGTAAATTCTTATATTCCAAAGGATTGCGATACAGAAAAAATGATAAGAGATATCCAGGCTCACCAGATATATTTATACCGAAGTACAATGTTGCAATTTTTGTTAACGGATGTTTTTGGCACGTGCATAATTGTGAGTTATTTGTAATGCCAAAAAGTAACCAAGACTTTTGGGTTAAAAAATTTAATAGAAATGTATCCAGAGATGAACGCAATATTGAGGAATTGAATGAATTAGGAATTCGTGTGATTGTTGTTTGGGAATGTGGCTTGAAGAAGAACGATAGAGAAGAAACGTTAAATGATTTGTATGACATGATAGTGAATGGTTAATAATATAAATATAAAATGAAGTACCAATCGATAGGTTGGTACTTTTTAGTTTGATTTTTAAGGTAACTTTAAGGTTCTGAAACCTCTGATAAATAGTATAATAAATACAAACAGAGGAGGTATTTTATGGGAACTAAAGCGAGATGGATTTCAAGTGCTTTAATTGTTTTAACAATCGTTGGGCTGATAACGTTATGGGAATTTAATAAATTTGAACAACCGAAATACATTGCACATTTTGGAGGTACCCCCGAAAGTATGGAGGGAAAAGAGTTCGATACTATTGATGAAGCTGTTAATCAATTTGCAATAGCGTATGCAAAAGAGATAGGTGTTTCGAGCTATGATACATTCTATAAAGTAACAGATAAATTTGAACAACAACATCAAATACCAGGTGTAATGACATTTGATTTCCAAATTGATAATGAAAATCATAAAATGCTACATATTTCACCATTTTATATCAATGAGAAGAATAACAAGTATTCAGTAGCAGCATACGCGCTTTCTGGAACAACGAGTAGAGTTAAAGAATCGCCTAAGTATTCAACATTTTCTCAACCGCTAAAAAATTATTTCTATGATTTCATCGTTTCTAAACACAAGAAATATTTACCGAAATCTGATGTTGTTATCCATTTGAAAAAGCATGAAATATATATGGGGATTAAAAGGTATAAAGATTCTTTTGATGAAATGGAAGGTTAATAGAACTTTATTTACATAATGTGCTATTAACATGTGATCTATTGATTTATATTATTAACGTCTGCTATTTATATCATTAATAATCACTATCCTCGCACTTTAAGGTGTGAGGGTAGTTTTATTTAGTTTATTATCGTTGTATGATAGTCTTAACCAATATGAAATGAGTTAATCTTATGAATAAAAAAATATTAATATTCTTTTTTAAAACTTTCAATTTACTTATTAAATCATTAGTAGCAGCCATTGCTGTTTATTTAGTAGGGAGTATATTTTTTGATTATCAAGTCATAGATATCATCGATAAATATTTCATTATTATATTTCTTGTAGCAGCAATCATTTCATCAATTCTTGAAGTAGAGATTGAAAATATGGAAGATGAAATATTATATAAATCAGCAAAGAGATATAGATGGAGAAGGTATTATTGATATAAATGCAGAATTATACTCTTTTTTGTTTAAGTTAATTTCATTTATGGTAAATTGATATTTAAGGTAACTTTAAGATTCCAATAATATCTTCAAATGTATAATGAATATAAATAAAGGAGGTATTTTATGGGAACTAAAGCAAAATGGATAGCTAGTATATTAATTGGATTAACGATTATAGGTTTAATTGCATTATGGGAGTCCAATAAACCCGAACAGCCTAATTTAGTCGGGTATTTCGGTTCTACACCGCAAGAGATGAAAGGTAAGTCATTTAATTCAATTGATGAAGCGGTTGATGAGTTTGCAAAGACATACACTGAAGAGGCGAAGGTTTCAAAATATGATGTGTATTATAAAGCGACCACTAAATATCAAAAACAACATCAGATTCCAGGCGTTATCGTTTTTAACATGCCGGTAGATAATGAAAAACATGAAGTGTTACATATCGCTCCATTTTATATTAATGAAAAAGATAACCATTATTCAGTAGCGGCATACTCAATCTCTGTATCTACGGATAGGATTAAAGAATCTCCTAAATACGTGATATATACTCAACCACTAAAAAATAATAATTATGATTTTATTTTTTCGAAACACAAATTATATTTACCGGAATCGGATGTTGTTATCAATATGAAGAAGCATAAACTATTTATGGGTATTCTTAATTATGACAATTCATATATAGAAATATAAGAATGATAAATCATATCGTTATTTCCTTCTACCTTGTTTCGTTATGATTTCGTCCATCGACATATTGAATATTTTACTGATGTTATACAAATCAACTGCTGTTATATTACGTTCATCATTTTCTAACTTAGAATAGGTTGATAATCCTATATTTAATTGATGTGCCATTTCTTTCGAAGTAAAATCTAGATTCTCTCTATGGTATTTGATTGCTTTCGCAAAGTCGGAGTTATTCAATGCATTCCACCTCTTTTTTAGGTGAAATTAACAAAGAAAATCATAAAAAAGTGGGTATTTTCCAACTCGGAAAATACCCACAATTTGTTTGTGAATTATATTATAATTGAAAGTTAATGTTTTAATCGAATGTTAAAAAATAATGTCTTTTACTAAATTATTATATGTTTTTCTCGGAAATTTTAGTGCGAAATTTCCAAATTAGAAATTTTTAATTTATGTATTAATTTCCATATTATGATGAATTTATCATATTGCAAAGGAGGTGACTCCGTGGATTTTGAGCTTGGTCGCATACATAAGATTTTAGTAACATTAATCGATCACCCAGATGCAGACTATTACGGTTACTTTAAAGAAGACGACATCATATTCATCTTACTAGAGATGGGCTTAGTGGAATTCAAGTTCAATGTCTTAATCGATGATAACGTGTTCGAAACTTTACTTAATATTGAAGTAACTAAAAAGGGACTACTCTTTATGACTGCATATAACAATCAGGTGAAATACTGAAAAAAGTGCCTATCGCTTGATAGGCACTTTTATTAAAACTGTGGTTCTACGGTCACTTTGTAGCCATTAATAACAAACTCAACTTTACGCTTCTCTTTGACAATAGTTGGTTCTTCAGGCACTTGTGTATAAAGCTCAGCATCTAATGCATTTAATTCACTTTTAAGCTGAGAAATCCTACCAGTTCTTGCCATACTTGATGACCAACTGTTCGGTTTCTTCATTTGTGCCTCTACTAATTCTGCTAATACGTCTGCTCTTGTTCTCATTATAAACACTCCTTAAATCGTTTTTACAATAAAAATAAGCTCATCTTAAAGAAAGAAGAGCTTAAGTAAGAACTTCTTATCTTTCAAGATATCATCTTGTTGGAATTAGCACAGTGCATAAGCCTGTTGCTGAGGTTTCATAGGGCCAAGTCCCTCCACCTTCTCTGAATAAGATACGAGCTATTTTTTTGTAAGTTAATTATAACATACTTTTTTTATTCAGAGCCCTTCGAAATCATTTTGTAATATTTTTTGAGCCATATTTTTAAGGTAAGTTTAAGGTAAAGTACATGTATTGAGATAGTATAATAAAAAGAAAATAAGGTGATAAAAGTAATGAAATCATGTCATAAATTTTTTATTGGTGCGGAGCTCAGTATCATCGGATTTATATTTATTGGATATGCGTTACTATATGATATTAAACCGGATAGCATTCACGGACTCATTGCAGGTGTACTTCTAATGATCGGTATGCCAATGTATTTTAAGAATTTAGCAACTCATCTTGAGAACGGAAGACAGTCGTGACGATTTGAAAGAATACTATATATTAATACAAAGTAAAGGAGACGAATCATGACATCAATTAAAGTTGCTGGTATCGATATTTTAAATCAAATGGTATCGCCTTTTATGTTTGTAGAGAATGATAAACGTGTAAGATTTTATGAATCTAGACTTACGTACTTTGGTTATATGAAGTTACTAAAGAAAATCTCAAACAAATATGATTTGCTATACAATGGATTTGATATTAATGCGCAGCATTATAGGTTAGGAAAGATTATTGATATCAAAAGATACAATGAGTATATCGTCTATAATGAAGAATTAAAGAAAGATTTTACGCATGTTAATATTAAAGGATTACCTTTAGAAGATGCGATCAATTACGTGAGATATCATAAAAGGAAAGAAAAGATGCCATTTTTTAGTTATCTTTATAATGATAAAACGTTTATTCGATTAAGTCCGTTTTACATTGATGTTATTTCAAAGGATACAGCGCTTATTACGTGGATTAAGCAGGAATATAAATATGATTATGCGCATGACTTTGATGTTGATGAGGTAATGACAGAAGCGGAGTGGCTGGGGGAGTATTAAAATATATTTTCATTGAAGAATTTATATTTATAAATCTTAAACATAGAAAGAGTATTAAAATGAACTATAAAAGACATATAACTATATTAAGAATCGTCATGTATAGTCTAGATACGGTTATTGCGTTATCACTATTATATTATTTCGGAAGTAAGATATTCCCTTATGAATTCATCGCTCTAGGTGACCAATTCTATTATCTCAGTATTATTCTAATCCTTGAAGCCATTATCCTAACTGCAGAGAAAGTCAAAGAAGACTTAGAGGATATGCCTGTAGGAAAATGGAGAAGGTATCGAATATAAGTGATAACTCGGTATTAAGGGAATGAAAGTAATATCAAGTACATCACTGGCATATATACTACAATATTAAAAAAATTAATTGTGAGTGAAAAATATAATAATTTTTTATATCCAGGATATTTATCCAGCAGATGAAACATATAAAAAATAATCATTAATGAACTTATACCAATTGAGCAGTACACCCAAATACCTTCCAATTCAATGATACTATTTCCGTAAATATGAAATAACATCAAACCAATATACAATAAGTAATTTAGAATATTGAGTGTTATAACTTTCTTCTTCAAGTAAATCACCTCTACAAAAAATCAAAAATGCATAAAGTGATTGTCTTTAACGTTTTATGTATTTTCTATTTTTTTCAAATTTATTCTTCATCATAGAAGAAGTAATAATAAATAATTAATCCTACTGGTAAAGCATATATTGGTGTTACAATCACACCAGCAATACAAGCTGATAAGAATATATATAATAAATCTTCCATCGTCCATTTCTTTTCTAATAGGTGGTTTATAAATTCTTTTATCGTCATTAATAATCCTCCTCAATTAAATTTATAGCATTATAATTATATACATATTTTAGCATATATGTTTATAATTATATATAAATACATAAAGGAATGATTATTGATCATGAATATACTTGCTTTATTTTATGTACTATTACTTTTCATATTTCTTATTGCTATTTCGAAGAGACAATTTAAAAATGAAAATATAAAAAAAGGGTTGATAGGTGCTATTGTTGTATTAATATTTATAACTGTTGTTAACGCTTTTACCTAAATATTATTGAAAATTTATGATAGTGTTTGTTTCTTGCCAGATTATCAACTTGTAAAGGAATGTTTATTAAATATGAAAACAAATAAAGATGTTGTTTACGCTGCTGTAGGAGGATGTTTCGGTGTACTGCTCGTTCAATTTTTTATGAGCTATTTTACTACAGGTAATGTATGGGAATGGTCAGAGGTATCTCATAATGTTATTCCATTTTTGGTGTTTTTCTTAATAATTTTAATTGTTATTAAAGAATATAATGTTAGGAAAATTAATCGATAGAATAAAAAATTACATAATCAAAGAAATATATCTTTTACCAAAATAGCTAATAAATACTTAAGCAACGCATAAAAAGTTTGTCTAGAACTTTTTATGCGTTTTGTTTTTTAAAATATATTTTTGTAACGAAAGTATTAGAAAAATGAATAATATATAGAAGGAGGTTCAGGATGAATGATAATCAGATTTATATAGAATATCGTGATTTTATTTATAAGTTCTTGTTAAAGTATATGAATAATGCAGATCTTGCTGAAGAAATAACGCAGGAAACGTTTTATCAGGCGATTAAGTCGTTAGATAAATTTGATCCTGATAAGAATACCAAATTCTCATCGTGGTTATGTCAAATAGCGTTAAATCTGGCGAAACAAGCTCTACATAAGAATACTAAACAACGAAATTTAGTGGATAGATTATCGAATAATATTAACAGTACTACAATGAACGTCGAAAAGGATTATCTATTAAAAGAACAATTAGGCGAATTGTATTATTTGATTGATCAATTAAAACCACTTGAAAAAGAAATCGTGTTACTAAGAATTGAGAAAGATCTCACATTCAATGAAATAGCGGTTGTCTTTGGTAAAACTGAAAACTGGGCTAGGGTTACTTATTTTAGAGCAAAACAAAAATTAATCGAGGTGTATCATAATGAATCATAGTTTATTTAAAGACTTGTTACCTAACTATATCGATGGTCTGACAAGTGATGAAACAAATGAATTGATGAATGACCATATGAATAAATGTGAAGCTTGCAGAGCGCTATATGAGTGTTTACAGGAAGACCAATTGAGTGAAGAAACTGATTATCAACATCAGGAAGCACGAGAATTTGATGCATTAAAGAAAGTTAAGAAGTCGAATAAAAAGAAAGTTATTTTATCTATATTAGGAGCTTTATTATTTTCTACAGTTTTATTTGGTATTTATATTTATTTATATGCCACACAATGGGTTACTGACGCAAATAACGTGAATGTACAAAAAGAATTTAAAGCTGACACAGCAAACTTGCATATTACAGCAAAGAATAAACATCATTTTGTATTACCAAGTCAAGAAATTTATATTAAATCAAAAAATAAAAGAATTTATCTTGTATATGAAGGACGAAAGGGCTTGAATGATCCTGCTTCATTACATAAAGGTATTGATATTCCTATAACTTTTCTAAATAAAAATACGATAATCAATTCAGATAATGAAAAAGAAAAAATAGACGAGAAAGATGTTATTGTTTTAAGGTTTAAAGATAAAGAGGTTAAATATAAAATTATGGATTTGTATAAGAACGCTGAAAAATAGATATATATATAATGATATTATTAATTTTAAATGCTTCTTCTCCATGATATATTATGAGATGAAATACAATTTGTGATAATTTAGGAGGAAGCCCTTTTGGAATGGTATTTTTGGATCATCATTATGCTGCCTATTTTATTCTTAGTCCTATTCCCAGTCACAAATAAAAAGAAAGATAAATAACAGATGGCAGTCATAGCTATATGGCTGCCTTATTTTTTAATAATTATTAGTTTTTTAGAAAATAGTGATTTTTTTATATTATTATTTTTCATACCACTCAATCGCATGTTCCTCTAATTCTTTTACGAGATCATTTTTTCCTTCTATATATGCTTCTATGTCAGTGGCATTTTGTTTAACTAACGCTAGTTTCTTATCTGCATATCGATTCGCTTGTTCAGAATGTGCGATTAAATAATCCCGAAATGCAACATGTCTTATAATATTAAAGTCATTCACTTCATAGATATGCAGATGATGTGTTCTATTATCGCCGCCTTTTTGAAAATATCGTCGATTAGGAATACCATTTTCTCCTTTTGCTTCATAACCAATTACTTCAAGAGCAGTATTATATTCATCGATTTTTTTGATGTCTTTTACAACGATTAAGATATCGATAATGGGTTTAGCGATTAGACCAGGTATTGAAGTAATTCCAATGTGTTGGATATTAATCACTTCATCGTTCAGAATTTGAGATAATGCGATTTTTTCATTTTGGAACATATTTGGCCATTCAGAATTATACGGGACAATCTCTAGTTTGCGCATTGGTTACTTCCTTTCCAAAATGGTTAAAATTTTATTGTAAATTAAGATAACTTATTTATTTGTCTATATGTCTGTACAGTGTTGCTCTGCTAATATTTGTTTTTTCTTTTATTTCATCTAATGTGTATTTTTTAGATAGGTACATATCGATTGCTTTATTTAAATTATCATCGGTTCTTTTTGGTCTACCGATTTGTTTGCCTTCTTCTCTACTTTTTTCAATACCTAACTTAGTACGGAATCTTACGACATCTGATTGAAACTGTGTGATAAGTTCAAGTGATTTTATAAAGGATAATTCAGTTTCAGGTGTAATCACCAAACTAAGATTATATACATTCAGGCTAGCATCTTTTTCTTGTAGCGTATTGACGATATCCATTAAATGTTTTGTTGAATCAGCAAGTATAAATAGATCTGTCACGATTATTTCATCATTAGGCTTCAGTTGATGATTTAATAAGTTTTCTAGAACTTCTCTTTTTTTATTTTTCGCGTGTTCTTCGCAAAGTAAATGATCAGTTTGATCTAATAGTTTTTGAATTTGTTTTTCTTTTGAGTCGTTTAATTCTATAGGTCTTATATAACCATATTTCACTTTGGACATCTCCTTTATATTTTATATTATAACAAAATAGTTTCATAAAGGGGTATACATATTATCGTTTTTACTGTACACTTAGTCTCATAAAAGTAACTATATGAAACTAAAAGGAGGAAATATGAACGTATTATTAAAAGAACAATGGTTAAAAGATCCGCAAACAAACATACTTGCTGGTATCGTCGTAGCTTTAGCATTAATTCCGGAGGCAATAGCTTTTTCTATTATTGCAGGTGTTGATCCAATGGTAGGCTTGTATGCATCATTCATTATTGCTGTAACGATATCATTTGTGGGCGGCCGCCCAGCTATGATTTCTGCAGCTACAGGTGCTATCGCATTGCTGATATTACCTTTAGTAAAAGAACATGGAGTTGATTATTTATTAGCTGCGACTATATTAATGGGTGTAATACAAGTCGCATTAGGTCTATTAAAAGTTGGACGTCTTATGAAATTCATACCTAATTCAGTGATGATTGGTTTTGTGAATGCGTTAGGTATATTAATTTTTATGTCTCAAATTGAACATATATTTGGAATATCTATAGATACTTATGTTTATGTGATTATTACATTATTGATTGTATATATACTGCCTAGGTATTTCAAAGCTATTCCTGCGCCTTTAATCGCCATAGTATTATTAACTATCATCTATATGTTGACAGGTGCAAAAGTTAATACAGTCGGTGATTTGGGAGAGATTAAACGTAGTTTGCCTCATCTTCTTGTTCCGAATGTGCCTTTAAATATGGAGACATTAAGCATAATCTTTCCATATTCTCTTTCAATGGCTTTAGTCGGATTAGTAGAAAGTTTATTGACAGCAAAGATCGTTGATGAGGCTACTGATACTTTCAGCAGTAAGAATAAAGAATCAAGAGGTCAAGGGATTGCAAACATAATCGCAGGTTTCTTTGGTGGAATGGGCGGATGTGCAATGATTGGACAATCCATCATCAATGTGAAATCCGGAGCAACTACACGTCTTTCAACTTTGACAGCAGGTGTATTCTTAATGTTTCTGATTATCGTATTAGGTGACTACGTTATACAAATTCCAATGCCTATTCTGGCAGGAATTATGGTAATGGTTTCAATAGGAACATTTGACTGGGGATCATTTAAATATATCAAGAAAGCTCCTAAAACGGATGTTGCTGTAATGATTATAACTGTATTAATGGTAATTTTTACACATAATTTAGCGATAGGTGTTATCGTAGGTGTCATCTTTAGTGCACTATTCTTTGCAACAAAGATATCTAATGTCGAAGTTATAAAGTATGAAGTTGATAAATATGTAAAGTATCAGGTTAAAGGCCAGATTTTCTTCGTATCAATCGATTCAATGATGAATCAAATCAATTTAAACGATGAAAATAAAAAAATAGAAATTGACTTTAAAAATGCACATCTATGGGATGATTCTGCAGTTGAAGCAGTTGATATACTTATTAGAAAACTAAATGAGAAAAACAATGAAGTATATGTAATTAATTTAAATGATGATAGTCATAAAATTATTTCTGAATTAAGTAGTATGAATCAAAAACATCTTATAAAAGGAGAGTCTTAATATGTATAAATCTATTTTACTTGCTGCAGATGGATCTGATAATAGTTATAGAGCTGCAAAGGAAGTATTAAATTTATGTAGTGATAATACAACAGTTACAATATTGACCGTTGAGTCAATAGATGAATCTGTTGATAATGTATTACATTCAGTTGAAGGACAAGGCGCTGGGGATAAGAGGAAGAAGAAGTTACAAAAAATTACAGAACTTTTTGATAGTAACAATATAAGATATACTGTAAGGATTGAAAAAGGTGAACCTAAAGAAAAAGTCGTAGAATCAGCAAATAGTGGTCAATATGAAATAGTTGTTCTAGGTACAAGAGGATTAAATGGTTTACAAGAAATGGTCCTGGGTAGTGTGAGTCATAAAGTTGCTAAACGTTCTGAAATTCCTGTGTTGATTGTAAAATAACGATATTTTAAGCAAAGATACCCAAATCATTTGAATCATAATGGTTTGGGTATCTATTTTGTCATTTGCACAATAAATATATTAAAATTTATAGATTTGAAATGATGAGGATATTGAAATAGTTGTATTTGATAAAGATACAGACTACAGCAATCACATTTGGTGCAAAAGCAGATGATTTATTTCATCTGGATTGTGCATATATGCCGGCTTTTTCTACTACTAAAGATCCGGTATTATATACAGGTATGATTGCAAGTAACATTAAAAAAGAAAGAAAGCTTATCACTCCAGAAAAATTATTAGAAAGAATTGATGATTCTAGCATCCATGTGATAGATGTAAGGAGTAATAAACAGTTTGAACAAAGTCATGTTAAATCAGCGATAAATGTGCCGTTACAGGATTTAGGAAATTATGCTAAGCAACTAGATAAGACGCAACCGATAGTCACTTATTGTAATAAAGGTACAACAGGAAATGCAGCTCAAAATGTACTTATCAATCTTGGTTTCGAGAAAGTCTATAATCTATCATGAGGCAATAAGAACTACCAGAATTATATTAATATGCTGAAGGATGTTTCAAAACAGAAATAAATATTATTATCATAATCCAGAAAATCTTTGTCTTAAGAGATGTTCTGGATTTTTTTATTTTCATAATACAGCAACATTTATCAAAAACAAATCGCAAGTAACAGTTACAATATTTATGAGGTGATACATATTGAATCAGGATAATATCAATCAAATTATTGAACTTGTTGAGGAAAACTTACTAGAAAATTATACGTTAGACGATTATGTAAAGCGCACAGGTTATTCAAAGTTCCATTTGATGAGAATGTTCAAGAGAGCGACTGGTTATACATTTTATGACTATATAATAAGTAGACGTATTGCTTATGCTTCACAATATTTATTGTATACCGATATTAGTATTATCGATCTGGCTTTTGTACTGAACTTTCAATCTCAGGAAGCTTTCTCGAGAAGGTTTAAATCAGTGTACGGATTACCACCAGGTAAATATAGAAAATTGATGAGTGGATTAACAAATGATAACAAGGAGGAAGCAGTGATGACTTCAGAAAATATTAAAGGATGGATTATGACTGGGACGGCACCTCATCTTTACGAAACAAGATTGGATGCAAAAGTATTTCATAGTGGTCAAAAATCAGCTTTATTATCATCAAAAAATGATGATGCAACATTTAATGAGAATACTTTTGGTACATTAATGCAAAGTATCTCTGCAAAATCTTTTACTAATAAACGTGTGAAATTCTCAGCGTTTATTAAGACAGAAGCGGTTGATAAATGTGGCGTTTGGGCGAGAATTGATGACGCAAAATACGATATATTGCAGTTTGATAATATGATGGATAGAGCAATTATCGGTACAAATGAATGGAATTATTATTCTGTCGTACTGGATGTTAGTGAAAATGCAGCTTCAATGCATTTTGGTGTAATACTATTAGGTAAAGGCAAAGTATGGATCGATCAGTTTAAGGTAGAAGAAGTAGATTTATCTATTCCTAATACAGACACATTAACTAAGCCACAAGATTTGCCTTCATTACCAACAAATCTGGATTTTGAGGAGAGCTAAATATGAATAGAAAATTTAAACTGAAGTTTATCAATCTTTGTATAGGTTTAATATATTTAATTCTTCTTTCAAAATTTATTTACTGGGTAGGTCATTATATATTCAACTATGATTTGAAACTGTTTGAAGTGATTAATTTTCCATATGCTAATACATTAATTACGGTAACATTAGTTGGACTTGTTATATTTTTAGAGATATATGGAGAAGCAATTGAAAGTAAAAAATAAATATAAATGGTTATTTACATCCTTTAATAAATATGATTACATATAATTAACATATATATGTAACTATTGTACAGACAGGGGATAAAACATGAAAACTTTAAAAGTATTAACATCAATTGCTTTATTAACAGTAGCTTTACCATTTTCACAAATTGATACTGTAAATGATTCTAACACAGTAAAGGCAGCTACAAAAGCTGGATACCCAACTTCTAAATATAGAAAAGGTGCACCTAAAAAATTCTCGAATTGCAAGACAGTAAATAAATATTATCCTTACGGTATTACTTATAACCATGTTTCTTATGCAAAAAGTCTTGATAGAGATAAAGACAAAATGGCATGTGAAGCAAAAGATATGGTATTTAAAACTTGGATGGCGAAAAACTAATATTAAGTCCTGCAAATGCAGGGCTTTTATTTTTTTTGAATTGTTTTCTGAAGTATAATTTCTTTAAGGAGATGATACGGATGGAGACGATTAAGTTAAATAACGGAATGGATATGCCGGTACTGGGGTTTGGTACATATTTAAGTGACAATACGCATATCGGAAAGTACGTGGAGCAGGCGATTCGAGCAGGTTATCGTTTAATTGATACAGCTGCATATTACCATAACGAAGTGGCGGTTGGTCACTCTATTCAAAAGTCTGGTGTTGCAAGAGAAGATATATTCTTAACGACGAAAGTAATGTCTGATGGATATGATGCGACAATTGCTGCATTGAACGATTCATTTAATAAACTCGCTGTCGATTATTGTGATCTCGTACTTATTCACTGGCCGACAAATGATAGCATCGGTACGTATCAGGCATTAGAAGGTTTCGTGAAAGACGGAAGAGTCCGTGCAATCGGTTTATCAAACTTTAATTCAGAAGAGACTGAAGCAATACTAAATATTGCTACTGTTAAACCTGTAGTGAATCAAGTAGAGACGCATATAAATTTTCAGCAGAAGAAGTTACATCAGTATTTATCAGAACGAGAAATAGTTCATCAAGCATGGTCGCCACTTGGAGAAGGTGCTTTATTAGGCAACTCAGTCGTGAAAGAATTAGCAAATAAATATAAGAAGTCACCGGCACAAATTATGTTAAAATTCTTAATCCAGGAACAGGTTGTCGTTATTCCAAAGTCTACACGCTTAGAACATATTAAGAATAATATTGATATCTTTGATTTTAAAATTACAAATGAAGATATGAATTTATTGCGTTTACTCGATAAGAAACAATCTATATCCGGCTGGCCACAGTCGATGGATATTGAGAAAGAATATTAGGAGTATGGATAAACATAAGCACTTAGAAAAAGAAAGGGATTTATTATGTTTATCGCATAAATAAATCCCTTTGGTACAGAATTACAATAAGCGCTACATTAGTAGGGCTTATTTATTTTTAATAAATTTTAGATAAGTAGTGACAATAATAAAGAGCATTATGAATAATCCGATTTTAATCCAGTAATTAAAAAAGATGCTCAGAATAGTTACGCATATAACACTATAGATTATATGGATAAAAATATAGTTATAGTAATCTTTTGATAATAAAGTTTGTTTTTTCTTTTCGTCAGAGAATAAAAATGCTGTAAAGAGGTTACTCATGATCAAATGGAACATAATATCGGATCCGTTTTCTTTTATGAAAAAACCAAGGAATAAGTTCAAGGATAATATTAAAAACAAATAGAATGGATTCATTATTACCACCTCATAGTGTTGTTATATTTTCATTGTGATGGTAAAAAATAGATTTGTAAAGTGTATTTCAATCATGATATCTCCGACGTTTATTAAAAATATAGTGTAATAAGAAATAAAATTTATTATAATTAAATAAAAATAGTTACCAAATATTATCATAGGAGATAATTATTATGAAGAAAAGTATGCAATTTTTAATTACTTTAGCTAGTTTTTCATTAATTTTAAGTGGCTGTGGAGAAGAAGAGACGAAAGAAAAAGGTGCAACAAAAATCGAAAGTAATACATCACAAGATGATACAAAGGATAAGAAAGTATCGAATAGTGAGAAGAAAGAAGCCGTTACTACTGAAGATAGGGATGAGGATACCCAGCAATCAACGAAAGAAGGTCAGTTAACGTTAGTTAATGGGGTGTCTCATTATAATTTTCCGTCAATATTAAATAAAAGTTTTGCTGATTCAATATTAAGTAATACCTTTAATATTGAAGGATGGGGAATCAACAAAGAGGTAAATGTGCCAAGTATTCTTAGAGAAGATAGAAAATTATCACACGAAAACAGCTTAAAATATGATAATTTCGAAATGGTTCTTGGTGGTGATATTTATACGAGAGATTTTAGTACATTTGTTCTAGAGGTTAAAGATCAAGGCGTACGAACGGATGATTTAATTAAAGCATGGGGTGTAAAAGTTACGCATAATACAGAATCATCGATTATTTATGATGGTATTAATAATAACGGTTATCATGTTGTAGTAACTGAAAATGCTGATCATATAGTTGAAACTATTAATATCCGTAAAGGTGATTATAAGAATGGTGATACAGTAAATAACACATCTGTACATGACCCAAAAATAGAAATGCGTGATGGCACTGCATATTACAATTTCCCTGACATTACAAACTTTGATTTTGCATATCAAGTATGTACCGCAGCATTTAAGATTAACGGTATAGGTTTAGGAGATACTCCAAATCTTGATGATCTTGGTGAATATAGTGAAAATGGTACAATTAAAGAATTTGGCAATTTCGGTTTTGAGATGATAGAGGATAGAGTGCTTGGCCTCAAGCTCAATGTTGCTGATCAAAATGTGCACATTGATGCATTAGAGAAAGCTTGGAAGAGTAAGGTTGATATCCGTAAAGAGAATAGTATATTCTATGATAACGATAAAACAAATGGATTTCTTGTAAGAGTAGATTTTGATGATAATGGTATTGTCCAGGATATTTTTATTCTTGGTTTAATCGATTAGATGAAGCACCCTGAAAAGGGTGTTTTTATTTTGTGTCGAAAATGTTCACAATTATAAAAATATTTTGCAGATATATATACATATTTATTGAGGTTATATTAAAGATTCTTTAATATATAAACTATCACGTGATGGTTTGGATGGAGGAGAGCTAATTGGGAAGGACATATTAAAAATAGGCGAACTAGCTAAATTAGCAGGTGTAACAAACAGAACGGTGGATTATTACACCAATCTTGGATTATTAGAATTTAATAGAAGTGAATCAAACTACAGATATTATTCAAACACAATGGTAAACAGAATTAAGGAAATTGAGCAGCTTAAACAAGAAGGTATGCATTTAAATGAAATTAAAAATAAATTTACATCACATGAAGTCATAGATATTCAAGATTTAAGATTAAAGATAAATCAATTAGAACATGATATTAAGCATATTGCACAGTCTGAAGATATAACCGAAGCAAGATCTTTAGCCAAGAAAGATTTAGCTTTAATTAAAGCATTACTATTATTTATACAAAATTAACGGAGGTGAGTATTCTGTCATTTGACAGAATATATTATTGGAAACAACTATAAATTTACTTATATTTACGATACTAATCATTTTAACCGCATTTTTCGTCGCAACAGAATTCGCAATCGTCAAGGTAAGACATTCAAGATTAAATCAGCTTGTTAATGAAGGCAAGCCTGGCGCTTTATCTGCTAGTAAAGTAGTAAATCATTTAGATGAATATTTAAGTGCTTGTCAATTAGGGATTACAATTACAGCATTAGGTATAGGTATGGTTGGGGAAAAGACTTTTGAATTTATCCTTCATCCTATGTTTGAGATGATAGGTATACCAACTGATTTAATTCATATTTTTACTTTAGTTGCTGCATTCATAATCGCTACTTTTTTACATGTAGTTGTGGGTGAGTTAGCTCCGAAAACAATTGCGATACAGAAAGCAGAGGCAGTGACATTAGCGTTTAGTAAACCGATAATGTTCTTCTATAGAATACTTTATCCGTTTATTTGGTTATTAAATGGTTCAGCAAGATTATTATTGAAAGCAATCGGTATCAAACCAGTAGGAGAACATGAATTAACCCATACTGAAGAAGAATTGCGTATGTTACTTGCAGATAGTTATCAATCTGGTGAAATCAATATCAATGAGCTTAAAGTAATTAATAACGCATTTGAGTTTGATGATAAAGTTGCTCGAGAAGTAATGACACCAAGAAACGAAATTATTGCAATTGATATCAATGCTAATATTATTGACGTCATAGAAATGATACAGCACGAACGTTATACAAGATATCCAGTATATGAAATTGATAAAGACAATATTGTAGGTTATGTTCATATAAAAGATTTTATTGATTTAACATTACAAGATATTAAGATTATACAAGAGAAGCAATTAACTGATTATATCCATCCAGTTATGAGAGAAATTGAAACAGTAGCTTTAACTAAACTTCTGCATAAGATGAAAGCAAATCGAGTACACTTAGCAATTCTAATGGATGAATATGGTGGTACAAGCGGATTGGTTACTATAGAAGATATTATCGAAGAGCTTGTCGGAGAAATTCGTGACGAGTTTGATGCTGATGAGAAAGAAAAGATAATTAGAATGGATGATAATCATTATAAGATGCATTCTAGTGTATTAATTAGTGATGTAGAAAAACTTTTAGGTGTTCAATTTGAGGTAGATAATGTCGACACTATCGGTGGCTGGATGTTATCTTTTATCAGTGAAAATAAAGATGAGATTTATCATGATAACTATCTATTTAAAATTATTAAAAGAGATGGTAATCATATAGAGGAAATTGAAGTTTTTGAATCAGATGAACCAATAGAATAGTAGTAAATTAACGGTACTTATTTTTAAGTACTGTTTTTTTAGAAATATTCACCCCAATTACAAATAAATCATATATACTTACTCTAAGTAGATTATTTCATTTGGGGGAATTTTTATGAAACTGTTAAAAATGTTTATTGCAATAATTTTATTATTTATCCTCGTTCCACAAAAAGAATCACAGGCATTGTCATCGAAATACAATGTCCAATACGTTTCAGTGGTTGATGGTGACACAGCGTACGTAAAACTTGGTAAAAAGACGATTAAGATTCGTATGTTACTCATCGACACACCAGAATCAAAAGATCCTAGAAAACCAGTACAACCCTATGCGAAAGAAGCCGCTAAATTTCTAGAGAACCATATGCGTTATGGACGATTACAAATACAATATGATAATAGTCAGAAGTTAGATAGATATGGCCGTCATTTAGTATATTTATATGCGAACGGGAAACTAGTGAATAATGAGATGGTGCGCTATGGGTATGCAAGAGTGGGCTTTATTTATTCGCAGAAATATTATTTAAATACATTAAAGAAAAGTGAAGCTCATGCGAAGAAAAAACAATATAAAATTTGGTCAATAAAAGGATACGTTAATCCTTTAGGTGAAGGGTTTATTACAAGAAATAAACCGGTAGTAAAATCAACTACGAAATATAATACAGTATCAAATATTGTTTCAACGCCAAGCACAAGTAGTGTTCAAAAATCACCAACAACATCTCGTGCAGGATATCCGACTTCACGTTATAGAAGTGGGGCACCTACAGTACTCGCAAATTGTACTGAAGTAAAAAAATACTATCCTTATGGTATTACAGATAGTCATATCTCGTATCAACCGAAGTTTGATCGTGACAAAGATAGAATGGGCTGCGAGTCGTCAGGTATGCAGTATCAAAGTTGGTTTGCGAATAATTAAAATAAGAAGACATCTGAAATTAATCAGACGTCTTCTTTTCGTTTACAATGATATCACCAGGTTGGCAGTCTAAATAATCACATATCGCTTCTAGCGTGCTGAAACGAACGGCTTTTGCTTTACCTGTCTTTAAAATTGAAAGGTTAGCGATTGTGACATTTACTGCTTTTGATAAATCGGTTAAAGATACATTTCTATCTTTTAATACTTCATCCAGTTTTATTTTTATCATTTTTAACACCTAGATTGTTAAGTCGTTTTCTTCTTTGATTTTTTTAGATTCTTCGTATATTGATAGTGAAGTTAGAATTACTAAGCTTAAGAGAAATAATAATTGATTAGTATCTACTGTAGTATCTAATAAGCTTCTATATTCAGGAGTGATATTCAAATATTTTTTTAATAAATTTAAAACACCATAAATAATTGTTAGGATTGCGATTAGCAATAGTTTATCATAATTAATTGTGTTGAAATAGTCTTTGATATTGATATTTAGAACCAATTGATAAGCAAGAATAAGAATAGTGAGGATTATTAACATTTGAATTGCATAAGCTAAAAAGTAATATAGTCCTTTGTTAGATAAATTCAGCAAATTATTACTTATTGGTTTTGAGAAAAAATCAGATATAGTAAATAGTGCTGATAATGAAGCAATGATGAAGGTCATCACAATAAAATACTTTGTGAATGTTAATGATTTATTACTGTTTGACATAGAAACACTCCTTTTATCGTTTTACAATAAAAATATATCATATTATTTATCGAAAAACAATAAAATTTATTGAAAATCGATAGATTATGAAAATAGGAGAAATAAAAAGACTTGTTTTTTGAAAAATCATTGTGGCACATTCGCTATTAATAGTTATTTTATTTTTTAAACTATGACTTATTATTTTTTATTACAAATCTAATATGTTACCATTTACTACGTATTATTTTATTAAATACTAAAAAGTAGAGGAGTTTTATTTTGAAAAAAGGTAAGAAAATTTCACCAGTTTTCATGTACTCTGCCATTTTAATTTTCATTATGGTTGTAATGGGTGTATTCTTCCCCGACAGATTCGGAAAAGTTTCCGGAGACATTGGGAGTTGGATCATTAACAATTTTGGATGGTACTACATGATTACGATGACAATTATCGTGTTTTTCTGTTTGTTTTTAATCTTTAGCCCTATCGGTAAGTTGAAACTCGGAAAACCTGATGATGAACCTGAATTTAGAACGATTTCATGGTTAGCGATGTTATTTAGTGCAGGTATGGGGATTGGTTTAGTATTCTATGGTGCAACTGAACCGATTACGAACTATTTATCACCTCCAAATGCAGATCCTGAAACAAAGAAAGCGATGATGGATTCGATGCGTTCAACATTTTTCCATTATGGTATTCATCCATGGGCAATGTACGGTATCGTTGCACTTTCTTTAGCATATTTCCAATTTAGAAAGAATGAAGATGGATTACTCTCAAAGACATTACGTCCCTTATTTGGTGACAAAGTAGAAGGTCCATTAGGTACAGTAATTGATGTACTTGCAGTATTTGCTACAGTAATCGGTGTAGCTGTATCATTAGGTATTGGTACTATGCAGATTAATGGTGGACTTAATTACTTATTTGGTATTCCACAAAACTTCTTAGTACAAGCTATTATTATTATGGTAGCAACAGTATTGTTCCTAGCAAGTGCATGGAGTGGATTAAGTAAAGGTATTCAATATTTAAGTAATTTAAATATGGGATTAGCTGGACTTCTATTATTAATCACAATGATTGTAGGTCCAACAGCACTAATCTTTAAAGTGATGACTTCAGCGACAGGATTATATTTAGATGGATTTATTTTCAATAGTTTAGATGTTGCACCACTGAATGCTTCAAAAGCGAAATGGTTAGAAAGTTGGACAATTTACTACTGGGGTTGGTGGATTAGTTGGAGTCCATTCGTAGGGATATTCATTGCGCGTGTATCTAAAGGACGTTCAATTAGACAATTCATTATTGCCGTTCTACTTGTACCGACATTAGTAAGTATAGTTTGGTTCAGTGTATTTGGAGTTACTGGTATAGAGATTGCGAAGAAAGTACCTGGAATTTTTGGTTTAACGACTGAAACGCAACTATTCGGTATATTTAATGAATTACCATTCGGTACAATATTATCTATTGTTGCAATGTTGCTTGTAAGTTCATTCTTTATTACATCTGCTGACTCAGCAACATTCGTATTAGGAATGCAAACATCGTATGGGTCATTAACACCATCGGCAAAAATAAAAGTAACATGGGGGATTTTATTGTCACTCATAGCTTTCGTTCTATTATTATCAAGTGGTGATAAAGGACTAGGTGCATTACAATCTGCAGCAATTATTTCAGCATTTCCGTTTAGTTTGGTTATTATATTAATGATGATCTCGTTCTATAAAGATGCAGACTTAGAAAGACGTCATCTTGGATTAACGATTACACCAGATAAAGAGAAGATGGAAGAGTATGTTGAAGAAACAAGAAAAGATGAGAATTATGAATTAGAACGTGAAGCAACTGAGGAAGTATATTAAATTAATCTAATTTTACTCACTAGCATGTGCTAGTGAGTATTTTTTGAGGCAATTGTGACATCAATGTTATGCCCATACTGATCGTTTTGTATAGGTAGTATTATGAATAGTCTAAGTTATTTGAGCGAAGATATGTGGGTGATTTCAACAATATCGCAAAAGTTTCAATAGATATTATAGTTTTAGATATATTTATGAGCGACACTATGTATAAGTTTTCGTCCTGTAAATAATGGCATGACAATAATTTATTATTGTCTATATTTTAGTATAAAACTATATTATTTATTGAATTCGGTATAACAATCCTCCAATTCTAAGTAACAATTTTGGCAATGAATTGTTTAATGGATATAGTATATTAAAAGAATCACGCTCCGCAAAGATTATTGAAAGTTATTTTTAATTTTATTATCCATGACAGATTTATAGAATTTTTCCAAATCAAAATAATAAGGACTGTCAAATTTGTTACGTTTAAAATCATGATTCAGGTGTTCAAAAAACGTAATGAGTCCTTCAATTACTGCAGATTTATAATCTTCTAAATGAAATGAATGTGTTTGGATTACTTCCTCAACGTATTGATTAATATCTTCTACAAAAACATTTTCAGTCAAGCGCTTGCCTTTCTTATTCAACTCAGTATCTTGTATTTGAAACTTTATTTGATCTGTAATGATTTCGGTTTTAATCGTGTAATTATTATCTAAGTAAGAAAATTCATATGATTGATACGTTGTTGATAAATATAAATCATGCCAAAGTAGATACAAGTCACCTGTATGAATACTTTTAGGAATTATGATTTCATCATTGGATATTAATTCGATACTACCTACGAAATATCCTTCATTTTCTTTTAATTCAATACGCTCAATTTTTTTGAATATTTCACCTGTTGGTACTTCATCTGTATCAGGATATTCATCTTGTAGTAAATAGAACATAGATGTGTGATCGTAAAGATTAATTCCAACAGTACTAGCGAAAGAGTTGATTGTTATGTTGTCCATTTTTGACCTCACTATTTTATTTCTATCCAATATCTTTCAACATCGACATCGTCATGATCATCGTGAACACTATTTTCATAAATACCGCCACATGCGAGTATCGTTTTCTTACTTCCAATATTATTGTAATCACAAGTGACAAGCGCTTGATTTACATCTTTCGTTTTTAGGAATTTTAGAGATTCTTGTAACATCCATTTCGCAATCCCTTTACGTCTTTCATCAGGTCTTACAGAGTAACCGACATGCCCACCAATTTGTAATAAATATTCATTGAGGTAGTGTCGGATATTTACCATGCCAACTATTTTATTATCTTCATTTACACATAAGAATTGCGTTGCAAGGACCATGCCATGAGGAATACGTTCGAGGTTATCGCTGTTTTGTACTTTGTTAAACCACTCGTCGAAATCTTCGAATTTGTGGAGTGACGACGAACCGTGGATCACTTCTTTTGTCGCATTAAATTCTTGCTGGTATCTTAAGATATCTTCTTTATAGTGTAGTGTAGGTCGAACGAGTCTTAGATTTGTCATTATGATAACCCCCTTTATATTTTTTTATGATTATACACTAAGATATGTTAAATTTATATTAAGAATTAAGAAAGATGGAGATTCTATCATGAAGATTGAACATGTTGCGATGTATGTGAAAGATTTAGTGATGATGAAGGCATTTTATTGTCACCATTTCAACGGAAAAAGCGAATTCAAAGTATTATAATCCAAAGACTGGATTAGAGACATACTTTATTACTTTTGAAGACGGTGCCCGTTTAGAATTAATGACGCGTCCTGGTGTGAATGAAGCATCTGATGATTTATGTGTATACGGACTTACACACTTAGCGATGAGTGTTGGAAGTAAAGAGACAGTGAATCAATTAACACAAACACTGATTGATGCAGGATGTGAACATATTTCGGGACCTCGTACGACAGGTGATGGATATTATGAAAGTTGTATCAAAGATCCTGAAGGAAATCAGATTGAAATGACAGAATAAAGATGGAATTATTATGAAATTTTAGCTATTATATGTGTATAAAATAATATAGGGGTGTCAATATGTTAAAGTTTTTCAAGCGTAAAAGGAAAGAAACAAAGAGTACATATCCACCGAAACATGCGACAAGTGAATATAATCCAGATGCTAATCAAACCGTCGATAATAAAATGCAGAAAAAACTAGGTGAGAAACCTGCTCAAGTATTAAATAATAACCAAAGCGGCATTAATTTATAACCATCACAAATGTGGTGGTTTTTTTGATGTAAACAGATCAATTGAATTTTGTATTGTGTGCTGTACAATGATGGTACAAATTCGAAAGGGTGATTTTTAGTGAACATATTAATTATCGGAGCAAATGGACAGGTAGGTAAACAACTTGTTGAGAAGTTAGCGAAGAATAGTGATGTAACACCTATCGCGGTCATTCGTAAGGAAGAACAAAAGCCATATTTTGATGAATTAAATGTCGAAACGAGAATTTTAGATTTGGAAGATGATCTTCCGGCATATGATAGTGTATTTAAAGACGTCGATAGCGTAATATTTACAGCAGGCTCTGGTGGAAGTACAGGTGCTGATAAAACAATGCTGATTGATCTAGATGCTGCCGTGAAAACGATTGATACAGCTAAGAAAGTTGGCATTAAACGTTTTGTTATGGTGAGTTCGTTTGATACAACACGTAACGCAATTCAAGAAGCTGATGCTGGTTTCAGACCTTATGTTGTAGCAAAGCATTATGCAGATAACGTATTAAGAGCAGCTGGACTAGATTATACAATTGTTCATCCAGGTATTTTGTCAGACGATGCTGAAACTGGTAATGTTAAAGTTGCTGAAACATTAGAAGTTGCTAATATTACAAGAGCAGACGTGGCTGAAGTTTTGAAGACTGTTATTGAGAATGATAAAACTGTCGGCAAAGAGTTCCAAGTGGTTAATGGTGACACACAGATTGCTGAAGCGATTGGTAGGTTATAAGGTTATAGCATCGAGTCTATGGTAAATATAGTAAATCAATGTCCACTTCAATTTAGAGGTGGGCAATAATTGTATAAAAAAGTAAATCGCTGCTTACAGTCTCGCGCACCAAAAGTAAGTATTTAACAAAATTTGCGCGTACCACACCAAACTCGCGCAATAAAAGTAATAAACTACCATCCATCCAATCACTCAATAACACCAAAATCATCTAAAAAATAAGAATTTTCAGAATTGTTGTTGACAAATAGAAACATCGTTCTTATAATGTGTATTAATTCAATATTTACAAAACGTACAGAGGAAAGTAAACTTATGAATTTCTACAGCGAGCTTCAGGTGGTGAGATGGAGTGTTTGAACTAAGTTGAAAATGGCCTCTTTAGTTGCATGCTGAACGTATTCTAGTAGGTTATGTCCGAGGATTGGCGCTCGTTATCAACGTCAGAGTATTATTTGTACTCAATGAGGTATAGTCAGTGATGGCTATATGAATAAAGGTGGTACCGTGGGAAACCCCTCACCCTTTACTAAAGTGTAAAGGAGTGTGGGGTTTTTTATTATGGCTGATAGTGATATGTGCGACATGCAAATATATATAAACAAAAAATTAAACTTACTGGAGGATTATCAATATGACTAATACAATCAAACAACCAAAATTCGATTACGTAGGTAGTTTCTTAAGACCTGAGACATTAAAAGTGGCACGTGAAAAATTTAAAAATAATGAAATTACGCAGGATGAACTGACAAAAGTTGAAAATGAAGAAATCTTAAAGTTAATTCAAAAATTAGATGAACTTGGTTATGAAACAGTGACGGATGGTGAATTCAGACGTAGCTACTGGCATTTGGATTTCTTCTTTGGATTCAATGGTATTGAACAGCAGCTTCTAGATCATGGCTATCAATTTAACAATATTGAAACACGTAGTGATTCAGTAAAGTTCGTGGGTAAAATTAATGGGAAAGATCATCCGTTCGTTGAGCATTTTAAATTTGTAAGAGATAACGCACCGAGTCATTTAACAGTAAAGCAGACAATACCTGCACCTGCGCAGTTACTCGTTGAATTAACACGACCTGGTGTAAAAGAGACAGTAGATGCTGTGTACCCGGATAAAAAAGAATTGTATGATGATATCGTTACAACATATAAACAGGTAATCGATGACTTACATAAAGAAGGATTAAAAGTTCTGCAGCTGGATGACTGTTCATGGGGCATTCATATCTCACCGGAAATTCGAGAAAAAATTCATGGACAAGGTGGAGGTACGGATAAATCTAGCGAAGCGTTGATTCAGGAAATTTTAGAGATTAACAACCGTGTCATTGCGAATGCGCCAGATGATTTAATCATTAATACTCATGTTTGCCGTGGTAATTATAAATCTGATTATGCATCAAGCGGACCATATACAGCAGTAGCTGAAGAGTTATTTGGTAAAGAAAACGTCGATGGCTACTATTTAGAGTACGATACAGAACGCGCAGGTGGATTCGAGCCTCTAGAAAAAGTAAGTGGAGAGAAGAAAGTTGTGTTAGGCTTGATAACTTCTAAGTTTCCAGAGCTAGAAGATAAAGAAGCGATTAAAGAAAGAATTAAGGAAGCAACAAAATATATTCCACTTGAGCGATTAAGTTTAAGTCCACAATGCGGCTTTGCATCAACAGAAGAAGGTAATATACTCACAGAAGAAGATCAATGGAAGAAGCTGCAGCTCATAAAAGAGATTAGTGAAGAGGTGTTTGCGGATTCTTTAGTTAAATAAACTTTTATAATAACCTAAGCCCATGCTTAGGTTATTATTTTAGTGATAGATATTATTGACAACTATATTATAATAGAAGAAAAAAACAAAGAAGGTTTAACAATGTACAAATATATTCTATTTGATATAGATAATACGTTACTAGATTTCAGCAAAGGTGAAAGAGAAGCGGTTCGTGCTGTATTTCAATCTGAAGGTGTTGAGGATAGTGAGGAAAACTTTAAACGTTATTCAGAGATTAACAAATCGATGTGGGGCTTACTTGAAGAGGGTAAGCTTGTGAAACAAGAGGTCCTGACGAAACGTTTTGAAGTGTTCTTTGAAGAGAAAGGTATTAAAGTAAATCCTCAGGAGAAAGAGGATATCTTTAGAATCGGTATTAATGAGAATCATCAGCTTGTGCCCCATGCAGTTGAAATTCTTGAATACGTTAAGTCGAAAGGTTATGTGATTTGTTCAGCAACAAATGGAGTGTTACATACTCAGATGCGTCGCATGACGGATGCTAATATTATTTCATACTTCGACCATCAATTTATTTCAGAAGCAGTAGGATACGAGAAACCACAGAAAGCGTTTTTCGATGTAATTATTGAATCATTACATATTACAGATTTATCAGAAGTTCTGATGATTGGTGATACTGAAACTTCAGATATTAATGGTGCCATCAATGCTGGTATTGATGCCTGTTATTTCGGTCCGAATAAAGAGAGCAAGGCGAAATATCGTATCCATAATTTATTAGAACTTAAAAATATTATTTAAATCTTCTTACGTAAAATTACTCGTTTTGTTTCATAATAAGTTGTTATGGGAATAGTAAGGTAACACAATGCTTGGGAGGAGATTAACGTGAAATTTGTAGATGCTTTCACTAGTGAACAACCTTTACATGGCAAGATTGAACAGTTAAGAGAAGAAGGTATTGATACGCGTGATTTATTTATCGTTTCTAAAAGTAAGATAGACGGACTGGCATTGATTGATCAGGATGTTAACTATATTAGTGCTGATGGAAATATGCCGGACAAGATTAAAGCATTCTTTACAGGTAAAGACGTTTCTAGTCACCATTATGAAGCGGAAAATTTATCTAATATTTCAAAGATTGATTACAAAAGATCACTCGATGCAGGACAGATGTTACTATTTATCAAATCACTGGGGGAAAAATAATGTCTCGTGAAAATAAAAGATTTTCAAATATTAAAGACGGTTCAGATAAAGGTTCAAAGATGATGAGTACTTATATCATTACTGATGAACAAACTGGTGTGCAGTATTTGTACGCTGCAATGGGTTATGGTGCCGGTTTAACACCGATATTGGATAGTGAAGGTAAACCAGTACTTGCCCCTGGCTATCCGAAATAGAGATTGGATGAGACTTAGGTCTCGTCTTTTTTTATATGTGTTTAATTTCACAAAAAGAGTTATAGTATAATAAATAATTAAATAGATTAAATTAGGAGTGCAAGATGGCGAAAATTACTAAACGACAGGAAAAAAGAAATAAAATGATATTGTTATTGATACTTTGCGGCATTGCATGCATCATTTATTTAATGGTAGGTTATTCGATTAAACAATACGAAAAAAAGATGATGAATTATAAAGTTGAAATGCCACATTCATATCAATTTGCATTGAATCAACAGATGAAAAGTGCAGCTCAGTTTTCTAATGGCGTCGTGTGGAAAAATGCGACAAAAAAACAGGTTGATTATTATTTAAATCCTAAAAAATACTATCACCATCCGGAACAGCGTTACCAGTTCTTAAATCTAGGCATGAGTCAGAAAGTGTCTGCTACTAAATTAAATACCTTACTTAAAGGGAAGGGCATTTTAGATGGTCTCGGTACAACATTCGCTAAAGCAAGTCGTATAGAAGATATCAATGAAATCTATCTGGTCAATCATGCGTTACTTGAGACTGGTAAAGGTAAGAGTGAATTAGCGCGTGGCGTTAAAGTCGATGATAAAGGGCGCGTTGGTAAAGGGGATAAGAAATATTATAATTTCTTCGGTATTGGCGCGTATGATCATGACCCGGTAAATGAAGCGGCGAAGTTTGCCTTTAAAGAAGGATGGGATACACCTGAGAAAGCTGTGATGGGTGGTGCGAAATTCATTAAAGATGAATTTATATCTAAAGCACATCAAAATACTTTATACGGCATGCGATTTAATCCAAATCATCCTGGCAAACATCAATATGCTACAGATGTACGCTGGGCACATCATAACGCACGCGGTATTGCAAAAGACTATCAACGATTAAATTTAGAGGGTAAGTACTTTACACGTTATTATTATAAACAGTAAGCTAATGCTTGCTGTTTTTTTATACATAAAAATTTATTTTAATAAAAGATTGAATTATCAGAATTTTTAATATAAAATAATTTTAAGTTAGTACTTTATTCATTTAGGGGGAGAAAGCATGAGGAAGAATTATTCGTGGTTAATTGCATTTGTATTAGTATTATCAAGTGTACTCGCTGCTTGTAGTGGGGGCAGTGGCGAGAAAGATAGCAAGGGGAAACAAGTATTAAATTTAGTAACGTCATCCGATATTCCATCGATGAACTCAGCGCTGGCTACTGATATGGTAAGTTTCCAGATGTATGAGAACGTTATGGAAGGATTATATCGTTTAGATAAAGATACGAAGCCGGTACCAGCATTAGCTGAAGGAGATCCAAAAGAAACTAATGGTGGTAAGACATGGACGATTAAATTACGTAAAGATGCAAAATGGTCGAATGGAGATCCTGTTACAGCGAACGACTTCGTCTATGCATGGAGAAATGTTGTAGATCCTAAGACGGCTTCAGAATATGCATTTATTATGTATGATATCGAGAACGCTCAAGAAATTAACAAAGGTGAAAAGAAACCTGAAGAGCTTGGTGTTAAAGCAATTGATGATAACACGCTTGAAATTAAACTGAAAAATAATCAGCCATATTTCAAAGGCTTACTCGCATTCGGAACATTTATGCCTAAAAATGAAAAGTTTGCTAAGAAATTAGGGGATAAATATGGTATCGATGCAAAATCGACATTATACAACGGACCATTTAAAATGGCTGAGTGGAAAACAGAAGAAAGCGTAAAGCTCGTTAAGAACGATAAGTACTGGGATAAAGACAAAGTGAAGTTAGATGAAATCAACTATAAAGTGATTAAAGATGCGCAAACTGGATTGAATTTATATGAAACAGGTAAAGTGGATTCAGTGGGTGTATCTGCTGAAAACGTAGATAAATATAAGTCTAATAAAGACTTTAAAACAGAATTATCTGCAGCGCAATCATTCTTCAGAATTTCTTATAAAGGTAATCATAAGAAAGAATTATCGAATAAAGATTTACGTTTAGCATTAGCGAAATCTATCGATAAAGATAAGTATGTGAAGAACAACTTAAATAATGGTTCTGTGGCGTCAAATCAATTAACACCAAAAGATGTCTATAAAGGACCAGACGGCAGTGACTTCTCTGAAATTGCTGGTGGAGAAAACTTAAAATTTGATAGAGAAAGTGCTAAAGAGGACTGGAAGAAAGCGAAAGCTGCCTTAGGCGTTGATAAATTAGAGTTAGAATTATTAACGGTTGATATCGATACAGCGAAGAAAGATGCTGAATACTTTAAAGAGCAGTTAGAATCTAACTTAGATGGATTAACAATTAAGATTAAACAACAACCATTTAAACAAAAATTAGATTTAGAGAAAAAAGGTCAGTATGATATTTCATATGGTAACTGGTTCCCGGATTATGCAGATCCAATGACATTCTTAGATTTATTCTTATCAACTGAAACAAATACTGGATATAATAATCCAGCTTACGATAAGTTAATTGAAGATGCAAAAGGGCCGTTACTGAAAGACCCTGAAGCACGCTGGAAAGCTTTAGGTGAAGCAAGTACGATGTTACTGGATGATGCAGCTTTAATTCCGGTGATTCAACGTGGAACAGCATTTATGGATAAACCATATGTGAAAGGCGTTGTCGTAAACAGCTCTGGTATTAATAACTATAAAGAAGCTTACATTGAAGGCAAGAAATAAGTAAAACTACCTTGAGGAAAAACCTCAAGGTAGTTTTTTGTGTATTATTTTGCTTCAGTTGATGTTTCAGTAGAAGAACTGTTCATTTTGTCCTGCATTTCTTTTTGAACCTCTTCTAGTGGTTTTGCTGACTTTGCAGCAGCAGGCACTGTAATTGCTGGAACTTTATCATAGTTATCATAATTTGCTTTCGTTTCAGTTGCAATTTTCTTATCTTTAATCGTCATATCAACTTTTGTTTCAGTTGTCTTCATCATATAATCTTTATCAAAGTTAATAACTGCTTCACCTTTCACGTCTTCAACTTGTTTTTCGATCGATGAAATTAATTCCTGAGAACCTGTTTGTTCGGCAATCTTTTTATACTCAGCTAAATTTTTAAATTTCTTAGTTAAGCTGTAACCATCAGCTGTTTCTTTAAATTCAGCATCTTTATATCCATCTAATGAATTTAAAGCAGTCGCATAATCTAATTGTTCTAGCTGCTTTTGAACACGAGAGCCCATTGCTTTTGTCACATCCATAAATGTCTTACTGTCAGGTGACATTACAACCTTTTTATCAAAGATATACATATCCATCTTTTGACCCATAGACTCAGTTGTGATTTGAGTTGTCCCTTTGTCATCAACATTCATATCCATGTTCACAGTTGTATCTTTACCATCTGATGTCATCGTCGTATCTAATACAGCATGGTAACTTTTCGTATCTTTACCTGCATCTTTTGCTTTTTCAATTAAGTCTACAGCATCTTTGTTTTCTTTAGTAGTTTCTGCTGTTTCAGAGGTAGTTTCTTTACTTTCAGTTGTTTTAGCTTCTTCAGTTGTTTGATTATCAGTATTAGATTTTGTTGCTTCAGTCTTTGCTTTATCTTCAGTTTTATCGGCAGAATCATTGCCACAAGCTGCAAAAATTAAAGTCGTACCAAGTAATGCTGATAATAAATGTTTTGATTTCATAGAAAAATCCTCCTTAAGTCATTAAATAAATCATAGCACAAAACTTTAATTTATTAAAATAAGACTTAAGCAGGATATTATTATCTGTCTTGAGGTGCTTGTTTCAACACTTTATTACGTTTGATTGGATCGAGACGTCGCTCTATAAATCCTAAAATGATGTCAGCCAATACAGCCATAATAGCAGTAGGTAATGCGCCGGCTAATATGATTGAAGTACCATTTGTAGCATTTGTACCGCGGATGATAATATCACCAAGACTCGGTGCACCGATGAATGAACCGATTGCTGTTACACCGATTGCGATAACGAGCGCGATACGAATACCTGCAATAATTACGGATAGACTTAATGGCAGTTCGACCATTGTCAGTAACTGGCGTTTCGTCATACCCATACCTTTACCTGCATCAATTAAATGTGTATCAACAGATTTAATACCTGTGTACGTGTTCTTGATGATAGGGAGTAGTGAGTATAGGAACACAGTTGTAATAACAGTCGTTTTACCTAAACCTAACGCTAACATCAACAAAGCGAGTAGGGCGATTGCTGGAACGGTCTGAATAATATTTGCGATGGCGATAATAGGACCAACCAAACGTTTATGACGCGCAATCCAGATACCAATCGGAATACCGACAAGCGCACCTAGTAGTACACCGTAGATACTGATTAGAAAATGATCGATAAACAATTGAAATACATAACCAGCATTATCCTGGAAGTAATGGATGAATTGTTCGAATGTATTCATTTTTTCCATCTTATTTACCTCCTTCAAAGTAGTTATGCTTTTTCAGATATGCTTCAGCGACAACAGCAGGTTCTTTTAAATTGTTATCCACTTCGTAGTTTAGCTTCTGCATTTCTTCAGTTGAGATTTTGTTTTTTAGTAGCTTTAAAATTTTATCGATTTCAGGATTCTTTTCGATTAAATCTTTGCGAGCAACTGGTGCTGCATCATACGGCGGGAAGAAATGTAAATCATCCTCTAAAATGACTAAATCATAACTTTGAATACGACCATCTGTGGTATAGCCTAATACAACGTCCATTTTTTTATTGGCAAGTGCATCATATACTAAACCAATTTGCATCGGACGGATATCACTAAATTCATAGCCATATTTCTTAATAAATCCTTTATAGCCATCACCTTTACGTTTGATCCATGTTGAATCAACACCGGCACTCAGTTTATCAGCGTGTTTTTTCATATCACTGACTGTTTTTAAATTATATTTTTTTGCAGTTTCTTTAGTAACCATAAATGCAAAGGTATTTTCAAAACCATATGAATCATAATATTTTTGATTAAACTTTTTGTCGAATGCATCCACTACTACTTTTCGAGCTCTTTTTGGTTCAGTGATTGGATCCATTTGTAATGCACCTGTTAAATCTGTACCTGTATAACGAGTTGAAGATACATTGGCATCTCCTCTTACCATCGCTTGATGCATTACTGTACCTGAACCAAGGTTATTGATCAGTTCGACAGGATTATCAGTGTTTCTTTCTACTAGAATCTTGATCATATGTGCAAGAACCTGACTTTCAGAAATATAGGTTGATGCAATTTTGACTGTATCTTTGCCATTACTATTATTGCCACAACCACTAAGAATTAATAGAAGAGCGATAACAACGATTAAATATTTTTTGAGACGCATTATAAATCCCCCTTAGAAACTTTTAAACCACGTGGGGTAGTTATTTTTTCGATAATTGACAGTACTAAATCAGTAATTAAAGCAAGCAGTGTAACCATTACTGCTCCGGCAACAATTAACTTTGGATCAAATAAATTCAACCCATTAAAGATAAAGTCTCCGAGTCCACCTGCACCGATATATGATGCGAGTGTTGCCCAGCTGATCGCGTAAACTGCTGATAATCTTATACCACTCATAATGACTGGTACAGCAAGCGGTAATTCTACCATTCTGAGAATTTGGTTAGATGTCATTCCCATCGCACGTCCAGCTTCTTTCGCATCTTTCTTTACCGACTGTATACCTAAATATGTGTTATTTAAGATCGGTAACAAGACATATAAGAACAACGCGATGACGGCAGGTAGTGTTCCAATTCCGAAGAATGGAATCATCATCGCAAGTATCGCAAGTGATGGTACGGTTTGTAATACGCTTGTGATAGAGAGTACAACTTTCGCTAGTTTTTCTGACTTCGTAAGCAAGATGCCAAGTGGAACGGCAACGATTATTGCTGCGAGTAGGCTCAGTAGTGATATTGAGATATGTTCAATCGTCTTCGTAAAGAGTTCGGCTTGATTTTCCTTTAAAAATTCAATCATGTTTATGCCTCCTCTTCCTCGTCACCCCAAATTGTGTCATACACGATATCTACTAAATTGGCACGTGTAATAACACCTAATAATCTATCTTGTTTATCCAGTACAGGGATGACGCGTATGTTTCTTTTCAGTATCGTTCGAACAGTATCCTGAAGGTAAACCCCGGTACGTACGAAGTATACTTTATGGTTCATAATGCGCGATAAGCTTAAATGTTTTTTATGTGCTTCCGATAAGTCTTCAATATCAACATAACCGACAAGTACATTTTGATCATCAACAACAAACAGTGTATCTACACGTTTTGATCGCATTAAATTAATTGCTTCACCAATCGATTTTTCTGGAGTGATAGATATTGGTTGATGCATTGCTTCATCAACTGTTTTAATATTTGGCGTTGTTTGGATTAATCTGTTTTCTCCAATGAAATCTTTTACGAAATCGTTTGCCGGATTGCGTAATATGTTATTTGGCGTGTCAATCTGAATCACTTCACCATGGCTCATTATCACGATTCTATCCGCAAGTTTAATCGCTTCGTCCATATCATGCGTTACCATAATGAATGTTTTATTAAATTTGACTTGCAGTTCTTTTACTAAATCCTGAAGGGTATCTCGTGTAATAGGGTCTAATGCTCCAAAAGGTTCGTCCATTAAAATGATTTCCTGATCTGCAGCGAGTGCGCGGATGACACCAATACGTTGTTGCTGACCACCTGAAAGTTGAGATGGATACATATCGAGATAAGTTACGGGAAGGTCTACAAGTTGAATCAATTCTTCTGCCTTTTTATTTTTGTCTTCTTCTGACCATTTGAGAAGTTTAGGAACAAGTGTAATATTTTCACGGATTGTCATATGAGGGAGTAAGCCAATTTGCTGAATAACATAACCGATATTTCTGCGTAATTGTACGGGGTTCATATCTTTAATGTTTTTTCCGTTCAATACAATTGAACCACTTGTCGGTTCAATCATGCGGTTAATCATGCGCATTGCGGTCGTCTTACCTGAACCAGAAGTTCCGATGAAGGCGATAAACTCACCTTTCTCGATTGTCATATCTAGTTTGTTGACTGCCTTTTTTCCGCCTCGATATACTTTCGAGACATTGTTGATTTCTAACATAATGTCACCTCTAATTGTTGTTTTTGCAAGATAAATATATTTGTTTATGATTAAATCCCGCTCATTAAGTTTGTTTACCCTATTTTTTGATAATATATATATAAAAGGAGGAACTTTTTATGAAAATTGCAATAATAGGTACGGGTGTAGCGGGTGTAAGTGTCCTGAAATACTTATCAAAAAATAAATTAGATGACTTCAAGATGATTTGTTTCGATGATCAGAAATATTTAGGAAACGGTCGTGCGTTTCAATATGATGATCCGGAGTTACTTATGAATTATCCAGGTAATTTAATTAGTATGAAGCCAAATAAACCAGATGATTTTGTAAAGTGGATTGCTAAGCATGATGATACGATTCAATTAGATATTCATAAAGAAGATGATGAAAATAAATCTCACAATCAATATTATTCAAGACAGTTATTCGGTAAATATATGACAGATCATTTCGAGAAATTTGCTAAGAAGAAAAACGTCAAGATTGTCAGTAATCATGTAAGAAATATTGAGCAGATTGATAACGGATATCTTGTCTCAACACAGGATGAGTCATTTGAAGTCGATGCTGTGTTTTTATCACCGGGTCAGTTCGGTCCGATGGATCCGTATCAACTGATTGATACGCCGAATTATTTCAAATGGCCATACCCGTTAAATCGTATAAAGATTGAACCGGAAAAAGATTATGCGGTCATCGGTTCCGGCTTATCGGCAGTAGATATTGTGCGTTATTTTACACCGGAATTAAAAACGAAGCTTTATCTTGTGAGTAGGGATGGTAAAGTACAATCTGTACGTGGTGAGATGGCAGAAATAACATTTAAATATATAACGTTATCTCAATTAGAGAAAATAAAATCAAAGCATAATGGCTTCCTGCCTTTAACAGAATTAAAAGCTTTATTTGATAAAGAAGTTGAATATCATAACATTAACGCGGATAAATTATTTAATGTAAGTCGTGTAAACCCATTGCGTGCGATGACATTTGATTTAGCAAATCCTAAAGAAGTCGGATACCTTCAATCTTTCGTCTTAGAATTAACAAGAACAGCGCCTTTAATCTGGCCATTTATGACGAAGTCAGATAAACAATATTATAAGGTTCATTATGCAGATGTGATTACTGCCTATTCAAATCCAATGCCGGAAGCTACAGCAAAAGCGATGATTGAAGGCATTAACAACAATACAATTGAAATTTTAAGTGATATGACTTCAGTTGAATATAAATATAATAAATATAGAATTCATACGAAGCATGAAGAAATTCGCGTACATTATGTGATTAATGCAACTGGACCAGCGAAAGATTATAAAGATGCGATTGAACCTAATCAACTTATCGACAATCTTGTGGATCAAAACTTGTTGATTACCCATCCAGATGGTGGTTTTTATGTAACACCAGTCAATAATGAAGTGATAAGTGCAAAAGGTAAGTTAGAGCATTTTTATTTACTTGGCCAAAAATCAGGTGGTGTCAATATTTATAACAATGGCATCGTTGAACTTGCTGAAGAAGCGAAACGTGTTGTTAAAGGCTTTGTACAACGTACGAAGGGGGAATAGTGGTGTATACAAAGGGCGATGAACAATTATGGACTGGTAGAATTGATGATACTGAAAAAAAAGAACATTTTAGAAATTTTCAGGTTACTGATGTAGTTAATCTTAAAGGAATAGATGATAATCGTGAAAATGAGCAGATTAAAGAACATACAGCTCAATACGATGTGGGCATACTTGGATATGCTGTTGACCGAGGTGTGTATTTAAATCAAGGTCGCGTGGGAGCACAACAGGGACCGGACGCAATAAGAGAAAAATTTGGCAATATGGCTTTGATGAACGATATAACGATTGGTGACTTTGGGAATATATCGACTGATGAAACCTATGTTGAAAACGTGCAAACTGAATATGCGCATATGATTAAGAAAAGCCATTCACTTGCGAAGTTTCATTTGTTATTAGGTGGAGGTCATGATATTTCATATGCGCATTACAAAGGATTAAGACAGATTTATCCACATCAATCCATTGGTGTAATTAATATTGATGCGCATTTCGATTTACGTGATGCAAAACATGCAACAAGTGGCACAGGGTTTAAGCAGATTATAGATGAAGATCCTGAAGCAGGTTATCTCGTACTTGGCATTCAGCAAGCAGGAAATACGCAGCATCTGTTTAATATTGCTAATGATCGTGGTGTTGAATATGTGCTCGCTGAACATATTGATCAGGACAGTACTAACGAACGCATCGCATCATTTATTGATAAATATGATGTCATTATGCTTACGTTATGTCTCGATGTTATTGATAGCGCATATGCACCAGGCGTTAGTGCTCCTTGTAGCTTTGGATTAAGTCCAAAGCAGGTTTTACGATTAATTTTAGAAGTATTGAAGTATGATAAAACGCAACATATCAGTATCGCTGAAATGAATCCGAAATATGATATTGACGGACGTACTGCTAAAATGGTCGGTCATATTATGTTTCGTATGCTGCATCGAAATTCCAATATTGAATAAACCTATCAATTAAAGAAAGTACTCTGGATGAGTGCTTTCTTTTTTTGTGATAGTTGATGTAAATCGTACGATTAATTGTTGGCTCAATTTTATGCGCAGTGAGTTGATTTGCATTAAAGGATTGATAATATATTTTAGGAACAACTGCATATCCTAAACCGTCATGCACAAAATTAGAAGCAGTATCGAAACGGTCGACTTCCATGACAATATTTGGTCTAATTGCATGACGATTAAAATAATCGTTTAAATGTTGTCTAACTTGAAATGATTCATTCGGTAATATTAACGGTAGTTGGTCTAATGTAACTACTTTATCCGCCAAATCTTTTTGATTTCCTAAAATAATATATTCTTCAGTGTATAGAGGTAGGGATTCAATCGCTTCATCATTGATCAACTCATTTGTAATTGCAATATCCACATCATAGTTCATCAATGTTTTTAAAGAATCTCTGACCGAAAGAATTTCTTTAATTTGATATCGCTGTGATTCAAATTGATTTGCGTGATTTTTGACGACTTGTGATACCCATCGATTTGTTGACTCCAATATAGCGATCTTTATTTTAGGGAAATCACTCTCGTTCAAATCATACATCTTTTCAACAGTATGGTGATAAGCTTTGACAATTTCTTTTGAATACTGATAGAACAATATGCCTTTTTCAGTAATTTTGATTGCTTTTGTCGAACGTGTAAGAAGTGCATATCCTAATTCTTGTTCTAATTTTTTAATTGCTGTTGTTAACGATGGTTGAGCGATGTGAAGATATTCTGCAGCACGCGTGAAACTATTGTGTTCTACAACGGCGATAAAATATTCAAAATGCAGGATTTTCATATAATCTCCTCTTATTTATAGATTTAAGCTATTAATTATTAGTTTATTAATATTAGATATCTATATGATACCAAATTATAATGAAAATGTAGATAGAATATTCAGAAAATGAGGGGGATGTAGATGTGGAGGTTTTATGTTTATAGCATCATAGGCATTATATGTTTCTTTATTCCAATCACGATTGGGGAAAATAATACGATTATTATCGATCATATCGTGAATTGGCTAAAGGTGAGTTTAGCACCTGTTCTACCTTATTATGTATTGCTTTTAATTACGATTGGAGCGATTTATCCGTTTATTAAAGGGAGCTGGAATAAGAGCTTAACTGATCTGTCATTTACAATATTTAAGATTTTAGGTGTAATCGTTGGTTTCATGGTTGTATTTAAAGTGGGTCCAGAATTTGTTTTACTACCTGATTTAGGACCATTTTTATTTGAAAAATTAGCGATACCGTTAAGTTTATTGATTCCGATAGGATCGGTATTTCTCTCTTTACTTGTTGGTTATGGATTACTTGAATTTATCGGTGTACTTTGTAGAAAGTTTATGAGACCTCTATTTAATACTCCGGGTAAATCAGCTGTTGATGCTGTAGCTTCATTTGTTGGTAGTTATTCAATCGGATTGATGATTACTAATAAAGTATATAAAGAAGGACATTATACACATAAAGAAGCTGTTATCATCGCAACCGGGTTCTCAACTGTATCTGCAACTTTCATGATTATCGTTGCAAAAACATTAGGAATAATGGACCACTGGAATTTATTTTTCTGGAGTACATTGGTTATCACTTTTATAGTGACTGCGATCACTGTACATATTCCGCCGATTAAATTTGAGTCGAATAAAACATATAATGATATTCCTTATAAAGAGGAGATAAGTAAAGAGATGCCTTTATTGAAAGAAGCATATTTAGAAGCAAAAGAGGCCATAAAGCATGCGAATACATTACTACAAAACATCATTATTAACATTAAAGATGGTGTGGTCATGACGATGGCGATTATGCCTTCAATCATGTCGATTGGACTTCTGGGTTTACTCGTAGCGAAGTATACACCAATTATTAAATATGCATCATTAATATTCTATCCGATATTATCATTATTCCCTGGTATTGACGTACCTGTTCTTGCTGAAGCTTCTACACTTTCAATTATTGAAATGTTATTACCGGCAGCAATATCTCAGGATGCAGATTTGATAACGAGATTTACGACAGGTGTTATGAGTATTTCGGCAATTATTTTCTTCTCAAGTGTAGTACCAGTTATCGTTTCTACTGATATTAAGATTCCAATTTGGAAACTGGTAGTAATCTGGTTTGAAAGAGTCGTATTAACATTATTAATAACAATTCCATTTGCATTATTTATTTTTTAATATAATAGGAGGATTTAAAGATGAGAAATATTAGAGCAAAGAAAGGTTTAGAGATTGAGTGTAAAGGATGGGAGCAGGAAGCTGTTCTTCGTATGTTATATAATAATTTAGATCCAGAGGTAGCAGAACATCCAGAGAATTTAGTTGTCTACGGTGGTATCGGTAAAGCAGCGCGTAACTGGGAAAGTTTTGATGCAATCGTTGAAAGCTTACGCAACTTAGAGAAAGATGAAACTTTACTTGTACAGTCTGGTAAACCTGTCGCAGTGTTTAAAACGCACGATCAGGCACCACGTGTCCTGTTATCAAACTCAGTATTAGTACCTAAATGGGCAAACTGGGAACATTTCAATGAACTAGATAAGAAAGGACTAATGATGTACGGTCAGATGACTGCAGGAAGCTGGATTTATATTGGTTCTCAAGGTATTGTGCAAGGAACTTATGAAACGTTCGGTGAACTTGCAAACCAGCATTTTAATGGTGATTTAAAAGGTACGATCACTTTAACTGCAGGTCTTGGTGGTATGGGTGGTGCGCAACCTTTAGCAGTAACGATGAATGGTGGTGTTGTGATCGGTATCGATGTTGATGAGTCACGTATCGATAAGCGTATTGAAACACGTTATTGTGATGTAAAGACACATGACGTAGATGAAGCTATTCGTTTAGCGAATGAAGCAAAAGCAAAAGGTGAAGCGTTATCCATCGGTTTAGTAGGAAATGCTGTTGATGTCTATAAAGCATTACTTGAAAAAGATTTCAAAGTTGATATTGTAACTGACCAAACGTCAGCACACGATCCGTTAAATGGTTACGTACCTGTTGAATATTCACTGGAAGAAACAATTGAGTTACGTAAGACAAATCCTGAAGAAGTTGTACGTTTAGCGAAGCAATCGATGGCAAAACACGTAGAATACATGCTTGAATATAAAAAGCGTGGTGCTGTCGCATTCGATTATGGAAACAATATTCGACAAGTTGCTTTTGATGAAGGGGTTAAAGATGCATTCAGCTTCCCTGGATTCGTGCCTGCTTATATTCGACCGCTATTCTGTGAAGGTAAAGGACCTTTCCGTTTCGCAGCATTAAGTGGTGACCCAAAAGATATTGAACGTGCAGATGAAGAGATGAGAAAGCTATTTCCGGATAATAAGAAATTGATGCGCTGGTTAGATTTAGCTAGTGAGAAGATTGCGTTCCAGGGATTACCTTCTCGTATCGCTTGGCTTGGCTATGGTGAACGCGCTAAAATGGGATTAGCATTAAATAAACTTGTTGAGACAGGTGAAATTTCTGCACCAATCGTAATTGGTCGTGACCATTTAGATTCAGGTAGTGTTGCAAGTCCAAACCGTGAAACTGAAAGCATGCAAGATGGTAGTGATGCAGTTGGTGACTGGGCAGTACTGAACGCTTTAATTAACACTGCAGCAGGTGGATCATGGATTTCATTCCATCATGGTGGTGGTGTAGGAATGGGTTACTCATTACATGCAGGAATGGTTGTTGTGGCTGATGGTACGAAGAATGCTGAAGAACGATTACAACGTGTGTTAACAACTGATCCAGGTATGGGTGTAGTGAGACACGTAGATGCAGGCTACGATATTGCGATTGATGTTGCGAAAGAAAAAGGTATCAATGTACCGATGTTAGAAAAATAAAATAGTTCAATACAGATATTAAGATATAAATATATATTTGAAAGGATGTCAAAAATGAACGATATTATCATTCAGAATATTAGTGAACTGATCTTACCAAAGAAGACAGAAAAGCCGCTTAAAGGTGCTGAACTTGCTGAGCTAAAAGTAATTGAAAATGGTACAGTTGTGATAAAAGATGGCAAGATTATATATGCTGGTGAATTTAGCGAAGACTTTGAGGCTAAAGAGACGATCGATGGAACGCACAAAACTGTGTCTCCTGCACTTGTTGATGCCCATACACATTTAGTACATGGTGGTTCACGTGAACATGAGATGAGTTTAAAGCGTCAAGGTGTTTCTTATCTTGAAATTTTAGAACAAGGTGGCGGTATTCATTCAACTGTGAAAGCCACGCGTGAAGCATCTGAAGAAGAACTATTCGAGAAAGCTGAACATGAATTACTACGAATGATTCATCACGGTGTATTAAGTGTAGAAAGCAAGAGTGGATATGGCTTATCTTTAGAACATGAGTTAAAGCAACTGCGTGTATCTAAACGTCTTCAGGAGAAATACGGCATCAATATGAAACACACATATCTTGGACCGCACGCTGTACCAAAAGATAAAGATAGTGAAACATTTATTGATGAATGTATTAAAGATTTACAGGAAGTTAAGGATATAGCAGATTTTGCAGATATTTTCTGTGAGACAGGTGTATTTACAATAGAGCAGTCTCGTAAATATATGCAGGCAGCAAAAGCGGCTGGTTTACCAGTTAAGATTCATGCAGATGAAATCGACCCGTTAGGTGGCTTAGAGTTAGCGATAGAAGAAGAAGCAATTAGTGCTGATCACCTTGTTGCAGCAAGCGAAAAAGGTAAGCAGATGTTAAATGATAGTGATACAGTAGCTGTATTATTACCAGGAACGACTTTCTATTTAAATAAAGAAGAATATGCAGATGCTCGCGGCATGTTAGACAACAATGGTGCAATTGCAATCGCAACAGATTATAATCCGGGAAGCTGTGTTACAAGTAATTTGCAGATGGTAATGAGTATAGCAGGACTTAAGTTGAAGTTATCACCAAAAGAAATCTGGAATGCAGTAACGATTAACGCAGCGAAAGCAATCGGTATTGACGCAGGGACGATCGATGCTGGTGATGCAGCGAATCTGGTCATCTGGCATGCAAAGAATCATGAATATATTCCTTATCATTATGGTGTGAATCATGCAGAAAAAGTAATCCATAACGGTAAAGTGATTGTTAATAACCAATTTAAATTATAATTTCAGAGCACTCTATCAATTGATAGAGTGCATTATTTTTTGATGAAATAAATTATTTGCATTGATTTTTCATACAATCTTCGCTATGATGAAATTGTCTTAATTGACAGACAAGTTAATAACTATTCTTTCGGGGCAGGGTGAAATTCCCAACCGGCGGTGATAGTCCGTGAGCTGATAATATATATTTGATGCTGATTCTGTGAAACTCAGAAACCGACAGTATAGTCTGGATGGGAGAAAGAATAAGGTGCCATTTTGATGGTTTATTTGTTGATGCATAAATTCTACGAATACTATTATCATGGTCTTATTTATTGAACCTAAAATACACATGCCCAAATCCTTTGATTTGGGCATTTTTTTATAGGAGATGAATAATAACTTGTATTTAGATAAAGCATTTGAACTTGTAAAATGGACAGATGGTCAAACAGGCAGTAATCCTGCTGTAGGTTGTATTGTTGTAAAAGATAATAGAATTGTAGGTATTGGTGCACATCTTACGGAAGGTGAAGCACACGCAGAAGTGAATGCACTCAATATGGCTGGTGAACATGCAAACGGTGCTACGCTTTATTGTACACTTGAACCGTGTAGTCATTTTGGTAAGACACCGCCATGTACACAAAAGATTATTGATAGTGGTATTAAACGCGTTGTCTTTGCAGTGCGTGATGAATCACTGCATTCTGGTATCGATGATATGAAAGCACACGGCATCGTTGTAGAACAAGAATATATAAGTGAAATTTACGACTATTATCAGCCATTTTTTAAAGCGAAGCTGCACAAATCACCTTATACGATATTAAAGATGGGTGTAACGCTTGATGGTAAGACCGCAGATGATAGGGATGTTAGTCAGTGGATTACTAATGACGCATCAAGAAATCATGCACACCGTGTGCGTTATGCCAATGATGCCATACTTGTAGGCTACAATACATACAAACATGACCAGCCAACACTGGATAGTAGAAACTATAAAGATAAATGGATCAGGAAAGTTGTTATTTCTAAAGGATTATTCGAGTTGAATGATAAAGATGATAACGATTATGATAAGTCACGATTAATCGTTGTGACGACAACTGAACAGTCGATTGATGGTGTTACGGTAATTGTACTCACTGATCTACATCCTGAAACCATTTTAGAATCATTATATTTACATAAAATTAACCGCATAATTATAGAAGGCGGTATGCAGACGATTCGTTCGTTTGTAACTGCCAGAACTTTTGATGAAATACACCAGTATATTGCCCCGAAAATTTTAGGTGGATCCTCAAAACATCAGTTTTTAACAACTGATCAACCTTCACAAATGTCAGAAATTACTGACCTTTCTCTTGTCTCTGTTAAGACTTTCGACCAGGATGTATTACTGATTTACAGAAAGGATGATGTTGATGTTTACAGGCATCATTGAAGAAGTTGGTGTCATAGCACAACTGAATAAACAGGGAGATACTACCTTTATGACGATTGAGTGTAATCGTATTATAGAAGACATGCACATAGGTGATTCAATCAGTGTGAACGGTGTATGTCTTACAGTCACAGCCTTTAATCAATCGAGCTTCAATGTGGATATATTAGAAGATACGCGTGCTATTACGTTGTTTCGAAATATGAAGCAAGGTACAAAGGTAAATTTAGAACGTGCATTATTACCGACAACAAGGCTTGGTGGTCACTTTGTAAGCGGTCATGTCGATACGAGTCTCGTTGTAGAAAGCGTAAAACACATGGAAAAGACAATGCAATTAAAGCTCAGACTTCCAGATGAATTTCGTAAATTTGTTATACCGAAAGGCTCGATCGCAGTTAATGGTATATCATTAACGATATTTAAATTAAATCATGCAATTGAGCTGAATATTATACCTGAAACGGTAAGAAGTACGATGCTGTCAGAACTTAAATCAGGTGATAAAGTACATATTGAATTCGATATGTTAGGAAAGTATATATTGAACAGTAAACAAGAAGAAAGTGGTCTTTCTTTATCTAAATTGGAGATGATGATGTAATGTTTGATGCTATTGAAAGTGCATTAGAAGATTTAAAGGCAGGTAAGCCAATTATCGTGGTCGACAATGAAGATCGTGAAAATGAAGGTGATCTTGTAGCGATAACAGATTTTATGACTGAAGATACGATAAATTTTATGATTACACATGCTCGAGGATTGGTGTGTGCACCAATATCTGCAGCGTTAAATGAGCGCTTGAATTTACAGCCGATGACATATAATAATCAGGATCCAAGTAAAACTGCATTTACCATTAGTATCGACCATGTTTCAACGACCACAGGTATCAGTGCATTTGAAAGATATTGTACAGTGAAGGCATTGGCGGACCCAAATGTTACATTGAGTGACTTCAATCAACCGGGACATGTATTCCCGTTAATTGCTAAACCGAACGGTGTCCTTGAACGTGTCGGACATACAGAAGCATGTGTAGATTTAGCAAAACTTTGTGGTGCAAGTGAGACAGGTGTTATCTGTGAAATTATTAAAGATGACGGAACGATGGCAAGAAGAGATGATCTTGCAATATATAAAGATGAACATCGATTAAAGATGATAACTATTGCCGATTTAGTTGAGTATATAAAACGTGAAAAGCCACTCGTAACACGCGAAGCTAAAGTAAATATGCCAACTGAATTTGGTGAATTTACGATGTATGGATTTAGTGAAATCTATAGCGATAAAGAACACGTTGTATATGTAAAGGACTATAAGGGTGTTCCTGATATTCGAATACATTCTGAATGTCTGACAGGTGATGTGTTCCACAGTAAGCGATGTGACTGCGGGATACAACTAGAAAAAGGCATGCAACATGTTGAAGAAAATGGCGGTATTTTAATCTATTTACGACAAGAAGGTCGAGGTATCGGACTGATCAATAAACTTAAAGCATACGAAAAGATTGAACAAGGACTTGATACAGTCGAAGCAAACCATGCATTAGGATTTGATAGTGATATGCGTGATTATGCCGTAGCTGCTTCAATATTAAAAGATTTAGGTGTAGGTAAAGTAAATCTGATGTCAAATAATCCAAGAAAGATTAACGGATTAATCAAATATGGCATAGAAGTTGAAACAAGAATTCCACATCAATTTCAAAGCAATGCGATAAATAAACACTATTTAGAAACGAAAAAAGAAAAATTAGGACATTTACTGGAGGAGAAATTAATATGAACTATAGTGCACAATTAACAGGACAAGGCTTGAAGATTGCGATTGTTACATCAAGATTTAATCATTTTATAACAGACCGTTTAACAGAAGGTGCGGTTGACACTTTAGAAAGACATGGTGTTGATAGTGAGAATATTGACACTTTCTTAGTACCAGGCGCGTTTGAATTACCGTTTATCGCGAGTAAACTCGCACAAAAGAAAAAATACGATGCAATCATTACTTTAGGATGTGTGATACGAGGTGCGACAACACACTATGATTACGTATGTAATGAAGCAGCAAAAGGGATTGCTAAAGCTGGAGAATATGGAATACCAGTAATATTTGGTGTAGTTACAACTGAAACAATCGAACAGGCGATTGAAAGAGCAGGTACGAAAGCAGGCAATAAAGGTGGAGAAGCGGCAATCGGTGCTATAGAAATGGCAAATCTTAATAAGATGGTTGAATCTATCTAGTGTGAAATTGGTGAAACCCCAATTTGGTGGGCGAAATCTGTTGCGAAATTGGTGAAACCCCAATTTGGTGGGCGAAATCTGTTGCGAAATTGGTGATCCCCCAATTTCATGCCTGAAATCTCATCCGAAATTGGCGAACTCCCAATTTCACGCTCGAAATCACACCCGAAATTGGCGAACTCCCAATTTCATAATCTCAAAAACAAAAAAAGACCGTGAACACTATCTTGTTCACGGTCTTCAAACGATTATTTCTTAAATAATTTTCTTAATACTACAAGTCCGGCTAATGCAGATCCAGCAACAATCGCACCACGCTCTACTTCAGGTGTAACGATTGATTTATAAACTAATTGTAAGTTTTGTGGACGTTCTGCTAAACGTCTCATAAAGTAACCGTACCAGTCTTCACCGTAAGGAACATACGTACAGAAGTTGTAACCAGAGTTTGCGATTTCAACTTGTAACTCAGAACGGAATCCATATAACATCTGGAATTCGATTAAGTCTTTATTTAAGTTATGTTGCGCGATAAACTTCTTCACGTGATCGATAATATTATGATCGTGTGTTGCAATTGAAGTCATTGCTTTAGCGTTTAATAAACGTTGTTCGATAATTTTAATGTAGTTTGCATCGATATCTTCTTTAGATTGGTAAGCAACAGATGCATCTTCTTTATAAGCACCTTTAACTAAACGTAAACGTACATCTTTATATTTCTCGATTTCTTCAGTTGCACGGAATAAGTAAGCTTGAATTACTGTACCAACATTCTTAAATTCACCTTTTAATCGATCTAACATTTCAAAAGTTTGAACTGTATGATTGTAGTCTTCAGTATCCATGTTGATGTGCATGTTACCACACTCATGTGCTTTTAAAAGAATTTCACGTACATTTTCGTAACAGAATTCCGGATCTACATCTAAACCGATTTGTGTTAACTTGATAGACATATGTGCATCTACACCAGCATCATATAATGCCTGGATCATCGTTAATATATTGTTCTTTGCTGCTGTTGCTTCTTCTTTAGAGAAAACAAATTCACCTAAATTATCAACAGTTGCAGAAATGTTTTGTGCATTTAATGCACGAATTGATTCGATTGTTGTTTCAACATCAGTTCCAGCAACAACTTTGTTAGCACCTAATGCTAAACCATACTTCTTAGCGGCTTCATTTAAAGTTGCGTTCTCACTTAAAGCAATAAAAAAATCTCTTGATAATCCCATCTATTGTTCCTCCTTAATTATAGTAATCATCTGATTACAATCCCCTAATAGAATAATCATAATGAAAACGCTTTTAAAGGTCAAAGGAAAATTTAAATAATCATAAAAAATTAAGTATCATTTAACACTAAATTCACAAAAAATTCACTTTTAAAACAAAGAAAAAGCTTAGTCATTTGACTGAGCTTTCTTCATATCTGCGACGAATGTTTTTTCGATAGGTTCGTTACTAATTTCTATAAAATGGGGTAAAGCTAAAAAGATAGCTAAAACGATAATTAATTTTTTTATAAATTTCATAACGCGCCTCCTTCATATTTCAGTTTAAACTTTGAATGTGAAGAAGCAATGAATTATATGTAAAGTGTTGATATAGAAATTGTAAATAATAATAAGATAGATAATTATCGTATAATTGCTATAATGATATTAATTTACATAAAAGGGGTAAGACAGATGAGAGATTTAGGAATTTATTTTGGTACGTTCGCACCGTGTCATGTTGGACATCTGGAACAGATTATTAGAGCGAAACGTGAAAATGCGCATGCGTTAGTAATTGTTTCTGGATATGATGGTGATCGTGGTGATTTAGCAGGTATGAGTTTAACAAACCGTGTGAAAGCAATGCGTGAATTATTAAAGGATGACACGAATGTTACTGTTTTAACATTGGATGAAACGAATATTCCACGTTATCCTGACGGTTGGGGTCCATGGCTTGCTTTACTTCAGGAAAAGATTGAAACAGCAGCAAAAGAAAATGACTATGCGATGGAATCTGTAACATTTTATGTTGGTGAAGAAGAATATATTCAGCCGCTTGATGAGTATTTTAAAGGTGTATTCAAATCAAGCGACGTTCAGATTACGAAAGTGGATCGTCGTATCACTGGTATAAGCGGAACTTCTATTCGTGAGAATCCGATATTAAACTGGGATTTTGTAACGCGCCCATTCAGACGTTTCTTTGTACAGAATATATTGATTATCGGAACGGCAAGCACGGGTAAAACAACACTCGTACGAGATTTAGCACGTCGTTATTCTACTTCGTATTCATTAGAATATTCAAGAGAATATCAGACGACACGTCAGGTGCGTGATGATGAACTTGATATTAAAGACTTACATGCAATTGGAATCGGTCAGTTTGAACTGAATCGTAAGCATATTCATTCGCCAGGTACACGTAAAGTATTCTTTGCAGATACAGACGTGATGACAACAAAACTTTATACGAAATTATATGCACTACCAGAAGATTACGAAAAAATTGCACCGGTCTTCGATTATTATATTTCTTTACAGACATGGGCATTGATCATCGTATTACCTCCTACGACGCAGTACGTCGATGATGGTTTCCGTGATATGAGTATGGCGGATCAGAAAGCACGTCTTGATATGCATCAGATGTTCTTAGATGAAATAAAATATCAAGGACTGGAAGATAAGATGGTTGTGCTTAAAGGGGACAGCTTCCAGGAAAAATATGAAGAAGCACATCGTCTTGTAGATGAAATTTTAGCAGATGGAAAAGATAACTAAGGAGATGGGATATGTTTTTAATTAAAGACTTTAGAGGATTTACGAAATATGAAAAAATGTTCTTTGGGTTATTTCTATTAGCTCAAGTGGCTATTCTTGTATATTTCTTTATCAAAACGAAGGAAATTGACTGGATTAACGTCATAGCAAGTATTTCTGGTATCCTATGTGTGATCATGAGTGCGAAAGGTCGTTTAAGTACATTCCTATACGGTTTAATTCAGGTCATCACATATGGCTGGATCAGTTATCAGGCAAATTTAATGGGTGAAGTTTACTTACAGGTTGTATTTGGTGTATTCCAGTTTATCGGTTTATATGCATGGATTCGTAATATGCACACGTTAAGCACACCTAAAGTAGAAGTTCAGGAAGTTGATACGAAAGGTTTAACTGCTTTACAATGGGTCATTACTTTATTACTTGGCGGAGCTTTTTACTTCGCATTTGCTAAATATCTTGAAAGTATTAAGTCAGGTCAACCATTTCTTGATGCGTTAAATGTCAGTTTAAACTTAACAGGTCAAGTATTGATGTCACTTCGATTTAAAGAGCAATGGTTCTTCTGGATTGTTGTAAATATCGTATCTATTACACTTTGGGTGAGAAAAATGATGCATACAGGTGCAATCGATGCAACAGGTGTTACAATGGTTGTGATGTGGGTTGGATTCCTGATTAACAGTGTCTACGGTTACTACTACTGGAAGAAACTTCAGATTGAAACACAACAATAAATTTTTATTCTCTCTTATATTTATTAGGGAGAGTTTTTTATGTTTCATATATAATGGATAAAAAAGGGGAGAAACAGATGAAATTACAAAGTGTGATGCTTTATGTTAAAGATCAGTCGCAGGCGGTTAAGTTCTGGACTGAAGTGATGCAATTTGAAATCATTAATGAGTCAGCGCTAATGGAAGAATATAAATCTTATGAAATTGGTGCGACGAAAGAAAGTGAAACGACGATTGTGTTATTTGATAGAGCATTTATCGAAAAATATAGTCCTGGAGTAACACTTGATCCACCATCATTAATGTTTGAAGTAGATGATTTAGAAGCATTATATAATCGAATGAAGTCAATGGATGTAACAGTCGGTGAGCTTGTTGAGATGCCGACAGGTAAAGTATTCAACTTCTCAGATTTTGAAGGTAACTACTTTGCAGTAACACAAAAGCAATAATTTAAAAGACTCAGTTGAGTCTTTTTATTTTGATTTTTCATATAGGCGTTGTATATATAATGTAAGAGGTGACAATGATGGATAAATCAATAATCAAGGAAGAAATACTAAAAGCACATCACTTTAGACATGCTGCAAGAGAATATAATGAAGAGAAGATTCCTAAAGAGGATATGGATTTTATTCTGGAAGTGGCAAGACTTAGTCCATCTTCAGTGGGATTAGAGCCGTGGAGATTTGTTGTATTGGAGAATGAAGAAATAAAGAATAAGATTAGCGATGTAGCCTGGGGTGCAAAGAAACAACTGGCGACTGCAAGTCATTTCGTATTAATCTTAGCGCGTAAGGATGTACGTTATGATTCAGAGTATTTTATTGAGCATTTTAAGCGACGTCAACCAGATGAAGATAAATTAAAGCGTATGCTCTCAATCTATGAAGAATTTCAGACAGAACATATCGAAGTGGTAGATTCAGAGCGTACTCTATTTGACTGGTCAAGTAAACAGTCGTATATTGCGCTTGGGAATATGATGACTGCTGCTGCACAAATTGGTATTGATTCATGTCCGATAGAAGGGTTCGATTATCGTAAGGTGAATGCTATTTTAGAAGAAGCGGGAATCATCGATCGTCAGAAAGAAGGAATTTCCGTAATGGTTTCGTTTGGTTATCGTAAGTTGGACCCGCGACACGAAAAAGCAAGAAAATCTGTTGACGAAGTGATCACATGGTTCTAAATCAACGTCACTAGTCATTTGTAAATTCTTTGTAAATGTAACTGAGTAATCTTTAAATAATCTTAATATTGATTATTCCTTTTCAATGTTAGAATAAAAGGTGAATTATAAAGTATATCAATGAAGAGGTGTCTATATGTTTAAAGATATGGCGTATTATATTTTCGGTGGTTTAGATCCGTTTTTCCAATTATTTGTTTTTGAACCGATTGTTATTACAATTATCGCTGTAATTGTTGCAATGGTAACGAAAAAAGCGTGGTTAATGGGAATTGTAATTATTTTATTAAACTTAGTGGATAGTGCTATTGATGCAAACTTTGCTTTTGCTGCTGAAGGTATAGGTGCGGTAATAAGTCATACATTCACATATTTCTTTGCTAATTTCTTCTCAATGTTCTATGAGTTCGTATTCAGCTATATTATCGCTCGATTACCATTCATGCATAAGAAATTTGGAATTGCATAATTATTTTAAAAAAGGTGAAGCCGATTCGGCTTCACCTTTTTATTGTTTATGCGTTTCATGCATCGCTTTATATACTTTTGCTTTATCAGCATACTCCTGCTGGATGCGTGCCATATCTTGTTTATCTTCTTCCGTTAAAGCTCTTACTACTTTAGCTGGTCTGCCCATAGCGAGCATACCTGGTGGAATCTTTTTACCTTGTGTAAGCAAAGATCCTGCTCCTAAAAATGCACCTTCACCAATTTCGGCACCATCAAGAACTGTAGAATCCATTCCTACGAGTGCGCCTTTACGAATAATACTTGAATGAAGTGTGACGCGATGTCCAACCGTTACATTCTCTTCAATGATAAGTGGTGCATCCGGTGATTGATGGAGGCAGCATAGATCCTGGACATTTGAATGTTCTCCGATAACAACTGGACTGACATCTCCTCGGATTACTGTACCGTACCAGATTGAAGCATCCTTTGCGATTTTTACATCACCAGTTATCACTGCATTCGGTGCGATAAAGGCACTATCATCAATTTCAGGATACTTGCCATCATATTCATATAACATATTGTAACCACCTTTCTTAAGTTTTGATATAATAATAATATCATTAAAAAGGCGGATAAAGAAATTATTAAAGGAGTATCATTATGTGGAAATGGGAAACTGAAAAGGCACCAAAAGGGATAGTTGTAATTGTACATAATATATTAGAGCATCATGGTAGATATGCATGGTTTATTACACATTTAAGACGTGATGGTTATCATGTGATTATGGGAGATTTACCGGGACAAGGACAAACTTCTCGTGTAAATAGAGGTCATATCGAAAATTTCGATGAATATCGAGAGAAAGTATTAGAATGGATTGAAGTTGCAGAAGAATATCATCTTCCGGTATTTTTACTAGGTGTTGGACTAGGTGGCTTAATCGCTGTCAATTTACTTGAAAAGGTAAATATAAAATTAGAAGGTGTGATGCTGATTTCACCTTTATTTGGGTTCCAGAACACAGTCACTACACGTAAAAATTTCCTCGCATCAAGTTTAAGTTCTATTTCAAAGGATGCGAAGTTTGATATGAATATTCCTTTAGAAGATTTCTCGCGTGATAAAGAAATTATTGCTGAAATGAAAAGCGATCCTTTGATGCTCCAAAAAGTTAGTTTTAATTGGTATAAGTCAATTATTGAAAGCATGAAGGAGACGATGGAGAATATTCACAAAATCAATGATATTCCCGTACTAATTATGTATTCAGAACAAGACCAAATTGCAGATATCGAACAGATTAAATTATTTTCACAGGAAATTAAGTCTTCTGAAATTTATATTAAAAACTGGCGTACGCTATTTCATGAACTTCACAATGAGCCTGAAAAAGACAATGTTTTATACTATATCGAATCATTTATGAACAATAGAATGAATTATATTGGATTGATTACAGAGGAAGTGGGTATATAATAAGATATTGCAAATTTAGAGGGTGAAAATGAATGTCAAAAGATAAACATGAAGTAAGTGATATGGTTCTGTTAAATGACTTACAGAAAGAAATAGATGAAATTTTCGAAATGATATCTTCAGAATTTAACTTAACGAAAGAAGAATATATCGTAATGGTGGCACTTTGGGACAAGGGACCAATGCCGATGAAAGAATTAGACAAATATTTAGATATTAAGCCATATAAAAGAACGCGTTTCTACAATAATCTAGTAGCGAATGGCTGGATTAAGAAAGTTCGTCCGGCAGATGATGAGCGTACTGTTATGATATATTACAATGAGGATCGTCTACCTGAAAAAGAAAAGATAGTAGATGCAGCTTGTTCTAACCTGAAAGGTAAGAAAGAAAAGTTAAAGCAACAATTTGATTCGATATTAGAGATTTGTGGATTATAGAAAAAGCAAGTGGATGTCTAATGACAAACACTTGCTTTTTTTTTATCTTTTTTCAATCCCTACGACAAATGGTGGATTATTCTTCTGGTTAATGAATTCATATTTAAAGATATGCGCCTTGTTCTGATCTATTTGTTTAAGATAGTCAAGTACTGCATCTTTTTCAACCTGTCCTTCAGGATGTCCAGGATAGATGACGAGTATGATGATGCCTCCAACTTCAAGTATTGAAAATATATTGTCGATGGCCTGAATAGTTGTCTTTGGTATCGTTACAATGCTCTTATCACCTTTCGGTAAATAACCAAGATTAAAAATAGCAAGTTTTACAGTTTGGTTTAACACATCCAGCACATTTTCATGACCTGTCTGATGATAGCTGATATTATGGTAACCCTTAGTTTTTTCTTTAGCATTGTTAATTGCCTGCGTCTGAATATCGAATGCGTGTATATGACCTGTATTATTCAAAAGTTGGGCTAAATATAAAGTATCGTTTCCATTGCCGCACGTAGCATCGATAACGATATCGTCCGGTTCAATATAATTTGTTATAAGTGCACGTGCATAAGGGAGTATACCTAAAGCTTTCATTTATACTGTTTCCTTCTTATAAAATTTACCTTGATAACTATTTCGATTTTTGAGTTCCGCATCAATCCCGTTTAATACTTCCCATTTATTGACACTCCACATCGGTCCAATCATTAAGTCAATAGGTCCGTCACCTGTGATACGATGTATGATCATCTCTTCCGGTAAAACTTCTAACTGATCGGCAACAAGTTTCACATAATCTTCCTGACTCATAAATTCGACCATGCCTTTTTCGTATTGTTTAACCATTGGTGTGCCTTTTAATAGATGAAGTAAATGAATCTTAATGCCTTGTACATCCATTTGTGCAACAGTTCGCGCAGTTTCCATCATCATGTCATAATCTTCTAACGGTAATCCATTAATAATATGTGTACAAATATTGATATTATGTTTACGCAGTTTCGCAACACCGTCATAATAGCACTGCATATCATGTGCACGATTGATGATGTTAGAAGTTTTTTCGTGAACGGTTTGTAGTCCAAGTTCAACCCAGAGGTATGTTCTTTTATTTAATTCTGCTAAATATTCAACGACGTCATCCGGTAGACAGTCAGGACGTGTTGCAATAGATAATCCGACTACACCAGGTTGCGCTAGTGCGGCTTCGTATTTTTCCTTTAGTACTTCGAGTGGAGCATGTGTATTTGTATAAGCCTGAAAGTAGGCGATATACTTACCGTCATGCCATTTTTCATGCATTTTATTTTTTATTTTTTCAAATTGGACAGGGATAGGATCTACACGATCACCTGCAAAATCACCGCTTCCCGCAGCAGAACAGAACGTACAACCGCCAAACGCTACAGTACCGTCACGGTTGGGGCAATCGAATCCACCTTCTAAAGCGACTTTGAATATCTTTGTACCGAATTTTTGTCTTAAATGATAGTTCCATGTATGATAAAGTTTTGAATCTAGTGCATATTTAAATTGTGTCATTATGTCTCCCTCTTTCTTAACATATGGATTTTAACATATAATAGAGGAAATCGGAAAAAATAAATTTTAAGAAAGTGAGGTAAATGCAATGAAAATGCCAAAACTCGTTTGGCTTCTTGTCATCGGAATGGCAGTAAATGTTACAGGTGCAAGTTTAGTATGGCCGCTTAATACCATCTATTTACATAATGAACTAGGGAAAAGTTTAAGTTTAGCAGGATTAGTATTAATGTTTAATTCTGGTGCTTCTGTGCTTGGCAACTTGTTAGGTGGGACGATGTTCGATAAATACGGTGGCTACCGTTCGATACTGATTGGTATCGTTATTTCAATGCTTAGTTTAATCGGTATTTTATTCTTACATGGATGGCCATGGTATGCTGTGTGGCTCATCATTTTAGGGTTTGGATCTGGTATAGTTTTTCCTTCTATCTATGCGATGGCAGGTACAGCTTGGCCACAAGGGGGACGTAAAACATTTAATGCCATCTATTTATCCCAAAATATAGGAGTGGCATTAGGGGCAGCACTTGGTGGTTTTATCGCTGAAATGAGCTTTGATTATATATTCATGCTAAATCTATTGCTCTATGTCGTATTTTTCTTTATCGCATTCTTTGGCTACCGAACAGCTGGTGTAGTCCATAGTGGTGGGAATGTAATGAAAGATGTCGGCAATATTAAAGATAAGGATCGCTTTACAGCACTCATACTCATTTGTGTTACCTATTGTGTATGCTGGATTGGTTATGTACAGTGGCAGTCAACGATTTCAAGTTATACGCAAGACCTTGGCATATCGCTTAAACAATACAGTTTATTATGGGCCATCAATGGCGTATTAATCATTGTTGGACAACCACTGATTAAACCGGTGATTAATTTTATGAGTGAAAAGATAAAAATGCAGATAGCAACAGGTTTGATTATTTTTATTATTTCATATATTGTAACGAGTTTTGCACAGGATTTTTCAATGTTTATTGTTGGGATGGTTATATTGACGATCGGTGAAATGTTTGTCTGGCCAGCAGTTCCGACCATTGCCAATGAACTGGCACCTCAGGGGAGAACTGGTGTCTATCAGGGTATTGTTAATTCAACTGCAACATTAGGTAGAGCGATAGGACCAGTTTTAGGTGGCGTTATCGTTGACCTTTACAATATGCATACGATGTTCTATACGATGATCGGTTTTGTCTTAATCGGATTTATATTTTTGTCAATATTTGATAAAAATATAAAACAGACAACATAATCGATAAGGTTTTAATTTTACACTAAAAATTTAAAATATTTGCATAATTCAAATTAATTGATTGAGATGTATTTAATTTTAGTAAAAAGACTTGAAAAAGATTTAAAGCTCCTTTATAGTAAATGTATCTAGAGTAGTAACAAGCAATCATTTTAAAGAAAGCCAGTGGGTGCTGCGAACTGGTATTTGAAACTTGTGAACTTGCTAGTGTTGAAATAAATAACAAAAGCTGCACTTATTAAAGTGAATTGCGGGTGGTACCGCGGTTGTCATATATGACAGTCGTCCCTTATTTTAGGGATGGCTGTCTTTTTATATATTAAAGGAGGAAAAGTTATGAGCTATAATCATCAAAGTATTGAAAAGAAATGGCAGAAATATTGGTTAGATAATAAAACTTTTAAAACTGGAGAAGACATGGAACAACCAAAATTCTTCGCTTTAGATATGTTCCCCTATCCATCTGGTGCTGGATTACACGTTGGTCATCCAGAAGGATATACGGCTACTGATATCGTCTCTAGATTTAAACGCATGCAAGGTTATAACGTATTACATCCGATGGGGTGGGATGCATTTGGCTTACCTGCTGAACAATATGCGATTGATACAGGTAATGATCCTGCTGAATTCACAAAGAAAAATATCGAAACATTTAAACGACAAATTCAGGAACTTGGTTTCAGTTATGACTGGGATCGCGAAGTAAATACGACAGATCCTGAGTATTATAAATGGACGCAATGGATCTTTATCCAGCTGTACAATAAAGGATTAGCTTATGTCGATGAAGTTGCAGTTAACTGGTGTCCTGCACTCGGTACTGTACTTTCAAATGAGGAAGTAATCGATGGTGTATCAGAGCGTGGTGGACATCCAGTAATCCGTAAACCGATGCGTCAATGGGTACTTAAAATTACTGAATACGCAGATCGACTGCTAGAGGATTTAGATGAGCTGGATTGGCCGGAATCATTAAAAGATATGCAGCGTAACTGGATCGGAAAATCTGAAGGTGCTGAAGTTGAGTTTAAAGTTGATGGGAAAGATGCGTCATTTAAAGTGTTTACGACACGTCCTGACACTATTTATGGTGCAACTTATGCAGTATTATCACCTGAACATGCACTTGTAGCATCAATCACTACAGACGACCAACGCGTGGCGATTCAAGCTTATCAGGAACAGGCAAGTCGTAAATCGGATTTAGAACGTACAGACTTAGCGAAAGATAAGACTGGTGTATTTACAGGAAGCTATGCGATTAATCCATTTACGAATGAACAAATGCCAATCTGGATTTCTGATTATGTATTAGCATCTTACGGAACAGGTGCGATTATGGCAGTACCGGCACATGATGAACGTGACTATGAATTTGCGAAACAATTCGGTCTTACAATTAAACCGGTACTTGAAGGTGGAGATATCGACAAAGAAGCATTCACTGGTGATGGCGTTCATATTAATTCTGGTGAACTAGACGGCTTAAACAAAGAAGATGGTATTGCGCGTGCAATCGAAATGCTTGAAGCGAAACAAATCGGTGAGAAGAAAGTTTCTTATAAATTACGTGATTGGTTATTCTCACGTCAACGTTACTGGGGTGAGCCGATTCCAGTAATTATCTGGGAAGACGGTTCAATGACGACAGTACCTGAAGAAGAATTACCGTTAATGTTACCGAAGACGGATAAGATTATGCCGTCAGGTACAGGGGAATCTCCACTTGCAAATATTGATGAATTTATTAATGTGGTAGACCCTGTTACAGGTATGAAAGGTCGACGCGAAACGAATACGATGCCGCAGTGGGCAGGATCTTGCTGGTACTACTTACGTTATATCGACCCACATAACAGTGAAGCGTTAGCTGATCCTGAAAAATTAAAATACTGGTTACCAGTTGATTTATATATTGGTGGGGCAGAGCATGCTGTACTTCACTTATTATATGCGCGCTTCTGGCATAAAGTGTTATATGACTTAGGCGTTGTACCAACGAAAGAACCATTCCAGAAGTTATTCAACCAAGGGATGATTCTAGGTGAAGGTAACGAAAAAATGAGTAAATCAAAAGGTAACGTCGTAAACCCAGATGATGTTGTTGAAAGTCACGGCGCAGACACTTTAAGACTTTACGAAATGTTTATGGGACCACTGGATGCATCGATTGCCTGGAGCACAAATGGATTAGATGGTGCACGTCGATTCTTAGACCGTGTATATCGTGCATTTATTACCGAAGAGGGTACATTAGCTGTTAAAGTTGTAGATGCTGCAACACCAGCATTAGAAAAAGTTTATCATCAGACAGTGAAGAAAGTAACAGATGATTATAATACTTTAGGATTTAATACCGCAATCTCTCAAATGATGGTATTTATCAATGAAGTTTATAAACAAGATGTTGTAAGTCGAACGTACGTTGAAGGATTTGTGAAGTTATTATCTCCAATTGCGCCGCATATTACAGAAGAAATCTGGTCAATTTTAGGACACGATGGAACAATTACGTATGAAGCGTGGCCAACATATGATGAAAGTAAACTTGTTGATAACGAAGTAGAAATTGTCATTCAGGTAAACGGAAAAGTAAAACTTAAAGCGAAAGTAGCAAAAGATACTGATAAAGAGGCGTTAGAAGCTTTTGCTCTTGAGCAGGATACTATAAAAACACAAATTGAAGGTAAGACGATTCGCAAAGTTATCGCAGTACCAAATAAATTAGTTAATATTGTGGCAAACTAGGAGTTATGATGAATATATCAACTGAAGATTTTGTAGCCAAGATAAAAGCTAATGAAGCGATGAACATTATTGACGTGCGTGAGCAATTTGAAGTAGAACAAGGTATGATCAAAGGGGCAATACATATTCCGATGAATGATATACCTGAACAGCTGGAAAATTTAGATCGTGAAAAAGAATATTATATAGTTTGTGCACATGCAGTAAGAAGTGCGAATGTTACTCATTATTTATTAGCAAATGATTATAAAGCTGTGAATGTAGAAGGTGGCATGGCAGTTATTGAACCGATGTTAGGGGAATAAATGGTGGCAGGCATTTCCGGATACTTGGAGTATCCGGCAAAGATGAAGTCGAATTTGATGGTTATGTGGCCAACATTTCCGGATACTTGGAGTATCCGGCAAAGATGAAACCGAATTTGATGATTATGTGGCCAACATTTCCGGATACTTGGAGTATCCGGCAAAGATGAAACCGAATTTGATGGTTATGTGGCCAACATTTCCGGATACCAGGAGTATCCGGCAAAGATGAAAGCGAATTTGATGGTTATGTGGCCAACATTTCCGGATACCAGGAGTATCCGGCAAAGATGAAACCGAATTGAATAATATGTAAAGCAACAATGCCGGATACTCTAAGTATCCGGCATTGTTTCATTATATTTAGTTTTATCTGCAGCTCATTCCAGCTACATATCCTGTTACGAGTGCACTTGTAATATTATAACCACCAGTATAGCCATGTATGTCTAACACTTCACCACAAAAATAAAGATTTTCATGTAATTTCGACTGCATCGTTGCTGGTACGATTTCTTTTACAGTAACACCACCGCCAGTAACAAACGCTTTATCAATTGATAATGTACCGTTAACGGTAAAGGTAAATCCTTTTAATAGCGCTAATAAATGTCTTAAGACTTTCTTTTTTGATATGATGACCATTTTCTTCAAGGTTAATTTCAGCACGTTCCAGTAGAAAATGTAAATAACGTTCCTGCACCAATCCTTTTAGACTATTTTTAATTGCTTTATCTTTATTATCATTTATGATTTTTTCGATGTGTTGTGTGAGTTGACCGATAGTCATTTCCGGAAATACATCAATCATCATCCGTATCTCTTGTTTCTTCTGGCTTTTTTGCTCGTGATAAATAAATTGTGAACAGCGAAGTGCTGCTGGTCCTGATATTCCGAAATGTGTGAATAACATATCCATTTGATGGGTAATACGTACTTTACCATTTTTACGCAGTACACTTAATCCAATATTTTGCAGACTAAGCCCTTGTAATATCTTTGATTTTATAAATGGTTCACTTGATGTGATCGGTACTTCTGTAGGAAATAGGTCGGTAATTGTATGTCCAGCTTGTTGTGCAAATACATAGCCATCTCCAGTAGAACCGGTATGAGGCACAGATTTACCGCCTGTAGCGATAACGACATTTTCTGAATATACAGGTATGTTGTCTGATAGCATCACACCTTTAATCTTATCTTCTTCTATTATTAAAGATTCAACCTTTGTCGTTGTTCGAACTTCCACCTTATTATTGATAAGTTGTTGTTTAAGCGCATTAACGACATCCTTTGCATTATTGGATACCGGAAACATACGACCATGATCTTCTTCTTTTAAAGCGACGCCAAGATTTTCAAAATAATCGATAATCGCATAATTATCGAATGTATTAAATGCACTGTATAAAAACTTACCGTTACCAGGCAGATGTTTAATCAGTTCTTCGTGTGTAACGTTATTCGTAACATTACAACGTCCACCACCAGATATTTGTAATTTACGACCCAGCTGATCTTTTTTATCGATAAGTAAGACTTTGTTATTATTTTCGCTCGCACTGATTGCAGCCATCAATCCACTAGGGCCACCACCTATGACAATTGTCTGATACATATTTGATACCTCCATTTTCAATTATTATACATTTTATTTATAGTAAAATATATGAATACAGTAGTTAAAAATTTATAAAGGTGGTATGATAATCTACATTGAAAATGGGTTTAATCAATTATGAAGCTTTTATTTTAAAAAAGATAGGGATGAAGTTATGTCACAGAAAGATTCACTTGTCAGAAGTACATTCTTATTAACGGCAAGTATTTTTATTACCAAGATTTTAGGGATACTTTATATTATTCCGTTCTATGCCATTATCGGTGGCGAAGAAAATTTAGCACCATATAATATGGCTTATCCACCATATGTAGTGATGCTTACTGTAGCTGCAGGTGGTATACCGTTAGCGGTAGCTAAATATGTTTCGAAGTATAATGCGATAGGTGCTTATAAAGTCAGCTATAAACTGTATAAGTCATCATTATTAGTAATGGGTATCACTGGTTTCTTAGGCTTTGTTATTCTTTACTTTTTAAGTCCGATGATTGCTGAAGCATCACTTGCTGGTTCTGAAGGTAAATGGACTGTTGAAGATATTACCGAGATTATTCGCATCATCTCATTTGCAGTGTTGTTTATTCCTTTCTTAGCGACATGGCGCGGGATATTTCAAGGTTATGATTCAATGGGACCAACAGCGGTGTCACAAGTTATTGAACAAATTGCACGTATTCTATTTTTACTAGGAGGTACGTTCGTTGTCCTTAACGTTATGAATAAATCAATGCTACTGGCTAATGAGATTGCTGTGTTTGCAGCAGCGATCGGTGCGGTCGCTGCGATTCTAACACTTTGGTATTACTGGAGAAAGCGTAAACCATTTATCGACAAGATGGTTGATTCCGATGATTCTAATACTGATGTAAGTTACGGTAGTATGTATAAAGAAATATTAAAGTACAGTATTCCATTCGTTATCGTAAGTTTGTGTGTGCCGCTTTATACAACGATTGATCAGTTTACACATAACTATGCATTAGGTTTAGCAGGTGTGCCCGGAAAAATGAATGATATGCTCCTTACAATATTAAATACGACATCTAATAAACTTGTTATGATTCCGACTTCCCTTGCAGGAGGATTTGCGATTAGTCTTGTACCGTCAATTACAAGAACACATGCATCAGGCAAAATCAAAGAAATGCATCATCAGATTAAAACGACATTCGGTTTACTGATGTTTCTTACAGTGCCAGCTTCATTAGGTATTATGGTATTAGCTGCACCACTTTATACGGTATTTTACAGCTATAATCCAATTGCGAATAATATTCTATTTTATTATGCACCTGTAGGCATTTTACTTGCGCTTGTTTCTGTAACTGCTGCGATGATGCAGGGGATTGATAAACAAAATTTAACGGTTTATATCGTGCTTGCTGCGCTACTTGTTAAATTAGTGATTAATATTCCGTTAATTATGGCATTCCATACAGTTGGCGCAGTACTTGCGACTGCGATTGCCATGACATTTAATATTGTTTGTAACTTATATGTGATTAAGAAATATGCGGGATTCCAGTATCGAACGACTGCCCGTCAAATGTTGATGATTACGTTATACAGCTTAATTATGGTACTAGTTGTACAAATCGTTTATGTCATTTTAATGCAATTCCTTACAGTATCCAATAAACTGGATGCACTTATCATTTTAGTGATTGGAGCAGTAGTGGGTGCTTTAGTCTATGCATCATTATCGATGAAATCACGTTTGGCCGATCAATTCTTCGGTTCACGTATCCAATCTTTAAGAAATAGGTTAACGCGATGAGACTTGATAAATTTTTAAGTAACCATGGCGTAGGCTCACGAAAAGATGTTAAGGCATTACTCAAGAAAAAAGTGATTACGGTTAATGAGAAAGTTGTCACGAAATCAGATATTAAAATTAATCCGGAAACAGATATCATAAAGGTTCAAGGTGAGATGATTCACTTTGAACCCTTTATCTATCTTATGCTTAATAAACCGGCTGGCGTAGTTTCAAGCACACATGATAAAGATAAGACAGTCATTGACCTTATTACAGGGCTGGAACATTATGACTTGCATCCTGTTGGCAGACTGGATAAGGATACAGAAGGATTGCTCATCATAACGAATGACGGTCAATTCTCACATGACGTGCTGAGTCCGAAGAAACATGTGAATAAAACGTATTTTGCCAATATTGACGGAATTGTCACGAATCAGACGGTGGAACAATTTGCTCAAGGCGTAACATTAGATGATGGCTATCATACAATGCCTGGTGATTTAACATGTCTCTCAGTCGATACGAATAATAATACAAGTGAAATAGAACTTGTAATTCAGGAAGGTAAGTTCCATCAAGTGAAAAGAATGTTTGAGGCAGTAAGTATGAAAGTAACTTATCTTAAACGTATTAAGATGGGTGATTTGTCTTTAGATAGTAGCTTAAAGCCCGGTGAATATAAGAAATTGATGCAAAATGAAATTAATTTAGTAAGAAAATGATGATTAATGTTTAGACCGTTACACCTTGGGTATAATTACAGTACAAATCAAAAGAAGAGGTGTTTAACATGGCTAACAACAATCAAACAGGTTTATTAAAAGCAGCATTAGTTATTGGTGGTACTGCAGTAGCAGCATTCCTTTCAAAAAAAGAAAACAGAGATAAAGTATTAGAAGAATACAACAAAGCGAAACAAGATCCTAAAGGTTATGCAGATAACGCTAAAGGCAAAGCTGCTAACTTACAACAAGTAGCAAAAGAAGAAATCAACAAAGCAAAAGAGGATCCAAATGCTTACAAAGCAAACTTAACTTCTAAAGTTGAAGAAAAAGTTGCTCCATTAAAAGAAAAAGCGGCACCATTAGCTGATAAATTAACTAAAAAAGATGTTACTGTTGAAGAAGAAAAACAAAACTTTGACGACGAAGGTGGAGCAAACAACATCCATGTCGTAACAGACAAAGAAGTTGCTGAAAAAAATCCTAATGCAGTATCTAAAGACGAATTAAAATAATAATGCTATAAAAGTCAGCGTATGCTGGCTTTTTTTATTTTGATAAATTTTACGATTATTATTTTGAATTCCTTTATGTATCATGTAATATAGGAATATACAAGCAATAGGAGGAATCATTATGTGGAGAGAAAAAGTTGCACAATATGAAGATAAAATTATTGAAGACCTTACAGGTTTATTAAATATAGAAAGTGTTCGTGATGATAGTTTAGCTGATAGTGAAAACCCTGTTGGACCTGGCCCACGAAAAGCTTTAGATTATATGTATGAATTAGCACAACGTGATGGATACGAGACGGTTGATATCGATCATATAGCCGGACGTATCGAAGCAGGTAATGGTGATGATATTTTCGGTATATTATGTCACGTTGACGTAGTACCTGCAGGTAGTGGATGGGAAAGTAATCCATTTGAGGCTGTCGTAACTGAAGATAAAATTATTGCACGTGGTACTTTAGATGACAAAGGACCTACAATTGCAGCGTATTATGCAATTAAAATTTTAGATGACATGAAGGTAGACTGGAAGAAACGCATCCATATCATTATCGGTACTGATGAAGAATCAGGATGGAAATGTACGGATCGTTATTTCGAAACTGAACCGATGCCTGATTTAGGTATTGCACCGGATGCAGATTTCCCGTTAATTCACGGCGAAAAAGGTATCACAACATTTGATATTATTCAAAATAGTGATGAAGAAAGCGAAACAGCACCAGAAGTGGAATTAAAGGCATTTAAAGCTGGTGAAAGATACAATATGGTCCCGGATTTTGCAGAAGCAAAAATCGAAGTTAAAGAAAAGATGGATGCAGTTATTCAAGCTTTCGAAGGATATTTATTAAACAACAAATTAACTGGAAAACAATTCGTAGAGAACGGTCAGATTTCACTTCAAATTGAAGGAAAGTCAGTTCATGGTATGGAACCATTTAAAGGTGTGAACGCCGGTCTATATCTTGTTAATTTCTTAAATACATTAGATCTAGATAAGAAAGCAAAGTCATTCGTTAATTTTGGTGATACATATCTATTTGACTCTCACTTTGGTGAGAAGCTAGGTATGGCTTATGAAACTGAAGAAATGGGTCAGTTAACTACAAACTATGGTGTGATTAGTTATACAGACGTTGACGGCGGACATTATGGTGTAAACTTACGCTATCCAAATGGCTTTGATTTCGAAACTGAAATTAAGAAATTCGAAGAACAGATTGCTAAAGATGGCTTTGAAATTGAAGTTGAAACGCATCAGGTGCCTCACTATGTCGATAAAAATGATCCATTCGTTCAAAAGTTATTATCAGCTTACCGTAACCAAACAGGTGATATGACTGAACCGTATACTATCGGTGGTGGTACATATGCCCGTAACCTGGAAAAAGGTGTAGCATTTGGTGCGATGTTTAAGGAGTCAGAAGATTTAATGCACCAAAAAAATGAATATATCAGCAAGAAACAATTATTTGATGCGACAGCAATTTATTTAGAAGCAATCCACTCTGTATGTGTAGAAGGTGAGTAAAATGGTAATTTTTATTAACGGCAGTTATGTGTCTGATGACACGAAAATCAGTTACAACGATCGTGGCATCCAGTTTGGTGATGGTGTATATGAGGTCGTGCGAGTATACCACAGCACTTTATTTACAGCCACTGAACATTTCGAACGACTTGTGCGAAGTGCAAATGAAATAGAAATAACAAGTCCCTATTCTGTTGAGGAATATATCGAAATTTGTAATCAGCTTATCAAGGAAAATGAAATAGATAACGGTACAATTTATGTTCAGTTAACACGAGGAGATGCAGTTAGAAATCATACGTATCCAACAGATACACAACCGAATATATTACTTTATACCAATACTGCAGAACGTCCGATGCAAGATCTTCAGCAAGGTGTTAAAGCGATTACGACTGAGGATATTCGATGGTTGCGTTGTGATATCAAAAGTTTAAATTTACTTGGTAACATTATGAATAAACAAAAAGCGGTAACCAATGGTGCAAAAGAAGCGATCCAAATACGTAACGGTATTGTTACAGAAGGCGCATCAAGTAATATATTCATCGTTAAAGATGATAAAATCATTACGCATCCTGCAAATAATTTCATCTTAAACGGTATTACACGTCGTGTCATTAAACAAATTGCAGATGCTGAAGGTATTGCTTTTGAAGAATTTACATTTGATGAGAAAGTGTTAAAGGATGCGGATGAAGTATTCTTGACGAGTACAACACAGGAAGTAATGCCGATTACTGAGATTGATGGTGAGAATGTTAATCAGGGTCAGGTTGGTCCGATTACGAAGCGTCTGCAAAGCAAGTTTGATGAGCATATTATCACAAATCACGCCTAAAAGGCATCATATTACACAATGAATTACATTTGAACATATATTCAGTACGCTTAAAAAAGTTTGACTTGAATATTTTTATAAAAGGTTATAAAATTTAAATAAGTCGTTAAAACGTTCGAACTAAAAATAAGGCAAGAGATTATTTCTCATTGCCTTTTCTTTTTTCTACTGTGGGAGGTGAACATGTTGGAACATTTCTATCAGCTTGGTTGGACATTAGATTCCGCTGGTGGCGCTTCTGGAGAGGCATATATGGCAGAGCAGGATGGCCGCAAATTATTTCTTAAAAGAAATTCTTCGCCATTCTTAGCAGCGTTATCTGCTGAGGGTATCGTACCTAAGCTCGTATGGACAAAACGTATTGAAACGGGCGAGGTCGTTACCGCTCAACATTGGAAGAATGGAAGATCATTGACACACGAAGAAATGGGTTCCAAGCGTGTTGCGAAACTCCTCAGAAAAATTCATCGCTCTAAACCTTTACTTAATATGTTAAAACGTTTAGAAATGAAACCGATGTATCCTCACATCTTACTTAAGAAAATTAATAGTTCTCTTTCACGCAATGTATTAGCACATCATACGGTTAGAAAAGCTTTAATTTACTTAGAAGAACATATGCCTAATCTAGATAGTCAGTTTTATACAGTCTGTCATGGCGATGTGAATCATAATAACTGGTTACTTTCAGATCAGGATGAACTGTTTATTGTTGACTGGGAAGGTGCAATGATTGCAGATCCTGCGATTGATATTGGTATGATTTTATATACTTATAGCAAAGAAGTTGACTGGGAAGCGTGGCTTGCTGATTACGGTATTAACTATACAATCGATTTAGAGAAACGTATGAAATGGTATACGATTATACAGGCGATTGCGATGGTAGAGTGGTATGAGGAGAAGAGTCGTTACCACGATATGAACGAATGGTTGAAGTTTTTAGATGAAGTTTTAACACAGAATAGATTTATTTAAAGGAGTAACATACATGAGAATGCGTAATAAACCGTGGGCAGAAGATTATCTGCTTGAACATCGTGATATTGTAAGTATCGACCTGTCACAAAAAGACAATATCACATCATGGTTTGAAAAAGTTCAGCCGATTCATATAGAAGTCGGAAGCGGTATGGGTAGATTTATTACTGAGATGGCAAAAGCAAATCCAGCAATCAATTATATCGGTATTGAACGAGATAAGAATGTAATGATTCGTATTGTAGAAAAAGCGATAGAGCAGGATATTAAAAACTTACGATTATTGACAGTTGATGCTGAGAAGCTGACTGAAATATTTAATCCTGGAGAAATTGACCGCATCTATTTAAACTTTTCAGATCCATGGCCGAAGACACGACATGCCAAACGTCGTTTAACACATGCTAATTTCTTATCAGTTTATAAGATGATTCTGAAAGATGATGGTGAAATTCACTTCAAGACAGATAATCAAGGTCTGTTCGAATTTTCTATTGAAAGTATGAGTCAGTTTGGAATGAAACTTAAAAATATTAATTTAAATCTGCATGACAATGAACCTGCAGATAATATTAAGACAGAGTACGAAGAGAAATTTTCTGCTAAAGGTTTTAGAATCAACCGACTTGAAGCAAGTTTTAAATAACAATTGAAGCAAATTTACATGGTGAGACATAATAAGTGTCTCATCTTTTTTTTATGCTTTATTTAGTGTAGACTGGATATATTGAGAGAATTTTCTGAACTGGAGGAAGCTATGTATAACTTTAATGAAAATGTTAACCGATTAAATACGAATGCAGTTCAAACTGAAATGATTCCTTTAATCTATCAACGAAGAGATTTAATGCCTTTCTGGATAGCAGATATGGATATTAAAACGCCGGAAAAGATTACAAAGTCTATTGCTAATCGCCTGGAACACGGAATTTTCGGATATACGAACTGGAAAAATGACGCTTTCTATACGCCGGTTAAACAATGGTATAGTAACCGATTTAATACAAATATTCTTAAACAAGATCTCTTTTATTCACCATCAGTGCTTTTTACTGTGACAGAAGCGATACGTATCCTGACTAATGAAGGTGATGGTGTGATCCTTAATACGCCTTCCTATAACAACTTTATCAATCTGATTAACGGTAATAAACGTATGATTGTTGAAAGTGAACTTTACTTTGATGGCTACGAATACACGATGGACTTTGTACAGTTTGAATATCTGTGTCAGATGCCTCAAAACAAAGTGTTCTTATTATGCAATCCACATAACCCGACAGGTAAAGTGTTTTCTGAGCAGGAACTTTTAAAGATTATTGAAATCTGTAAGAAATATAATGTGTATATCATTGCTGATGAAATTCATATGGATTTTGTGCGTCGCGGTCAACATGAAACACTTGCAAAATATATGCATGACTATGAGCAGATGTTAGTGACGACATGTTTAGGTAAGACATTTAATATTTCTGGTATTCCGCATGCCTACTTTATAACAAAAGATAAATATATGCGCGAGACAATTAATACGAAAGTGATGTCTGTGTATGGTTTAGCGGCAGTAAATTTAGTTGCCTTAACTGTTATTCAAACAGCTTACTTAGATTGTGGCGACTGGGTCGATGCACTTAATCAGCATATCGATAATAATATGACACTCGTAGAAGACTACATTGCAGATCACCTGTCGGATTGTTTATTTTTCCAGAAGCCGGATGCTACTTTTTTAGCATGGATTAATTTCGAGAAAAGCGGATTTAGTGAAATGGAAGTACAGGATGCTTTACAGAATGTTGGTAAAATTGCGACAGGTATCGGTAATACTTACGAATTATCGGCAAGTACACATTTTAGATTTAATGTCGCTTGTAGTGAAGATAAATTATTAGAAGGTCTTGAACGTATAAAAAAATCATTCGACTATTTAAAAACAACAAAAGAAAAAGAAGCACAATAAATGTCGTGCTTCAAATTCATCTTTATATTCAATTAATTTATATCTCAATTGTGTCGATGAGTTCACCGGTATAGGCATCGACTGTAAATTCGTAATCTTTATCCTGTGTATTAATGATACCACGATAAATGTGAGAAATCTGACCAAACTTTTCCTGTTTTTCTGGCTCATATACGATAGCTGAACCTGTGACGTGATCGAAGTTTGTCAGCACTTGTTGTAGCAGCGTTTCTGGGTGCTGCATCGTCATATGATGACGAAGTTGATAAGCGATAATACCAGTGACTACAATAACGGGAATGATGATTTGATATTTTTTCATAGTTAAAAGTCCTCTCATCAATAAATTTGAATGCATTGCGTATAACTTTTAGGTTAACGATTTGATTATATTCTACCATAAGGAGCAAAAAACATGACAGAACAACTATTAGATACGATAAAAACTTTAACTGAACTACATGGTGCACCAGGACACGAACGTCTCGTACGTGAATATCTGATAAAAAGACTATCTCCATTAGCGGACGAAGTATTACAAGACGGTTTAGGTGGCGTCTTCTTCGTCAAAAAATCAAAACAGGACAATGCTAAACGCATCATGATTGCGGCGCATATGGATGAAGTTGGTTTCATGGTAACGGACATCACAGAAAAAGGATTGCTTAAATTTACTGAAATTGGTGGATGGCCAGCTGATGTCCTGCAAGCACAAAAGATGAAAGTATTAGCGCGTGACAACAAAGCATATAGCGGTGTTATAGGCAGTGTGCCAGCACATTTTAGAACAGGTAAGGAAGCAGCACCGCAAATAAAAGATATGTTGCTTGATGTGGGAGCTGAAAGTAAGGAACAAGTATTAGCAATGGGCATTCAAATCGGTGATTCAATTGTTCCGGCAGTTGATTTTGAACAATTGACTGAGAATAGATTCCTATGTAAAGCATGGGACAATCGTTATGGATGCACAATTATCGTTGACTTATTTGAACAATTAAAAGATACAAATTTACCATTTGATCTATATGTAGGTGCTAACGTGCAGGAAGAGGTTGGACTGCGTGGTGCAGGGCCATCTGCAAATATGATCAAACCAGACTTAGCATTTGTCGTTGATTGTTCACCAGCCAATGATACTGCAGGAAGTAATGCGAATGGTAAACTCGGTGAAGGAACGCTTGTTAGAATTATTGATAGAACGATGATTCTGAAGCCGTCATTTAAACAATGGCTGGAAGAAATATATAAAGCAAATGATATTAAACATCAATATTATACTTCGCCAGGTGGTACGGATGGTGGTGTTATCCATACAGCATTACAAGGCATTCCGACAGCAGTAATCGGTGTGCCAGCACGTTATATCCATTCCAATCACACGATTTTTGATATACGCGACTATTATGCAGCACGTGATGGACTGCTTGCATTACTCAAAGATGTCAATGATGAAAAAATTGAATATTTAAAGATGAATTAATAGTTTACTTTTTATTGAGATGAAGCAATAGTGTTCGCTTCATCTTTTTTTATTATTCATCTAGAGTATCTTTTTATTGACTTAATATTAAAATGCTTTAAAATAAAACCTATTCTGAGTAAGTTGATAAGAATAGGAGAATGGAAAATTGAAAAAATTATTAGCTTTATTGTTTACAGTATTATTTATTTTAGCAGCATGTGGTAGTAATGATTCAGATAAAAAAGACAGCAAGAAAGAGATCACGATTGGAACAGAAGGTACTTATGCACCATTTACTTTCCATGATAAGAACAACAAATTAACAGGTTTCGATGTGGAAGTAGCAGAAGCAGTAGCGAAAAAAGCAGGATACAAAGTGAAATTCGTAGAAACACAATGGGATTCAATGTTCTCGGGACTTAACTCTGGTCGTTTCGATACGATTGCAAACCAGGTAGGTATGGATGAAGATCGTAAGAAGAAATATAATTTCTCTAAACCATACACTTACACACAAGGTGTATTAGTAACACGTAAAAATTCAGATATTAAATCATTTGATGACGTTAAAGGTCGCGCATTAGCACAAACTTTAACTTCTAACTACGGCAAATTAGCGAAAGAAAAAGGTGCTAAAGTAACGTCGGTTGAAGGATTTAACCAGGCGATGGAAATGGTATTATCTAACCGTGTTGAAGCAACTTTTAATGATAAAATTTCAGTATTAGATTACTTAAAACAAAAGAAAAATGCTGATATCAAAATTGTTGAAGGTAACGCTGAGAAAACACAATCTGGTTTTGTTTTCACTAAGAAAACAGATGAGAAAATCATCAAAGATTTTGATAAAGCATTAGATGCATTACAAAAAGACGGTACAATGAAAAAAATCAGTGAAAAATGGTTCGGTGAAGATGTCACTCGTCCTTAATGAAGAAATGTCCCATGCCCTGAATGCGGCGGCTCAAGCTTTTGAGCCAATGCTTTGGGGTTTAGTCAAATATTCGATTCCGATTGCGATTGTTACGTTTATACTAGGATTTATTATTGCGATATTTACGGCGCTTGCACGTATTTCAAATAATAAGTTATTACGCATTCCAGCGCGTGTTTACGTATCAATCTTCCGAGGCACACCGATGCTTGTTCAGATGTTTATCATCTTCTTCGGTATCCCTGAAATCGGCCGTCTGATTACAGGGGATCCGGATCAGGCATTTAAACTCGGCTCAATTACAGCTGCTATTATTTCATTAAGTTTAAATGTTGGTGCTTATGGTTCTGAAATCATTCGTGGTGGTATATTATCTGTACCACACGGACAAACTGAAGCAGCATATTCAATCGGGATGAGCCCGAAGAAAACGATGCAACGCATCATCTTACCGCAGGCTATTCGTACAGCGACACCAGCATTAGGAAATACATTCCTGAGTTTAATTAAAGATACATCGCTATTAGGATATATATTGGTGGCTGAAATGTTTAGAAATGCGCAGCAAGTTGCATCAACAACATATGAATTCTTATCAATCTATACTTTAGTAGCGATTATGTACTGGGTGGTTTGTTTCATCGTTTCCATCATTCAAGGTATTTATGAAGCACGTGTTGAAAGGAAGTATCAGCGATGATTTCAATACAAAATTTAGTTAAAAAATTTGGCGAAAAAACTGTACTGAAAGATATTGATCTTGAAGTAGCGAACGGTGAAGTAGTCGTACTCATCGGTCGTAGTGGTTCAGGTAAGACGACATTGCTGCGTACGATGAACGCGTTAGAAATCCCTACATCAGGTACTGTGACTGTTGATGGTGTAACTTACACAGCAAACGACAAAAAATCACAAATTGCAGTGCGTAAGAAAACAGGTATGGTATTTCAAAACTTTCAGTTGTTTCCTCATATGACTGCACTTGAAAACGTAATGGAAGGCTTAGTTCAAGTGAAAGGTATGAGTAAAGTGGAAGCGGAAAAAATTGCGGTAAATTTACTTGAAAAAGTTGATTTATTACATGTTAAAGATCAGTATCCAATTTCTCTTTCTGGTGGACAGCAACAACGTGTAGGAATTGCAAGAGCGCTTGCGATGAATCCAAAAGTAATGCTGTTCGATGAGCCGACATCAGCACTTGATCCGGAACTTGTTCAGGACGTATTAAAAGTAATTAAAACATTAAGAGATGAAGGAATGACGATGGTTATTGTTACGCATGAAATGGCATTCGCAAGAAGTGTTGCCGACAAAGTGGCATTTATCCATGATGGACGTATTGAAGAGTTAGATCATCCAGAACAAATCTTCACAAATCCAAAGTCAGAACACTTACAGCGTTTCTTAAACATTATATCGATTTAATTGAAACGTTCATTTGCACTTTTGCAGATGAACGATTTTTTTGTAATGATAGATAAGCATACCTTAATCACAATATAATCAATTTACATATGTTATTATTAAATACATTTGTGCTATGATAATGAAAATGATATTAAAGGAGCTGGCAGTTTGAAAGCATTACTTAAACGTTGGTTTGTTGATGGAATGAGCTTTATGGCATTAGGTTTATTCTGTTCGTTGATTATCGGTCTTATTTTAGAAACTTTGGGAACAGAGTTAAAGCCTTTTCTAGACACTTCATTATTAATAGAAATTGGTAAGCTGGCGAAACTTTATACAGGAGCAGCGGTTGGTGTTGCCGTTGCATTTGGATTAGGCGCAAAGCCGATGGTCATATTTGCAAGTGCTGTAACAGGTATGTATGGTTATGAGCAAGGCGGAGCTGCAGGAACGTATGTGGTCAGTCTTGCAACAGCTGAGCTTGGCAGATTTTACAGCGGTAAAACAAAGCTTGATATTATATTGACACCGCTTTTGACATTAGTAATCGGAGCAATCATTGCAAAGCTTGTAGGACCTTTTATTCAGGCGTTTATGTTGTCACTTGGAGAATTTATTACATTTGCAACAGATCAACAGCCTTTACTAATGGGAATTCTTGTATCACTTATCTTTGGTCTTACTTTATCTAGTCCGATATCGAGTGCAGCTTTAGCACTGATGTTAGGTATCAATGGCACTGCAGCAGCGGCTGCAACAATCGGCTGTTGTTGTCATATGATCGGTTTTGCGGTGACAAGCTTTAAAGATAACGGTATTCAGGGATTAATAGCACACGGTATTGGAACGAGTAAGATTCAAATTCCAAACTACATGTTACATCCATTTATTTTAGTGCCACCTGTAATCGCGAGTATTATTGTGGCACCTATTATGACAATGTTATGGCCGATGAAAAACGTTGCTGCAGGTGCTGGAATGGGTACAAGTGGTTTCGTTGGACAGATTATGACAATCAAAACGATGGGTAGTAGTTTAACGACATGGATGCAGATTGGACTGTTTCACTTCCTTTTACCAGGTGTTATCAGTTATATTGTATATATAATGATGAGCCGAGCTAATATTATTAAAGCCGGCGAACAAAAGATTAACACAGGGGGATAATGTAATGAAAAAGATAGAGCATATTGAAGCATTTAGAGAAGCGATAGCACAACCAACGATAGCGATGTTTACTGCAACGTGGTGTCCGGATTGTCACTTTATTGATCCGTTAATGCCTGAAATTGAAGCAGAAAATGCGGACTACCAGTTTATTTCTATCGATAGAGATGAATTTATTGATTTAGCAGTAGAGTATGAAGTGATGGGTATTCCGAGCTTTATTGCATTTAAAGATTCAGAAGTGATTGGACGCTTTGTATCGAAAGATAGAAAAACAAAAGAACAAGTGAACGAATTTATACAAAGTTTATAAAATATGTTAACCACTACGCGTTGCTTTAAACGGTAGTGGTTTTATTGTACAATGAAAGTTATGTGAGGAGTGAGAATGTGAATGTTTTTGAAATCAGAGATCGATTGACTGAATCATTAGATACTTCAATCGTTTCAACAAAGTTTGACCGTAAAGAAGAAACACTGCGCGTAGAGCGTCTTGATAATAATAAAGGTTTAACGATAAAGCTTGCACCTGTTGCAGCTAAATATAAAGAGAAGAAAGAAAGCATTATTGAAGAAGTATTATATTATATCAACGAAACAATTCAGGCGATGGGAAATACGACTTTGCCGGAAGGTGCGAAGATTATGCCTGTTATTCGTTCGACGAGTTTTCCTAAAGCACAAAATGATGTGCCATTCTTAATTACAGAACATACGGCAGAAACTAATATTTATTATGCGATAGATTTAGGCAAGACATATCGTTTAATTGATGTAGAGATTCAAAGTGAATTAGGTATTGATGAAACACACATCAAAGAACAAGCTTTATTTAATGTAAAAGGGTTAAAGACGACGTATAAAACAGATGTTGTCGCAGGCAATACATATTATTTCTTTAATGCCAATGATGGTTATGATGCAAGTCGCATATTAAATAAACAGCTTTTAAAAGATTTTGAAGCTCGCATAAACGGAGAAATGTTAGTTGCTACACCTCATGCAGATGTTTTGATAATCGCTGATATTCAAAATGAAACGGGATATGATGTACTAGCACAAATGATGATGACGTTCTTTGCGAATGGGCTTGTACCGATAACATCTTTATCATTCCAGTATAAAGATGATGTGCTAACACCGGTATTTATATTAGGAAAGAATAATGCAAAACGCGATCAGGAAGCAATCAAGCGAATTGAAAGTAACCGTCAGAAGTTTATGGCAGAGCAAGCGCAGCAAACACAAAATAAAGATAAAAAATGATGTTATCATTAAATTATATTGAGTGTAATATTTCTGTTATTTTTAATTGATTTTTTAAGAAAAACGATTGAATAAAGCATATAATAGATAAAGAATAATAATACAAACTTTTAAGGAGCAAACATATGAATATTTTTTATAACAAAGTCGTTGGAGATTATTTATTTATTACTTTAGAACCAGTAGATGGACCATTTGAGTACATTACGAACGGTGATATCATCACGATAAAAAAAGATGGTAAAGTCGTAGGGTATAACGTTAGTGGTGTTGCATCATTAGGATTAGATACAAATGGACAAGTGAAGTTAGATGAAAATTTAATGTCTAAAATTAATGACCTATTATTACAAAAAGGATTAGAAGCACCACTAGAAGTAGATTTATCACCTAAGTTTGTTGTAGGTTACGTTGAGACATGTGAGAAACATCCTGATGCTGATAAATTAAATGTTACAACGGTTGATGTTGGGACTGAAAAATTACAGATTGTCTGTGGAGCAAAAAATATCGCACAAGGTCAGAAAGTTGTAGTCGCTAAAGTTGGTGCTGTCATGCCGAGCGGGATGCAGATTAAAGATGCTGAGCTCCGTGGTGTACCTTCAAAAGGTATGATTTGTTCGGAACGTGAATTAGGATTAACAGATTCTGAAGAGAAAAAAGGTATTTTAGTACTAGATGATTCGCGTGAGATTGGCGAAGACTTCTTTAAAGCAGAATAGGGTGATAACATGAGTTGGTTTGATAAACTATTTGGAGAATCATCAGAGAAAACAGAACATACGCAAGATCAAACACATGAAGACGATGTCTATCGCAGACCACGAGGAAAATTCAGATTCCCACTAAATGTAGAAAATATTAAAACAGCAGAACATCATCGTTCAATTGATAATGATCATAACACACAGTATACAGATGATAAGCATGAATATATTGAACCGGATCAACCTCTCCGTGAACCATATATTGCTCAAAATGAAAGCATTAATACAGAAGAAATTAGAGCATCTTTTTCATCTGATTATATTCCCAGACGTGAAAGAAGAAGAGGTAGAAATGGTGAACAGCAATCATTTCAACCAAGACGCTCTGAATCTCTAAGTAATAATGAAGCTATTGATCGTTATCAACCTAAGACAAGATTAAACGATGCACCAAAGTATACATCTTATCAACCGAAGGATAAACGTAATAGTATTCATAAAGCTAACAATACACAGACATTCAGTGAGAAACAATATAGTGTACATCAACCTAAATTTAAAGCATCTGTAGTACCTTCAGCTATATATGGTACAAAGCCAAGAAAAGATCCGGCATCTTTAAAGCAACCAATTCAGCCGCTACAAGGTAAGAAAACAGTAGAAGCGAGACCTGCAACTCCGACACATCGTAAAGAAGATAATACAGTCAATATTGAGAATGTCTATGCTTCTCAAATTGTTGCTGAAATTAGGCGTGAACGCGAAAAAAAATTACAGCGTAAAAAAGCGTTTGAACAAGAACGTGAACTTAAGAAACTTCAAGAGTTAGAAATATCTTCGATGATGCGTGAAGAAAAAAGTGATGTTGAATATGTTCACGCTGAACCGGAAACAACTGAATTTGACGAACGTGTAACGATTATAGAAGAAGATGTTGTCGTATACGAACCCGTTATCAATCATATTGATTTGACTGAAGACAGTGAAGAAGATATTAGTGAAATAGAAGAAAGCGTTGATGAAACAGAAGCTATCACTATCTCTGAAGGTGAAAGATATACTTATTCTACAAAGACACCATTTAATAGTGCTAATGCTGAGCGATTAACAATTATTGAAGCAGCAGATGAACAAAGTTATGAAGATGAAACTGTTGAAGATGATAAAGAAGAAATTGCTGAGGTGGAAGAAGTAACACTTTTAGAAAACGAAGTTGAAACAATTGAAGAAACATCAACAGAAGATGAATTTTTAGATGAGAATGTGACGTTTGAACCGTTAGAAGACCAACTGATTGAAATCGATGATGATGCTTATGAGATGATTGATGAAGATTCAGATGATGAAGAAGAATCTGAAGAAGTAACTAGTGATACAACAGATGATTATACAGCACATTCAAAATCATTAGAACCGATACTTGAACCAGAATTCAAACAAACGTCAGAGGATGATAACGATGAAGTAGTTTCTGGAGATAGTGAGTATGAAGCAGTTGATGAAAGTTCTTTAGAACCCGTTATTGCGTTAATTGAAACTGAGGAAGATACCGAAGTTTTCGATGAATTAGATGCTACTGAAGAAACAGACATAATTGATGAGTTGGATACTACAAAAGGACATGCATCATTTGAACCTGTTCTTACGCCTGAAAGTACAGAAGAAGTGACTCTACCTGAGTTAACAACTGATGATAGTGATCAATTAGATGAAATAAATGAAGTAGAACAAAGCGTTGTAACAGGTAATATCAATCAACATCTTTCTTCAGGACATTACGTTCAAGTTGAAAATAATGAGATTAAAGCAAATATTCGTGATCATCAGCCACAAGCCGTTATCTCATCAGCACAACAACTTAAAAAGAAAGTGTCACCATTCAATGTCGTTATGACACCAAGTGATAAACGCCGTTTACTGGATAAAAAACGACAAGCTGAAAATCAACTGCAACAGAATATTCAGCAAAACGAAGTTAAAGATAATTTGAACGCTGTTGAACAGACGGACGTTGTTGAAGATGTTACAATCGCAGATGATATTCAGCAGTCATTTGAACAGCAAGGTACGGCAGAGGAAAATATCGTTCAGCAAGATAATAACGCTGTCGAAGAAGTAAATGAAATAGAAGAAGTAGATAAAAATATTGAAACAATCAACAAAGAAAATATATCAACTACTGTAATTGCATCACAACCTCATTCTAACCAGATTGTGAGTAACAACGGTTACCCTGTGAAAAAGGAACCGGCGAAACGTATTGGTCCAAAATATTTGTTACCACCGGTTTCTCTTTTAAATCCTGAAGATAAAGTAGAACGTGATGAAACGTGGGTAGAGGAACATAAAGCACAGCTTGATGATGCTTTCTATCATTTTAATGTTCCGGCAAAAGTTGAAAATGTTGTCGTCGGTCCATCCGTAACACGTTTTGAACTGTCTGTTGAAAAAGGAGTAAAAGTTTCTCGTATCACTAATTTACAAGATGATATTAAGATGGCACTTGCTGCTAAAGATATTCGTATTGAAGCACCGATTCCAGGCACTTCACTTGTAGGTGTAGAAGTACCAAACGTAGAGACACGTAATGTAAATTTAAGCGAAGTATTATTCAGTAAGAAGATGAAATTTGCAGAGAGCAAACTTACAGTAGCACTTGGTGCTCGTATCAATAACGAACCGATGATTATGGATCTTGCTAAGATGCCTCATGGTTTAATTGCTGGTGCTACAGGTTCTGGTAAATCTGTTTGTATCAATTCGATATTAGTTTCTTTATTATATAGAAATAATCCGAATGAGCTTAAATTGTTATTGATCGATCCGAAGATGGTAGAACTTGCGCCATATAATGATTTACCGCATTTAATTGCGCCTGTTATAACAGATGTGAAAGCAGCGACAGAAAGTTTAAAATGGGTCGTTGAAGAGATGGAACGTCGCTACAAAATATTTGCAGATATTCATGTTCGAAATATTACTGCTTATAATCAGAAGGTAAGTTATGTAGAGCGTTTACCGAAGATTGTCATCGTAATCGATGAGTTAGCTGATTTAATGATGATGTCTCCGCAAGATGTTGAGCATGCTATCGCACGTATTGCACAAAAGGCACGTGCTGCTGGTATTCATATGATTCTTGCGACACAACGTCCGTCTGTAAATGTTATAACAGGACTGATTAAAGCAAATGTTCCTACGCGAATTGCCTTTATGGTTTCTTCAGCAGTAGACTCGAGAACGATCATTGATAGTGGCGGAGCCGAAAAGCTTTTAGGAAACGGCGATATGTTGTATCTTGGTAATGGAATGAATAAACCAATTCGAATTCAAGGTAACTTTGTTTCTGATGAAGAAATTGATGCGGTTGTTCAATACGTCAAGACACAAGGTGAACCGAATTATTTATTTCAGGAAAAAGAATTGCTGAAGAAAGTTTCGGAAACACCTAAAGATGAATTATTTAATGAAATTTGTGATTTTATGATTGATGAAGGTCATATTTCAACATCTCAAATTCAACGTAGATTCCAGATTGGTTATAATCGTGCTGCACGCATAATCGATCAGCTGGAAGAAATGGGTTACGTTAGTGGCCAGAACGGCTCTAAACCAAGAGCAGTATTAATAACCGAAAAACAAGCAGAATATTAGGAGATGAGCACATGACTTTATATCATTTCGTTGGTATTAAAGGTTCAGGAATGAGTGCACTAGCACATATCTTATTCGACATGGGTGAACAAGTACAAGGTTCAGATATCGAAAAGGAATTTTTTACTGAGATAGGTTTGCGTGATAAAGGGATTACAATTCTTCCATTCAATGCAGATAATATTAAAGAAGGTATGACTGTAATTGCCGGGAATGCATTTCCCGACGATCACGTAGAGATTGTCCGTGCAAAAGCGTTAGGTTTAGAAGTGATTCGTTATCATAAGTTTTTAGGAGACTTTATGAGTCGTTACATTTCTGTAGCAGTAACTGGCGCTCATGGTAAAACGAGTACAACAGGTCTTTTATCTCATGTGATGAATGGAGATAAAAAAACATCATTTTTAATTGGTGATGGTACAGGTATGGGTATGCCAGGCAGTGAATACTTTGCCTTTGAAGCTTGTGAATATCGTCGTCACTTCTTAAGCTATTCACCTGACTATGCGATTATTACGAACGTAGATTTCGATCATCCCGATTACTTTAAATCTTTAGAAGACGTGTTCAGTGCATTTCAGGAAATGTCTTATAAAGTGAAGAAGGCGATTGTAGCATGTGGAGATGATGAGAATCTTAAAGAATTAAAAGCAGATGTGCCAATCTACTATTATGGATTAGGTGAGCATAATAAAGTCACTGCTAAAAATGTAGAATCTGTTGATAATGGAACAACATTTGATGTCTATATCGACGGTAAGTTTATTGATCATTTCAAAACACCGATGTTTGGTAATCATCAAGTACTCAATGCTTTAGCAGTAATTACAATTTGTTATCTTGAAGATTTAGATATGGCTGCAATTAAAGATGCATTAGCTACATTTGGCGGTGTGAAACGTCGTTTTAGTGAAAAGAAATTTGGTGCACAAATCTTAATTGATGATTATGCGCATCATCCAACTGAAATTAAAGCAACATTAGAATCTGCATCAAAAAAATATCCAAATAAAGAAATTGTAGCAGTTTTCCAACCGCATACATTCTCAAGAACGAGTGCATTTCTACAGGAATTTGCAGATAGTTTAAAAGTAGCTGATAAAACTTATTTATGTGACATATTTGGTTCTGCAAGAGAATCATCTGGAGAACTTACAATTAAGGATCTACAGACATTAATTCCTAATGCTGAACTCATCAGTGAGGAAACTGTATCTCAATTAAAGACACATGAAAATAGTGTAATTATATTTATGGGTGCTGGCGACATCCAAAAAGTTCAGAAATCTTATGAAAATCTTATATAACGTTATATAAAGTATGTTTAAGCTTTATTCAGCAGGGTATTTGACTAAATAACAAGAGTTATAAATAATAGGAGGCGTTTTTATGGAATGGATTTTACCAATCGCAGGATTAATCGCTGCAATTGCATTTTTAGTATTATGTATCTTCTTAGGGTTGACTTTAATGTCAGTTAAGAAGAATTTAGACCATGTTGCTAAAACACTTGACGGTGTTGAAGGACAAATTCAAGGTATTACACGTGAATCAACTGATTTATTACACAAAACAAATCGTTTAGCTGAAGATGTTCAGGTTAAAGCTCAAAAATTAAACACAGTTGTTGATGCAGTAAGTGGTATCGGTTCAACGGTTCAAAACTTAAACAGTTCAGTGGATAATGTGACTTCTTCAATTACTCACAATATCTCACAAAACGAAGACAAAATTTCTCAAGTTGTTCAATGGTCAAACGTAGCGATGGAAGTTGCTGACAAATGGCAAATGAGAAAACAACGTCGTAATTCAGTTAACTTTGCTGAAACAACAACGCCGAATTACGAGAATCATGTTAACCAAAACAATTTTAATGAAACACATACTAAAGGTGATCATTTAGACCAAGATAAAATCAATGCTGGTTTAAAATAATCATTAATTGGGAATGTACATATTGTACATTCCTTTATTTTTTGAATAAAATAAGAATTATTAATCAATTATCAATATATTATCGGAGGCGTTTAAAAATGGCAAATACTTATAATAGAGACTTACATACACATACAGTAAAAGAATATAAAGTTCAAAAAGATACAACAGCACGTGACTTTTCAATCGGTTTAACTGCGGGATTAGTTGTTGGCTCATTTATCGGTTTACTTGTTGCACCGAAAGCAGGTAAAGATTTACAACAGGATTTAAGTCAAAAGTCAGAAAGTTTAAAAGCGAAATCAGTAGATCATTACAATAAACAAATTGAAAATGCACAAGGTTTCAAAGAAAAATCTAATGCATTTGCTGCAAAGTTAACAGAAAAAACAGCAGCATTAAAAGAGAAAGCAGTACAAAAATTAAATAATAGTGATAAAGATAATCATGTAACGTTTAATGAATTAGAGCGTCAAAAACAAGCGATTAAATCTGAAGTAAATGATGATACATTAGCACAACCGATCGCAATTGTAGATAAAGCATTAGATACACCGATTAAAGAAGAAGCTTTAGCAGAACGTGAACAAACAATTAAAACAGCAAAAGATGCTGATAATAAAGCAAGAAACAAATAATATACAAATTTTTTTGGATTATGATAAAATAGTAGGCTGACGGTCTACTATTTTTTAATATATATAAACGAGGTTATAACGATGAATGAATTGAATCATTTACGAGATAGAATAGAAGCAATTAATATTGAAATCTTACAGTTACTGAGCGAACGTGGTGAAATCGCTAAACAAATAGGTGAAGAAAAGCGAAAACAAGGTACTGCAATTTATGATCCTGAACGTGAAAAAGAAATGATTAACATGTTACTGGATAAAAACGATGGACCATTTGATGATAATGTGATCAAGCAGTTGTTTAAAGAAATCTTTAAAGCATCGACAGAATTACAAAAATCAAATAGTGAAAAGCATCTTTTAGTATCACGTAAATTAAAACCAGAAGATACGATTGTTTCTTTTGATAATGGAGCGATTATTGGTGACGGTAAAAAGTCATTTGTATTTGGTCCATGTTCAGTAGAATCTATTGAACAGGTGGATGCAGTTGCGAAAAATTTACATCAAAAAGGTGAGCAATTTATTAGAGGCGGTGCATTTAAACCAAGAACTTCTCCTTATGACTTCCAGGGACTAGGTGTTGAAGGTCTAAAAATATTAGGTGAAATGAAAAAACGCTATGACTTAAATGTTGTAAGTGAAATTGTTAATCCAAACCATTTTGATCTTGCTGATCCATATGTGGATGTATTTCAGATCGGTGCACGTAATATGCAGAATTTCGAATTATTAAAAGAAGCGGGAAAAACAAATAAACCAATTCTTTTAAAACGAGGATTAAGTGCTACAATTGAGGAATTTATCTATGCTGCCGAGTATATTTATGCCAATGGTAATAATAAGATTATACTTTGTGAACGAGGTATTAGAACCTATGAGAAAGCGACACGTAATACACTAGATATATCTGCAGTACCAATTCTTAAACAAGGTACGCATCTGCCTGTATTGGTAGATGTGACGCATTCAACGGGCCGTAAAGATATTATGTTACCAGTTGCACGTGCAGCTTTAGCAGTTGGAGCAGATGGTGTGATGGCAGAAGTACATCCTGATCCGTCTGTTGCATTGAGTGATGCAGGTCAACAGATGGACCTTAACGAATTTGAAACTTTCTATCAGGAAATTACAAAGGCAGCACGAAATTATTAATAATTTGTGAATTTGCTAACTTGAAAAATGAAAAAATTATGAAAACGTGTTAGAATAATAAATAAAACGGTTACAGGAGGATAAAATGACAGTTACAATATATGATGTTGCTCGCGAAGCAAAAGTTTCGATGGCAACTGTCTCTCGTGTGGTGAATGGCAATCCAAACGTGAAACCAGCGACAAGAGATAGAGTCAATGAAGTAATTAAAAGATTAAACTATAGACCGAATGCAGTAGCACGTGGTCTGGCAAGTAAGAAAACAACAACAGTTGGTGTTATCATTCCTGATATTTCAAATGTTTATTATTCTGAATTAGCACGTGGATTAGAAGATATTGCAACGATGTATAAATATCAGACAATCATTTCAAACTCAGATAATGATGCACAAAAAGAACAGGAAATCTTCAACAATTTATTATCTAAACAAGTTGATGGTATTATTTTCTTAGGCGGTACTTTATCTAAAGAAACGACAAATATTATTAAGACGTCTTCAGTTCCAGTCGTGGTATCAGGAACACATGACCTTGATGCAAGTTTACCGGCAGTAAATATAGATTATGTTAATGCAAGTAAGGAAATTACCGAGAAGTTCGTTCAAGAGGGTGTGAAGAAGTTTGCTTTCGTTGGCGGAGGTTACTCTGAAAAAGCGCAAATTGATATATTAGAAGGTATGAAATCAGTACTTTCAGCTAATAATATTGAACTTGATGAATCATCTATTTACATCGGACAAGAACAATATTTAGATGGCGAGAAAGCATACGAAGCAATTAAATCACAAAACCCTGAAGTGATTATGTGTATCAGTGATGAACAGGCAATCGGCATTGTTCATGCAGCTCAAGATGATGGGAAAGATATACCAAATGAATTACAGGTGATTAGTTTCAATAACACACGTCTTGTTAAGATGGTTCGTCCAAAATTATCAAGTGTGATGCAACCACTTTATGATATCGGTGCTGTCGGTATGCGATTACTTACTAAATATATGAATGATGAACAAATTGAAGAATCAAAGGTAACATTACCATACAGTATCGTCTATAGAGGTACTACGAAATAAAAATAAGCGATTAAACTGAATCAGTTTAATCGCTTATTTTTTATAAATAATATGATATTTATTTTGTTTATTTAATAATGCATTAAAATTCTCTGAAGTGTCTGTTGATTTTTTTCTTCGATATCCAACCTTCTAGGGATTGCCTCGTAATTTTTCAGATCCTCATTCCATGTATGTGGCATCTTTATCTTTGATTTCTGCTGCCATTTATCAATCCAGGACTTCGGAATCTCTCCTGTTAAAGGAGGGTTGCCCAACATCGCATTATAAACTTGTGCCCAGGCAAGTGGTGCGACCTGAAAGATATTGTATCCACCACCTCCGATTGCAATCCACTTGCTGTCTGTATACTGTGCAGCACACTGATGGACGATTTGAGGAATTGTCTGAAATGTGCGATGTGTGACAGATAAGTGAGTCAATGGATCAAGGTAATGTGCATCTGCACCATTTTGACTCAGTATAATATCAGGTTTAAAGAATTCACATGCTTTGATCAGACTTTCTCGGAAGACGTGAAGAAAAGAGTCGTCTTCAGTGTATGCATCTACAGGTAAGTTCATGCTATATAGATAACCGTTACCGTCTCCTTTTTCATGGATTGTTCCTGTACCCGGAAACAAATATCTTCCTGTCTCATGGATTGAATATGTGAAGACATCGTTATCATTATAAAATGAAAACTGAACCCCATCTCCATGATGGGCATCTGTATCGATATAAAGCACGCGTTTATTATATTTTTTTCTCATATATTCAATCGCAACAGTGGAATCATTGTAGATACAAAATCCGGAAGCTCTACCTCGGAATCCATGGTGTAATCCACCACCAAAGTTGCAAGCTGTTTTTGTCTGTCCAGTCATGACAGCATCTACAGCTGTTAGCGTTGCACCTACGAGTGTTGCACATTTTTCATGCATGCTTTCAAAGTTTGGTGTATCATTTGAATTCAGACCAAACTTTTCACAATCTGCTGCGCTTAAAGTATTCTGACCAGCATCTTTTACGGCCTGAATATACTCTGGTTGATGGCCAAGTAATAATTCATCGTCTGTTGCAATACGAGGAGTGATAATTTTATCTTGAGGCAGTAACTGTAAAGCTTCCAGCAATGTTTTTGTTAATAGTAATCGCATCTGATTGAAAGGGTGATCGTTACTGAAACGGTAAGCGAGTAATGCATCATCATATACAAATAACGTCATAGGCTGTTTTCCATTGGATTGTATACTTGGAATCCTTTTGCTTCGAGTTCATCAATGATTGTTTGAGGATGCATCGACATCATGCGTACGCTAACGATTTTCTTACCTGGATTTTTTTTATCACGAAAAACGAGCACACTTTCTATTCCAGTCTTAAATCTATGGAAGACTTCAGTCACTTCGTGAAGATTGCCCGGTATATCCGGTATTTGAATTTGAATTGTTGTTCCTGGTGTTACAACGCCTGTCAGTTCGATAAAAGTATTCAGCATGTCTTTTGCAGTAACAATACCAACAACTTTGCCTCGTTTCACGACAGGGATACTACCGATATTTTCATTGTAGAAGTCTAGCGCAATTTCTTCTACAAAATCGAGTGGATGACATGTAATAACGTTCTTCACCATAATCTTTGTTATCGGTACATTTAAATCCAGAACAAGACGGTCTTGTAAGTTTGACGGCAATGCCTGTTTAATATCTCGGTCGCTAATAATGCCGAGCAGTCTATTTTCATCATCAACAATTGGGACATGATGGATATTTTTTTCATGCATTAAAGTGATGATTTCTTCTATTGTGCCCTCTGCATTGAATGTAATACAAGGACTTGTCATGATTCGTTCAACTAACATAGCATCCTCCTATAAGAAAAATCTATTTTGAAACCTTAAATTATCAAATGCCTGAATCTGTTCATTATTAATACGCTTGCCGATTCTTGCCATGAGTGAATTGGCAGGATGACTCGTAATTTCCGGGTCGTTGGTTGAAAATACTTTCATACCACAGCTGCCCATCATTTTTTGCATAATCTCTTTGTATTGAAACACATCAAGACCGCTATTCTTTAAATCCCAGTGCCAGTAATATTCTGTCGTAATAACGATAAAATCTTCCATCGCATCATCCATCATAGCAACTCTCAGCATTTCACTTCCTAATCCTAAAGCACGGTAATCTTTACTAATTTCAATTGCACCAAGTTCTAAAATAAATTCAAGGTTACCATTGGACCACCGTTCCATCGGATCTGGATATAAGTAGGTGGTATACCCAATGATGTTAATACCGTCGCGACAAATAATGATACGTCCTTCTTCGAGATCAGCAATTTCTATGATTGCTTCAAATTGTTCATCCGGTCGTCGAAAAGCTACGAGTCCTTTATCGAAGGTATATTTTTGAAGTGTATGACCATCAACGGGGCCTTCTATAATTAATTCGCGGTCATTAAATGTATACGTCGATTTGTGATAGGTTTTTATATGTTTCATGCATCCTCCTTGTAGTGTTAATGAAATATATTATTAAATGCATAAAAATTTTCATATTTTTTGAATTATCAGTTAATTTTATTATATAATAAAAATGGAAATATTGAAAACGTTTACAAGGGGGATTTATTGTGAAGACAGAAATTTTTAAGGCAACAGCAGGTAATCATAATTTAAAGGATTATGAGAAAACGTATGAGAACTTTGACTGGAAAGAGATTGAGAAGTATTTCTCATGGTCTGAAACAGGAAAAGTAAATATGGCATATGAATGTATCGATAAACATGTCGAAGATGGATATGGAGATAAAGTTGCATTACTTTATAAAGATGCGAGCAGAAATGAAAGTTATACATTTAAGGAAATGATGGAGAATTCTAATAAAGCTGCGAATGTATTGGTGAAAGAAGCAGGCGTGAAAAAAGGGGATCGCGTCTTTATCTTTATGCCACGTTCACCTGAACTTTATTTTGCATTACTAGGTACACTTAAGATTGGAGCTATCGTTGGTCCTTTATTTGAAGCGTTTATGGAGAAAGCAGTAAAAGACCGTCTGGAAAATAGTGAAGCAAGTGTCATCATTACGACAAATAGCTTACTTGGACGTATTCCACAAAGTGAATTACCGCATTTACAACATATCGTCGTAATCGATGATAATGTCGAAGATAAATACATAGATTTTAAAAATCATTTTAAAGATGCATCAACAGAATTTGATGTGGAATGGTTAACGCGTGATGACGGATTAATTCTGCATTATACGTCTGGCTCAACTGGACAACCTAAAGGTGTATTACATGTACAAAATGCAATGATTCAGCATTATATCTCAGGACATTACGTATTAGACTTAAAAGAAGATGATGTATATTGGTGTACAGCAGATCCAGGCTGGGTAACAGGAACAAGTTACGGCATATTCGCACCATGGTTAAACCGTGCAACAAATGTCATCGCTGGGGGACGTTTCTCACCAGAAGGATGGTATGGTATTCTGGAGCAGTTTAAAGTGACTGTCTGGTATTCAGCACCAACAGCTTTCCGTATGTTGATGGGTGCAGGTGATGAGCTTGTTGAAAAGTATGATCTATCACATTTAAGACATATATTATCAGTTGGTGAACCATTAAACCCTGAAGTCGTAAAATGGGGAGATAAAGTATTTAATCTTCGTATTCATGATACTTGGTGGATGACTGAAACGGGTGCACATATGATTGTGAATATACCAGATATGGATATTAAATCCGGCTCTATGGGTAAACCATTGCCAGGTGTTCAGGCAGCTATCGTAGATGATTTAGGTAATGAGTTACCACCAAACAGAATGGGGAATTTAGCGATGAAAGCTGGTTGGCCATCGATGATGAAGACCATCTGGAATAATGAACCAAAGTATCAATCTTACTTCTTACCGGGTGATTGGTATATTTCAGGTGATAGTGCTTATATGGATGAAGATGGATATTTCTGGTTCCAAGGTCGCGTCGATGATGTAATTATGACCGCAGGAGAACGTGTTGGACCTTTTGAAGTTGAATCAAAGCTTGTTGAGCATCCTGCCGTTCAAGAAGCAGGGGTCATCGGTAAGCCGGATCCAGTTCGCGGTGAAATCATTAAAGCATTTATTGCTTTACGTGATGGTTATAAAGAAAGTGATGAGCTAAAAGAAGAAATCAGAGTGTTTGTAAAAGAAGGTCTTGCAGCACATGCAGCACCGCGAGAAATAGAATTTAAAGATAAATTACCAAAGACACGCTCAGGTAAAATTATGCGACGTGTACTTAAAGCATGGGAACTAGACTTACCAACTGGTGATTTATCAACGATGGAAGATTAAATGTAAATTTTACTTAAAATTTCTATGAAATTAGTCGACATCTTGAAAGCGTTATCTTATTATGGAATAGTAAAGACACTTTTAAGATTAGGAGAATGTGAAAATGACTAAATATTTATCAGATTTAGAAATCGCTAACCAAGCGACAGTTCGACCTATTTTGGAAATTGCAGAAGAAGCGGGAATCCCTGCTGATGCAGTTGAGCCTTATGGCCACTTTAAAGCAAAGATTGATACTTCTAAAGTGACAACAAACAAAGAAGGTAAAATTGTCCTTGTTACTGCGATGAGCCCAACACCAGCTGGTGAAGGTAAATCAACAGTAACTGTTGGTATCTCAGATGCATTTAAAGAGTTAGGTAAAAGTGTTATGGTTGCTTTACGTGAACCAAGTTTAGGACCTGTATTCGGTATGAAAGGTGGCGCTACAGGTGGTGGTCGTGCACAAGTATTACCGATGGAAGAAATCAACTTACATTTCAATGGCGACTTACATGCCATCACGACTGCAAATAATGCGTTAGCTGCATTCATCGACAACCATATTTATCAAGGTAATCAATTAAACATTGATCCGCGTCGTGTTGAGTGGAAACGTGTTATTGATATGAACGATCGTACATTACGTCAAGTCGTTGTTGGTCTTGGTGGACCTTTCAAAGGTGTACCACGTGAAGATGGTTTCGATATTACTGTTGCTTCTGAAATCATGGCAGTATTCTGTTTATCAAATAACATCACTGACTTAAAAGAAAACTTAGGTAAGATGACAATTGGTTATACGTATGATCGTAAACCAGTTACAGTTAAAGATTTAGGTGTAGAAGGCGCGTTAACTTTAATCCTTAAGGATGCATTAAAACCAAACTTAGTGCAAACGATTGAAGGCACACCAGCCTTAATCCACGGAGGACCATTTGCAAATATTGCACACGGTTGTAACTCAATTATCGCAACGAAGACTGCACGTAAATTAGCTGATATCGTTGTTACTGAATCAGGATTTGGTTCTGACTTAGGTGCTGAGAAATTCATGGACATTAAAGCACGAAAAGCAGATATTAAACCAGATGCAATCGTTGTTGTAGCTACTATTCGTGCATTAAAAATGCATGGTGGCGTTGCTAAAACAGAACTTTCAAATGAAAATGTTGAATCATTAAAATCAGGTATCCAAAACTTAGAAAAGCATATTGAGAATTTAAGATTATTTGGTGTTGAGCCGGTTATTGCTTTAAACAACTTTGTTACTGACACTGATGCTGAACGTGAATTCGTTCAAAATTGGGCAAAAGAACAAGGTGTTAAATTAGCATTAACGGAAGTTTGGGAACATGGTGGAAAAGGCGGCGTTGAGCTAGCTAAATTAGTACTTGAAGTATTAGAAACACCACAAGATTTCAAACATTTATATGATTTATCTATGCCAGTTGAAGAGAAAATCCGTACAATCGTTCAAAAAATTTACGGTGCAGATGATGTAGTTTTTGCAGAGAAAGCTAGAAAGCAACTTAAAACAATTGCTGATAATGGATGGAATGAATATCCAGTATGTATGGCGAAGACGCAATACTCATTCTCAGATGATCCTAAAAAATTAGGTCGTCCAACAGGATTTAATGTAACAATTCGCGAATTAATTCCTAAAACAGGTGCAGGATTTATCGTAGCATTAACAGGAGACATCATGACAATGCCTGGTCTTCCAAAAGAACCAGCAGCGTTAAAAATGGATGTTGACGCAGATGGCAATGCAGTAGGGTTATTCTAATTCATATAAAAAACTCACTAAAATTATTTTTAGTGAGTTTTTTTTAATAGAGCCTCCACGAAATGAATCGTGGAGGCTTGATTTATTGTGCAGTTTGATTATCTTTCTTCTTATCATTCGTTGGTTTTGCATTTTGATTTGCTTTTGATAAAGTATCTGCTGCACTTTGTTTGGATGAGATTTTCTTTTTTGTTTCAGGATCTAGTTTCTCACCTAAACGAGATAATACTTTATAGTCATCTAATATCTTTTGTGATGTATCTGTCTTACTCCACACTAAGCTTTGCTTCACAGGTTCACCACCATCGCAAGATCCTTTTTGAGACATTGTATATTGACACATTTCAATCGTTTTAACACCATCAGGCTGATTAAATCTTTCACCTACGCCCATCTGTAGCTGATCCTGAGTAGTAATTTGATTAATAATATCACGCCATAATCTTAACTGGTAATGATTTTCCTCATCGAATGAAGTAGGGACGTCATATCCCATCCAGATGCCCATCGTTACTTTTGGATTATAGCCGATAAATAAACTATCTTTACCTTCTTGCGCTGTACCTGTTTTTCCTGCCCAATCCTGGTTATACATAAATGTTCCTTTTAACTGATAACCACTACCTGTATCTAATACACCACGTAGAATGTCTGTAGTAATATATGCAGTTTCTGGACTATAAACACGTACTGGACGCGCTTTATGCTGATAGATGACTTTCCCGTCACGCGTTTTAATTGACTCAATCATATAGCTTTCCTGATAATTCCCTTTATTTGCTAAAGTAGAAAATCCATCGACATTATTTTCTAACGTAATATCTGTTGCACCGAGCGCTAATGATAAGTTCTCTTGTTCTGACTTCGGTATGTTAAAGTTCATCTTCTGTAATAATTCCCAAGGCTTTCTATCCTGAATGCCAGAGTATAAGCGTAATGTACTTAAGTTAAGTGAATTCTCTAGAGCATAACGCGTTGTTACAACGTTGTATTCCATTCTTGCATAGTTCTCAGGCGAGTAACCATTAAAATTAAATCGTTTATCAAGTAATGCTGCTTCTGGTGCAGTGACACCATATTCAATTGCTGGAGCATATGTTAATAATGGTTTGATTGTTGAACCTGGAGAACGTTTCGTTTTAGTCGCATGGTTATTTTGAGAATCATCATGATTACGTCCACCGATGAATGACAGAATTTTACCAGAGTCATTTTCTTTTAATAGAACACCGACTTCCATATTGATTGGTTTTGTTTTGCCGTTAACATTTGCATTTCTGGCATAAGAATAGTAATTTGGATTATCTTTAATCTGATCCATTGTATCAAAAATTTTCTTATGAATTGTCGTATCAATGATGTAACCATTATTTCGAATAGCACGATTTGCGATACCGACATATTTATCTTCTAATACTGGTGTTTCATCTAATTCCTGGCGAGAAATATTATCTTTTTCAGCGAATATATATTTTAGAATATCAATTGCACGTGATTCAACTTCCTGAGTTAAGAATGGATACTTTTCGTTAGGTACTTCGAAATCTTTCGTAAATGATTTTTTTAGATTAAATTTTTTAGCCTGCTCATATTGCGCTTTCGTAATTTTTTTCTCTTGATACATACGCATTAGCACGTATTGTTGACGTTCAAAACCGAACTTTAAGTCTTTATCTTTCTTAATCTTTCCTGTTTGTAAGAACGGTGTGTATGTATAAGGATTTTGAGGCATTCCTGCAATATAAGCTGCTTGAGCGATATTTAATTTATTTGCATCAACACTGAATATACCTTGTGCTGCAGCTTGAACACCAGCAATATTTTGACCATTTGTATTGCGACCAAAGCTCACAACATTTAAATAAGCTTCAATAATTTCTTTCTTAGAGAGTGATTTCTCAACTTTAAATGAAAGCATCATTTCTTTTGCTTTACGTTTAAATGAAGTTTCATTTGTTAACAGCTGGTTCTTAATGAGTTGTTGTGTTAGTGTACTACCACCACTTGTTACTCCCATATTTAAAAACTCCTGAGCTGTTGCACGGATAAAAGCTTTTGGTACGATACCATTATGTTTATAGAAATTTTCGTCTTCTGTAGCAATTAATGCATCGACGACATGGGGACTCATTTTATTATACTTAATGACTTCACGTTGAACATCAGCATTAAGTGTACCGAGTGACTCACCAGTACCGAAATAAACGGTAGTACTCTGTGTCATTTCGTATAATGATTTTTTCAGCGCAGTATTATTTTTTACGGGTTCATCTTTAACAAGCGCTAAAAAATAACCTGTGCCGAGTCCTAATAGTAAAGTACCGACGAGTAATCCCGTTACTAACAGGAATAGAAAGGTACGTGTAAGCGTTTCGTAAATACCGTGAAACCATACGTAAGGTGTAAATTCTATAGACTTAAAAGTTGATTTTATATTATCTTTCGTTTGTTTAGGTTTGAATATTTGACGTTGTTTTTTCGGCATACAAATTTCCTCCTGAATATTTTTTTAGTATATCATAATTTCAGGGACTTGACGTTATAGAATCTATTGTTTACACTAGTATCATAATTTAAATTGAACTGAATATAAAGGTTTTTAGGACAAGTAGTATGACACATTGAATGAAGAGACTTAGTGGTTGGTGCAAACTAAGCAATGAACATATGAATACACCTATACTTTCGACCTTAAGGATAATGACCTTTTTCATTAATAAGTGATGATTTTATCATAAGTATGGTGGTACCGTGCATGAGCACCCTTACATTTTTTGTAGGGGTGTTTTTTTATTTTATTATTAATCATTTATAGATTTTAAAGTCTCATCCACATCAGCAATTTAAACAATAAAATTTAGAGGAGGAACAAAGATGGCAAATGCATTATTAGAAGATTTAAGATGGAGAGGTCTCATCTATCAAGAAACGCACCCAGAAGAAATTGAAGCATTACTGAATAAGGAGAGTGTCAGTGTATATTGTGGAACTGATCCAACAGCAGACAGCTTGCATATTGGTCACTTGTTACCCTTTATGACATTAAAACGATTCCAGCAACACGGTCATCGTCCTGTTGTATTAATCGGTGGCGCTACAGGAATGATCGGGGATCCATCAGGTCGTACAGATGAACGTACGTTACAGACATTAGATCAAGTTCAACGCAACGTAGATGGAATTTCTGCACAAATGGAACAATTATTTGATTTCGGCGGTGATACGGGTGCGATGCGTGTTGATAATAAAGACTGGTTAGGTCAAATTGATCTATTAACATTCTTACGTGACTACGGGAAACACGTTGGTGTAAATTACTTATTAAGCAAGGATAGTATTGCATCACGTTTAGAGACAGGTATTTCATTTACGGAGTTCACTTATACAATATTACAGGCGATTGACTTCGGTCATTTAAACAAAGCACACAATGTTAAACTTCAAATTGGTGGTAGTGACCAGTGGGGGAACATTACGAGTGGTTTAGAATTAATGCGTCGTATGTACGGTGAAGTAGAAGCATTTGGTATGACAGTACCATTAGTTGTGAAGTCAGACGGCAAGAAATTCGGTAAATCTGAAGGTGGCGCTGTCTGGTTAGATCGTACGAAGACAAGCCCGTACGAGTTCTACCAGTTCTGGATTAACACCCCGGATAGCGATGTAATTAAATTCTTAAAATACTTTACATTCTTAAGTAAAGAAGAAATTGATGCGTTAGAAAAGTCAGTTGAGACAGAACCACATTTACGTTTAGCTCAGAAAAAATTGGCTGAAGAAGTTACAAAATATGTACATGACGAAGCAGCTTTAGAAGAAGCGATCAATATCACTCAGGCTTTATTTAAAGGTGATTTAAAAGCCTTAACAGCAGATCAGTTACGTACGAGCTTTAAAGATGTACCGCAGAAAGCTGTAGAAAATACGAATCTGGTTGAAGTATTAATTGAAGCGGGTATTGCGCCAAGTAAACGTCAGGCACGTGAAGATATTACGAACGGTGCAATTTCATTGAACGGTGAAAAAGTTACAGATACGAGTCATGAGATTACTTCAGTAGATAAAATTGAAGATGAATTTACAATAATTCGCCGTGGTAAGAAAAAATACTTTATGATCACATATAAATAAATGATTCAATATTTAGAGGTGGAGCCTGTTGCTTCATCTCTTTAATATTTCTTTACTGAAAGCGTTTAGAAGGCAATTTAGAGGGTAAAAATAAATACTTAATTAAAAGGAGAAAAGATATGAAAAAATTATTAATACCTATTATTGGATTAGTTGTTTTATTATTAATTGTTGGTAGTATGTTAATTGGTCCATACAATAAACTTGTCGGACTTGATGCTGATGTAGAAAATGCAGAAGCGAAGGTTGATACACAGTTACAAAGACGTCTGGACTTAATTCCAAACTTAGTTGAAACTGTAAAAGGTTATGCAAAACACGAAGAAAAAGTATTTAAAGATGTTTCTGATGCACGTGCCAAATTAGCAGGTGCTAAAGAAAATGGTTCAATGGAAGATAAAGCGAATGCCAATGCGGAGTTAAATTCAGCATTAAGTCGTTTAATTGCAATTCAAGAGAACTACCCGAACCTTAAAGCTGATACGCAGTTTACAGGTTTACGTGATGAATTAGCTGGTACAGAAAATCGTATCGCTGTAGCGCGTAATGATTACAATGAAGTTGTTACTACTTATAACAAAGCGGTAAGAAGTTTCCCAGCAGCCTTATATGCTGGCATGCTTGGATTTGAAAAGAAAGAATTCTTTAAAGCCGATGAAGCTGCAAATAAAGCACCAAGTATCGATTTTAATGCTGATGGAGAAAGTAAATAATGTTTAAGAAAAAGTTCGCGATTTTTATCGCGCTCTTTTTAATCTTCACGATTACTTTACCGGCGAATGCAGCTGAGCCATTGCCAAAGCTTGAACAACCTATATTTGTTCAGGACCATCTCGGCATATTCAAACAAAATGAAAAAGATTTTCTCAATCAGCGTGGTGAAACGTTACAAAAAGGTACTACCGCTGAAATCTTAATCATGACGATGCCGTCGATAGGGCAAGAAGTAAGAGGAGATTATGCACTTCGCGTTGGACGTGAATACGGCGTCGGAGATAAAGAGAAAAACAACGGGATAGTGATTTTGTTTAACTTAGATAACGGTAATGAATTTAGAAATAGAGGTATTGAAGTACAAGTTGGTTATGGTTTGGAAGGCGTCTTAAATGATGCGAAAGTCGGAGCTATGATTGATAAGTATGCAATGCCTGATGTACAAAAGGCGCTTGCAGCTGATCCTAAAGGTGAAAGTGCTGAGAGTAAGGCGCTGTATGCTCAGGGGCTAGGAAAACTTTACAATGCAATATTTGATGAAGTAAGTAAAAGTTATGGATTCGATGGTGAAAAGTATACGCGAGATACACCGATGGTCGATAATAGTTCAGATGGCATTAGTGTATTCGAAATATTGATTGGATTATTCTTATTATACCTTGTCATCTCTATCTTTATGGGAGGTGGCCGAGGTGGCGGTGGTGGTGGACGTAGACGTTCATCAGGACCAGTCATCTTCTTCCCAACCGGTGGAGGTTTCGGCGGCGGATTCTCTTCAGGAGGATTCGGTGGCGGTGGATTTGGCGGCGGAGACTTTGGTGGCGGTGGCGCCGGCAGAGGATTCTAAAATGAAAGGACTAACAACATAATTTGTTGTTAGTCCTTTTTTTACTATTTATCTTCAGTACTTCTTAATGTTAATTCAACTTCTTTTTCATTACCGTCACGGATAATTGTAAACTTTACTTTATCTCCAGCTTTTTTGTTCTTGTATATATAGTTGCGAACGTCACCATCAGTTTTAACATCCTGTCCTTCAATTTGCGTTATGACATCGCCTTCTTTAAATACTTTTCCGGCTTTTTCATCAGTGCTTGCAACAAGTGCTCCCGTGTTAGCGGATACTTTCATTTCCTCTAGATAATTAGCGGGAACATTTTCAATACTGACCAATGCAAGACCCATGAATGGGCGAACCACTTTACCATCTTTTACAAGTTGATCTATGATGACTTTCGTATCGTTTGAAGGAATTGCAAACCCTAATCCTTCGACAGTGTCTGCTGAAATCTTCAAGGTATTAATACCGATTAACTGCCCTTGATTATTAATTAACGCTCCACCTGAGTTACCAGGATTGATTGCGGCATCAGTCTGAATTGCTTTTACTGAAGATTCTCCAGCAGAAGTATCGACCTTCATCGTTCTTTCTTTCGCACTAATAATACCTTCAGTAACACTTCCTGATAATTCAACACCTAACGGATTTCCGATTGCATAAACAGTATCACCAATACGAATTTTTGAAGAATCTGCAAACGGAATCGGCTTAATATTATATTGACCAGAGATTTTCAATACCGCAATATCAGTTAAAGCATCAGTGCCTATTAAAGTACCATCCACTGTTTCACCTGTAGATAAACGTACCTTTAAATCTTTCGCACCTTCTACAACGTGGTTATTGGTTACGATATATGCTTCATTATCAGTCGTCTGATAGATAACACCAGAACCAGTACCTGCAGGTGTATCTTCACTACTACCACTATCTCCACGTAAAATATCAAAGATGCTGCTATTTGCCTGCTGCATATTGATGACACCAACAACTGCAGGTGAAACTTGTTCTAACATATCAGCAAGTTCTGTATTATTACCGGCAGTTTTCTGGTCCACCTGGATCGGTGTAGCATTTGGATTAGAAGTTGTATCTGGAGATACTATATCAGGAATGTGGGTTGCACCAAGTGTCAGACCTGAACCGAGGACTGCAGCTAATAATAATTTAAAAAAGCCAGGTCCATTATGCTTTCTATGTGTACGTGCCTCATCATTACGAACATATTGTACGGATTCATTAGCATCATATGATTCATTATTATGTATTATCCTTTCTTCATGATCATGTTGATTATATCTGTCCATTAAATTTCCCCCTAAATTAATTAAGATAATAAAATAAGATACCACTTCTATCTGAAAATTTCATATATTTACCCTTAAGTTCACGAAATCGACAAATCAACAAAGTATATTCATTTGCATTTAATTTGTGCTAAAATAAAGCTAAAATGATAAGACATAATAAAAAACAAAGATTAAAAACAAATATAAAAAATGTTATATCAAACAACAAGGAGTTCATAACATGTACAAATTTTTGGCAACGCTAATTTACTTTGTAACAAATATTTTATTACGTAAAGTTAAAGTAATAGGTAAAGAAAATATCCCTAAAAATGAAGCGTTTATCGTTACATGCAATCATAGAAGTATGGTTGAAATTATTATACTTGCTATGGCACTATACCCAAGAGAAGTGCACTATATGGCGAAACAGGAATTATTTAAAGGAAAGTTACTTGATAAGTTCTTTAGATCTGTGAATGCATTCCCTGTAAACAGAGCGAATCCTGGACCATCTACAATAAAGACGCCAGTAAAGTTAATTAAAGAGAATAAGATTGTAGGAATATTTCCAAGTGGACAACGCGCAGATAATGCACCGATGAAAAAAGGAGCAGCTACTATTTCTGTGATGAGTAAATCTAAACTATTACCAGCAGCATACGAAGGACCGATTAAATTTAAAGATGTAATATTTGGAAAAGAAAAATGTTATATTATGTTTGGTGAACCGATAGATAGTCAAAGCTTTACTGCGCAATATAAGAAGAATGAAGCAATTGAAGAGATTACACAAACATTAGAAAGTAAAACAAATACATTAATAGCAACATTAAAACACGAAGCGTAATAATTACGCTTCGTGTTTTAATGTTTTGTAGAGATACGTCTCTTTGTCCTCTGGGTAAATAAATTCAAGTTTAATGATTTGAGGTTGGTTTGTTCTACTAGCGATGGCCTGTGTTTTTTCTTTGATTTTACTAATATATGATACTTTCTCAACTTCATTTTGAATTAATTTATATTCTGTTTTTTCATCAGATGAGTAAGGATAAGACGTTTTTAGTACGATGATACTCATAAGTCTTCACCCACTTCCAAATTTTTATATTTAAGTTATAATACTATTTCCCGTATACTGCCGCTTTAAACGCATAATAGATAATAAATTTTATTTCAATTTAAAATGAAACTATTGCTAATAATCATTATATTAAAATAATCTAAAAAAATTATTAAAAGGACAAAAGTATTCTAAAAAATCACCCCAAAATAGTATGTAAAATTATTATAAAAATAAAAAACAATATATTAAATATTCAGAATATATAGTATAATTTATTAAAAGTAACATGGGGGTGCATCATGACGATACATAGGATGAAAAAAGAAGATTCAGTAATAGAATTTATTGAAACGATAGAAGATGAAAAACGTAGGAAAGACTGTATTAAATTATTGGAAATATTTGAAGACAGCTCTGGATTTATCGGAAAGATGTGGGGCCCTAATATTATAGGGTTTGGAAAGTATCATTATAAGTTAAACGATCAAATAGAAGGAGATGCACCGCTCATTGCATTTGGTCTGAAGAAAAGTAAAATCAGTTTGTACTTTGCTCAGGATAATATTAATCGAGATCGTTACTTAAAAGAGTTGGGGAAACATACACTTGGAAAGACGTGTGTGTATATAAGTGATATAGAACATATTGATGTTAAAGTATTAAAACATCTTATCGTGGATTCTATGAAATATCTTCAAAATCAGTATGATAATACATAAAAAAATAATGAATCAAGTTATGCACTTGTTTCATTATTTTTAATTTCTGTAGGAAAGAGACTGCGCTCTAAATTTTTAAGTTTTGTATAAGTATCATCATCTAAAGATTCGATTTTCTGTTCATCTGTAAACAGTGATTCAATTAATTCAATATCAATATCTGTAGCAGTTGATATTTGATATGCAGTTAATCTACCTTTAAATAGAAATGGAAGACCTTTCATTCAATCACCCTTAAATTAGTTATTAGTTTATTATAGCGAATAAACCATATAATTAAAAGTCTTTTTTCAATATATATTATTATTGCATATATATTTGAGGGTGTACAATATATGTATATATGATTAATAAAATATATATTGTATTTGCTCTGTTTAAATAATAAAATTAGGTGCAATGAAAAATTTTATTTCATAGGAGGTAAGAAGATGTATTCTTTCTTACAAAGATTAGGTAGAAGTTTGATGTTACCTGTAGCTGTATTACCAGCAGCGGCATTGCTACTTGGTATAGGTTACTGGATTGATCCAACTGGATGGGGAGCAAATAACCCTATTGCTGGATTTTTAATTAAGTCTGGAGGAGCAATTCTTGATAATTTAGGTTTACTTTTTGCGATTGGTGTTGCTCTAGGTATGTCTAAATCAAGAGATGGAGCTGTAGCATTAGCGGCAGTAGTAGGATTTTTAGTTGTTACAACTGTTTTATCTCAAGCTTCCGTAGCAAACTTATTGCATATCAAACCTGAAAAAGTTGATATGAGTTTTGGAAAGATTAATAACGTGTTTATTGGTCTACTTGTTGGTTTCATTTCATCTTGGACTTTTAACAAATTCCATCAAACTGAATTGCCAACAGCATTTGCATTTTTTAGTGGTAGACGATTAGTGCCAATCTTAACATCTGTTTTTGCAATGATTTTGTCAGTTATTTTATTATTTGTATGGCCATTCTTCTTCGGATTGCTTGTTTCTTTCGGTGAATGGATGATTGGACTAGGAGCAGTTGGAGCAGGTTTATTTGGATTCTTCAATCGTTTATTAATTCCAACTGGATTACACCATGCACTTAATGCAGTATTCTGGTTTGATGTTGCTGGTATTAATGATATTGGTAAATTCCAAAGTAAAGACGCTGTTAAGGGTGTAACAGGAATGTATCAAGCTGGTTTCTTCCCGGTAATGATGTTTGGTATTCCTGGAGCTGCGTTAGCAATGTATCATTCAGCAAAAACTGCACGTAAAAAAGCTGTAGCAGGTATCTTCTTAGCAGGAGCCGTAGCAGCATTTGTTACAGGTGTTACTGAACCTGTAGAGTTCTTATTTTTATTTATTGCACCAAGTTTATATTTAATCCATGCAGTATTAACAGGGATTTCTATGTTTATTGCGGCAAGTATGCATTGGACTGCTGGTTTTGGTTTTAGTGCAGGAGCAATTGACTTTTTACTTTCTACAAGAAACCCTAACGCAAATCATCCTTTAATGCTCTTAGTTTTAGGGTTAGTTTATTTTGTATTATACTACGTAATTTTTAGAGCGGTTATCAAACTTCAAGATATAAAAACACCAGGTCGTGAATCTGACGAAGATATCGCTAAGATGATTGCACAAGAAGATGCTGATATGGGTCAAACATCATCAGAAGATGTTGTCGTTAACACATCTCAACCTGGAAAATACGATAAACTTGCACAATCTGTTATTTCAGGTGTAGGTGGTAAAGAGAATATTGAAAGTGTTACAAACTGTGCGACGCGTTTACGTTTTGAATTAAAAGATAATTCAATTGTGGATGAGCATTTAATCAAACGTGCTGGTGCGGCTGGTGTAATGAAGGTTGGTCGTAAGAATGCTCAAGTTATCATCGGCACACATGTTCAACAAGTAGCAGATGTTGTGGATGAATTTTTAAAATAATGAAATGATGTTTTGAAAAGCAGCCTTTTGGCTGTTTTTTATTTTTAAATTATTTCTCTCTCTTCACTTTGTTAATTCTTTAATGTGATAACACTATACCATAATACAATTTTTGGATATTTTATTGTTTTGTAATCGTTTTCATTTTATAATAATATTGTCTGAAAAATTTGAATAATTAAAAAGGAGAATAAAAATGACGTTATTATTAACAGGTGAAAATTTAACAATCGATGCTATTAGAAAATTCTTAAACGACAAAGATGTTGTGGCCATTTCCGATGAAGCAATAAGCAGAGTGAAAAGTAGTAGAAAAACTGTAGAAAAAATCATAGAAAATAAAGAGACGATTTATGGTATCACAACTGGTTTCGGATTGTTTTGTGATGTGTTAATTGACCAGGATAAATGCAATGATTTACAAGTACATCTTATTCGTTCACATGCTTGTGGGGTGGGGCAACCGTTTCATTCAAATGTATCACTTGTTATGATGATTTTACGTCTTAATACGATGTTAAAAGGGCACTCAGGGGTAACTGAAGCATTGGTTGATCAATTGGTATTCTTTATCAACGAACGTATTATTCCGGTTATTCCGGGACAAGGTTCATTAGGTGCCTCTGGAGATTTAGCGCCTTTATCACACTTAGCATTAGCTTTAATTGGAGAAGGTGATGTTGAGTATCAAGGAAAAGTTGAAAATAGTAAAGATGTACTTGATCGATTAGGAAGAAGCCATTTAGTGCTACAGGAGAAAGAGGGATTAGCATTAATTAATGGTACACAGGCAATGACTGCTCAAGGTGTCATCAATTACATTGAAGCTATCGATATTGCATATCAGGCTGAATGGATTGCCTCACTTACACACCAATCATTAAATGGAATAACAGATGCATATAACGAAAATATTCATATTGTGCGTAACAATGATGCTCAAGTAGGTGTTGCTAAACGTATGCTGGATTGGCTTGAGGGTTCTCAATTAACAACGAGACAAGGTGAAGTTCGTGTTCAGGATGCTTATTCACTGAGATGTATACCTCAAATTCACGGTGCAAGTTTCCAGGTATTCGAGTATGTTAAAGAAAAATTAGAAGCAGAAATGAACGCTGCTAATGATAATCCTCTTATTTTTGATCAGGGTGAAGAAACGTTAGTCATTTCAGGTGGGAATTTCCATGGTCAACCAGTTGCTTTTGCTTTAGACTTTTTGAAGATAGGGTTAAGTGAATTAGCGAATGTATCGGAGCGTAGAATCGAACGTCTAGTCAATCCACAGTTAAATGGTGGACTACCAGCGTTCTTATCACCGGAACCAGGTTTACAAAGTGGCGCTATGATTATGCAATATGCAGCAGCAAGTTTAGTGTCAGAAAATAAGACGCTTGCTCATCCAGCAAGTGTAGATTCTATTCCATCAAGTGCGAACCAGGAAGATCATGTGTCAATGGGAACAATTGCTTCTCGTCATGGATATCAAATATTAGAGAATGTGAGAAATGTAATTGCAATTGAATGTATTATCGCATTGCAGGCAGCTGAAATCAAAGGTGCAGAAAAATTATCTGAGAAAACAAAAGCAAAATATGATGAATATCGTCAGATTGTTCCTAGTATTGTAGAAGACAGACCATTTCATAAAGATATTAAAACAGTGTCTGACTATTTAAGACAACAAGCTTATACTGAGAAATAATGGGAATAAAAAAAACCACCACTGGTGGTTTTTACTTCTTCTTAAATGTTTCGTAATATCTACGGCCTTTCTCGTAATCCAGTCGACCTTCCCAGCGTGCGATAACTAATGTTGATAATGAGTTACCAACAACGTTAACAACTGTACGCATCATATCTAATATACGGTCGATACCGATAATTAATGCTAAACCTTCTGGGTGAATGTTCATTGCAGTAAGTGTTGTAATTAATACTACAATTGATGTTCCTGGTACAGCTGCCATACCTTTAGATGTTAACATTAATGTTACTAATAATACTAACTGTTCTGTTACTGATAAATGTACGCCATACATTTGAGCGATAGTCAGTGCTGCAATTGATTGGTACAATGCTGAACCATCTAAGTTAAATGTATACCCTGTAGGTACAACGAATGACACGATTTCTTTCGGTGCACCGAATTTCTCCATTTTCTCCATAATCTTCGGTAATACTGTTTCAGAACTTGAAGTAGAGAAAGCTAGGATTAATTCTTCTTTTAAGATAACAAGTAGATGGAAGATATTAATCTTACAAAGTGCTGCTACACCACCAAGTACTACGATGATGAAGAATACCATTGATCCAGCTACTACTAATGCTAATTTACCAAGTGGGATTAAAGCACCTAATCCTAAGTTGATAATTGTAACTGCCATAAACGCAAATACACCAATTGGTGCGTATTTCATAATTTGATTTGTCATCCAGAAGATAACGTCTAAGAATCCATCGAAGAACGCTTTAACAGGTTCTCCTTTTTTACCGATTGCTGCTAGCCCTAATCCAAAGAATACTGAGAAGAAGATTACCGGTAATAATTGACCTTGAGCCATTGAATCGATAATATTTGTTGGGATAATATTAACGATTGTATCTATCATGTGGTTACCATATGTTGATTCTGCAGCTGCTTCGGCATTTGTTGTATATTTCGTAACGTCACCTTTAGGTAATAGGTTCTTATCGATACCTGAACCTGGTTTAAACACGTTAGCAAATATGATACCTAATCCGATTGCTACTGTTGTAATAATTTCAAAGTATAATAACGTTTTCCAGCCATAACGACCAACAGTTTTCATATCTCCAGTTCCTGCAATCGAAATTACAAGAGAACAAAATACGATTGGTACTACGATCATTTTAATTAAATGTAAGAAAATATCACCTAGTGGTTGAAAATAGTTAACATACTCAGTTTTTCCGTTAAGCATGGCTCCTACAACCACACCAAGAACTAATGCTAATAATATCTGCATAGGTAAGCTTATAAATTTTTTCTTTTTAGGTTTTTTTATCTCTGTTACTGAACTCATTTTTCCATCCCTCATTTCTTCCGTACTTGACTATTTTATTGCTAAAGCTTAAAGATGTCAATTTAATTTTAATGTAGTAGTCTGAAAATTCTGTAGTTATTATGTTATAATAATATTGTATTGATTCACACTATAGATATTAATATGTTTGAGTTTTTATGTTTTTTATCGATTAATCTTTATTTAATATATGCTGAATTGTAAACGTTATCACAATATAGTTTATCTTATTATCAAGGTGGAAATATTATATTATTATAATGGAAATATAAAAAATGATATAAATATTTTTTGACACTATATTAATTTGTTAATATATTAAAATAATATTATATTGATGTTTTACTAATTAATTTTAAAAGTCCACTAATACTAAAATGTTAATAAGTATTAGTGGACTTTTAAAATTATATAGTAATGTCATCTAGTAGGATACTTTCAATCGTAACTGTTACGTTACCTTTTAAAGCTTTTGTAATCATACAGTTATTTTCAGCTTTATCGATGATTCTCTTTAATTTAGGAATATTTAATACCTGAACATTATCTTCAAGCGACTTGAGATAAATATTGTATGCAATACTTTCATATGTTTGAAGCCCTTTATCAACTGAAATTGTAGCAGTAGCGTCTACGTGATCAACTTCTGTATATAGATTATTCTTCTCAAAATATGAGCTTAACGTAATGGTAAAGCAAGTTACTGCAGCTGACATTAACATTTCATCAGGATTTGTACCAATATCAGGTCCATTCATTTCCTCTGGAATTGAGATTTGAGATTTTAAATGTTTATTTTCTATTGTACCGATACCATTATATCCGCCGGTAAATTTTGCAGTGCATTTAAAAGTATGTTTAACCATATTTTTTATCTCCTTTTGAAGTTATTGATGTAATGCTAAAATATTTACTTGAAATTAATATTTAGAGCATTAAATGAAATGTTATTAAACATTGCTATAGCTTTAAACAAGATTATAATATCACTCAAATGTAGTAAAGTGAAAAATTGAGATTTTGTTCTTCGTTAAATTTTTTATGCGAATTTTGAAATATACACAACTCTTTAACATTTTTAACGAAAACTCAATGATTATTAAAGATGACTTAATATCCTCTTGTTATGATAAGTATATCCTAACGAAGGAGAGTGACGATGAAAAAACCCTTTGGATTGTTTTTAGCAATAATCATTTTTATGCTATTCGTACCACAAGAGGTTCATTCAGTTTCACAACCAAGTAAAGATGTTATAACTGTAGCGCATCGTGGCGCAAGTGGTTATGCTCCTGAGAACACGATGTATGCCTATGAACTAGCACTCGAGATGAATGCAGATTGTATCGAAATTGATTTACAGTTAACACATGATGGTCATCTTGTTGCAATTCATGATAACACGTTAGAGAGAACGACTACTGGTTCCGGCTTTGTATGGGATAAATCATTAGCGGAAATAAAGCGGTTAGATGCTGGTGTAAAGTTTGATCAAAAGTTTAAAGGTGAAAGAATACCGACATTTGATGAGATTTTACAGCGTTTTAAAAATGAGTCGATTGGTATTCTGATAGAGATAAAGACACCAGAATATTATCCTGGCATCGAGGATAAAATTAAACAATCACTTGTGCGTTTCAATCTGGATAAAGCAGCTGAGAGAATAGCAATACAATCATTTAATCACCATGCTGTAAAAGTTTCAAAGTCTTTATTGCCTGATATTAAACATGGCGTCTTAATCAGTGCTAAAAACCCTAGAGTTCATGATCGAGATTTACAATGGTTCAAGTCTTTTGCTGATTTTTATAATCCTTCTATTAAAATTGTCTCTCATGAACTTGTATCACGTGCACATCGTTATGGTTTACAGGTGAAACCTTATACTGTCCGAGATGCAACTCTGATTGAACCGCTGTTAAAGCAGGGAGTAGATGCAATTATTACGGATTATCCTGATTTTATGAAATCTTATGATCAGGAGATTGTTGTTCGAAATCAAGCTGAAATTGAAAGTAATAATAATGTTTCTGTATATTAAAAAAACACCAATCGTATGATTGGTGTTTTTGATTGAACAAAATATTAACGAGAGTAGTACTCAACGATTAATTGTTCGTTAATTTCAGCAGATAATTCGCTACGTTCTGGAACGCGTACGAAAGTACCTTCTAATTTTTCTGCATCGAAAGTTAAGTATTCAGGAACATGGTTAGATAATTCAACTGACTCAACGATGATGTTTAATTTTTGTGATTTTTCACGAACTGAAATCACTTGACCAGGTTTTAATTGGTATGATGGGATATCTACGCGAGCGCCATCTACCATGATGTGACCGTGGTTAACTAATTGACGTGCTTGACGACGTGTACGTGCTAAACCTAATTGGTATACTACTGCATCTAAACGAGATGCTAAAAGTGCCATGAAGTTAGCACCGTGAATACCTTTCATTTTACCAGCACGGTCAAAGATTGTGCGGAATTGACGTTCGTTGATTCCATACATGTAACGTAATTTTTGTTTCTCTTGTAATTGTAAACCATACTCAGATAATTTTTTACGTTGGTTAGGACCGTGTTGTCCTGGTGCGTAAGGGCGTCTTTCTAATTCTTTACCAGTGCCGCTTAAAGAAATGCCTAAACGACGAGATTTTTTCCAAGTTGAACCTGTAAAACGAGCCATAATGTGACTCCTCCTCTTATTTTGTTTTTTATGTAAAAAACAAAAATATGATAAATGCTTAAGTCGATATGGTGTCATTCCGTGTCTTCGCCTTATAGCTTCAGTTACACAACACGCCAACATAGGGGACACTATAGAGCGCCTTAATATGTATCTGCTATCTTCGTTTATTCACATAGATGTTATTATAACATGTTGATATGTATTGTCAATAACGAATTAATCTAATTTTGATACGTGTTTCTCAAGTATTGATACGAAATTTTCTAAGCCTTCCTGATCTTCAGCAGTAAAGCGATTTTTAATTGGCGCATCGATATCCAGCACGCCAAAGACACTATCGTTGATGATGATCGGTACAACGATTTCAGATTGACTTGCCGCATCACATGCGATATGACCAGGAAATGCATGGACATCTTCGATACGCATCGTTTTTTGTTCGCTCACTGCAGTACCACAAACACCTTTTCCGACAGGGATTGTTACACATGCTGGTTTACCCTGGAATGGTCCAAGTTGTAATTGACCATTTTTCATCGTGTAGAATCCAACCCAGTTTACGTCAGTAAGAAATTCATTGAGCAGTGCACTCGCATTTGCGAGATGACTTACAATATCATCTTCTCCTTCAAGCAAAGCATCGAGCATTTGATTGAGTGTCTTATAATCTTTAATATGGTTAGTTTCAAACATAATATCACTCCATTTTGTAAATTCTAATGATTAGTATTCATTAGTGTAACGAATTTGAGAACTTTTCACAATTAATTGTTTTTGTAATACCTATTTTACGTTATAATAGGTAAGAGTACTTTGGAAGGAATGAAAATTGATGATATATGCCATAGTTGGAATAATCGTATTAATACTAATTGTCATTGGTATTATGTTTTATTTAAGAAATCAAAAAAGAGCAAGTGTTGAGCGTGTTGAAGCAAGAAAAAATGAAATCAAAAATTTACCGTTCCAGGATGAACTCGTAAAAGTGAAAGTTTTAAATTTATCAGGTCAGGCAAATAACCGTTTTGATAAATGGAAAAAAGAATGGCAGACTGTTTTAAATGAAGATATTAAAGCTTGTGAGTTAACTATAAATGATGCGGATGAAGCGCTGGATAAATTTAAGTTTAAAGAAAGTGAAGAGAAGGTTGCAGAAAGCCATCATTTACTGGATCAGATTGAAAAGAAATATCAGCATTTTACTGAAGAGATTAATAATTATCTATCTTCAACAAAAGAAGATGATAGAAAGTATGATGACTGTAAAATTATTTATAGAGAAGCTAAGCGTGATGTGTTAGCGAACCGTCATCAATTTGGCGAAGCTGCTGATCCGCTGGAAGCTCAAATTGAAACGTATGCACCAAAAATTGAAGTATATGAAGGGTTAGTTGCAGCGGGAAATTATGATGATGCACATGAACATATTACTGCGCTACATAATGAAATGACACGTTTAAAAGAAGATATGGAAGATATTCCATTACTTATTCGTGATGTCCAAAAAGAATTGCCTGGACAGTTTCAGGATATTCGTTTCGGATGTCGTGATCTGAAGATTGAAGGTTACAATTTAGAGCATGTTAAAGTGGATAGTAATCTACAAACATTAAAAGGTAAGCTTAATTTAGTAGAACCATTAATCGCAAGACTACAGTTAAATGAAGCAGAAGCGATTATTAATGAGATCAATGACTCACTTGATGAAATGTTAGAGTTAATCGAGTATGAAGTGAAGGCTAAGAATAAAGTCGAAACTACAAAAGAAAGCATTACTGATCAGTTATTCCATGCAAAAGATATGAATTATACATTACGCACTGAAATTGAATACGTAAAAGAAAGCTATTATATCAATGAAGAAGATATTCAAAAAGTTCGTCAGTATGATAATGAGATTCAAAGTTTAATAACAGTTTATGATGAAATCTTAACTGAAACAGCTAAATCGAGTATTCGCTATACTGAAGTTGAAGATAATCTGAAATATATTGATGATCATGTGAAAGTTATCAACGATAACCAGGATAAGATTCAGCAGCATTTAACAAATTTACGTGAAGATGAGCAAGAAGCGCAAAAGAATATATTAAAGATTCAGGCTAAGAAAGAAGAGATTTATCGCAGGTTACTTGCATCGAACTTATCAAGCGTACCTGAACGTTTTATTATCATGAAGAATGAAATTGATATTGAAACACGTGAAGTGCACCAACTATTCAATAAACGTCCGATGAATGTGACGCAAGTCCGTGATAAAGTAAACAAAGTATTAATTACCATGAATACATTTGAAGCCGAAGCGGTTGACGTATTAGAAAATGCGAAGTATGCTGAGAAATTGATACAGTATGGTAATCGATACAGAAAAGAAAGACCAGATGTAAACAAAGATTTAAACGAAGCAGAACGATTATTTAGTAACAACCGATATAAGCGTGCGGTCGAGATTGCAGAAGCTGCGATTGAGCGTGTTGAACCTGGTGTTACAGAAAAGATTGAAGCAAGTGTATTAAATCAAAGACAATAATAAAGCATTAAAAGACTTGAATTCATTCAAGTCTTTTATTCATTGAGGTGAATTTATGAATTATTTAGATAATTGTGCAACAACAAAGCCAGATCCGGAAGTATTAAATACTTTCAATACAGTCAATACGAAATATTTCTATAACCCAAGCAGTCCTCACGGCAAAGGTTTAGAAGCAAATAAATTACTAGAATCCGCTCGAGATCAGATTAAATCATTATTAGGATTAACCCATCAATCAGTTATTTTTACGAGTGGTGCAACAGAATCAAATAATCTAGTGATAACTGGTATGGCACGTAGTAAGAAACAGTTTGGAAAGACAATCATCACTTCTAAACTTGAACATCCATCAGTGTTAGAAACAGTAAGAGCACTGGAAGATGAAGGTTTCAATATTAAATATGTTCAGTTTAATGATGATGCCACGCTTGATTTAGTCCATTTTAAATCGATACTTGATCAGGATGTCATCATGGTTTGTTTAATGCATGTTAATAACGTGATGGGTGCAATTTTACCGATTAAAGAGATACATGATATTATTCAGGAATATCCAAAGATTCATTTTCATGTAGACTGCGTACAGTCCTTTGGTAAACTACCGATTGATGCTAAGCTGATGGATAGCTTTGTATTAAGTGGACATAAATTCAATGGTCTAAAAGGACAAGGGATACTCGTGTTTGATCAGCTTGTAACCATCACGCATACTTTGTTTGGTGGAGGACAGGAGTACGGGTTTAGAAGCGGCACAGTGAATGTTGCGAGTGACGTATCTTTGGCAAAAGCGATGCGAATCGCTTTAAATGAACAGAATGATAATTTTGAGCGTATGAAAGCATTTAAAAATGCTATTGAATCTAAAGTGAGTCAGTATTCTGGCATTCGTGTAAATTCAATAAAAGACGGTGCACCACATGTTGTTAATATTTCGTTTGTCGGGGTAAAAGGTGAAGTTATCGTCAATAGTTTTTCGAAACATGGTATTATGATATCTACAACGAGTGCCTGTTCCTCAAAGCGAGCAAAGTTAAATGAAACATTAACTGCACTCCATGTACCAGAAGATGCGATTACTGGAAGTGTACGTATTTCTTTTGATAAATATACGACTCATGCACACATTGAAGCATTTTTGAAAGCATTTGAATTGATCTATGAAGAGATGAAGGAGCTATTAAAACGATGAAATTTGATCATATTTTAGTAAGATATGGTGAACTGACATTAAAATCAGGCAACCGTAACACATTTGTTAACCAGTTAAAAAGTAATATAAAATATGCTTTAATCCCTTTAGAAGGATATAAAGTATTAGCAAATAGAGATAGAATGTATGTTGAAGTAACAGAAGATGCGGACGTTGAAGAGATTATGCGTCGAATTTCAAAAGTATTTGGTGTGCACTCAGTAAGTCCTGTCGTTAAAGTAGAAAAGGAGATTGAAGCAATTAAAGAAGCGGCTGTTGTATTAGCTAAAGATATTGATGAACCAGGCAAAACGTTTAAAGTGGATGCGAAACGTTCTGATAAAGGCTTTCCATACGAAACGTTTGATTTACAACAAATTCTGGGTGGAGAGATATTAAAGCACATCGAACATTTAACTGTAAAAGTGAAAGATCCAGATTACAAGCTATTAGTAGAAATTCGTCGTGATGCAGCATACCTTTACTCACGCGTTATTAAAGGCGCAGGTGGATTGCCGGTTGGTACAGGTGGAAAGACATTATTAATGTTATCTGGAGGTATTGATTCACCGGTTGCAGGAATTGAAGTGATGCGTCGTGGCGTAACAATTGAAGCAATACATTTTCATTCTCCACCATTTACGAGTGAAGAAGCGAAGCAAAAGGTTATAGATCTCACTCAGATTATGGCGGAAACTGCCGGTGAAATTAAACTTCATCTCGTACCGTTTACTGATATTCAGAAGATGATTCATAAGACAGTGCCTGAGAATTTAACGATGACCTCAACGCGCCGTATGATGATGCGTATCGCCGATCAATTTGCACGTCAAATTGATGCGAAAGCACTTGTCAACGGAGAAAATTTAGGTCAGGTAGCTTCTCAAACATTAGGCAGTATGTATGCAATTAACGCGGTTACAAACCTACCGATTCTACGCCCTTTATTAACGTATGATAAAGAAGAAATCGTAATTAAAGCGAAAGAAATTGGTACGTATGAAACGTCTATCTTACCATTTGAAGACTGCTGTACAATATTTACACCGAAAAATCCTAAGACTAATCCTAGACTAGACAAAGTTGAAAGCTTTGAAAGTAAGGTCGATTTTGATGCAATGATCGAGACTGCGATTGAAGGTATAGAGACAATCACACTTTCAAAAAATAATCAAAAAACAGAAAGTGACTTCTCTGACCTTTTATAAGGAGGTAGTTTGATGTTAGATAAAAATGTTGTAATTGCTCATCGTGGGGCGAGTGCCTACGCACCTGAGCATAGTTATGCATCTTATGATTTAAGTCACTTTGATATGCATGCAGACTATATTGAGCTGGACGTACAGATGACCCTGGACGGAGAAATTATCGTAATGCATGATGAAACAGTTGAACGTACAGGACTCACGCAAGGAACAATCAAAGAAATGACACTTGAAGAGATTAAGCGTATACACATCGGCCAGTGGTTTAATGACAAGTTTCCTGAACTTGCACATGATTATTATGCCGAACAGACTGTCCCGACATTACGAGAAGTATTTATGCGTTACGGACAAGCGAACTATTATATAGAAACGAAAGCACCAGATATTTATCCGGGTATGGAAGAACAATTGACGATGATTCTAGAGGATTTTAATTTGTTAACGGACGAGCGAATGGCGAATTACCATACTGTCATTCAGTCATTTAGTCTGGAAAGTTTGATAAAGATGAATCAGTTAAAACAAGGCATCCCATTACTATTATTATGTAAGAAAGGTATGCTGCGTGATATGAGTGATGATGATCTAAAGAAGATTCATCAGTTTGTTTATGCGGTCGGTCCTAACTATAAAGATTTAGATCAAGCGTTAATTGAACGTATGCACAGAATCGGCTTTCTTGTCTTCCCATACACTTTAAATGATGAAGTGGATATGGAGCGACTTATCAATGAAGGCATTGACGGTGCATTTACGAATTATCCAGACTTACTTAGAAAGCAATTTCGAATGGATAATGGAGAAATATTTGAAGGTTAATGTTAAAAAGCTAGCGACATTTATTTGTCGCTAGCTTTTTTGATAATTAATTAAAGAATGCTTCTCGCTTGAGCTCTATCCATTTATCAGCTTCCGGGTTCTGTTCAACAAGCTGATTTACAAGTATGTCATGCCAGATAAAGTTCTGCATTAAATAAATTTGTTGTGGATCGATTGAGTAATACGCTTGTGGGTGAATATTAAGATCACTCCCATAAATCATCTCGCCTTGATCATTTATGATAATAAACCATTGTTTATCTTCGATTGCATCTGTATAACTTGTGTGTCTATGGACAAAAAGTTGATTATTTTTGTGATTTAAAGTGTGATTAGCACTGAAGATAATACCTTTTATAGCTATGTTTCTGTCTTTTAAAATATCTTCAATATTGCTGAGTGTACCTGGCCATAAAGAAACATATAGTGTTTCTTTCGTATTGTTGATCATCTCTTTTATTTTCTGGATAATATCAACTTTTGTTTGGTAAGTCTTTATAATAATATCTTCTGGTGTGACTGTATTAATATTGTTTAAATTAGTTTGTAAGTCATTCATCGTACTTTCATATTCCATTCGTTTACGATCGATAAAAGTTTGATATGGGAGTGCTACATAATAGATTTGTTCTGCTTCATCAATTTTTGTAACAATTCCTTTTTCGATTAATTTATCAAGCGTATCGTATATTCTGGCACGGGGTACTGCAGAAAGTTTACTGATTTGATACCCGTTTGCTTTACCTAATTTGATACAGGCTAAGTAACATTTTGCTTCATAGCTACTTAATCCAAGATGCATCATTTGTTTGATGATATCTTGTTCCAAAAAAACACCTCTTTACGTTATTTCAATTTTAATTTATAGTTACTATTATAGTAGTAACTAAAGGGGCGTTCAATATGGATATACAAATATTACTCATTTTAATTATTTTCGGTTTTTTAGCTGCATTTATCGATTCAGTTGTAGGTGGTGGGGGACTGATCAGTATTCCTGCATTACTTGCCACAGGTATGCCGCCTTCTATGGCTTTAGGTACTAATAAACTCGCATCATCATTTGGATCATTTACATCTGCGATTTCATTTATCCGTTCACGTAAAGTGGATTTTAATATCGTTGCCAAATTGTTTCCGTTATCATTTATTTTATCTATAATTGGTGCATTTGTTGCAACAAAGTTACCGCCAGAATATTTAAAGCCGCTTGCAATTATTATGTTGTCTCTTGTCTTAATCTACACATTATTTAAGAAAGACTGGGGGGATATTTCAACTTATCAGAAACTTACTAGGAAAAAATTGTTTTTATTTATAGTTATCATAGGTTTAATTGGTTTTTATGATGGTTTTTTAGGTGGAGGAACAGGTAGTTTCCTATTGTTTGTCTTTCTAATTATCGGATTTGACTTTTTAAGCGCTGCAGGAAATGCGAAAGTCTTAAACTTTGCGAGTAACTTAGGTGCGCTTTTGTTATTTATTGTATTAGGGCAAGTCAACTTTACATATGGACTAAGCATGGGTGCAGCAATGATTGCTGGAAGTTATGTCGGCAGCCAGTTTGCTATACGCAAAGGGGTATCTTACGTAAAAGTACTATTTGTATGTGTGACTGTATTATTAATCGGTAAAAATATATTTGATTACATTAAGGAGTACCTGTAGAAACTACTAGGTATTCTTTTTTGTAAAGAATCTTAAAATTACCTTAAAAGCGAATGGATATCCTTCTCCGCTAAAAATAATCTGTTATGATTAAGTAGAATAAAAATATTGGAGGATGAATTGATGAGTAAAAGAGTTATTGCAATGATTATTGCGGCAGTTTTATTTATTTTAGGAACGTCTGTAAGTTTCTTTACAAGTGCTGTAACAACGAATTTTTCAAAATCATTTGAAGAAGCTACAAGTATAAAAAGTGATGAACTCAGTACTACAGTGCTTGAAGGTACAGATGGATCTAACCAAATTGCACGTGTTGAAGTAGATGGTGTAATTCAGGATACTGGAGTTCCAGGATTATTTGATGAAGCAGGATACAACCATACGAAGACATTACAGACTTTAGAACAAATTAAAGACGATGACAATATTAAAGGTCTGATGCTAGTAGTGAACTCTCCAGGTGGTGGAGTATATGAAAGTGCTGAAATTCATGACGCAGTAGAAGCTATAAAAAAATCAGGTAAAAAAGTGTATGTTACGATGAAAAATATGGCTGCTTCTGGTGGATATTATATTTCTGCACCAGCTGATAAAATTTATGCTTCAAGTGAAACAATTACGGGTTCTCTTGGTGTAATTATGCAGTCTATGAATTATAAAGAATTAGCTGACAAATATGGTGTTAAATTTAATACGATTAAAAGTGGACCACATAAAGATATTATGAGTCCGACAAAAGAGATGGATGAGGAAGAGCGCAAGATTTTACAGAGCTTTGTTGACGAAAGTTATAATGCATTCGTAAAAGTTATCAGTGATGGTCGAAATATCGATACAGCACAAGTGAAAAAAATAGCTGATGGCCGAATTTATTCTGGATTACAAGCTAAGAAATTAAATTTAATTGATGAAATCGGTATGGAAAAAGATGCATTAAAAGCAATGAAAGCAGATTTGAAAGCAAAGCATGCAGAAGTCATCGAATTTAATGCGGATGATTCATTTTTCGGTAAAGATTTCTTTGCAGCAAATACATTCGTTAAACAATTGATGGGACAAAGTGATGTTGATCGTGTTCAACAAATCCTGTCAAAACGTCAAGGTTTAGAGCCAATGTATCTTTACGGGGAGTAGGTGAGAAAAATGACAGAACATTTTAATGAAAGTAATACAGTCCGTCAATATTCTCCAGTCGATAGTGATCAATATGTAAGCGAAAGAGCTAGCGGTACATATAGTCATAAGCGTAAACTTGAAGATGAAATTTTAGCGTTGACCCATGCGGGATTCGGTATTCGTCTAATAGCATATCTTATTGATCTCATCCTCATTTCAAGTATTAAAGGGATTATCATTGGACCGATCGTTGGACTAGGCGGATTACAGGATACTTATTTTGGCATAAGATTATTCTCGGTAGAAAATATTTTAAGTGCGATCATTTATTTCAGCTATTTTGTATTGATGACTTACTGCTTTAGAGCGACTTTAGGTAAGATGATACTTGGACTAAAAGTGTTAAGTTTGAAAGAAGAAAAGCTTTCTATCGGTACAGTACTTACAAGAGAATTATTCGGTCGATATATTAGTAATTTCTTTTGGTCACTGCTTTATCTTGTTGTATTATTCAATCCGAAGAAACGTGGGATTCACGATTTACTGAGTGATACATTTGTTGTAAGAGAAGATAAGGAGCAAATCAGACAATTTATTTTAAATGAAGGCGTCCGTTAAAATAATGCTTTTAGTTTTATAATTTGTCCTGTTCATGGTAAATTATTAAGTGAATAACACTTAAGGAGGAAGACAAATGACTCAAGTAACTTTTAAAAATAACCCGGTAACATTATTAGGTGAGCAAGTAACTGTAGGTACAGCAGCGCCTGATTTTTCAGTATTAGATACAGATTTAAATGTTAAGACACTAGCTGACTTTGAAGGTAAGAAAAAATTAATCTCAGTTATCCCTTCAATTGATACTGGTGTATGTGAACAACAAACACGTAAATTCAACGAAGAAGCTAGTAGCATTGATAATGCAGTTGTAATCACTATCTCAGCTGACTTACCATTCGCTCAAAAGAAATGGTGTGCAGCGAACGGTTTAGATAACGTCGTTACATTAAGTGACCATAAAGATTTATCATTTGGTACAAACTACGGTGTAGTGATGGAAGAATTACGTTTATTAGCACGCTCTGTATTCGTATTAAGCGATGCTAATGAAGTAGTTTACACTGAAATCGTTTCAGAAGGAACGAACCATCCGGATTATGATAAAGCAATCGAAGCTTTAAAATCAATCTAATTTACAATAATAATGTATAGATGCTGCCCCGAGTGGGCAGTTTTTATTTGAAAGGAAACAATGATGATAGAAGAATTATTTAAACTTATAGACGATAAAGCTAAAGCATTTCAGAAAGAAAATGGACACAGTTTCATTGAGAATTTAGGTCTGGCACTTGAAGATATTTATATGAATGAACGTGAAACTTTAGAACGTAGTACGGTTATTGACCGACGTAAAGCATTTCAATTCAGCTATTTAAGCATGTTAAAAGAAGAGATGATCCAACCAAATCATCAGATGACACCGGACAGTATCGGTTATTTAGTAGCATATGTCATTCGATTATTTATGCAGAATAATAAAGAAATTAAGATGCTTGATCTGACGAGTGGTACTGGACACTTATCTGCGACAATACATGAACAAAATCCGGAAACGACATTTGATCACGTATTAGTAGAAGTAGATCCTGTATTATCAAGATTAAGTGTACATTTAGCGAACTTTTTAGAAGTGCCGATGGATGTTTTCCCGCAAGATGCCATTATGCCATTACCAGAAGGTGATTTTGATATAGCTGTAGGAGATTTTCCGATTGGTTATTATCCGATTGATGAACGCAGTCATCAAATGAAGCTTGGCTTTAAAGAAGGACATAGCTATAGCCATCATCTACTAATCGAACAAGCGATTGCTTCATTAAAACCAGGAGGTCATGCATTTTTAATCGTTCCGAGCATGTTGTTTGAAGGTGATAATGTAGAACAGCTCCAAAAATTTATTGCTACAGAAACAGTTATGCAGGTATTTTTAAATTTTCCTACGAGTCTATTTAAGTCAGAAAATTTGCGCAAAAGTTTATTAGTGCTTGAGAATAAAAAGGTGACAGATTCAAAGCCAGTGGAAGTTTTACTGGCAAATATACCGGATTTTAAAGATGAAAGAAAAATGAAAGCCTTTTTAGATGAACTTGATACATGGTATTCAGAAAATCGTACTAAATAATTACTGTATTATTGTTGCTTTAAACCTGTATTAATGATTAAATAAGAGTGTTAAAAATTATTTAGGAGGATTTTCATGAAGAAAATTATGGCAATTAATGCCGGTAGCTCGTCTTTAAAATTCCAATTATTCGAAATGCCATCAGAAAAAGTACTAACTAAAGGTTTAGTAGAAAGAATAGGATTGAAAAATTCAGTATTTACAATTACGGTTGATGGTGAAAAACGCACAAGAACTATAGATATTAAAGATCATGAAGAAGCGGTTGATATGATGTTAGCACGCATGATTCATTACGATATTATTAAAAGTGTCGATGAATTAGATGGAACAGGACATCGTGTTGTTCAAGGTGGAGATTTATTCCCGACTTCAGCATTAGTGAATCGTGACGTTGAAGAAAAAATCGCAAAGTTAATTGAACTTGCGCCATTACACAACGCAGCAAACTTAATGGGTATTCAGGCTTTCAGAAGAATGTTACCAGATATTCCACACGTTGCAGTATTTGATACTTCATTCCACTCAACAATGCCTGAAACGGCATTTTTATATAGCTTGCCATACCAATATTATAAAGCACATAAAGTACGTAAATATGGTGCGCATGGTACAAGTCATAAATATGTAGCACAACGTGCAGCAGAAATGATGGATAGAAAACCTGAAGAAGGTTTAAAAATTATCTCTTGTCACATCGGTAACGGTGGATCAATTACAGCAGTAAAAGATGGTAAATCTGTAGATACTTCTATGGGCTTCACACCACTTGCTGGTATTACGATGGGTACACGTACAGGAGATATTGACGTTGCTACAATTCCTTATTTAATGGAAAAATTGCATAAATCAGCTGAAGAATTATTAAATGTATATAATAAAGAGTCTGGTGTATTAGGTATTACAGGTATTTCAAGCGATATGCGTGATATTGAAATCGCAGCTGAAAAAAATGAAGGACGCGCTCAACTTGCATTGGATATCTATGTAGATAGAATTCAAAAATATATCGGTCAATATGCAGCAGTTATGGGTGGTGTTGACGGTATCTTATTTACAGCTGGTGTAGGTGAGAACTCTGATACGATCCGTGAAGCAGTATGTGAAAAATTAGAATTCTTAGGCGTTAAAGTAGACCCTGAGAAAAATAATGGCTTACGTGGTAAAGAAGCAATTATCTCAACAGATGATTCTCGTGTAACAGTAATGGTTATTCCTACAGATGAAGAAGTAATGATCGCGCGTGACGTTATGGAATTCGGGGAGTTAGGTTAATATATTTAAGATGCTACCTATTTGTATTGAATAGGTAGTTTTTTTATTGTGGAAGCGTTAGCTGTACCGAAAGCGGTAGTAAATACAAAATACAACCGTTTCCGAACATGCATTTATTATATACACCAACAAAAATAGAGCTAAAATGACGATGATCATTTTAGCTCTATTATTTTCGGAGGATTGTTATCTAGGTATCTTGTGATTTCTCTGTAAATCAACGAATGCACAATAGAAGCAAGTTGGAATTGCTAAAATAATTGCAATTTCCATTTTACACACCTCCGTATTGATTTATTTTATTTGTTCTGATCCATAAATTCTTTCGTAGCTACTTCTGGTTCAAAATTATCCGGCATAGTTTCAGTTCTTACAACTAACACATCACATTCAGCATGACGTACAATTGCTTCTGAAACTGATCCGATGATGAAACGTTCCACTGCATTTAATCCAGTTGAACCACACATGATAAGGTCAGCATTTAATTTCTGAGCAATTTTCTTAGGAATAATTGTTTTTGGAGATCCATACTCAATTAAAGTTTCAACGTTATTTACACCGCGAGACCCAGCAACTTTCTTGTACCCATCTAATAATGATTCAGCAAATTGTGTTGCACGTTCAGAAATAGAACGGTCATATGCCTCAACACTTGCATAACTTCTAGTATCGATAACATTGATGATGTGAAGTGTTGCATCGTTACGTTTAGCAACCTCGACTGCTTTATTAAATGCCCATTCAGCTTCGCTTGAACCATCTACTGCAATTAAGATGTTTTTATATACTAACATGACTATCCCTCCATTTTTATATATTGCGAATCTTTTCTACACTTTAATTATACCACTAATTATTGACAATGTATGTGACACCGTCGTCAAATTTTTCTTTCTGATGATTTAAATATAATTTAAAACAAAAGGGTTTGCGTTTTAGCATCAAAGTGCTAATATGGTGATGTAAGCGTTATTATTTATAAATTAAGGGGATGAATTTTAATGATTATCGGAATTCCAAAAGAGATTAAAAACAACGAGAACCGTGTAGGTTTAACACCAGCTGGGGTACATGCTTTAGTTGAAAATGGACATACTGTACGCGTTGAAGCAGGTGCAGGTATGGGGTCTTATTTCACTGACGAGGATTATAAAGAAGCGGGTGCTGAAATCGTTTCTGTTGAGCAAGCATGGGATACTGACATGGTGATTAAAGTAAAAGAACCGTTATCAGCAGAGTTTGGATATTTTAAAGAAGGATTAATCTTATTCACTTATTTACATTTAGCACCTGAAGTGGAATTGACAAAAGCTTTATTAGAGAAAAAAGTGGTTGGTATTGCTTATGAAACAGTACAATTACCTACAGGTGGACTGCCATTATTATCTCCAATGAGTGAAGTTGCAGGACGTATGGCAACTCAAATTGGTGCACAATTTCTACAAAAAACAAATGGTGGTAAAGGAATTTTATTAGCAGGTGTTCCTGGTGTTGAAAAAGGTAAAGTGACTATTATTGGTGGTGGTCAAGCTGGAACTAACGCAGCGAAGATGGCTGTAGGTCTTGGAGCAGATGTTACCATCTTAGATTTATCTCCAGTTAGATTACAACAATTAGATGATCTGTTCGGTAGTCAGGTTCAAACGTTAATGTCTACACCTTTAAATATTGCAGAATCAGTTAAAAATAGTGATTTAGTTATCGGTGCTGTATTAATTCCTGGTGCTAAAGCGCCTAAGTTAGTAACGGAAGAAATGATTAAAACGATGAGTCCAGGTTCAGTAGTAATTGATATCGCTATCGATCAAGGTGGTATATTTGAAACTTCAGATCGTATTACGACGCATGATGATCCAACATTCATTAAACATGATGTGGTGCATTACTCAGTAGCAAACATGCCTGGAGCAGTACCTCGTACTTCAACAATGGCGTTATCGAACGCTACGATTCCTTATGCATTACAAATTGCAAATAAAGGCTATAAACAAGCAGCTTTAGATAATGAAGCGATCTTAAAAGGCTTCAATACTTTAGATGGTAATGTTACTTTCAAAGCTGTAGCTGATGATCAAGGTTTAGAATATGTTGATGCAAAATCATTATTAGAAAAGTAATTAAATGTTGTATGTAAAAGAGGAGTGCGATTTCGCACTCCTCTTAATCTTTATACAATTTTTGTACCATGGACTTCCTGAAAAGGAATAAGTTCAAGTAAATCATTTAGGTTATCTTTATTTAATCCGCCACCAGGCATGATTTCTATATTTCCTTTAGAATGTCTTAATAATCGCCCTAATTGATTAACATTATCAAGTATTGGTGTTGATTTGTCTTCGCTACCATGTGTTAATATACGCTTAAAATTCATATCGATTAAAGCATCCATTGCTTTTAGTTGCTGCCTTATTGGAATCTGATCAAAAGCCATATGCATCACACAAGGTATCTCCTGTGCTGTCTTTCTTAATTCATGCATCGTTAACGTATCCAGATCATTATCTTTTGTTAAAGCACCAAAGACGAATGCATCAACGTTTAATGATTGTAATGTGATAATATCTTCTCGCATCACTTCTTTTTCAAATAAGTTATAGGTAAAATCACCACCACGTGGACGTATCATTACTGCTACTTCGATATTTAGTGGATGACAATATTCTATAGCAAGTTTTACAAGACCGAAACTTGGTGTTGTACCACCAACAAACAGATTATCACAAAGTTCAATACGATTTGCACCATGATTTGCTGCATGGATGATTTCGTCAAATGTTTCTACTACCGCTTCTTTTATCATTTTTCATACCTTGTCAATACTTCATAACCTTCTTCAGTCACTAAAATATCATCTTCCACACGTACCCCGATTTCACCATGTAAATAAATACCCGGTTCAATTGTAAAGCACATACCTGGTTTTAATGTATCATCATTAGCAGAAGAAATATCTGGAAATTCATGCACAGTTATACCTAAGCCATGCCCTAAACGATGTGGGAATGCTTCACCATATCCTTTTTCAGATATATAGTCACGTGCGAGTGCATCGATTTCACTAATTTTTACACCAGGTTTAACACCTTTAATTGCACGTTGATTTGCTTCTGTAACAATCGCATGAATTTCCTGATGATATGCTGGCGGATTTCCAAAAGCAATCGTTCTTGTAATATCAGAGCAGTATCCATTATAGATAACGCCTAAATCAAATAGTACATACTCATCATTTTTTAGCTTACGGTTACCTGGTGTCCCGTGAGGACTTGCTGCGTGGTCTCCGAAAAGTACAGTCGTATTGAAACTCATACCGCTGATACCTTCAATTTTTAAAATTTCCGATTCTAAATATTGTGCTACTTCTTTTTCCGTAACACCTTCTTTTAAATGAGAAACACCGATTTGCAATGCTTTATCAGCATATTGTGCAGCACTTTTTAAGATTTCAATTTCATCTGCTGTTTTAATATTACGCATATCTTTGATGATCTGATCTAATGCATTTAATTGTGTGGCTTTAAAAGTATTAAGTAAGGCTTTTTCACGCTTAACAGTAACATGTTCTTCTTCAATATATAGCACTTCGTTATCCGGGAATTTAGTATTTTGCTTTGCAACTTCAAATGCATCTTCAGTATCAGAGTAACCATATGCAGTAAGATTTGATGCTTTCTGCGCATCTTCGACTTCCATATTTGGTACAACGAGTAAAGCGTTGTCTTGAGTTACATATAAAGCAGTAAGTCGTTCATGTGGATCTGATAGGAATCCACTGAAGTAATTAATGTTATCTGGTGTCGTAATCCATGCATATTCAATGGATTGAGATTGCATCAATTGCTGTAAATTTTTTAATGTTTGTTTCATAATCATGCTCCTTTTATTTCTGAGTAACTCTAGTTTATGAAAGATAAGGACATTATTCAATCAATAGTGTTTTACAATCTTTTTAAAACATTCATGAATAATGTATAATGAACTTAATAAATAGGAAGAGGTGCTAAATATGAAAGTATATTTTCATGGACAATCTTGTATTTCTTTTGAAAGTAATGGAAAAAAGGTTTTAGTAGATCCTTTTATTACAGGCAATAAATTATCAGATTTAGATGCTTCAACTGTTCAGGCGGATTATATTTTATTAACGCATGGCCATGGTGATCACATTGGTGATACTGTTGAGATTGCTAAAAGAACAAATGCAACAGTCGTTGCAACACCAGAAATTGTTTCATATTTAGGTGGACATGGGATTGAGCATGCACATCCGATGAATATCGGTGGTAAATGGAAATTTGATTTCGGTACTGTAAAGTATGTACAAGCCTTTCATAGTAATTCATTATATGATGACGAAGGAAATATTATATATTTTGGGATGCCTTGCGGACTTATCATTGAAGTAGAAGGTAAGACAATTTATCATGCAGGAGATACTGGCTTATTCTCAGATATGAAGCTTATCGCAGAACGTCATCCAGTTGATTTATGTTTTATACCGATTGGTGATAACTTTACGATGGGGATTGATGATGCAGCATATGCAATCAACACATTTATTAATCCGAAATTGACTGTGCCGATTCATTACAATACATTCCCGTACATTGAAGTGGATCCTAATGAATTTAAATCACAAGTTAAAAGTCCGGTAGAAATTCTGGATGCAGGACAATCAGTAACACTTTAAGCATTAAAAGTAATGGAAACTAGGTGGCAAATTGACAAAACATGAACAAATCATCGAGCATATATCAGGTCTAGCAGTAGGTAGTAAAATTTCGGTTAGACAGATTGCAAAAGATCTTAATGTGTCAGAAGGTACAGCATATCGTGCAATAAAAGAAGCAGAGAATAACGGTATCGTTTCAACGATAGAACGTGTTGGAACTGTTCGAATCGAAAAGAAAACAAGAAACTCAATCGACCGTCTGACTTTTGCCGAAATTGTTAATATTATAGATGGACAAGTATTAGGTGGCAGAAGTGGTCTGCACAAATCACTGACGAAATTTGCAATTGGTGCTATGGAAGTAGAAGAAGTCAGTAAGTATATCGGAGAAAATACACTACTGATTGTAGGTAATCGAATCGAAGTTCAAAAGCTTGCTTTAAGTAAAGGTTCAGCAGTTTTAATCACCGGTGGATTTGATACTGCTGAAGAAGTTAAGAATTTATCGGATCAATTAGGATTACCGATTATTTCTTCTAATTTTGATACATTTGCCGTTGCAAATATGATTAATCGTGCGATTTATGATCAATTAATCAAAAAAGAAGTGCTGACGGCACAAGATATATTAATTAAATTAGATGAAACACGTTACTTAAAGGAAAATGATTCAATCAGCGATTGGCACGCGTTATCAGAAAGCTCTAAACATACGCGTTTTCCAGTTTTGGATGCAAACAATAAATTGAGCGGCATGGTAACAAGTAAAGATATCTTCAATCAAAATCCTTCTGAAAAGATTAAGAAGGTTATGACTAAGTCACCGGTTACTGTTAACTTAAATACGACTGTTGCAAGTTGTGCGCATATTATGATCTGGGAAAGTATCGAACTTTTGCCGGTCGTATCACGTTATAATAACTTAATCGGTGTTGTTTCAAGAGAAGATGTATTGAAGGCGATGCAATCAGCGGATAGACAGCCACATATGGGAGATACATTTAATGATCAGATATTAAAGAAGATGAAGTTTAATAATGATCAAATTTCAATACAGATCACACCTCAAATGTCTAATCAATATGGTAGTTTAAGTAAATCTGTATTTCTTGCTATTATTGAGGAATCAGTTAAATTTCATATGAAGAAGTTAATTCGTGGTGATGTACTGATTGATAGTATCAATATCTTTTTCATCCGTACAGTACAGATAGATTCTATTCTGGATGTTGAAGTAAAGTTATTGGATATTGGACGTAAGTTTGCAAAGATTGAAATTGCGATTATGCAGAATAATAATGCAGTAGCAAAAGCAATGACGATTCTTCAAGTGATTGAACATTATTACTAATTAAAAAAAGACAGTCAGACATAAGTCTTAGCTCTCTTCTGTTTAACAGCTTAAATGGCGGAACAGAAGTTGCCCCTACGACAAAAACCGAACAAAAACTATAAATCAAAGCGCGATTTATTAGTTTTGTCCGGTTTTTGCTTGTGGCAGAACACTTCTGTCCCAGCCTCTCTTTTTAATCATGATTATTATCTTCTGCCTTGCTGTTTTTTACGTAATGCTTCCCATGCTGCATCTTCTTCATCAAAATGGCTTTCAAAATACTTTTTGGCCTTTATTGCGTACTGATAATTATAAATGGCATAGGCAATTAGTAATGCGCAAATGATATAAGTCAGTGTATTTGGGAATAGTAATATTTGATTACATGCAAAGGCAAACATGAAGATTGAAAAACATTGACGTGCACGTGCTCTATACCAGGCACGACGTACATCTTTCACTTCTCTAAAATATTTCGCGATATTATATACTGTGAAAATAAAAGAAAAGATCATCACTGTAACAGTGATCATGATAATATAAGGGAAAATTGTTTCCATCTTTAAACCTCCAGTCTTAAAGATTATAGCATATCTTTAAGACCTGTAAATCTATCAAACTAAGGAGAAATTATGAATAAAACTGAAATAGGAGCATTGATTGAAAAAATTAATGCTTACGACACGATCATTATATTTAGACATGTACGTCCAGATCCAGATGCAATAGGTTCTCAACTAGGATTTAAACATGCAATACAGAAGCTATTTCCAAATAAGAATGTATATGCTGTAGGAAGTTCGGTGGACAATTTAAACTTTATCGGTGAAATGGATGAAATCAATGATGCGATATTTACAGATGCACTTGCTTTAGTGTTAGACACGGCAAATGCACCACGCATTGATGATGAGCGTTATAAGTTGTGTAAATCTATCATAAAGATAGACCATCATCCCCCGGTAGATCAATATGGTGAAATTAATATCGTTAATACTGATAGTTCTTCAACAAGCGAAATAATCTATGAAATTCTGTTGAATATCGGTTATGGTACGGACTTAATTACACGAGAAGTTGCACGCTGTCTATATATCGGTATCGTAGGTGATACAGGTCGTTTCTTGTTTAATAATACGACGAGTAGAACGATGGCGATTGCTTCAGAACTATTGAAATACGATATAGATCATACCCAGATGATCAATCAAATGCAGCAACGTGACCTAACATCTATACGTTTTCAAGGGTATGTATTGCAACATTTTATATTTGAGGAAGGTGTAGGATATATATTCATTACGAAAGAAATATTAGAACAATTTAATATTTCTGCTAGTGCAGCATCTTTATTTGTTAATAGTCTTGCGGATACACAAGGCATTAAAGCTTGGGCGTTTGCCATTGATGAGTCAAGTGAAATTCGTGTTCGTCTTCGCAGTAAAGGTGTAGTTATCAATGAACTTGCAGCAGAATATAATGGTGGTGGCCATCCATTGGCGAGTGGTGCATCTGTTTATAGTGTAGAGGAATTAGAAAGATTAATCGCGCAATTAAAAGCGTTAGTAAATGCTTAATAAAATGAGGTGAATTTCTTGGTAGTACATTTAAATATTCATACGTCATATGATCTGCTCCATTCAACAGTTAAGATTGATGACTTGATTAATCGTGTCAAGTCGCTTGGACAAAAAGCAGTTGCGATTACTGACTTAAATGTACTATTTGGTGTGCAGTCATTTTATTCAGCTTGCATCGATGCTGGTATTAAACCGATTATTGGTATGGAAATCATCCTGACAGACGGGATTGAAAATTGTTATACAGTTTTATTAGCCAAAAATAATGAGGGTTTTAAAAGCCTGATGCAGTTATCTTCACGTATACAACTGAAAAATCTACAAAAAATATCAATTGATGTACTGCGTCAATATACTGACCAGTTAATCGTTATTTATAAACAATTAGATGTGAATCAGGAACATTTTGTGTTGGAAGATGCCGATTATTATGTCAGTCACGATAGTACAATTGAAGCTAGGCGTGTATATATCGATGATGTGCGATATTTATCGCCGGATGGTATCGTAGATTTAAGCATCTTAAACGCAATTGATGATAATAAAAAGATACCACTTGAGACAATTCAATTAAAGTCCGGAACAAAATATATTAAATCAGATGAAATATTATTAGATTTGGGTATTTCTGAGAGTGTCGTCCAGGCAACAGAAGAAATTGCTGAAGCATGTAATGTTACGCTTGAGCAATCAACGCATTTACCTAAATATCCGGTTCCTAATGATTTATCAAGTGATGCATATCTTAATGAACTTTTGCAAAAGCAAAAAGTAAAGTTTCCTCAATTTGATGAAAGATATGAAGAACGATTAACATATGAATATGAAGTCATTCAAAGCATGGGATTTTCTGATTACTTTTTAATCGTTAGTGATTTAATCCATTTTGCTAAGACAAATGATATATTGGTAGGTCCTGGGCGTGATCATCAAGTGGTTCTCTCGTAAGTTATGTCCTTGGGATCACTACTATTGATCCGATTGAACATGATTTACTTTTTGAGCGTTTTTTAAATCCCGAACGTGTAACGATGCCGGATATTGATATTGACTTTGAAGATAAAGAGCGCGATAAAGTAATTGATTATGTCATTCAGAAATATGGTGCATTCAATGTGAGCGGTATCGTGACATTCGGTCATCTGTCTATGAAAGCAGTGATGCGTGACGTAGGACGTATACTGCAGTTCTCAGAAAGTGAGTTAAAAGAAGCAAGTTTAATATTGAGTAATAAAAGCTTTAATAATTTAATCGATGCATATGAAGATGATGCATTTTCCAGATTTATTGATTATAATGAACGACGCAAAAAATGGTATCAAATTGCGAAATCACTTGAAGGTTTACCACGACATACATCAACTCATGCTGCGGGCATTATCATTCATGACCAGTTACTTACTGATTATGTACCTTTATTGATGGGTGAAGAATACCCACTTACCCAATGGAATATGACTGAAGTAGAAGCGGTTGGATTACTTAAAATTGATTTTCTTGGTTTACGTAATTTAACGATCATACACAATATATTACGTTCTATTAAAGCACAATATGGTAAGTCAATAAATATTGAACAAATTCCGATGGATGATATAAAAGTTTATGAGCAGTTATCCAGTGGAGATTCAATGGGGATATTCCAATTAGAATCAGAAGGAATACGCAATGTATTAAAACGATTAAAACCAGAAAATTTCAATGATATCGTTGCAGTTTTAAGTCTTTATCGTCCTGGTCCGATGGAACAAATACCGTTATATATTGAAAGACGTCATCATCAGCAAACTGTTCAGTTACCTCATGTAGATTTAGAGGATATTCTATCACCTACTTATGGTGTAATCATCTATCAGGAGCAGATTATGCAGATTGCAAATCGATTTGCTGGGTTTAGTTTAGGTGAAGCGGATATTTTAAGACGAGCTATGAGTAAGAAGAACCATCAGACGTTGCTGGAGGAACAAGAGCATTTTGTATCGGGTAGCATGAAGAATGGTTATTCAAAACAAGATGCGACGGCGATTTATGAATTAATCTTAAAGTTTGCTAATTATGGATTCAATAAAGCACATGCTGTCGCATATGCAAAAATATCATATATTATGATGTATTTTAAAGTGCATTTCCCAAATATATTTTATGCTGCGACACTCAGTAATCAAATTGGTGTTGAGCATAAAACAAAAGAAATTATCGCTGAAGTTAAATCAAGGATGATCAATATTTATCCCGCTGATATTAATCAGGCGGGCTGGTATTACAAAGCGCAGAAGACAGGTATCATGATGTCACTCGGTATGATTAAGGGTGTCGGTTACAGAAGTGTGGTTGAAATTGTTGAAGAAAGAAAAAAAGGACCGTACAAAGATATTTATGACTTTTGTGCCAGAATACCGAAACGCGTTAAATCTAAAGCATTGCTGGAAGCATTGATACATGTCGGTGCTTTTGATAAGTTTGAAGAAAATCGTGCAACTTTGCTTGCTTCACTTGATGCGATTCTTGATGTCGAAAAAGAAGCTTTTGGTGAAATGAACTTTCTCGAATCATTAGGACTCAATAAGAAGAAAATCTATCATTATCATGAAGAGATGTCGGATGATCAAAAGGCAAGTTATGAGCTGGAGTATCTTGGATTCTATATTTCCAGACATCCAATTGAAGCCATGTTTAATGAACTACAATACTTGCCTTTATATCGTATGAGTCAAAAAGTCAATGATCAGTATATCTTACTCTGGGTTGAAGGAATCAGAAGGATTAGAACAAAAAAAGGTCAGCCAATGGCATTTGTACAAGCGATGGATGGTATCCAGCAGATGGACCTTGTTGTTTTTCCAAAAGTATTCCACCAATACGAGCCATTGATTCAAACCAATAAGCCTCTTATTGTAAAAGGGAAATTTGATGATAAGAAAGATAATCAAATCATTGTAAACGAAGTCATTAAAGTTGATGATTTTGTTGAGAATATTCATTTGAATGCGAAGCAGTTATTTGTAAGAGTGCCACTTCAAAATACAGAACAAATTAATAAACAAGGTGATATTGAAGTGATTCAGTTTGAGCAGAATGAAATGAAATCGATTGGATTTATTCAGAGAGACAAACTAGATGACTTTATGTCTCGATATGATAAGGCAGATATTCGTCTAATTTAACATTTCAAATCATTTTAATATATGGTATAGTATTCCTTAGTGGTCTGACCACTAAGGTTTTTTTATTGATGCGAAGGGGGAAAAACCTTGAATCCAATACCAAACAAAGGATTTAATGCAGTAATTACTGCGATTAATGAAATTATAAAAACTAAAAATTTAACTGCTGGCGATAAGCTACCTTCTGAACGTTATTTGAGTGAAAATCTTAATATTAGCAGGTCAAGTGTTCGTGAAGCACTTAGAGCTTTAGAAATGCTTGGTGTGATTGAAACACGACGTGGTGAAGGTACTTATTTAACAGAAATGGATAATAATCAATTTATAGAAATGATAGCAGGCTATGTTGTGACAACAGAAACACAGCAAGCTGAAATTACTGATTTTATACATATGATAGAATCAATCGTAACTGTTGAGGGTACGAAAGTACAACATTTAAGTGATGCGATTGAATCACGTAATACCATCATGTTTCGTGTATGGAAATTATTGAAACAGTTTGAAAAGACATATGATGTAGAGGAGTGATGGATATGTTCAAAGATATATTTAAGCGTAATAAGAAGAAAAAATATGTAGCTGTACAAAACATGAAAGATACAGAAGTTCCTGAAGGCATCATGGTCAAGTGTCCTAAATGTAAGAAGATTATGTATACAAAGGAATTAAGTACGAACCTAAATGTGTGTTTTCATTGTGATCATCATATGGCATTAAGTGCGTATGAACGTATTGAAGCTGTTACTGATAAAGATAGTTTTGAAGAATTTGATGCAGTGATTGCTTCTCAAAATCCACTTTCATTTCCAAATTATGCAGAGAAGTTAGAAAGCGATAAAGAAAAGACTGGATTGAATGAAGCGGTTGTAACTGGTGTCGGTAAAATAGATGGAAATCGATTTGGTATCTGCGTGATGGATTCAAGATTTAGAATGGGGTCTATGGGTACTGTAGTGGGTGAAAAAATAAGCCGAGTGATCGATTTCTGTACGGATCATGAACTTCCATTTGTCATATTTACTGCCAGTGGTGGTGCACGTATGCAGGAAGGCATTCTTTCTCTGATGCAGATGGCTAAAACAAGTGTAGCGATAGAAAGACATAGCGAAAAAGGACTCTTATTTATTTCATATATGACACATCCGACAACTGGCGGAGTTTCTGCGAGCTTTGCTTCTGTAGGTGATATCAATTTAGCTGAACCAGAAGCGTTAATTGGCTTTGCAGGTCGACGTATTATTGAACAGACGATCAATGAGAAACTACCAGACGACTTTCAAACAGCTGAGTTCCTACTTGAACATGGACAACTGGATAAAGTAGTGCATCGTAAAGTAATGAAAGAAACGTTAAGTAAACTCATCCAGATGCATACGAAAGGAGTATAACGATGGCGCTTGAATTTGAAAAACCATTAATTGAACTCGATCGAAAAATTGAAGAATTAAAGAAATATATGGCAACTGAAGGTGTAGACTTAAGTGATGAAGTAAAAACATTACAGATTTCGAGAGAAGAAAAATTTAATGAAATCTATGATAACCTTACACCTTGGCAACGCGTTCAAATTGCACGACTTACAGAACGTCCAACAACACAGGACTACATTCATTATTTGTTCGAAGATTTTATTGAACTACATGGAGATCGCAATTTTAGAGATGATCCGGCAATCATTGGAGGTATAGCACGATATAAAGGACAACCAGTCACAGTGATAGGACATCAACGCGGAAAAGATACTAAAGATAATATATATAGAAATTTTGGGATGGCACATCCGGAAGGATATCGTAAAGCATTGAGATTAATGAAGCAGGCAGATAAATTTAATCGTCCTATTATACTATTTATTGATACGAAAGGTGCATACCCCGGTAAAGCAGCAGAAGAACGTGGACAAAGCGAATCTATTGCCAGAAACTTAGTTGAAATGGCGGGTCTTTCAGTACCGGTTATTTCGATTGTTATTGGAGAAGGCGGTAGTGGTGGTGCATTAGGTTTAGGGATATGTAATCGATTATTAATGCTTGAGAACTCAACGTATTCTGTTATTTCACCTGAAGGTGCGGCAGCATTGTTATGGAAGGATAGTAGTTTAGCACAGCTCGCTGCAGAAAGTATGAGAATTACGGGACCAGACTTACTGGAACTAAATATTGTAGATGAACTGATTACCGAAGTTAAAGGTGGCGCACATTTAAATATCGCTGCTCAAAGTGAACATATTGATATTTCTATTGAAAAACATTTAAATGAATTAATGCAATTAGATAAACAGGCATTAAAAAATCAACGCTATGATAAATTTAGAAAAATTGGCAGTGTAATGTAAACTTATTTGTCAGTAAATGCTGTTATGTAAATTATCGGAAAACAATGAAAACGCTTAAAGTGAAACCCGTAGAAGCTTATTCTATCGGGTTTTTAATTTGTTCAAAGATAAAACGTTTACATCTGTTATAATACATGATTTTAATGGATATAAATATTGGATTGTGTTAATTTAAAGGTATCAATAGACAAAAGGTGAGGATAATACTATGAAAAAGATAGCAGTATTAACAAGTGGTGGGGATGCACCAGGCATGAACGCTGCAGTGCGTGCAGTCGTACGTAAAGCAATGTACCATGATATTGAAGTTTATGGTGTTTATCAAGGGTATCATGGTTTAGTGAATAATAATATTCATAAGATGGAACGTGGTACCGTAGGAGATAAAATTCAACGTGGTGGTACGTTCTTACAGTCGGCGCGTTGCCCTGAGTTTAAAGATCCAGAAGTGCGCCAAAAAGGTATTGATAATTTAAAACAACTCGGCATTGAAGGATTAGTTGTAGTTGGTGGAGATGGTAGTTACCGAGGTGCGCAACGTCTGAATGAAGAAGGTATTAAGACGATTGGTATCCCGGGTACAATCGATAATGATATTAATGGTACTGATTTTACAATCGGTTTCGATACAGCATTAAATACAATTATAGAAGCAATTGATAAGATTCGTGACACTGCGTCAAGTCATGAACGTACATTTATTGTTGAAGTAATGGGACGAAATGCAGGAGACCTTGCTTTATGGTCAGGACTTGCTGGTGGAGCTGAGACAGTATTAGTTCCAGAACATAAGAAAGATATTAAAGAAATTGCAGATAAAATACAACAAGGTATTGAGCGTGGTAAGAAACACTCAATCATTGTTGTTGCTGAAGGTGTTATGATGGGTCACGAATGTGGTGAACAGCTTAAGAAGTATATTAACGTTGATACGCGTATATCAGTATTAGGACATATGCAACGCGGTGGATCTCCATCAGGATTAGATAGAGTATTAGCAAGTAGACTAGGTGGCTATGCTGTAGAATTATTAATGAATGATGAAACAGGGTTAGCTGTTGGTATTCAGAATAACAAATTATCTAAAACATCATTTGATGATATCTTCTCTGCAACGCATACTTTAGATGAACAAATGTATGCTTTATCAAATGAGTTATCAATTTAATATAATTGTTTATTATCACTGTTGAATGAATACTGAATTAGAATTAACTTTCTTAATTGAATAGAATAAAAAAAAGTTACCGGAGGCTCATAAACATGAGAAAAACTAAAATAGTATGTACGATAGGACCAGCATCAGAATCGCCAGAAATGTTAGAGAAATTAATGAACGCTGGAATGAACGTAGCACGTTTAAACTTCTCGCATGGTAGTCATGAAGAGCACAAAGCACGTATCGACACGATTCGTGAAGTCGCTAAAAAATTAGATAAAACTGTAGCGATTCTTTTAGATACTAAAGGACCTGAAATTCGTACACATAACATGGAAAACGACAAGATTGAATTAATTAAAGGTTCTACAGTTGCAATTAATATGAAAGAAGTATTAGGAACACCAGCAGAATTTTCTGTGACATATGAAGATTTAATTAACGATATTCATGTAGGTTCAACGATTCTTCTGGACGATGGATTAATTGAATTAACGGTAAAAGATATCAAGCATGAAGAAGGCAGAATTATCTGTGATGTGATCAATGCAGGCGAATTAAAGAATAAAAAAGGTGTTAACTTACCAGGTGTTAAAGTAAATTTACCAGGGATTACAGATAAAGATGCGCAGGATATTATATTTGGTATTGAACAGCGCGTTGACTTCATTGCGGCATCATTCGTTCGTCGTGCAAGTGATGTTTTAGAAATACGTAAAATTTTAGAGGATAGAAATTGTGATTTCATCAATATTATTCCTAAAATTGAAAATGAAGAAGGTATTGAAAATATTGATCAGATTTTAGAAGTTTCGGATGGATTAATGGTTGCTCGTGGAGATATGGGTGTAGAAATTCCGGCAGAAGAAGTACCACTAGTGCAAAAAGATTTGATTCAAAAATGTAATGTTGTGGGTAAACCAGTTATAACTGCGACACAAATGTTAGATTCTATGCAACGTAATCCGCGTTGTACACGTGCAGAAGCAAGTGACGTGGCAAATGCGATTTATGACGGAACAGATGCTGTCATGTTATCTGGTGAGACTGCAGCAGGATTATATCCTGAAGAGTCAGTTAAAACGATGCATAACATTGCTTTTGCAGCAGAAGAAGCTCAGGATTATAAGCGTTTATTATCTGACAGAACGAAATTAAATCAGCCTTCAATGGTCAATGCAATTGGTGTATCTGTAGCACATACTGCATTAAATTTAGATGTTCAAACGATTGTTGCTGCAACTGAAAGTGGAACAACTGCACAGACAATTTCTAAATATCGCCCACATGCTCATATCATTGCAGTAACACCTTATGAAGAAACTGCACGTCATATGGCACTTGTTTGGGGTGTTATTCCAGTGATTAAGACAGGGAAATCAACGACAGACGAATTATTAGATAAAGCAGTTCAGGCAGCAATTGAAGTAGGAACTGTTGAGAATGGAGATTTAATAATTATCACTGCAGGTATCCCTACTGGTGAAGCTGGTACAACGAACTTAATGAAAATCCATTTAATTGGAGATGTCATTGCAGCTGGACAAGGTATTGGCCGTAATGCAACAGTTGGTAAAGTATTAGCTGTTAGATCTGCAGAAGAACTAGCAGATAAAGACTTATCAGACAAAGTCATTGTAGCGCCTTCTACGGATGCTGACATGGTTCCATACATTGAAAAAGCTTTAGCAATCGTAACTGAAGAAGGTGGCTTAACATCACATGCAGCAGTTGTTGGATTAACGTTAGGTAAGCCAACGATTGTTGGCGTTGTAGACGTTATGGAAAAACTAGAAACTGGTACTTTAGTAACAGTGGATGCAGAGCACAATAAAGTTTATGTTGGACATGCAAAAGTAAATTAATTGTTATATATCTAGGTGAATTTGAATATAAATTAAGAAGCACAGGACTGATGTCCTGTGCTTCTTAGTTTATATTATTTATTATCATAGTTATGTGGATCAAAATTTCCCTTTTTAAATCCACCTTGTGCTGCATACATTATTGCTAATAATAAAAACCACAATGGTGATACGAATAATCCCATTCTCGTATCTTCAGCCATAAACAATAGACCGAACATAAATACAAAGAATAAAAGAATAGCGATAGCAGAAATTTTACCACCTGGTAATTTATAAATACTTGACTGATGTAATTGTGGTCTACGTTTTAAGTAAACAAGATATGCTGCAAGAATGATAGACCACACAACGATAAAGAACACTGTCGCAACAGTTGTTACTAATGTAAATACTGCATTTGCATTTGGCATAAAGTAATTCAGTAATACTGATAGTAATAACAACACGCTTGAGAATACTACTGCGTTGGCAGGTACACCTCCTTTATTCGTACGTTGGAAGAAACTATCGTTTCCTTTTGAATAGTTCTTACTTAACCCGAATAACATACGGCTGTTAGAGAAGATACCACTGTTACAAGATGAAGCTGCAGAAGTGATTACTACAAAGTTGATTAAGCTTGCTGCAAATCCAATGCCAATTAATCCGAAGAATTTAACGAAAGGACTTTCGTTCGGATCGATTTTATCCCAAGGTGTGATACTCATAATGATGATTAATGAACCAATATAGAACAATACAATACGCATTGGTACACTGTTAATTGCTCTTGGTAAAGTTTTTTCAGGGTCTTGGGTTTCACCGGCTGTTACACCGATTAACTCAATCCCAACGAAACTGAATATTGCCATCTGGAAGCTTAATAAGAATCCGTTCGTGCCATTCGGGAAGAATCCACCATGTGACCAAAGGTTTGTAATCGTTGCTACTCCAAAGTTTGTTTTAAAACCGATGACAATAAGCACAATACCTGTAATGATCAATGCAATGATTGTAATAACTTTAATCAATGCAAACCAAAATTCTAATTCTCCGAATAATTTAGCAGTTAATAAGTTTAAGAACATTAACACAAGAATACATAAAAGTGATGATAACCATGTCGGAAAGTCGGGCCACCAGAACTGCACATACTTAGCAATGGCTGTAACTTCCGCCATTCCAGTTACGACCCAACAGAACCAGTAAGTCCAGCCGGTAATATATCCTGCGAAGTCTCCTAGATAATCACGTGCAATATCAGTAAACGAATGATAGTTTGTATTAGATAATAGTAATTCTCCTAATGCTCTCATAAACAAGAATAAAAAGAGTCCGATAATTAAATAAGTAAATAAAATAGATGGACCAGCCAGGTTGATTGATTTTCCTGCACCTAAGAATAGTCCGGTACCAATTGCGCCCCCAATCGCAATCAGTTGAATATGTCGATTTGACAACGAACGTTGTAAATCATTTCGTTCTTCGATACTACGATTATGATTTGCCATACTAATCCCCATTTCATTTTTAGTATCTATATTATCTTACTAAAATCTGAAAATTACAAACATTTTTTAAAATATTCTTAATATTTTTAAGAATTAATTAAATGATAAAATTAAAATTTAAATATAAGTAAAAGTTATCACGTAAGATAAAAATTTTCTAAGTTCCTAATTCATTCACAAATGTGAGGACATTAGATATAATTGAGTTGTGAAAGCCGTTACATTTGGCATAACAAAAAATATGGTGCAAAGGGGAGTCAAAAATGGCAGAATTAGTGAAGGGCCTTGAAGGTATTGTTGCTTCAAACACTAAAGTAAGTTCAATTATTGGTGATCAACTTACTTATGCAGGTTATGAAATAGATGATTTAACAGAAAACGCAAAATTTGAAGAAGTTGTCTTCTTATTATGGAACTTCCGTTTACCGAATGCGGAAGAATTAGCTGATTTTAGAAAACAGTTATTTGAAAATATGACTTTGCATCCAAGAATGTACAGTCATTTTGAAGATTATGCAGCGGATCATGTACACCCTATGACAGGATTGCGTACATCATTATCTTATTTAGCACATTTTGATCCTCGTGCAGATGAATTTAATGAAGATGCACATATGAATAAAGCAATTCGTATTCAGGCTAAAGTAGCCTCACTTGTTGCAGCATTCGCTCGTGTTCGCCAAGGTAAAGAAGTCGTGAAGCCGAAAGAAGATTTAAGTTATGCTGCGAACTTCTTATATATGTTATTTGGTGAAGAACCAACAGCAGTACAGGAAGAAGGCTTCAATAAAGCGTTAATTCTTCATGCGGATCATGAATTAAACGCTTCTACATTTACAGCACGTGTTGCTGTTTCTACTTTATCTGACATGTATTCAGGTGTTGTCGCTGCAGCTGGCGCATTAAAAGGACCATTACATGGTGGTGCTAATGAACAGGTTATGAAGATGCTGGATGAAATTGGTTCATTAGATAATGTGGATAGCTATGTCGCAGATAAGATTGCTAAAAAAGAGAAGATTATGGGCTTTGGTCACCGTGTCTACAAAAATGGAGATCCACGTGCTAAATATTTAAAAGAAATGTCTAGAAGAATTACTGATGAAACTGGTCAAAAAGAATTATTTGATATGTCTGTGCGTATTGCCGATATCTTAAAAGAAGAAAAAGGTTTATTACCGAATGTTGATTTCTATTCAGCAACAGTTTATCACTCAATGGGTATTGAACATGATTTATTCACTCCAATCTTTGCAGTATCACGTACTTCTGGCTGGATTGCGCATATTTTAGAGCAATATAGTGATAATAGAATTATTCGTCCACGTGCAACTTATGTTGGTGAAGTTGGTCGTAAATATGTCCCGATTGAAGAAAGATAAAATGATTAAAAGTGCATTTATAAGGTAAACTAAAGTAAGAAATATTAATAATGGAGGCAAAATAAAAATGGCTGAAAAAATTACGAATAATAATGGCGTTTTAAACGTACCTAATAATCCAATCGTACCTTTTATTATCGGTGACGGAACAGGTCCGGATATTTGGAATGCTGCTGTTCGCGTATTAGATGCTGCGGTAGAAAAAGCATATAATAGTGAGAAAAAGATTGAATGGAAAGAAGTATTAGCAGGTCAAAAAGCATTCGATAACACAGGTGAATGGTTGCCACAAGAAACTTTAGATACTATTGAAGAATACTTAATCGCGATTAAAGGACCATTAACTACACCTATTGGTGGAGGTATCCGTTCTTTAAACGTAGCATTACGTCAGGAATTAGATTTATTCGTATGTCTACGTCCAGTACGTTACTTTGAAGGTGTTCCTTCACCTGTTAAACGTCCTGAAGATACTGATATGGTTATTTTCCGTGAAAATACTGAAGATATTTATGCTGGTATTGAGTACAAAGAAGGATCTGACGAAGTTAAGAAAGTGATTGAATTCCTACAAAATGAAATGGGTGCTAAAAATATCCGCTTCCCTGAAACTTCAGGTATCGGTATTAAACCAGTTTCTAAAGAGGGAACAGAACGTTTAGTTCGAGCAGCATTAAACTACGCGCTTGAGCAAGGTCGTAAGTCGTTAACATTAGTACACAAAGGGAATATCATGAAATTTACTGAAGGTGCTTTCAAACAGTGGGGTTATGATTTAGCTGAACGTGAATTTGGTGATAAAGTATTTACATGGAATCAATACGACAAAATTAAAGCTGAACAAGGTGCAGAAGCTGCGGATAAAGCGCAAAATGAAGCAATTGCTGCTGGTAAATTATTAGTGAAAGATTCAATCGCTGATATTTTCTTACAACAAATTTTAACGCGTCCAGCTGAGTTCGATGTTGTTGCTACAATGAACTTAAACGGTGACTACATTAGTGATGCATTAGCAGCACAAGTAGGTGGTATCGGTATTGCACCAGGTGCAAACATCAACTACGAAACTGGGCATGCTATCTTTGAAGCAACACATGGTACTGCACCAAAATATGCGGGATTAGATAAAGTAAATCCATCTTCTGTTATTTTAAGTGGTGTATTGATGTTAGATCATTTAGGATGGAAAGAAGCTGGAGAATTAATCACAAAAGCAATGGAGAAATCAATTGCTTCTAAAGTCGTAACGTATGACTTTGCACGTTTAATGGATGGTGCAACTGAAGTGAAATGTTCAGAGTTCGCTGACGAATTAATTAAAAATATGTAATGAGTAAAGTAGTCTAACTTTAAAGGATAGTATTATGAATGAAATTCATAGTTACTATCCTTTTTTTAAAATAATAAGGGGGATTAATCATGACAAAGAAAAAGATTTCGATTGTAGGAAGTGGTTTTACTGGTTCTACAGCTGCGTTTATTGCTGCAAGTAAAGGATTAGCTGATATTGTCCTTGTTGATACGTATGGAAGTCAAGATCCTACAACAGGAAAGGCATTAGATATTATGCAGGCGATGCCAATATTACATCAAAATGTCGACATAAAAGCAAGTGATGATTATGCCGATACGAGAGATTCAGATGTTGTATTGATAACTTCAGGTATCGCACGTAAACCAGGTATGACGCGTGATGATCTAGTTCAGACTAATCAAGGTATTGTAGAAGCTGCGACGAAAGAAATTGTAAAATACTCACCGAATTGTATAATTATCGTGCTTACGAATCCGGTAGATGCAATGACTTATGCTGTGTATAAAGCATCTGGATTTGAACCGAATCGTGTTATCGGTCAATCAGGTGTGCTGGATACAGCTCGCTTTAGAACATTTGTAGCACAATCATTAGATGTGGCAGTGACTGATGTTACTGGATTTGTGTTAGGAGGACACGGTGATACGATGGTGCCATTAATCCGTTATTCATCGGTGAGTGGCGTACCGATTGGAGACTTAATGGATGAAGCAACAATTGATGGCATCATTGAAAGAACGCGTAATGGCGGTGCTGAAATTGTAAATTTATTAGGCACGGGATCTGCTTATTATGCACCAGCTGCGGCGATGATTGAGATGGCTGAAGCAATTATCAATGATAGTAACCGTGTATTGCCAGCTATTGCATATTTAAATGGTGAATATAAACAGGAAGATATTTATATCGGTGTACCAGTTAAGTTAAATAAAGATGGAGTTGAGCGCGTCGTTGAATTGCAACTTACAGATGAAGAACAACAAGCATTTAATAAGTCTGCAGATGCTGTTAAAGATACGATCCAATCATTAAAGTCTTCAAATTAATATGAATATTTTAAACGATAGATTGATAATCCTTCTAATTGTAAAGAGAATGTAAATTATTCTGTTATAGCTTGAAGAATGTTGATTTGTTGTAGCATTTCAATATTCTTTTAATATATAATGAATATGATAATTATTTGGAGGGATTGGATGAGTCAAAAGGTTCTGGTAGTAGACGATGAACAATCTATCGTAACTTTACTACAATATAATTTGCAACAATCAGGATTCGAAGTTGTAACAGCTTATGATGGTGAAGAAGGCCTAGAAAAGATTTTCAGTGAAAAACCAGATATCGTAGTATTAGATTTAATGTTACCTAAAATGGACGGCGTAGAAGTATGTAAATCTGTTAGAAACGAGAAAAATCAAGTACCGATCTTAATGTTAACTGCCAAAGATGATGAATTTGATAAAGTACTTGGATTAGAATTAGGTGCAGATGATTATATGACGAAACCGTTTTCTCCAAGGGAAGTTATTGCTCGAATAAAAGCGATTCTTCGTCGATCAAACACGATTAAGACAGTCGAAGATGAAAAGGATAATAAAGAAATTATTATCGGTAAGATTAAAGTATTACCTGAACATTTTGAAGCTTATCGTAATGATGTATTGCTTGATTTAACACCTAAAGAATTTGAATTATTAATATATTTGATAGAACGTCAAGGAAGAGTAATTACACGTGAACATATGCTTAATTCAGTCTGGAACTACGAGTTTGCTGGTGATTCTCGCATCGTTGATGTACATATTAGTCACTTAAGAGAAAAGATAGAAGATAATCCAAAACAGCCACAATACATTAAGACTGTTCGAGGTCTTGGATATAAATTAGAAAGTCCAAAACGCGAATGATCAGTTTTAAAAGTAAATTGTTATTAATACTTACAACAGTTATTGTTGTAAGTTTTCTTTTACTGGGAACACTTTTGTATCTTACGCTTGCGAAGCAATTTATTGATGGAGATAAAGCAGGGTTAACAAAAGATGCAAAGATCTTTGAAGCGTATGTAAGTGGCGACAAACGTGTTGAAGATTTAATACATGAATATGAAAAATCATACAATTCATCAATTCTTATTCTCGATAAAGATCAGCATATTATTTATAAAACGTCTGGGATATCGAAACATGAATTTGATCGTTTTATTACAAAATATACATTAGAAAATAAAGATAAAGTAAATTATCGTTATGATGGTTCAAACGAGAAAAGTTTACTGCGTTATAAGAATAAACAAACTGTATATATTTTGAGTGAAATAAAAACAATCAATGACATTGAAGAGATCATCATAAAATATTTTGGTATCGGATTATTATGTATGCTTCCGATAATATTTATCATTGTACGTTATATCAATAAAAGCTATATCCAGCCGATTAAAGAAGTGACATATGCTTCAAAGTTATTATCTGACGGTAATTATAAAGTACGCGTACCTGAAAGTAGTGTTACTGAGACAAAAGATTTATTTAGATCTACAAATATTCTAGCCAGAACACTCCAGAATCTGAACAATGAGCAGAAATTACAACGTAATCGATTAGAGACAACATTACAGAATATTCCAAGTGCAACAATGCTTGTAAACAATCATGGAGAAGTGGCAATTGCCAACGAAACATATATTAATCTTTTTAATAAACGTCAACCGATAACGCATGGTCATTATGAAACAGTAATTAAAAATCAATCGATTAAACAGATGATTAAAGAAGCGATAGCGATAGAAAAACCGGTCAACGATACATTGAATATTACAGTAAACGTCCACAAGAAATATTTTGATGTTGCTGTAGTACCAGTACTATCAAAGAAACGAAAGAAAATAGAAGGTATCGTTATCGTATTACACGACATTACTCAACTTAAGTCTTTAGAACAGATGCGTAAAGACTTCGTGGCAAATGTATCTCATGAATTAAAGACACCGATCACTAGTATCAAAGGCTTTACTGAAACATTAATCGATGGAGCTAAAAATGAGCCTGAAACACTTGATATGTTTTTAGAGATTATTTTGAAAGAGTCTAATCGTATCCAGGTGCTTGTAAGTGAATTACTCGAACTGTCTAAAATTGAACAGGCGAATCATTTTGAAATGACGAAAGTCAATTTACCTCAAAAAGTATTTAACAGCGTTGAAGTTGTGCACCCACTCGCAGAAAAGAAAAATATTAAATTTAACCTGGATTTCGAAAAAGACTTATATGTGTTAGCTGAATCAAGCAAATTAAAACAAGTCGTAATAAATCTATTATCGAATGCGATTAATTATTCATACGAAGACGCTACGATTACGGTAAAAGTTTATCAGAAAGATCGTAATTGTATATTAGAGATAACAGATGAAGGCATCGGTATTGCACCAGAAGAACAACTACGTATCTTTGAAAGATTCTATCGCGTAGATAAAGCACGTAGCCGTGATTCAGGTGGTACAGGATTAGGGCTTGCGATCGTAAAGCACATTGTAGAAGTCTTTAAAGGCGAAATCGAAGTGGAAAGTGAAGTAGGTGTAGGTACTACTTTTAGAGTAATTTTAAAACAACATTTATATTAATATTTCATTATTTATATTAATATTTATTTTACAACTTGAAACTTTACTTCATATTTACTTCACCTTTACATTAAATTAACAATGTTCAACTATAATTGCACATAGACCCCTTCATTTTAGAAGAAGATAAACACAAGTGATCCTGAAGCAATCACTTGTGTTTTTTTATTTTCAAAATGCTGTCCCTTTAAATATGTCCTGAATTCAAGATATGATAGACTATAAGAGACATACGATGGAGGTAGAAGAATGAAAGAAAAACTAATATTAATTGATGGAAATAGTATCGCGTTTCGTGCCTTTTATGCATTACCTTTACTAAAGAATTCATCAGAGTTACATACGAATGCAATTTATGGTTTTACGTTAATTTTAGAAAAGTTAATTAAAGAAGAAAAACCAACGCATTTCTTAATCGCATTTGATGCAGGGAAGACAACATTTAGACATGCAACGTTTGGAGAATATAAAGGAGGACGTCAGAAGACACCTCAGGAATTAAGTGAACAATTCCCGCACATTAGACGACTTGCAGAAGCTTACCAAATAAAGCATTACGAATTAGATAATTATGAAGCAGACGATATTATCGGAACACTTTCAAAAGAAGCAGCCGAACAAAAGATGGAAACAATTATCGTAACCGGTGACCGAGATTTAACGCAACTCGTCAATGATTATGTAACCGTTTATTACACTAAAAAAGGTGTTACAGATATTGATAAATATACACCTCAATTCATTCAAGAAAAATATGGATTTGGTGCTGAGAAAATTATCGATCTTAAAGGCTTAATGGGTGATAAGTCGGATAATATCCCTGGCGTACCTGGTGTCGGAGAAAAGACAGCGATTAAATTGTTATTAGAATATGATACTGTTGAGGGTGTAATTGCGAATTTAGATAAGATTACTGCGAAGAAACTTAATGAAAATCTTACAAATCATCAAGAGGATGCCATCATGAGTAAGCAACTTGCAACAATTGAGACGAATGCACCGATAGAAGTAACATTAGCTGATACTGTCATTCCGGATAAAGATGAAACGAAAAAAATTGAACTGTTCAGAGAATTAGAATTTAAGCAAATGCTGGAAAATCTTGATACAACAAGTCAAATTGAGAGCAGTAAAGAAATCGTAATTAATGGCGATTATCAGTCATTTGAATTTAAATCCATTGATGCTATAGCGCTACACTTAAAATGCTATCAGGACAATTATTTGAAGAATGAAATATTAGGATTAGGTATTATATACAATGACGAAACATTTGTTGTACAACCTGAAGATATTACGAAGAATAAGTCATTTATCACATTGCTGGAAGATGAAAATGTAAAAAAACATGTGTATGATGCGAAAGCAGTTAAAGTAATGTTCGAACGCTTATCCATAAATGTTGAAGGTATCGCCTTTGATACGATGCTGGCCAATTATTTATTGAATCCATCATCTACAGTGGTTGATGTAGCGCAACTCGGACATGATTTTGGATTAAACTATGTGGAATCTGATGATCATATTTTCGGTAAAGGTGCGAAAGCGCATGTACCTGACAGAGAAATTTTGTATCAGCACATTGCAAATGAAGTGCATCTTATAAATGACGTAACACCTATGATTAAAGAAAAGCTAATTGCCCATGAACAACTCGCGCTACATGACGAACTTGAATTACCACTTGCTCTAGTGCTTGCAAAGATGGAACTTCAAGGTATTAAAGTGAATAAAGAGACATTAATTGAGATGCAAGGTGAAATACAAGAAAGATTAGATGCTTTAACAGAAAGTATCTATAATCATGCCGGCAAATCATTTAATGTTAACTCACCGAAACAACTAGGTGTGATTCTATTTGAAGAGTTAAAGTTACCGATTATTAAGAAGACGAAGACAGGTTATTCAACAGCTGTGGATGTGTTAGAAAAGTTACAAGGTAGTCATGCGATTATCGATGATATTTTAGTATATCGTACATTATCTAAACTACAATCAACGTACGTCGAAGGGTTACAACGATTAATAGGTGATGATGAGAAGATTCATACACGATTTAATCAGGTTATCGCACAAACGGGTCGTCTATCTTCAATAGATCCGAACCTGCAGAATATACCGGTTAGATTAGACGAAGGTAGAAAGATTAGAAAAGCTTTCGTTCCGAGTGGAGATGACATGGTAATCTTTGCTGCCGATTATTCTCAAATTGAATTGCGTGTCCTTGCTCACATTACAGAAGATGCGAGTATGATGGAAGCATTTACACATGGTATTGATATTCATACGAAGACAGCGATGGAAGTTTTTGATGTTGAAAAAGATGAGGTAGACAGCAATATGCGTCGTCAGGCAAAAGCTGTTAACTTTGGTATTGTTTACGGCATTAGTGATTATGGTCTTAGTCAAAGTTTAGGTATCACACGAAAAGCAGCACAACAATTTATCGATGATTATCTGGATAGCTTCCCGAAAGTGAAACAATATATGGATGATATTATTCAGAAAGCGAAGCAGGATGGTTATGTAACTACAATTATGCAGCGAAGAAGATATATTCCTGATATTACGAGTAAGAACTTTAATTTAAGAGGATTTGCAGAAAGAACTGCGATGAATACGCCAATCCAGGGTAGTGCAGCAGATATTATTAAACTTGCGATGGTACAGTTTGATAAAGCGCTGAAAGAGACAAACTTTAAAGCGAAGATGTTATTACAAGTACACGATGAATTGATCTTTGAAGTTCCAAAAGATGAAATAGATGCGTTTAGTCTATTTGTAAAAGATATTATGGAGCATGCAATTGAACTTAATGTACCACTTGAAGTAGAATATGATTCTGGTGAAAGTTGGTATGAAGCAAAGTAGGTGGAAATATGCCGGAACTACCGGAAGTCGAACATGTGGTAAGAGGTTTAAGACCGCATGTGTTAAATAAAGCAATAATAAACGTAGCATTCTCAGAAGCGGTTAAACGTGGTAAAGCACAAGGTAAAGAAACAATCATTAAGCAGATTGAGCTGGATGACTTTAAGGCCATTGTAAGTAATACAGTTATTGAAAGCGTAAACCGTAGAAGTAAATATATTATTTTTGAATTAATGAAACCAGGAAGCCATTTCATAGAGCAAGAACAAGTATTAGAGCAGCAACAAACATCTAAAATATATTTAGTCGGCCATTTAGGGATGGCCGGCGCTTTCTTTGTGAAAAGCAGTATTGAAGAAATTCCGATCTCAAATTATAAGAAACACTGGCATGTTCAGTTTGAATTATCAGATGGACAGAAGATGATCTATTCAGATATCAGGCGTTTTGGAGAATTTAAAATACTAGATGAAGCAGCTTTTGCAACCTTTGATCAGGCTATTGCACCAGAACCTTTTGAAAATAACGCAATGGCACATTTCATACAGCAATCGAAACTCAATAAATATATGAATAAACCGATTAAACAGGTCATTATGGATCATGGTGTTGTAAGTGGATGTGGCAATATATATGCATGTGAAGCATTACATTTAGCAGGTATTTTACCGACGCATATTACACATACATTATCCACTCAGAAAAAGAAGAAACTCTTTTCAGCGATAGTGGACGTATTGAATAAAGGTATCGAATATGGAGGATCCAGTATTTCGGACTATCGCAATGTAGAAGGTGAAAGCGGCAATATGCAAAGTAAATTTAATGTGTATGGCTTAAAGCAATGTAAGATATGTAATAGTGATATAACGACACAAGTGATTGCAACAAGAAATACGCATTTCTGCGAAAAATGTCAAAAGTAGGTGTGAATGTGACAGTTATAGGTTTAACAGGTGGTATCGCAAGTGGGAAGTCGACAGTCGCAAAATATTTAGCGGACAATGGATTCATCATTGTTGATGCAGATATTGCAAGTCGCAAAGCAGTCGAAGCAGGATCATCTGGATTAGAAGAAATTAGAACAGTATTTGGAGATGGAGTAATACAGGAAGACGGAACGTTAAATAGAAAAGCACTCGGTGAGATAATCTTTAAAGATAAAAATCAACGAGAAAAGTTAAATGCGATCGTTCATCCACGTGTAAGAGATATTATGGAAGCGGAAAAAGAAGCGGGGCTAGCACTTGATAAACCCGTAGTAATGGACATACCATTACTTTTTGAAAATAGATTAGAGCATACAGTTGATGAAGTTTGGGTGGTTTATGTTCCAAAAGAAGTTCAGATTGAAAGATTAATGGCACGTAATCAGTTATCATTGGAAGAAGCTGTGTCAAGAGTATCATCACAACTATCAATTGAAGAAAAGAAACAAAAAGCTGATAAAGTCATTGATAATAGCGGTAGCTTACAATCATTGTATCATCAACTGGAATTGCTCATTCAACCCTATGTATAAACGTTAATTTTAAGAAAATTATGAAAATAATTTTCTTAAAGAAAACGCTTCCTTAACGCAATCATTGTGCTATACTAATGAAAGAGATTAGTATAACACATTGCGAAGGAGAAGATATGATGAAAACAAGAGTAGCGATTAATGGGTTAGGAAGAATTGGAAGAATGGTGTTCCGTGCAGCACTATTAAATGATAATTTAGAAGTAGTTGCGATCAACGCGAGCTATCCTCCAGAAACACTAGCACATTTAACTAAGTACGACACTACTCATGGTAAGTTTGAATTAGATGTAGAACCTGGTGACAATGCTTTAATCGTTGATGGTAAAGAAATTAAATTAGTTTCCGAACGTAATCCAGAATTATTACCATGGAAAGAGTTAAATATTGATATTGTTATCGAAGCAACTGGTAAATTTAATGATGCAGAGAAAGCGTCAGCTCATATTAAAGCAGGTGCGAAGAAAGTATTATTAACAGCTCCAGGTAAAGGAAATGTTCAAACAATCGTTCGCGGTGTGAACTGTGCACAATTAGATGTAGATACATATGATGTTATTTCAAATGCTTCATGTACTACAAACTGCTTAGCGCCAGTAGCGAAAGTGTTAAATGATAAATTCGGAATTAAGAACGGATTAATGACGACAGTTCATGCGTATACAAATGACCAAAAGAACTTAGACAATCCACATAAAGATTTACGCCGTGCACGTGCATGTGCTCAAAGTATTATTCCAACTTCTACAGGTGCAGCGAAAGCTTTAGCATTAGTATTACCTGAATTAAAAGGTAAATTACATGGAATGGCGTTACGTGTACCTACAACAAACGTATCTTTAGTAGACTTAGTTGTAGATTTAGAGAAAGAAGTAACTGTTGAAGAAGTAAATGAAGCGCTTAAAGCATCTGCTGACAACGAACTTAAAGGTATTTTAGATGTAACTTATGAGCCGTTAGTATCAGTAGACTTTAATACAAATCCACATAGCTCAATTGTAGATGGATTATCAACAATCGTTATGGAAGGATCTAAAGTGAAAGTATTATCTTGGTATGATAATGAATGGGGTTACTCAACCCGTGTTGTAGAATTAGCAGTATTAATGGGTGAAAAATTAGCGAATTAATCTAGAAAATGAGACATCTCTCTTGATTGAGAGGTGTTTTTATTTTATATAAAAAGTTAAAATAGAGAAAAGATGTGTATTGAAAGTATAGTTATTAAAGTTAATCAGGAGAAGCTTATGAGAAAAATATTCGAATTAAAAGACAAAAATTTTGATGATAATCAATTATCACTTACAGCAAAACTATCCGTTGAGGATGAACTAGTAGAAGTAGAATTTACTTTAAAAAGTTCAGCAATTTCTATTCCTGTTACAACATATTTTATGGATATAGATTTACCGGTATTTAATAATTTACTGGAAATAGGTGACCATTATTTTACTGAACCAAATATCTGGATTACTACAATTGATGTTTCTGGAGAAGATGTCACTTTTTATATAAATATAGACTATGGTGAGTTGACGTCGTACGTGGCAACTGAATCTGGATTTTCATTAAGAATGAATGTGAGTAGAAATGAATTTGTGATGTTCTTTAGCAATATAAGTAGTTTGATAACATAAGATAAAGAATAAGACATCTCTATTGATTGAGAGGTGTTTTTATTTTATATAAAAAGTTAAAATGGAGTAAAGATGTACGGAGAAAGGCTGAGGATGATGAGTACAGTTTGGTCTAGCAAAATTCAAGGAATCGATACGTTATATTTAAGCCGCAAATTAAGATTTGATGATCGTTTTAAATATGATTATATGAAACACTTTGATTTACCACAATCTGATATAAAAGTTCTTGAAATTGGTTGTGGACCTGGCGCTCTTAGTGAGTCATTAAAACGTTGGTATCCGAACGCTGAAATAACAGGTGTGGACAGAGATGAATTATTTATTCAGTTTGCCAAAGATAATATAAATAATGTTAACTTTATTATTGGAGATATCAGTAAGCTGCCGTTTGATGATGAAAGCTTTGATGTTGTGATTTCAAACACAGTATGTGAACATGTTGAAACTTCTGTATTCTTCAATGAACAAAGACGTATCTTAAAGCCTGAAGGTATTTGTATCTGTTTATCAAATGTAACTAATATTAGAAGATTAGCGAAGTGTATTGAGAATGATGTATTTGAGAATAATTTCTGGGCAAAGCTTGAGACAGATAGAAATGAATTAGCATCTTATAATTTAGCAAAATATAAATTGAATGAAGCGGAACTGTCAAAGCAGATGGAACAATATAAATTTCATAATGTAAGTTCTGATTATGTAACGCAACAGTTTACACCGGACCATCCTGCAAGTGATCGAACGTGGGCGATAACGATAATTGAATCTGAACTTAAAACGAAAGTAGAAATATTGAATCGTGTTAGAAATCAAAATAAAGATAATCTATTTTTTGAACAAGTTGATAAAATGATACAACGTGTAAATCAGAAGTATGCTGAGCGTATGCGTTTATATGACTTTGGTGAAAAACAATGGGATACAAATATTATTACGACGCATATATTAAGAGGGATGAAGTAATGTCTGCTAATAGAAATTAATATTTAATAAAATATTTTAAAATTTTATAGAATTGACTATTTATTCATAAGTTTTTCAGAATTGACGCTTATATTTTTATTAAGCAGGATTAGTAATCTCAATCTGCTTAATAAAATATGAGAGAAGGTAATAATATGATAGGAAATTTCGGTTCATTATTAATGGTTTTTGCAATGTGTTTATTAGGATTAGCATTTATACTTGCGGTAAGTTTCATTTTTATGCATTTCATTGATCATGATTCAAATATTAATAATAAAAAAATATTTACTAAAAAACGTAATATCATACTTGTATATCTAATGTTAGGTTATATTATTTTTTACGCATTGGGCTTATATTTAGTTAATTAAGATGTGAGGGATCTTTATGAAAGGGATTAATATTCTCATTGTTGAAGACGATAGTATTATTGCTTCAAGCATAAAACGATTAATAGAATTAAAAGGTGCAAAAGTATTTGTTAATCCGACAGGGGAAAATGTAATTGAGCAGTTAGATGATATCCATCTTATTTTGATGGATATCATGTTACCATTTGATAATGGAATTGAACTGACAAAGATAATTAGAAAAGGTAATAATAATATCCCTATTATTTTTTTATCTGCAAGGAATGATATTGAAAGCAAATTAGATGGGTTAAGGAATGGCGAAGATTATTTAACAAAACCTTTTCATCCGTTAGAACTAATTGCAAGAATTGAAAATATAATAAATTTTACATATTCAAAATCTATGGACAATTTTTATGATTTTCAAATTGATATAATAAATAAAATGGTATTTGATGGCCACGATAATGAAATAGAATTTTCAAAAACAGAAAGAAATTTATTCTTTTATTTATTTCAGAATAAAAATGTCATTTTAGAAAAAGAAAAAATAATTGATTATGTATGGCCAAAAGGTGATACATATGAAAATAGTTTAAATGTTTATATTAAAAAGTTAAGAGATAAGTTAAATGATCATGATGGTAAAATTATTCATACAATTTATGGTATAGGTTATAGGTTGAATGAGAATGAAAAATAAAAAGCTATTGAAAAAGTATTTTTATATTATGGCATTTGGTGTATTTTTGATTCCTGTTACTTTTATATTATTAAATTATTTATTCTTATTAACTTATACTGGTTTTACTTATGTCTTTAACTTTGATTGGAAATTTCAAAGTTCATTCTTTTACGTCAATTTTTATATTTTTTATTTTATCTTTTTGTTATTTCTAGTCTGGATAGGGTCTAAGTATTTTGAAAAGGTAATATCTAGAATTAATAATATCCACTCTACTGTTGAACGTATAACATATGATGAAAGTTTTCCTGACAAGTTAATATATCATTTAGATAGTGAAGATGAAATTAATGCCTTATCAGGTGCAATTAATAAATTGATTGATAGATTGAGGTTTAAGGAGGCGTTATTAGAACAGCAAAATAAAACGAAAAAGGAACATATTAAACAATTATCTCATGATATCAACACTCCGCTTACTGCGATAATGTTAGAACTTTATGAACTCGCTATTGAATATGAAATACCTGAAGAAAAAACCAATCAAATATATTCTAAGATAATGTACACTAATCAATTAGTGAAGAAAGTTTCTGAAACAGAAGAAATTGATTACATAGATCAGTATATTTTTATGGTTGATTGTAGCATAGATTCATTTGTAATAAATTCATTAATGAAGTGGAATTATTTATTAGAGAAGAATAAAATAAGTATTAAAACGAATTTGGATGAAAATGTAATTTGGAAATCAGAAGCTTTGTTTTTTGAAAGATTATTAGATAATATTTTTTCAAATATTATTAGACATTCACATACTGAAAAATTAATTATAAATCTTAACCAAAATAAATTGGAGATTATTGATTTTGGTATAGGGTATGACGTGAATCAAGTTTCTAATGATACTAAAGGAAATAAAATAATAAGAAATATATGTGAGAAGTTAAATATAGAATTGAACATAATGTCCTCAAATAAGGGTACAAGATACTTATTAGTATATCGATAAACTTATATTCAATATTTCAGCTGAAATTTATTGGATTTAGATGTTTTTATCATTGAATTAAGTTCGGAAAACTCATTTCTTAAAATGAAATTTTGTATATGTTATACTATTCACTATTATGTTGATAGTGAGGTATGTTATGAACTGGATTAAAATTATCGTTGCGGCGATTTTTGAGATGTGCTGGGTAATTGGTCTAGCCCATGCTGATAATTCGTATGAGTGGATACTTACTGTTATCAGTGTTTCGATCAGTTTCTATTTGTTGCTGAATGCATCGAAATATTTACCTGTTGGTACAAGCTACGCTGTATTCGTTGGTCTTGGCGCAACGTTAGTAACGATTGCAGATGTAGTATTTTTCAATGAGCCGTTAGGTTTTGAGAAAGTTATATTAATTAGTGTATTAATTATCGGTGTCATCGGCCTTAAGATGGCAACACCAGAGGAGGCGAAGTAATGTATTGGTTAATTTTAGTACTTGCCGGTATCTTTGAAATGCTGGGTGTTGTCGTGATTAATATGTATTCAAATACACATCAAAAGCGTTATGTTTTATTGCTGATATTTACATTTGCATGTAGTCTTTATTTTCTTTCCGTTGCGTTAATCGCAATTCCGATGAGTACTGCATATGCTATATGGACGGGTATTGGTGCAGTAGGTGGAGCAATTGTAGGGGTTTTGTTTTACGGAGAATCGAAGAATGTATTACGTTTATTTTTTATGGGCTTAATTTTAGCGAGTACTATTGGATTGAAGTTGTTGCATTAAAAGTGAAGTGTCACATACCGTATTTGGTGTGTGACACTTTTTTATCTTTGCTTTAATTGTATCGGATAAATATCGGTAAATGTTGCTTCAATAACATTTGCCATAATGTCGTAGCCGAATACATGCGGATGTAGTCCGTCATCTGTAAGTTCATTTCGTAAATAGTCGATGCCATCTTTCGTTTCAGTCATCTGTGTATAGTAATCGATAAATAATGCATCATGTTCTGTACATAGTTGTTTAATTTCGTGATTAATTATCTGAACAAGTTTTGAGCGCGTTATAAATCCTTCTAATTTAGGTCGGTTCGTTGATGTGAGTGTAGTAACTGCAATATTTATGTTATTTTCATTTGCCATCATAATCATTGCTTCAATATCTTCAAGGATGCGTGACTTGATTTGTTGCTGGTTGTCATCGCTTTGATCAATGTCGAGCTCTTTCGTATTATTAATGCCAATCGATAAGACAATCCAATCGGGTTTCAACTGGATACTATCTGCTGTAAATCGGTCGCGTACCCATTGCGTACGATCGTTTCCAATGCCACGGTTAATCATTCGTTTGCCATTGTTTAATTGCAGGTAGCTTTCTATATCCCAGTAATCAGTAATTGAATCACCGATAAAGACGATTCCTACAGGGTCGTTATGATAAAGTATCACTTCATTTCTATGATTAAAGCTTTCTCTTAATTTGTTTACAGGATGTCCTTCTTCTAACTTTGGTAAATGGATATAATTCGGTCTCATCAGTTTTCTCCTTTTGGAAAGTTTTTAATTTATTAATTTTAACTTATTCATATAGTTTATTATATACCCATAACAGTGTAATCTTATGGATTTTTAATTGTTTCGTATTCATGTATAATTAAATAATAATAAAAAAAGGGGTGATTGTCTTGAAATGTCCAAAATGTGGTTTTAATCAATCGAAGGTGATTGATTCACGACATGCAGACGATTTGACTGCAATCAGAAGACGTAGAGAATGTGAAGAATGCGGTACACGTTTTACTACTTTCGAAAGAATTGAATTACAGCCATTAATCGTCGTAAAAAAAGACGGCACAAGACAAGCTTTCAACCGTGATAAAGTGTTACATGGTTTAGTCCGTGCATGTGAGAAGCGACCTGTTGCTTTTGAATCACTTGAAAAAATTACGACAGATGTTGAGACTGCTTTACGTGAAAAAGGTAAGACGGAAGTGTCTTCGGTTGATATCGGTGAATTGGTGATGGAGCATCTAATGACTTTAGATCAGGTTTCCTATGTAAGGTTTGCGTCTGTCTATAAAGAATTTAAAGATGTCGATCAGTTATTACGTACAATGAGCGGTCTATTGAACGATAAAGATAAGAAGTAGGTGTCAGCATGCAGCATTATTTTACGGAATTAAATGGTACGGATCAGTTTACCGTCACGACAAACTATATTAGTACGCATCTGACAGAAGATGTTCTTAAGACACTTTATACACCTTTAATTGGTATTGAATGTGTCGGTGTCTACCAGTTCTTAAGTCAGTTTTTAAATGACTATAACCAGGTTAGTAACGATTACACACATTATATTTTCTTAAGTGAGCTGAAGATGAATTTGAGTCATTTCGAAGTGATTCGCAAACGGCTTGAAGCAATTGGTTTACTTAAGACGTATATGAGGATAGATGATAGTAATCAGAAGTTTATCTATAAATTAATCAGTCCTGTAATGCCTGCACAATTTTTTAATGACCCTATGCTTTCTGTGTTCTTATATCAGCAGGTAGGTAAGCATCGTTATCAAGTGTTGAAAAGCAGATATTTTACAAATAATATAGATTATGATGGTTATCGTGATATTTCAAGTAAATATATGGACGTATTTGGTACCCCGAAATCTCCTGAACCCGTTGTATTCGAATATAATAGTGAGATTATTAAACAAAGTGACCCATATGGTATTCCTATTCATCATCAGACATTTGATTTTGATATGCTTGAAACATTGTTGTCACAGAATTTAATCACAAGTGAACAGTTACCAAAGAAGACGCGTGATTTAATTTCTCAGCTTGCTGCATTATATGATATTGCACCTACAGAAATGCGTCAGATTATCTTGAAGTCACTTACAAGCAATCAAACGATCTCTCATGAAGAATTGCGTAAAAATGCACGTGATTTCTATAAGATAGAACACGACGGTGCATTACCTACTTTGCAGGTTCAGGAACAGTCAGATAATATAAAGTCTGAAGATAAGGAAGCGAGCACTCTACTGAACTGGTTTGAAATGTTGGATACAACCAGTCCAATCGATATGCTTACTTCATTCAGTAAATCAGAACCGACCTTAAAGCAGAAACGCATGATTGAATCTATATTAGAACGTGAACAACTGCCATATGGCGTGTTTAATATTCTTATTCAATATGTATTGTTTACAAAGGATATGAAACTACCGCAGGCGTATATTGAAGAGATAGCCTCTAACTGGAAGAAACAAAATTTAAAAACAAGTCAGGAAGCTTATCATTTTGTAAAATCGATGGATAAGAAACGTACTGAACGTAAAGATAAATCAAGTAGACCGAAACAATATTTACCGCCTTCTAAAGAGATGACACCTAAATGGTTAACGGATGAATCGATAGCAAGCAATAAAGTTGATGAAAATGTCGATCTGGAAGCGGAACGTCGTAAGTTACAGCAAGAACTCAATCAATTATGGGAGGAGGATAAATGATGAAACCAATGGGATCAATATTAAACGCTAACAGTGAAATTTTTAAGCGTATTGAAAAGATTAAACAGGAAACGATAAAAGATCCTGAAATAAGTGCGTTTATTGGTGCTAATCATGTTACTGAGCAGATGATAGATAATGATTTATCTGTCCTCCAGGAATATAAAGATTCTTCAATTATGTGCCAGGATTGTGCATCTTATGGCCAGTGTAAGAACTTTGTCCCTGGTCACACACCTGAACTATATATTGAAAATAATCACATTAAGATCAGACATTTACCATGCCCTTCTAAGCTTGCTTATGATGAAGAACAAAAGATGAAGCAGTTTATAACGGCAATTCATATGCCAAAAGATGTCCTGAATGCAAAGCTTGCAGATATTTATCTCGATGATAAAACGAGAATAGATATTGTGAGACGTGCAGGGATGGTATGCAGAGATATCGCAAAGGGTGTCGATACGAAAGGTATGTATATCCATGGACCATTCGGTACCGGAAAATCATTTATTTTAGGTGCAATCGCAAATGAATTGAAAGAGCGTCATATTTATACGACGTTAATGTACTTTCCGGAATTTATCCGTGAATTAAAATCTGGTTTTAACGATGGTACATATACCGAGCGATTAAATCGAGTAAAGAATACGCCTGTTCTTATGCTCGATGATATCGGTGCAGAAGATTTAACACCATGGGTACGTGATGAAGTGTTAGGGCCGATATTAAATTATCGTATGATGAATAATATGCCGACTTTCTTTAGCTCTAATTTTGATTTTAAAGAACTAAGTCATCATTTATCAATAACGAAACAAGGTGCAGAACAAACGAAGGCGCGACGTATTATGGAGCGTATCGAAACATTAAGTGATGAATATATGTTATCAGGGAAAAATTATCGCCGTGAGAAATAAGTTTGAAAATTACGATAATAAGTGTATAATATGTATTAACAAACAACAAAACTAAATTCGTATATATAAATTGTAAGGATAAGATAGTCTATCATTAATTTTTAGAGAGCTGATGGTGCTGAGAATCAGTAATTAAGGTAGATTGTTACTCCCTTATTGGTATGACAACTAATCATTGTCCGGCTCAAGACCGTTATCTTATGCAGAGTTGCTGAGTGATCAGTAATTAGGGTGGTACCGCGAATTGACTTCGTCCCTTTTTGGGATGGGGTCTTTTTTTGTTGTTTAAAATAAAATAAAAAAGTGAGGCGTTTTGAATGAGTGAAATTAATGTTAAGTTTCCAGATGGTAATGTAAAAAGTTTTGAGGCTGGCGTTACAACTGAAGAAATCGCAGGATCAATCAGTCCAGGTTTAAAGAAGAAAGCTTTAGCAGGAAAATTTAATGGACAGATGGTTGATTTATCAACAGCACTTGAAACAGATGGAGACATCGAAATCATCACGCCTGAGTCTCCTGAAGGTATTGAAGTATTACGTCATTCAACTGCCCATTTAATGGCTCAAGCGCTAAAGCGTATGTATGGTAATGTACATTTCGGTGTAGGTCCTGTTATTGAAGAAGGCTTCTATTACGATGTCGATACAGAGCATAAGATTTCAAGCGAAGATTTACCGGAAATCGAGAAGACTATGCGTCAGATTGTCGGAGAAAATATTGCGATTGAACGTCGTGTTGTAAGTCGTGATGAAGCTAAACAAATTTTTGCAGATGATCCATACAAACAGGAGTTAATCGATGCGATTCCTGCTGATGAGAATGTAACAATCTATTCTCAAGGTGAATTCACTGACCTTTGCCGTGGAGTACATGTGCCATCAACTGCGAAAATTAAAGAATTTAAATTATTATCTACAGCCGGTGCATACTGGAGAGGCGATGCGAACAACAAAATGTTACAACGTATCTATGGTACTGCCTTCTTCGATAAAAAAGCTTTGAAAGAACATCTTCAGGTATTAGAAGAGCGTAAAGAACGTGACCACAGAAAGATTGGTAAAGAATTAGAGTTATTTACTACAAATCAACTTGTTGGACCTGGTTTACCGTTATGGTTACCAAATGGTGCTACTATCCGTCGTGAATTAGAACGCTATATTGTTGATAAAGAAGTTGCATTAGGTTATGACCACGTGTATACACCAGTTATGGGTTCAGTTGATCTTTATAAAACTTCTGGACACTGGGATCATTATCAGGAAGACATGTTCCCGGTTATGGAGATGGACAATGAGCAAATGGTATTACGTCCGATGAACTGTCCACACCATATGATGGTCTATAAAAATAAACCACATTCATACCGTGAATTACCAATCCGTATCGCTGAACTTGGTACAATGCACAGATATGAAGCGAGTGGTGCTGTAAGTGGATTACAACGTGTTCGTGGTATGACTTTAAATGATGCACATATCTTCGTTCGTCCGGATCAGATTAAAGATGAATTTATCCGTGTCGTGCAACTTGTAATAGATGTATATAAAGACTTCAAATTTAAAGATTATAAATTTCGTCTAAGTTATAGAGATCCAGAAGATACTGAAAAATATTTCCAGGATGATGAAATGTGGGAAAAAGCGCAATCAATGCTTAAAGAAGCGGTTGATGAAATGGGCTTAGATTACGAAGAAGCACCAGGAGAAGCTGCATTCTATGGTCCAAAACTCGATGTACAGGTTAAAACAGCGTTAGGTAAAGAAGAAACTTTATCTACAGTTCAATTAGACTTCTTATTACCGGAACGTTTCGATTTAGAATACATTGGTAATGACGGCGAGAAACATCGTCCGGTAGTTATTCACCGTGGTGTTATTTCAACAATGGAACGATTTGTTGCTTTCTTAACAGAAGAATATAAAGGTGCATATCCTACTTGGCTTGCTCCAAATCAATTAGAAATTATTCCGGTTTCCAATGAAGTGCATTATGACTATGCGCGTAAATTATATGATGAGTTAAAATCTCAAGGTGTTCGTTGTCATATTGATGACCGAAATGAAAAGATGGGCTACAAAATTCGTGAAGCACAAATGCATAAAGTCCCTTACCAGGTTGTAGTAGGAGATAAAGAAGTTGAGAATAATGAAGTAAACCTGCGTCAATATGGTTCTAAAGATTCTAAAACTTTAGATCGCGACGAGTTTATCTGGAATTTAGTTGATGAGATTCGTCTAAAAAAATAATGATTTGATTTTTTATGAGTCTATGTTTTAAAGGAAAATCATCATTTAATGTTTTAACGTATTAAAAAAAGAGGTTGAAATAATAAGTGATGTCATGTATATTAGTAACTAACTTAATATTCCTCGTTGAGGTAGAGGTTGCACTGTTTATGAGTAGATGATGGATATGTCATACACATAAACGAAGTTTATCGAAAGGAAACAGTGCCGAAGGAATAATGTGTATGAACATTATATCCTGGGCTAACATTGAACAAGTGTTAGACTGTCACATTTGTGATGCGCTACTTAATTTTGATGATTATACTTTCAAATGAGTACGCGTATCATACGTGTGCTCATTTTTTATATTTGAAAGGAAGTCAATATATGCAAAGTACGAATGGAGTACAAAGAAAATTGAAGCAGCGCCATATTTCGATGATCGCTATTGGTGGCTGTATCGGCACAGGTTTATTTATGACCTCTGGAGGAGCGATTCGTGATGCTGGCCCAGGTGGTGCGTTACTTGCGTTTACGATTATTGGTATTATGGTATTTTTCTTAATGACAAGTCTTGGTGAAATGGCAACATATTTACCGATTTCAGGTTCATTTTCTACCTATGCAACACGCTTCGTCGATCCATCTCTTGGATTTGCGCTTGGCTGGAATTATTGGTTTAACTGGGTGATTACAGTTGCAGCAGATGTGAGTATCGCTGCGAGCGTCATAAAGTACTGGGCACCGATGGATTTCTTGCCGGGTTGGGCATGGAGCTTAGTATTTCTAGCAATTATTTTATTTTTAAATACATTGTCAGTTCGAGTTTATGGTGAAAGTGAATATTGGTTTGCGATTATAAAAGTTGCTACTGTTATATTATTTTTATTTATAGGATTACTAACAATCGTTGGAATTTTAGGTGGCAAGTTTATTGGTTTTGATAACTTCACGACAGGTGATGCTCCATTTGTCGGTCATGGTTTAACAGGGTCTTTCTTAACGATTCTTGGTGTGTTCTTAGTAGCCGGATTTAGTTTCCAGGGTACAGAACTTGTTGGGATTACAGCAGGTGAATCAGAAGAACCGGAAAAAACAATTCCAAAAGCGATTAAACAAGTTTTCTGGAGAATTTTAATTTTTTACATTCTTTCTATTTTAGTCATCGGATTAATCATTCCTTACACGAATCCTAACTTAATGGGTGGAGATAGTGTTGCGAAGTCACCATTTACGTTAGTATTTGAAAATGCTGGTCTTGCATTTGCAGCATCCTTTATGAATGCTGTTATCTTAACATCTATTCTATCAGCGGGTAATAGTGGTATGTATGCTTCAACGCGTATGTTATATGCGATGGGTAAAGATGGTTTAGCTTCACGTAAATTCTCGGAAACAAATCATAAAGGCGTTCCTATTCCGAGTTTACTTGCAACGTTTATTGTGGTGCTGATTATCTTCTTAGTAGAACGTGTTGCCAGTGGTGCTTACGAATATATTGTGGCAGCAAGTGGTTTAACTGGATTTATCGCTTGGCTAGGTATCGCAATTAGTCATTATCGATTTAGAAGAGCGTTTTATGCGCAGAACAAAGATACATCAGTATTAAAATATAAAGCGATGTGGTTCCCATTTGGTCCTATATTTGCATTTATTCTATGTTTATTTGTAATTATCGGTCAGGATTCTGATTTGATATTAGGTGGTAAGTTCGATCTTAACGGATTCTTGATTACTTATATGGGTATTCCAATTTTCTTAGCGTTCTATTTCTATCACAAACTAAAATATAAAACGCGTAAGATTCCTTTAACAGAAGTTGATTTATCTCAAGATACAGATATGAGTGAATATGAAAAAATAGATGTTGACTTATAAATATTAGCCTGTTATACTTAAGTCTGTTGAATACGAAACGGACAAGTAGAAGCATCCCGCTTCTCGCCCTGAAGACGCAAAGGCAGTTACAGGGTTAAATAACATGGTTAGACATGTCTATTTTTTAGCGGGTGCATTATGCATTCGCTTTTTTGTTTGTCTTCGTAAATCAAATAGGAGGTGTCAACCATAGCTAAAGATCAAACTCAAATCAATGACAAAATTCGTGCGAGAGAACTTCGTTTAATCGGTCATGATGGTGAACAACTTGGCGTTAAAACTAAGTTCGAAGCAATTGAAATTGCAGAACGTGTTAACCTTGATGTCGTGTTAGTTGCTCCAAATGCGAAACCACCAGTAGCCAAAATTATGGATTACGGTAAATTCAAATTTGAACAACAAAAGAAAGAAAAAGAAGCACGTAAAAATCAAAAAGTTGTTGTCGTTAAAGAAATTAGGTTAAGTCCAACGATTGAAGATCATGATTTTAATACGAAACTTAAAAATGCTCGTAAATTCTTAGAAAAGCAGGACAAAGTTAAAGTATCAATCAGATTCCGTGGTCGTGCAATCACGCATAAAGAATTTGGTCAACGTGTGTTAGAGAAATTTGCAGAAGAATGTAAAGATCTTGCGACAGTTGAACAAAAGCCAAAGATGGATGGTCGCTCAATGTTCTTAATGTTAGCACCAATCGTCGACAAAAAACAAAACTAGGAGGAACAAAACATGCCTAAAATGAAAACTCACCGTGGTGGAGCTAAACGTGTTAAAAGAACTGGTTCAGGAAAATTAAAACGTTCAAGAGCTTACACTTCACACTTATTCGCAAACAAATCAACTAAACAAAAACGTGGACTTCGTAAAGCGTCATTAGTATCTAAAGGCGATCAAAAACGAGTAGCACAAATGTTAACTTACGTAAAATAATAAAATTAGAAACACTGAGGAGGAATTATAATGCCACGAGTTAAAGGTGGAACAGTTACACGCGCGCGTCGTAAACGTACAATCAAATTAGCTAAAGGTTACTTTGGTTCAAAACATACATTATATAAAGTAGCAAAACAACAAGTAATGAAATCAGGTCAATATGCATACCGTGACCGTCGTCAAAAGAAACGTGATTTCCGTAAATTATGGATCGCACGTATCAACGCAGCTGCGCGTCAAAATGACATCAGCTACAGCCGTTTAATGAACGGATTAAAAGTTGCTGGAATCGATATCAACCGTAAAATGTTATCAGAAATCGCTATCACTGACGAAAAAGCATTCGCTGAAATCGTTAGCCAAGCTAAAGCAGCTTTAAACAAATAATAAAGATTATTAAACACGCTAAGTAAATGACTTAGCGTGTTTTTTTGTGTTTAAAATATGTTATTACTTGCAAATATATTTATATAGGGATATCCCTATATATATATTAATGTGAACATATTCACATTAAATTGAGCTATAATATAAGTGTATTGTGATTTAGGGGGGATGTATGTGCAAGGTATCATTTACATTGCGCATGGTTCTAAAATGCCGGATAAAAATCAACTGTTCAGAGATTTTGTTGATCATATTATTGAATCCAGGCCAGAATCAGTGCAGCAGTTAGCTTTTCTAGAAAAAGATGATGAAAATGTTCCAATTATTACACAGCGTATGATTGATGCAGGTGTTACTCATTTTCTTGTAATGCCGATGTTATTATTTCCCGCAATGCATGCAGTAGAAGATATTCCCGCTCAGCTCCATGAAGTATTAAAAGATTATCCTCACATAACGTATAAGATTGCAGATTGTTTTGGGGATGAACCTGCTGTTTATCAAGTATGTGAGCGTATCGTTTCTTCATACAAAGATAAAACAATATTAATTACTGCACATGGTAATAAGCGATTTACTGAACCTGACGAACGTTTAATTGCAATGGTTGACAAAATGAAAGATGAAACGGGTCTCAATCTTGTGCCAGCGATGCTTTATGGAGCTTTAAATTTCAAGCGGCAGTTAAAAGTAATGGATAAAGATAAAAGCATTATCATCATGCCATACTTCTTATTCGATGGTCATCTCGTTAGAAAAATAAAACGATTAAGCGAACCGTTAATAGAAGATGGTTATGATATTACATTTACTGAAACACTTGATTTAGATTTAAGTATGACAGCAGGTGTGTTAAATAAACTCGCTGAACTGGAGGCAGAACGCAATGTATCCCATTATGCTTAACTTAATGGATAAGAAAGTATTAATCGTTGGTGGTGGGCGCATCGCAAAACGTAAAGTGAATGGATTAGTGGGAGAAGGCGCGCATATTACCGTTATTGCACCAGAAATCGATGAAGAAATTATAGCAATGAACGTTGAATGTATTCCATATCCATTTACGAAACAAGATATTAGCCAGTACGATATTGTGTTTATTGCAACAAATAAAGAAAGCGTTAATCGTCAAGTGATGGAATGTGTGCAGAAGCATCAACTTGTAAATGACTGTTCTAACAAAGAGAATTCTAACTTTTTTAATGTTGCATCGTTTAAGCATGATGGTATGCGTGTCATGATTTCAAGTGATGGTGTCAGCCCAGAGAAAAGTAAAAATTTAAAACAAAGTATTAAAGATTTTTTAAATAAATAAGTCAGTATATTAGAAATGGGGCAAAGAATATGAAACAAAGATTAGTAATGGTTGGTAATGGTATGGCGGGTATTCGTACGATAGAAGAAATACTAGATCGTAATCCAGATTTATTTGAAATTACAGTTATTGGGGAAGAACCATATCCGAACTATAACCGTATTATGCTTTCTAATATTTTACAAAAGAAAATGAGTGTTGAAGAAACAATCTTAAATGATTATGAATGGTATAAAGAACAAGGCATCACTTTAATTAATGATGATAAAGTTGAAAAAATTGACCGTGTAAGCAAATCTGTTACGACGAAAAAAGGTGTTACAGTTGAATACGATAAGTTAATTATCGCTACAGGTTCTACTGCATTCATGTTACCAATCGATGGTGTGAAACTTGAAGGTGTTATCGGCTGGAGAACGATTAAAGATACAGAATACATCATTGAACAGGCGCGTCATTACAAAAAAGCTGTTGTCATCGGTGGTGGATTACTCGGCTTAGAATGTGCTCGTGGATTATTAGACCAGGGCATGGATGTTACTGTTGTACATTTAGGCGAATGGTTAATGGAAATGCAGTTAGACCGTAAAGCTGGAGAAATGTTAAAAGCTGATTTAGAAAAACAAGGCATGAAGTTTAAATTACAAGGAAACACACAAGAAATTATCGGTAAAGATCGTGTTGAAGCAATCCGTTTAAGTGACGGTTCAGTAATTGAAACAGATTTAGTTGTAATGGCAGTAGGTATTCGTCCGGTAACGAAACAAGCACGTGCAGCTGAACTTGAAATCGGTCGTGGTATTGTTGTTAATGATTTTATGCAGACAAGTGACCCGGATGTTTATGCCGTTGGTGAATGTGCTGAACATAACTCAAAAGTTTACGGATTAGTAGCACCACTTTACGAACAAGGAAAAGTATTAGCAGATCATATCACAGGGAATCCAACAGATGGTTATCACGGATCAACTACATTTACTTCACTTAAAGTATCAGGCTGTGACTTATTCTCTGCCGGTAAGATTTACGAAGGTGAAAAGACACGTGGTATTGAAGTATTTAACGGTTTAGATAATGTATACAAAAAAGTATTCGTAGAAGAAGGAAAAGTTGTTGGGGCTGTACTTTACGGAGATACTGAAGAAGGTAACCGTTTCTACAATATGATGAAAAAAGAAGAAGCGATTGAGGAATTCACGTTAGTATCTTTATTACACAAAGCTGGTGAAGTTGATGCAATCAGTGTTGAAACGATGGCAGATGATGAAACGATTTGTGGATGTAACGGTATTTCTAAAGGACAGATCGTAAAAGCAGTACACGAAAAAGGATTAACGACTGTTGCAGAAGTTACAGCGCATACAAAAGCCGGTGGATCATGTGGTAAATGTAAAGGACAAATCGCTGATTTACTCGTTTATACATTAGGTGATAAATTTGAAGCGGGTGGACCAACTGGAATTTGTGGATGTACAGAACTTTCACGTGACCAGATTGTAACACAAATTCGAGCTAAAGGATTAAAAACTTCTAAAGAAGTACGACACGTATTAGGATTTAAAAACTTAGGCGGATGTCCAAAATGTCGTCCGGCAGTCAACTACTACTTGAATATGTGCTGGCCACATGAGCATGAAGACGAAAAAGATTCACGTTATGCAAACGAACGTTTCCATGCAAATATTCAAAATGATGGAACATTCTCTGTAATCCCACAGATGCAAGGTGGGGTAACAAACCCGGATCAATTAATTAAATTAGGTGAAGTTGCTAAGAAATATGATGTACCTTTAGTGAAAATTACTGGTGCACAACGTATCGGTTTATATGGTATTAAGAAAGAAGAATTACCTCAAGTTTGGGCAGATTTAGGTATGCGTTCAGCATCAGCATATGGTAAAAAATTACGTTCAGTTAAATCTTGTGTTGGTAAAGAATTCTGTCGTTTCGGCACGCAATATACAACTAAACTTGCGATTCGCTTAGAATCAACATTTGAATATATTGACACACCGCATAAATTTAAAATTGGTGTGTCAGGTTGTCCACGAAGTTGTGTAGAATCTGGTGTTAAAGACTTCGGTGTTATTGCAGTAGAAAATGGTTTCCAAATCTTTATTGGTGGTAACGGTGGTACTGAAGTTAAAGCAGGTACATTACTTACTACAGTACCTACAGAAGATGACGTTGTACAATTATGTGGAGCTATGATGCAATATTACCGTGAAACTGGTATTTATGCAGAACGTACAGCACCATGGATGGAACGTTTAGGATTTGATAATGTGAAAGATGTATTATTAGATCCAACACGTCAAAAAGAATTATATGACCGCTTAATGGATGCGAATAAAGCACGCCAGGAAGAACCATGGAAAGATATCGCAACAAATGAAGAAAAACGAAAAATGTATGAAGTGGAGCGCGTATAATCATGGAAAAAATCAAATTATTCAATGTGTCAGAGTTAGAACCTCAAATCGGTAAGAAAGTATTTGTTAAAGAGCAGGAAATCGGGATTTTCTTATTAGAATCAGGTGAAATTAAAGCAATTAGCAATCGCTGTCCACATAAAAATGGTCCATTATCAGAAGGGACTGTAAGTGAACATTACGTATTCTGTCCGTTACATGACAGAAAAATCGATTTAAATGACGGGCAAGTTCAAGCACCTGACGAAGCAGATGGTTGTGTTTCAACATTTAAAGTAGAAGTAGATAACGGTGAGTTATTTATATGGATGGATTAGGTAAGGTTATTTTTGTAGGAGCTGGACCAGGTGACCCTGGTCTTGTTTCTTATAAAGCGATCAGAAGTATTAAACAAGCAGATGTCATCATCTATGATCGATTAGTGAACCCAATATTGTTACAGCTTTCTAAACCAGAATGTGAACTCATTTATGTTGGTAAAAATCCTGATGTTAAGTATAAAGCACAAGATGAAATCAATCGTATCATTAATGAGAAAGCAAGCTTAGGGTTAACGGTTGTACGATTAAAAGGTGGAGACCCAGGAATATTTGGTAGACTATCTGAAGAAATTGATAGTTTAAATGGTAAATATCCGCATGTTGTAATACCAGGTATTACGAGTGCCAGTGCTGCTGGATTATATGCTGGTTTTCCTTTAACAGATCGAGCTTATTCACCGCATGTTACATTTTCTACAGGTCACCTTCAAAAAGATAGCATGAAAGAAATTGACTTTCAGGCACTAGCAAAAGGTGGTACATTAGCATTATACATGGGGATGAAAGCTTTACCAGAAATCGTTCAAGTATTATCGAGCAATATGGATGCTCACTTGAAAGTAGCAGTGATTGGGAATGCGAGTTACGGTTACCAAAAGACGGTCATTGGTAATCTTTCAAATATTATTGATTTAGTCACTGAAGCTAGAATAACGCATCCCGCAATGATCATAATCGGTGATGTTGTAAATGTACGTGACGGGTTATCATGGTATGAGCAATTACCTGAGTTCGGTGTGAGAAAGCTTTATGTATCACTGGATTCGATTGATAAAGAAATGATTTTAGAAATGTATGATCAAGGTGGATTTTATTATGTAATTGATCAGTTAAATAATGAAACATTTCAAAATAAATATAAGCACATTCATGAGGATATATTGTCGATTCATGGCTTTGATGAAGTTATTGCAGATCATCTTGATTCAATTACATCAGTTGAAGAGATGTACAATATAAAGATTAATCCATCAAAAATAAAAATAAATGAAAGCTTGAACAAATAAGTTCAAGCTTTTTCATATCAAGGAGATAATATGGCGATCAATGAACAATTAATTATAGATACGTTACCAAAATTAAATAATACAGAACAAGTATACTTATCATTACTCGCGGCGCGAGGATTAAATATAAATCGTGATAGTATACAAACAGAGGAAATATTACCGAATTTAGTAGCAGCCGGGTTAATTGAAGCAACACATGGTTCAATATTTTTTATGCCGATAGAAATCATTAATGCATTTAACAAACATGTCCTAAGTAATGAGTATCCTGAAATTAAACCGCCAACAGATGAAGAAATCGAACGTGAAATTGAGTTGTTTAACGAGAATATTACTGGATACAATGAGCAGATGAAAATGGAAGCTCGTATTGATGAAATGGTTACAAGTTATTCGAAACAACCGTTGAAATCTTTCTTAAATGAACTTCCGATAGAAGATTTAAAGGCGATTGCGATGTTTTATCAACTCGATTTAACAGATGATAAAACTGAACAAATAAATATCATCAACGACAACTTCTTTAAAGACTTTACGATGCTAGGCAAAATGATAAAATATATGGATTATGAATTACTGCTTAATATCGAAAATGCATTGCAGTTTGATTATGACAATTTTACATATATGAAAGGTGCGACACGAGAAATATTCTTATATGCACCGACATTTAATGAGATTCTATTTTTACCGATAGACGTTGCAAATCATATTAAATCATATAAGAAGCAACAAGGCTTTATATTAGAAGATATTGAAAAGATTAAATTTTATCGCGGAATATTTAATTTATATGGTTTTACACGCATTGATGTGATGCAAAAAGTTTATGACAAATTATTTGGTAAGCCTCTTCTCCGTGATGAGATTTTAAAAGATATACAAAATTATTTTCCTAATCTTGTACCAAACATGAAAGGGAATTGGATTAAACATGAACTTTATTCACATCAACAACTTGAATTAGACGCAATGTTTACCAATATGGAGTATCACATACCGGGGACGAAAGAAGCGGTATATAAATATGTATTAAACGCATATGTTGAACCAAGTAATAATACACGTGAACTGAAAGTTGAATTAAAACGCAATATGAAAGGTGAAGTAATTTACAATCAACAAGTTGAAGCACTTTATTCAGAGATTATTGAGACGTTCCGTGTAACTGATAGTTTTGAGACAGCATTTGAATTTATTGCTGATCTCGGCGCGAAGCATATGATCAGTATTGTACCGACTGAAAAGTTAACGAAGCTGTTGAAAGAAGTATACACTGAAGTAAGATTATGGCGTTTGGGTGGTAAGAAAGTAAGTGAAATGCCAGAGTTTAAACGTAGTAAAATACAGGTGGTTCAGAAGAAAAGTAAGAAGAAAAAGAAGAGAAAATAGGAATTTTATGAAATAACAGCTGCTCACTTGAGTGGCTGTTTTATATTTACTTATGTATTTGATAATAATAAACTTGAAGTAATACAAAATTAGAGGTGAGCGTATGCATTATGAATTAAAAAGAATTTGTATCGGCGGTATAGAAAAGATTGATGTAAACGGTAAAGAGAAGAAAACTGCTTATTATAAATATCCTATTGAGAATACAGTACAACTCACTGTTACGGGGTTTGTCGGGGATCAACATGTTTATAAAGGTCATGGAGGTGTCAATAAAGCGGTCTGTTTATATGATTATAATGATTATGATTTATGGTCAGATTACATGGATATAGATACAGAATTTAGTTTGTTCGGTGAGAATATTACGACTGTTGGACTGGATAAAGATACGATTTGTATTGGTGATACGTTTAAACTTGGAGAGGCTCTTATTCAAGTGACTGAAGGACGTGGACCATGTAATACAATTGCACAGGTTCACAATGTTCCGAATATTGTAAAGATGATGGCTGCTAGTCGAGCAACAGGTTGTTACTTTAGAGTGCTTATTGAAGGTGTAGTTGCACCAAATAGCAGGTTAGAACTTGTGAAGAAAGATGAAAATGGATTGACGTTACATGAGTTTAATGAATTAGTATACGGTGATAAGCATAATAAAAATCTCATTGAAAAAGCATTAAAAGTTAATGCTTTGCCTAAAGAACACAAAGAAAAGTTTGTGAAACGTTTATAATAAAGAAATACCTCTTCAATAATATAGAATATTCTGATAAATTAGAACTATAATGTTTTTGAGGAGGTAAACGATGAAGACACTTTTTGCAGCAGACGATGTAATGACGTTATGGGCGATTATAGTAATATTCAGCAGTCTAAGTATTTACCTTGAATTAAAATACAAATGGGCTGCCAAAGTTTCAGGGGCTATTATTGCCTTAATCTTTGCACTGTTACTTTCAAACTTTAAAGTGATTCCTACAGAGTCCGTTGTCTATGACCAAGTATGGGGGTTTATTATTCCATTAGCTTTACCGTTATTATTATTTCAAATAGATATTAAAGCTATATGGAAAGAAAGCGGACGCTTACTCGGTATATTTTTATTAAGTTCTGTAGGAACGGTTGCTGGAACTTTTGCTGCATTCTTTTTACTAAAAGAACATATCCCTTATCTCGATAAATTAAGTGCGATGATGAGTGCAAGCTATATTGGTGGGGGCGTGAATTTTGCTGCGATGGCATTAAAGTTTGATCCACCTAAAGATGTAATATCAGCTGCAGTAGTTGCAGATAACCTAATGACAGCGATATTTATTTTAACATTAATGACGATACCTACAATGCATTTCTTTAGAAAGAAATTTAATACACCGCACATTGATGAAGTAGAAGGAACACATATTGCAGGGCAGGATGATTATTTCAGTCGTAAAGAAATCTCGCTGCTCGATATTGCGTTAAATTTCGGTGCAGCATTTTTTATCGTAGCTGTATCATTTAAACTGTCAGCAATTATGACTGATATTTTGCCGAAAGCGGATGGCAATATTTTATATGAAATGTTTACAGGTCTTGTAACAGATAAATATTTAATCTTAACGACGTTTATATTTATATTGCTATTACTATTCCCTAAATTCTTTAAACAGTTAAATGGTAGTAGTGAATTTGGAACATTTCTTATATATCTTTTCTTCTTCGTATTAGGAATTCCAGCTTCAATACCTTTAATTATCCAGACAGCACCATTGCTATTATTGTTTGTGTTTATTATTGCAATGTTAAATCTTGTCATAAGTTTAGTTGCCGGTAAATTAATTGGCGCAGACTTAGAGGAAATATTACTTGCTAGTAACGCCAATATTGGTGGACCGACGACTGCAGCGGCATTAGCGATTGCTAAAGGGTGGCATAAATTAATCGGACCGATTCTCGTTGTAGGTACACTCGGATATATTATTGGTAACTATGTCGGCACAGCGTTAGGAGTATTTTTTGGACAGTATATGTAAAGTTAATTTTGGAAAGGTGAACAAACATAAATAACTAAAAAACTAAATATGGTTTAGGAGATGTATTGATGGATCAGCAACTAGAACTACTCAAACAAATGACAGAATGTAATGCACCGGCGGGATTTGAATTGCCGATGACACAATTAATGCAGCAATTATTTGAAACGATTAACGTTGAAACAGTACGTGATAACACTGGCAGTATATTTGGTGTCCGTAAAGCGAATAGTAAACACGCTATTATGTTATTAGGTCATCTAGATGAGATTGGCTTTATGGTTACTGACATCACTGAACGAGGATTTATAAAGTTTACAAGTCTCGGATACTGGTCACCGATAGTGATGACAAGTCAGAAAGTAACGATACATACGAAAGACAGGGATATAAGAGGGGTAATCGGAGGTAAACCGCCACACGTGTTAAGTGCTGAAGATAGAAACAAAGTAAATCTAGAAAATATGTTTATAGATATAGGGACAGCATCACTTGATGAAACAATCGCTGCAGGTATTAAAGTTGGAGATTGTATTACACCATATACTGAATTTGAAATGATGGAAAATCCAAATTATTTGTTAGCAAAAGCATTTGATAATCGTTTTGGATGTGCACTTGCATACGAAGTCGTTAAGAATGTGCCATCACCAAAGATTAATCTATATTCTGGAGCCGTAACACAAGAAGAAACAATGTCACGAGGGGCAAAGACGGCTGCAAACCTAGTTAAACCTAGTCTCGCGATTGCAATGGACGTGTGTTTCTGTTCGTTAACACCGGGTATGGAAGATGCGGGCAATGCGAAGATGGGTGGAGGACCGGTTATTATTCTTGCTGATGCATGGAATATCGCACATGTGGCATTGAAACAATATATTATTGATGTCGCTAAAGAACACAATATTGCAATACAGTTCGATCACTTAACAGGTGGCTACACAGATGCAGGACACGTCGCACAAAGTAACACTGGTGTGCCAGCTGTAACAATCGCTGTACCAACACGTTATATACATAGTAATGTGTCGATGATGAATAGAGAAGATTATGCCGGAGCGGTGAAGTTGATGACAGCAGTTGTTGAAGGACTGGATGATGCAATAGTGGATAAGATTATAGGACAAACATACTAATATTGTATAAATTTGGTTGTTTATGATAAGATGATAAAAAACAACTAAGGTGGTAATTATGAAAGCAATTACTAAAGGTCTAATAGTAATTATCATGCTGTCATTAATAATGATAGTGTCTTTAGTAGCGACTGAAAGATATTTTAATCAGCAGGAAATTGATATATTGGTTGAAGGTGCAGAATCACGCGGCGTTGATTATGAGTTAATCATTACAAACGAGCTCACAAAAGCTTATAAATTTGAAGCGAAATCATCATAAATACCCACTGAGAAGTGGGTATTTTTTTGGAGGAGAGAATGAGGACGGATTTAAATAATTGGGAATTACTCGGTATAGCATCTTTAAAGCAAATAATGTGTGATGCAGATTTTGATTGGTATTTGGCTGGAGGGATTGCACTGGATGAGTTTCTAGGTAGGAAAACAAGAGATCATGAAGATATGGATATATTGGTGAACTTTAAATATTTAGAACGGATTTTAGATTTTTTTAAGAATTATAAAATCTATACAGCAAGGAATGGTTCTTTAAGTTTTTCTTTATTTAATGAAGTTCATTCTACTGACAGTTTGTGGATTGCAAAAGATGATGAAGAATCATTTATTATTCAAATTTTATTTTTTGAAGAAGAAGCAGAACATTGGATCTATAAAAGAGACGATGCTGTTAGGAAAAGAGTTGAGGAAATATATTTTGTTAAGAATGATATGAAAATAATACAACCTGAAATTCAATTGCTTTATAAGTTGGATAGCAGTGATGTCAGAGAAAAAGATTTATATGATTATCAAAATGTATTTCCAGTACTTGAGGAAAGACAGAGAGCGTGGTTGGATCAATATGTTAATTTAAAAAGTGGCTATCTTTTATAATAAGATAGTTGACTTTTTTAATTTCTGGACTATCTTATATTATAAGATAGCTATCTGAAGCAAGGAGGTTTCAAATGTCTGTACATAATCAAATGATGAAAGGATTATTAGATGGAGCAATTCTTGGTTTGATTTCTCAAGGTGAAACATATGGATATGAGATATTAGAAAAATTAAAAGAAAAAGAATTTCCTGAAATTAGTGATGGTAGTATTTATCCGGTATTACTTAGATTAGATAAAAAAGGGTATGTCAGTACGCGAATGATTAAATCAGATACCGGTGGTCCAAAGAGAAAATATTATTCAATTACAAAAGAAGGTTTGGAAGAATTAAAAGTGTTTAAGGAAAAGTGGGATTTACTGAATACAGGCATAAATAATTTGATGAGGAGTGTTGATGATGTTAAGTAATGAAGCAGAACATTTTTTATTACAATTAAGATTAGAGTTGGCATCGAAAGGTAAGAAAGACGAAGATATTGATGCGATTGAAGCAGAATTACGTGATCATTTGTACGAAGCAGAATCACGTGGTGAAAGTGTAGAAAGTGTAACAGGAGGATCGGTAAAAGACTACATTAAGTCAATTTCGAATGAACTACCATTTGATAAAGGGATATTTAGTTTTATGTTTTTGATGCTAATCTCTATATTAGCTTTATTAGCGATACCTCGATTAATATCTGGAGATTTAGATTTAAGTCTGAATAGATTGATATTTTATGCAATTATTATATTTGTATTAGCACCATTAGAATTATGGATATTAAAAACACTTTTAGTGAGACATGGCGACACTAGAACTATCTATGTTTTTGGTTTTATAATGTCAATTATAATGATTGCTGTAATGACAATTGGAGAACTATTATTGTCAAAGTTTCCAAGTAAGTCTTTAGCAAATATTGATGATAAATATAGTTTGATAATTGGACTGATTCTTTCTTTAATATTTTTTGTAGTTTGCATTATATTAAAAAATTGGTTTTTTATTGGAGTATTAGTTTATATCATTATGCCAGAATTAATTCCTAAATTTTTCACAAGTGGAAATCCGAAGAATGAAGATTATATTAATGCTTCACTTATAACATATACTGTTATGAATGTACTATTTGGAACAATAGCATTTATTTATTTTAAAAGAGATATGAAAAAAGATAATGTGAAACGATGATTTCTATAATAGCGGATTTAATAGATTTTATTGGTAATTTGTGCACAGCGCTTTTGTCCAGTGATGATAAAAGAAAAAATAATCAAGAATAATTTATTAATGATAAGGAAATAAATATTCGAATTTATAGCGATGATAGTTCAAGAACGATAATTTTAATAGATGATGAGAAAGTTCATGATGAATTGCTAGAACATTTTCCGAATTCTGAAGCAATATAAATATGATTTAAAAGGATGTTTTAAATGAGAGGATAGTTAAATGGCTAAAGTATATTTTATAAGACACTCTATTAGAGATATTTCGTATAAACATGATGAAAGTGCACCATTGACTGAAGATGGTGTGAGACTTGCTCAAGGTTTGATTGAGATTTTTAAAGATAAAGAAATTGCAGGGATTTTTTCTAGCCCTTATAAACGTGCATTGGATACAGTCATGCCGATTGCTGAAAATAAAGGTTTGAAGATAGAGGTTATAGATAATTTTTATGAACGTACGGTTAGTGAATGGATTGATAATTTCTCAGAATTTGCAGAACGTCAGTGGAAGGATTTTGATTATAAACTTGAGAATGGTGAATCATTGAATGAAGTTAAACAAAGAATTGTCCCGGCGTTTGAAGATTTGATTAAAGGGAGAGAAAGTGACTTAATTATTTGTGGTCATGGTACTTCTTTTTCAGTATTGTTTAATCATCTGACTGATGGAGCGTTTGGTTATAAAGATTTCTGTGAAATGAACATGCCAGATGTATTTGAATATGAAATTGGTGGAAAAGCAGTGGTTAAATATATATGATATGTTGTAATAAATTTGAAAATGTTGCGCATACTAAGCGTGGTTTGCGCACGGAATTCAATTAATTTACAATTCTTGCGCACTCTTGTTGGACTCTGCGCAATATTTGTAAATATAAGTAATCAGATGCACTCTATTTATTAAAAGTGGGCACATGCAGCCATAAAATGGTATCCATAACCAAAGAAACCCCCGTCTCCTCATATTTATGAGTAAACGGGGGTTAAATATTATGCTTTTTTATTTGCTTCTGCAAATGCTTTAGAGATGTCGATTAATTTTTTCGGTGCATCTTGAACTGCCATATGGATTTCAACGAAATGTAAGTGATCTTTATCCGCTTTAATTTTATCCATTACAGCTTTCAATTCGTTGGAAGTTTTCGCATCGTGTACAACAACTTCATCTTTTGCACCGAATGTTTCTGGTAACTGTTTGTAGTTCCACATTTTAATATCGTTATATGGTTCTTCCATACCGTGAATTAATCTTTCTACAGTATAGCCATCATTGTTGATAACAAAGATGATTGGTTTAATGCCTGTGCGAATCATTGTAGATAATGCTTGTACTGTTAATTGTAATGAACCGTCTCCAATTAGTAATAGGTTACGACGGTTTACATCGGCATGTTGGCTTCCAAGCAATGCCGGGAATGTATAACCGATTGATCCCCATAATGGCTGTCCGATATATTGATTGCCTTTATACAGTGATAAATCATATGCGCCAAAGAATGATGTACCTTGTTCAGCAAGTAAGATATCATCTTTTTCTAAGAAGGCATTCACTAATTTGAAATAGTTTTCCTGAACTAAAGGTTCATCATTTAATACATAATCCATCTCAGAGCGTTTAAATTGAGGATAGTCCGCACTATTTTTATAGTCTAATGTCAATAATCCATCAACTAAATCGATGATTGAAACATCATCACTTACAACACTGCCAGCTTTAAAGTCATTTTGATTCATGTAGATAACGTCGTTAACGTCAAATTCATAGCTGAATCCAGCAGTCGCTGAGTCAGTTAATTTTGCTCCTAAATTAATAATACAGTCTGAGTTATTTACATAGTTACGTACATTTTCCTCAGCAATTTTTCCGTCAAAGATACCTAAATATTTATCGTTTTCTTCATTAAAAGCTGATTTACCGAGTGATAATTGAGCTACCGGAATATTTGTTAAATCTGCAAGTTGTTCTAATTTATCGTGTAGATCAAATGAATTAATTTCATGACCAACGATAAATACTGGTTGTTTTGCTTTTGATAATCTTTCTTTAACTGCTTCGATATACTGTGATACGTCTTTTGCTGCGTGCTGATACGCAACAGGAGCATCTGTGACTTCAATTTCAGTTAATGCAACATCTATCGGTAAATGAATATGAACAGGACGACGTTCACGAATCGCTGCATTGATCACACGTGGGATTTCTGTTTGCGCATTTTCAACTGTTAAAGTTGTCGTTGCACAAGTGATGTGTTCATACATTTTTGAATATGAATCAAATACACCTTCACCTAATGAATGATGAACGTATCGTCCTTCTTGTTGAGCGATACTTGATGGTCCACCAGCAATCTTTACAACTGGTACGCGTTCAGCGTAACTTCCGGCAATACCATTCACTGCACTTAATTCACCTACACCAAAAGTTGTACTCACTGCAGCTAATCCTTTAACACGTGCATAACCATCTGCTGCATACGCTGCGTTTAATTCATTCGTGTTACCAATCCATTCAATTTTGTCATGTCGTACAACATCATCTAAAAAGGCTAATGTAAAGTCACCTGGCACACCAAACATTTTATCTACGCCATTTACTGCTAGTGTATCTAATAATAATTGACCGATTCTTTGTTTCATCAATAATCTCTCCTTCTTTTAAATGTTTACTTCACTACTATAATACTTCGTTATTAATAAGTCAACATCATTGACCTATTAATTGTGAAAAATGATAAGAGTGCGTATAATGAGGTAAAGTGAACTAGGAGAGTGATCAGCTTGTTACACGGTAGAGATAAAGAGCATTTATTATTTTACTTTGCTTATAAAACATATATTACAACTGCAGATAGAATCATTGAACAATATGGAATGCAACGTCAACATCATCGTTTTTTATTTTTTATATGTAAGAAACCAGGCATTACGCAAAAAGAGTTACTTCAAGTATTAGAAATTTCTAAGCAAGGTTCACATAATACATTAAAAGTATTGAAAGAAAAAGCACTTATATCAGAAACACCTTCACCGAGCGATAAACGATTAAAAGAATTATATCCAACTGAAGCGGGAAATGAACTGATTGAAAAACTCAATCAAGCGCAGCGTGATTTAATGGATAACATGTTTGATCAATATGGCCATGATTGGCATAGTGTGATGGAAGGTCTTTCACAAGAAAGAGAAGGATTTAGTATCATTATGAATGGAAAAGAGTCATAATAATAATTATAAGAAAATAGAGGTGCAAGGATGGAATTAATTGAATCAGTTAATAATTTAAAAATTAAGCAAATCGCAAAATTACATACAAGAAAAGAACGTAAGAAATCAAATCAATTTCTCGTCGAAGGTTTCCATTTAGTAGAGGAAGCTGCAAAAAGTCACATCGATATTGAAATGATATTAACAGTTAACCCTGACAAATTAACAGAAATCATGGTAGAAAACAGTAAACAGCAATATGAAATTACATTTAAAATTGCTGAAAAATTATCACAAACAGAAGCGCCACAAGGGATATATGCAGTATGTAATATGCCGGACGTTGCAAATACGAAGTTCGACAAAGTACTTTACTTAGACCGCATACAAGACCCTGGGAATGTCGGAACAATTATTCGTACAGCAGATGCAGCGGGAATGGATGCAGTTGTTATTGCAAAAGGAACTGTTGATATATATAATGACAAAGTATTAAGAGCATCACAAGGTAGTGTATTCCATATTCCGGTTATAGAAATGGCGTTTGAAGAAGCTTGTTCTAAAGTTAACGGGAAGGTATTTGGCACAAGTTTACATAATGGCGTTGATTTTAAATCAATAGAAAAGCCAGAGTCATTTATGCTTGTGTTAGGTAATGAAGGACAAGGCGTAGATGGAGCAATACTTGAACAAACGGATCAAAATTTATATGTACCGATATATGGTGATGCTGAAAGTTTAAATGTATCAGTATGCGCTGGTATATTGATGTATCATTTAATATAATAAAATAGAGAGAAGTGTGAACATGGCGTATTTTCATCTTTTAGCTGCCTGGAGAAATCAGGATATTGATAAAATGAAAGAAATTATTTCGAAAGATATTTGTGCGGTTTTTATTAAAGAAGATTGTAATACCCACGAAATGAATTATGATGAATTGATGAATTTATTCCAGCAAAGATTCAAAGACGATCAGGATTGGCGCTTTGAAGTCATGTATAGAGCGAATCGTACAGATGGTAATATTGTGGTGACAGAAATAATAAGAGAGAACGAACGTCATGAATTATTAGAAGATAAAGCGTTATGTACGATGTATTTTCATAAAGAAAAAACAAGTAATAAACTTGTACGTTTCGATATGGTAATGGGATTAAAAGATTAAGATGACCCTTCTAATAAGGGTTGTTTTTTTTTGTTTATTTTTTACAAATACTATAATAAAATGTAATTAATTAGTACTAGTGTTACTGTTGCCACAAGGAGATGATTTTGATGAAAGAAGAAATTGCGTTTTATTTCAAAAATTTCTTTGATGTTAATGTGAGTGTAGATAGAAAAAGATATAAGAAACAAAGTACGATTGAATTTATTATTATTCTGTTACTTGCTGTTCCATCATTCTTTTTGTTTAATCATTTTTATGGCGACCTTGCTTTTGATGAAAATGGAAGATAAAGACTATGAAAAGTATAGAATGAATCAAGGTATATTTTATGTTGTCTTTACAGGTATATTTTTTATGTTCATTCATATGGTTCAACTCCCTAATGAAATACATCGTAATAATGCACGAGGAAAAAATTGGAGAAAGCCGCTATTTTACATGGCTGTAATATATTTAGTATATATCGTTCTGAACATAATATTATTTCTGAACAGACAACCTGAATTAATGAGAACAACATTTGGTATTTTAATATTGTCTCAGTTTTTGTGGATTGGAAATGATGAACTTCTGGAAGGAGAAACATAATGATCACACAATTAAAAAGAGAACTAGCATTTTACTTCGCCACCCTCTTCGATACAAAATACAAGATGGGTGTTAAGCAATATCGTAACCAAAGACTTTATATTTCTGTACTAACATTTATTCCGCTTGCAATTTTTTTAATCTATGTCTTCTTTTTAAATGATATCTTTATACAGTCAGATGCATATTACGATTTGCCGATTAAAGAACAAGATCGATTGAGTTCGTTAGATGATTTCAAGTTTTCTCTGTTATTTACTCTGGCTGTAATAATGATGAAAGTCATTCAATTACCCTTTGAAATTAAACGTGCTAATTTCAAAGGTATTAATTGGGTGATTAGAATCATCATTCTAGTTATTGGATTTAGTTTTATCATTTTCTGGAGTTTTTATCGATACCAGCAAGGTAAAGTAGCTTTTACACATGAAATTATCTTCTTTGTCGTGATGTTAAATCTTGTATTTGGTAATAATTCTTTTGAAACTGAAGAAGAGAAGGAGCTGTATAAAATACATGGAGAACATATATAACTTCCAGCTGCTGTTAAACGCGTCTTCAAGTGTAGAATGGGGTACGTTACTATTCAGTATTTATTCATTGGTAATGATGTTGTTAATCATTTCATTGATTTTCTATTATTCACGACGTCTTAATAACTTAAATAAACTTGACAAACGCGTACGAGATTTAGAAAAGCGTGATAAACGCAATGATTTATAGGTTGAATATAATTTTTTTATTGATTATAATAAATGTTAATGAAATAAAGAACCGATAAAAAGACGTAATATGTTGACTTGTTCAGAGAGCTATCATTTGGTGAGAGATAGTCATCGATACATATTTTTTTCATCTTTTTGGTTGCTTAATAAGAAGTTAAGCCGGTGGATACCGTTATCATCAACAAGTGTGCACATTAGTGCAAATTTGGGTGGTACCGCGGAATTCTTTTCGTCCCTTATTCAGGGATGGGAAGGATTTTTTTGTTTCTAAAAATTTAAGGAGGCATCACGATGGAGTTAAAGGATAAATTGCAAGCATTGAAAGAAGAAGCTGTTCAAAAAGTACAGTCGATTTCTGAGAAAAAAGAATTACAGGATATTAAAGTATCTTATTTAGGTAAAAAAGGTGTCATCACTGGTTTAATGAAAGAAATGAAGTCGTTACCGAATGAAGAGAAACCAAAGTTTGGTCAACTTGTGAACGATGCGCGTCAAACTGTTGAAAAGGCAATTGCTGAAGCAGAAGAGAAGATTCAACGTGAGATGATCAATAAAAAATTAGCAAGTGAAACAGTAGATATAACGTTACCAGGTAAAGCACTTACGAGTGGCGCGAGTCATCCATTAAATCGTATTGTTGAAGATATTGAAGATCTATTTGTTGGATTAGGTTATGAAGTTGTTGAAGGCTATGAAGTTGAAAGTGATTACTATAACTTTGAAGCACTCAACCTACCGAAATCTCATCCGGCGCGTGATATGCAAGATAGTTTCTATATTTCTGAAGAAGTATTAATGCGTACGCATACATCTCCTGTTCAAGCGCGTACGTTAGAATCACGTAAAGGCGAAGGTCCTGTAAAGATTATTTGTCCAGGTAAAGTTTACCGTCGTGACTCAGATGATGCCACACATTCACATCAATTTACACAAATCGAAGGTTTAGTTGTTGATGAAAATATTAAAATGAGTGATTTAAAAGGAACATTAGAATACTTTGCGAAAAAAATGTTCGGTGAAGATCGTGAAATTCGTCTGCGTCCAAGTTTCTTCCCATTTACAGAACCTTCTGTTGAAGTCGATATTTCATGCTTCAAATGTAAAGGTAAAGGTTGTAACGTTTGTAAAGGTACCGGCTGGATTGAAATTTTAGGTGCAGGTATGGTGCACCCGAACGTATTAGAGATGGCTGGCTTTGATTCTAAGAAATACTCTGGTTTCGCATTTGGGATGGGGCCAGACCGTATCGCAATGTTGAAATATGGTATTGAAGATATTCGTCATTTCTATACAAATGATTTACGATTTGTAACACAGTTCTTACGTGCTGAAGATGGAGGTAATGTTGATGTTAGTAAGTAAAGAATGGTTAAGTGATTACGTTAAAGTTGATTTACCAGTAGAAGAGCTTGCTGAGAAGATCACGCGAAGCGGTATTGAGATAGAAGAAATTATTGATTATAAAAAAGATATAAAAAATTTAGTTGTCGGTTATGTCGAGTCAAAAGAAAAGCATCCGGATGCTGATAAATTAAATGTATGCCAGGTTAATGTTGGTGAGGAAACATTACAAATCGTATGTGGTGCACCTAACGTTGATGCAGGACAGCATGTCATCGTTTGTTTACCGGGTGGGCGTTTACCAGGTGGTATTAAGATTAAAAAAGCAAAATTACGTGGTGTTGAATCAAATGGTATGATTTGTTCACTAGGTGAATTAGGTATTGCTTCAAACCTAGTTCCAGAGAAATATTCTGAAGGTATTTATGTATTTACAAGCGATGTTAAGCCAGGTCAGGATGCCTTGGAAGCATTGGATTTAAATGACGAGGTGATGGAATTAGGTCTTACACCAAACCGTAGTGACTGTATGTCTATGATCGGAACAGCATTTGAGACAAGTGCATTATATGAAGAAAACTTATCTTTCCCGATTTCTGAAATTAATGAAGTTACGGAAGCAGCAAGTGATTACATTTCTATTCAAATTGATGACGTGCAGGCAAGTCCATATTACGCAGCACGTATTGTTAAAAATGTAAAAATCGGACCATCTCCGGAATATATTCAAAGCCGTTTAATTAAAGCTGGTGTTCGACCAATTAATAATGTCGTGGATGTATCAAACTATGTGATGCTTGAATTTGGTCAACCTTTACATATGTTTGATTACGACCAGATTGGCTCTAAAGAAATTTTAGTGCGTTATGCGCATGATGGTGAAGTAATGACGACGTTAGATGATCAGGAACGTAAATTATTATCATCGGATATCGTAATTACGAACGGTGAAAAACCAGTAGCATTAGCAGGTGTGATGGGTGGAGATTTCTCAGAAGTTACTGATAATACAGTGAATGTATTAATTGAATCAGCGATGTTTGCACCACTTAATATTCGTAAAACTGCTGGGCGCTTAAACTTACGTTCAGAATCTTCAAGTCGCTTTGAAAAAGGTGTAGCAGCTGAATTTGTAGAAGATGCGTTAAACCGTGCAGCTTATCTCTTACAGGAAAATGCACAAGGTGAAGTTTTAAGCGGTATCGTTTCAGGAGGTACTTTACCTGAATTAACGACAAATGTAGAAATTACTACAGAAGATATTAACCGTTTAATCGGATTTGAAATTTCAAACACTGAAATTAAAAATATTTTTGAGCGTCTCGGATTTGAATCTAAAGTGGATGGTGATGCATTTAGTGTCATAGTACCAAGTCGTCGCGGTGATATTACAATTAAAGAAGATCTTGTTGAAGAAGTCGCTCGTATATATGGATATGATGCGTTACCTGCAACGTTACCTGTAACGAAAACGAATAAACAAGTTGGACTTACAGATTATCAAGTGAAACGTCGTGCAGTGAAATCTTTATTACAAGGATTAGGATTAAACCAGGCGATTACATATGCGTTAGTTTCTAAAGAAAAAGCACAGCAGTTTGCTTTAAAATCAGCTGAAACTGTTCAGTTATTAATGCCGATGAGTGCTGATCATGCTGAATTACGTCAATCATTAATTCCGCACTTAGTTGATGTTGTCGTTTACAATAATGCTCGTCAAATGAAGAATGTTGCATTTTACGAAGTAGGAAACACGTTCTTTAAAGTTGAAGGTTCTGAATTACCTTCAGAAGAGGAACATGTTGCAGGTATTATCACTGGAGAGGTAACACCAAGTTATCATCAAGGTAAAAAAGAAACCGTTGATTTCTTCCATGTAAAAGGAATTGTCGAAGCGATTAGCGAACGTCTAGGTATTAAGTTTGAATATCGTCGTTCAGAAGAGGAATTATTACATCCAGGACGCAGTGCTGATATATTTGTCGGTGATAAAAAGATTGGTATTATCGGACAGTTACATCCTTCATTTGAATCAGAAAACGACTTAAATGAAACGTATATTTTCGAACTTGACCTAAAAGCTTTATTAAATGATGCTCAAGGGCAGATTATCTATAACATGATTCCTAAGTTCCCTGGCACAAGTAGAGATATTGCATTAGAAGTTGAGCGTTCATTAAATACTGGTGAATTAATTAAAGTGATTGAAGCAACAGATAGTAAGTTATTACAATCAGCAAAAGTATTCGATGTTTATGAAGGAGAACATATTGCGTCAGATAAGAAATCTGTGGCAATACGTTTAGAATTCTTAAACCCGGAACAAACATTAACAGATGAAGATATTAAACCAATTTACGATAAAGTGTTAGAAAACTTAACTGCAACTGGTGCGAAGTTAAGAGGATAATATTTGTTAAGAGGTCATCATTTAAGATGGCTTCTTTTTTGTTGTGTTTTTTAAGAGGAATGTTGTATATTTATTTTGTGTTAACATATGTTAAATGAGGTGAAAGCTTTGTTTTTGAAGACACGGATATTAAATCAATAAGAGCGGTATATTTTAGAAGTTGCAGAACGCTATGAAATGGATGATTTTGACAAAGAAAATTTATTTACTACTGAGAAAGGATTACTAGGTGAAGAACAATTTTATAAGCGGATCAAAGATTGTAGTGGAGGAGCTAAGTTGTGGGATATGCGACTTAGACTAAATGGTCAGTCACAGTATGATTTTATTATTATATCAAATGGGAAGATTATGCATTTTGATACGAAATATTATGAAGGACAATATAATTATGTTGATGGTAATTTTATAAGTGAAAATGGCTATGTCATTCATAATCCTTTAGCGCTGCAAACAAAACAACATATGAGATTAGTGCGATTTGTAGATAAAATGGATATTGGTTATCAAGTGTTGAGTTTTATTATTTTTGTTGGTGAACAATTTAATGTAAGTGGGTTTAATGGTGATAGAAGAATATTATTTGATCAAGATATAAATAGAATTGTAGAGAATTTAAATCAGCGAGAAGTAACATCAGAAGAATTGAAAATCGCTCGTATTTTTGCGGACCACTATGATCATAAAGGAAGAAGTCCACGCATACATTACTATCCATTTAATGAATTGAAAAAGGGTGTAAAGTGTCCGAAATGTCGTGCATTTTTACCAAAAGTTCCAAAGAGTGCGAAAAAAACGAAGTGTACATGTGGTTGTAAAATGACAAAGAAAGAACTTGTTCGTCTTGCATTTGACGCAATATATATTTTGAAAAATAGTGGTGTTACCGTTAGAGATGTCGTTGAATTTACTGGGGTGGGTAGAACTTTAGTTAAAGAAGTACTCGGGAAAGAATATCACAAATTGGGAACTTTTAAAGATAGTAAATATTTACCTCACAAAGTTGATGATTTTCTTATTAGAGAAAATGAAGTTGAATATACAAAAAAGAAATATGATGTAGAATTTTATGTTTTGTAGTTTTTAACATAAGAATAAATTACAATGCGGCTGTATCAGAAAAATACAGCCGCGTACTCAACAAAAGAACAGCGAACGAAAATGGATGCGGCTGTAACAGAAAAATACAGCCGCGTACTCAATAAAAGAACAGCGAACGAAAAAGGATGCGGCTGTAACAGAAAAATACAGCCGCGTACTCAAAAAAAGAACGACGAATGAAAAAGGATGCGGCTGTAACAGAAAAATACAGCCGCGTACTCAATAAAAGAACAGCGAATGAAAAAGGATGCGGCTGTAACAAAAAAATACAGCCGCTTCCTCTAATGATAATCTCATTTCCTGCGTCTATCGATTAGATTCACTTTGATATACCACAATAAATACACAAAAACTAATAACCCTAACGTCATGTATAAGTAATCCATTATCATATTTTTACTCCTATTTTTTTTTATTGACTATACCTAATGCTTTCTCGCGATTTTTAAAGTCTTTTTTTGTAATACTGTCTAAATAAGCAATCCCTTTTCTTTCAATTATCTTTGCTGCTTCTAAATCAACTTTAGGTCCTGCACCTTTTGTGATATGAATACCAGTCTCACGGATAATCTGATCATAATACTTAACAAAAGCGTATCTCGCAATAATAGAACTTGCTGCAATCGCGATAGACTTTGATTCTCCTTTTGTTTCGAAACGGGTTTTCTCACTTTCCGGAATTGCAGTTAATGCATAATTCTCATAAACCCCTTGCACTGCAAATTGGTCAATCACAATATAATCGAGTGGTGCGCCATCAATTTTCTTCAATACATTCGTAATCGCCTGGTTATGTAACACAGCTTTCATCTTAACTTGCGACCATCCAATCGCTTTTCGGTCATTATATTTAGGGTTATCTAATACTAACAGTGAATGAGGGATAATCGGGATAATTTGTTCTGCAAGCGCAATGATCTTATCATCCTTTAAATTTTTAGAATCCATAACGCCAAGCACTTTTAATATATCTGCATTTTTCTTTGAAACATAACTTGCCACTACAGTCATTGGGCCGAAGAAATCTCCTGATCCTGCTTCATCACTACCGATGCAGTTAAACGCATCATAACTTATTGTTTTTCCGGCAACATTCTTCTTCGTCTCACTACTGCCAGCTACTTTAATCCCTGCATTTCCAAGTAATTTCATAGCAAGCGTTTCACTGGCACTACCTTGTACCATAAATTTATTAGAATTATAAATTGTTACTGTATGTCCTTCAATTTTCTTGCGATATTTTGCGCCCGCTGGTAAGTTACTATCGCTTTCTGACAAAAAACGAATTAATTTACTTGCGGTATTTTCATCTAATTGGTAAACATTTGAGCTCATTTTTATGTCACTCCGTATTTTTTTCTTCACTTATATGTTTTTATTGTATAACTTCCTCTAAAAATGGTAACATAAACAGTAATAAAAGACGATGTTGGAGTGATTTTATGGGAGAATTTAAAAATCGTATCACTGTAACAATATATGACCAACATTATACGATTATTGGTGAAGATGAGCCGAGTCATATCCGACACGTGGCAAGTCTCGTAGATGACCGAATCAATGAAATTGCCCGTATGAGCGCTGGACTTGATACTTCACGTAAAGCAGTGCTAGCGGCGGTAAATATAATGGATGATTATGTGAAGTTACAAGAAGAGTACGAAATCTTAAAACAAAAGTTAATCAATATAGAAAGAATAGGCGAACAAAATGATTAATTTATTATTATTATTTTTCTTAATCCTGGGTACTGTGATTGGATTAAGAAGAGGTTTTATATTACAATCGTTGCACTTACTGGGGACGGTTGGTTCACTGATTATTGCACGTATGTATTATGCAGAACTTGCTAAGCATCTTGTACTCATTATTCCTTTTCCTTCAGCTGAAGGTAATTATAAATCCGAATTTTTAAATATGGTTACGAATGAGATGACATTTTATAATGTCGTGAGTTTTATTATCATTTTCTTTTTGAGTAAAGTGATTTTACAAATTGTTGCAACTGTCTTTGATTATATTTCGCAGTTACCACTGCTTAAACAATTAAATGCATCACTGGGTGCAGTTCTAGGTTTTATCGAATGTTATCTGCTATTATTCATCGTACTATTTTTATTTTCGATGATGCCAAATGGATGGATTCAGGAACATTTGCAAGGTAGCTTTATTTCTAACTTTATCGTCAACTATACGCCTGTCTTAAGCGGAATTGCTAAGTCGTGGTGGGAAAATATCGGATTGATTCAAATATTCAAATAAAGTCATAGGCAAAAGTGTCTATGACTTTTATTATGGAGGATGAACATGTTAAATAAAAAAGATTATATAAAGCAACTTGAAACAATTGCTACGTATCTCGAATTATCAGGTGAAAATCCATTTAAAATCTCTGCATATCGTAAAGCTGCAGCGAATATCGAAACTTTTCAGGGAGATATTAACACGCTTCAAAATTTCACAGAAATAAAAGGTGTTGGTAAAGGTGTTGCTGAAGTGCTGGATGATATCAAGCAGAACGGTGAATCTTCACTATTATTAACTTTGAAAGAATCAACACCGCAAGGATTAATCCAGATGCTTAAAATTCGTAATCTAGGTGCTAAAAAAATTGTGAAGATTAATGAAGCACTGGGTATCGAAGATATTGAACAATTGAAGCAGGCATGTATTGATAATAAGATAAGAGAACTACCGGGATTCGGCAAAAAAAGTGAAGAAAATATATTAAAAGGTATTGATGAGATGCTTACGATGACTGAAAAGTTAAGCATTTATCAAATGCATCAATTTACACAGATGATAGATGCGTATCTCGCTGAGTCAAAAGACATATTACAATTTGATGCAGCAGGAAGTTTCAGAAGGAAAAATGAATTCTCGAGTGATATTGATTACATCATTAGTACCACTGATAGAAAAGCAATTTCAAAATATATTAGTGAAGCACCTTTTATAAAAGAAGTTGATCTACAAGGAAATGAAAAGATTACAGTGCAGGTTGAGCGTGATGATTTAGTGACGACAGCAGATTTCAGATTTACAGATACCATTGGCTATGCGCATATGCTTCAGCATTTCACTGGCAGTAAAGATCATAATATTCGTATCAGACAGTTAGCAAAAGCAAGGCATGAAAAAATTAATGAATACGGTATAACTAAAGAAGATGGGTCGCTTATTCAATATGCAACAGAAGATGAAATCTATAAACACTTTAATGTCAACTATATACCACCTGAAATGCGCACAGACGGTTCAGAATTTGATATTCAAAATCTTAATGAAATCATCACTTTAAATGATATTAAGGGTGATATTCATATGCATACGACTTATAGCGATGGTGCGCATTCTATCGAACAGATGATCGAACGTGCAATTGAAAAAGGATATGAATACATAGCAATTACTGATCATTCTAAAAGTTTATTTGTAGCAAATGGTTTATCTGAAGAACGTCTGCTTGAGCAAAATGCATTGATTAAGTCTTTGAACAAACAATATAATGAGATAGACATCTATTCAGGTATTGAAATGGATATATTAGGTGACGGCTCGATGGATTATAATGATGATATATTAAAAGAACTCGACTATGTTATCGGTGCGATACATCAATCGCTCACACAATCTGAAGAGGATATTATGAAACGTCTTAAAAATGCCTGCGAAAATCCATATGTCAGACATATTGCACATCCAACAGGGAGATTAATCGGTAAAAGACATGGGTATGCTGTGAATATTGAACAATTGATCCAAATGGCAAAAGAAACAAATACGGTACTGGAAATTAATGCACATCCAATGCGCTTAGATTTATCAGCGGACATATTAAGACAATATCCGGATTTACAATTAACCATTAATACGGATGCACATGCAATCAATCAACTTGATTTAATGCCTTATGGCGTAGGCACGGCAATTAAAGGTCGTGTGAAGAAAAATCAGGTTATCAATACGATGGACCGTGCAACGTTTAAAGAATGGGTAACAAAAGGGAAGTAACATTTATGAATAAAAAAGCATTAAATATTTTAGAATACGATAAAATTATAGAACGTGTTGTTGAATTTTCTCAAAATGAACTGTCTTCACGTATTTTACAGTCTACACATCCTACTTCAAATATTAATGAAGTACGTGAAATGATGACGCACCTGGAAGAAGCCCGTGTGATAGAGATGGGGCAAAGCGAACCGGGTATGAGTATGCTTTCTGATATTGAAGGACTTGTGCGACGTGCTGTCATCGGTTCGGTCTTATCTGTAATCGAACTCAATAAAATTAAAAATAATATTAAAGTCATTAATCGATACAAAACTTATATCTTTAATCAATTTGAAGAGCGCGAATTAGAGATTCCGCTCATTTACAATCAATTAAAGCAATTACCAACGATAACAGAACTTGCCGAATCAATTCAGGCGAAGTGTGATGAAACGAGTCTATATGACAATGCATCTCCAGAACTTGCTCAGATTCGTCAGGAAATGAATCGTATCAATCGTAAAATCAAAGAAAAATTAGAACAAATTGTGCGTAGTTCAAACAATCAAAAGAAATTGTCTGATGCAATTGTCACTGTGCGTAATGGTCGACAAGTTATCCCTGTAAGAAGTGAATACAAACAGGATTTCCCTGGAATCGTCCATGATACATCATCAAGTGGTCAGACATTCTATATTGAACCGAATAGCATCGTTCAGCTGTCAACAGAATTAAACAGTGTAACACATAGAGAAAACGAAGAAGTAGAACGTATTCTTTATGAACTGACAAACGAAGTAGCAGAGTATGATAATGCACTAACATATTCAACGAAAGTATTAGCTGATTTTGATGTCAATCTTGCCAAAGCGAAATATGGTAACCGCAATAAGATGGTTATGCCTAATATTGCAGATGAACGCACAATTGATTTGCCGCAAGCATGGCATCCGATGTTATCGAAAGAGACGGTCGTTAAAAATAATATTGTTTTTTACCCTGACATTCACACTGTGATTATTACTGGTCCGAATACCGGTGGTAAAACTGTAACGTTAAAGACAGTCGGACTTATTATTCTAATGGCACAAAGTGGTATGATGATTCCCGCATTTGAAGGGGCAACAATAAGTATATTTGATGAAGTATTCTGTGATATCGGTGATGAACAATCTATCGAACAGTCACTTTCAACATTCTCAAGTCATATGACTAATATTGTATCGATATTAGAAAATATGACTGAGCAAAGCTTTGTAATGTTTGATGAACTAGGTGCAGGGACAGATCCAGCTGAGGGTGCAGCACTTGCGATGAGTATACTTGACCGTTGTTTAAACAGAGGCGTTATGACGATGGCAACGACCCATTATCCTGAACTTAAAGCATACAGTTATAACCGTGATCATGTGATGAATGCAAGTGTGGAGTTCGATGTAGAGACATTAAGTCCGACGTATCGTCTGTTGATGGGCATTCCTGGTAAGAGTAATGCTTTTGATATCGCAAAAAAACTTGGACTTGATTTGTCAATCATCAAGGAAGCACGTCAAATGATCAATATGGATAATAAAGAAATTGATAATATGATTGCTTCATTAGAGAAGAATGCAAAGCAAATTGAAGATGACCGCGTTCTGACAGAAACTTTAAAGATTGAAGCTCAGAACCTGCACAAAGATTTAAACAAAGCTTTCTCAAGTTACGAAAAACAAAAAGAAAACTTAATTGAAAATGCAAAGCAGCAAGCGAATGATATTGTTAAAAAAGCTGAAAAAGAAGCGGATGATTTATTAAAGCAACTGCGTAATCTGAAATCAAATGCGGATATTAAAGAAAACGAGTTGATTGAACAACGTTCAAAATTATCAGGTATGTATCACGAAACAAAGATTAAACAAAATAAAAAGTCGACTAAGGATGAAGTCATTGCAAAAGGTGATCATGTTAAAGTTTTAAGTTATGGACAAAAAGGTGTTATCTTAGATGTTGATGGTAAAGAAGCTGTCGTTCAGATGGGGATTATCAAGATGAAACTGCCATTAAATGAACTTGAAAAAGAAGCGCCACCAAAACAAGAGAAACACCGCGTTGTACCGCGCGCCAATCGTCAAACGATTAAGATGGAACTTGATCTTCGTGGTGAACGTTATGAAGATGCATTGTATAAAGTTGAACAGTATTTAGATCAGGCGATTCTATCAAATTATGAACAAGTGACGATTATCCACGGTAAAGGAACAGGTGCACTACAAAAAGGCGTTCAGCAGTATTTAAAGCAATCAAAGGCCGTAAAATCATTTAGAGGCGGCATGCCTTCTGAAGGTGGCTTCGGTGTTACTGTTGTGGAATTAAAATAATATAACGTGAGGCGATTGATTTGGATAACTTTGATATGTACAAACTCGCAAAAGTATTGATCGTTGTTTCAATTTTAATGTTAATTGCGGGTGTCATATATTTATTTATTGCATTATAGGGTATAACAATATTAGAGTGAGCAAAAGTAGTGACCAACGAATATTAATTTGCTATACTCCATTTATATTAAACAGAAATACTAGGAGGAAATTATATTATGGCTATTATTAAAGGAACTGATACAAACTTTGAAGAAAACATTAAAGAAGGCGTAACATTAGTAGACTTCTGGGCACCTTGGTGTGGACCTTGTAAAATGATTGCACCAGTTTTAGAAGATTTAGCGAAAGACGTTGAAGGTAAAGCTAACATCGTTAAAGTTGATGTTGATGAAAACCAGGAAACAGCTGCTAAATTTGAAGTGATGAGTATTCCAACGCTTATCGTATTCAAAGACGGTCAAGCAGTTGATAAAGTTGTTGGTTTCCAACCAAAAGAACAATTACAAGCTGTTTTAGAAAAACATTACTAAGATTTAGCGCATTAATATATTAAGAGTGAAATCTTTTGATTTTGCTCTTTTTATTTTGGTGTGTTTTACTAGTGTTAAGTAAAGAAATGTGGTGAACGTAATGGAAGATTATGAATTAAATATTAAACGTAAATTAGCGGTGCTACCGAATGAACCAGGATGTTATCAGATGAAAGATAAGAATGGCCAAGTCATCTATGTCGGTAAAGCAAAAAATTTACGTAACCGTGTCCGCTCATATTTTTCAGGTGCACATGATGAAAAAACGACTCGTCTCGTGTTGGAAATACGTGATTTTGAATTCATTGTGACGAATACAGAAATTGAATCATTATTATTAGAGCTGACACTTATCAAGAAGTTTTATCCACGATTTAATATTTTGTTAAAGGATGATAAAAGTTATCCTTTTATTAAAATTACGAACGAGAAACACCCGAGATTGTTAGTTACGCGTACGGTTAAAAAGAATAGTGGTAAATATTTTGGACCTTATCCGAACGCATATGCCGCTCATGAAACTAAAAAATTATTAGACCGTATTATTCCACTACGTAAATGTAATCATCTGCCGGATAAATTATGTTTATATTATCATATCGGACAATGTTTAGGACCATGTGTCTATAATGTTGAAGAACAGCAGTATCGCCATTACATTCAGGTTGTGACGGATTTTTTAAATGGTCAGGATACAGCAATTATTGATGACTTACGTGCAAAGATGAATGAACGTGCTGAAAATCTTCAGTTTGAAGAAGCAAAAGAATATCGAGACTTAATCTCTCACGTTGAGTCACTTATGTTCAAGCAAAAGATGATGACGAGTGATATGACTACAAGAGACGTTTTCGGATATGCGGTTGATAAAGGGTGGATGTGCATACAGGTATTCTTTATTCGCCAAGGTAATCTCATTGAAAGAAAGGTGACGATGATTCCGTTGATTGATGATTCAAAGTCACATTTTTACAATTTTATCGGACAGTTTTATGGTTTAGCCGAAAATTTATTGCCGGCTGAAGTGCATGTACCTACTGGACTGGATGTAAATATGATTAAGTCTGTTGTAGATACAAAAGTCATTCAACCTCAGCGTGGTAAGAAAAAAGAGATGGTCGATCTTGCAGTTAAAAATGCGAAGATTGCTTTGTCAAATAAGTTTGAGATCATTGAACGTGACGAAGAAAGAACTGTAAAAGCGATCGAAGAACTTGGTAATGCAATGGGCATTGAAACACCAGTCCGTATTGAAGCCTTTGATAACTCAAATATTCAAGGTGTCGATCCAGTAGCTGCAATGGTGTGTTTTGTTGATGGTAAACCAAGTAAACGAGATTATAGAAAATATAAAATTAAGACTGTAACAGGACCAGATGATTATGAAAGTATGCGAGAAGTCGTTCGTCGCCGTTATTCACGCGTGCTAAGAGAAAATTTACCCTTACCAGACTTAATCGTTGTCGATGGGGGTAAAGGGCATATGAGCAGTGTTATCGATGTGCTTGTTAATGAGTTAAATCTGGATATTCCAGTTGCAGGTTTAAAGAAGAATGACAAACATATGACTGCTGAATTACTATACGGTGAAGACTTTGATATCATTCCATTAAATAAAAAGAGTCAAAGCTTCTACTTACTACAACGTATTCAGGATGAAGTCCATCGCTTTGCGATTACGTTTCATAGAAATACACGTAGAAAAACAGGTTTATCTTCACAACTAGATGCGATTGAAGGTATAGGTCCAAAGAGAAAATTAATGCTAATGAAACATTTCGGTTCAGTGCGTCGTATTAAAGAAGCATCCATTGAAGAAATAAATCAAATCGGAGTGCCTATTAAACTAGCGACTGAAATACACAATACTTTAAATTCAGAACAGGAAAAAGTTGAACATCACAGTGAAAAATAAAGAATAATATTAAATTAAAATGTTTGTGAAATTACTTAATTGAGAATCATTTTCATGCCCCACATAACGTTAAAGAGTGGTACAATGATGATGAAAATTAAATTTCACAAACTTTTTTTATACGAAATTGTAATCGGTTTCTTGATTTACCGTTTGAACAGGCGTATTATTGAAATTGTGAATTTACTTAAAAAGATGTGTAGGGGGGACTTCACTTGGCAAGCTCAGAAAAATCATTTGCATTACGTAGGTTACATTCTTTACTTGGTGTGATTCCATTAGGTGTATTCTTAATCCAGCACTTAGTGATCAACCACTTTGCAGTAAACAGTCCGGAAGCTTTTAATAATGCTTCAGACTTTATGTGGAATTTACCGTTTAAGATTGTATTAGAAACTCTTGTTATTTATTTACCAATTTTATTCCATGCAGTCTATGGTGTGTATATCGCATTTACTTCTAAAAATAATGTGACACATTATTCGACGTTTAGAAACTGGATGTTCTTGTTACAACGTATTACAGGTATTATCGCTTTTATTTTTATCGCGATTCACGTTTGGCAGACACGTGTTCAGGCAGCATTAGGACATCACATTAATTACGACATGATGGCAGATTTATTCAATAGTCCGATTAATGTTATCGGATACGTTATCGGTATTGTGAGTGTTATCTTCCACTTCTCAAATGGCTTATGGTCATTTGCAGTAAGTTGGGGTATTACACAGTCAGATCGTTCACAAAAAATTATGGCTTATGTGTCATTAGGTGCATTTTTAGTCATTACTTTCATCGGATTACGCGCGTTATTTGCATTTATGTAGGATAAGAAATTTAGGGGAGTGACAATATAATGGCAAAAAGTAATATCATTGTTGTCGGCGGTGGATTAGCCGGATTAATGGCAACAATTAAAGCAGCAGAGGCAGGTACAAGTGTTGATCTTTTCTCATTAGTACCCGTTAAACGTTCTCACTCAGTGTGTGCACAAGGCGGTATTAATGGTGCAGTAAATACGAAAGGTGAAGGTGACTCACCTTTAATTCACTTTGATGATACAGTATATGGTGGAGATTTCTTAGCAAACCAACCACCTGTTAAAGCGATGACAGCAGCAGCGCCTGGTATCATTCATTTATTAGACCGTATGGGTGTTATGTTCAACAGAACACCAGAAGGATTACTTGATTTCCGTCGTTTCGGTGGAACGTTATATCACCGTACAGCATTCGCTGGTGCGACAACAGGACAACAATTACTATATGCATTAGATGAGCAGGTACGTAAATTTGAAGTTGAAGGTTTAGTTACGAAGTATGAAGGATGGGAATTCTTGGGCGCAGTTATTGATGACGAAGGCGCTGCACGTGGTATCGTTGCTCAAAACTTAACAACTTCTGAAATTAAATCATTTGGTTCAGATGCAGTGATTATGGCAACAGGTGGCCCTGGTATTATCTTTGGTAAGTCTACAAACTCTATGATTAATACAGGATCTGCAGCTTCTGTTGTATATCAACAAGGTGCAATCTATGCCAATGGTGAATTCATTCAAATTCACCCGACAGCAATCCCTGGTGATGATAAATTACGTTTAATGAGTGAATCAGCTCGTGGTGAAGGTGGACGTGTCTGGACATATAAAGACGGTAAACCTTGGTACTTCTTAGAAGAGAAATATCCTGACTATGGTAACTTAGTACCTCGTGATATCGCAACGCGTGAAATCTTTGACGTGTGTGTGAACCAAAAATTAGGTATCAATGGCGAGAACATGGTATACCTTGATTTAAGTCATAAAGATGCACATGAATTAGACGTTAAATTAGGTGGAATCATCGAAATTTACGAAAAATTCACTGGTGATGACCCACGTAAAGTACCGATGAAGATTTTCCCTGCGGTACATTATTCAATGGGTGGAATCTGGGTAGATTACGATCAGATGACGAACATTCCAGGTTTATTTGCAGCAGGTGAATGTGATTACTCTCAACACGGTGGTAACCGTCTAGGAGCGAACTCTTTATTATCTGCAATCTACGGCGGTATGGTAGCAGGACCAAATGCTATTAAATATATTAAAACATTAGAAAAATCATATACGGATTTATCAGATGATATCTATGCACGTAAAGTTGAAGAAGAGCAACGCCGTTTCGATGCTTTATTAAATATGAAAGGTTCTGAGAATGCATATAAACTGCATAAAGAACTTGGTGAAATTATGACAGCTAACGTAACAGTTGTACGTCATAATGACCGATTATTAGAAACAGATAAGAAAATTGTAGAATTAATGGAACGTTACCATGATATTGATATGGAAGACACTGCGTTATGGAGCAACCAGGCAGTATTCTTTACACGTCAATTATGGAACATGTTAGTGTTAGCACGTGTTATGACAATCGGTGCGTATAATCGTAATGAATCACGTGGTGCACATTACAAACCTGAATTCCCTGAACGTAATGACGAAGAGTGGTTAAAAACAACAATGGCTAAGTTTAAAGGCGCTAAAGAAGCACCTGAATTCTACTATGAGCCAGTTGATGTTAGCTTAATCCCACCACGTGTACGTGACTACTCTAAGAAGTCAAAAGGAGGTAAATAATCATGGCAGAAAAAACGATTAAACTGATCATTACACGTCAAAAAGATCAAAATTCTAAGCCTTATGATGAAACATTTGTGATTCCTTACCGTCCAAATATGAACGTTATTGCTGCGTTGATGGAAATTCAACGTAATCCAGTAAATGAACGTGGTGAAAAAACGACGCCTGTAACATGGGATATGAACTGTCTTGAAGAAGTTTGTGGCGCATGTTCAATGGTAGTCAATGGAAAAGCACGTCAATCTTGTTCAACAATTATTGATACATTAGAACAACCAATTCGTTTAGCACCTATGGCAACATTCCCTGTTATTCGTGACCTACAAGTTGATCGTACGAAAATGTTCGATAACTTAAAGCGTGTTAAAGCATGGGTTCCAATTGATGGAACATATGACTTAGGACCAGGACCACGTATGCCAGAGAAGAAACGTCAGACAGCATATGAATTATCTAAATGTATGACGTGTGGTGTATGTTTAGAAGTATGTCCGAACGTGAATGCAAATTCTAAATTTATGGGTGCACAACCTATTTCACAAGTACGTTTATTCAACCTACATCCAACTGGAAGCATGAATAAAGATGAAAGAATTCATGCGTTAATGGAAGAAGGCGGATTAGCAGAATGTGGTAACTCACAAAACTGTGTAAGAAGTTGTCCAAAAGGCATTCCTTTAACAACATCAATCGCTGCGATGAACCGTGAAGCAACATTCCAGATGTTCAAATCGTTCTTTGGATCGGATCATCAGGTTAACTAAGAGGCTATCGCCAAAGCGTTAAGTCTCAAGTAAACTGGAAACAAACTCAAGAAATCGTTCTTTGATTTCGAAGTGTTTGTTGAAGTTTAACTAGAGACTGCTTTGAAGATGCCGTTTCCGATAAGAGGCTATCGAACTTGCGTTTAGCCCTTATAAAAGGTTTTGAGATGCTAATATCTCAAAACCTTTTTTTATTTGCACATTATTTGATATGATAAGTTTAAAGGTGAATAGAGGTGTAGCGCAGTGGATCAATCGATTGTCACATTAGAATATGAGTTAAGAAGGCTTGCTGAAATTATTAAAAATGAGGGCCGTAGTGAATTAAAAAAACATGAAATTACAGAAACACAGTTTATTGCAATTCAGTGGATTAAAGAAGCAGGTCCCTTAAATATCGGAACACTTGCAAAGCACATGAATTTAGCGATTTCATCCACTTCTGAACTTGTTGATGCACTTAGTAACAATGGATTTGCAGAGCGTGTGAAACAAACGGATGATAAACGCAAAGTAAGTATTCAACTTACTAAAAAAGGTGAATCAGTAATTCAATCGGTTATCCTCAAAAGACAAAAATTTTTGAAGAAGATTGTAGAAGAGAGTATGATTGAAACAATACCAATATTTAAGGAACAAATACATAAGTTGTACAGTGCAACAGAAGAAGGTGGAAAGTAGTGTCAGCTCCAATTGGTGTAATTGATTCTGGCGTAGGTGGTTTGACAGTTGCTAAAGAAATTATGCGTCAGCTGCCAAATGAATCAATTTGTTATTTAGGTGATGTCAGTCGCTGTCCTTATGGACCAAGACCACCTGAACAAGTGAAAGATTTTACAATTCAGCTTGCTGAATTTCTATTAACGAAACATATTAAGATGCTCGTAATTGCTTGCAATACTGCAACTGCTGTTGCATTGGAACCTTTGCAGAAAATGCTCTCAATTCCTGTAATCGGTGTAATAGAACCAGGCGCACGTACGGCAATCATGACCACAACAAACAATCAAGTACTTGTATTAGGTACTGAAGGTACCATTAAATCTGAGGCCTATCGTGATAAGATTAAATCCATCAATCCTAAAATAGACGTCAATGGTGTAAGTTGTCCGGATTTTGTGCCTTTAGTTGAGCAGGTAAGATATAAAGATCCTACAATATCAAATATCGTTATCCATAAAACTTTACGCGACTGGCGTCATGATAAGAGTGATACAGTCATTTTAGGATGTACACACTATCCATTATTACAGGATTATATTGAAAAGTATTTTGAAGGTGAAAAGAAAGTAATTTCATCTGGATTAGAAACGGCCAGAGAAGTAAGTGCATTACTTACATTTAGTCAGGAACATGCGAAATATAATGAAACGCCACATCATGAATTTTATGTTAATGGGCCAACAGAGAAATTTTCCCGTATCGCTAAAGAATGGTTAAACGATGAAAGCTTAAAAATACAATCAATACATTTGGAGGATATATGAAAGATATCGTAATCGCAACAGGTAATCAAGGAAAGATCAATGATTTTAAACATATCTTTAAAGACTATAATGTTGTAGGTATTAAAAGTTTGATTCCAGACTTCGATGTAGAAGAAACGGGAACAACATTTGAAGAAAATGCTGCGTTAAAGTCAGAATACGGAACAAAAGTGTTAAATAAAATTGTAATCAGTGATGACTCAGGATTAGAAGTTGATGCACTTGATAATGCACCTGGCGTATATTCAGCACGTTATTCGGGAGAAGATGCGACTGATGAGAAGAATCTTGAGCTTGTGCTTAAAAATATGCAGGATAAAGATAATCGTCAGGCAAGATTTGTATGTGTGATTGCAGTCAGTATTCCAGGTAAAGAGACACGCACTTTCCGTGGTGAAGTAGAAGGAGAATTACTACATGAACCTAAAGGGGAAAATGGATTTGGTTATGATCCGATATTTTATGTAGAAAGTAAAGGTAAGACGACAGCAGAAATGACTGGAGAAGAAAAGGCACAGATTTCACATAGAGGTAAAGCAATACAAAAAATGCTGGATTCTGGCATAATCGAGGAGGCGTTATAATGAAGTGGGTTGTTGTGAGTGATAATCATTCTATGAAAAATATATTAACCGATATTGTATCCATTCATGATGATGCAGACGTCTATATTCATCTTGGTGATTCAGAATTTGATTATAATGATGCTGAATTAAAGCCTTATATTAAAATAAAAGGAAACTGTGATTACGGAAAAGATTTTTATGATACATTTGAATTACAGCAAAAAGATATAAATGCATTTTTAACGCATGGACATCTTTATCAAGTTGGTAATGGGCGTGAACGTTTAGCCAGTGTTGCACGTGATGCAGATTGTCAAATCGCTTTATATGGTCATCTGCATGTTAAACGTGTTGAAGTAGTTGAAGGTATAGTATGTATTAATCCAGGCTCTATTGCACAGTCAAGAAGTCAGGAAGAAGAAACATACGCTGTTTTAACTTTTGATGAAAGTGATAAGATGGTAACTTTCTATAATCAGCAGCATGATATTGTTGGCAAAGAGATATTAATTTTTTAGAGTGTCAATTGAACGATAAAAATTAAGATAACAGTGATGCTATCTTAATTTTTGTTGTTATATTAGAATAAATGTGTAAATATACTTTATTTATTATGGTTATCAATTAATTTCCTTACCAAATGTTATTGACTTTATAGTCAGAAGTTGATTATAATTAATCTTGTCTTAAAAAATTAAGTCCTGGTAGCTCAGCTGGATAGAGCAACGGCCTTCTAAGCCGTCGGTCGGGGGTTCGAATCCCTCCCAGGACGCTAATAGATAACAATTTTGTTATTAAGTGAACAGGTGTTGAAAAAGTGTCATGAGTGTATGCTCTAACTTTTTTGGCACCTGTTCTTTTTTATATTTATAAATTTGATATTTTTTGAATTATATTGTTTGAAAAAGGTATCATTGTTATTATTTTATTGTAGTGTGTAAATAAATTTGCAGAAAAGAGGATATAGGATGAATTTTAAAACTTTAGGAATTTCTTTATTAGCATCATCTATTATTTTAACAGGATGTAACGATGCGCAGACTGACAAAAAAGAAAAAAATACTGCTTCTCAAACGAAAACCGAGTCTAAACAAAAAAGCTTAGAAAATGAAAAAATTTCAACTGAATTTAAAGATCTTGATAAGAAATATAAACTCGATGTTGAAGTAAAAAAAGTATTTTTCATTGAAGCTGATGAAAATCATATTATTCCAGAAAAACAAGTATCCATATTACTGCATGTGAAAAACAAGTCAAAGGAAACTTTTGAATATGGTGCAGGTCTAGTAGGCAAAGTACATTTTTACCAGGGGAAGATAAATAGTGATAATGTTCTAGCTATTGGTTTATTACCTTCTAAACATGAATTAGGAGAAATAGAAAGAAAATCTGATCGCCAACCTTTCAAGCCAAACGATACGAGAGAGGTTGTGATCACACGTGTGTTAGAAGATGAAAAGACTCCTGTAACATTAGTGATTGCAAGAGATGGATTAAAAGATTACGTATTTAAAAAGGATTATCCAGTAAAATAATGCATTTAAAAGATCAAACATTTACTGATGTTTGATCTTTAATTGTAATTATTGATTACTTGATTAAATATATTACTAATATTATCTTCAAATACAATTGCATCATGTCTAACCGCTCTTAATGGCGTCTTGTTGATGACTACAAGGTGTTCGCCATTGAAAAGGTCTACAAAGCCTGCTGCTGGATATACAGATAATGATGTACCTGCTACGATTAACATATCTGCATTTGAAATTGCTTGAATCGTACTTTCAATAGTGCCTGCATCCAGCGCTTCTTCATACATAACGATGTCTGGTCTTACAATACCTCCATCTTCAGGGCATCTTGGAATACCTGTTTCATCTAATGTCAATTCATTAAGTGAATAATTTTGATTGCATTCAATACAATAGTTATTGATTACTGTGCCATGTAACTCTAGTACTGTAGATGAACCGGCCAATTGATGTAATCCGTCTATATTTTGAGTTATAATTGTGACTTCTTTGTCATATTCTTCGAGTGTTTTAAGAAACTTGTGTGCTAAATTAGGTTGTGCATCTGGATATACAAGTTTGTCGAAGTGGAAATCAAAGTAATGCTTTGGATATCGTTTAAAGAATGAATGAGAAATAATTTGTTCAGGTGAAAAATCTGAGTTAGTTTCCTGCATAAATATTCCGTTTGCAGAGCGAAAGTCGGGTATGCCACTTTCTGTTGATACGCCAGCTCCACCGAAGAACACGATTTTCTTACTATCAAGTAATGCTTGTTTAAATTGTTGGATACGCATTATTCTTCTCCTTTCATCAATATAATAAGTTTATCATGACGCGTGATTGTGCTCAATTTTGCAACTTTGTATGAATTCAGATATAATCAACATTTGTGAGTTTAGTAATCGTTTCGAATTGTTATCTCATTTTAATAAGCTTAAATATATTTGAGTTAGCATAGAAATTTGGTTAAAATTTAACTAAGACAGATTTAAGGAGTATTGTATGAATAAATTTGATGAACAAATAATAGTGGTGAATCGTGAAACCATCTTTAATCATGAGAAAAATCATTTTAATGGCTTTATTTCTATAGAAGATCAAAAGGCGTTAGAAATTTATGAAACACTATCTAAATACGAAGTGAAACGTCGCGGTGATATGGAAGAGGATCCTTCATATAAACAATTGATTTCATATTGTATCCTCGAAAATGAAAACGATGAGATATTAGTATATGAACGTTTAACAGGTGGTGGTGAAGCGCGTCTTCATGGGTTAAGCTCAATTGGTATCGGCGGTCATATGAATCAGCTAGATGATACTCAGATTGAAGGGGTGTTACTAGATAATGCTGCACGTGAATTAGAGGAAGAAGTCGGCGTTAAAGATGTTAATCCACTAAATTTGAACTTAATCGGTTTTATTAACGATGATGACAATGAAGTTGGTCGTGTACATATCGGTTTAGTATTCAAACTAAAGGTTAAAGCGTCTGAAGTTTATGTGAATGAAACAGATACTTTAAAGATAGAATGGAAACCGGAAAATACTTTAATGCAAGGTGCTGAATATGAATCATGGTCACGTATTATCATAGAATCTATATATAATGTAGGTCATTAGTATGTCTGATATTATTATCTTTCCGAAGTTGCAAGGAAATTTAATGAGACAGATAAAAGCAGCGATGAAGCGTGCAGATTATGAAACAGCATATGATTTATTCAATGATTATGAAAAGCATTTCGAGTTAACTGAAGATGAGCATCTTATAAAACTGGATTGTCTTTATCAGTTAGAGAGTTTCCTTGAATTACGTGAAGAATCTAGTATATTGCTTAATCAAGGACATTACGCATATTCAACAATTGTTCCGTATTTTATAGAAAGTTTATTAAAATTGAAACAATATAAAACGGTGATTGAGTTAATTGAAGGGCTGCGTAGTGAAGATGTTGATCACAAACTGATAGTGTCACTTATGCCTTTTTATGATGAGGCAAATCATCAGTTGAATAAAAGAAATGATGCACATTTAAAGTTTATACAGACTTTTAAAGATAATGATTACAATAAACAGCTTGAATTGATTATGGAGTTGATAGAATCTGAAGATTTTCGATTCCAGATGAGCTTTGTTCAGCTATTAGAATATAATGAAATACATCCTGTAATTAGCAGTATGATGATAGAGTATTTATTATTATCGAACTTTAAAGGTGAAGTGAAATTTACAAAGCTCAATATCGATACTAGAATCAATGTTTCGAATTTAAACACGATGGTCCATTCATCATTTATGTCTGAAGTAGTTGAAGAAGTTAAAGCATACTATGAGAACAATAGTCCGAACATTGTTGATGTTATTGTAGAAACGATGAAGTTACACAATACTGTAATGCATCCAATTCACTTTCAGACATTCTTTAATAGCGCTACTCAAACTGTTGTGAATGCTTATATTGCATTGTTTAATAGACTATTTAATATTGAAGATAGTGCGATAGATTTGTCTGATACACACTTTGAAGATATAATTGAAGCTATTAATTTATTAGAAAATTATAATCTGATACATGATTAGTAACATGATAGCTCCATAGATTGACGTAAGTATTATAATGATATTGATAAAAAAATATAAAAAATGATATTATAGTTTGTAATTTCAGCTAAAAATGTTGAAGCAAGATTGTTATATGCTATAATTAATGAGTTGAAAAAATTTTAGAAAAACGTGGAGGAATTACACATGTCAGCAAAATGGGAAAAACAAGAAGGTAATGAAGGATTATTAACAGTAACAGTTCCTGAAGAGGAAGTTAAAGCTGGATTAGATAAAGCATTTGCTAAAGTTGTTAAACAAGTTAACGTACCAGGTTTCCGTAAAGGAAAAATGCCTCGTCAAATGTTCGAACAACGTTTCGGTGTTGAATCTTTATTCCAGGATGCATTAGATATCATCTTACCGGATGCATATGCTAACGCAATCGATGAAGTAGGTATCAACCCTGTTGATCGTCCTGAAATTGATGTAGAACAAATGGAAAAAGGTAAAGAATTAATCTTTACTGCTAAAGTTACTGTAGAACCTGAAGTTGAATTAGGTGATTACAAAGGTCTTGAAGTTGAAAAATTTGAGACTGAAGTAACTGAAGAAGAATTAAATGAAGCAATCAATGCTGATTTAGCACGTAAAGCTGAATTAGTTGTTAAAGAAGAAGGCGAAGTTGCTGAAGGCGATGTTGTTAACTTAGACTTTGATGGTTATGTTAATGATGAAGCATTCGAAGGTGGAAAAGCTGAAGGATACGATTTAGAAATCGGTTCAGGTCAATTTATCCCAGGCTTCGAAGAGCAATTAGTTGGAACTAAAGTTGGCGACGAAAAAGACGTTAACGTTACATTCCCTGAAGAATACCATGCTGAAGAATTAGCTGGTAAAGAAGCAGTATTTAAAGTAAAAATCAACGAAGTTAAATCTAAAGAAGTACCTGAATTAGATGATGAAATGGCTAAAGAATTAGATGAGTCAGTTGATTCAGTTGATGCTTACAAAACTAAATATAAAGCAGATTTAGAAGAACAAAAGAAATTACAAGCTGAAAACGATACGAAAGAAAGCTTAGTAATGCAAGCAGTTGAAAATGCTAAAGTAGATATCCCTGAAGCAATGATCAACACAGAATTAGATCGTATGATGCAGGAATTTGAACAACGTATTGCACAACAAGGTTTAAATTTAGAATTATACTTCCAGTTCTCAGGTCAAACTGAAGAACAATTAAAAGAGAGCATGAAAGCTGATGCTGAACAACGTGTTAAAACGAACTTAACTTTAGCTGCGATTGCTAATGCTGAAAATATTGAAGTAAGTGACGCTGATGTTGACGCTGAATTATCAAAAATGAGCGAACAATTCGGTATGTCAGTTGAAGATATTAAAGCTGCTTTAGGCAATGGTGCAATCTTAAAAGATGATCTTCGTATCCAAAAAGCAATTGACGTTTTAGTTTCTGAATCTAAAACTAAATAATAAGTAGTATTATATAAAGTTTAACTATCAATATAATCAGAAACCGAACAAACCGTAAAATCGCTTTTGATTTTTAAGTTTGTTCGGTTTTGTTATGATAATGATTAATTTAAATTATAGATAAATAAAAAGCAGATGATTTTCGAATTAAAAGTTTGCAAACAACAGGAAACTTTAGTATATTCTTTAAAAGATAGGGGTGTTAAGTGTGTCTAAATTTAATGAAGAAGAGAACTTAAAATGCTCATTCTGTGGTAAGGATCAAGATCAGGTTAAGAAACTTGTAGCAGGTAGTGGTGTATACATTTGTAACGAATGTATCGAATTATGTTCAGAAATCGTTGCTGAAGAACTTAAAACGATTGAACATGAAGAAATCACTGAAATTCCTAAACCACATGAAATGTTAGCTTTATTAGATGAATATGTAATTGGTCAGACAAAAGCGAAAAAAGCGCTGTCTGTTGCAGTATATAATCATTATAAACGTATTTTTAAACCGATGGATGAAGAAGAGGTTGAATTACAAAAAAGTAATATCGCTTTAATTGGTCCAACGGGTTCAGGTAAAACGTTATTAGCACAAACTTTAGCACGTTCATTAAACGTTCCATTTGCAATTGCAGATGCAACAAGTTTAACTGAAGCGGGTTATGTAGGTGAAGACGTTGAAAACATTTTGCTCCGTTTAATTCAGGCGGCTGACTTTGATATTGAACGTGCTGAAAAAGGGATTATCTATGTCGATGAAATCGATAAGATTGCCCGTAAATCAGAAAATACATCGATTACGCGCGATGTAAGTGGTGAAGGTGTACAACAAGCGTTACTTAAAATTTTAGAAGGTACTGTTGCAAGTGTTCCGCCACAAGGTGGTAGAAAACACCCAAACCAGGAATTTATACAGATTGATACGACGAATATTCTATTTATTTTAGGTGGCGCGTTTGATGGTATTGATGAAGTGATTAAACGTCGTCTTGGTGAAAAAGTTATTGGATTTACTGGAATTAAAGAGAAAGATTTTGATGATGCGACGCTTTTATCACAAATTAAACCAGAAGATTTACAAAGTTATGGTTTAATACCTGAATTTATCGGTCGTATTCCTGTAGTCGCTAACCTGGAACAACTTGATGTTGAAGCGCTGAAAAGTATTTTGACACAACCTAAGAATGCCTTGGTTAAGCAATATACTAAAATGCTTGCTTTAGATGAAGTTGAATTAGAGTTTACTGAGGAAGCTTTAACAGCGATCAGCCAGTTAGCAATTGAAAGAAAAACAGGTGCGCGTGGATTACGTTCTATTATTGAAGAGTCCATGATGGACGTAATGTTTGATATTCCTTCACTAGAAAATGTTAAACGCGTTGTTATTACAGAAGCTGCAATAAAAGATGATGCTGTGCCAGAAATGTATGATGCAGATAATAAATTAATTAATGATATTGTAACTTCAGCATAAAACCTGCCGTATGGTGGGTTTTTTACTATTTATAAATCAATTATCATATATTTATTAAAAAATCGTGTATAATAGTAAGATGTAAATGAAGAACAGGAGAAAGTCATGAATATAAATCCAAATAATGTAGAAATATTAATCAGCGCAGTAAAACCTGAACAGTATCCAGATACAGGTTTACCGGAAGTTGCTTTAGCTGGACGTTCGAATGTTGGTAAATCATCTTTTATAAATACGATGATTGGCCGTAAGAGTATGGCACGTATCTCTTCAAAGCCAGGTAAGACACAAACATTAAATTTCTTTAAGATTGATGACCAATTAGTCTTTGTCGATGTACCTGGATATGGGTATGCAAAAGTTTCTAAAACAGAGCGTGAACGCTGGGGAAAGATGATTGAGACATACATTACGACCCGTGAGTCTTTAGCGGTTGTTATTCAACTTGTTGATATACGTCATAATCCTAGTGAAGATGACAGATTAATGTACGACTTTTTAAAACATTATGATATACCAACAATCGTTATCGCTACGAAAGAAGATAAAATTCCTAAAGGAAAAGTTCAGAAACATCTTAAAGTGATTAAACAAGATCTGGATATGGATCCAGATGATACACTTATTAGTTATTCTTCATTAAGTAATGCCAAGAATGATTTAATCCTTAATGCAATCGAGAAGTACTTAAAATAATTTGTGAATTTTTAATGACGAATATTTATATATTGTAAATAAAACATAAAAGAAATGTTAATATAGAAGTAATGGTAAAAAAATGGGGGCGGAATACATGCATATCGTTGTTGTGAGTGTCAATCACAAAACAGCTGATGTGAGTTTGAGGGAGAAACTTACATTTTCAGATGAAACGATTGAACGTGCACATAGTGCACTTATTAATCAAAAGTCAGTGTTAGAAGGTGTAATCCTATCTACATGTAATAGAACAGAAATCTATGCTGTCGTTGATCAGGTACATACAGGTAGATATTATATAAAATCATTTTTATCTGAATGGTTCGATGTGGATTTTGACATCGTTAAATCAGTGACAGATGTCAAAGTTGGACATGCTGCAATTTATCATCTGTTTAAAGTGATTACAGGATTAGATTCAATTGTACTAGGTGAAACTCAGATTTTAGGTCAAATGAGAGATAGCTTCTTACTTGCTCAAACAGAAGGTACAACAGGTACGATCTTTAATCGTTTATTCAAAGATGCAATTACACTTGCAAAACGTGCGCATGCTGAAACTGATATTTCTTCAAAAGCAGTATCTGTTTCTTATGCAGCAGTTGAATTATCTAAGAAAGTCTTAGGCACGTTAGAAAACAAAAAAATCTTAATCATTGGTGCTGGAGAAATGGCTGAGCTTGCCTTAGAGAACTTAGTAGGTTCAGGGGCAGCAGAGATCACCGTAATTAATCGTACAGCAGAAAAAGCAATCTCTCTTGCAGATAAATACGGTGGTAGTCAAAAATCTATGGAAGAATTACAATGTGCATTAATTGAAAATGATATTGTTATTTCTTCTACGAGCGCACAAGACTTTATTATTACAAAACCGATGATGTATGATTTAATGAAGATGCGTAACAATCGTTCAATCGTATTAATTGATATTGCAGTGCCACGTGACATTGATCCTGATGTTAATGATATTGACCTTATCTTTAATTATGATGTTGATGATCTAAAAGGTTTGGTGGATGCAAATTTAGCTGAGCGTCAAAAAGCAGCAAATATTATCGAGACGATGATTGATACACAGGTTGAAGATTTTATTGCCTGGATCAATATGTTAGGTGTTGTACCTGTTATTACTGCATTACGAGAAAAAGCACTTCGTATTCAGGAAACAACGATGGAAAGTATTGATCGTAAAATGCCGGACTTAACAGATCGTGAAAGAAAAGTAATTTCTAAACATATGAAGAGTATTATCAATCAAATGTTAAAAGATCCAATTTCGCAGGCAAAAGAAATTAGTGGTTCTGATAATAGAGAAGCAGAACTTCAGTTTTTCCAGGATATCTTTAATATCTCAAATGAAGTTGAAAGTTTAAATCAAAATGTAACGATGGTACATCGTACGGAAGAGAGCTTTACGTTAAGTCCTAAACACTAGGTGATAAAATGAATGAATTATTATTAATGCGTTTACATGAAGCAATACTTATTCTATATATGATAAGTATTGCTTGTTATTTCTTTGACTTTGTCCAGAAGTCACCCCGACTTAAACGTTATGGATATCTATTATTGCTTAGCGTATTTGTTTTGCAGTCAATTTCGATTATCTTATTTATTTTTATAGTTGGACGGATTCCTATAGAAACGATCAATGAAGGTTTCTATTTTTTTACGTGGCTCATTATTTTGATATCATTAATATTATCTAAAGTTATTCAGACTGAATTTTTTATATTTTTGATGAATTTAATTGGATTTGTCTTTATGATGATTCATACGTTTCAGCCTTTAGATCTTTCTACAGGAACTACTGTATCACATATGATGAATGAATTATTGTGGATACATGTGACACTTGCAATAGTATCTTATGTCATGTTCTTGATAGCTGCCTTGCATGCCGTGTTATACTTAATACAGATGCACCAATTAAAACAAAAGAAATTTAATCATAAATTTTTCAGAATAAGTGATCTAGAGAGCTTGAGTCGATTTGTACAAATATTCTCGATAATTGGCTGCGTTATGCTATTGATTTCGTTAATATTAGGTATATACTGGGGTATCACATTTGAAGGTAAATCCATCTGGACGGACTCTAAAGTGTTAGGTTCACTGTTACTGCTTATCGGTTATTCCGTATATATTTTTTTACATCAAAAAAACAAATTGATGATGCATAGATTGATGGATTATAATATCGTGTTATTCTTATTACTACTCATCAATTATTTAATCGTTTCTCGTTTTTCAGGATTCCACCAGTTATTCTATTAATCTTTGGAGGCTAATATGAAAAAATTTATCGTTGGTTCTAGAAGAAGTCAGCTTGCGCTTACTCAAAGCAAGCAGTTTATCGCTAAACTTAAAGAAAAGAATCCAGGCGTAGAGATTGAAATTAAAGAGATTGTGACAAAAGGTGATCAAATCGTAAATGTTCAATTATCTAAAGTTGGCGGAAAAGGTTTGTTCGTAAAAGAAATTGAAGCGGCGCTTTATAACAAAGAAATTGATTTTGCGATTCATTCTTTAAAAGATGTACCGAGTGTATTGCCGGAAGGGCTCACATTAGGTTGTATTCCAGATAGAGAAGATGCACGAGATGCATTTATTTCTAAAGGACACGTTAAGTTATCTGACTTAAAAGAGGGTGCAATTGTAGGGACATCGTCTTTACGTCGTGGTGCTCAAATTTTAAATTTATACCCACATCTTAATATAGAATGGATTCGTGGAAATATTGATACACGACTTAAAAAGCTTGAAACTGAAAACTTTGATGCCATTATATTAGCTGCGGCTGGACTTAACCGTATGGGTTGGGGTGAAGATATTGTAACAGAATATCTTGATCCTGAAACAATGCTTCCAGCTATTGGACAAGGCGCTTTAGGGATTGAATGTCGTATTGATGATTTAGAGACACTTTCATTACTTGCTACCGTTCACAACAGTGAAACTGAGGTATGTACACAGGCAGAGCGCGAATTTTTAAAACTTATGGATGGCAGCTGTCAAGTACCGATTGCGGGACATGCAGTAATGTCTAATGATGAAATTACTTTTACCGGTCTGATTATGTCTACAGACGGTAAAGAGAAATATAAAGTAACTGAATCAGGAACTGACCCTGTAGCATTAGGAGCGAAAGTAGCTGATGCCATGCAACGAAATGGTGCACAGAAGATTATCGAAACTTTAAATAATACGCCAAAATCAAATTAGAGGATGGTAACCATGAAGCCAATTGTATTGATGACAGATAGTAAATTGTATAAGGATGAGCGCGTTGAAATTATTCACTTACCGTTTATCGGTGTTGAACCTCTTCCTGTACAACCTACACGTCAACACTATGATTGGCTTATTTTTACGAGTAAAAATGCAGTAGAAATCTTTTTTAAACTGTATGCTCATGTTACTTTTGAAAATATCGCTGCGATAGGAATAAAAACAAAAGAACATATTGAACATTACAATCATAAAGTAGCATTTATGCCGTCTCAATTTAATCAGGAAAGTTTCATCGATGAAATGGGTAATTTATTTAATCACAGCACAGTGTGTTTACCTATTTCAACAGAAGCGAGACCGAAAATGTTTGATGCATTGAAATCTTTGGCAGATGTCGATAGAATTGATTTATATAGACCTGTAAAAAATGATAAAAATATAAATTTAGCATTACAATTGATAAAAACAGGCAAGGTAGACTGGATAACATTCATGTCGCCATCAAGTGTCAAAGCGTTTGGTAAGCAGAAATTAGAACAGCATATATCTGTTATGGCGATTGGCCATGTTACGAGCAGTGCATTAAATCAATTAAATATTGAGCATTATGTAAGTCAGATAGAAACGAAGAAGAGTATGATTGATACTATATTGAATATAGAAAATAACAGAAAAGGTGGATTATAATGAATTTTGATAGACATAGACGATTACGTTCTTCAATTAATATGCGAAACATGGTAAGAGAAACGAGTATTGCGAAAAGAGATCTAATCTATCCAATATTCGTCGTAGAAAAAGACGATGTAAAAAATGAAATTGCATCAATGCCAGGTATTTATCAATGGAGTTTAAATATTGTTGAAGAAGAAATAAAAAATGCATATGATTCAGGTATTCGTGCAATTATGTTCTTTGGTATCCCGAATCATAAAGATGAATGTGGAACAGGTGCATTTGATGATGATGGTGTAATTCAGAAAGCAACGCGTTTAGCGAAATCACTATATCCGGATTTACTCGTATTAGCGGATACTTGTTTATGTGAATATACAGACCATGGTCATTGTGGTGTGCTAGATGATCATACACATGACGTCATCAATGATGAAACATTACCACTTCTTGTTAAGACAGCAGTATCTCAAGCGAAAGCAGGTGCAGATATCATTGCACCAAGTAATATGATGGATGGATTCGTTGCAGAAATTCGTAAAGGTTTAGATGAAGCTGGCTTTATTAATATTCCGATTATGAGCTACGGTATTAAATATGCGTCAGCATTTTACGGTCCATTCCGTGATGCAGCTGAGAGTGCGCCAAGCCATGGTGATAGAAAGACATATCAAATGGATCCGGCAAATCGTCTTGAAGCACTACGTGAGCTACAAAGTGATGAAAAAGAAGGTTGCGACATGATGATTGTTAAACCAGCTTTAAGTTATTTAGATATTATTCGTGATGTACGTAATAATAGTAATCTTCCGATTGTTGCATATAATGTCAGCGGAGAATATTCAATGACAAAAGCTGCTGCAGCAAATGGCTGGATAGATGAAGAACGCGTTGTAATGGAACAGATGCTTTCAATGAAACGTGCTGGTGCAGATATGATTATTACTTATTTTGCGAAAGACATTTGTAATTACATCGATAAAGGAGAATACTAATATGAATTTTAATAAATCACATGATGCATTCAAGTCAGCTGTAGAACTAATGCCTGGAGGTGTTAACAGCCCAGTTCGTGCATTTAAAAGTGTAGATATGGATCCAATATTTATGGATCACGGTAAAGGTTCAAAAATATATGATATCGACGGCAATGAATATATCGATTATGTATTAAGCTGGGGACCGTTAATTTTAGGTCATGCTGATGAAAAAGTTACGGATGAACTTCAAAAAGCTATCTTGAAAGGTAGTAGTTTTGGGGCACCTACAACACTGGAAAATGAAATGGCAAAACTTGTGATTGAACGTGTGCCGTCAGTTGAGATGGTTCGTATGGTATCAAGTGGGACAGAAGCAACACTTGCTGCTTTGCGTTTAGCACGCGGATATACCGGAAAAAATAAAATATTAAAGTTTATCGGATGTTATCACGGACATAGTGATTCATTATTGATTAAAGCAGGTTCTGGTGTAGCAACGCTTGGATTACCTGACTCACCAGGTGTGCCTAAAGGAACTGCTGAGAACACGATTACAGTCCATTATAATGACCTGGACGCAGTTCAACTTGCTTTTGAGAAGTATGGTGATGATATTGCTTGTATTATCGTAGAACCTGTTGCAGGGAATATGGGCGTCGTGCCACCAGTCGAAGGGTTCTTACAAGGCTTACGTGATATTACGACACAATACGGTGCATTACTTATCTTTGATGAAGTGATGACAGGGTTTAGAGTAGATTATAATTGTGCACAAGGATACTTTGGTGTGACACCTGATTTAACGTGTCTTGGAAAAGTTATAGGTGGAGGACTGCCTGTTGGGGCTTTTGGTGGTAAACGTGAAATTATGGAGAACATCGCACCAGCCGGTAGTATTTATCAGGCGGGAACGTTAAGCGGTAATCCCTTAGCTATGACAGGTGGATATTATACTTTAAGCCAATTAACTAAGGAGAGCTATGTGCACTTTAATCAATTAGGTGATCAGTTAGAAAAAGGATTGTATGAAGTATTTAATAAACATAACGTGCCGATTACTGTTAATAGAGCAGGCAGTATGATTGGTTATTTCTTGAATGAAGAGAAAGTAAAAAACTTTGAAGTTGCTTCTAAATCAGATTTAAAACTATTTGCCGCAATGTATAAAGAAATGGCGAATAATGGTGTGTTCTTACCGCCTTCACAATTTGAGGGGATGTTTATGTCTACACAACATACTAGCGAAGATATTGATAAGACGTTAAATGCATTTGATATGTCATTATCTAAAGTAAAAAAATAAAAAATTAAATATAAATATTTTTGAAAAGGAACAATAATCGATTGTATTTGATTATTGTTCCTTTTTTATTATTATTGTAATTTGAAAGAATATAGTACAACATATTTTATTGAATATATTGAAAATTTCTTTCGGACACTGCCTTCTATAAATTAAAAATGATAAAATATTATCGTTTTATGCATTGATATTAAAGGGTTTTCAACATTTTTTTGAATATTTTCGAACAAAGATGTTTATAACTATGTTTTTAAGGTTATCTTACTTATGTAATTAATTTTCAATTACATAAAAACAAATTGTGGAGGTAGTTATCATGTCAAACAATAGAAACGATAACAACAGAAATAATCAAGACAGAGATGTAATTTATAATTCAGAAACTGATCGTAAAAAAACGCACGTTACGCATCAAGCAGACGGCGACACTTACAAAGATGGCCGTAAAGTTCGTGAAGGTGAACATCATGATAAAGTCGTAGTTGAAGAACGTGACCGTGTACGTCATGATCACATCGAACGTGAACCTAAGAAGAAAAGCCCATGGGCATGGTTAATTCCATTATTATTATTATTAATTGCAATTCCATTATTAATGAACCTATGCAACAACGATAATGATGATAAAGACAAAACAGATACAGAAACAACTACTGAAGAAAAAGCAACTACAGAAGAAGCTACAACTGAAGAAGTAGAAACTACTGAAGATGCAACAACTGAAGAAGCTTCAATCAAAAAGTTTGATCTTGCAACAATCACAAACTTTGACTTAGCTGCTTAATATAATTAATTAATAGGACTCGATATGAGTCCTGTTTTTTTGCGTTATAAGCAATTTATATGTAAAAATTTATTGTTATATATATATTAGTAGTAATAAGAGTTTATTAATAGTAAGTGTTTGAAGATATGATTAATTAGATGGAAGTGTCTTTATGAGTTATTTATTATTATTTTTAATCAGTATCACTTTTAGCTTCATATTAAATCAGATAGGTATGATACTACCATGGTTATTTGGTCCGATTTTAGCTACGATAATTCTCAGGAAATTTACCGCATTAACATATAGGTGGCCAAAGTGGCTTGGTGATATCGGATTATATATTCTTGGCGCGCAAATTGGTGTGTCTTTTACGAAAGAAATTTTTGTAGATATTGCTAATGATTTCTGGTCTGTCATATTTTTAAGTGTAATGATTATTTTTTGTGCTGTTGTTATTTCATTTTTATTTAAACGCATCGTGAAGTGTACAACTGAAACAGCTTTACTGGCATCTATTCCTGGTGCATTAAATCAAATGATCGTAATGGCAGAAGAAAATAAAAATGCCAACATCTTAGTTGTGACGCTTGCTCAAACGTCTCGTTTATTGTTCGTAATTATGATTGTACCGTTTATTTCTAGTATGACTTCAGACAATCACGCGCATTATCAAAGTAACAAAGCAAAGCAAGTATTTGAAGTGTTAACGCTTGATCAGATAGTAATGATAGTTGCGATGATTGCGGCAGGTATATATATTTTAAAGCTTATTCATTTCCCTGTGCCAGATATGTTAGGTCCGACATTTGCCATCTTAATCTGGAATTTAAGTACAGGATTAAATTTTACTGTTCCAATGCCATTGATAAACTTTGCACAATTATTGTTTGGTGTACGTATTGGATTGCAAATGTATGATTTATCTAGTCAGATAAATAAAAGATTGTTTATAGGGATTTTTGTACAAAATATACTGCTTATCATTTGTGCTATTATTTTGAGTATCGTTATCAATATTTTTACGGATCATAATTTTAACGATGTATTCTTAAGTGTAGCGCCAGGTGGGATGGCACAGATAATTGTAGTCGCACTTGAGACAGGGGCAAATGTTGCAATGATATCAAGCTATCATATTTTTAGGATCTTTCTTATTTTATTAATTGTAGCGCCAATAATGTCCTGGTATTTAACGCATAGACTGAATAGTGATATAGACAATGCTGATTGACAGTTAAATGATAATCTTATACAATATGTTTAACTAAATATTCCTACAGGAAGAGTAGTTAGACGGATATCCAAGAGAGTGCATGGCTGGTGGAAATGCATATTGAAATTTAATGAAGGTAGCCTGACATAAAATGTACTTTGAAACTAAGTAGAAGTACACGTGTGAGAGCGTTAATCGATATGAGTGCAGCGTAAGCTGAATTTAGGTGGTACCACGGTTATCCCGTCCTATTGTTATAGGACGGGATTTTTTTTCAGGAGATTTTGGAATATTAATATTGGAGGAATGACTATGGATACAAAATACAATCCACAACAAGTAGAGCAAGGACGATATCAGGAATGGTTAGATAAAGGTTTATTTAAAGCGACAGAGGACGATCATAAGAAGCCATTTACTATAGTGATTCCGCCACCGAATGTTACAGGTAAATTGCATATTGGACATGCATGGGATACAACTTTACAAGATATTATTACGCGTATAAAACGCATGCAAGGTTATAATACATTGTACTTGCCTGGTATGGATCATGCCGGTATTGCGACACAAGCCAAAGTTGAAGAGAAGTTACGTGAAGATGGTATTTCACGTCATGATATTGGTCGTACAAAATTTTTAGAACATACGATGGATTGGAAAGAAGAATATGCAGGTTTTATTCGTGACCAATGGGCGAAACTTGGCTTAGGGCTAGATTATTCTCGTGAACGATTCACCTTAGATGAAGGATTAAGTGAAGCGGTTAAAGAAGTATTCGTTAAAATGTATGATAAAGGTTTAATTTACCGTGGCGAGCGTATTATTAACTGGGATCCGGCAGCGCGAACTGCATTAAGTGATATCGAAGTTATACATGAGGAAGTTGAAGGCGCATTCTATCATATTAAATATCCATATGCAGAAGGTGAAGGATTTATTGAAATTGCAACAACACGTCCTGAAACATTACTAGGTGATACTGCTGTTGTTGTACATCCAGAAGATGAACGATATAAAGATATAATCGGTAAAACAGTTATCTTGCCAATCGTTGAACGTGAGTTACCTATTTTAGGTGATGATTATGTAGAGATGGATTTTGGTAGTGGTGCAATGAAAGTTACTCCAGCGCATGATCCAAATGACTTTGAAATCGGTAATCGTCATAATCTTGAACGCATCAATGTAATGAATGAAGACGGTACGATGAACGAATTAGCTGGCAAATATGCTGGTCTGGACCGCTTTGAATGTCGTAAGGCGCTTGTGCAAGACTTACAGGATGCTGGTCTGATGATTAAAATTGAGAAACATATGCATCAGGTTGGTCATAGTGAAAGAAGCGGCGCGATTGTAGAACCTTATCTTTCAAAACAATGGTTCGTAAAAATGGCTCCTTTAGCAGAGCAATCATTAGATTTTCAAAAGACTGATGAAAAAATTGAATTTGTTCCGCCACGTTTTGAAGGCACATTTAACCGATGGATGGAGAATATTCACGACTGGACAATCTCTCGTCAGCTCTGGTGGGGACATCAAATTCCTGCATGGTACCATAATGAAACAGGAGAAATCTATGTCGGTAAAGAAGCACCTGCTGATATTGAAAACTGGACACAGGATGAAGATGTGCTGGATACTTGGTTCTCAAGTGCGCTTTGGCCTTTCTCTACGCTTGGCTGGCCAAATGTGGATGCAGAAGATTTCAAACGTTTCTATCCGACGAATGTGCTTGTTACAGGATATGATATTATCTTCTTCTGGGTTGCTCGTATGATCTTCCAGGGTATTGAATTTACAGAGACGAAACCTTTTAATGAAGTATTGATTCATGGACTGGTACGTGCCGAAGATGGCCGTAAAATGAGTAAATCATTAGGCAACGGTGTAGATCCGATGGATGTTATTGAACAATATGGTGCTGATAGCTTACGCTACTTCTTAGCAACGGGATCAACTCCTGGTCAGGATTTACGTTATTCTACAGAAAAGATTGAAGCAACTTGGAACTTTATCAATAAAATATGGAATGCTTCTCGATTCAGTATTATGAACATCGGAGAAGATTTTAAAGCGAGCGATATTAAATTAGATGGAAAAAAATCACTTGCGGATGAATGGATTTTAACACGTCTAAATGAAACGATAGAAGAAGTAACACGTTTAGCAGATAAGTATGAATTTGGTGAAGTTGGTCGAGTACTATATAATTTCATCTGGGACGAATTCTGTGACTGGTATATTGAAATGAGTAAAATACCGATGAACGGTGAAGATGAAGAAGCAAAACAAATGACGCGTTCAATTTTAGCATATACTTTAGATTCAATTATGCGAATGATGCATCCGTTTATGCCTTTCGTTACAGAAAGCATCTGGCAGAACTTACCGGTTGAAGGTGATTCGATCGTTACAGCGAGCTGGCCGGAAGTGCGTCCTGAGCTTTCGAATATTGAGAGCAAGAAATCTATGGAACAACTTATGGAAATCATTCGTGCAGTTAGAAATACACGTAATGAAGTAAATACACCAATGAGTAAGCAGATTCCGATGATGATTAAAACGAATAATCAGACAACGACTGAACGACTTGAAGCAGAAAGACCATTTATCATGCGTTTCTGTAATCCAAGTGAATTAACAATCAGCACTGAAGTTGATATGCCTGAAGAAGTGATGACTACAGCTGTAACAGGTGGATTGGTTATCTTACCATTAGAAGGTTTAATTGACATGGACAAAGAAATTGAACGATTAGAGAAAGAGTTAAAGAAATGGGCTTCTGAGTTAGATCGTGTAAATAAAAAGTTAAGTAATGAAAAGTTCGTTTCAAAAGCACCTGAGAAAATAATAAACGAAGAAAAAGAAAAACTAGCACTTTATACAGAAAAATATGAAAGTGTTCAAGCACGATTAAATCAATTGAACAGGAAGTAATCATATGAATTATTTAGAGAGCTTATATTGGATCCATGAACGTTATAAATTTGGTATTAAGCCGGGCATTAAACGTATGGAATGGATGCTTGACCGATTAGATCATCCAGAGAGAAATATTAATGGGATTCATGTAGTAGGTACAAATGGTAAAGGTTCAACCGTAAGTTATTTAAAGAACGCATTAATTGAAAATAACTATTCGGTAGGAACTTTTACATCACCTTATATTGAAACTTTCAATGAACGTATCAGTCTTAATGGTTTGCCGATTACGAATGATGAAATCGTTGAACTGGTAAGTATCGTAAAACCGGTGAGTGAAATGCTTGACGCCGAAACGGATTTAGGAGTCGCTACGGAATTTGAAATCATAACGATGATGATGTTTGTTTATTTTGGTCAAATTCATCCTGTTGATTTCGTGATTGTAGAAGCTGGTCTCGGAGCAAAGAATGATTCGACGAATGTATTTATGCCTATCATGACCATCTTAACAAGTATTGGTTTGGATCATACTAATATTATCGGAGATTCTTATCTTGATATTGCTAAAGAGAAGTCTGGTGTAATTAAGGCCGGCGTACCATTTGTATATGCAGTTAAAAACGACGAAGCAAAAGCATATTTAAATTCAGTCGTAGAAGAGAAGCATGTAAAAGGTATTAAGCTTGAAAGAGATATTCAATGTATTTCAAACGGTAAGGAATTTACGTTCAGATATAAAGATTATGAACTAGAAAATATTGAATTGAAGATGATTGGAACACATCAACAGGAAAATGCTTCACTTGCGATTGCGACATTATTAGAAATGTTTGATCGAGGAATGATTATGCTTAATTTCAATAAAATGATCGATGCGATTGAAAATACAACATGGACTGGTCGTATTGAAACTGTTCAGGAGAATCCAACGATTATTCTTGATGGAGCGCATAACAAGGAATCTATTGATGTATTAGTAGATACGATGAAAACATATTATTCTGATCGACGTATCGATGTGTTATTCTCAGCAATTGATGGGAAACCCATCGGCAAGATGCTACAAGCGCTGGAATCAATTGCCGATACATTTTACGTGACAGCATTTGATTTCCCGAAAGCATTACCGGTTGATACAATATATGAGAATGTAGAGCATGAAAAGAAAGTTAAAATTAAAGACAATGCAGATTTTATTAAATCGTACGATGGAGACTTATTGCTTGTTACAGGAAGTTTATATTTTATCAGTGCGGTAAAAGATAAATTGAAAAATAATGGATAAATATTTTAACAAAGAATCTAATTTTAGATTCTTTGTTTTTTTATGCAGAAATTTCAGAAAATTAGGGAATGATATTCTAAAGGAGGAATTTATATGGAAAAAAAGTTGAAAATGCCCCATACATATTTTTTATTATTATTGATTGTCTGTGTCGCTGCAGTACTGACATATATTATACCTGCAGGTGAATTTGATAGAAAAGTCGTAGATAAACAAAATATTGTCGTAAATGGGTCATATCATGAAGTGGCACAATCTCCAGTACAGCCAATCGAGATATTTAGAGCTGTTCCACAAGGATTGATTGAAGGCGCGGAAATTATTTTTTACATCTTTATCGTTGGAGGCGCATTTGGTGTTATTCATCGCACAGATGCTATTACAACAGGTGTTAATTCTTTGATGAACCGAATTGGAAAACATGGTAAATGGTTGATTCCAATAACTATGATTATTTTTAGTATATTAGGATTTTCAATTGGGCTGAGTGAAGAAACGATAATTTTTGTACCGATAGGAATCGCACTTGCGACAGCGCTTGGTTATGATGCGATGGTGGGAGCGAGTATGATTGCACTTGGTGCTGGGATTGGATTCCTGGGAGGCATGATAAACCCTTTCACAGTAGGAATCGCACAGAAGATAGCAGAAGTAAAATTATTTTCTGGTTGGGGTTTTAGAACAGTAGTATATTTACTTGTCCTTATTTCGGGGATTGCATATGTGATGTTATATGCAAGAAAAGTAAAAAATGATCCAGGAAAAAGTTTGTTAAGTAATATTAATGTTGAAGCACGTAGTACAATGAGTGAGGATGTTTTAAATACTAAGTTTGATTCATTTAGAAAGCGACATGCGATGATATTAATATTGCTTACAATAACGATTATTATTAATGTATATGGTATTTTTAAATATGAATGGTTCTTGTCACAAATGAGTGCAAACTTCTTATTGATGGGAATTGTTGCTGGCCTCATCGGAGGATTGGGTTTAAACGGTACATTTGATGCATTACTTGAAGGAATGAAAGATATTTTATTTGGTGCAATTATCGTAGGATTTGCAAAAGCAATTGTCGTTGTTCTGACGTCAGGTAAAATTATCGATACAATCGTATTCTATATGACTGATTTTATTGATCATCTTCCGACAGCATTTTCAGTTATAGCGATGTTCATAACACAGTTAGTATTAAATTTCTTTATTCCTTCTGGATCAGGTCAGGCAATGACTACAATGCCGATTATGGTACCAATCAGTGATTTACTTGGTATTAATCGTCAGGTTGCAGTTCTTGCTTTTCAATATGGTGATGCAATCAGCAATAACATTATTCCTACTTCCGCTTCTTTGATGGGATTACTTGCAGTAGCTGGTATACCGTATTCAAAATGGTTAAAATTTGTCTGGAAGATTTCATTGATTTGGGCTGTAATCTGTCTGTCAAGTTTAATTGTATATACTTATTTTTTCTAGAATTAATATTTGCTTCAAAATTAAAATTCTGTATTTATTTTCTGCAGAATTTTAATTTTGAAGCTTTTTACTTTATTATTTGTATAAAAATTAATGCAATTATTAAATTGCTGCATTTTTACAACAATTTATTTTTGTTCTATATTAGTCGTGACATATATGAAAGGAGGAGAAGAAAGTGGATACAAGTTTTATATAATCATTTGGTTTACTTTAGGGTCATGCATTGGTTCATTTATGCTTTGTCTGACTTATGAAACGCATCGTTTGTTTCGGAAATCAAGGTGTGACCAATGTCATCACAATCTTGCATGGATGGATTTAATACCTGTATTTTCATTCTTATTGAATTGGGGTCGGTGCAGATACTGCAATTGTAAACTATCAATTAAATATGTAATTTGCGAAATATTAACTGGACTGGCGCTTGTTCATTTAAGTATGAATCAGCAATTCAATATTGATTTATTAACTACAATTGCTATTGTGCTTATTCCATTATCAATATATGATACTGAACATTTAAAAATACCTAATATAATGCTCATTTTATTATTTTTTACGTTAATGCTAATTTATTTAAAAGACATGTTAATCTATCAAATATATTTTTCCTATGATGTTATTCTATATAAACTACTAATTTTTATACTACTTCATTTATTTTTCTTTCTCTCAAAGTGTATTGGATATGGAGATATTAAATTATTTTCAATACTCCTTCTATTTTTACCTATTCCATTTTTTATATCGTTATTTTTTATTACATATTTAATCGGAGGTCTAAGCTGCATCATCTTTTTAAGTTATAAGACAGGACTTAAAAAAGTACCGCTTGTCCCTTTTATAACGACATCATTTTTTGTTGTACTCCTATTATATGAACAAATCAAAATATTATATTTTGGAGGATTTGTCTGATGATTGATATTCCCTTAGATATTGATAAACCTAGAGAACGACTAATGGTCTATGGTGCTGATAAGTTAACAAACCAGGAACTGTTATCATTGATTATCGGCAGTGGTGTACGTGACGAATCTGTATATCAAGTTTCAGAAAATTTATTAAATCAAATAGATAACATAAAGGATTTGAGATATTTAACCCTGCAGGAACTTACACAAGTTAAAGGTATCGGTGACAAAAAAGCAGCAACAATGCTTGCTGTAATAGAACTGGCACAGCGTATGCATACACATTCTTTGGAACAGAGGATTAAGATTAACTCACCTCAATGTGTAGCAGATTTATTGATGGAACGCATGCGATATTTTACTCAGGAGCATTTTATAGTATTGATGTTAAATACAAAGAATTACGTCATACATGAGCATACAATCTTTATCGGATCATTAAATGCATCCATCGTTCATCCGCGTGAAATATTTCGAGAAGCCATTAAAAGAAGTGCGGCGAATATCATTGCAGTTCATAATCATCCATCAGGTTGTGCAGAACCGAGTTATGAAGATATTGAAGCGACACGAAGACTCGTAAGTGTCGGAGAACTCGTCGGCATTGATTTACTGGATCATATTATTATCGGAGATGGCACTTTTGTCAGTATTAAAGAAAGGGGACAATTATAATGGGTCTGGATATGTATATCTACTTAAAAGATAAATCTACTGAAGAAATGATTGAATTCTCTTATTTTAGAAAATTTAACGCGTTACACGGATACTTTGATATCAAATATAACCTGGATAATCCATGTAGTATTGAGATTGCAGAGGATGATCTTACGAATCTCATGTTTAAGGTCAATGCCATACGAATGAATGCTAATGTTGCACCTAAAGCTTTACCGGTGTATTACGGACCATTTTTTGGGAGTTACGACTATGGCTATATTTACTTTGAATATATCGATCAGCTATATAAAGATTTAAAGCGTTTGTTACAGGTTGACCGGAAGAAATATGATATATTTTATCAGGCGGATTATTAGAATTTGTAAATTTATTGTTAATTTTGTTCGTAAAACGAAATTTATTTGTATGAACTATTGAAATTTTCAGAAGATTAATTTATGATTAAAACAACTAATAAAGAAAGGAGGAAAATACAATGAACAACGTTAGACGACAGTATGTTTATTTATCATCAATTTTATATTTTCCTCCTGCATACGAATCAAAAATAGCACGATAATCTTTTCGACGATATTAATATTGAAATGATTATGTATTTTTTTGATTGTCTGTGGGAGTTAATCCCACTCTAAAAATGTGCACATGCTCATCATATGAGTATGTGTATTTTTTTATGAGTGAACAAGGAGTGTGACACATGTTAGATGTTTTATTTAAGTTAGGATGGTTTTTCAAGCAGGAAAAAAAGAGATATGTTTTTGCGGTAATCTTACTCCTTTGTGCGAATGTTACAGAGATCATTCCGCCTTGGCTAATTGGAAAAACGATTGATTACGTCAACTTAAAAACGTTAACACAAGATACTTTTAAATGGATATTAGTCGTATTTACTGTGACGCTTGTGTTGAGTTATTTCATCAATTACTTATGGCGATATCTTTTGTTTAATGGTTCACAATTGCTGGAAAGTATTATGCGCAAGAAAATTATGGCAAAGTTTTTAACGATGAGTCCGAGTTTTTACGAAAAGAATAGAACTGGTGACCTTATGGCAAAGGCTACAAATGATTTGAGTGCCATTCGTCAAACAGTCGGTTTTGGTATTTTGACATTAATCGATAGTACAACATATATGGTAACGATTATTGCGATGATGGCTTTTGCGATTTCATGGAAATTGACGTTAGCAGCGCTTATTCCTTTACCATTTTTAGCATACATTGAACAGCGTCTCGGTAAAATGATTCATGAACGTTACACTGTGAGTCAGGATGCATTCGGTGACATGAATGACAGTGTGTTGGAGTCGATAGAAGGGGTCAGGGTAACACGTGCTTTTGCACAGGAAGATCATTTAGATATTCATTTTAAACATATGACGACTGATGTGGTTAACAAATTCATTCATGTAGAAAAATTGGATGCTCTATTCAAACCGATTACGATAATTGTTACATCATTAAGTTTTATGATAGGTCTTGGTTATGGGAGTTACCTTGTTAATCAAGGTGAGATTACAGTAGGTGATTTAATCGCATTTATTGTTTATTTAAATATGCTTGTGTGGCCGATGTTTGCAATTGGATTATTATTTAATATTATGCAACGTGGTAATGCATCATTAGACCGTGTAATGGATACATTAAATACTCAAGATGTCATGGAAGATCCGATCGACGCTTCAATTCCAAAGGATCATCACGTCTCCTTTGATGCTGTAACTTTCCAGTACCCATCTAGTGAAGAAGAGAATTTAAAGGATATCGATATAGAGATTAAGCTAGGCGAAACATTAGGTATTGTCGGTCCAACGGGAAGTGGTAAGACGACTTTAATCAAGCAGATTTTAAAAGAATATCCGATGGGAGCAGGGAACATTTCTATTGGTAATTTAAGCGTGAAAGATTTATCCAAGTATGAAGTTCGTAATAAGATAGGCTATGTTTCTCAGGAAAATATATTATTCTCGAGAACAGTAAAAGAAAATATTAAGTTTGGTAAGGAGGATGCGACTGACGCAGAAATTGCAGAAGCAATTCGTCTTGCAAACTTTACAAAAGATGTTGAAAGATTGCCTCAAGGGTTAGAAACGCTCGTTGGAGAAAAAGGAATCGCAATTTCAGGTGGACAAAAACAACGTATTTCTATTGCCCGTGCGATGATAAAAAATCCAGATATATTAATATTAGATGATTCATTAAGTGCTGTAGATGCAAAAACGGAGACAGCGATCATAGCAAATATTCAGGCTTCAAGAAGCGGAAAGACGACGATTATATCAACGCATCGACTTTCAGCTGTACAGCACGCAGATTTAATTGTGGTATTAGATCGCGGAAAAATTATTGAGCGTGGTACTCATGAAGCACTGATTACGAATAATGGCTGGTACAAGTCGCAATTCGATCGTCAACAGTTAGGAGGTGTCTCTTAAATGTCGACTACTAAACGTTTATATTTAGAGGCCAAGAAAGAGAAAACTTTATTTATCATTGGTTTTATCATATTATTCTTTGCTGTCATTATGGAGCTTATTGGTCCTGTCATCGGGATGTATATTATCGATCACCATATCAAGACGGCAACAGAAGGTATTATTAATATGCAGCCGATATTTTTATTGTTAGCAGTATATTTCATCATTGCAATTATCTATGCGATATTAAGTTATTATCAGACAATCTATTTCCAGACAGCGGGTTCAAATGTTATCAAACACTTAAGAACAAACTTATTCAGTCATATACAGAAACTTCCGATTAAGTTTTTTGATAATTTACCAGCTGGAAAAGTTGTAGCACGTATCACCAATGACACACAGACAATATTAGAGTTGTTCACAGTGATGCTTCCAACATATATTGCTGGTATTACAAATATCGTCGGAATTATTGCAGTAATATTTTACTTTAATGTTAAAGTTGGATTACTGGCACTTATTGTAGTGCCACTATTATTTGGCTGGTTATTAATATACCGAAAAATCAGTGATAAATATAATAATATTGTTCGAGAACGTAATAGTGATATGAATGCCATGTTAAATGAATCGATAAATGGTATGACGATTATTCAAGCATTTAATCAGGAAGAAAAGATTCAACAGGAATTTAATCAGTTAAATGAAGAGTATCTAAAGAATTACAGCAAGATTATTCAACTTGATTCTTTTACGAGTCATAACCTTATGGGTACGATTCGTTCATTCGTATTTTTAGTGATGATCTACATCTTCGGACAAACATTCTTAAGTGATGAAGCAACGCTTACTGCTGGTATGATGTATATATTGGTTGATTATTTAACACGTCTATTTAATCCAATGTTCAATATGGTTAATCAACTCAGTGTTTTAGAGCAGGCACGTGTTTCAAGTAATCGTGTTTTTGAAATGATGGATGAAACAACAGAAGTTCAGGAAGATAAAATAATGACGGGTTGTGCTGGTCATGTGAAATTTGAGGATGTATCATTTGGATATAAACCTGACGAACTTGTATTAAGAAATATTAATATCGATGCTTTACCTGGTGAGACGATTGGTCTCGTTGGTCATACCGGTTCTGGTAAAAGTTCAATTATGAATCTTCTTTTCAGATTTTATGATCCGACAACTGGTCGCATTACAATTGATGGTATTGATACTACGACTGTTACTAAACAATCAATGCGTCAATTTATGGGTATTGTATTGCAGGATCCGTATCTTTATTCTGGAACGATTCTTTCAAACATCACTTTAAATGATCCTAAAATTACTCGAGAGATGGCGATTGATGCACTGGAGCGCGTGGGTGGATACAGAGTGTTACAGTCACTAGAAAATGGAATCGACACTGAAGTAGTAGAACGTGGCTCAACGCTTTCGAGTGGTCAACGCCAGTTAATATCATTTGCAAGGGCGCTGGCGTTCAATCCTAAAATATTAATATTAGATGAGGCGACAGCGAGTATTGATTCAGAAACAGAATCTGTCATACAGCAAGCGATGGACGTCTTAAAAGAAGGTCGAACGACATTTATTATTGCACACCGATTATCTACCATTAAACATGCAGATGAAATTATTGTTCTGGATAAAGGGGAAATCATCGAACGCGGCACACATGATATATTAGTCGAAAAAGGCGACACATATGCTAAAATGTATGCATTGCAATCAGGTGTGAAATAATCGAGGTGTAAATATGTATAACATTATTCCGATGCATCGAACTGCTGCAGAAGAAATAAGCAGATGGGATTTTGGCAAAGGATATGAATTTTATAACATAGAAGAAGATCCATATGTCATAGAAACATTTTTGAATGGTCATTATTATATTGTCTATAAAAATGATGAAATATTTGGTTTTTTCTGTGATGGTGAAAGCGCTCGAATCAATGAAACATATCCTGAAGATGATGATATCTTAGATGTTGGTTTCGCATTAAATCCGAAATGGATCGGTAAAAAAATGGGTGAACAGCTATTAAACATTATGTTCCAGTATTATCATGGACTTTATGACGTTCATATATTTCGGTTAACGGTAGCTTCATTCAATATAAGAGGTATTAAACTATATGAAAGAATGGGATTTTACGAAGTAAATACATTTTACGAAACGATTGATAATGAAGCTATTAAATTTATTGTAATGTGCTATAATCAATCCCAGGACTGATGAAACTATTTCTTTTTAACGGTAAGATTGTATCAGAAAGAAGGGGATACAATGTTTAAGTTATTTAGAAGACTTATTAAGCTAAGTCTACTTGTAGTTATAGGTGTTATGATATATTTTATCTTTGTCACTAATCCTTTTAATGGTGAGGAAAATCAAACAGTAAATGAAACAGTTCAAAATGCATCAACTTATACATTAGAAGATAATGTGCTGTTTAGAAACATCCCATTATCTCAGGTGAAGAATGCATTTAATTTTATGGATAAGCAGGAATTTATGGATGTGTCCGGATTAACTCGAATGGGTTATAATGATGAATACTTGATTGGTCAGCGTGGCAGTGACTTTATCATGTATCGATTTGGTGAAAATAAAGTATCTGTATTTCAATCAGAAAATGATTTATATCATGCTCTAAGTGAACGTCAGCAATCAGTTGATATGAAAGATAAAAGTTTTTATTAAAGTTTAGCAATTATAAAAGGTTTGGAGATAATATTTATTTCCAGACCTTTATTTTGTTTTTTAAATATTTTTGTTTATAATAAATACGGTATAACTAGTAACATCAATTATTTCTACTGGATGGAGATGTTTTTTTGTTTTATTTTAATAAACCGATCCGCATATTATTTTTAGCTATTGTTTGTCTCATATTATCATCATGTAATCAACAATATAATTTTAAGTCACAGCACAGTACTCCGCCTATAAAACCGCTTAATCAAGTTTCGCTCTTGCCGTATATAATGAGTAAGATGACATTAGAACAAAAGATTGCCCAGCAATTTATTTTAGGGTTTCACGGCACAACATATAATAATGTATTGGAAGAATACAATCAGCTGAATATTGGTGGTGTGATTTTATTTGCCCGAAATATTCAGACAGCTGAACAAACGAGACTGCTTAATCAAACAATTTACGAGCATAATAAAGGGATTCCAATGTTTATAGCGGTGGATCAGGAGGGTGGACGTGTGAATCGTTTCCCCGCAGGCATGCAGAATATTGAACCAGCATTTCAAATTCGTAGCAGTGGTGATCCGCGCGTTGCCTATGACAAAGGTGAATACATTGGAAGACAATTAAATGTATTAGGATTCAATGTAGACTTTGCACCTTCTTTAGATATTTGGAGTAATCCTGCTAATAAAGTAATCGGTGATCGTAGTTTTGGTACGACTTATCAGGACGTCATAAAGTATGGCATACCTTTTAATAGAGGCATTAATGATCAGAATGTCATTACAAGCGCGAAACACTTTCCGGGACATGGCGATACTTTTACTGATAGTCATGAATCTTTACCGGTAAGTCATCTGACAGAGAAACGTTTATTTGATAGTGAGTTACAACCATTTAAATCAGCGATTAAGGATGATATCGATATGATTATGGTCAGCCACATATTATTCCCGTCAATTGATGCAAACACCCCAAGTTCAATGAGTAAAGCTATGGTTACAGACATACTCAAGCAAAAATTAGGTTATAAAGGTGTCATAGTTACCGACGATCTGGCTATGGGTGCTGTTGTTAAAAATTACTCTCGAGAGCAGGCACTAATGAATGCAATAAATGCCGGGGAAACATGTTTATTGATTGGTTCAGATATTGGTGATATTCGTTATCAGATAGAATTCATTAAATCACAAGTCAAATCCGGTAAGATAGATGAGAAAATTATTGATGAAAATGTTCAAAAAATACTCAAGTTAAAGCAAAAATATGGTATCGTATAATATATTAAAGTCATTTTAATGAGGTGTTGAGTTTGCCCAATTTTTATAAGAGAAATAAATTAGTTTTCTTTCTTTTTGGACTCATCATATTTATGGTCCTAGTTGGATTTTCGCTAAGAGAAAGAGAAACGACGACAGTTGAATCATTTGTAGGAGATACGACTGCCATCGGTCAAAGAATCGTGTCATATCCTGCACTGTTTGTAACAGGTAATTTCGGTAATCTCATTAATATGTGGGATGCAAATGAAGAAAATAAGAAGTTGAAAGAAAAGATAAAAGGTTTCGCGCAAGTAGAAGCTGATAATTATCGTTTAGAGAAAGAAAATCAGGAACTAAGACAAGCTTTAAAAACGGATAGTATTTCAGAGTATGATCCGGTGATTTCTACGATAATCGCTAGAAATCAAGATCAATGGATGAATACTTTTATCGTAAATAAAGGTGAATCATCTGGTATTCGTGAAAATATGGCTGTGCTTACAACTGAAGGCTTAGTAGGTCGTATCAAGAAAGTTAACAGTTATTCTTCACAAGTAGAATTAATCACGTCTAGTATAAAATCTAGTAAGATTAGTGTTACTTTACAGCAAGAAGGTCAAGATATATTTGGAATGATTGATCATTTTGATGAAAGTAAAAATTTACTTGTATTATCTGATATTAATAATAATGTGAAAGTAAAACTAGGAACAAAAATAGTTACTAGTGGTCTTGGTGGTCAATTCCCGAAAGGTATCTTAATTGGAGAGGTAAAGAAAGTTGAAAATGATGAATTTGGATTGAGTCAAATTGCATATGTGGAGACGCAGGCTGATATTAATGAACTCACACAAGTATATGTTGCTAAAAAAAGTCCTAAAGTGATTTCATTAGAAGGAAGTGGCGAATAATGCAGCTTGTAATTATGCCGCTTATTGCGCTTATATTGTTTTATATTGATTCATTAATCAATTCAATCTGGCCAATCTCTATATTGAATGTTGATTATTTTTTTAAATCGCATCTATTATTTATGTATCTACTTATAATTACTGTTTACAAAAATCCGAAAGTAGCATTGATACTAGGTGTGTTATTTGGTATTATTTCAGATATTTATTTTGGCACAATCTATGGAATATATTTATTCGGTTTTATTATTGCGATACTTCTGATGGATCAATTATTTAAAGTCTTTTATAAAGATTTAAAAATGATGATTGTGTTGTTTTTAGGATTTATCTTTCTGTTTGAAAACTTTTATTATATTGTTTTTGCAATTCTTGGAATAGCACATATCAATTATTTTGTATTTTTGTGGACACATGTTTTACCGTCCTTACTAATCAACTTCATTTTAATATTAGTCGTCTTTCCATTTATCCTAAAATTACTTGATAAGTATATGAAATAATGATTGACGATGAATGATTAAAATGATAATATATTGAAGTTGAGTAGTTTCAAAAGCTACATACAACCGCACAACTTTAGGTTTCAAGTGAGCAATCCACCTGAAGATGGCGTGACTTAAATAAAATAGGAGGTGCAAGTATGTTTGCAATTATTGAAACTGGTGGAAAACAATTAAAAGTTGAACAAGGTCAAGAAATCTGGGTTGAGAAATTAGACGCAGAAGCTGGTTCAACATTCACGTTTGATCAAGTATTAATGGTTGGTGGAGATTCAGTTAAAGTAGGTTCACCTGTAGTTGAAGGTGCTACTGTTACAGCGAAAGTTGAAAAACACGGACGCGGTAAAAAAATCACTGTATTCAAATACAAACCAAAGAAAAACTACAAACGTAAACAAGGTCATCGTCAACCTTACACTAAATTAGTTATTGAAGCGATTAACGCGTAATGATTAATGTTACTATCTTAGTAAATGATGAAGGTCAAGTGACTGAGTTTACTATGGAAGGACATGCAGATAGTGCACCACACGGACAAGATCTTGTTTGTGCAGGCGCTTCAGCTATCGTCTTTGGTAGTATGAATGCAGTGATTGGTTTGACAGATGAACGACCGGACATTGATTATGCGGATGATGGTGGTTACTTTACTGCAAGGGTCGTTGACCTTAACAATAAAGAAGCACAACTGATTATTCAATCAATGCTCGTGTCATTACAGACGATTGAAGCTGAATACGGACAATATATTAAACTAAACTATAAGTGAGGTGTAACTCATGTTAAAATTAAACTTACAATTCTTCGCATCGAAAAAAGGGGTAGGTTCTACACGTAACGGACGTGACTCTGAATCAAAACGTTTAGGTGCTAAACGTGCTGATGGTCAATTCGTGACAGGTGGTTCTATTTTATACCGTCAACGCGGTACTAAAATTTATCCAGGTGAAAACGTTGGACGTGGTGGCGATGATACTTTATTCGCTAAAATCGACGGCGTTGTTAAATTCGAACGTTTCGGACGCGACAAAAAGAAAGTTTCAGTATACGCTGAAGCAAAATAATTAGATGATAAGGGACTGAGACATAACCATGTCTCAGTTCTTTTTTCATTTGTTTACCTCAGTCGTACAATTATTTAATCCATGATATAATATGAACAGGTGATTTAATGCATAATGTTGAAACTTATATGAAAACTAAACATGATTTAGCGAACCAATTGCAGTTGTTAGATGCTTATTTTACATTAGGTCAACAAGATAAAGCTGAGCGTTTATCCAAAAACATCATTGCAAAGTTTAGAGATGAACAACAATTTTTAAAATTAAATTGTCCCAAATCCATACAGTATTACGTTGATACTACATTAGATGAACGTTTATTTGAATGGTCATTTGAAATTGAGCTTCTAACCAGTGCAATTGGCAATTATGATGAAATATTAAAAGCGTTTATTCAAACATGTATTATGGATTACAAAAATAGAGTCGATACTAAATCATTGGTTACAATAAGTTTATTTGAAACAGATGATGAGATTGAATGTATTTTTGCATTAACAGGCAATATTAAAGACACGTCAGATGTATTATCAAGTTGTACAATTGTGAATGACGAAATTATTGAATACAAATTAGAAATAAGAAAATAAGAGGTGTTTATATGTTTATAGATCAGGTCAAGATTAATTTAAAAGCAGGTGACGGTGGTAACGGTATCGTTGCATATCGTCGTGAAAAGTATGTACCATTAGGTGGTCCTGCTGGAGGAGATGGCGGTAAAGGCGCTTCTATTATATTCCAGGTAGATGAAGGGTTACGTACATTATTAGATTTCCGTTTCCAACGTATGTTCAAAGCTGAAAAAGGTGAGAACGGTCAGACAAGCAACATGCATGGAAGAGGAGCAAAAGATTTAATATTAAAAGTGCCACCTGGCACGATTGTTAAAAATGCTGAAACCGGAGAGATTATTGCAGATTTAGTGTTACATGAACAAAGTGCAGTAGTCGCTAAAGGTGGACGCGGTGGACGTGGTAATTCACGTTTCGCATCAGCAAGTAACCCTGCACCAGATTTCTGTGAAAATGGTGAACCTGGTGAAGAATTAGAAGTTTCTTTAGAACTTAAATTATTAGCCGACGTTGGTTTAGTTGGTTATCCAAGTGTTGGGAAATCTACCTTACTTTCAATTGTTTCGAAAGCAAAGCCGAAAATCGGTGCTTATCATTTTACGACAATTAAACCGAATTTAGGTGTTGTACAAACAAAAGATAACCGTAGTTTTGTAATGGCTGATTTACCTGGTCTAATAGAAGGTGCTTCTGAAGGTGTTGGATTAGGGCATCAATTCTTAAAACACGTTGAACGTACACGCGTTATTATTCATATTATTGATATGGGACGTACTGATGGAAGAGATCCTTATGAAGACTATGTTACTATCAATAAAGAGTTAGAAAACTATAATAAGAAATTAGCGCGACGCCCACAAATTGTCGTTGCAAACAAGATGGATATGCCAAATGCGGATGAATATTTAGCAGAATTCAAAGAAAAAATTGGTGATGAAGTTGAAATTATTGAATTAAGCGCAGCAACTTACCAAAACATAGATACGTTATTATATCGAGCAGCAGACTTATTAGATGCAACGAAAGATGTTGATTATGATATTGATGAAGAAGATACTGCAGTTCACCGTGTAATGTATAAACATGAAAAATCTGCAGATCACTTTGAAATTACACGAGCAGATGATGGTGCTTATGTTGTGAGTGGTAACTCAATCGAACGTTTATTCAAGATGACAGACTTCACACGTGATGCATCTGTGCGTCGTTTCGCACGTCAAATGCGTACGATGGGTATCGATGATGCATTACGTGAACGTGGCTGTAAAAATGGAGACATCGTTCGAATTATGCGCGGTGAGTTTGAATTTGTAGAGTAGCAGGTGGAGATATGACGGATCAAAATAAAAAGTTTTATTTAATTCGCGAAGATGTATTGCCTGAATCAGTAAAGAAAACATTATTAATAAAAGATTTACTTGATAAAAATCCAAAGCTATCAATATTTGATGCAGTTAAAACATATGATTTATCCAGAAGTGCATTTTATAAATATAAAGATACGATATTTCCAGTAGATGAAAAAACACGAGAACGTAACATTACAATGATGGTCCAGGTAGATGATAAAGTAGGTTTGTTAAGTCGTATATTAGAATTTATCGCAAGTGAGAATGGTTCGGTGTTAACAATTCACCAGACGATTCCAATTAAAGATAAAGCGACGATTACAATTTCATTAAATGCTACAAATATGGATTTAACGATTAATGAACTGATTGAAAAGATTGAAGCACTTGATTATGTTAATCAAGTGCAGCTACTTGGTATGAGTTTATAGGAGGGTACGATGTACGCTTATTTAGAAGGTCAATTAAACGAGATTTTACCGACACATCTAGTTGTTGGTGTAAACGGTATTGGATATGAATGTCATGTACCAAATCCATACCGCTTTCAAAAATATATCAATAAAGATTTTAAATTATTTACGCAGCTGGTTGTGCGTGAAGATGCACATACACTATATGGTTTCGATTCAATGGAAGAAAAACAGTTGTTTTTATCGTTAAATAAAGTAACTGGTATAGGTCCAAAGTCTGCTTTAGCTATATTAGCATCAAGCTCACCAAAAGAAATTAAAAATGCGATTGAAAGTGAAAATGATAGTTATTTAATTAAGTTTCCTGGCATCGGTAAGAAGACAGCACGACAAATGATACTCGATTTAAAAGGCAAATTGATTATTACGGATGAGACAGAAGTATTTAAAGAAATCAATGATCAGAAGACTGAAGTTATCGAAGAAGCATTACTTGCTCTTGAGGCATTAGGTTATACGAAACGAGAGCTTCAAAAAGTTGAAAAAGTGTTAAAACAAGAACAGTTAGCAACTGTTGATGAAAATGTCAAACGTGCTTTTCAAATGCTTGTCTCATAAAGGAGTTGAAATGATTGGATGACAGAATTATAGATGATACACTTTTAAACTCAGAGGAACTGCAAGATGAATTAAGTCTGCGTCCGACAAAACTTTCTCAGTATATTGGCCAGGAAAAGATTAAACATAATCTGGATGTATTTATTCAGGCAGCAAAATTGCGTAACGAATCACTAGACCATGTGCTGTTATATGGTCCACCCGGCTTAGGTAAGACAACACTTGCTACAATTGTAGCGAATGAACTTGATGTCAATATTAGGACGACTTCAGGACCGTCTATAGAACGTCCGGGAGATTTAGCAGCAATTCTTTCAAGTTTAAATGCAGGAGATGTGCTTTTTATCGATGAAATTCATCGTTTAAGTAGAGTAGTTGAAGAAGTATTATATCCTGCTATGGAAGACTTTATGTTAGACATCGTGGTAGGTAAAGGTGAAGAGGCAAGAAGTATTCGTATCGAATTACCACCTTTCACTTTGATTGGTGCGACAACGCGTGCCGGTAGTCTTTCAGCACCTTTACGTGACCGTTTCGGAGTCCATTTAAGACTTGATTACTATTCTATTGATGATTTGTCTCAAGTTGTGAGCCGTACAGCTGATGTGTTTGATGTAGCAATTGATGATGCATCAGTCACAGAACTGGCCATGCGTAGCCGTGGTACTCCACGTATCGCTAATCGATTGTTACGTCGTGTACGTGATTTTGCACAAGTTAAAAATGATGGTCATATTGATTTTGAAATCACATCAAATGCACTGAATTTATTACAGGTTGATGCGTATGGATTAGATCATATCGATCATAAAATATTAATGGCTATCATTGAAAGATATAACGGTGGACCGGTTGGACTGGATACGATAGCAGTGTCCATCGGTGAGGAACGCATGACACTTGAAGATGTTTATGAACCTTATTTAATTCAAAAAGGCTTTTTAGAACGTACACAACGGGGTCGTGTAGCCACACCACTTGCTTATGAACATTTTAATATTCCGTTTGATAATGAAAAGAGGAAATAAAGTTGGATATAAATGAATTTGATTTTGCACTACCAGAAAAATTAATTGCACAAACGCCTTTGCTTGATCGTACAGCAAGTCGATTACTTGCTTTAAACAAAGTAACTGGAGAGATCACGCATACACATTTTAAATCTATAATTGATTATTTAAATGAAGGTGATACGCTTGTTCTTAATGATACGAAAGTTATGCCGGCACGTCTTTTTGGTGTTAAAAGTGATACAGGTGCCAAAATAGAAATGTTGATGCTTACTGAACACGATAATGGCTGGGAAGTTTTGATTAAACCCGCAAAGCGCGTTCAAAAAGGAACTGAAGTATATTTTGGGGATGGTAAGATTATTGCGACATGTGTTGATATACTTGAACAAGGTGGTCGTATCATGCAGCTTAAGTATGATGGGATTTTACAGGAACGACTTGATGAATTAGGTTTAATGCCGTTACCACCTTATATAAAGGAAACACTTGATGATCAGGATCGTTATCAAACAGTGTATGCAAAAGCTGTTGGCTCAGCTGCAGCACCTACGGCTGGTCTTCACTTTACAAAAGAATTATTAGCAGCAATAGAAGAAAAAGGCGTTAACATTGCTTATATCACATTGCATGTCGGTCTAGGGACATTCAGACCAGTAAGTGTGGATTCGATTGAAGATCATGATATGCACAGTGAATACTACGAGATGACTACAGAAACTGCACAATTGTTAAATCGTACAAAAGCGAGTGGCAAACGCATTATCTCTGTAGGTACTACTTCAACACGAACACTAGAGACGATTGCAGATGAAAATGGTCACTTTGAAGCACAAAGTGGATGGACAGATATCTTCATCTATCCAGGTTATAAATTTAAGGCGATAGATGCAATGATAACAAACTTCCATCTGCCTAAGTCAACACTTGTAATGTTAGTATCAAGTTTAGCAACAAGAGAATTTATATTAGATGCTTATCATGAAGCTGTTAAAGAAGAATATCGCTTCTTTAGTTTCGGAGATGCAATGTTTATTTATTAAAAAGGAGAACATTTATGCCAGCAGTAACTTATGAACATATAAAAACTTGTAAACAATCTGGAGCGCGACTAGGTATTGTCCATACACCACATGGTTCTTTTGAAACACCGATGTTTATGCCAGTTGGAACGCAAGCAACAGTAAAAACGATGAGTCCGGAAGAATTAAAAGCAATGAACGCTAAAATTATTCTAAGTAATACATACCACTTATGGCTTCGACCAGGGAGTGATATCATTCGCGAAGCGGGTGGATTACACAAATTTATGAACTGGGATAGACCCATCTTAACAGATAGCGGTGGCTTTCAAGTATTTAGTTTAAGTGATATGCGTAAGATTGAAGAAGAAGGTGTACATTTCAGACATCATTTAAATGGTTCTAAATTATTCTTAAGTCCTGAAAAAGCAATGCATATTCAAAATGATTTAGGATCAGACATTATGATGGCATTTGATGAATGTCCACCAATGCCTGCTACGTATGAGTATGTAAAAGCGAGTATCGAAAGGACTAGTCGCTGGGCTGAACGCTGTTTAGAAGCGCATCAAAGACCAAATGATCAGGCATTATTCGGTATTATCCAGGGTGGAGAATATGAGGATTTACGTACACAATCTGCGAAAGATTTAGTTTCATTAGATTTTCCGGGATACGCGATTGGTGGTTTATCTGTAGGAGAACCTAAACCAATCATGTATAGAATGTTAGAGCATACGACACCACTCATGCCATTTGATAAACCACGTTATTTAATGGGCGTTGGATCTCCTGATGCACTCATTGAAGGTGCAATTCGTGGTATTGATATGTTTGACTGTGTATTGCCAACACGTATTGCACGTAATGGCACATGTATGACAAGCAAAGGACGCGTTGTCGTAAAGAATGCGAAATACGAACGTGATTATACGCCACTTGATGAAAATTGTGATTGTTACACTTGCAAAAATTATACGAAAGCATATATTCGTCACTTAATTAAAGCTGATGAGACTTTTGGAATTCGCTTAACGACAATCCATAATTTACATTTCTTATTGAATATGATGGAACAGGTAAGAGAAGCAATTCGTAATGATCGTCTACTTGATTTCAAGGAAGAATTCTTTGAAGCATACGGTTTAAATGTTGAAAATCCAAAAAACTTCTAGGAGGACTATTATGACACCAGAAATGCAGGCAATTATCGTACAAATATTACCTTTAATCGTATTATTATTTGTGGCATATTTTTTAATGATCAGACCACAGCAAAAAAGAACAAAAGAACAACAGGAACTACTTAGAAACTTAAAAAGAGGCGACAAAGTTGCAACGATTGGTGGGCTACAAGGAACTGTGAAATCAGTTGATGCAAACTTTGTAACGATCATTGTCAATAACAAAGGTACAGAAATGACTTTTGATAAGATGGCAATCAAAAAAGCTAAGTAATGGTATTGACTATTAAAATTACATAAAATTTTAGCCAAAAAAATCGTAATAAATTAAATATTTTTATATATTTATCAAATTTTACACATCTTTAATATCGTTTTAAGTTGAGGTTATGTTATTATTTATTACATTGGTAAAATGTGTTTTTAAATTTGAGTTTTGAGGTGGAACTGTGAAAAAACGTAGCAGATTAATAGCGTTACTGTTATTAACAATACTTTTGTTTAGCTCAATGGGTGTAACAGTAAAAGGTATTATGGAGAAAGTAAATCTGGGATTAGATTTACAAGGTGGTTTTGAAGTACTTTATAAAGTAGATAAATTAGATAAAAACGACAAAATCGATAGTGAAGTCGTTAAAGCGACGAGTAAGACACTTGAATCGCGTGTCAATGTTTTAGGGGTATCAGAACCAAAAATTCAGATAGAAAATAATGACAGAATTCGTGTTCAGCTTGCTGGTGTTAAAAATCAAAATGAAGCACGAGAGATTTTATCTACAAGTGCGAACCTTACGATTCGTGACGCTAATGATAAATTACTTCTTTCAGGTAAAGATTTAGTACAAGGTGGTGCTAAACAAGCATTTGATCAAAATAGCAATGCACCTGTTGTTACCTTAAAATTAAAATCAGCGAAAAAATTTGCTGATGTTACACGTAAGATTTCAAAACAGAACCCTAATATAATGGTTATCTGGATGGACTTTGAAGAAGGTAAAGATAGCTATAAAAAAGAAGCTAAGCGTGAACAGGCTGGAAAAGAACCGAAATATGTGAGTGCTGCCGGCGTATCACAGGAAATCAATTCGCAAAATGTTGAGATTTCAGGTGGATTCCAGGGTGAAGAAGGATTAATACGTGCAAAACAAATTGCTGACTTATTAAACTCAGGTTCACTACCTGTTAAACTAACAGAAGTTTATTCAACTTCTGTTGGTGCTCAGTTTGGTCAAGATGCGTTACATGATACAATGTTAGCATCTGCAGTCGGAGTAGGATTAATTTTCTTATTTATGATTTTTTATTACCGTCTACCAGGTATATTAGCTGTCATCTCTTTATCTGCTTATATTTGGTTAACGATGATTGCATTTAATATGATTCATGGTGTACTTACGTTACCGGGTATTGCAGCGTTAGTGTTAGGTGTAGGTATGGCCGTTGATGCTAATATCATCATGTATGAACGTATTAAAGATGAATTGAAGATTGGGCGTAGCGTAAAACAGGCATTTAAAAAAGGATCTAGTTCATCATTTTTAACGATACTCGATGCCAACCTAACGACAGTACTTGCTGCTTTAGTATTATTCTTCTTAGGAACAAGTAGTGTTAAAGGTTTTGCGACAATGCTATTACTAGGTATCTTAATGATCTTTATTACACAAGTATTCTTTACACGTATATTATTAGGTCTTGCTGTAAACTCTGGATTCTTTGATAAGAAATTTAGTTTCTTCGGCGTGAATAGTAAACAGCGACATCACCTTTCTGAAGGCATCGATGTACATGACCTGAAGACTCGATGGGACCGTATTGATTTTGTAAAACTTGCGAAACCTTTACTTGCAGGATCATTAGCCTCAATTATTATCGGAAGTATTATCATTGCGCTAATGGGATTAAATTTAGGCATTGACTTTAAATCAGGATCACGTGTAGATGTGAAGAGCGATCAAGTGATAAAAGTCGACGATGTGAAAACCTCATTAAAATCTTTAGATTTAGAAACTGATAATATTATTGTTAATTCTGATACAAATAAAACAGCTGTAATTCAATTTAAAGATCCTTTGACTAAAAATCAAATTAGAGATTTAAAATCTGACTTTGATAAGAAATTCGGACATGAGCCGAATGTAAATACTGTTTCTAGTGAAATTGGTAAAGAATTAGCAAAAAATGCGATTAAATCTGTAATCATTGCTTCGATCGGTATCATCATCTATGTAACATTCCGATTTGAATGGAGAATGGGTTTAACATCTGTACTTTCGTTACTACATGATGCATTTTTAATTATAGCTTTCTTCAGTATCTTCAGATTCGAAGTTGATGTTACATTTATCGCAGCGATTCTGACAATTATCGGTTACTCAATTAACGATACAATCGTTACATTTGACCGTGTGCGTGAGAATCTTCATAAGATGAAAGTAATTACACGTCCGGAACAGATTGATGAGATTGTTAATAGTTCTATTCGACAAACATTAACGCGATCAATCAACACTGTTCTAACTGTAATTATCGTAGTTTTTGCACTGATGTTACTAGGAGCATCTAGTATCTTTAACTTCTCGCTTGCATTACTTGTCGGTTTAATTTCCGGGGTATTCAGTTCAATCTTTATTGCTGTTCCGCTTTGGGGTATCCTGAAAAAACGTCAACTTAAAGCAAATGGCGGACGATTAACAGTATATGAAGAAAAGAAAGCGAATGATGAAAAGATATATGTATAAATAAAAAAGGAAAAATCATGTATAGTCATGATTTTTCTTTTTTTTGTATAAATTTCACAAATTACATTAAAATTTTATTATGATGAATATAACAGTCATTTGGAGGAGAATTATGAAAATCACAAAAATTATTGGCCATTATATTCAACTACCTTTGAAAGAACCTTTTATTATTAATTATGCTACTTACGATAGCATGCACTCAGTAATCGTAGAAATACATACGGATACGGGTATTGTAGGATATGGTGAAGGCGTTGCTGATGAGCATGTTACGGGGGAAAGTGCAGCTGGCATATATGCTAATCTGGAAATAATAGTGCCTAAGCTTATCGGAAAAAATCCATTAAATATTGAAGGAATTCATTTATTACTCGATGAAATGATTTTAGGTAATCCCGCATTGAAGGCAAGTATAGATATCGCATTGTATGATATTTTAGGTAAGCACGCTAATTTACCAATTTATCAGCTGCTTGGAGGTAAAACTGTTGATAGACTGGATTACGCAAAAGTATTAAGTGTTAAACATATTGAAGAAACTAAAGAAGATATCGATATTTTACTCGAATCCGGGTATAAGGTTATAAAAGTTAAGCTTGGTGGAAATATATTTGATGATATTTTGAAATTAAAACAGATTTTAGAATATATTAAAGACATAGATGCAACTGTTCGTGTTGACTGTAATCAAGCATGGTCAAATCCAAAGACAATCGTACAAGCTTTGAGATCAATAGAAGATTCGAAATTAAAATGGATTGAACAACCATTGAAATATAATGATATTGAAGGCATGAAATATTTATATGAAAATATGAATGTAAATCTAATGGCAGATGAAATGATTAAAGATGTCCATGATTTAGCAAGACTCAAAACACCACATTTTGATTTATTAAATGTGAAATTAATGAAGTGTGGCGGAATTCATAATGCGGTTAAGTTAATACGATTTGCAGAAGGTTTAGGCATTGAATGTCAAATCGGATCAATGGTGGAATCTTCTATTGGTAGTGCTGCAGGGTATCATACAGCAATGGCATTAAATAATGTTAAATCCACGGAACTTACAGGACCTTTATTATTCAGTCAGGATATTGGCGATTTAAAATATGATATACCGTTTGTTGATTTAGGGGATGCACCTGGATTAGGTATTACTATCAATAAAGAAACATTAGCAGCATTAACTGTAAAAAAATTTGAAGTATGAATAATTTAATTATTAATTATATTGATAATTAATAATATATAATTTAAATAATAAATATATTTAAAGAATTTTATAAAAAGGGGATTAACATGAATAACACAGATTTTCATGATAGGATATTAGACATTAATCGTGAACTGAATTTAAGAGCTGAAGTAAGTTGGGATGAAGAGAAAACAACGAAATACATTGAAAAGTTATTTAGAGATGACTATGAAGTACATCGTTTTAACAAGACGGGACTATATATAAAAATACCTGGTGAAATTGATAAGACAGTAGCATTTAGAAGTGATATTGATGCGCTGCCTTATAATTTTGAAGATGGTTTGAAAGTAATCCATGCGTGTGGTCATGACGCGCATATGACGACATTGATCGGTCTGTTATTTAAACTGAAATTAACAAACTATCAACCAAAATATAATTTATTATTCATCTTCCAACCAGCTGAAGAAGCTGGAAGCGGTGCAAAATATGTTTTAGAACATGATATTTTAAATGATGTTGAATATATGTTTGGTATGCATGTCAGACCTAAAAATGAATTGAAAGGAAATGAATTCTCGAGCAGTATCCAGCATGGAGCGAGCGCAACGCTTCACGTAGATATAACAACGACTGAAGGTCATGCGGGTCGACCATGGGAATCTATCAATAGCATTGATATTGCAATGACACTAAATCAAAAAATAAAAGCACTGAACAATGAAAAAGACAGATCTTATTCTGTGAAGATGACGACGATTGAAACACTTGGAGGCACACATAATACGATTCCTGGAACGGTAAATTGTGTGTTTGATGTACGAGCACAATACAATGATAAAATGGCTGCTTTACAAGAAAATATAGATAACATCTGTGAAATGATAAAAGGCCAGTATGAGTGTACATTAAAATATTATTATACAAGTAATACAGTAGCAGCTGAAGTAAGTGATGAAGCAAGAAATATCTTAACAGAAGTGTTACGTGAACAGCAGCATGATTATATTGAAACGATTGTAACGCCTGGTGCAGAAGATTTTCATACATATTCTAACACATTACCTGAAATAAAAACGACGATGCTAGGTATAGGATGTAATATGAATCACGGATTACATCATCCTGAAATGAAATATGATAAAGAATCGATATTTACTGCTATTAATATTTATTATGATGTGATTAAAAAACTAGATAAAAAAGTAAGTTAATTTGGAGGCATTCATTTTCTAAAATGAATGCCTTCATGTATAATTCTAGAGTGTAGGGGGATTGTTATGAAGAAAATGAAATGGCAAGTGTCAAGGATAGAAAATACAATTCCTGATGACTTAATTAAAAAATATAAAATTTCTAGTATCAATCAAAAAATATTAAATGCACGAAATATTGTTACAGACGAACAGCTTAATGATGTGTTTTCTGAAGGTAGTATTCATGATCCGTTTTTAATGTTTGAAATGGAAAAAGCAATAGTAAGAATAAAAACAGCAATTGAAAACGGTGAACCGATTCTTGTTTATGGTGATTATGATGCAGATGGTGTGACAAGTACTACAGTACTTGTTAAAACTTTAGAATCCATGGGCGCTATAGTCGGCTGGTATATTCCGAATCGATTTACTGAAGGATATGGACCGAATGAAGATGCATTTCGTCAGGCAGCAGATGAAGGCGTTAAATTAATTATTACAGTTGATAATGGCATTCAAGGTCATCATGAAATTGATGTTGCCAATGAACTTGGAATAGATGTCATTATTACTGATCATCATGAAATTGGTGAGACTTTACCGAAGGCTTTTGCAATCATTCATCCGATGCACCCCGAAGGTACTTATCCTTTTGGACATCTTGCAGGAGTGGGGGTTGCATATAAAGTAAGTCATGCACTGCTTGGAGAACAAAATGAACAATATTTACCGTTTGTTGCGATAGGAACAATCAGCGATCTTGTTTCAATGACCGGAGAAAATAGAGCGTTGGTAAAGCGAGGCCTTAAAATACTTAATCAGACGCCACCTGTTGGAGTAGCAGCGCTATTAAAACAAGCAGGTTTCTCAGGAATGATCGATGAAGAGACAATAGGTTTTATTATTGGTCCGAGATTAAATGCTGTTGGACGTCTGGATGATGCAAGAATTGCTGCAGAACTTTTACAGCTGGATGACCCTGAGGAAGCGGAATGGATGGCTGAACAAGTTGATAGTTTCAATGTTGAACGTAAAGCGATTGTAGAGACAATTACACAGGAAGCGATGATTGAAGCAGAAGAGAAAATCAGTAACGGTAATCGTTTTTTAGTGCTTGCTAAAGAAAATTGGAACGAAGGTGTCCTTGGTATAGTTGCGAGTCGTATCGTTGAACAATATAATCTGCCGGCCATCGTTTTAAATATAGATTATGTGAATGACTACGCAAAGGGTTCAGCACGTAGTGTTGAACAGATATCCATGTATGAAAGTCTTGACCAGGCACGAGAATTGATTACGAAGTTTGGTGGTCATCATATGGCAGCTGGTTTGACGTTACCAATCGATCAAATTGAACAATTAGAACGTAGTATCAATCAGTATTTGGAAAGCGTATTAGATGGTGAACCGATAACTTCTCAGTTATATATCGATACTGTTATTGATATGGATGATATTACAGTAAAAAATATTAGTGATATTGAATTACTACGACCATTTGGAACAGATTTTAAAGCACCGGTAATAGGTTTATATGACCAGACAATCAATGAGATTAAACAAATTGGGCAAAATGCAGCACATTTAAAGTTTAAAACAATGTCTGATTTGAATTGTTTAATGTGGAAACAAGGTGACTTAATCAATGAATTTCCTTCAGGAGCTGTTGTTAATTTAGCAGGTTCACTTCAACTCAATGAATGGAATGGCAATGTTTCACCGCAAATGATTGTGCAGGCTATGCAATCAGATAATATTAAAATGATTGATTTTCGTAATGCGCATCCAAGAAAATTTGAATTTTTAAAGGATGAACAAGTTGCTTATGTTATCCATCCAGGTAAGCAAAAAATCAACGAAAATTACTATTATTATGGCGAATCTGTATTTGGGCATGATAAAATAGTATTTAGAGATATCCCACATGATTTTGACAGTTTCAAAAGAACTTTTGATACAAATGATGCTGATACTATGTATTTAATTTTTCATAAGAAAAATCAAATTTACTTTGAAGGTATGCCAAGTATCGAAAAATTCAAATTATTATTTAAATGTTTTAAAATGAAGCCTGTCATTGATTTAAAGACAGATGGGGGTTATCTTATTGATTTACTGAAGGTGAAACCTGATACTTTACTATTTATGTTAGAAGTATACAAAGATTTAAACTTTATTTATCAATCTGAATTAACATATCATTTAAATGAAACGATTGAAAAGGCGGAAATTCAGTCGTCAGGAACGTATAAAAAAAGATTAAATGCTTTGAAATTAGAACAGACTTTCCTGTTCTCAACATTTGTCAGTTTAAAACAACAAATTATGGAATAATATTAAAAAAATAAATGAATTTTATTGTGGAGGCACAAAGATGGATTTAAAAAAGTATATTGCAGAAGTGAAAGACTGGCCAAAAGAAGGAATTAGCTTTAAAGATATAACAACTTTGATGGATAATGGTGAAGCATATGCCTATGCTACAGATCAGATCGTTAATTTCGCACGTGAAAAAGAGATTGATATCGTAGTTGGACCAGAGGCACGTGGATTCATTATTGGATGTCCAGTCGCTTATGCAATGAACATTGGCTTTGCACCTGTTAGAAAAGAAGGTAAATTACCAAGGGAAGTTATTCGTTATGAATATGATCTTGAATATGGAAGTAATGTGTTAACGATGCACAAAGATGCGATTAAACCGGGTCAACGTGTTTTAATAACAGATGATTTACTGGCAACAGGTGGTACGATAGAAGCAACGATTCAATTAATTGAGCAATTAGGTGGAATTGTTGCAGGTATTGCCTTTATTATAGATTTAAAATATTTAAACGGTATGCAGAAGTTAGAAGGATACGATGTTTTAACATTGGTAGAGTATGACGAGGAATAATAATTTACCGAAAAAGATTGAGTAGCAATAAATTGACTCAGTCTTTTTTATATTTCATTTAAAAATCAATCATAATATAGTATTATTAATACATTATAAAAAGAGGTGGTGATAGAATGAACAATGAATATCCATATACAAAAGATGATGTTCTTGAGATGACAAAAGCATACTTATCTGAAGAGGACTATCAATTCGTTGTTAAAAGCTATCAACTTGCCGAAAAAGCTCATACAGGTCAATTTAGAAAAAATGGTTTGCCATACATAATGCATCCTATTCAAGTAGCTGGAATATTAGCTGAGATGAAATTAGATGGGCCGACAATTGTTGCTGGATTCTTACACGATGTTGTGGAAGATACACCATATACGTATGAGGATTTAAAGGCAATGTTTAACGAAGAAGTTGCATATATTGTAGATGGCGTTACAAAGTTAGAAAAAGTAAAATATCGTTCAAAAGCAGAACAACAGGCAGAAAACCATCGTAAATTGTTTATTGCTATTGCAAAAGATGTGCGTGTTATCTTAGTTAAACTCGCTGATAGATTACATAACATGCGTACATTAAAAGCAATGCCTCACGAAAAACAAGTACGCATTGCAAAGGAAACATTAGAAATTTATGCACCACTTGCTCATCGTCTTGGGATCAATACGATTAAATGGGAGTTAGAAGATATTTCACTAAGATATATTGACAGTATTCAATATTTTAGAATCGTCCATTTAATGAAGAAGAAACGCAGTGAGCGAGAAGCATACATAGAAAATGCCATTGAAAATATTCGCAAAGAGATGGGAATTATGGGCATCCAGGGGGAAATCACCGGTCGCCCTAAACATATTTATAGCATCTATCGTAAGATGGTTAAACAAAAGAAACACTTCGATCAGATTTTTGATTTACTAGCGATTCGTGTATTAGTGGACTCAATTAAAGATTGTTATGCAGTATTAGGATTAGTTCATACATTGTGGAAACCGATGCCGGGAAGATTCAAAGATTATATTGCGATGCCTAAACCAAATATGTATCAGTCCCTTCATACAACAGTTGTCGGACCAAATGGTGATCCATTAGAAATACAGATAAGAACACATGAAATGCATGAAATAGCAGAACATGGGGTAGCTGCACATTGGGCATATAAAGAAGGTAAAACATTAGTCAATCCAGATGAAGCGAAAAATTTAAGCAAGATGAGCTGGATGAAAGAAATTGAAGAAACAGATTCTACATCACCGGATGCTGAAGCATTTATGGAATCACTTAAGTATGATCTACAGTCGGATAAAGTATACGTATTTACGCCGGAAAGTGATGTTGTAGAATTGCCTATTGGTGCTGTTCCGATTGATTTCGCATATGCGGTACATAGTGAAGTCGGAAATAAAATGATCGGTGCGAAAGTAAACGGTAAAATCGTTCCGATTGATTATGAACTTAAAACGGGTGACATCATTGAGATTAGAACTTCAAAACATTCTTATGGGCCAAGTCGGGACTGGTTGAAAATCTGTAAATCAGCTAGCGCTAAAAGTAAGATAAAAAGTTTCTTTAAGAAACAGGACCGTTCGAGTAATGTAGAAAAAGGAAAGTTCATGATTGAAGCAGAGTTAAAAGAGCAGCGTATCAATATAGATGATGTGATGATTGATGAAAATATTGCTGTAGTGATTGAAAAATACAATTTCACATCAATTGATGATGTATATGCTGCTGTTGGATTTGGTGGATTAACAGCATCAGCAGTAGTTAATAAATTAACTGAAAGACACCGTATCAAAGAAAAGGAACAAAAGTTAAATCAAGTACAGGAAGTTAATAAAACGTTAAATGTTAAACGTGATATTCAGACAGAAACTGGTGTTTATGTTGAAGGCATGGACAATATGCTGATAAAATTATCAAAATGTTGTAACCCTGTACCAGGAGATGACATCGTTGGTTATATCACAAAAGGTCACGGGGTAAAGGTCCATCGTACCGAATGCCCAAATGTCGTAAATGAAACTGAACGTTTGATAGATGTTGAATGGGTAAAATCTTCAGAGAACAAGACTTATCAAGTAGACTTAGAAATCACAGCGTATGATCGACTTGGCTTATTAAATGAAGTATTACAGGCAGTAAATGCTACGAAAACAACTTTAACACAAGTTTCTGGTAAAGCTGATATCGATAAAAATGCTAAGATAAATATAAGTATTATGGTGAAGAATGTCAGTGAACTGATGCGCGTTGTTGAAAAAATTAAGCAGTTGAGTGATATATACACAGTAACTAGGATATTAAATTGAGGTGTCAAACATGCGTGTAGTATTACAAAAAGTAAAACAAGCTTCTGTCACTGCAGGAGATTATTTTCAATCGATTGATCAAGGTTACTGTTTGTTGGTTGGAATAGGACAAAATACGACAGAAGAAGATTTAAATGCTGTTGCAAAGAAAATTGTCAATACCCGTATTTTTGAAGATGAACATGGAAAGATGAATTTATCGATTAATGACGTTGGTGGCAAGATTTTATCGATATCACAATTTACTTTATATGCAAATGTCAAAAAAGGTAATCGCCCAAGTTTTACAGATGCCAAGTCGCCTGAAATAGCTAAAGAGATGTATGAAAAATTTAATGACATATTAAGAGGACATCAACTTGAAGTTTTCCCTGGTGTATTTGGTGAAATGATGGATATATCTTTAATTAATGATGGTCCTGTAACGATTTTATTTGAGAGCGTTGAGGGGAAGATACAATGAAGAAGATTGATTTAAGACCTATCCAACGTTCAAGAGTTTTAAGACTAGTGATTTTAGCGCTAGTCACTATATTACTGATCGTCTTATTATTTTGGTTGTTTACGAAGCAAAATAATAAACCGACAACATTATCGATGATAGAAGATGGTGCCCTTCGCACTGGTCCACAAGCGTTTTATCCTATTATTTTTGATGTGAAGAAGGGCGACCATTTTGATATTATAAAGCATACCGGTAAATGGTATTACGTCGATAATGGGGAGAAAAAGGGATGGATTGCTGGGTGGCACACAAATCTCAATATAAAAAAAGATAAGATTGCTGGTGCTAATCCATTTAAAGGGAAAGTCATCATGATAGATCCTGGTCATGGTGGAAATGATCAGGGTGCTTCAAGTAAAGACGGGACGATAGAGAAAGTCATTACTCTGAAGACAAGTTTAATGTTGAAACAGAAGTTAGAAGATGAAGGTGCTACTGTATTGATGACAAGAAACAGTGATGAATATATCAAGTTAAAAAATAGAAAAGGTGCTGCAGATGTATTTATCAGCATTCATGCAGATGCTTTAGAAGCATCTAGTCCACATGGTTTAACCGTATATTATCATCATGATAATCAAAAGGTGCTTGCCGACACATTGCATATGGCGATTAAACAAAAAGCACTGTTATCTGATCGTGGTGTCCGCCAGGAAAACTTCCAGGTGATACGTCAAACGAAGTCACCTGCAGTTTTATTAGAACTGGGCTATATCAGTAATCCTACCGATGAAAAGCTGATGAATGACAAAGTGTACCGTCAAATTATTACGACGAGTATTGTTGATGGTTTGCGTAATTACTTTTTATATTAACTTGACTTTAGCAGATTAACTTAGTAATATAAACCTATTCAAACTTAACAAATACCGTTTTAGTCTATCATTTATAGGAAATTTATTGAATAGAGACATCTATGCTGCTGAAATTAGATGATAAATTCTTATAAGATGTAACAATAGATGAGGTTGTGATATGAAAGTATCACCGTTTTACATGCGTTAAATGTACTAGAGTGGGTACATTTGTACCAATTAGGGTGGCAACACGGAAAATTTTACGTCCCTTATGCATTATTTATGATGCATAAGGGACTTATTTTTTTAGGAGGAAAATTTATGATTAATATACCAAGAGGAACACAGGATATTTTACCGACAGAAACTCCGAAGTGGCGATATATTGAAGATAGATTACATGCAATTGCTGCATCATTTAATTATAAGGAAATTCGTACACCAATATTTGAATCGACAGATTTATTTGCGAGAGGTGTTGGTGATACAACAGACATCGTACAAAAAGAGATGTATACGTTCAAAGATAAAGGTGATAGAAGTATCACACTGCGTCCTGAAGGTACAGCAGCTGTAGTTAGAAGTTATATTGAGAACAAGATGAATGGTGATGCGAATCAACCAATTAAATTATATTATAATGGTCCGATGTTCCGTTATGAACGTAAACAAAAGGGACGTTATCGCCAATTTGTTCAGTTCGGTGTAGAAGCAATAGGAGCAGAAAATCCTGCTATGGATGCTGAAGTCATCCATATGGTGTATTCGATCTATAAGTCATTTGGCTTACAACACGTAAAAATTGTATTAAATTCAATTGGTGATTTGGAAAGCCGTAACATCTATAAAGAAGCATTAGTAAAGCATTTTGAACCACATATCGAGCACTTCTGTAATGATTGTAAAAATCGATTACACACAAATCCAATGCGTATTCTTGATTGTAAAGTTGACCGTGATCAACCATCAGTTAAAAATGCACCAAAAATAACGGAATTCTTAAATGATTATTCTTTAAATTACTATAACGAAGTAAAACGTTATTTAGATATATTAGAAATACCTTATGTAGAGGATGCTAATTTAGTGCGTGGCTTAGACTACTATACCCATACTGCATTTGAAGTAATGAGCGATGCAGAAGGATTTGGCGCGATTACGACACTATGTGGTGGTGGCCGTTATAATGGATTATTAGAGATGCTTGACGGTCCGAAAGAAACTGGAATTGGATTTGCTCTCAGTATTGAACGTCTGCTACTTGCAATCCAAGCAGAAGGTATCGAGCTTGAAACTGAAGAAGCTATCGACTTATATATCGTTACTATGCCTGAAACAGTGGATGCCGGTATTAAGATTTTAGCAGATTTACGTAACAACGGTATTAAAGCTGATATCGACTATTTAAACCGTAAAATGAAAGGACAAATGAAACAAGCAGATCGAATTCATGCCAAAAATACGATAGTGCTTGGTTCAAATGAACTTGAAAGCGGTAAGATAAATGTGAAATCGATGGAAACTGGTGAAAGCACCGAAATTGAGATAGAAAAACTAGCATCATTTATAAAAGGAGAAAAATAACATGGAGAAAAGAACAACATACTGTGGGTTAGTTACAGAAAAATATATAGGACAAGAAGTTATATTAAAAGGATGGGTACAAAAACGACGAGATTTAGGTGGATTAATTTTCATTGATTTACGTGATAGAGAAGGTATCGTGCAAGTTGTATTTAACCCAGATTTCTCTCAAGATGCATTAGCAATAGCAGAAACGATTCGTTCTGAGTACGTTGTTGAAGTAAGAGGAAAAGTAACGGAGCGAGCTGCAGCTGTTGTAAATTCAAAAATCAAAACAGGAAAAATTGAAGTTCAGGTTGCTGAAGTCAACATCATCAATAAATCTGAGACACCACCATTCCAAATCGAAGCAGAAACTGATATTTCTGAAGATATCCGTTTAAAATATCGTTACTTAGATTTACGTCGTGAACCACTTGCGAATACGTTCAAGATGCGTCATCAAATTACACGTGCTGTTCGTAACTATTTGGATGAATCAGGGTTTTATGAAGTTGAAACGCCAGTACTTACAAAGTCAACACCAGAAGGTGCACGTGACTATCTAGTACCTTCACGTGTGCAGGAAGGTAAATTCTTTGCATTGCCCCAATCACCACAAATCTTTAAACAGCTATTGATGATCGGTGGATTCGATAAATACTATCAAATCGTTAAATGTTTCCGTGATGAAGATTTACGTGCGGACCGTCAACCCGAATTTACTCAAATCGATATCGAGATGAGTTTCGTTGATCAGGAAGATGTGATGGCAATGAACGAAGGTATGCTGGCACGAATTATGAAAGATGTGAAAGGGATTGATATTACTACTCCATTCCCGCGTATGACATATGCTGAAGCAATGCGTGATTACGGTATTGATAAACCTGACACACGTTTCGATATGAAATTAAAAACATTAAATGACTTAGCTTCTAAAATGGACTTTAAAGTATTTAGTGAAGCAGTGAAAAACGGTGGTGCGGTAAAAGCAATCGTCGTAAAAGGCGCTGCTGATAAATATTCAAGAAAAGATATTGATGCATTACAAGAGTTCGCAAAAATTTACGGTGCTAAAGGACTTGCCTGGGTAAAAGTTGTTGAAGATGGATTAAACGGGCCAATTGCTAAATTCTTTGATGAAGCTATTACAGCAGAATTGATTAAACTTACTGGTGCTGAAAATGGAGATCTAGTATTATTTGTCGCTGATAAATCATCGGTAGTAAATGCGAGTCTAGCAAACTTACGTAACAAATTAGGTAAAGATTTAGGATTGATTGACGAAAATAAATTTAATTTCTTATGGGTGACAGATTGGCCACTATTTGAATATGACGAAGAGCTAGATCGTTACTTTGCGGCACACCATCCATTTACTGCTCCAAAACCCGAACATTTAGATTTATTGAAGTCAAATCCTGAAGCTGCTGAAGCAAATGCTTATGATGTTGTACTAAATGGTTATGAATTAGGTGGAGGATCAATTCGTATCCACGATCAGGAAGTTCAGGCGCAAATGTTTGAAGCACTTGGCTTTACGAAAGAAGAAGCGGAAGAACAATTTGGTTTCTTGATGAATGCATTTAAGTTCGGTGCACCACCACATGGCGGTATTGCACTCGGATTAGACAGAATGGTGATGTTACTTGCAGGACGTACTAACTTACGTGACGTTATTGCTTTCCCTAAAACAGCATCTGCAACTGATCTTCTTACAGAAGCTCCAAGTGCAGTAGCAACAGCACAGTTAGATGATCTACACATTGCATTAAACATTAAGGAAACTGCGAACACAGAAGAAGAAAAAGAAGATACGAAATAGTTGCAATTAATTAAATATGTGATATTATATAGTCATAAGATAGGTGTCTGAAGAGTTCGATGTTTGTTTATTCTATTTTGACCTAACACTTTTTGATCGGGAGTCTAATAGGTTTTCTTTTAGCGCACACGCCTCACATGGAGGACTTGCAAAATTAGAAACGGGACACCCACCTGTTTATAGCAGGCCAAAATGATCAACACTTAAAACGACGGCTCACTTGGATACTATCGTAAGGCGAGAGACTTTTGTCTCTCGTCTTTTTTTGTAATGATTAAAGCTTACTAATATGATAGGATATATTTATTGACAAAAAGGAATGGAGAAATGAAATGAAACATCAATTTTCAAGAAATGAACTTGCTTATGGTAAAGAAGGTTTAGAAGCACTTAATAACAAGACTGTAATGATATTAGGAGTCGGTGGTGTGGGTTCTTTTGCGGCTGAAGCACTTGCAAGAACAAACATTGGACACATTATTCTGATTGATAAAGATGATGTGGACATTACAAATGTTAACCGTCAGATTCACGCATTAACTACGACGGTTGGTCAGTCAAAAGTTACATTAATGGAAGAGCGTATTAAACTCATTAATCCTGAATGTAAAGTTACACCGCTTCATATGTTCTATACAGATGAAACATACGAAGAAATATTTAAATATAATATTGACTATGTTGTAGATGCAAGTGACACGATTATGTATAAAATTCATTTAATGAAAGAATGTTTAAAACGTAATATTAAAATGATTTCAAGTATGGGTGCTGCGAATAAAACAGACCCAACACGCTTTAAAATTGTAGATATTTCAAAAACACATACAGATCCTATGGCGAAAGTTATTCGTACAAAATTAAAGAAAGATCGTATTCATAAAGGGATTCCAGTCGTATTTAGTGATGAAAGCCCAATCGTTATTCGTGAAGATGTTAAGGCTTATGTTGGAAATGCAGATGCCCCTGTAAGAAAAGCGCAGATGCCGCCATCAAGTAATGCTTTCGTACCAAGCGTTGTTGGGCTGATTTGTGCCAGCTGGGTTGTTAATGACATATTAAAAGACTTTCCGGTGACACGTGTAAAAGATAGATAATAGTTTAATGGTTAATCTTAAAAAGCTGAAGTAAAATCAATGATGATTTCACTTCAGCTTTTTGTATGATACAACCTTAAATTTACCTTAAAAGTTGCTGATAAAAAGTAAATGACTGGATTTTTCATGTATGATGAATATAACGGAGGTGTAAAAATGGAAGAAAATCAATATAGTTTACAGGTTAGCAATTTAAATAAGACGATTAACAAAAGACATATTATTAAAAATTTAAGCTTTGAAGTAAAAAAAGGTGAAGTATTTGGCTTTTTAGGTCCGAACGGTGCAGGTAAGACAACAACAATTCGTATGATTGTGGGCCTTACAACACCTACTTCTGGAGATGTTAAAGTTTTAGGACGTTCAGTATTAGCGAATCGTAGTGAAGTCATGAAAGATATCGGTGCAATCGTTGAAAACCCGGAATTATATCCATTTTTATCAGGTTTAGAAAATTTAAAGCAGTTTGCAAGAATGCAGGATGGAATTTCTAAAGAAGATATTGACCGTGTCGTAAAGTTAGTAGGACTTGAAAATCGGATTAAAGAAAAAGTTGGACGTTATTCATTAGGTATGAGACAACGTCTAGGCCTTGCGCAAGCGTTGCTACATAAGCCAAAAATTTTGATTTTGGATGAACCAACCAATGGTTTAGATCCTGCGGGTATTCGTGAAATTCGTGATTATATTAAAAAGCTAGCACGAGAAGAAAATATGACAGTTATCGTATCGAGTCATTTAATGAGTGAGATGGAACTCATGTGTGATAGATTTGGGATAATTAAGAATGGACAAATGATTCGTATTGAGGATGTTAACACAGTTGTTACTGCGAGTGATATCGTAAAACATGATTTTGATGTCTATCCAATCGATCAGGCAGTTAAGTTCCTAAATGAAAAAGGTGTGCCATTTAAATTGAATAATAACATGCTAGCAATTGACATTGCCTCAAAAGATGTACCGCAACTTGTACGTGATCTTGTAAAAGCTGATGTCGATATTTATGGTGTTACAAAAGAAAAACTTTCACTTGAAGATCGCTTCATGGCATTAACAAAAGAAGGAGGCGGTAGCATTGTTTAAGTTAGTGGTAAATGAATTTAATAAGTATTTTAATCGTCTTGGTACATATATTATGCTGGGAATTATCGTTGCATTTATGATTTTAGGTGTAGTGTTGAATATGCAGTTTGCGAGCAGTATTGATAATAAGACTTATTCGGATAACTGGAAGTCAGAAGTTAAAGAAGATGTTTCGAAATATCAGAAACGATTAGCAGAAATCGCTAAAAAACCAGAAGATAAGAAATCTATGAAAGAATTTACGGATGAAATGACTTTAGGTGACCGTGTAGCTGAATTACAATTCTACCTGAAAAAAGATGTTCAACCACCAGCTAAGAATAATTTTTATCAGACACTTATTGATACAAATGGATTTATTTCATTTGTTACAATCATGCTGATTATCATCTGCAGCAGTTTAATGTCGCGTGAACATCAGCAAGGGACAATTAAGTTGTTATTAATTCGTCCTGCATCCAGATTAAAGATTTTCTTTTCTAAATTTATCTTTGCACTATTAGCATCACTTATATTTTTAGTCTTTACTTATGTAATGACAGCAATCATTTCTTTCTTTACAACAAAGATGAACCCCACAACTGAACTAGCTGTACAAGGCAATAAAGGTTATAAGATGATCAATGTATATGAATTACTAGGTCAACAAATCTTTGCTAATTTTATTTATATCATCACTTTTGCTATCGTTGCTTATGCTTTATCAGTTATTTTTAAGAATACTGCTTTAAGCTTAGGTGTAACTTTTGCGTTAATGTTCTTCGGGGATTTAATCATTATGTTCCTGCAAGGGAAAACGAAGTTGATTGAATTTTTATGGCCGGCCAACTGGAATTTATCTCAGTACCTACCGAATAATCCAGCAGAACTAGCAGATAAAGATTTATCATTTGGCTTTAGTTTAACGTATGATATTGTAATATTAATAATTATAACAGCAGTCGCAGCATGGATCTTTAATAAAAGAGATGTAGCAAACTAATAAACAGGCATTGAGTCATTGCTCAATGCCTGTTTTGCTGTTGTTTAATATTATCATAGATTTGTTTGAATTGTTGTTCTGTCTTGCTAGTAGTCTTTGGTACATAGTATTGTTTTTTCTTAAGCGTATCCGGTAAATATTGCTGAGCGATAAATCCTGACTCAGCACTATGAGGATATTGATAGCCCACACCATTCCCTAAATCTTTCGCACCTTGATAGTGTGCATCTTTTAAGTGTTTAGGGATGGCACCAATTTTGCCGCTTCGTACATCAGATAAAGCAGCGTCAATTGCGGAGATGCCAGAGTTTGATTTCGGTGATAAGCAAAGTTCGATGACAGCTTGCGCGAGTGGAATACGTGCTTCGGGAAATCCGAGTCGTTCAGCAGATTCAATCGCTGCAAGTGTTCTTGAGCCTGCTGAAGGAGAAGCGAGTCCGATATCTTCATAGCTTATGACAAGTAAACGTCTAACTATCGTTGGTAAATCGCCACCTTCGATGAGACGCGCAAGATAATGTAGTGCTGCATCAACATCACTACCACGGATAGATTTTTGGAAAGCACTCATCAAGTCATAGTGCATATCACCATCTTTATCGAATTGAAAGCTGGATTTCTGTAAACAATCCTTCGCATCTTTTAATGTGATTTTTATTGGATTTTTAGTTTCAGCTGATAGGATTGCCAGCTCTAATGCATTTAAGCTCGTTCTAATATCCCCTTGAGCACTTTGCACGAAATGATTGATTGCTGCTTCATCAATTTCGATATCTTCATTTCCATAACCTTTTTCCTTATCGTTTATCGCGCGAAGTAGTGCTGTTTTAATGTCAGCTTCTGTTAAAGGATAAAGCTCAAATATTTGTGTTCTTGATCTTATCGCAGGATTAATTGCATGGTATGGATTACTCGTTGTTGCACCGATTAAAATAATTTGACCATTTTCGAGATGAGGCAACAGAAAATCCTGTTTTCCTTTATCTAGTCGATGAATTTCATCTAAAAGGAGGATAACTTGTCCACTCATTTTAGCTTCTTCTGCAATCATTTGCATATCTTTTTTTGTATTGGTTACTGCGTTTAATTGTCTGAATTTTACTGCTGTACTGCCGGCAATTGCTTTGGCAATACTTGTTTTACCGACACCAGGAGGTCCATAAAGAATCATAGAAGAAAGTCTTTTAGCATTGACCATTCTTCGTATAATTCCTTGTTCACCTACAAGATGCTGCTGTCCGATGACTTCATCAATAGAAGAAGGACGCATTCTATATGCTAAAGGTTCCAATATATTCACTCCTTTAATAAAAGTGTACCTTATTTTATGCCAAAATGTGATAAAATTGATTTATTGAAAAGGGGCGTAATAATTATGAAGATTTCAACTAAAGGTAGATACGGTTTAACTTTGATGATATCACTTGCCAAGCGATATCAGACGAAACCAGTATCATTAAAAATTATCGCAGAAGAAAATAATTTAAGTGACTTGTATTTAGAACAGCTTGTAGGTCCATTAAGAAATGCAGGTCTCATTAAAAGCGTAAGAGGTGCAAAAGGTGGTTACATGTTAATGAAAGCCCCTAAAGAAGTAACAGCAGCGGACATTATCCGTTTACTTGAAGGACCCATTACACCGGTAGAAGGTATTGAAGATGAACCCCCAGCGCAAAAGCAATTGTGGATTGATATACGCGATGCCGTAAAAAAAGTGCTGGATGAAACGACTTTGGAAGATTTAATGAACTATAAAGAAGAGGATATTATCGAAGGTTACATGTTCTACATTTAGGTATGTTCATGAAAAAATAGTTATCGCATGTGCGATAACTATTTTTCTTCTGTAATTTCTTTTAGCCATCTGAAACTTTGATATTGCTTATCAAGATCATAGATATAGCTTACGACAATGAATTCGTCAACATTGAATTCATCCTGAAAAGCTTGTAATTTTCGTTTTACAGTTTCTTTAGAACCTACAAAACCAGTTTGAGTTCGAGACAATGCCATTTGTTTTTCTTGAGGACTCCAAATTGCATCCATATCTTTTACTGGTGGCTGTAGCGGTTGTCTTGCATTACGGATTACACTTAAGAAAAATTGATGCGTGGAAGTCGCCAAGTAATCAGCTTCTTCATCAGTTTCACCGATAATCACATTCGTACCAACCATAACATAAGGTTTGTCCAGATAAACAGACTTCTGGAATAGATTGCGATAAATTGCGATGGCTTCTTTCATCTGTTCAGGTGCAAAGTGTCCTGCAAACGCATAAGGTAAACCGAGACGCGCTGCAAGATGTGCTGAATCTGTTGAAGAACCAAGCACAAATATAGGTACATTCGTATCCGCACCAGGATAAGCTTTTACAAAACCTTGTTTCTCTTCAGGTCCAAAATACTTTAATAATTCCTGAATTTCTTCTGGGAATGTATATACACTATCGTGACGGTCGCGACGTAAAGCACTCGCAGTCATCATATCCGTACCAGGTGCACGACCTAATCCAAGATTCAATCGATCAGGATAAATTGTTGCCATCGTACCAAACTGTTCAGCTACAACTAATGGTGCATGGTTCGGTAGCATTATTCCACCTGAACCAACCTGTATTGATTTTGTATGTTGAAGCACATGATTAATAAGCACTACTGTTGCTGAACTCACAAGACTCGGTGTATTATGGTGCTCAGCAATCCAGTATCGGTTATAACCTAGTTCTTCAGCCAGTTGAGCCAGTGATACCACCTGATCGATTGCATCCTTGTTTGTGTCACCTTTTCTTACTGGCGCTAAATTCAAAATAGAAATAGGAATATTGAGATTAGACATATAATTAACTCCTTTTAATATAGTACCGATAGTTTAGCACTTAGGTCGGGAATTATGATAATTATATGCTTGTGTATAGTAGATGAAATTTTAGCGGAATCTTAGTACAAAAAGTTTCGATACCGCTAAAGGTAATGAGAAATAGCGGAATCGTAGTACAAAAAGTTCCGATACCGCTAAAGGTAATGAGAAATAGCGGAATCGTAGTACAAAAAGTTCCGATACCGCCATAAAAAATTTTATCGAAATAAATATATATATTATTCTATTTTGTAAAGAATAAACTATCCAATAAGTAATAGTGTCGCTTTTTAAAGTATTTTATCTTATTTATAACTATCCATTTCTTAAGATAATCATTTAAAGTACGAACTGAAATAGGCTTATCTATAAATTTATAAAAATCATAAATATCTATTTCATTATCTCCCTTCACCAGACAATAATACTGTAAATTTTTAAATACAATGTCTTCTAAATGATACGATGCTCCACAACTGCGACAAATATATTTTTTTCGACTGCGTTCTCCGAGTAGACTGAAACATTTAGGACAATTCAAACCTTTCTTCAAAGTATGTAATTTCTCAGGATAGTGTTTCAGGAAAGGGTTATATCGCGAACGTAGTTCGAAAATATCGGCAGTAGTATACATTGATGCGCCATGTCGCGATAATTTTTGAAGACATTCCTCCAATCGATTCAAGTGAATAATCGGTAACTTTTTCTCCAAGCCATATATATAGGCATTTTTATTACACCATACTATATAGCCATAAATTTTTAATTGTATGTCATGATAATAGAGTAACTTTTTCAAATGCTGATTTACGGTATTATTCAAACTCGTCAAAGGATTCTTTATTTGTAAATCATCCAGATACCAGTGGCCGTTCTTGATATAAACGTCGCTACTATAATACTTAGCATCAAGAATAATCAGATGGTTTCCTGAGATTATCAAATGATCAATTTGAAAATAACTGCCATCAACTTCAAACAAAATATCATGTATTGTGTCGATTTCTTCAAATTGTGCTATGATTCCTCGAACGTTTTGTTCTCCAGCATTTCCTAATCGTAACTTTTCTAGTTTTTTTGACTGGTTAAAGTCAACATCACGGCTATTTAGAATTTCTAATATGATTCGTTCCAAATGAAATCTCCTCCTATTTATATATAGTTGAAAATCGTTAAAGTATTTTTCAAAATAAGAATCTTTACAATTTTTACAATTAAGTTAATTAGATAGTTTTTTTTCTTAAAGGGTGTTAAGATAAGTTATTGAAAAAATTGAAAGGATGTTCATAAATCATGAAGGTATATGCAGACTATGCAGCAACTACTAATGTTGCGCCGGAAGTTGTATCTGAAATAACTGAAGTATTAAGTGATCACTTTGGTAATGCTTCGTCAATACATCATATCGGACGTGATGGTCGTAGAATTTTAGATCAGTCACGTATGAAAATTGCAAAAATATTGAACGCATCACCAAGAGAAATTGTCTTTACTAGTGGCGCTACTGAATCGAATAATCTGGCAATTAAGGGTGTTGCATACCAGAATCAGCATAAGGGTAAACACTTGATTACCTCTTCTATTGAGCATCATTCTGTATTACACGTCTTTGAGCAACTTGAAAAAGAAGGGTATGAAGTCACATATTTGCCTGTGGATGCACAAGGCTTTGTCACAGTAGATACTTTGAAAGATGCACTGCGTAAAGATACCATATTAGTTTCTATTATGTTTGGTAACAATGAAGTTGGAACTGTTCAATCAGTTGATGAAATAGCTGAACTATTAGATGATCATCAGGCAGTTTTTCATACTGATGGTGTTCAGACGATTGGACATATGCCGATTGACTTAAAATCGCTGAAAGTTGATTTATTTACGCTCACTGCACATAAGTTCTATGGCCCAAAAGGTGTGGGTTTACTATATGTGAAAGATAAGACACCATTACAATTTCAGCAGCTTGGAGGCGCACAGGAGATTAAACGTCGTGCGGGTACAGAAAATATCGCATATATCAGCGGTATGGCAAAAGCCTTAGAATTGGCTACAGATAATATTGAACAATCAAGTTTAAAATTGATACATTTGAAACAACATTTTATTAACGCGCTTCAGTCTTACGATATTCCGTTTGAATTAAACGGAGACATGAATACATCATTACCTCACATCACTAATCTATATTTTCCATTCAGTGATGTAGAGAAAATGCTTACAATTCTTGATATGAATGGCGTGTTTGTATCAAGTGGTTCTGCATGTACTGCTGGTAGTATAGAACCGAGTCATGTACTTACTGCAATGTTTGGTGAACATCCACGTACAAAACAGTCAATACGATTTAGTTTTTCACATCAAATGACAGAAGAAGATATTGATTATATTGCATTACAAATTAAAAAAATTTATGAAATGAATAGAAATGAGTAGATAAGAATGACAAATGAAAAAACTAAAGTAGTAGTTGGAATGAGTGGTGGCGTTGATAGCTCAGTAACTGCATTATTACTAAAAGAACAAGGCTATGACGTTATCGGTATCTTTATGAAAAACTGGGATGATACTGATGAATTTGGTGTATGTACTGCAACAGAGGATTATGAAGATGTTATCCGTGTTTGTAATCAAATCGGCATCCCTTATTATGCTGTAAATTTCGAAAAAGAATATTGGGATAAAGTATTTACATATTTTCTGGATGAATATAAAAAAGGTAGAACGCCAAATCCGGATGTAATGTGTAATAAAGAGATTAAGTTTAAGGCATTTCTAGATCATGCATTAGCGTTAGGAGCGGATTTTGTCGCTACAGGGCATTATGCTCAAATTCGTCGTAATGATGACGGTACAGTTGAAATGTTACGTGGTGTTGATAATAACAAGGACCAAACATACTTCTTAAATCAGTTATCACAAGAACAGTTACAACATGTCATGTTTCCTTTAGGACATCTGCAAAAACCTGAAGTACGTGAAATCGCTATTAACAACGACTTAGCAACTGCTAAAAAGAAAGATTCTACAGGTATCTGTTTTATTGGAGAACGTAACTTCAAAGAATTTTTAAGTGGATATCTTCCTGCACAAAACGGTAAAATGATGACTTTAGACGGCATTCAAATGGGAGAACATTCAGGACTAATGTATTATACCATTGGACAACGTCATGGGCTAGGTATTGGTGGAGATGGCGATCCTTGGTTTGTTGTCGGTAAAAATTTAAAAGAAAATGTATTGTATGTTGAGCAAGGATTTGACCACGAAGCTTTATACAGTGATTACTTGATTGCATCTGACGTCTCATTTATCAATGATATTGATTTGTCTAATGGATTTGAATGTACGGCTAAATTCAGATATCGTCAAAAGGATACGAATGTTACTGTTGAACGTATCGATGACAATACGGTTAAAGTGATTTTTGCGGAACCCGTGAGAGCAATTACACCTGGTCAGGCAGTGGTATTCTATCAGAACGAAGTTTGTCTAGGCGGTGCAACGATTGATGAAGTATTTAAAAATTCTGGTCAGTTAACATATGTGGTGACACAATAAATTTCAAAGGAGACAGCAATGTCTTCTTTTTTATTTTTTGATATAATAATACAATGAATATAATAGAGGAGAACGACTATGAATGACGAACGTTTAATGCAATTGATTGAAACAAAACAATATGAAGAGGCACTAAAAATATTAATAGAAGCAATTGATGAAGAACCCGAAGAAGTGACCCATTATATTAATATGGGAACGATACTTCTGGATTCAAATCAACCGATTGAAGCGGAACGTTTCTTTCAAAAAGCTATTACTGTAGACCCGACTCATGGTGGTGCATATTATGGTCTGGCTAATATATATTATAATGCAGATCGATTTGAAGAAGCGGTGAAATTGTATCACAAAGCCATTGAAAATGGACTGGAAGATGGTGATACATATTACATGCTTGGTATGTCATTTGTTAATCTTAGTGATTTCGCGTCTGCATTGCCATTCTTAATGCGTGCACATGAACTCAAACCAGATGACACGGAAATTACTTTTCAGTATGGACTAGTGATGTGTCAGATGAATATGTTTGAAGAAGCATCTAAAACTTTACAACGTGTACTAAGTGATAATCCAGATCATACAGACGCGATTTATAATAAGGCACTTGCAGATTATATGATGACAGAAAATATCGATGCAGCTATAGTTGAATTCGAGCGTGTTATTGATATTCAGCCTGATCATCTGCTAGCTGGTCATGCACTGAAAACATTCAAAGCAATGAAGGAGGAATAAACTTGGAGAACGCCACTTTATTTGATCAATCTTATGTGAAAGGCACTATTATCCGTATACTTTTTCAGAATAACGATAACTTTTATACGGTATTAAAGGCCGAAGTAATCGATACAAATGAAGATTTTGATGATGAAGTGACGGTTACAGGATTCCTACCTCAAATTGCAGAAGGTGATACTTATACATTTACCGGAAAGATTATATTACACGCTAAGTACGGGAAACAATTACAGGCTGAGAAATTTGAGAAGGATTTACCTCAATCTAAAGATGGTATCATTCATTATCTCTCCAGTGATTTATTTAAAGGTGTCGGCAAAAAAACAGCACGTACAATTGTTGAAATACTTGGCGAAGATGCACTGAACATTATTTTAGATGATAAAAGCAGTCTGGACCAGATTCCGAAACTATCACAAGATAAAAAAGATTTAATTTACAATACAATCAATGAAAATCAGGCGATTGAGAAAGTCATGATTCAATTAAATGATTGGGGCTTTGGTCCTCAGCTTGCAATGAAAATCTATCAATTTTATAAAGATGATACGATAAGGGTGATAAAAGAATCACCTTATCAATTAGTGATGGATATCGAAGGAATAGGTTTTAATAAAGCTGATGAATTAGCCCGTCATATCGGTATAGATAACAATCATCCTGAACGATTAAAAGCAGCGTTAGTCTATGGTATGGAGCAGGCGTCATTACAAAATGGGCATACTTACATTCCGGATCAGATTCTACTTGAGACAAGCTTCAATCTGTTAACTAAAAATGGTTCTGAAGTTAATCCTGATGCTTTAGTGAATGCTTTAACTGAACTTTGCGAAGAGAAGAAATTACTTGTGGAACATGAAAAAAATATTTATATTCCTAGCTTGTTTTATTCTGAAACAAAGACCGTTCAAATATTACATCGATTAATGAACCATCAGGAACAATTGAAGCAATTTGAACAATCTGAAATAATGCTTGCTATTGGAGAGATTGAACAGTTATTTGAAGTTTCATATGCAGAAAAACAGAAAGAAGCTTTAATGCAGGCGATGCATAGTAAACTGATGATTTTATCAGGTGGTCCAGGAACCGGGAAAACAACGGTTGTCCGTGGAATAGTGACACTATATGCAGAACTGCATGGATTAAGTCTTGATTATAATGACTATGATGGTCAGGACTTTCCAATCGTTGTTGCAGCACCAACTGGTCGTGCATCAAAACGACTCTATGAATCAACAGGATTGGAAGCAACGACGATACATAGATTGATCGGTTGGACACGAGATAATAAACCTGATGATATTTTAGAAAATGAAATTACTGCAAAGTTAATCATTATTGATGAGATGTCTATGGTTGATACGTGGTTAATGTTTCAATTGATGAAAGCTGTACCAAATGACGCTCAGATCATCTTTGTAGGTGATCAGGACCAGTTGCCATCCGTAGGTCCTGGACAAGTCTTTAAAGATTTAATAGAGTCTCAAATTATTCCTCAGATTGAACTGAATGAAGTTTATCGTCAGCAGGAAGGCTCTTCTATTGTAGAACTAGCACATCAGATTAAACGAAATGAACCATTCGATATTACAAAACGATACAGTGATAGAAGTTTTATTCCATGTCAAACGGATCAAATTCCAGAAGTTATCGAGAAAATCGTTACATCAGCTGTTAATAAAGGTTATGATATGCGGGACATTCAGGTGCTCGCGCCAATTTATCGAGGTAATGCAGGGATTCGTGCATTGAATAAAGTTTTACAGAAAATATTAAATCCACCAGAAGATAAAAAGCGAGAAATGGAATTTGGTGATGTTGTCTTTAGAAATCACGATAAAGTTTTACAGCTTGTAAACCGACCTGAAGATGGTGTATTTAACGGAGACATCGGAGAAATCGTAGGTATCTTTAAAGCAGCAGAAAATGCACTGAATAAGGATGTCGTCATTGTAGATTATGATGGGAATGAAGTAACGTATACAAAAGCTGATTTAATTGAAATTACCCATGCCTACTGCTGTTCGATACATAAAGCACAAGGATCAGAATTTCCGATTGTCATTATGCCGGTTGTCCATCAGTACTTTAGAATGCTGCAGAAAAATATATTATATACAGGATTAACGCGTGCGAAACAATCTCTTATCTTTTGCGGAGATGTTAATGCATTTAATGATGGTATAAAAAGATTGGGTAATGCCAGATTCACTTCTTTTTATCAGTTTTTAATGGATTATTTTAGCACAGATGATCAGAAAGACATTGTAAAAAACGACAGCGATACTGATGAAAATAAAGAAAATGAAGTATTTAAAAAATTACCATTTCAGGTTGGTGAAATGACCGAAGAGAATATGCATCTTGTTTCACCGATGATTAATATGGGAGATATATCTCCATATGATTATGTTTAAGTTGACGATAAGCATGTGATTCAATTATAATTTAACTAATCAAATTTAAAGCTGAGTAGGTAATCCCTCAAGACTTAGAGACATATCGGTTGGTGAAAGATATGCTTGATATTACTGAAGCTACTTTATCTTATTATTATGAATATTAATCGAGTGATGACTTTGTCATAACTAGGGTGGTACCGCGAACACGTTCGTCCCTTTTTTAGGGATAACGTGTATTTTTTTATTTTAAAGGAGAAGATAATAATGAAAAGATTGACTGCAGCAGAAATTAGACAAATGTATTTAGACTTTTTCGTAGAGAAAGGTCATATGATTGAGCCTTCAGCACCGTTAGTACCGATTGATGATGACACACTTTTGTGGATTAACTCAGGTGTTGCGACGCTTAAGAAATATTTCGATGGCCGCGTTATTCCAAAAAACCCACGTATCACAAATGCACAAAAATCAATCCGTACAAATGATATTGAAAATGTTGGATTTACGGCACGTCACCATACATTCTTTGAAATGTTAGGGAATTTCTCTATTGGTGATTACTTTAAGAAAGAAGCAATCGAATTTGCATGGGAATTTTTAACGAGTGAGCGCTGGATGGCGATTGAACCAGAAAAATTATACGTTACAATACATCCGGAAGATACTGAAGCGTATGATTTCTGGGTTAATGATATCGGTTTAACTGATGACCGTATTACACGTATTGAAGGAAACTTCTGGGATATCGGAGAAGGTCCGAGTGGTCCGAATACTGAAATTTTCTATGATCGTGGAGAGAGCTATGGCCAAGATGATCCTGCAGAAGAAATGTATCCAGGTGGAGAGAACGAGCGTTATTTAGAAGTATGGAATTTAGTATTCTCTGAGTTCAATCATAACCCTGATCACACATATTCACCGCTTCCAAAGCAAAACATAGATACAGGGATGGGATTAGAACGTATGGCTTCTATTTCTCAAGATGTTCCGACAAACTATGATACAGATTTATTTATGCCGATTATAGCAGCAACAGAACAAATTTCAGGAAAAAAATATCGTAATAATAAAGAAGATGATATTGCTTTCAAAGTGATTGCAGACCATATCCGTACAGTAAGCTTTGCAATTGGTGATGGTGCACTACCATCAAATGAAGGGCGTGGCTATGTATTACGTCGTTTACTACGCCGTGCAGTTCGTTTTGCTCAGAAATTAAATATTAATAAACCTTTCATGTATGAGCTTGTTGATATCGTAGCAAGCATTATGAAACCATATTATCCAGATGTAGATAAAAATAAAGATTTCATTAAAAAAGTAATTAAATCTGAAGAAGATAGATTCCATGAAACACTTGAAGAAGGTTTAGTACATTTCAATGCATTAAAAGAAGCTGCAGAAAATTCAGATAAACGATTAAAAGGTAAAGATGTATTCAAATTGTATGATACATTCGGTTTCCCTGTTGAATTAACTGAAGAATTAGCTGAAGAAGCAGGTATTGCAGTTGATCATGAAGGATTCCAAATGGCTATGGATGCACAGCGAACACGTGCGCGTGAATCAAGACAAAAGACGCAAAGTATGCAGGTTCAAAATGAAGTGTTATCGAATATTAAAGTTGAAAGTAAATTCGTTGGTTATGATACTTTAACAAATGAAACAGAAGTAGTAGCGATTGTTGAAAACGGTGAAAGTGTAGATGCTTCAAAAGAAGATACAATACAGTTTATCCTTTCTGAGACACCATTTTATGCTGTAAGTGGTGGACAAATTGCTGATACAGGTATTGTATCAAATGAAGATTTTGAGATTGAGGTTACTGAAGTTACAAAGGCTCCAAATGGTCAGAATCTGCACACAGGAACAGTTCGTTTCGGTAAAGTAACTGTTGGTGCTAAAGTGAAGACGCAAGTAGATCCAAACTTCAGAACATTTGTAATTAAAAACCATAGTGCGACGCATTTAATGCATCAGGCATTGAAAGATGTTTTAGGCACACATGTCAATCAGGCTGGTTCATTAGTTACGCCAGAACGACTTCGCTTTGACTTCTCTCATTTCGGTCCAGTTACACATGAAGAAATAGAAAAAATAGAACGTATCGTAAATGAAAAAATATGGGCAAATCTACCGGTTGAAATCAATGAAATGCCGATAAAACAAGCAAAAGAAAAAGGTGCGATGGCTTTATTCGGTGAAAAATATGGTGATATCGTTCGTGTTGTTGAAATGAGTGATTATTCAATTGAGCTATGTGGTGGTGTGCATGTACGCAATACTGGTGAAATAGGTTTATTTAAGATGGTGTCTGAATCAGGTACAGGGGCTGGTGTACGTCGTATTGAAGCCGTAACAAGCAAAGCAGCATTTGAATATTTATCAACATATCAAAATACAGTGAATGACATTTTACCAAAAGTGAAAGTAAAACAGAAAGAACAATTAGCAGGTAAGATTGATGAATTAACAGCTACGATTCGTGGTCAGGAAAAAACAATCACTGAATTGAATAAAGCAGTAGCATCTCTTAAGATGGGTGACATAACAGAACAAGTTGAAGAAATTAACGGACTTAAGTTATTAGCAGTGGAAGTAGATGCAGAAGACAATAAAATGCTGCGTGAACTTATGGACGACTATAGATCTAAATTACAGGACGCAGTAATCTTTATCGCTGCAGCTAACGATAAGTTGACTTATATGGCGAGTGTACCAAAAGACAAAACGTCACAAGTGAAAGCTGGAGACATTATAAAAGGTGTTGCAAATGCAACTGGCGGTAAAGGTGGCGGCCGTCCTGATTCTGCGCAAGGTGCAGCAAATGATCCAGCTGGTATTACAACAGCATTACAATTTGTGAAGGATTATATTAATACATTGTAATTAAAAATTGTTTTATAGTATGATATTATTGAATAAATGTCATACAAAGGAGTGTATTGCAGTGGAAAATTTCGATAAAACGATGAAGTTCAACTTTGATGAACTACCGAAAGAAGAAGTAAGAACTGTATTATTGAATGTTTATAATACTTTAGAAGAAAGAGGATATAGCCCGATCAATCAAATCGTTGGTTATCTATTATCAGGAGATCCAGCTTATATTCCTAGACACAATGATGCCAGAAATCAAATCCGACGTTTAGATCGTGATGATATTATGGAACAACTTGTATCAAATTATATTCAAACTGAGAAAAAAGGTAATGAATAAAGTTATCGGTTTAGATGTTGGTTCTAAAACAATTGGTGTTGCATTAAGTGATGCCATGGGTTGGACTGCGCAAGGTCTTACTACACTCCGCATCGATGAAGCAAATGAAGAGTTTGGGATAGCCGAACTCAAAAAGATCATAGATGAAAATAATGTTGATACTGCCGTTATTGGATTACCTAAAAATATGAATAATTCAGTAGGACCAAGGGGAGAAGCGTCAATTCGATTTAGTGAAATGTTGAAAGCAGTTTGTCCTGACATTACAATAGTAATGTGGGACGAACGTTTATCGACAGTTGGTGCTGAAAGAACACTGTTAGAAGCGGATGTTTCACGCAAGAAAAGAAAGCAGGTCATTGATAAGATGGCCGCAGTTTTCATATTACAAGGGTATTTAAATTCAAAATAAAAAGGATGATTAAAATGACAGAAGAAATGAACAATCAAGAATTAAATGAAGCGACATTAGATATCAACAATGAAGAAGAGTTATTAACTTTATTTGATGAAGAAGGCAACGAAGTTTTATACCGTAAACTTGTTAGTTTCTTCCACCCAGGATTTGAGAAAGAATATGTTATCTTAGCTGAAGAAGGTTCAGATGAAGAGGAAGAAATCGAATTAATTCCAATGATCAATGTACCAGATAGCGAAGGAGAAGGCGGGAAATTAATTCCTATCGAAACAGATGAAGAGTGGGATATGATTGAAGAGTTCGTAAACACTAACTTTGATGAAGAAGAAGAGCTTTAATCTTAAAGGAGTTTGATTATGTCGAATAGAAACAAAGAAATTAGAGATTCAAAATCTTTCTCTAAACTTCTTTCTTCTATCATTATCGGAATTATTTTAATAGGCGTGTGTATTTTAGCAGTTGGTAGTTATTTTTATATTAGCTCTAGCCAAAAGCCACTGAATCCAGATGATAAATCTACTACAAAGATAGAAATATTACCTGGTGAGTCTGCAACGATGATTGGAGAAAAATTAGAAAAAGAAAAAATCATTAAAAGTAGTACGATGTTCAAGTATTATTTGAAGTTTAATAATATTTCTAATTTCCAGGCTGGAAATTACGAATTATCACCTTCTATGACGTTTAAACAAATTTCAAAAAGTCTTCAAAAAGGGGAAGTATACATTCCAGTTGTCTTTAAAATGAATGTTCCTGAAGGTATTACAATCAATCAAATCGGTGAGATTGTTGAAAAGAAAACTTCAATTAATAAAGCGGATTTTGTTAAAGAGGTAAATAATCCTGCTTTCATTAAAAAGATGCAGAAAAAACATCCGAAGTTAATCACAAAAGAGGTCTTTAATAAAGATGTTAAAGTACCTTTAGAAGGCTATTTATATCCTGCGACATATGATTTTACTGAAAAGAATCCTACGACTGAAGAAATCGTTGATAAAATGCTAACGGCGACTGAAGAAAATGCTTTTCCTTTATGGGATAAATATGGTGGCATTTTATTGACAGAAGCTGGTACTGAAAAGCGACTCACATTTCATGAATTCCTGACATTCTCATCATTAGTAGAAAGAGAAGCGACGGGACTAACAGATCGAGCTAAGATAGCATCAGTATTTATTAATCGTATGGAAGCAAATCCAGTGATGCCACTGCAGACAGATCCTACAGTGTTATATGCGCTAGGTCGCCATAAAGCTGTTACGTATGAAGCAGATTTGAAAGTTCAATCCCCTTATAATACGTACATTAATACAGGATTACCACCTGGACCTATTGCGACAAGTGGTAAAGAGTCAATGGAAAGTGTCTTAAATCCTGCGAAGACAGATTATTTATACTTCTTAGCAGCAAAAGACGGTAAGAACTATTTCTCTAAAACATATGAAGAGCATTTACAACTTAAAGATAAACATATTGATAGTCAGCAATAAGAATAGGATATTTTGTCCTATTCTTTTTTGATTTTATCAAGTTGTAATTTTACTATTACAATTTTCGTTATTTTATGGTACAATATCATGAAAATATAAAACACTACTACCAGCCGTTGTGGTTGGTAATTTTTTCGTTAAAGGATTGTTTTAATTGATAAAAGAAGAGACATATATCAGTAAATTAAATCCAGTCAGTACAATCGATGATTTAATTGAAGTAGCAAAAGAAAATGATGTGCCAATTATGGATAAAATATCAGTAGAATTCGTTAAGCAGTTGATTCGCATACATCATGCAAATTCTGTATTAGAAATTGGTACAGCAATTGGATATAGTGCATTACATTTTGCATCAGTAAAAGATAATATTCATATCACAACGATTGAACGTAATGAAATAATGTATCAATATGCTTTAAAGCACATTGAACAATATAACAGAGCAGAACAAATTCGCCCTATCTTTAAAGATGCGCTTGAAGCATTTGATGAGGTGAGCGACAAAGAATATGATATATTATTTATCGATGCTGCTAAGGCGCAATCATTAAAGTTTTTTGAACTATACAGTCCGCTTGTTAGAAAAGGCGGTTTAATTATTACTGATAATATTTTATACCACGATTTTGTAGGCAATATTGAAATTGTGCGCAGTAGAAATATTAAACAGATGGTGCGAAAAATCGAGAAATATAATACTTGGTTAAGTGAAAATACAGGGTATGATACGAATTTCATCGATATAGGTGATGGAATGAGTATATCAGTGAAAAAATAAAGGAGTACATTATGACAGAATTATTAGTAACACCTAAATCTTTATCTCATATTAGTGACTTAATTGAAGCAGGTGCAGATGCATTTGTTATCGGAGAAGAACAATTTGGATTACGTCTGGCAGGAGAATTTAATCGTGAAGATTTAAAGGCTGCAATAGATTTAATTCATGAACACAATAAGAAGGCATATGTTGCAGTAAACGGTATTTTTCATAATGAACATTTAGATGCGGTTGAAGATTATATGAAATTTTTACATGTTGTAAAACCAGACGCAATTTTATTTGGAGATCCAGCAATCGTAATGTATGAAAGAGAACTAGGCAATACGATACCGTTACAATGGAATCAGGAAACATTAGTAACGAATTATTTCCAGGTGAACTACTGGGGACAACGTGGTGCAAACCGAGCGGTACTTGCACGTGAGTTATCTCTTGATGAAGTATTAAACATTAAAGCGCATAGTGATGTTGCGATTGAAGTGCAAGTCCATGGCATGACATGTATGTTCCAATCGAAACGTAGTTTGCTAGGTAATTATTTTATGTATCAGGATAAAGTAATGAAAATTGAAAATCGTGAAATTAAAGATGCAATGTTACTTTATGATGAAGAACGAAATAATAAATATCCAATTTTTGAAGATAGTAATGGCACACATATTATGAGTCCAAATGATATTTGCGTTATCGAAGAATTAGAAGAGTTAATTGAAGCTGGGATTGATTCATTTAAAATAGATGGCGTATTACATTCAGAAGAATATATTACGACAGTGACAAAGGCATATCGACAAGCGCTTGACCTTTATGATGAAGATGTCGAAGCATATGAGGATGCTAAATTTGATCTTGTAGATATGATTGAAGAAATTCAACCAGAACATCGTCCACTGGATCAAGGATTCTTATTTAAACAAACTGTATATTAAGGAATGATTTGATGAAAACGGAATTAGAAATTAAACAACCAAAACAAATAATAAAGAAACCAGAATTATTAGCGCCTGCTGGTAACCTTGAGAAATTAAAAATTGCCGTACATTACGGTGCTGATGCTGTATTCCTTGGAGGACAAGAATACGGATTACGTTCAAACGCTGACAATTTCACAATTGAAGAAATTAAAGAAGGCGTAGACTTTGCGAATAAATATGGTGCTAAAATATATATTACGACCAATATTATCGCCCATGATGAAAATATGGATGGTTTAGAAGATTATCTTATCGCACTTGAAGGAACTGGAGCAACAGGGATTATCGTAGCAGATCCGCTAATCATTGAAACATGTAAGCGTGTTGCGCCTAAACTTGAAATTCATCTTTCCACACAACAATCACTATCAAACGTGAAAGCTGTTGAATACTGGAAGTCAGAAGGCTTAGAACGTGTCGTACTTGCACGTGAAACGAGTGCTGAAGAAATCAAAGAAATGAAAGAAAAAATTGATATCGAGATTGAGGCATTCATTCATGGTGCAATGTGTATTGCATACTCTGGTCGTTGTACATTAAGTAACCATATGACAGCACGAGATTCAAATCGTGGCGGCTGTTGTCAAAGTTGTCGCTGGGATTATGATTTATTAACAGTTGATGATGGTGAACTTGATGTTGTTTATGATGGAGATGCAACACCTTTTGCAATGAGTCCTAAAGATTTAAAGCTTGTTGAGTCAATTCCGAAGATGATTGATATCGGCGTAGATTCATTGAAGATAGAAGGTCGTATGAAATCAATTCATTATATCGCTACAGTAGTATCTGTTTATCGCAAAGTAATTGATGCTTATTGTGCAGACCCTGAAAATTTCAAGATTAATCCGGAATGGTTAATTGAATTAGATAAATGTGCTAATCGTGATACAGCAAGTGCATTCTTCGAAGGGGTTCCTGGTTTTGAAGAGCAAATGTTTGGTCATGAACAGTCTAAAAAAACACCTTTTGATTTCTGTGGATTAGTGTTAGACTATTCTGAAGAAACACAAATCGCAACAATTCAACAACGTAATAATTTTAAACCAGGACAGGAAATTGAATTCTTTGGTCCTGAAATAGAGAACTTTAAGCAAGTAATCGATGTTATTTATGATGAAGAGGGTTCAGAATTAGATGCAGCGCGTCATCCACTTCAAATCGTACAAATTAAAGTAAAACATCCAGTCTATCCAATGAATATGATGAGGAAGGAACTAAATTAATGGCGCATACGACAATCATTGGTATTGCGGGAGGTTCTGGTTCAGGTAAGACATCAGTAACTTCTAAAATACTTAAAAATTTAGAAGGCTATAGTGTAGCTTTAATAGAGCAGGATTATTATTATAAAAATCAGGATCATCTTAGCTTTGAAGAACGTTTAAAGACCAATTATGATCATCCTTTAGCATTTGATAATGATTTACTTATTCAAAATTTAATTGATTTACGTAATGGTGAGACTGTAAAGGTTCCAACTTATGACTATACAAATCATACAAGAAGTAAGAAAACGATTACATTTGAGCCAAAAGATGTTATTATAGTAGAAGGCATTTTTGCTTTAGAAAATGAAACACTTCGTGATTTAATGGATGTTAAGATTTATGTTGATACGGATGCAGATCTTCGTATTTTAAGGAGACTGATGAGAGATATAGAAGAGCGTGGTCGAACAATGGAATCAGTTATTGATCAATATTTAACTGTTGTTAGACCGATGCATAATCAATTCATTGAACCAACGAAACGATATGCTGATATTATTATACCTGAAGGTGGTAGTAATGCAGTTGCTATCGATATTATGACAACAAAAATACAATCATTAATTCGAGTGAATTAGTAGAAAGAAGGATTTATCCATGGAAATGCAAAAAGAATACCCAATGACAAAAGAAGGTTTTGAAAAGTTAGAAGTTGAATTAGAACATTTAAAAACAGTAAGACGACCTGAAGTCGTAGAAAAAATTAAAGTTGCGCGTAGTTTTGGTGACCTTTCTGAGAACTCAGAATACGATGCGGCTAAAGATGAGCAAGGCTTTGTTGAACAGGAAATTACTAAGATTGAAATGATGTTACGTCATGCAGTTATTATTGAAGATGATGGTTCAAAATCAGAAGTTCAATTAGGTAGAACAGTAACATTTACTGAAGTGCCTGGTAATGAAGAAGAATCATATAAAATTGTAGGTTCTGCTGAAGCTGATCCTTTTGAAGGTAAAATTTCAAATGAATCTCCAATTGCTAAAGCATTACTTGGTAAAAAAGTTGGCGACGAAGTAAACGTTCCATTACCAAACGGCAATGAAATGCGTGTTAAAATCGTTGAAATCAGCTAATATATTATATATACATTAAAGTAGATCTTATGATCTACTTTTTATTTAGGAGGAATTCATGTGATTGGAATTATCGGAGCTATGCAGGAAGAAATTGAAATTTTAAAGGGTGATATGCAGGAACTGCAAACAGAAAAGATTGCCCATGTTGAAATCTTTAAAGGTCATTTATATGGTAAAGATGTTGTATTAATGCAAAGTGGTATCGGTAAAGTTAATGCTGCAATCTGTGCAACACTTCTTATCCAGAATTATCATCCGGAGATGATTATCAATACAGGTAGTGCAGGTGGCTTAGGTGCTTCTTTAGCTGTTGGTGATATTGTTATTAGTCAAAGCGTACTTCATCATGATGTTGTTGCGACTGCTTTTGGCTATGAATTAGGGCAAGTACCAGGTATGCCTGCACGATATCTTGCTGATGAAAAATTAATTGAATATACACAACAGGCAATTGAACAAAATAATCTTAAAGCACATATCGGACTCATCGTTTCAGGTGATAGTTTCATTGGCTCATCTGAACAAAAGCAGGAAATCATAACAAACTTTAATGAAAGCCTTGCAGTTGAGATGGAAGCAGCTGCAGTAGCACAAACCTGTCATCAATTTGAGGTTCCATTTATTATTACACGTGCTATTTCTGACCTTGCAAATGGTGAGGCAGAGATGAGTTTTGAAGAGTTCTTAAAAGTGGCTTGCGTATCAAGTTCTAAAATTGTAAAATCATTAATAGAGACATTACCAGCTTAAGGGGATAGGAGGCGCACATTATGATATTTATTATGGCATTATCAGTAATAGCAACGGCAATTATCGGATTTTTAATTTACACAGGTACTGAAGTAGATTACGCTCCAAATCAAGAAATCGAATAATACATTATACCCCAATCCTTATTGGATTGGGGTTATTGATTGTGTAAAAGGGTATAACAAAGCAATAAAAAATTTAGAGGTGACTTATGGGATTATTTCAAAAATATTTATTACCAAGTAAATATGCAAAGTCAATATTTGAAATTACACCAGAAGAATTATCAGGACGTGGTGTAAAGGCAATCATTACTGATTTAGATAATACGCTAGTTGGCTGGGACGTTGCCTTAGCAACACCTGAAGTAATTAACTGGTTTAACAGTATGCGTGATCACAATATTAAAGTTACGATCGTTTCAAACAATAATCAGGCACGTGTTGCAACATTTGCGACACCATTAGAAGTAGATTATATTTTTAACGCACGCAAGCCTATGGGACAAGCGTTTAAGAAAGCATGTGTCGCAATGGGAGTACAACCAGAAGAAACTGTAGTTATCGGTGATCAGATGATGACGGATGTGCTTGCAGCAAATTCTAATGGATTTTATTCAATAATGGTAGTACCAGTGAAATCTAATGATGAATGGAAAACACGTGTCAACAGAATGATTGAGCGTAAGTTTTTAGCGTATTTTAAGAAAAAAGGTTTAATCAACTGGGAAAACTAAAATCTATTTTTGCTTAAAGAGACAAGCGCATTGTCTCTTTTTTTGTTGTTAACCTTAAATTTACCTTAAAAATGTCAGTTTATTCTTTTAAAACAATATAAAATGGTAAAATAGATACAATACTTCTTTATAAAGAGGAGGATTTATTTGAAACTTTTTCTAATATGGTTATTTATTTTAGTGATTGTACTTACGGTTCTTTATTTTGTATTAAGTCGCCTTTATGATTATTTTAGCCATAGAGAAGTGAAAGAACAGATTGAGCAACAAAACATCGAAAATATGCGCAAATATGAATTGAATCAGGCTGCTTTAAGAAGTAAAAAGAAGATGCTTGAAAGTGAGATATTTGCAAAGACCGGTATGATTAGTGACATTGCAGAAATTAAATATTTAGAGAAGGAGCTGGAAGAAGTTAATGAACTCATCGACAGAATCAGTAAAGACGATTAAACCTAATAATCGTAAACCAATCAATAGAAAATCATTCTTAGTCACATCTATTCTTGGGTTATTATTATTGTTAGGTATTATGTTAGCATTTATGTCTATAGAAAAGGTACCTCAAGGATACCAAGCGGTCATCTATTCAGTCAGCGGTGTTAAAGAAGAAACGAAACCTGCAGGATGGCACTTTATTTTTCCATTAGATAAAGCTGTACATTATCCAATTCGTACGCAGACGAAAGAATACACAGATTTAAATGTTGCCACTAGTGACGGTAAAAATTTAAATATGGATATTAGTGTGAACTATCATGTGGATCCTACAAAAGTTGTGAAGATCTTTAATAAATTTGGTAACGCTGATATTACAGGACTTGAAAATGGGTTTCTGCGAACTCGTGTATTAGATGGTTTACGCCAATCCGTTGCGAATTTCTCAGTTATCGAGACGTTTGGTGTAAAAACAGGAGAAATTAAGAAAAATACGTTAGAACAACTACAGCAAAACTTAACAGATCAAGGATTTATTGTTGAAGACATTGCGATTTCAAGCCCAAAAGCTGATAAAGCAACACAAGCTGCAATTGACGAACGAGTAAAAGCGAATCAGGAATTAGAAAGAGCAAAGACAGATAGAGCAATCGCTGAGCAAAATGCTAAGAAAAAACAAATTGAGGCAGAAGGTCAGGCTAAAGCGAATGCTATATTAGAAAAATCTTTAACAGATAAAATTATTCGTAAACAAATGATTGATAAATGGGACGGTAAGCAACCGATTACGATTGGTGGAGAAGGCGTTATCGTAGATCTGAATAAGTAGTCATTTTGAGTTCGGGGATTTCCTGAACTCTTTATTTTTTTATTCTTTACAAAAGAGATAATTTTCGTTATTATATTTATACGAATTTAATATATGCGGGTGTAGTTTAGTGGTAAAACCTCAGCCTTCCAAGCTGATGTTGTCGGTTCGATTCCGATCACCCGCTTAATCTGGGTCGTGCATACTCGCACAACCCTTTTATTTTGTCTTACAATACTTAGTAGGCGTTATGTGCTAAAATAAATATATTGATAAATATTTTCAGGAGGAACATTATTTGAGTAATGAAATGAAATGTATTGGTTGTGGTGCAACATTGCAGTCAACAGACCAATCAAAGCCAGGCTACGTTCCAAATTCAAGTTTGAATAAAGAGGATGTCATTTGTAAACGTTGCTTTAGATTAAAACATTATAATGAAATACAAGATGTGCATTTAACGAGTGATGATTTCTTAACCATGCTAAATGCTTTAAGTGATAAAGATGGTATTATCGTTAATGTAATCGATGTATTTGATTTTCAGGGGTCATGGATCAATGGTTTAAAGCGAATCGTCGGAAATAAAAAGGTCATAATTGCGGCAAATAAAATGGACTTATTACCGAAGTTAATTAATAAACGTCGTGTGAAACTGTGGATCGAAAAACAGGCGAAAGATTTAGGTATGAAAGCTGATGATGTCGTACTCATATCTGCACAAAAGAATCATGGTATTGATGAATTATTGGAATCAATTGAAACACACCGCGAAGGAAAAGATGTTTATGTGGTTGGGACGACAAATGTCGGTAAATCAACTTTAATCAATAAGTTAATTGAAACAAGCGTCGGAGAAAAGAATGTCATTACGACCTCTCATTTTCCAGGTACAACGTTAGATTTAATTGATATTCCTTTAGATGAACATTCATTTATGTATGATACTCCAGGAATCATTCAGGCACATCAAATGACGCATTATGTAAGTGATAAAGAGTTAAAGGTGATTATGCCGAAAGATGAGATTAAACCACGTAACTTCCAGTTGAACGAGGGTCAGACATTATTTTTAGGTGGATTAGTACGCGTTGATTACTTAACAGGTGGTCGTCGAAGCTTAAACTGTTTTGTCTCAAATATGCTGAATATTCATCGTACGAAGCAGGAGAATGCTGAATCGCTATGGCACCGACAAATAGGAGAATTACTAACACCACCAGGCACAAAAGATTTTGATTTCGATAATGTCAAAAGAACTACACTATCGATTAAAGAAGATAAACAAGATATTATTATTTCTGGTCTAGGGTTTATAACTGTAGAAAAAGGTGCAGTTATAGAAGTATATGCACCGAAACAAGTCGATGTATATTTAAGACCAAGTATTCTATAAAGTAGGTGGGGAAATGAATTTTGCAGTCATTGGCCATCCCATTCGACATTCGTTATCTCCAGTTATGCACCATGCAAATTTTAAAGCTTTAGGAAGAAATGATGAATATAGTGCATTAGACATCGATCCGAAACATTTTCATCATATTAAAGAAGTCATTGCGCAAAAGAATATAGATGGTTTTAATGTTACGATTCCATTTAAAGTTGATATTATGGCTTATTGTGATGAAATAGATATTGCTGCTAAAATGATTGGTGCAGTCAACACGGTTCATATTAAGAATGGCAATTGGATTGGATATAATACTGATGGATTAGGGTATTTATCTAGCATAGATCATATTTTAAATGAAAATATGAATATATTAATTTTAGGAGCCGGTGGTGCGAGTCGAGCGATTAGTTATACAATGATGCAAAATCATCGTGTCACGGTTGCAAACCGTACTTTAAAACGTATTGAAACGTGGCCTTTCAAAGTTAATGGTGTGACATATGATAAGCTAAATGACCTTTCAGTATATGATTTAGTCATTAATACAACTCCGGTCGGAATGACAGGATTTGATGAGATGTCGTTGATTCGGTGCCATGATTTAAAAAAATCGTGTGTAGTGAGTGATATTATTTATACCCCGGAAAAAACAGCATTTTTAAAGGAAGCAGAATCAAACAATTTAAAAATAATAAATGGATTAGGTATGTTTGTGATGCAGGGCGCTAAGAGCTTTGAGCTATGGACGGGATTAAAAGCAGATTCACTGGCAATGAGTGAAGCAGTGCAAACAACCTTGAAAGGAAGAAATAAATGTTAACAGGAAAACAAAAAAGATTTTTACGAGCAGAAGCACACCATCTTGATCCAATCTTTCAAGTAGGAAAAGGTGGTATTAGTGATAATTTAATTGAACAGCTCAATGATGTGCTTGAAAAAAGAGAACTAATCAAAGTAAGTGTGTTACAAAATAATGATGATGACAAACAAGAACTTGCTGAAACAATTGCTCGACGTGTATACGGTGAACTTGTGCAGGTTATTGGGTCAACAATTATTTTATATAAACCATCAGTAAATAATAAGAAGATTGAATTACCACGATGAAAATAATTGTCTATGGGGGTTCATTTGATCCTGTTCACATCGGACATTTAACTGTAGCAAATGAAGTGTTTCATCAGGAACAGCCAGATTTATTTTTATTTATTCCAACAGGACATAGTCCTTTAAAGAAAAGTGGTGCTCATACGAGTAATGATGCCCGTATTTCGATGCTGAAACTAGCGATTGATTATCTAGGTTTTGGAGAAATTGAAACTATAGAAATGCATCGGGAAGGTAAAAGCTATACGTATGACACAATGCGATATTTGCAAGAAAAATATCCGGGTGCTGACATATCGGTTATAATTGGTACAGATCAGTACATATCTCTAGCACAATGGTATGAAATTGAAAAACTAAAAGAAATGGTTAGGTTTATTGTGGTTAACCGAGATGTAGATACGCAGGAATTGCCTGAACCATTTATAGCGTTTAATATACCAAGAATGGATATTAGTTCTACAATGATTCGTAATCGAATTGCACAGCGCAAGACAATCCGTTGTTTTGTAATAGATACGATTGAGCGATTGATCAGAAAGGAACATCTATATGAAGCAGAAGAAAGCTAGAAAGCTTGTTGAAGAGAAATTACCTAAGAAAAGATATGAGCACTCAATTCGCGTTGCAGAAACAGCTTTAAAAATGGCTGACATTTTTGATGGTGATAAAGATATAGTTGAAATGGCTGGTATTTTGCATGACTATGCGAAATACGATGAGTTAAGTAAGTTATATCAGGCAGTTACGAAATATAATCTTGATAATGATTTATTGTCATATAACTCAGAAATATTACATGGCCCGGTAGCTGCTGCATACATGATGGATAAACATGAGATAGATTCAGAGATATATAACGCGATTTATTATCATACTACAGGACGCGCCGGAATGGGTTTAAACGAAAAAATTATCTTTATTAGTGATTATATTGAACCAGGACGTACACAACCTGGTGTTGATGATATTCGCAAGATTGTATTTGAAGAAAAGAACTTAGATAAAGCAATTTATGAAATTTCTAAACGTACTGCATTATATTTAATCGAAAATGATAAACCGATATATCCTAAAACGATAGAGTGTTTAAATTATTATAATTTACAGAAGTAAAAGAAAAGGAATGATTGAATGGAAAAAGAAGCATTATTGGAACTTGCGTTTAACGCTTGCGATAACAAAAGAGCAGAAGATATTATAGGAATTAATGTAGCAAATGTTACAGGTATTACGGACTATTTCGTAATTTGTGAAGGGAATAGTGACCGTCAAGTACAGGCAATCGCACGTGAAGTAAAAGATGAAGCACAAAAACATGGTATCGAAGTAAATCGACTTGAAGGTTTTAATGAAGCACGCTGGATTTTAGTGGATCTAGGTGATGTTGTAGTACACGTATTTCATCACGAAGAACGTGACTATTATAACTTAGAGAAGTTATATCGTGATCAGGAAATTATTGAGTATATGCCGGAGCAAGTTTAATGTCTTACGGTCAATTTGCATCAATTTATGATCAGTTTATGTATGATCAGCCATATGATAGATGGCTTGAAGTGATAAGACCATATTTGAAAGAAAATATGTTAGATTTAGCAACAGGCACGGGTGCTTTACTTGATTTAATACCACACAATGTTAAAGTGACAGGTGTTGATCTGAGTGAAGAGATGTTAGCGATTGCTGCATCAAAACGTAGTGATGTGACCCTTATTGCTCAAGATATGACAAAACTGGAACTCAATCAAAAATTTCAATTAATTACTTGTCTATGTGACAGTTTAAATTATTTAGCTGCACCAGAAGATGTACAGAAAACGTTTCAAAGTGTTTTAGATCATCTGGAGGATGATGGTATCTTTATTTTTGACGTTCATAGCACAGCTAAATTTGAAACATATTTTGTTAACCAGACTTATAGTGATGAACTTGATAAGATGTTATATATTTGGCATGCTGTTCAAGGTGAGGTACCGTTTTCTGTTTATCATGATCTGACATTCTTTATCAAAGATATTGAGCAAGATATTTATCATCGTTTTGATGAACAGCATTATCAGAGAACATTTGATATTGATACTTATAAACTGATGCTTGAACAGATTGGTTTTGAGATTATCACTATATTCGCAGATTTTGATCCTGATTTTGTTGTGGATTCAAATGAAGAAGCATATTTTGATCGTGTATTTTTTATTGTAAGGAAGAAAGAAATAATGAAATAATATTTAAATTATGACAAATAAAATATTTTTAAGCACTTCTACAGATAATAATGTGGAGGTGTTTTTTTATGTATTTAGAAATGATAAAAACATGGATAGAGAAAAATAAGATGTACAGTCTGTTTATAGGAATTATTATCATGCTTAGTGGAGTAATCATCTTTCAAAATTATGACCAATCAAAGAATATTCAGGAGGATACTTCGCTAAGCCAGTTTGCGCAAATGGATACTAAAGAAACAAAAGCTTCTTTAATACCTGTAGACCAGCAATCTCAATTGACGAGTGATAAGCAGAAAGTTGTAACGGAATTGAAAGTAGATATCAAAGGTGCCGTGAAATTCAGTGGTGTATATCCTGCCAAATCCAATCAAGTGGTTAATGATATTGTTAATCTGGCAGTACCCCTTAAAAATGCTGACCTTGATGCGGTCAATCTCGCTGCACCTGTTAAAGATGCGATGGTCGTCTATGTTCCATTTAAAGGTGAAGTGAAGCAGGATAAGTTTTCGATGTATCAACAAGCAGGAACACATGATAGTAATAATCTAACTGATAAAAAAGTAATTAATATAAACACGTCTGAACAAAGCACTTTAGAAGAAATTCCTGGAATCGGACCGAAAAAAGCTCAGGAAATTATTCAATATCGTGAAACGAATGGTGGCTTTAAATCAATAGATGAAATTAAAGAGATAAAAGGTATAGGGGATAAAACGTTTGAAAATTTAAAGGATTATATATCTATTTAAATGTCTGTACGAATTTTGATCACCTTGAATAAAATATGAATAAATATTACAATGAGTTCAAAAAGACATAGGTGATGTTATGGAAAGAATTCAATGGAAAGAATATTTTATGGCACAATCACAATTATTAGCATTACGCTCAACGTGTACACGTTTAAGCGTTGGAGCAACAATCGTAAAAGATAATCGAGTAATTGCAGGTGGATATAATGGTTCTGTATCTGGTGAAGTACATTGTATCGATGAAGGATGTTACATAGAGAATGGCCATTGTATTCGTACAATTCATGCTGAAATGAATGCGCTATTACAATGTTCAAAAATGGGTGTATCAACTGAAGGTGCTGATATATATGTGACGCACTTCCCGTGTATTCATTGCACGAAATCAATTATTCAGGCAGGTATAAAGAAAATATATTATGCGAATGATTATAAGAATCATCCTTATGCAATTGAGTTGTTAAAAAAGGCTAATATAGATATTGAAAAGATTGAATTCAATCCTAAACATGTAGCAGGATATTTTGAACAAATGTAAAGATAGGAGGTAGTCTTGGGTGTAGTTGTTGTATTACTTGTATTAGCAGGAATACTTTCATCTTATTCTATCGTTATTACAATCTTTTTAATAATAATTTCCTGTATAATCATATTTCAAAAGCAGCTACAAAAATGGTTATTAATTTTTTTGGCTGCATTTTTAATTGCGTTTTATTTTTATAATATGTATGATTTTAAACGTGAAAAACTGCCATTTGATTTTGAGCCGAAAGTCAGTAAAACAGGTGAGTTCAGATTTTCAGATGATTTAAAAATTGACGGCAATTTACTGATGGGATCATTAACATTACAACAGGAAGAATATCAATTTTTCTACAAGATAAACAATGAAGCTGAAAAAGAACGATTACAAATGATGCGTTTAACATTTCTAAGTTGTTCAGCTCAAATGAGTTTTCAACATATTCTACCAAATACTAATTTTACAGGTTTCCATTATGATGCCTATCTCTATTATGCACATAAAAAAGGTAGCTTAAAGCTAACAAACGTTGACTGGCCAAATTGTTCTTATCAAGATTTAAATATGATTGAACATATTCAGAAATATAGAAAAGATGTTGCTTTAGCAATGTATCAATCCAATATAGTTTATAAGGGATATTTAATCGCTTTAACGTTAGGTGACACATCATACTTAAATAAAGATGAGATGTCCTTACTTAAAACACTAGGTATTTATCATCTTTATGCCATCAGTGGGAGTCACGTTGCACTGATATCAGTACAGTTCTATTTTGTTTTACGGAGATTAAATGTTCCAATAATAGTGTGTAAAATGATGATGCTAATGTTGCTACCTATGTATATGATTTTTACCGGTAGCCAACCGTCTGTTTGGAGGTCCACTATTTTTATTTTGCTGATCTTATTTAATCCAGGTCGAAAGACGCAGCTCACCGATCTTTTATCGCTCACATTTATACTAAATTTAATATATGATCCTTTTACAGTTTATGATATTGGATTTCAACTATCTTATGTTATATGTTTTAGTTTTTTGCTTATCTTACCGTTATATAATGAAAAATCAAAGCTTTTTCAATTTTTCCTCATTAACTTTATCTCACAATTAGCAACAATTCCAATTCTTTTCTATCATTTTAATAACAATTATTTAATCGGTATGTTGACAAATATTTTTTTCATACCACTATTTACTTTTATTATCTTTCCGATTTGTACGCTCATCCTATTATTATATATGTTAAACATCCATATCAATTGGTTAAATCAATGGGTAGATGGTTCTTTTATATTGAATGACATGTTAACAAAATTTTTTACGCAGTTTTCCAGAGTCGAAATTATATTAGAACAACAGCATATATTCATTTATGTATTGATGTTTATTGCTTTATCGTTACTATTTAGCAAATTAAAAAGTTATAAAGGTTTAAGCATTGCATTGTTGCTAATTTTATTAATATTTACAAATAAAAATATTAAAGAAAATAATAATTATGTTCACTTTCTGGATGTTGGTCAAGGTGATGCATTTATTCTTGAGCTAGGTAGAAAGACGATAATGATTGATACTGGAGGAAAGCTGGATTTTAGCAAACATTGGGAAAGACGCAGCAATGCACAAAGTATAAGTGACAAGGTAACGATACCTTTCTTAAAATACCGAGGTATTTCTAAGATTGATGAGCTTATTTTGACGCATCCTGATGCTGATCACTTTGGAGAATCTGAAAATTTAATAATGGCAGGGATGGTTGAGCGCATTATTTTAAATCCTAAAGCACATGGCAGTGAAAAGTATAAGAAGGTAATTCGTTTAGCACAATTAAAGGGTATAGCATTGATTGATGTGAATAATTATTTACATGAAGCGCAAATTCAGTTCGTGCGTCAAAATGAGAATAATAACAAGAATGTTTCTTTAAGATTTTTATCTGCAGGTCAAACTGGAGAAGAGAATGATGACAGTATCGTTGTGTTTTTAAAACACGATAAACCCGGAAGAAATATATTATTTTTAGGTGATTTAAGTAAAGACTATGAAGATGAAATCTTAAGTCAGATCGATGATGCTATAGATATAGTGAAAATTGGTCATCACGGAAGTAGAACGAGCACAAGTGAAACTTTACTTAGCCGACATCCTAAATTTGCAATTATTTCTGCGGGTCGGCATAATCGATTTAAACACCCTCATAATGAAACTGTAACTGCTTTAATCAATAACGATATCAAAATTTTTAATACACAGAAAGATGGAAGAATAACTATTGATTTAGATAGAGGGATTGTTCAGACACAGTATCAAACATTATTTCATGATAAATAAAAAAAGCGGTGATTTCACCGCCTTAAAAAAATTATTTCGCTACTAAGTCGAAAATTTGAGCAATAATATAAATTGTTGCGAATCCGCCAAAGCCAATTAAAAATGCATAGCCTGAGTCTTGAACGTCATTGTTTTTAGATTGTGTATTTTTTTCGAAATGATTCATGTCATAAACCCCCTACTTTTCTATCTATTTAAGTATATGATAATGAACGGAAAAAAGCTATAATGAAATTAAGATTTTTACGTTAGGAGTGCTCATAATGAGTCACATTTATTTAGTCTATGGGAGTACAAAACCGTTAGTTGAAGATAAAGTTGATAAAATTATCCATCAATATATCGATGAACAGGATGATTTTAACTTTAGTCGATATGATCTACAGGAAACACCATTTGAAGTGATTGCTGAAGATGCGATGACTTTACCATTTTTGAGTGACCAGAAAGTGATTGTAATCAACAATAGTTTTATTTTTACAGGTGAAAAATTAAAAATCGCACATGAAATTAATTTAGATAAAGTAGTGGATTTTCTCGAAAAGTATGAGGGACCTAACATTGTCATCTTTAAAGTGCTACAGGATAAATTAGATGAGCGAAAGAAAATTGTTAAACGCATTAAGAAATTGCATACAACTGAGAAAATAGAACCGCTAGATGAAAATGGGATGAAACAGCTGATTAAAAAGCGTTTCAATGAACAGTTTAAAGATATTAAAGCGGATGCATTAGACGAGATGATACATCTTACAGGACTCAATTACAGTAACGTTGTAAAAGAGATGGACAAATTAGTATTATTTATTGGAGATAATCCAGTCATTACGAAGAAAGATGTCACTGAAGTTGTGAGTAGAAGTCTAGAGCAAAATGTCTTTTTACTCACTGACTTTATCGCTAAAGGTGATAAGAAAAGAGCAGTTCATTTATTGAAAGATTTGATTAATATGAAAGAAGAACCGATTAAACTCCTGGCATTGATAAGTAGTCAGTATCGATTGTTCTATCAGGTGAAAATATTATCACAAAAAGGATTTAGTGAAGCACAGATAGCGAAACAAGTAAAAGTGCATCCATATCGAGTGAAACTAGCATTACGTAAAGTAAGGTCGATGGATTTGAAACAACTACTAAATATCATGAAAGAATGTGCTGTTACAGACTATGCGTTAAAATCCAGTTATCTCGATAAAGTATTGATACTAGAATTGTTTATCTTAAAAATATAAAAAAGCGACCCTCAGGTCGCTTTTTTTATAAATATTATTTGTTACGCATAACTTGTGATTTTAAACGGTCAGCTTTGTTAGCGTGGATTAAGTTGCTTTTCGCAGCTTTATCAATCTTTTTAACAGCTACTTGTACTAATTCTGATTTATTGTCAGCGTTGTTTTCAATTGCCGCTTTTGCATTTTTCACAGCAGAACGCATATCATTCTTTTGAGAAATGTTTGCTTGTTGTGCTTTATTGTTAGTTGTAACACGTTTGATTGCAGATTTAATGTTTGGCATAATGTCACCTCCTAGAAATGTCTTGCACTTAAAATAGATATTTTGATTGCAACAAGAAATATTTTATCAAATTCAGACAGTATATGCAATCTATATTTTTTAAAACTCATTGAACAACTGTATAAGAGTTGTTATAATCAAATATACGTACAATTTAAGAAAGTTGGGCAAAAAGATGAATAATGAACAGCGTTTAAGCCGTCAGGAAAAAATAAGAAACTTCTCTATTATTGCGCATATCGATCATGGGAAATCGACTTTAGCAGATAGAATTTTAGAAAATACAAAATCTGTTGCTTCACGAGAGATGAAATCTCAATTGCTGGATTCTATGGATCTAGAGCGTGAACGTGGGATAACAATTAAACTGAACGCAGTACAATTAAATTATACAGCAAAAGATGGAGAAACATATATTTTCCATTTAATAGATACACCAGGACATGTCGATTTTACCTATGAAGTATCACGAAGTTTAGCGGCATGTGAAGGAGCTATATTGGTAGTTGATGCAGCCCAAGGTATCGAGGCACAGACATTAGCAAACGTTTATTTAGCTCTAGATAATGATTTAGAATTATTACCTGTTATTAATAAAATAGATTTACCTGCTGCTGAACCTGAACGTGTGCGTCAGGAAATTGAAGATGTGATTGGCTTGGATGCAAGTGAGGCAGTACTTGCTTCAGCTAAGGCAAATATCGGTATTGAGGAAATCTTAGAACAAATCGTTGAAAAAGTTCCAGCACCTATGGGCGATCCTGAAGCGCCATTAAAAGCTTTAATCTTTGATAGTGCATTTGATGCCTATCGCGGTGTAATCTCATCAATACGTATTATTGATGGCACTGTTAAAGCTGGAGATAAAATTAAAATGATGTCTACAGGTAAAACATTTGATGTGGTAGAAGTTGGAATCAATACACCGAAACAATTGCCTGTTTCTGAATTAACGGTCGGTGATGTAGGTTATATTGCAGCTTCAATTAAGAATGTTGCAGATTCAAGTGTAGGGGATACTATTACTTTAGCGGATAATCCAGCAGATGAACCCCTACAAGGTTATAAAAAGATGAATCCAATGGTATTCTGTGGTATTTATCCAATTGATACTGGACGATACAATGATTTAAGAGAAGCATTAGAGAAACTCCAATTAAATGATGCTTCTTTAGAATTTGAAGCTGAAACTTCTCAAGCTTTAGGTTTTGGTTTCCGTGTTGGTTTCTTAGGATTATTACATATGGAAATTATTCAGGAACGTATTGAACGTGAATTCGGCATTGAGTTAATTGCAACAGCTCCATCTGTTATTTACAAGTGTGAAATGACAGATAAGAGTGAAGTAATTGTAGATAATCCTTCAAAAATGCCAGACCCTCAAAAGATTGATAAAATTTATGAACCATATGTAAAAGCGAGTATTATGGTACCGAATGATTATGTCGGTTCCGTAATGGAATTATGCCAAAGAAAACGTGGTAACTTTCAGACGATGGACTACATGGACGATATTCGTGTAAATATCATCTATGAAATTCCATTATCAGAAGTCGTATTCGATTTCTTTGATCAGTTAAAATCAAATACTAAAGGATATGCCTCTTTTGATTATGAATTAATTGGCTATCAGGAAAGTCGCTTAGTGAAGATGGATATCTTACTCAATGGTGAAAGTGTCGATGCTTTAAGTTTCATCGTACATAGAGACTTTGCCTATGAACGTGGTAAAGTTATTGTAGAGAAACTCAAAACTTTAATTCCACGTCAACAATTTGAAGTGCCTGTTCAAGCTGCTATCGGACAAAAAATTGTTGCACGTACAAATATTAAATCAATCGGTAAAAACGTACTAGCTAAATGTTACGGTGGGGATATCTCACGTAAGCGTAAACTTTTAGAAAAACAAAAAGCCGGTAAAGCAAAGATGAAGGCAGTAGGTTCTGTGGAAATTCCACAAGATGCATTCCTAGCTGTGTTAAAAATGGACGAAGAATAGCAAAAAAACACGATTGTATCTTTCAAAGAGCAATCGTGTTTTCATTTTGGAGGTGGTAGCATGAGGAGTTTATATATTCATATTCCATTTTGCAATCGTATCTGTACGTATTGCGATTTCAATAAATTTTTAATTAAGAACCAACCAGTCGATGCATATCTAGATGCGCTTATTAAAGAGCTGGGAATGATTAGTGAGAAGGAAATTTATACAGTGTTTATCGGAGGTGGGACGCCGACAGCATTATCTGGCGTACAATTAGAACGATTGCTAAAATATATTACAGATAGATTTGTAATCACGAGTGAATTTACCGTTGAAGCGAATCCTGATGAATTAACAACCGATAAAATTGCTATTATGAAACGTTATGGTGTTAATCGTTTATCGCTTGGTGTGCAAACATTTAATAATCGTTTGTTGAAATCACTGGGTAGAACTCATGTAGAAAGTGACATTAAACGTGCTGTAGATGAAGCGAACCGTTTAGGAATTGAGTCAGTTAGCATCGATCTGATGTATCATTTACCGACACAGACACTTGAAGAGTGTCAATACGATCTAGAACAGGCGGTTCAGCTTAATATTAATCATATTTCGAGTTACTCACTCATTTTAGAACCCAAGACACAATTTTATAACCTCTACAAAAAAGGTATGCTGCAAATGCCTGATGAGACTCTCGCCCAGGATATGTATGAATATACAATGAAATTCCTAGCAGAACATGGGTTCCATCAATATGAAATCTCAAATTATGCTAAAGGAGATTTTGAGTCAAAGCACAACAAGGTCTATTGGGAAAATAAAGAATATTACGGTGCAGGAGCTGGCAGCCATGGATACATTGACCGCAAACGTTACTATAACGTAATACCTGTCCCACATTATATTAAAGCGATGAATACGGGTAGTGCTGTTAAAGAGATTATTCCAGTAGATATTGATGCTTCGATGGAAGAATTCATGTTCTTAGGATTGAGATTGAATAAAGGCATCAACATCAATGATTTCGAGAAAAGATATGATAGAAAATTTAATGATGTTTTTGGCACTGTAGTTCAAGGTTTGCTAAAAGAAGGTCAAATCATCGTTGAGGATAACCATGTCAAACTATCTGAACAAGGTAGAATGCATGGTAACGATGTGTTCGAAAAGTTCTTATTAACTGTGTAATATCACGGTTTTTAAGAACTTTTTTTCATTTTAAAAAAATTAAGTGTTATATGTTGACATACTTTGACCAATTTGATAAATTGTTATTAGCACTTGAAGTGATAGAGTGCTAACGAGGTGAATTATGCTAACAGATAGACAATTACATTTATTAAACGTAATTGTTGAGGATTTTGTTGATAGTGGATCACCTATCGGTTCGAAGAAACTGATTGAACAACATAATCTGGATGTTAGTCCTGCTACAATTAGAGCTGAGATGAAGCGATTAGAAGATCATGGTTTAATTGAAAAAATGCATTCTTCTAGTGGTAGAATTCCTTCAGAAGCGGGCTATAAGTTTTATGTTGAAGCGTTGCAAAAAGAATTTCCTTATGAAGAGAATTTTTTTATAGATCAGACAAACTTTGTTGATTTTAGAATGCTCGCTAAGGATATTGCGATGGATACACAATATCTATCAATTGCAACAACAACTGAAATCGATAAACGATCAATTTCACAGATTCATTTGACGTATTTAACACCGACTAATCTGGTATTAATTATTGTCTATGAAAATGGTAATGTTGAACATCAACAAATTTCATGGCAAGTACGTTTAACGAGACAAGAGATTGAGCGCATGAACAATTATCTAAACCAGAATTTACTTGCAATTATTGAAGGTAATATTCATTTAGATGTAAATCGAGAGGGCTTTAAACAGTTACCGCTTACGCATTTAAAATCTGAAATCGTAAAAAAAGCGCGTACAAAATCTCATACAATATATTTTGAAGGACGAGAATATTTGTATGAAATTATAGATTCTGATAATCTGAATGCTGTAAAAGAAACATTGAAATTAATTGATTCCGATGACTTACCGATTATTTTAAGTCAGGTTGAATCTGATCATATTCAGGTAACGTTAGGCCAGGAAATTGATAAAAACTTAGAAGGCATCTCAATTGTAACTTCACCGATTCATCTCCATAATATGAATGGTAAGATTGCGGTCATTGGACCGACACAAATGAGTTACCGAAAAGTCTTTAATAAATTAGCAAGTATTAATCACTTGTTATAAGGAGGTAAATATCTTGTCTGAAAAACATGAAGAACAAGCATTTGAAAAAACTGATCAAACAGATGAGTCGACTGAAGCAGTAGAACAGGATATAACTGAAACAGTTGCACCAGAAGCACCTGTTGAAGCTACTGAAGAAGATGAAACAACTGACGCACTCACTGAAACGAAAAAATCATTAGAAGCAGCAGAAGAGAAATATTTACGTCTTTATGCTGAATTTGAAAACTATAAAAAACGAACACGTGCAGAATTAGATACTGAAAGAACGTATCGTGCGCAAAGTGTACTGCGAGACATTTTACCAGCAATAGATAATATTGAACGCGCACTTGCACAAAAAGGTGAAAGTGAAGAATTTAAATCTTTACATAAAGGTGTAGAGATGGTTTATGAAAGTCTGTTAAGTTCATTGAAAGATAATGGGCTTGAAGTGATAGAAGCACTGTATCAACCATTTGATCCGAATTTACATCAGGCTGTAATGCAGGAACACGATGAAAGTAAGGATTCTGGAATTGTTTTGGATGAGCTTCAAAAAGGTTATAAATTAAAAGAACGTGTTTTAAGACCTTCAATGGTTAAAGTAAATGAGTAATCGTTCTTAAAAATTTTAAAAAATTAATTTTAAAATAATGGAGGAATTATATAATGAGTAAAGTAATTGGTATTGACTTAGGAACAACAAATTCATGTGTATCTGTATTAGAAGGTGGCGAACCGAAAGTAATCGCTAACCCTGAAGGTAACCGTACTACACCATCAGTAGTAGCATTCAAAAATGGTGAAACGCAAGTTGGTGAAGTAGCAAAACGTCAAGCTATCACTAACCCAAACACGATCATCTCAATCAAACGTCATATGGGTACAGAACATAAAGAAAATATTGATGGTAAACAATATTCACCACAAGAAATTTCAGCAATGATCTTACAAAACTTAAAAGCAACTGCAGAAAGCTATTTAGGAGAAAAAGTATCTAAAGCAGTTATCACAGTTCCAGCTTATTTTAACGATGCAGAACGTCAGGCAACAAAAGACGCTGGTAAAATCGCTGGATTAGAAGTTGAACGTATTATCAACGAACCAACTGCTGCAGCACTTGCATACGGTTTAGATAAAACTGATAAAGAACAAAAAGTATTAGTATTTGACTTAGGTGGCGGTACGTTTGACGTATCTATCTTAGAACTTGGAGACGGTGTATTTGAAGTATTATCTACTGCTGGTGATAACCGTTTAGGTGGAGATGACTTTGACCAGGTAATCATCGACTTCTTAGTTGCAGAATTCAAAAAAGAAAATGGATTAGATTTATCAAGTGATAAAATGGCGATGCAACGTTTAAAAGATGCTGCTGAAAAAGCGAAGAAAGATTTATCAGGTGTATCTTCAACTCAAATCTCATTACCGTTTATCTCAGCTGGAGAAGCTGGACCATTACACTTAGAAGTAACTTTATCACGTGCGAAATTTGAAGATTTATCTCGTGAATTAGTTGAACGTACAATGGGACCAACGCGTCAAGCAATGAAAGACGCTGGATTATCTAATTCAGATATCGATGAAGTATTATTAGTTGGTGGATCTACACGTATTCCAGCTGTACAGGAAGCAATCAAAAAAGAATTAGGTAAAGAGCCGAATAAAGGTGTAAACCCAGACGAAGTTGTAGCGATGGGTGCTGCTATTCAAGGTGGTGTCTTAACTGGTGATGTTCAGGATATCGTATTATTAGACGTAACACCATTATCATTAGGTATTGAAACAATGGGTGGCGTTTCTACTGTATTAATTGAACGTAATACAACGATTCCGACATCTAAATCACAAGTATTCTCTACAGCGGCAGATAACCAGCCTGCAGTAGATATTCACGTATTACAAGGTGAGCGTCAAATGGCTGCGGATAACAAAACATTAGGTCGTTTCCAATTAACTGATATTCCACCAGCACCACGTGGTATGCCTCAAATCGAAGTAACATTCGATATCGATAAAAACGGTATCGTTAACGTTACAGCGAAAGATTTAGGCACTCAAAAAGAACAAAAAATTACTATCCAATCTTCATCTTCATTAAGCGACGAAGAAATCGATCGTATGGTTAAAGATGCAGAAGCTAACGCTGAAGCAGATAAAAAACGTCGTGAAGAAGTTGACATACGCAATGAAGCAGATCAATTAGTATTTGCTACTGATAAAGCGATTAAAGATTTAGAAGGTAAAGTGGATGCTGCAGAAGTTGAAAAAGCAGAAGCTGCTAAAGAAGATCTTAAAAAGGCTTTAGAAGGCAATGATATTGAAGATATTAAGGCTAAAAAAGATAGTTTAAATGAAATCGTTCAGGCATTATCTATGAAATTATATGAAGAGATGGCTGCACAACAAGGTGCTGAAGGTGCTCAAAACACAAATCCTGAAGATGATGTAGTAGATGCAGACTTTACTGAAGTTAAAGATGACGATAAAAAATAATAAGTAATAACATAAAGTCAAAGTCAATTTATTGACTTTGGCTTTTTCTTTCAGCATATTTAACTAAGTAGTAAGAAAAGGAGAATGAAAAGTGGCGAAAAGAGATTATTATGAAGTCCTAGGTTTACAAAAAGGTGCTTCTAAAGAAGAGATTAAACGTGCATATAAAAAACTATCAAAAAAATATCATCCGGACATCAATAAAGAAGAGGATGCAGATGTAAAGTTTAAAGAAATCGCAGAAGCATATGAAGTATTAAGTGACGATCAGAAGAAAGCACAGTATGATCAATTTGGTCACGCAGGTATGGGCCAAGGTGCTGGATTTGGTGGTCAGGACTTTGGCGGTTTCGGTGGATTTGAAGATATCTTCAGTTCATTTTTTGGCGGTGGTGCTAGACGTGATCCGAATGCACCTCGAAAAGGTGATGACTTACAATATCAGATGAATATATCTTTTGAAGAAGCAGTATTTGGTGCTGAAAAAGAAATATCAGTTAAAAAAGAAGTGACTTGTGATACATGTGGAGGCAGCGGTGCAAAACCAGGTACTGAAGTGCATACTTGTAAAACGTGTCATGGACGTGGTAATGTACAGGTTGAACAAAATACGCCATTTGGTCGTGTAAGAACTGAACGACCATGTCATGATTGTGGCGGTACTGGTAAAACATTTGATGAAAAATGTCATGATTGTGGCGGTACAGGTCGAGTAATTAAGACCGTTAAAATTAAAGTAACTGTTCCAGCTGGAGTTGATACTGGACAACAAATTCGTTTAGCGGGTCAAGGTGAGCCGGGTATTAATGGTGGTCCTGCTGGTGATCTATATGTCGTCTTCAAAGTTGCTGACCATGCTCATTTTGAACGTGCAGGGGAAGATATTTTCTATACATTAAACTTATCAATCGCTCAAGCAGCGCTTGGTGATGAAGTGGAAGTGCCTACGCTTGACGGAAAAGCAAAGATTACAATTCCATCTGGAACACAAACTGGTAAACGCTTCAGATTAAAAGAAAAAGGTATTCAAAATGTACACGGCTATGGTAAGGGTGACTTATATGTCACTGTCAATGTAGTAACACCTGTGAAGATGACGAATAGACAAGCAGAATTATTAAGAGAATTTGCTGAAATAGATGGTACGGAAATTAACGAACAACCTTCAAACTTTTTCGATAAAACAAAACGCTTCTTTAAAGGAGAATAATAATGAACTATAAAGAAATAACATTGATGGTTAACCATGAGCTTGAACCATTTATAGCTGATATATTAAATGAAGTTGGTGCAAATGGTGTTGTTATAGAAGATAGTTTAGAACTTGTTAAAGGTCGTATTGAGACGTACGGTGAAATCTATGAGTTAAATCCGGATGATTACCCAGAATCTGATGTGCGTGTAAAAGTGTATTTTAGTGAATTAGATTATTCTGATGCAATCATTGATGTAATTAAAGAAAAGATTAATGGATTACAGGATGTTGAAGTCTCAAGATTAGAAATTTCTACAGATGAAGTTCAGGAAGAAGACTGGGCAAATGAATGGAAGAATCATTTTCATGCATTTAAAGCTTCAGAAAGTTTTGTTGTTGTACCAAGCTGGGAAAATTATGAGAAACAAAATGATGACGAGTTTATCATTAAGCTTGATCCGGGCATGGCATTTGGTACAGGCGATCATGCTACAACATCGATGTGTTTAAAATTAATAGAGAAATATGTTCAACCAAATCAATCTGTTATTGATGTCGGTACTGGTTCAGGTATTTTAAGTATAGCAGCGCATCAATTAGGTGCTGCACCCATTAAAGCGCTGGATCTAGATAGTGTTGCAGTACGTGTTGCTGTGGATAACTTTGAAAAAAATGATTGTGCTGATGCGATTCAAGCGGAACCAGGCAACTTATTAAAAGGTGAAAGTGAAAAACGTGATGTCATTTTTGCAAATATTTTAGCACATATTGTTGATCTAATGATTGATGATAGCTATGCATTATTGAATGATAATGGATTACTGATCACTTCAGGTATCATTTTAGAAAAAGAAGAAATGATCGTTGAACATTTGGAACGCGTTGGTTATAAGATAGAAGAAATTACGCGTGAAAATGGCTGGATTGCGATTGCCGCTAGAAAAGAGGCATAATATGCAGCGATATTTTCTAAATACTGAAGCTGAAAATAATAAAAACTATGCGATCATTGATAAAGATGATGTTCATCATATAAAAAATGTGATGCGTCAAACTGTCGGAAATAAAATTATCATTAATTTTATCAATGCTAGTTTTATAAGTGAAATTACTGCTATTGATAATCAAATTACAGTAATAACCCGTGAACAATTAGAGCTATGTACAGAACTCCCTGTTCAAGTTACGATAGCGAGCGGTTTATTAAAGAACGATAAATATGAATGGATGATTCAAAAAGCGACTGAACTCGGTGCATATCGCTTCCTGCCTTTTATATCTGATCATTCTGTGATTAAGCTGGATGAAAAGAAAATGGCAAAAAAGGTAGAAAGATTTCAGAAGATAATAAAGGAAGCAGCAGAACAAAGTTATCGTCAAATGATACCTGAAATTAAAGTTGTAAAGAATAGCACTGCTTTAACAGCATTACTAGATGATTATGATGTTGTACTCGTTGCATACGAAGAAACTGCTAAGAATGGTGAAACATCTACGCTTAATCAGACATTAAAAAGACTAGAATCTGGCACGAAGGTAATCGTTATCTTTGGACCAGAAGGTGGTTTGAGTGAAACAGAGATTAAACAATTTAATGCACCGACAATTGGTTTAGGACCTAGAATACTACGTGCAGAAACTGCTCCACTATATTTACTGAGTGCGATGAGTTATCATATTGAACTATCATAAAAATTTATTATAAAAGACAGTGTGATGGACATAGCATCCCACTGTCTTTTATAATGATTAGATTGAAATTCCTATCAATTAATGTTATTTTTATATAATGTGATTTATTGAACGAAAATAAAATGAGGTGAAATAAATGGCAACTGTTGCCTTCCATACTTTAGGATGTAAAGTAAACCATTATGAAACTGAAGCCATCTGGCAATTATTTAAAGAAGCATCATATGAGCGTGTGGATTTTGAAACAAATGCAGACGTTTATGTGATTAATACCTGTACCGTGACAAATACCGGGGATAAGAAAAGTCGTCAGGTTATTCGTCGTGCCATCAGACGTAATCCGGAAGCGGTTATTTGTGTAACTGGTTGTTATGCGCAAACATCGTCAGCTGAAATTATGGATATAGCGGGTGTTGATATCGTTGTCGGTACACAAGATCGAAATAAGATGTTACCGTATATTGAACAGTTTAGAAATGAAAGACAACCGATTAACGGCGTTACAAATATTATGAAGAATCGTACGTACGAAGAGCTAGACGTACCATATTTTACTGATAGAACACGTGCATCACTGAAGATTCAGGAAGGCTGTAATAATTTCTGTACATTCTGTATCATCCCATGGGCAAGAGGGTTGATGCGTTCGAGAGACCCGAAAGAAGTTGTAAGACAAGCAACACAGCTTGTTCAATCTGGTTATCAGGAAATTGTCTTAACAGGTATCCACACAGGTGGTTATGGTGAAGATTTAAAAGATTATAATCTTGCACAACTGCTTCGTGACTTAGAAACGATTGATGGATTAAAACGTATCCGTATCTCATCTATTGAAGCAAGTCAATTAACGGATGAAGTGATTGATGTCATCAATAAAAGTGAAAAAGTCGTGCGTCACTTGCATATTCCACTGCAATCTGGGAGTGATACAGTATTAAAACGTATGCGTCGTAAATATACGATGGAACACTTCTCAGAAAGATTAAGAAAATTACATGCAATTATGCCTGGTCTTGCTGTGACAAGTGACGTTATTGTTGGATTCCCTGGTGAGACAGAGGAAGAATTCCAGGAAACATATGATTTTATTCAGAACCACGGTTTTTCTGAACTGCATGTTTTTCCATATTCAATGCGAACTGGTACACCAGCAGCGCGTATGACAGATCAAATTGATGAGAATGTGAAAAATGAACGCGTACATCGCTTAATTAGTCTGTCAGATCAGCTTGCTAAAGAATATGCTAGCAGATTTGAAGGTGAAGTATTAGAGGTTATACCTGAAGAAAAGGCAAGTGTTGAAAATATGTTGGTCGGTTACACTGATAATTACTTAAAGGTACAATTTGAAGCTGATGAAAGCTTGATTGGTGAACTTGTAAAAGTTAAGATAACTGAAGTTGGCTATCCGATGAATAAAGGACAGTTTGTTAAAGTAATTCCAAATATATATAAAAAGGTTACAGAAAATAAGGAACTTACTGTAAATTAAAAAATGAGTGTTGACCGTAGATTGATAATCTATTATAATATTTTAGTACATAGAAATATTTATTTAAATAAATCTATGTTTAATATGTTCCGTTGATATTTGGAGGGAGGGAAATTAAATGTCTAAAACTGTAGTTCGTAAAAACGAATCAATCGAAGATGCTTTACGTCGTTTCAAACGTACTGTTTCAAAAAATGGTACAATTCAAGAAGTTCGTAAACGTGAATTCTACGAAAAACCAAGTGTTAAACGTAAAAAGAAATCAGAAGCAGCACGTAAACGTAAATTTAAATAATAATTGCTCCCTCAAATATTATTTATAGATAGACACACCACATTTGTGGTGTGTTTTTTGTTTTTTAAAAAAGTATGTATAATTGATGTTCAACCTTAAATTTACCTTAAAAACGCTATTAATTTACAGACTATTAAATAATTTCAGTTATAATATAAGTAAGGAGGTGTTTGATTGGAAATCAGTACATATGATTATGTGATATTACTGCTCATGATTATTATGGTATCTACAGGTCTGTGGCAATTGTATTCACCGAAACTAGGTATTTCAGGCATCATCAGTAGTATTGCTGCAATTAGTTTTCTTGGACTAAATTTATTTAATAACCAGATGGAAGCATTATCAATAATCTTGTTTTTAGGTGGTATTATTTTAGTAGTCCTGGAGCTTTTTGTTGTGGGAGCAATATTAGGTATTATAGGCATGCTAAGCATTATTACAAGTTTTTTACTGATTGGTGATAATGTCGCTAAAATGGGTGTTTTTGTAGCAATTTGTTTAATTATTGCAATTGTAGAGTGGGTGATCTTAGTGAAATTTTTAAAGAAGACGATACCGATTTTCTCTCAAGTTGTCCTCTATGATTCAACGAATAAAGAGTCAGGATACACATCTCATGATGATAGAAGCTATCTTGTTGGACAAACCGCAACTACATTAACTGAACTACGTCCTTCAGGTATTATTATTCATCAAGGGAAACGTATTGATGCTGTAAGTGATGGTGCATTTATTAAACGTGAGAAAGAAGTTCGTATCATTGAAGTGGAAGGCACAAGAGTTGTAGTAACAGAAATATAATAAACAGGAGTGAACTTTATGGCAGGATTAATAACAATCGGTATTATAGCATTTGTAGTTCTAATTCTATTAATGATTTTATTTTCATTTGTACCTGTTGGTTTATGGATCTCGGCATTAGCTGCTGGCGTTAAAGTTGGTATCGGAACATTAGTTGGAATGCGTTTACGTCGTGTTTCTCCAAGACGTGTTATCGATCCATTAATTAAAGCGCATAAAGCCGGATTACATTTAACGACAAATCAATTAGAGTCACATTATTTAGCGGGTGGTAACGTTGACCGCGTTGTCGATGCAATTATCGCTGCACAACGAGCTGATATCAATTTGCCGTTTGAACGCGGTGCAGCAATTGACTTAGCAGGTCGTGATGTATTAGAAGCAGTTCAAATGTCAGTTAACCCAAAAGTTATTGAAACACCTTTTATTGCGGGTGTTGCGATGAACGGTATTGAAGTGAAAGCGAAAGCGAGAATTACTGTACGTGCAAATATTGAACGCCTTGTCGGTGGTGCTGGTGAAGAAACAATCGTTGCCCGTGTTGGTGAAGGGATCGTCTCAACTATCGGTTCTAGTGCTTCACATACTTCAGTATTAGAAAATCCGGATATGATATCTCAGACCGTATTAGGTAAAGGATTAGATAGCGGAACAGCATTCGAAATTCTATCGATTGATATTGCAGACGTAGATATTGGTAAGAACATTGGTGCAGACTTACAGACTGAACAAGCATTAGCAGATAAAAATATTGCACAGGCAAAAGCAGAGGAACGTCGTGCAATGGCCGTTGCTCAAGAACAAGAGATGAAAGCGAAGGTTCAGGAAATGAGAGCGAAAGTAGTAGAAGCTGAAGCTGAAGTACCTTTAGCAATGGCACAAGCATTAAAATCAGGAAATATCGGAGTAATGGATTATTATAACTTAAAGAATATTGAATCAGATACAGGAATGAGAAATTCTATTAATAAAATGACTGATCCGAATAGTAGTGACACTCCTAAAAAATAAAGGGTGATTAGATGGATGTAGGATTTATAATATTTATTATTTTTACTATTATTAGTGTAGTAACTTCACTCAATGAAAATGCTAATAAGAAGAAAGCAAATCAATCAAAACGTCCGATATCAACGAAGCAGCAAGTGAATTCTAAAAATGTATTCTCACAGTTACAACAATCAATCGGTAATTTAGAAAAAGAATTTACCGATTTTAAGAATAATCCGGAAGCAAAATTAAAGGAAATTGAGAAGCGTATTGATGCAGGTTCTAAGCAAACTCGAAAATTAGAACAACAAGTGAAAAATAAAGCATCTGAAGTAAAGGATCAAAAACGTCCAGTGGAACGCTCGGCTGCTAAGAAAATTCAGGCATTCGAAGAAAAAATTCAGACTAAAGAAAAATTATCGCTAGCTGAACGTATTGCGAAAATTGAAGCAGACCCGCATTTGTCACCAAGACAGAAGATGAATCGTATTAATATGATCCGTATGGAAGACGATATTGATAGAGCAGGTTCACTTGTAGATTTCACACCAGAAAATACGCTTAAAGGGATTATTTACAGTGAAATACTCGGCCCTCCAAAAGCTAGAAGATAATACTATGGTGCGCAAAATAATTTGCGTATCATAGTTATTTTTTTGAAATTTTTGATAAAATAAAAGAGGGTGATATTATGATCTATAAAAGTCGCATCAACAATTTCCAGAAAGTAATGGTTTTTATCGTTAGCATTTTAATCATTTTAGCGTGTATTATGAATTTCTTGACGAGTGGGATTGCTTCAATTGTAATCGGAATAATATTAATCTATATCCTCTTACATGAATATTATGTAATTCAAACGAATTATTTAGTGATAAAAAAAGGATTAGAATCAACTCAGATAAATATATTGAATATTGATTTATTAAATATTGTGCGTGTTAAAAATATAACGTATATCGAAATTGTTAGAAAAAATAAAAAGATTGTTGTAAAACCCGTCGATGCAGAACGTTTTATACAACATCTGTTAACTATTAATCCGAATATTCATGTACAAAATATGAAAAAATTAACAAAACAGGTTATGCAGCCTGTCGTTGAAGAAACTGTCCAGTAATAATTAATTGTTTGTTATTCATGAGTTTGATAAAGTTAAATTAACAATAATTAAAGGAGTTTTTGAATGTCTCAAATTATCCGCTTCGATAATATCAATGAAGCTCAAGCATTGCTTGGTAACCAAGATGAACACCTGAAGTTTTTAGAAGAATCATTTGATGTTGAGATTCATACTAGAGGTCAGGAATTAACGATATATGGTGAAGATGAGAAAGTAGTCGTTGCTGAAAGCGTAGTGAAAAGTCTTTTATCTGTTATCCGTAAAGGCACTTCCATTTCTTTACGTGACGTTCAGTCTGCTGTACAGATGGCAACAAATGGCACCTTGCAGTATTTAAGTGATCTATATGATGAAGAAATCACGAAAGATGCTTTTGGTAAACCGATTCGAGCTAAGACGATGGGACAAAGACTGTATATTCGTCATATCAAACATAATGATCTCGTCTTTGGCATAGGTCCGGCAGGTACAGGTAAGACGTTTTTAGCTGTTGTTATGGCTGCCCAAGCGTTAAGAAATGGTAAAGTGAAGCGCATCGTTCTAACGCGTCCTGCAGTAGAAGCAGGTGAATCATTAGGATTTCTGCCTGGAGATTTAAAAGAAAAAGTTGATCCATATTTAAGACCATTGTACGATGGATTACACTTTGTATTAGGTGCTGAACATACAGCACGTTTAATGGAACGTGGTGTGATCGAAATTGCACCGCTGGCATATATGCGTGGTAGAACTTTAGAAGATGCTTTTGTTATCTTAGATGAAGCACAGAATACTACGCATGCGCAGATGAAAATGTTTCTAACACGCTTAGGATTTGGTTCAAAGATGGTTATAACAGGCGATGAAACACAGATCGATTTACCAAAAGGTGTAAAGAGTGGCTTAGTGGAAGCTGTTCAGAGACTTGGTAAAGTGAGTGGTATTGAAGTGCATCATTTTGATGCTGCCGATGTTGTGAGACATCCATTAGTTGGGAAGATTATTAATGCATATGAAGGTGATGAATAATGTTAACAGTTGATTTTATAGATGATAATGAAATGATAGCTGTAGATCATTTAACAGAAATTGAAAAGTTATTGCAATTTGCTGCAGATCAAGAGGGAATCCATGAAGAAGCTGAAGTTGCTGTATCTTTTGTCGATGAAGATGAGATTCAAAGTATCAATAAAGCATATCGTGATAAGGATAGTGTTACAGATGTCATAAGCTTTGCCTTAGAAGAAGGGGAAGATGAAGATTTTGAAATGCCGGATGCACCACGTGTTTTAGGTGACATTATTATTTGTGTTAAACGCGCCGAAGAGCAGGCAGAAGAATATGGTCATTCTTTTGAACGTGAATTAGGATTCCTATCAGTTCATGGACTATTACATCTTTTAGGCTATGATCATATGAACGAAGCAGATGAGAAAAAAATGTTTGGACGTCAGGATGAAATATTAAATGCTTACGGCTTAACGAGAGAATGATGATGAAACGATTTTTATATCCGATACAAGGTTTCATAACACTCTTAAAAAAAGATGTTAATTTTGTGATTCATTTAATTGCTGCAGTAATGGTAATTATCTTTTCATTTTATTTTCAAATTACAAAAGTAGAATGGATGTTTGTGATAATTGCAATTTTTTCTGTCTTATTTATGGAGGTTATAAATACATCAGTAGAATATGTCGTTGACCTTGTTACTGAAGATTATCATGAACTCGCCAAGCATGCTAAAGATACAGCAGCTTTTGCAGTTTTATTATCATCAATCATGAGTGCGATAATCGGAATTATTATTTTCATGCCTTATATAATCGAATTATTTTAGGAGGGATATTATGGATCTTAAAAATGAATGGCTAGATGGTGTTAAGACGGCACGAGAAAAAGCATATACACCGTATTCAAATTTTAAAGTGGGTGCATTTTTAATCGCTAAAGATGGTACGACATTTGATGGCTGCAATGTTGAGAATGCAGCATATGGTGATTGTATCTGTGCAGAACGTACTGCACTTGTCTCAGCAATTGCACAAGGATATAAACCAGGGGACTTTGAAGCGTTAGTTGTGACGACCGATACGCCTACACCATCATCTCCTTGTGGCTCATGCAGACAAGTAATCAAAGAACTATGCAATGATGAAATGCCAGTATACTTAACAAACATTAAAGGTGATGTAATCAAACGTACTGTAGATGATTTATTACCGTTAGGGTTTTCAGGAAGGGACTTAGAAGATGTCAAATAATTTTAAATCAGGATTTGTAGCGATAATTGGTAGACCCAATGTCGGAAAATCAACTTTTATGAACAAAGTGCTTGGACAAAAAGTTGCGATTATGTCAGATAAAGCACAGACCACAAGAAACAAAGTGCAAGGCGTACTAACAACAGAACAATCTCAAATCATATTTATCGATACGCCAGGTATTCATAAACCGAAACATGTATTAGGCGATTATATGATGAAGATTGCTAAAAATACATTACGAGAAGTTGATGCAATATTATTTATGGTGAATGTGGAAGAAAGTTTAGGACGTGGCGATGAATTTATCATTGAGCTATTAAAATCAAACAAAACACCGATTTTCTTAGTCTTAAATAAGATTGACAAGGTTCATCCGGATCAATTGATTAAAGAAATTGAAAAATATAAGGACTTGTTACCGTTCGCTGAAGTAGTGCCAATTTCAGCACTACAAGGAAATAACGTTGATCGATTAGTGGAAGTGATTGAAGGTTATATGCCGGAAGGCCCGATGTATTATCCGAAAGATACAATTTCAGATCATCCAGAAGAATTTATCGTAGCAGAATTAATTCGTGAAAAGGCCCTGCATTTAACAAGCCAGGAAATCCCGCATGCGATTGGTGTTCAGGTTGAAAAGATGACACGTGTTTCAGAAGATCAGGTAGATATTGAGGCGACTATATATATAGAACGTGATTCTCAAAAAGGGATTATTATCGGTAAGAAGGGTTCGATGTTAAAACAAATCGGTCAAAATGCACGAAAAGATATCGAAATGTTACTAGGCTCAAAAGTCTATCTGGAACTTTGGGTGAAAGTACAAAAAGATTGGCGTAATAAACCGAACTTTATTCGTCAAATCGGTTACAGAGAAGATGAATATTAATGCTTAAAAAGTCTGTTGGTATTGTTATCAAGAGAGTTGAATATGGTGATAATCATTTGATTATCACTTTTTTAAATGAAGCTGGTATAAAAGTAGCAGTGATGGCTAGAAATGCGCGTAAATCAACAAAGTTTGGTGCAGGTTTAGATTTGTTCTATGAAAATCTATTTATATTTTCACAATTTAAAGGAATGGGAACATTAAGTTCTGTAGATACAATAGAAAGTCATTATCCGATTCGTAGTGACATAATGAAGTTAACATATGCGCAATATATTGTTGAATTGATTGATAGAGGTCTCGATGATGATACGTCAAATAAACTGGTTTTTCAGTTATTGAAATTTGGCCTGGATAGGATTTCACAGGGTGATGATGAAGCATTAATTGCATTATTTGTTTCACTTAAGATGATGGCGCTTTATGGGTATGAACCCAACTTTAAATATAGTGTCCATGACGGTGCGATGGACCATAAAGATTTTGTCGCATATTCTTTTAAATATAACAGTGTCGTGACAAAGTTTGGAGAAATAGATGACCCTCATGCTATCCGTATCTCAAATAAAGCATTGTACATGCTCTATTTACTCGATGAAGTACCTCTGGATAAAGTAAGTGGAATGAAGATTAGTGACGAAGTTGTTCGAGAGATGGAATCACTTGTCTTTAAAATGTATGATGAATTTGTAGGCGTCTATTTGAAATCTCGCAAAATTATTGAACAGTTAAATCAGATGAATCAACAATAAAAAGAGGCTGGGACAGAAGTGTTCTGCCACAAGCAAAAACCGAACAAAACTAATAAATCGCTCTTTGATTTATAGTTTTTGTTCGGTTTTTGTCGTAGTGGCAACTGCTGTGCCGCCGTTTAAGCTGTTAAACAGAAGAGGGCTAAGACTTATGTCTCACCCTCTTTTAAAATTTATTTTAGAATTTAATTTTTTCTTCTAAGAATGATTTTACTTCACTGATTGGCATACGTACTTGTTCCATTGTGTCACGATCACGTACTGTTACTTGATTATCCTCTAATGAATCGAAGTCAAATGTAATACAGAATGGTGTACCGATTTCATCTTGACGTCTATAACGTTTACCGATTGATTGACTTTCATCAAAGTCAATCGCAAAGTATGCGCTTAATTCTTCGTAAACTTTCATTGCATCAGCAGACAATTTCTTACTTAATGGAAGGATTGCTGCCTTATAAGGCGCTAATGCAGGGTGGAAACGTAATACTGTACGTTTGTCATCACCTTCTAAAACTTCTTCATCATATGCATCACATAAGAATGCTAATGTTACACGGTCAGCACCTAATGATGGTTCAATAACATAAGGTACGTATTTTTCACCTGTTTCCTGATCGTGATATTTGAAGTCATCATTTGATGCATTCATATGAGCTGTTAAGTCAAAATCAGTACGGCTTGCGATTCCCCATAATTCTCCCCAACCAAATGGGAATTTATATTCGATATCCGTTGTTGCATTTGAGTAGTGAGATAACTCATCTTCGTCATGGTCGCGTAGCTTAGTATTTTCTTCTTTAATGCCAAGATCTTTTAACCATTTAGCAGAAAATTCTTTCCAGTATGTCTGCCATTCTATTTCAGTACCAGGCTTACAGAAGAATTCTAATTCCATTTGTTCAAACTCACGTGTACGGAAAATAAAGTTTCCTGGTGTAATCTCATTTCGGAATGATTTACCGATTTGAGCGATACCGAACGGTAATTTCTTACGCATAGAACGTTGCACGTTCTTATAGTTCACGAATATACCTTGTGCTGTTTCGGGACGTAAGAAGATTTCATTAGTAGAAGATTCAGTAACGCCCTGGAATGTTTTAAACATTAAGTTAAACTGACGAATTTCGGTCCAGTTTGCAGTACCTGATTCAGGACAAACAATACCTTTTTCGTCGATAAACTGCTTCATTTCGTCAAAGCTCATACCATCAGCAATAAAGTGTTCATCACCTTGAGCATGCATGTAGTCTTCAATTAATTTATCCGCACGATAACGAATTTTTGAGTCTTTATTATCAATCATAGGATCATTGAAGTTTGATAAGTGTCCACTTGCTTCCCATGTTTTTGGATTCATTAAGATTGCTGCATCTAATCCAACATTATAAGGTGATTGCTGAACAAATTTTTGCCACCATGCACGTTTCACATTATTTTTTAGTTCTACACCTAGAGGACCGTAATCCCATGTGTTTGCTAACCCTCCGTAAATTTCACTGCCAGGAAATACAAATCCACGATGTTTTGCAAGATTAACGATTGTTTCCATTTTGTTTTCAGTCATGTTGATATCCTCCATTTATTTTTGAGTAAACAAAAAGTCCCAAGGCAAATTGATTGCCTTGGGACGAGTATATATACCCGCGGTTCCACCCAAATTAGTGTTTACTCGCTTTTAATTATTAACAATGTAAATGTACGCCAATTTATTGTTAAGCTTTCACCATCCTTAACTCGCTTAATTAAAATATAACATGAAATTTAATTGAGCTCAATTGTTAAGCGATACATTTGTAAATTTATTTATGAGTAGGTATAATATAATAAATAAACTATGTCTACTATTGGGGTGATTGTCATAGAGTTAAATAAAAGACAAGAAAAGATTTTACAAATTGTAAAAAAAAATGGCCCCATCACAGGTGAGAAGATTGCTGAGAAATTAAATCTAACGCGTGCTACTTTACGTCCTGATCTTGCAATCTTAACGATGGCTGGATATTTAGATGCACGGCCTCGTGTTGGTTACTTCTATACAGGAAAGTCCAGTACTCAGCTACTTTCAGAATCGATTAAGAAGTTTCGGGTGAAAGATTTCCAGTCGGTACCAATCGTTATTCATGAAGATTCAAGTACATATGAAGCTATCTGTGCGATGTTTCTGGATGACGTAGGAACTTTGTTTGTAACAAATAAAGACAATCATCTTGTCGGTGTATGTTCCAGAAAGGATTTACTCCGTGCTTCGATGGGGGGGCAAGAAATTCATACGACACCGATTCATGTTTATATGACGCGTGTCCCAAATGTCTCTGTTTGTTATAAAGATGACTTATTATTTTATGCTGCAAAACAAATTATTGATAAACAGATTGATTCAATTCCAGTTGTTGTTGAAAAAGATGGACATTACGAAGTTACTGGTCGTATTAGCAAAACTACTATAACGAGAGCATTTGTTTCTCTAATCGAAGATGAATAAGGAGAATTTATTTTATGAATGAAATGAGATTAATTATTGCATCAGATTCAGTTGGTGAAACAGCAGAACTCGTTACAAAAGCATGTTTTTCTCAGTTTAATATGTTAAATAACGTTGTAGATACAATTCGTCTGCCATATATTGAAACACATGAAAATATAAATGAAGTCATCAGCCTGGCTAAAGAACAGAAATCTATCGTTGTATACACTTTAGTTAAACCGAATGTCAGAGCGTATATGCAGTCTGAATTAGCGAAACACAATATTAAAAGCGTAGATTTAATGGGTCCATTAATGGGATTATTAGAAGAAACGCTTGAAGAAAAACCGTTAAATGAGCCTGGTATGGTACATAAACTAGATGAAGATTACTTTAAGAAGATAGAAGCGATTGAATTCGCTGTAAAATATGATGACGGTCGAGATCCGCGCGGACTTTCAAAAGCTGATATCGTCTTGATCGGTGTTTCGCGTACTTCAAAGACACCTTTAAGTCAGTATTTGGCTCATAAAAGATTTAAAGTAATGAATGTACCATTAGTGCCGGAAGTTGATCCGCCTGATCAGTTATTTGAAATCGATCCTAAAAAATGTATCGCATTAAAAATTGATCCTGAAAAATTGAATAAAATCCGAATTGAACGTTTAGCTCAACTTGGACTGAAAAATGACGCAAATTATGCGAAAGATCAACGTATTTTAGAAGAATTAAAATACTTTGAAGAGATTGTCTCAAGAATTAATTGTGAAGTTATTGATGTTTCGAATAAAGCAATTGAAGAGACAGCGAATGAAATCATTAAAATAATTACTAGAAATTAATATGGGTATGATGAGGTGGAAGTTTGCAAATCGATCCAAAAATAATTAATGAAATACGGGAAAAAAATGATATTTTAGATGTTGTAAGTCAATATGTAAAATTAGAAAAAAGGGGACGTAACTATATCGGTTTATGTCCCTTTCATGATGAAAAAACGCCATCATTTTCAGTTTCTGTTGAAAAACAGATTTGTCATTGTTTCGGATGTAAAAAGGGTGGAAATGTTTTTCAATTTATCGAACAAATTGAAAATGTATCGTTTATTGAAGCTGTTAAAATATTAGGTGAAAATGTTGATATCAAGATTGATGCCCAAAGTGATAGTCCAACAGTTGAAAATGACCATACAAAAATGGTTGAAATGCATAACTTATTAAATGATTATTATCACTATGTATTAAAAGCGATTGAAGAGGCTGAACCAGCTTTAGAATATCTTCAAAAACGTGGTATAGATGATGATTTGATTGCCAAAGAAAAAATTGGTTTCAGTCCGAATGTAAGTCATTTTGCATTAGATTTTTTAAAAAAACGAGGATATGATGAATCACTTGCATATGAAGCGGGTCTTTTAAGCAGAAATGAGGAAAATTTCAGTTATTTTGACCGTTTTCGTAATCGTATTATGTTTCCTATACGAAATGCACGTGGAGATACAGTTGGATTCTCTGCTCGAAGTTTTGATGGAAGTGAACCTAAATATTTAAATAGTCCTGAAACACCAATATTTCAAAAAAGAAATATCCTTTATCATATTGATGTTGCACGTAAACCAATTCGGGAAACAGATGAAGTTATTTTACTTGAAGGTTTTATGGATGTATTAAAGCTTGGTGAAGTAGGTATTCATAATGCGGTAGCAACAATGGGTACAGCATTAAGTAGAGAGCATGTAATATCACTGAAAAAACTCGCACAAAATATAACTTTAATGTTTGATGGAGATAGAGCTGGTATTGAAGCGACACTAAAATCAGGTAAAACATTACTTTCAGAAGGATTAAATGTGTTTGTAGTACCGATTCACAAAGGAAAAGATCCGGATGAGATGATTAGAGATTTAGGGAAAAATCAGTTCTTAGAATATTTTCAAACGCATAAAATTAATTATTTGAGCTTTTATATGCAATATTATCAGAATGAAATAAAGAATAATGATTTAGCTTATGAAAAACATTTGAATAATATTATTCAAGATGCTAAACTTATGAATTCTGATGTATTACAGAAAAAAGTATTGCATGAAGCAAGTGATTTGTTTAAAGTAGATTTTGACAGTCTAAAATATCAAGTACAAAAAAATCAGAAGAAGCGTCCGTTTAATCAGATTAATGTTGGTATCAAACAAGAAACATTAAACAAAATTGAGACTGCTGAACGGGTTGTACTAAAACATTTTATGACAGATAAATATTTATTCACAGAATATAAAGATTCGCTGCCTGCACATCATTTCTCAAATGCATACCATAGAGTGATTTATGAGGCTTTAATAGGGTATTACGATAATGAAGACCAATTTAATCTCAGTCAATTCATCACACATATTCCTCACGATATTCATGAGGTATGTTTTTCAATTGACAGCATGTTGGTTAATTCCGAACCTACTACAGATGAAATAAATGATTATGTATATGTCTTTAATGAAGAGCAGCATGAATTAACACATTTGAATCAGCTGAAACAAGCGTTAAAAGATGCCATTGCTATAGGTGATATGGAAACACGCGATAACATTGTAAGAGAAATCATTCAATATCAAAGAACGAAAAAGCACTAGACATACTGGGAGGTTTTATTATGGCTGCAAAGAAATCCGATACGACAACAAAAATCGCAGAATTATTAACTTTAGAACAAGTAAAAGCACAATTACTTGAGACAGGTAAGAAAAATGGACATTTAAGTCATGAAGAAATCGCTGATAAATTACAAAATTTTGAGATGGATTCAGATCAGATGGATGAATTTTTTGAAGCGATTGCCGAAAATGACATCACTTTAATGAATGAGAAAGATGCGAATGATACTGATGATAAAATCAATCTTAATGATTTATCTGCGCCTCCAGGTGTTAAAATTAACGATCCTGTTCGTATGTATTTAAAAGAAATTGGACGCGTTAATTTATTAAGTGCTGAAGAAGAAATTGAACTTGCTAAACGTATTGAGCAGGGAGATGAAGAAGCGAAAGCACGACTTGCAGAAGCAAACTTACGTCTTGTTGTAAGTATTGCAAAACGTTATGTAGGACGTGGTATGTTATTCCTTGATCTAATACAGGAAGGTAACATGGGTCTTATTAAAGCTGTAGAAAAGTTTGATTTTACGAAAGGATTTAAATTCTCAACTTACGCTACATGGTGGATTCGTCAAGCAATCACGCGTGCGATAGCTGACCAGGCAAGAACAATTCGTATACCAGTGCATATGGTAGAAACGATAAACAAGTTAATACGTGTACAACGTCAATTACTTCAGGATTTAGGACGTGATCCTTCGCCAGAAGAAATCGGAGAAGAAATGGATTTACCACCTGAAAAAGTCCGTGAAATCTTAAAGATAGCGCAAGAGCCAGTTTCACTTGAAACACCGATCGGTGAAGAAGATGACAGTCATTTAGGTGACTTTATTGAAGATCAGGACGCACAAAGTCCAGCAGATCATGCTGCATATGAGTTATTAAAAGAACAATTGGAAGATGTATTAGATACATTAACAGATCGTGAAGAAAATGTTTTAAGATTACGATTTGGTTTAGATGATGGACGTACCCGTACGCTTGAAGAAGTAGGAAAAGTGTTCGGTGTAACGAGAGAACGTATACGCCAAATAGAAGCAAAAGCTTTACGTAAATTACGTCATCCTTCTAGAAGTAAACGTCTTAAAGATTTTATGGATTAAAATTTCAATTTAAATTGTGAAAAGTCTTTGACAATCACTGTTTTTAATATAAAATAGATATGTATATGGTGAAATTAAAGGGAGGTAAATTGAATGAATCGTAATCCAGTAATTCCGTTTTTACTTATTATGCTTATGGGCGTAGGCTTAATCTTCTTTATGTCAGCACATGGTGCTAACAAAGCTGAAGAAGAGGGTGAAGGTGGAGCTAAAACTGAGCAAAAGTTTGATGCTAAAACTTTCGCTAAAGACAATTGTACATCTTGTCACGGTCAAAACTTAGAAGGTGGTATGGGACCTAAATTAGCAGGTATTTCTGACACTGAAAATGCTAAGAAGATTATCCGTGAAGGTAAAGGTGCGATGCCAGCACACGACGCTTCACAAATTTCTGATAAAGACTTAGATACATTAGTTAAGTACTTAAAAGAAGCAAAATAATAAAAATTAAAATCTTTTGCCAAGTGCAAAAGGTTTTTTTTTGAAAGGATATATAATGATACCATTAAATAATAGATTAAAGACAGTAGCTCGATATATACAGCATGAACGTTTAGCTGATATTGGGTCCGATCATGCTTATTTACCTTTATATGCATTAGAAAATAATCTGATTAGATCTGCGATAGCTGGTGAAGTGGTTGCTGGACCGTTTGAAGCTGCAGTTCAGAATGTTAAAAAGTACAATGCATCATCTTCTATTGACGTACGACTTGGTAATGGATTAGAAGTCATTAAACCGGGTGAAGTTGATGTAATTACTATTTGTGGTATGGGTGGACCACTTATCGCAGACATTATTACTACCGGTAAAGATAAATTAAGTAATCATCCTCGTCTAGTACTGCAAAGTAATATTCATACAGAAGCAGTTCGTCGTGCACTTGTTTCACTTGGCTATGAAATTATCGCTGAAGAGATAATGAAGGAAAAAAAGCATACCTACGAAATTATCGTTGCTGAATATGCGACTGAAAAAGTGGAATATACACAAAAAGCACTGAAGTTCGGCCCAATTCTTTTACAAAATAAAAATGAAGTGTTTATCGAAAAATGGAATAGAGAATATCAGCATTTAATAAAAGTATTATCAGCGATAGAACACGATCCTGTTCATGCACAAAAACATGAACAGCTAAAAGAAGAAATCTCATTATTAAAAGAGGTGTTAGGTTATGTTGATTAAAGAGTTGTTAAAACAAATCAATCAGGAGATACCACTGCAAACTGCAGAAGAGTGGGATAATGTAGGTCTTCTAATTGGAGATGAAGAAGCTGTAATTACAGGTATTTTAACAGCGCTTGATTGTACGTTAGACGTTGTACAGGAAGCTAAAGAAAAAAATATAAATACAATAATTTGCCATCATCCACTGATTTTTAGTGGTGTAAAATCAATTGTACATTCTGGCTATGGAGAAGTAATGAGAAGCTTAATAAAGAACGACATACAGTTGATCGCCCTACACACAAATTTAGATGCCCATCCTAAAGGTGTTAGTGCAATGATTGCTGAGCGTCTGGCATTAAAAGATATAGAAATATTATTACCTGAACAAAGATCGATACAAAAGTTACAGATTTTTGTCCCGTTAGCATATGCTGAACAATTTAAATCAGCGTTGGCAGAAGTTGGTGCTGGACAAATTGGTGATTATGACCACTGTTTCTTTTCAGTAAAAGGAACAGGCGAATTTCGTGCATTAGAAAATGCTAACCCATTTGTCGGTAATAAAGGTGAAATCCATGTGGAAGAAGAAATGAAGATTGAATGTGTCTTTGAATCATCTTTGGAATCTGATGTATTAGAAGCGATAAAAATATATCATCCATATGAAACACCTGCTTTTGATATTTGGTCAATTGATGTCCAGGCTGAATATGGGACAGGAGTAAAAGCAGCATTGAAGGAACCTTTGTTATTATCTGATTTTGCTAAAATTGCCAAAGAAAAATTAAATCTGGATGTTATTAAAATGATAGGTGACGATAAAGTTATTAATACAGTTGGGATAATTGGCGGGGCAGGTATGGATTACATGAAAGATGTTAAGCGAGCAGGTGTTGATGTGTTTATTACAGGTGATATTAAATATCATGAAGCACATGATTTAATAATGGCAGAACTAGCTGCGCTTGATATCACACATTATGCTGAATATGTTATGAAAGATGGCCTCAAAGCACTTTTATCTACTTTTATCAAAGATATAAATATCGTTGTTTCACAAATAGATACAAATCCATTTAAAGTAATATAAAAAAAGAGCGATGCTTAAAACAAGGTTTAAGCATCGTTTTATTAATCTAAAATTTTTACAGGTGTTGCATTTTTAATTTTAGGTAAGATTTTTTCTGTTGGTACGCCTGACTTTTCTGGTATTGGCTGAATATTTAATGGGTCGTAAGATTTAATATAATCGATGACCTCTTTTACGATTGGTGTTGGTGTTGAAGCCCCGGCAGTTACAGCGATCGTTGACTTACCCTGAAGCCATTCAAGTTTTAATTCGCTAATGTCAGAAATACGGTAAGCTTCTGTATGAGCGATTTCTTTAGATACTTGTGCTAAACGGTTAGAGTTATTACTTTTTGGGTCACCAACCACGATTAATACGTCTGCCTGTCCTGCTTGATTTGCAACTGCTTCCTGGCGCACTTGTGTCGCTAAACAGATTTCTTTATGGACTTCGATATGTGGATATTTTTTTTGTAGTTCGTCCATAAGATGTTTTACATCCCATTGACTCATTGTTGTTTGATTTGTAACGATAAGTTTATTGTTTTTTAAATCTTCATCAAGGTTGTCGATATCATTGATATTTTCCACGAGATGTACGATTTCCGGAGCGACACCAACAGCGCCTTCAGGTTCCGGATGGCCTTTTTTACCGATATAGATGACATGATAACCTTCTGCTTTTTTCTTTCGAATTAATGTATGTGTATTTTCAACATCCGGACAAGTTGCATCAATGCATACAAGTCCTTTTTCTTTAGCACGGCGTTTCACTTCTGGACTCACACCATGAGCAGTAAATATAACGGTACCTTCATTGATTTTCTCTAATATTTCTAATCTGTTCGGTCCATCGAGTGTGATGATACCATCGCTTTCAAAAGCATCAGTGACATGTTTATTATGCACAATCATACCTAAAATATATATTGGACGTGGTAATGTTTTATCAAGTGAAGCATTACGTGCAATCACCATGGCATCAACGACACCGTAACAATATCCACGAGGTGTTATTTTAATAATTTCCATCGCATTTTCCTCCTATTAATCTGCTTAATAAATAGTATAACAAACTTTTAAAGATGATTAGAATATTTTAATTTTAACAATGATTGCTTTCTTTTTCGTATTCTTTCCTATATAATACATGAGATGAACATAAAAGGAGGATTATGATGGACAAACACCCATTTGAGTTATTTGAACTTGCACCATATTTAGTAGAAGCGGTGGAAGATTTAAATTTCAACCAGCCCACAGAAATCCAGAGAAGAGTTATTCCTAAATTAAAAAAAGAAACACACTTAATTGGACAATCACAGACAGGTACAGGAAAATCGCATGCATTTTTACTACCGTTAATTAATAAAATTGATAAAGAGGTACAACATCCTCAAATTATTATTCTTGCACCTACAAGAGAGCTTGCAAAGCAATTATATGATGCAGCAGAGCATTTAATTTCATTTACAGACGGCATTAAAGCAGGGCTTTATATTGGAGGTACTGATAAGAATAAAGATATTCAAAAATCAAAAGTACAGCCACAAATTGTTATCGGGACACCAAATCGAATAAAAGATTTAGCAGAAGAAAATGTGTTACATATTCATTTAGCGAGAGCTGTCGTTATTGATGAAGCCGACTTAATGATTGACTTAGGATTCTTGCCGTCTGTTGATAAGATTGCTGCAAATGTATCGCGTGAAGCACAAATCGCAGTATTTTCTGCTACGATACCTAAAGCTTTGCATCCATTTTTAAATAAATACTTATCTAAGCCGGAATTTATTGAGATTGAACCTGACGCAAAGACGAATAAAAATATTACTTTTTATCTTGTACCTACGAAAAGTAACGATCGTAAAGAACAGTTAACTAAAATAATGTCTACGATTAATCCCTATCTCGCAATTATTTTTGCGAATAGTCGTGAACGTGCTGATGAAGTAGCTGAATATTTACAAGAACAGGGTTTAAAAGTAGGGGTGATTCATGGCGGTCTTGCGCCACGTGAACGTACACAGCAAATGAAACGTGTGAAAAATCTTGAATATCAATATGTCGTTGCGAGTGATCTTGCAAGTCGTGGTATTGATATTGATGGTGTTAGTCATGTTATCAATTATGATATTCCACGTGATATTGCTTTCTTTACGCACCGTGTAGGGCGAACAGGTCGAGGAAACTATACAGGGGTTGCAATTACGATCTACACGCCTGATGAAGAAGATTTAATTAACCAAATTGAGAAACGTGGTTTCTCATTCATTCATAGCGACGTTAAAAATGGTGAATTAGTCGAAATTAAAGATAGAACTGAGCGCCAATCACGTAAGAAAAAAGAAGATAATATCGAACAGAATTTAAAACATAAATTAAAAGGGAAGAAAAAAGTGAAGCCGGGTTATAAGAAGAAATTCCGTTATGAATTAGATAAGTTAAAACGTAATGAGAAAAAAGCCCATTCTAAACGTACGAATAGAGAGAATAAAAAAAGGTAGGGATTTAACATGCTAATTGGATCTCATGTATCAATGAGCGGAAAAAAAATGTTGCTTGCTGCAGCAGAAGAAGCAGCGAGCTACAATGCTTCCACATTTATGATATATACAGGTGCACCTCAAAACACACGTCGTAAACCGATAGAAGATTTAAACATAGATGCTGGTCTTGCATTTATGAAAGAAAATAATTTATCGAACATTGTTGTGCATGCACCTTATATCATCAATATCGCTAACACAGTAAAACCTGAAGTTTTTGAACTGGGTGTTGAGTTTCTTCAAAAAGAGATTGAGCGTACAGAAGCAATTGGAGCAAAAGATATCGTGCTTCATCCTGGGGCTCATGTTGGTGCTGGGGAAGAGGCTGGTATCAAGAAAATTATTGAAGGTTTAAATGAAGTTTTATCTAACAATAATGATGTTCGTATTGCATTAGAAACGATGGCAGGTAAAGGTTCTGAATGTGGTAAATCATTTGAAGAGCTTGCTGAAATTATTTCAGGTGTTAAGAATAATGAGCGTTTATCAGTATGTTTTGACACATGTCATACACATGATGCGGGTTATGATATTATCAATGATTTTGACGGTGTGCTGGAAGCGTTTGATAAAATTATCGGTATTGATAGAATTAAAGTTGTACATGTAAACGACTCAAAAAATGTTCAAGGTGCGCGTAAAGATCGTCATGAAAATTTTGGATTTGGCAACATTGGTTTTGATGCATTATCAAAAATTGTTTATCATGAAGTCTTTAAAGAAGTACCTAAGATTTTAGAGACACCATATGTTCAAGTTGGCGATGATAAAAAGAATAAAAAGCCACCGTATAAATTTGAAATTGAAATGATTAAAAATAATCAGTTTGATGCAGATTTACTAGAAAAAATTATTCATCAATAAAATTTAAAACAGGGATTAATCTTTGATTAATGCTTGTTTTTTATCTCAAAAAGGACTGAAGCAATTGGAGCCAATATTTGAAATTCGAAATGTATCGTATCGATATCCAGATAAAGTAGCATTATCAGATATTAACATCAGTATCTATCCGGGAGATTTTCTGGCGATTGTAGGACCGAATGGTTCAGGTAAGTCAACATTGTTAAAATTAATCCTGGGGATATTAAGGGTACAATCAGGCAGCATTTATATGAACGGTAAAAATATGAAATCACAAAAAAAACTGACAGGTATCGGTTATGTTTCTCAAAAAGCAAACGCGAGCAGTGGTGGTTTCCCGGCTACGGTATTTGAAGTTGTAAGAAGTGGTTTAATTCAAATTAAACCGTTATTTAAAAAATTTAATAAACTGGATGAACAAAAAGTTGAAGCGATGCTGGAACGATTAAATATCACGCATTTAAAAGATAAAAATATATCTCAGCTTTCTGGTGGTCAACAGCAACGTGTATTTATTGCACGTGCACTCATTTCAAATCCTTCTGTATTAGTACTCGATGAACCGACAGTTGGTATTGATGCAAAACATGTAGCACAGTTCTATGAATTACTTGCGCAACTTAAAATGGAAGGAATCACAATTTTGCTGGTTACGCATGATATAGGTGTAGTCGTGGATACAGCCACTCAAGTTGCCTGTCTCAATCAACATCTTCATTTCCACGGGACAACACATCAATTCAAGTCTTTAGATGAAGTTGAAATCTCTAAAATTTATGGTCATCCTGTACAATTTGTTGACCATAATCATAGTAGGGAGTGTTGTCAATGAGCTTAATAGAAGCTTTGTGGGAATTTGATTTTATCCGCTATTCATTTCTGAGTGGGATGCTGATAGGAATTCTTGCACCATTAATCGGGACATTTATAGTAGTACGTCGTCTTTCTTTAATTGCAGATGCATTAAGCCATGTTACACTTGGTGGTATAGCATTTGGAATGCTATTATCTAAACTTATTGCAGTTACAATTAATCCGGTATGGACTGGGATATTATTCTCAATAACAGGCTCTCTGTTAATCGAAAAATTGCGCTCTCTCTATAAGCATTATCAGGAGTTGGCGATACCGATAATCATGAGTTTTGGAATTGGATTGAGCGTTATCTTCATTTCATTTGCTGATGGATTTAATCAGGATCTTTTTGGCTATTTATTCGGAAGTATCAGTGCAGTAACTTTAAATGATGTATTTATTATTTTAGCAATCTTTGTTTTAGTGCTTGTATTTATCTTTGTATTATATAAAGAGTTGTTTATTCTATCTTTTGATGAGGAATATGCAGCAATAATTGGTGTACCGAAGTTCGTACATATTTTATTTATGCTGATGGTGGCGCTTGTTATTTCTGCATCAATGCGTGTTGTTGGTATTCTTTTAGTAAGTAGTTTAATCACACTTCCAGTAGCAAGTGCAATGCGTTTTGCAAAAGGCTATAAGCATCTGATGCTTTGGAGTGTTGTGATAGGCGAATGTTCGGTCTTAATCGGACTTATTATTGCTTTTTATTTAGATATATCTCCCGGTGGGGTAATTGTAATGCTGCTTGTATTAGTGTTGCTTTTTGCCCTTTCAATCAGTAATATGAAAGAAAAAGGAGGTATGTCAAATGAATACTGATGATGCGATTAAAGTTTTAAAAGACAATGGACATAAATATACGGACAAACGTCGTGATATGATAAATATGTTACATGATACAAGCAAATACCTTAATGCCAAACAAATGCAGGAAGTTCTAAATGAGAAATATCCAGGTATTTCATTTGATACAATTTATAGAAATTTAAATTTATTTGATGAATTAAATATTATCGAAGTGACAGAACTTGATGGTGAAAAGAAATTTAGACTCTCTTGTACGACACATCATCATCATCATTTTATTTGTGAAAAATGCGGTGAAACACGTGTCGTTGAATTTTGTCCGATTGCCACATTTGAAGCAGAACTTGATAACGTTGAAATCCATAGTCATAAAATTGAGCTATATGGATTATGTGAGCGATGTAAATAAGAAAATGGAGAAGACAATTAACTGTCTTCTCCATTTTTTATTGGAAATTGTTTTTTAATTAAAGTATCTAATTCCACCCAGGTTTTTATTCTTGTAACGCCAGCTGGTAATTCACTTTGATTATAAGGTGTATCAAATAAATACACTGGAATGTTTAATGCGTTATGAATTTCAATAGCATTATCAAGTTTATCCTCAAAAAATGCATCAACTTTCAGACGTCTTGCTGTTTCTATCTTTTCATGCGAACCTGTAAGTTCAATGTGATGATAGGGAACATTGTGTGTTTTGAACCAGTCGATTGTTAATTCGTGTAAGTATGAATGTCTGGCACTAATAAAGATCAATTGATAATAATTGGCCCAATTCGATAAGACCTGATCTGCATCATTATGAACAGGAGAATATTTATATATTTCATGTTCATAATCTTTAAACCACTGATAAATTTCTGATTCCGGAATGTTCAGTACATTTGATAAATCATATTCGGTAATATCTTCATATTTAAAATCCTTATTAAATGATCTTTGAAGATAAGGTACTAATGCAGTAGGGCATGTTACTGTACCATCAATATCTATGCCCATACGAAACTTTTTATTCATTTACTGCCTGCTCTTGATTTAATTTTTCTTCAGCTTGCTTTTTAAAGTATTCCTCAGCTAATTTATCAATTTCAATCTTCAATTCTTCTACCATTGTTTCTTCGGGTACTTTTCTGACTGTTTTACCTTTCATAAATAATAAGCCTTCACCACGCGCACCTGCAATACCAATATCTGCTTCACGTGCTTCGCCCGGACCATTTACTGCGCAGCCTAGCACAGCAACTTTTAACGGAGCTTTAATCGTTGAAATGTATTCTTCTACTTCATTTGCGATAGAGATGAGATCAATTTCGATACGGCCACAAGTAGGACAAGAAATTAAAGTTGCTGCATTACTTGCTAAACCAAATGATTTCAACAGTTCTCTAGCTACTTTAACTTCTTCAACAGGATCCGCTGATAAAGAGATACGTAACGTATTTCCGATGCCTAAACTCATGATTGCACCAAGACCTGCTGCAGATTTAACAGTACCTGCAAATAATGTACCACTTTCAGTAATACCTAAATGTAATGGATAATCAAAGGCTTGTGCAGCTTTTGTATAGGCCTCTATTGCTAAGTTAACGTCACTTGCTTTCATTGATACGATGATATCATGAAAATCCAGGTCTTCTAATATTTTTATATGATGTAATGCACTTTCAACCATACCATCTGCAGTTGGATAACCATATTTTTTAATGATATGTTTTTCAAGTGATCCGGCGTTAACTCCGATTCGGATTGGTATTCCTTTTGCTTTACATGCTTTTACAACTTCCTCTACCTTTTCACGACGGCCGATATTACCTGGATTGATACGGATTTTATCAGCGCCACCTTCGATAGCTAGTAAAGCTAATTTATAATCAAAATGAATGTCCACAACAAGTGGGATATTAATTTGTTTTTTAATTTCTGCAATTGCCAGTGCATCTTCTTCTTTTGGACAAGCTACACGTACAATTTGACAACCTGCTTCTTCAAGACGCTTAATTTCTGCAACAGTCGCTTCAACGTCATGCGTTTTCGTTGTCGTCATACTTTGAATGATAAGCTCATCACTTCCACCAATTGTAAGATCCCCAACCTTCACTGGACGTGTATTTCTTCTATGTGTGATTTCAGGCATTTATAAAACTCCTTTAATTTTAAGTATGAATAATGTCATAACATATTTATTATATAGAATATTAACATTAAATTGTATTGTTTTGTTTTAAGATTCAAACTTTACTTTTTACGAGGTAAATAATGTACAGTCGCTAAAATGAGGACTGTTAGTACTGTCCATGAGCTTATAATGAATACCGCATTGTATTTTATATTCAATAACCCTAAAAATAAAATAATCGAAGGTAGTGTTAATAAAAATGTTGTTATTTTAAGCCAGTTCATAAATCGAGATTTTCTTTTGAATAACACTGAGATAACATGAGCAACTGTACTGATAAAAATAATTTTTATGACAGTAGTGATAAATTGAATGAAAATCAGGAAACCGATAATGATTGACAGATAAAAGTAACTAGAAGCAGTATATGTTTTTAAAAAAGTGATAAAAGTCGTTTTGTCATGAAACATCGGCAAATTTAAATAAGACAAGAAAGTTGATTCATCTACCTGTATCCCGTATTTCTGAAACGACATGACATGATTTTCAGGTGATTGTTTTTTATTTGAAAATAAAATTTTATAAGGTGGGACATCAATTATTTGTTCTTCCTTCAAGACAAGCACATTATCTTTAATTTTAAAGTCAGGTATCTCATGCTGTTTATTTTCTACCATCTGATTTGCAACATTAATGGCATTGTAATAATGAATACTATTTGGAATAGAGAAAAGAATTGCAATGATTAATATATGTAAAAAAATATATCTGAGCTTTACTGTTCTGAAAAAAGGGTATTGTTTAGGCTTCATTAACCTTTTCAGGTGCTTAAAATACAAATTATTTCCTCCTTGAATGTTTTAGATGTATGGAGATAAGACAACACTTTTATTCTATCAAAAATAATCATTTTGATATATAAGCAAAGTAGTTGAGAACGCTATCTTAAGTTGATATGATAAATATGTACTTAAAACTTAAGGAGGATGATTAATTATGGCTTTTGAATTACCACAATTACCATATGCATATGATGCATTAGAACCACACATCGATAAAGAAACTATGGAGATTCACCATACGAAACACCATAACACTTACGTTACTAACTTGAATGCTGCAGTAGAAGGAACAGAATTTGCGGATCTTTCTATCGAAGATTTAATGAAAAAAATTAACGAAGTACCTGCTGATAAGAAAACAGCTGTTGTAAATAATGGTGGTGGACACTATAATCACTCATTATTCTGGACTTTACTTGCACCAGGTAAAGAAGCTACAGGTGAAGTAGTTGATGCAATCAACGCTAAATTTGGTTCTTTAGATGCTTTTAAAGAAGAATTCGCTAAAGCTGCAACAACACGTTTTGGTTCTGGTTGGGCTTGGTTAGTAGTAAACAATGGAGAATTAGAAGTAGTTTCTACACCAAACCAAGAGAATCCTTTAATGGAAGGTAAAACACCGATTTTAGGTTTAGATGTTTGGGAACATGCTTATTACTTAAACTATCAAAATAAACGTCCAGACTATATTGCAGCATTCTGGAATGTAGTAAACTGGGAAAAAGTAAACGAATTATATTTAGCTGCTAAATAGTAGTAAATCATAATTCGTTATAATGGAGAGACATTTCATCTGAAATGTCTCTTTATTTTTCTTTTTATATCAAAAATATAGAAAATATGTGTTAATTCATATATTATTAAAAGATAAATGGTTAGTGATGGGGGATTTCCTTTGAAACGTGTTAAACAAGAATCAAATGAACTTAAACAAAAGCGACTGATGAACCGTCGAATCAGCGTTATTTTTATGGCAATTGTTTCATTATTAATCATCCTTGTTCTTAGATTAGGATACCTTCAGATTGTTAAAGGTGAAACGTATAAAAAAGCAGTGGATAATAATGAAAATATAGAAGTAAATGAATCAGTTCCAAGAGGCAGAATTTATGATCGCAATGGTAAACTGTTGGTTGATAATACTTCAAAGAAAGCGATTACATACACACGTGACCGTATGACAAGTCGCAGTGAAATGCTTGATACTGCAAAGAAATTACATAAATTGATGTCTATGCCTACAGATGCATTGACTTTAAGAGATAAGCAGGATTTCTTTATATTGACGCATAAAGATGAAGTGGATCAGTTGATGAAGAAAGAATTACAATTATTTGATACCGGTGAAATTTCTCAGGATGAATATAATGAAGCGGTTTATAGAAAGTTAACAGAAGAGAAATTGAAATCAATGTCACAAGATGAATTAGAAATAGCAGCAATTTTTCGCGAAATGAGCAGTGGTAGTCAGTTAAGTCCTCAAATTATTAGAAACGATAATGTATCAGAAAAAGAATATGCATTAGTTTCTCAGAATTTAAGTGAATTGCCTGGTGTGAATACTACGATGGACTGGGACAGAAAATATCTTTATGGTAAGACGTTACGTACAATGTTTGGAAATGTTTCATCAAAAGAAGAGGGATTACCTAAAGAATTAGTAGACTATTATTTATCTAAAGGATATTCGCGTAATGATAGAGTAGGACAAAGTTATCTCGAATTTCAATATGAAAATGTGTTACGAGGTAAAAAGAAAAAGATGCGTTATTTAACAGATAAATCAGGGAAAATCATCAATTCAGAAGTGATTTCTGAAGGATCAAGAGGAAATGATCTGGTTTTATCTATTGATATAGATCTACAACTTCAAGTTGAAAAATTAGTAGATAAGCATATTCAACTTTTACGCTCTATGAATGCCAAATCGATGGATAAAGTTTTAGTAGTCGTACAGGATCCTAATAATGGAGATATTCTTGCATTAGCTGGAAGGCAAATTGATAAGAATGGTAAGATATCAGACTATCATTATGGGACATTTACATCTCAATATGCAGTTGGGTCTACGGTAAAAGGTGCAACATTACTTACTGGATATAGTAATAATGCGATAAATGTTGGAGAGGATATGATTGACCAACCTTTAGTATTTAAAGGTGGCGTAGAAAAACGTTCATATTTTAATCCAACAGGCAAAATAGAAATCAATGATAAAGAAGCATTAATGCACTCGTCAAACGTATATATGTTTAAGACGGCATTAAAGATGGCGGGTTTAAATTATTCTAACAATATGTCGTTACCTGCTGATATAACAGAAGTAGGATTAAAACTAAGAAAAGGCTTAAATCAATTTGGATTAGGTGTTAAAACTGGTATTGATTTACCAAATGAAGTAACAGGTCAAACAGGTACGCTGAAGAATAATCCGGGTAATTATCTGGACTTAGCGATCGGACAATATGATACATATACTCCTTTACAACTTTCGCAGTATGTTTCAACAATTGCTAATGATGGTTATCGTATACAGCCACACCTAGTTAAAGAAGTTCGTGCAGCTTCAAAGACAGATAAAATAGGACCAATTAAAGAAAGTATTAAAGGAAAAGTATTGAATCGAATAAATAATTCACAAGAAGAAATTGATCAGGTGAAAGATGGGTTCGATATGGCCTTTAATAACGAACTAGGTACAGGCTATAAAAGTTTTGCTAATACGATAGTAAAAAGTGCTGGGAAAACCGGAACAGCTGAAGTTTTCCAGGATGGTAAATCTCGTGTTAATTCAACGTATATCGGCTATGCTCCTATGGACAAACCGAGTATGAGTTTCGCTATCATCTATACAAATCAACCTGTTCCACCACCTTGGTTACCTGGAGGAGATTTGGGAAGAGATATAATAAATGAATATTTTAAAGACAAAACGGGTAAGAGAACTAAATTGATAGAAACAGGTACTTCTGGTGTACAAAGTGCAATATCAAATGGTGCAGAGCAAAGTAATATTGAGGCAGTAAATCCATAAATTAAATTGGTTTAAATGAATAAGATTTCTTGAGTAAAAGGCAATGCGATTATGCATTGTCTTTTTTCTTTACATAAAATTTACATTACATTCATCTTGAATTAACAATCTTACACTATAGTAAGTAGTGTAATAAACAAATACAAATTATTCGTCTATTCAATTAGGAGGACTTTCAAAATGAAAAAATGGCAATTAGTAGGTTCAACAACTGTTTTAGGTACTGCATTATTATTAGGTGCTTGTGGTGGAGCAGCTGACAAGAAAGAAAATAATGCTTCTGAAGATAAAGGTGCTAGTACTGATACAGCTGCTAAAGATATTGAAGGTAAAGTAGCTGGAGACGGTTCATCGACTGTTGCACCAGTAACTGAAAAAATTAATGAAGAATTCAATGCTGAATATCCTAATGTTGAGGTTGCTATAGGAACATCAGGTACTGGTGGTGGTTTTGAGAAATTCATCGCTGGAGAAACTGACTTCTCTAACGCATCTCGTGATATTAAAGATGAAGAGAAAAAAGCTTTAGAAGATAAAAAAATTGAATATACTGAATTTAAAATCGCTTCAGATGGATTAACTGTTGCTGTAAATAAAGATAATGATTTTGTAGATTACTTAACATTTGAAGAGTTAGCTAAGATTTACTCTGGAAAAGCTAAAACTTGGAAAGATGTTCGTGCTGACTTCCCAGCTGAAGAAATTAAAGCATTCTCTCCTGACCAATCACATGGTACTTATGACTTCTTTAGTGAAGAAGTATTAGATGAAGGTGAAATTAAAGCTGAGAAAAATGCTGATACTAACGTAATCGTTAAATCAGTACAAGATAATAAAACTAGTATCGGTTTCTTCGGATATAATTTCTATCAAGAAAACAAAGATAACTTAAAAGCTGTTAAAATTCAAAAAGAAGGTAAAGGTGAGGGTGTAGAAGCGACTGAAGAATCAGTTAAAGATGGTTCTTATCCATTAAGTCGTCCATTATTCATCTATGCTAAAAATGATTCTTTAAAAGAAAACAAGGCATTTAAAGAGTTTATGAAATTTGCTTTAGAAAAAGCAAAAGATGCTTCAACTGAATCTGGATATGTTGCATTAGAAGATGCAGAATATGAAAAATCTTTAAAAACATTAGAAGGTATTAAATAATTATTAACTTAATAATTATTCAAATATGAAATTTTTCTAAGGGACGAAATTTTTCGTCCCTTTTAAAATGAAGGAGTCTAAACTATGGAAAATAAAATTTCTGTACAAGATTTAATTGCTCAAAACAAGAGTAAAGGATCTTCGAAAAACATCATTGAAAAGATGATTCCAACAATTTTAGCTGTCATTGCTTCAATTTCAATTTTAACGACAATTGGAATCCTGATTACATTATTAACTGAAACAATTACGTTCTTTACCCGTGTTTCATTTGCAGACTTTTTCCTTGAAAAAGAATGGAATGCGTTTGGCCAAAATCCGAAATTTGGTATTATCTCATTAATTTTAGGAACATTAAAAGTAACATTTATCGCTACAATATTTGCAGTCCCTGTTGGTTTAGGTGCAGCATTATATTTAAGTGAATATGCAAGTGACCGTGCGAGAAGAATTATTAAACCTATTTTAGAAATCTTAGCGGGGATTCCAACAATCGTTTATGGATTCTTTGCATTAACATTTGTAACGCCGTTATTACGTTCAGTATGGCCAGACTTAGGAAGTTTTAATGCAATCAGTCCTGGTTTAGTAATTGGTATTATGATTGTACCGATGATTGCTTCATTATCTGAAGATGCGATGAGTGCAGTACCTCAAGCAATTCGTGAAGGAGCTTTAGGTTTAGGATCGACGAAATTAGAAACTGCTATTAAAGTAGTTTTCCCTGCAGCATTATCTGGGATTTTAGCTTCTATCGTATTAGCGGTATCACGTGCAATCGGAGAAACAATGATCGTATCACTTGCTGCTGGTAGTTCACCAGAATTCTCTTTAGATTTCACAAACTCATTACAAACGATGACAGCATTTATCGTTCAGGTTGCGACTGGTGATGCTACTTACGGATCTGATATCTACTACAGTATCTATGCAGTAGGATTTACATTATTCGTATTTACATTAATTATGAACTTCATTTCACAATGGGTTACAAAACGATTCAGAGAGGAGTATTAATATGGAATTAATTAGTCATGAAACAGTTGAAAAGAAACTCTCTGGCAGACTGTCAAAAAATAAAATTGTTAAATTTCTTTTCTTCTTATGTACAATGATTGGTTTAGTTGTACTGGCAATTTTATTATTTGATATTATTCGTAAAGGGGCAGGATATTTAACGCCTCAGTTCTTTACAAACTTCTCATCTACAACACCAGAAAAAGCAGGTATTAAAGGTGCTTTAATCGGAACATTATGGCTAATGATGACAATTGCACCTATTGCCGTAACTTTAGGTGTGGCAACAGCTATTTACATGGAAGAATATGCAAAAGATAATGCATTTACTAGATTTATTAAAGTTAATATCGCTAACTTAGCATCTGTACCATCAGTTGTATTTGGCTTATTAGGATTAACGTTATTTGTACGTGGTGCTGGTATTGAATCACTTTCACTTGGAAAGTCGGTTTTAGCAGCAGCACTTACAATGTCATTAATGATTTTACCGGTTATTATCGTTTCTAGTCAGGAAGCGATTAGAGCAGTACCTAATGCAATTCGTGAAGCTTCATTAGGATTAGGTGGAACGAAATGGCAGACGATTACAAATGTTGTATTACCAGCTTCTATTCCTGGTATTTTAACGGGTACAATTTTAGCTTTATCTCGTGCCATTGGTGAGACTGCACCATTAGTAGTAATCGGTATTCCAACTATCTTCATGAAAACACCTGATAGTATTATGGACAGATTCCAGGCTTTACCAATGCAAATCTTTACATGGGCTAAATTGCCGAAAGCTGAATTCCAGTTTGTATCTTCAGCTGCGATTATCGTGCTATTAATCATGTTAATTGCCATGAACTCAATTGCTATTTTTATCCGTAATAAATATCAGAAAAAATTCTAGTTTTTAAATTGAGAGGGGTCTTATAATGAATAACAACGTAAAAGTTTCAAATGATGTAAAGAATAATGAAAAAGTAATCGTTACAACTGAAACAGTAAATAATGCAGGTAGTGAAAATGTAAAAAAAGAACGCAATATCGTAACAGGACAAACACCAAATCCAACAAATCGTAATATTGTTTATCAAACAAAGAATTTAGATTTATGGTATGGTGATCATCATGCATTACAAAATATCAATTTAGATATTTTAGAAAATGAAGTTACAGCAATTATCGGACCATCAGGTTGTGGTAAATCAACTTATATTAAAACTTTAAACCGCATGATCGAATTAATTCCAAGCGTAAGAACTTCAGGAGAAATTCTATACCGTGGAGATAATATCTTCGATAAAAGTTATAAAGTAGAACATTTAAGAACTAGAGTAGGTATGGTCTTCCAAAAGCCTAATCCATTCCCAAAATCTATTTATGATAACATTACTTATGGGCCAAGAATCCATGGGATCACTGATAAAAAAATCTTAGATGAAATCGTTGAAAAATCACTTCGTGGTGCTGCGATTTGGGATGAAACAAAAGATAGATTAGATAAAAATGCATATGGCTTATCTGGTGGACAACAACAACGTATTTGTATTGCTCGTTGTTTAGCAATTGAACCAGATGTTATTTTAATGGATGAGCCTACATCTGCATTAGATCCAATTTCAACTTTAAAAGTAGAAGAGTTAGTTCAGGAGATTAAAAATCAATATTCAATCATTATCGTTACGCATAACATGCAACAAGCTGCTCGTATTTCAGACAAAACAGCATTCTTCTTAAATGGTTATGTAAACGAGTATGATACAACGGATAAAATCTTCTCTAACCCAGCTGACGAACAAACAGAACGTTATATTTCAGGAAGGTTTGGTTGATATGAGAGAAATATACGAAGAAAGTTTACAACATTTAGAAAAAAGTGTTTTAAAACTTGCCGATGAAGTTTATAGAGCTATCGAAAAAAGTATTAATGTATTAAGTGATGATGAAAAATCTGTTGCTAGAGAAATTATTGAACATGATCAGGTTATTAATGCTATCGAAAGTGATATAGACGACCAGATTATCAGTTTAATTACAAAACAACAACCCATTGCTACAGACTTAAGAATGATTTTATCTTCAAGTAAAATATCTTCAGAACTTGAAAGAATGGCAGATAATGCAGTAAATATAGCTAAGATTCGTAAAAGAGTAAAATTTGAAGATGAATATATTTTGATGCGTCTTAAAACAATGGGAAAACTTAGTATGTTAATGCTAGCTGATCTTAAAGAAGCACACAAAAATAATGATGTGAATTTAGTTAAAGAAATTATTGAGCGAGATAATGATATTGATGATTTATATAAAGAAATTATTAATAGTGCATATTTAATCGACAATGATCCATATATTTCTGGACAAGCACATTTAGCTGGTCGTTACCTTGAAAGAATTGGTGATCACATCACAAATATCGCTGAAAGTGTTTATTTCACGATAACTGGTGAAAGATTTAACTAATTCATAAATTAGTACTAGATAATTCATGCGACACATGTTATTATAGAAAAGTCGTATGGATATTTAGAAACGTGAGGAGGGAACAACTATGCGCGTTAATGTTACTTTAGCTTGTACTGAATGTGGTGAAAGAAACTACATCACTAAAAAAAATAAACGTAATAACCCAGAACGTATTGAAATGTCAAAATACTGTGCAAGAGACAATAAAAAAACTTTACACAGAGAAACTAAATAATTTTTTGAGCAGACATGAATTTTCATGTCTGTTTTTTTATGTGCATTCCATTCTGTATGATATATTGTATAATATAAATGAGGTGAAAAAATGACGATTAATTCAGATAAAAAAGAATTACGATTAGCGATGCTTGCGCAGTTAAAGCATAACCAAAATAAAACTGAAAAAGAAGATTCGATAATACATACTTTTATTAATGAAGATGTATTTAGAAATGCGAATTCTATTGGTATCACGATGAGTATGGATCATGAATTAGATACGAGATGGTTAATAGAATATGCAGTAGGTCTTGGTAAAAAAGTGTATGTCCCATATTGCGACTATAAAACGAAACAGATGCATTTTGTAAGATTTACTTCTAAAGAAGATATTGTAAAGGATTCATTTGGTATAGATATCATGAACCATCAGCAGGAAGTTGGTACGCAGCCAGAATTACTTATTGTTCCAGGTGTCATTTTCAATGAATATGGCTATCGTATTGGATACGGTGGAGGATATTATGATAAATTTTTAAGTCAGTATACAGGGCAAACAGTAAGTTTAATCTTCGAACTTCAACTTGGTGAAGTGTTGATTGAATCACATGATATACCAGTTTCAATGCTTATTACTGAGAAAAGAATAATAATTAATGAGGACAATCAATGATATCAGAGAAGTTTATATGGAAAAACATCTATGAATATATAAAATATACTGATTATGATTTTATAACAACTTCAGAGGCATTGGATGATATATGGCTGTATAGTCGTAGTAAAAAAACATTAAAACGTATAATACTCAGTAAACAAACAGCACAATCAACGATGTTTATGGTTCAGAAAATAATGGATCATCATGAAGAAATTGAGCATTTAGTAAGTCATCCGGTTGAACATTATGAAATATTGCTTATCAATCAGGAAATTCAAATCAATGAGATGCCTTTAAATATTAAAGTGATATCATGTCCGGATACTCTGTCAGTGAAACAAACACTAAATACACCTTTTAAAGCAATATCGAGTAAAACAAAGCCACAATCTGTCTCGTGGTATCAAAATAGAGTGATCAAAAAAAATCCGATAGATACTGCTATGATTAAGTTTACACCGCTTACTTATTTATTGATTTTAATCAATATCATTAGTTTCATTGCAATGAATATTTGGCATATGACGCATAAAGTCGATACGCTCGTTGAAAAAGGTGGCTTAACGCATTTTAATTTTGTGCATGGTGATTATTACAGAGTGATATCTTCAATGTTTCTCCATTTTGATTTTCAGCATTTATTGTTTAATATGATGTCACTATTTATTCTCGGCAAAATTATAGAATATTTATATCTAAAAAGGCAGTATCTTCTGATATATATTTGTGGTGGTATTATAGGTAATTTAGTTTCTCTGGCATTTGATACGACTTCTATATCTGTTGGAGCAAGTGGAGCTATTTGTGCATTGATGGGTGCAGCAATAGCGTATATCATCTTTAGTGGGAAATTTGATAAAAAATTTATTATGCAAATACTAATAGGTAGTATTATCTATCTTGCAGCAAGTTCTTTATTTGCCAATGTTAATAACTATGCTCATTTTGGTGGTTTATTTGGCGGTTTGTTCATTGCAATGCTAATACATTTATATAATATGAAAAGTCAGTATTTTAAATGGATGAGTGCTGGTTTAGGTATTATAGTAATTTTGTTACTCTTTAATATTTTTTCTGAAAAAGAACACCATATTTATAATGAATTTGCTGCACAGGCCATAGCTGCAGGAAATGATCAGGATGCGAAGGAAATTCTAACTACTACTATTCAAAAAGGTTATGATAATGACGAAACATATGTATATTATGGTTTGCTGAAGACAAAACAGGAAAGTTTATCAAACGGTATTGCTGAATGGAAAAAAGGATTGAACAAGTTTCCTGATAGCGATAAATTAAACTATCAGATGGCTTTGGCTATGCGTGCAATGGATGATTATGATAGCGCTAATAAATATTTGAACAAGGCAATTCAACGCAATAGAATATCTTCTTATATAAAACTTCAAAAAGAATTTAAAGAATTCAGGTGAAACAATGCAGTCATTTTACGATGTGCAACAGTTACTTAAACAATTTGGTATTATTATATATTTTAAAGATGAAAAAGACACGATTGAAATGATGAATCAGGAGATAAAATCTTTACATGATGCCGGTATTATTACGAATGAACAGTTTGTGCAGGCACGTTTAATATTAAATCAGAGAAAGATGGGAAAATTATGATTATTTTAGCAGCGGACATTGGAGGAACAACTTGCAAGTTAGGTGTTCTTGATGAAACTTTAGAAATTCTTCATAAATGGGAGATTCCAACCAAAACCGAAAATAATGGAGAAAGCATTTTGAAGAATGTTTATGATTCATTTATAGTTAACGCGAAACACAAAAATTATAATATGGAGGATGTTCTTGGTATAGGTTTAGGTGTTCCCGGTCCAATTGATTTTAAAACTGGTGTTGTTAATGGAGCGATTAATTTAAACTGGCATGGAAAAATCAATATAAAAGAACAATTTGAAAAGTTAAGTGGATTACCGGTCTATGTTGACAACGACGCTAATGTAGCAACTTTAGGAGAAAAATTTAAAGGTGCTGGACAGAATGAACCTGATGTTATTTGCGTGACGCTTGGTACAGGTGTCGGTGGTGGTATAATAAGTAACAATGAACTTGTCCATGGTCACAATGGTTCTGGCGGAGAGCTGGGTCATTTTAAAGTTGATATTAAAGAAAGATTCCAATGCAATTGTGGAAAGAAAGGTTGTCTAGAAACAGTTGCAAGTGCAACAGGTGTTGTTAATCTATCTTATCATTACTATGCTGAACTACAATTTCAGACAGTGATTGAAGAAGCGATAAAAAATAGAACATTACAGGCTAAAATGGTATTTGATGCTGCTAAAGCAGGAGATGAATTTGCGACATACGTTATAAAGAAAGTTGCGAGAAATTTAGCGTATGCATTAAGTGTATTCAGTGTTGTAACGAATCCTAAATATATCATCATTGGTGGTGGTGTATCTAAAGCTGGTGATTTCTTAATTCAGCATATTGAAGATGTTTATCGTGAAATAACATTTACGCCTGCAACGCAAGGTACTAAAATTGTAACAGCGACTTTAGGCAATGATGCTGGAATTATTGGTGCTGCAGGTTTGATCAAACAATATGTGAAAAAGGAGCAAGTATAATGGCAATTATTGATGTAGTAGTAATTCCTTTGGATGGTAAGTCGATCAGTGTGAGTAAGTATATCGCGGAAATTCAAGTAATATTAGAAGAATTAAAGCAGCAGGGCAAAATCGATTATATGTTAACACCGATGAGTACATTGATTGAAGGAGAACTACACGAGTGTCTTATGGCATTAGAAGCTATACATGAGTCACCTTTTAAGCAGGGATTAGATCGTGTATGTACAAATATTAGAATTGATGACAGAAGAGATAAAAAACGAAAGATGATTGACAAGATAGATGCAGTAAATAAACATCTGAAATAAAAAATAAAACCAGGACAAAATGTCCTGGTTTTATTTTTAGTGATGTAAAATTGGATATCCGTATGTGAAGATTGTTGCTAGTGAAAAGAATCCAAATGATAAAGTAGCTAATAAGCCAAAGATAATGCCTAATACATTTTTAGATTTAACAGCATTTAATAAAGCTTTGATTGATAAGAAAAATACTGCTAACATTAAAAGTGAAAAGATATTTACACCAATATGAATTTTTGTACCAAAGATTTCAAATAATTCGCCTGTGTTAATAAACGGCATAACATAACCCCCATGAAATTACTTTTATTATCATTAATATTGTATAATTAATAAATAACTTTGTCGAGTACATTTTTTAGGAGGAACTACTTATGGATAAAATTAAATTACCTTTAGGTCAAATACAAACAAATTGTTATATTTTACATAATGAATCTGAAATATTAATATTTGATCCTGGAGACGAACCAGAAAAGATTATCGATGCTGTTTTACCACTAGAGAAGAAAGTGATCGCTGTTATTCTCACACATACACATTTTGATCATATAGGCGCAGTAGATGCGATTTGTGAGCAATTTAATGTACCAGTTTATGTTTCGCAAGAAGAGCAATACTGGTTAACGGATACGATTAAAAATGGGTCAGAAAAATTTAAGCAGTATGGTTTAGAACCAGTTATTGCGAAGACAAAACCTTTAATAATGCAACTTGGGCAGCAAACGATTGGTTCATTTACGTTTGATGTGCGTCATACACCTGGACATTCTCCAGGTAGTCAATCTTTTATATTTGATGACTTTGCAATAGTAGGGGATACCTTATTCAAGGAAAGTATTGGTCGTACAGATTTATACGAGGGTAACACACAGCAGTTATTAAATAGTATTGATCAACAGCTCATGACACTAGATGAGCAATTTATTATTTGTCCGGGACATGGATCCTATACGACAATCCAACATGAGATGAATCGTAATCCGTTTTTAAATGGCTATTAAAAAAACCTTCCGTTAAGGAAGGTTTTATTCGTGATGGCCAAAACTTGGCTCTAATAAGAAAGTTGAATAGTATGTGAATCCTACGAAACATACTACTAAGTATGCTGCAAAAATATACATATACATTCTTTCAGTTAATTTTAAGTAACCTAATAATACAAAAAATCCAGTTTGAGCAACGAAAATGAATGACATCATCGACATACCGCCAACGTAGAACATTACTGCAAATATCGCTGTCCAGAATCCTAAAGTTTTAAAAACTTTATCCATATGGTTATTCCCCCTATATTCAAACTCTTCATATCACTTATTATTATAAAGATAAGCATTTAATAAGTAAACCTCTAATTTTGTAAAATCAATGGGAATAATTGGATTGATACGATTGTTTCATAGGAAAATAAATTAATGAAATAAAAATTCTGATGGAAAAAAATAAAATAGAAGAAGTTCCCGATATTAATGTAGAGGAGGGATTTATGGAAAAACTATTACATACAATATTGAATGATGCAATCACTAAAAAAACTTCAGATGTACACTTTATACCCGCAGCAGATAATGTCATGATGAAATTCAGAATTGGGGGTAATATGTATGCTTATAATCAGTTAAATACTGAACAATTCGAAAAATTATTATCATATGTAAAATTTATAACGCATCTTGATGTTTCTGAAAAAAACAGAGCACAGAGCGGTATATTGACCTATGAGAAGGACGAAATACTTTATAATATCAGAACATCGACATTACCGCATACGATTGGACATGAAGCTTGTGTAATGCGAATAATTCCAGCATTATTTAGTCAAAATATTTCAATCGAACAGGAATTATTATCTTTAATGCATAAAGGAAGCGGATTAATTTTGATTAGTGGTCCTACGGGATGCGGAAAAAGTACATTGATGTACCAAATGTTAAATTATGCAGCGCTAAATTTAAATAAACAGATTATTTCGATTGAAGATCCCGTTGAACAGAGAATTCAAGGTATGATTCAAATCAATGTAAATAAAAAAGCTAATATAACATATCAGAACGCAATAAAGGCCATTCTTCGCTGTGATCCAGATATTATTATGATAGGAGAAATTCGTGATGCTGAAACTGCAAAACAAGTCATCAATGCAAGTTTAAGTGGTCATCTTGTGTTGTCAACACTTCATGCAAATACATGTTTTGGTGCTATTCATCGGTTGATGGAAATGGGGGTAACAAAAGTTGAACTTGAGCAGTGTCTGGAAATAATCATTAATCAGCGATTAGTTAATACTACAACAAATCGAACACGTATTTTTGAGCAGTTGATAAAAAGCGATGTACGTGATTATTTAAATGATAGAAAAGTTCAACATTATCATCCTTTATCTGAACAATTGCAAGTTTTGCATGACGAAGAAAAGATTACGCAGCTGGAGTATGAACGTTATGCTTTGGAATAGAAACAAATTAAAAGTATATGAAGATGATTTTTTAATCCGCTTAAGTGAGATGACACAAAACGGCTTTACACAATATGAAGCAATTAAATTTTTATTTTCTCAATATGATGAAGTAAAATCTTCAGATAAGAAATTAGTATTAACTGCACTTGAACAAGGCAAATCTTTATCAGATTGTCTGAAGTTATTAAATTATAGTAATCATATCGTAATGCAGGTTCATTTCAGTGAATCATTTGGAAACGTTAACGAAACGTTAAAACATTGCTATGCTTATAATCTTTCAAAACGGAAACTGAAACAGCAGTTTATAAAGACAATTCAATATCCGTTAGTACTTATCATTATATTTATCGCATTAATCATTACGGTTAATCATACTGTACTCCCACAATTTAAAAATATGTATAGTTCTATGGGTGTGACTTTAAGCAAAGAACTCATAATCCTTACAAATATACTATATACACTTCCACAAATAATTATATATACAATAATACTTCTCATTTTTCTTATACTTTATTATTTTCTTATTTTTAAAAAATCCAATATTAAAAATCAACTTTATACCATTAAAAAAATTCCGATTATTAATCAACTGTTTCGTTTATTTATAACTTATCGTGTAAGTGCTGAACTTTCATTCTTTTTAAGTAATGGTGTCATGATGAAAAACGTCATCTCAATTTTAGAAGGTCAAAAGAATGATCAAACGTTAAGTTATATTGCAGCTTGCATTAACCAGGAATTGATCAAAGGTGAAGCACTTCCAGATGCAGTTTCTAAATTGCAGTTATTTGAAAAGTCTATGATTCAATTTATCCAGCATGGCGAGAAGAATTCGAAGTTAGATAGAGAACTCGAATATTATAGCCAGTACGTCTTTAAAAAATTTGAACTGAAAATTTTCAAATTGATTAAAAGTATCCAGCCAATCATCTTTATTGTTTTAGGATTATTAATTGTCGCAATGTATTTAGTCATTATATTACCGATGCTCCAGATGATGGAAGGCATTCAATAGGAGGAATAACAATGTATAAATTTATTAAAACACATAGTAATCATTTTGTTCGATCTTTTAAAAATCAATTCAGTAAGAATGATGGATTTACTTTAATAGAAATGCTGCTTGTTTTGCTTGTTATTTCGGTATTGATCATTGTGATTATTCCAAATATCGCAAAACAATCTGATAATGTTCAGAATACAGGCTGTACAGCACAGGTGAAGATGGTACAAGGACAAATAGAAGCATATAAACTTCAGAATGGAAAGACGCCAACGTCGATTAATGAACTTGTACCGGAATTTTTAAAGGAAAATCAGGTGAAATGTAAAAATGGTGATCCAATCAATATTGAAAATGGAGAAGCGGTGGCACAAAAACAATAATGGATTTAGTTATATTGAATCATTACTTGTATTGTTAATCATCGTCATCATCATAATCATCGTTCCAGTTACAAAATTTGATGAAAATAAAGTAAAAGATGAAGAAATTAACGATGAAATTATTTCTTTATTAAATTATTATCAGACGAAATCTTATGAAACAGGTGAAGTTATAGTTGTATCGTTCCCACCTAAGAACGATACAATCTATATTCAATCCAAAGTTTTAGGGATTAATAGTAAATATATAATTAATCAAGGTGAAATATATGAAGGAAATAATTTAGCAAATAGTGAAATCATTTTTAAGAATAATGGAGTTAGAACAGGTGGAACGATTAAATATTATATTGGTGATACACTTTATCAAATCGTTGTACAGTTACACAGAGGAAGAATACGAATTGAAAAAGTATGATGGATTTATGCTGATTGATAGTTTTCTTTCTTTTTCAGTTGTTGCTTTAATTACTTTATCTTTATTGCCAATGTATTTCACATTATCTCATACTTATGAGCAAAAGAAACAATCTCTGGAAAAGTATCGCTTGGCATATGTAGAAATAGTCATCAATGAAAGAGGTGGTTTCATTGAAGGTGACCAGATCTGTTATAAGAAAGATAAAGTATACTGCATTAAGAAGAAGTAACGGTTTCACGATGATTGAAATGATGATCAATTTATCGATTATAATAATGATTATGAGTTTGTTACCGCTCATTTATATGAATATTTATCAATTAAGTGGAAAAAGCACAGATCATTTTGATGTTAATAATGCAATGTTCCAAAGAGATCTTTATGAAGAACTAAGTAATGCCGACTATGTAGAAATAGTAAATAATCAGCTTTGGATATATACGGAGGATGATATTATACAATATCTATATCACAAACAGCGTATCATCAGAAAGCTTAACCAAGAGGGATATATTATTATGTTAGAAGGAGTTAAAAATGCATATTTTGAAATACGTGATAATGCAGTTTTCCTGTCTATTGAACGTTTCAACAAGCATACAATTACGTATCAAATCATCTGAAGGCTTTATCTTTCCATCTATGCTGATGTTGTTAATGCTTACAATTTTCTTTTTAAGTTACTTTAGCACAAGATACATGTTAAAATTTAATACATTAGATAATCTTGAGCATTATTATTTAAATGAAATTATTGAAGCTATTTCACAAAAGAAATAGCTTTTTTTAAATAGGGGGGGAAATGATGGCAATCGTATTAATTGGTTTTATGGGTGCTGGAAAGACAACCGTTGGAGAATTACTTTCTCGTAAAATGCATATACCCTTTATAGATTTGGATAAAGCCATAGTTGAATTAGAGAATCTATCGATTCCTGAAATATTTGAAAAATTTGGGGAAGCCTATTTTCGTAAATTGGAACACGATGTATTAAAAACATATATAAACAAGAACATTATCATAGCAACTGGAGGAGGTATAATTGAAAATCCGAACAATATGGAAATATTACAGCAAAATAATTTAAATATTTGGGTAGATGCGAACATTAATACTGTGTATAATAGAATTGTTGGTGATAATAACCGTCCCAATGCTCAGAATAAATCGTTTGAAGAAATTAAAAAGTTGTACAACAGCAGAATTTCACGTTATAATGAAATCGCATACATCAAGGTCAATAATGAACATGATGTAACTTTAAGTGTACAGGAAATTCACAATCAAATAATGACGGATGATGAAAATTAGAGAGAATGAGTGATCATCGCCGAAGGGGCAAGCTATATAAACTCTCAGGCAAAAGGATAATTTTCGGACGTAACCTGAAGAAATCAACAGGATAGCATTTGCTATGCTGTTTTTTAATTATATTTTTAGGAGGATAATCATGACTGAATTAAAGAAAACACCATTGTATGATAAATACATTGAAGACGGTGCAAAAGTAATTGACTTCTCTGGATGGGGTTTACCTGTTCAATTCTCTAGCATTAAAGAAGAGCACATTGCTGTTCGCGAAAATGTTGGAATGTTCGATGTAAGTCATATGGGTGAGATTATTGTTGAAGGTGAAAAAGCTGTAGAATATCTTCAAAATGTTTTAACGAACGACATTACGAAGACAACTGACAGAAAAGCACAATATACAATGATCTGTAACGAAAATGGTGGCGTAATTGACGATTTAGTTGCTTACAAACTTGGTGAAAACAAATATTTATTAGTAGTAAATGCAGGTAATACAGACATCGATTTTGAATGGTTACAACAACACACAATTGATGGTGTAACTGTAACGAACGTATCGAAAGAATACGGACAAATTGCAGTTCAAGGTCCTAAAGCTTTGGAAGTATTAAAGTCACAAGTTAAAGAAGATATTGCATCATTAAAAATGTTTGAATTTATTCAAGATGTTGAAATCTTCGGTAAGAACGTTATCTTTAGTCAATCTGGTTATACTGGTGAACACGGCTTTGAAATTTACTGTGCTGCAGAAGATACAGTTGCAATTTGGGAAGGTTTATTAGATTTAGGTGTTGTACCTTGTGGTTTAGGTGCGCGTGACACATTACGTTTAGAAGCAGCTTTACCATTACATGGACAAGATTTGTCTACTGACATTACTCCTTACGAAGCTAAAATGGGCTTCAGCGTAAAATTAGATAAAGGCGATTTTATTGGTCGTGAATTTCTTGCAAAACAAAAAGAAGAAGGTCTGACTCGTAAATCAGCTGGATTAGAAATGTTAGAACGTGGCATCGCACGTACAGATTATGAAGTTCAAGATAAAGATGGAAATAAAATTGGTTATGTTACAAGTGGTACACAATCACCATCTACTGGTCGTTCAATTGCGTTAGCATTGATTAATATTGATCAAACAGAAATTGGTAATGAAGTATTTGTTCAAGTACGTAAAAAATTAGTACCAGCTAAAGTAGTAAAAACACCATTCCATAAAAATTAAGGGGTTGAAAAAATGAGTCATCGTTATATTCCATTAACAGAAACTGATAAAAAAGAAATGTTGGATACAATCGGTATCCAGTCTATCGACGAATTATTCCAGGACATTCCTGAACGCGTACGCTTTCAAGGGAATCTAAATATTAAACCTCGTAAAGCAGAAACACCTTTATTAAAAGAATTATCTGCGCTTGCAAATAAAAACATTACGAGTGACACACACGCATCATTTTTAGGTGCTGGTGTCTATGACCATTATATTCCTACAGTAGTTGATCATGTTATTTCTCGTAGTGAATTCTATACAGCGTATACACCATATCAACCAGAAATCTCTCAAGGGGAATTACAGGCTATCTTTGAATTCCAGACGATGATTGCTGAACTTACAGGTATGGATTGCGCTAACTCATCTATGTATGATGGTGGAACTTCATTTGCAGAAGCTGCAATGCTTGCATGTGGTCATACGAAAAAGAAAAAAATTGTTGTTTCTAAAGCAGTTAATGATCAATCACGTGCTGTTTTACAAACTTATGCGACGGGTCAACATTTAGAAGTTGTTGAAATCGATGTTAAAGATACTGTGACAGATTTAGATGCTTTAAAAGCAGCAATCGATGAAGATACTGCTTGTGTTATGGTTCAATATCCAAACTTCTTTGGTAGTATTGAAGATTTAGAAACGATTAAATCATACACAGAAGGTACAAAAGCATTATTCGTAGTATCAAGTAACCCTATGAGCTTAGCATTATTAACACCTCCAGGTGAATTTGGAGCTGACTTAGTTGTGGGTGATGCACAAGTATTTGGTATCCCAGCTCAACTTGGTGGACCACACTGTGGATATTTCGCAGCAACAAACAAATTAATGCGTAAAATGCCTGGTCGTTTAGTAGGTCAAACACAAGATAGCGAAGGTAACCGTGGTTTCGTATTAACTTTACAAGCACGTGAACAACATATCCGTCGTGACAAAGCGACTTCAAATATTTGTTCTAACCAGGCTTTAAATGCATTAGCAGCTTCTGTTGCAATGAGTGCATTAGGTAAAAACGGTGCTTACGAGATGGCGAACCAAAATTTACAAAAAGCAAACTACATGAAAGAAAAAATGATTGCTGAAGGTTTCACAGTATTAGCTGGTACAACTTTCAATGAATTCGTAGTTAAATTTAACGCACCAATTTCTGAAATCAATGAAAAATTATTAGAAGATGGATTTATTGGTGGTTATGATCTTGGTCAAGTGGATAGCAAGTATGAAAATCATATGTTAATCGCTGTTACCGAGTTACGTACGAAAGAAGAGATCGATACATTTATCGCGAAAGTAGGTGTGTTCAATGCTTAAAGGAAGCTCTCCATTAATTTTTGAACGTTCAAAAGAAAATCGTTTCAGTTATTCATTACCTGAATTAGAAGTTGAAAATAAAAAAGTTGAAGATATTTTAGATAGCAAGTTCATTCGTAAAGAACGTGCGATGTTACCAGAAATCGCTGAATTAGATTTAATGCGTCATTACACTGAATTGTCTAATAAAAACCACGGTGTCGACTCTGGATTCTATCCACTTGGATCTTGTACGATGAAATATAATCCAAAAATCAACGAAAAAGTTGCTCGTATGGCTGGATTTGCAGCAGCGCATCCATTACAAGATGAAAAAACGATTCAAGGTTCGTTAGAAGTGATTTATGATTTACAAGAACACTTAAAAGAAATTACTGGTATGGATGAAGTTACACTTCAACCTGCAGCAGGTGCACATGGTGAGTGGACTGCATTAATGATGATTCGTGCGTTCCACGAAGCAAATGGAGACCACAACCGTACAAAAGTAATCGTACCAGACTCAGCGCATGGTACGAACCCGGCATCAGCAACAGTTGCTGGTTTTGAAACAGTTACAGTAAAATCAAACGAATTTGGATTAGTTGATATTGAAGATTTAAAACGTGTAGTTGGACCAGATACAGCTGCGATCATGTTAACAAACCCAAATACATTAGGTTTATTTGAAGAAGATATTTTAGAAATTCGTGAAATCGTTCATGCTGCCGGTGGTAAATTATACTATGATGGTGCAAACTTAAATGCAATCATGAGTAAAGTACGTCCTGGAGATATGGGATTTGACGCAGTTCACTTAAACTTACACAAAACATTCACTGGACCACACGGTGGTGGTGGACCAGGATCTGGACCAGTTGGTGTGAAAGCTGATTTAGTACCATTCTTACCAAAACCACATATTATTAAGACTGAAGATGGATTTAAATTTGATTATGATCGTGAACAATCTATTGGACGTGTTAAGCCATTCTACGGTAACTTTGGTATTTACTTACGTGCATACACGTATATCCGTACAATGGGACCAGACGGTTTAAAAGAAGCATCTGAAGTGGCTGTATTAAATGCGAACTACATGATGAGAAGATTACAAGACTACTTCGTATTACCATACGATCGTCATTGTAAGCATGAATTTGTAATCAGTGGTTCTAAACAGAAGAAACTTGGTGTGAGAACGTTAGATATGGCAAAACGTCTGTTAGACTTTAACTTCCATCCACCAACAATCTACTTCCCATTAAATGTTGAGGAATGTATGATGATTGAACCAACTGAAACTGAATCAAAAGAAACATTGGATTCATTCTGTGATACGATGATTCAAATCGCTAAAGAAGCAGAAGAAAATCCAGATATCGTATTAGAAGCGCCACACGATACTGTTATCGGCCGTCTAGATGAAACAATGGCAGCACGTAAACCAGTATTAAAATATTCAGGAACGATTGAAAAGTAATATAGAGTTTTAAGTTTAAGCAAAGCATGAATTCTTTCGTGCTTTGCTTATTTATATTAAAAATAAAAAAACGAGACAAATTTGTCTCGTCAAAAAATTATAAAATTATTTTTTCACTTTTAAATCATATTTCCAGTCTTTATAGCCATTTTTCAGCATATAAAGATTATTGTAACCATGCTTTTTAAGCATACGAGCTGCACGATAACTTGAGATACCATTTGCATCTACGAAGTAGATCGGTTGATCTTTACGTAACCCAAGCATTCTCGTTCTGAATATTGTCATTGGAATGTTTCTTGCACCATTAATATGTCCGTAATCATAATCTGCTTTTTCACGTAAATCGATGACCTGCGCTTTTCTTAAACCGCTTTTAAAGTCATCTTGACTTAATTCAGTAACAGCTTTACGATTGATAGAGTAATTAATTAGAATGTAAACTAACAAAGCAAGAAGTACGATTCCTAAAATATACCACATCGTCATTTTAGTAGTCCTCCTTTTATAATCATAGATTTATTATAGTAATAAAATCATATGATTTCAAAGTTATTTTACTTTTATTTTCTTTTTATTTTTATTTTGTGTGATTACGTTGGGGAGTTTGATTGAGATGGAAAATAGTAAAAAAGAAGAATGGTTATTTTTAAATACGAAGCAAAATGATCCTTATTTTAATATGGCGTTGGATGAAGCATTACTTAATTTTGTTTCAGAAGGTAAGCTGCCTCCTGTTATTCGATTTTATGGATGGAATCCTGCGACACTTTCAATTGGTTATTTTCAAAAATTAGAAAAAGAAATTGATTTAGAAAAGGTAAAATCAAATGGATATGGTTTAGTACGTCGTGCTACAGGTGGTCGCGGTGTACTACATGATAAAGAACTTACATATAGCGTTATCGTACCTGAAGAACATCCTGAAATGCCTAAGACTGTTACTGAAGCATATCGTGTTATTTCTCAAGGTCTACTCGAAGGTTTTATTGATTTAGGCTTTGATGCTTATTTTGCTGTTCCAAGAACAGAAGAACAACGCGCTAAACTGAAAGATCCTAGAAGTTCAGTCTGCTTTGATGCACCTAGTTGGTATGAACTGGTTGTAGAGGGTCGTAAAATTGCAGGCAGTGCACAAACCCGTCAAAAAGGTGTGATACTTCAACATGGTTCTATTTTGCAGTCCATTGACGTTGACGAGCTTTTTGACTTATTTACATATCAAAATCCGAGACTTAAAGATAAGATGAAAAAAGCCTTTTATTCTAAGGCGGTCAGTATACAGGATCTAACAGATAAAGAAATAACGATAGAAATGATGGAAGAAGCATTCTTTAAAGGTTTTGAAAAAGGTTTAAACAAAAAATTAGTTCCTTTTGAAATGACCGATGCATTAAGAGATGAGACGAATCGTTTAATGGAAAAATATAAAAGCGATGCGTGGACATATCGAAAATAATTACTTAAAGTCTTTCATTTATTATATAGAATATCGAAAGAAGATAATACAAAAAGAAAACTGGCACGATTCATATTATGGATCATGCCAGTTTTTTTATTGGAACTGTATTTCATTGAATTGATCGATTACTTTCTGTAAGGTAGCTTTTCCTTCTGAAACAAGCGTCTTATCCTTTTTATCATATCCTTTTTTAATCTTAGAAATCGCTATTTTCATATGCTTGTTAGCATCCTGAATCTGTTCATGGATATCTTCAAACGTTTTAGGTGGATTCGCTTTTTTAAATGGTGCTTCATATGTTTGAACCGCATCATCGATCGTTTGTTTTACTTCTGATAAACGATCTGACACCATCACATCTCCTTTCAGTTGATCAATCTTACCTTCAATGTCAGAGTATGTTTTAAATGCAGTAGCTAATTGAGTAGTGTATGCTTTAAAGTTTTGAGTGTACAAGTCATTTGTTATGGTGTTGCCACTTTTAGCTTGTTTGAGTTCGTTTTCTATATTATTCAATGTGTTATTTTTAGAAATATGTTTCGTTTTTTCGTTTTCAACTTTTTCTTTTAAATGTTCAACTTCTTTAGATAAAGTGTTCTTTTCTTTCGTAAGTTGTTCTGCTTCTGAAGGTCCACAAGCAGTTAGTAATAGACTCGTCGATAATAGTAAAAATATTTTTTTCATTTTGTTACGCCTCAATTCAAATAGTATCTTTATATATGTTAACATATATATAATGTTATAAAAAAGCTTATATATAGAGAGGAAGTAAAAATATGAAATTTGAAAAAGTAAATCAATTGTTAGATGAAAAATCATTAGATGCTGTTATTGTACTATCACAGTATAACAGAAGATATTTATCTGGATTTACAGGTTCAAGCGGTGCTTTAATCATTTCTAGAGATAAGAAATTTTTAGTAACAGATTTTAGATATATTGAACAGGCTACTGATCAAGCATCTGCATTTGAAATTGTTAAACATAGTAAACCGATACTTGATGAGATTCGCACGTTGATAGAAACATATGGCTATAAATCTATTGGATTTGAGGGAGATCTTATTACATATCAGCAACATCAAAACTTATTTAGTAATCATTATGAACTTGTCAATGTTGCTGGAGAAGTAGAACGTATTCGAATGATAAAAGAGCCACACGAAATTGAAATCATCCAGAAAGCTGCCGATATTGCTGATGCAACATTTGATTATATCTTACAGGTAACGAAGCCTGGTATGACTGAAATGCAGGTTAATAACTTAATGGAGATGAAAATGCGTGAACTAGGGGCAACGGGTTCTTCTTTCGATACAATTGTTGCAAGTGGTGTGCGTGGTGCATTACCGCATGGTGTTGCGAGTGATAAAGTGATTCAGACTGGTGAGATGATTACATTTGATTACGGTGCGATATATAATGGTTACATATCAGACATAACACGTACGATTGCTGTTGGTGATCCTAGTGAAGAAATGGTTAAGATTTATAACATCGTATTAGAATCACAAATGAAAGCTTTAAATGAAATTACGATGGGTATGTCAGGTGTAGAAGCAGATAAAATTGCGAGAGATGTGATTGAATCTTACGGTTACGGAGAAAATTTCGGACATTCATTAGGGCATGGCATAGGGCTTGAAGTGCACGAGGGACCAATGTTATCTTCAAAATCTCCTCATGTTCTGGAAGAAAACATGTGTGTAACATTAGAACCAGGTATATATGTCGATGGTTTAGGTGGCGTACGTATTGAAGATGATGTTTTAGTTACAAAAAATGGACTAAAGCGCTTTACACATTCAACAAAAGACCTTATTATTTTATAAGAGAGCTAATTAGGAGGAAATTTAATGATTTCAGTAAACGATTTTAAGACAGGTTTAACAATTGAAGTAGATAACGGGATTTGGAGAGTTATTGAATTCCAACACGTAAAACCAGGTAAGGGTGCTGCGTTCGTACGTTCTAAATTACGTAACTTACGTACTGGCGCTATTCAGGAAAAAACATTCCGTGCTGGTGAAAAAGTTGGTAAAGCACAAATCGATAATAAACGTATGCAATATTTATATGCTTCAGGTGATCAACATGTATTCATGGATAATGAATCTTATGAGCAATTAGAATTGCCAGAAAGCACGATTGAATACGAATTAAAATTCTTAAAAGAAAATATGGAAGTTCATATCCAAATGTATGAAGGAGAAACGTTAGGTGTTGAATTACCAAACACTGTAACATTAGAAGTAACAGAAACTGAACCTGGTATTAAAGGTGATACAGCACAAGGTGCAACAAAACAAGCAACTGTTGAAACGGGTTATACTTTAAACGTACCTTTATTCGTTAACCAAGGTGATAAATTAATCATCAATACTACTGACGGATCATATGTATCACGTGGATAAGCTATAAATTTTTATAAAGACATGCACATATTGCATGTCTTTTATTTTTTTCTTGTATTGGTCTGACCACTAGGATAAAATAAATTAGTAACTAGTCATAAAATCTTGTATAAAAAAAGGGGTACATCATGAAATTTGAAGATATTAAAAAACTTGTAGATTTAATAGACGCATCAAAAACATTAACTGAATTAAATTTAGAGCAGGATGAATATAAAATTGTGATCAAAAAAGAAAAAGAAATAGTACAGGCTCCAATTACTACAACATATGAAGTACCATCAGCACCAGTTATGCCTACACAGCAAATACAACCACAAACTCAACCAAATACTACATCACAGGCAGAAGCTATAGAATCAGGTAAAACAATAAATGCACCAATGGTCGGAACATTCTATAAATCACCTTCACCTGAAAGTGCGCCTTATGTCAGTGTCGGTGATAAAGTCAATGCTGACAGCACAGTATGTATTCTGGAGGCAATGAAATTATTTAATGAAATTCAGGCTGAAATCTCAGGAGTGATTGTAGAAATTCTTGTTGAAGATGGACAAATGGTTGAGTACGGACAACCGTTATTTAAGGTGAAATAATATGAAGAAAGTATTAGTCGCAAATCGTGGCGAGATAGCAGTAAGAATCATTCGTGCGTTAAAAGAGTTAAATATACAGTCAGTTGCTGTCTATTCAGAGGCAGACCGTGATGCCTTACATACTCAAATTGCTGATGAAGCTTATTGTATCGGACCGAAACAATCAAAAGATTCTTATTTAAATATCCCGAATATTTTAATGATCGCAAGCTCTACAGGTTGCGATGGTATTCATCCTGGATATGGCTTTTTAGCTGAGAATGCAAATTTTGCTGAAATGTGCGAAGCATGTCAAATTAAATTTATTGGGCCGAGCCACTATTCTATTTCTAAAATGGGAATTAAGGATGTAGCCAAAAAAGAAATGATAAAAGCAGATGTTCCGGTTGTTCCTGGCAGTGACGGATTATTAGAAAGTGTTGAAGATGCATTGACACTTGCGAATCAAATGGGTTATCCGGTTATCTTAAAAGCGACTGCTGGTGGCGGTGGAAAAGGGATTCGTGTAGCAAGAAATGATGAAGAACTCCGCAATGGTTATATGATGACCGAACAAGAAGCTGCTACAGCTTTCGGTAATCCAGGGTTATATTTAGAGAAATTTATTGAAGAATTTCGTCATGTTGAAATCCAAATATTAGCCGATCAATACGGTAATGTAATACATCTCGGAGAGCGAGACTGTACCATTCAGCGTCGTATGCAAAAACTTGTAGAAGAATCACCTTCACCGATTTTAGATGACACTACGAGAACTGCAATGGGGCAGGCAGCAGTGCGTGCAGCTGAAGCTGTAAACTATGAAGGTGCTGGTACGGTTGAATTTATCTATGATCTAGCAACGAAAGCATTTTACTTTATGGAAATGAATACACGTATTCAGGTTGAACATCCAGTTACTGAAATGGTGACAGGCATTGATCTGGTGAAATGGCAGATAAAAATTGCCGCAGGGGAAAGACTCACAATACAACAGGATGATGTTAAGATGTCAGGACATGCCATTGAACTTAGAATTAATGCAGAAAATCCTTATAAGAATTTTATGCCATCTCCAGGTCAAATTACACAATATGTTGTGCCAGGTGGATATGGTGTACGAATAGATTCAGCGTGTTATACGAACTATAAAATTCCACCCTTTTATGATTCCATGGTGGCCAAATTAATCGTCCATCAACCAACACGCGCTGAAGCGATTGAGTGTGCCAAACGTGCACTTGATGAATTTGTTGTAACCGGTGTTGATACGACGATACCTTTCCATCTTGCATTAATGGAAAATGATATTTTTAAATCTAATAAATATAGTACGAAGTTTTTAGAACAAAATGAAATACTTTCATAAAAAAGCGCTTATGCGTTTTTTTATTTTGCATTTAATATTATACTTAAAACATGTTATAGTATTAATATGAGATGGGAGGCATATATCAATGATTGAAACAAATAAAAAAGGCAATTTAGGTACTGTTGAAATTGCACCGAGTGTAATTGAAGTCATCGCTTCAATCGCTGTATCTGAAGTCAAAGGTGTATCACTTGTTCAAAAGAACAAATCTCTCGATAAATTAGGCGTTAAAAATCAAAAAGGTGTTAACGTGGAAGTCAAAGATGAAGATATCATTATCGATGCATACTGTGCTTTCGACTATGGTACAAAAATCTCAAAGACGGCAACACAAGTACAGCAATCTATAAAAAATGCATTAGGTAATATGACTGCGATTAGTCCGAAACAAATCAATGTGCATATCGTTAATGTAAAATTTAAAGAAAATTAATTTAGAGGATGCTTGCATCCTCTAAATTTTTGAAGGAGAAACATATGTCAAGAACAGAATCAAGACAACATGCAGTACAAATTTTATTTCAATTAGAAACAAAAGAACATGATATTACAATTGAAGAAGCAACAGCTTTTATTATTGAACCTCCTCTAAAGGATGAATTTTGTGAATCAATCGTTCGTGGTGTGAAAGCTCATGAAACAGACATCGATGGTAAAATATCACCGCATCTTAAGCAGTGGACGCTTGACCGTATCAATAAGATTGATCGTATTATATTAAGAATGAGTACATATGAAATTTTATACACTGATGCACCAGAAAAAGTAGTTGTTAATGAAGCGGTGAACTTAGCGAAAACTTATAGTGATGATGACAGCTATAAATTTATCAACGGTGTTTTAAGTGAAATAATAAAAAATAAAGCGTAGTGATGATATGGAAAAGTATTTAACGGTAAGTGCGTTAAGTAAATATATAAAAGTAAAGTTTGATAGAGACCCTTATTTACAGGAAGTCTATATTAAAGGTGAACTTTCAAATTATAAGCGTCACTCCAGTGGACATCATTATTTTGCATTAAAAGATAATGGTGCCATTATTCAATGTATGATGTTTAGTCGTGATGCCAGTAAATTATCTTTTACTCCTAAAGAGGGAGATAGTGTACTTATTACCGGTCGCGTTTCATCATATGAAGCACGAGGCAACTATCAATTGTATGTTAATACGATGACGCTTGATGGTATTGGGTTATTATATGAGAAATTTGAACAACTTAAAAAAGAGTTTCAGGAAAAAGGATATTTTAATAGAGAACATAAACAGGCTTTACCAAAATACCCGAAGCATATTGCAGTACTTACAGCAAGTACAGGAGCGGCTGTACAGGATATACGTACTACTTTAAATAATCGATATCCTCTAGCAGAAGTAACGTATATATCAACACTTGTACAAGGTGCAGGTGCTAAAGAAGATATCGTAAAAAATATTGAACAGGCAGATGCTATCGATGCTGATGTAATTATTCTTGGACGTGGTGGAGGATCGATCGAAGATTTATGGGCTTTTAACGAATCCATTGTCGTTGAAGCCATCTATAACGCACGCACACCAATCATTTCAGCAGTTGGTCATGAAACAGATACAACTTTATCAGATTTTGTAGCTGATTTACGTGCGCCAACCCCAACTGGAGCGGCCGTTCTTGCAACGCCTGACGTCCGTGAATTAGATGCGCAGATTAAAAAAGCACGTGAGTTCATGAATCATAAAATTAACAATATATTACGTCATCGAATGCAACACTTAAATCAGCTTGAGAATTATTATATTTTTAAGAATCCATATATGCTTGTTGAACAAAAGGTTCAGCGAATCGATGAAATTCAGAATAATATGAAGTACATGATGAATACGATGCTGCAACAAGAAAAGCATCGTACATCAACATTGACACAATTTATTACGCCTAAAACTTTACAGGATAAAGTAAGTCAACTTCAAAAAGATATTGAGAATAAACAACATCAGATAAATAGAACAATTCAATATATGATGTCGTTGAAACAGTCAGCATTTCAATCTCGTCTGGCACTGCTTAGTAGCTTAAGCCCGACTGAAACGTTACTGCGTGGCTATAGTATTACGCGTCATAATGATTTCATTGTGCGTTCTGTAGATGATGTTAACATTGGTGATGTGTTAGAAGTTGAAATAAAGGATGGTAAAGTAATCAGTGAAATAATTGAAAAGAAATAACTAGGGGTGTCTTCCATGGCTAAAGATTTTGAAACGATGATGAATGAATTAGAAACGATAGTTAAACAACTTGACAATGAAAATGTGTCTCTTAAAAAATCGATAGAACTTTATGAAGCAGGTGTGAAATTATCTAAAGCTTGTCAGGATAAACTGAAAGAAGCAGAGGAGAAAATTGCAAAGCTTCAAGAGGCAGATACAAATGAATAAGGGATATATTGAGACGATTAATGGTGCAATCGATAAACTCTATCAAGAAAAAGCTGTGTCTTCACAATTAAATGATTCGATAATCTATTCGCTTAAAGCGGGAGGTAAACGTGTTCGTCCGTTACTGTTAATGACAACGCTTGAGAGTCTAGGTGGTGATCCTAAAGATGGATTAGCATTTGGCTTGGCGGTTGAAATGATACATACATATTCATTGATTCATGATGATCTTCCAGCGATGGATGATGATGATTATCGTAGAGGTAAGCTCACAAATCATAAAGTTTTTGGTGAGGCGACAGCGATATTAGCAGGAGATGCATTATTAACTGATAGTTTTCACCAGATCATTAATGCTAATTATTCTGATGCAACAAAAATAAAACTTTTAGCTTTATTATCTGATGCTGCCGGGTCAAAAGGTATGGTCGCAGGACAAATGCTTGATATGGAGAGCGAAAATAAATCAATTGATATGATTACTTTAGAGACCATTCACCATCATAAAACAGGAGATTTAATTCACGCATCTATCTATGCTGCAGGTATAATCCTAAATCTGAATGATGATATTCTATCATCACTAGATAAAGTAGGAAGAAATATTGGATTAATGTTTCAGATAAAAGATGATATTTTAGATGTAGAAGGTGATTTCGAATCAATCGGAAAAGCTGTTGGAAGTGATGCAGAAAATGCAAAAAGCACCTACGTTTCTCTAATTGGTCTGGAAGCATCTAAACAAAGACTAAATGAAATCTATAATGACACTGTAGAAATTGTTGGCAATATTACTCTAAGCAAAGCGCCGCTTATAGAATTAATTGATTTTATTGTCAATAGAAACAAATAAAAGCCTTTGCAGGGCTTTTTTTATTTTTCATGCATTCGTAAACAATGATATAATAGGAAACATATTAAAGTAAGAGAGATGTAGGTGGGAATTCATGGATGTATCGAAAATAAAAGATCCATCGTTTATTAAAAATTTAACAGATGATGAGTTAGTTGAATTAAGTGGCGATATTCGTCAGTTTCTTATAGAGAAATGTGCAATTACCGGTGGGCATATCGGGGCAAATTTAGGTGTTGTAGAATTAACAATCGCCATGCATAGAAGTTTTAACAGTCCACAGGATAAACTTATCTTTGATGTAGGGCATCAGGCATATATTCATAAAATTTTAACTGGCCGTGGAGAGAAATTTGATACTTTACGCCAATACAAAGGTTTAAGTGGATTTCCGAAACTAAATGAAAGTCCACATGATGTATGGGAAGCAGGTCATTCTTCAACGTCATTATCAGCAGCAATTGGAATGGCGAAAGCACGTGATATTCTAGGTGAAGATTATGATGTCGTGCCGATTATCGGTGACGGTGCTTTAACGGGTGGTATGGCGTTAGAAGCATTAAATCACATCGGACATGATAAAACTGATATGACGATTGTCTTAAACGATAATGAAATGAGTATAGCACCAAATGTTGGTGCAATGCACAATATGTTTGGTCGATTACGTACAAATCAAAATTATAATCGAGCAAAAGTTGATATTGATGGTTTCTTGAGTAAATTACCGGGTGGTCATAAGTTAAGAGATTCAGCTGATCGCATTAAAGATAGTCTGAAATATCTTGTTGTTACAGGTGTATTCTTTGAAGAACTTGGTATTAAATATGTTGGGCCGGTAGATGGACATAATTTTAATGATCTTAAAGAAGCTTTCGAGACATCTAAACGTATTAACGGTCCGGTTATCGTTCATGTTATTACTAAAAAAGGTAAAGGTTATCGACCTGCTGAGAACGATAAAATAGGGACTTGGCATGGATTAGGACCATATAAACTAGAAACTGGTGAACAGGTTAAAGGTAGCTCAAAAGCACCCGCATGGAGTCAAATCTTCAGTGACACGGTACAAAGTTTTGCAGAAAATGATAAACATATTGTTGCAATTACGCCAGCGATGCCTGTAGGAAGTAAGTTGACGAGGTTCCAGGCAGAATTACCTGAGCAGTTCTTTGATGTCGGTATCGCTGAACAACATGCAGTTACAATGGCGGCTGGACTAGCTGCGAATGGCATGAAACCGTATGTTGCAATTTATTCAACATTTTTACAACGTGCTTATGATCAAATGTTACATGACGTTGATCGTCAAAACTTACATGTTGTATTTGGTATTGACCGTTCAGGTCTTGTTGGTGCAGATGGTGAAACACATCAAGGTGTGTTTGATATACCATTCTTAAGTCATATGCCTAATATTACAATTATGATGCCAAAAGATGAGAATGAAGCACGTCATATGCTGCATAGTGCTTTTTATGAATACTCAGGACCTATTGCGATACGTTACCCAAGAGGAAATGGAATTGGTGTAGATGTTGATGATAATTTGCAACCCGTACCATATGGTACATGGGAAACCATTCATGATGGTCAGGATGTCGCCGTACTAAGTTTCGGACCGACATTACAACTTATTGAAGAAGTGCGTGATGAACTATTAAAAGAAGGTATCACTATTGAAGTGGTTAATGCACGATTTATTAAACCACTAGATACAGACTATCTGGATAAGATTGCACAGGAAGATAAAGCGATAATTACAGTTGAAGAGTCAATGTTGAGCGGTGGTTTTGGATCATTAATCGTCAATTACTTCAATGATAACCATCAGCATATAGATATTAAACGAATCGGTATTGACGATGAATATATTGAGCATGGTGATGTAGAATTATTGCTGAATGATATCGGAATTTCAAAAGCAAATATCATCAATGAAATAAAACAATCACTGAAGCGTAAACATGAAAAAAATTAGAATTGATGATTGGCTCGTTGAACATGACTATTATGAAACAAAAGATGCCGCTATGCGTGCTGTCATGGCAGGGCTCATTTTTAATGATAATATCCGCATTGATACTGCAGGAGAGAAAATTAATCCTATAACTGCAAAAATCCGCGTAAAAGATAAGCGAAAAAAATATGTAAGTCGTGGTGGATATAAGCTTGAAAAAGCAATTGACTATTTTGATTTAAATTTAATTGATGTCATTCATCTTGATATCGGATCTTCAACTGGTGGATTTACAGACTGTGCATTACAAAATGGCGCGCGTCATTCATATGCTTTGGATGTCGGTACGAATCAATTAGACTATCGTTTACGCATTCATGATAAAGTTACAGTTATGGAACAGACAAATTTTAGATATGTGACAAAAGAACAGTTTAATCCGATACCGAATTTTATTACGATAGACGTAAGTTTTATTTCTTTATCGGTAATTCTCAATAAACTTGTTGAAATAGTAGAACACGGAGCTACAATTATTGCACTCATCAAGCCTCAATTTGAAGCAAGATATGAATTTGTTGATAAAGGAATAGTTCACGATAAAGATGAACATATCCGGGTTTTAGATGAAATGATCCAGCTATGTAAGAAACTGAATATTCAAGTCAATGGTATTACCTTTTCACCAATTACAGGTCAAAAAGGAAATATTGAATATTTATTACATAGTCAAGTTATTACTGATAATGATGAAATTATTAATGATGTTACCTTTGATAAAAATCAGTCACAATCAACAGCAATGATTGTGGAACAAGCATTTAACATATTAAATGATTAAACCACCGAAGGAAATTCGGTGGTTTTTTCGTATACAATAAATTGTATGTATGCTAAAATTATCTGTATAATTATACAGGAACAAGGGGGCGTAGGTATGGCGAATAAAACCATCCGACAAATTAAAATCAGAGAGATCATCTCCAATCAACAAATAGAAACACAGGAAGATCTCGTTGAGAAATTAAATGAATATAATTTAAATGTAACACAAGCAACTATATCTCGTGATATAAAAGAATTACAATTAATTAAAGTACCCACACCTAGTGGACAATATATTTACTCACTACCAAGAGATAGAAAATACCATCCACTTGATAAATTAGGACGCTATTTAATGGATTCATTTGTTAAATTGGATAGTGCTGACAATTTACTTATCTTAAAAACTTTACCTGGAAATGCACAGTCAATCGGTGCTATTTTAGATCAGTTAGAATGGGAAGAAGTCATTGGTACGATTTGTGGGGATGATACTTGTCTATTAATCTGTAAAGATAAAAAAGCAGGAGAAGTGATTACTGAACGTATATTTAACATGCTTTAATTGGGGGATTTTATATGCTTTTGTCGTTATCTATAAAACAGTTTGCAATAATCGAAGCATTAGAAATTGAATTAAAAGATGGTTTAACAGTACTTAGTGGAGAAACTGGTGCAGGTAAATCAATCATTATCGATGCAATCGGACAACTTATCGGTATGCGTGCAAGTCAGAATTTAGTGCGTCATGGTGAGAATAAGGCGATTGTTGAAGGTATATTTGATATAGACCATAATCCTCGAGTAAAGGATATGCTCATTGAAAAAGATATTCCATTAGATGATTTTATGTTGGTTAAACGTGAAATTTTAAAGACGGGTAAAAGCATATGTAAGATCAATAATCAGACCGTAACATTAACAGAGTTAAAAAGTATCATGCAGGAGCTTTTGGACATTCATGGCCAACACGAAACACAGACACTATTAAAACCAAAATATCATCTGACATTATTAGATGATTATGCAAAAGGTAATTATGATACATTACTATCGGAGTACAAGATAACATTTAAACAATATGTTGAGAAAACGAATGAACTGAAAAACTTGCAGCAAAAAGATGAAGAATTGTTACAACGGTTAGATTTAATAAAATATCAGCATAAAGAATTAAGTGAGAAGCAATTAATCGCCTCAGAAAAAGAAACGTTAACAGAAGAAATTAATCGACTGCAAAACTATGAAAAACTTAATGATGCTTTAACGAAATCTGTCAATCTATTAAGCGAAGAGAATCAAATATTAGATTTACTATTTGAATTTAATGCATCACTTAAGGAAGTGGATGAAATTATTCCGAACAAGTTTAGTAAGACATTAGAAGACTCTGAAGGACTATATTATATATTAGATGATGCGAAACATGCATTACATGATGCAATGACTCAAAATGAATATGATGAGAATGAACTTAATCAGTTAGAGACGCGTATGAATGAAATACAATTTCTGGAACGTAAGTATGGAAAACCTCTAAATGAGCTGATACCTTTTATTGATGAGTTAGAAAAAGAAATTAATACGATTGAAAATATTGAAGAATCTACTACTCAATTGATGAACGAAATACAACAGACAAAGTCAAAACTTTTATCACTTGGTAATGATTTAAGCAAAGCAAGACGTAAAGTAGCTCAAACACTGCGCAATGAAATATTGGATGAAATTCATAATTTAGAGATGAAAAGTGCAAACTTTGAAATGGCATTTACTAAGACAGAACCAACTGCAACTGGTATTGAATCTTTAGAATTTATGATTAGCCCAAATAAAGGTGAACCATTGAAACCACTTGAGAAAATAGCATCCGGTGGAGAACTAAGTCGTATGATGCTTGCTTTAAAAAGTATATTTGCAGAATCTAAAGGCAAGACAGCAATTTTATTCGACGAAGTAGATACAGGTGTTTCTGGGAAAGTCGCTCAAAAAATGGCTGAGAAAATGTATGATATTTCACAACATATACAGGTTATCTGTATCTCACATTTGCCACAGGTTGCTGCAATTAGTGATCATCATCTTTATATCGAGAAAAAAGAACAAGATGACAGAACGACTACAAGAGTAACTGAACTCGATGGAGAATCACGCATAAAAGAAGTTGCAAGAATGATCTCAGGTGTTGAAGTGACGCCACTCACATTAGAACATGCAGCTGAATTAATCAATCAAAATAAGAAGTAAAAAAGGATGAAGAAGTATGGTACTTAAAGTTGCAATTATTGAAGATTCACGAGAACTCGCAGTAACAATAAAAACACATCTGGAAAAACATAATTTGCAGGTCGTCGGAATGTGTCATAACGGTAAGGATGCCCTTAATATGATCAATGATATTGAATTTGATTTACTGTTACTTGACCTGATATTGCCACATATCGATGGAATTACGCTGTTAAAAGAGCATATTCCAACGAATCATCCTTTTAAAATTATTTGTTTAAGTGCGTTTGGAAAAGATTCTGTGCTGTCAGAAGCAATGGATTCCGGAGCTGATTATTTCATTTTAAAGCCGATTAATTTTGATAATTTTGTCAATCGTATTTGTCAGATCTGTAATATTGATGAATCTGTTCTCAGACAAAATAAATTAGAACAGTTAGGATTTAAAGAAAAACATAAAGGTACACGATATATACAGGATGCCATTGAAATATTATCTGCCAGAAGCGAGCAAGAACGAGCAAAGAAAGTACATTTAACAATTGATTTATATCCAAAGATTGCAGAGAGAAACAATGTAAAGAACGCGAATGTAGAACGTTCTATTCGACATGCAATTGAAAAAGCATGGGATAACGGTTTACAGGAAGTGTTTAACAAACGTGGCAAATTAAATCGACCGACAAGTGGCGAACTGATTGATTACCTTATGGAGGATTATCATGACTAAAATAATTGGACATAGAGGGTATGCAGCACTTTATCCAGAAAATACGATGCTAAGCTTTAAAAAAGCCTATGAACATGGGGCAGATGGTATAGAGCTTGATATACATATGACTGTCGATAATGAAATTATTGTCATCCATGATCCAACCTTAAATCGTACTACCAATCAAAAAGGTCGTGTCAATCAATTAACATTAGATGAAATCAAAAATGCACGTAATAAGAATGGTTTATTTAAAGTAACTGATGAACAAGTACCGACGTTAAAAGAAGTGATGGACTGGATCATTACAACCGATATGACGTTAAATATTGAAATAAAAGGTGTTACGGAAGGTGTGCTTGAAGAAACACTCATTAAACTATTAAGTCAATATGACATGAAAGAGCGTATTATTATATCAAGCTTTAATCTTGAAAGTTTATTGTACATAGAAAAGATTGATCCGAGCTATGACACAGCATTACTTACGGATAAAGAATTAGGAGAGCCGTGGATATATATGGAGTCACATGGTATTAAATCAGTGCATCCTTACGGAAAAAGTTATATGAACGACGCGAAAAGACAAGAAGTAGTACGATATAATTTACCAGCCCGTGTTTATACCGTTAATCGCGCAAAAGAAATACAGTATTGGCTGGAAGAAGGAATCGATGCCATTATAACAGATGAAGTAGAAGTAGCGGTTAAACTAAAAAATGATTATTTGTTAAAACAACATTGATTAAAATATAAAAACAAGAGAATCATCCATTATAAGGATTGATTCTCTTGTTTTTTATAAAATTTTTCTTGTGCACGTTTACTTTTCTTCTCGATATGTAGAATATAGCCGCCTACAAAACTAACACCAAGTACCATTAAGATAAATCCAATTAAAAATTGCAGCCAAATAAAATGGAGTTCTGGGACAAGAATACCAAAAACAGCATCTCGCATCCATTTGATACCTAAACCTGCAAAGTAAATTGGAATAACTAATACAAGAAGTGCGATCATCTTTTTCATAAATTCACCTACCAATAGCATTATAACAAAAAAACATCATAATATTAATAATAAATAAATTATTATATAAATATAATAAGAGTTAAAAATCATGAATAAATAAAAGAATCTAAAATATGTTCAAATAGCATATTGTAAGCGCTTTAGCGAGTTGAAGTACATAAATATTCTATAGAATATAATAATAATATATCGGAAATCGAACTAAAATATACAGAAATAAATTTAAAAATGAATATTTTTGTTTTATAAACATAATATTTAATGTAAAATAGGAAGTGTTAACCTAATAATTATTTTATGAAAAGGGGAAATAAAATGATTTTTAAGACTTTAGAACAATATGACTATGAGCAAGTTGTATTCTGTCAGGATAATGCAAGTGGATTAAAAGCGATTATCGCGATACATGATTCAACACTTGGCCCTGCGCTTGGTGGATGCAGAATGTGGCCATACGAAACAGAAGAAGAAGCGATTGAAGATGCATTACGTTTAGCACGTGGAATGACATATAAAAATGCAGCAGCAGGACTTAACTTAGGTGGCGCGAAAACAGTTGTTATCGGAGATCCTAAAAAAGATAAATCTGAAGCATTATTTAGAGCATTAGGCCGTTATATTCAAAGTTTAAACGGACGCTATATTACAGCTGAAGACGTTGGTACAACAGTTACTGATATGGATATTATGCATGAAGAAACTGACTTTGTCGTAGGATTATCAGAAAGCTACGGATCTAGTGGAAATCCAAGTCCGATGACAGCATTAGGGGTATATCGTGCGATGAAACGTACGGCAAAAGAAGCATTCGGTGATGATAGTTTAGCAGGTAAGACAATTTCTGTACAAGGGGTAGGAAATGTATCTTATACTTTATGTAAATATTTACATGAAGAAGGTGCGAAATTAATCGTTACGGATATCTTCCAGGAATCAATTGATAGAGCAGTAAATGACTTTGGAGCAACTGCAGTGAAGCCAGATGAAATTTACTCAGTTGAAGCGGATATCTTTGCACCATGTGCATTAGGAGCGATTCTTAATGATGACACAATTCCACAATTGAAAGTTAAAGCAGTATGTGGATCATCTAATAACCAGTTGAAAGACATGGAAAGACACGCAGCAATGCTTAAAGAAAGAAACATTATCTATGCACCTGACTTTGTTGTAAACTCTGGTGGAGTTATAAATGTAGCTGATGAATTAAACGGCTATAACCAAGACCGTGCGACGAAAAAAGTAAATGAAATTTATGACCAGATGGATAAAGTATTTGAAATCGCAAAACGTGATAACATTTCTACAGCTTTAGCAGCTGAACGATTAGCAGAAGAACGTATTGATCAAATGATGCGTGTACGTAGTACATTTAGTTTAAATGAACATTCTTTGATTTCTAGACGTAGAGGGTAATAAATGATGAGCACCTACAAATGATTTTGTAGGTGCTTATTCATTATGAAAATTATATTTAGTGTTATTTTAAATATTAATTTTTACTACCTGTATTAATAAAAATTTCTTCCAATGTTGGTTCATAAACATTAATACTGAAAAACGCGATTTACGGTACCATGTAAATCGCGTTTTTTACTACCATACAAATCGGACGATTGGTACCAGTGATTTTATTTAATTTTTCTCAACGATTCTCCTTCTAAAAATATTTTATATGATTTTGATACAGCACGATCTAAAATCGTATCTGCGATGGCTCCACCCCCTAATTTCTTATGCCATTCTACGGAAGTCATTTGGGAACAAAGTATTAATGATTTTTCACGGCTTCTTATTTCGAATATCTCCATGAGATACTTTTGTTCTTGTTCAGTTGTATTCGTTAATAAAAAATCCGATTTTAATTTGTCTATTTGTTAAATAAGCTAGTAATAATACTAATGATGTACTAAATAATATAGCAAAGAATGAAGTACCTATTTTATCAGATTTTGTATATATTTAGTAAAATTCTCTATTTGTGAATTGTATTTTTTTAGATTTGTAGTAAAATTTACTTAATATTAAAATATTAATCTTAAAGGGGCGATAGGATGCGATACTCACTTTTTAGATTTATTGATTTTTTTGAGATTTGTATTCTTTATATAGTATGTTTTATCTCTAATACACTACTTATGAATATACAAATCTTTAATCTATCAAATTCATTTATCTTACAATCTTTTTTACAAAGCTTATCAGAGTACTACTATATCACATTAATTTTATTTTCATTTATAATAATAATCTTTCATTATCAATTTTTAGGGCGCAAAAAAACAGAAGTATTCTGTCGTATTCTCGTAGGAGATACAATGATACAAATAATAAAAAGATATATACTAGATAGTGTATGTATATTACTCATTGCTTTTTTAATATCTCTTGTATTAAATATTTACCTAAAAATAGATGTTAAAGGTAATCTCTATTTAATTTTTATTTTTGTCACATATATTATAATAAGTGCAGGTCAGGTGAAACAGAATGAAAATTTTTAAATTTTTTTTAACTAGAATTTTTTTAAAAAGACCCATACTTGTTTTGGGTATGATAGCATTATTATTTCTTGCCAACTATTTTTCATTTACAGCGGCACGTTCAATAATATCTACCTCTCAAGGATATAACAAAATAGAAATATTGAATAAAAAAGGGAATTTTATTGCTAATTTAGATCCAAATAGTAAATCAGATTTTAATAGCTTAAAAAAAGGGGACACTCAAAAAATATATGAGTATTTAAGTAATAACTATGAATATGCTTTTCAAGCAAATGGATTTGTAACATCTCTAAATAATAAAAATGATATGGAAATCACACTTAATTACATTAATAAAGATGCTTATAAAATAAATCGTTTTAATTTGTTTGAAGGTGAAGAATTGGACTTTCAAGATGAATTAAATGTTGAAGAGATACCAGTTTTGATAGGATATGGTTTAGCAAAAACATATCCTATTGGATCAGTAATAAAGATAAATGATTCATCTTTGCCAAACCCAATAAACTTGAAAGTTAAAGGTGTTCTAGAAAAGGATTTTTATCATTCTAATTTTTATGCTCCTAACTCAAAGAACTATTTTAACTTTTCAATATTTGTACCTGTTAATAATAAAATTCTTCAAAATTCAAAAATTGATCTTCAAGTTAACGGTCTTATGGATTTGATTCTTATTCATTCGACTAAAAAAGAAGCTCTAAAACTAAGTAAATATATAGAAGAAAATACAAATTTAAAGTTTAACTTTTTTAGCCAACAAGAAAATTTTAATTACTTTGAAGACTATTATATGAACTCGTTAAAAATTATTGGCAGTATCACGATTATATTACTCATAATAGTTATATCTGTAGCTATTTGGAATAATTTAATGAGTATACGTCTAATGATAAGTGATATTACAATTAATTTATTAGTGGGCTTAAGCTATTCGAAATTAAGGAGAATTTTTTATGGTTACTTTGGATTATTACTTTTTCTTAATATAATAGGTTTATTTATAATTACTGCTTTTAATCGATATAGTTTTTGGTTAAAAAAAGATGCTATTTTCGCCACCTATGGGAAATTTGGATTGCTAGATATGGATTGGTTAGCTTTATTAATAGTTATAATTATTGATATAATTATCAGTATACTTATAGTAGAAATATCTTTAAAGAAGATAAAAAGTATTCCAATATCACTAGGGGTGTTACAATGAATAATGTAATTAATTTGAATATACAAAGAAAAATACATAAGAAGCAAAAAAAAGCTATATTAAAAAATTTCACTTTAGAAGTTAAAGAACAAGAAAAAATCGCTATAATAGGTGAATCTGGTGTTGGAAAAACTTCACTTCTTAATATTCTAGGTCTACTCGATAATAATTATGAAGGAAATTACGAGATTTTTAATTTACCAGTCAAAAATTTATCTAAGGATATATTAGCAAATTATCGTAATCAGAAAATAGGATTTATTCTACAAGATTCAGCACTTATCAATTCATTGACTATAGAGGACAATATTAAATTACCTCTATTATATGCTAAGTCAAAAAAAATAGATATGACATCTAATTTTCATCAAATTGTTGAAAAAATAGGAATTGAATCCATATTAAAAAAGAAGCCACTTGAGTGTTCCGGTGGTCAACGCTCCAGAGCTGTTTTCGCTAGAGGAATAATTATGAATCCAGAAGTAATTTTAGCTGACGAACCTACGGCATCTTTAGACCCTACTAATAAAGAGCATATTATTGATTTATTATTTGAAATGAATAAAGAGTTTAAAAGCACCATTATCACGGTAACTCATGATTTAGATATAGCTAGACGTCATGACAGAATAATTAAATTGGAAAGGAACGAATAAAAATGGGTTTTATTGCAATGATTTTTTCAATGATATTAGGTATATTTTTAACATTTGTTGGTTTTATTAAGAGACATCAAAATTTTTATTATAAAATTTTGATTGGCTTAGGAATTTTATTTATTCTTTTCTCTATCTATTTATCACTCCCCAAGTAAACAATATCATCCATATAGATATTTTTCATGATACTGTTTATAGATTGATTCATTAGATTTTGATTAATACATTTTAGAGTATCTGACTGAGAAGAATGACTAAATAAATCCAAAAAGCGACATTATTTAGTCCTTATAGTAATGGTAACCAAAAATCTAACGTATTGAATGTGTAACAATTTCACTTAATCCGATTGATTTTACTGATTGAATATAACAATCAACATCCCCTTTTAGGTGATAAAGTATGATACATATAATGTATATATCAATATGACACGTTACTTAATAAACAAAAACAAACTTTAATTATCAAATGAGAGGTAGAATTGTTTACCTCTCATTTACTTTTAATATTTTTATTTTCTATTTTGTCTAAGTATCGATAAACTGTGGTTCTAGAAACAGTAGGTATTGAATAAAAAGTGAGAATGATTTATTATTTCTAAATAAAAATTCCACTTTTGCTGGGGTTTGACATGCAGCATAATTCATTTTACGTTATATGATAATTAAAAATCAAAAATGCGACTATATTGATCATTTTTTTTGAATTAAAATATCTCAATATTTACTTTAAGATAATTTTGACGTGATAATTTCAATTTATATATACTGATAAGATTTTTACGTGTGACATATTAAAAATAATAGTTTATTTCTTTAAAATTTCTGAATATTTTGTTATTTTATTGATATAATCAGAGGTAAATAACTTAGAGGTGATATTATGAATCATTATATATTTATATTTAAGGATTGTGCGTTATTTGAAGTTACATTATTAGCAAATTTCTTAAGTACTCAAGGTGAGAAAGTTGTTATTGTTGGAGAAGAAGAAAAAGTAAAAGTACATGAAGGATTTACTATAATTCCAGATATTCAGCTTAATCAAGTCGAAATAAACGATGCGAAATCATTTACAATCACAGGGGGTAATCCTGGGAATTTAATAAATAAAAATCTGTTATTAGAAGTTTTATTAAAATTAAAAAACAACGATACATTGATTGGTGGTATTTGTGGTGGTGTTCATATATTGAGTGAATTATTTAACATTGAATATGATCAACTCAATACAGTTGAAGTGACATTGATAGATAATTTACTTGTAAGTCCACCTAATAAATATGTGGATTTTGCGATAAAAATGTTAGAAGTCTTAGACTTATATAATGATCAAGAAGACTACGAAGAAACTGTTAGATTTTATAAAGAGTTTAAAAGTGAATAAAATAAAATGTACATACGTAGAAAGTAATTCTTTAAAAAAAATCAAATATGAGATTCAATATTGGAGATATAAGTATGATATTAAATAATCAGTTGAGGGTTATTTGGATAAATGGAGCTTTTGGTGTAGGAAAAACGACAGTAGCAAATTTACTTAAAGTAAAGATAATAAATAGCATTATTTTTGATCCAGAGATTGCAGGAACTATGCTGAATAAAATTTACCCTGAGGAAATGAAGAAAGAAAATTTTCAAGATTATATAGAATGGCGAAATATTAATAATGAAATTCTAAGAAAATTAATTGAGGGAACGGATAAAATTATTATTATCCCGATGACAATTACAAACTTAAATTATTATCAAGAAATTATATCGGGTTTAAATTCTAAAATAATTCGTCAATTTTTATTGGTAGCGGATGATTATATTTTAATTGATAGACTTAATTCAAGAAATGAATCCGACAGATGGCCATATGACCAAATAAATCATTGTATTAGATCTTTTGAGAGTATTGATTTTGGAACCAGAATTGACACAAATGTTATGAATTTAGATTCTATTGTCGAAGTAATTATAGAGAGCATTAAATAATGTTAATAAAAAAAGCAAAGGAGTGATAAGATGTACTCCTTTGCTTTTTTTATTAATCACATTTAAAGTAAATAATTTAATAATTATAACCTTTTTCTATTTTGAATTTCCATAATATATTTTTGATTTAAATAATCTGAATATAACTTGAAGATTACATAATGTAAAATCAAATTTATCACTATTATGCCAAATAAATATGGGGAGATTTGATTAAATAGATCAGCAGAATACAAATAAATAGAGCATAAAATAATTATAGTATTATCAGTTGAACAAACAAAAACATTAAAATTAGATTTAGTAGTTGAATATTTCCATAAATAAGGATATAGTACGCCAAAAGAAAGTCCGAATAATATAGAAATCAAAATCAATCTCCAAAAGTAATTATAATAAATTAAGTTATCAGTGTTGGACAATGAAGTAATTACCATTACCCAAATTAAGCTTAAAAATGATGTTTGAAAGAAGTTTTGAGTTAGTTCTTTTATCATAATAACATCTCCTTTATCTCTTTAGAATAGTATCTGCTGACGATGTATTTTTTATTAGAATTACTTTGTATTAATAGTCTTGATGATTTATCTGAAGAGAATTGATTTATATGCCTTAGATTAAACATCTGTGTATTATTGATTTTAACTATTTTATACTTAGTTAAATATTTTAATTCTTTTATCCTTCCTTTGATATAAAAAAGTGAATTATCAACTAAAATTACTTTGGACAAATGAGTAAAAGATTCAATAGATTCGATATGATTTACAGATACTTTTATAGATTTATTAGATTTAATATCAATCAATGTAATTTTAGTCTCAAAAAAATTGATTAGGTCATGAACAAATTCTTTGTTAATTTCGTGACTTTCTAAATGGATAACATCCTTATTAAAATGATTATTAAAGTTTACATTAAATTTCATATCAGGTTCCTCCTTATATTTAATTTATCATTAATAAGATAATCAGTAGACAATGTTTTAATAAGTTGCAAAAATTTCTATTTTGTTACTTCAGTAATAAAAAATTCAAGTCTTTATTCTTGTTAAAAAATTAGATATAATGTTGAAAGTTTAAGTGTTAATGAGGAGGAATTTTATGAAAGTAAGATTATTTGATTATAATCCTAAGTGGAAAGATAGTTTTAAAAATGAATGTCTAATAATTTTTGATATGATTCCTGATGAAGTTGTAATATTTGAACATTTTGGTAGTACATCGGTTCCTGGTATGAAAGCTAAACCTGTAATAGATATGATGGTATTGGTTAAAGACATAAATCAAATTGATAGTTATAATTCGAAATTTATAGAAGAGGGATACGATGTTGCTGGAGAATGGGGTATTTCGGGTAGAAGATTATTAAGAAAAGGTGGAGATGATAGAACGCATCATATACATATCTATCAAGAAGGTCATCCTGAAATCTATCGACATTTAGCTGTTCGAGATTATTTACTTGAACATCCAGAGGAAGTAAAGGCCTACAGTGATTTAAAGACTAAACTTGCCCAATCATATGATGAGACACCTGAATATAGAAATGCTAAACGCAATTATGTAATAGCATTGGAGAAGAGAGCTTTAGACTATTATAATGCAAAAGATAATTAAGGAAAGGTGATAATATGCTCGAATACGAAATGTTACATTTAGATGCTGCTAGAAGATTAAGTGGTGAATACGCAGATATTTTACATGATGACTATATGGAGTTTGGTCAATCAGGAAGAGTGACTAGGAAATCAGATTATGTTGGATTTAAGATGCCTGAAAGTGATTTTGAAGTGATAGGTTATCGTGTGAAAGATCTTTCTGATAACAGTAAGCTAGCTACATATATATTGATAGATAAAGTAACGAACAATAAATCTAACCGTAGTTCAATTTGGGTTAATGAAGATGGTTGGAAGTTGTATTTTCACCAGGGAACTAAGGTGAATTAAAACATATCTTAATTTTTTTGATTTATATTGTGAAACATTATAAAATAAATGTGAAAAGAGGAGTGCAGCAACACTCCCCTTGTAGATCCGTTCAGACGGTGACTAACCTTTATAGTAGTTTTAAAACCACTACCACTCAGCTCGGTCAAAGCTTATGAGTGGTTATTTTTTATCGTTTTTACTGACTTCTATGACACGCAACATGATATCTGCAAAAAGTAATGCAAATATCAATGCTTCATAACATACGTTCTAATTAGTAAAATTATTGAACTAAATAGGCAAGGTATTTTTAGAAATAATCTCTTTAACAAGAAACGAGGGTACAATAATGTTAAACTTTGATTTTCATTTAGTAGAAAGTCCTATGGACCAACTTTCAGATGAAGAACGCTCGAAACCTGGAAACTTTATGGCATTGGATGCAAATTTGAAAATCAAATATAATAATACTATTTATTTTGATGAAGATATTGCCATTATAGAATTCTGGCTACAATTGAATGATTGGTTGAATAAAAGGGATTATGAAAGTTTTCATTATTATACAATAGAAGTAGAAGATGAATATAACCCTTTGATATCAATTTCGCCTAAAGATGAATGCTATCAAATTACTTCTCCTTTTCTTGAATCCGAGATCACTTTGATAGATTATAAAGCTGGTATAGATAAAAAGTTATTACAGCTTAGAGATAATATGAGGGTGGTTATAGAGCAATATATTCAAAAAGACATTTCAATATATGAAGTAAATACGATAGAAAAAATAATCAAAAAAATAATTGAGGCGGATTAATGTTTGAGATAAATGAAAGCTCACAAGCTACAAATGAATATATTCATCAGAAGATAAAAGAATATAATGAACACAATTGGGGAGATAGAAAATCGTATAATTTTAATATAGAAGAAAACGGTAAAGTTATTGCTGGTATCGTGGGGGAATCAACTTTTTCTACGATTGAGATTGAATTTTTATTTGTTGATGAATCATATAGAAAACATGGATTAGGCACAAAATTATTAAATTATGTTGAAGAAAAAGGTAGAAGAGAAGGGTTAAAGCATATATATCTTAATACTTTTTCATTTCAAGCACCAAAATTTTATGAAAAACATGGATATAAATTATTGTTTAACATCGATAAATGTTACGGAGATATTGGACAATACTTTTATTGGAAAGATTTATAGAATTATTTCTTAGTGTAATAAGTGACAAAAAATATCTTTCAGTATATACTATGTATATACTTTATAAGAGGTGAATAAAATGCAGGTATCTCTACAACAATGGGGTAACAGTCAAGGCATAAGAATACCAAAATCAATAGTAAATGAAATGAATCTTGATAAAAATCAAAAATTTGATTTAACAATGCAAGATGAAAAAATTATTTTAACAAAACAGCAGCAAAATAATTCACTCATAAGGGAATTATTTGAAAACTATGAAACAGAAAATAAGCCAAGCGAATTTGATTGGGGTAAACCTAGAGGTAATGAAGTATGGTAGAGCAGGGTACTATCATCAAGCTAGATCTTAATCCTACAAAAGGCAAGGAACAAGCGGGATATCGTCCTGCATTAGTAATAAGTAATAAAGATTTTAATGAATTCACAAATTTAGTAATTTTATGTCCTATTTCTACAACTTCTAATTCATTCCCTTTGCATATTAATCTAGAAGATAACTTATTTACTAAAGGTAAAGTATTATGTCAACATCCAAAGACAATTGATTTAAATACTAGAGAATATAAAACAATTGAGAAGGTAAGCGATGAATTCTTAAACAAAATTTGTACGATTGTTTCAGCTTGTATATTACCGATAAATCAATAAAAAAGTGGTGTGCTGAGAACACTCCACTTGAGATTCATATATACGGTGACTATTCTTTAAAGTAGTATCTAAATTAGTTTATATTAATATCATTTAATCTTTCAATTTCTTCATCGATTTGCTTAACATCTATTCGTTCATATAATGGTGAAACAGATGCAAGTCTTTTTGGTAAATCCTCGATTACATGCCATTCTAATGATCCTAATCCCAGCATATCTTTTAGTTTTTCTGCACTAAATGGGAGGAAAGGATTCAATAATTGACTTAAATTTTGAATAATACATACACATGTAGCTAAAGTTTCATCACATTTTTCTTTTTCTTCTTTAAATGTAATCCATGGCTGTTGTTCGTCAAAGTATTTATTACATGTTCTTATAAATTCAAATATTAATTCTAACGCTTCTTTAATTTTAGTTGCTTCTATTAAATGCCCAACTTTTTGATAAAGTGAATGTAATTCATTTTTAATACTTTTATCAATTTCAGTTTGAGGGATTTCTAAATCATATGATTTTTCCAGAAACTTAAATGTTCTATTAACAAGATTACCAAATGCACCAAGAAGTTCACTGTTATGACTATATATAAATTCTCTAAACGAAAAATCTGCATCTCGTGATTCTGGTGCATTGATTGTAAAGAAATAGCGAATCGTATCAGGGTGATATCGTTCTATTAAATCCGGTATCCAGACTGCCCAATTCTGGCTGGTTGATATTTTTCGTTTTTCCAAAGTCATATATTCACTTGATACGATTGATTGTGGCAAACCATTAATATCTGCACCCATTAAAATTGATGGCCAAATTACAGTATGAAATGGTATATTGTCTTTTCCGTGAATATAATATGTTTTAGTATCTTTTGTCCAAAACTTAGAATAATCCTGATTATTTAGTTTTCCCCATGCTTCTGATGCTGTTAAATATCCAGCTACTGCTTCAATCCAGACATATATCTTTTTATCTTCAAATCCTTTGATTGGCACATCTACACCATTGGGTAAATCACGTGTCACAGAACGATCAGGTATACCTTCATTTAAATACCTTTCAGTTAGTGCCAATGCATTTTGACGCCAGTGATATTTCGTGCTCGTTTCTTTAAAATACTTTTCAAGTTGTTCCTGAAGCCTACTAAATTTGTAATATAAATGATTTGTTTCTCTTATTACCGGTTCGTTACCACACAATTTACAACGCTTATTGATTAAATCTAGTGGATCAAGTATTGCTGAACATTGATCACACTGATCACCACGTGCTTTTGCTGCACAATTAGGACATTCACCTTCAACCAATCGATCAGGTAAAAACTGCTTATCATATTCACAATATGCTTGCTCAATCGTTTTTTGATAGAGCATATCATTATCATATAATTTTAAGAATAATGACTTTACACCTTCATGATGTTCGATCGAGTCTGTTCTAGTATAAATATCATAAGTAAAACCTAATTGAGTAAAACAATGTTGAAACTCCTGATGATAAGTATCAGCAATATCTCGAGTGGTCTTTCCTTCTTGTTTCGCACGTATTGCAATAGGTGTTCCGTTACAATCACTTCCAGACACATATAATACATCTTCACCAGTCTGTCTGTAATATCTTGCAATAATGTCTCCAGGTAATAGTGCTGCGATATGACCAATGTGCAAAGAACCATTTGCATACGGCCATGCTCCTCCAATAAATACTGTCATTCTAAATCTCCCCCTTATATTCCATAAAAAAAGTCCCAATCGCAAAAATGCGATTAGGACGATATATAAAATTCGTGGTACCACCTAAATTCGTATATTACTCACATAATATACCTCGTAAAGTTAATAACTTTAATCCATTAACGCTGGATACGTCGCAATCTACTCATACAAACTTTCTTTGCGAAGCTTAGAGTCATCCTTTAATTCGTTACTTCTTTTCAGCTACCGAAGCTCTCTATTTTATGAATTAAATCTTCTCATCAATGCTATTTTTATTATTAGATATAATATATAAGATAATTGTGAAAATTACAATATTAATTTTTTATTATTCAAATTTTATGATGAGAATTATTTTGTGACAATCAATAATAAGAAATAGAATTTGAAATTGGTGAAACCCCAATTTCGGCAGGAAAATCCAATCTGAAATTGGTGAAACCCCAATTTCGACAAACAAATTCAATCTGAAATTGGTAAAACCCCAATTTCGAACTAACATTTCTTATCGAAATTGGAGATGCACACATCAACTTTAATTTTTACTATCATTTTAATATTATGCTATACTCAAATCACTAAAGTGAGGTATAGACAAAATGATAAAAGTATATGAATTTGCGCAAGTAATGTTTAAAGTGAACCAGTTACTTAAGATTTATAAAACAAATGATCCAACGACGAATAAAGCACAAAAAAATATTATATTAGACGAAATTAGAGCGATTTACATTGTGAATGGTATAGATGCAAGTGAGTATATTACTCAACTTGATGATATTCGTCTTTCTAAGACGAAAGCTAATATGATTCTTTCAGAAATGAAACAGTTTGTGGAACCTTTTGAAATGCCTTCCGCTAAACAAGTAGAGAAGTTATTCAAAAAGGTAAAGAAATTAAAGACACCACCAAGTGACCAATATGATCTTCAGATGATGAGCTATCTTGGTTGGAATGATTATTCTGCAAATCGAAAGTATATTGTCTATAAAGATAGTAAAGGTGCTTTTCAAAGTATATACGGGGAATTAGCTCCAACTAAAGTGAAGGGATTTTGTTCGATTTGTCAACATGAATCTGATGTTTCATTATTCTTAAATAAGACAAAAGCGAATAGTGACGGAACATATACGAAAAAGGGTGATTATATTTGTCATGATAGTAATGTGTGTAATCAACATTTAGATGACATCGAAAAATTATATCATTTCATACAAAAAATAAAGTAAGTGTCGTATAATGACGGACACTTACTTTATTTTTTATTAGTACTTTTTCTTTTAATAATGAGATAGATCGTTATTATATTGATAATTGTAAAAGCTACAAAGATTACTAGCGAAATAGTAACTGCAATTTTAACCCATAATTCATCGCGTATGCTTAGAGTGCGAATATTAATTAAGATCAATGTAAGTGAGATAATGAGTGAAAATATAGGTGGTACTAAATTCATTTTATCTAAATTTGGATTGTTATAGTTTAAATATTTGATAATAACATCTCCTAAATAAGTATTTACTTCTTCCTCTGCCACCATTTAGGTGTTTCAACACCTTTATGATTATATACTGGTTTAATGATGTCAATAATTTCAACTGAGTCATGAATATGCTTAATAATTTCATCGATTGGTTTGTACGCATCAGGTGCTTCATCTAAAGTGTCTTCTACAACCGTACTACTATATATCCCTTCCATTTGCTTTTCAAATGTTTCTAAGTTGAGCGTCTGTTTAGCTTTTGAACGAGATAATACGCGTCCTGCACCGTGTGGCGCAGAATAATTCCACTCTGGATTACCTTTACCTTTTCCGATGATGATGCCGTCACGCATATTGATTGGAATAACAACATCTCTATCAAGACTCGCATCACATGCACCTTTACGGATTAAATATTCTTTATCTTTTACCTCTATAAAATTATGAGGTGAATTTATGATTTTTGTATTGTCCATCTGTATTCCAAAGTAATTGAGGATAACGGCTGTCATCATTAAACGACTCGTTTCTGCGAAGCGGCATGCAGCTGTCATATCATTAATGTAATGCAATAAGCTTTCACCTTTAAGATAGCTAACTTCATCATCATAATGATTGTCCTGATTCAGTTGTTTTACAAATTTTATCATCGGTTGAATAGCATGATGTTTATTCTGTTCTTTTAAGATGTTAATGATAGGTGCAACATCAATATTTTTATGACTCTCTCTAGCTAAATCCTGATAGTGTTTTTCTATTTTAGCCCCTAAGAAGCGGCTACCAGAATGAATCGTAAGGTAATATTCATCTAATTTATTCTTACCAATCTCAACAAAATGATTACCGCCGCCTAATGTTCCGACAGAATTGATTAATTGAATCATATTTACATTTTGAAATAGTAAAGATGTTTGAATTTCTTTTAAATTATCTAAAATAATTGCTTTAATTTCTGAAGAAATATTATGAAATACAGGATGCTTAAGTTCATCGGTCCTTGGATATGTTGAAATATTGTCAGTTATATACTGATCAAGCTCTGAAAAGTTAATATTATCAAGTTTGCCTAATGGATAACTCATCATCCCACAACCAATATCCACACCGATAAATGCAGGTGGAATCTTGGCACTAGATTTGTTCATAAGAATAGATGTACCAATCGCACAACCTTTTCCCTCATGTACATCAGGCATCATCACAATATTAGTGCCAGATAGAAAATCAAGGTTCGTCATATTCTGAACTCTATTCCTGGCAGCGTCTTCAATGTTATCTGTCATGATAACCGCATGTGTATATTTTCCGGTGATGTTTATCATTTTTATAACTCCGATCTAAATTTATTAACAATAATACTATACTATGTGTAAAAATTAGTCAAAAAAGGGTGTGATATAATGGAATAAATAAAAAAGTAAATATATTTTACAAATAAATTTACTATGTTGGATATATAAAATTCGATATGAGGTGTAGTTATGTTTAAATCATTAAAAAAAGGCGATGTTATTGCAGAGAAACTACCAAAAAACAAATATGGATGTATGATAGTACTTGATGGATATGATATAGAAGAAAAGTCAGTAATTGTTGCAATGTCTACGTATCTAAAGGAAATTCCACCATCTTTAAATGATAAAGATGTATATCAAATAAAAAAACATGATAGATTTTGGAAATTTGATGCGACATATGGTGCTGAAAGTTTTGCACAGTCAGATGAAATGTATACACTCATAGGAAATATTGATACGGATTTCATTAAACCAACTTCTTACCCTAGCTTTGGATTGTTATCTTCAGTAGAGATTTATTATGAATGGTTTAGAAATACTCATCCTGATGAATTTCAAAAGCAGATGGATGAAGAACAAAAACAATTTGAAGCCAAAAGAGAAAGTATTGTATATGAGTACATGGATGAAGATGAATTCTGGAAAGTACTTAACAAATTATTTAAACGAAGATTAGATATTGAAAAAGCGATAAAAAAACTTTCAAAATATAAAGAACAAGAAATTATAGCGTTTAATAATACGTTAGCTGAAGTTCTTTCAAAATCTATAGAAATAAATGCAATGATCGATGATGAAATTGATGATAATATGTCGTCTGACTTATTTTTGTATGCCAGATGTTTTGTGATTGTACAGGGAGAAGATGAATATTATGAAATGATTGAAAATGGTTTTCTGGATATGTCAGATGAAGATGAAAGTTATGAAGAATTATTAGAACTCGTCGATGAAGCATTATTACGAAAAGGATTAGAAGTTGATTACGATAAGCTGAGAGAAATTTTATAGAATAATATTTGAAAGCCACAATTTATTTCATTATTTATAGGGTATAAACTTTTATAAAAAGTATGAGGTGAATTTTTATGAAAAAAATTATGATTATTAATACAAATACAGATCATTATAAAGGTTTAGAGGAAAAGACAGGATTATGGCTAGGCGAGCTTGTTCATTTTTATGATTATTTTAAAGACAAAGAAGTTAAGATAGATCTGTATAGCGTTAAAGGCGGGAAAGTACCGATTGATCCGTTTAGCGTGAGTACTTTGATGTTAGATTATAAGACTAAGAATTACATGGAAGATCCTGAGTTTATGAAATTATTAGATAATACAAAGTCTATTCATGAAGCGCAAGTAAGTGATTACGACGCAGTTTACTTTACTGGTGGACATGGTACTGTGTTTGATTTTGTTGATAATGAAGATATTTCTCGAATTCTTAAAGAAATGGATAAAGAAAAGAAAGTGATATCATCTGTATGTCATGGTGCAGCAGCTTTACTGAACTTTGAGGACAATCGTTTGAAAGATACAGAGTTAACCGGATTCTCTAATCTAGAAGAACAAATGGTGAGAAAGACGAATAAAGTACCATTTCTATTAGAAGATGAGCTTAAGAAGAAGGGTGCGAATTATAAAAAAGCGGTATTACCGATGGCTTCGAAAGTCGTTCAGGATGGTAATATTATTACTGGACAAAATCCACAATCACCTAAAATTGTTGCGAAGAAAGTTTGGAGTGCAATTAAGTAAATTCTAATATAACAATATTATGTGAACAGACTGTCTATATTTGGATGGTTTGTTTTTTATGGAGTTTAACTTTTTTATAATTTTTTTTAGAATATTATTAATTTTCGTTAATTTAAAGTGATATAATTATAAAAAAATTTAGAGAGGTGAGTTTATGATAATACGATCGGTTGAAGTAAAAGATGCAGAGAAGATTCTAGAATATACAAAAATTGTAGGCAATGAATCTAATAATTTACTGTTTGGATCGGAAGGGATTGGATTAAATGTTGACCAAGAAGTAAAAGTTTTAGAATCTATCATTAATCATCCTAAACAAATAATGATTGTAGCAATTGCAAATGATGAAATTGTTGGTTTAGCAAACTTATCAGGTCAAACACGTGAACGTATTGCGCATCAAGCTCGTCTTGCTATTTCGGTTAGAAAGGACTATTGGGGTAAAGGTATAAGTTCTCAATTAATGAGCAGTCTAATTAATTTTGCGAAAGAGATTCAAATAGAAGTGATAACTTTAGAAGTATTTAGTAATAATATTCGAGGAATTAAACTATATGAAAAATTTGGTTTTGAACATATTGGAGAATTTAAAAAGTTTGCCAAAATTAACGGTGAATTTGTAGATGCGAAGTTGATGAACTTATATTTAAAGTAGATTTAATATGAATAACTCATCCTAAAAGGAGTCTTATTATGACAGAATATTTTATTGGAATTGTACCTCCGGAAGAAATATATAATGACATTATTAATATTCAAAAGAAATACATATCTAAACTTGGTGTAGAACCACATATAACTTTAAAAGCGCAAAGTAATTTGACTGATGATGAACAATGGATTGAAATAGTTACTAAAATTATTGAAAATACTAATCAATTTGAAGTGAAAATTGAAGGTACAAAATACTTTGGTGAATTAGTAATGTTTTTATCAGTGATTTCTCCTGAATTGAAATCACTGCATCAATCTATCGTTGATGAATTAAATGTTCCAGATTTATTGAGAGAAAAATGCTTTGAAGGAGATCGATATGTAGGACATATTACAGTTGGTAAAACTACATATCCTTCAGGTTTAAGTTCAAACACATTAACATGGAGTGAATTAAAATTAATGGAAGAAGAAATTAATGCTTCGATTAATACAAATCATTTTCTTGTTGATTCAGTTTGGATTTATAAAAAAGAAAAGAATGAATATAAGCGATACAAGCAAATACTTCTACATGATAATAAAGAAAAAAATAATCAATTTAAGTTTATTTCAATGGAAAAAGATGTACCTGAAGTTTGGATACGATCTTTAGATAAAAAAGAATATTCCATTATAAAAGAATTTTTGTACCATGCAATTTATGTTCCTGAAGGGAGTAAAAAACCTAATAAATCAATCGTAGATAAAAAAGAATTATTAAAGTATTATGAAGATTTTGGAAGAAAAGATGATTATACTATGGCAGCAGTAATAAATAATAGAGTAATAGGTTTAGCATGGTGTAGACAATTTAATGAAACTGATAAAAGTTATGGGTTCTATAAGGATGATTTTGTTGAATTAAATATTTCGATATTACCAGATTTTCGAAAACAAGGTTTAGGAAAAGTTCTTATGGAACAATTAATTTATTTATTAAAAAATAATAATGTTAATGGAATTTCATTAAGTGTTACGAACGGAAATTATGCACAACAATTATATGAAAATATTGGGTTTAAACCAATTGCTGTTAGAGATGAAGATACATTAATGATTAAAAAATTATAACAATCGTACTTTTTGGAAAGTATGTTCAAATTTGTAGTGTAATTAAAGTATGAATATCAAAGTAATAATAATTTATACTCTAATCATTTCAATTAAGGTGTTTTATGATAATAATACTAAACTTTGAGGACAATCGCTTGCAAGGTACAGTTTTAAATGGATTCTCTAATTTAGAAGAACATATGGTAATATCATTACCGGACAAAATCCACAATCGCCAAAAAGTGTGGCTAAGAAAGTCTGGAATGCAATTCACTAATTATTTTACGAAAGAATATATGTATTACAAATCTATCCATAGTTTTGGATAGATTTTTTTATATATTTACTGTCATATTAAGTTAATTATATAATATATGTGATTAAGTGCTAAACTATGGTAATTTCAATTTAAAATACGAGGAGGGATGAAGATGACTTTCACAAAACGTGTAATAACTTCTGTTATAATCATTTTTCTAATTGCAGCAGGAATCTTGTATTCTGAGTCAACAAAAGAACATGTTAAAGCTAAACCGATAAAAGAGAGTACGCTGATTAAACAATTAGAGAGTAACGCGTATGCAAATGGTGAAGCTGCGATGAAAGATTTTAAAGAAAAGCTTTTTCCTCATTCAAAGAGTGAAGGTATGATTGTAAATCCAGATAAGCAATCAAATCCTAAATTTTACTCTATAATTGTTAGTGAGAAAGAGAAAAATGACAAAAACAAAAATTACGCTTTTGGATATGCCATTTATAATCCGAAAAATAAAAATTATAAACTGGACATTATAGCTACAGGTATCCAGTTAGAAGAAGGAATGACAGGTATAACAAAGAAAACAGTCATTGGCAATACTGTTTCGACATTTTATGCTGGACATAACGAAGATGATAAACTTGAAAAATATGAATCTGGCGTGATTGATGAAGCAACAAATCTTACGGTTAAATTTACAGATCAGATTATACATAATACACAAAGATTAGATGATATTATTTCAAATGAATATATTGAAAGTCTGAATGCATTAGAAATGGCTGTAGTAACTCAAACGCCCCCATATAATCCTAAAAATCTTAAAGTTATGATTGCTGATTATGAGCTGGATGGTAATCAATATGGTGCGGTAGCTGTTATTCACAATAGTGGTGGAGGGCGTATAGTGACACGTGTTGTTGATAATCTATTGATATCAAAGCATATGCAAACCTTTAATAAATCACTTAAAATTGATGGTCAGCAATTAGATATTACGATAGGGAATGAAATTGTAGCATCTTCAAAGAACAGTATTAAACATGAAGTAGGTAATGTGGGTACTGTTTCGGTCAATATTAAATAAAGAGGTGGATATTATGAATTTTGGAGACAAACTATTTATTTTATTTTTAAATGCATGCTGGATGTTTTTCATTTATTATTTGGTAAGAATTCACGACAATGAGTTTTTAAATTATTTACCGTTTATCATACCTGCAAGCTTAATTGTTATTTGTTTTATCATGTTGATTCAATTAAGAGATGAATCGACAAAAGATGTAAAAGTAAGAGAGTTTGATGAAGAAAAGTAGATTATCTTACTATTATTATAGAATGGTAATAATTTTTTGTATTAATAAGATCAAAAAAAGTACTAGCTGTTTATATATCAGTTAGTACTTTTTTGGATTTATCTTAGGATGGATAATTTTATATCTCGATAGATCTTTCTTATAAATAATACGCTCTGTTATTTCATATGGCTGTGTATAATTCATCTCTGAAACTTTTACATTACCGTTTTGATATACATGTTCAATGTATGCTACATGACCTTGCGTACCTCTCGGTGATTGAAGTAACGCACCTTTTCTTGGCGAATGGTTTACATTATATCCATCTTGTTTAGCAAGTTTCGCCCAGTGCTTGGCATCACGCCAGGATCGTTCTATCATGTTGCCGTCTTTCTTTACTTTATCAAATACATAATAAGTACATTGTCCTTTATCATAAGTATTTGTAGCCATCGGATTTGGCATAAGTTCAATGCGTAATGTGTTGTAGTTATCGATTATCCTATCTTGATTTATAAAAAGCAGAAATAATGATAATAATATAATGAAGAATGAGATTATTCTTTTCATAGTGATTTTATATACCAGCGATCCATTGCTGAATGGTCACTGCCTTCGATTGGTTGTTCTAATAATTGAAAGCCATACTTTTCATAGAGCATACATGCAACTTCTAGTTTACTCATTGTTTCTAAATAACAAGCATTATAATGGTTTGATGCAAATGCTAATGCCTGGTCCATTAATAGTTTAGAGATACCTTTACCTTGAGCGGATTCTGAAAGATATAGTTTTTGAAGTTCACATATCATCCCATCTTCACTGAATGGGGCAATGCCAACACCACCTAAAACTTCTCCATTTTGCTCTGCTATCCAGTACTGTGCATTTACACGTTCATTATAATATGAAGATAGTTGTGCTAGTTCAGGATCAAAGTATGCTGATCCTGGAATATCTAAGTTGAACGATTCAAGAGATGATTGAATAATTTTATGGATGATGGGATTATCTTTTTGTTGGATGGGTCGGATTTGAATTGTATTAGGCATAAGATTACCTCCTTTAAGATTACTGTAAATAGTAATGAAGCACGGTGTGTATGTCAATAAAATAGGGATGCTTAATAATTATTCCTAGTTTATTTCAATTATACAACTGTTATATATCATTGAGTAAGTTAGCAAATGAATAATTGTATTTAAGTTTAAAGAAATAATACACTGACTGATAAGCAAACGAACAACCGCAAATATGAAATATTATGTTATACGCTCCTAGCAATCAATAAGCTATATATTATCTACATCTTTTTATATTTCACGAATTAATCACTAGATTTAACGGTCTTTATTCGTTATGATAGTTGTATCAATTTAGAAGAGGTGTTTTATCAATGGATATGAATTTTAATATGTTTATGGAAGATTTCGTAAATAATGCACGTCAAGAAATCGAAACTGCGGGTTACAAACAGTTAACAACGGCTGAAGCGGTTAAAGAAACGTTTGAGAAACCTGGTACAACATTTGTTATGATCAACTCTGTTTGTGGTTGTGCTGGCGGTATCGCACGTCCTGCTGCTGCGCATGCTTTACATTATGATAAATTGCCTGATCAATTAGTAACTGTATTTGCTGGTCAGGATAAAGAAGCGACTGAAACAGCTCGTGATTACTTTGAAGGTTATCCACCAAGCAGTCCATCATTTGCTTTACTTAAAGATGGTAAGATTGTGAAAATGATCGAAAGACATGAAATTGAAGGTCACGATCCAATGAGTGTTATTACAAACATTCAAGCTTTATTCGAAGAGCATTGTGAGGAACGTTAATTCATTCATGAAGATTAAACCTTACAAGATTGGTTCGCGTACGATTAAGACTGCTTTCGGTATGTCTCTCGGCGTAATCATCTGTAAGATGATGGGTCTCGAGAATTTCTCATCTGCTGCTATTTTAGTCGTTCTTTGTGTGAAGAATACAAAAGTAAAATCTTTAGAAGCTGCAAGTGCGAGATTTTTCTCGTGCTTGCTTGGTATTTTGTTTTCATATATTTTCTTTATGAATTTAGGCTTTAATCCGATTGTCCTCGGTATTCTCGTCTTACTGTTTATTCCTGTTACAGTAATGTTCGGTATACAAGAAGGGGTTGTCACAAGTATCGTTATCATTCTACATTGCTTTAATTCAGGACATATCGACTGGGCATTAGCTGTTAATGAATTTCTATTACTTTGTGTAGGCATGGGCATCGCTTTAATTTTAAATCTTTATATGCCGAATCACAACAATGCATTACATGGTTATAAACGTGCAATAGAGATGGAATTTCAGGTTATTGTCAGCCGATTGAGCGATGCGTTAAAGCATCCTGAAATTGTATTGAACACAAATGATATTGATAAGCTGCATGAAACGATAGAACGTGCGAAGTCACTCGCCTATATGGAAGTCGAGAATCATTTTTCACGTAATGATAATTCATATTATCATTATTTTGATATGCGTGAATCTCAACTTGAACTTTTGGCACGTATGACACACCTGATCAATGATATAAGCTGTAAAGATAAGCTGCATATGCAGTGTAGCGGATTATTAGAGGATTTATCAAATAATATTACAAGTAATAACTTTACTGCTATTAGACTTCATGATTTGTATGAGATAATGCTCGATCTTGATAATTATCCATTACCTGATTCACATGAGCGATTAAAATCTCGTTCTGCTGCAATCCAGCTGCTAAAAGAAATTGAAAGTTATTTAATGATTAAATCTAAATTTGGATCTTTAAAGATGTACTAAAAAAAACGTTGAGAAATTATTCTCAACGTTTTTTACATATTAAGATATGGTAATACTGCGCTAAGTACTAATGCTGCAACAATTAGTACAAGTAAGACGATGATAAAGACTTTGCGTGCTGTTTTGTTATTCATTCTGTACTTCCTTTCTTAAGTGCGTTTTATTTATTATATCAAATAATTGATTTTACGTCTTATCCTTTATTGATGAACAGTTGTTTGGTACGATAAATATAAATAATATTTTGAGGAGTGTTGTAAATGAACCAGCAAAGATTAGTGGATACTTTTATTGAACTTGTAAAGATTGATAGCGAGAGTGGTAATGAACGTGAGATTGCAAATCATTTAAAAATATTATATGCAGAGCTTGGCTTTGAAGTCACTGAAGACGATACACAAAGCAAGACAGGTTTTGGTGCGGGCAACCTAATTATGAAATTAAAAGGGACAACAGATCAGGAGACAATCTTACTATCTTGTCATATGGATACTGTTACACCTGGTAATGGCATAAACCCGATTATTACTAATAATGTCATTCATACAGATGGTTCTACGATTCTTGGTGCAGATGATAAAGCGGGGATTGCTGCAATGATTGAAGCAATTCGAACGATTAATGAAGAACAAATTCCACATGGTGATATTGAAGTTGTAATTTCTGTTGGAGAAGAATCTCATTTAATAGGTGCTAGTGTATTAGATGGATCAAAATTAGATGCGAAACTTGGCTTTGCATTAGATGCTGGCAGTAAAGTTGGTACAATTGTAAACCAGGCGCCAACAAACGCAACGCTTAACATTGAAATTACAGGTGTTACGGCACATGCGGGTGTGGCCCCAGAAAACGGCGTGAGTGCAATAAACATTGCTTCACGTGCAATCAGTAATATGAAACTAGGTAGAATAGATGCAGAGACAACTGCAAATATCGGTACGATTAATGGTGGTTCAAGAACAAATATAGTCGCTGAAAAATGTAATATTGTTGCTGAAGCGCGTAGTTTAGTTGATAGTAAAATGGAAGCACAAGTTGCACACATGAAAGAAGCGATCCTTACTGCTGCAGCAGAACTTGGTGGTAAAGCTGATGTTGAGGTTAAAGTTAATTATCCTTCATTCAATGTTGATAAAACAAGCAAGGTTATTGAGATTGTAAGTCAAGCAGCTGAACGTGTAGGTAGAACACCAGAAGTTGTATCTAACGGTGGGGGTAGTGATGCTAACTTTATTAACAAGTTTGTTCCAACTGTTGTATTAGCTGTCGGCTATCAGGATATTCATACGGTAAATGAAAAGATGCCGATTGATGAATTAAATAAATTAACAGAACAAGTAATTGAAATCATTAAGCTTGTTTAGTTAAAACAATATAGACATGTGCTATAATAATCATGAAAATTCATTTGAAAGAGGTATATTATGAGTAAACAACAAATAGGTGTAATCGGTTTAGCCGTAATGGGTAAAAATTTAGCGTGGAATATAGAATCACGCGGAAATACTGTTTCAGTATTTAACCGTTCAAAAGAAAAAACTGAAGAAATGATGAAAGAATCAGTTGGTAAAAATATTTTCCCAACATACTCTCTAGAAGAATTTGTTGATAGTCTTGAAAAGCCACGTAAAATCATGATGATGGTGAAAGCTGGAGAAGCAACAGATGCAACAATTGAAAGCTTAATTCCATTATTAGATCAAGGCGATATTTTAATTGATGGTGGTAACACTAACTACAACGATACGATTCGTCGTAATGCATATCTTTCAGAAAAAGGATTCAATTTCATCGGTACTGGTGTTTCAGGTGGTGAAGAAGGTGCATTACATGGACCTTCAATTATGCCAGGTGGTCAAAAAGAGGCATACGAACTTGTTAGACCTATTTTAGAATCAATTGCTGCTAAAGCTAAAGACGGCAAACCATGTGTTGCCTATATCGGTCCGGATGGTGCGGGTCATTACGTTAAAATGGTGCATAACGGTATTGAATATGCAGATATGCAGTTAATCGCTGAAAGTTATGATTTAATGAAAAATGTACTAGGTATGTCAAATGATGAAATTGCTGATACATTTAAATCATGGAATGAAGGCGAATTAGATAGCTACCTAATCGAAATCACGGCTGATATCTTTAAGAAATTAGATGAAGATGGTACGCCACTCGTTGAAAAAGTAATGGATAAAGCTGGGCAAAAAGGAACAGGAAAATGGACTTCTATTAATGCATTAGACTTAGGTCAGCCATTAACAATAATCACAGAAAGTGTATTTGCACGTTTCATCTCAAGTCAAAAAGACGAAAGAATTGTAGCTAGTGAAAATATCAATTCAAATAAAACAAATTTTGAAGACGATAAAGCTGAATTTTTAGAAGCAATTCGTGAAGCATTATATATGAGTAAAATTTGTTGTTATGCGCAAGGATTTGCTCAAATGAAGGCAGCGAGTGAGGCTTATAACTGGAATTTACAGTTAGGTGATTTAGCAATGATCTGGCGTGAAGGTTGTATCATTCGTGCACAATTCTTACAAAAGATTAAAGAAGCATATGATAATAACGCAGATTTACAAAACTTATTATTAGACCCATACTTCAAAGAAGTTGTAGAAAAGTATCAAACAAGTTTACGTAAGGTGGCAGCTACTGCAATCACTACAGGTACACCAGCACCAAGTTTTGCAGCAGCAATTAATTATTTTGATTCTTATACATCAAAAGATTTACCTGCAAACTTAATTCAGGCACAACGTGATTATTTCGGTGCGCACACTTATGAACGTAAAGATAAGGAAGGCGTATTCCATACAGACTGGAAATAATTTTGTTTATATCAAAAAGCGCGCAAGACAATCGTCTTGCGCGCTTTTTATAATGTTGGTATCCAAAGTTCAACTTTATTGAAACTATTATCAAAATCCATATCATCAGGAAAAATATAAATATACTGACTATTACGTTCGTAGTGTATATTAAAGTCTACTTGTTTTTCGACAGATTGCCAAATTTCATTAAATACATAATCAAGCTTTCCACGAGCTTCAAATTTAGCGTAATCACCGTTAAAGATTTGTTTGCTTTCATAATCAAAAGTACGTTCTGACTTAACACCTATAAATATTTCTATATCATTTGGATTAGGTTGAACAACTACATAAATTTTTTTGTCTGAGCTAAATGATAATAATGATTTAATTTCTTCCTTTTCTTTTAACTCATAGACAATATCCGGCACTAGAAAATGATTACCTAATTCATTAAATGAAACGATTTCTTGTATGCCTACAATTCTGAAACTATCCATCGTCTGCATTTTATAAGGCATCGGAGGCTTCGTCGTCACAGAAAGCTGAATGTAGAGTCGTTCTACCATTCTCAATTGTTCAGGGTTAGTTCTAACCTGAATCGGTGAAATTTGATGGTGATTGCTAAATGCAGTACTAAATTCATGTGCAGTTGAAAAACCGAACTGATTGGCGATATCCACAAGACGGTAATTACCATTTAACAACTTTTTAGCGGCCTCGGTCATTTTACGATGATATATATATTCTTCTATATTCATGCCGGTAATCATAGTAAATGTTTGATTTATATGCATTGGATTTTCATTTAAATATGTTCCGATTATTTCATATTTAAATGGTTCGAATAAATGATCTTCAATATATACGATTGTTTTCTGCATTAAGTCAATATTATTCATAATTCACATCTTCCTTAAAGTATGCTTTAAATAGATTTCGTGTATTCATAGATATTTATTTTTTCTGATGGATCATTATTTATTTGTTGCAAAGGAATATGATATTTCAAATTGAAATGAATGATATCCTGTAAATATACTTCATATTCTGGTTTTGCATAATACAGAATGATATCACATTTTTCAATAGATGATGTCATTAAGTTATCCATCACTTTTTGAAATACGAATACAGAAAAAGGATTGAAGAAAAATAAATGTGTTTCTTTACCGCTAAATTGATACTGTAATGCATTAATATTTTGCGCAGTAACATCATTTTCTTGATGATGTAATAAGCTATAATTTTTAATGTTTTCAAGACTTTTTAAGTAAAGCTGCTTATTCAGTTCAATACCGATTGTTTTAATTTTGAATACATAGTTAGTGAAGATTGGAACGCGCATTAATCCAGAGCCAAAATCTACTAGTAATGCATCTTCATTTAAGTCTTCTTTAATCATGTTAAATAATAATAATAAATCATGATAAATCGTTGGTTCGTAACGATTCGAATGATGATTTGTAAAAGTTTCAAGATAAGGATCAGTCTTTATATTGAGCAATGTATCGAAATCCTGCTCTGAGTAATGTTCAAATGATGATCGTAAAAATTTATTCATAATTCAAATATTAACACAATTATGGCACAATAAAAACCTTTGTATCATAATGATTCAAAGGTTTTTAAAGATTTAAATATTAAACGTCCCACCAGTGAAAATTATCTCGACTTAATAACAAATCGCTTTTAACAGGACCGTTAGATCCAGCCTGATAATTAGGGAATGGAGCAGGATGTGCATCCCAGTATTCAGCAACAGTATCCACATAACTCCATGTTGCCTTTAATTCTTCCCAGTGTGTAAAGTTAGTGGCATCGCCTTTTAGACAGTCATAAATTAATCCTTCATATGCGTCGACTGTATTCATCTTATCTTGTGTCGTCATCGCATATGATAATTTAACTGGTTCAGTATCGATACCTTCGATATATTTACGTGCATTTAAATGCAGTTCAATACCTTCATTTGGTTGAATATTAATAACAAGTAAATTGGAATCTAGCTGATTATCCTTTTGATAATAAAGATTCATCGGCATCTCTTTAAATTCAACAACAACGCGTATTTCTTTTTCCTTCATACGTTTACCTGTACGAATGTAGAAGGGCACACCTGCCCATCTAAAGTTATCGAGCATAACTTTAGCAGCAACAAATGTAGGTGTGTTACTTTCTGGATTCACATTTTCTTCATCACGATAACGCTTTACTTTTTCACCGTTAATTTCACCAACATCATATTGTCCACGAACGAAATAGCTTCTTACGTGTTCAGGCTGAATTTTGCGGATAGAACGGAGTGCCTTTACTTTTTCATTCCGAATATCTTCAGATGATAATGATATAGGGGGCTCCATTGCAAGCAAAGAAACAATTTGTAACATATGATTTTGTACCATATCTTTTAAAGCACCACTATTATCATAATAACCACCACGGTCTTCAACACCTAAAATTTCTGAAGAAGTGACTTGAATATTTGAGATATATTTATTATTCCATAACGGTTCAAACATTGCATTGCTAAATCGAATTACTTCGATATTTTGTACCATATCTTTACCAAGATAATGGTCAATTCGATAAATTTCCTCTTCTTTAAACGATTTTCTTAGCTGATTATTTAGTTTTTCAGCAGAAGCAAGATCTTTACCGAAAGGTTTTTCAATAATTAAGCGTTTAAATCCTTTTGTTTTTGTCAGTCCGCTAGATTTCAAGAAATCTGATACAGTACCAAAAAATTCTGGTGCCATTGCTAAATAGAATAGACGGTTACCATTTAAGTCATATTGGGCATCTAAAGATTCAGAGAGTGTTAGCAGCGCATCATAACTTTCTTTATTATTGACGTCATGAGACTGATAATAAACATGTTCCATAAATTCATCGATTTTATGTGTATCTTTAACAAATTTTTCGATAGATGATTTAATTTCTGCTCTGAATTTTTCATTTGTCCAGTCACGTCGTCCAATACCAATGATTGCAACATGCTCATTCAAGTTATCTTGCTGATAAAGGTGGAATAAAGATGGAAATAACTTGCGGTGACTTAAATCACCTGTTGCACCGAAAATTGTTATTAAACAGGGAATATTTTGCTTTTCAATATCCAAAATAAATACCTCGATTCTATTAAAGTCTATTTTATTTTTTCATACAATGCCTAAAAAAACAATTAAAACATGCTATAATGACGTGATGAAATAAAAGGTGGTAGAAAAATGAAAATAACTTTTTTAGGTACGAGTGCAGGTTTACCAACAAAAGAAAGAAATACACAAACAATCATACTTTCTCTTGCACCGTTAAATAATACGTTCTGGTTATTTGATGCTGGTGAAGCTTGTCAGCATCAGATATTACATACAAATATTAAACTTGGAAAGCTTGATCATATATTTATTACACATCTGCATGGCGATCATATTTTTGGATTACCGGGTCTACTGACATCAAGAAGCTTTCAAGGTGGTGAAAATAAGCCGTTAAAAGTATTTGGCCCAAAAGGTATAAAAGCATATATCGAAACGTCACTATTAATTTCTGGGTCGCACTTGAATTATCCGCTAGAAATTATCGAAATAGCTGATGGAGATGAGTTACAGATTGATCAGATATGCGTCAGTATAAGAAAATTAAATCATGGTATAGATTCATACGGCTATCGTATCCAATTTCCTGACACAGAAGGTAATTTAATCTCGGATAAGTTGATTGAAGCGGGCATACAACCTGGTCCTATATATCAACAATTTAAAACACAGGAATTTGTTGAGGTAGATGGTATCATTTATGAAACGAAAAACTATCGAAATCCAGATAAGCCTGGTAAGATTATTACGATATTTGGTGACACAATGCCATGTGAGGCAGAAATAGCTCTGGCAAATAATGCAGATGTTATCGTACATGAAAGTACATATTTAGATGGTGACTTGGATTTGAGTCATAAATATTACCATAGTCATATTGATGACGTAGCAAATCTTGTTGCAGTATCACATGCAAAAAAAGTATTGATCAATCATGTGAGTAATCGTTATGATTTACAGGATATTGTATTATTGAAAGATGTAATACAGCATAAATATCCCGATATGGTTTTTGAAATTGTGAAGGACTTTGATAGTTTTGAAATATAAACAATGCGCGCTCAATTAGCTGAGCGCGCATTGTTTATATTTATACTTATATTTATTTTCCTAATTCTTTACTACGATTTAAAGCTTCATTTAAGCAATCTACGAATATTTCTTCAATAGGGTGTTTCGCTAAAGCATCCAGTCCTGCCTTCGTTGTACCACCTTTTGAAGTGATATTCTCACGCAACTGATCTAGAGACAGTTCACTATTTTCAAGCATTCTTGCAGTACCGATAATCAGTTTACGTACCGCAATATCAGTATCTTCATGTGATAAGCCAAGTTGATTTGCTGCATTGATATACTGTTCATACATATAGTATAAAAATGCAGGGCCACTGCCTGTGATTGCAGTAACGTCATGTAATGAATCTTCTTCAACTTCAATTGAAGTACCAAAAGCATCAAGTAAATCAAATAAAAGCTGTTTATCACTTTCTTCAAAATTATCAGAGAAAGAGATACCAGTCACTGACTGCTGGACATGCGCATTTGTATTCGGCATGATACGTGCAACTGGATTTGATGTCTGAAGCTTTGTCTTGATTTGATTGATTGGCACACCGGCCATCATTGATACAAACTTATTGTTTGCATTATGATGAGGTTGAATACGCTCAACAAGCGAATCAAAATCATGAGGCTTAACAGCTAAAAATACAAAATCAGCATTTGATAATAATTCAACATCGTCATAGCTATATTGTGTATTTAATGTACTGTTTAATCTTTTTAATTCTTCAATGTCACTTCTATTTGTTAAATATATATCTTCACCTTTTACGGTATTACTTTCTATCAAGCCTGTAAAAATTGCGCTCGCCATATTACCTGAGCCGTAAAATACAATCTTCATGTCACATGCCTCCTGGATTCTTTGTTAGTATTATTATAAGATTGTAGTTGATAAAACACAATTTTGACACAAAATAAATTGTTAAAATAACAGGGTGGTTTGCATATTGATCGGAAAAAATGCATTGATTACAGGTGCTACAAGTGGTGTAGGTTTGAAGTTAACAGAGATTTTATTATCGCGTGGCGTCCATGTAACTGCTGTTGGAAGACGTATAGAACAACTAGATGTTCTAAAAAATAAGTATGATAATCTGGTGGTGCACAGAGTGGACATGGTTAACGATGATGAGTACGCACAATTTTTAAAATGGATTGATGGGCAGGGATCATTTGATTATCTAATCAATTGCGCTGGATTTGCAGAATATGGATCATTAATTGATCAAAGTGACGAAGTTATTGAAGATATGATACATGTCAATTTAACGCAGACCGTTATTCTTACGAAACATGTTCTACATAAAATGAATCCAGGAGGTATGGTTGTTACGATTGGTAGTCTTTCTGGTAAAGTAACGACACCATTTGGTGCTATATACGCCGCTTCAAAATCAGGAATAAATCAGGTGATGAACGCATTACGACTGGAACAGAGTCATATTCATTTTTTAACTGTGAATACGGGACCTGTAAATACACAATTTATTCAGAAAGCTAATAAAGGTAAGCCTATGAATAATTTAGCTGAGCAGGTACAGCTTGATGTCGATCAGTTAAGTAAACAAATAATAACTGCGATGATCGATAGAAAAACAGAACTTAATCTACCACTTTGGATGGATTCTGGTTTAAAGGCTTATGCACTTGCGCCGAGAAGTTTTGAAAGAATATTTAAAAGATATTTCATGACAAAAAAATAACAGGTGTAAGTTACACTTGTTATCTTGTTTTTATTATTATTTTGTCTTTATTATTATTTTGTTATGTCTTTATTATTTCTTCTTTTTTATTTTATGTTTTTCATTCGCTTTATTGTGTGTATTGTCATTTTTCGGTGGTAATAAGTCGAATGTCGTTAAGAAATGTTCCACTTTGTTCTTATATGAAATTGGATTGACGTTATAACTTGCAGCGTGACCACCATGTTCTGGATACCAGCGCATCTTAGGGCCACGCTTCTTATTATAAAGATCGACAGAGTGCGTATAAGGAATAAATACATCTGGTTTAGAATGGATAAACAGTATAGGCTGCTCAACATTTTGGATGACATCTATCGGTGACACTTGTTTCAGTGAAAAATGTGTTCTCATTTTCAGTACCTGATTTAAGGCTGATAATACAAAGCCACTTCCGAATGATGATTTCTGTTCTATGATTTGTGTCAATAATCGAGTAAAATTAGAAAATGCACAATCTGAAACATAGAATGCTGCTTCATTCGCTAATTCTCCAGCATAAAGTAATGTTGTAACTGCACCCATTGATTCACCATGGACACCGAAAGTAATGTCATAACCATATTGTTCTTTTAAAAAGGCGATAACAGATTCTAAATCTGTCTTTTCGTAATAGCCATATGTGCTGTGATTACCACCACTTTCCCCATGTCTACGATGATCAAAGATAATACCGTTAAATCCTAGCTCATTGAACATATTTAAATATTTTATACTTGTAATTTTATTTTCAGTAACACCATGACAGAATACCATCCAGTGTTTATGTTCATATGGCTTTACAACAGTTGCACTTAAGTTATATCCATTGCGTGATTGGATAGTAACATTAAGCGGTTGCTTTGCATTAAATGCTTCAACATCTAATCGTTTCGCCTTAATTTCACGGCGACGTATGACTTCAACATCACGTAATTTAAAATTCAGGACATAGTTTGAAGCAACCAATCCAACGATACTAGAAGTAATGCCTGATGCGAGTGATACACCGAGTAACGTCCTAGTTAATATTTTATTGTTCATACTAAATGATCCTCGTAATGTAAGTTTTTAAATGATTCAACTATTTTGTTAAGCTTTTGTTTGTCTATTGGATGTTTGATTGAAGTATCATATGCTTTAACATTTACCTGTAACTGTTCAACACTCGATGCACCATTTACAATTGAAGCAACAGGGTATGATGTTAAGTATTGATATACAGCCTGTTGTAACGGCGCAATTGTAGTAGATGCATCAAGACTTTGTCTTAATTCTTCCTGAGTCAATCCTAAAATACCTGATTCAAATTTTTTCTCTAATATTTCATCATATTTTTCAGTTAATAATCCTTTCATCAATGGTCCGCGAGCCAATATTTGCACGTCTTTTGATTGAATGGATTCAATTAAATCTGTTGGACGATTGTCAATTAGATTAAACTGCATCATGATCGTATCAATATTACTATGCTTTAAATAATAATCGATGACATTTGGTCGAATGGAACTGATGCCGTATGCACGAATAAGGCCTTCTTTTTTTAGTTGTTCAAATGTTTCGATGGTTTCATCCTTATTATCTTCAATCATACCGCCATGCAGCATATATAAATCTAAATAATCCGTTTCAAGACGTTTCAGACTTTCATGAATGCTTCGTGTAATATGTTCTTTTGAAGGATCCCACACTACATCATCATTTAGCATATTGAATCGATTACCCACTTTTGACGCTAAAGTAATCTGATCACGCTTTTTAGAATTTTTAATGAAATGACCGATATTTTTTTCATTCTGCCCTTTTTGATACAGGTCAGCAGTGTCTATGTATGTAACACCTAAATCCACTGCCTGATCAAGAATATATTGACTGTCAAGTGCATCCTGAGGGAGATTCATCGCACCAAGTCCCAGCTCAGAAAATTTTATGCCACTTTTTGTAGTATTAAATTTCATGTCTTTCCCTCCATTCGTTATAATAAATATAGTTTAACATGTACAAAAAGGAGAGTGTATTAATATGGATTTAACAGAACGCACACTATCAAAAGAAACGATACTAGACGGTAAGGTGTTGACTGTCGAAAGACACCAGGTTGAATTACCCAATGGTAAGGAAAGTACCAGGGAAGTGGTTCTGCATCCAGGAGCAGTTGCAGTGATTGCGATGAAACATAATAAATTACTGCTTGTAGAACAATTCAGAAAAGCACCTGGCGAAAATCTAATCGAGATCCCTGCAGGTAAAGTAGATCCTGGTGAAGCAAGACGTGACACTGCACTTCGTGAACTAGAAGAAGAAACAGGTTTTACTTCAAATACGATGGAACTGGTTAATGAGTTTTATGTTTCACCCGGATTCTGTAATGAATTTATTTCTTTATATGAAGCGGGGGAACTTATAGAATCTCATAACCTTGTAGCGGATGAAGATGAATTTGTATTGAAACACTGGTTGACATTAGAAGAGGCTAATAACTGGATAAAATCAGGGAAAATTAAAGATGCAAAGACGATTATAGCGATTCAATACTTGTTATTATCAATGAAAAAATATTAGATTATAATAATTCTAAAAAAGACATTATTTTTCTTGCTTTAATTCTCAATTACTGATATTTTATATATATCAATCGTAACCTTTAGGAGTGTTAGTAATGCAGGATAGAATTAATAGAATAAAGGAGCAGTTACATGATGCTTCTTATAAATTAACCCCTCAAAGGGAAGCGACAGTGACCGTATTATTAGAAAATGAAGCTGATCATCTGAGTGCAGAAGATGTTTTCCTGAAAGTAAAGGAACGTGCACCTGAAATTGGTCTCGCAACTGTATATCGTACATTAGAATTGCTGGCTGAATTGAAGATTGTAGATAAGATAAATTTTGGAGATGGCGTAGCTCGTTTTGATCTGAGAAAAGAAGGTGCAAAACACTTTCACCATCATCTAGTATGTATGAGTTGTGGAGATGTGGATGAAATAGAAGAAGATTTACTGGATGAAGTTGAAAAGAAAGTAGAATCTGATTATCATTTCTTAATAATGGATCATCGTTTAACTTTCCATGGTATTTGTAAAAAATGTACTGAAAAAGGCGTTCAACTTGAAGATCTTGATAAAAAAATAACAGAATAAAATGAAATGCAGGTGATACTTTCATCTGTTTTTTTTATATTTTTTAGTTGATTATATAATTATTATGGTAAACTAAATATTGAGGTGTTGATATGCAAACAATAATAGACGAATTTCTACATTTTATAATGATTGAAAAGGGATTGAGTAAAAATACGATAGCAGCCTATCGTAGAGATTTAAATCATTATCAGGCTTTTTTAGAAGAAGAGAAAATTGGTAATATTGATAACATCGATCGATATACGATTACATTATTTTTAGGTTATTTAAAAGATCAGGGGAAATCTGCAAAAACGTTAGCACGCGTTTCAGCGACAATTAGAGGATTTCATCAGTTTGCTTTAAGAGAAAAATATGCGGTTAAGGATCCTACTGTTATTCTTGAAGCACCAAAATATGAACGTAACTTACCGGATATTCTTTCTATAGAAGAGGTTGATAAATTTCTATCGACACCTGACACATCAAAGCTTACCGGAAAACGTGATCAGGCAATGCTGGAACTGTTATATGCTACCGGTATGCGCGTTTCAGAGCTGATAAATTTAAACGTAGATGATGTGAATACAATCATGGGTTTCGTTCGCGTATTCGGTAAAGGTAATAAAGAGCGTATTATTCCTATTGGAGATAACATGATTAAATTGCTGGAGACATATATCCATTCGACACGTTATAAGATGCTCAAAAAAGAAATGACAGACAGTTTATTTCTAAATTTTCATGGAAAACGACTTACACGACAGGGATTTTGGAAGATAATGCGCCAAATTAAAGTTGAAGCTGGCATTGACAAAAAATTAACGCCACATACATTACGCCATTCTTTTGCAACACATCTTTTAGAAAATGGTGCAGATTTACGTGCTGTTCAGGAAATGTTAGGTCATGCAGATATTTCAACAACACAACTATATACCCATATCAGTAAGAAACAAATACGGGAAGTGTATAAAAATACACATCCTAGAGCATAAGGAGTAAATATGAGTAAACAAAAACAAATTCAAAGAAATCAAGAGAAACTTAAATCAGAAAATGATAGAAAAAAACGAGTTTTTGTGCCAAAAGACACGTATGAAACAAATACTCAGATCAATCAGGAAAATGATCCAAAGCAAAATAAAAATAACTGGATATTATTTGGTTTTATCGCTTTGATGTGTATCATTTGGGGTATCCTGTACTGGATATTTATCGTTTAAAGCAAGTTGTCTCGCATGAATGACTTCAGATCTATCACGCAGTTTATGCTTATGAATGATTGCTTGTGTAGGTTCGCAGTAATGATTTGTATCTATTGCTTCAACAACAGGAAGTGTGATAGGTTGATAAGTTAAATTCTGTTGAATCGCAGATAATTGCTCTATTAAAACAGAAATATTGAGATATTCAGATAAGAAGTGTGTATTCATTTCAAGTAACAGTATCGTTTTTTTGATTAATGTAGTGGCACCACGCTTATTATGACGTCTTAAATGATACATGGCAGTTGCGAGCATTATAAGTGCCACTTCAGGATCCTGTTTAGTGAAATGTGATTTTTGTTTCCAGGCATCCTCCATAATTTCATGACATTCAAAATAATCGCGATGCACATGAAATTGAATAATATAATCCGAAAATGCTTGTTTGAATAATGCATGCATAAGAAATCCTCCAGAAGTAAGGTGAATATATGTACGAAGTAAAATTAGCTTCATTTGAAGGTCCGTTAGACTTACTCCTTCATCTCATTCAGAAATATGAAATAGATATTTATGATATATCGATGAAAGTTTTAACTGAACAATATATTAATTATATCAAAAATGTTGACGATCTAGATATTAATCAACATGGTGATTATTTAGTAATGGCAAGTGAGTTATTAAGAATCAAGAGTAAAACATTATTACCGGATACAAATGTAGATGAAAGTGAAATCATCGAAGATCCACGTGAAGATTTGATGCGACAATTATTAGAATATCAAAATTACCGTTTATATGCTGATATTTTAAAAACGAAAAAAGAGTCACATGAAAAATATTTTGTTAAACGTAGCAATGACTTGTCGCATTTCGAGAATGCGAAACAAACACCTTTGCACATTGAACTTACCGATTTAATCACTGCATATCAGAAAGCAAAGCAGCGTCGTAAAAAGATTGCCAGTGAATCTGTAAGTGTTGCGCGAGATACTTACTCCATGGAAGAAGCGATTGAGACGGTAACACATGCATTATCTCAAAAAAAGAAAATTACTTTTGATGATTTTGTTTCATTTTCTGAAACGAAAACGCAGATTGTAACATTGTTTCTGGCGATTTTGGAACTTATGAAAAATAATAAGATCAATGTTTATCAATATAGTGACTTTAGTGAAATTCACATTGAAAGAGGAAAAAACTATGTCGAATGAAAAAATAAATATCATACTAGGTCTATTATATGCAGTAGGTGATGAAGGTGTTGAAATTGAACAACTTGCAGAGATTATGGAGCTTACACCAATACAATTATCTGATATTGTAAGTGCGTATAATCATGAAATTTTTGAAATACAAAAGTTAGGATCAAAATACTTTCTGATGACCAATGAGACTTTAAATCCTTACCTGGAAGATCTGGTTACTGCTACAAATGAAAAGAAATTAACGCAGGCTTCACTCGAAACTTTAGCGATAATTGCATATAATCAACCTGTAACGCGTCATGATATTGAATTGATGCGTGGTGTGAATAGTGATGGACCTGTCAAAACATTGATTGAAAGAGGTCTGGTAAAAAGTACAGAAGTCAATGGTGAACGTGCAAGACAATTAGTAACGACTGAATTCTTCCTGATGACATTTGGTCTTACATCTTTAGATGATTTACCGAGAGATGAGATGATGACAAGTGATGCAAGTGAAATGGAATTATTCTTTAAAAATTTAAATGCAGAGGATGAATAAAATGAGCGAACAATTAGAAAGATTACAGAAAGTCATCGCTAAAAGTGGTGTAACTTCACGTCGTAAAGCAGAAGTATTAATTTCTGAGGGTAAAGTTACCGTTAATGGTGAGACAGTAACTGAACTTGGTACAAAGGTAAGTCCAAGAGACCGTGTGGAAGTAGAAGGAGTTCCTCTAGAAAACCCGGAAAAGATTTATATATTATTTCATAAACCAACGGGTGTGATTACAAGTGTTTCTGATGATAAAGGGCGAACTGTTGTAACTGATTATTTTCCGCAGCTGGACTTAAGAATATTTCCTGTTGGTCGTCTTGATTATGAGACAAGTGGTTTATTATTACTGACAAACGATGGTGACTTTGCCAATCAGATGACTCATCCGAAATATAAAATGAAGAAAAAATATGTAGCTAAATTAAAAGGATTTCTGTTAAGAGAACAAGTTAAAGAATTAGAACGTGGTATTATGCTTGAAGACGGAAAGACGGCTCCAGCAATTGTGAAAGTCAAGTCACAGGACAAATTAAAGGATACTACTTTAGTAGAGATTACAATTCATGAAGGACGTAATCGTCAAGTGCGACGTATGTTTGCCCATTTCGGTCACGAGGTTGTGAAATTATCTCGTATTGAATATGGACCGTTAACACTTAAAGGATTAAATGCGGGAGATGCCAGAGAACTTACACCTCATGAAGTCAAAACATTACGTAATATGAGTTTGAATAAATCATAAAATTCACATAGTTGCCACAGATAATCATTGCGTAAATGATATAATGTAATGTGACATTTTGAATAGAGAAGGGGTTAAGCATGGCGAAACAGCAAAAAAAATGGATTCAATATATAGTGACTTTCTTTATCTTACTTGCAATAATTTTTATCATCTATGTTTCTGTAACGAAGGATGGTGAAAAAGTTGTGAAGATAGGGGATGATGCGCCAGTATTTGAATTGAAAACATTAGATGGCGATAAAGTAAATTTAAAAGATTATCGTGGTAAAGGACTAGTACTTAATTTCTGGGGGACTTGGTGTGAACCTTGTTTAGAAGAAATGCCGGATTTAAACCGTGCACATAATGTGTACAAAAATCAAGGTGTTGAAGTATTAACGATTCACGTTAAGAACAGTCCACAACAAATTAAACAGTTCTTCAGTGCATTAGACGAAGAAGTAACCTTACCAGTTGGTTTAGATAATGGTGATGTAATGGAAGCATATAATGCAAATGATCTACCGAATACGTATATCATTGATAAAGATGGGAAGATAGCAGCACACCATAAAGGCCAAATGTCAAAAGAAGATATTCAGAAATATATGGAAATGGTAAAACCATAAAAGGAGGATGACGATGCAGGAACAATCGATTAAATGTGTTTGTGGTCATGTTAACCCTCCTGGTACTCAATTATGTCAAAACTGCGGCCGATTGATCAATGACAGCTATGATAAAAAGAAAACAACAGACGTCATGCGCTATGACGGTCAGGCAGTGAGAAGTAAGACGAAAAATAAAACATTGTTAGATAAAGTATGGATTTTTTTTAGCTCCGTTAAAGTTGGTGTGATATTACTTGTATTAACAGTTTTAGCATCAGCACTAGGTACAATGTTTCCTCAGGAATATTTTATTCCGGTAGGTGAAGATCCATCAACATTTTATAAAGATAAATACGGTACTTTAGGATATATCTATTATAAACTAGGTTTAGATAATCTCTACACATCCTGGTGGTATTTAATTTTACTTGCGCTTGTTGCATTTTCTATTATTGCAGCAAGTATAGACCGAGGCATTCCATTACATAAATCGCTTACGCGTCAAACGGTTAAGAAACACCCTACGTACTTTAAACGTCAGAGGTTGACACTAGATGTACCGACATCAGTTGAAAAGGAAGCTCTAGTAAATGCATTAGAGCAGAGAAAATACAAAGTTAGAACAGATGGCACAGCAATATTAGCTGAAAAAGGTCGTTTAAGTCGTTATGGTCCTTATATTAATCATACTGGACTAATCATTTTGTTAGCCGGTGCTATGCTTCGTTTTATACCAGCATTTTACGTGGATGAATTTGTTGGTGTTGCAGAAGGTGAAACGAAGAGTATACCTGGAACTGAAAATACGTATTATATAAAAAACAATAAATTTATTTTTGAACAATATGATGCCGAATCAATTTCAAATATTAATGGTAAAGCTGCGGATTCCAGAATGAACAAAATTGCTAAAAATTACGAATCTCAAGTTACCATCTATGAGAATAAAGCTGATAAATCAGTTGTCGGTGCTGAACCAAAATTAGCACAAATTAAAGATGATAGTGTCAAAGTGAACCATCCGGTTAAATTTGCAAATTTTGCGTTATATCAAAATAGTTTCGACCAATCTCAGCTTAAAACGATGACTTTTAAAGTTGAAAATATCAAGACAGGTAAATCCATAGGTAAGACGTTTGAAGTCGCACTTGATAATCCGGACAAACAATACAAAGTAAGAGAAGATTTAACAGTGAGTCTGAAAAACTATGCACCAGATTTCAATGGTATTGCGGAAAATGGAACTTTATTAACAACTTCGCCGATACCGAACAATCCAGCTTTTGTCTTTGGTGTAGAAGATAAAAATAAGAAACCTGAATATAGTTTACTGAAAATACGTTCTTCACAAGACATTACTAAAAATAATCAATATGCAGTTAAATTTGTGAGTGCTACAAACAAGACAATCACATATTTAACCGTGAAAAAAGATTTAACATTACCTATACTATTTGTAGGGTTTTCAATTTTCTTAATTGGTCTTGCGATCGGATCATACATTCATCATCGTCGTATATGGATTGAAACGAAAGATGGATTTAAATTAGCAGCACATACGAATAGAAATTATTATGGTTATGCTAAGGATATTAACAGTATGTTAGCACCTTTTAACTTACCGAAAGTTAATGATAAATATGCGGATACGGAGGAAGAAAATGAATAATGAAGCTTTATTAAATATCAGTAGTACTTCATTGTATGCTGCATTTATATTATATTTAATCGCAATATTACCATTCTCAGCGAGTATTAAAGCGAAATCTAAGAAAAGTGAAAAAATAGGAGTTACGTTAACAATTATTGGTTTTATTATGCAACTCGTCTATTTTGTAACACGCTGGATTGCTGCAGGTCATGCCCCTGTAAGTAATATGTATGAGTTCCTGACGATGTTCGGTATTATGATGGTCGGTGGATTTTTAGTACTCTACTTCTTATATCATACACCGATACTAGCGTTATTCTCATTACCGTTTGCAATGCTTGTCATTGTCTATGCCAGCATGTTCTCGCGTGATGTATCACCACTTATTCCGGCATTACAAAGTAACTGGCTGGCAATTCATGTAATTACAGTGACAATCAGTTATGGTATTTTGTCTGTAAGTTCAGTAGCAGGTTTAATATACTTATTACGATATGTTGATGCGAATGAAAAATCAAAGGATGCTTTCTGGTTAGAGGTTGTAATGTATTTCATTACCCTTGTGATAGCTTTTATTTTAACGACAATCGTAATGAAAGGTATCGTTCATTATCAGGAAGATTATTATTATAATGATAAAAATGATAATAAGACAATCGCTGAATATCATTTGCCAGGATTAGTAACATTTAAAGATAGTATTCCTGTTGAAAAAATTAAAGGGACAAAACAAGATTATAAAGAAGTTAAAAGATTCAATACGGGTATTGAATTACCGCCAGTAATTAATGCGCAAAAGTTAAATACAGTAGTATGGTCTGTTATCATTGGTACAATTTTATATGGACTGTTAAGATTAGTGTTAAGAAAAACATTATTTTCTGTAGTTAAACCATTAACGAATAAAGTATCACTCCAGTTGATGGATGAAATTTGTTATAGATCAGTTATTATTGGATTCCCATTATTTGCATTAGGTGGTTTATTATTTGCAAGTATCTGGGCACAAATTGCCTGGAGTAGATTCTGGGGTTGGGACCCTAAAGAGGTTTGGGCTTTAATTACATTCTTATTCTATGCTATCTTCCTGCATCTACGTTTAGGAAGAGGCTGGGAAGGTAAGAAAAGTGCCTGGCTTGCTGTGGTAGGTATGGCAATCATTTTATTCAATGTCATTGCAGTCAATCTTATTATTGCAGGTCTACACTCATACGCTTAAATTAAAGGAGTAATCGATATGAAACATACGATATTGATCGTTGATGATGAAGACAGAATCAGAAAACTAGCTAAAATGTATCTCGAGCGTGAAGGTTTTGAGACAGTTGAAGCAAGTGATGGCGAAGCAGCATTAGAACTTGCTTTGAACCAGAATTTCCATTGTATATTACTTGATATTATGCTACCTGGAATGGATGGTATTGAAGTGTGTAGAAGAATACGAGAAGAAAAAACAACGCCGATTATTATGCTTACAGCAAAGGGTGAGGAACATAATCGCGTTGAAGGCTTTGAAATTGGCGCCGATGATTATATCGTTAAACCATTCTCGCCACGAGAAGTAGTACTACGTGTAAAAGCAATTTTACGACGTGCTCAACCGACAATGTATTTAAAACAGGATTCACATGCGAAAGACTTAATAGTATTTGATTCTTTAGTCATTGATAATGATGCACATCGTGTTATGGCTGAAAATCAGGAAGTTAATTTGACACCAAAAGAATATGAATTACTATTATTTTTAGCTAAAAGTCCGGATAAAGTATTTGATCGTGAACAATTACTGAAAGATGTTTGGCATTATGAGTTTTATGGAGATTTACGTACAGTAGATACACATGTAAAACGTCTTCGTGAAAAATTAAATAAAGTTTCACCAAAAGCTGCTGATATGATCCACACTGTATGGGGTGTTGGCTATAAGTTTGAGGTGAAAGAATAATGCGCTATTTTAATAGCGTAGTAATTAAACTGTGGTTAACTATTTTGTTTATAGTGACTGCAGTTTTAATTATATTATCTGTCTCTTTAATGGGGTTCTTTAATTCTTATTTGAAGAGCGAGTCAGGACATACGCTAAAGCAGCAAGCTGAGAAAGCCGAACTCGTATTAACGAGTCATCATGATCAAAGTGATGCATTAACTTATGTGAAAGAATTAATAGAAAATCCTGCCGGCATTATTATTGTTCAGAATAAATCTGATTTAGACGATACATATGAAGATCCGTTGAAGCAATTAATGGTCGATGAGATCAAGGAAAATGATGCGTTCGATAAAGTTTTTGTTAAAGATGAATATGTTGTAAAGGATATTAAAGTAAATTATCAGGATAATAGACATGAGTTTATTCTGATTGGCTATCCTTCTCAAGCTTTTAATCATGAAGATAGCGGTATATTTATTTATCAGGATGCTAATTCTATGGATGATGCACTAAATTATATTACTTTCATTATTTTTATCGTGGCTATGTTATTACTGATACTCACTACTATCTTCGCCTTTTTCTTATCCAATAAGATTACAAAACCATTGTTACTATTAAAGTCAGCTGCTTTTAATCTCGCAAGAGGTGAGCGTAATAATAAAATAGCTGTATATTCCAGAGATGAGATTGGTGAATTAGCACTTGCGTTTAATAAGATGGAGCAGGAGATTACATTAAATATCAGTAAAATTTCACAGGAACGTAATTTAAGAGATCGATTAATCAATGCAATGGAAGACGGTGTTTTAAGCTTTAATATGGATCTTGAAAAACAGCTGCAAAATCCGATGGCAGAGAAATTTTTAGATGATATTTCACAGGAAGACACAGATGTATTAAGTAAACTCGTGAATCAGGTAATGCAATCTGATGAAACAATATATCATGAAATTTCTACGTTTAATAAGCATTATGTACTCATCATTTCACCCGTCAAAAATACGACACAGGGACAAAATAATGGTGCTGTCGCAATTATTCGTGATATGAGTGAAGAGAAAAAGATAGATATGATGAAACAGCAGTTTATCGCAAATGTTTCTCATGAATTACGTACACCAATTCAAATGTTACAAGGGTATACTGAAGCAATTTTAGATGGCATAGTCGTTGAAAAAGATGACGTGGATGAGTTTTTAAATATTATTCTCGATGAATCTAAACGATTAAACAGACTGGTTAATGAGTTAATAAATGTTGCGCGTATTGACGCTGGAGAAACAACGTTAAATAAAGAAATGATGGATATTTCGCCTTTACTTGAAAAAAATATTCAGAACTTTAAACAGAGTGCTATGGAACATAAAACAACATTACAATTAGATTTACAGCATACAAAAGCGGTAGCAATTGATTATGATAAGATATTCCAGGTTATTACAAACCTTCTGGATAATGCAATGCGTTATACAAAGAGTGGAGATACTATAAAAATTTCGACATATAATGATACAAGTAATCTGTATATCAAAATTTCTGATACAGGTGTCGGTATCGCTAAAGAACATATCAATCATATATTTGAAAGATTTTACAAAGTTGATCAGGCAAGAACACGCGGTAAGCACGGTACTGGTTTAGGTTTATTTATCGTAAAAGCTATCATTGAAAAACATCATGGCGAAATTAATGTTGAAAGTGAGCAGGGTATTGGCACAACATTCACGATTTCAATTCCGTTAGTTGACACGGCGCAGTAGTTTGGTACAATGATTTATGGCAATAGCCAAAATACACATTCATCTTCGGGGTCGGTGAAATTCCGAGCCGGCGGTAAAAGCCCGCGACCTGCATTATGCAGCTGATTTGGTGTAATTCCAAAGCCGACAGTACAGTCTGGATGGGAGAAGATGGAGGTCAGAGTTTCGTCAAGTTAATTTGTCCTCCTGATTCAAAGATGAAGTAAGGAGAATTTATGACAAAATTGAATAGAACTAGAGGTCTGATACTGATCAGTTTATTAAGTGCAATTGCATTCATACTGATGTTTTTAAAAGTACCAGTTCCTTTCTTACCACCGTATTTAACGATTGATATCAGTGATTTACCTGCAATTATTGCGCTATTTACTGTTGGACCTGTCGGTGCAGTACTTATTGAGTTTATTAAGAACATACTTAACTTCGTAATGAACATGACTGATCCAGTTGGTCCTGTTGCTAACTTTTTAGCAGGGACGTCGTTTATCTTAACACTGTATGTTATTACAAAAGGTAGATTTAATAAAATAATACCTGCTTTTATCAGTGCAACAATCGTAATGACGATTGTGATGAGTATTCTGAACTATTTCGTGTTATTACCAATGTATGGCATGATTATGAATTTAAATGATTTTGTAAAGAACATTCAGGTTATCGTAACAGCTGGTATTATTCCTTTTAATATTATTAAAGGATTATTACTGACAATTCTATTTTATATTGTTGTTAGACCTTTAGTACCGTCACTTAAAAAACAGATGAAAATTAATAATTAATCATTATTGATTGATCATTAATCGCATAAAACATAACTTGACAAAAAAGCTTGAAGTTCGATTTGAACTTCAAGCTTTCTAATATTATTATTCAAATTTAAGCGCGTCGCCATCGAATGATTCATCAGCAACTTTAATTGAATCAGTGGGACATCCTTCAAATGCATCGATCATATCTTCTTCTAATTCTTCTGGTATTTCCTGAGTTCCTTGGTTATCATCTAAAATAACATAGGCAATACCTTCATCATCATAATCATATATATCAGGTGCTGCTGCACCACAAGCACCGCATGCGATACATGTATCCATATCAACAATCGTATATTTACCTGCCATATTTTTTCGCCTCCTCACACTTTCATGCTACACTAGTTATAACATACATAACTATTTTAGTGATAGTTAAGCACATTTTCAACAAAAATATTTCAGGGTGACAAAATGAAGTCGATTAATCGTTATATAAAGTCGCATTACTTACCAGACAAATCAGTTAAAAGTTTATGGAAATTATTAATTGGTGCAAGAACTCAGCAAACTTATTTCGACGCAGTGATGCAGGATCTATTACCAGTTTATGAATTGTATCCAAATGTTTCATTTGAGGCTGTCACTCGACTCGTTCGTAATGATAGTGAGGAAAATATCAGTCTTATTAATCTTAAACTATATCCATATTTTTACTATGCAAGTGAGCTATCTTTTTCTTCATTTGTATTATTGCTTCAAACAGTTTCAGAATATCTCTATCATTCTTCTGACTATTTACCAAGTTCAAATCGTTTATTTATTCAACAACATGTTAAGCAACTATTTACGAAAATTAAAAATGATGATCAATTTATTCAGTTAGCCCAGGAAGTTGATGATTTATCGCAGTATATCTTTAAAGCAACTGGTAGCTGTTATTTTATACATTTTCTGCATGGTCATCAAATTAGACCTGATAGTTATGAACAAATCTCTAAACAATTTAATAAAAGTATTGATGATATAAGATCACAAATGATCATAGAAAAGAATTTGATGCTTCATGCATTTAAGACACGTGAATATAAGTTATTAAGTTATTTATATGTCAGAACACCACTGCATATTAATACGAGTGATACTTATCAGCGTTTAATTAATGGAGACTCAATAGATATAATTCAACGAAATAAATCAGTAAGAATACATACGATACAGGATCATATTATTGAAATATTGATTAAAGACTATCCTCTGGATATTTCAAATTATCTATCAGAACAAGAATATATAACCATCAAAGAAATTATCGAAAACAATCGATACGGGAAACTAAAGACATTGTATGAAATTTCGCCGATAAAGGATTATTTTAAATTAAAAATCGCAATCGTAAAATATAAAATGGAGCAATGCAAATGAATGCAATCAATAAAATTTTACAAGAAACTTTTGGTTTAGAAAGCTTACGAGAAAACCAAATTGAAATTGTTCAAAAGATTCTTGAAGGGCATGATGTATTAGCGCTTCTACCGACAGGTTCTGGGAAATCTCTAACCTTCCAATTGCCGATGCTGGTAAATAATAAAAAGACCATAGTCATATCGCCATTAATTGCATTAATGGAAGATCAGGTTATGCAGCTTAAACAAAAAAAGGTCAAAGCATGCTGTATACATAGTCAGTTAGATGATATGGACAAACAATTATTACTATCTCGTATTGAGACATATGATTTTATATATTGTTCACCTGAATGGCTGGTTACAAATGGTCTGAATTATTTAAAGCACTATCGTTGCGAAGCAATTGTAATAGATGAGACACATTGTATCTCTGAATGGGGGTATGAATTCCGTCCCCATTATTTGATGATTGATGAAATAGTGTCTTATTATGATGCACAGGTTATTGCATTAACCGCCACTGCAAATGATCAAGTGATATATGATATTCAGCACGTTATTAAAAGAGAATTAACAGTAATGAATTATTTAACGGAAAGAGAGAATATCTTTTTATCCGTAGTAAATACAAATGATGATGCAGACAAATTGTCCTTTATTTTAGAAACTTTAAAAGCATCTGCTTCAACTGTTATTTATTTTTCTTCAAAGAAACAAGTTGAATACGTGTATAGATATCTTTTAGAACAAGGTATAATGGTAGAACGCTATCATGCAGATATGCAATATGAAGAAAGAATGTCAGTACAACAACGCTTTATGAATGATGAAATACAGGTGATTTGTGCGACGAATGCATTTGGTATGGGCGTTAATAAATCAAATATTAGAACAGTAATACATTATCATATGCCAAAATCTATTTTTCAGTTTATTCAGGAGATAGGTAGAGGAGGGAGGGATGGTGAATTATCACAATCTATATTATTATATAGTCCAAATGATGAGATACTTCCATACCGTCTCAATGAATTAAATGAATTGACGCTCACTGAGATAGATTTATATTTTCAAGGTGCAGCACTAACTGAGGAAAAACAGATATTAATGAATATCCTTTCAGCAAAGTATAGCAGAGAAGAAATATTACGAAAAATAAGACGACACCAGCATATGAAGCGAACAGCATTGACACAGATGATTGAATACATTAATGAAAAATACTGTTTAACTCATAAATTAAATCAATTCAGTTTAAACAAGCAATATGTTAGAGATTCAAAAAGTATGGAGCATGATAATATATTTAAGTGTAAAAGTTGTGCGCATTGCAATAAACAAGTTAAAATCTCGTTTAAACAGCAAAGTTATCATGTTCAAAAAAAGTTCGGAAAAACGCTTCTAAATCAACTGTTTAATGATTTATATGTCTTTACTTAAGCAACATATTTTGTCTATAATAAGTATGTATTATTAAAATATTAATTAAGTGGGTGGATATTGTGTCAAGAGATAATTTCAAAGATGAATTTGAAAAAAGTAAACAGAAAATTGAACGAGAAAGACAAGAATTGTCAGACCAAGATCAAGCTGTTGAAAATGAAGCAGTTAATGAAGATAAAGTGGATAGTGAACAAGTAAACAAAGCTGAATCAAATGAAATATTTCCACCACGCGGGGCTTCAAGAAGAAATCGTTCTCAGGAACGAAAAAATCGTGAAAAATCAATTCAACCCGATGAAAAAGTAACTTACGATGCTCAGACAGATAAAAACGCTGTTGAAACTAATGGAGAAGCCGTTAAAGAAAATAAAAAAAGAGACCGCTCAATTATCGCATCAGCAACAGGTGTTGGTGGAAGTGTAGTTGGAAATGTTGCTTCGAATAAAAGTGGAATTCATGGCAATAAAAATACAGCTAAACAACAGACAGAAAAAGATGTATCACAAAAAGAAACTAAAAATAATAATAAGAAAAAAGCTGCTGCAGGTGCAGCGGTAGTTGGTGCGGGCGCAACTGGTACTGCCGCCGCTGCAACAACAGCAAATAAAAAGCAGCATGACCATAAAGAGATTGAAGACAAAAAAGAAGATGATGGTAATGGAATGAAGAAGTATCTACCGTTTCTTGCAGCGATATTATTATTGATACCGATTATTTTCTTATTAAGTAACTTTATTAATAATCAGGATGAAGGTAAACCTGAAAAAGAAGAAGTTGTTGTTAACGAGGGTAAAGAAAATAAAGATAAAACTGCAGCAACTAAATCAACTGAAGAAAAAGCAACTGAAGAAAAAGTGACTGAAGAAAATAATAAAACGACGGAAGATGCTACAACAGAAAGTGCAGTAGCAGAAAATGAAAGTACTGAAGATACTACTGCAAATTCAAATGATAGCAATACATCAACAAATAATAATACAGCAACAACAAATAATAACGACGCAGCATCAAACAATAATAATTCAACTACAAATAACAATGCTGATAATGCTGCTTCTTCAAATAATTCGGGAACAAATGGTGGTGCATCACATGTTGTTGGTGCAAAAGAAAACTTATACCGTATAGCAATTAAATATTATGGAAGTGGATCTCCGGAAAACGTTGAGAAAATCAGAAGAGCAAACGGCATTTTTGGTAACAATCTTTCTGCAGGTCAAACTTTAGTAATACCAGAATAATTATATACAAAGGGGATGGATTTATGTATTTAAAAACGATTATGATTCCGAAAGAAAAATGTTACGTAGCAAATCCAAATGATACGATTAAAAGTGTTTTGGATAAATTAGAGCATCATGGAATTGATGGAATGCCTGTAGTAGAAGAAGGAAAATATCTAGGTACAGCAACGCGATATGATATATTTAGACATTTCTTCTTTATGAAAACACCGAAATTACGTGATGAATTTATTGAACAAACTAAAATAGGAGAAATTCTTACTTTAGATGAATATAGTGTGAATGACACAACTTTCTTTGAAGAATCATTCTTAACATTACAGGATTTTCCGATTTTGAGTATTATCAATGACCGCAAAGAATTTTTAGGTGTTGTAACACGTTATGACGTTATGGAACAATTTAAATCTGCATTTGGTATGAGTAAACCTGGTGTTCGTATCGCGATTACTTCTATTGATGCAGAAGGACGTATTAAACGTCTTGCTTCAGCTTTATCTAAATTTAAATTAAATGCCATTTCGTTTGTTACATTTGATGAAACAGACAAAATGCATCGCAGAATGATTGTTAAAGTTGAAGATCATAAAAATATCAAGAAGTTTACTAAATATTTAAAACAAAATGGATTTAAAGTATTAGATATTCAGGAAGATAATTAATAAAAGGGGACTCTTTAGCCGGAGTCTCTTTTTTTCGGAAGGTGAAACGAGTGATTAAGATTGAAAGTATTATTATTGGCGCAGGTCCATGTGGGTTATCTGCAAGTATCGAACAAAAAAAAGCTGGCATTGAAAATATCGTCATTGAAAAAGGTAATGTGGTTGAAGCGATCTATAATTATCCAACACATCAAACTTTCTTCTCAACAAGTGAAAAGTTAGGCATCGGTGATGTACCCTTCATTGTAGAAGAGCATAAACCGAAAAGAAACCAGGCGTTAGTATATTATCGCGAAGTGGTGAAGCATCATGATTTAACAATACATGCGAATGAAGAGGTAATCAAAGTTGAAAAGCTTCATGATAGTTTTATCGTAAGTACGAGTAAAGCGACGTATGAATGTACATATCTTACAGTTGCGACTGGTTATTACGGACAGCATAATACACTTGATGTTCCAGGAAGTGATTTGCCAAAAGTGCACCATTATTTTAAGGAGGCACATCCATATTTTGATCAGGATGTCCTCATTATTGGTGGAAAGAATTCTGCGATAGATGCTGCACTAGAACTTGAGAAAGCGGGTGCTCGCGTTACTGCAGTGTATAGAGGAAGTACTTATTCTAAAAGTGTAAAACCATGGATATTACCGCTCTATGAATCTCTTGTTAATCATGAGAAAATCAAATTATATTTTGAAAGTCATGTAACAAATATCGATGAATCAACAGTTTCAATTAGTACGCCGGACGGTGAAATAAATATAAAGAACGATACAGTGTTTGCGATGATTGGTTATCATCCGGATTATGAATTTTTAGCATCTATGGGTATTGAGCTTGTGACTAATGAATATGGCACTGCGCCATTTTACGATCGCGCAACAATGGAAACAAATGTCGAAAATCTGTATATAGCGGGTGTTATTGCAGCAGGTAATGATGCCAATACAATATTTATCGAGAATGGAAAATTTCATGGTGGCATGATTGTTGATAGTATTTTAACTAAAAAGTCAAAATAAAAATAGGACAGTGATGTCCTATTTTTATTTGCTGAAATAAGTATTTAATGCTTCCTGGTCTAAATTATTGCTTAAAGCTATCAAAAGTTTAAGTCTTGCTTTCTGGCCGTTTAATCCATTCGAGAAAATAAGTCCTTTTTCTTTTAACTCATAGCCGCCACCCTCATAGTGGTATGTATTACTTGCTATGCCGTTAAAACAGCGAGATACAAGTACTACTGGGATTTTTGCATCAATCAGTCTATTGATGCCGGCTAAACTTGAAGGCGGTAAATTACCCTGTCCAAGTGCTTCAATTACTAAACCATCGTAGTTTTGCTCTACAAAGAATGAAAGTAATGCTTCATCAAGATCACTATGTGCTTTGATTAATCCAACTTTTTTTGTTTCATCTACTTTTACAAGTGGATGATTCAATATCGGTAAGTGATGGAAATAAACATTATTTTTAGTGACGATACCGAGCGGTCCGTAATTAGGACTCTGGAAAGTACTCGTATTAGATGTGTGTGTTTTAGTAACGTTAGTGGCACTATGAATTTCATCGTTAAATACGACTAATACGCCTTTATTTTGACTTGCTTCATGACAAGCGACTTTTATCGCAGAAATATAGTTATATAATCCATCTGATCCAATCTCATTTGAAGAGCGCATTGCACCAGTTAATATGACCGGAATACTTACATTCAGTGTTAAATCCAGAAAATATGCAGTTTCTTCTAAAGTATCCGTTCCATGCGTGATCACGATACCATCATAATTCTCATTATAGATTTCCTGAATAATTTTCTTTCTAAGTTCATTCATATGTTGAATGGTGATATGTGGTGAGGGCACTTGAAAAGGGTGGATTTCAGTAATATTGGCATAAGCATCTAACTGGATATTCGACATCGGATTGACTTCGTTTGTTGTAACGTATCCTTCCGCATTTTCTGACATACTGATTGTACCACCAGTATGCATCACAAGAATATTTTTCATATTTATCCTCCAAATATACAACGTATAACTACTATGATAAAATAATTAAGATTAAACGACAAGGTAGGTAATAAGATGAAAAAGATAAATATTGCAGTGGATGGACCTGCTGCAGCTGGTAAAAGTACCATTGCAAGACTTGTCGCATCTGAACTTGGCATGGTTTATGTCGATACAGGTGCGATGTATCGTGCTATAACACTTGCACATTTAGCACAACCTGTATTAGATTTTGAAACACTCGTTCAAAAAATCAATTTGAAAATTGTCAATGATAATGGTCAAAAAATTTATTTGAATGATGAAGATGTTTCTGAACGCATTCGAGAAAATGATGTTACATTGAATGTAAGTTATGTTGCAAGTCAAAAGGCTGTTAGAGAGAAATTAGTGGGTATTCAACAGGAATTGACAGCTGCAAAAGGTGTTGTTATGGATGGTCGAGATATCGGTACACAAGTAATTCCTGATGCCGAACTTAAAGTGTATATGATAGCGTCCGTTACTGAACGTGCTGAAAGAAGACTTAAAGATAATCAGCAGCGTGGCATTGAAGCAAATTTCGAAGATCTCGTTAAAGACATAGAACGTCGTGATCATCTCGACATGACACGCGAAATTTCACCTTTAGTTAAAGCGAATGATGCGATTGAAATTGATACAACTGGTATGACGATAGAAGCGGTGAAGGATAAAATCATTGCATTAGCACGTGAAATTATCGATAAATAAAGCGAATTTCTTGACTTTATCGTCGATTTATAAGAAGTTTATTATAAGCTATAAGCTGTAAACTTTGAGGAGGCGTCCCTAATGACAGAAGAATTTAACGAAAACATGATTTTAGAAATTAATGAAGGTGACAAAGTAAAAGGCACTGTTCAATCAATTGAAGAGAAACATGTTGTATTACAATTAGATGGTGCTAAATATGATGGAATCATTCCAATCAGTCAATTATCAAGCTTACGCGTTGAGAATGCGGAAGATGTTGTAAAAGTTGGCGATGAAATTGAAGCATATGTGACTAAGATTGAAGACAAAGAAGAAGATGGTCACTACATTTTATCTAAACGTAAATTAGATGAATCTGAATCATTTGAAACTTTACAACAAAAATTTGAAAATGGTGAAACTTTAGAAGCTGAAGTTAAAGAAGCTGTTAAAGGTGGATTAGTCGTAGATGTTGGTTTACGTGGTTTCATCCCGGCATCATTAATTTCTACAAGCTATATTGAAGATTTCTCTGATTATGTAGGAAAAGTATTAACATTAAAAATAGAAGAGTTAGATCAAGAAAAAAATAGAGTGATCTTAAATCATAAAGTGATTGAAGCTGAAGAAAACAAAGCTTTAAAATCAGAACGTCTACAAAATCTAGAAGAAGGTGCAGTGGTTGAAGGTGAAGTGCTTCGCATGACAAACTTCGGTGCTTTCGTTGATATTGGTGATGTAGATGGATTAGTTCATATTTCTCAAATTACGCACGACCATATCGATAAAGTAGAAGATGCATTATCAGTAGGTGATAAAGTAAAAGTTAAAATTTTAAGTGTTGATCCAGAAAATGAACGTGTGTCATTATCAATTAAAGCTGCTTTACCTGGACCATTTGAAACAATTGATGAAAAATTTAAAGTTGGAGATGTGGTTGAAGGTGAAGTAATGCGTTTAGCGAACTTTGGTGCATTTGTTGAGATTGATAAAGGTTTACAAGGTCTTGTTCATATTTCACAAATCAGCCATGATCATATCGGAAATCCGAGTGAAGTATTAGAAGCTGGTCAAAAAGTTAAAGTTAAAATCTTAGATATTAATAAAGATGAAAAACGTATTGGATTATCAATAAAAGCAACTGAAGAACAAACAGAAGACTTTGATACCTCTTATTTAAATAATCAAACTACAACTGACGAAGATGCACCAACTTTAGGTGATGTTTTCGGAGATAAATTTAAAGATTTAAATTTATAATATATATTTTTGATGTCGATATGTATACAAATTATATTGTATGCATATCGGCATTTTTTATATCGATTTGATAAACACACTTTCTATGTTAAAATAGAACAGATATTATTTGAGAGGAAGAACAAAATTGACAAAACCAACAATAGCGATTGTAGGCCGAGCGAATGTCGGCAAATCTACAATCTTCAATAGGATTATAGGAGAGCGTGTCTCAATCGTAGAAGATACGCCGGGGATTACGAGAGATAGAATTTATTCAAGCGGCGAATGGTTAACACATGAATTTAATATTATTGATACTGGTGGTATAGAACTTGGTGATGAACCGTTCCAGGAACAAATTCGCGCCCAGGCTGAGATTGCCATTGATGAAGCTGATGTCATTATTTTCATGGTTAATGGTCGTGACGGCATTACAATTGAAGATGAATTTGTAGCGAAATTATTATTCAAATCAAGCAAACCTGTCGTACTTGCAGTGAATAAAATTGATAATCCAGAAATGCGTACTGATATTTATGAGTTTTATTCTCTAGGATTTGGAGAACCTTTCCCGATTTCTGGTTCACACGGTTTAGGTATTGGTGATTTACTGGATGAAGCAAGTAAACATTTCCCTGAACAACCTGAAGAGGAATATGATGATAATGTCATTAAATTTTCTTTAATTGGTCGTCCAAATGTAGGTAAATCTAGTTTAATTAATGCAATATTAGGTGAAGAACGTGTAATCGTGTCACCTATTGCAGGTACGACGCGTGATGCAATTGACACTGTATACACATTTGAAGATCAGGAATACGTTATGATTGACACTGCTGGTATGCGTAAAAAAGGTAAGGTGTATGAAACGACTGAACGTTATTCTGTATTACGTGCATTAAAGGCAATCGAAAGATCAAATGTGGTATTAGTAGTGCTTGATGCTGATACGGGTATTATCGAACAGGATAAGAAAATTGCCGGTTATGCACATGAAGCGGGTAAAGCAGTAGTGATCGTTGTAAATAAATGGGATACTGTTGAAAAAGATTCTAAAACGATGAAGAAATTTGAAGATAAAGTAAGAGAGAACTTCCAATTTTTAGATTATGCGCGAATTGCATTCGTTTCTGCACTAGAAGGTAAACGATTAAAAACGTTATTCCCTTTCATCAATGAAGCGGGTGAAAATCACCGTAAACGTGTTCAAAGTAGTACCTTAAATGAAGTTATAACAGATGCTGTTGCAATGAATCCAACGCCAACACATAACGGCAGTCGATTAAATATATTCTATTCAACTCAAGTGGCTATCGAACCACCGACATTTGTTGTTTTTGTAAATGATGTAGAAATGATGCATTTCTCTTATAAACGATTCCTGGAAAATAGAATAAGAGCAGCATTTGGATTTGAGGGCACACCAGTTCATATTATTGCCCGCAAACGAAACTAAGGGGTGTAATTAATGACAAACGTTTCTGTAATTGGTACCGGAAGCTGGGGTACTGCACTAGCAAATGTCCTTGCTGATAACGGTCATAATTGTCTAATGTGGGGTAAAACTGAAGCGACAATTAATGAATTAAATGAACAACATACGAATCATAAATATTTACCTGAGGCACAATTGAATAAATATTTAAAAGCAACAACTGATTTGAAACAAGCAGTGCTTCATGCTGAAATATTAATTTTAGCTGTTCCGACAAAAGCGATACGTTCTGTAACGGCTCAAATCAATGATGTAAGTGAAGCACCAAAAATAATCATACATGTTTCCAAGGGTATCGAACCTTTAACTTTTAAACGTATCTCTGAAATGATTGAAGAGGAAATGAATACTGCGCTAATAAAAGGTGTAGGTGTATTAAGTGGTCCAAGTCATGCAGAGGAAGTCGCTGTTAAACAACCGACAACGGTAGCAGTTGCATCAAAAGATATATCTGTTGCTCGTATCGCACAGGATTTATTTATGAATGAATATTTTAGAGTATACACTAACGATGATTTAATCGGTGTAGAAATCGGTGGTGCATTAAAAAATATTATTGCATTAGCAGCAGGTATCACAGATGGTTTAGGTTATGGTGATAATGCTAAAGCTGCACTTATGACACGTGGTTTAGCTGAAATTACGAGACTTGGTACTAAGATGGGTGCAGATCCAATGACATTTTTAGGTTTAGCCGGAATTGGAGATTTAATTGTAACGTGTACATCTGTACATTCACGTAACTGGAAGTGCGGGAATATGCTTGGTAAAGGAGCAACATTAGATGAGGCATTAGCTCAGATGGGGATGGTTGTTGAAGGTGTTAGAACTACGGAAGCAGCTTACGAAATATCTAAAGCTTTTAATGTTGAAATGCCGATAACTTCTGCGCTCTATAAATTATTATTTGAAGGATTAGATGTTAATACTGGTGTCATGGAACTCATGAGCCGAGAAAAAAAGAATGAATAGAGGGAAATTATGTTCAATATATCTAAAATGGACTTAATGTGGGTTTCTTTTTATTCATTAGGTCTTATGTTACTTGCTATGATGTTAATTTACGTTGCGCGTTTTAAAGTAAAAAATAAAATTTTAAATGTAATTGTTACCGGCTTAGCTTATATTGCACTTATTATAAGTGCATTACTCATGTTTGTCGTGTTAGGTGGGTCGAGTCATGGGTAAAAGAATTATAGGATTATTGCTTGTAGTATCAGTTTCCTTATCGGGTTGTATGTATCCGAAAGAAGAACTTGCTCAAAATCAAGTAGCGCCTGAAGAACAGTTAAAAATGGTACAAAGTGCTGTCGATAGCTATCAAAAAGATAGTGGAGGTTTATTACCAATTAAAGAACGAGATATGTCCTATGAAATTTACTTGAAACATCCTGTTGACTTTGAAAAATTAAAACCGAAATATTTATCTCAGTTACCAGGGAGTTCTTTTGAAATGGGAGGCTACTATCAGTACGTTTTGATGGATGTAGAAAAAAATCCTACTGTTAAATTAATCGACTTAAGAACTTCTGAAGCTTTGAAAAATTTAAGGATTCGACTTGAGACAAAATCGGATACGCTTGCTTTAGGCAAAAAAATTGGACCGAACCTTTATAAGATAGAGTATAAAAAATACGGACTAAAAAAGTATCCAACAGTAAAAAGTCCATATAGTGATGAAAGTCTACCGATATATATTAATGGTGGTAATGAATTTAAAATCGATTATACGCTTGATCTTGGTAAAAAGATTAATGAAAACAATCTTAAGTTAAAGAAAGGTACAGATATCAGATACATTCTTTACAAAGATTCTCCCGTATTACCAGCATATTCTGTTCCATATACAATAAATGAGAAAAATGAGCCAATTTTCAGAACAGTTCAGCATTAAAATGAAAAATTTATTCATTTTTTTGTATTAATCGTTGCAGTGACAACGTTTATTATGTTAAAGTCATTACAGAATGATACTTTCGTATCATTTACATAACCTTTGGGGAGGTGAATTGACGTGAATAAAACAGACTTAATCAATGCGGTTTCAGAAAGTGCTAACTTAACTAAAAAAGAAGCAGGTTTAGCTGTTGATGCTGTTTTTGAATCAATTCAAAAATCATTATCAAATGGTGAGAAAGTACAATTAATCGGTTTTGGTAACTTTGAAGTTCGTGAACGTGCTGCTCGTAAGGGTCGTAACCCACAAACTGGTAAAGAAATCGATATTCCAGCTAGTAAAGTCCCAGCATTTAAAGCTGGTAAAGCATTAAAAGACGCAGTTAAATAATTGTGTTATAAAAAGCCCATATAGGGCTTTTTATTTTTGTCCTAATCAGTTTAATCTTGTTTAAATTTTCTAATATTAAGTTATAATAGAAAAAGAATAAGCGATAGAGGTAAAGACGATGAGCTTTTATGAAAGATTCCTAAACGATATTGACCAATTAAAGAAGCGATATCCCTTTTTCGAAATGATACAAGTCAACCAAGATATATTAGCACAAACGAAATTGTTGGATCTTGATGATCAGACGAAATGTGCGATACTTGCGATTGACACAAGTATGCGCATGCAGGATATGGTGGATGATAGCAATAAAGATCGATATGTGCTCTCTACAGATTTATTAAGTGCATTATTCTATCGTTATTTAGCATCACCTTTCCAACAAACGCAATATCAAGTACTTACTGAATGTGTTGCAAGACAAAATGAACTTAAGCAACTATATTCGCAGTCAAATGATCCTGTAGTGAAAGAAAAAATCGATAATATTTTTGTAACGCCTTTTATGGCTTAACTATACATAGATGAAAGTGGTGACTTAAATGTCAAAACCAATGACAAGTGAAGAAAAAACTGAAATGGTACATAACGTTTTTCAAAACGTTTCAACAAAATATGATAAATTAAATGACATTATTAGTTTCAATCAACATAAAGCATGGCGTAAATATACGATGAAGCAAATGAAAGTAAAAAGAGGATCGAAAGCTTTAGATGTTTGTTGTGGTACAGGTGACTGGACGATACAGATGGCTAATGCGGTTGGACCAGATGGGCACGTAACCGGCCTTGATTTTAGTGAGAATATGCTCGAAGTAGCTAAGAAGAAAGTAAAGGGTTATGACAACATTGAACTGATTCATGGTAATGCCATGGATATGCCTTTTGAAGATGATCTATTTGATTATGTAACCATTGGATTTGGTTTAAGAAACTTACCGGACTTTGAAAAAGGATTAGCAGAAATTTATCGTGTCTTAAAACCAGGTGGCATGATTGTGATTTTAGAAACAAGTCATCCAACCATGCCTGTTTTTAAAGAAGGATATACATTGTATTTCAAATACGTTATGCCATTGTTTGGAAAAGTATTTGCAAAATCAATGAAAGAATACAGCTGGTTACAGCAATCAGCTTTTGATTTCCCTGATAAATATACATTAGCAAAATTAATGGCAGGTGTGGGTTTTACCCAAATTAAATTTAAAGGATTTACTGGTGGCGTAAGTGCTATGCATAAAGCTTACAAGCCTAAGAAATAATAAAAGAAATGGATGGTTGCAATGAGTTATAAGTCATATTTAAAACCACATATCACAAGAGTTGAAGCGCATTTGAATCAAGTTATCCATAGCAACTCAAATGTGATACAACAGGCAAGTATGCATACATTGCAATCAGGTGGTAAACGTGTCAGACCGATGTTTGTCTTACTTACGGGTTTGATGGGTGATGATAAACATTATAGCCATCTCCTAAATACCGCAGTAAGCTTAGAATTAATTCATATGGCAAGTTTAGTTCATGATGACTATATTGACAATAGTGACAAACGTCGTGGCGTAATGAGTGTCCATACTGCATTTGATAAAGATATTGCACTTCGAACAGGTCACTTTTTACTGGCTAGAGCATTAACAAATATCAGTGATATTAATCATACTGATTTTCATAAAGTATTTAGTCAGACCATTCTGGAAGTATGTTTCGGAGAGTTTGATCAGATGGCAGATCGATTCCAGTATCCTATATCATTTACACAATATCTGCGCCGTATTAATCGTAAAACTGCGATATTAATTGAAGCCAGTTGTGTATTAGGTGCGATGAGTACGGAGGTTAACCGAGCATCATTATTCCATATCCGCAAATTTGGACATTATATCGGTATGAGCTATCAGATTATAGATGATATGCTGGATTATACAAGTGATGAAATAACATTAGGTAAGCCTGTTGCTAGCGATATTCGTAACGGTCATATCACATATCCATTAATGGCCGCTATAAATAATAAAGATAATCCTGAAAGATTAAAGTTAGAACAAATTATCATTAATCTGGAAAATGAACAAAACGAAGCGATATTTGAATTTATTATTAACAATGTTAGAACTTATGGCATTGAAGCTACTAAACGCTTAAGTAAACAGTATGCCGAGAAAGCAAAATATCATTTAAATCAATTACCGGATAGCGAAGAAAAAAAGCATCTTCTGGAAATACATGAAAAAATGCTTTACCGTGTATATTAGGAATTGAAAGAAATCGCTTACAATGATAAAATATTCTAGGCTACACAAAAAACAATGAGGTAGGGATAAATAATGGAAAAAACTTTCTTAATGATTAAACCTGATGGCGTAGGACGAGGACTTGTTGGAGAAATCGTAAAACGCATCGAAAACAAAGGTATTAAAATTGTAGGTGCTAAGTTAATGACAGTGTCTGAAGATTTAGCAAAGACGCATTATGGTGAACATAGTGAAAAACCTTTTTTCGGAGAATTAGTTGATTTCATTACATCTGGACCAGTTTTTGCAATGGTTTTAGAAGGGGAGAATGTAGTGGAAATCGGACGTACTTTAGTTGGGAAGACAAATCCTGCTGAAAGTGCACCTGGCACAATTCGTGGTGACTTTGGTATGACTGTTGGTAAAAATATTATACACGGTTCTGATTCAGTAGCTTCAGCTGAAAAAGAAATCGCATTATGGTTTAAACAAGAAGAAATTATTGATTACAACTTAGTTACATCTACTTGGGTGTACTAATTAAAATTTTGTACAAAAAACATTATAGCTATAGGCTTCTTAAAAGCTTATAGCTACTTTTTTAAAGATTTTGTTTAAAAAAAGGGCAGAAAAAGGGCGATTCTTATTATTTTAGAGTTTCATTAGTATAATTTTTAATATATGATTAGAAAAAGAAGCTTCTAAATTATAAATGGTGGTGAAAAAAATGAGTAATCGAATTGAATTAAATGATAAGGTATTAATTTGGGCTATAAAAAACTCAAAAATTGATAAGGTTACTTTAATAAAAAAATTCAATAGTATAGATAAATGGATTAAGAATGATCCAAGCCCTACTTATAATCAAGTTGTTGAATTAAGCAACTTTTTGAATGTTCCTTTCGGTTACTTATTATTAGATGAACCACCAAATGATGAATTTGAAATGTTAGATTTTAGAACTATCGGAACTAAAGAAATTAATAAACCTTCTAGAAATTTAATTGATACTGTATCTGATATGAAAAGAAGACAAGAATGGATGAAAAATTTCTTAATACAAGAAGGTTACGAAAAAAATCACTTATACAATGTATTGGATAACAATGATGATATTAAAAAGTCTGTTGAATTAGTTCGAAGAATAATTAACTTAGAAAATTTATGGTTTTTAGATATCAAAAATGACTATTTTAAATTTATTAAAGAATTATTAAGTAAAAACGGAATATTAATTATGCAAAATGGAATTGTTAGAAATAATACTTACAGAAAATTGGATGTTGATGAGTTTAGGGGTTTTTGTTTGACTGATATGTATGCCCCATTAATTTTTATCAATAACAATGATAGTAATAATGGTAAACTTTTCACTTTATTTCATGAATTAATACATGTTTGTTTAGGAGAAGACACATTATATATAGATGGCTTAGAATTAAATAATAAATCAGAAATATTTTGTAATAAAATAGCTTCTGAATTGTTAATTCCTACTGATTACTTTTTAGAGATGTGGAATAAAAACAAATCAAAAATAATAATTGATAAAATTAATGAATTAAGTTATGAATTTCCTGTCAGTAATATTGCTATTGCTAGAAAGTCACTTGATCTAAAGTTAATTAATCAAGATATATATATAGAAGTTGAGAAAAAAACTAATGATGTTATTAAAGCAAGAAAAGGTAGTGGCGGTAATTTTTATAACAATAATATTTCACGAATTGATAAAAATTTTATTTTAGCCTTATCGAATAAAATAAGTAATGGAGAAAGTAGCTTTTCTGATATTTATAAATTAACTGGGCTAAAAAGAAATTCTTTTGAAAATATTGTAAAGATTTTGGAGGATGTAAAATGATAAATAATATTGTATCTTCAAATAAATATTTAATAGATGCTAATTCATTTATTGCTCCTTCAAAATCATACTATCCATTGGATATGGTTAAATCATTTTGGAATGATATTAGTGATTCTCAATTAAGGCCATATATTTTTATTATTGACAAAGTAAAAAATGAAATATGTATTGAGAGTGATCAGACCAAGAAAGATGATTTACAACTTTGGTTTGAGAACAAAAATTTTAACATTTTATCTACAAATAAACCAGAAACTATACTTAATTACAAAAAAGTTTTAAATCATTTAAAAGGAAGTGGTTATTATAAACCATCAGCATTGCATGAGTGGGCTGATATAAATGTCGCCGATCCTTGGCTAATTGCAACTGCAATGTCTAACAATTATACAATTGTTACCTTTGAAAAAAAAGCTGATGTAAATATTAATAATCCTATGAAACGAGCGAAAATACCAAGTGTTTGTATTGAACTTGGTGTAGATTATTGTACTATATTTGATTTAATGAAAGAATTTCAATTTGAATACTAGTTTTATACATATTTAATAAATTTTAACCAACGAATCATTTTGTTGGTTTTTTTTATCTTTTTATTGCCTTCAAATGTGAGGTAATATTACTGAACCCAATTTTGGGTTCAGTGAATGCTTTCTATAAACAGAGAACCAACATTTCGGTTTTGTATAAACACATTAATCAATACGCTCAAGTTTGAGCGTATTAAAATATAATAGAGCCGAAATATCGGCTATTATATAATTTCCCACTCAACGAAAATTTTCGTTGAGTAAAATTAAGGGAGAAAACAATAGTTACATCCTTATAGATTAATACACCACATATTTGTGTTGTATTATGAATTGTTTTGGTTATTCTAAAATGTCTAAACAAACAATGTTAAAAATATTTAAAAGGATGTGTATATTAAATACACCTTTTAATAAAATGCAGGAATTACGAGGATAATAATTTAACAAACCCAAATTTAGGTTTGTCGAATTTGCACAACACATTATAACCACATTGCCATAATAGCAAGGTGGTATTTTTTTAATATCCTCAAATATGAGTGTATAAATAAATGCGTCCACATCTGGACTTATTAATTTATATTAATAACTGAAATAAAAAATGACCTAGTAAATTACTAGATCATGATGTAAGTGAAATTTCATCTAATTTTGTTATTAAATCTTTATCCATTTTTTCAGTAACATGAGAATATACCTGAAGTGTTGTTTTATGATCAGTATGTCCTACACGTTCCATAATGGCTTTTAACGATATACCTAATTGTGATAAAGTAGATATATGCGTATGACGTAATGTGTGAGTCGTTATACGCTTGTTTATTTTTTTAGGGTATTTATCATTATCTTTTATAAATTGCACTGTATCGGCTAATTTTTCGTTTATTTTACTAGTATGTAATGGATTACCTATTGTATTAGTAAAAATAAAACCACGATCATTATAATTATCTTCCCACTGCTTAGATTTCTTATTCTCAATAACAATCTTATTGAGTATCTCCATACTTCTTTTATTCAAACTAATCTTTCTATAACTTCCATCATTTTTAGTAGTATCTTTTTGACCGTATGCATTATCTTTTTTATCAATACTCCATACTATAGAACCATTAATTAATAATTTATTATCTTTAAAATCAATGTTCTCTTGTTTAATTGCTAATAATTCGGCAATACGCATACCATTTAGAGCTTGAAACTCGACTATAAGGGGAATTATCATATTATTTCTTCTTTTGCTAGGATGTGTGTTTAAAGCGTTTAAATCATGCATAGCCTTAATTAATAATTTCAATTCATCTAATTCAAGATAATTGTTTCTCTTACTTTCTATATCTTCTATTGTTTTAGCTTTCTTTGGTACTTTAACATCATTTAAGAATGAAATGTCTTTCAATCCATATACGTTTGATACATGCTTAAATATACGATTTATTACTGATTTATAGCTTATAAGTGTCGAATGACTTAATTCTTGTTTGTGCCATTTGATAAACAAATCTTGTATTTGTTGATATTTATAATTCCTTATTAAATCTTCTTTGGGAACTAAAGATTTAATAGCATTTACAATACTTCTCTTTTCTAATATAGTGGTGTGTTTCATTCCTGATGTATTAGTATAAACTTCTAACCATGCATCACATGCAGTATGAAAGGTTAATGTAGTTAATGTTTTGTCCGATTTTTCATTAATCTTCTCTTTAATTTTTCTTTCTAAACGTAATAAAGCCTCTTTTTGTGATCGTTTATTATTTGTATTCATCACAACAGAAACACGTTTCCATTTCTCAGAAAGAGGATCTTTATATTTTTCGTAAAAACGATATTTAATATTACCGTTTTTATCAGTGAATTGTTCAGACCACATATTTAATCACTTCCGATACCAAATACTTTATAAATCTTTGTAATTTACTACTATTTTTTCATCAATTTCATTTACATTACTTAATCTAACTGAGATATTATCAGGTTCAAAACTGTTTATTTTTTCAATTAAATTATTATCTTTTAAATCTTCAACTTTAAGGTCTTTAAATTTTTGATATACATGTTTTATCATATTTTCTTTAGAATTAATTTTTTGGTCATTAATCAATGACTCACCTAATTCATATGTTTTAATATCATTCTCAATAATTTCAATGAAAGTATAATCTATCGCTTTTTGACTATGAGTGTCGATAGCTTCATCCTTTAACTCTTTTAATTTTTCTATTGCCTCATCAAGAATATTCATTACTTTGTTTTGTATATTAGGACTTATATTTTTTTCGAATAAACTAGCGATTATTTGACTATCATTATTTTTTGAATGAAACTCAAATTTTTCAGGATATTCTTGATAATCATATGGTTTAAGTTTTTTTATATGTAATATACGACTATCAATTAAATTATTATCGTTTTTAATATTATTAAGGTAATAAATAAAAATAGTATTATTAAAATAAACCATTAGTCTAGTATCATTTATATTATCTAAAATATCATTAGGGGTTTTTATATATTCATTTAGTGTCGGTATCTCTATCAAATTTTTTGCTGATTTAATTAATATATCATCTAACAAATAAGAATTTTTAAAAAAATTCAATGCTTTACTGATATTAGTTTTATCGTTATTTAATTTGAGTGATTTCTCATAAAGAATTTTACCTACTTCTAAAAATGTATATTCTTTTCCGTATAACAATTCATCTATTGAAACTTCACCGATTTCAGCAATTTTCTTTAATCTATTAGAATTGGGTAGAGTTTTACCTTTTTCCCATCTGCTTACGATACTATCTGATGCGTTATCAAGCCTTTCACCAAATTCTCTCATGTTAAAGCCTTTTTTAAGTCTTATACTTTTAATTCTTCTACCAACATCATGTTTATTTATATTCTCCACTTTTAACACCTCATTATTGATATTATAAATCATTTTTTCTATTTAAGAAAGTTTTTCTTGCACAAACCGACGTTAGTTGTTATTATGAATTTACAGACGTAAACCGACTCAAAGGAGGTGCAATATGAATAAAATAGCAGGATATAGAAAGATGTTAGGTTTAACTCAAGAAGATATTGCAAAAATTTTTAAAATCTCTGTTCAAGCATATCGTATGAAAGAAAAAGGTATAAGTTCATTTAAAAAGAATGAAATGATTTGGTTTAGAGATACTCTTAGGGGTTCAATGTTTCCATCAATAACAATAGATGAAATTTTTTTTGATTCCAAACCGACGCAAACCGAACTTAAAGGAGGTGACTAATAATGATACTTCTTTTTAAAACTATAATTTATATAGTCATGATTTACTGTATCAGTAATACATTCACTAATTCATTGAATGGTTTTATAGCATTAAGTTATTTTTCAATGCTGGGTGTGATAAGTTATGAAGTTATAAAAAATGATATTAGAAAGGGTGTGTTGTAAGTGAGTAAAGTCTTAAAAATTGAAGTACCTACAAAGGAAAAAACAATTATGGATCCAAAGGAGATTGCTATGAAAGATAAACGATTTGCAAAGGTTAATACATTAGCAACGCTTTATGACGTTTCATATAGCACTGTTTATAGATGGTTAAATAATTTGGATGAAACGAAATTCCCTCGTGTTTACGTTGAATTATCAAGTTCATTAAGACTAATTAACTTAGAAGAATTTGATAAGTATCTATACAGTATGCATAAAAAATATTTATAAAAGGAGTTTTTAAAATGAATAATGACAACTTATTGAAATTGAGAGATATAAAAGATCACATGGTAACTAATAAAAGAAAATTTGAGGGTTTAGAAACTACTATTTCTAATTTTATAGAGGATTATTTTGATGGTAAAGAACCTGTTTCACAAGAAGATTTCATTATGATTGGTAGAGCATTTCATGAGATGAAATTACATGTCGAACAAAGTAATGATTTATTGAATATGTATAACACTCAGTTAGATAACAACATATTAAGAATAGAAAATCTTATTAATTTATTATCAGATCAACAAAATAAAGATGAAGCGGAGTAGGTAATATGAGAATTTGGGCATATAAAAAGGCTCTAACATCCTCATTCCCCAATGACATGTTAGAACCAAACATTCAAATAATTAAACATTTATATGCTCATTCTACCATATTTCTATTAGTTTTGACTATGGAAGTAAGGAGGGAGTGGGTGTGACAGGTTGGATAAGTCTCCATAGAACAATAGAAAACCACTGGCTATATGAGGAAGATAGAAAATTTTCAAAATTTGAAGCATGGATAGACATTCTCTTAATGGTTAATCATACAGATAAAAAAGTATCATTAGGAAATGAATTAGTAACCGTTAAAAGAGGTGAAAGAATCACTTCTTTGAGAAAACTAAGTGAGCGTTGGAATTGGTCTATAACCAAAGTAGATTCTTTCTTAAAGTTGTTAGAGAGTGACTCTATGATTGAATTAAAAAAAGACACAAAAAAAACACTTATAAGCGTTGTAAATTATGACATTTATCAAAATTTAGATATTAAAAAAAGACACGGAAAAGACGAAGAAAAGACGCAAAAAGAATTCAAAAAAGAAACAAAAAATATTCAAAAAGAAAACAAAAAGAAACAAACAATAATGAGTAATAATGATTTAATAATGACTAATAATGATAATAATGTTGTTGTAGTAGATGTGAATGAGAATAAAAGTGATTTTAAAAAAGTTGAATTAGAAAACAACAACAACAACAATCATACATTTCAGGAATTACTTAATTATTATCAAAACAATATTCAGATGTCACCACCACCATTAGTAATTGAGAAATTAGGTAATGATTATGATGATTTTGGTTTTAACATTGTAAAATACGCAATTAATAAAAGTGCTATTAACAACAAACATAATTACAATTTCGTAGATTGGCTTTTAAAAGATTGGAATAAAAGAGGATTAAAGACGATTGAAGCAATAGAACAATATGAAAACAGTAAAAGCAATAGCTATACAAATAAAATTCAAGATGAAGCAATAAGGCAAAATGGCAAACTAGACCCTAATCATCCAGATGCAACATATTACGACGCATATTCAGAAGATGACCTTAAAGAAATGGCAGAAATGGAGGGTATAACAATTGAACAAATTTCTAAACGCAGAGTCTTTAAAAAGAATTCCTAAGGAAAAGATTGATCTAATAACTGCACCCCAAGAAGTAGAATTATGTGATAAATGTGGACACCAAAAAACCAAAGTACACGGAAAAGTAATAATTGATTGCCATTGTTCATTTAAACCGATTATTGAAGAGAATAAGAAACGCCAATCTCAAAAAAAAGTAAATCACTTTTTTAGTCGCTCACTAATCAATGAAGATATAAAAAATGCAAGTTTTGAAAACAGTAATATTCAAATTGATGATAAGACTATTGAGATACATGAGAAGCTTGCTTATCGCTCGGCTATTAATTATGTACAGAATTTTAGTAAGACTAAATCAGAGGTGCAAAACCTTTTAATAATAGGTGGAACAGGTACTGGGAAAAGTTATTTAGCTTACTGTATAGCTGAAGCTATAAAAAATAAGGGATATACAGTTTTATATGTTGATATCGTTGAATTGTTAGCATTACTAAGAAGCACATTTAACAAGAGTACAAATCAAACAGAATATGACTATATGAACTTAATAGCTGAAGTTGATTTACTTGTTTTAGATGATGTAGGAGCAAATAAAAAAACTGAGTGGGCCAATGAGAAATTATTTGATATTACAAACAAAAGACAAGGTAAAAGTACTGTTTATACATCAAACCTGACTATAGACCAATTAAAAAAAGAGTCAGATTTCATGATAAAGAGGTCATATAGTCGGATGTTGAATAAAGTAAAGGTGATTAAATTATATGGGAATGATAAAAGATTGGAGGGTTTAAAGTAATGATTAATAAAATAATGATCGTTTTAGATTGTTCTGAGACGTATGCAAAAAAACTAATTGAACTGTGTAATGGAGAATATGGAGAAATAAGAAAAATTGTTGCTATCAAAATTGAAGAAAAGAATAAATTTAGAAATACAAAGTATCAGAATTATTAATATTTGATAAATCTCTATTGTATTTAAGTAATTTATTTATAGGATGACAGGAAATTATCATAATTTTTAAACGTAGCTAATAAGTGCCTTAAAATGCAAAATATGAGGTGTGTGAAATGAATAAAGAGGAAAGACGAGAATACCAAAGGAAATATAGAAAAAAATACGTGTATAAAGAAGAAATGGCAAAACGATTAAAAAAATTAGATAAAGAAGTAAAATTGAAGCGTTTTGCTGAAATTGACCGAGATATTTTAGATGTAATCAAAGAAAGGAAAGAAAAAAGAATACTGAGTATGAATAAAGCAAGATTAAAACGAAGAAATGAACTGCAGAAAGATATATATCATGAACTTGAAGCGGACATAAAAAAAGGTATTAGCATTTAAGCTAACACCTGAGGGCTATAATTGATAAATTTTATAGTTTAAACGAATGACGAAACAGAATTTATATAAATTATAACAGTTTACAGATTTACCGTATAGGGTGGCTCAATATTGGGTCACTCTTTTATTTAAAAGATATTAAAGAGGTGCTAAATTGAATACTTTTAATACGATTGACAAGAAGAAAAGTAAAAAGAATGTTACTGATTTTTTGAAGATATACAAAGAGATATTATATACCTTTCCTTTAATAAATGAACCTGATCTAAATGAAAAATATCAATTTATTCAACCAAGAACAGTAAATGAGTATGTTTCAATAGATAAACAACAAGTGCATGATGAAAGAGAAAAAATATTAAGTGATAGAGATACAATATTAAACCAAGTACACAATGCAATTGATAATTTATTACCCGATGAAAGATATATCATTGTTACCCGATACATCAAAGGAAATTATAAAGATGATTTTAATATTTATAGTGATTTAGGTATTGGTAGAACGAATTATTACAAAATTAAAGATAGAGCATTAATAAGAATGGCTTTAATACTTGAATTAGAAATTTATAAAGGAGGTGGGAATAAATGAACTTTGTTGAACCGATTAGAAACCCTGACATGATTATTGCAATAGAGAGACACCTTAAAGAGCAAAATGAACGCAATTATATATTATTCTTAATTGGTGTATATTGTGGGCTTAGAATATCGGATATATTGCAATTAAGAGTGTCTAATGTACAGGGTAATGTAATTAAATTAAGAGAAAAGAAAACAGGTAAAGAACGTAAAATTCAGATCCATAGAAACTTGAAAAAGCCTTTGATGGAATATATAAAAGATAAACCAGCTGAGGAGTTTTTAATTAAGTCTAGAGAGGGTTATAACAAGCCTATTACTAGAGATATGGCATATAAGATACTTAAAGGACTTACAGACTATATTGATATAGATTCAATAGGCACACATAGTATGAGAAAAACGTTTGGATATCATTATTACAAAGGTACTAAAGATGTTGCTACTCTACAAAAGATATTCAATCATAGTAGCGAGGCTATCACACTTAAGTATATTGGTATTACACAAGATAATATTGATGAGGCAATGACTAACTTTGAATTTGTATACTAGTAAACATCCATATTTAAATTATCAAAACTAATATTTGAGTTGAGTATTTTATGTGTTACTCCCTGAGGTAAACAATAGTTACTTCAGGTGCAATTAATAAGCTCAAATGTGAGCTTATTAAATTTTAAATAAAATATAGTTGTCACTAATCAAAACGCAATAATGCGTTATGATCTGAATTGAATATATTTTAATTTATGAACACCTGATGCAATTAATCTTTGCATCAGGTGTTAGTTTACAAAGCTCAAATCTGAGCTGAGTATTTAGAGAACCGACATTACGGTTTTCTATACTAATCTCAATGTAAACAATAATTACTTTGGGTACAACTAAGTGATGACCTCATATCTGAGGGTATTTATTAGTGAATCAATTTGTAAATATATGAGGTAACAAATTGTTACTTCATATACTAGACTCAACTTTGAGTTTAGTATATTTTAAAGAGTTATAGTTGGCACTCATCAAAACGCAATTATGCGTTCTGACCTATGAAGTATATTGCGTTAATAATACCTGAACTAAACAATGATTAGTTCAGGTATTTAAATGTATTAATTGCTTTAGTGTTGTAAAGAGTTATTCATAATAAGGGTATGTATAATTGAAAATAAGAGAAATGATGTAAGTGTTGATAATACAGGGGTTGTAGGTAGTATGCGAGTTATACACAATATTAGATATGAATAACTCAGAATGTATAATATAATAATATAATTAAATGAATAGAATAGGAGATAAAATTGATTGAACATATTATTTATTATTTTATAGAAACAATAGAACTTGAAAATATTATGAATTATAACACTTTAAAAGATATAGGATTGCCTTTATTGAACATAGTTGCAGTAGCTTTAATATTCATACTTCAAGATATTTTTAGAAGAAATGAAATAAAGTTGAATAGGAAATATGAAAGTATAAATAATAGACCTATTTTTGTATTTGTTGAAAATGAATTAGATTTTTTTCAGTCTGAGGGAGATACAAATATTTTTGATATACGCTGGAAGTATCCTGATGATAAGTATGTTAAGCACAGTAGCAAAGTATATAAGCAGGATGAAGTAGATGAAAGAGTAGAAACTATATTTAATAAGAGTTATTTACGATTTAAAAATGTTGGTGATGGTGTAGCATATAATATTAAAATGGTTATTCATCATATTGACTCAGTAAAGTATTATGAATGTTTAGAAATTAAAGAGTTTCTAGTTGGGAAGTTTATACATAAAATAGAAAAAAAGAATAAGAAAGATGAGTATAATAATGATTTCTTATATTCATATAAAGATCAATATTCAGATAGAGAGATTATGAAAAGGTATACTTTTAATATAGGTAATAATCATTCAAAACTTCATAGAAGAATAGTTGCTCATAATGATACTTTTTCAATTAGATTTAATGATAGTGACAGGGCAATAATAAATTATTCATTGTTTAATATGCAAAGTAATATTAAGCCCTTTATAAAGGTAGAACTAAATTATGAAGACAAACATGGAAATGAATTTAAAGATGTTATTTTTATAGCAATTGTACGAGATTCCATGAGAGATGTTCTTAGTGTTCAAACAGAAATACTTGCATCATTAGGAGAAGTTGATCCATATTATATTGATGAATATAGTCACTTTATCAATCAATAGTTCAACTAGAAAAGTTTCTATATAGAGTCGAGATGTCGGCTGAAGTTATAACAAGAAGTGAACGCAAAATTTGTTGGCTATTATTAAAGGGTCGAAACAATATTTAGAACCTTTAATAAAAATTAAAAAAGATATGAGATGTCTTTTGTAGTAATACTTACATGTTTATTAAACATATATGACAAGTATAATAAACTGTTAAGATATAATTTTTCAAAATCTATATAAACAAATATAATTAATATAACACTTGCAATCAGCCTTATTGATATCATTTATTGATATTGATAGGGCTATTGTTTTGTTAATTTTACTGAACCCAAAATTGGGCTAAGTAAATATGCGTACAATTCGTGTACAAATTCTGTACAAAATAAAATCAAATTAAAAATAAAATAGAGGTATAGAATAAATCGTTTAACAAAAAATTTTGTTGAATGATTTTTATTTTATCCCCCCCCTAGCTTAGGTTTGGGTTCCTGAATGAGTCATAGGAAACGGCGCAGGTCTCGATTCCGAGAAAAAACAGGAGTTTTTCGCACGTTAGGGGGGGTGTATAAAAAATATATGATTAAAAAAGGAGAAAACATGGACTTTAAAGGAATGTTTCAAAGGTTTGCAACAAAAGGATATAAAGGAATACCGGTTACAAAAGAGAATATTATTACAAAGAAAGAGAAAGCGACAGAGCATTTTGAAGAAACATTTAAAGTATTAGACTTTTTAGATCGTGAAAAAATTAAAAGAAAATACACAATGAATTATGAAGATCAAATAGAAGTTTTTGAAAAACATAAACATCAAGTTAAAACTGAAGCTGAATTAGATTTTATTGAAGATAATATAAAAAAACTTAAAAGAAAAGTTAGGTTTAACGGTAATGTGACGGACATTTTAATACCTGATGATAAGATTGAAATAATCATTAATAATTATAAAATCGAAGATAAAAAAGTCGAAAAAGTACAATTGTCTAAAAGAAAAGAAATTCAAAAAGTTAATTCAGAAATTCAAAAATTAGTAGAATTAAAAGAAAAATTATCAAAAGAAGAACGTGAATTAGAGATTATTAGAAATACTGCATCAGTAGTAAATGAAGTAATGAAATTAGCTAAATCTAAAGACGGAGTTTTACATTTGACAAGTCCCAGAGGTACACAAGCATTTACTTCGTTTGAAGTATTAAGAGGCTCTTATAAACCATATAAATACTATAATAAATCTTTAAAGGTGGATATTAATGAATAATAAAATTGCTAAATCAATCAATAGAACAATATTACAAGAAGTTTATGATCCAACAAAACCAACCATTATTGTCAAATTAAAAAAACATAACTTTTCTCAATCTTATAAAGATTATATTGAAGAAAGGTCAAAGTATGATAAATATTATAAACGTGATTTCAATAAACCAATAGTACATAAATTTTATTACAAATTAGAAGATATTGATTTAGATTTCATTACTAACATCAATAATTACGATTTTACTACTTACGGCAGAAGTTTATTAACTAATTGGGTACGTGGTGAAGATTTCGATTATTATATTGAAAGTATTGAATTGAAAGAATATATCGATGAAACTGATGATTATACTTTAGATGATTTAATAGCACTATAATATCTAATAGAAAGGTATTTTAAAATGTATGGAATGTATGATAGAAAGAAAAATAGCTTTATTAATGTAATTAATGTTGAAGATACAGGATATATAGATATTTATGGTGAAATTAAGCCGATTAATAATAAAGGTGATGATGAAACATCTGTTAGTGTTTACGGTTTTAATGAAGCAATAAAAAATTTAGGCGATGTAAGTAAAATTATTGTAAGTATAAATTCCATAGGTGGTGATGTCTTTGAGGGTATTACAATTCATAATATCCTTAAAAGACATAAGGCACATATAACAGTCAATATTGAGGGCTATGCGTTAAGTATAGCCTCATTAATTGCAATGGCTGGTGATACTATCAATATGAGTGATAATTCATATATGATGATTCATTGTGCATCAACTATGGTTGTTGGTGAACCTCGGGAATTAAGAGAAATGGCTGAAACTCTAGATAAAATAGATGATATTATATGTAATTCATATTTTGATAAGGTAAAAATATCAAAATTCGAAATAAAAGATATGATGAAAGAGGAAACATGGCTTAATGCTGAAGATTGTAAGAAATATGGCTTTATTGACAATATTACTACCGGTAAAAAAATAAGTGCTTGTGCAGATCATAAAAAGATTAATAAATATAGAAATGCACCATCAACATTAAAATCAAATAATAGTAGTTATTATTTATAATGTGTAAAGGAGTACTTTTTATTGATAACAAGAACTCGTTTTAAAACATATAAAGAATTTATTGAAAGAATAACTATTCAAAGGGAGTACTTACTATTGATTACACCTTTAAATGAATGTGCAAAAAGAGTTTTCAAACACGAAACTCAATGCAATGATTCAATTTATACAACCTTTCTTGATTATTCTAAGAAACGTCAAAAAGATGAAGATATAATTAAAAAGCATACAGATGCATCTTTTTCTTTTACTGACAATTTAGATTATAATAAAGACTATAAGGTGGAGATAATAAAAGTTACAGAATTTAATAATTGATGCTTTGGTGACAAAAAACGAACCTATATATTAAAATTAAATAAATGTAGATTAATACATAATAGTAAAACTCTCAATTTTTATTGGGAGTTTTTATTAATCGAGGTGATAATCGTGAAAATTAAACGAGTTAAATATAATTATCATTACTATCATGATGGAAAAGTATTAACATGGCTATTATTGACTAGATATAACCCTGTATTCATCTCAACAAAAATAAGAGCTAAAGAAATGTTTATTGAAGATTTATATTATTTAAATCAATCTCATATAAATTATTGTGATATTAGAGGAGTTGTACCTGTTGCGTTTCCTGTAGATAAGTTAGTTTTATTGATCATTAGAGAGAAAGAAAAGTTAGAATACTATAAAAGTAAATCTACAGATAATATAAATCATTTAAAAAGAGTAATGTCACGATATACACCATATGAACAAAAACAATTGATGCATTACTTATCAAGTAATGGTTCATATGTACCTGAAAAAGTAATTATAGAGAAATTGCAACGTGATTTATATCAAGTTGTTAACCCTATAAAACAATCAAAAATCAAGCAATTTAAGAGTCAATCAATGCATGTAATAGGTAAACACGTAAAAGAGGTTAAAGAGGCTCTAAATACAGAATTAGAGGTACTAACGATATGAATGAGAATGAAAGATTTAAAATATATCCTATTAATAAATATGATAAAGCAATTTTAGAATCATATATGAAAAAATATCATGATTTAATTAAGATTTATAAAAGTAGACCAAATAATATAAGTGATGCACAATATAAAAGAGTTTCATCAATAGTACTTGGTATTACAGAACTCTATAACACTCAATTAACTGTATTTGAACAAAATTTAATAAAATTAAGTTGGTGGCAGTGTGAGGATGAAAAAACAATCTGTAATGCACTTGGTAGCAGTGTTTTAACTGTTAAAGCCTTTCAAGAGAAAATACTTTGTCTAGTTGCAGATGCAACAGGTTATGTAAGATGAGTTTTGAGCGTGATCTGGTGGATAAATGTATCAGAAATGTACATAAAATTAAGAGTGTAGAACCAATAGATTTTGAATTTGATGATTTTTTTGATATTAATTTGAATGTAAAAAATATTAATATTGAAAAACATAGTCAAGATGATTTAATTTTTTACAATGAAATAGAGGATGTAATATTCAACAAATGTACAGATAGAGAGGCTTATATAGTTTGGCTTTTAAGTCAGGGTATGAGTTTCAAAGAAATCTCAAGTTTATTAGGTATTAGTTACATTCATACTAAAACAACTTATAACGATATACTTAATAAAATATGTATTGATTGAGAGGCTTTTTTAAAGCCTCTTTTTTGAGTTTCTACCATTTAAATAGAAATCTTATGGAAATGAAAAGTAAAAATATGTTAGCTGAAAATTAATGTAATAAAAAAAGGGCAGAAAAAGGGCAGATTTTAAACAAACTCAGAAATATTGTGAAAAATTTTTTGATTAGAAATCGAATAAAAGCTTATTTATCAATGGTTTATGGTCTCTTAGATAATCTATGAAAAATATCCTTTTTAGTTACATCTACTTGGGTGTACTAATTCATAGTATAGACAGTTATCATTTCGATGACTGTCTTTTTTTATTTGGATTTAAATATAATACATTGGAGAAACAAGTATATATTTGATAAGATTTAGTAATGATAAATATTAAGGAGCGATTATTTTGAGATTTTTAACAGCGGGAGAATCACATGGTCCTAAACTAACAGTTATTATAGAAGGTATGCCTTCAAACATGCAGCTTACAAGCGATATGATCAATCAGGAATTATTTAAACGTCAAGGTGGTTATGGCCGAGGTCGACGTATGCAGATTGAAAAAGATACTGTAGAGATAACTTCTGGTGTGAGGCATGGTGTTACGCTTGGCTCACCGATTACTTTAGTGATTACAAATGATGATCATAAACATTGGTTGAAAGTGATGGGTGTAGATCCAAAAGATGATACAGAACCTGTAAAGCGCGTTATTACGAAACCACGTCCAGGACATGCTGATTTAGTAGGTGGCATTAAATATCGTCATCGTGATCTCCGAAATGTGCTGGAACGTTCTAGTGCACGTGAAACGGCTGCGCGTGTAGCAGTAGGTGCTGTCTGCAAAGAGTTATTGAGTCAGCTGGGTATTGATATTTTTTCACGTGTCATTGAAATTGGTGGTGCTAGAGATAACAACGATTATCCAATTCATACGATTAAAGAAAATAATGATAATAATGATGTGCGTTGTATTGATGACAATGTTGCACAACAGATGCGAGATACAATCGATGAGGCAAAATCAAATGGTGATTCAATTGGTGGTGAAGTACAGGTTATTGTAGAGAACGTTCCAGCAGGTTTAGGCAGCTATGTGCATTATGACCGTAAATTAGATGGTAAATTGGCTCAATCAGTGATAAGTATCAACGCCTTTAAAGCAGTGTCATTTGGTGCAGGCTATGATATGAAGCATTTACCTGGAAGCAAAGTGCAGGATCCGATTGGTTATGATGAATCAGGATATTATCGCTTATCCAACCAACTTGGAGGATTTGAAGGCGGGATGACCAATGGCATGCCGATTATCGTTAATGCTGTAATGAAGCCCATCCCTACACTATACAAACCACTTGATTCAGTCGATATTAATACAAAGGAAGCATATAAAGCTTCTATAGAACGCAGTGATAGCTGTGCTGTGCCAGCAGCATCGATTGTTTGTGAACATGCTGTTGCTTTTGAAATCGCGAAAGAAATACTAGATGAGTTTCAATCCAATGATTTAGCGCAACTACAGGATAATATTAAACGTCATAAAGCTTATATTAAGGAGTTCTAGATGAAACTCATTACAAATTATCAAGTGGACCATAAGGCGAAAAATTACGAGATTATTGTTACTGAAAATGCACTGGAACAGGAATATGATCTAAGTCATTATCACAAATGTTTTGCATTGATTGATACTTATGTGTATCGTCTTCACAAAGCAAAAATAGATGCATTCATGAAAAGATATGATATTGAAAAAGTGTTGATTCCTTCAGGTGAAGCTGTAAAGACGATGCATCATTTTAGTACAATGACAGAACTATTACTTGAAAAGAATATTAAACGTAATGACTGTCTGATTGCTATCGGTGGAGGGGCTACTGGAGATTTCACAGGATATGTTGCTGCAAGTTTATTACGCGGTATCTCGTTCATTCAAGTACCGACTACAATTTTGGCTCACGATGCTGCAATCGGAGGTAAGACAGGAATAAATTCTAAACATGGCAAGAACTTAATCGGTGCATTTAAACGACCTGATAGAGTGATATATGATATTTCTTTCTTGAATACTTTAAATGATGCTGAGCTTTTAAGTGGGTTTGCTGAAATCGTGAAACACGTATTATTGAACGGGAATTACAAAGTAAATCAGATAAGTGATATCGTAAATGATGATTTATCAAGATTAATGCAGGCATTTAATAAACTGGATGATTTAAAAGATATGAATAAAATGCAAACATGGATTACTTATGGCATACAAACAAAACTGAATGTCGTCGAGCGTGATGAGTTAGAAAGTGGCGTACGTAAATATTTAAACTTTGGACATACGTTAGGTCATGCTTTAGAATTTTCGCACAAATTGCCACATGGTATTGCTGTTATACATGGGATGATGTATGCGCTTATTTTAAGTGGTTATGAAGAAAATATAATCGAAAAGTTTTATCATTGGCTGATTCAGTTAGGTTATCCAGAAGTAGAAGTGAAATCATTTGAACATTATTACGCACTGCTCAGTAAAGATAAGAAAAATGAGACTGACAGTATTAGTTTTGTTGTTATGGAGCAACGACAAGGTCATTTAGAAAATGTGTTTTATTTGAAATCATTTGAATACGGTACATTGAAAAAGTCTTTTGAGCGCTGGGTTACTGTATTAAGGAGTTGTTATGGTGAAAAGTAAAGGATTAACAGGTGAGATAAAAGTGCCTGGAGATAAGTCGATCACACATCGTGCAATTATCTTAGGTAGTTTATCGACAGGAAAAATGAAAATTATAGACCCTTTATTCGGTGAAGATTGTTTAAGTACGATAAATATTTTCCGAAAGTTAGGCGTGGATATTCAGATTGATGAAGTAAATAAAGAAATAATAATTAACGCGCAAGGTTATCGTAATTTTGTTGAACCAACACAAGTGCTGGACACTGGTAATTCAGGCACAACGACACGTTTATTGTCAGGTGTACTTGCCGGGCTGCCATTTATGTCAGTGATGAGTGGTGATGATTCAATAGCAAAAAGACCGATGGATCGTGTCATTGATCCATTGCGTTTAATGGGGGTGGACATTACTGGTAGTCAAAATAATAGTCGTACACCACTTGTTATCAATAGCATGAATAATGATGTTAATATTAATGGGATGACATATGATATGCAGGTTAAAAGTGCTCAAGTTAAGTCTGCAATATTATTTGCAGGTTTGTATGCAGAAAGCGATGTAAGGATAAAAGAGCAGGTGACTTCACGTAACCACACAGAACTCATGTTTCAACAGTTTGGCGTTGAAGTTGAGAAACAAGATGATTATATTCACTTACCAGCTCATTCCATAGATAAGTTAGTAACTACTGATGTACAAGTGCCTGGTGATATTTCTTCTGCTGCATTCTTTATCGTAGCCGGTTTAATCATTCCCGGAAGTCATATTGTCATCAGAAATGTCGGAACAAATATTACACGTTCTGGTATTATTGAAGTTGTACAGGCAATGGGTGGACTAATTTCTTTAAAGTCTGTTTCTGACGGTGCGGAACCGATATGCGATATAGAGGTGAAATATACAGCCCAGTTAAATGCAACAGATGTTTTTGGAGACATGATTCCAACATTAATTGATGAAATACCGATTATTGCATTATTGATGACACAGGCACATGGTAGAAGTGTGATACGTGATGCAGAGGAATTGAAGGTAAAGGAAACGAACAGAATAGACAAGGTAGTTGAAAGTTTGAATCAGCTCGGTTATCATTTAGAAGCTACTGATGATGGTATGATAATTTATGGACATAAAAAAGAATCGATGCTAAACACGCGATTTTCTTCTTTTAATGATCATCGTATCGGTATGCTGCTTGCAATTGCGAATTTATTAGAAAATGAAGATATTGAAATTGAACATTTTGAAGCAGTTAATATATCGTATCCATCATTTATGGATGATTTAAGAACACTACAAGGAGGAAACTAATGGATATTTATCAGATCATTGATCAGATTCATCTGCAAAATTTGGACAACCTGGACGAATCAATTGACGGTGCATTATTTACTGATGATCATGACGCTTTATTTCAACTCGGGGATACATTATTACAGTATGGCCTTAATCCACAAGGGTTGAAGGTGTTCGCAAGATTGTTTGAGCTGTATCCTGATGAACCAGATGTTATGGCTTATTATATTGAATGTTTAATTGACGATAATCAACATGATAAGGCAATAGAGGTACTACATAATACACCACTAACTGTAGAACGTTTAATGTTAGAAGCTGATATCTATCAACAGCAGGATATGCTTGAAGTAGCGATTGAAAAAGTGAAACAGGCATATATGATGTCTAGTGAGGATCCAATTATAAGTTTTGCACTCGCTGAACTATATTATTTTGACGGGCAATATTTACCGGCAGCTCGAAGTTATGAGTATTTGATCAATAATGGAATTGACCGTGTCAATAATGTTAATATTCAATCTCGCATAGCTGATTGTGTCTTACAATCAGGTGACTATGAAGAAGCGGTAGAACATTATGAAAAAATAGATGATAAGGATATGCTAAGTGATGATTATTTCAAGATGGCGATCAGTTATCAGAAAGCAGATCGAATAGAACGCAGTATTCAGACATTACAAACCTTATTAGATAAAGATCCTGATTATATGCAGGCTTATTTGTTACTCGTAAACTTATTAGAAAGCGAACGTAAATACAATGATGCAATCATTGTAGGACAAAAAGGTTTGAGTTTAAATGAGTTTTATAAAGAGTTGCTTGTTGATACAGGACGCATCATGATTAAGATGCATAATGAAAAAGGGGTTGAATATTTAATACAGGCCTTAACAATAGATCCATCTTATGTTGAAGCATCACTTTTACTTGCCGATTATTATAGAGAAGAAGAAGCATATGAAGATCTTGTAAAATTATTTGCATATATAGACGAAGAAGATTTAGATCCAACAGTGATGTGGCATCTCGCATATAGTTATCAACAATTGGAAAAAGATACAGAAGCGAAACATTTTTATGCTGAAAGTTATAATGTGCTAAAAGATAATGCATTATTCTTAACGGATTATTATAACTATGCACGTGAGATTGCAGATGTAAAACTTGCCGAACAATTGTATGCGCTAATGCTTCAAATCGATCCGAATGCGGATATTGATGCTTAATGAATTACAATATCATTGATGAACGTAGTGGGTTCATAAAGTATTTACTCAATCAATATGAAATTCATGATAAAAATACGGTGTGGTTACTTAATTTAATTAAAGATAAACCAAATATTTTAGAACATATACAATTTAAAAAAACGACCCAACTAAAAGATCAGTTAATCATTTTTAATCATTTTAAGGTACATTTGATTTTAAGTCATGGTATTTATACTGATAGTGATGTTATTTTCCATTATCTATTAAATAATGAGAAACCGTTATACGTGAATATATTATTTAGTGATTTGAAATACGATATCATTTGTCAGCAAGAGATAATGTATCAAATTGATTTCCAGGTGATGGATGAAAACGATTTGAAAATTGATTATATTGAAATGAAAATGGATTTGTATGAAATATTTACAAATTCTAAATTATTTACTTATTTGATTGAACAGATAATCTACGCAATAGAAGACACTTTACTTACAAAAAATCAAACCCGTTTTGCAATGCTTACGCAATTAAAAATGGATTTAGAGGAGAAAAGAAAACATGTTATTTAATCATCAGGATCTTAAAACTTTGCAGGATCAACTTGAATATATCGATACTGCAATTATTCCAGTTGTACCGGTTGATTACTCAAGACATTTGATGGATATCGCTGATCATTATGAAATGATTCAATATGTAACGATGGGAGTAGAACAACAATTTAAAGGTCGCCTGTTAGTAGTACCACCCATTCAGATCATAGATGATGTTAAAATTCTTGATACTATCGAATCACAATTACAAACATTTGGATTTAAAAACTTGGTATTTGTGGTACCACAAAAATTTAATCTCGAAAAAGAAAATGTGCATAAAATAAATATTTTACCATTAGAAACATTAGATAATGAAATGAAACAGGAGTTCGTACAAGAGAACATCAAATCATTGATGAAATCAATTATTATTTTATGGAATAAATAATGACAATTTTATTACATAAATTGTGACATCTTATTGACCAAGCCACCTTAATAAGCTAAAATTGATATGTCCTAGTATATTTTATATAAAAGAATCGCGTTAGAGGGGGGAAAATTAAATGAGCCAACGTGTCACAAGACGCCAATTTTTAAACTATTCCTTAATGGGAGTTGGATCATTTATGGCTGCTGGTATGGTTATGCCATTGGGGCGTTTCGCATTAGATCCTGTTTTTAAATCTGGAGCTGCAGGAGATATGATAACGACTAGCCTTAAAGTTTCGGAAATCACTGAAGAACCAACGAAAGTAGATTTCAAATACGAACAAAAAGATGCATGGTATACGAGCGAAGTAACAGATTTTGCATGGGTTTATAAAGATGGGGAAAACATTATTGCAATGTCTCCAGTTTGTAAACATTTAGGTTGTACAGTAACATGGAACGGTGATAAATCAAATCCAAACCAATTCTTCTGTCCATGTCATAATGGTCGTTACGAAAAGAATGGTGCAAATGTTCCTGGTACACCACCACTTGGACCTTTAGATCAGTATGAAACTGGTGATAAAGGCGGTATGCTTACAATCGGTAAAAAACATCCAAATGAATTAGTGAAATAGGAGGGTAAAAAATGATCGATAAAATCTATGATTGGGTCGATGACAGACTTGATATTACACCAATCTGGCGCGATATCGCAGATCATGAGGTGCCTGAGCATGTTAACCCTGCTTATCACTTTTCTGCATTCGTTTATTGTTTTGGTGGTTTAACGTTTTTCATCACAGTAATTCAAGTATTATCAGGTATGTTCTTAACAATGTACTACGTACCAGATATTGTAAATGCATGGAAATCAGTTTATTATTTACAACATGATGTTGCAGCAGGTGTAATTGTTCGTGGTATGCATCACTGGGGTGCAAGTTTAGTTGTAGTCATGATGTTCTTACATACGCTTCGTGTATTCTTTACAGGTAGTTATAAACAACCTCGTGAATTAAACTGGTTAGTCGGCGTATTAATTTTCTTTGTAATGTTAGGATTATCATTTACAGGTTATTTATTACCTTGGGATATGAAAGCATTATTTGCTACAAAAGTAGGTTTACAAATTGCAGAATCTGTACCGTTTATTGGTCCATGGGTTAAAACATTATTAGCCGGTGATCCACAAATTGTCGGTGCACAAACATTAACGCGATTCTTCGCTATTCATGTATTCTTCTTGCCTGCATGTTTATTCGCGTTGTTAGCAGCTCACTTTATCATGATCAGAAAACAAGGTATTTCGGGGCCACTATAAACACGAATACACTATAAAAGGAGGTAATATAGATGCATCGCGGAAAAGGTATGAAGTTTGTTGGTGATTCTCGTATTAAATCTTATGAGAAACCAAAATTAAATCGAGATTATTCAGAATTTCCAGGTAAAACAGAAAGTTTCTGGCCTGATTTCTTATTAAAAGAATGGATGACTGGTGCAGTATTCCTAGTTGCATATTTATGTTTAACTGTTGCGCACCCATCACCATTAGAACGTGTCGCAGATCCATCAGATACGGGGTACACACCATTACCTGACTGGTATTTCTTATTCTTATACCAAATCTTAAAGTATACGTATGCTTCAGGTCCATTTAATACATTTGGTGCAATTGTAATGCCAGGTATTGCTTTTGGTGCTTTAATGTTAGCGCCTTGGTTAGATCGTGGACCAGAGCGTAAATGGACAAAACGTCCGTTAGCTTCTGGATTTATGTTACTTGCAGTTGCTATAATCTTCTATACAACTTGGGAGTCTTCGTATTACCATGACTGGAAGCAACAAGCAGCGCAAGGTAAGATTGTTTTCACGAACTTAGATAAGAAAGATCCAACATACGAAAAGATTATTAAATCAAACTGTACGTCATGTCACGGTGGAGAATTAACTGGTGGTAGTGGTCCTAACTTAGTAAAAGCTAATTTACCAGCAGAAGGTGTAGAAGCGTTTGTTAAAAACGGTGCTGGATCAATGCCATCATTTAAAGATACATTGACAGAAGAACAAATTAAAGAAGTTGGTAAGTTCATCGAAGGTTTAGAAGAAACTGACGAAAGCGGTAAACCACTTAAGAAATAATAACTAAAGAATCATCCATGTGATGATTCTTTTTTTATGAGGTGAATGATGATAGATCAAATTTATTACTGGATTCAGAATAAAGTATTTCTTATTTTTATTATTTTGTGTAATCTTTTAGGAACGATTTATGGCTATTACTGGTATACCGAACAACTTACTAACACGAAGTGGTATTTTATACCGTTTGTACCAGATAGTCCGACAGCCACTTTATTTTTAATTATTGCGCTTACAGCTATTTTATATAAAAAACATTTACCGTTAATTGAATGCCTTGCATTTATCACACTTATTAAATATGGCATATGGGCAGTAGTGATGAATATATTTACTTTTATAGAATTAGGACAGGTAACAGCTATCGGTTTAATGCTCTGTATGTCACATGCTATTATGGCGGTGCAGGCACTTCTTTTCTTTCCATTATTCAAAATAAGATTAAAACATGTTTTACTTACTGCAATGTGGGTATTTCATAATGATGTCATAGATTATGTCTATATGCAGTATCCTATTTATAGTATGTTGAATGAATACATTCAACATATTGGTTATTTTTCATATTGGTTATCCATATTATGTTTTGTGCTACTACTTTACATCATGGATAAGGACGTAATATTTGATTGATTTTGACCTTTTTAATAAAATAAAACTAATCTAGTATAAGGAGGCAATACGTTAATGAGTTATATCCTGTATTTTATTATCATTATGTTAGTACCGATGTATTTCCAATATAAAGTAAAGTCTACTTATAATAAATATAGTCGCGTACGTTCTACAAGTGGAAAATCTGGACAACAAGTAGCTGAAGAAATTTTAGCAGCAAACGGTATTACGGATGTTCGAGTTATTGAAGGTGAAGGGTTCTTATCAGATCATTATGACCCTAATAAAAAGGTTGTAGTACTTAGTCCATCTAATTTCAGACAACCAAGTGTTGCTGGAACTGCAATTGCAGCACACGAAGTTGGTCATGCAATTCAGCATGCTACAGGTTATGGAATGCTTAAAGTACGAAGTGCTTTAGTACCTTTAGCAAATTTAGGGACAACATTTAGCTACATACTTATCATGATTGGTGCAGTATTAACTGGTATGAGCCAACAAGGTGGTGGCATTGGAACAATGGCTATCTGGGCTGGTGTTGTGTTAATGTCATTTGCAGTATTATTCTCAATCGTTACTTTACCTGTAGAATTTGATGCAAGTAAACGTGCAATGCAACAAATTGAAGCTTTACATATCGTTAATGAAGAAGAATATCGCCATGCAAAAAGTGTGCTTTCTGCAGCAGCAATGACATATGTTGCAGCGACTGCAGTAGCTGTTGCTGAGTTCTTAAGATTTTTCATGATGGCAAGAAATTCAGATTAATAATGCTGAATCACTAAGAAACTTATTATTAATATAACTTATTTATAAAACCGACCATATCTATAAATCATTCGTTGATTTAAAGATATGGTGTTTTAATTATGTATTTTATAATTTTTATACTATCTTTCTATCGGTTTTTTAAATTCATCTAAAGTAAATCCTTCGCCTAACACGTCGTGTACATCTAGCAATGATACAAAGGCATGTGGATCTATACTATTAATGACCTGTTTTAGACGTGTGATTTCATTTCTTGGCACGACACAGTATACTATTGGACGGTCAGTTTTAGAATAATGTCCATGTGCTGAGATTAATGTAACACCACGTTCTAATACGTTACTGATTTCATCAGAAATTGCCTGATGTTGATCAGAAATAATCATTGCACCACGTGCAGAGTAACCTGAGTCCTGGATTGTATCGATGACGCGAGCTCCAACAAATACACAGACGAGCGTATACATTGTTATGCGATAATCACCTAACGTTAAATATGTTGCAAGAATAACAAGGCAATCGAATGCGAACATTGTTCTTCCCATCGGTACTTCAAAATATTTTTTCATAAGTCGAGCTAGGATATCAACACCACCGGTTGTCCCTCCGAATCGAAAGATAATGCCGAGTCCTGCACCGATAAATACACCGCCAAATAAACTAGCGAGTAGTAAATCGTCTTTCAAATTAATATGTAATGGATATTTTTCGCAAATACCTAAGAATAACGATACACTTAAAGTACCGATTAAGGTATAGATAAATGAAAGTTTACCGAGTAGTTTATAACCTACAAAGAAAAGCGGAATGTTAAATATTAAATTCAATATAGCAGGGCTGAAATGAAATAAATGATATAATATTAAAGCAATACCGGTAAAACCGCCTTCAGTCAGCGCGTTAGCCATATTAAAATTCACGATACCAAAACTAAAAATAAATGCACCTATAAGAATCATGATAATATTCATTAATTTTACTCGAATCGTTTTTTGCATTTATTAACCCCCTTTATAAAATTAATTATACATAATAATGTTAATATTTTGGAGGTAATTATGAAATCATTATTAGAAATGCAGCAAGAAGTAGATGCATATATAAATCAATTTAAACTTGGCTATTTTTCACCGATGGAAAATATGGTGAGATTAACAGAAGAAGTCGGAGAATTGGCACGAGAAATTAATCATGTTTATGGTCCAAAACAAAAGAAACTAAGTGAAAAAGAAAAAGAGATTGGATTAGAACTTGCTGATAATCTTTTTGTGTTAATCTGTCTTGCCAACTCAATGAATATTGATTTGACAGAAAGTTTTAATCAGACGATGGATAAATTTAATAATAGGGATAAAAATCGCTTTGAAAGGGTGGATAAAGAATGAAATTTGCTATTATCGCACATGATCAGAAAAAAGATGCGCTAGTAAAGTTTATTGAAGACCACATATATGAATTTAGTAAGCATGAGTTGTTTGCAACAGGTACTACTGGTTTACGTGTTATTGAAAGAACGGGTTTAAATGTTAAGCGGTTTAAATCAGGACCACTCGGTGGTGACCAGGAAATTGGTGCATTAGTCGCTAATAAAGCAATTGATGCCATCTTTTTCTTTCGAGATCCTTTGACTGCTCAACCTCATGAACCGGATGTCAGTGCATTGTTACGATTATCTGATGTATATGATGTACCACTTGCTACAAACGAAGGTAGCGCTCTAGCAATTATTACGTATTTTGAATCATTATAGGAGGTCATTATGAAGATAGGAATTACATGTTATCCGACTATGGGCGGATCAGGAATTATTGCAACTGAACTGGGAATAAAGATGGCAGAGAGAGGTCATGACGTCCATTTCATTACTTCTAACACACCATTTAGAATACAGTTCCAAATGCCAAATATTACAATTCATCAGGTTGATGTCAATCAATATTCAGTTTTTCAGTATCCACCTTATGATATAACGCTGGCGACTAAAATTGCGGAAGTTATTAATGTGTATGACCTCGATGTATTACATATGCATTATGCCGTACCGCATGCCATTTGTGGCATTCTTGCACGGCAGATTGCCAGAAAAGATGTAGGTATTGTAACAACATTACATGGTACTGATATTACAGTTCTAGGGTACGATTCAACATTAAAAGGTGCCATAAAATTTGGTATCGAAGAAAGTGACATTGTCACAAGTGTGAGTAATGCATTAACACAGGAAACATATGATATTATTGCTCCAGACAAAGAAATCAATACAGTTTACAACTTTATTAATGAAAAAGATTTTGAACCAATTGATAATAAAGCATTAAGAGCATGTTATGGTATCCCGGATGATTATAAGGTGTTGATTCATGTATCAAATTTTAGGAAAGTAAAACGTATTCAGGATGTAATTAAAACATTTAGTCTTGTTAGAGCAAAGTTAAAGTCAAAGCTTATTTTATTAGGAGATGGTCCAGAACTATCGAAAATGAGAAGCTATGCTAAAAAACTAGGTGTTCTTGATGATGTCATGTTTTTAGGTAAACAGGATAAGGTAGCAAGCTATTATCAAATGGCAGATTTATTCTTATTGATGAGTGAAAAAGAAAGTTTTGGGCTTGTATTGCTGGAAGCGATGCATACGGGTGTAGTGTGTATCGGAACCACTGCTGGTGGTATTCAGGAAGTCATTAAACATAATGAAACAGGATTTATTGTAGATGTAGGTGATACAGTTCAAGCAAGTGAATATGCCATTGAATTACTTACGAATGATAATTTATATTCAAAATTTCAGGATGCAATGCAAATTGACATCAATAAAAGATTCCATTCTACAATCATTACTGATCAATACGAAGCAATCTATCAGTCTTTAGTAAAAAATTAATCACTAAAATGGAGAAGTTATGAAATTGGAATTATCTTATTTAAATCATACAACACAAGCGTTGATTAAAACTGCAAATCAAGTTATCGGAGAATTAAAGCTACATGGTTATGAAGCTTATATTGTAGGTGGGGCAGTACGTAATCTATTACTGGGAGAAGAAGTGAATGATATCGACATAACTACAGATTGCCTGCCTAAAAATATCATCAAGATTTTTGATAAGACTGTACCTGTTGGTATTGAACATGGTACAGTCATCGTATTGTGGCAGGATTTTCAGTTTGAGGTAACAACATTTCGAGTAGATGGAGAATATATTGATCATCGACGTCCTGAACAGGTACAATTCGTAACCGATTTGAAATCTGATTTAGAACGTCGAGATTTTACAATCAATGCGTTGGCGTTAAGTGAAACATACGAAATTATCGATTATTTTGATGGTCAAAAAGATTTGAAAAATAAAGAAATACGTGCAGTAGGAAATGCAGCACATCGTTTCGAAGAAGATGCATTACGCATGATGCGTGCAATACGATTTCAAAGTGTCTTGAATTTTAATATTGAAACGAATACGTTGCATGCTATTGATAAACTTGCTGCAACAATTGCTTTAGTTTCTATAGAACGTATCGTTGTTGAATTGAAGAAATTATTGATGGGTAAAGGTGTACATCAAGCATTACAAATCTTTTATAAGACAATGTATTGTTATTTACCTTTTTTTAGAGATATAAAGGAGAATACTGCTACTTATCAGCTGCATTCACCTGTAAATTTTGTCGTATACATCGCATATATTATATATTGTGAATTAAAAGTCGGTCAGGATTTAACATCTAAAATTTCTGATTTTAAACTATCCAACCAGGAGAAGAAACAAATAAAAGATTGCGTCTTAATTTTTGACTTTTTTAATCACTCTGAAATAAGTTTAAAAGCGTTTGTATATCGATTTGATATAGATTTAATTCAAAGTGTTTATCATTTTATTTTAAATGAAAAAATTGTATTCAATAATATAGTGGATATATCATCAATTCTAAATGCTAAACAGCAATTACCAATTCAGACACGAGATGAATTGCAAATTGATGGGAATGTGTTAATGACAAATTTAGATAAAAAACCTGGTCCATGGCTAAAAAGTATGATAAACAACATTGAATTAGCAGTTATTGAAGGACGACTGAGCAATCGACAAGAAAACATATTGGAGTGGGCAAAGAATCATGTCTAAATATAAAAAGGATATACTTGAATATTTAATGATGCATAAAGACGATTATATTTCCGGGCAAAAACTCGCTGAACAATTCAACGTATCACGCACTGCGATATGGAAGGCAATTGAAGTTTTGAAGACGCAAGGCTATTCAGTTGAGTCAATAAAGAATAAAGGTTATCGCATAACGTCAGTTCCAGATCATTGGGACAGGGATTTATTATCCTATTTATTAACGGATTCAATATTTCAAAAACAGTTTGTCTATGAAGAGGTAACTTCTACTCAAACTGTAGCACACGAATTATTAATGGAACATGATGAACCATTACTTATATTGAGCGAAATTCAGACAGTTGGTAGAGGTAGATTTAAACGTCCATGGGCTTCTAAACGTGATACTGGTTTGTGGATGAGCCTTGTGCTGCATCCTAATATTAGCTATCAGCAAATTGCAACGTTTAATTTGTTTATTTCTATTGCGATCGCTGAAGCGATAAAAAATGTAACACAGCTTGAACCAAAAATTAAATGGCCGAATGATGTATATATCAATGATAAGAAGGTTTGTGGTTTTTTAACAGAAATCAATGGAGATTCTGATGGTGTTCATACGATCATTTGCGGCATCGGTATAAATATCAATCATACAATCGAAGATTTTGATGAAAGTATTAGAGATACTGCTACAAGTTTTAAACTTGAGTCTAAAAAAGAGACCGATCGTTATATTTTTATCAAAGCGTTAATAGATTCAATTGAACACTATTATGAAGCTTTTTTATCTCAGCCTTTTAAAGAGTTAAAAGAAATTTATAAAGGCTATTCTATGATTTGGGATAGAACGTTAAGGTATACTGAAGGTAATAAACAAATATATGGCAAAGCTGTCGATTTAAAAGACGATGGTGTACTCGTTGTGTTAGATGACACAGGTGAACGCCATCATTTCATAAGTGCAGATATAGAAGTGTAGGTGTAAAATATGGCATTAAAATATGCTGTTGTAGATTTAGAAACAACAGGGAATAATCTGGAAGTGGATGAAATGATTCAGATTGGTGTTTGTATTATGCAAAACAATCAGATTATCGATACTTTTGAATCATTTGTGCATACTACGCAACCCATTCCACCGTTTATTCAGTCCTTAACAAAAATAAATAATGAAATGGTCGAACATGCGCCGACATTTCAAATGATTGCGCTTCAACTATATGAATTATTAGAAGGGTGTGTTTTTGTTGCACATAATGTTGATTTTGATTTAAATTTTTTAAGAAAATATTTTAATGAAAGTAATATTTTCTATAAACCAAAGTACATTATTGATACTGTTGATGTATTTAAGATAGTATTCCCTCAAATGTCGAGATATCAATTGTCTTATTTATCTGAACAATTAAATATAAAGTTAACAAACGCACATCGAGCAATTGATGATGCGAAAGCAACTTGTGAAATTTTAATGATTGCGTTAGATCGATTACGTAATTTACCAAGTAATACTTTGAAATCATTATATAGCCAAGCTAAACAAATGCGCTATCATTTTGATGAAGTATTATTTGATCTGATACGAGATTATGAGCTTAGTTCTGTTGAATATAATACGATGAACGGCATTAATTTTATCAAAAAAAATAGACAAGTGAATCCACTTAATATCGATGTATCTTTTGAAACATTTTTTGAACAGACGATACAATCACTTGATTTTATTTATAGAGAAGAACAATATCAATTATCTTATGAAATATATTTAAGTTTAAAACAACAAACTGAAATTACAATAGAAGCGGAACTTGGAAGTGGAAAAACATTAAGCTATTTAATTGCTGCGGCATATTTTATTGCGGAGACTAACCAATCTGTACTCGTATCTACTTCTACTATAGCTCTACAAAACCAAATGATTGATTATGATATCGCACTTTTAAAGCGCCAAGGTTTAAATATACCGTATCAAATTATTAAAAGTAAAAATCATTATTTAACAATTGAATTTGTGGAATATATTTTAAAGGATACCAAAATTAATCATGATATTTCCATATTAAAAATGCAGTTAATCATCTTTTTAATGAGTGGTAATGATGGTGATATCGAACAATTGAACTTAAATGGTGGACGTAAAATATACTTTGAATTGATGCGCAGCCTCTATATACCTCAACAAAATGAAACTTATTTGTTTGATACTTATCCAGATACGGCGCATGTTGGAATCACGAATCATGCACATCTTCTATCAAATCGAAAACTTAATATGTTTGAAAACTATCATCATATTATTATTGATGAAGCACATCAAATACTCAATTACGCATTAAAATACACAACTTTTGAACTGAAATATCAGGATTTAAAATATTTAATATCTCAGACATTACAGGAATTTGATACAAGTGCCATTAGTCACAAGCAAAAACTAAGTGATTTGACATTTTTTCAATACGGTAGCATCAATAATGAATTACAGCAATTAAATGAAAAGTATGAACAGTTGTTTGAATACTTGCTTACTCATTTCTACTCGGATCGTATTATACAAGCTGAAATCAAGAAGGCAGATGAACCAGCTATTTTACTGCTCGAGCTAATTCATACACTTTCAACGATTGCTTCTGCACCTAACATTACAAAGATCCAACGTAAAATGATTATTAACTTAAAAGAAAACTTTGAACGATGTTATAACAATATATTGTTACATGGTGAGCTATATATCATGTTTAACAATCACAATAAATCAGGCATTCATATTATTTTAAAAGAGCATAAAGTTAAAGAAGTAATTGGAAAATATATTTTAGATGCTTTTGATTCGAAAATATTTATCTCCGGAACCATAAACGCCATTAATGAACATAACGTTTTATCAGACTTATTTATGGAGAGCAAAAAATATATAAAATTTGATGCGTCATTCGAAAAATATAAAGCACCTTTTTATATACCTACAGATATACCAGCATTCAATTATCAGCAACAAGAAGAATATATAGAAAAATGTCTGGAATATATATTGATGTACTTAAATAATTATGATGGTAAAGCATTAATCTTACTGAATAGCTATCAGCAGGTTGAAATATTACGTGATTATTTATATGAAACAGCACTTGATCAGGTAATTTTGACTCAAAATAGTGATGTTAATACAACGAAACTGAATCAGCAATTTAATCAATTAGAAAAAGGTGTACTGCTGGCTACGCAAACATTTTATGAGGGCATTGATTTTAAATATGACGGTGTAAAATGCGTAATGATTGTTTCTTTACCTTTTATGCATCCGAAAGATTTAAATATTGCTTTGATGAAAGATGAAGTTGAAGATGTGTTTTTAGATTATCAGGTTCCTATCGCTGTCAATAAACTACACCAGGCTACCGGGCGTTTAATTCGGAACGAAAAAGATCGAGGCTGGATGATTTGTTTTGATAGAAGAATAGTAGATAGTCGCTATGCAACTAAATTCAGTCATATACTTTCAAACTTTAATAAGCAAGAGGGAAATATTGAGGATTTTGAGCAATTTATGTATACACTCTACAAAAGTTTTTCGGAATTATAGCTTAAACTACTTAATAAATGACTTAATTATTGGTAAACTGTTCTTATAATGAATCCTGGGAGGAATGAGGAATCTTGGAATTATCACAACGTGTTCAAAAATTAACACCATCAACGACTTTAGCAATAACAGCTAAAGCAAATGAATTAAAAGCTAGTGGAAAACCTGTTATTGGTTTAGCAGCAGGGGAACCAGATTTTAATACACCTCAAAATATTATTGATAAAGCATTCGAAGCCGTTCAAAATGGTGCAACGAAATACACGCCATCTGGTGGAATGAAACAACTTAAAGAAGCAATTCAAAAGAAATTAAAAGATGATAATAATTTAGATTATGGATTAAATGAAATTATGGTAGCAAGTGGTGCCAAACATGCACTTTACAATTTATTTCAGGCATTACTTGATGAGGGAGATGAAGTAATTGTCCCAATTCCTTATTGGGTAAGCTATCCTGAACAAGTAATATTAGCTGGCGGTAAAGTTATCTATGCTGATAGTGACGAAACAACTGAATATAAAGTTACTATCGATGCGCTAAATAAAGTGAAAACAGACAAAACAAAAGCACTTGTCTTAACATCACCTAGTAATCCAAGTGGAATGGTTTACACGAAAGAAGAATTACAACAAATTGCAGACTGGGCAGTAGAAAATAATATTGTCGTAGTATCAGATGAAATTTATGAAACACTTGTGTACGATGGTGAACATGTGAGTATCGCTAGCTTTAATGATGACATCAAAGCATTAACAGTTGTAATCAATGGTGTTTCAAAGAGTCATTCTATGACAGGCTGGCGTATCGGTTATGCTTGTGGAGATGCAAAATTAATTAAAGCGATGACGGATTTATCAAGTCACTCTACAAGTAACCCGACAACACCTTCTCAATGGGCAGCTGTTGAAGCATACAATGGTGATAAAACATTCTTAAATGAAATGAATGGTATATTCAAAAGTCGTCTTGATGAGATTTATCCTAAACTGATGGAGATACCAGGCATTCAATGTATTAAACCAAAAGGTGCATTCTACTTATATCCTAATGTAAGTGAAACAGTAAAACTTTGTGGATATGAAAATACAGAGGACTTTGTGACTGCATTATTAGAAGAAAAATTAGTTGCGGTAGTTCCTGGATCAGGTTTTGGTTCACCAAATAATATTCGTTTAAGCTATGCGACGGACTTAGATTCAATGCATGAAGCGATTAAACGCATTAAAGAATTCGTAGAAGAGAAAATGGAGAAATAAATATGACAAAAATAACGATTAATCAAGCGAGTAAATATGTAGGTAAAGAAGTAACAATCGGTTCATGGATTTTAAATAAACGATCAAGCGGTAAAATTGCATTCCTTCAGTTACGTGATGGAACTGGTTTTATGCAAGCAGTAGTCGTAAAAGAATCAGTTGGTGAAGCATTATTTAAAGTTGCAAAAGGTATTACGCAGGAGACATCTTTATATATCACTGGTGTAATTAAAGAAGATGAACGTTCAGATTTCGGTTATGAAATGGAAGTGACAGGCATAGAAGTGATTCATGAATCAGTGGACTATCCTATTACACCGAAAGCACATGGTACAGACTTCTTAATGGATCATCGTCATCTATGGTTACGTTCTAAACGTCAGCATGCGGTAATGAAAATTCGAAATGAAATTATACGTGCGACATATGAGTTCTTTAACGACAATGGATTTACAAAGATTGATCCACCAATCTTAACAGGATCTGCACCAGAAGGCACAAGCGAATTATTTGCAACGAAATATTTTGAAGAAGATGCGTTCTTAAGCCAATCAGGACAACTTTATATGGAAGCGGCAGCGATGGCACACGGTAAAGTATTTTCATTCGGTCCTACATTCCGTGCAGAAAAATCTAAAACACGTCGACACTTAATCGAGTTCTGGATGATTGAACCGGAAATGGCATTTTACGAGCATGAAGATAGTTTAGAAGTTCAGGAACAATATGTTTCATATATTGTTCAGTCAGTCCTTAAGAACTGTCAATTAGACTTAAAATTATTAGGTCGTGACACTGAGAAATTAGAAAAAGTAAAAGCACCGTTCCCGCGTATTACGTATACGGATGCGATTCAATTCTTAAAAGAACAAGGATTTGATGATATTGAGTGGGGCGATGATTTCGGTGCACCGCATGAAACAGCAATTGCTAATCACTACGATTTACCTGTATTTATTTTAAACTATCCAACAGGTATCAAACCATTCTATATGCAGCCTAATCCTGAAGAAGAAGGAACGGTTAAATGTGCTGACTTAATTGCACCAGAAGGGTACGGTGAAATTATTGGAGGTTCTGAACGTATTTGGGATCTTGAATTAATTCAATCACGTATTAAGGAACATGGCTTAGATCCAGCAGCATATAGTTATTACACTGATTTACGTAAATACGGTAGTGTACCACACTCTGGTTTTGGATTAGGTTTAGAACGAACAGTAGCATGGCTTTCAGGCGTAGAACACGTTCGTGAAACGAGTCCTTTCCCACGACTACTGAATCGTTTATATCCATAATTAATTAAGTTAATATAGATTTATAATATTAAATCGTATAGATATAATTTTATATCTGTACGATTTTTCTATCAATAAGGAGGAGACAATGAGTATATTTAAACAAGATATCATCATTCCTCGTGTTCTTTTTGAACAATATCATCAACTTGGGATGAGTGAAACTGAACTCATCATGATCATGAAAATTATAGAATTATCAAATGAGCATAGTTTACCTTCGTTTGAGACAATTAGCAATGCGATGAGCATTGACAAGGCACAAGTGATGTTAATATTACAAAACTTAATCAGTAAAGATTTTATAAAAATTGATGTTAAAAAATATGATGACGTATCTTTTGAAGAACGTTACGATTTAACACCTTTAGAATCGCAATTATTAAGATTACAAGAAGAACAAGAAAAAATTAACGATGTCAATGTACGACAAACGAGTTTTAAAGAAATATTTGAACGTTTTGAAGCAACATTTGCACGTCCTTTAACACCCATAGAAATTGAGACAATTTCTCATTGGATAGATACCGATCGACATTCTGCGTCACTAATTATTACAGCTTTAAACGAAGCAAGCAGTCATAATAAACTGAGTATTAAATATATCGATCGAATATTACTGAACTGGAAAAAACGTAATGTTAAGACGATTGATGAATCAAAAATAGTAAGTAATGAATATAAGCCGTCAAAAACGCTATCTAAAACTGTACCTGATATTCCTGTTTTTGATTGGGTGAACGGAGAGAATCCATATGATAAGTAAGAAGAAAACTTTAGAAATGTTAGATGTTATTGATGAAATGTTTCCTGATGCTGAATGTGAACTTGTTCATGACAATCCATTTGAATTAACAATTGCTGTATTATTATCGGCACAATGTACAGATGTTCTCGTCAATAAAGTAACTAGAACGTTATTTCAAAAATACAAAACACCAGAAGATTATATAAATGTTCCGATTGAGGAGCTAATGGATGATATTCGCTCAATCGGTTTATATAAGAATAAAGCAAAAAATATTCAGGCATTATGTCGTATTTTAATAGATAAATATGATGGAAAAGTTCCGCAGACACATGCTGAACTTGTTGCATTACCAGGTGTTGGTCAAAAGACTGCCAATGTAGTCGTATCTGTAGCGTTTGGAATTCCTGCACTTGCTGTTGATACGCATGTAGAACGTGTATCTAAGAGACTTGGTATATGTAAATGGAAAGATAATGTAAAGCAGGTTGAAGCAACATTATGTAATAAGATTCCGAGAGAACGATGGAACAAAACGCATCATCAATTAATTTTCTTTGGCCGATATCATTGTACAGCGCGCAATCCGAAATGTCTTGAATGTCCATTGTTAAAGGATTGCAGAGAAGGTAAGAAACGTCATAAGGTGGTTGTATCATGAAAGAGAGAATGAGTGAACTGGAAGAACAAATTGATCAGCACAGTAGAAATAGAACATTAAATAGTATTGATGCAATAAAATTACTTGATGAATATTATGAAGGATTACTGTATTTAATGAGAACATTAAATGATTTAGAACCCAATGTTGAACTTAAAGCTGATAGCATTCAAATAGGACCTTTAAATTTTATTGAACGTATAAAGTATATTGAACAGCGTAAACATCATTTTATGGGTTATCAGCAAATGAAGACAATGCTTGTTGAAATCAATAAGTTAATTGCGATAAAAAGCATAAAAAAGAAGCGATAACATTATTGTTTCGCTTCTTTTTTATTGACCTAAATTTTGTGCTGCCCGTTCATTTGCGGCTTTTAAATCAGCAGCAGCTTTATCACTTGCAGCTTTTAAGTCAGCAGCAGCTTTATCACTCGCTGCTTTCAAGTCAGCGGCAGCTTTTTGATCTGCAGATTGGCTAGATGGAACAGTTTCAGCTGTTCTTCTTTCCATTGTAGTAGGTATATTTTCTGTTACAACCTCAGTGGTGTTGTTTTTATTCTTGTCTTTTGAATTAGAAGTTTTTTTTTCAGAGTTGCTAGATGACTGGTTATTGATTTGATTCTTCGCATCCTGTTCTGCCTGTTCTGCTTCTTCTAAGGCTCTCTTAGCAGCTTCAGCAGCACGTTCATTGTTATTACGCGCTGCCTCAGTTTGCTCATCTAAAGAACCTGTAGGAAAAGTTGTCGTTGAGTCTGACTCTGTAGTAGATGAATTATCATTTTTTCCTGTTAAAACATCATTATTATCTTGTTGACCTTTTACTTTAACATCTGTACCGATTTTTTCAACTGAATCAGGCATTGCAAAATCCTGACCATCTATTGGACTGATTTCACTCATTACTTGTTTAAATAAAGATTTTGGTAATGCTTGCTCTTCAGGACCAACGAATGAATTAGCACCGCCTTCAGCAAGTTTAGTGAACCCCATCCAAACAGACATAGTATATCGTGGTGAATACCCTACAATCCAGACATCTTTTGCAGCATTGTCAGGTAAATTGTATTTTTCATACGTTTCATTGCCATACGTACCTGTACCTGTTTTAGCTGCAAGTGTAAGACCTGGAATACTACTACCATAAGCTGTACCTAAAGGTTCAAATGATCCTTTTAACATATCCGTTACGATATATGCCGTATAGTCTTCCATCGCTTTTTCAGAAACTGTGTCAAACTTAATCGTTTCATCATCTTGTGTCACAACTTTTCGAATAGCATGCGCTTTGTTGTATGTACCACCATTACCAAAAGTAGAGAATGCACTTGCCATTTGAGTAGGAGAGAACTCAGAAGATGATCCACCTAAAGCTTCAGCAGGACCTAAATCTTTTGATTGATATTCTAATCCAACATTTTTGGCAAATTCATAAGATGCATCATTACCAGCTTCTTTTTTTACTTCCTGGAAGATTTTTAATGCCGGTATATTTAAACTACGACGGATAGCATCACGCATTGTTACAACGCCGTGGTTTTGCGTATCATAGTTTTTAAATTTGATACCATTTATATCGTATTCTGATTCATCCTGTATTTTATGATTTGTTGCCCATTGTTCATTTTCGACAATTGGACCATAACTTAAGAATGGTTTGATTGTTGAACCAACAGGATGTACGTCTGTTGCAAGGTTTCGATCAACGACGTCTGTAAAATTACGCCCACCACTTATTGCAACAAGTGCACCAGTTTGTGTATCAACAATCGTTGATGCTGCTTGTTGATATTTGTTTTTATAGATATTCATGTTATCAACATTGTTTTGCAGTGAAATCTGTGCATTATTGTCCATGTTTGTATAAATTTTTAATCCGCTAGTTAACACATCACTTAATGATTTGCCTTGAAATTCTTTATTATTTTTTAATTCTTGTTTTATTACATTGACGTATGATGCATATTTCGGATCATTTTCTTCTATATTTTGACGTTGTGCAGCTGTTCTAGGTACTAAATTTTTTGATAAGTCTTCAGCTTGCGCCTGTTCCATTTCAGCTTTAGAGATACGTTTATGACGATTCATTAAATATAAAACAGTATCTTTACGTTTTTCTGCAGCTTCTGGATGATCATATAAATTATACGTGTTAGGAACTTGAGGAAGTCCAGCTAAATAAGCAGACTCAGCAAGTGATAATTGATCTAAATCTTTATTAAAATAATATCTAGCTGCTGTTTTAACACCATAGATACCATCAGAATAATAAATTTTATTCATATACATCTCAAAAATCTGATTTTTATCATACTCTTGTTCTAATCGATAAGATAGGTAGGCTTCCTGTGCTTTACGTTCAATAGATTTTTGATCTGTTAAGAAAGAACGTTTAACTACTTGTTGTGTTAATGTTGAAGCACCTTGCGAACCAAATCCACCAGTAAAATTCTTAAATACTGCACCGGTTAATCGTTTAAAGTCTAATGCACCATGTTCATAGAAACGATTGTCTTCAGTAGCAAGTACAGCATCGCGCATCGTATCTGGAATATCTGCAAACTTAACTTTCTCACGTTTTTGTCCCATATATAATATGGTTACTAAATTATTATCTTTATCATAAATTTTAGTCGGTAATTGATCACGTAATGCTGACTCATTAAATTTTGGAGCATTGTATGCATAATATAGAAACAGTAGCATACCAGCAACGACCATCGTTGTAAATAATGCGACAAGCACGCCTACAACTTGTAAGATCGTTTTCTTTAAACTTTTTTTCTTTTTAGCCATTCTTAAATCCTCTCTCTCATTAATCTTAAATAGAATATAGTGATTGTATTGCTTTTAAATAGTCAATTCTAGGACGATATGTATATGGTATCAATATACCATCTTTTTTAATTTCCTTTAACTGAATAGATTTCTTTTCATCGTCTTTGTATCTTTGCCAATAATGATAAAAATTTTCGAACGGTAATAAATATACTTCTTCAAGACTGGAAAAGCAAATTAAAATAAAGACGATACCGCCATGACGATAAACTTGATGCATATGTGAAACTTGATGCTGGTGTATATTGATCAGTGGAAAACTCGTTTTATTTTGGGTAACTTTAGCTTCAAAATCAATATACTTACCATTATATATGCCATTATAGTCAGTTGTTGATGCACGTCTGAAATAAGCCTCTTTGATTACTGCTTTCGAACGTTTCGGATAATCTACTTTTACGATTTGAATCGGTGTCGGTTTTTTATGTATAATTGCCAGATCGTTTTGGAGATAATATCGATTGCTGTTGTCGATTTCATCTTCAAATTTCATACCACGTTTTCCATATTCAATTTTACTATTATTTATAGTATTTGTAACTAAGTCTAAAGACTTAGAAGGCTTACCATTTGGATAATTGACCATTTTATTCATCCTAATTGTGATGTCTTATTTTTTCATATACAATGAGTTTAACACAACTTGTGAAAGGAGTAGTTAAATGTTACAAAATTGTATTAAAAGTTTAATTGAAAATATGCAACAGATTGATCAGTACTTTCATAGCGCAAAAAATGGTGAACTGTTTAACTTTGTTATTGATGTACAACCATTTACTGAACAAGTAGATGCAAATTTAAATCAATTAAATAATTATAAAGAAGAGATATTATCTTTACCTTTAATGAATGAAAAGAAATTATCATTAATGATTCTATATATCCGTGAGTTATCTGTCGATTGTTTTTTTGATAAGACGAGTAAAAAAATTTTTATCGACAAATTTAAAGCAGTCAATCATGATCTTCAATATATCAACAGAGTAATAGGAAAAGTTTAAGGATATAGTAATGAAGACTTTATATATAACTGGATATAAACCGTATGAGATTGGTATTTTTAAAAATAATCAGCCTGAAGTACGATATATAAAACTCTTCCTTCAGGATAAAATTAAATCATATATTGAAGAAGGTCTTAAATGGGTCATTATCCAGGGGAATCTAGGTACGGAATTATGGGCAGCTGAAGTAACGATTCGATTAAAAAAACAATATGATATTAAATTGGGTATTATCACGCCATTTTTAAGTCACACAGAAAAATGGAATGAAGAAAATCAACTATACTATCAACAGATTATCAGTAAAGCAGATTATATAAATAGTGTGTTTCAGGATACTTATAAAGGTGGATATATGTTTAGTCAGGCGAATCAATTCATTTTGGATAATACTGAAGGTACTTTATTATTTTATGACGAAGAGCATGAAGCAAGTCCTAAATTCTTCAAAAGAACGCTCATTGATTTTATGGTAGAAAATCAATATACTATGGATAGTATCAGTTTTTTCGACTTATCAGATTTTATAGATGAATATATGAGAGAACAAGAAAATTAGAGGTGTTATTATGTCAGAAATGAATTTAAAATTATCTGCAAAAGATATTTATGAAAAAGAATTTGAAAGAACGATGGTACGTGGTTTTAAACCGGAAGATGTAGATAGTTTTCTAGATGAAGTGATAGAAGACTATCAAAAGATGGCAGACATGAACAATCAATTATTAAAGCTTTCTGATGAAAATTCAAAATTGAAACGTGAAATTGAAAACCTTCGTATGCGTGTTGCAACAGGTAGAAGTGATCATCAGCAACAAACACCGAATAACTACGATTTATTAAAACGTATTTCTAATCTTGAAAAAGCAGTGTTCGGTAAATAATAGCCATCGCAATTCAATGCATTTGATGTTATAATTTAATAATGTTAAAAGATATCTCGGATAATCGCTATACTTTGTATAGAGGAAAGTCCATGCTCACACATGCCTGAGATGGCTGTAGTGATCGTGCCTGGTGAAACAATAAGCCAGGGCATTAATTTGACGGCAGTGAATAGACCTAAGTCTTAGATATGGTCTGAGTAACTTGAAAGTGCCACAGTGACGTAGCTTTTCTAGAAATAGAAAAGGTGGAACGCGGTAAACCCCTCGAGTGAGCAATCCAAATTTGGTAGGAGCACTTTTCTAGCGGAAATGAACGTATAGAAGAGGTATGAAAATACAGACAGATGATTATCACCGGCGTACGAGAGTATCTAGGCTCATTTGCAGTACTAAGGAACAGAACATGGCTTATAGAGATATCTTTCTAGATGTCCTCCATTTATAATGGGGGACTTTTTTTATTTATTGAACGTATTTATCGTGTTACAATGGAATTAATAAACATTACATTCTACTATAAAAGTATTATGTAAACTTGGAGGAAATTATGTATCAATTACTAGCCACTACACCTATGGGGATGGAAGCTGTTGCAGCGAAAGAAGTTCAGGCCCTAGGATATGAAACAACAACAGAAAATGGACGTGTATTATATCAGGGTGATGCACGCGCAATCGTTAAATCAAATCTTTGGTTACGCAGCGCAGATCGCGTTAAACTTGTTGTCGGACGTTTCTATGCAACAACTTTCGAACAGTTGTTTGAACAGACAAAAAATATACCGTGGGAAAATTATATAAGTGAAAATGGAAGTTTTCCAGTTCAGGGTAGAAGTTTAAAATCAAAGTTATTCAGTGTACCTGACTGCCAGGCAATTGTAAAGAAAGCAATTGTTGAACGTCTAAAAAAAGCCCACAATCAGCAAGGATGGTTACGTGAAGATGGCGCATTATATAAAGTTGAAGTTGCGATTCTTAAAGATGAAGTATTACTTACAATCGATACTTCAGGAGCCGGATTACATAAACGTGGATACCGTCTCGCACAAGGTGAAGCACCGATGAAAGAAACGTTAGCAGCTGCACTTGTATTGTTATCTAACTGGAAAGGAGATACACCATTTATTGATCCTTTCTGTGGTTCAGGAACCATTGCAATTGAAGCAGCAATGATTGCTCAAAATATTGCACCAGGATTTAACAGAGATTTTGTGAGTGAAAACTGGGATATCATTCCTGAAGGTATGTACGATGAAGAACGTGTTAAGGCAGAAGATGTTGCTGAATATGATAAAGAAATATCGATTACAGCAAGTGATATTGATCCGAATATGGTTGAAATTGCGCGTAATAATGCGATTGAAGTAGGTTTTGGAGATATCATTGAATTTAAACAAATGAATGTTCATGATCTTACGTTAAACAGTGAAAAGGGTGCAATCGTGGGTAATCCACCGTATGGCGAACGTATCGGTGAGAGAGCAGAAGTGGAAGCAATGTATACGTATTTAGGAGAACTGATTGAAAAAAATCCTAAATGGTCACTATATATTTTGACAAGTTTAAAGACTTTTGAAGTATTGGTTGGCAAAAAAGCGACAAAACGTCGAAAATTATTTAATGGATACATTGAATGTACCTATTATCAATATTGGGGCGAGAGATAAAAGAGGCTGTCGACAAACCTTTAAATAAATTTAACCACACTAAGCATAAATATATGTTTTGTGTGGTTTTTTGTTTATGATAAATATATTGAAAAGAAGGTGAAAATACATTGAAATTAAGTATATTAGATCAAGTACCCATGGCACGTGGAGAAACGCCAGGGGATGCATTGGCACATACGATAGAACTCGTTCAATTTGCAGAAAAATTAAATTATGATCGTTATTTTGTTGCTGAACATCATAATACGACAGGATTAATTAGCAATTCACCAGAAATTCTTATGACTCGATTATTATCAGTCACTACTACGATAAACATAGGTTCTGCAGGTATTCTTTTACCGCAATATAGTCCTTATAAGATCGCTGAAAATGCAAATTTACTAGAAGCGATGTTTCCTGGTCGTGTGACAATTGGCCTAGGAAATTCTCCAGGTGGAAGTGAAATTACGAGAAAAGCCTTAACAGATGGTAACGTCAGTAAGGTAAAAGCATACGATAGAATGCTAGAAGAGTTTTTAGGATTTATGCGTAACACTTTACCTATAGAACATCACTATCGAGGAGTTAAAGCCGGACCGAGAATTAAAAATCATCCAGATATTTTTACGTTAGGGTTAACTGATAATGGTGCTAAAAGGGCTGCAAAATTAGGGGTAGGTTTTGTTTTCGGTAATTTTATCAGTGATAAATATCGAGACAGTGCAATAAAAATTTATCAACAGGGGTTTATTCCTAATGCATTTATGAAATGCGCATATACGATATTTTGTACATTTATCATTGTTGTAAAAGATAAAGATGAAAAAGATATGCAAAAACGTATATTAGATCATTGGTTATTAAATGTTACTAAAGGTAGAGATACTGTCATTCCTTCAATAGAACAGGTTAATAAAAATGATTATAGTGAAGAGGATTTACGGATCATCGAGAAGAATAGAGGACGTTATTTTATTGGAATAAAAGAAGATGTTAAATATGAAATTAAAAAATTATATGAAACGTATCGTTTTGATGAACTGATGGTAATCAATAATACGTTTGATTTTGGATTAAAAAAAGAAAGTTTTAAAGCGATTAAAGAAATAATAGATGAAATTAATAGTGAGAAATAATGAATATAAAAATAAAAAAACATCAAGCGAAAGCTTGATGTTTTAATTTTACCAAAGTTTTCCTTCACCCATACCTTTAGCACCAGGAGGTGGATCCATAAACATTTGTCCGATAGGTACTGTATACGCTACTAAAATTAATGCAATCGTAACGATAATTAAGAATTTCCAGTTTTCAACGAATTTATAAGCAGGTGCTGCTTCATCCATTGCTTCAGAAACTGGGAATGCTTCATATCCTTTAGGAGCAAAGAAAGCTAACTGAATGAACACGATAACTACTAAGATGATAGAGATAAATAAAATTGTACCTCCAACTGCTTGCATTACCTGGTAAGGAATCCACTCAGCTGCAATTTTTGAACCACCATATTCAGAATAAGTAGAACGACGTGGCGCCCCAAATAATCCGATGTAGTGCATTGCGCCAGACATGATTGACATACCAATTGCCCACATAACACCTTGAATAATTGCTAATCTATTGATTGCTTTTGTCATTACACGCCCAGTAGCATGTGGAATTAACCAGTACATTGTACCAAAGAACGTTAAGATAACTGCTGTTGCTACTGTTAAATGGAAGTGACCTGTAATCCAGATAGTATTATGTACGACTTGGTTCATTTGAGCTGAAGCGTTAACTAAACCACCAGCTCCACCAGGAATAAATGCTGCCATTCCGATGAATGGTAATACGAAACGTGCATCATTCCAAGGTAATGTTTTAATCCATCCAAATAATCCTTTAGTACCAACTTTTCTTCCATACGCTTCAAATGTTGCAAATAAACTAAATGCAGTCATTAATGAAGGAATAACGACCATGAATGTTAATACAACTTGTACATATTTCCATGTTACATCAATACCAGGCTCAGTTAACTGATGGTGAATACCAACTGGAATTGAGAAGAATAAGAATAACATAAAACTCATACGTGCTAAGTTATCACTAAATGCTTTTGCACCGATAATTTTTGGAACGACTGCATACCAAGACATATATGCTGGTAATAACCAGAAATAAACTAATGCATGTCCAAAGTACCAGAATAGCGTACGGCTAAGTGATACATCGATACGTTCAACTAAACCTAATGACCAAGGAATCATTTGTAATAAAACTGTTGCTGCAACACCGATAGAACATACGATCCACATAACATTGTTGATTGTTGCCATATAAGCTAATAAAGGAGATTTTAATCCTTTATGTTCTTTTCTCCATTGTGCATAGCGCATGATTTGTCCAGCTGCAGAAATCCAAGAACCTACAACGACTAATGCCATACCAACATAGAAGATTACATGCGCTTTCAGAGGAGCATAGAATGTATATAAGACTGTAGCTTTATTAAGTAATACCATCGTTGCTGCCATTGCAGTACCGATTAACATTACCCAGAATCCTAACCAAACTAATTTTCTTTGTAATGGTGAAAGTTTACCGCAAGTACGGATTACTGCAGCTGTCTGGAATCCCATAATAAAGAATGTTGTTAATACTAAAGCTAAAATAATACCATGAACAGTTAAGATTTGATAATAACCGATTCCTGCAGGTAATTTTAATTGTCCAGAACGTACTAATGTTTGTAGAAGACCTGCTAATCCACCGATGATTAAACACACAATTGCGACATACATATGTGCCATTATTAATTTACCATCTTTACGGTCCATTTCTACACGTTCTGCCATTTCTTCGGCATGATGGTTTCTATAAGTAGAGCGATCGTCAAATACGCCGCTATCTAATTTGAATGCGTTCATTTCTTATCTACCACCTTAATGTTTGACTTCATGTCTGCATGACCAGTACCACAGTATTCGTTACATAATAATAGGTATTCACCTTTTTTATCAAATGTTTTGACGAATGTTGAGATGTGTCCTGGTTCTATCATCATGTTAACGTTTGTTTGAGCAATTTCGAAGCCGTGAACAACATCGCGACTTGTTGCGATAATCTTTACTTTTGAACCTTTTGGAATTTCAACTTCACCTGGATTGAAGTTAAATGCAGAAACCACAAATACTAATTCGTAATCCCAATCTTTACCATCAACTTTATGTAATCCTGGTTTGCTGAATACTTCATGTTTATCAATTAATTCTGGATCGACAAATTCTCGTCCACTGGCGATTGGCTCGTGACCGCTATGTATTGCAGAAACAAAAATAATACCTAAGAATAAAACAAGTGATCCCATACCTAATCCAAGCCAAATTTTCTCTAACTTATGCAAAATATTCCCCTCCTATACACGTTCTAAAAATAATATAAAAATTGCAAACCATGTTACTACAAACACAGCGCCTAAAAATAATACTGACGCCATTGTGCCTCTCAAATCTAAATCGTGATGAACTTCTTCATTAACCTGAATCGGATCATGTGATTGATTTAAATTTTTATCTTCTGCCATAATGAACACCCTTTCTTAATAGCTTTTCTTTCTTTATAATAATAGAGTACAAAGTTTATTAATGTGATAAATATCACACTTTTTTATTTTCGTTAAAAATTTCACAAATAAATATATATGAATGAGGTATGTTATGAAACATCATGAACAAATCAAGCAATTATATCAATTAAAAAAAGAAGTAGAGAAGTCAAACAATGTGATTTTAGTGGAACAAATCAATGAAATTATTAAGAAAGTGCATCAGGATCAAGTTGTGATCAGCTTTATTGGTCACTTTTCTTCAGGGAAATCATCTTTAATAAATCATATATTCAATGAGAATATTTTACCGAGTTCCCCAGTTCCTACTACAAGTAATACGGCTCAGATTATTATCAGTGACACTGAAAATGTACGCATCAATCTTGATAATCATACATATAGTGATTTAAATCAATATGAAGATATAAAAAGAGTAAATACACTTAACCATAAAATAGAATCCGTTGAAATCAAAAAATCTTCTCATCTATTTGATAATGGTACCGTTATTCAGGATACTCCAGGAATTGATGCAACATTTAAAAACCATGAAGCAAGTACAATGAAATTTTTACTTATTAGTGACCTGGTTTTTTATACGGTTGAGTATAATCATGTAAATTCAGAAAAAAACTTTGATCAAATTAGAGCATTAAATCAATTAAACGTCCCAGTCGTGTTGATAATAAATCAGATTGATAAACATCAGGAAGAAGAATTATCATTTGAAGATTTTAAAACTGCTATAAATGATAATATTGAACGTTGGCAACTTAAGATTGAGCATATTTTATATACATCAATTTATGATAGTGTTAATAATGAAATTGATAATGTGATTCCATTAATGGAGCGCTATGCACACATTGTAGAAACAAACAAAGCGCATTATTTTGAACGCATGATAGCTTATATTGAATCGACACAAATACATTATCTGAATGAAATTAAAACGAATTTACTGGCTACAATAAATGTTGAAGAAGACGAAATTGATACTGCCTATCAGAAAGCAAGTGCAAATGTAGCGATGAACGCTGAACAATCTATATTAGCAGATGCCAATAACACACAGTTATTGTTAAATGGTGTGAAGGATATTATAAAAAATGCTTATTTAATGCCCTTTGAAATGCGCGAGAAAAATCGTGAGATGCTCGAAACATTTGCAGATAACTATAAAGTACCAGGACTTTTTGGTAAAAAAGCAAAATTACTAGCGATTCAGGATGAAAAAGTGGCAACAGTTGTTAGATCACTGAATGCATTAATTGAGAAACAAATTACATTTCAGCTTAAAGAATATTATGGTCAATTCTCAAAATACTTAAGTTATCCAAATATAATTAATGAACTTGTTTTTAATATTTCACAAGATTATGTTAAGCAGTTAATAAAGCAACAGACATCTATCACAAATGATTATGTATTAATCTATTCAGATGAATTAAAATTATTCATTGAACGTATGATTGTTAATCAGCAAAAGAATTGGCATGATCAGTTCATAAAAAATATAAATATGTCCATTTTAAATACAAATAATGAAAATAGTAAGGAAACTGTGAAGTTTGATGAATATTTTGAGAATGAATCATTATTAAAATCAATTACTACTAAAAACTATTTACACTACTATATTCATGTTGATGAATCAGTAGATAAATTAATTGATAGAAAATATGTAACATTTGAAATGCTTGATGAAAAACCTATAGAAATTTCAAAAATTACTAAAGTACCGACTACTGCAAATGAGAATCTGAATCTAAGCAAATCAATTCTGCAACATTTGTCTGATGTTACGTACTTCAAGACTGATATAGAGAAAGTAAATGCACAAATTGAACGATTGAATAAAAATATAACTAAAATTGTTGTATTTGGTGCTTTTAGTGCAGGTAAAAGTGCGATGATTAATGCTCTTTTAAAAGAAGAAATATTAATATCTTCCCCGAATCCAACGACAGCTTCAATTACTGAGATTCAATATGGTGATAAGAATTATGTCACATTTAAGTTGGAAAAAGACATATTGAAATCATTAAATGACATGATGTTAACTTCAACAATTGATGTACCTACAATTAGTCAATGGATTAAACGATTTAAAGGAAAACTTAATCAGTTAAATGCACAGAACAGAAATTTTGCAGAAGCGATTATTCAAAATTATGATTTATATGCACAGTATTTAGAGAATCATGCAACAATCGAAGTGAATGATGACGAAATAAAACAGTATACTGCTGTTGATGCACACGCTGCATTTGTACAGAAAATAACGTTAGGTATAAAAAATGATTTTCTAAAAGATAAGATTATTATTGATTCACCAGGCACAGGTAGTACGAATAGCCGTCATACAAAAGAAACGACAGAAATTATTGCTGATAGCGATTTATTAATCTATGTTTCATATTACAATCACGTCTATACTGAAAAAGACAAAGCATTTCTTTCTTATTTAAATGAAGTAGAAATCATAAACGAAGATAGTCAGAATTTCTTTGTTATTAATGCGGTAGATTTAGCAAAAGATGATCAAGAATTAAATTCGGTTATTGATTATTTAAGGGGTGAATTACAAACTTTAAAAATTGATGATCCAATTTATCCAGTATCAAGTCGAAATTCATTAAAAGCTTACGATGAAAAATTTACTATATTTAAATCAGCAATTGAACACTTTGTAACCACAACAAGTAAACAACAGAAAATCAAGCAAATTAATCACCAGACATCTGTTTTATACGAAAAAGCAAAAGCACTTGTAAATGATTTTGATCAGTACGAAAATCAAATACAAATTAGAAATCAGTATTACAAAGAGTGGTTAGCCAATGGTCCAATCGATTTAAATGTAAAAGATAATGTAATACGATCGGTAAAGGATATATTGACAGAACAAACAACATATCTTAAAGATAAGATGAAAATACAGCTGTATGACGTCTTAAAAGAACAAATCAATACTTCTTCAGATTTGTCTAAAGTACAACAGAGCTATTTACATGCTGTTCAGCAAAAGTTAAATGAAGACTTATATTTGATTATGCCGAGATTAAATAAGGGCGTACAATTGAACTTCAATCAGGTAAGTCAAGTATTATCGAAGCAATTAGAACAACAAGAGATTTATGAAGATTTACAATATAAAGAACAATTACTAAATCCTAATGACGTAAGTATTAGTAAGCTCACTGATGAAATTCATACATTAAGCTTAGCAAATATTAAGCAGAAACAGTTGATGAATCAGACACTGAAAATTGAACTGTACGATGAAATACACCAAAAAACGATACAAATGCTAATTAAATTAATTGATATGTATGAAAATGAAATCTTGATGCTTATTGACGACAATGCAATAAAATTGTCTAATTATATTGAAGAAAAAAATAAAATGATACATCAAACAATGCACGAAAAAATGCAACAAAAAATTGACCATACTTTAAAAGAAGAAGTTTCAGAAGCGATTCAAAAAATAGAGGTGTAAGTCATGAAAATATGGATAACAGAACAAGAAGCTTATAAACTGGTACAAAATAATGATGCAGTATTATTTGATTGTCGAGGTATAATGGACAATTTAGCACAAAGTATTCAAAACTATTATGAAGAAAGAATTGAAGGAGCAGAGTATATTCATTCATTCTTAATGGGTAACAATCCAATATCTGGTGGACGACATCCATTACCTGATTTAAATGATTTCATTGATATTGTGGAATCAATTGCTCAAGGTAAGTTGATAATAGGATATGATAATCGCAATAGTTTTTATGGCACTCGATTTGTATTTCTCTGTCATCTTGTGGGTATTGAATGTTTTCTTATTCAGGAAGGTTATGAAGATTTGAAACTGTTTAAGAAATCGACTAAAGATTCATTTGAAGAAAAACAGCATGCTACAGTTAAATTTTATAATTCCACCGTCAAAGAGTACGAAATGGCGGTGGAAATGAATAAAGAATTAGCAAATAGAGATTTAAACAAAAATTTTAATAAAGAGATCATCACTTTCTGTAATAATATCCAAAGCTTAATTAAGGCGCCTCAACATGATGTTGTACTTATTGATGCGCGTGCTCATGAACGCTATGTTGGCGAAGTTGAACCGATGGATAAAATTGCAGGCCATATTCCGACAGCAATCAATATTCCTTTTAGTGAAGTGTATGCAGATGGTTTGCCGAAAAAAAGTGAGGCACTACGAGAAGTATTCAAAAATGTTTTAGGAAAAGAAAGCATTATTTATTGTGGTTCAGGCTTAAGCGCTACACCTTTATATGTCGCTCTCAAGACATTAGACCAAAATGTAAAAGTATATGCAGGTAGTTATTCCGAGTGGGTGTCAAAATATCCAAATCAAATCGAAACTGGAGAACAAAAATGAACAATTTATTAATCGTTGATGGAATGGCTTTGCTTTTTCGTCACTTCTTTGCTACAAGTCTACACAAAAACTATATGAAAAATTCGCAAGGCATACCTACAAATGGGGTTCAAGGATTTGTAAGACATGTTGTAAGTGCGATTCATGACATCGATGCCCATCATGTAATAGTCTGTTGGGATATGGGGGCTAAAACATTCAGAAACGAAATCGACCCTAACTATAAAGCCCATCGTCCAGCACCACAAGAAGAGTTGATTCCTCAATTTGATATGGTGCAGGAAATCTCAAGACAACTCGGATTTCATAATATTGGCATACAAAATTTTGAAGCCGACGATGTCATTGGCACATTAGCACATGCACTAGATAACACATATGATATAAAAGTAATTAGTGGTGATCGTGATTTACTTCAAATACTAGATAATCATATAGAAGTATGGTTAACAAAAAAAGGATTTAATATTTACAATAAATATGATAAAACTCGATTTATCGAAGAATATCAAATTCAGCCAAAGCAATTAATTGATGTTAAAGCGTTTATGGGTGATACTGCTGATGGATATCCTGGTGTAAAGGGTATTGGAGAAAAAACAGCACTTAAATTAATTCAGACATATGGCAGTGTTGAAGGTGTACTTGAACATATAGAAGAACTTCCGAAAGGTCAGCAAAATAAAATTAATGAAGCAGCAGATGCTTTAAAGCTTTCCCATCAACTTGCAGCTATCCATACAGAAGTACCGCTAAAGTTAGATGAAATTATCAGTGAAATGCCATATTCAGTTGATTTGGCATCAATGATAGATTTATGTGATCAATACGAACTGAAGGTTGCCAAAAACTTCATAGCAAAATTATAATGACAAGCCCTTTATGCAAAATATAATGCATAGAGGGTTTTGTTATTTGTGACAATTGAACAAATAATAGTATGTTAATAAAAAGTTAAAAATGCTAGTTAATCCTTTTATATCAAGGTATTACAGTTGGTATTAGAAAAATTCAACAAAAAATATTACTTTGCGGTACACCGCAAAGTAATATTCAGAGTGTTGTAAATAATCAATTAACAATATATATTGAATTTAATAAATAAAACATAAAGGAGCTTCATAATGAAAAAGTTACTTCAATATACGATTACAGGATTAACAACAATTACGCTCGTTTCATCTATAACTTCAAACGCAGAGGCAAAAACGTATATCATTAATAACGAAAATACGAATCGACTTGGAACATCGGAAAACATAGGGACGATAAATACTAATATGCTTTATCCAAAAATGGCTACTAAAAATATTACTTCAATTGTAAACAAAGATCAGGAGATTCACCAGATTGATAAGACTTTTGATGTACCAAAAGTAAGTAAGTCTTTACGTACACAAAGTAAAGCAGAGATACCTACAATGACTAATGATTATAAAAAGGGAGACTCTCGTGTATTTACAACAATAAACACAGTTACTAATGCTGATGAGAAAACGACAGCAAAATTATTATATGATGGTTCTAAAGCACAAGTATGGGTTGCAGATAGCCGCGTAACAGAAGCGAAAGCTACACAAATAGGACAGGAATTTGATAACAAGATTGCACCACTTGTTGAATCTAAATTTTCGACACCTTCTGATATTGATAAGAATGGAAAAATCAATATTTTAGTATTTGATATTAAAGATGATTATGAAACGACAAAAAGTTACGTTGGAGGTTATTTTCATCCGAGAGATCTTTTAATGATGCAGGGGTCTAACTTATCAGAAACATTTTATATGGATACTTATCCGTCAATGGGTAAAAATGCAGAGATGGACGTTACAAAGATATATACGACTTTGGCCCATGAGTATCAACATATGGTTAATTTTAATCGTAATGTCATTGTTGAGAGAGGTGACTTTATTACAGGTAAGATGGATACTTGGTTAAATGAAGCATTTTCGATGGCAGCTGAACAAATATATTCTAAAGAAGTATTAACGAAACGCATCGATTATTTTAATAAATCAATGACCATTGCAAATGGTAGATCTGTCTTACAATGGAATAATAATGATGATGTATTATCGAATTATTCATTATCATATCTCTTCGGTCAATACTTAAGAACGCAATCTGATAATGGTGATGCAATATTTAAGGCAATTTTAGAAGATCAAGGTACAACGATTGAAACATTGCAACGTGCGATACATAAACATATTAGTCCAACAATGTCTGTAGGCGAATTTATGACGAATTTCAGAATTGCATTAGAAAAGAAAGAAAACACAGGTAAATTTGGATTTAATGGTGAGTCTGGTTTTAATGGAATTAAACCAATTCATATTACAAATTTACCAACAGCATTAGCACCAGGAGGTTCAGTAGTATTTGATGCACAGGATTCGTTTAAAGTACCTTCTGATAAAGGTCAAAATATCAAATACGTTGAAGTAGGAAGTACTATAACTACACCGACAACTGAAGCGCCAACAACAGAACAACCAACTACTGAAGCACCGACAACTGAACAGGCAACAACAGAACAACCAACTACTGAAAGACCGTCGACTAAACCATGTCCAAATGGACGTATCTGGTGCCCGGGTAACTATTAAACAATGAAATTATATAAAGTAAGAGGATTAGACATTGTCTAATCCTCTTTTGAATAGTTGAAAGGCAAAACGAGCTATTCTGCGTTTTTGGTTTACACCCATCGAAAGTTAAAAAATCAAAAATTGAATTCCGTAATCTTCGTATACGTAAGACGTAAATGTTAAGTAAAACGAAAAGCGGCTCCATTCGATGACTAAATAAGACTTTCTACCAAAACAACATAATGATGTGATGTAGTAAGTGTAGTAATGAGTTATTCAAAGCTAAAATTAAGAAAGATGGCAATTATACTTGATTACTCAACTCAACATCTATTGTATACTCATTATTAAAACGATCGATTAACATTGATTTGTTGTTTGCAGAGGATTCTAACTGCTCAATGTAACTACGAACGTATTGCTCGTCGATAATACCTTCTTCAACGATTCCAACACCAGCGACAGCTTTAATTCGCTCCTGTCCATATCCGAACGAAATGTTATTATCAAGCATGTTGACGATATTTCTTTCAATTTTAAGAGACTCCAGGAGTTCTGAAGGTGAGTATAACTTATCTTCAAATTCAATCTGAGCATTACAGTTCGCTCTATGAATAGCTGTTTTTAAATTGGAGATATCAGACTTTAAACTCTCAATTAAGCGTAATGTTTCATGCACTAAAGCATTCTTTTCTTCTGTAACAATACTTTTATTATTTAATGCGATCGGTACGCGAAACTCTGTTCTGAATTTTTCTGTTGCATTATCAAGTTGAGCACGTAATTTACTTGAGATGAATATTGCTTGCTGGATAGTTAAAGAAGTCATAAGAATAGCCTCCATTTTTTAGTAGTGGAAATATTATATAATATCCATTTGGAATAATAAAGCAATAGCTTTATAAATGTTATTGATTTAAAAGTTTTTGAAAATAACTTAAATTTATTTAATATTCTTTATTTTATCAGTCAAATGATATAAAATGACTGATAAAGAGGTGTATATATGGTTGGATATAACTCAAATATTGTGAATTTAATGACTAAAATTCATGAGTACAAAGGTAAACAAATTATTTATTTACAATATAATACTGCCACATTGGAGAAACTTAAATTTTCAGGTTTGTATCACAATGTGAAATATGGTTGTGCTTTATCAGGATATTCTGTATCTGATACAAAGTTATTACAGATACTACAGTTTAAAAAATCATTTAATAATGAAATAGAAGCGCAAATATGTGGATTTAGAGATGCATTGTTATATATTGTAGAGGATTATGAATTTATTGACATCAATTATGAATCAATTTGTGCAATGTATTTAGAGATGTCAATGGGAGACGAAGAATCGATATCAAAATCTTCAGAAGTCCAAAGAGATGCTGTCAAACAATTATGTTTACATTATAATAATGTAATCGATTTGCCACATACAAATATACTAATCGAGATATTTCAATTTGTGTTTGAATTTATTCAGTCTAATCTGCTTGCTAATAAAACGCTCTTATTTTCTCGTTTATTATTGAATTTACTGTTGTATAAATCTAATATTTTAGTAACTCAGTATCAAAGTATCGAAAAACTGATTTATGAAGATATCGCTGGTAATAATAAAAGGTTGAAGAAAAAGAATGTTGATTATTTTCCTTTTGAAGATATACAGGGTTTTATGAATTATTATTTTTATAAAATACTGGAGTCCTATGAATCACTGGACTATAATTTCCAGTTAATATTAAATGAGAAAATAACGCCGCAGTATAGAGTACTTAATGTTTTAAATAGATCCTTTGAACCGATTGCGCGTAAAGATCTAGAGATTATGCTCGCAGATATTAGTCGTAAAACCATTGAACGGGCATTAGTACAACTTCAAAAAGAAGACTTTATTGTTAAAGTTGGACAAGGAAAATCTACACAATATAAAGTGAAATAATGATTGTTTCACGTGAATAAGGGTGAGTTGATGAAAGTATTTGCAGTGGATATGGATGGCACGTTTCTAGATAGTAATAATAATTATGATAAGAAATTTTTCGAAAGATTAAATACAGAATATAAAGATGAATTTAAGTTGTTAGTAGCAAGTAGCAATACTATTTCTCATCTCAAAACATTTTTTGAGCAAAAAGATATATACTATATTGGCTTTAATGGTGCAGTCATTGCGTTTGATGATAAAATTATAGATACGCAATTTCTCGATTACACTGATATTAATCGGATTTTAAAGTATTTAAATAATAATAATATTTATTCTTATGTAGCAAGTACATTAGAAAAATCTTATATTAACATATTAGCCGGAGATCAATTTATCAATCGAATGCAGCAGTATTATAACGATTTGATTATAAATAATTTGGATGAAATGAATGATATTACTAAAATCACAATTGAAATAAAAGGTGATATGAAAGAATTGATTGTTCAGTTAAATACTTTATGCCAATCAAGCATTGCAGTAGATAGTGGTTTTAATTGTATCGATATCATTCATAAAGGAACAAATAAAGCTGTTGCAATTAAAAAAGTGATGAATATATTGGGTGCAAATATGAATGATTTATATGTCTTTGGTGACAGTGATAATGATATTGAAATGCTAAAACTTACAGAAAATTCTTTTGCAATGACAAACGGAAATGACAAAGTTAAATCAATCGCAAAGACTGAAATACCGAGTAATGATGAAAATGGTGTGTTAATTACAATGGAGAAAATATTAAAAGAAGAACTTTGAGCAATATTATAAATATTGCTGCAAAGTTCTTCTTGCTATAGCATCTGCATGTTTATTCTGATGTCTAGGTATCCAGTTGATAATTATTAAATCAAAGTTTGATTGCAACTTAAGATACTCCTGTAAATAAGGTTTAAACAGAGGTTGCTTCACATAATTTTTATCAATAGAATCTACAACAATTTTGGCGTCACTTTTTATCAGTAAAGTTTTACAATCATTGGTTAAAGCAAGCTTTATTCCGATAATTAGACTTTGCCATTCGGCTATATGATTATCTACAGCACCTAAATATTCTCCATATTCAATCGTCTTACCATCAAGTTTGAGAACAATACCACACGCGCTATGAAGTGGATTCTGCTTTGTTGATGCATCAATAAATATTTGAGCCATATTTATACCTCATGTTCCTATTTTTTTTAAAATCTCGCAAAACGACTATAAGTTATCTGTTTTATGATAACGTTTTGCCCAGTAACCGAAAGGAATGTTTAATATTGTTGAAGCTAATTTAAATAAATAAGTCGTTATAAAGATTTCAAAGACAATATTATTAGGCATTAAACCGGTAAATGCAATTAAAGAAAATAATGCAGTATCTACAATTGAACTGAATATCGTACTTCCATATGCACGTACAATAAATGTTTTCTCTGATGAAAAATATTTTTTGATTAAATTAAATAAGTAAACATCTACATATTGTCCGATAATATATGCAATGATTGATCCTAATACGATTCTAGGTACGACACCAAATAACGTCTGCATGCTTTTTTGTGCGATATCTGTCTCTGTAGGTGTAAATTGTAAAGATATCGCCATTAATATCGTCATAATAATAGCTGATGCAAATCCTAGCCACACCGCTTTTTTTGCTACTTTACGGCCATATCTGTCATTTAAAATATCTGTTGCTAAATAGATTGACGCAAATAGGACATTCCCTAAAGTTGCAGTAATACCAAATAATTCAACAGACTTTGTTACTTGAATATTTGCAATCACTGTACCGATTGCTACCCATACAAATAACCCTTCCTTTCCAAAAAAACGATACATGAGTACCATACATAAAAACGTTAACAAAAAGGCAGCAAGTGCCCATAATTCATTACTCATAGCAAACCTCTTTCTATAAAAATTCAACTTATGTATTATAGAGTGTATCTATTGAATTTGCAAGTTATCATTTAGGAAACAAATGAGCATCAATTTTTTTGCAGTTTTGATATACTAATTTTTGAGGTGAGATAATGAACCTGCAACAAAAAGTGACTTTAAAACAAATCGATACTTTAACGGATCATTATTGTGAAGGATGTATGCTTAAATCATACCACCGCAAAGCGTATGGCAAAACTTACGCACATCACTATTGTATAAAGAAATGTTCTGTAGGTATTGAAATAAAACAACTCGGCAATATATTGCAGTAAGGAGCTATTATGAAGATCACAAAAATTGAACCAACACCAAGTCCTAATACGTTAAAAATAACACTTGATTATAAAAAAGAGGATATGAAAAGTAATACATATTCAACAATACATGAAACTAATCCCGTATTTATTAATGCATTACTTCAAATAGAAGATGTAAAATCAGTTTTTCATGTTATGGATTTTATTTCTGTTGATAAAACGCCGAAGTCCGATTGGGAAGTGGTACTACCACAAATAAAATCTGTTTTTGAAGAAGAGATTGATGTTCAACAAGAAATAACAGTGGATAATGGTGAAAAGAAAGTTGAAGTACTAGAATTTAAAAGTATTCCTTATCAAATAAAAGTTACAGATAAAGATGGAGAATCACGTAAACAACTGGATGTAAGATTTATCGATGCGATGCTAGCTGCACAAAATGATGATGATAATGTTATTTTACTCCGTAAATGGATTGATTACGGTGTAAGATATGGTGAGACAGATGAAATCATCCGATCCATTAAAGAAGAAATTGATGCTAAATTTCCTGATGATGTTTTGACAGAATATATTGCAAAAGGTAAAGCAAATCAGTATATAGATACATCCAAGAAACTAGAAAAAATTACTTTGGATGAATATAATACGATTGAAGATTGGCAGGAACGTTATCGAAAGATAGATCATTATCCGAATCCAGACTTATCTGATCTGCCTTTTTTTGAAGCAGTGCTACTAGATGAGAAGCCTCAGATAAGGCGTCTTGCTGTCGTATTTTTAGGTATGATAGAAGATAGAAAAGTATTACCTGCTTTGCATAAAGCAATGAATGATAATAATTTAACTGTACGCCGTACAGCTGGAGATACTTTAAGTGATCTTGGGTTTAAAGAAAGTTTACCAATAATGCATGCAGCGTTAAATGATAAACATCCAATTGTCAGATGGCGTGCAGCGATGTTTATCTTTGACGAAGGTGATGAAAGTAGTTTAACTTATTTAGAGCAACATCTAGAAGATCCTGCATTTGATGTCAAACTTCAAGTACAAATGGCTTACGAACGAATTAAAAATGGTGAGGCAGCTGTTGGTTCCGTTTGGAAACAAATTGCTAACCGTAACAAAGGAGAATAATGAAATGAATGCTTATGAAGAATATATGAAATCACTTGCGAACGGAATGAGAAGTGAATTAACGAATCATGGTTTTGAATCTTTAGAAACAAGTGAAGCGGTTGTAGGTTATTTTAATCAAGTGAAAGAAGATGAAACAACTTTTGTAGTTATTAATTCGGTATGTGGATGTGCAGCAGGATTAGCACGCCCTGCAGCTGTTACAGTTGCTACACAAAATGACAAGAAACCTGATCACTTAGTAACAGTATTTGCAGGTCAGGACCGTGAAGCGACAGATAAAATGCGTGAATACGTAGCACAAGCACCTTCAAGTCCTTCGATGGCATTATTTAAAGGACAATCATTAGTTGGTTTTATTCCAAGAGAACATATCGAAGGACGACCTGTAGAAGAAATTTGTATGGATATTAAAGAATATTTTGATGACCACTGCTAAAATTAAACTGCGTATTACAACTTGCGTTAAACCGAATCGTTTAATATTGAAATATTTGAAATGTATTGTATCTGATGTTAAGACATATTCAGATGTAAATTATGAAGTTATTGAAAGAAAGAAGCTAACCATTAAGAATTTATTTGAAGAAGATACAACGCCTGTAATGGTAATTCAACAAACAGGCGTTGTATTATATACTTCTGTTGAAAATAAGATTTTTTATCATGAAAATACGACACGCGTTAAGTATAAAGCTTACATTACCGGCAATCATGTGCCTCCTCTTATCGAACTTATTCAGGATGATTCTATCAATACTGACATCATCATCGATGCCACAACTGGAATGGCAAATGATTTAATATTAATGGCTCTAACGATGGAAAACAGCATATTTTATGCATTTGAAGACAATTTCTATATTCATTTTGCAATAAAATGGGGCGTGCATTTTTATTTCAATGTTTTAGAGAAAAATAAAATAGATATATCGCGCATACATTTTATTTATGGCAGTGTTGTAAATCATATGGGTATACTGAATCAGGCAGATGTTATCTATTTAGATCCAATGTATGAAGAAACTGTTGTGACGTCTAACATTGCTTCTTTAGTTAATGTAGTAACCCATGATATTGAAAGTGATCGTAAGCTATTAAATACGATATTTGAGCATTTCAAAGGGAAAGTCATACTGCGCGCGCATTTTAAATCCAGTTTAATTCGTGATTATCAGTTTACTATGAATGTTAGAAAACAAACGAAGACACATTATGGTTATCGTTATTTATAAATCATTGCACAATAAAAAGGCTTCGTAAATTCGAAGCCTTTTTATGATGTATCAATTATTCAGTTATACACATGCTGATCATATAGCATAATAATAAGAATAAACCTGAAACGACCATCATATCTGCGCCCATATATTTCACCCCTAGAATGTAAATCTCTAATATCTAATTCTTTAATTAATTGTTATATAAATGTATTATAAAGTATATAAGAAAAAATAGAAAGAGGTGACTTGATGAATTCATTCGATCAAGCTTATCACGATTTGTGTAGAAGAGTTTTAGAAACTGGTAAAAATAAAGATGATCGTACAAACACGGGAACGCTTTCTGTCTTCGGTCATCAAATGCGCTTTGATTTATCAAAAGGATTTCCTTTGTTAACAACAAAAAAAGTTTCTTTTAAGCTTATCGCAACGGAGCTTATATGGTTTATGAGAGGTGATACAAATATCAAGTATCTACTGGAATATAACAATAACATATGGAATGAATGGGCATTCTTAAAATGGATTGAAAGCGACGATTATATTGGTCCGGACATGACGAACTTCGGACATCGCGCACTTGTTGATGAAAATTTTAATGAAGCATATAAAAAACAACTTAAAATTTTTAAAGATAAAATTTTAAATGATACTGACTTTAGTAAAAAATATGGAGATTTAGGTAATGTTTACGGTAAGCAGTGGCGTAATTTCGAAACGAAGAATGGTTCGACTGACCAGCTTATGGAAGTAATTGAAGGAATAAAAAATAATCCAACGAGTAGACGCCATATTATCTCTGCCTGGAATCCAGGAGAGATTGACACGATGGCGTTACCACCATGTCATACGATGTTTCAGTTCTATGTTCAAGATAATAAATTATCATGCCAGTTATATCAAAGAAGTGCAGACATATTCTTAGGTGTGCCTTTCAATATCGCTAGTTATAGTTTATTAACACACCTAATCGCTAAAGAATGCAATCTTGAAGTTGGTGAGTTTGTGCACACATTTGGTGATGCCCATATCTACTCAAATCATATCGATGCAGTAAACGAACAGCTATCAAGAGACTCTTTTGAACCACCTACTTTAAAGATTAATACCGATAAATCAATCTTCGATATTGAATATGAAGATTTAGAAATAATCAATTATCAGGCACATCCAGCGATAAAAGCACCTATTGCAGTATAAGGAGAATCATTATGTTATCAATTATTGTTTGTCACGATCAAAATAGAGTTATTGGATATGAAAATAAAATGCCATGGCATTTGCCGAATGATTTGAAACGCGTAAAAACATTAACAACAGGGAACACGATTGTTATGGGTAGAAAAACTTACGAATCATTAGGTAAAGCTTTACCAAATCGACGTAATGTCGTCATTACGCGTGATGAATCATTTAAGCCAAATGATGCAGATGTTATTCATTCACTTGAAGAAATCAATGCATTAGAAGGTCATGTATATATTTTTGGCGGACAAAATTTATATGAACAAACAATCGATATGGTAGAAGATATGTATGTTACTGTAATCGAGAATAAATATCCTGGAGATGCTTTTTTCCCGGAATATACTTTCGAGGATTTCACAGTAAAATCGATTGAGGAAGGTATACTTGATGAAAAGAATCTTGTACCGCATCATTTTATGCATTTAGTGAGGAAAGAAAAATGATTAGATTAATAAGAACGATAGGGACAATCATTGGATATGCAGCTTTTGTCACGCCAAAATTAAATGGTGTAAAAAATTCATTAACCCAATATGATACTGTTGCTGAACAAGATTTAGTAACAAATCAATATCCGAAAAGATGGGCCAGTAAAATATTAAGAACAGCCGGTGTAAAAGTAAATATTCACGGCGATCAAAATTATCCAGAAAATGGTGTATTATTTATTTCAAACCATGAAGGTAATTTTGATATTCCTGTGCTAATTTATGCCATCAATAAACCGTTTGGGTTCGTCTCAAAAGTGGAAGTGAAGAAAATACCATTTTTACATAAGTGGATGGATTTATTAAATTGTATCTATCTCGATAGGACGGATCGTCGTTCATCAATTCAAATGATTCGAGATGGTGTCGCATCATTAAAAGCGGGACATAGCATTATGATTTTCCCTGAAGGTACGCGTAGTAAGGGTAATGGTATGGCAGAGTTTAAAGCGGGATCATTCAAACTTGCAAAAAGTGCTAGGGTACCAATCGTTCCTATAGCTATTAAAGGTACTTCTGAGCTGATGGAAAAATATAATAGTAAAAAAATTGTACCTGGTCAGGTTGATGTCACGATATTAGATGCAATTGAACCAGAAATATTCGATCGTTATTCTTTACAAGAAGTTGCTAATCTTGTACATGAGCGTATAGAATCAGTAATAAAATAACAACAGATATCGAGGGATAAAATGAGTAAAATTAAATTGATAGTAGATTCAACACATGATTTACCTCAGCAATATTTAGATGACCATGGCATTGTACAGGTGCCTTTAAATATTGTGATGGATGGCAAGACATATTTAGATCAGGAAGAAATTACATCTGAGGAATATTTGAAACAACTCGTTACTTTAAAGGATATTCCTAAAACAAGTCAGCCGCCTACAGGAAAGTTTGCTGAAATTTATGAAAAATATATAGACGAAGGTTATGAAATATTAAGTCTGCATATGACGCATCGATTAAGTGGTACTGTAGGAAGTGCACAAACAGCTGCAGGTATGGTGAATGGTAAAGTGACTGTTGTTGATAGTGGGTTTATTGCACAATCATATGGATTTATCATTCAAAATGTGGCCGAACTTATTATCAAACATAAATCAATGGATGAAATTGTAGCTGCTATTGATATGATGAAACATCAATCTCGCTTATTTTTGGTAATTAGTCAACTTGATTACTTAAGAAAAGGCGGACGTATCTCTCGTGGTAAAGGATTTATAGGTGGATTGATGAATTTAAAACCGGTAGCAGAAGTTATTGATGGAGAAATACAAGTGATACAAAATGCCCGCACACAAAATGCAGTCGTAAAATTATTGACGAAAGAAGTCGCAAAAATGGCTGATGACTATAAATATATACGTATTGGTATTTCACAAGCGGATGCAGTGGATCTATTAGACAAAATTAAGGCTTCTATTGAACAATACACAGACGAGAAAATTTCTATTAATACTACAACGCCAATTGTGTCAACACATACTGGGCCAGGTGCAATAGGATTGTCGGTATTTGGATATAATGATTAAAGCGATAAAACACCCTGTTTGGTTTATTTTATTTATTTTATTATTGTGCATAAATATTTATTCAATATTTTGGGCGAGACAAATATTTTCTGAACCTTTACAAATGAAAACGTTACCTACATTTGAAATGGATTCAAAGGATACGATGATTTTATCGGAAAAAACAATCAAGCATTTTATTACAATGGATGATAAAAATACAAAGATTAAATTTAAAGATCACTTCATTTGGATTGATGCTAAATCGAAATTTATGACTTTAGATGTACAAACTAAAATAAAGACAACGCCAAAAGTCATTGCTCCTGGGGTTCTTGCTTTAAATATAGAGCGTATAGACATCGGACGTCTACCTTTATCAAAACAAAAAGCTTTGCGTATCGTTGATAAATATGGTAATTTGCCTAAAGAAGTCACATTGGATGAAGAAAATAAGCGTTTCATCTATACTCTAGGTATACAAGAAATTGGCGATACAAAAATTTTACTGAAAAAAATTGATGATGAGAAAGCGTGGCACTTCGATTTAAAAATAAAGGAGTGATTGGATGGCATTAGCAACTTTAGCAGGTGGATGCTTTTGGTGCATGGTTAAACCATTTCACCAGTTTGATGGTATCATATCTGTAATTAGTGGGTATAGTGGTGGACACGTAGATAATCCTACTTACGAAGCAGTTTGTACAAATACTACGGGGCACCGTGAAGCAGTTCAAATCTCTTATGATGAAAATATTATAAGTTACCAGGAAATTCTGGATATATACTTTAAAACTTTTGATCCTACTGATAATGAAGGACAATTCTTTGATAGAGGCGAAAGTTATACACCAGCAATTTTCACTCATAACGATGAACAAAAACAAATCGCAGAAACAGTAATTCAAAAGTTAAATGACGCTAAAATATTTAAAAAACCGGTATCTACACCAATTATCACTTACAAAAATTTTTATCCTGCCGAAGCATATCATCAGGATTATTATAAAAAAGCACCCGCTCATTATGCAGCCTATAGTGAGGGTTCTGGGCGAAAAGGATTTATTAAATCACACTGGGGTGAACAGGATGCTTAAAAAAGATATCAATGAACTAAATGAAATGGAATATTACGTTACGAAGCAAAATGGTACTGAGCCACCATTTGAAAATGAATACTGGAATCATTTTGAAAAAGGTATTTATGTGGATAAAGTGAGTGGAAAACCGCTATTTACTTCAAATGATAAATTTGATTCTTCTTGTGGATGGCCATCCTTTTCAAAAGCAATAAGCGATGAAGAAATTATTGAATTAGTCGATAAGTCCTACGGAATGACACGAACAGAAGTCAGAACTGAACTTAGCGATATTCATCTTGGTCATGTATTTAACGATGGTCCAAAAGATAAAGGTGGATTAAGATACTGTATTAATTCAGCAAGTATTCAATTTATACCATACGAAAAATTAGAAGCATTAGGTTATTCTGAGTATATAAAAGTATTAGATTAATATTTATTGGGTATGATAAACATAATTAACAAATTAAATTTGTATTGGAGGAATTATTATGTTCAAAAAAATGTTTGGTAAAGGTGAAGAAGTTTCAAAAAATATTGAAATTAAGGCGCCGATTACAGGTAAGTATGTAGCGATTGAAAATATACCTGATCCTGTGTTCGCACAAAAGATGATGGGTGAAGGTTTTGGGATTGAACCTTCAGAAGGCAAAGTTGTATCCCCAATAGATGGGGAAATCGTCAATGTATTCCCAACAAAACATGCAATCGGTATTAAAGCAAATAATGGTCTGGAAGTACTTATCCATGTTGGTTTAGAAACTGTTGCAATGAACGGAGAAGGATTTGACGCATTGGTAAGTGCAGGCGATAAAGTAAAAGTCGGCGATGCGTTATTAGATTTTGATATTAATTTAATTCAAGAAAAAGCTTCTTCTATTATTTCACCAGTTATCATTACAAATTCTGATGTGATTAATCAATTGGATACATTAAATAGTGATTTATTAGCGCGTGGTGAAACAACTGTTTTATCAGTCGAAGTAAAATAATGAAGCAAAGTTCTTTTTATCATTACGCATTAACTGAACGCGGTGCAAAAAATGAATTTGGTATTTTTGCTGAAGCTGTATTCAATGATTTAATGTTTCCTAAAGAAAATCTTGATTTTGAAGATTTGTCAACATATATAGAAGAATATGGTTCTTCTGATATGTCACTTTCTACATTTGATAAAATGTACGAAGCATATCAGGAATGGTTAAATTTTTAGCATGTATCATTTGATACGTGCTTTATTTTTTGTTTTTTTATATACTATTGAAATAAACTTAAATTAATTGGATGTGAAATATGTTGAACCATGAAAAAAATGAATTTGAACAATCAAATGAAGAAAATGACAAAAAGGTAAAAAGAAATTACGAGATTTCCCCTTTTAAATTTATTATGATGATTGTGTCAACAATTATTATAACCGCTGCTATTACTGCATTCTCAATATTAAGTGGCAATGAAAAAATCATTAAAGATGATTCTCCTAAACGCAGTGAATTTGTAAAACTTTATCATGTATACGATACTTTAAATCAGGATTATTATAAAGATGTAAAAAAAGAAGACCTTGTCGATGCGGCTATCAAAGGAATGGTTAGTGGCTTAAAAGATCCTTATAGTGAATATATGACAGAAAAAGAACAAAGTGAATTTTCTGAATCGATGCAAGGTGATTTTCAAGGTATTGGAGCAGAAGTTGAACAAAAGGATGGAAAAATCTTAATCTCAAGTCCGATTAAGGGTGCACCAGCATATAAGGCAGGTATTAAACCAAATGATATCATCTTAGCAATTAATGGTAAGACCATTGAAGGATGGAATACACAGCAAGTTGTCAATAAAATACGTGGTAAAAAGGGAACAGATGTCGTTTTAACAATTAAACGTGGTTCGCAAGATCCATTTAAGGTTACAATAACACGTGATAAAATCCATATGGACAGTGTTACTTCAAAAATTACAAAAGATAAAACTGCTATTATTACAGTGACAAAATTCCAGGAAAAAACGTCAACAGAATTTCATGATGCGCTGAAAAACATGGATGAAAAAGGTATGAAACGTTTAGTCATTGATTTACGCAATAATCCTGGTGGTTATCTGGATGAAGCTACTAAGATGGCGAACGAGTTTCTTGATAAAGGTGATACCATTTTATATACAGAAAATAAGCAAGGTGATAAAAAGAATCTGACAGCGAAAAATCCTGCCAATCCAATTACAAAGGATTTGAAAACAGTGATCCTGCTTAATGAAGGTTCAGCGAGTGCTTCAGAAGTATTTGCTGAAGCGATGCGTGAAAATGATAAATCAGAAATTGTTGGAACGAAATCATTTGGTAAAGGTATCGTTCAGACTGCAACACCTTATAAAGATAAATCGATGTTGAAATATACACAAATGAAATGGTTAACGCCTAAAGAGAACTGGATTCATAAAAAAGGAATTGTACCAGATGTTGAAGCAAAATTACCTGCATATACGAATGCGCAAATATTAGATCCAGATACAGTGCTGAGTCTTGGTGAAAAAGGGAGTAATATTAAATCATTAGAGTTAGGACTAAAAGCTCTAGGGTATGATCCTGGTAAAATAGACACTGTATTTGATAGCAAGACAGAACAAGCGATTATTGATTTCCAGACAGACAAAGATTTAAAGATCAATGGTCAACTTAGTGGCAAAACAACTGAAAAGTTTACAGAATTATTAATGAAAAAAGTTCAGTCAGATGATACACAATTAAAAACAGCAATAAAAGAAGCAAAATCAAAATAATGGAGTGAAACGAATGAAAATTGCATTTACGGGTGGGGGAACGATTGGTCATGTCGCTGTTAATATGGCTTTAATTCCTAAAGCAGAAGCGCAGAAGATTGAATGTATATATATCGGTTCTAAAAATGGGATAGAAAAAGATGAAATTACAAAACGATTTCCAAACATTAAATATTATGGCATCTCGAGTGGTAAATTACGCAGATATATCTCTGCTGAAAATCTTAAGGATATCTTTAAAGTCCAAAAAGGCGTATTAGATGCATTGCGTGTTTTAAAAAGAGAAAAACCGGATATAGTATTTTCAAAAGGTGGATTTGTTGCTGTTCCTGTTACGATTGCTGCAAAAATGCTTAATATTAAAATAATCATCCATGAATCTGATGTAACACCAGGACTCGCTAATAAATTAGCTTTAAGGTTTGCAAATAAACTTTATACAACTTTTGAAGAAACTTTGAAATATGTCCCAAAAGAAAAGTCAGATTACGTGGGCAGTATTATTCGTGATGATTTATTTTCCGGTGAAGCATTAAATGCTTATCAAATCACACAATTCAATCGTGAAAAAAAAGTGATTATGATTATGGGTGGATCTCTTGGATCTAAATTAATCAATAAGGCAGTAGGAGATAATCTGGATGTTTTATTAAAAAAATATCAGATTATTCATCTGGTAGGCCGTGGTAATTTAGATATATCGATTCAAAAAAGTGGTTATTATCAAAGAGAATTTGTTTCTGAAGAATTAATGCATCTTTATAAGATTACTGATATTATGATTTCCCGTGCAGGCGCAAACGCTTTATTTGAATTTTTAGCCTTACAGAAACCGATGATATTAATTCCACTTGGGTTAGATCAAAGTCGAGGAGACCAAATAGAAAATGCTAAAATCTTTAAAGCTAAAGGATTTGCTGAAGTCATCGAAGAGTCTGATTTAACGAGCCAGACGTTAATCGAGTCGATTGAAAAAGTTGAAGCAAATTATGTGGAGATGAAAAATAAAATGCATGCTGAACAGGTTACATATACAGCTGAAACCCTTTTAGAAAAAATTATATTCGATGCAAAGTAGGAGAGATAACATGTCGAGAGCGAGAAGAATTACCTTAATTTTAATATTTAGTTTTATTTTTGGCGTAATAGCTTTGTTCCATGAATCAAGACTAGGTAAATGGATTGATAATGAAGTATATGAATTTATATATTCTTCTGAAAGTTTTATTACAACGTCTATCATGCTCGGATTTACTAAAGTGGGTGAAGTCTGGGCAATGATAGCATTAAGTTTACTAGTAGTTGCATATCTTATGCTGAAAAAATTAAAGATAGAAGCGTTATTCTTTGCACTATCAATGATTTTATCAGGTACATTAAACCCTTTATTAAAGAACATTTTCGATAGAGAACGTCCAACTTTACTTCGTCTAATCGATATTACTGGATTTAGCTTCCCAAGTGGTCATGCAATGGGCTCAACCGCATTTTTTGGCAGCCTGGCATATCTTTTTAGTAAAAGTGATCGTAAGTTAAAACCATATTTAATTGGATTATGTGTGTTTACGATTATCATGATTTCTTCAAGTAGAGTTTATTTAGGTGTACACTATCCGACAGATATTATTGCCGGAATTGTCGGTGGTATTATTTGTATTCTTTTATCTCAAACAATTTTGCATAAAGTAATTGACAACCATTCTCAATAAGGTATAATAGTTATTGAAAATGGTTCTCAATTAAAGAGTTCCCCCTCTAGTAGAACATTTTCAATTAACCCCCCAATATTTTGCCCATACACTCCTGACTTTGCCCAGTCAGGAGTTTTTTGTGTTGATTTTTATTTCTTTGTAAATTTTAATCATAAACATATGAATTTTCTTAATTTCTTGATATGATTTTGCTATATCATAGAAAAAGAAGGTGCCACAGTGACAATTAACGTATTTGAATCTGTCGTGTTAGAGAATGAAAGAATTAAATTAATACCGATGCAAATTGAACATGCAAAAGATCTTCATGAAATCAACCATGAATCAATTTGGAGTTATATGTTATTTAAAGCGACAGATATGGATTTAATGGAACAATGGGTCATTGACGCGGTGCATTTAAGAGAAAAGATGAAATCTATTCCTTTTATCGTCGTAATGAAAGAAACAAATGAAGTAGTTGGTTCTACACGAATAAAAGAGATAGATTATGATAATGATAGTTGTGAAATTGGAACGACCTGGTTTGGTGTGAAAGCACAAAAAACTTATGTTAATACAGATAGTAAGTTTTTACTATTGGAGTTCTGTTTTGAAACATTAAATATGGTACGTGTTCAAATTAGAGCAGATGAGCGCAATGAACGTTCTAATAGAGCGATAGAACGATTAGGTTTTCAAAAAGAAGGTGTTATTCGTAAAGAACGTAATCTAGATGGTGTAAGAAGAAATTTAATTATTTATTCAATCATAGATGATGAATGGCCAGATGTGAAAGAAAATATTAAACAAATTCAGGAGAAATACAACAAGAAATAGCTTTTTAGGAGTTGGTTATTTGCATAGTATTTTAATTATAGAAGATGAAGAAAATTTAGCACGTTTTATTCAATTAGAATTAATGCATGAAAGTTATGAAGTCGGTGTTGTTTATGATGGTGAAGCTGGTCTTGAAGAAGCAATAAAAAATGATTATGATTGTATACTTTTAGATTTGATGCTACCTAAAATTAATGGCTTAGAAGTATGCAGGAAACTTAGAAAAGTGAAAGATACTCCAGTAATAATAATTACAGCGAAAGGTGATACTTACGATAAAGTCATTGGTTTAGATTACGGTGCAGATGATTATATCGTAAAACCTTTTGATATAGAAGAGTTACTTGCTAGAATAAGGGTGATTTTACGTCGTCAACACCAACCGAAGAATGATATTGTTGAAGAGAATATTTTACAAATTGATCAAATGAAGATCAATCTTGATGCATTCTCAGTTTCGATTGACGAAAAAGTACTTGAATTAACAAAGACTGAATTTGAACTACTAAAGCTACTTGTAGAAAATAAAAAACATGTACTGACAAGAGAACAGATTCTGACAAGTGTCTGGGGTTATGAAAGTGAAGTTGAGACAAATGTAGTTGATGTGTATATAAGATATTTAAGAAATAAACTTAAACCATTTCAATATCATAAGCTGATAGAAACTGTCCGCGGCGTAGGTTATGTCATACGATGAAAACGAAATCACAATCATTACGCTCGAAATGGACTGTCTTAACAACGACACTGACATTTATCATTTTTATGATTTTTAGTCTATTCATAATATTTTTAATCAGTACATACCAAAAAGAGCAGGAAGTAGAAAATCTAAGGAAAAGTGTCACGGATATTTCTAATCTATTTGAAGAAAAAACGACTGGGGAAGTGACACAGTCAGATATTTACCGTGCAATCAATAAAAATGAAAAAGTTTTTTTGTATAATCTTGATGGAAATAGAATTTATGATGTCAGTACGAATTCTAGTTACGACTTTAATCTACCGGTTATAAAGACAAATGAACGCAGTCTTGTTCAGAAAAAAATTGGAGAAAGACAATTTTTATTAATGTCAACGCCATTTCGCAACGAACATTATAACGGCTATATTACCGTGGCCCGTTCTCTGGATGATTACTTTAATGTGATGCAATTTCTAATATTACTGTGTAGTTTCTTTGGCCTTACAGCTTTATTTATGACAGCTTTAATCAGTTTTTTATTTTCTAATCAGATTACAAAGCCTATTCGAAGACTTTCAAGTAAGATGAATCAAATTAAAAGAGATGGCTTTCAGAATAAACTGCAAGTCTCTACAAGTTATTATGAAACAGATGATATGATTGATACATTTAATGAGATGATGAGTCAGCTGGAATCAAGTTTTGAACAGCAGAAACAATTTGTAGAAGATGCAAGTCATGAACTTCGCACACCGCTACAGATTGTTAACGGTCATTTAAATCTCATACAAAGATGGGGAAAGAATAATCCCGAAATATTAGAAGAATCTCTCTCTATCTCATTGGAGGAGATGAATCGTATCAATAAACTTGTTGAAGAATTGTTATTATTATCGAAAGACTCAAATTTATTAGAAACAAAGCAGATTGAAAATATTGATATCAATGCAGAAATTCAAGGTAGAATTCACTCAATACAACAGCTTAAAGACGATTATATGTTTGAGTATCATTCAACTCATGAACAGATTAAGCTGAATATCAATCGTTTTCATTTTGAACAAATTTTACTGATTTTTCTGGATAATGCGATGAAATATGATCAGATTAATAAACGTATTGTAATTCGTACCTCTTTGAAGAATAAATTAGTTCAGATTGAAATTATCGATAATGGAGAAGGTATTCCAAAAGAAGATATTCCGAATATATTTGATCGTTTTTATCGTGTTGATAAATCAAGAGCAAGAAGTAAAGGTGGAAATGGTTTAGGTTTATCCATCGCTAAAAAGTTAATCGAAACATATAAAGGACAAGTGAAGATAGAAAGTGAAGTCAATCAATTTACAAAAGTTATTATACAATTTCCAATACGTACAATATAATTCACAAAGATATGTTTTTCCCCTTTAATTTCGTGCTTTGCTTTGTTAAAATAGCTATGTAAACGTTTTATTTAATTAAATGGAGGGTGGAACCATGACAAAAGGTAAAAACCTAGATGAAGCACCACCTAGATTTGGAACGAACTTAGGTATTCTTTTAGAAATGTTCGATCAATATCTAGTGGATCCATCGTCGGTATCTGATGAGTTACAAGTATTATTTTCAAGTATTCAGGGGGGGCAATCAGCACTATCAGGAAATGCAATTAGTGCAGGTAATGCCGATACTGAGAAAGTTAAGCGTGTGTTAAAGTTAATCGATAATATTAGGTTGTATGGGCATCTTACAGCTGATATATATCCATTATACCGTCCACAGAGAGAAAATTTGCCAGCATTAACGCTTGAGGATTTTAATCTGTCAGAAGAAGATTTGAAATCTTTGCCAGCTGGACTAATTTCTGAACGTTATGCGCAGCAATTTGACAATGCTTTAGAAGCAATCAATCATTTACAAGCAGCTTATCAAAGTACAATAGGCTTTGAAATTTCACATATTAATGATGCTAATGAACGTGAATGGCTAATTGAACAAATCGAATCACGTGAGCATCATCAATTTAGTAAAGACGAAAAGATTAATCTATTAAAAAGTCTTGCACACGTTGAAGGCTTTGAAAAATATATCCATAAAAATTTTGTAGGTGCAAAACGCTTCTCTATTGAAGGTGTAGACGCTTTAGTACCAATGTTAGAGCAAGTATTGCGTATTGCAAACAAAGAAAACATCAAAAATATTGAAATTGGTATGGCACACCGAGGTCGTTTAAATGTATTAACACACATTTTAGAAAAACCGTACGAAATGATGTTATCTGAGTTTATGCATACCGACCCACTGAAATTCTTACCTGAAGATGGTTCGCTCGTTGTAACGAAGGGTTGGACGAGTGATGTTAAATACCACTTAGGTGGTAAAAAGACAACAACGAAGTATGGTAATGAGCAAGTTGTTTCTCTTGCGAACAATCCTTCGCACTTAGAAATTGTGGCACCTGTCGTTTTAGGTAAGACACGTGCAGTTCAGGAAGTAACGACTGATGTTAGTAAACCTGAACAGGATTTCAATAAAGCATTAGCAGTTTTAATTCATGGAGACGCAGCATTTCCTGGTCAAGGCATTAACTTTGAGAGTATGAATTTAAGCAATTTAGATGGATATTCTGTTGGTGGTTCGCTGCATATTATAACAAATAACCGTGTAGGATTTACAACTGAGCCATATGATTCAAGATCCACTACGTATGCAACTGACGTTGCCAAAGGTTATGACTTACCGATTATTCACGTTAATGCTGATGATGTCGAAGCTTGTATGGAAGCGATTGAACTGGCAATGGCATTCCGTCAAAAATTCAACAAGGATTTCGTAATTGATTTAGTAGGTTATCGTCGTTACGGTCATAATGAAATGGATGAACCGACGATTACGAACCCAATGTTATATAAAGAAGTAAAAGGTCATCCAAGTATTGAAATCAAATACGGTAAAGAACTTGTAGCAGAAGGCGTTATTACTGAAGATGAAATGAATGCAATTTTTGAGGGTGTTACTGCTGAAATGCGTGCTGCACATGATAAAATTGATAAGAGTACGAAAAATAATGACAGTGAAATGCTAGCACCTGTTGAAGTGACAGAAGGTTATGAAAATGTGGAAACTGGCGTTTCATTTGATCGTTTGAAGAAACTTAATGAAGAAATGTTAAATACGCCAGAGACATTTACAGTATTTAATAAGCTGCAAAAAATTCTTGAACGTAGAAATGATCCATTTACTAAAGATGGATTAATTGACTGGGGACATGCTGAACTTTTAGCATATGGAACAATCATTCAAGACGGAAAACCAGTAAGACATACAGGTCAGGATGCGGAGCGAGGAACATTTGCACATCGTCATGCGGTATTAAATGACGAGAACAATGGAGATAAATATGTACCTTTACAACACATTTCTGACGCAAAAGCATCTTTTGATATTCATAATTCTCCGTTATCAGAAGCTGCTGTTGTAGGATTTGAGTATGGCTATAATTTAGAAAATAATGATGCATTAGCTGTATGGGAAGCTCAGTATGGAGATTTTGCTAATATGGCACAAATGATTTTTGATAATTTTGTATCAAGCGCAAATGCTAAATGGGGAGAACGTAGTGGATTAACGTTGCTTTTACCTCACGCTTATGAAGGACAAGGTCCGGAACACTCTTCTGCACGTTTAGAGCGTTTCTTACAGCTTGCCGGTGAAAATAACTGGACGGTTGCAAATGTAACTTCGACAGCAAATTATTTCCACTTATTACGTCGTCAGGCACATTATTTAAATACGTTACAGATGCGACCACTTGTATTAATGAGTCCAAAGAGTTTATTACGTAATAACTTCGTAGCAGATACGGTGGATAAGTTTACTGAAGGAAGCTTTAAACCTATTATTTCTGAAAGTTATAAAAAGACGAAAGTTAAGAAGTTGTTAATTGCAAGTGGGAAAGTTGCTATTGACTTATACACTGAATTGCAAAAAAATCCAAATGATACAATTCACTTAATTCGATTAGAACAATTGTATCCATTACCAAAGGAAGAAATTCAAGCAATTATTAACGATTTACGTGGATTAACTGAAATCGGATTTGTTCAGGAGGAACCTGAGAATCAAGGTGCGTGGCAATACATTTATCCAGAATTACTGGAGATGGCACAAGGAATTGACGTTAAATACTATGGTCGTGTTCGACGTGCTGCACCATCTGAAGGCGATAATGAGATTCATAAACTTGTTCAAACAAAAATCATCAATGAAGCTTTAAACTTATAAGGGGGAAATAAAAGTGGCAGAAATCAGAGTTCCAGAATTAGCAGAATCAATTACAGAAGGTACGATATCGACTTGGTTTAAACAAGTTGGAGATACAGTTGAAAAAGGTGAAAACATCGTTGAGCTTGAAACAGATAAAGTTAACGTAGAAGTTATTTCTGAAGAAGCAGGTGTTATTACAGAAATAAAAGCACAAGAAGGAGATACAGTTGAAGTTGGATCAGTCATCGCAATTGTTGGTGAAGGTGGGGCAACATCAGCACCAGCAGAAAATAAATCACCTGAAGCTGCTCCAGCAACTTCTGAAAAAACAGAAGAAACAGTACAATCAGCTGAAACTTCAAAAAATGCGCCGGAGTCACCTGAGGCTGTAACAACAAATAAAAAAAGCGGACGTATTGTAGCAACACCGTCTGCTAGAAAGTATGCGCGTGAACATGGCATTGATTTAGATTCAATCAATCCTCGCGACCCTAAAGGATTAATCAGAAGTCATGATGTACAAAATGCAGTTAATGCACCTGTCCAAGCTGAAAAACCAGCAGCTCCAGCACAGGAAAAACCTGCAAAACCTGAAAATCCTTCGAAACCTGTAATTCGCGAAAAAATGAGTCGCAGAAGAAAAACAATTGCTAATAAATTATTAGAAGTTTCTCAGAATACTGCAATGCTTACTACGTTTAACGAAATCGATATGACAAATGTAATGGATTTACGTAAACGTAAAAAAGATGCATTCCAGGAAAATCACGACGGTACACGTTTAGGTTTCATGTCATTCTTTACAAAAGCTGTTGTAGCAGCACTTAAAAAATATCCTGCTGTTAATGCTGAAATTGATGGAGACGATTTAATCTTAAAACAATTCTATGATATCGGTGTTGCTGTATCTACTGACGAAGGTTTAGTAGTACCTGTTGTACGTGATTGTGATAAGAAGAACTTTGCTGAAATCGAAGGTTCTATCTATGATTTAGCAATTAAAGCACGCGATAAAAAATTAGGTTTAGATGATATGATGGGTGGTTCATTTACAATCACTAACGGTGGTGTATTCGGTTCATTAATGTCTACACCTATTATCAATGGTACGCAAGCTGCTATTTTAGGTATGCACTCAATCGTGACGCGTCCAGTTGCTATTGATAAAGAACGCATGGAAAATCGTCCGATGATGTATGTCGCATTAAGTTATGATCACAGAATTATCGATGGTAAGGAAGCTGTAGGTTTCTTGAAAACTGTTAAAGAATTAATCGAAAATCCTGAAGATTTATTATTAGAAAGCTAATTTGTTATAAATAATTTACCCAGTAACTTATACACGTTATAATAAGTATAAGTTACTGGTTTTTTATATTTGGAGGGGAAACCATGGATTTATTAGGATTACATCACGTCACTGCCATTACGAGTGATGCACAAAAGTGTTATGACTTTTATCATAATGTTCTAGGATTAAAGCTTGTTAAAAAGACAGTTAATCAAGATGCAGTCGATACATATCATCTGTTTTTTGCTGATAATGAAGGTAGTCCAGGTACAGATGTGACTTTCTTTGATTTTAAAGATGCACCAAAACATGTACGTGGCACAAACGATATTTATGCCTTTTCATTACGTGTACCAACAGATTATAGCCTTTATTATTTTAAACAGCGTTTTGATGAAATGCAGATTAAATATGATGCGGTTATTAAAATAAACGGCAAACATGCACTACCTTTCTATGATTTCGATGATCGCCTAATATATTTGATTTCTGATGAATTGAATACTGGTATTCCGATGGGGAAACCTAATCCCCATAGTCCTGTAGAAAGTGTTCATCAGGTTTTAGGGTTAGGACCAGTCTTACTTGCAGTAGAACACACGCTCGTTACAGCATCAGTTTTGACACAAATACTAGATATGGAACGTACCGGAGAATATGAACATAGTGACTCTTTAGATACAGTACATGTATTTTCAATGGGTGAAGGTGGTAACGGCGGTGAGGTACATCTTTTAAAACGTACTGGCCAGACAGAGCAAGGATATGGTGGTGTTCATCATGTCGCATTTAGAGTGAGTGATGCGTTAAAATTACAAGCTGCTTTAAATAAATTAAATACTGGTAATATTTCAAACTCAGGGATAGTTGATCGATATTATTTTAAATCTTTATATTTCAGAGATATTTCTGGTATATTATTTGAACTTGCAACAGATGGTCCTGGATTTGCATCTGATGAACCAGTTGATGCTTTAGGTGAACGTTTGAGTTTACCACCATTTTTAGAAGCACGTAGAAATGAAATTGAAAGCGCATTAAAACCAATTCAAACAAAATAAAGATATGGAGTTGTTAATATGTTACATGAAGAATGGCAAGATAAAGCTGCAATCAAACAAGTTAAAGTTGTTAATGTTGATGCTAAAAAATATAAAGTAAGCGATATGCTTACTGTCGGTCAAGTTTATGATGTAGTCAATGAAACAGAAGAATACTATCATATACGAGACAACAGTGGAAAAGTGGGTGGATATTATAAAGAATATTTTGAAGAAATTTAAGAATTTTATTAGTACAGAAAGTAAATACTGATAAAATATTGTATTTATAATACTTTTTGTGACAATTTCGTCAAAACAGTTTATAACAAAATATTAGTACAATCATGTATAATAAGGTTAAACAATAAAGGGGCATAATATTGCCTCTTTTTATTTTGAAAAGGAGTACGATTATGCAAAAATATCAAAATAGCGATGTAACGATATACGAGGACGCTCTGGCAATGCTAAATTTAAGTAAAAATGTACTATTAAAGGGGCCAACTGGTTCTGGTAAAACGAAATTAGCAGAAACTTTGAGTGTTGATATGGATCAGAAGATGAATAGTATTAACTGTTCGGTAGACTTAGATGCAGAGAGTTTATTAGGTTATAAAACAATCGAAAATATCAATGGTGAATCTCGAATCGTATTCGTGGATGGACCAGTTATTGAAGCAATGCGTGAAGGTAATATATTATATATTGATGAAATTAATATGGCTAAACCTGAAACGTTACCTATTTTAAACGGTGTGCTTGATTTTCGTAGAACAATAACGAATCCGTTTACTGGAGAAGTGATTAAAGCACATGATAATTTTAAAGTAATTGCAGCGATAAATGTTGGTTATGTAGGTACATTACCAATGAACGAAGCATTAAAAAATAGATTTGTCGTTTTAGATCTTCACTATATAAGTGGTGATGTCTTAAAACAAGTTATCGTAGAACAGACGACATTACAAGATACAAAGATCATTGATCAGATCATAAAGTTTAATCAGGATTTAGTAACGATGGCGAGTCAAGGTCAAATTAGTGAAGAAGCAAGTTCAGTCCGTGCTTTGCTTGATTTCTGTGATTTAATACAAGTAATGCCGATTGAACGTGCAGCGAAACGTGCAATCATTGATAAGTTGGATGATGAGCGAGAACAAAATGCGATTATCAATGCAATGGAACTGAATTTTTAATGAGTGAAAAATTTATATTATTTAATGATGAGCGCGTTGATCCATCATTAATAATGACTTTGACTGACTTAGCCCAATTATTACGTGAAGATGAGACGGTGAAAGTAAACTTTCAGAAGTTTGCTTATTTTGACCTTGCAGAAAATACGATTAATGTAGCATTCAAATGGAAACATAGAGAACATGAAGAAGAAATGAAATTATTAAAGAGTGACACGATTTTACATGCTATTGGGTTTGATTATACAGATTTAGATGTTGTAGAAGATGTACTAGATGAATCATTTCGAGTAAAAAGCTTCTTTCAGCAGCTCTTTATGATGATTGATGAATTTAGATTAATGCATTTAATCAGTGAAGAAAGACCTTTTACAAAGAAATTCTTTGATGTACGCATTCGAACAAAGTTAAAAGAGAATGAAAGCCAGATAAAATTTTATCAGACAAAGGCGATGCCCACTGATGAATTATTTTTACAAATTGAACATGCATTACTGACAGATAATATCCTTTCTTTTCAGACAATGTTTTTTACGGAACTTGAATACAGCATTCAGCTTGCCTTACAATCATTTTATGACTTAAAAAATACTGAAGATAGTGCAAATCTTGCAATAAGACTTATGCTATTAATTGAACCAAATTTAACGAAAGATATGTTAAACGACTATTACCATATCCCGAAATTAGCATATATGAATGCTAAAGCTATTAAAAAAGCGAATTTAGATAAAGCGAAACAAGACGTAGCAGAAATGGATGAATCAGAGTCAGTACAGACAAAACAACGTGATACAGAAACAAAGAGTGGTGCTTATCTTGAGACTGAAGTAACAGAAGGTTCGAACAGTAATAATATAAAAGAAAATGAGCGTGAAGGTGATGCAAGTGATGACATTACTGAGATGATGATGGGGAAAGGTAAGACAAAACCGCCTCAGACAGACGCAGAAGGTAATGATATTAGTGACATCGTCGGGGAAGAGAACATCAATACAAAGATAATTTGGAAAGAAACGGTGCAAGATGATAAAAGTCTGACAATATATAATGCATATAAAGAAGATGTATTAAAAGAGATAAAAACATTGGTCAACGTGATTAACAAAAGCGTCGATCATGAGGTCAGCGCAAAGCGTCAAGGATTGAGTAAAGGAAAATTAAGCCGAAACCTTACACAATGGTTTTTAGATGATCGCAAACGCGTATTTTATAAAGAAGACCAGAAATCTTATAAATTAGATGCAACGTTTATGTTATTAATTGATGCTTCTTATAGCATGGAAGATAAACTGGAAGAAACAAAGAAGGGTATCGTGTTGTTTCATGAGACATTACAACAATTATCGATAAGACATGAAATTATGGCTTTCTCTGAAGATGGGTTTGAAGCGGATAAAAATATTCAGCCAAATATTTTAGAACAAATCATTACTTACCAAAATTCCTTACAAAATCAATATTCTTCAAATGTAGTGAGTTATAAGACCGGTGAGGATAATCGGGATGGTTTAGCGATTCGGATAGCTGGCAATATGTTAAAAGCACGTCAGGAAAAACAAAAATTTTTAATCGTATTCTCAGATGGTGAGCCATCAGCATTTGATTATGAATCGAATGGTATTATGGATACCCATGATGCAGTAGTTGCGCTGCGAAAAGAAAATATATATGTCATCAATATTTTCTTAAGCCAGACAAAAATCGACGAAATTACGATGGCAACAATAAAAAATATTTATAATGATTACTGCATCTTTGTGGAAGGTGTAGAAAAGTTACCAAGTGTGATACAGCCGCTTCTTAAAACTTTATTACTTCAAAGTATGAAACAATTTTAGAATAATTACACACACATATTAACGATGTGTGTATTTTTTTTAAATTTTCTGAAAAATTGTAGACTTTATGCGTTTAAAGTGATAGTATAATTAACATTAAAGTAAGGAGGTCATCCCATGAATAAGAATACTTGGGTCGTAGGTTTTATGTTATTTGCAATATTTTTTGGAGCGGGTAATTTAATTTTTCCGCCAAATTTAGGTTTTGCTAGTGGTCAATTTTTCTGGCCGGCAATTGTTGGTTTTATTTTAACAGGGGTAGGCTTACCTTTACTTGGTATTATCGTCGGATCTTTAGATGAATCAGGTTATAAAGGTGTACTTCATAGAATTAATCCGGTATTCGGAATCTTATTTCTGTCAGCAGTATATTTAACAATTGGACCATTATTTGCTATTCCGAGAACAGGTGCAACATCTTACGAAATGGCTGTGTTACCATTTTTAAAAGCACCATCTGCAATGTCTTTATTGATTTTTACTATTATATTCTTCGGAATAACATTATGGTTAGCGATTAATCCATCTAAAATGGTAGATAGAGTGGGAGCAATTTTAACACCACTACTACTCATCTCAATTATTGCATTAGTTGTTGTAAGTATTTTCTTATTAACAGGCACTTCACCCGTTAAGGCACAAGCTGACGTGTATACGAATTTAAATACGAGTTTCTTTAGCGGATTTACAAGCGGATATCAAACGATGGATGCGATTGCAGCGATTGCTTTCTCAGTAATTGTTATTAATGCAATTAAAGATAAAGGTATTACGAAAGAGACAGGTTTATTTAAACAAACGGTATTGGCAGGTATCATTGCAGCGATTGCATTAGGGTTCATTTACTTAACTTTAGGATGGATTGGTAGTCACTATCATTTATCAGCTGCACAGCTTTCAGAAATTAAGAAAAATGAATTAGATTTAGGTACATATATTTTAACGCACGTTGCACATGATACATTCGGTACTTTCGGTAAACTGTTAATTGGAATCATAGTGAGCTTAGCTTGTTTAACAACTTCAACAGGTTTAGTTGTTGCTGTAAGTGAATATTTCAATGAAATATTCCCGAAAATATCTTATAAAACATATGCAATTGCTTTTACATTATTTAGTTTTATATTAGCGAACCAAGGATTAAAAGCTGTAATTGAAAAATCAATTCCTGTATTATTAATCTTGTATCCTATAGCGATGACTTTAGTGTTAATTATGTTAGTCGCAAAATTTGTACCGACTCCATTATTAGCATTTCAAATTCCGATTATATTAGTAACGATTGTTTCTGTTTTATCTGTACTGAGTGCAGAATTTAATATTTTACCTTTTATGAACGCTTTACCTTTAAAAGCGCAATCAATGGAATGGCTATTATTTGCTGTAGTAGGATATTTAATCGGTTATGTTTTAGGTTTAAGACAAACTAAAATTTCATATAAATAAATGAAGACCTAAGACGCTTGAATATACGTCTTAGGTCTCTTTATCTAATAAGTTCTATTTTGCTGATCCTTTTGTAATTGAAGTAACTGTTGTTTTAAATCCTGTTCCATTTTGCCAAGTTCAATTTCAGCTGCACGTCGTTTTTCACTACCTTGCTGTTGAATTGTTAACGTTTCGCGTATCGTATCAACGATGTTTTGTTGTGTCGTTTTTAAAGTATCTAATTCTACAATGCCACGTTCATTTTCTTGTGCTGTTCGTATTGTATTTATCTTAAGCATTTCAGAATTTTTAAGCAATAGTTCGTTCGTTGTATTCGTAACTTGTTGCTGCGCTTTTGACGCTTTCTGCTGATGTAATAAACTCATGGCAATAGCCATCTGGTTCTTCCATAATGGAATACTCGTCAGAATTGAACTTTGAATTTTCTCGGCTAGTGTTTGATTGACATCTTGAATCATTCTAATTTGTGGGGCAGATTGTAAAGTGATTTGACGTGATAATTTCAAATCATAGATACGTTTGTCTAAACGATTTAGATAATGTCTAAGATCATTGACATCCTGAACGACCATCTGATCATTCGATGCTAATGCACGTTGTTCTAATTCAGGGAGCATTACAGTCTGAATTTCTTCACGTTTTTCTTCAGCGGCAATGATGAACATGTCTAATGCATCAAAATATGCTTTATTTTCTTCATATAAGCGGTCTAACATATGTACATCTCTTAATAAAACATCTTTAGAATTTTGAAGCTGTACGGATATGCGATCGATTTGTCCTGAAACTGACTGATATCTTGAAATTAATTCATTGACTGATTTAGAAACGCGTTTAAATAATTTTTTAAACTTACTTTTTTCAACTTGCGAAATTTCATCTGGATCAACTTCTTTTAATTTTTTCATTAATTGATCAAGACTATCACCGATTGAGCCTACATCTTTCTTCTGTACTTCATCCAGTATCTGATGTGAAAACGTAGAAAGTTTTTGTTGTGCACTCGCGCCATATAATAATAAATTTTCGTTATCAAGAGGTTTTATCTGATTTTTAATCTGGTTGATTTTTTCTCGTTTTTCAGGAGAAAGGGTTTCAGTTTGATATGTAGTTATATTGTTATGCTTTTGTTCCGGTTGTAACACTGCATTGCTTTCAAATGGATTTGCCGTTAAATCATTAAGTAACTCATTTTCATTCATTTATATCTTTCCTTTCATTTACATGTGCATATTGTTTAGAGCGTTTAAAATTAACAGGTACTCGTTCCTCATAATCTAAAGCCTGCTGTTCGTTTGTAGCATGATTAATATTTCCATTTTTGACATTGTCACTTTGAATAGGTATTGGATGACTGGACTTCTGAATAGAAGCGAGATCGATTTCGACTTTCATCTGTTCATAGTCACTTGAATTCAATGCTTTTAAGTCTGCCTGTAAAGTTCGTTTTAATTCTTCAAGTGTTAAACGCGCATTATATAGCAATTGCTTATCTTCAGCTGTCTTATGCGGCATTCTTGATAAATATAAAAACTGATCTAATAAATTTACTGTATTATCTAAATGAGAAAAAAAGAAACTATCAACTTTAAAAAATTTCTTAGGATCTTTTTGCACTGATTTATAAATTGTGCGTGCGAGTTTATTAATCTCATTTACATTGCGAAAATCAGTTACAGAACGTACTTTTTTATATTGAACTAATAATTGTTTAATCTTTGGTTCAGCAATCTTCATCTGCTGTCTGATATATTTATAGTCTTGTTTTGTAACACCCATCTCTTTTAAATATTTATTACCGGTCGTCATCTGGATAGGGAAGAATGCTCCTAAATAACTACCTGCCATAACGAGAGAGTCAAGCCACATATCAAACTGAAAAAAATTCATGCTGATAAATCCTGTTAATAGTGCGATTGGAACTGCAAATATCGCACCAAAAATATACGATGCATTGTATTTCATCTCATCATTTCCTTTAAAATATTATATCGTTTTAAACTGTTTAAATTGTTTTACTGGGATATCATTAATCTCATAAGATTGTACGCGAGACATTGGAGAAGCACCACGAATGACCTTGTCTGTAAAAGTGTCTAAGTTTGAATTTTCTCCAGTTGCATAAATCTCAACATAATCATCTACATTCTGAACTGTGCCGGTGATATTATTATCTTTCGCATGTTGCGCTGTGAAGTAACGAAATCCCACACCTTGTACACGTCCAAAAACTTTAATTTGAATTGTTTTCATCTTACTTCACCTCTTACCACTATTATATGTAAAAAGATTCAAAACACCTAATAAATCGCATTTGTAAGACGATTTACTTGAAAATATGAAATAAACAGAAGATAATCTTTTAATGAGGTGAAAAAGATGTATGAAATCATAACAATTAGAGCAGACTATGAAGGATGGTGGCTATTTGAAGATTATCGAGAGAAAGCTACCGAAATAAAAAGTTTTTCACAATTATCTGAAGCAAAAAGCTATTATAATGAGCAATTAGTAATGTTAAGACAGCATTTTTGCAATGAATTAGTTGGAAAGTATGATATACATGCTTTTTATAACAATTGTGAAATCGAATTCTGTGAAGATTGCGATGATGATGTTCAAATTTTTCATAGTGTTTTATTTCTGGATAATGGGGAAATATATCAATATCGTTGAAATAATAATAAATGCTATATAATTGATAAAAAAGATAATTATAAATCATTTATTATTACAGTAAAGTAAAATTTGTAAAGTGTTTAAATTTACAGAATATTGTATTGATTTATGATTATCGGTATTTTATAATTATTTATAGCAATATGATTATTCCATATTACAAAGTAAATATATTTATTCACTTTTTTATTTATTTTGTAATATGTGAATAATCACATATTGAATTAATATAGTGTGGAGGTTTCTAATTATGAAACAAGGTACAGTTAAATGGTTTAACGCAGAAAAAGGATTTGGATTCATCGAAATCGAAGGAGAAAACGACGTATTCGTTCATTTCTCAGCGATTAATCAAGAAGGATACAAATCATTAGAAGAAGGACAAGCAGTAGAATTTGAAGTGGTTGAAGGCGATCGTGGACCACAAGCTGCAAACGTTGTAAAATTATAATTTTAATGCAATAAATTATATATGAACGTTAGAAAGACACCCTGGTTTTTCCAGGGTGTCTTTCTTTTACTTATTTTATTGTACTTCGTTAGCAATTAAATGTTCAAGTGACTGTCTTTTAATCACTTCACGTACGCCTTGCTCTGAAACAAAGACAACAGCAGGCTTAAGCATTTGATTATAATTAGATGACATAGAATAATGATAAGCGCCAGTTGATTTCACACATAATGTATCACCACGCTTAGTTGAAACGGGTAGGGCGGTATTACGTGCGATAATATCACCAGATTCGCATAACTTTCCTGCTACAGTTACATTTTCAGTTTGATTGTCTTCACGATCAACTAATTCGAGTTCATATTGTGCATCATAAAGTGCAGTCCTGATATGATCGCTCATACCACCATCGATAGATATATATTTATTTGTTTCAGGTATTGACTTTACTGTACCAACTTCATAAAGTGTTATTCCAGCTTCACCGACGATAGATCGTCCAGGTTCTAAAGAGATTTCAGGTGTTTTATAATCAATTTCGTTACATGTATCAATTAACGTCTGAGTAATAGCTTTAATGCCATCTTCAATAGGATAACTGATATCTTCAGATGTATATTTTATACTGAATCCACCGCCGATATTTAAAACCTTAATGTCAATATTATTTTCTTTTAACCAATGAATAACGATTTGTATTGTTTCTATCGTTCCAGTTGATTCGAATATTTGAGAGCCAATATGAAAATGTATACCATAAAAGTCAATGTGGCTTGCTTCCTGAATGTGCTTTACCCCCTTTATTGCAAGTCCATGTTTAATACTTAAACCAAATTTACTATCTTCTTGCCCAGTCTGGATAAATTCATGTGTATGTGCTTCTACACCTGGATTTACGCGTAATACAGCTTTAACGGTACTATTCTTACGTTTAGCGATAGTGTTGATGCGTTCAATTTCATCGATTGCATCAATCACAAAGTATTCAACACCCGCTTCAATCGCATATTCAATTTCATGATCTGTCTTATTGTTACCGTGGAAATGGATTTTTTGCGGATCAAATTGAGCTGTAAGCGCAGTATAAAGTTCTCCTTCTGATACGACATCTAATCCCATTTGTTCTTCCTGCATCAGTTTAAATAATTGAATAGATGTAAATGCTTTTGATGCATATGAAATCGTATAAGTTAATCCTGAAGCTTGTAATGTTTCATGGAAACGTCTGCATTGATTACGGATTAATGATTCGTCATAGACAAATAGGGGAGTACCATATTGTTCTTTAATATCTAGTAATGAATGGCCGTGTATAGTTAGCACACCTTGTTCTCTTGTTAAATTCACTGTGTAACCTCCAGTAATAGTGTATTGTGATTGAGTGCAGAAAGCTGTTCAGAATTAGCGCCTACACCTAAAAATGTATATTCATCGATACGCATCTGTTCGTGATATAAATAAACGATATCATTCGGTTGTACGTTTTCATCGACTTCAACAAACATATGACTCATCATCAGCGCTTTAATAGGATATCGTCTGTTATTAATCAGGCAGTCATGCTTTGCGCGTGTTCTTAAAATACCGTCACCGTATCCAATGGCCACAACTGCTAATCGCGTATCTTTTTGTGCGGTAAATGCGAAACTATAGCCAGCGGAGTGACCGACATTTATTTCGCGAATCTGAATAACATGGCTGGATATACGTAATGACTGTCTGGTTATAGTTTCCGGTAAACTTGAATAGGGACGAGAGCCATAAAGAATGATGCCAAGTCGTAAATGTGTATGTTGTGGCAATAGACCATCTTCACGAACGTAGCTTGCACTGTTCTGTGCATGTATGACTTCAAATGAATGGAGTGGTGTCAGAGCATTTACTACTTCTAACCAGTCCTTCTTTTCAGTTTCATAATCTGTAACTTCAAATTCATCAGCATATCCAAAATGTGTCCACAACGCTTTAATATCAATAGAAGGATACTGTGCTTTAATGATTAAGAGCGTTTCCTGCATTTCAGTAATTGATTTAAAACCTGAACGATGTAACAAATTCTCATATTCCATATGAAGCGGGATGCCATAAAGTTCATCGCTGTATTGCTCAAAAAATTGTGCTGATGGCAGTGTCATTTCAATGTTATATTGTCTTAAACTTTCAAAATCAGTGACAGGATTCATTAGGAAGATATTACAAGTATCGTTATAGTTACGTATTGCAATTGCCTCTTCTAAGCTTGTCGTACTGAAATAATTAATACCACAAGCTGTCATACAATCTAACGTAAATTCAAGGCCATAATTATAAGCATTATTTTTAACGACGGCAATCACTGGATTATCTTTAATGACCTGTTTGATGTTTTTCGTAAACTGTGTTTGATTAATTTCCCATTTAGCACTCATCTTCGTAACCTCTAATTAGTGATAAGTAATAGTTAATGCCATTCAATAATACTGTTTCATCAAAGTTAAATTGATTATGATGTAATCCATGTACATAGCCTTTTTGTTCATTTCTGCAACCGAGAAATACAAAGTAAGTTGGGGCTAGGCTGCTATAGAAAGAGAAATCTTCTCCGAATAAATAGGGTACATCTTTTTTTACACCGACAAGATTAGATTGTGCAATACTTTGTACAACTTTATCTTCAATAGATGAATCGTTGATTGTTGGAGGATATCCTTCAGAAAATTCTACATTGACCTCACAATGTGTTGTTAAAGATACAGCTTGTGCAATGAGTTCCATTTGCTGCTGGATAACATTTAAATCAGCTGCACGATATGTTCTGATTGTACCTTCTAAATATCCATTGGAAGGTACAGTATTAATTGCTTCACCAGCATTAAACTTACCGATATGAATAATATTACGTTCTAGTCCTGGTAAATAGAACTGCTGGAGTGTACTAACTTGATTTAAGACTTGAATTAAGGCATTGCTTGCAGCATGTCCTTGCTCTTTATTTGCTACATGCGCACTTTTACCATTAATAAAGAATCGATATTCAGTTGCACTGGCTGTAATTTCATGACTTCTGTAAATCACTTCTCCTTCAGGATGATCAGGCATCATATGGATACCGTATATCGCTTTTATATGATATGCTTCAAAATTAAAGTTTTGTATCAGTAAATTAGCACCAGCATTTGCTTCTTCTGAAGGTTGAAAGATGAACATGATATTATGTTTTAATGGTGTTTTCTGACGCATTGCGTATACTTCTTCCATTAATGATAGTAACATCGTCGTATGACCATCGTGTCCACATGCATGCATAACATTCGACACAGTAGATTTGTATTCAATATCATTTTGTTCATCAATCGGCAGTGCGTCAATATCAGCACGAAACGCGATTGTTTCGTTTGAAGATCCCCTGATGATTGCAATAACTCCTGTGTCAAGAGGGGTAAAGAATTCAATGCCAAGCGATTGTATTCTTTTAATAATATATGCTGTTGTATGATGTTCTTCTAGACCTAGTTCAGGATACTGGTGCAAAGTTCTTCTTGTATGGATAATGTTATCTAGATTTATCATTGTTTCACCTTTCTACAATAGAATGAAAGGCTGATACGAATATCAGCCTGCGTATTATTGATTTAATTGTCTTAGCGCACTAACAATCTCAATTTTTGATCCCTCAACTTCAGAAGCCTGCTTAATTACACGTGCAGGTGTTCCAGCAACAACGCTACCTGCAGGAACATCTTCAGTAACGATAGCACCCGCTGCAACGACAGCACCACGACCAACACGTACACCTTCTAAAATTACGGCATTTGCACCGATTAATACATCATCTTCAATGATTACCGGTTGTGCACTCGGAGGCTCGATAACGCCTGCCAGAACAGCGCCTGCACCTACATGAACATTTTTACCAGTCGTAGCACGTCCTCCAAGGACAGCATTCATATCAATCATCGTACCTTCGCCTACAACTGCGCCAATATTAATGGTAGCACCCATCATAATAACAGCGTTATCTTCGATGACAGCATGTTCACGGATAAAAGCACCTGGTTCAATACGTGCATTAATATTTCGTTGATCAATTAATGGAATCGCTGAATTACGGCGGTCATATTCAACTTCGATTTCACTGAATATTGATTGATTCTCATTATAAAAAGCTTCAAAGTCAGCTAGATCACCGAATATTGTTTTTGACTGTGCACATCCAAATACTTTTAACGTTTTAGGGAATGCAACATCTTCAAAATTTCCGTTTGCATAAACTTTTACCGGCGTTTGCTTTTTTGATTCACTAATGTATTGAATAATTTCTTGTGCTGTTAAGTCTCTCATAATAATCTCCTTTAAGATAATTTATTAATATGTTTTATAAGTTTTCTTTAAATTTAGTTTATAAATACTCAATATTCACGATAAATTTTCAAATGTATAGTAGCCATTGTGCTTATTGATGAGTTGCTCAGCGACTTCGATGGCACCATTTGCAAAGATGTCTTTGCTTTGCGCACGGTGTATAATCTGTATTGTTTCATCAATGCCTGCAAAAAGCACTTCATGTTCACCAGTAATCGTACCACCACGTACTACACTGATACCAACGTCATCATGCGCTCTTGCTTTATCTTCTAATGTACGGTCTGTGACAGGATTTAAAGATCTTTTCTCCTGAATTGCATCGAGTAGTTTAACGAGTGTACCGCTCGGACCATCAACTTTTTTGTTATGATGGCGCTCAATCAGTTCGATATCATAATCTTTTAATAATGGTACTGCATATTGGATGAGTTCAGTTAAGATATGCACACCATAACTCATATTTGCACTAAAGAAAGTAGGCGTATGTTGTGCTTTAATTTTCAATGCATCGATTATTGCTTCTTTTTCTCCGGTTGTGGCAATGACTAAAGGTATATTATGTTTGCTCTGAATGAGTGGAAGTGTAATTTCCGGATTGGAGAAATCAATAATCACATCCGCTTCAGGGAATTCATCATCCACATAATAGACAGGGTAGGGAAGCTGTCGCTCTGTCGTTCGTGACAAAATGATTCCCGTAATTTCATGTCCTTTATCTAATGCTAATTTAGCAACACGTTCGTTCATTGCTCCAAAACCTGCTAGTAAAATTTTCAATTAGATCACCTGACTTCTAAAGTTGTCATAAACATCACTAATCTGCTGCTGTTCTTCATCTAATAAAGGTACGAGCGGTAAACGTACTTCACCATTTGCGTAACCGATATGTGTTACAAGTGCTTTAATCGGCATTGGGTTGATATCAACTTCTAGTGCATTAAGTAAAGGTGTAATTGTATTGAACTTTTCTGTTGCCAGGGCAGGGTCATTATTAAATGTCGTATAAACTTCCTGAAATTCTTTTGGTATTGCATTTGCGATTACTGAAATAACGCCATCTCCACCGGCTTCATAGAAAGGTACGACAATATCGTCATTACCACTATAAAGCATAAAATCATCAGGAATAATTGATTTAACTTTTGCAGTATAGTCAAGATCGTGTGTTGCATCTTTTAAAGCATAGATATATGGATTTTGCGCTAATACTTCAACCGTTTCTGGCTCGATCGTCATATTTGTTCTTGCCGGTACATTATAGAGAACAACAGGTAATTCAACAGCGTTAGCAATAGCAGTAAAGTGTTCAATTAAACCTCTTTGGTTTGTTTTATTATAATATGGTGTGATGAGCATAATACCATCTGCTCCAAGTGATTTTACTTTTAAAGAATGATCAATGCTTGCCTGTGTATTATTTGTTCCTGTACCTACGATAATCGGAACACGCTTATTTGAAACACGTACAGCAATTTCAACGAGTTTTAATTTTTCTTCTTCTGTTAATGTTGAACCTTCTCCTGTTGTACCATTAACAAATATCGCCTGAATATCATTATCGATAAGAAAGTTAACATGACGTTCGAAAGTCTCGTAATCTACTTGTGAATTGATAAAAGGGGTTGTAATTGCTACTGCAGTACCTTTAAATTGAACTTGTGTCATATGAACACTCCTTGTTAATTTATAATAATTGTACATTTTTTTGCTAGTTATTTATTTTTTTCGATAGTTATTTATTATTTACTATTCGTATTTACTATTTTTGATTGTTCAAATGAATCTGTTCTAAAATTTGAACAGCATTTAGTGCTGCACCTTTTAGTAAGTTATCTGCTGTACACCAAATATGGAATGAATTATCTAGCGTGTCATCTTCTCTAATTCTACCTACAAATACTTCATCTTTACCCGTTGTATTGATGGCTAGAGGGTATTCATTATTCGCAACGTCATCGATAAGGACAACACCTTCTGTTTGTTCAAAAAGATGACGTAAATCCTGTACTGTTGCTGGTTGCTCTAAAGTTACATTGATAGCAACAGAATGTGAATCCTGCACAGGAACACGTACACATGTCGCTGTAACTTTTAAGTCCGGTAAATTTAATATTTTCTTTGTTTCATCAATCATCTTCTGTTCTTCTTTTGTATAGCCACTTTCTAAAAATACATCGATATGAGGTAATACATTATTGTAAATAGGGTGAGGGTAGTTCTTTGGTGCTTCACCCTTAGCGCCATTGATTAAATCGTTTCTTCCGGCAACACCGCTACCAGACACCGCCTGATAAGTTGTATATGCCACACGCTTTAAACCATATTTATCCTGAAGCGGTTTTAAAGGTACGACTGACTGAATTGTTGAACAGTTTGGATTTGCAATAATGTTTCTGTTTAATTGCGGGCTATTTACTTCCGGTACAATTAAATCAATATCTTCTTCCATTCTATATGCACTTGAATTATCTATAACAATGCTACCAGCTTGTTCAAACAGAGGAGAGAACTTTAAGCTCGTGCTACCTCCTGCACTCATTAATACAAAATCATACTTTTCATTCGCTTTTTCTTCTGTTAATTCTTCTGTAATATACGTTCTACCTTGATAAACAACTTCTTTATTTGCAGATCTTGCTGAAGTAAATAATGTAAGTTCATTAAATGGGATTGATTTTCTTTCGAGTACTTCTAACATTTTTTGACCGACTAAACCAGTTGCACCTACGACTGCGATTTTATACATTTCATACACTCCTTATAATTAATCAATTATTTACTTCTATGTTACGCATTTTCTTTAATGAGTTAAAGTGTTTTAATAAAAATTAAATAAATAAAATTAAAAAATTAAACATTAAATTTTTCACATAATATTTGTACTGCTTGCTTTGCATTCCCGGCATCTACTACTAATGAGATACTGATTTCACTTGTCGATACCTGATAGTAAGCAATCTGCTCCTCGATTAAAGACATAAATACTTTTGACGCGACACCAGACATATCACGCATACCTGAACCGATGATCGATACTTTCGCATAGTTATCTTTAATTTCATGGAGTAGGGCAGGGTATGATGCAGTTAACTGATCAATAATTGCTTTAATCTGATATTGTTCTGTATTTTTCATCGTAAATGATAACTGCATACCATCGATATTTACTGTCTGAGAAATCATATCGATATTGATTTGATTTTGTTCTAATAATTCGTATAGGGAGGTCAATACTTTTGTGTCGTGCATTGGATAAGATAAAGTTACGTAATTCATATCTTCATCTAATGCAATTCCAGTTACTGCTTTTCTTTCTATGATTTGTTCATTTGGCACAATCCATGTTCCTTTCTCCTCGGATAAAGTTTTTCCGGTATATATTTTAGTAGTATTATTATATGCGATTTCGATACATCTTGTTTCAAGTACGCCAGCTCCGAGCGATGACAGTTCCATCATTTCTTCAAAACTGACATAGTCCATCTTCTTCGTTTCTGGATATACTCTCGGGTCGGTACCAAATATTCCTGTAACGTCAGAATATATTTCACATGATGCTTGAAGTGATGCTGCAAGTGCTACTGCTGTTGTATCACTTCCACCACGACCAAGTGTCGTTAACTCATCTTCATGATTGATGCCTTGAAAGCCAGCTACGATAATAATATCTTTCGTCTTAAATAGTTCCTGTAATTTAGTCGTGTTAATTGTCTGAATCTTACTTTTTAGATGATGACCTTCTGTGCGTATTCCAGCCTGCGCTCCCGTTAAAGCAACGGATTCTACTGATAGATCATTTAATATGATTGAAAGATAAGCGATGGTCTGCTGTTCACCTGTGGTTAATAACATAGCCAGTGCACTTTCTTTTGGACGATCTGAAAGTGTTGCTACATTTTTGAGTAGCGCATCCGTTGTCTTTCCCATCGCTGAAACAACGACGACGAGTTTTTCATTTTGTTCCACACGCTTTTTTAGATAATCAGCAATGTGTCTGATCTTATCGAAGTCTGCAACAGAACTTCCGCCAAATTTTAATACTTTGATATTGTTCACTTTTTCTTCTGTCTGAATACTGTTTTCTGATATCAATTTATTTCCTCCTGCAAGGGTCATCACCAACAAAAAAACAAGCCCAGAGACATCTGGACTTGTTGAATTTATATACAAGCGATGCACTCCATTATTTTTCAATAATGACAAATCCATAGCTCTTAACCTGTGGATCCAACATAGCATTCACTGCAATAAATACTATATTTCGGCATCTCACCCTTTCAATAATTCATTTGCAGAATTACCATTACTTACTCATGATCGATGCGCCTCATCTGTTACATTTATTTAATTGATGTTTAATATACTACAGAAAGATTTTAAGATTGTAAAGTGTTTTGAGAAAATTTAAAAATAATAGTTTATTAAACAATACTTAAAACACTAAAAAACGTGTATTCATAAATGAATACACGTAGAAAATATTTATTTAAGTACACCTTGTTCCTTTAAGTATTCTTCATAAGTAATTTCTTTAGAAAGGTTAGCATTTAAGTCGATAACACGATTTGCAATTGTGTTAATAAACTCAAAGTCATGAGAAGTGAAGATGAGTGAACCTTTAAATGCTTTTAAACCATCATTGACAGAAGTGATACTTTCTAAGTCTAAATGGTTTGTAGGCTCATCAAGTAATAGTACGTTCGCTGATGATAACATCATCTTACTTAACATACATCTTACTTTTTCTCCCCCTGATAATACAGTTGCTTTTTTACGTACTTCTTCACCAGAGAATAACATACGACCTAAAAATCCGCGTAAGAAAGTTTCCGTTTGTTCTTCAGGTGGTGCATACTGACGTAACCATTCTACTAAGTCGATATTTTTACCTTCAAAGAATTCTGAGTTATCTTTCGGTAAATAACTTTGAGATGTCGTTACACCCCATTTGTAAGATCCTTCGTCCGGTTCCATTTCTCCAGCTAAAATACGAAGTAGGGTAGTCTTAGCAATTTCAGAATCACCAACGAGTACTGCTTTATCATTTGGATTCATCGTAAATGATAAATTATCTATAACTTTTACGCCATCGATTGTTTTAGATAAGCCTTGTACTTGTAGTAATTCATTACCAATTTCACGTTCTGGCTTAAAGTTAACGAAAGGATATTTACGGCTAGATGGCTGGATATCATCTAATTCAATCTTTTCTAACATTTTCTTACGGCTTGTAGCTTGTTTAGATTTAGAAGCATTTGCTGAGAATCGTGCAACGAAGTCCTGTAATTCTTTAATCTTTTCTTCTTTTTTCTTATTAGAGTCTTGTAACATTTGTTGTGCTAACTGACTTGATTGATACCAGAAGTCATAGTTTCCAACATAAATTTTAATTTTACCGTAGTCTAAATCTGCAATATGCGTACATACGTTATTTAAGAAGTGACGGTCATGTGATACGACGATTACTGTATTTTCAAAGTTAATTAAGAATTCTTCTAACCAGCTGATCGCAGGGATATCTAGACCATTGGTAGGCTCATCGAGTAATAATACATCCGGCTCACCAAATAAAGCTTGTGCTAAAAGAATCTTAACTTTCTGGTTATTTTCAAGTTCAGACATTTTCTTTTCGTGTAGATCATCTTTGATGCCAAGTCCAGATAATAATACTTGTGCATCACTTTCAGCAGTCCAGCCGCCCATTTCACCAAACTCACCTTCAAGTTCAGCTGCTCGCATACCATCTTCATCGCTGAAGTCTGGTTTCATATAGATTTCATTCTTTTCTTTCATGACATTCCAAAGCTTTTCATTACCACGAAGTACAACATCAAGTACGCGTTCATCTTCATAAGCAAAGTGGTCCTGTTTTAATATAGATAAGCGTTCGTCTTTCCCTAAAGAAACATGACCTGATTGAGAGTCAAGTTCGCCTGAAAGAATTTTTAGGAAAGTAGATTTTCCTGCACCGTTTGCTCCGATTAAACCGTAGCAGTTTCCGGGTGTGAATTTTATGTTTACATCTTCAAATAATTTTCTATCACCGAATCGTAAACTAACATTAGATACTTGTAACATTGAGTGGTCTCCTTTAATTTATAATCAGTAAGATTATAACATAGTTTGATAAGAAATAGATATTACTGATTTCTCTCTTACACAGATAGCTCTATTATACTGTTATTTCGGACGAATAGTTAAAAATGTGCTATAATGATTTATTGAAATAGGTATTTAACCTAAAGGAGAGACATATGGAGAATAAACAATTATCAGGAAGTATCGACTTTTTACGCGTCGATCGATTAGAAGGGTCTACGTATTACTTACTTGGACCGAATAGTGAAGTTGTAAAGTTAAATCAATCAGAAGTATTAGAAGATGATGAATTAGAAATTGGCGAGGATTATTCTTTCTTTGTATATCCAGGTCGTACTGGAGATTTATTCGCAACTCAAAATATTCCCGATATTTCAACTGACCGCTATGATTGGGTGAAAGTGATTAAGAAAGATAGAGACGGGGTTACGGTAGATATCGGTATCCCACGTGAAATCGTTATTCCATGGGAAGATCTACCGAAAGTAAAAGAAGTTTGGCCAGAAGCGGGAGATGAAGTATTTGCTTGTCTTCGTGTAGATAGAAATGATCAGTTATATGGACGTCTTGCAAGTGAAACGATGGTCGACGCCATGTTTACACCAGCACCAGAAGAGCTGTTACACAAGACGATCACAGCACATCCATACCGTTTATTACGTATCGGAACGTTTCTTTTATCTAAAGAGGGATATAAGATATTCGTTCATGAATCAGAACGTCGAAGTGAACCTAGACTTGGTGAAGCAGTAGAAGTACGTATTATCGGACATAAAGAAGATGGCACTTTAAACGGTTCATTTTTACCACTTGCACATGAACGTTTAGATGATGATTCAGAGCAAATCTTAAAGTTATTAGAAGAATACGGTGGTGAACTGCCATTCTCTGATAAGTCAGATCCTGAAGCGATAAAAGAAGTCTTTAACATGAGTAAAGGTAGTTTTAAACGTGCGATTGGCCGCTTATATAAAAACAAACGCATCGTGATTGAAGCGGATAAAATTAAAGCAGTAGAATAATACATTTATATATTGAAACCAAAACCAACATTGCCGGATACTCAAACTATCCGCAATGTTGGTTTTATTTATCATAATACCATCCTTGGTCATTATGATATATCATTTGTTTCGTCATGCCACCATCAATGACAAATTCCTGTCCTGTTATAAACGATGCATTATCACTGCACAAATAAAGTACCATTTGTGTAATGTCATTCGGAACGCCGACGCGACCGGCAGGATGTTGTAAGTTATTGCTGCCTGTAAATTCACTGTTTGTTGTATCGATCCATCCAGGTAATATCGCATTGACGCGTGCATGTTCTCTTAAACTTACAGCTAAAGCATGTGTTAATGCACTGATGCCACCTTTGGCAGCGGAATAGCTTTCTGTTTGTGGCTGGCTCATGAGTGCTCTTGATGATGAGATATTTACGATAGCAGCATTATCATTTAGATAGGGTAGTGCTTGCTGAACAATATAAAATGGGGCAGAGACACCAACTTGTAACGCGTAGTTAAATTCTTCTATCGTACAATCATTGATGCCTTTCATAATAGGAAGTGCATTATTGATAATATAGTCAATTTTCTTATGCTCACTGATAACCTGCTGAATGAATGCATCAATTACATTTGTATCTGATATATCGCCCTGAAAATAACATCCTGGCTGGATATCAATATCACAGACGATGGCCTTATTGTGTCTAAATGTATCTGCGATATGTTTACCGATACCTTGTGCTGCACCAGTTATAATGACAACTTTACCATTAATATTCATATAAACACCTCATTATTTAAGATTTAAACAAACAAACGCATAATACAATGGCTGTATTATGCGTTTGTAGTTTTAATTGTGCTGTTCAATTTCTTCAGTTAACTTTTCCAGTTCATCTATTAATGATCCGATGTAAGCAATCGTTTCTTTAAGCGGAGCATCAGTAGTAAGGTCGATACCAGCCATTTTTGCAAGTTCAACTGGTGGTAATGAACCACCTCTCTTAAGTACTTCTGTCCATTCCTGTACAGCTGGTTCACCTTCATTAAGAATACGTTGAGACATAATCGTAGAGATAGTCAGTCCAGCTGAATACGTATAAGGGTATAATCCCATATAATAATGAGGTTGTCGCATCCAAGTCAGTTCAGCACCCTCAGTGATTTCTACTGCATCTCCCCAGAAATCTTCAATTACTTTACGCTTAATACCGTTTAATATATCAGCAGTCATGGATTCACCTTTATCAACTAATAGATAAACTTCACGCTGATAAGCTGCTTCTAATAAATGCGTTACAAAATTGTGATAATAAGTACGTGATATAATCGAAGCGATAACCCAACGTTTAAATTTTGGATCATCGGATTCGGCCAATAAATAATTTGCCATCAGCATTTCATTCATCGTGCTAGGAGCCTCAACAAAGTATAATGAGCAGCTTTCATCAAATATATTTGTATTTTGGTGAGCAAGATGGAAGTGACCTGCATGACCTAATTCATGTGCCAGCACAAATACTTCTGTCATCTTTGAAGTCCATGAAATTAAGATGAACGGGTTCACCTGATACGGGCTTGCACAGAATGCACCAGTTGACTTTCCTTTATTCTGTACGAAGTCAATCTGGCGTTTGTCATATGCATCATTTACCATCTGCATATAATCTTCACCCATAATCGAAAGCGCTTTTTTAATATAATCACGAGATTCTTCTACAGTGATTTCTGGTTCGAAAGAGTCATCTAGTGATATCTTTAAATCTTCAAATTTCATTTGCTCTAAACCGTTAACTTTTTGCAGTAACTTTGCATATCGACGCATATGTGGTGCTAGTTCAGTCGTGATTAAATCGATTTGACGATTATATAGTTCACGAGAAACCTCTTGTGGTTGTAATAAATAATCAATCACTGAATCATATCCACGCAGTTCAGATTCGATTTTTTCTTGCTGAACGACCATATCATATGTTTTTGCTGTTGTATTTTCATATTTTTTTAACGTATCAGAGAATTTTCTGAATGCATTTCTGCGCATTTCTGTATCTGCGTCAACTTCAAGTTCACCTTCAAAAGAAACGTAACTCATTGGTATCTCTTTACCATGCGCAGAAAATGTGCCGAAATCAATATCCAGCATCTTAGTCGTATCATAAAGGTTATAAGGGGCACTGAATACTGGTGAGAAAGATGCAAGTGTCTTTTCAACTTCTGGATGTAACTGATGCGGTTTACGCGCGATTAGTTTTTCCAGATAACGTTGATACGCTGGTGTTTCATCTTTTAATTTGTTTAAAATTTCTGTATCTAGAGCAAGAACCTCTGACTCTACGAAAGTCAGTAAGCTTGCAATCATACCATAACTATTCACATATTTACTGTATAATTTGCCTGAAGTATCATCTGTCTGGTCAACACTAAACAATAAGGAAGCATAACTGCCTAAGTGATCCAGTTCTTTTTTAATTGCAGCATATTCATCTAAAGCAGATTCAATCTTACTAGTATCAGAAAGTGTCCCTGCGTATTCTTGATTGAATTGCTTCGTTTTTGCGATTGTTTTCTCAAGTTGCGCATAAAATGCATCATTTGAGTCAAATAATGTAGATAAATCCCAAGTTTGTTCAACAGGAACTTCATTTCTTTTCGGTAAACTCATATTCATTCTCCTTTTGTCTTTAACAGATTCATCTTTATTGAAGATGTTAATATTTTTATTATACGCTTTATTATGAATTTTTAGAAATCTTTTTAACAAAAGTGTTTTTCGTAAAATATTAAGTTTTTTTCTAAAGTTCTAAAGATTTCTTTAAATGATAAGAAATTTACCGAATATTGATTTTATATTTATAATTATAGGGTATAATAAGTTTTGTATTTTATATTTTGTATTTTCTAAAATTGATAAAGGATAAGAGAGTGATAAAATGATGACATTAAATACAATCAACTTCTATGAAATTCCGAACTTCCTATTAATCACTATTGTAGGGATGCTTGTTATTTCGTTAATCTTTGGATTAGCATTAGGTAGATTTCTTTTTGCACCGATCATTACGTTTTTATTATTAGCTGTTGCGGCGTTTATACTACCTAACTTTTACGATATTACTTACCAACCTTTACTTGGATATGCAGGCTTTTTAGCGGTTATTTCATTATTGCTAAGCATTTTATTCTGGTATATGACTAAAGATCATCGTAAAAATAAAAAGTTAAAACAAAAAGCAAAATTAGAGCAACGTAAATATGATGAAAATCAAAATCGTGCTGAAATGGAATCTGTGAAGCATCATGAAAACAAATTGAATCGTTAAAAGCTTAAAGAAGCGGTCAGGAGAATTCCTGACCGCTTTATTTTATATTGTAATCAAATATTTACATTGTATTAATAAATTTTATTCGTGGTTTACATCATTACATTAAACTTTAATTTATACATATAAAATCTACTAAATTATATACTTTGAGGAGAATGTCATTATGAAAAATGTAAGCAAAGTTATTAGTACTTTAGCGTTAACATCATTACTAGCAACACCTATTGCTGATGCACAATCAGTAAACAATTATGGACCAAATAGCAAGATTAAAGTTTCTCAATTAGCTCGCTATGATTCAAAGACTAAATTCGGTGAAAGCGGTACTGAAATTGTAAGTTATGATCCACAATTCAAACAAGCATACTCAATTAACGGTGCATTAAATGCAGTTGATATTTTAGATATGTCTAAATTATCAAAAGGGAAATTCACATTAAAGAAACGTATCTTATTAAAAGACCTTGGTATTGAAGGTAGTGATATTACAAGTGTTGCAGTGAATAAGAAATATCACTATATCGCTATCAGTATTCCTGCAAAAGAAAAAACAGACAATGGACGCGTTGCATTTTTAGATAAAGACGGTAAATTAATCAGTAAGGTTACTGTTGGCGCATTGCCAGATATGCTAACTTTCACGCACGATAGCAAGAAATTAATCGTTGCTAACGAAGGTGAACCGAATGATGCTTATACTGTTAATCCGGAAGGTTCTGTATCTTCAATTAAAGTCAATGCACTAGGTAAAGTGAAACAATCAGCAGTTAAGACAGTTAAATTCTCTAAAAAGATGATTCCAAGTAACTTACGTCAGCTTGGGCGCACTGCTGAAGAAAGCTTCTTAAATCTTGAACCAGAATATGTAACGATAGATGATAAAAATGAATTTGCATATATTACGATTCAGGAGCGTAATGCGATCGCAAAGTTTGATCTTAAAAAAGATAAATTCGTTAAAGTAAGAGGACTAGGCTATAAATCATATTTAAAGCATACAAGTGATGTTTCTGATAAAGATAAAAAGATTAATATGAAAAATTATCCGTTACTTGGTATGTATCAACCTGACGGTATTGCTCAAATGACGATAAAAGGTAAAACTTACTTATTAACAGCAAATGAAGGGGATTCGCAGGATTACGAAGGATATAGTGAAGAAACTAGAATTGCAGATATCGCTGATCAATATGATTTAAATAGTAAATATTTAAAAGGTACAGATATTAAAGATTTAGAAGATGACAAGCATCTTGGACGTCTTAAAACAACAACTTCTCAAAGTTTTGTTAATAAAGAAGGTAAATTCACTGTTCCTGTAACATTTGGTGGACGTTCATTCTCAATTCGCAATGCGAGTAATTTAGGATTAGTGTACGATTCAGGATCAGATTTTGAATCAATTACTGCAAAAGCAAATAAAGATACATTCAATTCACATCAGGAAGAACTTGGTAAAATTGAATTTGACTCAAGAAGTGATGATAAAGGACCTGAAGCTGAATCAGTTATAACTGGTGTTATCAATGGTAATACGTATGCCTTTATCGGTTTAGAAAGAACTGGCGGAATTATGGTTTATAACGTTTCAAATCCGAAGAAACCTGTATTTGAGACATATTTCAAAGCAAATGATAATGGCGATATTTCACCGGAAGGTTTAACATTTATCGATGCGAAACATTCTCCGACAAAACAACCGGTATTACTTGCAAGTCATGAAATGAGCGGAACAATTGCTGCTTATGAATTAACAGCTTTAAAGTAAATGTAATTAATTATATATAATTGAAACATTTATACATTAATAATGGAAAGCATAGAAGATACTACGAAATAGGTAGTATCTTTTTCTTCTGCATACAACTTCCGATAATATATATTATGTAAACTAAAAGGTTGAATAAAAACATCATATAATACTATATATACATTTATATTATATGATGCCTTATTTTGTACTTAAGATTAATTATTCAATTTTTATATCTTAATGATTAATTCGACTCACTAATTTTATCCGGTCCTTTTTGTAATACAATATTTTCTGTCGTTTCTAATTCATCTTCTAACTGATTATTTTTATTTCGTTTACGTTGTTTTAATTCACTTAATTTTAATCTCGTTTTTAATGCGGCTTGATATACAGCATATTTAGGTTTATTGATTGGCTTAATAAAGTCTCCGACAAGTTCTTCAATTTGAGCGTTAAATCCACGTTTAAATCGATATACGCCGTAATCTTCACCAGATTCACTGAAATCACCAGATACACCATAGAAGTTATAGCGATCAAATCCATGTTCAAAACAATAATTGATCATATACCAGTGCATTGCATATGGTCCCATGAATTTATTATATTTCTCACTAGAACCGCCAGAGAAATAGTTCACTTCGAAATGGTTTAAGAAAAACATACCAGCAGCTAAATTAAGAATATTACCATCAGTTTTACGTAATGTACTCATCTCTAATAATTCGTCTTGCATGTGATTAATTTCACGATCTAACTGTTCGATCTTCTTCATCTGCTTATCTGATTTATTTTCATTTGCCATCATCTGATCACGTTTTGATTCAGATGATGTAATATCATTTGATAATTTCTCAATATATTCATCAAGATCAATATACGCTAACGGTAATAGTACTTTATCTTCATAATATTGATGGAATCCTTCAAAGTAACTGTCCGGTCGTGCAATAAAACCAGCGCGTTGTTCCGTTTCACGATACAAATCTAAAAATACATCTAATTCATCTTTACCAAGCAATCTGATTTTGACACCGTATTTCTGTGCTTTTTTCACATTACGTTTACGTTGTGAATCAAATTGTTTCATTATTGAGTCTGGCGTTTCATCTTGAAGGTATAACACACTCATCCATCTGACTTGTGTGTCCATCGTATACCCTACTGAGAAACCGGTATGTTTATAGCCAAGCGATTTTAACTGATTAATAATCGCATCGTTTGTGCCATGTTCTTCTTTATAATTCACATCTTTATCGTACATTTTATATATCCAGTATGGATCTAGCTTCACATATAAAGCCTGATGTGTTTTTAAATATGTATCCAGCGATTTGAAGTAAAAATCAACAAGCTCTGAATTCTTATAGTTCATGACTGGACCACGGTTTGAATAATAGAAATAACTTCCGAATGTCGGTATTTTTGAAAATAGACTGGCAGCAATGACTTCGCCTTCTTCTTTAATGCCTAATAAAACAACTGAATAACCGTCAGCTTCTCTATTCTTTATGTTTTCCTGCAGTTGAAAATAGTGACTCATTTCAGTTGTATTCCAAATAAAATCAGTATATTCTGCAACCGTCAACTCAGTGAATTCCATGAAAATCTTCCCTTCAAATCTTATTTACGTATTTTCTTCATCGTTTCGTATACTTTGTAAACCGGTTTATTGATCGGCAACACAAAATCTCCGATATATTCAATAACGTCGGCATTAAATCCTTTTTTAAATTTGATTACACCAGCGTCTTCTGCATCTTCCGTGAAATCACCACTGATGCCATAGAAGTTATAACGATTAACGCCTGTTTCCATGGCATACTTTATCATATCCCATTGAATCGCATAACTACCTGCAAAATGTCTAAATTCATTTGATGTACCACCTGCAAGATAAACGACCTCAAATGGATTGATTAAATAGAATGCAGCAGCAATCGGTAAAGTATCGCCATGTTTTTGCTGTAAAGCTTTTGCTTCAGCGAGTTTTTCTTTAATGGCTGTTAATTGATTTTCGCTTGTTGTCAGTACATTTTTCCATTTCTTCGCATCAGGCTTTTTCTGAAGTTCTGTTTTAGCTTTTTCGATTTGAGCTTGTACATCAACTTCTTCGGCAATGAGCTCAGGTATATATGTAGAAAAATCAATATAAGCGAGCGGCATTCTCACACGATCTCCGAAATATTGTAATCGATTTTTATAGAATGCATCATCTCTATCAACAAACTCTTTTTTTCCACTTGTATCATTCATAAACTGTCTGAAGATATGCAGTTCATCTATTGAGAGATCACGTACCTTTATACCGTTTTTAATCACTTTTTTAATATTACGTTTACGTAGGCTATCCATATTGTTCAATACTTCTTTTTCTGACAAACCTGCAGTATTTAGTACCGAATGCCAGCGAATTTGATGAATTGGATCGAAACCAGTCGTAAATCCTTGGTGTTTAAAGCCTAATGTTTTTAAATTTTCAAAAATATCTTGTGTATCATAGCTTTCTATCACTTTACCTTCATGATCTCTCAGTTGATATGGCACATATGGATCGATTCTAAGATGAAGTGCTTTATGATGCTTTAAATAACGTTCTAATTCCTTAAAAAAGAATGTCACAAGCGCTTTATTGTGAAAGTCCATGACCGGACCACGATTTGAATAGAAGTATTTGAACGCCTTCATCACAGGTACAGCGGTGAAAAGACCGGCTGCAATAATATTTTCATTATCATCTGTAACACCTACGAGATGAACTTCAGCACCTTCTGCAATTTTCAGATCATAGTTAACTGCCATCTGCGTAAAATGACTATATGTCTGTTTATCTGTAAATTCTCCGAAAGCTTCTCTTGATAAGTTTATAAATTTCATGATGATTCTCCTTATTCGAATGAACACTATTGTTCATTAATCTCATGCACCATAATAACATAAAAGCATCTATTTAATCACTTCATAGCATTAATGTTTCATCTTTTAAGAAGATTTAAATGAAATTTACACTAAATTTGATTTAAATACTTATCTATTCACGCTTTTAACATTATTTTATCGTAAGCTTACTTAAAAGTGTGTTATAATTCGGTTATATAAACGAAATTATAACAATTCGTCTAAATAAACGGAATTATAACAATTCGCCTAAATAAACGAAGCGGAGGATTAAGATGTTATCTTTATTCGTAATGGATGTTTCAGGAAGTACTAAATACGATAATACAGAGGCAATCAGTAACACATTAGTGCATTTAACTGAAGAAATAGAACAGTGGACTAAGGACGTATCATTTAAGTATATTAATTTTCGTATGGGTGATGAATTATTTTTTGTAAGCGATAGTCTGTCAGCAACTCTTTTAACAAGTTTATATATAAAGTTATTATGGCCGTATAAATCACAACCGATTAAATTCGGAATTGCTGTGAGCAATGAAGAAATCCCTTCTGGTAACCTTGAACATTGGAATGCACCAATCATTAAACAGGCACGACGAAATTTAACTCAAATTAAACAGTCAGATATTACTGATTTTTATTTAACGATTGAGGAACAGGATGTTACGATAATTAATAATATATTATATCCCTATTTAACAGAAATCGTTCATAATCATTCTGAAATGCAGCAACAAGTACTGCTGCTCTCCTATGTATATGATCAGCAAAAAGAAATTGCACAAGTCCTTGGTAAAGGTATTTCAACCATTTCGGAACATTTAAAGAAAAGTCATAAGAAACAGTTAATGCTGATAGAAGCGGCTTTAGCTCAACTTGACCACAACAGCATGACTTTACATATCCAAAATACATTTAAGGAGTACGCATTATGCTGAAAATGATTTTAATCGGGATATTTATTCTGTTATTTATTATGTCAGGTCCTATCATTAAATGGATTTTAACGGCGATGAGTGAAACAAAGACGAAGCAGTCAGATAACGTAGGTTTAATGATTGGTTATATTGAAAGGCTACTGATCCTGATGTTTATCGCTTTTGGAGAATATACAGCGATTGGACTTGTTATCGCCAGTAAATCGATACTTCGGTTTAATGACCTTAAAGATGATAAACCAAATAACAATTTAGAGAAGATTGATAAGACAAGTGAATATATATTACTTGGGACGATGCTAAGCTTACTTATTGGTGTTGTACTCGGATTAATTTTAAGAAATCTGTTACTTATGAAATAAACCACATGGAGCATTACTCCATGTGGTTTATTTTTTATAATACTTTTACAAATGCCTCTGCAACCTCAACACTAGATTGAGGATTTTGGCCGGTCACGAACTTCTTATCTGTTACAACGTGTGATGTGAAATTCTCACCAACAACAAAGCGGCCACCTTGTTTTTCTAACTCTGATTGTAATGCAAATGGAACAACTTCATCTAGTTTCATCGCACTTTCCTCGTTATTTGTAAATCCAGTAAGTTTAACACCGTCTATTAAGTAGTTACCATCTTTAAGTTTAGCACCGACGAAAGCACTTGGACCATGACAAACAGCTCCAATGGCACGACCATCTTCTTTATAGAATGCAAGGATGTTCTGTAAATCCGGATTATTAGGTAGATCATACATCGTACCATGTCCACCCGGAATAAATACACCATCATAATTTTCAAATACAACGTCTCTCAATTTTAGAGAGTCCCCTAATTTATTAACGACATCGGCATATGTCTTCGTCTCATCATTGGCTACAGAGTTTGGATCCAGTGGAATTGCGCCACCTTTTATAGAAGCAAAATCTACTGCGATATTATTTTTCTCAAAAATTTTATATGGTGCTGCAGCTTCTTCTAACCATAGTCCTGTTGGTGTACCATCACTGAACTTCTCTTGATTTGTCAGTACCATTAATACTTTTTTTGTCATAAATAAAACACGCCCTTTCTCATGTAGTAACCACATTATAACGAAAAAGGACGTGTGTCTCAAAATATTCAACTTATATTTATCAGAAAATTCTAAATTTACATTTATACTAAATTACATCACTCAATACATATTGATATATTAATTTTTCCGTATTTTCAAGTGAAGTTTTATGTGTACGTTCCATCGCATGGCTTGATTCAATACCAGCACCAAATAACCCGTGTTTAACATCATAACCAGCGCTCATTGCAGCACTCGCATCACTACCGTAATATGGATAAATATCAACTTTATAATCAATTTCATGATCTTTACAAAGCTGAACAAGATGTTGTTTCAATTGATAATGGTAAGGACCTGAGCTGTCCTTTGCACATATCGATACCGTATATTCGTCAGAGGCTTGTCCATCACCTAATGCACCCATATCAACAGCAATATATTCTACAACTTGTTCCGGAACATTTGAGTTACCACCATAACCGATTTCTTCATTATTTGAGAAATAGAAATGGGTCGTATGAGGTAATTCAATATTTTCAGTCTTTAAATGACGTAACAGCTGGATAAGCATCGCCGCACTTGCTTTATCATCTAAATGACGCGATTTAATAAATCCGGATTCAGTAATTTCACACCTTGGATTGAACGTGATAAAATCTCCGACACTGATACCTAATTTTTCAGTATCTTCCTGAGACTTTACAATTTCATCAATACGAACTTCCATATGATCCTCATCACGTTTAATATCACCTGCGTCACGGTAAACATGGACGCTTGTCTCATGCAGACAGATTGTTCCCGTATACACTTTATCATTTGTATGAATTTCACAGTATTCACCTTCAACAGCATTCCATCTGAAACCACCGACCATCGATAAACGTAAACGCCCACTCGGTAGAATCTCTTTAACCATCGCACCTAACGTATCAACGTGTGCCGTTAAGTATTTATGACGTGTATCATCCTTCCCGGGCACAGTAATCAATACCCCACCCTTATTCGTTTGTTGTACTTCGTAACCTACTGAAGATAATGTTTCTGTCACATATTCAATTGCTTTAAATGCAAAACCTGAAGGACCTGGAATATTTACTAAACGCTCAATCTCTTGCATCGTGCTATTTACATCTGGATACATTTTCATTCTCCTTTTCAAATTTACTGATAATTTAATCTTATCTGATAATGAAGGGGAGTACAATGGTTGATAAGAAAAATACAAAAACTTTCAGTTAACTGCAAATTTCTAACGAAAACCCAAAAACTTTCAGTTAATTGAAAGTTTCCTTTCGTATTTATTTTATACATATTCATATATAATAGTATTAATAGAAATTACCAGAAAATTTTAAAAAATGAGGTAAAATATGATTAAAATATCAAATGAGGATAATCAATATAATTTTGAAAGTTTGTCACAGCAAGAAAAAGAAAATTTATTCGAATCAATGTTAGAAAATATTGGAACAACTGATGGATATTTAAGAGACAATATTTATTTAATGAGACTTGTAGAAATGCTGGAAAGTGAACCCTTTACCAATGAAAAACTTATTGCTTATACTGAAATATGTTTAGAGCAAATCAAATATGGTTTAGGTGAGATTAATTCTGATTCTGTATTCAAAAGAAGCTTTAGTGCACTTGTGTTATACTTTTTAGTTGCTATCAATCCGCAGCGTAATTTTCTATCTAATGATTTAAAACAACAAATCATACACGAGAGTATCTATTTATTTAAGAATGAACTAGATATTAGAGGATATGTCGAAGGTAAAGGATGGGCTCATAGTATTGCGCATTACTCAGATTTGATTGCGGGTATAGTAACAAGTGATTTCTACGATTCAAAATATAATGAAGAAATATTAGATGTTCTGAATATCAATCTTCAAAAATTAAATGTTGATAAATCGTGTTATATTGATGATGAAGAAGAACGAATGCTATTTATTGTATTTGCGATGCTTGATCAACAACGTATTTCTGAAGAAGCATATATTAACTGGTTGAATGATAGTAATAAGACAATGTTAAATCAAACTTCAAAGAATCTAGAAGGATTCAGAATAAGAACTAATTATAAACATTTCTATCAAAGTATGTACTTCAGAGCTAAAGGGATGGGTAAATATAAAAAGTTAGTGAAACAATTAGAGGTAATAATTAATGACTTATTTGTAGAAATGTTTGTGAAATAAAGAGTGAGTTATAGTCTGAACCAAACAAGGACACTGATAGAAACTTATCAGTGTCCTTATAAGTTTATCTCTACAATTTAACCTTTGTTTTTAAGATAAAATTATTCGATGGGTATTTAAAATATTTATTTTATATTTATGTGATAATTACCATCAATCCAATCTTCAATCATTTCTATATTTGATGTATTAATTGGAATGGATCTTAATTCTTCTCTTGAAAAGTATTTTAATGCTTTGGATTCATGTGATGGCTTTAATTCACCTTCAAAATTTTTTGAATGAAATAATATCGTTATACAATATGTTTTATCGTTATTTGGATAAATCGTTTTTGCTTTTTCCCCTGAATAAATTCCGAATAAATTCATAGTATGGACATTTAATCCTGTCTCTTCATATATTTCTCGGATAGCAGTTTCTTTTACCGTTTCACCAATTTCCAACAATCCACCAGGGATGCCCCATAGACTATTATCTGCTCTTTGTTCTAATAAAATTTTATCATCTTTTTCGAGTATTACTCCAGATCCAACAACTATTAGATAATCATGTCCAATTATTTTTCTCATTTTCTTAATGTAATTCATTTAATTCATCCTTTGAATTTGATTTAAGATTGATATCTTAACTTCATGTCCCTTTTATCATTTTTATACAAGCTGTTCATCATAAGTACTGATCCAATAATTACGATCACAAACACAACTACACTCATCGCATATGGGTTTAAATATGTACCAAGGATTAAAGATCCATTAGATAATAGCTGTGCGCCACTGAATGTGAATGAACTGAATGTATTATAGGTACCTCGTTTTTGTTTTGGTATTAATGTCAGCATTTCCGCACTTTTAATCGGTGCAAATATCATTTCACCAAATGTAGCAATAAGCACAGCTATGATAATCAGCCACCACATATTTGCAGAAGTAAGTACTGCATATCCTATTGCATACATCAATAGTCCAAATCCTAGAATTCTACTTACTTTAAACTTCTCTAACCACTTACCAACTAATAAAGAAAATGTAATCACGGTAATTGTATTAACGAGGTTAATGATTGTAAACATTCTAACACCGGTAATTTCAAAACCGGACATGTAAATTGTGTCAAAGTTTTTATGTAATCTTACAGCAACGTAAGTACTTGTCATGAGCTCCACAGTTGCAATGAACATCGTACCGATTACCATCAATACGAATCGTTTATCTTTAACGACAGTCTGATATGCAATGAACAAATCTACAAATACATTTTTATGTTCTTTTTTACGGATAAAGCTGTTTGTTTCTTCAATATATTTCATATATAAGAAACTTAATAACAGTGCCACCATCGCTGAAGCAAAGAATAACCAGCTTTTATGTTCGTTATAGAATAGCCCACCGAGAAGTGCGCCTATTGCCAGTGATAAATTAATCAGCCAGTAATCCATCCGATATAATAATTTCTTATTTTCATCTGTTGCTGAATCCTGAACTAGTGCACTCATAGAAGGTCTGCGAAATGCACTGAATATCGTAAAGAGTACAAACGTCGTCATAAACAGATAAATCCATGAGTTGACAACAGTGAGCCACATGAATATTAGCGATAATGCTTCAGTAAATGATCCAAAAATCAGCATCTTTTTCCTCGGGAATTGGTCGACTAAGTAACCTCCCCATATATTACTGATAAACTGGACAAAGACGATTGATGCTAAAAACAATCCAGCGATTCTTGCATTCAGCTGATCTGTTAAATATAGTGCAATAAATGGTAGTGTCGCACTATAAGTACAGCGATTGACAAAGGAACCCCACAATCTGAGTTGTATATTGATTGGTAAGTCACGAACTTTCATTTTCATTCCCCCTAACTTTCTACATATGATAAAGTAGACATAATGATTTAAAAATGGACAATATTTTATTTCAGTCCACTTTTAGGAGGAGCTATGGAGCAATTATTACTGTCATTCTATAATTTGAAGATTACAGCATTTCATCAATCATCTGTCAGTGAACAGTTAAAGGTGAGCCAGAAGCATTTATCCAGAAGTTTAAAAAGATGGCAGGATAGTGGTTATCTCACTTTTAAGAGTGCACGTGGTCGCGGGAATCAATCTACGGTTCAATGGTTCGTGGATATCGATACATTATATTTCAATAAGGTGAATGCAATGCTAACACCATATCAATTATCAGATGCTATTCAATATTTAACATGGGACTGGTCTATTCATCATAAACAGATGCTAATTACGAAAGCCAATCAATTACTCGGTGTATCTACAGCTGATGTAGACAAATTAGTCGTTAAGAAGCGCTACGCCCCACTCTATTCTCATCCTTTAGAAGTGGTAGATATCAATAGCGCCAATATATTGAGTAATGTTTACGACACGTTAGTCGCTTATGATAAACATTCGAACCAATATCATTTTAAGATAGCACAGCATATTGATTTTTATGATGACCATGCAGTGATATATTTACGGAAGAATATTTACTTTCATGATGGTACTCAAGTGACTGCTGAAGATATTAAACGATGTCTGAGTCATGCAATAGCGTTTCAGGAGACGAAAGTGTTATTAAGTCCAATTGTCTCAATGGAAGTAATTAATAAACTTACGCTTAAAATATACTATAATGATTTTTCGTATTTTAAAGACGTGTTATGTAAGTTAAATCTTGCAATCTATAAGCAGGATAAGCAGCAAATTATCGGTACTGGACCATTTTATATCGCAATGAATAATGAATTTCAAACGACTTTAAAATCTTTTAATCAGTATTATGGCTATCAATCATATCTGGATGAAGTTGAATTAATTTATATACCGAAGCTTAAAGAAAGTAACTTTATGTTAAGTGATAGTGATACGTTCCAGCATATTGAAGTAACGGATGGTTTTTATTATGTGCTGTCACTCGCTCAAAATAAGTTATCTGATCTTCAGAAAGCAACTGTGCATTACTTATTTCAGCAGTCCGTTCATCATCTTAAAGATATACACACAAGTAAAGGAACGCCTTATATACTAAAAAATCAGCCACTTTCACTTAAACCATTAAATAAATTAGAAGATCATTTCTCTATAACCATTGTCTATCCGAGCTATATCGAAAAAAAGATGCTCCAGTATAAAAGATATTTAAAGCGATACAATATAGAAGCGGTATTAAAACCTATCGATATTATGACTTCCTTTAAAAGTGAAATAACAGTTGAGGGGGATATTTATATCCATGGCATGTTCTTTAGTGAAGCGGAATCCTTTGAATATTTTACTCTGCTCTATCAAAATAAAACGATGCATCACCATTTATCACAACAGTATCCTCTGTTGAGTGATTATTATGCTACATATATCACAACAGATACTCGTGAGTGGAATGAACTGAATCATGCGATTAATCAGTCGTTATTTGAATCACATACACTCTACCCTATCTTCAACATTACTCAGGAAGTTAAAGTACCAAATAGCATTCATAATGCAAAAGTAACTACTGCTGGATTCTATAACTTTTCAGAAGTTGTGATTAAACGATAAAAAACTTTCAGAAGATCTGAAAGTTTTTTGTTTTATGAATTTTGATTACTTTTTAAGATTTTCTATTTTCTTTTTAAGTTTGATAACATCCTGTATATTTATGTCAGGATCAAGTATCATTTGTTCTAATTTATATTCTAATAGCTGTAAGTGACTACTATTAGTCGTTTGATATTCTTTCTGTTTTGTGTCATCTAATAATTGTTGTTGTTTTATGACAAATTTATTCTTTGTCGTATTATTTATAAATTGCTCATCATGAGATACAATCAGAAAACTTCCAGGATAATCTTTTAAGAAGTGCTCTAATGCTTGTAATGTAGAAATATCAAGAAAATTTGTCGGTTCATCCAAGATTAACAGATCATAATCACCGAGTAATAACTTTATGATTTGTAGTCTCACACGTTCTCCGCCGGATATAAACTTAACAATTTGATTCAATCTAGAATAATCAAATCCTAATGCAGCGAGTACATTTCTAATAAGCATATCGTCCTGTACAGATGTACTTCGTACATTCTCAAATATACTCTTTTGTTCGTCTAACGTCGTTAAATTTTGTGCAAAATAACCTATTTTTATATTTGGTTTATAGTAGCCATCTATTTGCTCTTTAATTAACTGTCTAATAAAAGTTGTCTTACCACTCCCATTTGGTCCTGTAATTGCAATTTTATCCCCCTGCACCATCTTGAAGTGGTCTGCATGAAATAATTGCTGATTGCCAACCTTTAAATTAAAGTTATCTAAATGTATTAAAGTCGCACCTATTTGCTTTAATTTACCGACTGCTTTAATCTTATAATGCTTTTCATTTTTAGGTTTTTCTACTTTTTCCATTTGTTCCATTCGTTTTTGCAGCACTTTGCTTGATTTAGCGATTGCTTTTTCCTGGCTGTCATAAGCACCCATTCTTGAATTGACTTTATAGTCGGAAATACTAATATTCTTCTTTCTTTTTTTAAAGTTTTTAGCATGTTTATTTCTTTCAATAGATTCTTGCTGGAGTTGATTCATTTTCTTTTGATACTGTTCATATTCTTTTAATTGCTGCTCATATTGTTTCTTTTTTTGTTCATCGTATTCATCATAGTTACCGGTATATATATTAAGTCTTTTCTCTTCTATTTCTAATATTTTTTGTACTGTTTGATTGAGCAATGATCTATCGTGACTCACGATTACCATTGTCCCTTGAAATTGATTGATTTGATTGATGAGCCACTTGATATTGTTCATATCTAAATTAGTGGATGGTTCATCAAGTAACAATAAAGCATTATTGCTGTTAAAAGCATCAAGTAAGTAACTTTTCGTCTGTTCCCCGCCGGACTGGCTCGTTATTTCTTTCAATTGCGGAACATATTTTGTTTGAAACGGATTAGTTATTACACCTGAATATGAAGTATCTATTTGGGCAATCATTTTAAGTAATGTAGATTTACCGCAACCATTTTTACCGATTAAGCCAATCTTCTCCCCTTGGCCAATCTTTAATTGGTCTATTTCGAATAAAGTCGTATCTTCTATTTGTTTAAGAATATTATTTAATTGTAGCATCATGTCATTCTTCCTTTCATCTTTTAATATATGAAAGTCCAAATGATGATATTAAAAAAGGACATAGTTATCCCTTAATCCTGATTTGAATGATTTAATTAATATCATCATTTGGATTATAGAATAATCATGACCCTTTACCTCGATTGTTAGATTTAGTGTAATTATATACTTATGGTAGATGGCTTTCAACACATTATTACATTTAGTCAAAAAAAGAACTGACATATAATCAGTTCTTAAAATCAATACTAAACCTTATGACCTGCGATTAAACCCACTTTTCCTTGCTTTGTATACGATACAGTACGCAATATACGCGTTCCTTCAGAAACGTACCTTTAACTGGTCAACTGTCAGCTTCAATCATTTTGTAATCATTTCTTGTTTCTCACGTTAAATTTGTTCCTTTTCTTTTATTTATTTTTCAATAATGAACAAATTTCTTCAAAACTTATACACTCTACATCATATTGTTCAAAAATATCACTTTCAACAAATCCAGACTTACTAAACAATAGATATTGATGTTTTTTAGGTATGATAGTCGATTTATCTAGTAGTGAAAGGAGTAATTTTGATTTTACTTTTTCATTTCTCCATTTAACTTCTCCAAGATAATATTTATTTGAACTTATTCCTAAATAGTCAATTTCAACTTCTTTTTTCTTATATTTATCTGTTCCAAAGAATATACCCTGTTGAATTATTTTATCATCTATTTTAAATGTTTTATTCTTTTTATTCATATATTCGAATACGATTTGTTCGAACACTAATCCCATATACTCATTAATATAAGGTTTAACTTTTTCGTAATAATATGTTTTCCCTTCATCCATTTCAATCATAGCTTGTCCTGTTTTTACAAATTTAAACCAGAATCTATACATAAAATCACGTACTCTATATATTGGTTTTTTTGAACCAAATTCTGAAATAGATTCGACTTTCTCGACAATCATTAACTCCTGTAAATTGTTTAAATACGGTGTAATGTCTGAAGAACGTTTGCCTATTGTTGTCGCAATTTCATTATTTTTACTAGATCCACTAGCTATTGATAACAATATTTCATTATAAATTTTGGGATCTCTTAATTCTTGATTAAGTAAGTTTTGTGGTTCTTCGTATAGTCTTCCTCGCGTTTCAAAAAATAAGTGAATAAGATTATTATCAAGAGTGTCATCTGGATTTATAAATGTAAGGTACTCAGCTACACCTCCAGTGACACCATAATATATTGCTGCTTCCTCATTACTTGAATTTGGAAAGAAATCTAGCACTTCTTCAAATGAAAAAGGGAACAATTTCATTTGACTTGTTCTTCTGCCATACAACGGACTTTTTTGACCTAGAACTTGCTTTTCCATAAAGCTCATTGATGATCCACATAAAATAATGAATAATTTAGTATTTATAAAATATTCGTCTATTACGCGTTGAAGGATACTTGATACCCCTTTTACTGATTCGGCTAAATATGGATATTCATCTATCACAAGTACGATTCTTTCATTTTTTGCTTGTTCACCTAAATATTTAAATGCGCTATGGAAGTCTGGAAATTGTGCTGTAGTCAATGATGGACTCAATATATTAAATAAGTATTCTGAGAAAAGTTGTAAATTTAATTTTTCAGTGCCATTTGTAGCTAAAAAGTATATGGCTTTTTTATCTTTAATGAATTCTTTTATTAGTCTAGTTTTTCCAATTCGTCTTCTACCATATAATATACTCATTTCAAATTTATCACTCGTATATTGCTCTTCTAACCAACGTAATTCTTTTTCTCTTCCTATAAACATTTTCTCACCTCAAATATCATTATAGCATAATTATAATCAATATAATCGTAATTATGCATAATTACGATTATGTTGATTACGATTATGCGAATAAAAAAGAACTGACATTTAATCAGTTCTTAAAATTACTACTATGCTTTATGACCAGCAATCAATCCATTACGCTTCATCGCCGTGCCTTGCTCTGTATACGAAACTGCACGCAAGACACTATTCTTCCCGAAACGTATCTTTAGCTGGTCTACCGTCTTTTCCAGTCTCTCCTGTTTCTCACGTTCAAACTCATCGACAAAGAGCGATAACTGACGATCTTCCTCACGAATAAAGTTTGTAAGTGAAATATTTACTGTACGATACATACGCTTCTTATCACATAACTGCATCATAAATCCCCACACAACCTGAAAGATATCAGCGGTTAAATTCGTCCCTTCAGATAATGTGTAACTTTTATTTACTTTTCCTTCATCACTATAACCAACAGTAAAAGAAATCGTACGTGCAATCATATTGTCGGCACGTAGTCTGAATGTTACTTCTTCAACATGTTCTAACACGACAGCTCGTAGTTCATCGAAACGGTAATCACGCATTAAAATCTGACTTTTATTAATAGAGGGTTTATAAATATGATGTTTCTCTCGGATTAAACTTGAGTCGATGCCATTCGCATGTAAATGCAGGTCTACTCCGATAATACCGAAATCACGCTTTAAATAATGATGCGGATAATTAGCAAGCTGCCCAATCGTGAATATCCCCTTTTGATTGAGTTTCTTCTCGGTGCGACGATTAATTCCCCAAAACTTACTTAACGGCTCAATCGACCACATCTTTGCCGGTACATCTTCATAATGCCACTCAGCAATACCATCCGGTTGTTTCTTTGCCTCCATATCCAGTGCAATCTTGCTGAGTAAGACATTATCCCCTATGCCCACGGCACACTGAATTTGCGTCTTATCATAAATTTCATTCTTAATCTTTAAAGCCAATTCATAAGGAGTTTCTGCATATAATTTGTAACTCTTTGTAACATCCATAAAAAATTCATCGATACTATATTGATGGTAATCCTCCGGTGCAACATATTGCAGTGAAATCTCAGCAATTTGACTGGCAACTTTCAAGTAAGTGTTCATCGAAGGATTGATAATATAAATATCAGAACGATGAGGTATTTCAAATAAACGTGAACCGGTCTTTATCCCCATTGCTTTTAGCGGTGGTGTAGCAGCAAGTACAACAGACCCCTGTCGTTTCGTATCAGCGACAACAGCGAGCTTTGTTGTCATAGGATCAAGTCCTTTCATGATGCAAGAAACACTCGCAAAGAAACTCTTCTGGTCAATACAGAGTACATTCCTTTTCTCACATAGACTGTAATCATACATATTAAGCACCCTCTTATAATCTTTGATGATATATTTATCATACCAGAACATACGTTCTATTTCAATAAAAATAGAACGTATGTTCTGGTTTTGTATAAATAAAAAAGTAGCCTTTATAGACTACTTTGGACAGGGTTAAATGGCGCAAATAGGATAAGTAATCGTATCATAAGCTAAATAACTTTTTTGTTGAACAAAGCTTAAAATCATTTGATTACCAATTGAAAAGCCTTCAGCTTTCTCTAAAACAGCCATATTTTTGGCCATTTTTAATGTTGGCATCGATGTTTTTTTTATTTCAACTGGATACAAAACACCATCTTCTTCAATAATGACATCAATCTCTTTCATATCTCTATCACGATAGAACATTATAGGTACATTAGTTATACCTGCATTATTAAAAGACTTAATAATCTCAGAAATCACGAATGTCTCAAGAATTTCTCCACTCATTGCACCATTCATTAGTGTTTCTGGTGTTTTCCATTTCAGTAGATAACAAACAAGCCCTGTATCTTTAAAATATAACATCGGTGTTTTAATAACACGGGTCAATCTATTATTAGAAAAAGGTTGTAAAAGATATATAATACCTGATGTTTCAAGTACACTAATCCAACTTTTGATTGTCTTTATATCAACACCAATTTCATTTGCAATCGTGTTGTAATTCAACATTTGAGCAGTACGTGCAGCTAATGCCGTTAAAAATTGAGAAAATAGATTTAAATCTTTAACATTAAGCAAATCACGGACATCTCGTTCAATATATGTTTTTACATAAGAAGCATAATACATGTCCCAATCGAGATTTTCGTTCTTATACAGTTCAGGTAAACTTCCACGCTGAATGATACGCCACATCTCACTTAATTCAACATATTTTCTTTTTGCAGCAATAAAATCTTTATTTGGAATAAATGGTGATAACATATCATCACCAACAATTTCACGTGTAGACAGACCATTCATTTCAATAATACCAACGCGACCTGCTAAGGACTCAGAAATATTACGCATTAAACTAAATCCTTGAGAACCTGTTAAAATATATTGTCCATAATCATCGTTTTGATCAACGAGTCTTTTAATTTCTATAAATAATTCAGGTGCATATTGCACTTCATCAATGATTAATTTCCCAGGATGATTCATAAAAAAAAGCTTTGGATCTTCTTTCGCAAGATTCAATTCGAATAAATCATCTAAAGTGACATATTCGTAATCATCACCAAATAAATGCTTCAATACAGTAGATTTACCGACCTGTCGTGGTCCAGTAATTAAAGCAACTTTAAAATTTTGTTGAACTTTTAGCAATGTATCTTCAATTGTTCTATGGATATACATTAAGCCACCTCCGGCTAATATGGAATACAACTCCATATTAGCCGAAAAAAACATAAAAATCAATCAAAAAAGTTCGGCAAATATGGAATACAACTCCATATTTGCCGGAATAAATGTAATTAACATTTAAATCTTTCTATTTTCTTTTTAAAACACACGATTCTATTAGTTTCTTCAAACCCTAGTTTTTCATGCATTAAAATACTATCTAGATTTGTAAGCTCACAATCACTCGCAAATTCAGTACAGCCCTTATCTTTGGCAAATTGCTCACATACTTCAATAAGTTCTCTTGCGATACCTTGATTTCTATAATCAGGAGAGACATAAATACCTTCAAGAAAACCTACCGGACTTGAATCTGTCCCTTCAACATAATCAACACGCAAACTGACATGAGCAAAACCTACATCTATTTGATCTGCAACAAAAAGAAACACACATTGATTATCATCATTCAAGATATCATTAAATTCTACTTTCAAATCATTATATTGATTATCTGGCCAAAGCTTTAGTGCAAGTTGCGTTACACTATCTAATTTTTCTTGAGTCAGTCGATGGATCATTTCATTACTCCTAATCTCTATGATATTGCTCATTTCTTGCACTCACTACTTCATAGTGATGTTTTTCGTGAATATATAAAAGCTTTACAACCTGCACGACATTAGGATATTTAGGTACAGGATCTGGAAATCGAATCTTTTGAACTTGTTGATCATTCAGTAGGCCCACATGTTCTTTTAATAATTCAGTCTCTGTTTCGAGTAAATCGAATAAATCTTGCAAATGATACTCCACGTTAAGTTTTGGAGTTAAGATAAAAGGTGCTTTCATTGTTTTACCAGCATAAATATTATGCATATCATTATTATAAGAAGTATGATTCGGTATTTAAAGCAACGCAATGTTTAGCGATTGGAATATAATACTTTGAAAACTGACGTGTCAACTTAAGTAACAAATAACAATGAAAAATCACTTCTCCGACACTCCATTTATCTTGTTCTACATGTTTATTTAATTCGTTGATAAATATTGAAGAGGAAAAATAATCTTTTCTTAACTGATGTAAATTATTAAAAGCTACTCCAATCTCTGGATGCATGGGTAACACCTCCGAAAGGGTTGAAAAATAAAAAACAACATTAAGTTATAATGAATGCAAAATTCTTATCTTTATTAGACATCCTTAATATCAATCACCCAAACAGCATAATGATCTCCTACATCCCAGTAATCTTTAAAGAAATACGTAGGTTGACCAAATTTACGCGTCCATGTGGCCATTGATTTTTTATAACCACAGTCAAAACAGTACGAATCGATACCCTGCTCTTTCATAAACTGTGTTAAAAGCGTGATAAGTTGACTGCCTATTCCTCTACTCTGATAATCAGGATGTATGTATAGTGTTCCCATCTCTTTTAATCCATCAACTTTATCTCCGACAAGCTTCTGGATCATTTGATTAGGTGTATAGAACCCAATGATTCCAACAACAACGTCGCCATCCTTAGCGACAATAAACATATCATCTGAACCATTAAAATAATGATTGATATAAGTTATCTTCTTATTAATTTCGTTATTAAGGTCTTCATCATCATCAACGCCATTGTTTAAAAATGTATGTGAAATAACATGTTTAAAGTAGTCTTTTAATTGATTAACGTCTTTGTATTGTAATTGTTCATATGAAATCATAAGCATCTCTCCTAATGATTTATTTGTTATCTTTATAATAATAGAAAACAGAATAAATAAAAAATGAAGTTAGCTTCAAATCTACTAAAATATCCGTAAAAAATGAAGTTAACTTCATATTAAAACATTATGAGAAAATTGTAATAAGCGCAATGATTACAAAGGGTAAACCTATAAGCATAAACGCGATAAACCAGGATATCGGTCGCGCCATATTGAGCGTCATACCCATTTGAGAAATCTTCGGTACCCAGACATTAGAATCATCCGGATTATAATAGAATAGTCCGAAGATATAATGACCTTCATTATAATAAGGTGCTTTATCTGATGAAGCTGCTGCCTGACGATACTTCTTATCTTCAGAAACTTGTAAATAAAGACAAACTACTGTAATAACCAGCATTATAGCGATTAACATTCTCATAATTCCATGAGGAAGATAATCCCCATTATAGATAGCAGGTCGTACAAAGATTAAAATAAAGAGTAAAGTCATTGTAAATGATATGAGATGAATCATCATACTGTTAATTAACTTAGATTTCTTGACAAATTTAATCGAAGCTGATTTAGCAGAAGGATTAACACTACCATCGAAAAAGTTTATCCCTTTTGAACTTGCAAAAAGTACTAACAAAATTACAAGTCCAAGTACACCAGGCGCAAATACACTGATGATGTTTTTCGGACTAAAGTTATCGGCTTCACCCTTAATATTCCAATGTGTTGCTATCGTTTCAGGTATTCTATCATAGTTCAGTGCAACAAATATAAACGCAGCGATAAATGCAAGTAGCTGAATCACAAATAAAGCATTCGGAAGCGGAGAACTTTCTGTCATTAAACTCGTATCAGTCGCTTTCACTACTTTAATATCTTTCATCCACTCTTCGCTTAACTTTACAGCTTTTAACGCATCATGCGCGTTCTTATAGATAAATATTGCGAAGATAATTAAAACATGCAGTAATACGACAAAGCTCAGGAGTGCTGCTGAATGACTAGCAAATAAATAAATCAAACTAAATAATAGAGAAACAGCGATTGCTAATATGATTATCTGCCTGTTGTAACGAGATTTTATCGGTTGAATCATAGTATTATTTGTTTCACTCTCAGGCACAAAGACACTAAATAAAATATTACGACGAACGAAACGACCATTCAATAAGAACAATAAGCCGGTTAAAAACAATATGCTACTAAGTAATAAACCTTCCATCATTAACCCTCTCCCTTTTCAATTAATTTCAGTAAATCAGCAACATCCAATTGTTTGCACTTCGCTTCATCAATAATCGGTTTCAAACGACTCATTAATTCTTCCCGTTCAACTTTTGTAGCAGCCTTTAAAGCATCAGGATGAATTATCGCTCCGGACTTCGGCTGCACGAGAATCAATTGTTTCTCCTCCAGATAATGATAAGCTTTGTTCACCGTATGCATATTAATCTGAAGACTCTTTGCAAATGCACGACCAGAAGGTAACGGATCATAAGGTACGACATTCCCTTCTGCAATGTGATATATAATTTGATTGGCAAGTTGTAAATAAACCGGTACGCTACTCGTTTCATCAATCTCTATGTACATTGAACCACCTCTCTGTTATACAAAGTATAGAACAGATTTAAAGGTAAAAATAAAAAACCAATCTGTTATATATTTATTATAACAGATTGGTGTAGGATTACAATTTGAAATGTTTCATGACTTCTTCGTGAGTATAGGTTACTTTATGGTTCAAATGCTCACGATAAGCAATATCAGCATCACGAGCATCCTGAATATCTTTCATATGATTTTGACATCTCTCAATCCAAAGTTTTTCAAACTCTTTTTCTGCTAGAATGCGATGGGATAGATCATTAATATGATAAATATTTTCTTGTTCACACCACTTTATACAATCCAGATATAATTGCATCTCTACTGATGTATTATCAATATCATAAATTTCAACAGGGATATCTATAACCCCTTTTTGAAAAGCAACGAAGCAATGTGTATGACCATCAACGATATAAAATTGATTATCATACTGAATTACCGAGATTATTGTATTTTTGACAGAAACATCATCCAGCCATTCACTTACCTCATCCACTTTACGTTAATTCAAATAGAGCTGAGTAAGCTTTAGATCATTAATATTCATGAAATAATCACATCCTATTAAGAGTGTAGTTCACTATTATGGTATCAGAAACGATAGATATATTTGTTGAATTTGATTTTGAAAACCATTTAATATAATTACAATTTGATAGATAGATTAGCAATATAGTCACTACCATATTTTGTTAGTCTGTTTCGGACATCTTTTGATTCATAAAAATCAATCATGGCAAAACCTGCTTTTAATTGACCGCCAATTTGCTCTTCTAGTGTATGGCTAAATTCATATCCATACTCAGGATCAATAATTAAATTACCATCTTCTTCAAGCTGTCTAGAATTGAAAGGTAATTTATATTTTAATAATAATTCTTTATCGGGTTGATCCCAAACAATATCACCGTCATACATATAGACCCATGGATTTAAATAACCAACCATTAATAAACCACCAGGTTTTAACACTCTATATGACTCTTTCCACATGTTCTCTAAATCTTCAATATATACATTCGATACTGGACAAAAAATAATATCAAAAGTTTCATTTTCAAAAGGAAAATCTCTAGTCATATCGGCTTGAACTGTGGTAATAATGATATTTTCTCTTTCAGCAACCATTCTATCTTTATTTAACTGCTCTTCTGAGAAATCCATAATTGTTGTATCATAACCTTTAGCAGAGAAAATAGGACCTTGTTGACCTCCACCACAAGCTAAACCTAATAATTTATTACCTTTCGCTTTTGTGAACCATTCGTTAGGTACACTTTTGCCAATTGTCAAACTAACATCGATAGGATTATTTTTAATATATATAAATTCTTCATGACTTAACGGAATTGAATAAGCATTACCTTTTTTCTTTGATACATTGTTCCATCTTTCTTGATTAAAATCTACATATTGATTCATAACATATCTCCTTTAATATGAAAGTAAGTAAAATCAAACCTAGAATAAAATAATAAAGGGTTAAGTTTATTCAGCTTTTTTCTGCTTCGCATAACTATAATTTCCTAAATACATGTTTACATTTTTATCTTCAATCCAATAAGTAACATCGAAAAACTTATCAAGAAAATATCTATCATGCGAAACAGCGATAATCGTTCCTTCGAATTTATCTAAAGCATCTTCTAATATTTCTTTAGATTCAATGTCTAAGTGGTTAGTAGGTTCATCGAGAATGAGTACATTAAAATCATTCGACATAATTTGTGCCCATCGTAAACGCATCTTTTCTCCACCACTTAAATCTTTCACTTTTTTAAATACATCATAACCATAGAATAAATATCCAGCGAGATGATTACGAGCCTCTCCTTCTGTGACTGATGCGTATGCACGATACGCGTCTAAAACAGTATCATTGTCTTCAGTAAAATGATGTTGTGAGAGATAACCAATCTTAATATTAGGTGCAATAATGATTTCGCCTTCATCAGGATTAACATCCTCTAACATCATTTTTATTAACGTACTTTTTCCTGTACCATTGGCTCCAACAATAGAAATCCTATCATTTCTTCTGATTTTCATATTTACATCTTCAAACAATATATCATCATACATTTTGGCAACATCAATTAAAGTGAACACATCTTTAGAAGATTTGTCTGCACTTTGAATATCAAGCTGCATTGTTTTAGCATCAATAATCGGTTTCTTTTTTATTTCTATTCTAGCCAAAGCTTTTTCCATACTTTTTGCGCGACGATGCATTGCGGCATTTGGTGGTACAGCTTGATTCGCCCATATTTTTAATTGTTTAATCTGTGCTTTCATCTTTTGAATTTTCTTCTGTTGATTTTTGTATTCTTCATACTCTCTTAAGATTCTATCTTCTTTTTCTTTTATGAAGTAAGAATAATTTCCATGATAAATATGCAGCGTTTGTTGATCTATCTCTAATATTTTACTCACCGTCTCATCAAGAAAATAACGGTCATGAGAAATAATAATAACAGCACCTTTATAATTTTTAATAAATTGCGTTAACCATTCAATACTTTCGATATCCAGATGATTTGTCGGTTCATCCAGTAGTAATAATTCCGGTGATTGAAGTAATAACATGGCTAAACCAACTTTAGTACGTTCTCCACCTGAAAGCTGAGACCAAAGTCTACCGGCCAATGGATAAATTTTAAGACCATGCATTACAAAGTTGATTTTACTATCCTTTTCATAACCACCTAGTGCTTCAAACTTCTCTTGTATATTGGCATATTGAACTAAAATCTTTTCAAGATTATCAGGGTTACTTGCCATTTTTAATTCTAATGCTTTCATTTTCTTCTCTATTACATCAAGATCAATAAAAGTTTGTGCTAAACATGAATAAACATCCATATCATCCGGGAATTTAGGGATCTGGCTCAAAATACCAACGCGTATATCTTTTGATAAACTAATAAAACCACTATCAGGACGCTCTTCTCCTGAAATGAGTTTGAATAAGGTTGTTTTACCTTCACCGTTTCTTCCGATAAGACCAATACGATCATGATCGTTTACTTCAAATTTAATATCCTCAAATATTACATCACCTGTAAAAGATTTTGATACTTGGGCTACGTTTAAAATATTCATTTTTTCTCTCCTCTAGTGTGCTAGAGGAACCGTGTTTAGTATTCCTCTAGAAGTTGTACTTGCTTAAAAAAGGGCAGACTCCACCAATTTTGAATTTCAAACGCAAATTTCCCACGTACCGTTAAAACAAAACGCATACGCTTCGCAACTTCTAAAAACAATACCAACACCTCCGATCATAAAAATTAATTATATTATATAACAATTTTTAGAATATTTAAATATTTATTTTGAAATAAATAGAACTAGCGATAATATATGCTAGTTCTATTTCAAAGTTATAACTTTATACATTTAAAGAAAATGAAATCCGGTCGATGGATAGTACCTGCAAAAACTTCAGGATATACTTTTCTAAGATGTTCATCAGCTAATGATTCCCGACACTCAAGAATTGTGAAGCCTGATTGAATTATCGAATTAATTACACTAGATATTGTTCTGTGATAATTAACTACCTCTGTTCCACCCCATGAAAAATGTTTCTCCCCTTCAATAAAATAATTATATAGATTCGCATGAAGTTTATTACCATCATGATCACGAGTCCACCTTGGTATAGATTGATCATAAGAAGTAACGATAGGATGTGACATGCTAAAAATGATTTGTGAACGAACATGAGTTATATGACTTATGTCTTTCATAAGTCGATCAAAATCTTGAACATAATCAAATACTAGTGAACTCGTAACAACATCAAACTGTTCATTTATCGAATCTAAATCTTCAAAAGATTTCATTTGATATTCAATATTCTTACCATTGAACTTTTCTTCAGCAATTGCTAGAAGTTTTTCAGAAATATCAATACCTAATACCGACTTAGCCCCCATCTCAGCATATGCCTTAACATGTTGCCCCATTCCACAGCCAATATCTAATACAGTTTTATTTTTCAAATCAGGCAACATACTGAATAAAATAGGTGTCTCAACTAAATCATTAAAATTAACTTTGTTTTCTCTAATCGATGTGAATTCTTTAAATAAACCGTCTGAATCGTAGAAATTATTTCTCGACACAATACCCACCCCTAAATTAATAATTATTATTTAGAATCTATCAATACCATTCAACTAGTATAAATCATTATTACTTATCTTCATAAAGACCTTTTTCAACACTTTTATCAATAATATGAGCTGCTAATTCCCATAATTCCTCAGAATCTGCATTTATAAATTGTTTTTTTGTTATAACTTGAGATTTTGTCAATCTTGCTTCAGTTGAGCTTACATCTCCTGTCACATAATGATTTATCAAGGGTAATATAGCATCTACAATTCTTGCGAATTTGGCTTCTTCAGAATGACCTATTTCAAATTCCTCCCAAAGCTTTATATATTTTTTCTTAAGATCTTTATCTAAATTCAGTAAAGTATTTTCTAATGAAGTTCGTTCTTTTGAAAAAGAACTTGACTTACCTACCTCATCATATAAAAATGTATCACCCACATTAATTTCACCAACATCATGAATCAGTAACATCATTATAACTTTATTTGTATCTAACGCTTTGGGATAAAATTTTGAAAAAGCCTCTGCTACAAAAGCTGCATGCCAGGAATGTTCAGCACTATTTTCTTGTCTTTTATCAACTGTTTTATTCATTCTAGTCACAGTTTTTAATTTTTCTAACTCGATTGTAAAATCTAATATTTTTGTCAAATCTTTATTCATAAAAATCACTTACTTTCATATTTTATTTGTATGAGAATGAATTACATATTTCTGAGATGATATTCAAACAAAAAACATGGTTTCTATTCATTATTAATAATTAATTTGATAAATGCTTCTTTTTCTTGTGTATATCTAGGTCTGTCATCTGCGTATTGTGTATATAGTTTCTCTTTTAAACGTTGATATTCCATTCTAGCATCTGAATGTGAAAGTAAATAATCTCGAAACTTTAATAATTCTGTATATTTCTGTTGTTCTTTATTTACTATATGAATAAAATGGGTATGTTTTTGAAAAGATTCATCCTCGAATTTCGCCAACACAATTTCATCATCTTTTTCAACACGCAATCTATAAATGCCTATTGTCTTTAATTCTTTAAAAAAATATTCAGGAAGTGACATATAATCTTCAACGCCTATTAATATATCAATAATAGGCTTAGCTGATAAACCAGGTATAGAAGTACTTCCAATGTGATGAATGGCGTTTTTGTCTAACTTCACAACATTAAGAATTTCATTTTTAACATGATTATATTCATCTACCCAAGTTTCTTGGTATTCACTTAATACAACCTGACCACGCTTAACCCCTAATGACATTGCGTCCAACCTCCATCAATTGTATTATATTTATTATATAGAATTTTCGGAAAATAAAGAATAATAAAATGTATGAATTAATATATGAATTAAGGAAAGGATTTTAAAATTGAAAAATAAAGCACTTGTCATAATTTATCCTGGATTTTCACTCTACGAAATTAATTGCTTAACTTCGTATTTAACGATTAGTCTAGAAGAAAAAGACATTTGGACAATTGAAACAGCAGCCTCTACGAAAGACCCAATAATAAGTGAAGATAATTTTTCAGTGAATCCTAGTTTAATTTTTGAAGAATTGAATATTAATGATTATAAACTCATCATTTTGCCTGGAATAATAGATTATACAAAAGCAATAGATGATACGAAATTAATTAAATTTTTAAAGAAATTAAATACAGATACTCGTCCATTGATAAGTTCAATATCTTCATCACCTATCTTACTTGCAAAAGCAGGTTTATTGAAAGATGTCCAATTCACTGCTGGTCTCTATGAAGAAACGATAGAATCATTTCCTGATTTATCAACGAATCAACTTACAAGAACACCAGTACACTATGATCGAGAGAATAATATTATTACTGCGATTGGGTTTGCATTCAGAGAATTTGCAATTGAGACTTTAAAAGCACTTAATTATGATGTTCAAGATACATTATTTTCAGGAACCCTATTAAAGAAATATTCAAAAGAAGAATTGATATATAGGATGAACTAAATTATTAAAAATATGAGAGGTAAATATGATTATAGAAACAAATTATGGATTATATCTTTCACGTGAAGATAAATTAACAGAAGGTCTTGTAAGATATGACGATACTTACAAGATAATTTTTAATGAGTTCCAGCACAATTTCTATCAAATTGAAAATAGCGATGTTAGTTTTGGAGAGGAAAAGATAATAACTTTACAACCATCTACAAAACATAAACAGATTAAAGTTAGTAAACGAAAACAACTGCTTGCTATTCATGCATCTTATGTAAAAGGCATAGAGCAGGACTTAAATTTGAAGATGAGTTATTTTGATATGCCTATAAAACGTGATGCATCCATGATTCAAATGTTTAAAAAAATTGACCACATTATGAATACTATTCAAAGCAATCAAATAAAAGCACAATATTTAGATGCAATGATTACTGAATTAATTATACATAAAGCATTTTTTAGTGTTGATCAGGATGAAGTTTTAATTAATAAAGAAAAGAAAATAATAGAAAATTATGTACAAAAAAATTATCGTGAAAAGTTAACACTTAATCAAATGGCAAATGATTTATCATATAGTAAATATTATTTAATAAGATTATTTAAACAGTATTTTAATATGACACCAATAGAATACATAAATTATATTAGGATCAAAAAGGCGTTAAATATAATAAATAAAAATGGAGTATTATTAACAGAAATAGCTTATTTTGTAGGATATAATTCATATCAACAATTCTCAAAATGGTTCAAATTTTTCACGTTCATTACTCCAAACGAATATGTAAAAAAATATAGCTAAGAAAATCATTAATAAAGAAGAAATAGTAAATAATATATTAATATTGATAAAATCAGATAAAAATCCAAACAATAAATATGAAATGGTATTGGCAATATATAATAAAACTGCGTTAAAACTAAATGCTCTTGAATGCATATCAGGAGATATTTTAGTTTGAATCATAAAAGATCTCGTTGTACTGGAAATAATCATTCCTATACTGATAAAAATTAATCCAATTAAAATAAAATAGAAGCTTTGATTTATTGAAATAATGAAAAATCCACTCCCCCATATTAATGAGCCTTTTAAATATGATTGTATGGATTGTTTCTTAAATATGAACGGAATTAACATATTTATCAATATCGCAATTGAACTATAGAATCCCTTAAAAAATGTATAATCTTGATTAGCATTTTGACTTTCAGATTTTAATAATCCTAAGAACCCTACGTCAAAAATCCATGTATTTAAGAAAACCATAACAAAAGTATAAAGAAATAATTTTTTCATTTCGTTATTATTGTTTATATATCTGTAAAAAATTAATAAATCATGGAATAATCTATTAATACTTAAATTACTGATGTTTTTATTAGTTTCAAACTTCATCAGTGCTATACAAATAAAAGCAACGATATACATCAATAAATTGATAATAAAAAGTACGATAATATTATATTTATATAAAAGTAAGCCGCTAAAAAAAGTAGCTAATATAGTGGTTGATCTGAGTATAGCGTCATACATTGAATTTGCTTTTACTAAATGAATTTGTGATATGGTTTGAGGTAGTAAAGCTCTATGAGCTGGATTAAAAAAACAGTTGATAACACTCATTGAAATTACAAAAAAAACGATAGACATTAATGGATAAATCTTAAAATAAATAAATATAATAAAAATGATAATACATGGCATTCTAAAAAGTAAAAGATTTAACAAAAAACTGCGTTTTGAAAACCAATCTGCTACTACTCCACCCATTAGACCAAAAATAATAAATGGAGCTGTTTCAATTGCAGCAATAAATGAGGTAATTTTAGTGGAATTTGTATATTCAAATACAAGAAACAATATGCCTAAGTTCAATAATACACTTCCAAAATTACTCACACCGCCAAGTATACAATACAAAATAAAATTTTTATTTTTCATAGTTATCCCTCCTGAATTTATGATAATTATTATTTTAGTTTCAAAATACTAATAAATTGCTGAATTTAAGACAATATAAGAGTAGTAATATAAACTTTATAAAAATTAAAATAAATTAAGAGGTGATATAATTGACAATAATAATTATTGGCGGATCAGGTATGTTATTAGATTTTAGTAAGTGGGCTGCAAAAGAGTATCAGGAGCAAATTTATTTATGTAGTAGAAATAAAGAGAAATATCAGGATATTTTAAAGATGTCACACGTAGATTTTTTTCAATTTGATTATAGAAACAAACAAAATTATACAAACTTATTAGACTTCATAAGAAACGAAAAAATAACTAAAATTATTGCCTGGATACATAGTCCTTATTATGAACTTTTTAATGATTTTATTGACCAACAAAATATTCTTAATAGTCAAATTTACTTAATTAAAGGTACATCTAGTAGAAATTATACATTTCAAAGAGAAATTAATATTATAAAATTAGGAAAACATTCTAGTGAAAATAGATGGTTAACAAATCGTGAAATATCAGAAATAGTCATTAATAAATTAAGAGAAAAATGAATATATTGTACAAATTTTCTGATAATGATAAGATAAATGCATTAAAAAATATATAAGAGGTGATCTCATATGTAATGATTTCTTTCTAATTCATCAATTAGATGTAGACTTACAAGTCAATAAAAACAATTAAATAAGTTGTATTTGTAAGTCTATGATCTTCTTAAATTAGGAGGAAATCATGAAAGGATTTACAAATAACTTTAAATACTTATACTTTAGTCAGTTATTCGCCAATACGAGCGATAATATTTATATTATTGCACTGATTGCTTATCTCTATGAATTAACGCACTCTATTCAATTAAGTGCATTAGTACCTATTTTCATCACATCTGCTTATTTTATAAGTGGGTTTATCGCACCAATTATATATTCAAGATTTCAAAAGCAATATATTTTAGTGTTTAATCAAACGATGAAATGTGCCTTGCTGATCATATTGATCGGTATAATGTATGTTGAATTGCATTATATTTATATATTAGGGTTAGCATTTATGATTGCGTTCTTGGATGGATTTACAAATCCATTAAGCAACACGTTAATCCCCTACTTTGAGTCTAAGGATAATATTCTTAGAGCAAACGGAAAAATTAGCAGTATGAATAATATGATACAAATTTCAGCCTGGGCATTAGGCAGTTTATTGTTAGCATTCCTGCATAGTGATGGATTGATTATGTTTTGTGTCATCTTGTCTATCATATCTGTGATATTTATGATGAAGATAAATTTTAATATTAATACTGTAGAGAGTGAGCATATAAGTTCCAAAAGTTTCAAAGCGGTTATTAAAAGTAATCGTACCAGTTACAGTCAATATTTAAATTGGAATACTTTCATCGCGTCATTTGGCCATGCTGTCTGGATTGCTGCAATAATGATTGCCTTTGTAAAAGAATATTTAAATGCTCCGTCGTTCTGGTTTGGTATTATCAACGCGGCATTTTTTGTAGGTTTACTTGTCGGATCAAAGATGATTCATTTGATTCAAAGATTTAATATGATGCACTTCTATTACAGTGGATATATGCTGCTTTCACTCATTACGTTTGTCTTCGGGATTAACAGGTGGTTAATATTAGCAGTTCTGCTATCATGGCTTTATGGCATTATAGAGCAATTATTATCTATTTCACTACACACAGAAATACAAAAGCATTTAAATCATGAAACACTGCTTGATACTTACACACTGAATCAGAGTATATATAGTTTAGGATTTTGTTTATCAAAATTTGTGATGTCGTTACTAGCAGAACACGCTACCTTAACATTCTCATTTGTTGTAGCATCCCTTGCTTACTTATTGATTTGTTTACTCACGTATCGATATAAAAATATATTCTAAAAGATAAACCCATCGCTCAAGTGTTTGAGTGATGGGTTATTAAAATTAGTATATTTAAGAGTAAAAGGCAATAATTGTACAATTCATCTACTAATGCAGATATCGATAAATTACTACTATTCTTTAATAAAAAAATTCATGTTCAAGGAAATTAACAGTTTTATCTCTTTTATTTTCATAAAATTCTTTTCTTAATGTAATAAGACTTATTGAGTCGTATCCATTTTTAAAATACAAGTCAATGGCTGTTTGATTTCTTATAGATACATCTAAACTAATGGCTTGATAACCCGGTTTCGATCTAACAATATTTTCAGCTAATTTAAGGCTATAAGAACCATAACCTTTCCCTCTTTCTTCAGGAATAATATATAAATCTTCAACCCAACATACTATTTCACCTTTATACCAAAGGTGGCAAAATCCTATTATTTCCTTTCCAATTTTAATTAAGTAAAGTTCATGATTTTCGGAAATCCATTCATTAATAATTTCTTTCAATCTGGCTTCATTAGTTAATTCATCTTTAGAACTTACTAACCCAGCATGAAAATCAAAAAAGTCATAAATCATTGTTAATATTTCTTTCTCAAATTTATTGTTATAAATTGTAAATTCCATAAAAACCTCCAGAATAAAATCATATTTAAAAAATATTTTAAATATGATCTATTTGCTAAAGAATCGAATTTTATTTTCACTTCTATTATTTTGAATCGTCTCAAATCGTTCTATCGTCCACGGTTTCCAGAATGTCTGTCCTTGCTTGTTAAAGACATATTCGTCATCAATCGCATAACATGCATGTGTAAGTAAATCGTCATAATAGAAACAGATAATATCTCCACTGCTAAATGAAGATTCCACTTCTTTATATCCAAGTCGGTTAAGGAAGGGCATAAAGGTTTCCTGATGCACCCACTGTTCTAATATACATGGATTTTTAGTTAATGCATATAGTGTTGCCGACAAACAATTTGCACCATGGTTTTCCGGGAATTTATTATGCAATGCAGTAAGATGAGATATTGAACTGAACAGCGTTATATCTGTTTTGCTAGGTTCATCATTGAACTGTTGGATAAAGCTTATTTGTTCGTTTCTTGAGAGCATATCCCAATATGCTGAAGTGATCAATCTATCATCATTGATCAGCTGAGTGCCATTATCGATCATTTCTTTTTTTAATGCATCTTTAAGTGTACTTTCTATGCTTTCATACCATCCAGGTTCAGCTACAATAACAAACTCATATGTCAGATGCCATGTTTGATACATTGAATTGTTAACAACATTCGATAAGCTGCTGTTTTTCTTAAACTCTTCTTTCGGAACAACTAAAGTGTTTATTAAATAATGCTGATGTTGATTTAAGAAAGCTTCTGATATAAAGAAAAAATCAAACTCGAACTTCAAATTTCTCATGTTAACTACCCCACTTTAATAAACTTGCAATATCTATCCAATAAATCTGGTATTAATTCGTCTAAATTTTGTTCAATATCATTCGGACTGACCCACTTAGCATCAACAACTTCTGCTGCTTGAAGTTTAAATGTAATGTCATTCGTTGGTGCTTCGTAAAGATAAGTTTCAGTAATATAATGCGAATGCATCGTATAGCCTTTAAATTGAATGTCTTCTAAAGATGCATAAATACCTGCTTCTTCAAGTAACTCACGATGTGCAGCAAGTACACCATCTTCTCCTGCAACAGCAGATCCTCGACTACACTCCCATTTTAAACCAAGTGGTTTATCAGGATGACGTTGTGTAAGTAGCAAATCACCATTTGGTTTCTGTACCCAGATTTCTACTACTAAATGGTACAATCCATCAGGTACTGTAACGCCTCTTTCATGGAGGATACCTGTTTTTTGTCTATTCATATCTAGGAGTTCCCATATTTCACTCAAGTGTATCCCTCCAATATTTTAATTCGTAATTTTATTATATTTATTATTTTAAATTGAGAAATGAGTGGTCGAAATGTGCAATAATTCGCCCACTCGAAGTTAATAATATAGAAAAATTAATGCCCAGTGGTCGAAATCTGACGTAATTCGCCCACTCAAAACGATAAAAATCAAAATAATAAAGATTATTTATACCATTTAGGAATGACAATATTAAAATCTTCATAATACTTACGTTGTACTTCAAATTCTTCTTTCATGACTTGTATTTCTTTGTCACCGAATGGCACTGCCCATGGTAATGACGATATGATATTCGTAGCGATATAGACAGACAACACTTCCCAAAATTCAATAGGTATCTCACCATCAAAATATCCATCAACGCGCCCTCTACTAAATGCCTCACTTGTATTGACACACCAGCTGATACGATTGAATTCTTCAAATGGTTCACCGATACTACATCTATCAAAATCAATAATCCAGAGCTTACCTTTTTCATCAATGACCATATTCCCGACATGATAATCGCCGTGGTGGTAGACAACAGGTTTATCGGTGATATGATTTTCATACTTTTCTATTACATTAAATAAACACTTATCATTATCGTATTTATATTCACAGTTTAGATACATCGATTGCTTACGTTCGATTTTCTTTAGGAAAAAGTCACGCCATCCAAACTGATTTGCTCCAGGTATAGCATGAATGGCTTTCAATATTCTACCGGCTTCAAGACCAAGTTCATATTGTTCTTCTAAAGTTAATGTGGGTAATATTTCTTTGGCTTCATGACCTTCAATCCATTTGTATAATAAATAATATTGATCTTTATATTCGCCGTGTGGTACTAATTGTTGCACAGGAAGCCCAAGGTCCATACACTTTTCAACTAAATAAATTTGCAATTTAATATCCTCTATTTCTTCAATAGAAGAAAGACGTAATAGATACTTTTCATCCCGAGTTGTAACAATATATTTTTGGTCATCCGACCAGCCTTTATTGAAGATTTCTAACTTCACAAAATGAAAGCCGGGCAAATGCTCATTTAAATCATCAATATGCATGGCATCCTCCTATATATGTGTTTCAAAATAATGCGATAAAGATATCTTTCTCCCTTCCGTATCCCAATCATGATAAAGTTTAAATAAACGTGAAACATCTCCATCTACATGACTTACAAACTGAGTAACTTTAATAAAACTCATCCAGTAATGAAACATAATATATTCCTTCGAATGTGAGTAAATATCATAAGTAAAGTGTTCTAAAGGTAAGTCACCGAATTCATTTAGATAATATTCGTAAAGTGACTTTTCAAGATGATATATGTCATTAAATAATTCATCATCAAAAAAGAACTTTCTTGGAAGATACGTCGCCATTCCTTCTTCAAACCACATATCCTCACACGTTGGATGTTCTTCATCGAATTCAGCAAGAAATAGATCAATATGATGTGCGAGTTCATGTCCTAATATTGCAAGCATCTCATCTTTAGTATGTTCGCTATAATATGACGTGTATTTATCTTTTAAAGATTCCGGAAGCAACGCTATAAAATATTGTGCCCAGTAATCTTGAACAGCACACATATAGATCGCTTCATCTCTCGTAAAAGCAGGTACTGGTTTTTCAAGTACCTCCTCCATCACAAAACGTGATGTCCAGAATACACCATTTGGTATATCCTTTAACTGAAAATAATCTTCAAGATATTTTTGGAAATCTTTTATTTGTGTATGGAAATATGTAATATCAGCATGATACTTATTTAAATCATCAGCGATTTCAAAAGTGTAAATGGGTTTCATTCTTAATCACCTACTGTCTTTTTCATTAGAAAAATATATAATATTATTATACAGAAAATTCTTACAAAAAGGTGATTCGATGTTAAAACAAGCTAAAGAAATCAACGATGAAATAAAAGAATTGCTATTATTAGCAGACCCTTCAATTGAAATGATTAATCAATATATTAGTGAAAGTTCAATCTATATATTAGAACAAAGTAAACCTATCGGTGTTGTTGTACTTAAAGAACTAAGTGAGTCAACGATGGAAATAATGAATATTGCAGTTAGTGAAGCTTATCAAGGAAAAGGTTATGGAAAGTTGATGCTAAAAGAAGCAGAAAAAATAGCGAAGCATTCAGGATATAACAATTTAATCATTGCAACAGCCAATTCAAGTCTGAATCAACTCGCATTATATCAAAAGTGTGGATTTAGAATAATAGACATAAAAAAAGACTTCTTTATCAATGCATATAAAGAAGTCATAATTGAAAATGGTATAAAAGCGATGGATAAGATAATACTTAGCAAAAATATATAACATTTAAATTATTAAATTTCAATTTTGCTTTAATCACTCAAGAATTATATCCTATACTTTGTTCCACGACCTGTGCCAACTTTATAGACATATCCATTTTCACAAAGATGGTTTATTAAGCGGATGACCTTTGATTTATTGAAAGGCGTACGTTCTACTATTTCACTGCTTGAAAGCACATATCCAGAACCCAGTGTCTCCATAATGATACTTTCATCTTTTGTTACTTTTGGTAAAACATTTGTTACAGGAAGGATAAACTTAATACTTGTTTCTGAAACAAAAAATTGTGGCTTCACTTTATATTGGCTATAAGCAGTGATACTAGCTAAAGATATATAGCTCATTCATAATAAATTATCCCATGTACTATCAAAATCAAATTCTTCTTCGTTTTTACGTTGTTCGATTTTTATGACTGTTCCTAATTTTTCAAGCATAGAATTCCATTGCTCTTCACCTATTAATACTGCATTAGTATTACCAGGAAAGAAGTCTTTAATTAAAATTGCTTCATTATTATCATTAACTGACCGAATTAGAGATTCTAAATGCTTTTGCGCATATTCAATTGAGTATGTTTTCATATCATTCATCTCCAAATGTAATGATTAAACTCTATACTTCGTCCCACGACCAGTTCCAACTTTATAAACATATCCACTTTCACATAGATGATTGACTAAACGAATGACCTTAGACTTATTGAAAGGTGTTCTTTCTACAAGCTCGCTACTTGAAAGTACATAACCAGATTTAAGTTCTTCCATGATTACGCTTTCGTCTTTTGTGACTTTTGGTTTTGCATTAATGACAGGAAGAATGATTTTAATACTTGTATCTGAAATAATAAATTGAGGTTTAACTGCAGCTTCACTATATGCTTCTTTAATACGTTGTATCCCTGTTCCAAATACTTCAATAAAGCCTAATCTAAAAAATATATTTGTCAAAATAGGGTTTCTTAAAACAGAAATATTATTTTCAAGATAATCAAATTCGCTGATTCCACTAGGTAAACCACCAGGAGATGTAATTTCTATTTTATCCTGATACATTGCAATGTTAATATGACTATTAATATCCCAATGACGATGAACGATGGCATTAGCTAAAGCCTCTCTAAATGCATCTTTTGGAATAATCGTTACTGGTTTTCTATACATTCCTTCTATTTGATCATATTCATAATATCTTTCAAAGGTTTCAATAGCAGTTTGATAAGCAGATAAAATTGAAATATTCGAAAGTTTAACTCTATCAAGAATTTCGTTTATCGAGTAACCAAATCGAGCGATATCAATACACGAAAAATTATTGTTGTCTGCAAGTAGAGATGCAACATTATTATATTTATCGTTTATATTGATTAATCCAAGCGTCTTATATAAATCATCAGTTACAGATTTAATATTAAGGTTTTCAATAAGTATTTTAGATAGTGTATCAAAAGAAAACGAAGAAGCATTCGATTCTAATGCTTCGAAGCTTAAATTTGAACCTTCAAGTACTAATCGCTTTAATTCAAGTTGGTCAACTTCAATTGTATCAGTATCACTTCTTCGATACGCTTTACCTTTGTACAAATATGGTTTATGAATGCCTTTTTCAACTTCTAAACAAATTGTGTTATTTTTCTGAATAGATAATGTAAAATTGGGTTTGGGAGTGATACTATCATTTATTTTGTTTTCTATATCCAAAATTACTTGATTGACATTATTAAACCCAATATATTCACCTCGATCGGTAATACCAAAAATTATTTTACCAGTTCTAAAATTAGCATATGAACTAACAGTTTTTAAAAATTGATTCGTAACAGATTCTTTATATTCTAATACTTTACTTTCTTTCACTAATAATCACTCCCTCCTGATTACATATTACACCAAACAAAAATGCAACGCAAATTTTTGCGTTTGCATTTTTGTTTATGTAAATTATTAACTTTATAACCTCTTCAACAACTTCACATACTCACCGTATTCATCTTCACCTTCAAATATAACTTCTGTGAATCCTTTCTTTTCATACAGATGCCTGCATTTAAGTTATCGATATCAACGCCTAACGAAAGCTATATGTAACCTAATGAATTGGGCCTTCTCAATTAAATAATCTAACATGATACCTCCAATCCCACGATTACGATGCTCTTCTTTAACAATCATTCGCGATAGATACACGCGTTGATTTGGAATGGTATAATCCGAATCTTGATGTGTAAAAACTAAAGAACCTTCACCAATAAATTCATCATTCTCTGAATAAATGTGATACGTTCTCCATTCTTAATTTGATTATAAAATTGCTCAATCATTTCAGGATTTTCTTTCTTACCCCAAATATTTTCGCAAAGATTAAATTCATCAATTTTAAGTTGCTTAATTTGATATTGTGCCATATATTTTATCCCTTACAATCTCATTGTCATCTTAACTGTTTGTAAAGGATAATCATAAAAATAATCTACATATTCTTCATTGATAACGAAGTTTTTAGATTGATAAAATTGAATTGCAGAGGTGTTTTCTTTTTCAACTTCTACTTCAAAAGTAACTTCTTTTGTGTTCGTATCTATGTAAGATCTCGCTTCACTCAACAACTTAGATCCAATCCTTTTACCTTGATATGCTTTCAAAATGTAAATCGCCATAAGCAGTGATTTATTACCTTCTAACAAGTATGAAAGATTTACGAAACCCACGATATTATTATCATATGTAGCAACTAATAAAATTGACTTATCAATTCTTTTCTTAAGCATCTCCTCATTATAAGATTCATTTAGAAATTTGTTTTGAATGTCTGCTGGAATAATGCCCTCATACGTCTCGTGCCATGAAACCTTAGCTACTTCTTGAATTTCAGCAATGTCATCATATGTTGCTTTTCTAATGTAATATGTCATATATATCACCTCAATCAACTAGAATTAAGTAAAAGTATATAGAATTTTTAGAATATTATTATAAAAAATCAAAGCTACCTATCAAATTAGCATTGATTTTCAACATTATCTAGCTTACTTTCAACAAAATATAAAATAAGATTATGCACTAATACCATTACAATTATAGTAACGACATTTAAATTAATTTTAGAAAAAAGACTATCAATGGCTACTAAAGAAAAATAGCTACAAATAACGCTGATAACTAACTTACTTAATATATTTAACGAATCTTCTTTATTGATTTTCAATATTACCTTTATTATTGTTTCAATAATTAAATCTAAAAATATTGAAATTACATAAACAATTATTAAGAATATAAGTAGTAAAAACAACAGTGATTCATACGAACTTTTAAAAGCATTTATTAGAAAAAGATCAATAATAAATGGCGACATTATTAGTAGTATCCCACCAATAACAAAACCTAAAGTAACCAATATATTTTTCATATCTCACATCCTAATAACAAAATATTATCGATACAAACTTTCATTCACAGCCCAAATATGATGATCGTGAAATAACAGATGTTCAAATTCATCAATTTTTAACCACACTACTTCATGATCTTCCTCTGATTGATTATTGATTTTTTCTAATAAGATGCATATATAAAAATTTCCATCATTTAATATTGGTTCGTTTTTTGAACTCATTAAGTATTGCTTTGCATTGCCGATATAATTGCCTATGGACACAGAATATCCGGTTTCTTCAAGCAATTCTCTTTCCAAACACTCCTGATCGCTTTCGTTATTTTCAATTCCTCCACCAGGAAGAAAGTAATGTCCTTTTCCATTCCTGACCGTTAAAACTTTCTCTTTTGCGTTATTTAAAATAACAGCATATACACTAGGAATGTTTTTATAATTAAGATTTTCTATTTTTTCTCCAAATATTTTCATTAGAATCCCTCGATTTTTTTAGAACTAAATATAAAACATTAGTATTCTAATCATTCATTAACCAACTGAATCGCCTTTTCAAGTAAAACATCGCGTGATAATTCTTCAGTAGTCCATGGAATTGCGATATCTGGTGAAATTCCTTTTAAAGCCATAGAGACACCATGGTCTAAACCGTTATATCTTGAATATGGACAAAGCAAGTCAAATTGGTCGTTTAAATAGAGATAACCACAATTTGAATAATCATTCATGCCTTTAGTAGCTCTTCCTATAACAGTCACAAATTCACTATGTTTAACGGTCTCAACAAAATTGTCACCTGAACTCCCGCATCTTTCATTAGCGATTACAATTACTTTAATATCTTGAGCGATACCGTCCAGTACAATCGGTTCAATATCATCACTAAATTTGGTCACACCTTTACCATAGTTATCAGACATTCTTTTGCGATATTCCTTAAACGCTTCCTTCGTCTCTCCCTCATCCATCTTCATCAAATCTTTATCCACTTTACTGATCATATAATCACAATATTTTTTTGAATAATTAAACGTTAAGCTGTAATCGATATTTAATATATATCCAGGGGGAAAGATGTATTCTAACAATGGAAAATATGCAAAGTCACTGCCACCTCTATTATCACGCACATCAATAATAAATTTTTTACTACGTTTAAGTAAGTTACTATTTTTTTTAATGAGTTCATGTAATGCATTAACATTTTTAAAATCAGGTAATCTGATAAATATGTAATCATCATGATTTTCTATTTTATATTCTTCATCATATAATTCATCATTAGACGCGATAAAGATATTTTTAACTTCTCCATTTTTTAAAGTTACAGTTTTATGTTTGCGAAGTACATTATGCCATTCGTATCTTTTAGGATTTGGATCAAATAATAAATCTGCTTCATTCTCAATTATATCTTGAATTGAGTGCTCACCTATTTTTATTATTTCACTACCAATCGTTATGTCTGGATCAATAGATTTTACAACAAACAGCCGATTATTATGGTTCTTACATAAGATTGATACTTTTTTTGTATTCAGTTTATCAACAATACGTAAATGAGGATCATGCAGTTTATTAAGCTGTTCAGTCACATCAGGAAAGAAATCATGAATATTTGAAAAATCCATGGATGCAATTATATCTTTTTTATCATTAAATCCGACATATTCCTCAATTAAATATTTATTTAATAACTCGAGTTCACTTTTAAACATTATACCCTCCACCCTGTTAAATATACAGAATATTCAAATATAATTATATAATAATCATGATTAGTTGACACTAAACAAATTAAACGATCGCCCCTTTTCTAATAAAGAGTTATATAGTAAGCAAAAAAGTACTTCTCGATTATCATCGAAAAGCACTTAAATTTTATGAAATTATTTAACTATAAAATTATGCTGGACACTAGTTAATATTTAAACTTATTAGTAATAAGTTTGTATATTATCAAAAGATTAGCTATTGCTATCAGTACTTTTTAAAAAATCTATAATATTCATATGAATAATACCATCATGACTAAAATCTAATTGGTCCATAGATAGAACATATTTTGGATAATTATCATTAATCATTGAAAGACTTTTAAATTCACGTTCAATCGTAGATGGACTTGCTAACAAATAACTTACCTGGATATATAATTTGTCTTGATGCTTTTGTGCAACAAAATCCACTTCTAAATCATTGACTTTTCCAATTTTTACTTCGTAACCTCTTGATTGCATTTCATTTAAAACAATGTTTTCTAATACTTTTTCAATTGATTGAGTATTAGAGTATCCAAGTGCTTCACGGAACCCGTGATCTGATAAATAGTATTTTTCATCTACTTTTAATACTTTTTTACCTATCAAATCTTCTCTCACAATTTTCTGAATTACAAAAGCTTCTTCTAACATTCTTAAGTAAGAAAGTACAGTATCCACAGATACTTTCCTTTGCTCACTTTTCAAAAATTTTACAATACTTAATGCAGAAAAGGTACTGCCAATATTTTGAATAACAAATCTTAGTATGCGATTAAACAAATCAACATCTCTTATTTTATTATATTCCAATACGTCTTTAACAATAACTGTGTTATATACATCCATTAAATATTTTAAAGTAGCTTCTTTCTCTAAATCAAAATACTTAATGAAAGGCATTCCTCCAAACTGTACAAATGCATTAAATAAAGCTTGTTCAGTTAAATTGAGATGTGCTAATAAATGTTTATATTCTTTAAAAGTAAAAGGCTGAATATGAAAATTAACGGTTCTACCAGCTAACACCGTTGAAATATCAGTCGATAAAAGCTTTGAATTTGACCCAGTGATATAAATATCAGCATTGAAATCAACTCTGAAAACATTAATTGCTTTTTCCCATTCACTTACAAGTTGTATTTCATCAAAAAATAAATATATGCGGTCATCCTTGTTAAAACGCTCTGAAACAAGATTAACTAGTTTTTGAGCATTATTAATAGATAATCCGTCTTTTGATTCGAAATTAAGAAATAAAATATGTTCATCTTTAATGTGAGAAAGCAATTCATATCTAATCATTTCTAAAAGCGTCGATTTACCGACACGTCGTAAACCTGTTAAAACTTTTACAATCGGTTTATCTACAAAACGGCTAATGCTATTGAGATATTGAACTCTAGTAATATAATCCAAAATACGCACCTCCTATTTCGATTATAATCGAAATCAAAGAAGAAAACAATTAGCGTTTCGATTATAATCGAAACGCAAGCTATTTGATACAGTACCAATATAGTATTGCTTTCATAAAACCATTACTTGTATTTCTTGCGCACTAAAATGCGCTACCAAACGCAAAGTTGATGTAATTTGCGTAACAAATCTCTATGCTAACAAGTTTGCAAGAGTTTTGACACTTAACGTTTTGAGAACTGTGGTGAGTGACTGACGTTTTAAACCTGACTTTTTACGTTCAAAAACCTTTTGAGTTTCGTACAGTTGTATAGACTGTTGTAAGTCTTAATATTAAAGGAATTCTGATTTTTTCGATTGCATAGAATTTCATCAAATATTACTCAGGGGTAACTAAAGGGTAACTAAATAAACTGCTGGCCGGTAGTTTTTATATACCTAAAATATATTATTTGAAGCTGCATATACTTAATACATTTCAAATCAAAGAGAGTATACAATTTTTGTATACTCCCTTATTTTCAAAGTGCATTTTTAATTCTCGTAAAATTATATATTAATATTATTTCTTCCTCAGATAATTCATCCTCAAAATATGAATTGATTATAATCATCATTATTTATCATAATATTTTCTTTTTGTATTTCTAAAATTTTCAATGGCAGATAATCAGTTAATATTCTATCTCCAAATTTAATTTTTGAAAATATTTTGTAACCATTTTTCTCCCAATTATCGAAATATATTTTATGTGCTTCTTTCAAAGTTATTTTTTGTTTATGCTGAGATGCTATATTGTCATCATCGAAGCCAAACTGAAACCCACAACATGAGCAGATTTCAAAAGAAGCATTAAAGATATTATCGTCAAAAAATTTGTATGGCTCTTCTTCTAACTGATTATATCCACAAACAGGACAAATATACATTTTTTCACCTCAAAGAACTTTAGGATATCGTACATATAGATATTTAAGGATTTCTGATTTTTTCGATTGCATAGAATTGCATCAAATATCACTTAGGGGTAACTAAAGGGTAACTAAATAAACTGCTGGCCGGTGGTATTTATAATTCTATGTAATATAATTTCTCAGTATTACTCCAATTATTATTAATAAAAACTCCTTTGAAAATTTGATTATTATGTTTAACATATTCTTTTAACGTCAACTCAAATTGTTTAATCTCTTCTATGTCTCCTGAAAAACAATATATAAATAAATATAAATTTTGAAAGTTTTTATAGTCTTTTGCCTTTATCTCTTTTACTTTATATTGCTCCAACATTAGAGAAGGTAATTCAGATACCCATTCTGCTACCACAGGTATAAATTTAAAATATCCTTCTGAATCTAAGCATGTTAACAAATGAGAATCTGTAAAATAAATTTTATCTTTCTTTTTAAGTGTACTCAATTCTTGTCTAGAATAAATAAATTTAGGATGCCCATCCTTTAAGTAGACGGGATTCTGTTCGAGGAACTCAATAAAATATTCATTATCTAAGCTTAATAAATCATCAAAATCCATAATGTTATAAGCATACGATTTAAACATCTTGTGATATTCAATAATTGATTTGCCTATGAGATTAAAATTCTTTATTAATCCTTGGAACTCTACAATCGTGACTTCTATACCTATTTCATTTTTAATATCTTGTAAATCCGGTTTATCACTTATAACTAAATTACCAAACTCGTTTGTATTAAAATTATTTAATAATTGCATTGCTTTTCGTTCAATGTTTTTATTATCAAAAAATCCTCTCATGCATTTCCCTTTCCAGTCAGCTGTATAGCTTATAAACGTGTAATTTATCTATTACTTTTTATTCCTGTTTTAAATAATCAATATAATCTTTAAAATTTTTAGCTTCTTGTAAATATTTGTCTGGTATTAAATTTTGATTATTATCGTACAATTCATATACTAAATTTAGTAACTCATTGAAATCTGATTTATTATTTTTCATCCAATTTAATCCTTCTAGCTTAGAAATCAACTCACCTTTTTCGTGAAAATAATAACTTCTACATAAATTCATAATCGTATCAACATTGTTTAATGGTGCATCTGATTCATCATAGATTAAACTATCGATAAACTCTTGTTCACTAATAACAGGAAATACATCTTTAATTTCTGGACCACACACAACTATTCCTTGAACACTAAGATTCATTATATGACTTGCTAAATCTGGATCTAACTTTTCTTTATTCGTCGTTACTTGCCATTTGTTTTCTTCAAAATACTTGTACCAGTATGGCGAGTAATGAAATTCATAAGAATAAGGATGACTTTCTTCAAATAACTTGTGTATATTTAAAAATGATATTTCTATCTCTTTCTTAGGCCCTTTATCTTTTAATGTAATAAACAAATTTAATAAATCTTCTTTTTGTTTTACAGACAAACTTTTATTAATCAAAACTATCATATCAATATATGATCTTTCCCATTTAAAAGTACCTTGAGCATATGATCCATGTATATAGATTCCTAAAAGTTCATCCGGTAATATATCATTTATACCAATTCTGACAGTCTCAATATAATTTTCTATAATATTAGACATGTGAATCATCCTTAGTTTTTAAAATATTAGCCATATAAAACTTTACAGCGTTATATTCTACTTTGTTATATTTAATATCCTGTTTCAAAGCTATTTTAGTTGCGAGTTCGTTTGTTTGTTCAACGATTAGTTTGATATTTTCTTCAATAGATTCTAGACTGACATTACAACTGATTTTTATTAAACTATCTTTTATCTCTTCATGTTCTAAAATATGTTGATTCACTTTTCCAAAGTTATATTCTTCTAAATCTTTTTTCGATAAAATATACTGTTTTATTAATTTAATAAACGCATTTTTTACTGGATTGGCTAGCATATATTCTGCATACATAAAGTCTTTTCTAGCAATTCCTTTAATGACATAGGTGCTAACCCAATATATTTCGTTAACAATCTTATTGAATTCGTACTGTGTAGCTACTTTGGTTACGTACATTTCTTCTTCTTTATTAAAATTGAATTGTTGATAATTTCCTGTTTTATCTAACAAAACTTTAGAATAGGCATCATCTATATATTCCAAGATACTATCTGGTTGCATCAATCTTAAATCAATTCTTGTCATATTTCGAAATTGCATCAGATAACCATACACATTATAATGTTTCCTATCAAGTTCAAAGTCCGGTTCCTGCATAATTAAGATATCACCAAACTGCTTATGTCAATCTTTATCTTTGATAATTTCATTAATATGTCTTGTTACAAATATAATATCAAAATCCTGAAACTGGTCCTTCATACTATTTGGATTAGCTCTAGATCCATTAAGTAATACTGCTTCAATACGGTCATCTTGTTTTGCTATTTCAAAAATCAATTCAAACATTTGTTTTTCTGTACGCATCGTCATCCTACCTAGTTTAATAAAAATAAAAACTTCCCGGTTGCGTGTGCAAATTCAATCTATTGAAGTTTTATTCATAAATATAACTATCTATTATTTTCATCTAATAAGTAAGGAATTTCTTCTATATATCTTTTTAAATGATTATATGTTACTATAACCTGTTTCTTACCCAATTCTTTCTCATCTTCATTATTATTAGTATCACAAAATCTTTTCATACTATAAAGTAACCATCCGAGCATTCCACCTAAATTACCAATCATTGCATTTGATAAATTGTCATTAATCTTATAGTTTTCTCTATAACAATCAATCACTAGATTAAATTTTTCTTTATTAATTCTACCATTTTCATCTCTACTCCAGCTTGTAGCAACATCAATTAGCTCAATGGTTGGATTAATATATCCTGCTGATTCCCAGTCAATAATATATGGTTTTCCTTCTTTCCATAAAACATTTTTTGAATCGAGATCTCTATGACTTATGATTTGATTATGAGATAGTTCACACATTGATTCGTTGTATAAATTAATCCATTTTTTTATATTTTCTATTAGTTGATGTTTGCTTATCCCCCATGCAAACACATCATTTGATACATCCTTAATTATTTGTTCAAAATCGTTAAAGTAAATATTTTTAAATTCTTTATTAACTAAATCACTTTGATAATTAAATTTATGCAATCTTGATAAAAGTTCAGAAATAATCAATAAGTGATTATTTTCAATTTCATTCTGATTAAGAGAATGAGCTTCAATCCAATCAAATACCATATAATATCTATTATCAATAATTGTCCACGGTAAATCATTTTTATTTTTTGCACAAACAGCACTAATCATATTACCCTTTGAATAACTCGCAAATTTTTCGGAGAGGATATAATTATTAGGAGCTTCAGGACGTGAAATAATTTCCTCATTTAATCGCTTTACGGCATATGTCCCTTTATCGGTTTCTATTTTATACATTTTATGAAGAAGTCCACCTGATATTTCTCTTGGTGTATTTATTATTTCTCTAACATTCAAAAATGATAGAATATTTAAAGCTAGTATTTTATCCAATTTATTTACCTCTATTTATTAAGAATATGATAGGGTTTTTCAAAAAAACTTATTGATTAATTATTTTAAGATTATCTTTTTAAACTTTCTTTTTCCAACTTGAACAATCATTTCATCTTCTAATTTAATCTTTAATTGTGTTTCATCCAATTTTTCACCATTAATTTTAACGCCGCCATTTGAAATCATTCTTCTTGCTTCACTTTTTGAACTGAATAAAGATAAATTATCTGTTAGAAATTCATAAGTATTATATATACCTGCATTTAGTTCTAATTCCTCAATTTGCTCAGGTAATGCATTTCTTCCAAATACATTGTTAAATTCTTGTTCAGCAATTTCAGCTTTCTTATCACCATGATATAAAGTTACAATATGTTTCGCAATCTGCATTTTTGCATTTTTAGGATGTATTTTATTTTGCTTGATATTTTCAATTAAAGCTTTTTTATTCTCAATAGAGTAATGGGTAACTAAATTTATATACTTTTCCATTAAATCATCAGGATAGCTCATTAATTTTCCATACATATCTTTAGGACTTTCATCTATTCCTACGTAGTTGTTTTTGGACTTAGACATTTTTTGTATACCATCTAAACCTTCAAGTAATGGTAGTGTTAATACTACTTGTTCATTTTGTTTATAATGTCCTTGCATATGACGTCCCATAAGTAGATTGAATAGTTGATCGGTTCCACCAATCTCAATATCACATTCTAACGCTACAGAATCGTATCCTTGCATTAAAGGATAGAAAAACTCATGTAAAGCTATTGGTTTATTGTTATTAAATCGATTAGTAAAATCTTTGCGTTCTAATAATCTTGTCAATGTAATCGATGATGCGATATTTAATATTTCTTCCAAATCTAATTGCTTCAACCATTTTGAATTATAAAATACTTCAATATTTTCTTTATCTATTATTTTTGAAATTTGATCAAAATATGTTTTAGCATTATATATGACTTCTTCATCAGTTAATTGCTTTCTTGTCGCATCCCTATCACTTGGATCTCCTATTTTACCTGTGAAATCACCGATAATTATTTGAATTTGATGACCAAAATCCTGAAATTGTTTCAATTTATTAATCACTACTGTGTGTCCTAAATGAACATCAGGTGCTGTTGGATCTAATCCGAATTTTATTTTTAATGGTTTATTATTTAATATAGATTCTTTCAGTTTTTTTTCAAAACTTTCTAATGGCACGATATCAATTAGTCCATTAACTAGTGTATCCTTTTGTAATTTATAAATCTCTTGTTGTTCGAAGTTTAATTCCATATGTTATTCCCCCTAAAATATAAAAACGCCCATACAAATAAATGTATGGGCGTATAATCGCGGTACCACCAAACTTGGGTCTTGTATGTGTAACAGACACATAGCTGTGTTGATTTTCTTTAGAAGATGTATTCAATAATAATCATCCACTGATTTCCACCAACCATCAGTTCTCTATTAAGAATAATTAGTATTTACTTGTTCTTCATCAACTTTTATTAAATTAAGAGTATTATATAATTGTCAAATATTTCTGTCAATAATTATTTATTATATTAATTTGAAATGTGTTAAATTTAAAAATACTTTATATAAAGAATCACTATTAAAATATTACTCATACCGTAAAACTTTTTAATCACTTATTTATACAAAATCTACGTAGTTAATTCTTTCAATAAAGACATTAAATACGTCTTTTGTTGTCATTGGTCATTATAAATATCACTATAAACAATCCTATAATCAAAGTATTAGTTAAATAAAGTCCTCTTATCGATAATACTTCACTAAATAATGTTTCACCCTTCATTCGAAATATTTAGAATAAATTTCTAATTAGTTGAAAAGATTATAAAAAAAGTAATGCAATAATTCAAGTAATCTCTTACAATTACATGAAATATTTTCCAATGTGAATAAAAGGATGCATATGATTTATTGAGTGCAAATGAAATTAGCAAATATTATTATGAGTAAATAGATTTAATGATGTACGAGTCCTAAAGAAAAACTAGGTCATTTCAAATGATTTCATACAGATGCATATAAATGAATTTCAAACAATATTCAAACAAAATGGTTCCTCTTAAAACCACTATTGACACCTAGGGGTAACTTAAAGGCAACTAAATCTATCAATAATAACAAAAAAAGCACCTCTCGAGTATTTTCGAGAAGTGCTGTAATCATTTTATTTGAACACAAATTGCTGACGCAATTTGCGGACTCCATCTGTAAGCAAGTAAACTTTAAACAGCTGCAGTCTAATATTTTGAAAACTGTTGTTAACAATCAGGCCTTTAAAAATCTGACTTCCTACGTTCAAAAAACTTTAGGATTTCGTACAGTTGTATAGACTGTCGTAAGCATTGATATTAAAGGATTTCTGATTTTTTCGATTGCATAGAATTGCATCAAATATCACTTAAGAGTAACTAAATAAACTGCTGACCGGTGGTAAGTATAGTTTATGATAATAAACTATTTATTTACTTATATTTAAACGTTCTACTTTCTCGTTAATCAAATCTAATTTAAAAAAGTCTGGATTTTCCATCTTTAATGATTCTATGAATTCAAAATTTTTATCATATTTATTTATCAATAAAGTTAAAAGATTGCCATGTGAAACAATTAAATGATTTTTGTCATTATCCAAACTTTTTACAAAGGTAAAAATTCTTTTTAATGCTTCGTTACTTGATTCAGCATTTTCTAGTTTATAGTCAAAATCTAAAAATGTTTTTTCAAGATGACTCTTCCAATCTGGAATCGCATCTAAACTAAGTATTCTTTCTTGAAGAACTTCAGTAGTATTTATATGTATATTATTTTTTTCGGCAAATGGACTTACTGTATCTATTGCTCTTGTCATTGGACTACTATGAATTTCATGTATATTTAATTTTGACAGGATAGGAATAAGTTTTATTGAAGATTCCTTTCCTTCACTTGTTAATTCCGCATTATATTCTTGACCTGTTGCTTTACAATGTCTTAATAAATAAATCATTTTTCTCCCCCGATGAATCGATATTATAGCTTTCAACACTTCTTATACATTTTAACAAAACGATATTGAGATCCGTTTGTTTCCATTTCAAAATCTTTTTCTTTAATAAAACCACATTTCTCGTAACAATTGATTGCTCTCTTGTTGAATAAAGCAACAGATAAAGTAATTGTTCCGACATCATAATTTTCAATGATATATTGGATTGTCTTTTTAATAAATATTTTCCCGTTACCATGGCCTGTTAATTCAGGCTTCATACCTAGACCATAATCTACAAAATTTGGTATAGAATCATTTACTACAAAGAATCCAATTAATTGGTCCTCTGACAATACTTCAAAATATTGTTCACCTCGAAGCTCTTGTGAAATTAATTCTCGATAATCTTCTTCATCTTCAGTTGCATCATAAAATTTATAAATCCCTTCATACTTCCATTCATTCGCAATTTCTTCAGCATGACATTGTGATAACTTTTGAATTTTTATATTCTTCACATTTTCACCTTTATTTTATAACAAAATAATTTTATTATTTCTGCTAAAACTTTTGGTTGATCTATATGTATATTATGAGTACTTGATTCTATGAAATGAACTTCTGATTTACTACTCAGATTCTTTTGTTCAATTATTAGCTCTCGCCATTTTCTTTCGAATAGATACGCTTCCTTTACGGGTATATTTTCTTCTATTAATTTCTGAGAAGCATATTCTAAATCTTTTCCAATTATAAGTATATCTATTTACAAGTTTTTAATCCCAAATTCTCGGTCTTTCAATTCCTGCAGTTCTCATATAATCTAATAATTGTCCTAGATGAACTGCTTCATGGAAAGTTACTCTTTCTATCATATCTCCTATAGTTCTTATATAACCTGCATCTTGTGATCTATCAATTTTGATATTAGTAAGATCATCTTCATTTAATTTTTTAATGAATTCTTTGTACTCATCTTTATATTTTTTTGAAACTATTATTAGTTCTTCAATGCTGTTATAAATATCATCATATGGTGTTGGAATTTCCTCAATACTGCCACCTTTAATAAACATTTCATGATACATATATTCAGATTGTAAAACATGTTTAATCATTTCATATATTGTTAGAGCATCTTGATCCGGCTTAAATTCATAATACTTTTTATCAATACTTTTCCAAACAATCTCACTACGTCTTCTCACTTCTGACATGTTTAAAATCAAGACATCTATACTATTCATAATACATCCCCTTGTTTATTTAATTTATTGTTATATTTTTAAAATTTCATTAACTATGATACAACAACTGCTCTTCCTACAACAAAATTTGATTCATCATCATTGATAACTACAATTTCACTTGGACTATCCATCGCAAATCCTTGAAATACTGTTAATTCATCAAAAGATTGATTCATTACATCTCTAACATAAATTCCTAGTGCTGAAGCAGCCACACCAGTTGCAGAATCTTCTAAGTAACCAGTATTATTTGGAAACTGTCTGGCATGGTAAATATTGCTTTCATCTTTTACAAACGGATAAAATCCAGTCGATCCTATCTTGTTGCAAACTGACCATAAATATTCATAATCTGGATTAAGATGATTTAAAACGTCTACACCTTTCAACTCTATAAAGGTTTTATACCTAGATGTTGAAACATTCTTTATAACATTATCTGAAAGTTGATTCACTGATAAATTTAATGCTTTAACAATTTCATTTTTATCTATCATTACATCGCTAATATTTGGTGCTCCTTGTTTTACTTTTACTTTGAAATCAATGTCATTTCCAATAATCTCAATATCTAAAACACCCGCTAATGTTTCTACTGAAAAATGACTCTTTTTAAGAAATCCTTTATTCTTAAGAACTGTAACGCATGCTATCGTCGCATGAACACACATTTCCATTTCTTTATTAGGCACGAAGTATTTAAACTGATAATCACACGAAGGTAATTCACTTTCCAATACAAATCCAACCTCAAGTTCATATTGTTTTGCAATATTTTTCATTTCATCAAAAGTTAACTGATCAGCTTCTAAAATTACTGGACAAGGATTCCCTCCTGCATTTTTAAAGGGAAAAACAGTTGTTTTATATATATTCATATTCTTCTCCATTTCCTTAATTTCAAATCAATAATCTTTTATATTGTATTTATTAATCATTTGTAAAGTTACGCTAATATTTAAGAATTACTTTTTCCCCAGTTTCTGCAGAAAGATATAATGATTCTATGAGATATTGAATCATATAACCTTCATTTGCTTCTTGAGTAGAAAACTGATTCTTTTTTATCTTTCTACAGAATTCTTCCAAACAACCAAATCTATTCAGTGGCTCAGTAACTTCATTTTTTTCTTCGTACTCTATAAGGTCCATATCAATATTTGTAAAGATTTTCAATGGATACAAATTTGCACCATATTGTTTCCCCACCATTCTGATGTTAAACTCATCTGACTCTACATTTAATAAATATGAGGTATTTATTCTAAGAATTGCACCATTTTCAAACTCTATTGTCCCAAACAAAGAATCTTCGATAGTATATTCATTATTTTCAGTGTTATTTATAAATGCTTTGATTTTTTCATGTGAAAGTGACGTGTACTGATTAGCGTATACTGATTTTATTTTAGGATAATTTAAAATATAAAGTGCTGCATCTAATATATGTATACCAATATCAATTAGTGGTCCTCCACCCTGTATACTTTTTTCAGTAAATTTCCCCCAAGTTGGAATACCATGCTTTCTAATTGCATTTGCTTCAATAAAATAAACATCTCCAAGTTTTTTGATATTTTTTCTGAGTATTTTTGTCTCTTCAGAATAACGATGCGGAAAATTATAAGCCAAAAACAATTTATTGTCTTTCGCAAGATTATACATTTCCTTGGCTTGTTTACTATTCATTGCAGGTGGTTTTTCACAAAATACATGTATATTCTTACTAAGACACTTCATTACATGTTCATAATGATATCTGTTTGGTGAACAGACTATTACTAAGTCAGGGTGCTCGTTCATTAACATCTGATCAATATTTTTATATGACTTTTTTATGCTATTTTCCTTAATAAATTTTTTTGCACTTTCTACATTTGGATTAACAACAGCACATATCTCATAATCTTTGTTTCTCTCTCTAAAATACTTAATATATGTTGCCTTTGCGATATGACCATTACCAATTAAAGCCACTTTTCCCATCTGCTTCTCCTTAAAAATGAATTATTATTTAATTTTACTTAATTTTTGAAAAATTGTATATTAGAATATATGATTTAACTTGGAGGTATTATGATATTTACAGATTGTATTCATGTTGAAATAGAAATTAAAGATTCCTTTTATATTAAATTAATCAATTCAAAAGTATTACAAAGATTAAAAAATATTAAACAACAGGGCCATACTTACTTACTAAATAAAAATGCTATCCATAATCGTTTTGATCATACATTAGGTGTCTTTGCTATAACAAACCTTATTTCAGATTTAAAAGGTATTGTCGGTTTTGAAAAGAAAATTGCACTAACTACAGCATTATTACATGATATTGGACATGGCCCATACTCACATACTTTTGAAAATGTAACAAATATCCATCATGAAAAATGGAGTGAACTGCTAATTAAAAATGATTTAGAAATTAAATCAATATTAAATTTGGAAAATGGATTAATGGAGTCAGTCTTGAATGTATTAAGAAGAGAAGGTGATTTACCACAAATAGAGCAAATATTATTTTCTGAACTAGGCGCCGACAAATTAGATTATATTCAAAGAGATTATTACTATAATTTTAATAATAATCCACTAAAAGATGATATCTTTAGCATTATTACAAATACTAATTACAACAATAAATCAGTAGTAGTTAACGAAGACATACTTGGTATTGTTCAGAAGATATACAAAATGAAAGAGCGGTTATTTTTATCTAGTTTTGGTCACGAATATGTTTTAGGTATTGATTTAATGCTTAAAATTTTATTGAAGGAGGCAAATTATCAAGAAATCCGCGATATATCCTCATTTACTAATAATCCTTCTGTAATTAATACTTATCTCTCTATGGATGATAATTATATTTCTAAATTAATAAAAGACGAAATATACCATAATGACTCTATAAAGAAAATACATAATCTATACTTAAAAAAACAGGTTATGAGATATGAAACTGACAATATAAAATTTAATGATATCGCATCAAATTTTAGTTTTTCAGAAGTAATTCAAAGACCTTTAAAATACGGAAATTATTCTAAAGGGGTATCAGTTCAACTACATAATGATGTTAAAGACTTAAGTAACTATATACCTTTGTCAAAATATCCTTCTAAAATAATTTATTATGTATAATGGATGGAATCACTTTATTCCATCTATTTTTCTATTTTTAAAATAAAATTGTATAAACTTTCTGCAACGTTTTCTTCTGTAACTTTGATATGACTTACATTATCTAAATAATAAAATGTCGCTGAGTTATTGATATTTAAGAAATTATCATCAAAATAGGCTATTACTACTTGTATACCGCAACCAAAGCTATTCCCAATTCAATATGTGTTCCTTTTCCTCCGGGTAAAATAACAATAAGACATCCGATTTTTTGACTGCTTGAAACTCTGCCTGACCAATATTTTTCAATTCAGTTTCATTACTTGCTTTATCATTTAGAGTGCATTTATAAGTGTTAGTAAAACCTTTATCATCCAACTGTTTTATAGTTTCATTAACAATTTCTTTATTCAAACAGCTACTCGCAATATAATATTTCATTTTGCATTACCTCATATCAGTTTTTCTATGCATCTATTTCAAATGCTCCTTATAAAAACAAACACGTATTTTACTTTTTAATATATTTCCAATCAATGTACCATATAAATAGATAGAAAATTCTAAAATTTGATAAATTTATTGATATTTTATCAAACTATATATGGAAAGCATTTCTCACTATACTGCGCGAATTGCTTTTGAATCAATGAGTTATTTTACATTTTACTATAGAACTACAACTCATCCTTATAATATTTTAATAAAACTCATGCCTCGCTTTTGGTGGCGCTATTGAATTAGGTAAATTATTAATGTTAAACCAATTCAAATCTATAGATTCATCTGAGTTTCTAATTTCCTCTGAAAATGTTCTCGATTCATAGAGGGCAATAGTGTTATATACTTCATCGCCATTTAGATAGATATAATGAATATCCTCACCAGAAAACAGATAAATGAATTTCAAATGCTCAATATTAAGTCCTGTTTCTTCTTTAGTTTCTATAATAGCTACTGCTTCATAACTTTCTCCAAGTTCCATTGCTCCCCCTGGTAAACCCCACATTTTTTTATCACTTCGTTTTTGAAGTAATATTTCTTTATAATTGCTAATTTTTGTTATTAATTAATGTAACTAATAAAATCTTTCTTCCCACTCCGATAAGTACATAGCATCAAGACACTGTTCAGGGTTTGAAATTTGTGATATTAGCTCTAAACTATTACCATCTAAATCATAAAAATGAATCTTAGAACTAGCATTATTCACATGTGGTAATACAAAAGGTTCTTCTCCACTAAATCCAAAAGCACCTCTAGTTTCAATTCCTTTTTTATTTAACCATTGTTTTGCTGTCTTTAAATCTTCTAAATCAACATTAAAGGCAATATGACGAATAGAAGGATGATAATCTAAACGGACACTTTCACATTCCCATAGTCCTAACCAACTCACATCTTTCTCAATCCACATAAATGCAACCTTATTTGGTATATGATTTTCTAATGTTAATCCTAAACTTTCATAAAATTTAATAGAATTTAATAAATTGCTAACTGGTAGATGTGCTTCGAATAAACCTTTAATCAAACTAAACACCCCTCTTTTTGATTTCCAATTGATTATTTAGATAATTCAACATATATTCGTCAGTAACTATTTGTATAGGATATGACTTAGATAATTTGTCCGAAAATAACCATCTTCTTCTTTCTTTGGTTAATAAAATATATTCTTTTTCTTCACCTGAACATATAAAATTTAAACCTTCTTCTATTAACTCGTTATCTCGTTCCCTAAATTTATAATTCTCTAACTGTTTAAAAGTCTCATTAACCTTATTTGTAACTAAACTAATTTCACTTATTCTGATATATCTATTATTTATAGAATTTTTGCAATCTGAATCATTTCTTGCTATAAATTCTACAATATTTCCAGATGAGTCATTAATGTAAAAAGATTTAGCGCTTATATGATCAAAATAAATTTCATCTTTATCATCTTCAGTTAAGAGACATACTCGGCCACTTATTTTTTTCTTTAAAAAGTTATAATGATTTGGGGGAATATCTATAGCAAAATGATAAAATGGTTCCTTTTTATTGATATCATTTTCAAATATAATATCACTCTTAATGAGATGAACGATTAATTTATTTTCCATAATTTCTGTCTTAAACCCTAAATCACTATAAAATTCCTTTAATTTATGAATTTCTTTAGTTAGTAAGTGAATCGATAAAATGTTCAATGTTCCCTCTCCCCTTCTTTTTGAACATTATATAAATAATCTCATATAAATCATATATGCCAATAGTCTGATTTTTCTATCTATTAAGCAGTTATTAACTCCTTTCTAAAAAACAAAAAACTCTTTGGAATCATCCAAAGAGTTTGAAATGTAATTTTGAAATATTAACGTTTTAAGAACTGTGGTGAACGACGAGCGCCTTTAAGACCTGGTTTCTTACGTACTTTCATACGTTAATACTTTTTCGCTTTTATCACTATAAACGGTGGTCTATGATTTACTTTCATAATATCTTCTGCATCCCATAATTTTAACGACATTTCTGTATTGCCTGTATCAAGTACTCGTTCAATAATGAATCCATTATCGATTATAGTATTCATCATTGTTCCAATTGTGCGATGATAACGAATTACTTCAGTATCTAACCACTCTATCGGTCTCGCGCTTTCTTCAAAATAATGATCTAATTTATAGTGATTGAATCGACTCTCAACGTGAGACCAATTTTCTTTTTGTTTCGTTGCTGTTGTTAACGGATGTTCTGTAGAAAATAGTAATATACCGTCATTTGCTAATAATTTATTTAATTTTTTCATTAGTAAATTGAAATCTTCAATGTAATGGAAAGCCAGACATGATACTATCACATCAAATTTAATGTCTGTTTCATATGAAAGTATATCTGTTACCACAAATGATACGCGTTCATCATCAACAAGTTCTTTCGCATATGAAATCATGTTATTAGAAATATCTAACCCTACAATCTGTTTTGGGTTCAATTCGAGCATATATTGAATAAATTTTCCCATACCACAACCAATGTCTAATACCATTTTCCCTTTTATATCTGGCAACTCTTCTTTCATTATCGGCATTTCGATCATTTCGTTATAACTTAACTTATTGTTACGAATTTTTGTGTAACCTTTGTAGAAATGCTCATTATCATAAATATTTTGTGACATTCTATTCATCTCCTAATTATACTTGGGCCCAGTAATTATATTTTATAAAACTATATAAAAAAGAATAGACTTATATTATAAAAATATGTATGATGTATTATAGAAGTAGCAAAAATAATTTTACAAAAATTTACATATATTTTAACAGCCATCGTTTATCGATGGCTGTTTTGTTTTATCCAATTATCAATTAGGATTGAAACCTCAGATGCTTTATCATGATATAAACTATGATTACTATCTTTCAAAATTGTAATACTTATATCCCTTGCTTTAATAAACTGATTGATGCATTTTTCACGGATATCATTAATCTCTTCTGGCTTGTCACTTCGTATCATATAAATATCTTTATCAATTGTTCGTATTAAATCATAATCAGGATAATTTACGACATCTAAAGTCATTTGTACGCCTACTTCTTCTGATAAAGTAAACACTAATTTACCATCTTCTTCTTTAAATAATCTTCTATCAATGATATTCTTCTCAAATGTGTTTCCTTGAGTGATTAAACTTTCAAATAACTCTTGCTCTGAACTATAACTCAAAGTTCGAATTAAGCTTCGCGTATCATTGATTTCTTTTTCTAGACTATAGCCATCAAAGTATTTAGGAACTAAATATCCACCATCAAGCAGTATTAAAGTTTCTAGCGAGTATTTACTCGCATAGAATAATCCGTAGTGTGCTGCTATTGAATGACAAACTAAATGAAAGTTATCTATTTGGATTTTATTGATAAATGAATATAGCCACTTAGCAATCGTTTCTGGTGTGAAATCATTATTACTGATTAATTTTGATTCTCCTCTTTCAGGTAGGTCTACAGAAATAATATGATACCGATCTTTAAGTAGTTTAATCATCGGTAAATAATCTAAACCATTTGCACCAAATCCATGTAAAAGCAATAAAGTTTCAAACTTGTTATTTTTATTGTCAGTTTCAAAATAGCTAATTTTTCCATTAGTTGTTTCTACTGTTTTATAATCTAAATGATTTTCTTTTAACAAATGATTTAAATTCTTCAATGTATCACCTACAAATTCTCTATAATAGAATAAATATCCTCGTCATATTTTATGCTTTTATTTTTACTGATGGTATCTTTAAATAATTGCATGGTCTTCTCTAAAAGTTCTTCTGCACCATCGATACTAATATCCATTTGATATAGTTCTAGAAATACTTCCTGGAAAGATAGGTCTAGGAGTTGATATTGCTTAAATTGATGTAATTTTTGATTTTCATTTAATATTTGAATTTCTAGAATAAATTCTTTCATTATATCAATATGAGCTAAGGCGCCAATTAAATTATTTCTTTTTAAGTCGATGATTGCTTTACGGTAACGATAAATAAATTGAAAAGCTATATTCGGCGTTGTTCGATATGGTTGTTGTTTGTTTAGAAATTGTTCATTCAGTTCATTCATCTTCTTTAATACAGAGCCGTCTGAATCATAGACCACTTTCCAAAGTGGTGATTGTACACTTAATAATTCAGTAGGCATGATTGAAATATCCATTTCCAGACCATTTTCAAAGAACGGAATTAATAAATAAATATCTTCCCTGAACATGCCTTCATGAATATAGATTGCTCCCAAATCTAAAAGTAACTCTTTTATTTTTTCTTTGTTTTCTGTTACAGGTAGATTTACTGCTACCATCATATCTATATCGGAAAAGTCGTCAGTATAGCCATTAACGCCTGATCCAATTTGCACAGCACCTTCAATTCCAAGATGTATTAATTGATTTAATAATTTATCATATATCTCTTTTCTTTCTTTATATGTATACAACTGCTCTCCTCCTTAGATCTATTCATGATTAATAATATGCTCAAAAATTTTATGCTCACCTAACAACTTGTCTTTTAATACGGCAGGTTGAAGATTAATCTTTTCGATTTCAATTATTGGAAACCATCGATACTCCATATCTTCTCCATTTTCACATCCGATTATAGATGTTCCTCTATCCCATAATGATTTAGAATGGCAAAAATAATAAACGCCGAGCTCATGGAATGACTTTTCTTGTGAATGATATGTTTGTTCAATGAAAATAGCACTTTGTTCAATCGCTATGTCAGTAGAAAGTTCTTCAAATATCTCTCTTTTCAACGCTATTCTAGAATCTTCCAGCATTTGAACTTTGCCACCCGGTGGTGCCCAGTAATCTTTGATGTTTTGAAGTAAAATATGATTATTTTCTATAATTAAAGCTGAAGCTCTGTATTTGAAACGCTTATTATCTTTAGTAAATGTGATGTCCATAAGTTACTCCTGTAATAATATAATTTTATTTAAAGAATTTTCTGATTAATATATCATATAATTAAATCAATAAATTTACAACGGAGGTTTAAATGAAAGAATATAATGTTAATACATATAAATACGATCATACTATTCACTATTCGTGGAAATCAGAACTTATAGAGGAGAATAAATCATACATTCTTCTTAAGTCTCTGCCACCCAGAAAGCTTATTCATCATACACGTGGTCAAACATTTGTTTATGATAATGCTTCTCTTGAGTTCATATCAAAAAGTGACGGTTTTACAATAAATACGGACATTTATCGTAATGGTGATATTGAATACTACTGTAATATATGTTCTCTGCCTATATCAAAAGAGAATAATATAGATATTGTTGATTTAGATATTGATATGATTATCGATAAAGAAGGTAAATATTATTTTGTAGATGAAGACGAATTTGAAATTAACATAATAAAATATCAATATCCAGATAACTTAATAACAGAGGTTAGTCACTTGAAAGAAAAATTAGAATCTTTATATCGTTCTAAGGAGTTCCCTTTTGATGGTTTTCTATTAAAACATGTTGAAACTATAATGAATGATTTAAACAATAATTCGGTTAAATAAACGAAATAACTTTTTTTCGTCTATTTGACCGAATTTTTATGTAGATTTTCTAATGATTAATTTTGACGTTAATTCCTCTGATGTCGCCGAGTCAGACAGTATTAATTCAACACTTCGTTCTCCCATTTGTGCTAATGGCAGATCAATACTTGTTATGTTATTCACCTGTGAGAGTTCCCCGTTTTCGTAGGATATGAGTGCAATGTCTTCCGGAACTTTAATGCCTCGATTCTGAAACTCTGCATATAGACCTGCACAGTGCGCATCATTGGTCACTATTAACGCATCTGGTAAGTTCATTTGTTTTAATATTTTTTGTGCGAGTTGTTTCCCTTCCGTTAAAGATAATCCACTGACATAGATAAATTCCTTGTATTGCATGTCTTCAGGCAATGTCGCATACGCTTTTGCGCGTTCATTTGCACTAAATCCATTATTTCTATGTACTGTGTACCCTATTTTTTTATAACCTTCACTCATGAGATGATTCAATGCTTTTTTCATTGCTGCGTATTGATTGATAAATATATACGGGAGATGATCATTCTTCTCCATTAATACAATTGGGCCATATTTTTCATAGTCATATATTACATCAATCGGTAGTTGTTTCGTAATAAATATGATGCCATCAATTGATCGATGTTTCAGCATTTCTAATGCCTTTATTTCTTCGTCTTCTTTATAGTGTGTTTCAATGACAATAATATGATATTGATGTAGTGAAGCCTGCTTAATCGCACCTTCCAAAATTCTTAAATAATATGGATTTGTAATCCATGGAAATACGACTGCAATCACTCTACTCTTACCACGTGATAGATTTACCGCCAGATGGTTGGGTATATAGTTTAATGTCTTCATTGCCTGCATGACTTTATTCCTTTTTTCTTCTTTAACATATGGATGATTATTTATTACTCTGGATACAGTGGTTACTGATACACCTGCTTCCTTTGCGATATCACGAATATTTGACATGAAGCAATTCCCCCTTGCTATGAAACGAGTTTCATACATTACAATCGACTTAAGAAAGAGGTGATTGTAATGTATGGTTGTTTATCACTGATTATTTTATGTGCCATTGAACTCTTATTTGTGAGTATTGTACCAGAAACTGAAGATAAATATTAAGGCTTATGAAGGTATGTATAAGGCTTAATTGATAATAAAAATAGACAGGCGGCAATATTTGAGTTGCGTCCTGTCTATTTGATGTTAGCTTGATTGCACACTTTCAAAGTAAATTTGATCTTCATCATAATAATCTACTGCATTATCAACAAATACGTGTGTCATGATATAGAATTCATGGTTATAGTCTTCTATTTCTTCGTGTGTATCAAATATAAATGGTACTTCTTCTGTTCCGTCATGCTGTAGAATCACTTTTGATATGGGTAAATCGATTGTGTGGAAGTCGCTTGTTTCATCAGTATTTTCTTTTCTTTCGATTAAAATAAGTTCAATACGATCAATATCTTGCTCAGCTAAGTTTTCTAATTTTACGATACCAGCAATCTGTTCCTCAGGATGAAATGTTGTTTTTTTAACAAGTGTATCAACTTTCGCGTCTCCAAATCCTATTGATGTAAGAAGTTCTTTAAACATGATATACCTCCTCGTATATGAATTTTTAATATAATCTCTCTTAAATTAAATTAATCGTACCATAATGCATGTTAGACTTAAAATAATATCCTAATTCTATTGAAATAATGTTTATTTCTTTTCAATTATGGTTACAGTTATACAACGATTATTAAGGTTTTTCACTTTAATTTCGGTTATAATATAATAATAAAATGAATAAAGGAGTTTTCTATGTCACGTTTATTTAATTTACTCAAAAAAGGTAGTAAGTCTTCATTAATTGCAGCAATCGTAAATTTTATTCTAGGTTGTTTAAAGTTTGGAGCATATGTTATTACCGGTAACGTTGCGATGTTTGCAGAAATGATGCACTCATTCGGTGATGCAGCGAACCAATTTTTTGTTTTCGTAGGATCTGCTGTTTCAAAGAAAAAGCCAAACGAAAGGTTTCCATTTGGCTATGGTCGTCTTGTTAATATCGTTTGTTTGTTTGCAGTATTAATCGTTGCAATTTTAGCTTATGAAACAATATTGGAAGGTATTCATCACATCACAAACCCAGTTCACCATGAACAGCCATTAAATCATTTCTTAATCGCTGCTGGTGTTTTATTAATTGGTATCATCTTAGAGGTTGCAGTGCTTTATAAAGCTGGTAAGGAAGTTTTAGAAGAAGCTCATAAACCAACAACTGGTTTACACCCACTTACTACAAGTTACTTAAACATTGCGAAAGCTAAGCCAGCCACTAAACTTGTATTCATGGAAGATACTGTCGCAACTGGTGGCGGTGTTATCGCATTATTAGCAATCATAATTGCAAGGTATACAGGATTTGTTCAAATTGAAGGTATTGTATCTGTTATCATCGGATTAGCGATGTTCTATGTTGTATATAAAGTTTTCATGGAGAACGCAGCTGGAGCGATTGGTCGAGCTGATGAAGAGATGGAAGTTCATGCTTCTAAAGTTATTTTAGAGCACCCAGAAGTTTCAGACATCAAACGTCTTGTTGTAATGAAAGAAGGCGAAGATAAGCACGTAGAAGCTTTGATTGAAGTATCAAACTATGAATTTAATTTAAGAGAATTAACAGAAATCAAAAAATCAGTAACGAATGAATTATTAAAGCAGCCACACGTTACAGATGTCAACATAGAAATCATGGAAGATGATGACATGGATGACTGGGTAAGTGGTAACGGTTCATCTATTAACCGTAATATTTATGAATAGTATATAATAGCTTTGAGTAATAAATTTTAGATGTAAAGGAGAATGTTTATGCCATTTATTACAGTAGAATTACTAGAAGGTCGTTCAGAAGAACAATTAAAGAAAATCGTTGAAGAAGTAACAGAAGTTGTTGCTACAAATGCGAACGCACCGAAAGAAAATATTCATGTATTTATTAAAGAATTGAAAAAAGAGCGTTATGCAGTGGCTGGTAAATTAAAATCAGAATCTTAATTCAAAGAAAAAACCTGTTTGTCCTTAGCGGACAAGCAGGTTTTTATTGTTCATTCGGATTGATTCTTGCAGCCATATTAATACGTTTCGGAGCAGGTTCAGGTTCTACAACTGCTTTTATATCATTTAGTATCATCGAATAATCATTTTGGAAGTCGACAACGCGTCCCCCATCTAAATATTGATCGAGTCCTTTATGGATAATGATATAGATTGATTCATTTTCTTCTTTGTTTGTGCAAGAGATAATATATTGTGTTAAAGCTTCAGCGTAATCAACTGGATAACCGATAAATTCTGAGATTAATCTAACCATAACAACTTGTATTTCTTCAGCCCCAAAGTCATTTTTTTGTGCATATCCATTTAACACTCCAAATGTATATGCCACCATTGCCTGGTCATCAGCATCACTATGTTCATCGTATACAGGTGACGCTTGTAATGTATCAGCAACTTTCACAGCATACTGGTACATTGCTTCTAAATCATTCATTTTAAATCCCTCCATTTAATTCATAATTTATTTTATCATTGTTATATTATGAATGCATATAATAAAAACTCAGTCATCTGACTGAGTTTTTATTCCTCTAAGAATTTCTTAATAGCTGTTTTATTTTTCTCTTTATCAATTTCTAACACTGCACCAGCTTCAGGATAACTCATCTGAGTAAAGCTATCTTTTACCGGAATGACTAATGTATTTGGATCCTTACTCCCTCTGATTACAAACGAAGTGCCTGTTCTAAATATTTCTCCATCAGTCATATCTGTATTGATATACCCTCTTGCAATACCGGCAAGTTTAGGTGTTTTTAAGATAACTGGTAGATTAACCATTTCTTTCTTTAAAGCACGGATTACTTGCTGTTGACGTCTAACGCGACCAAAATCAGCTTCAGCATCATTTCTGAATCGTGCATAGCCAAGTAACTCTTTGCCATTTAAATTGTGTTTTCCTTCCGTCAGCGTGACACCTATTTTTTCTGACATATCCTTTTCAACATCAATGGGTACACCATTTGGTGATATTTCATCTACCATTGCAGAAAATCCTTTAAAATCAACAATCGCATAATGATCAATATCGATATCTAGATTCTTTTTAATCGTTTGGCGTAAAAGTTCCGGTCCACCTAATGTATATGCTGTATTAATCTTATAATTTCTGTAACCTGGTATTTCAGCATAAATATCACGCATCACGGAAATAACTTTCATCTTTTTATTTAAGTAGTTATACTGGCCAATCATGATTGAATCAGTCCTTGCAGATCCATCAACCGCACGGTCTTGTCCTAATATTAATATATTAATTTTCCCATCTTTTTTATTTACACCATTAAATTCATATTGTTCATGTTTCGGTGCGTGTTTTTCTGCTTGTTTTAAACCACTTTCATAACTCGATTTTATGTATAAAAAACATCCTAATAATATAAAAATAATAAATAATAATATAAACGGTAGCTTACGAATACGACGTTTTTTTCGTCGACGTATAGGTGGCGTTTGTCCATCCATAATTAAACACCCTACTTTCCATACTCCAGTATATTAAACTTATAAAAAATAAGACTAAATTGCAAGCAAATACCTATGGTAATTGTACATTATTATCGTAAAATAATTACAAGGAGGTAGATTGAAATGAAAACGATATATTTTGCCGGAGGTTGCTTCTGGTGCATGGTAAAACCTTTTGATTCTTTTGATGGTATTGAAAGTGTAAAGAGTGGTTATATGGGTGGACATATTGAAAATCCAACCTATGAACAAGTGAAAACAGGTACGACAGATCACCTTGAAGTCGTTGAAATAATTTATGATGATGCTGTATTCTCATTTGATAAATTATTAGAGATTTTCTTTGCTCAAATTGATCCGACAGATGCTGGGGGACAATATATGGACAGAGGCACACAATATAGAACTGCTGTATTTTATACTGATGAAACACAAAAAATGAAAACAGTAAATTACATAGAAAGTATTCAAGATAGATTTGATAAGCCGATTGTGACTGAAATACGTCCTGCTGAAGTGTTCTATTTAGCTGAAGATGAGCACCAGGACTTCTATAAAAGAAACCCTGAACGTTACAAACAGGAACAAATTGATCGTGAAAATTACATAAAGACACAAAAAAATCTGAGCTAATGCTCAGATTTTTTTGATCGATTGATGATTGCATTAATACGAATCATCTGTGTGATGAGTGAACTATCTTTTCGGTAGACTAAATATCTTGATTGCCAGTCAGGATCGAACTTTTCTTTATATCTACGTAATCCTTTAAAACTATAAAGTCTTGAGATAGAATCAAATATCTTCCCTGCCAATCGTTCACGATAAAATGCATGTTTATGACTGCCTACGTTTGATAGTGGTGCCATCCCCATATTAAATGAATGATAGCCCTTCTCTTTCATTAATAGCATTGTATTTAAATATAGACCATCCATCATTTGGAGTTCATTATCTTTCCAGCGTATCATGTCTACTGAGAATGAATGATTATAATGTGTTGGCATAAATGAGACGAAGCCAATGATTTCAGCATCATTTCTAATAACTCCGATTGGTGCTTTGTTTAAATAATCACGATTAAACTGCCCTACTGAGAAATTCATTTCGTTACGCCCATTTAACCACTCATTAGAAACTTCTTGTAATTGAGCAATTAAATAATCATCAAAAGGTGGCTCCAGCACTTCATAACGATATCCTTCTGTTTCGAATTTATTGACAGTTGCTCGAAATGCACGTTTTTTCTTTCCACTGATCGTAAAGTCTTCAAGTGGAATGACTGCTTCTTCACCTAGTTTAAAGAATATATTCCCGAAATCATGATACATCGGTAACAGATGCGGTTGAACCTGATAGAATGCCACGTCATAACCATAATATTCTGTCTTGTCATAGAACTGTGTCAGTAAACATTGAAAAGATGCCTTATTCCCTATTGGATCACCTAATACGATAATACTATCATTTTTAAATTGAAACATGACAAATGCATCACGCTCATCATTTGTAAAGAATAATTTGTCTCCAGTGAATGCCAGATGACTTACAAAATTCCCGCCATAAGACTGAATAATTTTGTCTATCTCCTCTGTTGACATTTGCATATCAATTTTAGTTTTAAATTTTTTATTGAAAAGATAAGAGAGTGTATACGTCACACCTGCAAATAATACGATTAAAAGTAGGAAATAATATTTTAGTAAGTTACTATCGAAATCAATATTTTCTGAGCGGATCAAATCTTCTAATTGTAATGAAAGTAACCATCCGTTGATTGATAATAACACGATTGATGAAAGAATGGTTAATCCAGCTCTTTTTAATGTTATTGGTCTTCTAATCGAACTAACATTTCGATTGCCGATAAACAATAGTATTAACACAATAAATAGCCAGATATAAATGAGAAAGTTTCCATATGTCAGATATACGACAATCAGTAAAATACTTACTGCGACCATACTCATTACATGCGAACGTCGTGTGTCATGCATGATTCCCTTAGCATTGATGATTAAGATCAGTGCAGCCACAGCGTACAATGCCGCTAGAAATAAATACGTATTATGTTTCACATCATAGATGGCTTCAATGATTACTAAACCATTACTTAAAAATAATAAGAGTCCCGTAATACCTACAATAACTCCTAATGCAATTGCCGGTAACTTCACGATTAAGTCCCGTAATATACTTAAAAATAAATTACTTGTCTCAATTGCTGGTCCAACATATTTATGATCTTCAAACCGATCTTCAAATTGTTTTCTCGCCACACCTCTATACTCGAAAGTCGATAATGCAAGAGCAAGCAGAAATGGAATAAAGTAATAAACAACTCGATATATGAGTAGTGCAAGTAATACTTGTTCTTCTGCAATGCCAACAGCTTTAAATCCTACGAGAATCATTAAGTCAAATGCACCAAATCCACCTGGTACGAGTGATATTAATCCAGCTAAAGCTGCTACCACAAATATGCCGATGACAATCGCAAATGGCACGGGACTATCAATACATTTAAAGATTAAGTACATTACGCCACTCGCTGCAATCCATTCTAATGCAGAAACTAAAGTAAATTTTAATCCTAATAATTTATCCTGATTAATCGGTTTAATAAAAGTATAAATTAAAAATAATGGCAAAAATAATGCTGTAATAATTAATGCGATATTATACCATGGGTAGTGATCAAAGGCATGAGTGTTATTAAATAAATTGAATATGATACCTAAACTTAAAAAACTCATTCCTGAAATCATCGATAATAATAATAATGAAATCACTTTGATTAATTTTCTTTCGTCTTCTGCATAGTTTCGATATACGAGTAAACGTAGTCCGGCACCTATTATACCGCCAAATCCAATTACGGCGTTCATTGCATTTGCAATGAAACTTGTGTTAAATAACTTTCTTTTAGAAATAGCTAATTTTAAATTTCCTGCCAATACAAAGTCGTAAAGCGAGAGTAACATTACAGCAAATAGTCCAGAAAGAATCAAACCAGCGAGTTCAAATGATTGCATAGATTTAAAAGCTGAATATGTTGCTTTATAATCAATAGATGATAATTCTCCGATTAATTTGTAAAATATAAAAGTTAAAAGAAGTGATATAAAAACTATTTTTATTTTGTTTTGATGCTGCACTATAAATGCTTTCATACTAACCCACTTTCTATGTTAAAAACTGTATTTAAATATTGTTTATGTAAAAATGATACTACTATTGTACATGTAAATAATATTTTTGCAAAATCACAAAAAATGAAGCATAAACAAGTGTTATGCTTCATTTTTCTTGATTTCATAAGACCCATGGACGTCCTGAAAATATTTGTTATATCGTATTTTAAATTTATGAAAGAAAAATTGTACTAGAACTTTCATAATTGCGTATAGCGGAATGCCTAGAATAACGCCGATGATACCGAGCATGTTTCCTGCACAGAGTAAGACAAAGATAATCGTAAGCGGATGAATTTTCATCGTTTTACCCATGATACTCGGTGAAATAAAATGACCTTCTAAAAATTGTACCGCCATCCACACTACAGCTAACTTCAATAGCATAAGTGGTGAGTCAACAAGTGCGATGATGATTGCCGGACTGATGGCAATAATAGGTCCTAAATAAGGTACAACACTTGTAACTGCAGCAATACATGCTAAGATAAGTGCATATTCCAGTCCAATAATTTTATAACCGATAAATAGTAACACCCCAATACAAAAAGCAACAATCATCTGTCCCTGAATGTATGAACCTACCTGAACATTCATCTTCTCCAGAATTTCATTGAAATCACTGCGATAGCGTGGTGGTAATAATTTGATCAAATAGCTTTTAAATTGTTTACCGTCTTTAAGTAAAAAGAATAATACAAAAGGAAATGTCATAATAACAACTGCAACACTCGCAATTGTGCCGATGATAGATTTTAAGCGAGATGAAAAGCTACCGAGATAATCCCCTACTTTATTAGGAAGATCACTTAAATTTGTATTCACCCACTTCTGAATATCCTGCATATATGGAGCAATGCGTGAATTAGAAGCAATATCATTAAACTTATTAAGGAGATGTTTCATATAATCCGGAAAGTTTGCTACTAGACTTAATATTTGCTGTTCAATTAAAGGTATTAATACAGTAATAAGTATTGTGAATACACCGATAATCAATAAAAACAAAATAATAATCGCATAAAGTCTTTTGACCCTATTACGTTCAAGAAAATCTACGATTGGATTTAAAAGATAAAAAAGTATAAAAGCTAAAATGATTGGGCCAATAATCGTATTAAAGATAATTAGAAGTGGTTCGAATATAAATGATATTTTAGAAAATACAAAGATTAATATCCCTAACAATATGAGAATACATAAAGAAAAAATGAGATTTTTACCACCTAAAAAGCGCATAAAATTGTTATCCTGCATGGGTTAGCTCCTCCCTATATTTATTCTTGTAAATTTTGATAAACATAATAAAGTTTACATAATCAAATTATTGTATTCTTAAATCGTGAATATAATATCAAATTTAACCACAATTATCCTAAAAATGCAAATTAGGGACTAGCGCATGCTAGTCCCTAATCGTTTCAATATAATTATTTGATATCTAAAATTGCATCTCCTGCAACTGTATGACCATATTTAATATTATGCATTGATTTGTCTGTTAAGTTTGTGAAAATGATTGGTGTGATATCACTATCAGCATTTGTACGAATATAGTCTAAATCTACTTTTAATAAAGATTGACCTCTCGTTACATGATCACCAGGTTTAACTAACATTTCAAATCCTGCACCTTTTAATCCAACTGTTTCTAATCCGAAGTGGATTAAAACTTCAATACCATCATTACTTTCAAGACCAAGGGCATGTTTTGTCGGGAAGTCCATCTTAACCTCACCGTCAAATGGTGCAACAACTAATCCTTCTTCTGGTTTAATTGCTACCCCGTCACCCATCATTTTTTGACTGAATACTTGATCAGGTACCGTTGAAAGTTCAACCACTTCACCAGTAATTGGTGCATAAATTGTAGTTGATGTAGATGTTGAAATATTTGATGTTGCTGGAACAGCTTCAATTGTTTCTTCTGCTTTTACAGCACCTGGGTCTTCGATATGCACTTGTTCTGGACGTGTAACTTCACCAGACATAATACGTGCCATCTCATGTTTAATCTGATCTGACTTTGGACCGAAGATAGCTTGCATGTTGTTTCCAACTTCTAATACCCCTGCAGCACCTAACGCTTTTAATTCTGGTACATCAACTTTAGATTTATCTTTAACTTCCACACGAAGACGTGTAATACAAGCATCTAAATGTTTGATATTTTCTTTACCACCCATTGCATCTAACACATTGAATGGTAATTCACCAGCTGTAGAAGTTGATGATTGCGCTTCTTCATCTTCACGACCTGGTGTTTTTAAATTAAATTTCTTAATTGCAAATGTAAATAATAAATAATAAACAACTGCATAAACTAAGCCTACCGGAATAACTAATAACGCATTTGTACGATCCCAGTTTAATAAACCGAATAAAGTATAATCGATGAAACCACCTGAGAATGTCATACCAATTTTAACGTGTAATAAGTGCATTACTAAGAATGAAGTACCTGCTAATAACACGTGAATCCCGTAAAGTATTGGTGCTACGAATAAGAATGAGAACTCTAATGGCTCAGTAATACCTGTTAAGAATGATGTTAATGCTGCTGAAAGCATTAAACCACCTACAACTTTTTTACGTTCTGGACGTGCCTGACGATAGATGGCATATGCTGCTGCTGGTAAACCAAACATCATAAATGGATATTTACCAGTTGTGAACATACCCGCTGTAAATGGAACGCCGTCTTTCATTTGTGCCATCCAGATACTTTGGTCACCACGTACTAAGTTACCTGCTGCATTCGTATAGTTACCAAACTCGAACCAGAATGGCGCATAGAAGATATGGTGTAATCCGAATGGAATTAATGAACGCTCAATAATACCAAAAATAAATGTAGTTAAAATTAAGTTTTTATTTAATAAGAATTCAGATAAAGTATTTAATCCGTCTTGGATTGGTGGCCAGATAATTGCTAATGCCGCACCCACAATTATTGCCATCACTGAAGTGATGATTGGAACGAAACGTTTACCCGCAAAGAAACCTAGGAATGCCGGCATATTAATATTAAAGAATTTGTTGTAACACCATGCTGCAACTGCCCCCATGATGATACCACCAAATACACCAGTTTGAAGTGTCGGGATACCTAAAATTAAAGCATGTGCAGGTAACTTAGCTGACTGACCTAAAGTTTCCGCTCCTTCAGCATATGAATAAATATTGTCGATCGTAATACCCATGAATTTACCGATTGTGGCATTCATGATTAAGTAACCTACTAAAGCTGCAAGTCCGGCAACACCGTCCCCACCTGCTAAACCAAGTGCAGTACCAATCGCGAATAATAAAGGTAAGTTATCGAAAATAACTTGTCCTGCACTTTCCATAATACCTGATAACATTACAAAGAAATCAGCTTTCAACCAAGGTGCAAACTGCACAAGTTGTTCATTGTGCATCGCGTTACCAAATGCAAGTAAAATACCTGCTGCTGGTAACAAAGCAACCGGTAACATCAATGCTTTACCGATACGTTGTAATTGACCGAATAACGTTTTGAACATAATTTTTTCCTCCTAAAAATGTTTTGTTTAGATTGCTAGATAAGATAAGAAGAAGATAAAAGCAAATTTACATACATATTCATAAAATACTAAGCACACAAAAAAGGCATAAGTATATACTGGTCCCTTTGTACCAGTAATAACTCATGCCTGCTTTATCAGTTACACGTTATCTACTTCAGTATTAAATGCTTGAATATGCATTGTAAGATATACAAGCTCTGATTCATAAACCGGCTTGTGTAAATGCGTCTGCATCATCTTAACAATCTTTACAGCCGTATTGTAACACAATGGATATTGTACTTTCAATAGGTTTTCTAACTTTTTTTGTTCAGGCATACGTTCATCAGCCATCACGCGTTGTACTGCAAAACTAATATGTCTAACAAATCTTGAATAAGCTATAGAATCCTTATCTATATTAACTTTCAAATCCTGTTCAATCATATGAATCGCTTTAGTAATCACTTCGGCCATCATATTCATATCACGAAGCGAATGATTATTAACGGATGAATGGATATGTAACGCAATAAAACCTACTTCCGTTCTTGGAAAATTAACTTGTAGCTTATCATTTAACATTTGAACAACTTGTTCAGCAATTAAAAATTCTTTCTGATATAGTGCTTCTGTCTCTTTCAAAAATGGATTTGCAACAAAAATACCATCTTTATAACGTTTCAGAGCAAAAATGATATGATCCGTTAATGATAAAATAATTTTATCGTCCATCTGTCCATCTGTTCGCTTATCGATAAATTCCACAATCTCGATTACTGTTGCAATAACATGGTCATCTGTTAACGTCATTAAATCTTTATAGCGTTCTTGTTCCTGTTCCGTTTTAAGTTCGAACATTTTTTCTATCTTGTTTAAATCCTGATCTATAATTGTATGCCCAGCTTTCTTATTGAAGCCTATACCTTTACCGATCAATACAACTTCCTTATTATTTTTAAGTGCAATTAATACATTATTATTCAACACTTTTTCGACAATATATTGTCCCATATTAAATACCTCATTCCAAAGACCTATGTGTTCAATTTAGTTACATGGTAAAATAATGTTAGCTATATATATAGCTGCTATATTATATATAAATATAGTAAAACTTAATATAAAATAAAAATTGGAGGGATTAAGTTGAAATTATACAAAAAGTTATTATTCATTTCAATAGCATTATTACTACTTGTAGTTCCATTTGAAAATGCTGACGCTGTTACTGAAGAAGCCTGGTCTGAAGCTGTTACAGTTTACGGTGCTGCCCTTGAACAAAATAGTGATCTGCAAAGTAAAACTAAATCATTACTCGGCACAGATGATAGTGATAAGACAACATATGTCCATGCTGCAGATTTAACGAAATATTTAAGCTTACAATCTAACGATAGTGTTTTAAAATCTAGTATTCGCATCAAAAAATTATCAGCTGGATCTGGTCTTTCTTTAAATATAAACCAATCAGCAGGTAAAATCACTAAAATTACCGAAGATACTTACAAAAATGCTTTACTCACTGCTGGTGTAACGGATGCTGAAGTTACGATTGCAGCCGCAGAAGATGTTACCGGTGAAAGTGCTTTAGCTGGCGTATACAAAGCATTTGAAGCACAAGGCGAAACAATTGACACTGCACAGACGCAAGCCGCTCAAAATGAATTGAATTCAATTTCAAATATTAATGCAGAAAATGCCGGCAAAGAAGGGTTCTCTCAAGAACAATTAAATAAAGCTATCGCTGAAGCAAAAGCAGAAATTGCTAAGCAAGGTGCTAACTTAAATACGACTGAAATTAAAAATATCGTTGTACAGAAGATTGAAAGCAATGGACTGAATAATATTATTTCTGACAACCAAATTAACATCATCGTTAACTTCATTAATAATGCACAAAATTCTGGTGTATTCAGTGGAGAAAATAAAGATAAGTTTATCAATGGTGCAAAAGACTATATCAATGAGATTAAAAATTCAGATGGCTTTAAACAAGCTACTGATAAAGCAAAAGATATGGGGAAAAGTATCCAGAATTCTCTTGAAAAAGAAGGCGTATGGGATAAATTTATGAACTTTATTCAATCCATTATCGATGCGATTATGGGATTATTTAAATAATGTTATATAAAAAGAATCAGCGGGTGATTTCATTCGCTGATTCTTTTTGTCTTTATTTAGAAAATTGATTTACTATTTAATTTTTTTAATTACTTTCGTTTCTTGATTATCATGTTCAGGATGAAATTCATAAGGGTTCTCTCCCCATGTTTCCACAGATGATAAATCTGCTTTAACGTTTTTTGTCTTAAATACAGGGTTTAAACCTTTTTTGCGTTGTTCTCCGTAATCTTTTGCAACTTCGAATACAACATGTGCTAATCCAATGATCGCTGTAATATTTAAGATGGCCATTAATCCCATAAATAAATCAGCTGTAGACCAAACCGTTTCAACTTTAATTACAGCTCCGAAAAATACCATAAGTACTACTAACAATCTGAAAATAAACATTACTGTTTTATTTGTTGTCAAATATTCGATGTTTGATTGTCCATAATAGTAATTACCTAACACAGATGAATATGCAAATAAAAATACTGCAATCGTCAAGAATACTCCACCAAATGAACCGATATGACTGTTTAAAGCTGCTTGAGTAACTTCAATCCCTTGAGGTGCTTTATCACCGAACTCTAAACCACCATATAATAAAATCATTATCGCAGTAGCCGTACATACTAACATCGTATCAAAGAATACACCAAGGGATTGTATTAATCCTTGTTTAACCGGATGACTTACTGCTGCAGTAGCTGCAGCATTTGGAGCAGAACCCATACCTGCTTCGTTTGAGAATAATCCACGTTTAATACCTTGCATGATTGTAAATCCTAATGCACCACCAAATGCTGGTTCTAAACCGAATGCTCCTTTAATAATCTTCATAAGCATCGGTATAACATCACCAATGTGTGTGATTAATACAAACAATACGATACCGATATAAAGAATCGCCATTAAAGGAACAATTGTTGTTGACACGTTAGCAATCCAGCGTACCCCACCAAAGATTACAAGTGCAGTAATCACAGCCAGGATGATTCCTGTCCAGAATGGATCAAAATTATATTGTTCTTTAAAACTCGCAGCAATCGTATTTGATTGTACCGTATTGAAGACAAACGCAAATGTTACGGTAATAAGTATTGCAAATGTAGTACCTAACCATTTTTGACCTAATCCATGTTCCATATAGTAAGCTGGTCCCCCGCGAAAACCACCTTTTTCATCTTTAACTTTATATACTTGCGCAAGTGTCGCTTCAAAAAATGCACTTGCAGCACCAAAGAATGCAATGACCCACATCCAGAAAACTGCACCTGGACCCCCTAAGACAATTGCAGTTGCAACACCAGCGATATTACCAGTACCTACTCGGCTCGCTGCACTTATAGCAAACGCCTGAAAAGATGAAATACCTTTTTTTCCGTCTTCAAGTGTTTCAGGTTTCTCACCGATTACCCTAAACATTTCAGGTAACCATCTAAACTGAATAAATCTTGAACTTAAACTAAAGAAGAATCCAGCAAGTAATAATAAGCCGATTAAAAATTCAGTCCATATTAAATCATTACCAGCAGTGACTATCGATTTAAACCACTCCGGTATCATTGCATCAAAATCAACATTCGAAAACATATAAAACCTCCATATCCTTTAATAAAAATAATACAAAGTTCATTTTATCATAGAATATGAAGGTTTCAATTTTTATTTTTTTATATATAAAATTATTTATTATATATTAATATGCTATAAAACAATATTTAACCGTAAAATTTAATGCTTACTCATCAGCAATCAAAAGATTAAATGCATCAATCTGTCCAAATTCTTTTTCATCTACGATAAAACTACCGTTTGTATATCGATCAGCATTACGTATCGTTTTTGTATTAGACTGATATGTTTCATTTGAAGATGATAATGTAAAGTTTAAATCATCTGTTATGATATATGCATTAACTACTTTATGCGGATTAGATTTGAGCTCTTTTAAGATAACAACGCCTCTATTCGCTCGCTTACTTTCTTCAAATAAATCTATTTTCATCTTTTTCATTGCTCCACGATGCGTCGCAATAATGAGATCACTCTCCGGATAAAGAATTTCAGTTGAAACAACTTTATCATTATCTTTGAGATTAATTGATTTTACGCCCGCAGCTTTAATACCAATATTATTGATTTCAGCTAAGGAATAATGTAATGCAAAACCGTTTTGAGTAACTACAAGTATATGTTCTTCACCTGTGATAGATTGTACAGTAATTACCTGATCATCATCTTTTAACTTCATACAGACAATCGGTCTTGAATAACGCGTCACATTAAAATCAATAAGCAATGTCTTTTTGATCATTCCATTTTGTGTCGCTATCATTATACTTTGTTCCTGATTAAAGTCAGTAACATTGATCATTCCTACAACATATTCATTTTGCGTGAGTGGGACAATTTGTGATAAATGTGTACCAAGATCCTTCCATTTCACATCAGGTAACTGATGTACAGGGATATAGATATAATGTCCTAAGTTTGTGAATACGAGCAGTACATCCTGCAGATTACTTTCTTTATAATCAAGTAAAACGTCACCATCTTTTGTTCCGAGCTCATATAATCCACTCGCACCAAAACTTCTTGGAGACGTACGTTTAATATAACCGTCTTTCGTCATACTTACAATCGTTTCTTCACTAGGAATTAAAATCTCTTTAGAAATCTTAATTTCCTGAATCTCGTCTTCAATAGTACTTAATCTAGGTTCACTAAAGTCTTTTTGTACGGCTTTAAGTTCACGTTTAATCACCGACATTAAGTGCTTTTTATCGTTAATGATTTTTTCAAGCTTTTCTAAAGTTGCCTTTAATTCATCGTGTTCATTTTCTAATTGCACGATATCCGTATTCGTTAAACGATATAACTGTAACATCACAATGGCTTCAGCTTGTGCTTCTGTAAAGTCATATTTAGTTTTTAAATTTTCTTTTGCATCGCTTTTGTTTTTAGACTGACGAATCGTTTCAATCACTTCATCTAAAATCGACAATGCTTTAATTAGCCCTTCAACAATGTGCATTCGTTTTTTAGCCTGATCTAGTTCAAACTGACTACGACGTAAAATAACTTCCTGTTGATGCTTGATATAACTTTGTAGCATCGCTTTGACGCCTAAAAGACTTGGGCGTCTGTCACTGATTGCTACCATATTAAAGTTATAGGCAACTTGTAAATCAGTATTTTTATATAAATAGTTTAATATACCTTCTGCATTTGCATCCTTCTTAAGCTCAACGGCAATTCTCAACCCATTTCTATCTGTTTCATCACGAACTTCAAGAATGCCTTCAATCTTCTTATCTGCTCTTAATTCATCAATACGTTTAACAAGCGTACTTTTATTCACTTCAAACGGAATTTCAGTAATAACAATCTCTTCTCTGCCACCGCGTAATTTTTCAATCTCAACTTTACCACGTACAATCGCTTTACCTTTACCCGTTTCATATGCTTGTTTTATACCTGACTTACCTTGAATAATACCACCTGTCGGAAAATCTGGTCCTGGCATGACTGTCATAATTTCTTCAGTAGTAACATTAGGATTATCGATGATCATTAATGTGGCATCGATTACTTCACTCAAATTATGTGGTGGTATATCAGTGGCATAACCTGCAGAGATACCTGTTGACCCATTGACTAATAGATTAGGATAATTTGCAGGTAGCACCATAGGCTCCATCGCAGTATCATCAAAGTTTTGTACCCAATCAACAGTATCCTGATTAATATTACGTAATAATACACTGGCAAGTTTAGATAATTTTGCTTCTGTATAACGCATTGCTGCAGGAGGATCATTATCGATGCTACCGTTATTACCGTGCATTTCAACGAGGACGTGACGTAATTTCCAGTCCTGACTCATACGGACCATGGCATCATATACTGAAGTATCACCATGTGGGTGATAATTACCGATAACGTTACCTACTGTTTTAGCACTTTTTCTGAAGTTCTTATCATAAGTATTACCTTCCGCGTGCATCGCAAATAAAATACGACGTTGTACTGGTTTTAGACCGTCTCTGACATCTGGTATCGCACGATCCTGTATAATATATTTACTATAGCGTCCAAATCGATCACCTATAACATCTTCTAAAGGTAAGCTTTGTATATTTTCCTGCATTACGCTGTACCTCCTTCAGATAAATCTACATCTTTAATCACAGCAACATCCTCTTCCTTTTCAAGTAACAATAACTCATCACTTTCAAGAATACTGGCATCTTCCTGCATACCAAATTCAACATTTTGTTCAATCCAGTCACGTCGTGGCTCAACTTTATCACCCATTAATGTTGATACACGTTTAGCACTTCTTAGTTCATCATCAATTTCAACACGAATTAATGTGCGTGTTTCAGGATTCATCGTTGTATCCCAAAGCTGATCGGCATTCATTTCACCTAAACCTTTATATCGCTGTAAAATAAATCCTTTACCTACTTTTTTCTGTACATCTTTTAATTCATCGTCCGTCCATGCATATTCAATCACTTCTGATTTACCTTTACCTTTTGAAACTTTATATAAAGGTGGTAACGCTATATAAACTTTTCCTGCTTCAATAAGAGGTCGCATATATTTAAAGAAGAATGTAAGTAATAATACCTGGATATGCGCACCATCTGTATCTGCATCCGTCATGATAATCACTTTATTGTAATTGCTATCTTCAATATTAAAGTCGTTGCCGACGCCGGCACCGATCGTATGAATAATCGTACTGATTTCTTCATTCTTTAATATATCTTCAAGCTTAGCTTTCTCAGTATTTATGACTTTACCACGTAATGGCAGTATGGCCTGAAATTTTCGATCGCGTCCTAGTTTAGCAGAACCACCGGCTGAGTCACCCTCAACTAAGTACAGTTCGTTTTTCTCAGTATTTTTACTTTGGGCAGGTGTTAATTTACCTGATAACAATGTTTCTTTACGCTTATTTTTCTTACCATTTCGAGCTTCTTCACGTGCTTTTCTTGCAGCATCCCTTGCCTGTGCTGCTTTTACAGCTTTTTTCACAAGAACCTGGCTCAGCTTACCATTCTCTTCAAAATAATACGGTAGCTGTTCAGCAAGCATCGCATCAACTGCACTTCTTGCTTCACTTGTCCCAAGCTTAGACTTCGTCTGACCTTCAAACTGTAAAAGATGTTCTGGAATCTTAACGGAGATAATCGCAGTCATACCTTCTCTAATATCATTACCGTCCAGATTTTTATCTTTTTGTTTTAATTCGCCAATTTTTCTCGCATATTCATTAAATACACGAGTCATCGCTGTCTTCATACCAACTTCATGTGTCCCGCCATCTTTAGTACGAACGTTGTTAACAAAAGAAAGTATTGTCTCTGAATACTGATCGTTATATTGGAAGGCAACTTCTACTTCAATTTCATTTGATGTACCGTTGAAGTGCGCCACTTCATGTAAGGTTTCTTTACCCTCGTTAACGAATTTTACGAAATCACTTAAACCATCTTCAAAATAAAAATCATCGTGACGTTCCGGAATTACTCGATTATCCGTGATCGAAATATGTAAGTCCTTCAATAAAAATGCTGACTCACGTAGACGCTCGCTTAATGTTTCATAATTATATTTCGTCGTTTGCTTAAAAATTGAAGGATCCGGTTTAAATGTTACACTCGTTCCTGTTTTTTTGGATGACCCTATTTCTTCTAAAGTAGTTACAGGCACACCACCACTTTCAAAGCGTTGTTTAAAAATCTTACCATTATTATGAATTGTTACTTCTAACCATTCACTTAAAGCATTTACTACAGAGGCCCCTACACCGTGAAGACCACCAGTTGTTTTATATCCACCCTGTCCAAACTTACCACCGGCATGCAATACAGTAAAAATTACTTCAGGTGTCGGTTTACCTGTCTTATGCAGACCTGTCGGCATCCCACGCCCATTATCTGTTACTGTTACAGAATCATCTTCATTCAATATCACATCTATTTTATTACCATGCCCATTTAACGCTTCATCGATAGAATTGTCTAAAATTTCATATACAAGATGATGAAGCCCTCTCGTATCAGTCGAACCGATATACATACCAGGTCTTTTTCTAACAGCTTCTAACCCTTCTAAAACTTGTATCGATTCATCATTATATTGATTTTTCGGCAAAATATTACCCCCTACAAACATACGTTCGTTTAATTTATACACATTCACTATTTTATCTAATCCCTATATTTTTGCAAGTATTTATACAAAAACAATAAAGTTTACATAATATATTTATAGTAGTAAATAGTAGTGCTCTATTCAACTTTATCATAAACATTATATAAACGGTACGGACTATCATAGATTAAATAAAATAATAGTGGTGGAATTTCGATAATTATTTTCTATTTCCTCTGAATGAGCTATAATAATAGTATAATTTTATGAATAACTATTAGTACCTACTAATATAAGGAGAGATTTTATGATTATCGCGATGATGTTAATCGCAGCATATTTAATCGGTAGTATCCCTACAGGATTAATTATTGGTAAATTATTTTACAATATAGATATTAGACAACATGGCAGTGGGAATTTAGGTGCAACGAATACATTTAGAATACTCGGTAAGAAGGCAGGAATATTCGTAACGATCTTTGATGTTTTAAAAGGTACGATTCCCGCACTCTTCCCAGTTATATTTAATCAGAGTGTTCACCCCATTATTATCGGTGTTGCAGCAGTTATCGGACATGTATATCCAATATACTTAAAATTTAAAGGTGGCAAAGCTGTTGCTACAAGTGCAGGTGTAATCCTTGGTACAAATCCAGTACTATTCTTAATCATTGCTGTTATCTTCTTTACTTTATTGTTTACAACGAAAATGGTGTCACTTACGAGTATGCTAACAAGTATCGCAAATTTTATCGGTTCACTATTTTTTGATGATAAAATTTTAATGGGTGTATCGTTTATTATTATGATTGTTATTATCGTTAGACATAAATCAAATATAGAACGTATCATAAACGGTTCAGAACCTAAAATAAATTTTAAGAAGAAGTGAGGTTTATCATGAAGATAAATTTAAATGATGCAGCAGTTGAGTGGTTTAAATCAGAATTTGATTTTCCAGATGGTTCAGGTTTAAAGTTTTTTATTCGTTACGGCGGTTCATTTCAATTAAAACAAGGCTATTCACCAGGATTTATGGTTGATAAACTACAAAATGTAGGTTATCAGGATGAAAAAGGTGGACTCGTTTACTTTGTTGAAGAAACGGATCTATGGTATTACAAAGATGACACGATGAATGTTGTGGCAGTAAATGATGAAATTAAATATAGAATAGCTCCAAAAAAGCCGGGTCAATCTTGACCCGGCTTACTTTTGTATATTTTAAAGTTCACCCATTGCAACAAACTCCATATACTTGGCATGCCACTCTGGATAATAGCGATCTAATCGTATTGGTCGATCGCTACCTTTTTTCAGTACGACATGCGTCGTTTTTCCTGTGGCAGCAATCTGCCCATTCTCTTTAATCACTTCATAAGCATAGACAGTTTTTAACTTTGAATAAGCATGTATCCATGTTTTGATTGTTATCTTTTCAGGGTAAGTAATTGAACGTTTATATTTTACATTTATATCTAATACAGGAGAAATTAGATCATCTTTTTCCATATCAGCATAGCTGAATCCAGCTTTTGCAATAAAATCTGTTCGAGCAACTTCAAACCATATTAAATAATTTGCATGATAAACGACATCCATTTTGTCTGTTTCTGCATAACGCACTTCTATTTCTTTTTCTGTATAATACAAATTGTCCACCTTCTTATAAATGATAGTTCTATTGTACCAAATGTTTAGTACTTGGTACTAAAAAAAGACCTATGAATTAAATATTCATAGGTCAATTATTTTTATTGCGTCAACTTATCTCTTAAAACCATTTGTAGAATACCACCATGACGGTAGTAATCTAATTCTACTTCTGAATCAAATCGTGCTAAAGCATTGAATTCAACAACAGTTCCATCAGTTTTCACTGCTGTTACTTTCACTTCATCACGTGGTTTGATCCCTTCATTGATTTCAACTGAGAATGTTTCAGAGCCATCTAACCCTAATTTATCTGCAGAATCACCTTTTAAGAATTGTAAAGGTAATACACCCATCATCACTAAGTTAGAACGGTGAATACGCTCGTAACTTTGAGCAATTACTGTTTTTACGCCTAAAAGGTTAGTACCTTTTGCAGCCCAGTCACGACTAGAACCCATACCGTAGTCATTTCCAGCTAACACGACTAATCCTTTACCATCTGCCTGATATTTCATACAAGCATCGAAAATCGGCATTACTTCACCCGTTGGCCAATACGTTGTAAATCCACCTTCTGTACCTGGTGCGATTTGGTTTTTAATACGGATATTTGCAAATGTACCACGCATCATTACTTCATGATTACCACGACGAGAGCCGTAAGAGTTAAAGTCGCGGATTTCAACGCCATTTTCTCTTAAGTATTTTCCTGCTGGTGTATCTTTACCGATAGCACCTGCCGGAGAAATGTGGTCAGTTGTAACTGAGTCACCAAATTTACCCATAACCGCTAAATCTTTAAGTGGTGCAATACTTCCTGGTTCTTTAGATAATCCCTGGAAGAATGTAGGATTTTGAATATATGTCGAAGTCGGATCAAAATCATATAAAGGTTGATCCGTTGATTCAATTTGGTTCCATATTTCATTTGAATTAAAGACGTTTTCATATTCTTTTCTGAATAATTCTGGTGTTACAACAGCATTAACTTCATTTTTAACTTCATCAATCGTTGGCCAGATATCTTTTAAGAATACATCTTTACCATCGTAGCCTTTACCGATCGGATCATTTTGTAAATCGATGTCAACAGTACCAGCTAACGCGTATGCCACAACAAGTTGTGGTGAAGCAAGGTAGTTTGCTTTCACTAATGGATGAATACGACCTTCGAAGTTACGGTTACCTGATAATACAGATGTTACTAATAAATCTTCTTTTGAAATTGTTTCTTCAATTTCAGGTAATAACGGACCTGAGTTACCGATACATGTCGTACATCCGTAACCTACAGTATTAAATCCTAATTGATCAAGATAAGTTTGTAATCCTGAATCTTCAAGATATCCTGTAACAACTTTAGAACCCGGTGCTAATGAAGTTTTCACATAAGCAGGCACTTGTAATCCTTTTTCTACAGCTTTTTTTGCAACTAATCCAGCACCTAACATAACGTAAGGGTTTGATGTATTTGTACAAGATGTAATCGCCGCAATTGCGATATCTCCCGTTTTCAATGTGATAGATTTACCATCAGCAAGTGTAGCTGATGCAGTTTTATCAAATTCAGCTTTATCTAATCCATGACCTTGATTGCCCGCTTTAGCAGTAACTGATTTCACGAATTCTTTTTTCATATCGCTAAGTTTGATTAAATCTTGAGGACGTTTCGGTCCTGATAATGAAGCTTCCACTGTTGAAAGATCTAAATTTAATGTATCAGTATACGTAGGATCTTCCTTATCTGTTGTAAAGAACATGTCATTCTTTACTAAATATTCTTTTACAAGCTGGATATGTGCTTCATCACGACCTGTTAAACGCATATAATTTAAAGCTTCTTCATCAACTGGGAAGAAACCACACGTAGCACCATATTCAGGAGCCATATTAGCAATTGTCGCACGGTCTGCAAGTGGTAAGTTCACTACACCTGGGCCGAAGAATTCAACAAATTTACCGACAACACCTTTTTTACGTAATTCCTGAGTCACACGTAACGCTAAGTCAGTGGCAGTTGCACCTTCAGGAAGTTCTCCCGTCAGTTTTACACCAATTACTTCCGGCACAGGGAAATATGATGGTTGACCAAGCATACCCGCTTCTGCTTCAATTCCACCTACACCCCATCCAAGTACACCGATACCATTGATCATCGTTGTATGTGAGTCAGTACCTACTAATGTATCAGGGAAAGTAACTTGTTCACCATTTACGTCACGTACGTGAACAACGTTCGCTAAATATTCTAAGTTTACTTGATGTACGATACCTGTTGCTGGTGGAACCGCACGATAGTTATCAAATGCTTTTGTCGCCCAGTTTAAGAATTGATAACGTTCTTTGTTACGTGCAAATTCTAACTCCATGTTACGTTTTAATGCAGTTTCGTTACCATAGGCATCTACTTGTACAGAGTGGTCAATTACTAAATCTACAGGTACTTCCGGATTAATCTTCGTAACATCCCCACCAACGTCATCCATCGCTTTACGAAGTGATGCTAAGTCAACGACCGCAGGCACACCAGTAAAGTCCTGTAAAATAACACGTGAAGGTTTAAAAGGCACTTCAGCGTTTGGATCATTCTTTTTGCCCCATTTTACTAAATGCTTAATATGATCTTCGTTAATTACACGACCATCATATTGGCGTAACACTGATTCTAGTAATACACGAATAGAATAAGGTAAATTTTTAATTTCACCTAAACCTAATGATTCTAAAGATTTTAAACTATAAAACGTGTACGATTTACCATTTAATTCAAATGTCTGTTTTGCAGTTTGTTGTAAATTTGAATTCATTTTCGTTCCCCCTAAAGATTATTAAAGCCTTTACATCCCTATTTTAATCAAAATAGAATGAGAAGTAAATATTATCACATTCCAAATAAGCTATACCGGTTTATAAGTTTTACTTATGATAAAAAGACAGTTCAAGTAAAATAACCTGAACTGTCTTTACCATTATTTATTTTTCTGAGGATTGACATCATAAGTTTTATTTCTAAACTTTTTATCGGGTTTCAACGTTAACCCAAGCCTCATTCTTTCTTTATTTCCGTCTTTATAGACAGAAACTAACATCAACATTAATACAAATGAGAATGGGAAAGCTGCAATGATCGCTGCGCTTTGCAATGCAGAAAGTCCACCTGCATAAATTAACACAAGCGCGATTACAGATTGCGCAACACCCCAAATTATTTTAATATAGTTTGCTGGTTCTAAAGAGCCGTTTGTAGACTGCATACCCAATACAAACGTCGCAGAATCTGCTGACGTTATAAAGAAAGTACAAATCAACGTTAAAGCTATCAATGATAAGCCCATCGCCATCGGTAAATGTTCAAAGATTGCAAACAATTGTGTTTCAACGACCATTTCACCAATTTTCGGCACATCTTTGAATACTTCAATGCCTGTTACACCAAACACACTAAACCATAGTGCACTGATAATAGTTGGGACGAGTAATACACCGATTAAAAATTCACGAATCGTTCTACCTTTTGAAACACGTGCAATAAATATTCCGACAAATGGACTCCAGCTCATCCACCAGCCCCAATAATAAATGGTCCAGCTATTCATCCAGTCATGTTTATCTTTATCAAGTGGAGCAACATCAAAACTCATACTTAAGAAATTTTGTAATAGATTACCGATTGATGTTGAGAACATATTTAATATTAATATCGTTGGTCCTAAAAATAAAACTGCTATTAATAATAGTGTTGCAATCACAATATTTGCATTACTTAATATTTGAATCCCTTTAGATAAACCACTCCATGCACTAGCAAGGAATAATATTGTCACGATAATAACAATGATTAACTTAACGTTAAAAGTATTTGGAACATCAAAAAGATAGTGTAAACCACCATTGATCTGCTGAGCACCCATACCTAATGAAACTGCAACCCCTACTACAGTTGCAAATACTGCAAGTACATCAATGATTGTTCCAATCCATCCATCAACCTTGTTACCTAATACAGGTCTAAGCGTTTTAGAAATTAATCCCGCTTCACCTTTTCTGAATTGTGCGTATGCTAGTCCTAATGCTACGACACCATAAGTGGCCCATGCATGAAATCCCCAGTGGAAGAACGTATAGCGAAATGCATCTTTCATCGCTTCATCCGTCTTTGGTTCAGCAACTGGTGAAGTAATAAAATGACTTAAAGGTTCTGATGCACCATAAAAGACTAAACCAATCCCCATCCCCGCGCTAAATAGCATTGCAAACCATGAAATTGTATTAAATTCTGGTTTGTCAGACGGTTTACCTAATTTTAATTTACCGATTGGACTTAATATTAAGAATAAACATGTGAAGACAAAAATCGAAGTTATCATGACATAGTACCAGCCAAAGTAATCAGATATCCATTGATTGATCTCTCCTGTCACTTCACTAAATTGTTTTGGAATCGTGACACCAAGTAAAACTGTTAATGCAACAAGTGTTATTGCAATGTAAAAAACTGACGTTAATTTTTTTCCTTCTTTCATCAAAAAACTCCTCTCTAATTATTAAAAACAGTCTACAGTATAACAAAGAGAAAAGTTAATTTCAAATAAATAAATATTAAGAAAATATCAAAATGAAAAATTTAAACCGTTTTTCATTACTATTTCTTTATAATCTAAAAATTTTATTTCTCACCATATCATTTCAAATATACATATTATTTATAATTGGAAGAGATATTATTTGTCAAATGATAAAAATTTAATTAAAATTAATTTAATAAATAAATAGAGATTGATTTTTCATTTTTTTGATTGTAAAATAGAATTATTACAGGAGGTGACTATACATGTCATTATTAAAAGAATTTAAAGAGTTTGCGATTAAAGGTAATGTATTAGATTTAGCAGTTGCAGTTGTTATTGGTGCAGCATTCGGTAAAATCGTTTCTTCATTAGTAGCGGATGTTATTATGCCTATTATCGGTCTTATCTTTGGTGATACAGATTTCGCTTCAAACTGGGCTTATAAAGGTATTAAATATGGTGTCTTCATTCAATCTATCGTTGATTTCTTAATCGTTGCCGCAGCCATCTTCTTATTCGTTAAATTAATCAATAAATTAACACGTAAGAGCGATGTTGAAGAAGTTGAGGAAGCAGTGGAAGAAAATACTGTATTATTAACTGAAATTAGAGATTTATTACGTTCTAAATAATATTAAAAAAGAGATTGCAATCGCAATCTCTTTTTCTTATCTTTTTTACTTTTTATAAGGTCCTTCTTTAATCATCGTCTTCACATCTTCAACAATTTCTGCTTTCGGAAACTTTTTATCTCCAGTATCTTTTCCTGCATAATCTTTCATAATTACACCATTCTGATCAACTAAATAAAACGATGTACCATGTGTTGCCTGATCATTGTCGCAGTCGGTGGAACAACAATTGTTTTAAAATTCTCTTCTGCAAACTGACGGATGAACTTTTCATCATAATCAGTAACAGCTGTCCACACACCTTTTGGCGGATTATACTGATTAATATATTTTTTCAATTTTTCAGGCGTGTCTTTCTTAGGATCCACACTAAAACTAATAATACCGTAGTCTTTAGATGAAACACCCTCTTTTTTAAGTTCATCTGCAACTTGACTCATATTATAAGTCATCGGCGGACATACGGTTTTACAGTTAGTAAAGATAAAATCTACTAACCAGACTTTGCCCTTCAAATCTTTTTCAGAAATTGCTTTACCTTCTTCATTTGTCCCTGAAAATTCAGTAATGGTATTCCCAAATAAAGACTTTGGTACTATTCTTGAATTACTACAAGCCGCAAAAATAAATAAAGTCGTTAAAATAATTGTAAAAATACGTAATTTTTTCATAAGCCCCTCCTATTTATCAAACATTAATATAACAAATAATAGGTGTAATGAGTATATGAATACAAAGAAAGTTTTGTCATAATTATTACAATTTTTAAGATTCCAGAAATTATTGAATGATAAATGTGGCACTGCTATCAAAACCGTTCGACTCAATCTTTAATATTGCTGGTATTCTTTCTTTGAGTAATTGTACATGACTAATCATTCCAACAAGTTTACCAGATGTTTGCAGATCGATTAATGCGTTAACTGCTACTTCTAAAGTTTCATCATCCAGCGTTCCAAAACCTTCATCAATGAATACAGATTCCAGATGAATCCCCCCAGAAATTTGCATCACAAAATCTGATAAGCCTAATGCTAGGCATAATGAAGCAATAAACGTCTCTCCTCCAGACAATGAAGATATATTTCTCGTGTTATTCGCATTATAATCAAATACATCTATAACAAGTCCTTGTCTGCCGCCACCTCGCTTTTCTGCACGACGTCGTAACTCATAACGATTACCCGTCATCTGTCTTAGACGATTATTAGCTAATAATAATGTCTGTTCCAGATAATACATTAACACATAAGTTTCAATATCAATCTTCTGAGCATTATTTCCGTTTAAAGCATCGCTCAATAATACAAGTGATCTTACATCTTTCATTGTTGATTCATAATAAGTAAGTCTATCTTCAAGCTTTATAAACTGGTTTGTATAATTTTGATATTTCTCCTGCATAGAACCGACATTTGAAACCAGTCCATCTATCATTTCTCTCATTGTTTCTAGTTCCTGTTGTAAAGTATCCAGATTAGGTGATTCTCGATTGTCAATAATCTGAGTTAATCGTTCTATTTCATTGGATAGTGTGAGTCGCTTATCATGGAACGCTTTAATTTCTTTCTCAAATTGTTCAATAATAACACTAATATTTTTATCAGTATATTTTAATTTAATTGCTTCAGGGATTTGATATTGTTCTATTCTTTCATTGTAAAGTTGAATTGATTGAACGAGTTCTTCTTTTTGCCTGTTCAAACTCTCAACATTTTGATGAATAAGCAGCTTTTCTTTTTCGTCTTGTGCGATATTTTCTTTACATTGTTCAAAGTAAGATTCATAAGTAGAGATTTCAGCTTTATAATTATTGTATCTTTCGGTAAATGACATATAACCATCTGTATTCGTATCCTGCAGAAACTTTGAAAAATCAGATGCGTCTCTGTGATATTGTTTCTCGACCACTGTAACTTCCTCTTGAATTAATTTAAGTGATTCAACAAGTTGAACTTTTTCATCCTGTGCTGCGTCAAGCGTATTTAATTGCTCTTGATACTTTAAATTAACATTTTTTAGTTCCTGAAGTTCATCATCTGCACGTTTTTGCTGTTGAGAAAGTTGCACGTATATAGCTTGTATCTGTTCATAAAATGCCAAATACGCTGCATTACCTATATTTTCGATTGTTATATTATCAATCCATTCATTTAATGCACCTAATTCTATTGTATTAAATTTCGATTTATCTTCATCATAAATATGAGTAATTGATGAGATCATTTCAAGTTCATTTATGTAAATTTCAATAGAAGTACTCAATTTTTGCTGACGTTGTTTCATTTGTTCTAGTTCTATTTGGTATTTATGTGCTTCTATATGTGATGTATCATCTAGATTGTGAATAACATTCGCACAAACCGGGCATTTATCCCCAACATTTAATTGAGATTTGATGTTTTCTATTTGTTCAACATCCTGTACCTTCTCACTACTTTGTAAATCATTTAATTTACTTTTTAATGACTTTATTGATTCATCGATATTTTGATAGGATTCCTTAGTTGATAGCAAACGGTCTAATTGCTTTGTAAATTTTGATAATGTAGAAATTTGCATTTTAACTTTTGTAATTGTATTGTCCAGTGTGCTAATTTTTGAATCATTTTCAAGTACTTGCGTATGTATCAACTGTTTTTCTCTTTCATAGTTTTGCGCATCGTTTACTTTTTCTTGTAATGATTCAATCTTATTTGTTAAAGTGGTTATTTTTTCTTTATTTTCATTAATATCTTGCTGTAAATTTTTATATTTTGAATGTGTATAACGCTCATTTTGAATAACATATTTTTTCTTTTCAGTGATATCTTCATAACTTTGTTGAAATGTTTCTTGTTGCTTACGTAATACTTTCAACCTTTTTTCTATTTCCTGAAATTGAATGTTAAGGTGCTTTATGTTTTGTTCTACCGTTTCACTTTTATTAATATGAGAAAATAAATCATTTTCAATCATCTTATAATGATCAAACTGAATAAGGTGTTTTAAATCACTTTGCTTGTCGGTAATATTTTTTTCGTTTTCCATTAAACGACTACGTTCCGCTTCATGGTTCTTTAATTGTATGATACTATCATTTAAAATTTCTGCGTCACTTACTTCTTTCTCTTTTTCTTTTAACAAATTCCGTTTAATTTCAAGTGTTTTTTTAGACTTTTCTATTTCATCATTCATCGTCAATAAAGCAGATTGAATTGCATCATGTTTATCGGTATAAGTTTTGGACACATTTTGATCAATAAGTCCATTGAACATGGCAAGCTGAACACCTATTTCAGATTCTAATGCCAGCATTTCATTTTGATCTTGCTGAACTTTTTCTCGCAGTTGTGCAGACAATTTTTGAATGTTCGTCGTATCGAAAAGTGTGCGTAAAATATCGGACTTTTCTTTAGATCCCGAGACAAGTAATGATTTAAATTCACCTTGTGGTAATATAAATATTTTTCTAAATTGATGGGCATCCAGCTTTATAATATCTTTTATCTTTTCTTTTCCTGCAGTTAGTCCAGATGCAAGCAATCGTTTCTCGTTTGCATCGATTTCATAAACATTGAGCTGGGTTGACTTCTTCGTCTTATTACCATTTTTTATAAAGGGTATGTCTCTGTATATTTCATATTGTTTGCCCTGCATATAAAAGTTATAGATAACTTCTGTCGGCTCATCATCCTGGGCATTTATATTTCTTAAATTTGATTCCTCACGATCACTCGTCGACGCGACACCAAATAATGCGTACATCATGCCATCAAATATCGTCGTTTTTCCAGCACCGGTCTTACCACTGATTAGAAACAACTGATGATTTTGTAGACTTTTAAAATCAATTGTTTCTTCCTTAAAAGGACCAAATGCTTTTAACGTTAATGTGTTAGGCCTCATCAGAATCACCTCCAGCTGTCAGTAATGAATGAAGCGTATCAATTTGTTGATCATCTAACGATTCTTCCGTCATTTCTTGATAGAATGTCGCTATGAGATCCATTGTATTTAGACTTGTAACATCCTTACTCATCGTAAATGTATTATTTGTTTTCAATATCGGTTTTAATTCGAGTAAATTCGGATAAATCTGCTTTAATTTGGCCATCGGTTCATTAATCGCTTCCATCTCACTTAGTTCAAGCCTTAAATATGCATGCTGATTACACTCAAGCTGTAATTGCATCGCCTCATTAAACGTTCCTTGTGCAACCTCTAAATCTCTTTCATATTTTAGAGGTTTAAAATGCACTACATTTTCATTTAAATCAAATATTCTATAACCTTTACGTTGGCCAATTTCAGAGAAAGAATAACGCATTAAACTCCCACTATAAAAAACTTTCTCATCTTTTATTGCGTCTGGTGTATGCAGATGACCAAGTAGCGTATAGTCAAATTCATCAAATAATGATTTATTCACATGCTCGACAGTCCCGATAACGAGTTCTCTTTCAGATTCTGTTACCGCACCACCAGCAACAAATAGATGACTGATTAATATGTTTTTCTTATTTTTATTCATATTGTTTTCTATGTTTGAAATTATCTTCTGATATGTATCCTGATGCGTCCTTATCGATTCATCATTAAAATACTGACGGGCATATGCCGGATCAATATATGGGACTAAGTAGAAATGAACATCATCGATGATAACAGGTGTTAAACTATCTTCAATTGTTGTTGAAAGATAATATTGGAACTGCTTAAAATAATTTCTTGCATGACCTAAACGTTCAGCACCATCATGATTTCCGCTTACAGCAAGCACCGGAATTTTTCTATCAACATTTACTGATAGTAAAAATGACTCATATACTCGCATTGCTTCCTTTGATGGTATTGAACGATCATATATGTCACCTGCAATCACTAGTACTTCTATGCCCTCTTCATCAATTCGTTCTATGAGCTGACTTAATATCATCTGTTGATCATTCAGTAAAGAAAACTGATTGATTGTTCGTCCAATATGTAAATCTGCGATATGCATTATCTTCATACTTTTCACCTCAGCACTTATTATACAAAAAAACACATCCCTGATATAGGGATGTGCCGATGGTGTATTCAACTTATATGCATTTATTAATATTCTCTTATTACTTTTCCTCTAAATCAAAAAGAATTGTTTCTACTTTATCGATTAATTTTGCCGATTTTATCGATACTGGCACGCCTGCTGTCGTAATAAAATATTTACTATTGACGATGCTCTCCATTACAGATAATACCGTTTCACGTGTCAAATCCTGTTTCGGCTGATTCACTGTAAATGTGTAGTTTTTTCCGGTATCCGTTAAAAAGTTCATTTGTAAGCTTTTCATTATTTTTTCCCCTTTTTAATCATTAAATAACTGCTTTCGTTTCAACTTTATCAATCTTTACATAAGCTTCACCAGTCAATTCAGACATTAATGTTGCAAAGTTTTGTAAATCACTATCAAGCAAATCCATTCGCACTTGATTAAAACGTCTTGTCTTAAATACTTCTTTACCATCTTCTTTTACATCTGTAACATACATAAGATTTAATACAACTTCTTTTAACATGTTCTCACCTCCTTTACACTTTATATATCGAATAAAGATTATTAGATAGACACATATTTTTTAGTTCTATATAATGTGTTTAGAGGTGAACGACATGAACGACTGGTTTATGATATTTATTTTCTTATGGACAGTATTCTTTATTTCTATACTGGCAATCGGTGGTTTCTTTATGTTCCGTAAATTTTTAAAACGTATGCCAAAAGAAGATGGTAAAAGTGAGCTTGATTGGCAGGAATATTACATTAATAAAGCTTTACCACTCTGGGGAGATGATGCTAAAAGTTTACTCAATGAACTGGTTTCTCCTGTACCGGAACTATTTCGAGATGTTGCAAAAGAACGTATTGCAGGACGTATCTCAAAAATTGCTTTAGACGAACAAGCCGAAAGTATAGAACTTGATCATATATTACGCGGATACATCATCGCTACACCAAAACGTGATCACCCTTTTATGAAAAAGAAACTCAATCAATTAGGAATTGATTATTCGCCCTATGAAGATTACTTTAAGTATGCGGATGATGAGAAACAAAAATTCTCTATATTTGATCATTCAGAAATAGTGAAAACTGAAAAACAAAAATAAGCCGAGCAGTGATCATTCACTACTCGGCTTATTTTTATGTCAATCTTTAACTAAAGTGCGTTCTAACTTCTTATATTTAATATACATCGCAATACGCCATGGTACGATCATACTGAATGCCAGTAAGAAGAACATACCAGCTAATTCTCCTGGATGAATCGTACTACTTAAGTAAAATTTCATCACACTACGAATGATCAGTAAAGAAATTAAAATGAGCGGAAATAACTTCGAACGTTTCATATAGATTAAGTTATCTTTAACAACAAAGTTAGAAGTATAGATTAAGAAAATTGAAAAGAACATTCCGACGACAACCGCTTCTAATATTTCCATCGGTGTCAATCTAAAGTAAGGTACTACATACATCAATGCTCCCGTAGACATAAAAAACGGTGGAAGAATAATTTTCTTAACATTTGTGGGATAATTTTGAGCCTTCATTCTAACTATAATAACTGCCGTACCCATAAATAATGCTACGAGTATCGATATCGCAAAATACATATCCATCCTTCTTTCTAACTAAAAAATTGGGTGATTGCTGTTAACTTATCAAAGAATAATAACAATCCCATAATAATCATCATTACCCCGCCAATTTTAGTGATTATCTGACTATATTTCTTTAATATATTAATTTTTGTGATAAAGAATGTCAATAAGAAAAATGGAATACAAAATCCGAGAACATAGGCAATCATATAAATCAGTGCTAACGATTGATTAACAGCAGCCATAGAAAAAATTGTTCCAATAATCGGACCCATACATGGTGTCCATCCTGCTGCAAATGCAATACCTATCAGTAACGTTCCGATAAAGCCAGTAGGCCTTTTCTTAAATTCAAATTTGCGATCTTTCATTAAAAATTGTGGATTAAAGATGCCTAGTACCACTAAACCAAATATTATACATAGCAGACCTCCAACCATACGAATCGTATTATCATATGACTGCAGAAAATCTGAAACAAAACCTAATCCCACGCCTAAAGAAATATAGACAATAGAAAAACCAATTAAAAAGAATACAGTGTGTAATAAAGCTTTTTTATCCATTTTCTTATCTTTTAGATCATTATAACTTACACCAGTAATATAAGATAAAAATGCAGGATAAATCGGCAGAACACACGGTGAAATAAAACTAAGTATACCAGCGCCGAAAGCAACGGCTATCGTAATATCCCCCATAATCAACCTCCATTCTCAATCATTTTATCAAATATTTGCGCATCTTAATGCAAAGATTTTGAACGAAATGTGACATTCACAGAATCTCTAGTCTATTTCATTAATATTTATCACACTATACACATTAAACATTCGAAGATTATCATGTTCAAATAAAGAAAAAAATGCTATATTTACATTAACAGGAGGACTTGCTATGAAAAATAAATATCTCTTATTATCGATGACTTCACTTTTATCGGTATCCTTGTTAGCAGCGTGTGGAAAAGATGCACGTGATGAATCAGAAGTCAATAAAGCAAAAGTTGCATTTGAAACAAAAGAAGATTCAACTAACGAAGAAAAAAAGGTCACAGATAAAAATAAATCTAAAGCTGCACTTGAAAAAATAAAGGCCGCAAAAGAACGCGGTAAAAATAAAAAGAAAAACAGTAAAAATGATATTGAGGAAGCGGATAATAAAGAAATTACTTCTAGTGATGCAGATGAAGAAACACAATCAGAAAGTAATGATACAACTGAAAAAGCTACTTATGAAAGTAAAAGCGATTCTAAAAAAGAGTCTACTAAAACGTCATCAAAGAAAAAATCGACTGCATCAAGTAGTTCGACATCATCAAGCAATTCATCTAGCACTAATACGAGTTCAAATACAACGACATCTCGACCAGCAACAATTACGTCGCAACCAACAGTGACGCGTCCTGCTACTCAAGCACCGACGACACGACCAACGTCACCGACAACGACTGTACGTCCAACGACACCGACAACTACGGCACCAACGACAACACGTCCAACAGCACCTACGACAACACCAAGACCAACGCAACCGACGACGACTCAACCGGCTACAACACAACCGGCTACACCTGAGCCACCTTCATCTAATGATGGATTTATCGAGCCGATGCCAGGTCAATAATAAAAAGCATGAGGAAATTCCTCATGCTTTTTATTGTAAAATAAATTACTGTCTTACTATTTTAAATTTTGATTCATATTGCGGTTCATCATTTGCATCATTTGGTTAATTTTCTTTTGTGAAGGTTTTTGACCCATTTGCATCATCATCATGCGTAACATTTCTTCATTGATTGGTGGATTTTTCTTTAAGTAATCCATCATGTATTTACGTGCTAAGAAGAAACCACCAGCTGCACCTGCTGCTAATGCTAAAATAATTAATAATATCCAAATCCAAGTAGCCATTCAATTCACCCACTTTCTCATTCTTTTAAAAGTTTACTAGATTAAAGTCTAATTTTCAATAGTTATTTATCATGAATAAAGAAGACTGAACTTATTCAGTCTTCTTTAACAACGATCATTAAAATTATAAGTCTAAAATTTCTCTAACAACATTGTCTACTGTAAATCCGTATTTCTCCATGACTAATTCGCCTGGAGCACTTGCACCAAATTTATCAATTCCAATCACTTTACCATCTAATCCAACATATTTATACCATGCAGCAGTGGCAGCCATTTCAATTGCAACACGTTTCGTTAAATGTCTTGGCATCACTTCTTCTTTATAATTATCATCCTGTAAATCAAATGCACGTGTATTCGGTACTGAAACAACTTGTACACCTTTACCTTGTGCTTCTAAAGCTTTTGCCGCTTCAATTGCAAGACCAACTTCTGAACCAGTAGCGATCAGTAAATATTCAGGTGTTTCAGATTGATATACGATATAAGCACCTTTTCGTACACCCTCTTCTAATGCATCTTCAGAAACATCAGTAACGTCTAAATTCTGACGTGTTAATACTAACGCTGTAGGTACTTCTTTTGATTCCAAAGCAATCTTCCATGCGATGCGAGATTCATTACCATCTGCTGGACGAATTACATTTAGATTAGGGATTGCACGTAAACCTGCTAATTGTTCAATAGGCTCATGTGTTGGTCCATCTTCACCAACTGCAATTGAATCATGTGTAAATACGTATGTTACAGGTAGTCCCATTAGCGCTGATAATCTTACAGCAGGTTTTAAATAGTCACTAAAGACGAAGAATGTCGCACCGTATACTTTTAAACCTCCGTGAGCTGCCATTCCATTTAATGCAGCACCCATCGCAAATTCTCTGACACCGAACCAGATATTTTTTCCTTCAGGAGATTCAGCTGAGAAATCTGCAGTATCTTTAACATTCGATTTATTTGATGACGCTAAGTCTGCAGACCCACCAAAGAACGATGGTACTGTTTTAGCGATTGCCTGAATCATATCTCCAGATGTACTTCTCGTCGCAGCAGATTTACCAACTTCATATTTTGGTAATTCAGCATCATAACCTTCCGGAAGTTCACCGTTAATTGCTAATTCGAATTGAGCTGCAAGTTCTGGTTGCTTTTCTTTATATTCTTCAAATTTTTTATTCCAAGCTTCTTCTGCTTCATTTGCGCGTTTTAACATTGTTTCATTAAAGATGTCATATACAGATTGTGGTACTTCAAAGTTTAAGTTTGCATCTAATCCATATGTTTCAAATGCTAAAATTCTCTCTTCATTACCCAGTGGCGCACCATGTACACCATTTGTCCCCTGACGGTTAGGAGAACCATATCCGATAATTGTCTTAACTTCAATAATTGAAGGTTTGTCTGAAGATTTTGCCTGCGTAATCGCTTTATCTATCGCTTCACAGTCATTGCCATCTTCAACTAAGATATGCTCCCAGCCATATGCTTCAAAGCGACCTTTGACATCCTCAGAGAATGCTTTGTCAAGATCTCCATCTAAAGAAATATCATTTGAATCGTATAAAGCAATCAGTTTATTTAATTTAAGATGACCTGCTAAACTTGCAGCTTCATGAGATATTCCTTCCATTAAATCTCCGTCTGAAACAAGTGCATACGTATAATGATCTACAATATCAATCTCTTTATTATACGTAGCAGCTAAATGTTTTTCTGCCATCGCAAAACCAACACTCATCGCAAAACCTTGCCCTAAAGGTCCTGTTGTAATTTCAACACCTTCAGTATGGCGGAATTCCGGATGTCCTGGTGTTTTAGAATCCCATTGTCTAAAGTTTTTCAGTTCCTCTAGTGCTAATCCACCAGAAACATGTAATAAAGAATATAATAATGCTGATCCGTGACCAGCAGAAAGGATAAATCTATCTCGATTGAAGAAATTCATTGAGCTAGGATTAAAGTTCAGGTGACGCGTCCATAATGTATAAGCAAATGGTGCAGCACCCATCGGTAAACCCGGGTGTCCAGAATTTGCAGCCTCAATCTGATCGATACTTAATGCTCTGATCGTGTCAATTGCAAGTTGATCTTCTTTTGTAAACATATTTATTTCTCCTTTATAAAGTATTTTATATTATTTAACTAAACTAATACTCAATTACTTAATATATTAATTAATTACTTAATTAATATACTATTTATTAATCTCTTAAATTATTTTTTCTTTGAATTTCTTTAACTTTCTCAGGCGTAACATCATTGCCTTCAGGATCAATTACTTTTGCGTTCTCTATTGTTTTTTGAAAGCTATTTCTAAAAGTCTGAAGATATTCTTTACGTAATAACGTTTGCTCTCTACCTTCTTCTTCAGTTAATCCTTCAGTTTTCTTTTTTTGTGCTAATTCGTTTATTCTATTCATTTTTTCTTGTTCTAGCATATCCTCATTCCTTTCCCTTTAAAGATACCAAAAAAAGCGCGTGAAACCAACTGGTCGCACTCGCTTAAGTAAAAAATTATATAGCGTCTTAATTTACAACACCTAAAACTTCACCATTTTGTACTGGATCATGTATGGTTTGTTCTGTATCATTACGAACATCATTTTGTTCGCTTACGTGTTCTGTAATTCCTGGTGTAGTTTGTTCATAAATATAATGAGATTGCGTCATATATAAAAGACCGAAGACTGTAATTACAATAAATAATAGAAAATACATCATAAATTCCTTTGAAATAGTAACTGTCATGGTTAATTCCTCCTAGAACATTTGTTTGTATTTATACTTTAACAGAACGTTTGTTCTATGTCAATAAAAACACGAACAAATGTTTGTTACATGCGAACGTATATGCTATAATACAAATAACACCAATGCTAAGGAGTGTTTATAAATGAGAGAACTAACAAAAAGGCAAGAAGAAATATATGAATATTTAAAACATGTAGTATCAACTAAAGGATATCCACCTAGTGTTCGAGAGATTGGAGAAGCGGTTGGTTTAGCTTCATCATCAACAGTTCATGGGCATTTATCACGATTAGAAGAAAAAGGATATATTAAAAGAGACCCAACTAAACCACGTGCGATAGAAATTGTACAGGATGAAACACCTGCCGATTATTCAGAAACCATTCACGTTCCGGTTATTGGTAAAGTGACAGCAGGGGTCCCTATTACTGCGATAGAGAATGTTGAAGAATACTTTCCATTACCTGCTCACTTTACAAGTAGTCATAATAGCGACATCTTTATTTTAGATGTTGTCGGTGAAAGTATGATAGAGGCTGGTATATATGATAAAGATAAAGTGATTGTTAGAAGACAGTCTATTGCAGAGAACGGCGATATTATCGTAGCTATGACTGAAGAAGACGAAGCAACTGTAAAAAGATTCTATAAAGAAAATAATCGTTACCGATTACAACCAGAAAATAGTTCAATGGATCCAATCTATTTAGATTCTGTAACTGTTTTAGGTAAAGTTGTTGGGTTGTTTAGAGAATTTTAAAATAAGAGCGAATGACTAATGTCATTCGCTCTTATGTTCGTTTATATTATTTTACATTTAGATAATAATTTTTTAACTATTACGATTATTTACGTCCAATGATTTCTTTTACTTGTTCTAATATGTCTTTATGTTCTTTTGATTTTGTTTCCATCGTACTATCCCCTTATCTCATTCTTATAATGACAAACCATTATAAAAGGCTTACTTATAAAATATACCCAAAATGAAATGAATCAAACATCGATGTATTTGTTTTTAATACAGGAAGTGACAATTTATATTAAATTAGCTACTAATATTTTACAACAATTCATGAGAACATACAAATATTTCACTTTTTCACTTCAGAAATTTTATAACTTTCTTTATGCTTGATATAATGAAGTTAAGGAGGCGAATAACATGCAAAGAAAATTAACACGTTCTACAACTGATAGATATTTGGCGGGTGTATTAGGCGGTTTTGCTGAATATTTAAACATGGATTCAACACTACTCCGTGTTATCTTTATTCTTGTTTCATTCTTAACTGTACATATCCCAACATTTACAATCTATCTTATTCTTGCACTCTTTATGCCAAAAGACGTTGAGGTTATCGATCGTTACTAATTAAAATTTTATCAAATTAAACAAAGCTTAAGACAATGTGTATTCGCACATTTTCCTTAAGCTTTTTTTCTGCTTATTCATTTTTAATATTTGCTACTTATTCCCTCTTATTTAATAACGCCACAGCCCCAAATCCTAATACGAGCAATAATATCGTTATTTTATCATTAATGATCATTAAGCCATAACGACATATGAATAATATGAATGCATATATAAACAAAACGAGTATCTTGATATGATAGTTAGACATTTCAACCCTTCTTTACTATATTATATGTTGTTCATCATACCATCTTTTCATAATTTATTTAACTTTTTGTTTAAATAGTAATAATTCCTATTTACAATGATATCGCTTTGCTTTAGTATTAAATCGTAATGATTACGAAAAGGAGAAATATTATGAAGCAAAGTATGTTAAAAGGATTAGGAATCTTATCATTAGGTGTATTATTAGTAGGTTGTCAGGATGCTAACACTGAAAATGATAAAGAACAAGCACATAAGACTGAGACAACTTCTAAAGCAACGAATGAGAAAACGACTTCAAAAGAACATGTACATGAACATGAACATGAACATGAAGAAAGTGAACATGCTCACGATCACGGTCACTCACATGGTGGTCATGCAATGACGAAAGAAGAAGAAAATATTTATAAAGGTATTTTTAAAGATGATCAAGTTAAAGATCGTCCATTAACAGATTGGGAAGGCGATTGGCAATCCGTATATCCTTATTTAAAAGATGGAACGCTAGATGATGTATTTAAACATAAAGCAGAAGAAGATGATTCAAAATCTGCTAAGGAATATAAAGCATATTATACTAAGGGCTATAAGACTGATGTAACACGAATTAATATCGGTGAAAAAGCAATATCATTTTATAAAGGAAAAGAAAAATCGACAGCTGAATACACATATGATGGTAAAGAAATATTAACTTATGAAGCAGGCAACCGTGGTGTACGATTTATCTTTAAAAAAGTGAGCGGTGATGAAGCAGCACCAAAATTTATACAATTTAGCGACCATATTATCGCACCTGAAAAAGCATTACACTACCATATATATATGGGTAATGATCGTGCACAGTTACTCAAAGAAATGGATAATTGGCCAACATATTATCCAAGTGATTTAAAAGGTGAAGAAGTAAAAGAAGAAATGTTAGCACATTAATATGAAACCAGGAACTTATCCTAATATGATAAGTTCCTGGTTTTTATTTTGCTATCCAGAAGTTGAATGTATGCATTGAAATAATTAATATCACAATGATAAGATATAATCCAACAAATAACTTTCTATGACTTACATTACCAAATAAAGCACTCATATATAATCCAAGTAAAGTCGTGACATACAAAAGCATCTGTACGTATAAATTAATTTGACCTCTTCCATGTATATATGGTGTAAATATCAGTAATAAAGAACTCATTAATAATAATAATATTACGATAAAACGATACATAATAATTCCTGCCTTTATTTCTACATTACGATAACATTGAATAAATGATCATCTAAATCTGCAAACATTATACCATAATAACCATTTTTCTTACCTGGAGGACTCAATAATTTCCCTCCATTTTGTTCTATTAAGCTTGCTAATTCATCAACTGCTTCCTCACTCTCCATACCAAAAGAAATAATCGTTTCAGGATAATCAGAGCTTCTTCTACTTTCACGTCCCATAAAGCCTTCCAGAACATCTTTTCTAAATAAACAAATTACTTGTTTCCCTACCATTATTCCAGCTAATGTATCATCATTTGAACGTTCTTCGTTAATCTCAAAACCAATATTTCTAAAAAATTCAGTTGATGCTTTCACATCTGCAACAGGTACATTAATCCAGTATGATTTCATTTATTCTCCCTCTGCTCTTTTTATTTGTGTAAATTTATAAGTGGCACACTTGATTTTATCACTTGGTTTGAAACAATTAAATGTTTTAACTCATCTGCGATATCAAGTTGATCTAAATAGTCAAAGTCTAACCAGGCATATGGTGCACGAACTTTAAATTCTTGTTTATTTTTAGCGTTAAACACAAATGCGGTATCATTGGCCATCGTTTTCGATAACCATGTCTTGAATTCTTTTTTCTCTTCTACGACAAACAATATACCCCCAACTTTAATATCGTGATTTAATTTACGTGCAAATTGTTCTGCAGTATCTTTAATTGTTGATTGACCTGATTTTACGACACTCGGTAATTTCATCTGTTTATTACCAAAATCCTGTACTAAAATTTTGTCTTCAGTTGTTATTAATAATGATGCAGATATTTTTTCTTTCATTTGAAACTCCTTTTTTAAATAAATGATGTTCTTATTTGTATTGCGTAATATAGTTTTCTGCATAGTATGGCTGATTGTTGTCATTGAATGCTATTCCTACACCTAAGCTCATATAATCCTGTTTCAGAATATTTTTTCTATGACCTAAACTATTCATCAATCCATGATGCGCTTCGATGGGTGATACTTGACCGTAAGCGATATTTTCACCAGCGACACTATAATTTAAGTTTGCTTTTTTAATACGGTCAAATGGTGTTTCATTCTGTTTATTGGTATGACTGAAATAATGATGTTCTGCCATATCTTTTGCGTGTGCAGATGCAACTTTTGCAATTTCTGGATGTAAATTCAGCATTTGCTTACCAAACATTTTTCTTGTTGCATTTGTTAACTCAAAGTGTAACCTTGCATAATCTTTCTCTAAATTATCATTTGGATAAGCATAATAATTTTGCTTTAACTGATCAATTGACTTATTAATAATTTTTATTCCACTTACTGTATTATTACGATACTTATCATAATAAATTGTAACAAAGTACTGTCCTTCCTCGTAAATCGCACTTTCTTTATTGTCTAAAGCAAGTTGATAATCTTTGCCTTGAAAAACATTCAATGGTTGACCTAGTTTCTTTTCAACATTTTCACGTGTCATACCATATTTTAAACCATTATCAGTTACGATCATATTCTGATTGGAATAGACACCACTCACCTTACCATTTAAATACATAACCAGCATAAAGTCATCATAATCTCTATGATAGACCGTCCAGTACTGTTGGTATTCATTTAACAATTGTTCATGCGGTTTACCTAAAATACGATTAACTTGTGATTGGGTCATCCCCATTTTAATTTTTCCGACATTTATATTTTTTGCTTTTTCCGGCTTTTCAGTCAGTAAATGATTTTCTTTAATCATTTCACGTAGTTCAGACTTTATATTCAAAATAATATTATCGGATAATTGAAGAAAACTAATCGGAAATATAAGTATAAATATTATTACTAAGCATAATGACAATATTTGCTTCATGTAACACCTCTATAAATTAAAAACATACACAGCGTGTATGTTTTTAATTATATCAAATTTAATTCTTTTTCTGTACGAATTGTTTAATAATCTGTATCTCCATTAAATATAGAGTTTCTCACAATAACATAATCTACCGTTGTTATTGCTTTAAGGTCTTTTCCACCTGCGTATGAAATTGATGATTGTAAATCCTGTTCCATTTCTATGAGTTTCTCTTTTAAGGAACCTTTATGTTCAACGAATAGCTTTTTACCTTCGACATTTTTACGTATGCCCTTTTGAAATTCTGATGCACTACCAAAATATTCTTTATAGTGTTTACCCTCTTTTTCTATCGTTTCACCTGGTGATTCTTCATGTGCCGCAAGTAATGATCCAATCATCACCATAGAAGCACCAAAACGAATCGATTTGGCGATATCGCCATGCGTACGAATGCCACCATCGGCAATTAATGGTTTACGCGCAGCTTTTGAACATAATCTTAATGCTGCAATTTGCCATCCACCCGTTCCGAAGCCAGTTTTTATCTTTGTAATGCACACCCGACCTGGTCCGATACCAACTTTAGTAGCATCTGCTCCTGCATTTTCAAGTTCACGAACCGCTTCTGGTGTACCAACGTTACCTGCTATCAGGAATGTTTCCGGTATCAACTTCTTAATATGATGAATCATTTCAATGACCTGATCAGAATGACCATGTGCAATATCAATTGTTATATATTCAGGGACAATATTCTCATCTGCAAGTGTTTTAATAAAATCATACTCAGCTGATTTTACACCCACAGAAATCGATGCATATAAACCTTTTTCATGCATTTTTTTGATAAATGGTAATCTTGCTGCCTCATCAAATCGATGCATTATATAAAAATAGCCATTTTTTGCAAACATCTCAGCAAGTTCTTCATTGATAACTGTCTGCATATTTGCTGGTACAACCGGTATTCGAAAGCGTAATGGACCAAACTGAACTGATGTGTCACATTCCGAACGACTTTTTACGATACATTTATTAGGTATCAGTTGAATATCTTCATAATCAAATACATCCTGCATAAATAAAACCTCTAATCAATTTTAATATTTTACAAATAATAGTAATTTTTTATTAAAAAATTTTATTATTATCATTTGTCCAAAGGAAACTTTACTACTGTTTAAAATAAAAGTAAAGTTAAATACAATGAGAAAGACGAATGAGATAAAATTACTCATTCGTCTTTCTTCTAATTAAATACTAATCTTACCAGCTCGCTTTTTTCACGCCTGGAATTTGTCCTTTATGCGCTAGTTCTCTGAAAGCGATTCTTGATAAACCGAATTTGCGATAAACACTTCTCGGTCTTCCAGTAACTTGGCAACGTGTCGTAAGTCTTGAAGGTGCTGAGTCCCTTGGTAATTTTTGAAGACCCTCGTAATCTCCTGCTGCTTTTAATGCTTCCCTTTTCTCTCTATATTGTTCTACTAATGCTTGTCTTTTAGCTTCTTTTGCAATTTTAGATTTTTTAGCCATAATTTCTCCTTTTGTTTATATTTTTCTGATTTGCCATCCATAAGGATCAGCAAAACTTTTCCACGCTTCATCAATTTCATTCATTTTTAATAAGCATGCATCAAGTTCTGCTGTTATTCTTTCTTGTTCTAAATCAGTTCCAATAATCACAATTTTAGTATGTCTGTCACCATATTCCAAATCCCAGTCCTGTAATACTTCTGGACGTTCACTTAAAATTCTATCGCGTTCTTCTTTTGGCATTGCAGCTACCCAAAATGTTACAGGATTAATTTCTACTGACGGCCCTGCTTGTGAGAATAAACATGCGACAGTATTATAGTTTGCGAGCCATGCTATTCCTTTTGCTCTGACAATTGATTCATCCATTGATTGTGACCAATCATAAAAACGTTTCGGGTGAAAAGGTAATGTTCTATGATAAACAATTGAACTTATACCATACTCCTCTGTTTCTGGTGTATGCGTATGATGTCCACCTTCTGTCAGTTCTTTAATCCATCCTGCAGAATTAGCAGCCGTTTCAAAATCAAATAAATTTGTATTCATTATTTCCTTAGGAGCTACCTTTGAATGACTTGTTTCAATAAAACGCGCTGTGGGTTGAAGTGTTCTCAACACCTGGATTAGTTTTTCCTTATCAACTTCATCAACTAAATCAATTTTATTTAATATAAGTACATCACAAAATTCAATTTGATCGATTAATAAATCAGCAATAGAACGATCATCTGCATCACCTACTGCTTCTTTACGGTCTAACAAAGAATCTCCTGATTTAAAATGTTTCATAAAACGATTTGCATCCACTACTGTTACCATAGTGTCAAGTCTGCTAAATTCAGTTAAATCAATTCCTAAGGTCTCATCAATATATGAGAAGGTCTGAGCAACAGGTACAGGTTCAGAAATGCCTGTTGATTCAATAATGATATAATCTATATCACCCATTAGCGCTAGTTTCTTAACTTCAATTAATAAATCTTCTCTGAGTGTACAACAAATACATCCATTAGAAAGTTCGACCAGCTTTTCATCTGTCCTAGATAACTCACTACCATTTGCAATTAAATCTGCATCTATATTTACTTCACTCATATCATTGACGATAACTGCTAACTTCATATCCTTTGTTTCATTTAAAATATGATTTAATAACGTTGTCTTGCCTGCTCCTAGATAACCACTTAAAACTGTTACTGGAATTTGTTTCATCATCTACATCTCCTAAATCGTAATTATTACGATTTATAATATAGCATACCATATTATACATGTAAAATAAAAAATTTGAGTTCGGATATACCGAACCCAAATTTCAATCATTAATATACTTTTTAAAACTATTATTTATTGTTAAGTGCTTTATCTAATGAATCAATATTTATTTTCATGAGATCCTGATATGTTACATCTTTTTTATCCTTATCTGTTAACACAGCCATATTGTGGAATGGCACAGCAGTAGCATTCGTTTTATCTTTGATAATATCAACTGTTTTTGTAGGAATATTTTGTTCATATAGGATTACTGTTGCTTTAGATTTATTAATATTATTAATCATGTTAATAATATCACTTTGAGACGGCTCTTCATTATTCATACCTGAAACTCCTTCCTGTTTAAAGCCGTAACGTTTAGCAAGATAGCCTATTGAATCATGTGAAATAAATACTGTATCCTGCTTTTTAGTTTTTATAATTGTTTTTAGCTGTTTATCTATTTCATCGATATCTTTTACAAGTTTTTCATAGTTTTTTGTGTATTCTTTTTCATGCGCTTTATCCTTTTTAACTAATTCATCTTTAATCACTTTTGCAAATGATTTATTCATTTCTGGATCAAGCCAAACATGTGGGTCATGTGCGCCATGGTCATGCTCATGTTCATGTTCCGCTTCATGATCATGATCATGTTCCTCTCCTGCTAATAAATCATTATCATCGATATCTTTTGCAAGTTGAACTGTCTTATCCTTTTTGTTAATAACTTGTGCTATTTTAGCACTTACCTGATCTAATTCATCACCTGTATAAAAGAAAATGTCACTTTTTGCAATACGCATCGTATCTTTTTGTGTTGGTTCATATGTATGTATATCGATACCATTTGGATAGATACTCGATACAGTGACATGATCACCACCAATTTGTTCTATCATACTTTTAAATGGAAAGACTGTAGTATAAATCTGTAGTTTATCGCCAGACTCTTTCACACTACTTTTATTACCACATGCAGCCATCAATACTAATGTTGCAATTAATAATAATGAAAATAACTTCTTCATACGTTCATCTCCTATTTCGTAATCATTACGCTTTAACATTCTAAACCTTATTCAATAAGAAATCAATCACTAATTTTTTATTTTTTATCCTTATGTCATTTTAATCCAATATAAAGGTCTATATAAATACAATTTATTATAACAAGTAACATCACCATTATATTGAAGAAAAGTATTAAGAAAAAATTAATAAAAAAGCTTTACAAAAATTCATTCAAGGCGTATCATTATAAATCGTAAAGATTACGAATTGGAGGCAAGATTTTGAAAGTACCTATTACAGTATTAAGTGGTTTCTTAGGCAGTGGTAAAACGACATTGCTCAATCATATCCTTACCAATAACGAAAATAAAAAAATCGGGGTAATTGTTAATGATATGAGTGAAGTGAATGTCGATGCTGACTTAGTTCACATGTCACGTACAGACGAAAAAATGATACAACTTCAAAACGGTTGTATATGCTGCACATTAAGAGAAGATTTATTAATCGAAATTGATAAATTAGTAAAAAACAATCAGCTAGACTATATCGTTATTGAATCTACAGGTATTTCAGAACCTGTACCTGTTGCACAAACATTAACTTTAAATGATGAAGTGCTCAATATAAATTTAGCTGATAATACAATTTTAGATACAATGGTAACCGTAGTAGATGCTAACCGATTCTGGGACGACTATGCATCAGGTGATTCACTAATTGATCGTAAAATGGCGAATGACGAATCTGACACACGTGAAGTCATTGATTTATTAATCGATCAGATTGAATTTGCAAATGTCATTCTATTAAATAAATGTGACCTCGTACACATTGAAGATTTAAAAGAATTAGAAGCATTGCTCCATCAATTGAATCCAGAAGCTAAAATTTATCGAACTGAAAATTCAAATATTGCGCTAGATAACATCTTAAATACACGTCTATTTGATTTCGAAAAAGCCAGTCAGGCAGCAGGCTGGATAAAAGAATTAAATGAAGAACACACACCTGAAACAGAAGAATACGGGATAGCTTCATTTGTTTATAGAAGGCAGCGTCCATTCCATCCAGAGCGATTTATGCATTTCCTCGAACATTTTTCATTAGATATTATTCGTTCAAAAGGTTTCTTCTGGCTAGCATCTCGAAATAATATGTGCGGCTTACTTTCTCAGGCAGGAAATTCTATGCAAATACAAGGTGCCGGTGAATGGATTGCAACTTATAATGAAGCAGATATTAAAGTAGAAATGCAGGAAGACCCTACATTGAAAGACAGATGGCATCATGAATTTGGTGACCGTCAAACTGAGCTCGTATTCATTGGCATTGAGATGAATAAAGAACAAATTATTCAGGATTTAGATGATTGCCTGTTAACTGATGATGAGATGAAACAAGATTGGTCAACATTTAATGATCCGCTTCCACAGTTCACAGTTGCTGAACCAGTTGAAGTCGATGTTGTTTTATAAAATATTAAATAAAATTTAAAGGAGAGTATAAAAATGAGAGTAAATGTAACTTTAGCTTGTACAGAATGTGGAGATCGTAACTATATTACAAAGAAAAATAAAAGAAATAATCCTGAGCGTATTGAATTAATGAAATACAGCCCAAGATTAAAAAAATACACTTTACATCGTGAAACTAAATAATTATCGTTAAACGTGCAATATTTTTGCGTTTATATATCAATACGACACAAGGCATCCGGTTGCGGATGCCTATTTTAATTACATTCATGCTGTCTGAACATATTATTGATCATAATTATAGAGATTTAATAAGTAAGTGGCTTCAATTTTCTTTTGACGACACTTACTCAAACCATTTTTTCATTTTCGCTAAGTAAGTGGCTTCAAACTTCTTTTGACGACACTTACTCAAATCCCTTTTTCATTTTCACTAAGTAAGTGACTTCAAACTTCTTTTGACGACACTTACTCAAATCCCTTTTTCATTTTCACTAAGTAAGTGACTTCAAACTTCTTTTGACGACACTTTCAATTAATACAAACAAAACCTGCACCCAAATTGGGTGCAGGCTTTAAAAATACTTTTATTCCCCTACTAAATCAACTTCATTAATATCAATATTCATGGCAGCTGCTACACCTTGTCCGTATAATGGATCTGCTTTATAGCAGTTTCTAATATGACGGTGTTTAATTGGTGTTGAAACTTCTTTCATTTCATTAGCTGTATTGATAAATAAACGTTTTTGTTCTTCTGGAGATAATATATTAAATAATCTACCAGGTTGTTCGAAATAATTATCATCATCTTCTCTAAAGTTCCATTCATATACTGCACTATCAATTGCTAATGCAGGTTTTTTATACTTTGCATCATCTTGATGGTGTTGATATTGATTAGGATAATAATTTGTATGACTACCTAAATTACCATCTACACGCATTGCACCATCTCTAGAAAATGGACATCCCCCTGTAACTGCTTTAGGCGCATTTACAGGAATCTGATGATGGTTAACACCTAAACGGTATCTTTGCGCATCACCATAAGAGAATAATCTACCTTGTAACATTTTATCAGGTGAAAAATCTAAACCTGGAATAATATTTGTCGGTGCAAATGCTGCTTGTTCCACTTCTGCAAAATAATTTTCAGGATTTCTATTTAATTCAAATTCCCCAACTGGTATTAATGGGTACTCACCTTTATACCATACTTTCGTTAAATCGAATGGATTATCTTTATGATTTCTTGCTTGTTCTTCAGTCATCACCTGAATATACATTTTCCATTTAGGGAAATCACCCGCTTCAATCGCATTGTATAAGTCACGTTGACTTGATTCACGATCTGTAGCAATAATTTGTGCTGCTTCCTCTGAAGTTAAATTTTCAATGCCTTGCTCAGTTCTGAAATGGAATTTCACCCATACACGCTCTCCAGCATCGTTATACATACTGTAAGTATGAGAACCAAATCCATGCATATGACGGAATCCTTTTGGAATACCACGATCACTCATTAATATAGTAACTTGGTGTAAAGCTTCAGGTAATGATGTCCAGAAATCCCAGTTACTTTCCGGATTATGCATATTTGTTCTTGGATCTCTTTTTACAACATGATTTAAACTAGCAAATAACTTAGGATCACGGAAGAAAAATACCGGTGTATTATTACCGACTAAATCCCAGTTACCTTCTTCAGTATAAAATTTTAGTGCAAATCCACGGATATCACGTTCTGCTTCAGCCGCACCACGTTCACCTGCTACCGTTGAAAATCGAGCAAACATTTGTGTTTGTTTACCAACTTCACTAAAAATCTTAGCATTTGTATACTGAGTAATATCATGCGTTACTGTAAAAGTACCATAAGCGCCACTACCTTTTGCATGCATTCTTCTTTCAGGAATAACTTCTCGATCAAAATGTGCCATCTGCTCTAAAAAGAAAATATCCTGCATAACTAATGGGCCACGAGGACCTGCTGTCATAGAATTTTCTCTATCGCCAACTGGTGCACCAAACAAACCTCTTAAATGATTATTATTTTCTGTCATATATTTTTTCCTCCTTGTTGATAACGATAAGAACAAGTCTTATTTATAATTATTATAATCTAGAATATATAATAAAGCAATTTAATTATTTCTTGAATTTTTTAATAGTGAAAATGCCGGCATTAAGCGATCTATCTATACTTTAGTACATGAAAGCATAGACGCATTAAAACTTTTGCTTGATAAATTTTTAGAATAGTCATACAATATAAAACATATTACTTTTATCTTTATAAATCAACGGAAGAAAGTTAGGTGTTGTTATGGAAAAGAAGCAGATGGACAGAGATTTAAAAACGCGTCATATATCCATGATTGCGATCGGAGGCTCTATTGGTACAGGTCTATTTATGGCAAGTGGTGCTGTAATTTCACAGGCAGGTCCTGGTGGTGCAATCGTCGCATATGCAATTATCGGAATTATGATATATTTTCTGATGACAGCACTCGGAGAACTTGCTACATTTTATCCTGTATCTGGGGCATTTAATGCTTATGCAAGTCGCTTTATTGATCCTGCTGCCGGGTTTACAGTAGGCTGGTTATATTGGATTATCTGGAGTTTAGTAACAAGTGTTGATATTTTAACTGCTTCACAAGTATTAAGTTACTGGAAAATTTTTGGAGGTCTTCATCCTTTTATATGGTGTCTTATATTTTTAGCTTTATTATTTGCATTAAATGCATTTTCAGTAAAATCATTTGGTGAAGCTGAATACTGGTTCAGTATTATTAAAGTTACTACAATTATTATCTTCTTAATCATGGGATTATTATTAATCTTCGGGATTATCGGTGGAGAACCTATTGGATTTAAAAATTTCACTATCGGAGATGCACCTTTCCATAATGGCATTCTTGGTTTACTTGGGGTACTCGTTGTTGCTGGTTTCTCTTTTGGTGGTACTGAAGTAGTTGCTGTAACTGCAGGAGAATCAGAAAACCCACAAGAATCAATGCCGAAAGCAATCAAACAAGTTTTCTGGAGAATTTTATTATTCTACATCGGTTCAATATTTATTATCGCTTGTATTATTCCTTATACAGACCCGAGATTATTAAATCAAAATAGCGATGTTGCGATGAGTCCATTTACGATTATCTTTGAAAAGGTCGGCATTCTGTTTGCAGCGTCAGTTATGAATACTATTATCTTAACAGCTGTATTAAGTGCTGGTAACTCAGGTTTATATGCAACGAGCAGATTACTCTTTTCTTTAAGTCAGGATGGTAAGGCTCCTCGTTTCTTAGGGAATTTAAATAAGAATAAAATGCCGTTCAATGCGTTACTTGTAACAACAGCATTTATCATTATCATATTAATATATGCCAATATAAATATGGGTGGTTATGGTAAGCTACTAAGCATGGTCGGTTCACTTGTCTTGATTGTTTGGTCAATTAGTATTATCAGTCACATAAGATTACGTCAGGCAATAAAAGCACAAGGAAAAAGTGTTGATCAGCTGTTACCATTTAAAGCACCACTATATCCAGTCGGTCCGATAATTGTTCTCATAACAATTGCATTTTTGATGATTGGTCAATCATTTGCTGATATTCAGGCAATGAACTGGGTTAAAGTGTTTGAATCATTCTTACCGTTAATTATTGCGTTAGCCGTATATTTCTCTTATAAAGTTATACGTAAAGTTAATGTTATCCCAGCTCAAAAAATTAATTTAGATGAACATCAGCTATAAAATCACCCTTTACAATGTACTGTACATTGTAAAGGGTTTCTTTGTATAATTATAGTAACAAAGGAGTGATTAGGATGAGTGCAGGACAAACGAACCTATTTGATAATGTATTAAAAACAGATGAAAAATTTGTTATTGTCGTACAAGGTGTCTACGAAAAGAATGGACAAATCATCAAAAAAATATTAAGAGAATATCCAAGTTTAGATAGTACAGCAATGCACCGTCTATTTGAACATTTAAAAGATACTTATCTCTCTGAACCATTTGAAGATCATATGGTATTTTATGATATTTCAGTATACACAAATGAAGATTATGCAGCTGATAATCTATTTGCGCATACAAAACGACTACGCGGAAGCAATACATGGACACATACTCCAAAATAAAGAGACGTCAAAAGACGTCTCTTTATTTATAAAACGATTGTATGTGCAGTTTCATGCAACAATGACTTAATCTTATTATTCTCATCCATTACTGCCACTTTAGGTTCGTGATGTTTCAATTCTTCTTCGTTTAATTGTGCATAAGAAATAATGATAATAATATCATCAACTTGTACTAAACGGGCTGCAGCACCATTTAAACAAATAACACCACTTCCTCTTTCTCCTGAAATAACATACGTTTCAAGACGCGCACCGTTATTATTATTTACGATTTGAACTTTTTCATTAGGTAAAATATCAACTGCATCCAATATGTCCTGATCTATTGTAATACTGCCAACATAATTTAAATTTGCTTCTGTAACGCGTGCACGGTGAATCTTACCGTTCATCATTGTTCTAATCACTTATTTATCATCCTTTAAAATAATATTATCAATCAAACGTGCTTTACTGTATTTCACTGCTAAAGAAATAAATACTTGTGTATCAATTATTTCAACTTGTTTTAATTCAGGGTAACTATAAATTGCAACTTCATCAATCTTACCAGCTGTATGCGCTGTTAAATATTCTTTTATTGCAGCTTCAATTACTTCAACATTTCGCTCACCGTTATCAAATAAAGTTTTTGCAACCTGTAAACTTTGTGAAAGTGCCACAGCTTCTATTCTTTCTGTTTCAGTTAAATACACATTTCTCGAACTTTTCGCTAACCCATCCTGTTCACGAACGATATCAATGCCTACTATATCTATCGGATGATTCATTTCAGCAACCATCTGTTCAATAATTGCAAGCTGTTGTGCATCCTTTTTACCGAAGTAAGCTTGATCTGGCTGAATTATATTAAATAATTTATTTACAACTGTAACAACACCATCAAAATGTCCAGGTCGTTTCGCACCTTCTAATACTTGCGCCATCGCACCTACTGTCAGTTGTATTTGCAATGGACTTGGATACATTTCTTCTGGTTCTGGCGCAAATACATAATCAATACCGTTCTCAGCTAAAAATGCTTGGTCCTGATCGATTTGTCTTGGATAATCATCATAATCTTCATTTGGTCCAAATTGCAAAGGATTAACAAACACGCTTGCAATAACTATATCGTTTTCTTGCTGTGCACGTTTCATCAACGTCATATGACCTTCATGTAGTGCACCCATCGTAGGTACGAATCCGATACTTTTATTCTCTCTTTTTAATGTCTTAACGATACTTTGCATTTCTTTTATCGTCTTTACTTTTACTGTCAATTTTAAACCTCACCTTTATTTAATTCATCCATTATTTTTGCTTTGTATGTGTATTCCTCACTCGGGAATATGCCTGATTTTACTTCTTCATTAAATTGTTTTATCGCATCTACGCCTGTCGAGAAGTCACCATAAACTTTAACAAATTTCGCACGGTGATCTTGCTCATATTGTAATATATCATGATATACAAGTACTTGCCCGTCCGTACCATTTCCTGCACCGATACCGATAATCGGAATATTCACCGTTTGACTAATTGTTTCAGCTAAGTCACTTGGAATCACTTCTAATACGATCATGATGGCACCTGCAGCCTCCATCGCTTTACAATCTTCAATTAATTGCGCAGCAGCATCTTTTGTCTTCGCCTGAACACTATACCCCATTACCCCAACAGACTGAGGTGTTAAACCCAAATGTGCAACTACTGGGATTCCAATTTGTGTACAGCGTGAAACGAATTCGGTTAAATGTGCACCTTCCGCTTTGATTGCATTGGCATTTGTCGTCTGATAGAGCTTTAATGCATGATTTAAATCCTGAGCCATATCAATTCCAACACTGCCGATTGGCATATCTACAACAACAAAAGTATTCGGTGCTCCTCGTCTTACTGCACGTCCGTGATGAATCATGTCATCTAGTGTAACCTGCACTGTCGTTTCATATCCTAACACTGTCATACCAAGACTATCTCCAACAAGTATCGTATCAATACCTGCTTTTTCAACTTGTCTTGCACTTGGAAAATCATATGCAGTCAGCATCGTAATCTTTTCACCGTTCTGTTTCATCTTGTATAAATCTTGAGTTGTTCTCAAATTCTTCACACCTTTTTTCATAGTATATACATTATAGTGTGTAATTGAGTATGTGTATAGTTTAATATAATAATATATTAATGAAATAATTTATTATACGAGGAGAATTATGATGAAGAATATAGCAATTATTGGTGCTGGTGCTGTCGGAAGTATTTTACTGCATCTAATATCAAACGATAAATCTCTTAATATCGATATATTTGCGACAAATAACAGAGACATCAACTTACAAATAGATAATAAAAAAATATCGTTACCCTACAAAACACAAATGCTAAAAGAATCATCTAAAAAATACGACGTCATATTTATTACAACAAAAGCTTATACATTAAAAGACATAATACCCTATATTGATAATATAACGCACCCTGAAACAACTATTATCATTTGCCAGAATGGTTACTCTCAAACAGAGCGAATAACGCATCCTAACACCTTCCATGCTGTCGTCTATATTAGCGGACAGAAAAAAGATGATATCGTAATATATTTTAGAGATAATCAACTTGTATTGCCGAACAATGCGCATACTAAAAAACTGCAATCGATATTTCTAAATACAGACCTTGATATAACGATTAGCGATGATTATCTTCAACAAATCTGGTTTAAACTGCTTGTTAATCTTGGCATTAACTCAATGACAGCATTAACAAAAAATACCGCACAAGTATTAAAAGTAGAGGAAGTTAATCAAGTTTTAAATCAGTTATTAAAAGAAGGGATCAAAGTGGCAAATAAAGATGGATTAACATTTAACGATGATACGATAGATGAAATATTAAATATATATAATGGCTATCCTGATCATATGGGCACATCGATGTATTATGATGTACAAGAAAATGCATTAACAGAATTTGAGTTTATTCAGGGGTATATTTATACACGTGCTAGACATCATCAACTCAATACCCCTATACTAGACATCGTTTATGCACTTTTAAAAGGATATCAATATAACCGTTGAAAAAACGCAGGTCATAATAAATTTAATGACCTGCGTTGTATTATTATAGATATTGTTTAACAATGCGTGCGATTCCATCCTGATTATGATCATCTGTAATAACATCCGCGATTGCTTTTATATTGTCATTTGCATTACCCATCGCAACACCAAGTCCTGCAAATTCAAGCATATCCTTATCGTTATTACTATCTCCGAAAGCCATAACCTCACTTGGTTGAATGCCTAACTTATCAATAAGCTGTTTTAAAACTTTACCTTTAGATACATTTTTATTCATAAACTCAAGGAAGAATGGTTTAGAAGTTGTAGCATGGATATCATCGTTAAATTTACCACCGATTGTCTCGTTCATCGCACTAATTTTATCGATATCATCAACACCCATTAATTTCGGAACATTATTCTGTACAAATGCTTTCAAATCATCAACAGGCTGCATCGGCAGACCTGTTAATTCATGTTCAACATTCATATATTCATGTGTGCCTTCATAAACGATTGTGTTATCGATATATGTTAATACAAAGACATCACGTGCCTTTAAATAATCATAAACTTCATCGAACGACGCTTTGCTGACATATGTCTCTGCAATACGTTCTCCTGTTTGCATATCTGTTACTTCAGCCCCATTATAGCTTAAGATGTATGATCCATATTCAGCAAGTTTTAAAGTTTTTGCAGCATCAAGCATACCACCAGTTGGTCTTCCAGATGCAAGTACTACTTTGATGCCTTTTTTCTGTGCCTCAATTAATACTTCTTTCGTTGAATCCAGAATAGTATTGTCAGATGTTAAAAGTGTATCATCCATATCTAAAACAATCATTTTATATTGCATTTTCTTCACTCCATATCATTTAATACAGTTATCGTATCATAAAATGATTATTTTTCGTATGCGATAACACCATTTACATCAACTTGAATGTGTTTAACTTCACAATTTTGTAACTGATTGAGTTGTTTAAAGTTTTCATTGAAATGATCTGGGTGACATACGACAAAGATGGACGGACCTGCACCACTTAAAAATGCATAACAATCTCCGGTAATTGCTGCTCTCACCATTTCATAATGTGGCACTAAATGTTTACGATATGGTTCATGGTATACATCCTGCATCATCATTTGACCAGCAGTAACGTAATCTTTTGCGTACAATGCTGCAATGAGCATATTTCCAATTGCACCTGCTTCAACAGCTTTACTATATTGTAAGCTTGCAGGTAAGGCTTCACGTGCTTCACTTGTTTTTAGTTCATAGTCTGGAATAACCACCATAATCGGCCATTCAATGACAGGAACCTGTAATGTGCTTGTAGTATTGAGATGTGCATTATAATAGCCTACCACTACACCACCCAATACACTTGGTGCAACATTGTCGGGGTGACCTTCAATTTCAGATAATAGACTTACTTTTTCCTCTTTCGACAAATTAAGATCATAAAAATAATCAATGATTTCAAGGCTCGCAATTAAAGCTGAACCTGAACTACCTAAACCTCTTGCTAATGGAATATCTGTATGCATAACAACAGAAAAGGATTTTGTTTGTAAATTAAATTTTTCCATAAAATATGAACAGTATTTACGTATATAATGCTCCTCATTATTTTCTAAACCGGCAAGTTCCTCACCAAAATGCTGGATATTCCATACGTCACTTTCAGAAACTTCTAATTCTAAATACAGATTAACCGCCATCCCCAATGAATCAAATCCTGGTCCTAAATTCGATGTAGATGCGGGTACTTTTATATATAACATTTAAATCACCGACTCAATATATTTTATGATAGCTTCTTCTTCATTTTTTAATACTTTAGGTTGTACTTCAATTGTATCTATCGCTGTTTGTGGATCTTTTAGTCCGTTACCTGTTAATACTGCGACGATTCTTTTGCCTTTCGGGAGTTTACCTGCTTTATGGGTCTTAATTAATCCGGCGATGCTTGCGTTACTACCTGGTTCAGCAAATACACCTTCTTTACTCGTAATGAGTTGATAAGCTGCTAAAATTTCTTCATCAGTTACTGCATCTATTAAACCTGAAGATTCATCTCGTGCATTTTCAGCGAGTTTCCAGCTTGCAGGATTTCCGATACGAATCGCTGTAGCAATTGTTTCCGGTTTGTCAATCACATGACCTTTTACAATTGGTGCCGCACCTTCAGCCTGAAAACCAAACATTTGAGGTAATGAAGTACTATGCTTTTCTGCATACTCTTTAAAACCTTTCCAGTATGCAGAAATATTTCCGGCATTCCCTACTGGAATTGCTAAAATATCTGGAGATGCACCAAGTTGTTCTATCACTTCAAAAGCAGCAGTTTTTTGTCCTTCAAGACGATATGGATTGACTGAATTTACGAGTGCGATATCATCTCTTATTTCACTCACTTTTCTAACGATATTTAACGCTTCATCAAAGTTACCTTCAATCGATACAATTTCAGCGCCATAAATAATTGCCTGTGCAAGTTTACCCATCGCAATCTTACCTTCTGGAATGACAACGACTGTCTTTAATCCAGCACGTGCTGCATATGCTGCAGCAGATGCAGAAGTATTACCAGTCGATGCACAGATAACGATTTCCTTACCTTCTTCCTTTGCTTTAGCAACAGCCATCACCATACCTCTATCTTTAAAAGAACCTGTAGGATTTGCACCTTCAACTTTTACATACACTTCATTTTCCAGTAATTCTGAAAGATATGGCATATGAATTAATGGTGTGCCACCTTCGTTTAATGTGAGTAATGGTGTATTTTCATTTATCGGTAAATAGGCTTTGTATTCTTCAAGTAATCCATTCCATCTTTTCATGCTAAACACCTTCGATTCTGTATATTTTGTATATTTCATTTAATTGATTTAAATAATCTTTAATCGTCTCATAATCCTGTGCATTTATTTCATTACATTCAAGTGCAACAATGCCGTCCTGAACAATATAACGAGAATGTTTGATATCTTTTAACATTTTTTCAACATTACTATCAGCAAACAAATCAATCATTAGCAGCAGATTGTGAGATTGATTAGATTGTACTGATTTAGTATTTACTTCAAGATGAAGCGGTAAATTATGATTATCTGTGTCAATCATTTCAATAATATGAAGTAAATCACTAACTACTGCACTACCAGTAGCAAGACTTCCAGCACCTTTACCATAATACATCGTATCGCCTACTGCATTACCGTCAATATAAATTGCGTTATATTCATTTTCAACATGTGCTAATTGGTGCGTTTGTGGAATAGCTGTTGGTGCTACAGACAACTTAGCAGTTTTTCCATCATATAAACCGTTACCAATTAATTTTATGCGATACCCTAGTTGTTTGGCCAGCTCTATATGACTTAAACGTACTTCTCGAATACCTTCTACAGTACAATCCTGTAATTTGTTGAATTGATTAAATGCTAAGTAGCTCATAATCACAACTTTTCTTTGGGCATCGATACCATCGACATCTGCTGTTGGATCGGCTTCAGCATATCCTAATTCTGTAGCAATTCGCAAAGCTTCTTCATAAGACTGACCTTCATTACTCATCTTACTTAAAATAAAATTACTTGTACCATTAAATATACCCATAAAATGTGTTATACCATTAGCACTTAAACCGTAGTTCAATGCATTGATAATCGGAATACCACCAGCTACTGCAGCTTCGTATTTTAGTGAAACGCCAGATTCACGGGACGCATTTTCAAGTACTTCTAATCGATCTGCCAGTAAATCTTTATTCGCAGTTATCACATGAATTTTATTCTGTAATGCTTCTTTAATTAATTCATAAGTGTCATCTATTCCACCCATCACTTCAATAAGAATATCAATGTCGCTATTCACGATTGATCTTAAATCTGTTGTTAAGTGATATTGTTCTACATCTATATCACGTTTTTTATTTATATTATGAACACCGATTGCGGTGATAAGTAATTCTGTATTAAGCTTTTCTTTAATTTGTTCTTTATTTTCTTCTATGATACGAACAACACCTGTTCCTACTGTTCCTAGTCCGAGTAAGCCAATCTTTAATTGTTTCATAGCAACCTCCTGTTTCTCTCATAAATACAATTGTACTCTTGAAAAAGATTTATATTTATAGTATAACTAAGTCATTAATAAAGTAAAGCTTAAAATACAAAAAGAAGAGAGTGTTGTTAATGATCGTTTGTAAATTTGGAGGCAGTAGTGTTGCAAATACGCAGCAAATAAAGAAAATCCTAAATATAATAAATCAAAATGAGCAACGAAAAATTGTAATTGTTTCAGCACCAGGGAAACGATATGCTGAAGATGTCAAAGTAACTGACTTATTAATTCAATTATATGATAAAGTACTGCTAAGTGAAAAATATGACAATGAATTAAATGATATTCTTCACCGTTTTGAAAGTATAGAAGATGAATTAGGATTAACGACATCATTAACCCCTCTTTTCAAGACACAACTTCTGGACTTGATACAAAATTATAATAATCAGCCATTACGATTACTTGATGCACTAAAAAGTTCAGGTGAAGATTTTAATGCACAGCTCATAGCTGCATATAATAATCAAAATGGTATAAAAACAACTTATCTATCTCCGAAAGCATTAAATATGATTGTGTCAGACGAACCCGGTAACGCGATTATACTAGATGATAGCTATGATAAAATATATAAAGTAATTCAAAACATCGAAGGAAAAATAATTATTCCAGGATTTTTTGGCGTAAATGAAAACGGAGATCGCGTCACTTTCTCAAGAGGAGGAAGTGATATAACAGGAGCGATTATTTCAAGAAGTGTTCATGCTGAAATTTATGAAAACTTCACGGATGTCTCGGGTATTTATGCTGCAAATCCAAATATTGTAGCTACTCCTGCCTCAATTCACAACTTAACGTATGCTGAAATGCGAGAACTATCCTATGCCGGATTCAATGTTTTTCATGACGAAGCATTGATGCCATTATACAAAGAAGGTATACCCGTCAATATTAAAAATACAAACGATCCAGACCATCCTGGAACGATGATTACTAAATCAAGAGCTTCAAGCGGTGTTGTCGGTGTAAGTTGTGATTCTGGCTTTGTTAGTATTAATATGACTAAGTATTTAATGAATAGAGAAATAGGATTCACAAGAAAGTTATTAACGATACTTGAAGACCATCATATTTCTTATGAACATATGCCATCTGGTATTGATGATATCAGTTTAATCATTAGAAAAAATCAGTTCAACGATAATTTATATGAACTGATCACTGAAATAAAAAATCAACTTAATGTTGATGATATTTCTGTAGAAGAGAATATTGCAATTCTCATGATTGTTGGGTTAGGAATGAAAACTCAGGTTGGTACAGCAAATAAAGCGACAGAAGCATTCAGACAGAATAATATTAACTTGAAGATGATCAATCAGGGGTCTTCAGAAATTAGCATGATGTTTGGGATAGATGAAACAGATGAAAGAAAAGCAGTACAAGCCATATATGATGCATATTTTACGGCATAAAAAAACAGCGCAAAACACGCTGTTTTTTATTACTCAATCTAAAATATCACTTTTTGATTATGTAACCAATCAATGGTCAATGCATTTAAATCAAAATGTGCTAGTTTTTGACGTTGTAATTTACCCTCGACAAAAGAATCCAGATAGATATCATTATTAAAAATTTGATGATGAACATGATATATTTCATGCGTTTGTGAAAACCCACTAATGATTTCCATTAACTGTTGCTTTTTATCATCTGACCAATTTTTGGTCACATGAATATGAAATAAAATAACAGCTTCATCTTTTGGTAACGTCGCAAGTACATCTGGTAAAAGCGTAAGCTCATCGCCTTCTAATATTTCAACAGGATGTTCCAGAAATACTTTGCGTGCTTTCATAAAATGCTTACGTCGCTTTGTCTCTTCTGGATAATAAAGACTCATCAGCCAGAAATACTCATCGTCCAGTGTTAAATCAATCTTATTTTTTGTGATACCCACTTTTTTATGTGGATGTGCAAGATTTGAAATATCAAACCCTTCGTCATAACCATTTAATTTTACTTTAATATTAAAATCTTTCGTATTACCGATTTCTATTTTTTTATTGAAAGTGTAGCCATACCAATCATAATTAAGTAATAATCCACCTTTTGAACCAAGTTCTACAACATTAAATTGTTCCTGTCCACTTAACTTAATAATATGCTGAAAAACTGGTACTAACACAGAAGATCGTTCAACAATATTCTTCTTTAAGTTATAACGTTGAATGTCACCTAAAATATCTGAAAAATGAGTTTCCTGAAAAGCAAGAAATGCTTTTATCATCTCTTTTGAAGGTTTCTTTGGATCATTCGTAAAGTTTAGATAATAATCACGTAATTGATCCTCATAAATATATAGATGTTTTAACACAGAAGACAAGTATAAAGAAATAAAATATGCATTAAAGAAATGAGGCTTAATCTTTATCATTAATTGTTCTTCTTCTGCGAGTTGCTTAGTGATGTAACTATACAGCGGGCTGTCTTCTTTGACAGCTTCTGAATATGCAATAAATTGCTTTTTAATTTTTTCTGGCATCTTGCTGCCTCCATTTATTTATTTATAAACTATTAATTCTATATTTTTCATAATAAATATAAATAATAATTAGCCACATTCAACATATTCTATATTAATCTATGGATAGTTTCAATATGTGTATACCCTTTTTAATCATTTTTAATAATATTATTATTTTTTTATAATTATCATACTATTTAAGTGTAAAATTTATGTAAATACAACTCATAAAGTGTAAAATAACATACATATTTGATATATTTATAAACTAATGACAATAATATTAACGAAAATGAAAATAACAATGCAAACGTTGATACAGTAACTTTCGATGAAGGTTTTTATACTGTTGGAAAAGATATTGAACCAGAAGAATATAAATTTACATCAATTGATGAAGGTTTCACAAGTATCTCTACTTTCAAAGAAGAAAATGGAGCGTATAATTCAAAAACTATTATTCATTAAATATAAAGGACGAAAAAGAAACGGATGTCACTTTAAATGAAGGCGAAATATTAAATATACAAAATGCTGTGATAGTAAAAATTGAGAAACAGTAATATTTATTCTGTAATAAATATCAGATCAATAATAAAGATTATAAAATTTTATTTTGGGAATAATATAATTATAAGGTTAAATCAACCTTAAATTATCCAATTTAAAGGAGCATTATATTATGAATCTCAAAGTTATTGGAAGTACTTTACTTGCATCAACATTAATTCTTGGTGCATGTAACTCAGAAGATGTAGATAAAGCTAAAAATGATGCAACTGAAGCTGGCAACAAAGCAAAAGATGCTGCAAAGGATGCCGGAAACAAAGCAAAAGAAGCTGGTTCTAATGCTGCTGATAAAGCTAAAGAAGCCGGTTCTAATGCTGCTGATAAAGCCAAAGAAGCTGGTTCTAATGCAAGTGATGCCGCAAAAGATGCCGGTAATAAAGCAAAAAATGGAACATCTGATGCTGTAAGTACAGAAGATGTCACTACAGAAGCTACTACAAATTAATATTTTTTTTGTGTACCACCCTGATACGGGTGGTTTTTTTTAAATTAACAATTAAAAAATTAAGAAAAAAATAACCGCCAACAATAGTTGGCGGTTTAATCTTTATTAATAATGTTTTAAATATTGTTCTATCTCCCATTCACTTACCTGTAAACGATACATATCCCACTCAATACCTTTTGATCTTACGAATTGGCGGTAAATATGTTCACCTAATGCTTCTTTCATTAAGCCATCTTCACGCATTGCTTTAATCGCAGTGTATAAAGTTGATGGTAAATCTTCGATACCAACAGCTTCACGTTCTTCACGGTTCATTTCATAAATATTTTGATCTACTGGTGCTGGTGCTTCTAATTTATTTTTAATACCATCTAATCCAGCTTGTAAAATTACTGCTAACGCCATGTATGGGTTCGCTGCCGGGTCAACTGAACGTACTTCTACACGCGTAGATAATCCACGAGATGATGGAATACGAATTAATGGAGAACGGTTTTGTCCACTCCATGCAACGTAAACTGGTGCTTCGTATCCAGGTACTAAACGTTTGTATGAGTTAACTAATGGGTTACATACCGCAGTAAATCCTCTTGCGTGTTTCATAATACCAGCGATGAAGTGACGTGCATCATCTGATAACTGCATATCACCACTTTCATCAAAGAACGCATTTTCTTTTGGTCCTTTGAATAATGACACGTTAAAGTGCATTCCTGATCCACTTAAACCGAATAATGGTTTCGGCATAAATGTCGCATGTAAATTATGTTTACGAGCAATTGTCTTAACTACTAATTTGAATGTTTGGATATTATCACATGCTGTAATCGCATCTGCATATTTAAAGTCGATTTCATGTTGTCCAGGTGCTACTTCATGGTGAGATGCTTCGATATCAAAGCCCATATCTTCTAATTCAAGTACGATATCACGACGGCAGTTTTCACCTAAATCTGTAGGTGCTAAGTCAAAATAACCACCTTGGTCATTTAATTCTAAAGTTGGTTCACCTTTTTCATCTAATTTGAAAAGGAAGAATTCCGGTTCAGGCCCTAAGTTGAAATCTGAGAATCCTAAATCATTCATTTCTTGTAATACACGTTTTAAGTTAGAGCGTGGGTCACCAGCAAATGGTGTACCGTCTGGTTTATAAATATCACAAATTAAACGTGCCACCTTACCTTTATCAGATGTCCAAGGGAAAATAACCCAAGTATCTAAGTCAGGATATAATTTCATATCAGATTCTTCAATACGTACGAATCCTTCGATTGATGATCCATCAAACATCATTTCATTATCTAATGCTTTGTCTAACTGACTGATTGGAATCTCAACGTTTTTAATTGCGCCTAAAATATCAGTAAATTGTAATCTTAAATAACGTACGTTTTGTTCCTCTGCAAATCTTTTAATATCTTCCTTAGTGTATTTAGCCATAATAGCCTCCAGTAAATTTATTTGAAAAATCTTGATAAATCTCCACGGTTAATAGGTATATCTGTCTTACTGTTTAGTTCACTAACATCATAATATAAAGATTCTTTCACTTCAAATGATGTCTTAATTGCACTTTCTTTCTCATATAATAATGATTTGATACGTTTCATATTAAATCCTTTTTCAAGTAATAATTTAATATCAAGTAATGTATCAAGATCATTCATTGAGAATAAGCGTTGATTGCCTTCAGTGCGTTCTGGTTTTATTAATTGTTGTTCTTCATAGTAACGAATTTGTCTCGCAGTTAGTTCTGTTAATTTCATTACTACACCTATAGGAAATACCGGCATGTTTCTTCTTACTTTATCACTTGCCAATCTTGCACCTCCACTAAGAACTATTTATAAATTAACATACTTTTTTTCAAAAAACAAATCCATGTAAGGAAACCTTACATGGAGACTTTCATAATTTAATAATCTGCTTTTCAACTAAATTTTCGATCGCTTTAATGATGGCCAATTTCACATGTTCATATGTTAATCCACCTTGAATATATGCTTCATATGGTGCTCTAATCGGCCCATCTGCCGTTAATTCAATAGATGCACCTTGAATAAATGTTCCTGCTGCCATAATTACGTCATCTGTGTATCCTGGCATATATGATGGCATCGGTAAGAATTGAGAATTAATCGGTGAAGCACTTTGTATCGCCTGACAGAATAATATCATCTTTTCTTTATCATTAAATGTAACAGACTGTATCAAGTCAGTACGATAATCATCATATCGCGGTGTAGTCTCCATACCTAATTGTGATAATATTGCACTTGTAAACACTGCACCTTTTAATGACTGACTGACTACGTGTGGACTTAAGAAGAAACCTTGATACATTTCTAGCAGACTGTATAATGATGCACCAGCTTCTTTTCCGATGCCCGGCGCTGTTAAACGATAACCAATACGTTCAATTAAATCTTTTCGACCGGATATATAACCACCTATTTTACATATACCACCACCAGGATTTTTGATTAAACTGCCTGCTATTAAATCTGCACCAACTTCTATAGGCTCCCTATCTTCAACAAATTCACCATAACAATTGTCAACAAATATAATTACATTAGGATATTGCGCTTTAATCGCTAGTATGGCAGATTCAATTTGTGCGATGGTAAGCGACGGTCTTGAACTATAACCTTTTGAACGTTGTATTGCAATCAACTTCGTATTTACACTCATCGCATCTAATACTGAAGGAATATCTATCTGATTTTCTTTCAATTCAATATGTTGATATTTTACTCCCTGTTCAATTAAAGAACCTATACCGTTCCCTTCAACACCGATCACTTCAAGTAACGTATCATAAGGTTTCCCGGTAATATAGATCAATTCATCTCCATGCATTAAGTTCGCTTGAAGTGCAAGTGTGATGGCATGCGTCCCAGAGATTACTTGAGGTCTGACAATCGTGTCTTCAGCTTTAAATACATGACTGTACACTGCTTCAAGATTGTCTCGTCCCATATCGTCATACCCATATCCGTTTGATCCTACTAAATCTCCTTCAGATATTTTCAAGGCACTGAAAGCGTCCAGTACTTTTTTCTGATTAAACAGTGCGCTTTGTTCAATTCGTTTCAATTGTTCAGCTATTTTTATATCTGTTTGTTCGATCAAATGCTGTAAAGCATCATTTTTAGTTATCTTCATTTTTATCCTCTGTTTCTGTAAATATTGTTTCAACTGCTTTGTGATTCATCAATTGTTCAGTTACACCATTTTCAGGATTTTCATATCCTTTAATTTCATATAACTGACTCATTTCATTAAATTCTATATTTTCTACGAGCGTCGTTTCTTTTAGTGTAGAAATAGTTTGTCCATCATAATCCAGCATCTTAATATGATATGAATGCATTTCTGTTTTTATTAAATTGACCAATGCTGCTTTAAAGTGTGATACATCTTCAGGGTCGTTAACCGACACAATGAGTTGATGTGGACCAGTTGTATTAACAGACGTTTCAAGTAAATCTTTTTTATTATATAAAGTGAGCATCGGGATATTTTTCATATCAAGTTCTGCAAGAATATTTTCGACCGTTTTAATATGATTCATATAATCAGGATGACTACGATCGACCACATGTACAATCACATCTGCATACTTTGCTTCCTCAAGCGTCGAACTAAATGCTTCTACAAGATGCGTCGGTAACTGCTGAATAAATCCCACGGTATCACTTAATAAAATATTAAAGCCATCATTTACTTTCATAATTTTACTTTTTGGATCAAGTGTTGCAAATAGTTTATCTTCCATAAATGTATTACTTTCGGTCAACTTGTTAAACCATGTTGATTTTCCTGCGTTTGTATAACCAACGAGCGCCACCTGGAACATTTGTTTTTTCTGTCTATTTTCTCGATATCTTTTACGATGTTCCTTTATTACTTCAAGCTGCGTTTTGATATCGTGAATTTTATTACGAATATGTCGCCTATTCATTTCAAGCTTTGTTTCACCTGGTCCACGCGTTCCAATACCACCACCGAGTCGTGATAACGACTGACCATGTCCACTTAATCGTGGTAATAAATATTCCAGCTGAGCAAGTTCTACTTGTAGTTTACCTTCTCTGCTTTTTGCGCGTTGAGCAAATATATCTAGAATAACCTGTGTTCTATCAATGATTTTGCAGTCCAGCATTTCATTAAGACGTTTTGATTGTGAATTCGTGAGTTCATCATTTACGACAACAACATCGAATTCCAGATCAACGCGTTCTTTTAATTCGATAATCTCTTCAATCTTTCCTTTTCCGAGATAAAATGAATGATCAGTACGATCTTTATTTTGTATTACAGTATCTACTACTTCAAGCCCTGCAGTTTCACATAATGATCTTATCTCTGAAACACTTGCCTGAAAGTCAAAATCTGATTCTTTTTTTAAGTGAACTGCTATAATAAGAGCACGTTCAATATTTATATGTGTATCGTTCAAAATATCACCTCTTACAATAGTTTGCGTTAAAACAATAAAATAAACAAGTAGAAAGGAAGAAACAACATGTCAATTTATGATATTAATGTTACAAATACCAAACATGAAACTTACCCTTTATCACAATATAAAGGTAAAGCGATGTTAATTGTCAATACTGCCAGTGAATGTGGTTTTACTAAACAGTTCGATGGTTTGGAGAAAATTTATCAACAATATAAAGATCAGAATTTTATCGTATTAGGTTTTCCGTGTAATCAATTTGGAAACCAGGAACCTGGTGATGGTGCTGAAGCAGAACAAAACTGCCGTTTAAATTTCGGCGTAACCTTTCCAATGCATGATAAGATTGAGGTCAATGGTGACAATGCACATCCATTATTTAAATATTTAAAACAGGAAACAAAAGGATTACTTGGTGACGGTATCAAATGGAATTTCACAAAATTTCTTGTAGATAAAGATGGAAATGTTGTTAACCGATACGCACCAACAAAGACACCGGAATCATTAACTGAAGATATCGAAAATTTGCTTTAAGAATGCACGTATTTAGTGGAAAAATAAATAATACTTAATAAAAATAAACAGTAAAAAAAAAGAACAAATCCATCTCTGGATTTGTTCTATTGTTTTGTTTGCATCACATTATTCTACAAAAGTACTAATTGCATGTTTATAAATAAGGTTTTCTTTTTCTCCAACTTTAAGTAAAATTACATATTTGTCAAAGTCTAATACTGTACCTTTCATTTGAAAGCCATTTGTTAAGAAAACAGTCAGTTCTGTTCCGCTTGTCTTGTACTTGTCTAAAAATGCATCCTGCAGATTACCTGAATTTGTCATAATAATTCCCCTCTATATTAGTCATTATTTGATCACCCATTTCCTGAATGGATAAATCACTACTGTCAAACCATTCAATCGACATTTGATTGTTAAACCATGTCAACTGACGCTTTGCGAAATTCCTAGAATTTTGCTGCAAACTTTCTACCGCTTGATTCAATGAAACTTCTCCATCTATATAAGGAATTATCTCTTTATACCCTATTGCAGTCATGCTTTGTTTATCTCTATAGCCACTGTCTATTAAGTTACTCACTTCTTGTACCAATCCCTGGTCAATCATAAGTAATACACGATGGTTGATTCGATTATATAATGTAGGACGCGGCATATTAAGTCCTATAATAACTGTATCATATTTTTCGTTGATTGTCTGACTTTTTTTTTGCGACGTAATAGATTTTTTGTGCATCTCAAAATAAATAATCGCTCTAATGACACGCTGTTTATTATTTGGATGGATAACAGATGCCGCTTCAGCATCTATTTCTTTCAGTATTTGATAGAGTTCGTCTTGATTCATTTGATTATATTTTTCCTGCAATTGCATCTTTACAAGCTGATCTTCTTCAACAAATTCATATTGATACAATAAACTTTGAATATATAAACCAGTACCTCCAACAACCATAGGTATTTTTCCGCGTGCATAGATATCTTCAATAATTGTCTCAGCTTGTACTTTAAATTGTGCAGCTGAATAGGGTTCATCTGGCTCTAAAATATCAATTAAATGATGTGGAATGCCGTCCATTTCTTCTTCGGTAATCTTTGCACTGCCGATATCCATGCCGCGATAAACTTGTATGGCATCACCACTAATAATTTCACCGTCAATGCGTTTCGCAATTTCTATACTTAAAGCTGTTTTGCCAACTGCAGTTGGCCCTACAATTACAATTAAAGGTATTTTATTCATTTCGGTTTAACCACTTTCCAATATTATTTAATACTTCTTGTTGATTTTTTTCAAACAATACTTCATGTCTTGCATTTTCATAGAGCTGAACATATACATGATGAATGCCACACTTATTAAATAACTTCCCTGTTTTATCTACACCTTTTCCGAAATTTGAGAAAGGGTCCTCCTGGCCAGCTACCAGAAGAATCTTAAGATTTTTATTCATGCATTTAACATTCTTCTTACTGCTTGTAAACTTTAATGATTCATTAATTGAATTTAAAGCACCTATCGACATATTAAATCCTGCATCAGGATCTGAGACAAAAGCATCGACATTATCCTCATTCAAACTGATCCAGTCACTCTCTGTTCGTAATGGTCTGAACTTACGATTAAAATCGTTCAGAGTCAATTTATTGACGAAATCTAGCTTTTTATTAGCGGGAAGCAACTTTAATAGTGGTTTAAGCAATAGCGCAGCTGCCTCAAATTTCTTATTATAGAAACTAGTACCTGACAATATTAGTCTATCGAATAAACCCGGATAATAAATAACATATTTTCTAGCGACGATACTTCCCATAGAATGTCCGAACAAAATAAATTCTCCTTTAAAATCAAATGTTTCAAAAATTTCAATTGCATCTTCAATTAATGTATCGATTGATGGAAAATGACCTTTTTCAGAAGGACTGATATGCTTTCCATGTCCTCTGTGATCATGAATCAAAACATCGTAACCCATACTACAAAAATATTGACAAACTGCATCATAACGATCCATGTGCTCAGCCATGCCATGAAGCATCTGAATGACACCCTTACTTTTTTCTGGTCTATATAATTTAAATGCAATACGTGTGTTATCCTTTAACGTAATAAACTTATTCGTAATTTCCATCATTCTTCACCTCATCTATATTATAACGAAAGTATTTATTTTCGTCATAATCTTATCCTCAAATTAAATATAGTAAAACCATCCAAATAAAATTATTTGGATGGTTTTATTCACAATGGTTATTCGTCTTTATTTATTCTACAGAAACTTGAACTGAAGGAGATTTTGCTTCATGAATCTTTTGTTCAAGCTCACGTGTGTAATCTTCTCGTTGTCCGTTGTCATAATTGAGCAAATTAGCCATCGTATCTATAACCGCTTCCTTATGCTGTTCAACTTTATGAATATCAAAATAGAGGTCACCTGTTCTACGTGTCAAGAAGTCTGTTGGTTTAACGACCATTTCTTCCTGTATTGAATACACAAGTTGTGCGTAATAAACTAATGGCAATCCGTTCACTTCAGCAGTATGTTTGGTATGTGCAATGTTAAATAATTTCTCTACATTTGAACCATACTTTTTAATCAAAAATCTTTGTTCCTCTTCCGGAAGATAACTGTAGAGTTCAGGTTTCAGTGACTTTTCAATAAAGTGCTCGAAATTAGCACTGCCTCCTACATCTCCACCAGAAATTGTTGTATGCTTAGTGTTGCTTTCTTTAAAGTTAAGCTTATATTCTTCTTTTAAACGTTTTGCAACTAAATCAACGATTTCCTGAGCCATATGACGATATCCTGTTAATTTACCACCGGCAATCGTCAGAAGGCCAGATTTACCTTCCCAAATTTCATCCTTACGTGAAATTTCAGATGGATCTTTACCTTTTTCTAAGATTAAAGGACGAATACCAGCCCAAGTTGATTCAATATCTTCGTCTTTAACTTTTACAGTCGGGAACATATAGTTGATTGCATCAATGATATAATCTCGATCTTCCTGTGTTACTTTTGGACTTGTTTTATCATTATTGTAGAATGTATCTGTAGTTCCTACATACGTTTTGCCATCACGAGGAATCGCAAAGATCATACGTTTGTCACTTTCAGTATCAAAGTAGACTGCCTGTTTCAGCGGAAACACACTTTCGTCAAAAACAAGATGAATCCCTTTTGTCAGACGGAGCTGCTTATTATTTTTTGAATAATCTTTACCACGCACTTCATCAACCCATGGTCCTGATGCATTAACGACTTTACGCCCTTGAATTTTAAACTTCGTATTCGAAATCGTATCAATAGCTTCGATGCCACTTACTTTCTTTTTCTTATCATAAGTGAATCCAGTCGCTTTCGTATAGTTTAAAATATCAGCGCCAAATTCTGCAGCACGTTTCATCACTTCAATCGTCATACGTGCATCATCTGTTTTATATTCAACATAGTATCCGCCACCTTTAAGATCTTTTTCTTTTACTAGTGGCTCTTTAGCTAATGTTTCTTCTGCAGATAGCATTGTTCTTCTTTCCGATTTCTTTACATCTGCTAAATAATCATAAACTTTTAATGCAAGAGACGTTGTTGTCGGTCCAAATGTACCGCCTTTATGCATCGGTAAGAGCATCCATTCTGGTGTCGTTACATGTGGACCATTCTCATAAACAATCGCTCTTTCTTTCCCCGTCTCACTTACAACCCCAATTTGTAACTGTTTTAAGTAACGCAATCCACCATGAACAAGTTTAGTTGAACGTGAAGAAGTTCCGCTCGCAAAGTCCTGCATTTCAACGAGTGCGACTTTCATACCACGCTGTGCTGCATCAAATGCGATACCCGCACCTGTGATACCACCACCAATCACTACGATATCGTAATATTCTTCTTTCATTTTGTTCAAGGTTTGATTTCTATTCAGACTTGAAAGCTGCATTATTATTCCTCCATTAAATCTTATTTTTTAAATACTTGTGTCGCTTTAACTGCTGTCTGCCAGCCTTTATATAAATCTTCTCTCGTTTGTTCATCCATTTTAGGATCAAACTGCTTTTCCAGATTCCAGCGATCGCGAATTTCTTCTTTTGATTCCCAGTATCCAACTGCAAGACCAGCGAGATATGCTGCACCAAGCGCTGTTGTCTCGTTTATTTCTGGGCGCTCTACAGGAACATCTAAAATGTCTGACTGGAACTGCATTAAGAAATCATTTTTTACAGCACCACCATCAACTCTTAATGTTTTAACTTCAATCTTTGAATCTTTTTCCATCGCATCTAATACATCACGTGTCTGATATGCAAGAGATTCGAGTGTTGCACGAATAAAATGTTCTTTTTGTGTACCACGCGTTAAACCGAATACAGCTCCTCGGGCTTCAGAATCCCAGTACGGTGTACCAAGTCCGACAAATGCCGGCACAACATAAACGCCATCTGCATCTGTAACTTGAGTTGCATAGTCTTCACTTTGTGGCGCGCTTTGAATCATGCGCATACCATCGCGTAACCATTGAAGTGCACTCCCTGCAACAAAGATAGAACCTTCAAGCGCATAATTTACTTTACCGTCAATACCATAAGCTAAAGTTGTCAATAATCCATTTTCACTCTTTACTGCTTTTTCGCCTGTATTCATTAACATGAAACAACCTGTACCATACGTATTTTTAGCTTCTCCTGACTCAAAGCATGCTTGTCCGAACAATGCTGCCTGCTGGTCACCAGCGATACCTGCAATCGGAATTTGATGTCCGAAGAAATGATGATTTGCAGTTTTACCATACACTTCACTTGATGGACGAACTTCTGGTAGCATCGAAGCGGGTACTGTTAAATATTCAAGTAGCTGTTCATCCCATTTCAATTCATGAATATTGTACATTAATGTACGACTTGCATTTGAATAGTCGGTCACATGTACTTTACACCCTGAAAGTTTCCATACGAGCCACGAATCAATCGTACCGAATAATAAATCACCATTTTCAGCTTTGTCACGAGCACCTTCAACATTATCCAGAATCCATTTAACCTTCGTTCCAGAAAAATAAGGATCGAGCAGAAGACCTGTCTTTTCTCTGAATTCATCTTCTAATCCTTTATCTTTAAGATCATTACAGATTTCCTGTGTCTGACGTGACTGCCAAACGATTGCATTATAAATCGGACGCTCAGTAGTTTTATCCCAGACAACCGTTGTTTCACGTTGATTTGTAATCCCAATACCAGCAATCTGATCAGGTCTGATATTCGATTCTGTAAGCACAGACGCAAAACATGACAATACAGTCGACCATATTTCATTAGCATCGTGTTCCACCCAGCCTGCTTTCGGAAAATGCTGCGTAAATTCTCTTTGCGATACCCCTTTAATCTCACCGTCTTTATTAAAAAGTATTACACGGGTACTCGTTGTCCCTTGATCAATTGATAAAATATATTTTTCCATCGTCATCACCCTTTTGTTTTATAATAAGTCTGTTTTTTCATTCTTTAATACTGCTTTATTCAAGAATACACCAAGCACCAATGTAGCGACAATTAATGCGATTGATATACCAAATAACATATATTGATCTTCTTTAAATAAAACATGGAATAATGTTGCTCCAAAGACACCTCCGACCATCGGCCCAACCATTGGAACGACTGCATATTTCCAGTTGGAAGTCCCTTTACCTGGTATCGGCAGAATCGTATGAGCGATACGTGGACCCCAGTCACGTGCCGGATTAATTGCATATCCCGTTGTTCCACCTAAACTTACTCCGATGGCTATAATCAATAACCCTACTACAAGAGGGTTCAAGCCTTCAGAAAATTTATTTCCGCCAATGAATAATAGTGCCATAACCAATATAGAAGTTCCTATGATTTCTGATACAAAGTTAGAAACATAGTTAGGATAAGCCGGTCCTGTAGCAAATACACCAAGTTTAGTACCTGCATCTTCTTCTTCTTTAAAGTGCGGCATAAATTGGAACCATACTAGTGTCGCTCCAAGTACCCCTCCAATCATCTGCCCCGCAAAATATGGAAGGACTTGATTCCACGGAAGGCTGCCATCAACTGCCATTCCTATTGTAACTGCTGGATTTAAATGCGCACCAGTAATTGATCCGACTGCATACACACCCATAACCACAGCAAGACCCCAACCTACTGCGATAACAATCCAGTCACTGCCTTTTGCGTACGTCCCCTTTAAATTAACGTTCGCATTTACACCACAACCAAATAAGATTAAGATTGCAGTCCCGATTAATTCTCCCACAAAAGCATTCATAGACCCACTCCTCATTGTTTAGTTAAGTTAAAAAAAGACAAAGAGACCCCTAATACTTTATATTAGAGGTCTCTTCTACTCGTCCCAGTTATTAACTTAACATTATCATATCTAATTATGTAAACGGTGTCAATTATTTTATTTCACAATTTTTCCAAAGTTCTTTACTGCTAGTCGTCACATATGTTGCACCTGCAGATAATGCCTTCTCTACGTCCTCTGGATGTTCAATAAGGCCCCCGGCTATAATTTTTTTGCCGGTTACTTTGTGAATATTTTCTATCGCTTTAAAAAGCAGACCAGGCAGAACTTCAACAAAATCAGGATCAGCACTTTGTATGAGTTCATAACTTTTTTTCAGTGCATTTGAGTCTATAATAAACGTTCTGAGAATCGTTTTAACACCAAGCTGGTTTGCTCTTTTTATAATTTTGGGTTTTGTGGATACAATGCCTTCAACTTTATACTTCTGGATAATATACTCTGCGGCATATTCGTCAGTTGACATACCCTTAATCAAATCAATATGAATAAATGCTGACTTTTGATGTTGATTTAGAAATTGAATATAGTGACTGACATGACCAATATGCACATCTAATATGACACAGGTGGAATACTGAGTCGTCACAAATTTTTCAAGATCTTTCATAGAACGGATTGCCGGTAAAATCATTACATCACCCTCTTAAATAGTTTCTCAAGTTCATACGTTGTAAACTGAATGGTAATCGGACGTCCATGTGGACATGTAAAAGGTTCGTTCGTTTGTGCTAGCTCATTTATTAATCGCATCATATCATCTTTCTTTAAATAATGATTTGCTTTTATCGATTTCTTACAGCTCATCATAATCGCTGTCTCTTCTCTAAATTTATTTAAATCCACATGCTGATGTTCAAATAAGTATTCAATTAAATCTTCAATCGTTGATTTTGCGTCTTCAGGAAACCAGACAGGCACTTCATTAACGACATAATCTCGTCCACCAAAGTGTTCAAGCGTAACACCGATTTCTGATAATTTTTCCTGAAGCATTGAAAACTTCATTGCTTCATCTTGTGTTAATTGTATATTAACCGGAAATAATAAAGACTGTAATTCGTGACTCACTTCACCGATTTTATTTTTAAAGTATTCATATTTAATGCGTTCCTGGGCGGCATGCTGATCAATCATAAACATCCCTGACTCATTTTGACAGACAATATAAGTGCCATGTACTTGTCCAACAACCTCTAGATACGGAAGTTTTCGGGTTTGAATGTGCGCTGCTTCTTGCTGTGGTGAATCTTCAGTCATCTTTACAATTTCTGGTTCGAAGGTAACAGCGTCTCTATTAACATCTTGTTTCGTCTCTAATAGTTGGTCATGTTCAAGTTTTTTTTCACCAGAACTATCGTCTATATCACTTTCATTAGTCGATGCTTTAAAGGTGTCATTACTATGTACATAATCTTTATTATTTTGTACAACTTCTGAAGCTTTGTCAAAAGCGTTAGACTTTTCAATACTAAAGCCACGATTGACATTAAAATCGAAACTTTGATTTTCCTTCACAACTTGCTCAGAATTACGATGATCATATTCAAACTTTTGTTGTTCAAATTGTTCGAGTACTTTTTTCTTTGTCGTAACTTTCGGTATTAGATTTTGTCCAAGGAGCTTCTCTTTGATTAACTGTTCAATTAATTGCATTAATTGCGGTTCTTTTGACAATCTAACTTCCTGCTTTGTTGGATGTACATTCACATCAACAAGACTCGGATCCATAGAAATGTGTATACTTACAATCGGGTATCTGCCGATTGGTAATAACGTATGATAGCCATTGATAATTGCTTTTGAAAGCATAAAGTTTTTAATATAACGACCATTGATAAATATCGACATATAGTGACGATTGCTTCTTGTATGTTCTGGTTTAGCAATATAGCCATTCACTATATAATCTCCTGTTTCACCATTTATTTCTACAATATCTTTTGCAATCTTCATTCCATATATTACGGCCATTGCTTCATTTAATTTACCATTGCCAGTGGATTGAACAACGACTTTTTCATCGCTTATTAAAGTAAACTGTATTTCCGGAAAACTCATTATAAATCGATTTATAATGTCCGTTATTTTACCAAGCTCTGTCTGCAAACTTTTTACGTATTTCAGCCGAGCAGGTGTATTATAAAATAAATCTTCAACAATCATTTCAGTTCCTATACGTGCTGCATGTAGATTACGACTGACAATTTGACTATTTTCCACTTTAATTTGATGTCCTACTTTACCGTCTTTACACGTATTAACTGTCACTCGACTTACTGAAGCAATTGATGCTAACGCTTCTCCTCTAAATCCTAACGTGCGAATATGAAATAAATCATGATCATCTGATATCTTACTTGTAGCATGTCTTAAAAACATCAACTCCAGATCTTCTTCATCAATACCTGAACCATTGTCAGTTATTTTTATTTTTTTTAAACCTGCTTCTTCTACTGCAACAGTTATCTTTGTGGCACGAGCATCTATTGCATTCTCCACCAATTCTTTAACAACAGACTGTGGACGTTCAATCACTTCTCCAGCTGCGATTTTATTACTTAATGAGGCATCTAATGTTTTTATGATTCCCATTTATTCACCTACTTTATTTGAGACTTCAATTGTTGTAACTTGAGCAATGCTTCAATTGGTGTCATAGATTCTATCGTTAAATTTTTTAGTTCAGTAATAATTTCATTATTTTCACTTTCTCCGAAAAGATCAAACGATGGCTGTAACACATGCTCTTGCTCTTTTATGATCTCATTTTTATTACCATCATCTATATTTTGCGCAATATTTTCATGACGTTCTTCATTTTCATCATTTCTCTTTACAAAATTTAAATCTTTTATACTGTAATTTTCAAATGTTTCTAACAAATGTCCTGCGCGATTAATAATCTCTTCAGGTAAATTTGCTAGTTTTGCTACATGTATACCATAACTGTTTTCTACTGCACCTGGCATAATTTTATGCAGAAAGATGAGTTCACCATTATATTCTTTTGCTGCAACGTGTATATTGTTTAAACCATCAAGCGATTCATCTAATCCGACAAGTTCATGATAGTGTGTTGAGAAAAGTGTCTTAGCACCGATATGATTATGAACATATTCTATCATGGATTGAGCAAGTGATAACCCGTCATATGTAGACGTGCCACGACCAATTTCATCAAAGATAATTAAACTATTTTCAGTTGCATTAACTAAAGCATTTTTCGCTTCTAACATTTCCACCATAAATGTACTTTGACCACTGACTAAATCATCTGCAGCTCCAATACGCGTGAATATTTGATCGAATATCGGTAATTCTGCACGACTTGCAGGTACAAACGATCCCATCTGCGCCATAATACTTATCAATGCAATTTGGCGCATGTAGGTCGATTTACCGCTCATATTCGGTCCTGTGATTAAGTAGATAAAGCCATTATCATCTAACAAACAATCATTTGGTACATATTGATCACGTTCCATCACTTGCTCAACTACAGGGTGTCTCGCATCTTTAATATCGAGCACTCGTCGTTTTGAAATTACTGGTTCAGAATAATTATTATTCGTCGCAACTTCACTAAAATTTTGCAAACAGTCAAGTTCAGCAATGCGTTTTGCTTGACGTTTTAAATTCGGAATATAAGCTTTCACCTGTTCTCGTAATTCGATAAATGCTTCGTATTCCAGGTCTATTGCTTTTTCTTCAGCGCCCAAAATCAATGCTTCTTTTTCTTTCAGTTCCTCTGTAATAAAACGTTCTGCATTACTTAAAGTTTGCTTACGATCATATCCGTACTTTGCAATATCAATATTTACTAAGTTCGCCTTTGAAATTTCAATATAATATCCAAATACTTTGTTAAAGCTTATTTTAAGTGATTTCACACCCGTACGTTCACGTTCTTTTGTCTGAAGTTCTGTAAGCCATGCTTTACCATTTTTCTGGGCATCACGGTATTCATCAAGGGTGGCATTAAAGCCATCTTTAAAGATACCACCTTCTTTTATCGTGACTGGTGGTTCATCGACAATACTATCTTCCAGCATCTGATACAACGGTGCTAAACTTTGTATTCCGTCAAGTCCGCTAATGATATGTTGAAACGGTTGTAATAATTCATTAATTCTCGGTAATTGCTCCAATGAATATTTTAACTGTATCAAATCTTTTGCATTAACATTACCAAACTGAACTCTTCCTGCTAAACGTTCAATATCATATACATGCGTTAAAGCTTCTCGTAAATTATGTCTTAGTATAAATTCATCATTAAATAAACGAACAACTGATAATCGCGCTTCAATTTGTTCCTTATTTACTAATGGACGTTCAATCCAGTCTTTTAATCTGCGATTCCCCATCGGTGTCCTACATTGATTATATATGGATAGAAGTGTACCTTTTTTTGTTTTTAAACGGATGCTTTCTGTAAGTTCTAGGTTGCGCTTTGCATACATATCCAGCCTCATATGACCCAGCGCTTCATATGCAATTGGTTTATCGATATGGTTCAATGCTTTCATCTGTGTATCTTTTATATAACTTAGCAATAAATTAACTGCTGGTTGCAATTCATCATCTAGTTCATTCACTAAATCAAATGTGTCATCTGACTCATACAAAGATACTACATTTGTCATCAGACGAATTTGCTTCTCCAATGTTTGTGGCAGTTCAAAGCTTACAATAATTTCTTTCGGTGAAATACTGCTTAATTCATTCAGCATTGTTGTTTCATTACACTGGGTTACTTTTAATTCACCTGTTGAAACATCACTATAAGCGATTATATAATCATATTCACTCTTATATAGACAAGCAAGATAATTACTTTCGTTTTCACTAATCATATCATCCATCACTGTACCGGGCGTAATTATTTGAACGACTTCACGCTTGACCATCCCTTTAGTCAGCTTAGGATCTTCCATTTGTTCAGCGATCGCTACTTTATAACCTTTTTCAATCAATCGTTCAATGTAATTTTTTGCTGAATGATGCGGTACACCGCACATCGGAATTGCATTTTTCTTATCTCGGCGCGTTAAAGTAATTTCCAGTTCTTTCGCTGCCAGAATCGCATCGTCATAGAACATCTCATAGAAATCACCAAGTCGAAAGAACAGAATCGTATCTTTATAAAGTTCTTTCATCTGTAAATATTGCGCCATCATTGGTGTTGGTTTGGACATCATTAACCATTCCTTTTATTTAATAAATTTCTTTTATTTAGTAATACTAATAATATATACGCAATGATACTGCCGATTAAGCTACTCAATAAGAAAGCATAAAATATCGGCATAAATCCTTTCATATCGATTTGCATCATCCACATTAATGGTATTGTACAAACACTACCAATCAAACCTGTACCAATCCATTCTCCTATTGATGCGACTTCAATTCTCTTGAATTTGCGATACAACAATGCAGCGAGGAACACACCGATCATACTACCTGGAAATGCAAATAATGAACCTGTACCAAAAAGATTTCTAAGGACTGAACTAATAAAAGCTTGTGCTAAACCGTACCACGGTCCAACAAATACTGCACATAATACATTGATAAAATGTTGCATTGGAAAAGCTTTTATTGGTCCTACTGGAATATAGATCATTTGACTTAAAACAACATTCATCGCAATAAAAATACTCGTTAATGTTAATTTTTTAGTATCGTTTCTCATATATCCTCCTATTTAATAAAATAATGCCGATTCAAATGAACCGACATTATTTATATTGTATATAATTAACTACATTTACCCGGTGTGCTATTCGCTGCAGCCGCACCTGTTTCACCAGATAATAAATCGCCACCCGTTGAAACAATGATTTCATCCGTCACAGTTTGACTAATTGCATGAGATACCATTTGAAGTAATGCATTCACTTCACCTTGTGCCTCTTTAAATTGATCTACAATCGGCATTTCATCAAGTTCAGCTTCAACATTCGCAATCTTCTCTTCTACCATACCTAATGCTTTTTCTTTACCATAATTCTGGAAGTTAACCGCTTGTTTTTGTAAAGATTTTAATGATGCCATTTTTTCACGTACGTTTTGATTTTCATGAATTTGCGCCTCAGCACGTTTAAAGAAATCAACCGCTTCTGTTTCTGCCATCATCTTACCTAATTCTTTTGCTTTTGCTAATATTTCATCATTTGTATACATTAATTTTCCACCCCAACTGGTTCTAATATCTCTACTAATTCTCCGTTTAATGAATATCGCATCGTTTCAGTAATTCTGACTTTAACTAATTTACCAATCGCTTCACTTGGTCCAGGGAAGTTCACTAACTTACTTTTATCTGTGTATCCAGCAAGAATAGCTTCATTCTTCTTAGAAGGACCTTCGCATAAGACAACAACTTCCTGATCCTGATATTGCTTTAATGCACTTTCCGTATGGTGTTCAACAACTTTATTTAAGCGTCTTAAACGATCTTTCTTATCTTCAATTGACACGTTATCTTTCATTTTTGCAGCTGGCGTACCTTCACGTGGTGAATATAGATAAGTATATGCATGTTCAAATCCAACGCGTTCATATAGATCTATTGTATCTAAAAACTGTTCTTCAGTCTCATTCGGATAACCGACAATAATATCAGTTGTTAATGCAACATCAGGAATAGCAGTTTTAATTTTATCAACTAACGCTAAATAACTTTCGCGTGTATATTTTCGACCCATAATTTTCAACACATCATTATTACCACTTTGAACTGGTAAATGGATATGTGGGACGATATTGCCACCTTGAGCTAATACTTCAATAAGACGATCATCAAAGTCCCACGGATGACTCGTCATAAACCTTACACGTGGAATATCAATCTTCTGAATATCAGCCATTAAATCACCTAAACCGTAATTTAATCCTTCAATATCTTTTCCATAAGCATTAACATTCTGTCCAAGTAAACAAATCTCTTTATAACCACGACGTGCTAAATCTCTTACTTCCGCAATAATCTCTTCCGGAAGACGGCTACGTTCTTTACCACGTGTAAACGGTACGATACAGTACGTACAGAATTTATCACAACCGTACATAATATTTACCCATGCTTTCGTTTCACCCATACGTACCTTAGGAAGGTTCTCAATAACATCCCCTTCTTTAGACCATACTTCAACAACCATCGCTTTAGACATATACGCTTCATCTAAAATTGCAGGTAAGCGGTGAATATTATGCGTACCGAAGATCATATCTACATTTTGATATGACTTCATTATTTTATTGACAACTGATTCTTCCTGAGACATACATCCACAAACACCAATTAAGACTTCAGGCTTGGCAAGTTTGATATGTTTTAAGTTACCGATTTCACCAAATACTTTGTTCTCAGCATTTTCACGAATCGCACACGTGTTCAATAAAATAACATCTGCTTCATTCACATCGTTTGTAGCTGTATATTCTAACGCTTCAAATATACCTGCCATTACTTCTGTATCATGTTCGTTCATTTGACAACCATAGGTACGAATAAAGAATTTACGACCACGTCCTAATCCTTTATATTTCTCATCAATTGTAAATGCATGATGCTCGACAGTTTCTTTACCACGTTTTTTTGCATCCTTCAAACTTGGCGGCTGGTAAACTTTTTCGAAATATTTACTGTATTCTTTCTCTGGTGCGTTCTTACCACGCACTTGAGAAGCATCTAATCTGCTTTCTTCATTCATTTCATAATAACCCCATTTTCTACTTAATCATTCATATAGTATAACTTTTTAAAGTCGCTTTTTCAAAGTATTTTTACTTTACAGTTATTATTTTCATAATGGAAATATATAGCATATAATAAGATGTATCATATATTAAAGGAGTGAACATTTTGGAAAGAGCTGAAGGATGCGTAAAATGTGGAACGAAAGAAACAACGGTTAAGAATGTATCGATGGCAGGTTCTGGATTATCTAAAATATTTGACATTGAACACAATAACTTTGTTGCTATCTCATGTAACAATTGTGGTTATACAGAGTTCTATAAAGATAAGGGTAACAGTACAGCAAATATTATCGATCTTTTCTTCAGTTAAAAAATTCGAGCTTTTTTATTTAGTACATTTATTCATTTTTGCTACTAGAAAAGACACTTCTTAACCGAAGTGTCTTAACGATTTTTATAGATAAATAATGAAATTATGCAAACAATAAATCCAATTACCGTTAAGATATATGGCATTTGATATAAGTAAAAGTGCCAATAGATATTTTCACTCAAATTCAGATGCATATTGAAATCATTCATTACTAATAAGTAATGGAAGCCGAATGCAAATATTAGAAATGCACCACCGATACCTGCAAGTATCACATAAGAAAATGGATTTTTAATACCAAATATTAACATACATCCATTCATGATAAGACTTATACCGTACATTAGCATAATACCGTGAAATTTAAAGAAATCATCATTTATCGCATAATATAAACAGGCAAAGATAAATAACAATATATGCGGCACAATCACCAGTATAAAATTTGAAAAATGTATATCCTTTATAGAAACTGGTAAAGCATCGTACCAAGCAGTTAACTTATATTTTCTCAAATTATCATATTTCTGTGTAAGTATATAAAATATACAGACAACAAGAAATATAAACAATGTATCAGAAAAATTAAAGGTCAAATAATTTTGATCCAACTTAGTTAAAGAATCATTACCAATAAAAATCTTCAGCATTATAGTTAATACAGATAAACTAATAATAATTAAAGGTAAATATCTTAACAATTTAATATCTGTTACTAAAGTCTTTTTCATATTAATCACTCCAAAGCATGTGTTTTGAGCGTGCGTGTTTTCTTAAATATCTATTTATCCAGAAAACGAATAAAGTTAATAACGCTAAAATAATAAAAGGTAACCATGTAAAGTTAAATACATCTTGATTTATCATGCCTCTATCATATAAATTTTGAACAGGCATATATCCGACTAGAAAGAAAATCAATGTACTCATATTTAAAATAAACATAAATTTTTCATTAAATCTTGTATTTAAATATTTTTGTGAAATGATTAATACTGATGAGAATATTGAGATACTAATCATATATAACAAAGGAATCATCATAAAAATCCGATCAGTTCCGACAAGAAAAAATGACCATAATATATATGCCCCAATATTTGAGAATATTACTATAAACAAATCTCTACGAATCCAATCTTCTATATTCTTAGGTAATACATATAGAAATTCAGATATTTTATACTTATTTATTACAAGTTGAAATCCAGTATAGTAAGTTATCCAATATACAAAAGTTATCGTTAAAGTAAATTGAGCAAAACCGTCGCTTGGCACAAAAAAATTAAGAATAATAAGACCAATTGTTATGAGTGTAAATGCTATTAAAATTGTATTATGAAATCGAAGCAAATTATTCGCAAATTTTAATTCTTTTAACATATTTAATCTCCTTTCTCCCATTCTCTAGCAACTTATCTCCCATCATGCCAGATTAAATTTTTATCTCTTGAATACTTCTTCTTTGGTGAATAAGTGAAATAAATCAAAACTAATTATAAAAATAAAAAGTATGATATAAATCCAGTTATAACGATTAAAGAGCAGAGACAACTTCAACTGATTGATCATGATGCATGCGCTCCCTTTTCTTAAAGTACATAAGCTCATCGATATTTACTTTTCGAATTGATACTTCATTACCAAATAATTCTTCCATTGCCTGAGCTTCTTTAGTTAATGCTGTAAAGCTATCTTCAAAATATTCTGTTCCGATCAATAATCCATTAATCTCATCATCTAAAATATATGCTGGTCCTCTTACAATTTTATAATCATCTAATATCACATCTTTTTCATCCATCATTAGTAGTTTTCCTTTTTCAATATATGCAATATAATCTGCAATCGATTCAAGGTCAGACGTGATATGCGTCGAAAATAATATCGTCATTTCTTCATCGAGCATTAAATCCTGAAATATCTTTAATAATTCCACCCTAAACGTTGGATCAAGATTTGATGTTGGTTCATCTAAGATAAGCAACTTAGCATGATGACTGAGTGCAGTTGCTAAACTGAGTTTCACCTTCATCCCCTGTGATAAATGTTTAATCTTTGTTTTAACAGGTACTTCGAAGCGGTCTAAATAGTTATAGTATGCATTGCTGTCCCAATGCTCAAAATACATCTTCATAATCGTTTCCAGTTTCTTTGCATTCATCCACTCAGGAAAGTGATTTTCACTGAATACAATACCTATTTCTGAAAGTATCCCTGCTCTATCTTCATAATAAGTTTGATCAAATATCTTTATTTCTCCACTATCTGGTGTAGTAAGATTTAATAGTTGATAGATAAGCGTCGTTTTCCCTGCTCCGTTTTCACCAATAAGCCCTGTAATGTAGCCCTTGGGTATATGAAGACTTGGTATATCTAGTACAAATTTATTCTGTTTAAACTTTAAATTAGAAATTTCGATTACATGCTTTGTCATGTTTATTCCTCCCATAAGTCCTTTGATAAATCTATAAAATCTGTTTTTTCGAAGTTTAGTTGTTTTGCAAGTTGTATTGCACTAATGATCATTTTTTCTAGTTCTTTATTGGATTGTTCTTCGATCATTGCGATATTTCCTTCTGAGACAAATGTTCCTTTACCAGGTATTGTATATAGATAGCCTAAATCTTCTAAATCTTTATACGCTCTCTTCGTCGTAATAACACTAATGCCCAACATCTTTGCAAGTGCACGCATAGACATTAGAGGCTCACCTTCTTTTAATTCCTTTGACATAATCAGCCGAATTATTTCAGATTTTAATTGTTCATAAATTGGTAAATCGCTTTTTGGATCAAAATGAATATTCAATATATCACCTTCTTTACCGTTATACTGTATATATACAATATACACAGTATATACGATTTTGTAAAGTGATTAAGTGCGCAAATTTAAATTATTTTATTATTTTTATTGTTTTTATTAGGTATATTATGTATATTACAAACTATTTTTATATAGAAAAAGAACCGACAAACAATGGTTTATCGGTTCTAAATTTCACATTTTATTTTATTCCAGCAGTTCAAGGTCATCATCTGAATTCAGCATGTCATAGTACACACCACGTGATGCGATTAAATCACCTTGATTGCCCGCTTCTATGACTTCCCCTTGATTTAATACCACAATCTTATCTGCTTTTTTCACTGTATTTAATCGATGCGCTATAATAATACTTGTTCTACCTTGCATTAATTTTTCAATCGCTTCCTGTAACTTCATCTCAGTTACAGTATCAATATTACTTGTTGCTTCATCGAGCAATAATATTTTAGGATTTAATACGAGTGCACGAGAAATATTGATCAGTTGCTTTTCACCTTGTGAAAGATGTGTTGATTCAAAAGTAATTTCTGTATCAAATCCATGTTCAAGTCTCATAATAAAGTCATATGCATTCGCATCTTTAGCAGCCTGAATCATCACTTCATCACTAATGTCCTGATTTTTATATTTAATATTTTCTCTTATCGTCCCGTCAAAGATAAATGGGTCTTGCAATACATATGCCATCTGGTTCCGAAGGGTTGATTTTGGTATATCTTTAATATCGATGTCATCAATCTTTATAATACCACCTTGTATTTCATAAAATCTGGCAAGCAGTTGAATGATCGTTGTTTTTCCAGCACCTGTTGCTCCGACAAGCGCTAAAGATTCACCAGTTTTTACTTCAAATGATACGTTATTAATTGTTGGTTTCGTCTGTTCTTCATTATATTTGAATACTACATTTTCTAGTTTTATATCGCCTTTTATTTCAAGGTTACGATTCGCATTATCTACATCTTTTTCTTCTTCAGTATCGATAATCTCAAATACACGTTCAGCACCACTTAATGCACTTAACACTGTATTAAACTGGTTTGCTAAATCATTTAATGGTCGCGTAAATTGACGTGCATATTCTGCAAATATAACGATTGTTCCAACTGTTATACCGTATCCTTTTAACGCTAATATACCACCGATACCGGCAACTATTGCAAATGAGATATTATTAAATAAGTTCATCACTTTCGGAATGAAACCAGAATACGTCACAGACCAGAAACTATTGTCACGCACGTTGCTATTCTTTTCACTAAATCCACTAATGACTTCTTGTTCCTGTGAAAATACTTTTACGACAACTTGTCCAGAAATAATTTCTTCAATATAACCATTCATTTCACCAATTGCTTTTTGTCTGCGTTTATAAAGTGGTCCAGTTCTTCTTGTAATCCACTGCATCGCAATAAACATCAGCGGAATAATAATCATCGTCAGTAATGTAAGTAATGGTGACAACATCAGCATCACGATGATCGTTCCAACGATTGTGATAACAGATGATGTAAACTGTATAAATGATGAATTTAATACTTGTGATATTGTATCAATATCATTTGTCATACGACTCATCAGTTCACCATGCTGACGTTTATCGAAGAAAGGTATCGGTAACTTCTGCATATGTGAAAATAATTGCATTCTTAGTTTATATACAGTATCCTGCGCGATTGTCACCATGATAATTGCTGCAATATATGATGTTACAGATAATAATATAAATATGATTAGTAAAATCCATAAATCCTGTGTCAGACCATCAAACTTTTTTGGAATGATTTTATGATCAATAATCTTACCAATCATATATGGTCCAAGCAATCCTAATAAGGATGAAATAATCACACACATAATTACGATAAATAGTTTAAAATGTGTATCATCCATCAACTGCCATATTCTTTTCATTGAATATTGCCAGTTCTTCGCATTTGGTATTGCGTTCCCACGTTGATCAGTTTTTTGCTTTTTCTTCTTTAAATCTTCTTTCGTTAATATAAATTCATGTCCCAGAATTGATTTAGGCACCTACCTCACCTCTTTCCTGAGAATCATTAATTTGTTGATACAGCTCCGATGTCTTCAGTAATGTTGCATGGTCTCCGAAGCCGACTACTTTACCTTGATCAAGCAGTAAAATATGATCAGCTGTTTTTGCGGTTTCAATTTTTTGACTTACGATAATACGCGTCATCGGTAGTTGCTGTAAAGTATTAAATAGTTTTGATTCTGTATGTATATCTAATGCTGAAGTCGAATCATCTAATATTAAAATATTCGGCTCACGAATTATTGCACGCGCTATTGCGATACGTTGCTTTTGGCCACCAGATAAATTAACACCTTCCTGGCCTACACGTGTTTTATACTGCTGATCAAAATCCATAATATTATCGTGAATTTGTGCAATTTCAGTCGCTCTCATCACTTCACTTTCGCTAGCCAGTTGATTGCCAAATATAATATTGTCGAATACTGTACCTGTAAACAGTGTATTCTTCTGAGGAACATAGCCAATCATTTCTCTTAAATAGCTTTCCTGATATTCTTTTATATCTTTTCCATCAATGAGTATCTGACCTTTTGTTGGTTCATACATTCTAGGGATTAAACTTAACATTGCAGATTTACCAGACCCTGTCGCCCCCATAACGACAAACTTTTCTCCGGCATTCACTTTAAAATTAATATTCTCCAGCACATTTCGATGTGATAAAGGATATTTAAAGTCTACATCTATAAACTCAACACTTACTCCACCTGCATGAGGCTGAATATTAGTTTCTGAAAGATCTTCATCAACAGGTGTTTCAAGGACTTCAGTCATACGATCACTACTTGCTTTTGCACGTGAGAAAGCAATGATAATGAAAGCAAACATTGAAAATCCGCCTTGCATACGCAATGCATAATTGATTACAGCGACTAATGCACCAACATTTAGCGCATTTTGTGTAACATCTTTTGCGCCCATATAAATCACTATTAAAAGTGCAATATTCATAACAATCAATAAGAACGGTAAAATGCGTTCCATCAATTTAAGTGCTTTAACTGTGTCATTCTTTAGTAGTGTTGAAGTGCTTTCAAATTTTGAAGTTTCGTATGCTCCACTTAAATTTGCACGAATCATCCGTACTGATGATAGATTCTGTTGAATGGTACGATTGACACCGTCCAGCTCTTTTTGAACACGTTTAAAGAGTTTCATGCCACTTCTTGCTGATATGTATAAAAAGATAAAGATAATCGGACTTCCTATAAGTAAGTATACCGCTAAATGCGGTGCAACCATAAAACTCATAATAATACTACCGATGACGAGCAATGGTGCACGCAACATAATTCTTAAACTCATAAATAACACCATTTCACATGCGATAACATCACTTGTAAGACGAGTAATTATACTCGATGTACTAAATCGCTCAAGTGTTGCTAAAGAAAACTTTTGAATATGCTGAAACAAAGCTTCTCTTAAATCATATGAAAACCCGTGACAGACATGACTCGCAACAAATGAATTAATGATACCACAGATAAATGCTGCAATACTCAATACAAGTAAAAGACCTAAATAAAAGAAAGTTTGATTCAAATCATTCTTTAATATCCCTTCATTGATAATCTGGGATAAGATGACAGGCAAACTTAACTCAACAGCCAGTTCCAGTAACATCAGGATTAAAGCAAAGATGATATAACCTGAATATGGCTTCGTAAACTTTAATATCATATTCCCACCCTCTTTCTTATTCATATTATGCCATTAAATAAATTATTTAAAAATAAATATACTTACTCTTTTGCAAGTAAGATAGACTAGCGTATAATAGATTAGAAAAACAAATGAATTGGAGCTAAAAAAATGTCACTACTCACTCAATTAATGGATTTTATATTACATATCGACGAACATCTCGTTAATATCGTAAAAGAATACGGCACACTTACATATGCAATATTATTTGGAATCGTATTCGTAGAAACAGGTTTAGTCATCATGCCTTTCTTACCAGGTGATTCTATGTTATTTGCAGCAGGAGCATTAGCACCACAAGGCGCATTAAATATCTGGTTTTTATTTATATTATTAACTCTGGCTGCGATTATTGGCGATACTCTAAACTATCATATCGGTAAATGGGTAGGATACGGTATCGTGAATCATCCAAAAATCGGCAGATTAATTAAACAGGATCACATGTTAAAAGCAGAAAACTTCTTTAATACGTATGGCGGAAAGACGATCGTAATTGCAAGGTTTATGCCATTTATCAGAACTTTTATCCCATTCGTAGCCGGAGCAAGTTCTATGAAATACAGTTACTTTATTCTATATAACATAATCGGTGCTGTTGCATGGGTAGGTATATGTTTAGCAGGTGGTTACTTCTTCGGTAATATTCCAGTTGTAAAGAATAATTTTGAAATCGTTCTTATATTAATTATATTAGTATCTGTTTTACCTGCTGTATTCAGCGTTATTAAGAACTTACGAAACAAATAAGGAGTTAAGTGAATGAGGCAATTACTTTTATTTTTATGCAGTTTAGTCGTTATTCTCGCTTCTTGCGAAAATAATCAAAAAGAAGAAAATAAAACTGTTAATACAACACAGAAACAAGATATTAAATCTTTACCACCAGTTAAAAGTATTAAAGATTTCCCATTAAATTTTAAAGTGCGCTCACTTTCACAAAAGCAAACTGGAAATGAAACTCAGTCTATCATAAAGTATCGATTTACAGAACAGATGGCAAAGTATCTATCAAAAGAGAAACCTTCTTTAAGTTATAGATTAGAACTTCCGAAATCCCTTTATACCGTTATCGGTACGAATACTAATGATCAGCCATTTATCATACCTACGAATAAAAATGGTAAGATTAATACGAACGGCACTATAACTTTTAGTTTTAATGCACAGACACAACCTGATTTAACCAAACAATATATAAGAAACGATGCAATCAAACTGCATGTCTTAAATGCAAATCAACGTGAATTCTTTACCATTGCAGATCTCGGTTCAAACACAGAAAAATATCTTGTTAGTAAGTAATTAAAGAAATAAATTATATATACAAAAAGGAGAGACAATCGTCTCTCCTTTTTGCTTTGTTACGTATTTATCTTAATTGATCGAACAATTTTAATTTCAATCCTTGTTTTTCCGTTTCGTTCTGAATTGCTTGCGTATCATAAATTTGAGTAATCGTAGCAGGTTTACCGTTGAGTACGATAATACGGTCAGACATTGAAATCGCTTCTTCAATGCTATGTGTAATCATAAGAACAGTCTTACCTGTTTCTTTAATCAATCCCTTAAGCCACTGCTGCATATCCACACGCGTAATTTCATCTAATGCAGAAAATGGTTCATCGAGTAACAATACGTGATGATTTGTATTTAATGCACGTAAGAAAGACACGCGCTGTTTCATACCTCCAGATAAGCTTGATGGATAATGATCTTTAATGCCAGTAAAACCCGCACGCTCTAATAATGATAAACTTTGATCTTGGCTATTTTGTTTACCAATTTCAGTAGCAAGTTTAATATTATCTTCCACAGTGCGCCATGGCATTAATGAACTCGTCTGAGGCATAAATGAAACATGTCCGGTTGTCATCACTTTCTTATCGTTAATATAGACTACTCCAGATGTTTGTTTTAACAGTCCACCTATAATATTAATAAGCGTTGACTTTCCAGATCCACTTGGACCCAGAATTGCAATAATTTCATTCTGCTGTACTGTAAGATTGATATCAGTTAATACTTGTTTATCTCCATATTGATGTGAAACATTTTGTATTGTTATTAAGTTATTCATGATTCCACCTCAATACGAATCGTTTTATCGCTTCTATTACAATATATATTATTAATGCGAATATAATGATCCAGACAATCGCAACGAAAACCTGATCGACTTGAAATGCACGTTGTGCAAGTATCATAAATTTACCTAAACCTTTGTCACTTCCTAGCCATTCAGAAATAATCGCACCCATTACAGAATATGTGCCAGCAATCTTCAAACCATTAAAGAAAAACGGCATACTGTTTGGCCATTCTAATTTTGTAAATAACTCCATGCGTGAGGCACCCATCATTTGCATATATTTCTTTAAATCTTTATCCGTCTCGTGAAATCCTTCCAGCAAACTCACTGTTATGGGAAAGAAACAGATTAAAGTAATCACGATGAGTTTCGGTAATAGACCAAATCCAAACCATATAACAAGTAACGGTGCGATAACAATAACAGGGATATTCTGACTCATAATGAGTAATGGATATATATAATCATTTAATACTGGTATTAAGTTAAGTATGACCGCAAATAATACACCACAAATAATTGAACAAAATAAACCTAATAACACAAGTTGTATCGTAGGTAACAGATGTGGAAAGTATTCAGGAAAATCTACTACAAATGACTTTGCAATAGCACTTGGCGCAGGTAATGTAAAGGGATCGACTTTTAACAACCATACAAGCCCTTCCCATACAAGCAACAAGCAAATCATAAACAATGAGAATTTTATTGCTTTAATCATCGATATTTCGCGACCAATGCATCCATCGATACTGATTCTGCATGATAGAATTTCACCTGCGAAATAATTGATTCACAGCCTAATGCACGCATACGATGGTTCATTTGTTCAATTAATGGCAACAGTTCATGCATATCACCTTCAATACTTGTCTCAAGTGGTGATACGACAAATTTAAGTCCTGATTGTTCAATCACTTCAATCGCAGCATCGACATATGGTATTACATCCTGACCTTCGGGTGTTTTTGGGATGATTTGAATGCTCATTATTGTATTCGCCATTATTTACCCTCCACAAATTCATTTGTAAATGCATCTTTTGCTACAAAATCATTTTTAATAATTTTATTATCTTTTAAATACTTCGCATAATTGGCCCATACTTTCTCATCCTGAATCCCCCAAGATTTTGCATCATCTTGATATTTCGGTGATAAATAGCTTTGAGATTTATAGACTAAATCTTTTTGTTTCTTTAATTCCGGTGCTGATTTAATTAAAATATCCGCACTTTCTTTTTCGTGTTTAATCGCATATTCATATCCTTCTTTTACGGCTGCCATAAACGCTTTAGCTGTATCCGGATTTGATTTTAAATATTTTTCATTGGCAATAATGATAGGTGTATAATAATCTAGATTTTTATCGTAATCCGTTAAGTATTGCATGTTTACGTCAATATTTCTTGTTTCTGCTTCAATACCGGTCCACCCATAGTATACCCATGAGAAATCAATATTTTTCTTAGAAGCCGAGAAGAAGTCAGTATTCCCCATATTGACAATCTTTGTTTTATTGATATCAGCATTTTCTTTTTTCATTAATGTTTCAATAAAAGCCTTCTCAATTGGTGCACCCCAGCCACCGTACGTTTTACCTTCATAATCTTTTGGAGATTTAATATTCTTATCTTTTAAACTCATAAAACCACTTGTGTTATGCTGAATGATTGCACCGATTGATTTAATAGGTACACCTTCAGAACGAGATTGCGTCACCTGCTCTTGCGCACTAATACCAAATTGAACATCTTTCTTATTTGCAGCGATCATCTGATCAGCAGTAACATCACCAGGTGTTTTAATGTCAACATCCAAACCATGTTTCTTAAAGAAGCCTTTTTCTTTTGCCACATAAATACCCGTATGGTTCGTATTTGGTGTCCAGTCTAACATCATCGTAACTTTTTCAGTTTTATTACTATCTGTTTTACTTGTTGATTGATTCGTATCCTTATTTTCTTCGCTACCACAACCAGCTAATAATACTGCACAACTCATACCTACTAATATACTTTTTTTCATCTTATTTTCCTCCAAATAAAAAAACACAACCTACATGTAAAGTTGTGTCAAAAAGCGACACTTCCCTACGCTAGTTTTATCTAGATCAGGTGAATAAGGGTTTAGGACCAATGTCCATTCTCAGAATGACTCCCCTAGTGTTTTTAGTTATTTTATTTTCCTTTACAAGTATACCAAAGAAATACCTAGTATCAAATGTTAAAGACTTAATTGGTGCTCTGCTGAACAGAAATATTTTATTATTTTTCTGCGTTAATTTTTCTTGTTAGAAATAGTTATTTAAATAAAATAAGAGATATAGCAATCATCTGATTACTATATCTCTTTATTTTATTTAAATTCAGCCATTAAAGCTTCAAATTTAGATGGGTCCATTTCAATTGATTCTTTTGCCAATGATTTTGAGTAACCATTTAATTGCTCTGCATAACTTGGTGTTTCAGTATCATGATAAATAATACCAGTTACTAATCCATTATGTTCTACTACAGTGTTTAATGCCTGTTTTTTGTCTTTATTGTCATAACCTTCGATATCGTTTAAAGAAACTAAGTTTTCTTTAAACCAATCGTACGTATTTACTTTATTGTAAGTTACACATGGAGAGAATACATTAACGAATGCAAACCCTTTATGGTTAATCGCCGCTTCAATAATTGCTGTTAATTCTTTAATATCACTTGAGAAACTTTGCGCTACAAATGTTGCCCCTGAAGTGATTGCAAGTTCTAAAGGCGATACATTTTTCTCAATAGAACCTAGTGGTGTTGTTTTTGTCACAAATCCATGTGCTGAACTTGGTGATGTTTGACCTTTTGTTAATCCATAAATCTGGTTATCCATTACGACATATGTTAAATCAATATTACGACGAATGGAGTGGATTGTATGTCCCATACCAATTGCGTATCCATCTCCGTCACCACCTGAAGCGATTACAGTAAGTTCCTGATTTGCCATTTTAACACCTTGTGCCATCGGTAATGCTCGGCCATGAATTGAATGAACACCATATGAATTAATATAACCTGATAAACGACCAGAACATCCAATCCCTGTAATAACTGCTAATTCTTCAGGTTCTAAACCTACGTTAGCACATGCTTTTTGTATTGCAGCCTGTACTGAGAAGTCACCACATCCTGGACACCAGTTTGGTTTCACACTATTTCTAAAATCTTTAAATGTTGCCATTTAGATGCGCTCCTTTACTTCTATTACTTCGTTTATTTTTGCTTCAATTTCTTTCGGTAAGAATGGAGTCCCATCATATTTAGTGAAGTTCGTAATCTTACCTTCATGCATCGTATTCATCTTGATGATGCTTGATAATTGTCCTGCATAGTTATGTTCAGCGACAATGACTTTCTTCGCTTTATTAATAGCATCTTGAACTTCATCTGTCGGGAAAGGATGTAATTGTTTAATGTGCAGATGATTAACCTGGCCATCAATACGTTCAATCGCTTCATCAATTGCACCGTAAGTTGATAAGTAACCAATCACCAAGACATCCGCTTCTGCGTGATTTTCTTTATAATCAACAGGTTCTGATATTTTTAACTGTTCTATTTTACGCATACGTTTTTCCATTTGTTTCGCACGGTTTACCGGGCTTTCAGAAGGTTTACCTTCTTCAGTATGCTCTACACCTGTAACATGATGAATACCGTTTTTAACACCTGGAATCACACGAGGCGATACACCACTTTCAGTTACTTCATATCGTTTGAAGTATGATTTATCTTCACGTGGCTCAACTTCTGTAATCAAGTTACCACGATCAATTTTAATGCGGTTAAAGTCTAAATGAGGCACTGTATGTTTACCCATAGAAAGTTGTAAGTCACTTAATAAAATAACCGGGCACTGATATTGCTCAGCTAAGTTAAATGCTTCTGCTGTTAAGTAGAATGCATCTTCAGCTGTTGTCGGCGCTAATACAATCTTCGGAATATCTCCGTGCGTGCCGTAAATCATCTGCATTAAATCTGATTGCTCTTGTTTCGTAGGTAAACCTGTTGACGGACCACCACGCATTGTGTTGATCACAACGAATGGTTGTTCTGTCATCCCGCTTAAACCGATGGCTTCCATCATTAATGATAAACCTGGACCAGCTGACGCAGTAAATGCTCTTACGCCGCCATAGTTCACGCCAATTGCCATTACAGCCGCTGCGATTTCGTCTTCAGTCTGTATAACTGTTCCCCCTAAATCAGGTAACTTATCAATCATGTATTCCATTATCTCACTTGCAGGTGTGATAGGATATGCTGCCATAAAGCGCGCTCCCCCTGTAATTGCACCTAATGAAATCGCGTCATTACCAATCATGAATAAATGCCCTTCTTCAGTTGACGGATTTAATGTAAACGTATGGAAATCTTCTTGTTCCATTAAATCAAAACCTGCATGTAAAGCCTGTTTATTTAATGCACAAATCTTTTCTCCCTTTTTACCGAATATATCATCAACTAATACCTCAAAGTGTTTAAGGTCTACACCAATTAGACTTGCACTCGCACCAATTGCTACCATGTTCTTCATTAATGCTGTACCAAGTTCTTTTGCAATTTCAGTAAATGCGATCGGGAAGAACTTACCCTCATAATCTTCAGGCTTTTCCGGATCAAACTTGCTATCTGCTAAAATAATGCCTGTTTCATTCATTTCATGATAGTTAACATCAATTGTTTCCTGATCAAATGCCACTAATATATCTAAATCATCGCTGATTGAATGCACTCTAGATGTAGAGACACGAATTTTGTTATTCGTATGTCCACCTTTAATACGACTTGAGAAATGTCTATATCCATATAAATAATAACCTAAACGATTCAGCGCAGTTGAAAACATCTCTCCAGTACTTTCAATACCCTCACCTTGCTGTCCGCCGACTTTCCAAGAAATTTGAGATTTCATAAATACCCTCCTACTTTAATCACTTATTATAATATAACAAAGAACCACTTGTCTTAACATAGACAAGTGGTTCTTCAATAAAAAATCAGTCGAATGGCCGATACGGTTAATCTAATTCAATTTCACCAAAATTATCTTCGTATTGATTGACTACATCATCCAGGATGTCTTTAAGATAAACTGCAAGTTCTGGATTAACAATAAATGCTTCATAATATACATCTTCAAAAGCAGTATCCTGTTCGAATTGTAATAGGAATGCGATTTGACTGAAAGCTACTTCAAAATCATGAATATATAATAATGTTTCGTCTAATGTTTGTATGTCATTATCATGTGTATTATAGAAATCTACATTATATCTATCAATTTCACCTTCAAATTTTTTGTAATCTTTTAGTGGCTCAATAAAAGTCTCAGCAATGACCTTTGCCACAATTCCTGACATAACAAGTTTTCTTTGTTTAACAGTGCCTACTGGTGTAATTTGTTTGAATGTGAGTATAACATTCTTATCAAATAACGTGGCTTCAGCATAGTTATAAAAATCAAGTGAATCGTCTGTATAACTGATTTGATCTCTTTTATTTAAAAATGGTTTATCATTTTTCTTACTAAACATTTTTTCCTCTCCTATTTCAATGGATTATCTTGATTAATTAATACTCTTTCTATCTTCTTCGTTGTCCCATCTGCTTTAAACTCTACAAAAACACCACTTAACACACCTCTTCCTTTTTCCGGGACGACGTGTTTAACAGGCATCGACGTTAAAAAGCGATGGATGACTTCATCTTTATTTATGCCTAAAATACCATCATAATAACCAGTCATACCAACATCAGTGATAAAACCAGTACCTTTATCAAGAATTCGGTTATCACTTGTCTGAATATGTGTATGTGTACCTACAACAACACTTGCACGTCCATCCACATAATATCCAAATGCTCCTTTTTCACTTGTCGTCTCAGCATGAAAATCAACAAAGATATAATCTGTTTCTTTTTTCGCAGTTTCATAAAGTATATCGAACTTTTTAAATGGACAATCAATCTGCTGCATAAATGCACGCCCCTGCAAATTGATAACAGCAATCTTTTTGTCATTAAATTTGATAATCTGCATTCCTTTTCCAGGATTATCATCCGGATAGTTTGCGGGACGTATCATCTTTACATCACTATCTAATAGTTCATAACTATCACGCTGGCCGTACGTATGATTGCCGAGCGTTACGCAGTCTACACCTAAAGTCATCATTTCCTTATATATTTTTTCTGTAATCCCTCGACCATGTGCTGCATTTTCACCATTAACAATCGTTATATTCGGCCCATACTTTTTCTTCAGTTGTGGTAAATATTCTGCTAACATGTCTCTCCCGATAGCTCCTACAACATCACCAATAAATAATAGTCTCATAGCTTCCTCATTCTTTCACTCGTGTTGTTTTCACTCTTAAATAACATATATAACATAAAAATAGTCCTAGAATCAATGTGAGCAATGGATAAAATATAAAAAGATGAAAAAAATAATGACTTAAGTGCTGTTTAGGTAATGTAGTGAAACCAACTAAATTGATTCTGTTATTCCATACGCCATCTAAATCAATCGCATCAAGCGTCGTTTTACCTACTGTATTGTCATCATGACTTTGTAAACCGATATATCGAATATCTTCTTTATGCTGCTGCATTATCATTAATAATGTTTCACCAGTCGCTATTTTCTTTTCAAAGATTAAGGGAGTATTCACATAATGATTATTTAATTGTTGAATCGTTTTAATATTTATATTTACTTTCTTCTTATTTATCAAAATTTCACTCACACGTTTTTTATTGATATTCTCTGTAATCTGTAAAGTCTGATCATCTATCTGATACATTCGAGAATAACTAACGCTTTTTTTCATTAATTTTTTATATTCATCCATATTATGCGCAACTATTTCTTTCCCTTTATCATCAATAAATATATGTTCAACACTAATCATATCCACATTAATATTATCAGCGGCATTGACTTCAGTAATATTCTTATTATCAATCGTTAGTTCCGTTAATAATCTTTCATTGTTTGCACTTTGTCTGTTTGAATGAAGTTTGTAAGCTTCAAGGAGCGGTAATAAAGATAGTAAAATTAATATTGCAGCTATACATAAATAAATCTTTACACGTTTTTCCATCGCTTCACTCCTTATACAATATGTATACCTATAATATTATCACCTGCAAAGGCGAATTGAATAGCTGTATATTTCCCGCAGAAAATCGAAGTTAAAATATGAATATTTCTTTTATTGATGGGTGGTAAATGAATGAAGACCTCTCTTTTATTTTCACTAAGTTCACTTAATTGTTTATTTATTAGATTATCATGATGATTTTTAATCACTTCACTCTTTTGGTTTGCATCAAAAAAATATTTATTGATGATATCATTATTTTGCTCCATTTTACTTTGTAATGTTGTATCGCTATCATTATCCGTAACTTGTTGTAACTTCGACTTTATATCTGGTTGCTCATATAACTTAAGTAAATCATGCAGAGGATGGTTAATGGATTTTAAAGCATTCTTTTGCGCTTTAATCGATGTCTCCTTCATCCTGGAAAAAGCAGTGTATCCTTCATAAGAGCAATAAGATTCAAAGTGATCAGACAAATCTGTTAAATCGATATTCATTTGAATACTTATACCAATATCATTTGGTAATGCATCAAAAAATAATGCATATAATGGTAATATGGTTTGTGTAATCTCTTCTTTATAATATGTATCCATCAACCTCATCTTCCTCTCTAGCATATGAATAATTTAATTATAATATATTTCCATTATAGATACTATTTACCTTAAGCAAAGAAAAACAACGCTTAAAACCATTCGGCTATAAGCGTTGTTTAAATTGTTATTATTATTTCGCGTATTCAATCGCACGCATTTCTCTGACGACTGTCACTTTAATATGACCAGGATATTGTAATTCTTCTTCAATCTGATTTTTAATATCTCTCGCGATACGATGTGCTTTTAAATCATCGACATCTTCTGGTGAAACGATAATTCTAATCTCGCGCCCAGCTTGAATCGCAAATGATTTTTCAACGCCATCATAACTTTCAGAGATTTGTTCCAATCGTTCAAGACGTCTTACATAATTCTCTAATGTTTCTCGTCTTGCTCCAGGTCTTGCTGCGCTTAACGCATCAGCTGCTGCGACAAGTACTGAGATAACACTATTCGGTTCAATATCCCCATGATGTGAGTGAATTGCATTAATTACTGTAGGATGTTCACGATATTTCTTCGCTAAATCCACACCAATTTCAACATGTGATCCTTCAACTTCATGGTCAATCGCTTTACCGATATCATGTAATAATCCTGCACGTTTTGCTAAAGTAATATCTTCACCAAGTTCAGCTGCAAGCATTCCTGATAAATGTGCTACTTCAATAGAATGTTTCAGCACATTTTGTCCATAACTCGTACGGAACTTCATGCGTCCTAAAATCTTCACTAAGTCTGGATGTAAATTATGTATACCAAGTTCAAAAGTCGCTGCTTCCCCAGCTTCACGAATAATTTCGTCAACAGATTTACGCGCTTTTTCAACCATCTCTTCAATACGTCCAGGGTGAATTCTTCCATCTGAAACTAAAGCTTCTAATGCTGTTTTAGCAATTTCGCGTCTAATTGGGTCGAATCCAGATAAAATGACCGCTTCAGGTGTATCATCAATGATTAAATCAATACCTGTTAACGTTTCTAATGTACGAATATTTCGACCTTCACGACCGATAATTCTACCTTTCATTTCATCATTTGGAAGGTTAATTACTGATACAGTTGATTCTGAAGTATGTTCTGCTGCTAAACGTTGAACTGTAGTTGCAAGTACCATTTTTGCTTTTTTATCAACCAGCATTTTTGCTTCTTGTTCTTTTTCTTTCACCATAACAGCAATGTCATGTGTTAATTCATCTTCAACTTGATCAATGATTTCCTGTTTTGCTTCTTCTTGCGTCAGTCCGGAGATGCGTGTTAATTCTTGTTCATGTTTTACTATAATGTCTTGGACACTTTGCTCTAACGCATCTACATGTTGTTGTTTTTCTTCAATTTTAGATTCTTTTTGTTCTAAAAGTTCATCCTTTTTATCTAAAAGTTCACTTTTACGATCTAAGTTTTCTTCTTTTTGAAGTAGTCTTGCTTCTTGTCTTGCAAGGTCTGAACGACGTTCTTTATACTCTGCTTCTAAACGATCACTTCTTACTTGATTCTCTTCTTTAGCTTCAAGTAATTTTTCCTTTTTAAGACTTTCAGCTTCTTTGTTTGCTTCACTAATAATATGTTCAGCAGTTGTACGCGCTTGATTTTGCTGATTAGTTAAGCTGTTTTTTGCTAATACATACCCTACACCAACACCTAGAATTATTCCAAGCAAAATGTATAAGAGGGTTAATAGTTCCACATAAACACCTCCTTATTTGCTTTTTTTCATCTAGTACACATAAGACTTTAGTACAGAAATAAAATACCACTTATTTCATATACAAATTAATTGTACGTTTAATAAGTTAAGCGTGTCAAGATAAGTAGAAAATAATTTAACGTATATTTAATTAATTGTTGAAATATTACAAAAATCCGAATAACATGTTATTTTGTTTCATAACATATTATTCGGATTCGAAATATTATACTAATTCATCATCAAACAAATCATCTGCTGGGGGTGCTTCCGTAGTTTCAGTTTTAACTGCATCTTTATCTTCACCGATGCCCATCGCTTTACGAATCTTCATATCAATTTCGTCACGAACTTCCGGATTTTCACGTAAGTATGTTTTAATGTTCTCACGTCCCTGTCCAATACGTTCACCTTCATACGAATACCATGCGCCTGATTTTTGTAGAACTTCATACTCTGCACCTAAATCAACCATTTCACCTTCGCGAGAAATACCTTGACCATACATAATATCCACTTCTGCAACTTTAAATGGTGGTGCTACTTTATTTTTAACAACTTTAATCTTAGTACGGTTACCTACAATATCCTGACCTTGCTTTAACTGTTCTGCACGACGTACTTCTAAACGTACTGAAGAGTAGAATTTTAGTGCACGACCACCTGGTGTTGTCTCAGGATTTCCAAACATAACACCGATTTTTTCACGCACTTGGTTTATGAATATTGCAATCGTATTTGATTTAGAGACTGCACCTGAAAGTTTACGTAATGCCTGAGACATTAAACGCGCCTGAAGACCCATATGAGAATCTCCCATTTCCCCTTCAATCTCAGCTTTAGGCGTTAATGCAGCGACTGAATCGACTACGATAATATCGACAGCACCACTACGTACAAATGCTTCTGCGATTTCTAAACCTTGTTCACCGTGATCAGGTTGTGATAAATAAAGATTATCAATATCTACACCTAGTTTTTGTGCATAAACGGGATCAAGTGCATGCTCTGCATCGATAAATGCTGCAATACCACCTTGTTTCTGTACTTCAGCAATCGCATGTAAAGCAACTGTTGTTTTACCAGAACTCTCTGGTCCATATATTTCGATAATACGTCCTTTAGGATATCCGCCTATCCCTAAAGCATTATCCAGTGTAATCGATCCAGAAGAAACTGCTGACACATTGCGTGTAGCATTTTCTCCTAGTTTCATTACCGCACCTTTACCAAAAGATTTTTCCATATTCTTAATTACTGTATCTAAAGCTTGTTGACGTTCACTCATATATTCGAGTCCTCCTATAATTACAATCGTTGTTTGTTGTTTTATGTTACTCATTTGCTACTAATATTATCACTTACATTTATAACACTATTTCAAATATTTATATCGTAACTTCATTACTCACTACAAGTAATACTATACTGATTATTTATTAATTTAGCAAGCAAAAAGCGAACGCATGTTTGTATTTTTTTTATAATTCCCTTAAAAATGGGAACAAACACTATAATTTCTGGGATTATCCTTAATTATTTTTGAATAAAGTAAAATTTTAGAAAAAAAGAGCTAAGATAGACTTAGCCCTTAATATTATTTAGAATTTTTAAAGACGTTTCTGCCATGATAAAAATATTCAATACCAGACAAAATAGTGAAAAATACAGCGATATACATCAATGGATTACCCAGCTTGAAACCAATCATCTGATTGAATGGCTCATTAAGCAATAATAAAGTCATTGCTAACATCGTTACTGCAGTCTTAATCTTTCCTAATTGGCCTGCAGCAGAAACAAACCCCTGCTCGATTTGTAATAAACGTAAACCAGTAACTGCAAATTCTCTTGCAATAATCACAATGGCCATCCAGGATGGAATTAATCCAAGTTCTACTAAAGCAATCAATCCACTTGATACAAGTAGCTTGTCAGCTAACGGATCTAAAAATTTCCCCATATTCGTTACAAGCTGCCATTTTCTTGCTAAATAGCCGTCAATCCAGTCTGTCAGTGATGCGAAGATAAAAATACATGCTGCAATAAATTGTTCAATACGCATTGTGTCACTACCTAAAAAGCTCATTTTCCCCATATTAAAATCTGCTAGTAAAAACACTAGAAATACAGGTATAAGCAAAACGCGCGCAACTGTAATTTGATTTGGTATATTCATGATTAACTTCCTTTACTTATTAGTTTAAATCAATTTTTTATTGTAAAACTTTAAAGAAATATGTTCTTGTAATTAAATTATCTGCTTCTTTTGGTACAGATACCTTCTTATCGTTAATGTATACTTCCATCGAAGTTGAGTTCCCTGATATTAACGTGATACTTTTAACTTTTTCATCGATTTCAAATGTTTCTTTCTTCATTTCTTTATATGCATAATTTTTCTTTTTATCATCATAGATTTGTACCCATGTTGGTATTTTAGAATCTATCCTAAGCTTTAACGGTTCTGTTGATTCTACTTCATATGCTAAGTTTGCACCATCAAAGTTTTTATAGGTTAATTTAGTCGACGCTTCTACTTTAGCATTATCTTTTTCTTTTTGTTTATCACTTGTTGATTGTTCTGTTTTAGATGCAACAGGTTTTTCTTCTGTCTTTTTTTCAACTTTAACATTACGGCTCTTATTGATATCTTCTGCCTGCCACTCACTATTTTTATCAATGAAGATAAACTGTGAAAAGATAAGCCAAATTAAAAACATCATAAGAATAATCCCTAACAGCCATGCTAATAATTTTTGAACACTATGATCTGTACTTTGTGTTGTTTGAGTACTTTTAATCTGTTTGCTTGCTTCTTTAGCACTTAATTTTCTAGTTGGTAATTCATTTTGATGTTCGTTCAATAGATTTTCAGCATTTAAATTAACTGCTTTTGCATATTTCTCTATAAACCCTCGTGTATAGTCAGGATTGGGCAAACGATCAAATTCATTTTTCTCAATCATTTCTATGTATTTCTTTTGTATCTTCACTTTTTTCTCTAAATCTATTAACGTCATACCTAACGATTCACGTTTTGAACGTAATATTTGTCCGATTGGTTTCATAATTGCCCCCTTTACGGCTTAAAAGAACGCAAATTCGTCATTATCAAATAAACTGTTCTTTGATAACTTTTCGTACGTAATTTCCTGATCTTCTGTTTCACGTAATTCTATAATGTAATCAAAATCTTCTAATGTGTAATCTGTTTTCTGTACAAATAAATCTGGATGCTCTATAACTTTTGTTGTTGGTAATGACATAACTTCTCTTACAAGATTAAGATGTTCAGCGTTCTGTTTGATTGTCAAAGCACCATCTATAATGAATATATGTTTATCGTCATATTCGCCCTTATACAATTTATTACGAACGGTTTGTTTAATCATCGTAGAAGAAATAAATAACCACTTCTTATGTGCACAAACACTTGCAGCTACAACAGATTCTGTTTTTCCTACACGTGGCATCCCTCGCACTCCAATCACCTGGTTACCATCCTGCTTAAATAACTCAGCCATTAAATCTACAAGGATACCTAAATCTTTACGCACAAATTTAAAGGTATGCTTATTTTTATTATCTCTTTCAATATGCTGTCCATGTCGTACTGCCAAACGATCCTGTAATAATGGTTTACGTAATTTAATAATTTCAATATCTTCTAACTGACTGATAATATTTTCAAAACGCGTTACTTTTTCAAGATCATCCGTTTTAATTAACAATCCACGGACACCTTGGTCAACACCATTGATTGTAATGATACTGATTCCGAGTACGCCAAGTAAACTTGAAACATCTCCAAGTAAACCAGCTCTGTTAATCTTAATTTCATATTCAAGATACCATTCTTTCGTTTCATGAAGTGCTGTCATTAACAAACCCCCTATATATACCAACCACCATTCACGCTTTGTACTGTACCCGTAATAGATTGTGATAAATCATCTAGTAAATACAATACAGCATGACTAATTTCTTTCGGTGAAATGAGCCTTTGTTGTGGTAATTGTGATAATAATAATTGTATATCTTCTTCATCTAATTGTAATGTCATTTTACCATTAACTACACCGGGTGTTACAACATTTGCTGTAATGTTTGTTTGTATAAGTTCTTTCGCAATAGATTTAATAAATCCAATTTGTGCTGCTTTCATACCACTATAGATGGATTCCGTTGCACTGCCTGTTTCTCCCCAAATCGAGCTGATTACAACAATGCGACCATGATCATTACTTTGCATGCCACTCAATACAAATTGAGTTAACTTTACAAGATTTGAAAAGTGAATATGATATTGAGCATCCATAGCTTCTGTTGTCACCTCTTGTATAGGTGCATAATAAGCAGTTCCTGCTGCATATATCATACCATCCAGGTAACTTGTCATCCAATTCTGTAATGGATTTTCATAAAGCGGTTTACTTAGATCAAATTGAACAAAACTTATTGCTTCATTTTGAAATTCATTTTGTAAAGCAGTAATGTCCGTATTATTATAATGCGCAATGACTTCATGTCCTTTCAGTAACAAATCATGTGTTATTTGTTTGCCTATATCACCACTTGCTCCAATAACGAGATATTTACCCATTGCGCTTCACAATTCTACTATCCGTAATATGAGCATTATTTAATGTACTTTTATAAGTTTCAATGCACTCAGCTAATGTCAGTTGTTCTAAAAGTGGCAGAATATCGAATAATATAACATCATTGAAGAAATATCGTGTAAACTGATTCGCAATATATTCAGGGCTATTCATGCTTGAAACATATTCACCGATGGTTTGACGGACAATTAAATCAAAGGCTTTTTGGTCGTTTAATAAGTCAAAGTTATATAATTGACTGATTATACGTTGTTTTAATCTTTCAGCATCGCGAGTGGCACCCGCTATAAACATATGTGAGAAAGTTGGCTCTATCGTAAAATTAAATCCGAAAGAATCATCTATTAATTGATCTTTCAACAGTGACTGATAAAAATCTGTTTGTTCTCCAAAAAGCATATCTAAAGCAAATAGTATCTTGAGTTCAGTTAATATTAAGTTATCTGTACTTTTAAAATTATCTGTTTTAATACCAAGCATTAATTTATCCATCTGCACATTATCAATCGACTTAACCTCATTAACTGCTACACTTTCAGGTTCTTCAAAAGGTAATATATTGACTGGCTGAAATGTATTAAATGGTTTGATAATACTGTTAATATAGTCGGTCATTTCAATTGGCTCAACATTTCCTACAATAAACATCACCATATTCTTTGGATGATAGAATGTATTATAGCAGTCATATAAAGTTTGATCAGTAATCTCATTGATACTTTCAACTGTACCTGCAATATCAACACGTACTGGATGTGTATGATACATTGCTTTTAAAGTCTGATAATACAGGCGATAATTAGGCTGATCCTGATACATTTTAATTTCTTCAGCAATGATACCTACTTCTTTTTCTACACTTTCTTTTGTAAAATATGGTGTTTGTAGCATATCTACTAATAATTTAATATTTTCTTTTAATGATTCAACAGTAGTAAATAAATAACTTGTTCGGTCATATGAAGTGAATGCATTGGCAGAACTACCATATTTTGAGAATGCGTTAAACATATCCCCATCTTCTTTCTCAAACATTTTATGTTCAAGAAAATGTGCAATACCTTTTGGCATATGTACTTTCGTTCCATCTTGTCTAACAAAATCATTATGTATAGAACCATACTTTGTTGTCATTGTGACATACGATTTCTGAAACCCTTTTTTTGGAATAATAAATAGCTGCATGCCATTATCTAAAACTGTTTCAAATAATGTTTCATCTATTGCTTTATAATAAGTTTGTTTCATTCTGTTCCCTCGCTTGTTAAACAATACACAGTATGTAAAGCCCCTGTGTGTGCAACATCTATAATATCTTTTTTCGTTATTGCCTGTATACCTTTTATCCATTCACCTTCATCGACGTGTGCGCCAAACGTATTAGAAAACTCAATTTCTACAAAGCCTTTCGGTCGATCCATAGATTCTTTCTTCTGATTAATAATCATACGTTTCGCCGTATTCAATAGTTCATTATCGAAGTCACCTTGTCTAATCTTTTCAAATTCATCATTGATCGTGTCAATCGCCTGCTGACGTTTATCCTGGTTAACACCAGAGAGTACATATAACATACCGCTTCTTGCATCAATCTGGCTATGTATTTGATAAGCTAAACTTAATTTTTCTCGAACATTTGTAAATAATAGGCTTGATGGATCACCACCAAATATTTGATTAAGTAAAATAAAAGCATAGTAGCTTTTCTCGGGATGTTTAACATTTAGCTTATAGCCCATATTTATACGTGCTTGTTTCGTCTCAATGTGTTCAACAACTGTCTGAGGTGTATGAATATCCTTTAAATTTACCGGTTTTAGATCAATTTTGTTTTCGGGTAAATCCAGGTATTCTTTTGCTAGTTTAGCAACTCTCGATTCATCTACATCTCCAACGATATAAAGGTGTGCTTCATCATCCATTAACATAGATTTATATGCTTGATAAACTTCTTCGCCTGTAACAAGCTCTAAATTTTGTATATCTCCAAAACTTGGATTACGCATCGACTCATCTTCAAACATTGTTTTTAATAACTGATAAAAACCATATTGGCCTAAATTCTCTTTTATAGCATCATACTTATTTTTAAATAGATGTTTTTCAGTAGCTAATAAATCTTCACGAAATGATTCGTCTTCTACATTAGGTGCATATATGACCTCGTATAATAATTGAAATGCTTTTTCTAATAAGTCTTCATCATTCAGATATTTATCATTAATAATATCGATACCTACTGTTAATACATGGGCATTGTTTTGTTTTATAACATGACTATAGAGATGTGCACCATATAAATATGCAAGATGATTTATCATTGCCTGTTCGTCAGCATATTTTGCAGTTGTCTTTTGAATAAGTTTAGATAAAATTGCTCTCCTGCTCATCGTTTCAATATCAAGCGGCGCTTTAAATTTTAGCACGATAGACACTGTTTTAAATTTGTCTGTGTTCAATAAATTAATTGTCATAGAATACTCCTAACTTTTCTTTGTATAACGAATTGTACCTGACTCGATTTAAAATAATTCAATGAATATAATACGGGTTCATCTTGAGCATTAAAATGAATTTGTTTAAATAATAATAGGCTTTCTTCTGGTGTGCATTGCAACGCATTAGAAATATATGGTTCATATGCAATTGATTCAATTTCACTTTCAGCATACACAATTTTAAGTCCATCGGTACGATCCATAATTTCTAATAATGAATGGGTTAATATATCGTGTCCACCGTTTAAGGGTGCTGCAACAATCTTATCTAAGCAATATACGATCGGCTCATTATTTGCCGTTCTGATACGTTCGATAACTGTAATGTCGCGCTCATCCACGATATTTAATATGCGTTTATCATCAATAGAAGGTTGTTCAATATCATGACTTATCATCAATGTGCCTGCCGATTGTCCTCCCTCTTCTATCATACTCGTTATACTTTTGAGTTCATCAATTGGATAGAAAAATATTGGTTTGGACTTAATATAATAACCTTCCTGAAAATGTTCTGAAATAATTTGTTCTGTCACTAATTCATGAAAGGCTAGTTCAATATCATCTCTCGAACGATCAATCATGCGAGATATTTCGTATTGCGATGGTAAAGGTCGATGCAATTCAAATTTCCCTGAATTTATCTGTTCTAAAATCCAATCTTTAATAAAGACGACATCTCTATTTACAGACATGTACTCCACCTCATTCTACAATTTCATTGTTTTCAATTAATACCGTTCTAGGTTTACTTCCTGTACTTGGTCCTATAACACCATTTGCTTCTAGCTCATCAATTAGCCTTGCAGCTCTATTATAACCAATTCTAAATTGTCGTTGTAATAGACTTGCTGATGCTTTTTGTTTTTCAACGACAAATTGATAAGCTTCCAGATAAAGTTCATCTTCAGATTCACCTTTTTGAGTAAGTTCTTCTGTTGGTTCCAGTGACTTAATATAGTTTGCTGATTGTTGTTTACAGACGAAGTTTACTACATCTTCAACTTCTTTATCAGAAAGAAATGCGCCCTGAATACGTTTAGGTTTTGATTCGCCATAGGGCAGGTATAACATATCACCTTTACCAAGTAGTTTTTCAGCACCCTGCATATCTAAAATCGTTCTAGAATCAACTGCTGAACTAACGCTAAATGCAATACGAGAAGGAATATTCGCTTTTATCAGACCTGTAATGACATCAACAGATGGTCTTTGTGTGGCAATAATTAAATGAATGCCAGCTGCACGTGCCATTTGTGCGATACGCATAATTGCTGCTTCAACATCTTTACTTGCGACCATCATTAAATCTGCAAGCTCATCAACGATTACAACGATATAGGGTAGTTCTGCATTTTTCTCTCCAAGTTCTGCATTCTGACGTCGTAAATATTGATTATATCCTTTTATATTACGTGTTCCTGTATGACTAAAAAGATCATAACGTCTTTCCATTTCGCCTACAATTTTCTGTAAAGCTTGAGCAGCCTTCTGTGGATTTGTTACGACTGGCGTTAATAGATGAGGGATACCATTATAAACATTTAATTCCACCATTTTAGGATCAATCATCATTAATTTCACTTCATGTGGTTTAGCATGCATCAAAATACTTGTGATAATGCCATTAATACATACAGACTTACCACTACCTGTTGCTCCTGCAACAAGTAAATGAGGCATTTTATCAAGTTCTGCAGTAATTGCTTCACCACTGATATCTCGACCGAGTACAACTTTCAACTTATTTTCTTCAACAGGTGAAGCTTCAATCACTTCTCTTAACGTGACCATTGAAGTAGAACTATTCGGTACTTCAATACCTACTGCAGATTTACCCGGTATCGGTGCTTCTATTCTTATATCTTTTGCGGCAAGCGCTAAAGCAATATCATTATGAAGATTCACAATACGACTAACCTTTACACCCATCGCTGGTTGCACTTCATATTGTGTTACAGCTGGACCTATTCTGATCTGTGATACTTTAGCATTCACACCAAAATTCTTCAATGTTGTTTCCAGTAATTGACCACGCTTTTTTACTGCCTGCATATTTGATTTTGCTTTGTCAGTTGCCGGAGAAAGTAATGTTATAGGAGGTAGATCATAATCTTCGTTCTCCATTTCACTTGTTTCACTTTGTTCAGTGGCATCAGTTTGTGTTGAAAATTCATCTTGACTCGTATCAAAAGTTTCAGATTCAGAATTACTATTTTGACGTACTGCTTCAACATGTTCCTGATCATTTTGAAGTGCTACTGCCTGATTGCCGTCATATATTGGTATTTCGTCTTCAGGATAGTCCTCAGATTCAACTTCAATTGCAGTAATTTCTGGCAAATCAGAAACATCTTTGACCGTTTGTTCCATTTTTCTTTGTTTTCTTTGTTCTAATTGAACTTTTGCCTGCCTTGAAAGATCTTTCGTTTTATCAACTTGATAAAGCAGAAATTTCTGCGCTGTATTACGTATAGATCGTCCTAATATCAAAACGATACTTAAAATAATCATAATTATAGATAATATGAAAGCGCCAAATACACTTAATAGCGTGGAAAAGACTGAATCAAATAGAAAACCAATTAAACCGCCTCCGAAAAAATGAAGACCCGACTTAGACTGTAATTCAAAGATTTTATCAAAAACAGGTGTAACTGATTTTCCATGTAAAAAATGCTGGATCACCTGCATAAAAGATGGAGTACTAATTAATAACAATAACCAGCCGTTAACACGACGATTGATAGGAATCCATTTATTATTTACAGCATAATAAATTGTTATGAGTATGAGTAAAATATATGCATAAAAACGAGCTGAACCGAAAATATATGTCATTACACTGTCTATGCCTACACCTAATAATCCAAAATGAAAAACACCTAAAAACAGCATCGCAATGAACAAAATAGAAATAATAAAACGATATGGTTCATTACTTTTGTTTTTATTTGTTTTTTTCTTTCTGGTCGTTTTCTTCTTCACTGCCATTCATTTCACCTGCTTCATATAAACAAATAAACAAGCTAAAGTTAGCTTGTTCATTTGTTTATTATCTTTAAATTTCTGAGATAACCGGAATGATCATAGGGCGACGTTTCGTATTTTCATATAAAAATTTACCTAATTTATCACGCATTTCCTGCTTAATATCAGACCATTCAATACGATTTTGCATTAAGCCTAGCTCAACAATTTCACGTACTTTTTCTTCAGCTTCACGCATTAAATCTTCACTTTCGCGTACATAAACAAAGCCACGTGACTGAATCTGTGGTCCAGCTACGATACGTCTATTTTTAGGGTCAAGTGTTACAACAGCGATGAAAATACCATCTTCACTTAATAAACGTCTATCACGTAAAACGATATTACCTACATCGCCAACACCAATACCATCTATCAGAACATTTCCTGCTGGTACTTTCTCATTGGCTATCATACGTTCTCCGTCATAATTGATGACATCACCTTTTTCAAGTAAGAAAATATGTTCCGGTAGCACACCCGCTTCAGCAGCAAGTTTTGCATGCGCAATCTGCATTTTAAATTCACCTTGTACCGGTACGAAGTATGTCGGTTTCATTAAGTTCAGCATTAATTTTAGCTCTTCCATACATCCATGTCCTGAAGCATGAATCTTCTTATTCGTTGGAATCACTTTTGCACCTGCTTTAACAAGGTGATTAATTGTTGATCCGAGAATAACTTCCATATTTGAAGATGGCGTCGTTGTAATAAACACTGTATCGCCTTCTTCAATATTTAAAATGTTGTGTTTTTGTAAAGCCATCTGAGCTAATCCTTCAATCGGTTCACCTTGAGAGCCAGTAGAAATGATGATCAGTTCATTTTTCGGATATTTCTCAACATCTTTTATTGGTATTAATAGTTGTTCTTTAATATCAAAATATCCTAATTTACGTGCAATATTAAATGATGATTCTAAAGATTTACCTAAGAATGAAACTTTACGGTTTAATCGCGCTGCAGCATTTAGGACTTGTTGAATACGTATGAAGTTTGATGCATAACAAGATACGATAATACGTCCTTGTGCTTTAGCAAATTCATCAACGATGTGACTTTCAATAACATTTTCCGGTGTATTGTAACCAGGTTTCTCTGCTTCAGTAGAATCACTGATTAACATTAACACACCTTTATTTCCAATTTGCCCTATCTTTGTAATGTCAGGAGCATAGCTACCAGTCATACTTTGATCAAATTTAAATTCACCAGTATATACAACAGCGCCTTGTGACGTATGTATCACAATACCAAGTGCATCCGGAATACTATGCGTTGTACTAAAGAATGACACATTCACATTTTTAAAACGCATAATTGAATTGTTATTTACTGTATAGTATTTAATTTTCTTTGTTACTTTTGCTTCACGCATCTGATCTTTAACTAGTGCGATTGTTAAACGTGAACCGTAAATTGGTGCATCTACTCGATCAATAATATAACGCAACGCACCAATTGCATCTTGATGTCCATGACTCAAAAAGATACCTTTTAACTTATCTTTATTCTCAATAACATAATTAATATCCGGAATTACGACATCAATCCCTAACATCTCATCTTCAGGAAACATTAACCCTGCATCCAGCATAAACATTTCATCGTCAACTTCTACGATATACATGTTCTTTGCAATTTCACCGACACCGCCTAAAGGTATCATTCTTATATGTTGATTTTCTTTTTTAACTAAGTTCAAAATATTTCCTCCTAAATTCATTCGCCCGTACAATTCATACTTCTTTATTATAAGCTATTTGCAGATTAATTAACAATAAAAAAAAGCGAACAGAATATTCTGCTCGCAATTAATTATTTTTGTAATTCCATCTTAAAATCCCCACCAGCTACAGTGTAGTGTGTCAATTTTAAATCCTTTGAATGGTAACGGTCTGTTTCACCTTTGAAAAGAACCACTTCTACAGGCTCGTTTGTCGCTTCAATTTGTTTGAATAATAAACCGACATCACCATTCGCAGTTGAAATTTTTAATAGTTCTTCATCTACCGAAAAGCGACCATCTGTTTCAAATTCCTGACCATTCACGTGAATTTTGTCAAATACCATTACTTTTCATCTCCTTGTATACGTTTACATTTTTATTATACCGTTAAATTTATTACTTGCCAATCATTGCGGTAGTAAATGATATGACGCACTCGTAGATTTAAATATTTGAAGACCCTTGTTTACTTGTTCTAATGTTACAGCACTGATTTGAGCTTCAATTGAAGCAATATCGATGATTTTGTCATAGAGCAGCATACTTTTCCCCATATGTTCTAAAATTGCACCATCATAATCAAGATTCATATGAAGATTAGTAATTAAATATTGTTTAGTTTTATCTAAAATTTCCTGTTCAATACCGTTAACAAGTGTTGCATGGATTTCATCAATAATCGATAAACATTTCTGTACATTCTCATTATCCGTCGCAAAATAAGTGTAAAGTACGCCACCAGAGTAATAACTATCTACCGAAGAATATAAACTATAGCATAATCCCTCTTCTTCTCGTAGCTTTCTAAACAACAAACTTGTCATTGATCCACCATATAAATTATTGATAATTTCAAACACGGGTTGGGCAACATCGCGATACCCAACAGCCGGATGTGCTAATATGACATGGGCTTGTTCGAGTCCAGCTTTAAAATGGGTTAATGTGCAGGGATTCATATTAAATGGATGAACATTTTGCTTTTCAGTTGGTTGCCCTTCTATTTGAAAGGATTCAGATAAATGTTCAATATCGTTCCCTACATATGACAGGATCATGTTATCCGGCTGGTAGAAAGCTTGATAGAAACGCTTCAAATCATCTTGCGTAATCGCTTTTACGGATGATTCAGTTCCTAAGATTGGCGTGTTATAAGGCGTATCTTTATATAAAATTGTTTCAAAACGTTCAAATGCATTTTCTTCATCATCATCTTCTATCATTTTTATTTCTTCAAGGATAACAAGACGTTCTTTTTCAAGTTCTTCTTCATCAAATGTTGCATAAAACAACATTTCCTTTAGTATATCAATCGCTTTTTGTTCAAAACGTTTTAACGTTTTAATTGAATAGCATGTATATGTTTTCGTAGTATAGGCATTAACCTCACCACCAATTGCATCAATCGATTCAGCCAACAATTTAAAAGGATAACGTTCTGTTCCTTTAAATAGCATGTGTTCTATGAAATGCGCGATACCATTTGGATAATTCGTCTCATCAGCAGTACCTACTTTAATATACATCGCAATATGGACGATTTGCATCGAAGTATTATGATGTACAACTTTCAGTTGATTTTCTAATATTTTTTGTTCCAAATATAACCCTCAATTTCTAAAAATATGAGACTAACGCAAAAGCGGTAGTCTCATAATTGCTTATTTTTCTTCTTTTTTACTTTCTTCTTCAAGTAAAACTTTACGAGATGCGTTCACACGACCTTGTTTATCAATTTCAGTTACTTTTACTAAGAACTGATCACCCATCTTAATCACATCTTCAACTTTATTGACACGTTCTTTTGCAAGTTGTGAAATATGAACAAGTGCATCTTTACCCGGGAAGATTTCAACGAAAGCACCGAATTTTTCAATACGTTTCACTGTTGACATATAAATTTCGCCAACTTTAGCTTCACGCACGATATTTTCAATTAATTCCTGTGCTTTCGCGATCATTGCCTCATCACTTGATCCGATAAATACTGTACCGTCCTGTTCAATATCTAATTTAACACCAGTTGCATCAATGATTTCATTGATTTTCTTACCACCTGGTCCAATAACATCTCGTATTTTATCTGGATTGATATGGATGATTTTAATTTTCGGTGCATATGGGCTCAGTGAAGCTCTTGGTTCACTAATTGTAGATAACATATGCTCCATAATATGCAGACGACCGATACGTGCTTGTTCTAAAGCTTCACGTAAAATATCTTCAGATAATCCATCGATTTTAATATCCATCTGGATAGCAGTAATACCTTTAGATGTACCTGCCACCTTAAAGTCCATATCTCCTAATGCATCTTCCATACCTTGAATATCCGATAAAATGGTATAATGTTCATCTTTTTTTACAAGTCCCATAGCAATACCAGCTACTGGCGCTTTAATCGGAACACCAGCATCCATTAATGCTAAAGTAGAGCCACAGATAGATGCTTGTGAACTTGAGCCATTTGATTCTAACACTTCTGAAACAACACGAATCGTATATGGGAATTCTTTCTCATCAGGAATCACTTGTAATAATGCGCGCTCACCTAATGCACCATGTCCTATTTCACGACGACCAGGTGCACGCACTGGACCTGTTTCACCAACTGAGAAATTAGGGAAGTTATAGTGATGCATATAGCGTTTTTCTTCTTCCACACCTAAACCATCGATAATTTGATGTTCACCTAGTGCACCTAAAGTAGCAATAGATAAAGCTTGAGTTTGTCCTCGTGTAAACAACCCAGAACCGTGTGCTCTTGGTAATAAACCAACTTCAGAAGCTAATGGTCTGATTTCATCAGGACGACGACCATCTGGACGTACTTTATCTTCTGTAATTTGACGACGCACTTCAGCTTTAACTAACGCATCAAACGTTTTATTAACGATTGCGATAACTTCTTCGCCTTGTTCCTGGAAGTTTTCAACAATTTGTACTTTAATCGCAGTAATACGTTCTTCACGTTCTTGCTTTTCCTGTGTTTGAATAGCTGCTGCTAAATTTAATGCTTCAGCTTGCTTTGTTACAGCTTCTTCAACTTCAGTATTAGTTTCTATAGGAACAAATTCTTTTTTAACCGGGTTCAATTCAGCGATGATTTCTTTTTGGAAAGTCACTAACTTTTTAATTTCATCATGTCCAAACATAATAGCTTCTAACATTTTTTCTTCGGTTACTTCTTTAGCACCTGCTTCTACCATGTTCACCGCATCAAAATGTCCAGCAACTTGTAAATCAAGTACGGATTGTTCACGCTCTTCAACATTCGGATTAATAATAAATTTATCATCAATTAAACCAACATTTACACCAGCAATCGGTCCTTCAAAAGGAATATCAGAAACTGAAAGTGCCATAGAAGACCCAATCATTGCTGCCATTTCTGGTGAGTTGTTTGGATCAACACTCATTACAATCGAAATAACCTGAACATCGTTTCTATAACCTTTTGGAAATAACGGACGAATTGGTCTGTCAATTAAACGAGATGTTAACGTTGCATCTTCACCAGGACGACCTTCTCGTTTATTAAAGCCTCCTGGAATTTTTCCTGCAGCGTATAATTTTTCTTCGTAATTTACCATTAATGGGAAGAAATCCACATCTCGTGGTTCTTTACTTGCAGTTGCAGTTGATAATACGACTGTATCACCATATCGTACAAGTACTGCACCATTCGCTTGTTTTGCAAGTTGACCTGTTTCGATTGTTAATGGACGGCCAGCCCATTCAGTTGTAAACACTTTTTTCTCTTGAGACATTCATATCTTCCTCTCTTAGCTCTTAGCATATATCTTTAATCATACCACGACAGTGGTTATATTGTCACAAATTGCATAAAAAAAAGAGCACAAATTCATTTGTGCTCTTTACATTAAAAATTAACGACGTAAACCTAATGATTTAATTAATTCACGGTAACGTTGAACATCGTTTTCACGTAAGTAAGTTAATAAGTTTTTACGACGACCTACCATTTTTAATAGTCCACGACGAGAATGGTGATCTTTTTTATGCGTACGTAAATGCTCGTTTAAAGCATTGATTTCAGCAGTTAAAACTGCGATTTGTACTTCTGGAGATCCAGTGTCAGTGTCGTGTACACGGTATTGTGCGATGATTTCATTTTTACGTTCTTGAGTAATAGCCATTATTAGTAGCCTCCTATAATTTAATTTACACCATAACCCGAGTATGAGTCGGAGTGTCTCAATACCAAGGAAAGGTACTTGATTAGTATATCATGTTTCCAAAAAGTTTCAAGTTATAAATTTGCTAAAATTTCAATTGCCGTTTGTTTGTCCTGATTGATTTGGTTGATCAATGCATCAATACCATCAAACTTTTGTTCTGGACGAATAAAGTCATGCCACTCAACTTCAACACGTTCACCGTAAATAGATTCATTGAAATCAAAGATGTTCACTTCAATCGAAACTTGGGATTTTTCAGGATCGTGGAATGTCGGTTTAACACCGATATTACAAACACCCTGATATGTTATTCCTGTTGATTCGCGTTTTAAAGTAACTGCGTATACCCCAAGTCTTGGTAGTACAAATTCTTCATTTGGCATAACGTTTGCAGTGGGGAAACCAATAGTGCGTCCACGTTTCTCGCCTTGAACGACCAGGCCAGTAATTTTATATGCTCTACCAAGTTGGGCATTAGCATGTTTGATTGCACCTGTTTGTAAATCTTCACGAATTTGTGTAGTTGAAATTTTTTCGTTGTCAATTGCAAGTTTCGGTACAGCGGTCACTTCAAAGCCATCTTTGTCTGCATCAAGTTTGAGCATATTACCTTTACCGAATTTTCCATAAGTGAAATCAAAACCTGCAATAACGTGTTTCACTTTGTTACGGGTAAAATAATCCTGAATAAAGGTACGTTCTTCCATTTGTGCAAAAGACGAAGTAAACGGTACGATAAATAAATAATCGATACCCATTTTCTCTAAAATATTTTTCTTTTCCTGTAATGGCGTTAAATAATCAGTACGCTTTTTTTCTGGATTCAATACTACGGATGGATGTGGATCGAATGTCATGACTGCTTTTTTCAAGCCTTTTTGCTCTGCAATTTTTATCATTTCATTGATCACTGATTGATGCCCTAAATGTAAGCCATCAAAAAAACCGATAGCTAAAGCTAATTCCGGATGATTATAATGCGATTCTATTGGGTGGTTCATTTCTATTGTTATCATCATATACCTCTGAATTTATTTTTCTTTAGTGTATCATTTTTTGTATTCGTTCGTGTGTGTATTGCTCAATCTGTAAAAACTTTACGTGCTTTAATTACATTTGAATGTTCTGGATGTGGCATATAGATTGCTAGCGCCTTTTCGTTATGTGTCATTACAGTTTCTTCAGTAAGCGGCGGTGTGATATCTTTTAATTTTTGTCCCCACATAATACGTTGTGCAGTTTGTGCGTCTACTTCATGATGCGGTAAATGCAATAGCCCCTTTTCCAATGGATGTAGAAGTGACTTGATAGATTCAAGTGGCATCTCTTGTAGTGCTTCTAAAGTATAACTTTGTTCAAGCGTAAATCCACCACTTTCAGTACGTGTAAGTTTAGACATATGACCTACTGTTTGTAGTGCTTCCGCAATTTGTGTTGCTAGTGTTCTAATATAAGTGCCTTTTCCACATTTAACGATGATTTCAAATGTAACTTGATTATCATGGTACGTTAGTTCTGTCGTACGTGTGATGTTGTTGATTTTTACTTTTCTTGAAGGTCTCTCAATCACTTTACCTTCACGGGCATATTCATACAGTTTTCGACCGTTGACTTTTACAGCACTATACATCGGTGGTGTCTGTTCAATTTCACCAGTGAGTTGCGAAAGTGCAGTGTCGATTTGTGTTAATGTGAATTGATTTTCTTCTATTATATTAGTGGCGATAACCTCACCTGTCTGATCTTCAGTCGTCGTCTGTGTACCGAGTGTGATTTCAGCGACGTAAGTTTTACCTGAATCCATCATATAATCACTGACACGTGTCGCACGTCCAATACAAATCGGTAACACACCATTAACTTCAGGATCCAGTGTACCCGTATGTCCAACTTTTTTTGTTTTTAAAATTTTGCGTAGTTTGAACACTACATCATGACTTGTCATACCACGCGGTTTATTAATTGCTATAATACCATCCATAAAAAAAACACCCTTTCAGTAAACTCTAGAATAGTTTACATGAAAAAGTGTGTTTGGTCTAATGTCCTTTATTTAAATCAGCTAACATACGCTCGATTTTGTTACCGTAATCGATTGACTCGTCGTACTGAAATTTTAGTTCAGGTACGATACGTAAGTCCATACGATGTGCGATTTCTGATTTAATGAAACCTTTAGATTTTTCTAAAGCTTCCAGTGATTTTTTGCGCTCACGCTCTTCACCAAGTACTGTTACATATACAGTAGCAAGTGATAAATCGCCAGTAACCTCAACTTCAGTAACTGTAACGAATCCAACATTAGGATTTTTGATTTTCTGGTTGATGATCTCACTGATTTCTTTCTTCATTTGTTGACCAACGCGTTCACTTCTTAAGCTCATATATTTTCACCTCATTTGTATCTATTGAATAGTGTCAATTATACGTGGGTAGCGAGTTGATGTCAATTGAAGGGGTCGGGCTTTGAGATGCTGGCGATATTGTTGGTTTGTCGCTAGCATCTACACTATTTCAACAAAATATTGCAAGTTGCTAGTGATATTGCTGGTTTGTCGCTAGCATCTACACTATTTCAACAAAATATTGCAAGTTGCTAGTGATATTGCTGGTTTGTCGCTAGCATCTACATAACTTCAATAAAAGATCACAAGTTGCTAGCGATATTGCTGGTTTATCGCTAGCAACATATTTATTATTTAATAGTTTTATACTTCCTGTTCTTATTTGTACCTATCTTAATAAAATTTTCACCTAATATTTTACGGATGCCTGAAGGATTACAATCAATCCACTCACCAACTTCACTAACACTGACACTATCCCTTTTCAGCATTTCGATTTTTCTAAAAGCTTCTAGTATAGCTTCAGATTTATCCATTACATGTCCACATCTGCATTTTACTTTTTTCTTCGCATTGCGATTTACTTCCAGAAAACTATGACATTTTGGACATTTCAATCCACGAGTCATTTTTTCATATGGATAAAAATGCTTCTGTTCATTTTTCGATTGCTCAATATGATGCTTAACAATCAGTTCACCAATCGCAACATCCTCATCGGTAATTTCAAAACTGCACATATATCTTGCAAGATTTTCGATAACAGACATATTATTAAATTTAATATCTTTTACATTATTAATCACCTTGAAAGTCTCATTAACAAATACGACTTTATTTACAATTTTATAATGAATATTTTGTTCATAACAAAACGCTTCAAATTTATCTCGTTCATTACTTGCCTGAGAAAATACATCTCGACATACATAACCACTTTCACTTTTCAGATTGCCATCTTTATATGTATAGTTTCCGTAAAAATTTTTAATTTCTAATAAAAAAATAATTCCATTAACTATCACAAAGAAGTCAAATTGTATCTCTCCGCATATATCCAGTCGTACATCCCAAATACATACACCTTGTTTAAACTGATTCAGAAAATCATAAACTTTCTTTTCACCTTCATAGCCCAATTTTAAATTGAAATATTTTCGTCTATCCGATTCAGTCATATGTGTTCTACCATGAACTTCTTCTAAATATTCAAGTTGTGGTGGTTTCACTGCTGTTTTTATAAACAAATTATCACCTCAAAATGAATATAAAACATAATTACTGAGCATGCAAACAGCCTAAAATGCATACTTTATCGTGCTTTTATACAAGAATATTCAAAATTAATACAGTAATTCATATTCTACAAAATTTTCTATCAGAAAATGATTTTCTGCAGTAAATTATTAATAAAACATGCATAAAAATAATTAAATTTTCTCAAACAAAAAAAGCACTCACAAATAATTGCGAGTGCCAAAAAGTAATTATTTACGTTTAATCTCTTCCATAATGAACGCTTCGAAGATATCGCCTTCTTTAACGTCGTTGAAGTTTTCGATTGTGATACCACATTCGTAACCTTGAGCGACTTCACGCACATCATCTTTGAAACGTTTCAACGCATCAACTTGTCCTTCGTAAACTACGATACCGTCACGAATGATACGGACTTGTGAATCACGTGTAATCTTACCTTCAGTTACGTAAGAACCTGCTACTGTACCTACTTTAGAAATGTTGATTGTTTGACGTACTTCAGCTTGTCCAATCACTTTCTCTTCATATTCAGGATCTAACATACCGATCATCGCTTGTTCGATTTCTTCGATTACTTTGTAGATGATTCTGTGCAAACGCATATCTACGCCTTCAGCTTCAGCTGCACGTTTCGCATTTACATCCGGACGTACGTTGAATCCGATAATGATACCGTTTGATGCTGATGCTAAAGTAACATCTGATTCATTGATTGCACCAACAGCCGTATGAATAATACGTACGTTAACGCCTTCTACATCAATCTTCATTAATGATGCTGCTAAAGCTTCTACTGAACCTTGAACATCACCTTTAATAATTACGTTTAAGTCTTTCATTTCACCTTGTTTAATTTGTTCGAATAAATTATCCAATGAAACTTTTTGACTTTCCTGACGTTGTGCTAAGATGTTTTGTTGTTGACGTGCTTCACCGATACGACGTGCACGTTTTTCATCTTTGAATACTACGAAACGGTCACCCGCTAAAGGTACATCTTGTAAACCAGTAATTTCAACTGGCGTTGATGGTCCTGCTGATTTAATACGTTTACCTAAATCGTTAACCATTGCACGTACACGCCCAAACGTGTTACCTACAACAATTGAATCGCCAATTTCAAGTGTACCATCCTGAACTAATAATGATGCAGCTGGTCCACGAGATTTATCTAACTCTGCTTCAATAACTGTACCGATTGCAGTACGTTTAGGATTTGCTTTTAATTCAGCTACTTCAGAAACAAGTAAGATCATTTCTAACAATTCATCGATTCCGTCACCTTTAATCGCTGATAACTGTACGAAGATTGTATCTCCACCCCAGTCTTCAGGATATAATCCGTGTTCACCTAATTCCTGCATTACACGGTCCGGATTAGCTGTCGGTTTATCAATTTTATTAACTGCTACGATAATTGGTACTTCAGCAGCTTTAGCATGGTTAATCGCTTCAACAGTTTGTGGCATAACACCATCATCTGCAGCAACCACTAAAATTGTAATATCCGTTACTTGAGCACCACGTGCACGCATTGTTGTAAACGCAGCATGTCCAGGTGTATCTAAGAACGTAATCTTTTTACCTTCGTTCTCAATTTGGTAAGCACCGATATGTTGAGTGATACCACCAGCTTCTCCAGCTGTAACACGTGTGTTACGGATAGAGTCAAGTAACGTTGTTTTACCATGGTCAACGTGACCCATAATCGTTACTACTGACGGTCTTTCAATAATATCTTCAGGATTTGCATCAACATCTTCGAAATAAGTTTCTAAATCTGTTGCATCAACTACAACTTCAAGTTCAGCTTCAACACCATATTCATCACAGATTAATTCAATCGCATCTTGATTTAAACTTTGGTTGATGTTCGCCATAATACCAACCATAAATAAATTTTTAACAATTTCAGATGCATCTTTGTTTAATTTTTCAGCAAGTTCTCCTACTGTAATACCTTCTTCATATGTAATCTTTGAAGGTGTTTCTTTAACTACAGGCTCCTGAATTACTGGAGCAGGTTTCGGATTGCCCTTACCTTTACCTTTTTTATTACGGTTTGGACCGCCTGTTCCGGGTTTGTTATTGCTTCCTGGTCGATGATTATTGTTATGACGCGGTTTTTGAGCTGGCTTATTTGCTGGTTTGTCAGCAGGCTTTGCTGCAGGTTTCGTTTCTTGTTTTGGTTGTTCTTTTTTCGGTTCAGCTTTTTCTGCAGGTTTATTTTCAGTTTTTTGCTCTGTTTTTACCTGATCTTTTTTAAAGATTTTATCTAATGCAGTGATTTCTTTATCTTCAATCACCTGCATATGGCTTGTTACTTCGATATTCATTTTTTTCAGTTCATCAATGATGTCTTTGCTTTTTAATTTAACTTCTTTTGCGTATTCATATATTCTCTTTTTAATCATAGGTTCTCTCCTCATTGATGTTACGAATGAGTGTCTGTATGGATTTTGCAAATCCTGCATCCAGAATACCGATTGTAACCCGTTCGGCCTTACCAATCGCATATCCCAACTCATAACGCGTTCCGTGCTGCACGAGCGGCACATTAAACGAATTACATTTATTCGTAACAGTTTTTGTTGTATTTGGTCCAGCGTCAGTCGCTAGTATTACAAGTTTACATTTCTTATTTCTCACTTCATTGATAACAAGTTCTTCGCCTGTAGCAAGTTTGCGTGCACGCATCGCAAGTCCAAGTAAATTAAATAATTTATCTTGATTATTCATCGTTTAGGGATCATTTCTCTGTATATTAGGCGAATAATTTCATCATATATAGGATTGAGACGTTCAGTATCACTTTCAAAAAATTGCTCAAGCTTCTTCTTTTTACGTGCTGCTTCTATAACCTCTAAATCCATTGATACGTATGCTCCACGACCATTTTGCTTACCTGTTGGATCAACAAAGATTTCATCTTCTTTCGTCTTAACAACACGTATCATTTCTTTTTTCGGTTTCATTTCATTACTTAATATACATTTGCGCATAGGTATTTTTTTTTGTTTCATAATGTCACCTATTCTACTGGATAAATGCCTGCTTCTTTTGCATCTGTCTCAGATTTAATGTCGATTTTCCAGCCAGTCAGTTTTGCAGCTAAACGTGCATTCTGTCCTTTTTTTCCGATAGCAAGTGATAATTGGTAATCCGGTACGATTACAGTTGTAGACTGATTAGCTTCATCTACTAATACATCAACAACTTGAGATGGACTTAAAGCATTCTTAACAAATGTCTTTGTATCACCACTCCACTCAACGATATCAATCTTCTCGCCACCTAATTCTTCAACTACAGCTTCAACACGTGCACCTTTTGCACCCACACATGCTCCTACAGCATCTATGTCAGGATTTTCTGAGTACACGCTAATCTTAGAACGGTCGCCCGCTTCACGCGCAACAGATTTAACAATAACTGTACCATCAAAAATTTCCGGAACTTCCTGCTCAAATAATCGCTTTAATAAACCTGGATGACTACGAGATACAAAGATTTGCGGTCCTTTAGTTGTTTGTTCTACTTTATTTACATAAACTTTAATACGTTCAGTTGGACGATATTCTTCATTTGGACTACGTTCAGCTTCAGATAATACCGCTTCCGTTTTACCTAAAGTTACATACACATAACGATGATCAACGCGGTCAATGATACCAGTCATTATATCATCTTCTTTATCGATGAACTCATTGTATAAAATACCTCGTTCAGCGTCACGTAATCGTTGCATTACCGCTTGCTTCGCTGCTTGTGCTGAAACACGACCAAAATCTTTAGGTGTGACATCTTCTTCATAAATATCGCCAACTTCATAAGCTGGATTAGACTCTAAAGCCATCTCTAAACTAACTTCATCTCGTGGATTCATTACTTCTTCAACAACATCTTTACGTGAATATACACGATAAGCACCATTATCCATGTTTAACTCAACACGGACGTTGTTCGCTGAATTGTAGTTCTTTTTATATGCTGTGATTAACGCAGCTTCAATTGTTTCAATTAAAACTTCTCTTGGAATTGATTTTTCTTTTTCAAGGTAATCAATTGCATTTAATAATTCATTATTCTTATTCATGTTTCCCTCCAAATTATAAAACGACTGCACGACGAATTTTTGCTATTTTTTTACGATCAATTTCAATCGTTTTCGTACGCGTCTTTATCTTTGCATTAATCGTTATGAATTCTTCATTATACTGCTCTAATATACCAATCCACTCTTTGTCTCCGGCAATCGGTTCATAAAGTTTTACGTAAATATTATTGCCAACAGCATTTTCGTAATCCTTTTCTTTCTTAAGTGGACGTTCAGCACCTGGTGAAGAAACATCCATAAAGTAAGCTTCTGTTATAGGATCTTCTTTATCCATCACTTCGCTAATATGCTCACTCGCTAGTGCACAGTCAGCGATATCGATGCCACCTGGCTTATCAATTGCAATACGCAAATAATAATCAGGGCCTTCTTTAACATATTCTACATCTACCAACTCAAATCCCAATGATTCAACGATAGGTGCAACAATTTCTTCCACACGTTCAGTTATCTTTGACATATAATCCTCCTCACAAAACTTAAGAAAAGAGCGGGATATCCCACTCTTTTCGCTTGTAGAGTATTTTCTTTAACAATGTAATGATAGCACATATTAGTGCATAACTCAAATGATTATAAATCGAATATCGATAGCTGTGCTTTATCCGGCATATCATTTAAACTCCCTAGTTCATCCAGATAATCAATAATCTTTTGTGAAACACCAGCTTTTTTGTTTAATTCTTCTTTAGATAGGAATGGCCCTTCATCACGCGCTGCAACGATACGTTTTGCAACGTTCTCACCAAGTCCAGGCACAGCGATAAATGGTGGAATTAACGTATCACCTTCAATTATAAATTCAAAGGCTGTACTTTTTTCTAGTGAAATAGGTTGCACTTTAAATCCACGTTGTGCCATTTCATTTGTAATCTCTAAGACAGTCAATACATCTTTTTCTTTTTTACCAAGATCATGATAACGTGCATAGTAATCTTTAACAGTCGCTTTAATCGTATGTTTATCTTTAACCATGGTAATAAGATCAAAGTCAGAAGCTCTCACTGTAAAGTAACTTGCATAATAGAATAACGGATGGTGCACTTTAAAGTAAGCAATACGTACCGCCATTAAAACATATGCTGCTGCATGGGCTTTCGGGAACATGTACTTAATCTTTTTACATGAATCCAGATACCATGCAGGTACATTATTCTCAATCATCGCCGCTTCAAACTCTTCAGTAAGTCCTTTACCTTTACGAACGGATTCCATTATTTTAAAGGCAAGTGATGGTTCAAGACCAGCATACATTAAATACACCATGATATCATCACGACAACCGATTACACTTGATAAATCGCAAGTGCCCGATTTAATAAGTTCCTGTGCATTACCTAACCATACATCAGTTCCGTGTGATAACCCTGAAATTTGTACGAGTTCACTAAAGGATGAAGGTTTCGTATCCTCTAGCATTTGTCTTACAAACCCTGTACCGAACTCTGGTACACCAAGCGTTCCTGTCTTACATAATATATCGTCTTCAGTGACACCTAATGACTCTGGACTAGAAAATATTTTCATCGTCTCTTTATCATCGACTGGTATCGTCTTTGGATCCATGCCAGATAAATCCTGCAACATACGAATCATCGTTGGATCATCGTGTCCTAATATATCAAGCTTTAATAAATTGTCATGGATTGAATGGAAATCAAAATGTGTTGTTCTCCAAGCTGAATCCTGCTGATCAGCTGGATATTGAATCGGTGTAAAGTCATAGATATCCATATTTTCAGGGACTACAATAATACCCCCTGGATGTTGCCCGGTTGTACGTTTAACACCGGTACATGCTTTCACTAAACGATCAATTTCAGCGCCACGTTTATGAATGCCAGAATCATTCAGGTAGCCTTTAACATATCCGAAAGCTGTTTTCTCAGCAACCGTACCTATCGTACCAGCACGGAATACTTTATCCTCCCCGAAAAGTACTTTCGTATAGTTATGGGCGATCGGTTGATATTCTCCACTGAAGTTTAAATCAATATCGGGAACTTTATCCCCTTTAAATCCTAAGAAAGTTTCAAACGGAATATCTTGTCCTTCTTTAATATATGGAGCGTTACATTCCGGACAATTTTTATCCGGCAAGTCAAATCCACTTGCTACACTACCATCTTCAAAGAAATGACTCGATTTACATTTCGGACAAATATAATGCGGTGGTAATGGATTAACTTCCGTAATTTCTGTCATCGTAGCTACAAAACTTGATCCTACAGAGCCACGACTACCTACAAGGTATCCATCATCCAGTGATTTCTTAACAAGTTTTTGTGATATTAAGTAGATTACCGCAAATCCGTTACCGATAATACTATCCAGTTCTTTTTCAAGTCTAGCGACAACGATTTCAGGTAAATCATCACCATAAATACTTCGTGCACGATTATAGCTCATTTCACGAATCTCTTCGTTTGCTCCTTCTATCGTTGGCGTGTACAATTCATCACGAATCGGTATAACAGTGTCAATAGCATCTGCTAAATTGTTCGTATTTGTTACTACTATTTCAAATGCTTTCTCTTCCCCAAGAAAATGAAAATCATCCAGCATTTCATCGGTTGTTCTGAAATGTGCATCAGGTAATGTTTGACGATTTAAAGGATTCCCTGGGTTAGATGCAATTAGTATTTCTCGCGCTGGCTTTTCGTGTTCATGTAAATAATGCGCATTCCCTGTAGCAATAACTGGTATATCTAATTTTTCACCAACTTGAATGATTCGGTCATATATTTCTTCCATCGTTTCATTATCACGAATTAAATCGCGTTCTAATAAATGTTGATATAATGCTTTCGGTTGTACTTCTAAAAAGTCATAAAACTTCGCAATGCGCTCTACTTCTTCCTGGTCTTTTTGCATCACGGCTGTAAATACTTCTCCATTATCACACGCACTACCAACAAGAATCCCTTCACGATTCTCCATCAGTAAAGATCTCGGAATACGTGGTGTACGATAGAAATAATTGACCATTGATTCACTTACAATTTTAAATAAGTTTTTAAGACCTGTTTGATTCTGCACGATTAACGTGACATGCATCGGGCGAGCACGTTTATACGCATCCTGGTTGCTTAACTTCGCATCGACTTCATTATGATTTGTTACACCCAGTTGTTCAATTTGCTTTAACATCTTTACAAAAATGTGTGCTGTTGTTTCAGCATCATATATCGCTCTATGATGTTGCGTCAATTCTACACCATATTTTTTAGCTAGGAAATTTAAACCGTGTTTACCCATTTCAGTATTGATTGTTCTTGATAATTCCAGGGTATCAATAACACCATTTGTCGTCGCACCATAACCTAAACGTTCAAAACCTGTATCGATAAAGCCCATATCAAAGCTTGCATTATGCGCAATATAGATAGCGTCGCCTACGAAATCTCTAAAGTCATTCAATACTTCTTCAATCGGTGGTGCATCGACTAACATATCATCAGTAATACCAGTTAAATTTTTAATCGTTTCATTTAACCGTTCACCCGGATTGCTAAAGCGTTCAAACTTGTCGACAATTTCACCATCTTTAACTTTAACTGCTGCAAGTTCAATAATCTTATCGTATTGTGAACTAAGACCTGTAGTTTCAACGTCAAACACAACATACGTCGCTGTCTTTAAGTCAATGTCTTGCGGTTTATAGGCAATCGCCACACCGTCATCAACGAGCATACCTTCTATACCGTAAATCATCTTAAGGCCCGCTTTACTTGCTGCTGCGTGGGCATCCGGGAAACCTTGACATCCATTATGATCTGTAATGGCAATTGCTTTATGACCCCACTTCGCTGCCTGATCAACATATCTACTAATATGGGTAATCCCATCCATTTGACTCATCGCCGTATGTAAATGGAACTCAACACGTTTATTTTCTGATTTATCTTGTTTTTGTACTTTATTAATTTTTTCAATGTCACTCATCATCATCACGAGATCACGAATAAATGTATCTTGCTCGATACGTCCCTGGGCGCGAACCCAATCTCCGACTTTTAATGAAGATAAATGATCTAAATCATTTTTACCTTTACGCGTGAACATCTTTAAAATTAATGAATCCGTATAGTCTGTGATTTTTAGCTGAACGATATGTCGACCACTTTTAAGCGCTTTAATTTCAATATCAAAGATAACACCTTCTAAAGCAACTTTAAACTCTTCTTCAATAATTGATTCGATCGGTTTAATCGCTTCTACCTGAATCTTTTTACCAATAGAACAATGTGTAATCTCTTCAGATACACTTTCTGCTTTCTGCTTCTCTCGCTCAACCATCTTTTCACGTAGAAGCACGCTTTGTTGTGCTTCTTCTTCCTGTATATGTGCCTCAAGAGAAGCGAGTTCACGTAATTGGTCTTCGTCACTAATTTCAAAGATAATTTGAGATAATTGAAATCCTGCCTGTTTGAACGCAGTCATTAATTTTCCGTTACATGATTTCTCAAAATGCTTCTGTTCAATTTCATTAACAACCTGAAACTTAAGTACATCTCCTGAAAAATTAAACAGCTTTTGTTTCAATTGTCCTTTTAAGCTTGGACTCATCCCTGTCTGATCGATTGCATAAGGAATATATTCACGAATACGATCCGTTAAATATGTGTCATCTTTAACCTTTATTTCAAAGGTGACATTAGCGATATGTGAAAAGTGTTCATGAAGTTTCGTTTGTAACATATTGTAGAGCACAAATGGCAAATGTGTTTCAAATGTAAAATGCATGTGCCATAGGCGTTCTTCCTTTGAAATATCGATACGGGACAATTCACCGTTATGAATATCTTCAAATAGGTCTGTAATACCCAGTTGTGTAAGTAAAACATTAAATTTTTCTGTGTGTGTTAACGTCATGAGTAACCACCTTATCAAAAATGAAAAGCGTGAGACAAAAGTCCCACACTTGTTTGTTCAATTATAACAAATTAATGTTCAAATGATGCATAGATTGCTTTAATTTTTTCTTCTAGTTCTGAAACCGGCACTTCAAATGATTCACCTGTACGTCTATTCTTAACTTCTACAATTTCATCAGCTGCCTGTTTACCCACAACGATTCGAACTGGCACTCCGATTAAATCAGCATCGTTAAATTTAACGCCCGCACGTTCATTACGATCATCATATAATACTTCAAAGTCTCGTTTATAGGCATCATATAATTGATCAGCAAGTTCACGTTGTGTGTCTTGTTTCGCATTTGCAGTAATGATATGAATCTCAAATGGCGTTATTGACGTTGGCCAGATGATACCTTTGTCATCATGATGTTGCTCAATAACTGCTGATAATGTACGAGATACACCGATACCATAGCAACCCATGATCATCGGTTCTGCTCTACCTTGATCATTTAAGAATGTTGCATTCATTGACTCAGAATATTTCGTACCTAGTTTGAATACTTGTCCAACTTCAATACCTTCAGCAAACTTAATCGGTCCACTGCCATCAGCAGCCATCTCACCTTCTAAAATAAACCTGAAGTCATCGAATGCTTTAACATTAAAGTCACGTCCAAGGTTTGCATTAACATAGTGATAGTCCGTTTCATTCGCACCAACCGATAAATTATTTAAATCCTGAACACTATTATCTGCATAAATCTCAATCTTTTCTACACCAACTGGTCCAAGAGAACCTGGTGTAGCACCTAAAATCGCTTGAATTTCTTCATCTGTAGCCATTTCAACTGTTTCAGTACCAAAATATGATTTTACTTTTACATCATTTAATTCATGGTGTCCACGAATTAAGAACATGATAAACTGATCATCAACTTTTACGATCATTGATTTTACAATTTCATCTAAGCGTTTACCCAATAAATCTGCTAATTGCTGTGCTGTTTTAACACCTGGTGTATGTACCTTTTCTAACGCTTTTTCTTCTGTATGTGCTACATTTGGTACATATTTCACTTCAGCTTTTTCGATGTTCGCTGCATAGTCACTTTCATCAGTATAGCAAATTGTATCTTCACCAATTTCAGCTAAAGCCATAAATTCATGCGTATGACTACCACCAATCGCACCACTATCTGCTATAACCGGACGGAAATTAAGATTCACACGAGAGAAAATTCTTGAATATGCATCATACATATCCTGATATGTCTCATCAAGACTCTCTTCTGTTGCATGGAAACTGTACGCATCTTTCATAATAAATTCACGACCACGCAACAATCCGAAACGTGGACGCTTTTCATCACGGAATTTATTTTGAATCTGGAATAACGTAACCGGTAATTTCTTATATGATTTTAATTCATCACGTACTAAAGACGTGATGATTTCCTCATGTGTTGGTCCAAGTGCAAATTCACGGCCATGACGATCTGTCATACGCATGAGCTCTGCACCATAACTCTGCCAGCGACCAGATTCTGACCATAATTCAGAAGGCTGTAATGCAGGCATTAATATTTCTACACCATCAATCGCTTCCATCTCTTCGCGAACGATTGCTTCAATCTTATTTAGTACACGTTTAGCAATCGGCAGGTAACTATAAACCCCACTTGCTACTTGCTTTATCATACCTGCTTTTAGTAATAGCTGATGACTTTTTGAATCAGCATCATTTGGTACTTCTCTTAATGTTGGAATGAACATTTTACTCTGTTTCATAGCTGCCTCCTTGAATTTCGATAATATATATATCATATAATAAATTGATTAATTGTTAAACAAAAATATAAGTTAACATAATATAAATACTGTTGTTTAATAAATTTAACTGTACTAAATAATAATAAAAAAATCCGACCGAAGTCGGATCATCATTATTTTAAGAAATATCTTGAAATGTCATTCCATGTTACCATGATCATGACAAAGAATACGAATATCGCACCAGCTGCGACAATATACATTTCTGCTTTTTTATTGACGGGTTTTCTAAAAATCGCTTCATAAATCACAAATAAAATTCTACCACCATCAAGCGCTGGTATTGGTAATAAATTCATAATCCCTAAGTTGACTGAAAGCATTGCAGTATAACCAATCAACGTTTCAAGACCCATACTGGCAACTTTTTCAGTATTCTTATATATACCGACAGGACCATTCAGCATATCAAATGAGAATGTACCATTGAAAATAGAGGCAAACATTATTCCAAGTAGGGTGAAAATCTTTGTAGCACCATCAATCGTCATCGTGATACCGTATTGTAACTTATCTAAGAAACTACCACCAAATTCTGGGCCAAATCCAATAATATAACGGTCTAAACTTTTCCCTTTACTTACTTCCTGTTTCATCAGTTTCGGTTTTAAGTTAAATGTCTTTTCCTGACCATCACGATCAACGATTAACTTAATGGTTTTTCCACCATTTTGATCAAGATAGTTTCTTATTTGATTGAAACTTGTTACTTTTTCACCATTTAACTGCTTTATCGTATCACCTTTTTTAAGCCCCACTTCTTGTGCTGGACTATCTTTAGCAACACCACTAATCGTTGTTGTCGGTGCCCCTACCATAAACGCAAGTGCTAAAAACAACACAAAAGCTAAAATAAAGTTAAACAATGGTCCTGCAAAAAGTGCCAGGAATTTTGGCCAAGGTTTCTTATTCTTAAATTGGCGTTCTAGAGGCGCAATCTGAATTAAATCTCCTTCACGTACAAAGTACGCTTCATGTGCCACATTATATCTCACTTGTTCATTTGTGTATTGATTGATACCTTCAATAAATAATCGATCTTCAAAATCGGAGTCAGTTACTTCAAGCTGTTCAATCTGTTGAAACTGGTGCTGATCATCTAATAAAATATGAGTTACTTCTCCAGCTTCATTACGTTTAATGTTAACTGTCATGCCTTCTGTTAACGGATTTTGTTCCATTCCGCTTCCTGCCATCATGACATACCCACCTACTGGCAAAAGTCTAATCGTATATAACGTTTCATCTTTTTTGTAAGAAAATATTTTTGGTCCCATACCAATTGCAAATTCTGGACACATGATCCCTGCTCTCTTTGCAAAGAGTAGATGTCCATATTCATGCACGGTTACGAGCAAACCAAATATTATAATAAAAGCAATAATCCCCATATTACACCTCGTAATTCCTTGTTTTATAGTCTGCGTCTACTGCTAAAATTGTATCTAAATCTGGATTTTCTGTCACGATATGTGCATCCATTTCACGCTCAATGATTGTTTCTATATCTAAAAATGATATTTTTCCATCCAGGAACAGTTGAACTGCTACTTCATTTACTGCATTCATCACAACAGGTAAAGTCCCACCTACTTCGATTGCACGATATGCAAGTGCCAGACATTTATAGCGTTCTAAATCCATTTTTTTGAAATCAAGCGTGCCAACTTGTGCTAAATCTAGTCGTTCGGCATTACGCGGTTTGCGATCTGGATAGCTGAATGCATACAGAATCGGCATACGCATATCTGGTGTCCCTAGTTGCGCAATAACACTTGTATCGTTAAATTCAACCATAGAATGTATAATACTTTGCTTATGTAATATTGTTTCAATCTTGTCGATTGGCAGGTCAAATAACCATTTTGCTTCGATAACCTCTAAGCCCTTATTCATCATCGTCGCACTATCTATCGTTATTTTCTTACCCATTGACCAGTTGGGATGATTTAATGCATCTTCAAGCGTCACATCTTTTAACTGTTCACGCGTCTTATCTCTAAAAGAACCACCACTTGCGGTTATGATCAGTTTTTCAATATTTTTATGATTTTCACCGTTTAGACATTGAAATATTGCTGAATGCTCAGAATCTACAGGTAATATGTTTACGCCTTTTTCTCTAGCACGCTGCATAACAATCTCTCCAGCAACAACAAGCGTTTCTTTGTTAGCGAGGGCAATATCAATGCCGTTATCAATGGCGTGTAATGTAGGCTTTAACCCTACACTACCTAAAATAGAATTGAGTAATATATCATTTTTTTCATAACCTGCAACCTTTAATAAACCTTCATCTCCAAATACAACTTCAGTCTGTTTTCCTTTTAAATTAAGTTTATTTAAATCAGATTCGTTTTGAATACAGCAAATATCCGGTTCAAATTCATCGATAATGTTCTGTGCAACTTCTACTGATTTACCAACTGCAAAACTTACGAGTTTAAAGCTATCCGAATGCTCACGAATGATGTCTAATCCTTGCATTCCAACAGAGCCACTTGCTCCTAATATTCCTATATGTTTCATGACTTCACCTTATTCTAAAATATATTAGTTTAATTCTATCATAAAATAAATTGAACACCTACTTTGGACTTAAAAAAAGAAAAACACGTAGCATTTATATCTACGTGTTTGTTACTGAAAATTAATAAGAAATATATTCATCAATGGTAATACAAAGATAAATGAATCAAATCGGTCTAATATTCCACCATGTCCAGGTAATAAGTTTCCAGAGTCTTTCACATCAAAATGTCGCTTTAATGCAGATTCCACTAAATCACCTAACTGGCCGAACATACTGAATAACCAAGTTACGAGTATTAATGGCATGATAGAAAGTGGCATATCGTAGTTTAAGCTGAAGATTATTGCAATGATCGTACTACATGCAATACCGCCGACAAAACCTTCAATTGTTTTGTTTGGACTAATCTCCGGCCATAATTTATATTTACCAAATAATCTTCCAAAAATATATGCGCCAGTATCTGTGACCCAGACAACTAATAATGCATATAATATAAAGACTAATCCATTCTCTGCTGCGCGTGTTTCATAAAAATACATAAAGCCAATACCGATATAGGCAACTGCCAGCATACAAAAAGCAGCATCAACAAAGTTAAAACGGTTTTTAGACATCACGGTATAGCTCAGCATAATTAAACTCATTATTGTCAAGAATGGTACTTGGTAATCTAAGGAAACAAGATCACTTTTTTGCGGAGACATAATTAAACATAAAGCTACTACACTAAATATACCAGGCAATGAATAGAGCTTAATATTTTTCATATTTAATACTTCTTTTAATGCAACAATTGCTAATAAATATGCCATTATCAGTAATGGTAACTGGCCATATATAACAACAGGTAAGAAAATTGCCATAGCAATGATTGCTGTTATTGTTCTCGTTTTCATTATTTACTCCTTATAATCCACCGAAACGTCTATGTCGGCTATGGTATTCTTCTATACAACGATCCAGTGCTTCTGCATCGAAATCAGGCCATAAAGTGTCTTCAAATACAAATTCACTATATGAGGATTGCCAGATTAAAAAGTTACTTAATCGTTCTTCTCCAGATGTTCTAATCAATAACTCAGGATCAGGTATATCTTTTGTAAATAAATAATCTGCAAAAGTTTCTTCATTAATTTCACTTAAATCAATCTGGTTATCTTTATATCGTTCAGCAATTAACTGTACTGCAGATACAATTTCTTTACGTCCACCGTAGTTTAAAGCAAAGACTAATGTTAAACCACTATTATTTTTCGTTTTTTCTTTTGCTTCAAGTACTGCTTTACGCGTATGTTCAGGAAGCTGATCGATAAAGCCGATTGTTTCTACTTTTACATTTTTCTCAATCAGTTCCGGTAAAAATGTTGAAAGAAAATCACCTGGTAATTTCATTAGATAATTTACTTCATCTTTAGGTCGTGACCAGTTTTCAGTAGAAAAAGCATATAGTGTTAAATAATTAACACCTATATCACTTGCGTGTCTCGTTATTGCTTTAACAGTCTGCATCCCTTCATAATGCCCTTTAATTCGTGGCATATTGCGCTGTTTTGCCCATCTTCCGTTACCATCCATAATAATTGCAATATGCCTTGGAACGGCTTCTGCAGATACTTGTGTTTGTTTATTATTCTCATCTATATTTCTTTTTTTATTATTTCTTTTAAAGAAAGGAATCATGATGTCCTCCAAATTCAAAACATTATTAATATATTCTATCATAAATATACCAGAGTGACATGGATATACAGAAAAAAGGACAAAAAAAGACTGAGATAAAGTTACAATTATCTCAGCCCAATTATAAAAGATTAAACTTCTAAAATACTGCTTTCTTTTTCAGCAGTTAAAGCATCAATCTTTTTAATGTGATTATCTGTTTCAGTTTGCACATCATCAGTAAATGATTTTAAATCATCTTCTGTTAATTCACCGTTCTTTTCAGCTTTCTTTAAAGCATCATTTGCATCACGACGAATATTTCGGACTGCAACTTTAGCATTTTCAGCTTCTTTTTTCGCTTCTTTAACTAATTCTTTACGGCGTTCTTCAGTTAATGCAGGTACTGTAATACGGATTACGTTTCCATCTGAAGTAGGATTAACACCTAAATTTGCCATATTAATTGCTTTTAAAATATCATCGATTGAAGTTTTATCATATGGCGTTACAAGTAACATTCTTGGTTCAGGTACAGAAATACCAGCTAATTGTTGAACTGGTGTATCAGCACCATAATAATTTACAGATACGCGTTCTAATAAATTTGCATTTGCGTGACCTGCACGAATACCAGCAAATTCACGAACTAGGCTTTCAATACTTTTTTCCATTTTAGACTTTAAGTCATTGATTATTTCAGTCGTCATTTTGAATCTCCTTTTATATCATTGATAATTTAATTATACCAAATTATTTCGTAATCGTCGTACCAATTTCTTCTCCCATAATTGCACGTTTAATATTACCGTCTTCCATAATAGAGAATACAACTAAAGGAATATCATTATCCATACAGAATGAGCTTGCAGTTGAATCCATTACTTGTAATCCTTCCTGCAACATTTGGATATATGTTAACTTTTCATATTTAACAGCATTAGGGTCTACTTTAGGATCTGCAGAATATACACCATCTACATTATTTTTACCCATAAGAATGACATCAGCTTCCATTTCAGCTGCACGTAACGCTGCTGTTGTATCTGTTGAGAAGTAAGGATTACCAATACCTGCTGCAAATATTACAACACGGCCTTTTTCTAAATGACGAATCGCACGACGTCTAATATACGGCTCAGCAACTTGTTTCATTTCGATTGATGTTAACACGCGAGTATCACAGTCTAATTGTTCTAATGAATCCTGCAGGGCTAAAGAATTCATTACAGTTGCAAGCATACCCATGTAGTCAGCTGTACCTCTGTCCATACCTAAGTCACTACCTGTTTTACCGCGCCAGATGTTACCTCCGCCAACGATAACTGCAACTTCACAATCCATTTTAGCAACTTCTGCTACTTGCTCAGCAATACTTTTTATAACGAAAGGATTGATACCAAAACCAGTTTCTCCAGCAAGTGCTTCCCCACTTAATTTTAATACGACACGTTTGTATTTAGATAATTCTTTCATTTTATTAACTCCGCCCTCTCAATGATATTAATGCTCATTTTCATACTTTATTAACTCAAAAAACTGCATTAATTTAAATTCTATTATACACAAAACTATAAGTATTATACCAATAATTAAATATGAATGAAAAGAAAATCAGAATAAACCTTACATTTATTCAATATGTATAAAAAAAGACACCGAAGTGTCTTTAATTCATATTATTTACCCATTTGTCCCATTACTTCATCAGCAAAGTTATCTTGACGCTTCTCGATACCTTCTCCAACTTCATAACGTACGAATGATTTTAAAGTGCCACCTTTAGATTTTAAGAATTCAGCAACTGTTTGATCTGGATTCTTAACGAATGGTTGGTCAACTGCACAAATTTCTTCTAAATATTTACGTAGACGACCTTCAACCATTTTTTCTACGATATTTTCAGGTTTACCTTCATTTAAAGCTTGTTGTTTTAATACGTTCTTTTCGTGTTCTAATTCTTCAGCAGAAACTTGTTCACGAGATACGAATTTAGGGTTTAAAGCAGCAATATGCATCGCAACGTCTTTAGCAGCTTCAGCGTCAGTTGAGTTTTCAACTAAAGCTAATACACCGATACGTCCACCCATGTGTAAGTATTCACCGAATGTATCTGCATCTGTTTTAGATACTAATACGAAACGACGTAAAGTTAATTTTTCACCGATTGTAGAAATAGCTTCATTCATTTTAACTTCAACTGTTTTACCAGCTTCGATTTCAGAAGCCATTAAAGCATCTAAATCTGCAGGTTTTGTTGCTAAAATATGATCAGCGATTTCTTTAACTAAAGCTTGGAAGCCTTCATTACGTGCAACGAAGTCAGTCTCAGAGTTTAATTCTAATAATACTGCATCGTTTCCTTTAGAAGCTACATAAGTAGTACCTTCTGCTGCGATACGGTCAGCTTTCTTAGCTGCTTTAGCAATACCTTTTTCACGTAAGTAATCAACAGCTGCGTCGATATCTCCGTTTGTTTCAGTTAATGCTTTTTTGCAGTCCATCATACCTGCGCCTGTTCTTTCACGTAATTGTTTAACTAATTGTGCTGTAATAGCCATTATATAATACCTCCAAAGAATTTGTGTTTTTACAATATAATAATACTAAACTCAAGCGAAAAACGCTAAAGTAAAGTGTTAATTCTTAAAAAAAGTGATAAATGTTATACACTTATCACCTTCATTTTAAAACTTATGCTTCTGTAGTTTCTGTTGCTTCTGCAGCAGGCTCTTCAGCAGTTTCAGTTAAATCGATATTTTGTTCAGCAGCTACTTCTTCATTAGAAACGCCTTGACGTCCTTCTAAGATAGCATCTGCCATTTTACCAGTTAATAATTTAACGGCACGGATTGCGTCATCATTTGCTGGGATAACATAATCGATTTCGTCTGGATCACAGTTTGTATCAACGATACCAACGATAGGAATGTGTAATTTTTTAGCTTCAGCAATCGCATTACGCTCTTTACGAGGGTCAACTACGAATAATGCTGCAGGCATTGATTTCATTTCACGAATTCCGCCTAAGAATTTGATTAAACGATCATATTCTTTTTTAAGTTCAACAACTTCTTTTTTAGGAAGTACGTCGAAAGTACCGTTTTCTTCCATTTTTTCAATTTCAGAAATACGTTTAACACGTTTGTTGATTGTTTTGTAGTTCGTTAAAGTTCCACCTAACCAACGTTCGTTGATAAAGAATTGACCTGAACGAATTGCTTCGTCTTTAATTGCATCTTGTGCTTGCTTTTTAGTACCTACGAATAATACAGTACCGCCTTCTTCAGATACAGATTTCATAAAGTTGTATGCTTCTTCAACTTTTTTAACTGTTTTTTGTAAGTCGATAATGTAGATTCCGTTTCTTTCTGTGAAGATATATTTCTTCATTTTTGGGTTCCAGCGACGTGTTTGGTGACCAAAGTGTACACCAGCTTCTAACAATTGTTTCATTGAGATTACTGCCATTTTAATTTCCTCCTAATTGGTTTTATTCCTCCACTACAGGCAACTTTGGAAACAACGTACGTTGCACCATCCAAAATATTCATCTATAGTGTGTGAATTTGGCTTTTTTCAAGCCATATGTAAATATATCATAAAAAAACACGTTCATCAATACTTTAAATGTAAAATAGTGATGAAACGTGTACCTTTTTTATTTTAATGCGCATTTGCTAATTCTTCTAAGAACTTTTCTTTCTTAATTTTAATAAATGTACCTTTCATTCCTAATGAACGAGATTCAATAACACCCGCAGATTCTAATTTTCTTAATGCGTTAACAATCACTGAACGTGTGATACCCACACGATCAGCTACTTTAGAAGCTACAAGTAATCCTTCGTTAGCACCAAGTTCTTCAAAGATATGTTCAATTGCTTCTTTTTCTGAATATGAAAGTGAGCTGATTGCCATATTGATCGCTGCTTTATCGCGGGCAATTTTTTCAATGTCCGCATGCTTTTCTCTTAAAATTTCCATACCAACCACTGTTGCAGCATATTCTCCTAATACAAGATCATTTTCATCATAATCTTTGTCTACTCGGCCAAGCACTAAAGTACCTAAACGTGTACCGCCACCCTTAATAGGTATAACGACTGTATTTGAATTTTTAAATAGCTCCTCATTTTCAGGTGGGAAAACCGTTAATTTATTATCTAATGTAATATTGCTTTTTGTAGCATCAACTTCTAGTAATAAATCAACGTATTCTTTTGGAAATTGGCGTTCTTCAAGCATTTTAATGATACGTTCATTTTTTAAAAGTTCATTAACACCAAATCCTAATAATTTACCGCGACGAGATAAGATGAATACATTGGACTGCATCGTCGAACCTAATTGATCGGCCATCTCTTTAAAATCAACTGCTAAACCTTTATGTTCTTGTAGTAACTGATTGATTTCACGCGTTCTTTTTAATAATGACATAATGATTCTCCTTTAAAATATATTTTATATTTAGATTAATGATTTAATCTTTTTAATTAAGAATTCTTATAAAATAAATTCACTTAAATCTTTATTTTTAGCGATTGTTCCAAGCTTAGACTCAACATATTGCGCAGTGATCTCAACCGTTGCATGCGGCATATCAGGCGCTTCATATGATAAATCTTCAAGCATTTTTTCTAATATCGTATGCAAACGACGCGCTCCGATATTATCCGTTTCCTGATTGACATCATATGCAATTTGAGCAAGCTTTTCTATTGCTTCATCTGTAAAGTTGATTGTTACATGTTCTGTTTGCATTAAACTTTCATATTGTTTTAAAAGTGATGTTTTCGGTTCTTTTAATATTTTAATAAAGTCCTCTACAGAAAGCTTTTCTAATTCTACACGAATCGGAAAACGACCTTGAAGTTCAGGAATTAAGTCACTTGGCTTAGAAACATGGAATGCGCCTGCACCAATAAATAAAATATGTTCAGTGTTAACCGCACCATATTTCGTCTGAACAACACTACCTTCTACGATCGGTAAAATGTCACGTTGCACACCTTGACGGGAAACATCTGCGCCTTGATTACTACCAGCAATTTTATCGATTTCATCTATAAAGACAATTCCCATCGTTTCTACGAGTTGAATCGCTTCATCCTGTACAGACTCTTCGTCAATCAATTTCGTTGCTTCTTCATCGATAAGAATTTCACGGGCACGTGATACAGGTAATGTACGTTCTACTTTTTTCTTTGGCATCATCTGACTGAACATATCCTGCATGTTGTCCTGCATGCCGTTCATTCCAAACATACCCAAACCCTTCATTTCCTGTTCTACTTTAATCTTTACGGTCTCATCTTCTAATTGACCTGCCAAAAGTCTTTCTCTAATATCTTTTCGTTTAAGTTTTACACTTTCATCAGGTACATCTTCAACTTCTTCTTCCTGTTGCATCGTTTGATTAAACAACATTTCAAAAGGATTTGAAGATTGCTTTTCTTTTTTCTTCATTGCTGGTGCTAATAATTTTATAAGACGTTCTGTTGCATTCTTTTCCGCTTCAGTGCGTACTTCATTTTTCATTCTGTTTTTAATTAATCGTACACCGTTTTCAGTTAAGTCACGAATCATACTTTCAACATCACGACCTACATACCCAACTTCTGTATACTTTGTTGCTTCTACTTTGACAAACGGCGCACCTACTAGTGTCGCCATGCGACGTGCAATTTCAGTTTTACCCACTCCAGTAGGACCAATCATAAGGATATTTTTCGGTATGATTTCTTTTTGCATGGTTTCATCTAAAGCCATTCGACGATATCGATTGCGTAAACTGATCGCAACTTTTCTTTTAGCATCTGCTTGTCCTATAATATGTTCATCAAGACTTGCAACAATTGCTTTCGGTGTTAAATTATTTTTATCCAAGTTTAACCCTCCACTATAATTCTTCAACGATAATATTATGGTTTGTAAACACACAAATATCAGCAGCAGTTTCAAGAGAAGCCAGTGCAATTTCTTTTGCACTTAAATGACTGGCATGTTTTTTCAATGCGCGTCCAGCGCTAAGTGCATAATTACCGCCAGAACCGATTGCGATAATATCGTCATCTGGTTGTATCACTTCACCCGTTCCACTAACAACAAGTAACTCATTTTTATTCATCACGATTAACATTGCTTCCAGTTGACGTAACATTTTATCGCCACGCCATTCTTTAGCAAGTTCCACTGCTGCACGTGATAAATTGCCATTATATTCATGTAATTTCATTTCAAACTTTTCAAACAATGTAAATGCATCTGCTACACTACCTGCAAAACCGGCAACAACTTCATCATTAAATAGCCTTCTCACTTTGCGTGCAGTTTGTTTCATGATAACTTGCTGACCTAGTGTGACTTGTCCATCACCACTCATGGCACATTGACCATTATGACGAATTGCAAATATCGTTGTAGCATGTAATTGGTTATTCAAAATATCAGCTCCTTAAGCTCTAGGATGTGCATTTAAATAAGATTTTCTAAGATGTTCTTTTGTGACATGTGTATACTTACCAGTTGTAGATAAGTTAACATGACCGAGTAAATCCTGCACCGTTCGTAAATCTGCACCGTTATTTAATAAATGAGTGGCAAATGTATGTCTCAATTTATGTGGATGTATTTCATTCGGTCCAGATGCTCTCTTTACGATTTGGTCTAAGACATAACGAACGCCCCTTTCAGTTAGTGGGGCATTTCTGTTATTTATCAATAAATAATCATGATCAATTTTTCGGGTTTCTCTCAATGCAAGATAATCTTCAATAGCACTTTGTGCAAATGCACCATATGGCACTATTCTTTCTTTGTTCCCTTTTCCACGAACTTTTAGCATCATCATTTGCTGATCTAGATCCGTAAGTTTAAGATTCGTTAATTCTGCAGCCCGTATACCGGTTGCATAAAGTAATTCCAAAATTACTTTATCACGCGTATATAAAGGTTTCGATGTATCGATCGCTTCAAATAATTGCGCCATCTCTTCTTCATAAAAAAATTTAGGTAAATATTTTTCTTGTTTTGGATGAACGAGCTGATTGAAAGGATTAACTTTTTCTGAATCCTGATATAAATATTTATAAAATGACCTTAATGATGAGATATGTCTGGAAACAGTCGTTCTTTTAAGTCCACTGTTATACATGTGGACTAAATAATTTCTCGCATCTCGATACTCAAAAATTGATAGCGTTAAACATTCTTTTTGTAAAAAGATTAAAAAATTCTGTAAATCATTTTCATAGGCAGCAATCGTATGCTCTGAAAAGTTGCGTTCTTGTTCTAAATATTTAAGAAATGCTTTAACTTCAGTGTTTATCATACTTTCACCCCTATTTATCTGAATTGTAACACAATTCATTTTTATTTTGAAATGATTTCTATTAATAAATTAAAGTGTTACTTTAAAATGTTCTAAAGTAGTTAACGCACGATCAGCAAGTGCTTCATAACGCTCTTTTTTATCCTTAATACGTGTATCTAAATTAGGTAGCAGTCCAAAGTTGGCATTCATCGGCTGAAAGTTTTTACTGTTCGTATGCGTAATGTAATATGCCATTGAACCGATTACTGTTTTTTCAGGAAATAAAACAGGCGCTGCACCACTAATATGCTTAGCCATATTTATACCTGCAACTAATCCACTCGCTGCTGATTCCACGTATCCTTCAACACCAGTCATCTGGCCAGCTAAAAATAAATCATCGTTTCCTTTGAATTGATATGTCTGCTGTAAGTTAGTCGGTGAATTAATAAATGTGTTACGATGCATAACACCATATCTGACTACTTCCACATTTTCTAAACCTGGAATTAACTTTAATATTTCTTTTTGTGCACCCCATTTAAGATGTGTCTGGAAACCTACTATATTATACAAAGTTCCGGCAGCATCATCCTGACGTAATTGAACAACTGCATATGGTCGTTTTCCCGTTTTAGGATCTTCTAACCCAACAGGTTTCATTGGTCCGAATAATAAAGTTTTTCGACCGCGTTTAGCCATCTCTTCAAAAGGCATACAACCTTCGAAATAAATTTCTTTTTCAAATTCTTTTAATGGAACAACTTCTGCTTCAAGTAATGCATCATAGAATCGATTAAATTCTTCTTCTGTCATCGGACAATTTAAATAAGCAGCTTCACCTTTGTCGTAACGTGACTTTAAATAAACTTTTTCCATATTAATTGAATCCTTTTCAATGATAGGAGCAGCCGCATCATAAAAATAAAGATGTTCTTGTCCAGTTAAGCGTTGGATATCTTTACTCAAACTTTCTGTCGTTAAAGGACCGGTTGCAATAATTGTTGGACCGTCAGGTACACTTGTTATTTCTTCATTGATCACTTCAATATTCGGATGATTTTTTAAAGTGTCCGTAATATATCCACTGAATTCATGTCGATCAACAGCTAATGCACCTCCTGCTGGAACTGAAGCATTATCAGCAGCTTTAATAACTAATGAATCCAATCGTCTCATTTCTTCTTTTAATACACCCACTGCATTTGTAAGTGCATTGCCTCGTAATGAATTAGAACATACTAACTCTGCAAATTTATCTGTATGATGTGCCGGAGTCTGTTTGACTGGGCGCATTTCATATAATTTAACTTTCACGTCTCGTTTTGCTAATTGATATGCAGCTTCAGAACCTGCTAAACCTGCACCAATGATATTTACTGTCTTCATTTTATTCCTCCTCTAAGTCCTACCCGATTGTAATATATTTTCACATTTTTAAAAAGAGATTTATCTGAATTTATTATAAATTTGTCTAATTCTTAATAGAAAATTTACAAAGACAAAAAAATGTGCACATCTGTATATTTGATGTGCACATTTTTTTATTGTGCTTTCTCGTCGTAATCACAATTTGTACATACGACTTGCGTTTGTTTGCCTTTTTTACGTTCTACAAGTTGAGTCTCACATTTTGGACATTTACGTGCGATTGGTTTATCCCATGATAAATAATCACATTCAGGGAAGTTACTGCAACCATAAAAGATTCTATTCTTCTTCGATTTACGTTCAACGACTTCACCATCGTTACATTTAGGACATGGTACGCCGATTGTTTTGACAATCGCTTTCGTGTTACGACAATCAGGAAAGTTTGAACATGCCATAAATTTTCCGTATCTACCCATTTTATAAACCATAGGGGAACCACATTTTTCGCAATCTTCACCCGCTGGTTCATCTTTAATTTCAATTTTTTCCATTTCTTGTTCTGCACGATCAACATGTGTTTTAAAGTCACCATAGAATGTTGAAATAACCTTTTTCCATTCTATTTCTCCGTTCGCAACTCTATCAAGAAGCGTTTCCATGTTTACTGTAAAATCAATATCAATAATCTCTGGAAAATATTCTTTTACAGATTCATGAACGATTTGTCCGAGTTCTGTCGGATAGAATTTTTTCTGATCAACTTTAACATAGTTACGTTTTTGAATCGTATCAATCGTCGGTGCATATGTAGATGGTCGACCGATTCCTTTTTCTTCTAAAGTTTTAACAAGACGTGCTTCAGTATACCGTGGCGGTGGCTGAGTAAAATGTTGATTTTCTTCAATATTTACTGCTTTTACTTTATCGCCGACATTCAGTTCGGGTAATCTGTTTTCGCCTTCCTCTTTATCTTCATCATTACCTTCAACGTATACACTCATAAACCCTTTAAATTTAATCGTCTGACCATTCGCACGGAATTTAATATTATCCTGAACAAGATCGACACTTACAGTATCAATAACAGCAGGTGCCATTTGAGACGCCATAAAACGTTCCCAGATTAATTTATATAGTCGAAGCTGGTCACGAGATAAATATGCTTTCATTTCAGTCGGTGTTCGAAGTGCTGAAGTTGGACGTACTGCTTCGTGAGCATCTTGAGCACCACCTTTAGCGCTCGCTTTACGTTTTGATAAATATTCTTTACCAAATTTTTCTTCAATATAGCTTGCAGCTTCAGTTTTTGCTGTATCAGAGATACGTGTTGAATCGGTACGCATATACGTTATTAAACCAACAGTTCCTTGCTTCTTAAGATCTATACCTTCGTATAATTGTTGCGCCAACATCATCGTTTTACGCGCTTTAAAGTTGAGTTTACGTGCAGCTTCCTGTTGTAAAGAACTCGTTGTAAAAGGCAAAGCAGGATTTCTCAGTTTTTCTTTCTTAGTAACATCCATTACCTCAAACATATCCGTCTTTAGCTGACTAACAATCGCTTTAACATCTTTATCATTCGTTAATTTTTTCGGTTTGTTTGATTCATGCAAAAACTTTGCTTTAAATTCTTTATTTTTAAATGAAAATAATCCATCAATTGTCCAGTATTCCTCAGGTTTAAATGCATTAATCTCTTCCTCACGATCGATGATGAGTTTTAATGCAACAGATTGAACGCGACCAGCAGATAGACCTTTCTTAACTTTTTTCCATAATACAGGCGAGATATTATAACCAACAAGACGGTCTAATACACGTCGCGCTTGTTGGGCATCAACTAATTCATGCTTAATCTCACGTGGATTTTTAAAGCTTTCTTTAACAGCATCTTTTGTTATCTCATTAAATACAACGCGAGATTTTGCTGATTGATCTATATCTAAAATATGTGCTAAATGCCAGGCAATCGCTTCCCCTTCGCGGTCCGGGTCACTTGCGAGATAAACGTTCTTCGCTTTTTTCGCATGTTTTTTCAAATCCTGTACAACAGGACCCTTACCGCGTATCGTGATATATCTTGGTTCAAAATTGTTTTCAGTATCCACACCCATTTGACTTCTAGGTAAATCCCTAACATGTCCCATCGATGCAACAACTTTAAATTTTTTTCCTAAATATTTCTCAATGGTTTTTGCTTTTGCAGGCGATTCTACAATGACGAGATTCTCTGCCATTTTGATATCCCCCTTTTGTTTTAAAACTGTTTTGCTTTTCAATGATAAATAATATACGTTTCATTTCTATCTTGTCAAATTTTATTTCTAAATTCATACTAAAATAAAAATATAAACAATAGCATTGATGATAAAATTTCTAAAAAATTATAATTATAATAGAAGAAACTCATCTATATAAAATCCTCTAAAATATCTTCTACTTGAACAATTATTTTAGCGCCTTCAGCAATCTTTTGATTACAGCCTTGAGAATGTTTTGAAGTTATCTTGCCAGGCAAGCAGTAAACTTCTCGATTTTGATCTATTGCCTGGTCACACGTTATTAAACTACCGCTTCTCAGTTGCGCTTCAGTAATTAAAACGCCTTGAGATAGTCCACTGATAATTCTATTTCTTTCAGGAAATTGAAATTTAGCAATTTGTGTTGTTGGATAATATTCGCTAATCACAAGATGATGACATTCCATATTGCGTCGTAATAACGTCACCTCTTCAGGATAATAAAAATCATGACCAAAACCAAGAACTCCAATGGTTTTGCCGCCATGATAATTTGCAGCTAAATGTGCATCACTATCCGCACCTTTCGCTAAGCCACTTACAATTGTAATATTATGTTTTACTATATGCGGCATAAATTGATCTATCACTTCTGACGTATAATCTGTTCTATTGCGACTACCGACAATCGCTAAAAAATACTTGCGCGATAATATAGAAATGTCCCCTTTACAGAAAATCACAAAGGGAAAATCATAAATTTGTTTTAATAAAAATGGAAATTGGTCAGAATTGTAAAATACAGGTGTAATAAAACGGGAAGATAAAGCGTGGTGTATTTCCTCAATACTAAGTGAATTGAATCGTTGAATTTTTAAATTTAATTTATTATCCCGATTAAGTAAATTATTTAATATCGGAAAGACACGTTTGTATGGTATATCAAATGTATTATAGTTCTGTTTTATTTTATGAAGTTGTTGCGTTGTAAATCCAGATGCGATGAGCTTTAATATGAGTTGCTCTTCATGTGAATAATTCATTGTTATCACCTCAAACACTACAATAATTGTTTGATATTAACTCATTGTTAAATTAATTCATTATATTATTTAGATTTAATAAAAATTTTAAGGTTAAAATATTTTTCACTCTTTTATTTCATAATATATGTAAAAAACATCACTTATTTTCAAATATTATATTTTCCATAATTGATTTAGTACATATTATCAACACATTTTCTCTTGAATTACTCTAAATAAAAAAGCCAAGACCCTTAATTGAGTCTCAGCTTACTAACATTTATTATTTAACTGTTAAACATTTTTCGTATAACCCATCTTCTTCCTTAATACGTTCTACTAATGTTGAACCGATATCAGATGGTGTTGCTGCTGTTTTAATACCTGCAGCATTCATCGCTTTAATCTTTTCTGATGCTGTACCTTTACCACCAGAGATAATTGCACCAGCGTGTCCCATACGTTTTCCTGGAGGAGCTGTTTGACCACCAATGAAGCCTACAACTGGTTTTGTCATATTTGCTTTAACCCATTCAGCTGCTTCTTCTTCCGCTGTTCCACCGATTTCACCGATCATTACGACAGCTAAAGTTTCTGGGTCATTGTTAAATGCTTCTAAAGCGTCGATGAAGTTTGTACCGTTAACTGGGTCTCCACCAATTCCAACTGCAGTTGTCTGACCGATACCTAACTGTGTTAATTGATGCACTGCTTCATAAGTTAATGTTCCAGAACGACTTACAACACCAACATGTCCTTTTTTATGAATGTATCCTGGCATGATACCAATCTTACATTCGTCAGCCGTAATCACACCTGGACAGTTTGGTCCGACTAAACGTGTTTTCTTGCCTTGCATATAACGTTTAACTTTAACCATATCTAATACTGGAATATGCTCCGTAATACAGATTGCTAAATCTAATTCTGCATCTACACATTCTACAATCGCATCAGCAGCAAATGGTGCTGGTACATAGATTACTGAAACTGTTGCACCAGTAGCTTTAACTGCTTCTTCTACTGTATTGAATACAGGCACGCCTTCAACTTCCATGCCGCCTTTACCAGGTGTAACACCTGCAACGATTTTTGTACCATATTCGATCATTTGTTTTGTATGAAATAATGCTGTTGATCCTGTAATACCTTGTACGATTACTTTCGTATCTTTATCAATAAATACTCCCACGTTTATCCCCGCTTCCTATTTAGCTTCTTTTACTAATTCAACGATTTTTTGTGCACCTTCAGCCATTGTATTTGCTGGAGTGATTGCTAATCCAGAATTGTTTAGAATTTCCTTACCTTCTTTAACGTTTGTACCTTCTAGACGTACAACTAATGGAATTGTTAATTCTAATTCTTTCGCTGCTGCTACAACACCTTCAGCGATAATGTCACATCTCATGATACCACCAAAGATATTTACAAAAATACCTTCAACTTTTTCATCACCTAAAATGATTTTAAACGCTTCAGTAACTTTCTCTTTCGTAGCGCCGCCCCCTACATCCAGGAAGTTCGCCGGATTTCCGCCGAAGTGGTTAATTGTGTCCATTGTAGCCATCGCAAGACCCGCACCGTTAACCATACATCCAATATTTCCATCTAAAGCAATATATGATAAATCATATTTAGATGCTTCGATTTCTTTTGGATCTTCTTCGTCTAAATCACGTAATTCAACTACGTCTTTTTGACGGAATAAAGCATTAGCATCGAAGTTAATCTTAGCATCTAAAGCTAGCACGTCTCCAGAACCTGTTGTAACTAATGGGTTAATTTCAATGATAGATGCATCTTTTTGGATAAATACATCATATAATCCCATCATAATTTTAACTGCTTTATTTACTGATTCTTTAGGAATATTAATGTTGAATGCTAAACGACGCGCTTGAAAAGGCATTAATCCTACTACTGGATCAATAACTTCTTTGAAGATTTTTTCAGGAGTAGCTTCTGCTACTTCTTCAATTTCAGTTCCACCTTCTTCAGATCCCATTAATACAACTGAATCTGTTGCACGGTCTAATACAAAACCTAGGTAGTATTCTTTTTGAATGTCGCAACCCTCTTCAATTAAAAGGCGTTTAATTTCTTTACCTTCAGGGCCAGTTTGATGCGTAACTAAAACTTTGCCTAATAATTCTTTAGCATAGCTTTCTACTTCATCTAATGATTTAGCAATTTTAACGCCGCCCGCTTTACCACGACCACCAGCGTGAATCTGAGCTTTAACAACATACACGCCTTCTGTTAAACCTTTTGCTACTTCAACTGCTTCTTCAGGTGTATATGCAACTGAACCGTTCGGTACTGCTACACCCATCGAGCGAAAAATTTCTTTCCCTTGATACTCATGGATATTCATCTTCCATCCTCCTAGATTGCACAATTATTTATGTTACGTTTCAATTATAGAAAATGTAAGCGCTATTGTAAACTGAATAAACCTAAAAAGAAACGTGTTTTCACTCAAATTTTTCAAAAATGAGTAAAAACACGTTTTAAGTAACGTTTAAATCAAAAATTGCTTGTTACGATCGATTTAATCGGTTCAAATGTTTTTCGGTGAATAGGTGTTATGCCGTAAGTCGCTATTCCTTCGAGATGCTTCTTCGTCCCATATCCTGCGTTATTTTCAAAATCATAACCTGGATAGGTTTTAGCTAATTCTGCCATTAAACGATCACGGTATTCTTTAGCAATAACACTTGCTGCTGCAATAGAAATACTTGTACTATCTCCTTTTATGATAGACTCTTCTATTAATCCAGTTTGTAACTTCATCGCATCAATTAACAGCACATCAGGTGTTACAGGTAATGCCTCAATAGCTCGCAACATCGCTATTTTAGTAGCCTCATAAATATTTATAGCGTCAATTTCTTCTACCGTCGCAATGCCGATTGCATAAGTCACATTTTCCAGTAATTCTGCTTCTACTTTAGCACGATTTAATTTTGACATTTGTTTAGAATCATTTAGTCCGTAAAATGCATGATTCTCATTGAGTATAACAGCACATGCTACAACAGGTCCTGCAAGTGGTCCACGTCCTACTTCATCAATACCGGCTATAACTTTCCCTGGATATTTATTTTCATATAAAAGCATCTCATCATATTGTTTAATTAATTGCTTCTCTTTTTCATAAATTTTGTGTTGCTGCGTTTTAATTTTTATAGCACCAGCTCTTGTCTCATTTTCAAAGAAAGCATCAAGTTCACTTTCAGGCATTGTTTGTATCATTGATTTTAACTGGGCGATATTATAGTCATTACTCTTCATCTTTTTCCTCTAATAAATCAAGTGAATCAAACGTATATTTACCAATTTTCTCATTACGTATATCGCGAATGATCAATTCAACAACACTTTCATAATCAATTTCATTACCACGTAATTTCATTCCACGAGACTTTCCGATAGCATCGAATACTTCAACATAAGGTGTATCCGCTTCAACATTGATATTATAATGTTTATTCAGCGTTTGGAGATCATGTTGTTGTAAAAACTCAATCCCATATATCGCGACCTCATCTAAATGAACGATACTATCTTTAATAGCACCGGTTAAACTTAACTTTTTACCGACAAACTGATCTTCAAACTTCGGCCAGAGTATACCTGGCGTATCAAGTAATTCTAAACTAGTTCCTACCTTTATCCATTGCTGCTTTTTAGTAACACCCGGCATATTGCCCGTCTTAGCGATTGATTTCTTTGCTAAACGGTTAATCAGCGTTGACTTACCAACATTTGGGATACCTACTATCATCGCACGTATTGCACGTGGTCTTAAACCTTTCGCTCTCATACGATCAAATTTTTCTTTCGTTACAATTTCTGCAGCTTTCGTCACTTGCGATAAGTTCTTACCGTTCTTACTATCTATTAGCACAGGATAGAAACCCTTATCTTCAAAATAATGCATCCATTGACGCGTCTTATTAAGATCTGCCATATCCATCTTATTCAATAGAACTACACGTGGCTTATCTTTTATTACTTCATCAATCATCGGGTTACGAGATGAATAAGGAATACGTGCATCTACAAGCTCAAATACTACATCTACCAGTTTTAATTGTTCAGTTACTTCTCTTCTTGCCTTGGCCATATGACCTGGAAACCATTGAATCGTCATCTATATTATATCTCCCTACTATATATTTAATGATTTAACACGTGAACTTTATTATAATGTCATTATAATATTATATACTATTATGAAGATATATTTTAAAAAAGAGGCGTACATATGTTAATATCTTTGATTATTCCTATCTACAATGAAGAAAAAAATATTTATAAGCTTGCTGAAACGATTCAGCAAACAATGGATAAACATCATTATCACTATGAAGTAATGCTTGTTAATGACGGTTCAAAAGACCGTTCTTTACAGTTATTAAAAGAAATTGCATCACAGCATCACAATTTTAAATATATCTCTTTTTCAAGAAATTTCGGTAAGGAAGCAGCAATGTTTGCGGGTCTTAAAAATTGTTCAGGTGACTGTGCAATCATTTTAGATGCCGATCTTCAGCATCCTCCAGAATTTATTCCCGAAATGATTGCGGCATATCAAGAAGGATATGATCAGGTCGTTATGCGTAGAGACAGATCCGGAGAGCATTTTTTAAGAAAAATTCCGACTCAAATTTTTTATAAATTAATCAACAGTGCAGTTGACGTTAAATTAACAGATGGCGAAGGAGATTTTCGATTAATATCCCGTGATGTGATTGACAGTATCGTTTCTTTAGAAGAATATAATCGATTTTCTAAAGGTATTTTTGAATGGGTTGGTTATAGCAAAAAAACGATACCATTTAAGAATATTCAGCGTGAGTCAGGCCAATCATCATTTTCCAGTCTTAAACTTATCGATTATGCAATTGATGGCATTATCAGTTATAACAATAAGCCACTTAGAATCTGTTTTTATTTAGGAAGCATCACGATGGTGCTATGTTTATTATATATTTTAATGACTTTGATCCAGATAATGACACACGGCATTGATGAACCAGGCTATTTCACGATTATTTCATCTGTGTTGTTTTTAGGTGCTTTGCAGCTTTTTAGTTTAGGTATCATTGGAGAATATATCGGCAGAATATATTTTGAAACGAAGAAACGACCACATTATATCATTAAGGATACGAATATTGAACGCAGCGCTGGTGAATCAGATGAAAATTAATCAATCATATCAACGATTTATCAAGTTTATTATTGTAGGTATTATCAATACTTTAAACTATTATGTGATATATCTTTTCTTTTTAAAAATAGTGCATGCCAACTATTTATTTAGTCACTTAACAGGATTTATCTGTTCGTTTATTATTTCGTTTTTCCTTAACTGCTACTTTGTCTATAAAGTTAAACCTACATGGCAAAAATTTATAGCATTTCCATTAACACAGGTTGTCAATATGGGGATTCAGACAGCATTACTGTATGTATTTGTTGATATTCTTTCAATCAATAAAGTCTGGGCACCTTTTCCTGCATTAATTTTTACAATTCCAATAACTTATATCATAACAACTTATATATTAACGAAGGAGCAAAAATGAATAACAAAAAATATTCACCACTATTGTTAACTGTAATCGCTTTATTATTGGCTATATTCGGTCATAGTTTTTACATCTATCGATTCTTTAAAGACGGGACTATCTTTACAGGACCAAATGATGGACTGGAACAAATGTTACCGATGCAGCTATATCTTTATGACAAATTCACATCCAGGGAATTCTTTTATAATTTAGACTTTGGGCTTGGCGGAGATTATTATACAGATTTAGCTTATTACTATTCTACATCGATTATTTTCTTTATTAATATGCTCGCTGTACGTTTTTTTGATTTATTTTTTAATTTTCAAGTAGACACTGTTACTTTCTGGGCTAAAAATGCATTCTTTATTTCGATAGCTAAATCAACAGCTGGCATCTTAGCAAGTTACTATTATTTTAGAAAGATAAAGATGACACCACTGCCTGCTTTATTGTCCGGTTTTCTATTCTTAACATCAGCAATATACTTTAGGTTTACATTATACTGGTCATTCTTTAGTGATGTTTTTATTTTCTTACCATTGTTATTACTTGGTATTGAACGTTACATACAAGATGAGAAAAAAGGTATTTTTATCATAGCTACCGCATGTATTTTTATCAACAACTTCTATTTTGCATATTATCAGGTATTATTCGGATTAATCTATTTTGTATTAAGAAATATTTTCAGAAGTGAGTATGATACAGTTAAACGCGGCAAACAGTGGATTAATTTTGTGATCATGGCTGTGCTTGGATTAATGGTCAGCGCTTTTGCATTCTTTTACGGGGCAAAGAGTTTTCTGCAGAATGAACGTGCGCCATATAACGTAAAAATTCCATTATTCGATCCTTTCGATCAAAATGCGAATATATTTTATGATAACTATCTTGTCATTGTCCTATTTATTACTTTACAGGCATTGCTTACGTTTAAATTCTATAAAAATTATTTCTATCGCTTTTTTGCAATTATGTCTATTGCTTTGATGTTACTTAGCTTCACGCCTTTTATCGACTCGGTATTTAATGGTTTTAGTGCACCTCAAAAACGCTGGCACTATTTAATTACATTCTTTACGAGTGGCTTAATCGGTTTCTATATTATGAAATTTAAAGAGATTTCAATCCAGAATTACTTATATTCTTTAATTCCGGGATTCGTCATTGTATTTATGAGTCATCATTATATAGATAAAGCCGTAACCTGGGTATGGCTCTTACCAGTTATCGCAATTATTGGATTAATTGTTTTGATCGTAAAAGACGATGCTATCAAACAGACTTTTTACTATTTACTGATTGCAATGATGATTATACTGAACTGGGATATCGTTCGCGTACATAATAAACTCGATAACTATAATCCAGGTATTGATGAGCGTGCAAAGATGAGTTATATCGAGTCTAGTGTTTATGATTCTCCACTGCAAAGGCAAATTGTAGATGAACTAAAGAAAAAATTAAAGCCCGGAGAACGTATCGACTGGCGTGTATTAGAACAAGATAATACACCGATGTATCAAAACTTTAACGGGGTTTCATTATATTCAAGTATCTTTGATGGCTCACTAATCGATTTTTACTACAAACAATTAAAAATCAACATTAAAGAAGAGTCATTATCTCGATACTCTACATTTAATTCAAGAAGTAACTTAGAATCTCTTATGAATATTCGATATTTAGTAAGAAAATCATATCAGACAGATATCCCTGAAAACTTTAAGTTAATTGCTGATAATGGAAAATATAAAATATATGAAAATACTAAAATGATTCCATTCGCTCGAATTACATCAAACGTAGTAAACAGCAAAGATTTAACAACGCCGATAGACAGAGAACATGCAATGATAGATGGTATCGTATCTGATCGTTTAGCAACGAATTATAAGATTAATCCAGCTCAAAATTTATTATCTGAAATGAAAGTGACACCTTCTGGTGCTGAATGGATTGCTGATAATAAGACATTAAAAGTGAATCCGCCGAGCGGTGGATTAGTAATCGACATCCCAAAAACTTTATTAAAACAATATAAAGATTTTTATGTTGATATGCATGTACAGTTACAATCACCTGTTACAAATCATCAGATTAATATCAATGGATACGCGAATAATCGACTTTTTCAAACGAGTAAATATCGTACACATTATGACGATCTAATGTATAGAGTAAAGTCACCGAAAAATGGAAAGATATTGATCGGTCTAACTGGCGGGACATATCAATTAACAATTAATGGTATTTACGGAGAAGACTATAAAACTTTATCTAAAGTGAATCAGACAAACAATTATACGTTTACTGATAAAGGTAATAAAATGACTGTTCAGCTTAAATCATCAAAAGATGGCTACTTAACAGTACCTATCACATATCGTGATGGGATGCGCGCATATGTTGATGGTAAAAAAGTTAATGTCGAAAGAGCAAATTATATTATGAGCGCTGTGAAAGTCGATGAAAATACAAAAACAGTAGAATTTCGTTATACGCCACCATATTTTTATTTGATGGTCGCAATATCACTTATAGGTATTATTCTTTCTGTGTTGTACACGAGAAATTCGAGTGGTGAAAGGAAGAAGATAAAATATGTTTTCTCAAAAAATAAAAAACAGGAACTGGTCTAACATAAAAATCTTAGGAGTGGCAAGTATATTGTCACTCCTTGCTCATAGTTTCGTCCTTTTTCGTTTATTTAAGGATGGTACCTTGTTTACGGGTAAAGGTGATGGAATCGCGCAAATGATTCCATTTCAAATGTATTTGTATGACAAATTTACACATTTACATTTCTTTTATGATATTGATTTTGGTATTGGCGGAGACTTTTTTAGAAGTCTTGCTTATTACTATTCAACTGCCCCACTTTCATATTTAAATTTCGCAATCGTGTGGCTTAGCAATATCATCTTGCCAATAGATACGACTGACCCTGTTTTCTGGGCAAAGAATCAATTTGTCATTTCTATCATAAAACTTACGTTTATTATCTTTACGACGTATAAACTTTTACGTTATATCAATCTAAATCAACTTTCAAGCTGGACAGGTGCATTTATATATGGCTGGTCTACAGCTTATTTCTTCTTTACATTTACGTGGAGCTTTTTTAGTGATGTGATGCTTTGGTTACCTTTAACCATCCTAGGCATGGAACGTTTCTTTCATGAAAGAAAAATCGGATTATTTATTGTAGCGATTGCACTCACATTACATTCGAATTTTTACTTTAGCTATTATGAATTTATTTTTGTATTATTTTATTTTCTGTATCGCATTATTTATCCAAAAGAGACTGACGTCGTTGATCGTATACAAAAACTATTATTATTAGCTATAGCCTCATTACTTGGTCTTGGTATAGCAGCTGTAGGTATATTTACAGGAATATCAAGTTATTTAATGAATGATAGAACATTGCCATCAATTCAGGTTAAGCCATTTATTGATATGGTAGGTTTCTATAACCTATTCTATGATGGCTATTACGTTATTATTTGCTTTATCACTGTTCTTGCATTAATGTCATTTAAAATGTATCAACATTATATGTATCGTCTGTTTGCGACGATTACGTTAATCTTTATGGTTTGTTCATTAAGTCCATTATTCGACAGCTTTTTTAATGGCTTTTCAATCGATCAACGTCGCTGGATCTATCTACTCGCATTTACGTCAGCTGTATTAATTGCGCATTATTTAAATCATTTAAAACACATTGATTTAAAGACTTTTCTAATTTCACTTATCCCGGTGTGTATCATCTATCCGGTATCAATGTATGGTCATGAAAAAGTATTGATGTGGTTATTATTTATTCCAATTATCTGTATCATGATAGGTTTCTATTTATACAGTAAAAATAGAACTACATATCAATTATTACATGCAACCATCATTATTATGAATTTAGTCTTTGTCTATGATTATGTGACGCAGCAGATGGATACATTACATCCAGCAAAAGAACATAATATTGATTTCTTAAACTCTGAAAACTTTAATTCTAAGACACAACAACAAATGATCAATGGTATTAAGAAAGATCAATTACCTGGCGAACGCATTGAATGGCAAACATCAAGTACGCATAATACACCGATGTATCAAAAATTCAATGGTATTAAATTATATTCATCAATCTTTGATCAGGACATCTTAAAGTTTTATGATAAAGAACTCAATATCACGATGCCAACAGATAGTAACTCTATTTATTATGGACTTGGAGAACGTGCAAATCTTTATAGTTTATTTAATGTCGATACTACCATCAGAAACGCAGAAAGTAGTACGATACCCTATGGTTTCTCAAAGGGTAAAACGTATGCTGAACCAAATGGCACAAAACAATACATTGTCTATAACAATGAAAATCAACTACCATTTGTCCGCGTTACAAACAATGTGTATAATGCACAGACACTAAACACACCTATCGACCGTGAACATGCGATGTTAAATGGTGTAGTGCTTGATAGAAAAGGCAAAACATCTATACCATCTGCCAAAAACTTATTAGACCAAGCTCAAGTGACTTATAAAGATGCAACATTTGATGGTAATAAATTAATCGTCACTCAGGAAAATGGTGGTCCGAGAATACAATTACCTCAAAATATCGTCGATCAATATAAAGATCTGTATGTCACTTTGAGCATTGAATCAAAAACATTTAAAGACTTTCACTATGTCTGGATTAATGAGATTTATCAGTCTCGTAAACCTCTTGATGATGACTATCGTCGATTTAATCCAACGATAACATTGAAAGTGAAAGCAAGTGCTTTATTAGAACTAAAACTTAAACCTGGTGAATATCGTTACAAACTAAATGGCATCTATGGTGAGAATTATAAAACATTAAAACAAGCAGCAAAACAAAAAAATAATCATCAATTCACACAAGATAAAGATAAGATGATAATTAAACTCGGTGAGCATAAGGGAGGTTACGCGGTTATACCGGTACCCTATTTAAAAGGAATGAAAGCTGAAGTAGATGGTAAAAAAAGTGAGGTACAGGAAGGTAACTATTTAATGACAGCTGTCCCAATTGAAAAAGGAGCACAACAAATCATTATTCGCTATACACCACCTTATTTTCACTTGATGCAATTTATCTCAATAATATCTATTATTTTAGCTATTCTGTTTGCTAAAGCAGTCTATCAACGTAAATTCTTACATCAGAAAAGAAACAACATAACTTATAAGGAAGAAGATAATCAGTTTAATCATCATTTAACAACTGAGATGTAAGGAGAAGATATAAGTGAATAACGAAGCAAATCAACACTCACTCAATTTTTCAAAGCGCATTATTTCAAATTGGTTCTACTACTTTTTAAGTGCATATACTATGTATGCACTTTTCAGTCTTTTCACTACCGATTCCAATAATTTATATTTCCAATTGTCACGACCATATGATTTCCCTGTGGTTTGTCTTGCTGTTGTAGCTGTGGCTATAGGATGTTATTTTATGAATCGTTTCGTACCTATTTCTCCATTTGAATTAGCAAGTATATGTTTAAGCGTTTATATGATAAGTGTTTGTCTAAAAGCACCAAGCCCTTTAATTATTATTGGATTTCTAGCGATCAATATCATGATACTGACGAAACTATTATTTGAGAAAAGCATGGTTGTTATATTTATCGGCATTTCATTTATTGTTATCATGATTAAAGGCATATTTTTACATGATGTAAATGGTGAAGCTTTACAAAAGTTCAACTATGTTATCACAGAAAAAGAACTTGCTTTAAAAAAAGGTCTGTTAATCGGACTGTATCTGTCAATTTTTACGGCTGGTATACTTTTAATTTTGCAACGCACTCAATTTTTAAATAAACTAAATAATAAAATAAAAATAGAACCTGCTTTAAAAATATTTGTCATCGTTATGCTTATACTCATTACAAGTTACACATCTATAATTATGATCGGTAAAGAGCTCGTCATGGGTTTTGCAACTTATGACAAAGGATTATTCACACAAATGTTTGAAAGTATGCGTCAAGGTCTAGGTCCAATGACCTCACTTGAAAGAGATCAGTGGATGTCACATTTCCATGTGCATGTCTCACCAATATTTTATTTAATGCTCCCTTTCTATATGCTATGGCCGAAACCTGAAACGCTGGAATTGTTACAGGTGCTTGTTACAATGAGCGGCATTATTCCGTTTTACTTAATACTGAAACATTTCCAGTTCAACAAATTGATACAATCATTATTTTTATTACTATTTATTGTCACACCAACACTTTCAAGTTCTCATTTATACGGTTTACATGAGAACTGTTTTCTTACACCACTCTTGTTATGGCTTATACTTGCAAATTTAAAAGGCTGGACGTATCGTCTGATAATTATTTTAGGATTCACATTACTGATTAAAGAAGATATTATGATCTATATTATTGCGATTGGATTGTATTTTACTTTTCAAAAACAATTTGATATGTCGTCAAAACGTACATTATTTACAGTGTTAACTCAAATCATAGTGCCAATAGTATACTTTGCTATATGTATGTACTATTTAAATACATTTGGTGATGGTTCAATGACAACGCGTTTCACAAACTTTATGTTACCAGGACAAACGGGTCTAAAGGATGTAATTATCAACATATTCACGAATCCAACCTATTTCTTTAGTGCGCTGTTTACGTTTAATAAGATCAAATACATCGTTACTTTGCTTTCAATGTATATATTTTTACCACTAATACAGAAACATTGGATCAGCTATATACTACTGCTTCCAATGCTTGTCATCAATCTATTAAGTGATTTCCCGTATCAGGCTGACTTCGGCTTTCAGTATCATTACGGAAGTACAGCATTGTTATTGTTTATGACAATACTTGCAGTTAATACATTAGACAAAAATAGAGATTCAATCAACGAACAGAATCAAAAACAACAACTAACATTAATGACAAAAGGTCATCGCAAAATCATATTATTATTAACATGTGCATGCATTATGTCAGCGTCGATATTCTTTACATTGATGCATCCATCAACATACGGTATTAAAGCATATGTAGAACAAAGTGCTTACTATAAAGATAAAAAGCAAACGTTACAATCACTGCCTCGAAATAAAAAAATATTGGCCTATGGCTTTTATACGACGCAGCTTGCTCAAAACAAATATTTATATGATCTTGATTATCATAATGATAAGAAAATAGATACAAATATTGAATATGTCGTTGTACCTAGAGCATTATCGACTGATGGCTCTGAACAGTCTCAGTTAATCGCACAATATATGAAACTTGGCTATAAAGAATACCATTTATCAACATTAGAGATATTAATATTAAAAAGATAACAAAAAATGGTCAAATATGAAATACACCCCTAAAGTTGAACCTTAAATCATTAGGGGTGTTTATTTAAGTTAAAAAAAGAGTCACTTCATTTCTGAAGTGACTCCAATTGTTGCTTCTATTAACGAATTTCTTTAATACGAGCAGCTTTACCACGAAGGCTACGTAAGTAATAAAGTTTCGCACGACGTACTTTACCACGACGTAATACTTCAATTTTCTCGATTTTAGGTGTGTGTACAGGGAATGTACGCTCAACACCAACACCGTAAGAAATCTTACGAACCGTGAAAGTTTCAGAAATTCCGCCACCGCGACGTTTAATGACAACACCTTCGAAAACCTGGATACGTTCGCGAGATCCCTCAACGATACGTACGTGTACTTTTAAAGTATCACCAGGACGGAATGATGGTAAGTCTGTACGCAATTGGTCTTTTGTAATTGCATCGATTAATACATTATTTGACATATTATTCTTCTCCTTCTACCTATGTTCTTAAGGCTTTGCTCAGCGGATCATAGTGATTTATGTGCTTTTCACACTTTTATAATTATACTAGGTTACATAATACAAGTCAATATATTATTTATATTATACTACTTATTATCTTTCAATTGCTTTAATATCTTTAAATCTTGTTCGGTTAAAGGATAAGTTTCTAACAAATCAGGTCGACGCTCTAACGTTCTCTTTAGAGATTCTATATGTCTCCATTCTGCAATGCGTTTATGATCGCCGCTCATGAGTACGTTTGGCACCTTTAAGCCTTGAAATTCTGCTGGTCTCGTATATTGAGGGTGCTCAAGTAAACCGCTTGAAAATGAGTCATCTTCATGGGAAACTTCATTACCTAATACTTCCGGTATGAGTCGTACAATGGCATCTGTCATCGTAATCGCCGCATATTCTCCACCCGTTAATACAAAATCTCCTAAAGAAATTTCATCCGTAACAAGTTCTGTACGAATACGCTCATCATATCCTTCATAATGACCACAAATAAATACGAGATGCTCTGCATGTGCTAATTCCTCGGCTTTAGCCTGATCAAATCGTTTTCCTTGTGGACACATTAATATGACACGCGTCTTATCAGTTTTGTTAAGATGATTCATCGCATTAAAGATTGGTTCTGGTTTTAACACCATTCCCTGACCACCACCATATGGATAATCGTCAACTTGATGATGTTTATTGTTTGAATAATCTCTAAAGTTAACAGTATTGAATTGAACGATGCCCTTATCTTGTGAACGTTTCATAATGGAATGATTTAATATATCAAACATTTCCGGAAAAAGTGTTAAATAATCAATCCTCACGATAAAAGACCTTCCATCGCTTCTATTGTAATACGTTTATTTTCAATATCAATTTCTTTTACGACATCTTCAATATATGGAATAAGATGTTCTTTTTCTCCACGAATTACCCAAACATCATTTGCCCCTGTTTCAAAAATATCTGTCACTTTACCGATTGATACACCATCATTAAAAACTTCACATCCAATGATGTCGCTATAATAATATTCATTTTCTTCTAAAGGTAGTGATGCAGTATCTACATCCTGATAAACATCAAGACCTTTATATTGTTCAACGTCATTAATATTATTAATGCCAACGAATGAGACCATATGAAAGTTCTTATGCACACGATATGACTTAATTGTAAGTTCCACTGTTTCATCTTTAAAAGGAATCAATAATACTTTACCGGGCTGAAAACGTTCTTCAGCAAAATCAGATGCTGATAATATTTTAACCTCACCTTTAACACCATGCATATTTACAATCTTTCCAACATTTACATTCATTATGATTACCTCCACTCATCCTCATAAAAAAAGAGTACCAAAAATGGCACTCTTAATCAATTTCTACAAACACTTTCTTACTTGACTCGTTATTAGACCCTGAAACGACCGTTCGAATCGCTTTCGCAATACGTCCATGTTTACCTATTACTTTTCCAACATCATCTGAATGTAGTATTAAATGATAGGTAATACTCGTTGCATGTTCTTCTTTTTCAATCTTAATATCTTGCGGATGATCGACGAGTGGTTCAATAATCGTTTGTAATAATTTTTCCATCGGAATTACTTCGCGATTTTTTGGTTATGGAATTTTTCCATGATACCTTGTCCAGACAAGATATTACGTACTGTATCAGTAGGTTTAGCACCTTCAGCTAACCATTTTAAAGCTAACTCTTCATTAACTTTAATTTCAGCTTCTGGTTTAGCAACTGGATTATAAGTTCCGATTGCTTCGATGATACGTCCGTCACGAGGTGCACGAGCGTCTGCTACTACGATACGATAGAATGGGTTTCTTTTTGATCCCATACGAGTTAAACGAATTTTTACTGCCATAATTAAATCTCTCCATTTCATAACTTTCTACAAGAATTAATAATAACAGACTCTCTTCATCCTGTAAAGTATTTTTTCTTTACAGATTAATTATTTATTTTCAAAATGCCCATCAACAATCGGCTTAACCTTCTCTCCATAAAGTTTTATCGCATGCATCACCTGCTCATGAGGCATTGAACCCATGGGGAGATGAATCATAAACCTTGTTAAACCGAGCGTTTCCATCGTATTAATAATCTTTTGTGCAACGCGCTCTGGGCCACCTACATACAACGATCCGTGTTCAATTTCAGTCATATAATTTTCCATTGTATACGCACCCCAGCCACGTTCTTTTGCAATAACTGCATGACTCGCGGCCATTGAAGGATAATATGCTTTAAAGGCTTGTTCATCCGTATCTGCAATGTATCCCCATGAATGGTTGGCAATCACCAACTTAGATAAATCATGGCCATGTTCTCTTGCCGCAGCTTTATATATTTCAACATTATAACGAAATCTCGCTGGATTACCACCAATAATTGCATATGTAATTGGCAACCCTAAAATACCAGCTCTAGCCGATGATTCAGGTGTACCACCAGTGGCTAAATGAATCGGTATCTCTTTTTGAACCGCTCGTGGATATACACCTAAATTATTTATAGGAGCTCTTGTCTGACCTGACCAGTTCACGATTTCATTTTTGTTAATATTCATCAGTAGATCCAATTTCTCTTCATATAATGAATCATAATCATCTAAATCGTAACCGAATAATGGGAATGATTCAATAAATGAACCACGACCTGCCATTATTTCTGCACGGCCATGAGATAATGCATCTAATGTTGCAAATCTCTGATATACTCTGACGGGATCATCAGAAGAAAGGACTGTAACCGCTGATGAAAGTTTAATATGCTTAGTCTGTGTTGCTGCTGCAGCAAGAACCGTAACAGGATCCGATACTGCGAAATCTTTACGATGGTGTTCACCTAAACCATAAATATCTAAACCTACTTCTTCAGCGAGTTTAATTTCTTCTACAATATTTCTTATTCTTTCATCGGCAGGTATTTTCGGTAAAATGCCGTCCGGCGTATGAATATCACTATTATCTCCAAATGATGTTAAACCTAATTCAACTTTCATCTCAAACCTTCTCTCTCAAGATATAATTAATATACTAAGTATAATATTTATATGCTCATATGTCAATCATCGTGTATTTCACTAAAAAAACTGTAGACATCAACTTCTATTTGAAGTGGTTGCCTACAGTGATAAACTATGAAATATAATAATTTTTATGAAAATGGTAAATTCATACCTGCAAATGGATTTTTGCCTTTTTTACCTTTTTTCATTCCGCTAAACTGCTTCATCATTTTCTTCATCTCATCAAACTGTTTAATCAGTTTGTTAACTTCCGATAAACTACGTCCTGAGCCTTTAGCGATACGTTTTTTACGGCTCACATTGATAATTGCCGGATTTTCACGTTCTTCTTTTGTCATACTTCGAATAATCGCCTGTATATGATCAATTTGTTTTGGATTCATATTCAGTTGATTAACCTGTTTCATCTTGTTTGCACCAGGTATCATTTTAAGCAAATCATCTAAAGGTCCAAGTGCTTTCACTTGCTCCAGCTGATCGAGAAAATCATCAAAAGTAAATGATGACGTACGCATCTTTTGTTCTAATTCTTTTGCTTTCGATTCATCAACCTGAGATTGAGCCTTTTCGATTAAGCTTAATACATCACCCATACCTAAAATACGTGATGCCATACGTTCAGGATGGAAAGGTTCTAAGCCGTCCATCTTCTCACTCATACCAACAAACTTAATAGGTTTTTGCGTTACGCTACGAATAGATAGCGCCGCACCCCCACGTGTATCTCCATCAAGTTTAGTTAAAGTAACACCCGTAACATCTAACTGTCCATCAAAGCTTTCAGCAACGTTTACTGCATCCTGACCGGTCATTGAATCAACAACGAGCATTATTTCATCAGGTTTCGCTACTTCTTTGACATCTACAAGTTCCTGCATCAACTTTTCATCAATATGCAGTCGACCTGCAGTATCAATAATCACAAAATCAAGATGTTCCTCTTTTGCATGTTGCAATGCGCGTTCTGTAATTTCAGCAGGTGATACTTGATCTCCTAAAGTAAATACTGGTATATCGATTTGTTTACCAACTGTTTGTAATTGCTGGATTGCTGCTGGTCTATAAATATCACAGGCAACAAGTAAAGGTTTTTTATTATATTTCTTTCTCATTAATAGTGCAAGTTTCCCTGCAGTTGTTGTTTTACCTGCCCCTTGCAAACCGACCATCATAACTACTGTCGGTGGTTTTTTACTCATATTAATTTGAGTGTTTTCTCCGCCCATCAGCGTTGTTAACTCATCTTGTACAATCTTAATGACTTGTTGTCCAGGTGTTAAAGAACTCATAACATCTGAACCCAGCGCGCGTTCAGAAACAGTTGCAACGAACTGCTTTACAACTTTAAAGTTAACGTCTGCCTCAAGCAATGCTAAACGTACTTCACGCATCATTACTTTTATATCCGCTTCAGTAACTTTACCTTTTCCTTTAATTTTCTGCATTGTAGCCTGGAGTCGATCTGATAATCCTTCAAAAGCCATACAATGACCCCCTTATTCTATTTTCTGTAGTGCTTCAATATATTGATTAATCTTTTCTTTATTAATTGTTTCCTTTGCTAACTCTGATTGAATACTACTGATTAATTGTTGTCTTTCTTCAAACTTTCCATATAAGCCTAGACGCGTCTCATATTCTTCTAATAATTCGTCAGTACGTCTAATATTATCATAAACAGCCTGACGTGACACATTAAAAGTTTCTGCAATTTCAGAAAGTGATTCATCCAGTAAGTAATAACGCTCCAAATAATTGCGCTGTTTATCAGTTAATAATGACTGATAAAAATCAAACAAATAATTCATACGCATCGTTTTAACTAAATCACTACTCATCTCGAGCATCCTTTAATACTTCTGCTGCTTTATTTTCTTCTTCTGTAGATTGTTCAATCATATCAGCAAATAATCCGTATACATAACTTTCTGCATCGAACGGTTGCAAATCATCCAGCTTTTCTCCTAGTCCGACAAACTTAACAGGAATGTGTAATTCATTACGGATAGCAAGTACGATACCACCTTTTGCGGTACCATCTAATTTAGTTAACACGATACCTGACACATCTGTTACTTCTTTAAAAGCTTTCGCTTGAACTAAAGCATTTTGTCCGGTCGTTGCATCAAGTGCTAATAATACTTCATGGGGTGCACCTGGTACTGCTTTTGATAATACTTTCTTCACTTTTTCAAGCTCTGTCATTAAGTTCGCTTTATTTTGCAAACGACCTGCCGTATCACAAATTAAAATGTCTGCGCCACGGTTCTTCGCAGCATTTACTGCATCATACATAACAGCCGCTGGATCTGATCCTTCTTTCTGTTTAATGACTTCGACACCAACACGGTCTCCCCATACTTGTAATTGTTCAATGGCTCCGGCACGGAAAGTGTCTCCTGCTGCAAGCATTACTTGTTTACCTTGCGCTTTATAGCGGTGTGCGAGCTTACCGATTGTTGTCGTTTTACCAACACCGTTTACCCCAACCATTAAAATAACCGTTAACTCGCCTTCCTGAATATTCATCTTTTGAAGTTCATCGTCTTCCTGCTCGTAAATTTCTACAATTTTTTCAACGATAACTTCACGTAAATCTGCAGTTTCAGTGATATTCTGGCGTTTCGCTTCCATACGTAATGATTCTACAAGTTCCATCACTGTATTAAATCCAACGTCGGCTTGAATTAACATTTCTTCTAATGCCTCGAAGAAATCTTCATCTACTGTACGATACATCGCTAACAGATCATTTAATTTATTCTGGAAGTTTTCACGAGATTTCTCTAAACCTTCACGGAATTTCGCACCTAGTTGTTGTGATTCCCATTCTTCGAACTCTTCTATAGAAATTAAATCATCATCTTCAAAGTCAAATTCCCATCCGTTGGATTGCTTTTTTGGCTGTGACTTCGTTTGTTGCTTGGGTTGCTCAAATACATCAACAGGTTTATGGTCGAACGTCTTCGTTTGACTCTCACTTTGAGGATCGATATCCTGCGTGCCGATATCATCTAAAGGCTGCAAGTCATCTTGCATATCTTTCGGTTCCTCTTTTGCGACGAATCTATCTTTAAGTTTCTTAAAAAAACTCATTATTTAGTCAGCTCCTTTAGTTTTTTATCATCTAAATCTTTTAAATTTACGCTCACAAGCTGTGTAATACCAGAATTTTGCATTGTTACACCGTAAAGACGATCACTTTTTTCCATTGTTCCTTTTCGATGCGTAATAACGATAAACTGCGTTTCATGTGTTAAAGTATTCAGGAAATCAGCAAAACGATTAACGTTTGCTTCATCAAGTGCCGCTTCTACTTCATCTAGTATAACAAATGGCGCGCTTCTTGCCTGTAAAATTGAGAATAATAATACAATCGCAGTCAGCGCCCGTTCCCCACCTGACAAAAGACTTAAATTTTGACGTCGTTTCCCTGGTGGTTCAACAAATATATCGATACCCGCAGTCAGTACATCTTCACTTGTAAGTTGTAATAATCCAGTACCACCACCAAATAACTGTTTAAATATACGTTCGAATGCATGAGATACAGTTTCAAACGTTTCCATAAAACGAACAGAAACTGTATCATCCATTTCATGAATAATCGATTCTAAATTTGCTTTCGCTTCTAATAAGTCAGCTTCCTGATTTATTAAAAATTCATAACGTTCACCGACTGCCTTATATTGCTCAATCGCATTTAAATTAACATTACCGAGTTCTTCGATAGAAATCTTCGTTAAACGAACTCGCTTGCGTAGATGTTCTAAATCGGTCTGGAAGACATCGTCAACACCGAGCGTTTCCCAAACATAATCTTTTGCTGCTTCAAATGTCATTTGATATTGCTCAAGTAAATGATTAATTAGGTTGTCCAGCAGAACATTTAATCTGGAATGCTTCCCTTTTAATTCACCTACTCCATTCTCAATACCACTAATCTGACGCAATAATTCATTATATTCTTTATCCATATTATCAATGGATGATGCAAGTTCAGATAAATTTTCATCTTCAGTCTGCATACGCGACTCAATTGCTAATTTTTCTTCAGATAATGTTCTTAATGTTTCTTCTTTAGCAATAATCTCCTGCTCAACAGCTGCTACATTTATTTGATTTGCATCCAGATGAAGGGCATCTATTTCTGCTTGTATATCTTTGATTTGAGCTATACGTTCATTTAATATATCAGTCTGATGCGTAATATTTGTTGTTAATACTGCAAGTTCATTTTTCGAATCATTAATATTATCATTTAATTTTTTTTCAATTGACTTCTTGTCGGTCGCATTATTATTAAAATTTTGAATACGTGTATTTAAATTAACCAGTTCTAATTCGATTGCCTTTATCGTTTCGCGATGCACTTTAATAAGCTGTTGTCTAGAAGCAATGTATTCAGACTCTTTCATTAATGATTCCACTTCTTCATGCATCAATTTTAGTCGGCGTTCTTTTGCAGTTGCTTCTTCTAATGACAATTTCAGTTGATGCACATCATCACGCAATGTTTCGCCATCAATACGCAACTGGTTCACTTTCATTTCTTCAGTTGTTATCATTTCTGATAAAGTATCAACCTGTTTTTTTAGTTGCTCTGTAGATGCTCTAAATTCTGCAAGTTGATTTGTTATCACTTGTAAATCATTTCGTGCTGTTAAAGCTTGCGTCGGTTTATTTTTACTTCCTCCAGACATTGATCCGCCTGGATTAACAATATCCCCATCTAATGTTACGATACGATATTTATATCCAATTGCTTTCGCAATATCATTAGCATGCTTCAAAGTATCACAAACAAGTACATTTCCTGATACATTATCAATAATTGATTGATACGTTTGCTCTGTTTGAATCAGTTCATTCAGAGTATTAATAAAACCTGGCATATTGTTTACCATTTGACGGACTTCATGTGTGATTAATCTCGGTTTAATCACTGAGAGCGGTAAAAATGTTGCTCTGCCATACTTTTTATCGCGTAAAAATTGAATTGCTGCACGTCCCGCCTGTTCATCATCTACGATAATATGTTGTAAGCTAGCACTAAGTGCACTATCTAACGCATCATTATATTGTGCATCTATTTCAATGACATCTAATACAGTAGTGTGGATGCCATTTAATTGATCTTTATGCTTTAACAACATACGGACACCTTGATAATACCCTTGATACTCTTCCTGCATTAATGTTAAGCGTTCTCTTTTACGCTCTAAATCTTCAATATAACGGCGTGCTTGTGAATATTTTTCCCGCGCGGTATTATATTCTGCTTTTCTGGTTTCTATATGAGAAAGTGCCCGTTTATAATCTTCTCGCAATTTATCAAGGTCATTTGTCTTGGATATAATTGTATTGTTCAAATGTCCTATTGTATGCTGAATCGCTTCAAAGTCTTGTTCTACATTATTATTGACAGTTTGTTGTTTCGATTGTTTCTGATTAAATTGCTCGACTTCTTTTTCAATAAGTTTTATTTCATTCGACAGTGCAGTTTGCTCGCTTAACTTTTCATAATAGCTATCACGTGTTTCTTCAATCAACGTTTCAATATCTGAATCCAGTTCTGCTAATTCCTTTTGTTGCGTTTTTAATTGACGGTCTAACGCTTTCTTACTCACCGATAAAGTTTGAATCTTCGCTTCAATTTCTTCTTTTCTTGCTAATTCATTTGTTAACTGTTCATTATATTTTTTTAAACGTTCGTTTCGTTTCGCTGAAGATTCATTCTGGTTGCTTAAACGTTCTTTTAGAACGTTTACCTGACCGATATATCGTTCAATTTGTTCAGTCGTTGAGAGAAGCGATTGGTTCAAAGTATGAATGCTTTCCTGAAGTGTTTTTCTTTCTGATTTATGATGTGATAACCTTTCATTAATACGCTCACTTTTTTCTTTTTTAAACTGAATCAAACCATTAAATTCATTGATTTCATTTTCATATTTCGTAAAGTCTTGTCGCGTCGTTTCAATATCAGCAATTGTCACTTGTATATCAGCATCTTTCATTTCTTCAGAAAGTGCTAAATATTCTTCAGCGATACTGGCTTCAATCTTTAATGGTTCCACTCTATCTTTTAGGTCGTAAATGATATCATGAACACGCAGCAAATTATTATTCGTATCTTCGAGTTTGGATTCTGTTTCTTTTTTGCGTTTTTTATACTTTAATACACCAGCCGCTTCTTCAATTAATTGTCTGCGTTCTTCTGGTTTTGCGTTTAATACTTGATCGACTTTACCTTGTGAAATCATGCTGAATGCATCTCGTCCTAGTCCACTATCCAAAAATAATTCCGTTACATCTTTAAGACGACTTTTTTGTTTATTTAATAAATATTCACTATCACCATTACGATATAATTTACGTGTTACTTCTACAATATCAGCATCTATGTTTAACATGCGTTTGTGATTATCCATCGTAAGTGTAACTTCAGCATAATTTTGTGGCTTTCTATCCTGTGCACCGGAGAATATTACATCTTCCATCTTCGCGCCACGTAAACTCTTTGCTGATTGTTCACCTAACACCCATTTAATTGCATCCGTAATGTTACTTTTTCCTGAACCGTTTGGTCCAACTATTGCTGTTACACCCGAATCGAAATTAACAGTTGTCTTATCTGCAAATGATTTAAAGCCATATGCAGAGACTTGTTTCAAATAAACCATATTACGCTCCTGCCATCAGAATTGCTAACGCATCCTGCGCCGCTTTCTGTTCTGATTCTTTCTTCGTTCTTCCGCTTCCGATACCTAAACGCTCACCTTCGATACAGACAACCGAAGTAAACGTTTTAAAGTGTGCTGGACCTTCTTCACTAATCAATTGATATGTCACCTGAACATTTTTCGTCTTATGAATATATTCCTGTAAAAATGTCTTATGATCTAATATGCCTTCAATTAAGTCTTCAGTAATATTCGGAAAAATAAACTGATTGAAAAACTTTAACGTTGCATCATATCCTAAATCTAAATATAATGCACCAACGAAAGCCTCAAATACGTCAGCAATTAATGACGGACGGGTTCTGCCACCAGTTTTTTCTTCTCCTTTACCAAGAAGGATCAATTGATCAAATCCTAATTGTTTCGCAAATGTCACAAGTGAAGGTTCACATACGATTGCTGCACGTAACTTCGTTAATTTACCCTCTGGTAAATGACTGTGCTCTTTGTATAAATATTGTGAGACCATCAATTCTAACACCGCATCACCTAAAAATTCTAAACGTTCGTTATCATTCACTTTATCTAGTTTAAAATCATTGATGAAACTAGAATGTGAAAACGCCTGCGTATAAATCGTGATGTCTTGAGGTACAATATCCAGCATTTCAAACGTTATGTTAATTTTTTTCTTAAACTTCTCAATAATTGCTAGTCTTTTGTTCATTTTTTTCCTCCTTTTCAGGTTACACTCTTTATATTTTACGTTAAAACGATTTATAAAAAAAGCAATATATGAGATTTCTAAAAAAAAGGATAGACATAAGCTTATCCCTCTTCTGTTTAACAGATTAAACGGCGAAACAAAAGTTGCCCCTACGACAAAAACCGAACTAAGACTATAAATCAAAGAGTGATTTATTAGTTTTGTCCGGTTTTTGCTTGTGGCAGAACACTTCTGTCCCAGCCTCTTCCTACGATTAAGCTTCTAAAGATTCAATGTATTTAACTGCATCACCAACTGTGTTGATTTTTTCAGCTTCTTCATCCGGAATTTCCATTCCAAATTGATCTTCTAATTCCATTACTAATTCAGCGATATCTAAAGAATCAGCACCTAAATCATCTTTAAATGAAGCATTTTCAGTAACTTTATCCGCATCAACGCCTAAGCGATCAACGATGATTTCTTTTACTTTGTCGAAGTTTTCCATGTGTTTCACCTCCTTAAAATATCCTATATTATTTTACCCCTTAGTTCATAAACATGCCACCATTTACATGTAATGTCTGACCCGTGATATATTTTGCTTTATTACTTGCAAGAAAGCTCACTGCCTCAGCAATATCATTCACTTCACCAAGTGTACCAAGTGGAATTTGCTGTTTCATACCTTCTACTAAATCTGCACCTAATTTATCTGTCATATCACTTACAATAAAGCCAGGAGCTACAGCATTTACTCGCACGCCACGACTAGCAAACTCACGAGCAAATGTTTTCGTTAAACCTTCAACACCTGCTTTACTTGCAACATAGTTCGCTTGTCCGGCATTACCCAAAGCACCAACAACACTACTCATATTAATAATGACGCCTGATCGTTGCTTAAGCATTTGTCGTGTTACCGATTGCACAACGTTAAATACACCTTTTAAATTTGTCGCAATAACATCATCAAAATCTTCACTTTTCATACGCATTGTTAAATTGTCACGTGTTATCCCTGCATTATTGACAACGACATCAATTGAACCAAAAGTTTCAATTGCAATACGTACCATTTCTTTAACTTCTTCAGCATCACTGACATTCGCTTTAACAGCAATCGCTTTTTGTCCTAATGCTTCAATCTTTGCAACAACCGCTTCTGCACGTTCCTGATTACCTGAATAGTTCACGAGAACATCGAATCCATCTTCAGCAAGTTTAATTGCAGTTGCTTCACCTATTCCTCTTGAACTTCCTGTTACAATTGCTAATGCCATGACTTCACCTCATTGATTTGTTCAAGTGTATCCACTTGTAACGTATTTGTATTTCTATATATCTTTCGCACTAATCCAGATAATACTTTTCCTGGACCTACCTCTATAAATGTATCTGCATTTTGTGCTAGCAAATATTCTATAGAAGCGGTAAACTCAACTGGAGAATACAATTGTTTCACTAAATTTGCTTTGATTTCGTCTTTATCTGTTACAGGTAATGCTGTCACATTCTGGATAACTGGAATTGATGCATCACTAAAATCAATTGTATCTAAAAATGCACTAAACTCACTTTCAATAACTTTCATTAAGCTTGAATGAAACGGACCCGTAACATTTAAAGGAATAATCTTCTTTATTTGATGCTCTGCTTTCGCTTCAACTAATTTATCGATCAATGTCTTATGACCTGCAACGACGATTTGGCCAGGACAATTTAAATTTGCAATATCTATCTTTTCATTGTCATTTGATAAACTTTGACATACTTTTTCGATAATGTCTCGGTCTGTCCCCATTATCGCTGCCATTGAACCAACGCCCGGAGGAAATGCAGACTGCATCAATTGACCACGTTTGCGTACGATTCGCACAGCATCTATCGGTGAAATGACTTCTGCTGCAACAAGTGCTGCATATTCACCTAAACTATGGCCAATTACATAATCAGCGTTTAACTGCGCAAGTTTCAGTGCAGCTATACTATGCATGACGATTGCAGGTTGTGTATTTTCTGTCTCAGCTAATTTTTCTCCACTCTCCATGATTGCAATAATATCTTCATCAAGAACTGCATTTAAGTCATTTAATAATGACTTACCTGTTGGATCATTATAGATATCATTTGCCATTCCAGTGTACTGCGAGCCTTGTCCAGGAAACATCAATACTTTACTCATCTGTTCCTACCTCTTTCGTCAATGTTGATACGACATCTTCTTCAACGGCAATTCGAGCCTGACGCAGTGCATTATAAATCGCAACTTTATCGCTAGATCCGTGTGCCTTTATTACAAGACCATTCACACCAAACAATACAGCTCCACCATACTCAGAATAATCCATCTTACCTTTTAGTTTTGCCAAATCGTTCTTTATAATTGCTGTTGCGAGTTTATTTTTAGTACTGCTTGTTAACGTTTGTTTTAACATTTTAAAAATATTGTTAGCCGTACCTTCTAGTGTTTTTAATATGATATTTCCGGTAAAACCATCTGTTACGACGATATCTGCCGTGCTATTCAATAGCGTTTTAGGCTCTACATTACCAATAAAATTTATTGTATTTTCAGCTTTTAGTAATGCAAATGTTTCTTTCGTCAATGTATTTCCTTTTTTATCTTCAGTGCCAATATTGGCTAATCCAATGGTCGGATTAGCGATTTTACGATTTGCTTTCGCATAGATATTTGCCATCTTTGCATATTGTACTAGATGTTCAGGTTTTGCATCAGCATTTGCTCCCATATCAAGTAACATAAAGCCTTTATTATCAATCGTCGGCATCGTCATGGCTAAGGCTGGACGCTCTATGCCTTTAATACGGCCAACAATAAATAAACCTGCTGACATTAATGCACCAGTATTACCTGCAGAAACACATGCATCAGCTGTTTTTAACTTAACGGCTTCTGCAGCACGTACCATCGATGCATCTTTCTTCCTGCGTACTGAACGTACCGGTTCATCATCCATCGTAATTTGTTCTGAACAAGCAATAAATTTAAAATTATCATGTTTAATCGTGTTATATTCTGGTAAGCCATATCCCTGAATCTCAACATCATTAAACGCTTTTAAGAAAAGTTCAATACCATCCAATACAGCTTGAGGGGCATCGTCTCCACCCATCAAATCAACTGCTATTTTAATCATTTATCTCATCCTCACCTGTATAATACATTTCAAATTGTCCGGTAAATACCGTCGTCTGTTTAACTGTACTTACAACTTCGATTTTAGCACGTTTATTTCCTTTCGAGATAACGGTAGCTTTCGTAATGACACGATCTCCTAGCTTTACAGGTTTCTTAAAATTAATTTCACTCTTAGCTGTAAGTGCTAATTCGTCGTTAATCACAGCTACACATAATGAATTAGCTTGTGCAAATAAGTAATGTCCACGTGCAATCTTATTTCTATAAAATACGTGTTCGTCTTTTATATCAAGTATAGAGATAGCAGATTTATCAAGTTCCAGATCTATGACTTCACCAATAATTTCATCTAATGGTAATGCACGTACCTCGTCTCGCTGTTTTACTGCTACATCTTTAATACGTTCGCGTAGTTCCGGAATATTTTGTTCTAATCGATCTAATCTAATTGTCTGGATACTCACATTGAGATCACGACTCAAGTCTTCATCGGTTAAAAATGGGTCTTCATTAAGTCTTTTCGTGAGTTCTGACTGACGTTCTTTTTTATTTAATTTTTTCATATATACAAATCCTTTTAGTAGTTGGTCTTAGTACTAGTAAATATAACATAACTGTTATTTTAACTGCAACTTTTTATACGAAAAAAGACCAGACTTAAATGTCTGATCTTTATTATGCAGCTTTTTTAGTATTTGATTTTTGTGGTGCTTTTACTTTTTCACCATTCTCTTCATATAACTTTGCTTTAAAAATCATGCGTTCACTAAAAAGCATACGCTGTGGATCATAATTATCACACGTGATTAATGTAAGTTCCTGTAGTGCGTTTTTCTTTTCATCTAGCACACCAACTTGTGTTGGTTTTACGTTAAAGATTTTATAGATGCGATACTTTTTAATTCCATCACGTGACTGCAGAATGACAGTATCTCCAACTTTGGCACGATCTAAATAATTGAATCGTATGCCTGCACCTTCCACTCTATGTCCAGCGATTGCTACATTTTGTTCAGATAGCTTTTCTCCTTCTTCCACAAGAGACACACCATTCTTCAAATTCTTTTGTGTTGCTGGTCCTTTAAGTAGCGGTTCATTAATTTTAGCTGCCGGTACCTTTAAGTACCCTAACATATTTGCCTTTAATTTTAATTTATCAGGTTCAGTCTTCGTAATCCATTTTTCCAATTCATTTACTTTAGGTTTATCTTCATTTTTTTCATATGCAGTAATAATCTTTTCGTTTACAATTTCAGTGTAATACTCACGGATATTCTGCCAGAAAAACATAACCAATGCTGCTACAATACAAAGTACGCCAATAATTCTCAGTAATATTCTTCCCATCATGTGCTCCTTAATCAATTTCTTGTGAATGTATCTCGTCGGTTAATCGTTGTTTTAAAAACGATAATTCAGGTGAATCAATCATTCCGCTTAAAATAATTTCACTTGCTTCATCTCTTGCTACTTCTAACATTCTATAGTCTTCTACAATATTTGCAACTTTAAAATCTGGCAAACCACTTTGTTTCACCCCAAAGAAGTCACCTGGGCCACGCATTTCCAGATCTTTTTCACTTAGAATAAAGCCATCTGTCGTCTGAGTCATTATTTGAAGACGTTCGATACCCGTTTCAGTTTCTGGATTACCTACTAGTATACAATAACTTTGATGACTACTTCTACCTACACGGCCTCTTAATTGATGTAATGTTGATAATCCAAATCGCTCTGCATCATAGATAATCATCATTGTAGCGTTCGGAACATTTACACCTACTTCAACAACAGTAGTTGATACGAGAACATCAATTTCATGAGTGGCAAATTGCTGCATAATGCTATCTTTCTCTTCAGCTTTCATCTTACCATGCATGAGACCTACACGGTCTTTTCCAAAAATAGCTTGATAAGCCATATATATTTCAGTAGCATTCTTGACATCCAGATGCTCAGAAGCTTCAATGAGTGGGCATATAACATATACTTGATGCCCAATCTCTATCTGCCTTTTTGTTTTCTCATAGACAGTGTCTATTGCTTCATGTTTTGCCCATTCAGTAATAATCGGTTTTCTACCTTTAGGCATTTGTTTGATTGTAGATACATCAAGTTGACCGAAAACAGAAATTGCTAAAGTTCGTGGAATAGGTGTCGCTGTCATGAATAGTACGTTAGCATTTTCACCTTTTTCGCGTAATAACTTCCTTTGATTCACGCCGAAACGATGCTGTTCATCTGTAATAACGAGGCCAAGATGATGAAAATTTACCGGATCACTAATGAGTGCATGTGTACCAACTAAAACATCTATCTCACCTAAAGCTAATTGTTCAAGAATAATATTTCGACGTTTCCCTTTTATGGATGATGTTAATAGCGCAACATTAACCGTCTCACCGTATAATTCACTTAAACTTTCAGCATGTTGCTCTGCTAAAATTTCAGTTGGAACCATCAATGCACTTTGTAAACCGCTTGTTTTAAGTGCATACATTGCTATTGCTGCAACAACCGTCTTTCCTGAACCAACATCTCCCTGCAATAACCGATTCATTCGCATCGGTGATTTTAAATCACGGAATATTTCATTGACAACTTGTTTTTGAGCGTCAGTCAGTTCAAATGGCAACGTTTGAATAAATGTTTTGACGTCATCTATATTATAATGAATATCACTATTGCTTGATTGATGTTCCTTAAGATGCAGCATTCGCATCTTTAACTGAAACAATAATAATTCACAGAAAGCAAATGTTCGCTTAGCCTGTATAAGACGCTCATGTGATCCTGGGAAATGAAGTTCAGCGACTGCTTCTTTAAAATCCCAAAGTTTATATTTTTGTTTTAAATAATCCGGTAAAAATGGCGGCAAATCAGTTGTTAATAATGCATTATGCAATATTTTCTGAAAAGTAGCGCGTTTAATCAGCCCTTTAAGACTATATTGTGGGACAAGATCATCATTTTGGTTGGCCTCTGATATTTTCTTAAAACCAGTACCTTGTATAATTTGTTTACCTCTCATCCACTTACCGGTTATTTTTACTTGTTCACCGACGACAACCTGCGGCTTAATATATAGCTGATTAAAATATTCTACACGCACTGCAACATTATCAACCATGATATGAAAAGATACTTTAGATTTTTTTCTGCCGAAATGTGCAACAGTTGCCTGAGAATAAATTTCTCCGGCAACTGTTATCTTCTCACCATCCATAGCGTCATGAATATTAATAATTGTTTCATCATTGTAACGATATGGTAAATATAATAATAAACTTTCCATATCATATATATTTAATGTATTTAAATGTTCAAGTGTTTTTGGTCCAACACCTTTTAATGTAGCAATCGACTGTTCTTTAATGAGTTGTTGTTTTGCTTCCAAAAATTCTTTCCTTCATTTCCTGGCCAGTCTTAGTGCCTGCAAGACCACCTCTACCAGTCTCACGTAATGCACTCGGCATTGTTTGTCCAATTTTGTACATCGCTTCAATTACTTCGTCTGTAGGAATTCTACTCTCTACACCTGCTAAAGCCATATCTGCTGAAACGATAGCATTTGATGCACCCGCTGCATTACGTTTGACACAAGGCACTTCTACAAGACCTGCAACTGGATCGCAAACAAGTCCTAACATATTTTTTAGACAGATACTAAATGCATGCGCACTCATTTCAGGTGTTCCACCAGCCATTTCAACAATCGCAGCAGCTGCCATTGCAGCAGCACTACCTACTTCAGCTTGACAACCGCCTGCAGCTCCAGAAATCGATGCGTTATTAGCCACAATAAATCCAAATGCACCAGTAGTAAATAAAAACTCAATCATCTGTTCACGCGTCGGATTCAGTCTCGTCTTCATAGCAAACAATGTACCCGGAACAACACCGGCACTACCAGCAGTTGGTGTGGCACAGATTAAACCCATAGCAGCATTGACTTCATTAGTTGCGACAGCTTTACTTACAGCATCCAGTAATGTTTCACCGCTTAATGTATTGCCACGCGCTATATATTCACGTAATTTTACAGCATCCATTCCTGTAAGACCTGTCGGACTTTTTACACCATTTAAACCTCTTTCAACAGCTTGCTCCATTACCACGAGATTACGTTCCATCTTTGCAAATACTTCTTCACGTGACGCACGAGATACTTCCATTTCTTGACGTATCATCGCTTCTGATATAGCAATATTTTCAGTTTTACATAGTTCTATTAATGCTTCTACACTATTAAACATATTATCCCCCTTAAGCTTCAGACATTAAAGTAACAGTAGATATGCCATTACATTGTCTAATTTCTTCTATAATTCTTTCGTCAATTAAATCATCAAGTTCACAAGTCATTAAAGCAATTTCACCTTTGTTTTTACGTGATACCTGCATTTGACCAACATTTATCCTGTTTGCCCCAAGTATTTGTGTCACATTTGCAATTGTACCAAATGAATCCTGATGGAAAACAAGTAATGCCGGATAATTACCTGAAATCGTAATCGGGAAGCCGTTTAATGCAACAATTTCAATTTTACCACCACCGATAGAAATACCTTCTATCGTTAATTCTTTATCTCCATCTTTCATATGGATGACTGCAGTATTCGGATGGCTTTTCTCTTCATCCTGCTCAATAAATGTTACGTTTAAACCAGATTGTTTAGCAAGTTCAAGACTTTCAGGAATACGACTGTCATCTGTATCAAAGCCAAGTAATCCTGCAACTAATGCAACATCCGTTCCATGTCCTTTATATGTTTCCATAAACGAACCATATAAATAGATGTCAGCTTGAGCAGGTGTTCCACCAAATAAATCTCTTGCAACCAGACCGATTCTAACAGCCCCCGCAGTATGTGATGAAGATGGTCCAACCATTATCGGACCAATAATATCAAAAACACTTCTATATTTCATTTCCATTTCCCCTTTAAATTATATTCATGAATATTTAATACTTCATTATTGTGAAAAATCCGAACAAACTAATCATCCGCATGGATAAATAAGCTGCTCGGATTTTATTTTACAATATGATTTATTCTACAGCGAACATAAAGCTGTAAATCGGTTGTTTACCATCCTGAACTTCAACTTCAACATCATCATAATGTTCTTCTAAGAACGACTCAATCGCCTGAACATCTGCGTCAGAAGCATCTGCTCCTTTTATAACAGTAACAATTTCTGAGTCTTCATCTAGCATAGATTTTAATAATTCAATACACACTTTTTGTTGATCTTTATCAGATACCGTAATTTTACTTTCATTGATACCCATGAAAGCATCTTTTTCTATGTTCACACCATCTATTGAAGTATCTCTTACCGCATAAGTTACTGAACCAGATTTAACATTAGACAGTGCATCTGTCATATTTTGTGCATTTTCTTCAATTGAAGCATCAGAATTATATGATAACATTGCTGTTAAACCTTGTGGTATCGTTTTTGAGGGTACAACTTTTACAGGAATATCTGTAACTTGAGCTGCTTGTTCAGCGGCCATGATGATATTCTTATTATTCGGTAAAACGATTGCTTCTTTACATCCGCTTTTCTCAATAATCTTAACGATATCCTCAGTCGATGGATTCATTGTTTGTCCACCACTGATCACATGTGTTGCACCGATTGATTTAAACAGTTCAGTAATACCGTCACCCATAGAAATAGTAATAATTGCTTTTTCTACTTTAGCTGTTTCTTCCTGACGTATACCACGTTTACGCAACACTTCTCTATGTTGTTCTCGCATATTTTCAATCTTGATCTTAATAATTTCACCATACTGACTACCATATGTTAACGCTTCACCAGGTGTTTCTGAATGGACATGCGTTTTTACGATTTCTTCATCAGAGATTACCAGTAATGAATCGCCGAATTCTGCCATATCGTTTCTGAAATCATCTTCATTAAATGGTTTCATTCCTGGTTTGAAGCGTACCATAAATTCTGTACAGAAGCCAGGAACGATGTCTTCTGTCTTTACAACATCACCAAAGTCATGATCATCATTAATAAAGTCATCATCCACTTTACGGGCAACAGGTGCCGCAATCGCTTCACCTTTCATCACACTTAAAAATCCTTCATAAACATACATTAATCCCTGACCACCACTATCTACAACGCCAACTTCTTTAAGGACTGGTAATAAATCAGGTGTACGTTGCAATGATGCATTACCTGCACGAACTACTTCTTCCATAACAGCGATGCAATCGTCCGTTTCTTCAGCAACTTTCATTGCACCTTCACTTGCTTCACGCGCAACTGTTAAGATTGTACCTTCAACAGGTTTCATTACTGCTTTATAAGCAGTTTTCACACCCGCTTTAAATGCTTTAGCAAATTTCTTCGCATCGATTTCTTCATCTTGTTCGATATATTTTGAGAAGCCACGGAATAACTGAGAAAGAATTACACCTGAGTTTCCACGTGCTCCCATAAGTAAACCTTTAGAAAATGCGATCCCAACATTACCAATATGTGATTCAATATGTGCTTCAGTTTCTTGAGCACCTGATGTAATTGATAAATTCATATTTGTTCCTGTGTCACCATCTGGTACCGGGAAGACATTTAATGAATCTACATAATCTGCATTTTGAGATAAGTTATTTGCTCCTGTGATAATCATTTCAGCAAATAGCTTGCCGTCAATCGTTTTCATTATATTATCCTCCCTATTCTTCATCGTCCAGTTTAATAACACGTACACCTTGTATATAGATGTTTACTGAATTTACTTTTAAGTTTAATGTTTTTTCTAATGTATATTTAACAGATGATTGAACGTTATTTGCAATTTCAGAAATCTTTGTACCGTATGCAACGATGATATACATATCAACATCTAACACACCATCATTATTCGTTACAATGACACCTTTTGAATAATTATCTCTTCCAACGATATCAGCAATACCGTCTCTTACCTGATGTTTACTCGCCATTCCAATAATGCCATAGCATTCTACTGCAGTCCCACCTGCAATTGTAGCAATGACATCACTTGAAATATCAATAGAGCCTAATTCATTTGTTATCTCTAACGTCATAATCCATCCTCCTTATCGTTTTACATTCGTCACATTATTATAATCAATAATTTATGATAATTACAAGAATTCTATTGTATTCTGTGTAATTTATTATAAACGAATAGTAAATCACACACAAAATGACAAAATTATACTCAGAAATATAACTTTTTGCTATAATTAATTTACTAAATATTCAAAAAATGAGGGAGATAAGATGAACACTATAATACAGGAATGGAAAAAGGGATTTATCGGTCATACCAAAAGTTTAAAAATCATCTACTGCGCAATGCTCAGTAAGGGCCATATTTTACTGGAAGGTCCACCAGGTGTCGGAAAAACACAACTCGCACATACAATTGCACAATCTTTAGGTCTACAATTTAATCGTATTCAGTTTACGCCTGATGTGTTACCGAGCGATGTTACAGGAATAAAGTTTTTTCATCCTGGATCGAAGCAGTTTGAAATTAAATATGGACCTGTATTTACTAATATATTACTTGCCGATGAAATTAACCGTGCGACACCGAAAACACAAAGTAGTTTGCTCGAAGCAATGCAGGAACATACTGTAACGATTGATGACACAACACACGAGTTATCTGAACCTTTTTTTGTCATCGGTACTCAAAACAATATTGAGACAAATCAAGGTACATACCCTTTACCGGAAGCACAATTGGATAGATTTATCGTCAAGATTAACGTAACTTATCCAGATGTTGATGCAGAAAAAAATATATTGTTAAAACAATTTGCCAATATACAAAATGTTATGGATAAAGAAACATTATTAGCGTATCAAAAAGAAATTGAAAAGATACATGTCGATGAAGATTTAACAACTTATATCGTTCAAATATTGAATGAAACAAGAAATCATCATAATATCACTACAGGATTAAGCACCCGTGCAGGCATTCAAATAAGACAGATGGCACAAAGCTATGCATATATAAACGATAGAAATTATGTCATACCTGACGATATACAGGCAGTCCTACCTTATGTAGCACTTCATAAAATTCAGTTTAACAGTCAGATTAGACATCATAACGAAAAGATTGATTGTCTAAATGAATGTTTAGGAAATATTCATGTTCCATTATAAAAATGATATCAACTTAAAGCCTGTATATAACCTTGCACCAGTCAATGCATTACTAATGCTTGTATTAATTTCTAGTTTATTTTTAAGGTTTTTCATCTTTTCTTATTTTATCGTATTAATCTATATATTGTTTTTTTTAGATAGACGTTTCGCTTTAAAACACGCCATTTTAATTGAAGATGATCAGCAACACACTTATCCATTCGTTGATTCAATCTTCAATTATAAAGTGTTCATAACATCGAAATCTCAACAAAAGCTAAAAATTCGCTTTGGGCTGGAACAAAATTATTTCGCAAATCAAAATCGTTCTCAAATAATTGAAACTGAAATTTCACCTCACGAAATGACAGTTATTTCTCTACCGATAACAGTCAATAAGCGCGGTAGATTCAAAGTATATATATATGAAGTTGAAGTAGAAGGATTCTTTAAGTTATTGCGTTATAAAGTAGATCAACCATTTTCTTTATCAACATTATATGCAAGTTACGGCACCTATAATCAAAAAAATATTGAGCACGAGCTGTCACTGGATGAAACAGGTCATAAAGTCATAGGTCCTTCTAACGATAAATATAGTAATTTGCCTTATCAATATGACTTGCCTTTCCATCTTATTGACTTTAATGCATCATTAAAAGCTAATGAGCTGCTCGTTAAACAAACAGAAGTCTATGAAGCAAATCAAATCATGCTTAGCGCAAATGTATTAAGTAATCAGCACATCCATCATAAAATCGAAGAAATTCTAAAGTCACTTTCAGATTATGCCTATACTTATTTCGAACAGCACATGTCTTTTTTCATTGCGATTAATATAAAAACGAGCCTCATTTCAGATGAACCAGTTGTCATTACTATAAAAAACACAGGTGATATGCATGCGATGCATCGGGCAATTGCTGAATTCAATCAGGATAGTTACACTTTTCAATTCAGTAACCTCGTTGACGAAGTGCTTCATACTCATAAAGTAAACCGATGGATTCATTTCGGGGAAATAAAAGATAGTGATGTTATGAAAATAAAGCACCATATGATTTATTTTGAGCGAGGTGAAATCGATGCAATATAAAAATATTTTTAATTATTTTATTTTCTTTATTGCTTTATCACCTTTAACGTTTATTCATTCTTCATTTTTTATCGTTCATGTTTTTTTGTTATTGATGCTATATCATACGAAAGATAATGTTTTATTAAGTTTGGGTATATCATTAATCATCGGTATCATTGCAAGTATTTATCTTGATGTATCACATTTTTATTTAATGTTATTATACGGTTTAGTTGCATTATATCAGGTAACAAACGACATGCATCTAGCATATTACGTTCAATCATTCTTTGTCGTGCATCTATTGTTATTTCTAAGTTATTATCAACATTTTTTTGTGCTCGCTGCAATCTATGCGGTATGTATGATTTTCATTTTATTCTTCCCGATATTTAACGATTATAAAAAGATTATTGCTTTATTAAGTATTATGGGCGCAACGTTTATCATCGGAACAGGTTTATTAATAACATATCAAACGGTTGTTATGCATATCCCTTCTAATATTTTGAAAAATATTGACTATGAGCCGATGAAAATCAATCCTAGGCAGATTGAAGATATAAAGCAGGAAGAATCACCTTCAATAGAAACAAAACCGATGAGAAAAATAAAAAAAGAACCTGACAACTTCTTGTGGGTTTATGCATTGGCAACGATAATACTTTCGATTATCGCGTTAATACTCTACAAAAGACGAGATGTATTTCAGATACCACAAATCCAACAAGAAAGTAGAAAGATTCAATATGTTCATCAATTTAAAACAGTAAATTCAGATTACAAACATTTACCTCCTTTTTATATGAAACATCTTAAAAAACTGGAATCACTTTATATTAAAAAGGGCTATCCGATTCAACCGAATAAAACGTTTGCTCAAAACTTCAGTCAGATCAATACTGCAAATCCATTAATCGATTTTATCTATGAAATGCGCTACTATCACCTGCAAGATACAAAAGAGAATAGAAAGCAATTTATCAGTCATATAGAAGCAGTAAAAAATGGATTAATGGATAAATAAATCTTGCAATCAAAAGTCGATTGTGATAAATTGTTATAGTATGTAAAAGATAAGTGTATCTCTATATTCTATTAAAGGAGGCAAAACAATGGCTAAAGTATGTCATGTTACAGGTCGTAAAGCAGTTTCAGGTAACAACCGTTCTCACGCAATGAACTACAGCAAACGTCGCTTTGGTGCTAACTTACAAAAAGTTAGAATCTTAGTTGATGGTAAGCCTAAACGTGTATGGGTTTCAGCTCGTGCATTAAAATCAGGTAAAGTGACTCGCGTTTAATTGAATATATAGATACAAAAAAGACCTTTGTGTGAAAGGTCTTTTTTTATTTGTCTTATTTAGCTTCACTACTTTGAATCATATAGACCATACCTTGTTCGACTGTTATTTCTGCTCGGTCCGTTATAAATTCATTGCTTACTGTGCGGGTAAACCCCATTTTTACTTCTAAACGGTCGGTCTCATATTTTAATCCTTCAATTGTCAGTACTACACCATCATTGACTGGGATAAACGATATATATTTTTTATCTTCGCTTCTTTCAATAATATGTGTACCGGTAGATAACACCTGTATTTCATTATATGCATCTACAATAATAAATTCTGTTTCAGATAATAACAAATCCGGATGGACAAGAGTCTGTAAATTACCTAAAAAGTGATCCAACCTTCCACCTGTTGCCCCATGAATATAAACTTTGTCATATCCTAATCCGTTGGCATATTGTACACCAACTTCAAGATCTGTTTCGTTTTTCTCAGATGGCAGATATTCAATATCAATTACTTCTTCAATCCTTAAACGTTCGTCCTCAGACACAGAATCAAAATCACCAAATGCTGCTATAGGTCGAATACCTGCATCAACAAGCATTATTGTTCCGTAATCAATACCAATCCAATCTTCATCATGATATTTTTCTAAAAGGGAATTTGATACCCCTAAATGTGTACAAAGTATATGTAAGTCCATATTACTCACCTCTCAATACACTTGTTGGTGTTGATAAATCTTTATGCTTAAAGAAGTATGATCCTGCTACTAATACATCAGCACCCGCTTCAATACAAGCTTTAGCAGTATCTTCGTTTACCCCACCATCAACTTCGATCTCATAATTAAGATGATGTTTTTCTTTATAGTCTTTTAAAAATTTAATTTTCTCAATACCATTTTCGATAAATTGCTGACCACCAAAGCCAGGATTGACTGTCATGACAAGCACAAGGTCAACATCCTTAAGCACAGGTACAACGGATTCAATAGGTGTACCTGGATTTAGTGTAACACCTGCTTTCTTCCCTGTATCATGAATCATTTGAATTGCCCTATGAATATGATTTGTTGCTTCAACATGTACGGTAATAATATCGCTACCAGCTTCAGCAAAGGTTTGAATGTATCGCTCAGGATCCTGAACCATTAAATGTGTATCAATCGTTAAATCAGTAACTTGTCTAATTTGATTTAAGACTGGAAAAGCAAAAGAAATATTTGGAACGAAATTGCCATCCATCACATCAAAATGTATATAGTCTACTCCTGCTTCTTCCAGACGCTTAATTTCCTGCTGTATGTTTAAAAAATTACAAGATAGTAAACTTGGTGCTACTTTCATCAGTATCTCACCTTTCTCGTGTCTATTTCATTTAGCATTTGCTGATAATGTAAATATCTTGTTTCCAGAATTTCTCCATTTTCAACACCAGCCTTAATTGCACAACCTGGTTCATTGATATGCATACATTCTCTGAATTTACATTCATTGGCACGGTCAGCAAATTCAATAAAACAATATTTTAAGGTATTTCTATCAAGATTATCTAAATCTAGTGAACTAAAACCCGGTGTATCTGCGATATAGCCATGATCTAATGGAATCAATTCAACATGTCTTGTCGTATGTTTCCCACGATTAAGCGCATTACTAATAACACCAGTATTCAAATTCGCATCTGGTATTAAAGCATTGATAAACGATGATTTACCTACACCTGATTGTCCAGCAAGCACAGTGATGCCTTTTATTAAATCATTAAAGTTTTGTTGTTCTAGATTTGAAACGAACATTACTTCATATCCAATTCGTTCATAATAGTCTAAATGTGTCGTAATAAAACTAATTTCCTGTTCATTTAATAAATCTTTTTTTGTCACAAGAAGTACGGGTTCTACATCATAAGATTCAATAATCGTAATAAATTTATCTACTAAATTTAAACTGAATTCAGGTTCTTTTGCACTCATGACGATTATTACACGATCTACATTTGCAACTGGCGGTCGTACCAGTGCATTTTTTCTTTCATGAATCTCAAGAATGTAACCATCGTTTTCGTTCTCTATTTGAAATGTCACGAAATCACCGACATATGGTGTTATACCTTTTTTTCTGAAATTTCCTCGTGCACGACATTGATAAATTGCGCTATCATCTTCACTTTTCACATAATAAAAACCGCTTAATGCTTTAATAATTTGACCTTTAATAATATTCACCTCTTATATTAATGTCTTTTCGGAGCATTTAAATATGCATAGAATAAACCGATAAATAGTCCCCCACCAACATAATTACCCAGACCACTAAATAATAAATTTCTTAGCATAGGTAAAATGTTCTCCGGGTTAAATTGATAAAATAGAGAACAGATAAACATAACGCCATTAGCGATAACGTGTTCATATCCCATATATGCAAATATCGTCACACCGATAATCATCGCGACCATCTTTGGTAAAGCTTCTTTAAAATGCATCGTTACGATGATAGAAATATTGATAAAAAAGTTGGCTAATATTCCGCGAATAAAAATATCATCATTTGATAAATGAAGCTTCTTATCAACGATTGTATGCATTAATCCAAGCATATCATTTGATACTACTGTACTAAATTTTAACAGACTAAACAACAATATACCACCTATCATATTGCCAAGAAAACACAGTGTAAAAACAAGGAATGCACGACGAACTGTCACTGATTTATAGAAAATACCAACTGTAAAATACATAAAATTACTCGTTAGCAGCTCCGAATAGGTAAATATAATAAAAATGAGTGCAAAACTGAAAGTTATTCCACCGACAAGGCTAGCCAGATCTGCACCAATGTATGGCGTAAAATCAATGCGCGTTTTCCAGGTGAATACTATCATTAATCCGATAATAAAACCTGCCATCATCGCTCTAAATATATATCTGATAAAAAAATCTTTTACGAGACTTTCTTTCGTTAAAACTGTGTCCTGTATCCCATCCATTAACTTTCTTCCGTAAAAAAATTTTTCGGTTTCCGGAAAGTTAAAGTTGTCTAGTTCAGATGACTGGTTATTATTCTTCATATCTTTTCTCCTTATGTGATATTTTTCACAAGATAATTTTAATGCATTATCACTTAATATACAACAACTTTTTTTCTAAAAAAAAAGCAACAGGACTATTAAATGTCCCATTACTTTAAAATACTTTATAATTAATCGATTCGTTTCATCGGAATCATTTTTGTCATCGGTGTAGTCAGCGGTATCGTTTCATACATTACTTCATTTGAAGGTAGTTCAAACCACTTCACCGGTGATGCAGTAAATCTTTTAATCGCGATCTTCCATTGCAGAATAAGTCTTTCGTACCATAATAGATCGCCATCCAGTAATACTTCATCTTTAAGTACTACAAATTTAAAGTCACTGATGACACGCAGATTATTTGTACCATACGGTCTGAACTGTTCTTTCATCTGTTTCGTTTTAACTAAAGTTCTGGCAATGTTCTTGATGTAGTAATTGACGTTCTGGTGCATTCTAAATCCTAATATTAATTGAACTTTAAATATTGAGTCAGTATTAAAGTTTTCTATACGATAGTTGACCTGGAATGGTTCGTCACTAACCTTTACATTCACAAACCAATACACATCAGCACGTTTTGGTCGACCGTCTAATATAGACTTAATCACTTGTTTCTCTATCATACGATCCTCTTCATTGGTCGTTAAGTAAACTAAATTAGTCGCAAATTTCGGTATACTACGATCTTGTTTTAATGACTTCAGTTGTCCTAAATATTCATCGATCGCAACATCATGTGACTGTTTATCTTTTATCAGATAACCGTTATACCAAACGATCATGATAAATATGATCAAACAAGAAATAAGCACTGCTACATAACCACCATGCATGAATTTTGCCAGACTTGAGATAAAGAATGCGAATTCAAATATAAAGAAGAAGCAAATCGTTAAATATAATAACAATGTATTGACTTGTTTCTTTTTAAGATAGTAAGAAAGTAAAATTGTTGTCATCATCATTGTGACAGTAATACTTAATCCATAAGCTGCTTCCATGTTGACACTCGTTTTAAAATACAGGACAACAAGTATACATAAAAACCAGATCACTGCTGTCACAGATGGAATATACATTTGACCTTTTACTGTCGAAGGATATTTAATATCCAGTTTAGGCATAAACTTTAAATGGATTGCTTCAGAAACTAAAGTGTATGCTCCAGTAATTAAAGCTTGCGATGCAATGATTGCAGCAAATGTCGCCATTAATACACCATAAAGAATGAAAGACTCAGGCATAATCTGAAAAAATGGATTAATTTCTTCTAGATGCTTTGTATCTCCAATATGCTGAATTGTCCAGGCACCCTGTCCAAGATAGCTTAAAATCAACATTATTTTTACAAATGGCCATGTGTAGTAAATTGACTTTTTACCGACATGTCCCATATCTGAATAAAGTGCTTCTGCACCAGTCGCACATAAAAATACTGTCCCTAAAATTAATAATCCCATCTTATTGTCAGGACTAAATAATATTTTAATGCCAAGTAATGGATTAAAAGCTTCTAAAACAGATAAATCCTGTACAAGCTGAATCGTTCCGAATATACCCATCATCGAAAACCATAACAGCATCACCGGCCCAAAGATTTTACCGATACTTCCTGTACCAAATCGTTGAGCAAAAAATATAGCCGTAATAATCGCGATAACAATCATAATAATATTATTCTGATCAGATGCGAAACTATGATAAAAATAAGGAATTTCCTGTAGTCCTTCGATAGCTGATGTCACAGTAACTGCAGGTGTCAAAATACCGTCGGCGAGTAAAGCAGCACCACCGATGATCGCCGGAACAAGTAACCATTTCTTCTGCTTGCGTACGAGTGTATATAGACTAAATATACCACCTTCACCCTGGTTATCCGCACGCATACAAATCATCACGTACTTTATCGTTGTCAGCATCGTGAGCGTCCATATAACAAGTGATAGACATCCTAAAATATATTCTCTTGTTAAATGTGCTAATCCTCCGTTAACAGATACAATTGCTTTCATAACATATAAAGGTGATGTTCCTATATCGCCATATACAATACCAAGGGCGATTAACAGCATCCCTATATTCACTTTTTTATTCTGATTTATATGCATTATCGCACCTCTAATCATTTACTTATCGATTTCAACCGATTCTTGCATTTCACTCTCATTTAAAGCATATTACAAAAAAATTTTTTAACACTTATTGATTACCCAGTTTCTCGTTTTTACGATCAATATTTTTATATGTTTTACCAAGATTTTCTTTATATTCCGGCTTTAATTCTAAATCGTATTTTTTAAGTAATTCTCTTTCTACTTCCAGCTTTATTCGATCAATATGTGACTGACTCATACGACGATAAATCTTATAGTTGAAGAATAATATCGATAACATCAAGATAACTAGACTAGAAAATCCCAATATCACCATCAATTGAAGCTGATCTATCATTGCCTGAAACTGATCCTGCTTTTCAACAATAAAATCTTCTAAGTTTTTAAATGGTTTCGTAAAATATATCATGAATAATCTCCCTTATTATTTTCTTATTATTTTATAAATGCACTAAATATATGTATGATATTACTATAAATGAAGAATGGAGTGAAACAAATGACAAAAACAATCACATTAGACGCAATACAGGATACAATAAATACTGGAACAGATGCAGTTATACTTGATGTAAGAGAATTAGATGAGTTTGTAGCAGGTCATATTCCTGAAGCTACGCATCTTCCACTTTCGGAAATTGAAACGCAATCGGTTGCTCTTGCTAAAGATGTTGAATATATTATTATTTGTAAAAAAGGTGGCCGTGCGATGAAAGCTGGTCAGTATTTGGAAGAAAAAGGTTACAACGTTACTGTTGCAGAACAAGGTATGGATGACTGGACTGGAGAAGTAAAGATAGAAGATTAAAAATAACCGTGCTCAATCGAGCACGGTTTTTAAATACATTTCTATTTAGTACGATCAATGTTCAATCTTACATTATTAATGATCATGCCTGATTTCACACGCCCTGGTAACTTCGTACGATCAACAGTAAAATCTTGTGGTGGCACATCATAATTAATTTCCTGCGCGAAGTATTTCATTGTTTCTTCCATAATGATGATCGTCATCCATTCCCCAGCACAGCGATGATTCGTATGATAGTCTCCTCCACCTTGAGGAATCAAATCAAACGGACTACCATCCCAGTTATCAAAACGATACGGATTAAATCGTTCTGGTTCGCTAAATGTATCTTCTCTATGCAATGTACCAAATACATCTAATATAATCATCGTATCTTTCTTAATCTTATAGCCATCAAATTCTATATTCTTTGCAGCTTTACCTGGTAAGAAAGGTACGAAAGGATAATAACGACGAACTTCCTGTACAAACTTATACGCATAATCATTATCATCACGGGCAACACGCGTTCTTTCTCCAGGAAACTCATGCATCGCAAGTACACCATAAGCTACAAATCGGTTAATTGCAACAAGTGGTCGAATCACGTTCATTAAATCTACTGAACAAAGTCTTGAATCCATTGGTTTGCCGTTCATATCTTCCCAATGACTGAATTCATATAATGCACTTCCTGGCTCCGGATGAATCTTACCTTTTCGTGTCTTAATTATTTGTTCTTCTAAGAAATCTTCTACACGTGCACGTGCTTTTTTAGCTTCACGATATCCTTTATATGGTGAACCGATTGCGCCAAATGAATCAATCATCTTATCCATATCCATTGCGTGCTGTTCAATATTTTCAGGTGTTTCAATAATACCGGCCCATCTAAAGCCAACTTTTGTTAATAAAATAATAGACTCTTTATATACATTCACTTCATCCATTAACTGCATACGTTGCGTATTCTGAAACCAGTAATTGCGCGTTAACTTTCGTAAATATGTTAAATTTTCATCTGTCATTAAAGACATAAATAAAGCTTTTCTATCAATATGCTTTTTGCCCGTCGTTGTATGTATCGCACCTTTGCCAAATAACGTCTTAACTACACGAGGTGGTAATGTACCAGATCTTTCAATCTTATCGTTATCATAAAATAATTCAGCAGCTTGTTTACCGCTAATAACAACAGCTTGTTTACCACCTAGAACACGGGTTTCAAATACGTTAGAATTAAATTTTTTCGTACGATTCTGGATATATTCATATCCTTCTTTCATAATCGTTAAAGTATTATCAAGACCTCTATCTTTTGGCATTCTTTTCGCCATGATGATTCCCCCTAATAAGTATTAATTATCTATACCCTAAATTACAAAAATTTAACTTAAAATTATTCGTTTTGCCTCTTCCAATATTGTATCACTTTCTGCTTCATTCGTTATATGCATATCCGGTTGAACTACAAATTCTTCATCTGTGCCATGTACGAATACAAAGTCATCAAATTCAATTGTATTAAAGATGTTTGCCGCACCGAAAGAGTTTTCTCCAATTTTCTTTGCATTACTTTGTGATGCAAAATATTCAGGACTTCCTTTCGTTAATGGTGATATTAAGATAATATCAGCTGCATATTGATGTGTATGCAAACCACGTGCATAACGAAGATCTAAAATAACAGGTAAATCATGCTGATATGTAACCATTTCATCAAAATTATAGATTGTAACAACCTGATAGCCGTCATATCGTCTTACTGTATTTTCTGGAAATTGATTGAAGTGCTGTACCTCAAATGTATATTCTTCTGCCCCACGTGAAATAGAAAGTTGTGATTGTTTAGCAATAATATGTGTCCAGTCCTGGTTATTATCATCTTCATGAAATAACAATTTTTTGTATCTTGATTCAAGAATATTAATTTCATCATTACTCATTTTTGTAATAACATCCCCAACAACGAGACGATTATCTTCATTTACTTCTGTGACGATTAATGCATCACCTTGTTTTTTTACGTAAAAGCCATTATGTCCTACCATATCTTTGTGAAAGAAAAACAGGCTTTTTATTTGTAGTTCAGTTAAATATTCCAGCATAATCTGTTGAAAAGTATAGTCATTGTCCGGTGCTAGATTTTTAATAATATTTAAATATAATGTATTTGCAGCATCATCTGATAAATTATACTGTGCTGCTATTTTCTCTTTCACTTCAGAAAATATTTCGTGGTAATGGTATGACATGTCGTGACCCCCTTGTGTGTATATTTAAAATATAGGTTTAATTATTAAATATTACAAATAAAAAGCATAAAAAGACGGCAAAAAATGAATTTACTATGCCGTCTAAAAAACTATTCAATTTCGTCATAATCGATTTGTTCCTGCAAATACGTCTTGCCATCAATTTTTATAATAATCGCACCTTGTGTATCTGGTTCAACTGTAAGTACTAATCTTTTCTTACTTTCTTTTGTTGTTTCATAAGATTCATAGATTGTTGAAATATCATTGTTTTTATCTTTAATAAAAATCTCGACAAGTTGTGGCATCTTTTCGGTAGCAGGCGGTTCAGAAGGTTGTTCTACAGTATCACCTTCTTCATTTGTAGCAGGTGCTTCTGTTGTTGGCGTCACTTCTTTGCCTTTATACGGAATACTAACCATTCCGATGTACTTCTTATCTTTTTCTTTTGGTGTTTCAGTAGTGACTTTCTCTTCTGTATTCTTTTTCTCTTTTCCTTTTGATACTTCAAAATTTATTGTTGATCCATAAGGGAACTTTATGTTACGGACATTCTGAGAAATAATATCACCTTTTGCAACGTCATCAGAATATATTACTTGTACCACATTAACGACAAAACCTAACTGCTCAAGCTCTGCTTTGGCTTTTTCAAAGGATTGACCCGTATAATCCTGTACAAATATCTCTTCAACGCCTTTTGAAACTGTAAAAACAACATTCGTATCTTGAGGCACCACTTCTTTATTACCCTTTAAATTTTGCTTAATAATCGTGCCTGACTTCTCATAATTATAGACTTGCTTAACTTTCACTGATTTGAAACCTTGCTTTTCTAATTTTTTCTTGACCTTCGCGATATCCTGCCCCACATAATCTTCGAACATAAACTTTTTAGTACCTTTTGATACCGTAAGATTTATTAGTGATAACTCTTTCACTTTTTCTCCGATCATCGGGTCAGATTCTATCACAGTACCATCGTCATATGAATCATTATAAACATAATCAACATGACCTTTTCGTAAATTATTTTGTTCAAGTAAACTTGTTGCTTCTGATATTGATTTACCATTGATATCCGGTACTTCACTATATTTTGGTGCAAAGGTCATATAAGCAATAGCCGTTCCTAAACCTAAAATTAGTAATAACGGTAATAACCATAACCACCATTTTCTCTTTTTCTTCTTCGATTCATGATTATCTATTTCATCATTATTTTGATCCTCTGCTGATTCCGTTGGCATCGTTGAAACAGGATGCATTTCAATCGTATCATCAGCCTGAACAACTGGAATCATTCTTGTTGCATCGTCAACAATCATCATTTTAGGTTCTTCTGAACGTTCTTCGTCAAGGCAGGTGTTTAAATCATCATACATTTCCTGCGTTGTACGGTAACGTTGATATTTTTCTTTCATCGTTGCTTTTAAAATAATATTTTCAAGCGCTTGTGGTACTGCTGGGTTTTCTTCAATTACAGATGGCAGTTGTTCCTGAATGTGCTTAATCGCTACACCGACTGCAGATTCACCTTCATGAGGAGGATGTCCGGTTAACATTTCAAATAAAACGATACCTATTGAATATATATCACTTGCTTCATCCGTTTGTTTCCCTTTAGCTTGTTCAGGTGACAAGTAATGCACACTTCCCATAATGTGGTTCGTATGCGTCAATGCTGTCTCACTCAATGCGCGTGCTATCCCAAAATCAGAGATTTTAAGCTCTTTTGATTGCGTCATCAAAATATTTTGAGGTTTTATATCACGATGAATAATGCGATGTTGATGCGCATGTTCAATACCACGCAGTATTTGTTTCGTGAAAAATACAGCTTCTTTTACATCTAACGGACCATTCTCACGTATGTATTCATGTAATGTAGGGCCATCAATATACTCCATAATCATATAATAATGACGTTCATCTTCATCTACATCGAGCACTTTAACGATATTAGGATGAGATAATGTCGTTGCATTCTGTACTTCACGTTCAAAACGCTTAACTGCACGATCAACATCGACAGGAGGAACATTAATGATTTTTACAGCGACCTGTGCATCTAAAATAATATCATCGGCGAGGTATACACTACTCATTCCACCACCACCGATATATTTAACTAATTTATAGCGATCACTAATAATAGTACCAATCATTTACTCGCCCCCTTTTAAAGGGACAAGTACTACAGATATATTATCACGTGCTCCTGCCTCTATAGAAGCATTAATCAATGCTTCTCCAGCTGCTTTAACATTTTCACGTGTCTTGATAATATCATGTATGTATGATTCTTCAAGATAATCAGTTAGGCCATCAGAAGATAATAGAAGATAATCATAACGGTCGAAATTATATTCAAACATATCCGGATGGATACGTTTGTCTGAACCCATTACTTTTGTGATAACATTGCGTTGAGGATGGTTACGTGCCTCTTCTTTCGTTAAACCACCAGCCATCAGTAAATGATTTACAAATGTATGATCATGCGTTACCTGGCGCATTTCACGCTCATTGATAAGATAAGCACGTGAATCACCAACGTTCGCAATTACAACCTGATGGTCGAACATTAAAGCACAAACTAGAGTAGTACCCATTCCTTGATTTTCATTATTTTCATGACTTCGCTGATAAAGTTGACGATTAATATCCGAGATATTACTTTTCAGCCAACTTTCAGCATTTTGACGTTCAATATAGTTTTCCTCTGTAAAACGTGCACCAAGTAAATCATTAACAAAATTACTTGCTACATCCCCTGCATTATGTCCACCCATACCATCACAAATAACTACGAGCATCTGTCCAGTATGATTGTAATATACTCCGCCAGCATCTTCATTGCGTTGTCTGACCGGTCCCATATCCGTAAAAAAACGTGCGTGCATATGACTACCTCGTTTCTTCTGCTCTTTCTTTCGCGCGTAATTGTCCACATGCAGCATCAATATCTGCACCATGTTCACGTCTAATTGTAGCATTTATTCCATTTCTTTTTAATTCTTTTTCAAATTTAAAGATATCTTCTTTCGGAGTACGTACGTAATCACGTTCCGGTACATGGTTAACCGGAATTAAATTTACGTGACAGTTTAAATGTTTAATTAGTTTAGCAAGCTCTTTCGCATGATGTACCTGATCATTCACGCCACCAAATAAACCATATTCAAAAGTGATACGGCGTCCTGTCTTATTCACATAGTATTCAATTGATTCCATTAACTTCTCTAGATCATATGCACGGTTAATCGGCATTAAACGACTTCTAATATCATTATTAGGACCGTGTAGACTTAATGCAAAGTTAATTTGTAATGCCTCATCCGCGAAATCATAGATTCTTGGTATGATACCAGAAGTAGAAACTGTGATATGACGTGCGCCAATGTTTAATCCATCATCATGGTTAATAATCTTTAAAAAGTCCATCATTTCTTCGTAGTTTTCGAATGGTTCTCCGATACCCATAATAACAACGTGACTTACACGTTCTTCTGTTAAATCCAACGCTTGTTGCACTGCAAGTACTTGAGCAACGATTTCACCAGCTTCTAAATTACGTTTTAAGCCACCTAACGTTGAAGCACAGAAGGTACAGCCGATACGACATCCAACTTGTGTCGTAACACAGACAGAATTACCGTAATCGTGGCGCATTAATACAGTTTCAATTGTATATCCGTCTTGTAGTTCAAATAAGAACTTAATTGTTCCATCCTTACTTTCCTGTTTAACGACTGTTTTTAAAGTCGTCATCGTAAAGTTGCTTTCTAGCACTTCGCGTAATTCTTTTGATAAGTTCGTCATATCTTCGAAACTGGTTACACGTTTAACGTATAGCCAGTCAAAGATTTGTTTCGCTCTAAATGATTGTTGTTTGTGATCTGCTAACCAATCTTTTAACTCATCCAATTGTAATGAGTAGATTGACGGTTTTTCAAAATTGGGCATAAATTTTTTATTCTTCTTTTCTAATAAAGCCATAATTATTCACTCTTCCTTCTTAACTTTGCAATAAAGAATCCGTCAGACTTTAAGTCTTGCGGTAAAATTTGCAATAGTTTATGTTCACCTAATACTGGTAATTTTATCGGTTCAATCTCGAAATCTGGATTCTGTTTTATAAATGAATAGACAACGTTATCATTTTCCATCTGTTCTATCGTACATGTTGAGTATACTAAGAGACCACCTGGTTTTACAACTTTACTGGCATTCGTGAGTATTTCTAATTGCATCGGCCACAGTGTATCAATATCTTTAGGTGTCTTTTCATATTTAATCTCAGGTTTACGCTTAATGACACCAAATCCTGAGCAAGGTGCATCAACGAGTACTCTATCATACTCTCCTTCAAACGGTAGTAATGCATCATGTACTGAAGGTTCTATATTGCGTAAACTTAAACGATTGATATTATATTTAATCAAATCTATCTTATGCGGATAGACATCGTGACTGATGACGCGTCCCGTACGGTTCATCTTTTCAGCGATATGACAAGACTTACCACCAGGAGCACTACATGTATCAAGGATTGTTTCTCCCTCTTGTGGATCTAACACATTTGCAACAAGCATACTTGATGCATCCTGAACGCTTAAGAAACCATGTTTAAACAATGGATTCTGTACGATAGGCGGCCCATCAATCGCTAGACATTCCGGAATAATCTCTGACTGTTCAACAGTATAGCCTTCATCCTGTAATCGCTGAATTGCTTCTTCAATCGTAATTTTTGTCGTATTAACACGCACCGTTGTATCAGGATACGTCAGAAATTCTTCCGCCATCGCACGTGTTTTATCGTAACCGAAATGTGTATTCCAGTGTTTGATTAACCAAAGCGGTGTACTTGTTTCAACACTTAAACGTTTTAGGTCATCTTTAATTTCAGCAAAATCACGTAATTCACTACGCTGGAAGTTACGCAAAATAGCATTCATTGTATTTGCACCACTAATTGAGCCACGTTGCTTTGTAATTTCTACCGCTTCATTAATAATCGCATGATCTGGTACTTTGTCTAAATATACAGCCTGATAAACACTCATTAATAGTAAGCGACGCATCCACCCTTTTATATTTGCTTTTATAAAAGGCTCAATGTAAAACTCAAGCGTTAATTTATGTTGTAAAGTACCATAAACAAGTTCTGTGAGTAAAGCTCTATCAACAGGTTCAACATAACCTTCTTTAATCGCTTCATTAATAAGCAAATTGCTATAGCCACCATCCGTTAAAACCTGATCCAAAATTTCTAAGGCAATATATCTAACACTACGTTTATGCTCCATTAAATGTCTGCCCCACAATCGTTTGTTTTAATCCTGCAACGTAACTACCGGCATTCATTCGTTTCTTGCCAGCCGGTTGAACTTCAGTGAGCAACACTGCACCGTCGTTTGTCGCCACTTTAATCCCTTTATTATCTGCACTTATTATTTCACCAGGTTGTCCTGAACCATCCACAATTTCAGACATCCAAAGTTTCATGTTTTGTCCATCAAGTTTAGCAAAACCGACTGGCCATGGACTTAACCCACGGATATGATCATGAACCGCTTGACTAGTTCGATCAAAAGAAACAAATTCTTCATCACGACTGACGTTTGAAGCAAACGTTGCGGCGTCGTGATCTTGCGGTATTCTGTCATTTGTTTCTGCAAATATATCCGGTAAAGTCTGTAGTAACAATTTCGTACCTGCTGTACTTAATTTGTCATGTAATGTGCCAACTGTATCATTTTGTTCAATTGGTACAACAACTTGAGCAATCATATCACCAGCATCTAGTTTTTTTGCCATGTACATAATAGTAACACCTGATTCTCTTTCACCATTGATGATGGCTTTATGAATCGGTGCACCTCCACGATATTTCGGTAACAATGAAGCATGTACATTTATACAACCAAGTCGAGGAATTTCAAGCACACGCTCAGGTAACAATTGACCATAAGCAGCTGTAATAATAAGATCTGGATTTAAGTTTTGAACATATTCATAAGCTTCATCACTTGTCATCTTTTCCGGTTGATAAACTTCAATCCCAAGTTCTGTTGCCTGAACTTTCACAGGCGGTGCTGTAAGGACTCTTTTACGACCAACTGGTTTGTCCGGTTGCGTGATGACATGCGCTACACCATATGCATCGTGAACTGCTTTTAAAATAGGTGCTGAAAAGTCAGGTGTTCCCATAAAAATAATATTAGGCTTCTTCATCATACATCGCCTCCAGCTCTTCTTCAGATATGTAACGCGTTACTTTATCTGTAAACATTGTACCGTACAGATGATCAACTTCATGTTGAATGATACGCGCGATATCATCATATGCCGTCATTTCAATTTCATTACCTTCTAAATCATTTGCTTTTACAACAATTTCTGTTGAACGATCAACCATACCAAATACATCTGGCACCGATAAACAACCCTCAACATCACTCTCTTTATCTTCCGAGTAATAAGTAATCTCTGGATTTACGAGCTGTAAAATACCATCCTGTTCCATATCTACAAGTGCAACTTTTAAATCGACACCAATTTGAGGGGCTGCGATCCCTACACCATTATAATGGTATAAACTATCTTCTAAATCCTGAATCAAAGCTTTTAGACTATTGTCAAAAGCCGTTACATCTTTAACTTCTCTATGCAGTAATGCATCATTTTTATCTATTAATGGTTTAATCAATGGACTTGCTCCTTTTTTATTCAATCATTTTATTTTACTTTATTTTGCTTAAGATTGCGATATATTCGTTTGAATGATAAAACTCTCTTTAACTTTGGCTAAAGAGAGTGTTTAGTGTCATTTTACTATATTTTGCGGTTATATACAAAATGTTGGGGTGTGGGGTTTGATTTTGTGATGCAGAAGCGGCTGTATTTTTGAAATACTACCGCTTACTCATGTGATGTTGACTTTTTCTTTGCGAAAGCGGCTGTATTTTTGAAATACTACCGCTTACTCATGTGATGTTGACTTTTTCTTTACGGAAGCGGCTGTATTTTTGAAATACTACCGTTTACTCATGTGATGTTGATTTTTTCTTTACGGAAGCGGCTGTATTTTTGAAATACTACCGTTTACTCATGTGATGTTGATTTTTTCTTTGCGGAAGCGGCTGTATTTTTGAAATACTACCGTTTCCGTCACAACTTTACAAATCACATCACATCATCATATATGTATCACGTATAGCGAAAAAATAACATCCGATAAAATGTAAAATACAGTGTTATCAAGGGTTTAAAGCACCCTATCTGTAGTTTTATATTTCATTGGATATTATCTATTGTAGTTTTATTGTCGTTTTTTTGTAGTTTTTTGTGTTTCTACAACTATTGTTGTGGGTGGTTGAACATCACCCTGTCAATTAGACACTTTAAAAGTGAAAACTTTATAGGGTGCATATCAGGTTATTGTCTTTTTTTTCTTATTTATCACTTCTACTATTTGAGGTATTAAACATAAGAAACAAATCATCATTATAAAAAATTGCATATTAACCACCTTATTATAAATTAATTGTACCTAAACATTATCCTAACCAGTTTTGTGTATATGCTAATAACCCTAGAAACGCACCTATTCCCATACAAACTACCATCAAAATTACATCTAATTCTTTTAGTTTGTAGCTTTTATTATTCAAAATAACATCCCTTTCACAAAGTAATATCATTTAGAATTATCTTCCATTACAATCATCTTAATGAAATAAAGATTGTTTTTCAATGATTTATGTAAATTACAGTGTTCTGACATCCCTTTTTACACGATAACTTTTAGTTAGTGGGTGATTGCAAGAAAAGTGTTTTAAATTTTGGCATAAGAAATCCACATTGCTATTTATACAATGTGGTTATTTGTGATTTTCATAATACTTTTTTTCTTCACTATCATAGTAATGTACAAAAAGTATAGGTATTAATGCACATATTAATGTTGGGATCAATGCATACTCACTTTTATAAATTGCTAGAATGACACCGAGAATACCAAATAATATCCCGATTATTGCTAATGAAATAAGTAGTTTAGATTTGAAAAATACATTATTCACTATAAGCCCTCCATTGAATTTATTTATTACAATAATCTTAATGGAATGGAAAATGATTGGCAAATCATAATAGTGAATATGAAATGTCTTATCACACTGTAAACTACTATTATACCGGTAATCATTGGCTATCTGACTATCACCCAAATCAACATTTATCACCATTAAAAAGAGGATAACCAATTTAATGGCTACCCTCTATCACTTTATCAATCACTTTATCAAGATGTTTATTAAGCATTGCCTCACCAAGCATAAATATACGTTTAATCTCTTCCATATCCTTACCCTGCAAGAAGCATATAAATATAGCCTCTTCTCTTTCAGTTGTCACCTCTTGAATTTTCTCAATCAGCACATTAATAGTATTTGAATCTGCTATATTAGTATCCTGTTCAAGTGCATCATTGTAATCTACATCAGTTACATCATCTAAAGAGAAAAATTGTTCATCTTCCAACATATGATCATCAATTTCAACATCTTCAATTTGTTTGTGATAGTTCAATATGTACTTCTTTAATTCCCGTTTTTCCTTACTCATACTGCAATCAAACACTTTCCATAGGTTTTTATATCCTCTGCTTTAAATTGCTCTGTATCACGCTCTAAAAAGCCATTAAGACGATACTCAAATATATCTTTTCTTAACTGTTCAATTAAATCAATTCTGCCATAATTACCGTTTGATATTAGATAACGTTTAATATCCCTCTGTTCGTTTTTAGAGTAGTGTCTTAAGCATTCTTTTAGTATCTGCATATTTGTATTAGATTTATCTTTGTAACGCTCAAGAGCCTCTTTTTGCTCGATTATCATACTTATTATAAGTAATAAATACATATTTCAAGCAATTTTGTCCATATAATCACATCATCATATATGGATTAATATCTATATGCAGCGTAAACTTATCTTTCATAAACTGTTCATGATAATAATCATCAAGGTAGTTCAATGCTTTCAGTAATTCCGGTTCCGACTTAAACTTAATCATAATCTGGAAACGGTGCTGGTTGTTAATGCGTGCAATCGGACTTGGTGCAGGCCCTAATACATAACTGCCCGGCGTCAAATGTTGTAATAATATTTGATGTATATGTTTACTTTCGAGTAGTACTTTCCTTAAATCGTAATGACTAAAATTCAGATACACCATATAAAAATACGGTGGATACTTCCCTAATCTACGATACGTCATTTCTTCTTTATAGAAACCGTGGTAATTATTTGCTACTGCATATTGAATGGCATAATGCTCTGGATTGTATGTCTGAATGACGACTTCCCCACTTTTCGTGCTTCTTCCGGCACGTCCGGATACTTGTGTAAGTAATTGATACGTTTTCTCGCTTGCACGGAAATCGGGTAGATTCAGCATCGTGTCTGCATTTAATACACCAACGAGTGTAATATCAGGAAAGTCTAAGCCTTTTGCAATCATCTGGGTACCAAGTAATATATTCGCTTCTTTTCGTTTAAACTGCTCAAGCAGTTTTTCATGAGATCCTTTCTTTCTTGTCGTATCATTATCCATGCGGATACTTTCGCATCACGAAATGTCTCATAAATAATTTCTTCAACTTTTTGTGTCCCAACACCCATCTCACGGATATGTTCACTTCCACAGCTTGGACATACATTTACTGGTGGTTCCTTATATCCACAGTAATGACATTTCAAATCATCGGTAAACTTATGATAAGTCAGACTGATATCACAGTTCGGACACATGGGCACATGACCACAATCTCGGCATAACATAAATTGCGCATGTCCTCGTCGATTTAAAAATAGAACGACCTGTTCATCTTTATCGATTTTTTCCTGTATCTTTTCACGCAAAATTTCAGAGAACATCGATCGATTGCCATTTGCCAGTTCATCACGCATATTGGCAATATACATTTCAGGCATCGCCTGTTGATTCGCACGCGTTAACATTTCAAGCTTCGTATAGACGCCCTTTTCAGCTCTTGCATAACTTTCTAGTGATGGTGTCGCACTTCCTAATACGAGTGGGCATTGATGATATTTCGCACGCCATTCTGCTATCTCTCGTGCATGATATCTTGGATAATCTTCTTGTTTATATGTCGTTTCATGTTCTTCGTCGATGATGATGATACCGACATCTTTAAATGGTGCGAATATACTACTTCGAGCACCGACTGACACACTTGCAGTCTGATTTTTAATTTTACGCCACTCATCATATCGTTCACCACTTGATAGTCCTGAATGTAATACTGCCACTTCATCGCCAAATCGTGATTTAAAGCGGTCAACCATTTGAGGTGTTAAAGCAATTTCAGGGACAAGCACAATCGCCTGCTGATTATTATCTAATACATCGCTAATCAGCTGTAAATATACTTCTGTCTTACCTGAACCGGTAACACCATGTAGTAAAAATGTCTCAGCTTTTTTATTTTCATAAACTTCGTGAATTGCGTTATACGCAGTTTGCTGTTCAGGAAGCAGTTGTTTCTTATCATCTTCAAAAAATACTTTATGTGCAAATGGATCTCGCATTTGTTCTAGTTCGACTTTTTCGAACACACCGTTCTTTATAAGTGTATTACATACCCCTTTTGAAATACCTCGTGCTTCCAATTCAACAAATGTTAATCCTTCACGGTTCGATAGTACTTCTTCACAGGCTGCAAGCTGCTTATCATTTTTTGCCGATGATTCATAATCGACACCTGGAGCGAGCTTTACACCTAGTAATTTCTTCACCTTATTTTTCTGAGTCACTTCAATATCTTCTACGATACTTCCGTTTTCAATAAATGGGGAAAGTATCGGCATCATTTCTAATTCTTGTGCACGCTCTAAATATAATTGATCATTGTTAAAATATTTTATTAAATCTTGCGGTATATCCTCGTCATTTACGACACGTAATATCTTCTTATATTTTCCTTTTAAAGCAGCTGGCAGCATTGCATCAAGTACTGCGATACGTTTTGAAACATGTGTGTAACTCATCCATTCACTTAATTCAATCAGTTCCTGTGTCAACTCCGGTACATAATCCTGTACACTGATGATCGGTTTTAATTTATCAAATTCAGCAGTCGTACTTAATGCGATCACATAACCTTGTACTTTCCGAGGTCCAAAGGGAACGACGACACGCATGCCAGGAACAATATGTGATTCAAGATGATCGGGTATAAGATAATCAAATAATCTGTCAACCCGTTTGCTATTCACATCAACGATTACTTTAGCAATCAATTAAATCCCTTCTTTATCACTTGTGTTAATATTTCGTGAGAAACACCTAATTTCGGCTGTTTTTCAATCGATGCTTCACTTCCATCTTTAAAATACATCGTTACTGCATTATCATCTGACTTGAAACCAATCGTTTTATCACCAACGTTATTTGCAATAATGACATCTGCATTTTTCTTAACGAGTTTGCCACGTGCATACTTTTCAACCTGTTCGGTTTCAGCTGCAAATCCGATAACATATTGATGCGTTTTATGTGTCCCGATATACATTAGAATGTCTTGTGTACGTTTAAATGTAATCGTTAAATCACCGTCTTTTTTCTTAAGCTTCTGATCATACACTTCAACAGGCGTATAATCTGCAACTGCTGCTGCTTTGATTATAATATCAGCTTTATCCATGTTATCTTTTACTGCATTGAACATATCTTCAGCACTTTCAATTTTGATATGATTTACGCCTTGTGGAACATCTAGTGGTAAATCTGTTGAAATTAACGTGACATGCGCACCGCGTACACTTGCCGCTTCAGCTAAACTGTACCCCATTTTGCCAGAAGAACGATTTGTTAAATATCGCACCGGATCTATTTTCTCAATGGTAGGACCAGCTGTAATTAGCACACTTTTACCTGTTAAATCCTGTTCAACTTGTTTCAATTGCTGTTTTGCAGTGATAATGTTCATAATATCAATCGGTTCACTCATACGTCCCTTTGCAATATATCCACATGCAAGAAAACCTGCGCCTGGCTCAATAATTTGAACGCCTCTTTCATGTAACGTCTTTAAATTCTCTATCACAGCAGGATGATCATACATCTTAGCGTTCATCGCAGGTGCAATATATACAGGTCCAGTATATGCTAAATACGTTGCAGTAAGCATATTATCACTGATACCATGTGCTATCTTACCAATAGTTGATGCGGTAATAGGTGCGATTACCATACAGTCTGCCCAATCAGTGAGACTAATATGTTGAATTTCAGCTGGATTATGTTCTTTAAAGATATCTGTATACACAGGATTTCGACTCAATGCCTGAAATGCCAGTGGTGTTACAAATTCCAATGCACCCTCCGTCATAATCACACGTACTTCATGACCAGCCTGTGTCAGTTTGCTCGTTAAGTCAATCGCTTTATATGCTGCAATACCACCTGTTACACCTAATATTATTTTCATGATTTCCTCCTAGTAAAAAAACTGACAAAAATTAATTTGTCAGTCTTAGTTTTAATTTGGTAATTCATTCGTAATTCTAATTTTATGCGCTGCGATTTCTTCTAAAGAACGTCCAACTGGTTTATATGAGATGTAATCATCTAATAAAGCACCTTCTGGATTATCCTGTAATTCACGTGCACGTTTAGCTGCAAGTGTTACGATTAAGTATTTAGAATTTACATTTTTCTTCAACTGATCTAACGGTGGATTTAACATCTATTTTGCCTCCAATATCATTTTTCTAAAACGCGCTTCTATGCGTTCACGTTTTAAGTGTTCTGCTTCTACGATGGTCTGCACCTTTTGTTTCGCTTCCATTACTTCATCATTGATGACAACATAATCATATAAATTCATCATTTCTACTTCTTTACGCGCTTCATTAATACGGTTTTGTATCACTTCCTGCGATTCAGTACCACGACCGATTAAACGCTGTTCTAAATGTTCTAAAGTAGGTGGTGCCAAAAAGATAAATAAAGCTTCAGGAAATTTCTTACGTACTTGACGTGCACCCTGCACTTCTATTTCTAAAAATACATCTTTACCTGCATCCATCGTATCCCTAACATATTGTACAGGTGTTCCGTAATAATTACCAACATATTCTGCATATTCTATAAATGCATCATCTTTTATCAATGCTTCAAATTCTTCTTTTGATTTAAAGAAGTAATCTACGCCATCAACCTCTCCAACGCGTTGGTTGCGTGTAGTCATAGAAATTGAATACTCAAAATCAGTTTCCGGATCATCAAATATTGCTTTACGCACTGTACCTTTACCAACACCTGATGGACCTGATAGAACAATTAATAACCCTTTTTCTTTCTCCATAATAACGACCTTTCATCTAAAAGTGATTATATTTAAATTTATCATAAATCTTAAGAAAAATACATGATAATATTAAGCAGATAGGTTTTCTATTATTAATGTGCACTTATATATGATGATGAATGAATTCATGATACACTAAAGGGACGAAAAAAAGAGGTGAGCATATGGCTTTTGATGGATTATTTACACATCAAATGATTAAAGAAATATCATTTTTAGAAACAGCACGTATTAATAAAATTACACAACCTGATGATTATACAGTAGTACTCGTCATCCGTGCGAATAGAAAAAATCAGAAACTTCTATTATCAGCACATCCAAATTTTGCGCGTATTCAACTGACAGATAACACGTTTGATAATCCTTTTGAACCACCAATGTTTCTAAGAGTATTACGTAAACATATCGAAGGTGGTATTGTTCATTCCATCAATCAAATTGGAAATGACCGCATTATTGAAATTATCATCAATAATACAAATGAAATCGGTGATCGTATCGTACGACATCTCTACATTGAAATAATGGGTAAACATAGCAACATCATCCTTACAGATGAAAACAGAAAAATTCTTGATAGCTTAAAACATTTAACACCGAACACAAATAGTGCTAGAACGTTAATGCCAGGATTTATGTATGAGTATCCACCGACAATAAAGAAATACAATCCATTTGAATTAAATAAGATTAGTCACATCATTGATCCGGAATTAAAGCTTAACAAAGCACTATTAAATGCCCTAGAGGGATTTAGTCCAATTGCCATCAATGACATGCTCGCAATTGGAAATGATTTAGATGAGAATTTCCAACAATTTATGGCTCAGGATAAAATATCACCTGTTGCTTTTACTTTAAACGATAAAGAAGATTTCTATTTTAAACCTGTCGCAAATGCCACCCAAATGACGCAATACGATACATTAAGCGCATTACTTGATGATTTTTACAAAGATCGTGCAAAACGAGAACGTGTTAGAAATCAAACGAATGACTTATCACGTCATTTATCGAATTTACTTGCAAAGAACGAGAAAAAATTAGCAAAGCTCATTCATGAATTAGAAGAAACGAGTCGTATGGAAGAAATGAATTTATTTGGTGAACTGATAACAAGTAATATGTATCAGTTAAAGCAAGGAATGGCATCATTTGAAACAATTAATTATTATAATAATGAAACTGTTACGATTCCAATGAATCCAAGAAAAACGCCTGCAGAAAATGCACAATTTTATTACAAACAATATAATCGTTTAAAAACACGTAAGCAACATGCTGCTGCTCAAATTGATGAAACTAAATCTGAAATCGAATATATTCAAACCATTCAAATGCAGCTGAATCATATTGAATTAAATGATATTGATGATATTCGTAACGAGCTTGCAGAACAAAATTTAATAAAGAAAAAGCATAAACAAACGAATAAGAAGAAAAATAACACACAAAGTATCGATCATTATTTATCTAGAGATAATCAAAAGATGGTCGTAGGGCGTAATAATCTTCAAAATGAATATATTACACACAAACTTGGGCGAAACAATTATCTTTGGTTCCATACGAAAGATATACCGGGCAGTCATGTCGTTATCTTAGATAGTAACCCAACAGATGGAACAATTGAAGATGCCGCAATGCTAGCAGGTTATTTCTCTAAAGCACAAGGCTCGTCTAAAATTCCAGTAGATTATACTGAAATTAAATATGTCTATAAGCCAACCGGAGCTAAACCTGGTTTTGTAACGTATACAGATCAATCTACTGTTGTTGTTACACCGGAAAAATCATATATTGAAAAGTTAAAAAATAATTATCAGCTCGCCAACAATGAATAAGGAGTAAATTATGGATATTCGACAATTAAAATATTTTATTGCAGTTGCAGACAACTAAAATTTTCATATGCTGCTAAAAGTTTATTTATTACGCAACCAACACTTTCTCAATCCATTAAAAAATTAGAAGCTGAGTTGAATACTTCATTGTTCATTCATAATGATAAACAATTCCATCTTACAAAGACGGGAGAAATTCTTTATAACAAAGGTAAAAAAATTGTGAAAGATTTCGACGAATTAATCGAAGAACTACATCAAACGCAAGATAAGCAAAAGGAAACAATTCGTGTTGGACTTACAGCACTCTTTGCTATTCAATTTATGAAAGAAATATCGACGTTTATTGCGACGCATCCTAATGTCGATATACATTTTACACAAGGTGGTTCTCGAAAAATTCAACAAATGCTAGCTGAAGGTAAAATTGATGTCGGACTGAACTCATTTCCTCAAATCCATGATGACATCATAATGGAGCCACTTAATACGACGACACATGGATATAATGTCAGTGTTGTTATGGATCAATCGCATCCTTTAGCTAGTCGTAATACCATCAGTTTTTCCGATTTGAAGGATGCTTCTTTTAGTACGTTAACAGAAGATTTTATGCTTGGCAAACTTGTGACAGAGCGTACTAGATCACTTGGATTCGAACCTAATATTGTTTTTATCAATAATGATTGGGAAGTGTTAACACATAGCTTGACCAATCTAAATTCTGTATCATTATTACCAACGGAGTACGAACATTTTAGTAAATTAAAATCACTTGTTTGGATTCCTTTGGCTGATAAAAATAATCACTATCCTATTGGCATTTCGCTTAAGAAAAACACCATATGCAGTGAATCTGTAACTGATTTTATTAAACTCATTAAATCAAATTAAAAATAAGAAACAGCGATTGCTGTTCCTTATTTAATATATATCTGATTCTTTTGTAAAATGGCTTAAGTTCTCTTTCACATCTTTTAAGAATCGTCCTGCTTGTAATCCATCTAATATTCTATGATCAATCGATAAACATAAATTAATCATATCTGCAGCTTTAAATCCTCCATCTTCAGTTGGTACAAGGCGTTTATTAATACTTTCAATTTGTAATATCGCCGCTTGAGGATAATTAATGATACCTTGACTCATGATTGAGCCGAATGATCCTGTGTTGTTAACGGTCATCGTACCACCCTGCATATCTTCATTGCTTAAATTACCTTGACGGGCAGCATCTGCTAATCGTTTCACTTCTTTCGCAATGCCCATAACAGAGTATTGATCTGCATTGCGAATAACGGGTACAAATAAATGCTCATCCGTCGCAACAGCGACACTGATGTTGATATCTTTATGATATGTGATGACATTATCAACCCAAGATGCGTTAAATTTAGGATGTTTCTTCAAAGCTTGAACAACCGCTTTAATAAAGAATGGATAGAATGATAATGAAATACCTTCATTACGTTTGAAGTCATCTTTGTATTTGTTTCTTAATTTCACAAGTTCAGTCACATCCGCTTCAACCATTAACCATGCATGTGGGATTTCATTTACACTTTGTACCATACGTTTTGCGATAGCTTTACGTACACCATCAGGTTTAACAATTGTATCTTGAGAATTACTGATACTTTCTGTTTTAGGTGCTGATTTAACTTCAGGCGCGCTTTGAACTGGTGCTTCAGATACTTGTGAAGCGACCATGTCATGCATCGCTGCTGGTTCTTGTTTAACTGATTCAGGTTTAAAGTTTAATACATCTTTACGCGTAATACGTCCACCTTTACCTGTTCCTTTAACTTGTGATAAATCAATACCACGTTCTCCCGCAATTTTTAATACTGCTGGTGAGAATCGTGCACCTTTTTCTGATACGATTTTTTCAGGTTTCGTATTTACTTCGTCAGATGGCATTTCAGAAGTATTCACGATGGCATCCCCTGCACTCTTTACAGGCGCTGCAGTTGTTTCTTCTTGTAGAGCCGCACTTTCTTCTTGAATGTCACTAGTACTTGTTGAATCGCCTTCACCTTCAACTTCAATTTCCATGATCGGTGTATGAATTGGGACATCTACATCTAAATCTATTAAAAATGATTTAACGACACCGCTAAAATCAGATGGTATTTCCGTTGTTACTTTATCAGACACTGCTTCTGCGATTGGTTGATAACGCTCAACTGTGTCACCTTCTTTTACTAACCAATTTGTAATTGAAGCTTCAGTAACACTTTCTCCTAAGCCCGGTAATAAGATTTTTTTAATTCCCATCAATTAATCCCCCTATTATTAAAATTCGGCTAATTCTTTAACTGCAGCATAAACTTTATCTTCATTAATTAAAAATGCACGTTCTAATGGCAATGCATAAGGCATTAAAGGTGAGTCTGGTCCTGCAAGTCTACCAATTGGTGCATCTAGATCAAATAATGCTTCTTCAGCAATGATTGCCGCAATTTCACTCATGACACTTTGTTCTTTGTTATCTTCTGTAACAAGTAATACTTTACCTGTCTTCTTTGCTGCTTCTACTAAAGTTTCTTTGTCTAACGGGTAAAGTGAACGTACATCAACTACATTAACACTGATTCCTTCTTTTTCTAACTTTTCAGCTGCTTTGATTACCATTTGTAGTGCCATACCGTATGCGATGACAGTAACATCGTCACCTTCTTTTACAACATTGGCTTTATCTAAAGGTACAATGTAATCTTCTTCAGGTAAATCTTCTTTCAGTAAACGATATAAACGTTTATGCTCATAAAATAGAACCGGATCATCACTTCGTATCGCTGCTTTAATTAAACCTTTAGCATCATATACTGAAGAAGGTGTAACTACACGTAAACCAGGTTGACCTACGAAAATCTTATCTGTTGTTTGAGAGTGATAAAATCCACCACGAACGCCTCCACCGTATGGGGTACGATAAACAATTGGTGTTGTCCAGTCACCTTTTGTACGGTAACGCATTCGAGCTGCTTCAGACATAATTTCATTGACAGCTGGTAAAATATAGTCTGCAAATTGGAATTCCCCTATTGCGCGGTATCCTCTAACACCTAATCCAACCGCAAGACCCCCGATCAATCCTTCAGTCAGAGGTGTATTAAACACGCGGTGATCACCATATTTAGCAGCAAGACCTTTCGTTACGCCAAATACACCACCTTTATCTCCACCGACATCTTCACCAAAAATTACAACTTTTTCGTCTCTTTCCATTTCTTCAGCAATTCCTTTATTAATTGCTTCTAAATATGTCATCATTGTCATAATTTATCGCTCCTCTTTAGTTTTTAGCCCAAACTTCATCTAATAATTCATTTGGATCAGGATCTGGCATTGCTTCTGCTTCATCTGTTGCTTGATTTATTTCATCTTTTAATTTTTTCTCAATTTCATCAATTTCATCTTGCATTAAATAACCTTCATCAATTAATTGTTTTTGGAATGTTGCAAGTGCATCATGGTGTTTCATTTCTTCTAGTTCTTCTTTAGAGCGATAAATCGTTTGATCATCATCAGAAGAGTGTGAAGTCATACGCGAAACCATTAATTCTACTAATGCTGGGCCTTCACCATTTCTTGCTTTTTCAACGTATTGTTTAAATGTTAAGAACACATCAGTGAAATCACTGCCGTCAACCGTTTTTCCTTCAAAGCCATAACCATGTGCTCGGTCTGACATTTTTTCATTGGCATATTGTTCTTTTACTCCTACTGAAATTGCCCATTGGTTATTCTCAACAACGAATATAATTGGTAATTTCTTAACACCTGCAAAGTTCATCGCTTCTGCAACTTCACCTTGGTTAAATGAACCTTCTCCTGTTGTAGTTAAAGCAACTGATCCATCATTTTCAAGTAATGATGCATATCCTACACCTGTTGCAACGTTCATTTGTGTTGATACCGGTGAAGAGTGCGATACGATATTGTGTTTTTTAGAACCATAATGGTTTGGCATTTGACGTCCATGAGATGATGGGTCCGCTTCTTTACCAAATGAACCGAGCAATACATCTTTAGAACTCATCCCCCATGTTAAACAAGCAGTCATATCTCGATAATAGGGTAGGAAGTAGTCTTTGCTTGAATCAAATGCTAAAGCCATGGCAACTTGTGCTACTTCAGCACCTTGACCTGAAATGTTAAATGATGTTTTTCCGATACGTGTAAGCTGCCATAAACGTTCATCCAATCTACGTCCTCTAAGTACATGAGTAAATGCTTCGATTAATTGCTCTTTTGATAACCCTGTTTCTTTTAGTTGTTTCATTACTTTCCCTACTTTCTTATATTATTTGTGTATCGCTAGTCCGTAAGTATCAAGTGCTGCTTCCATTAACGTTTCAGCCATCGTTGGATGTGCATGAACTGCCTGACCTAGTTCTAATGGTGTTGCATTTAAATAAATCGATGTACTTGCTTCTGCAATTAAGTCTGTTGCATTTGGTCCGATAATTGACACACCAACTAAATCATCAGTAGCTTCGTCACGAATCACTTCTATAAAACCTTCAGCATGACCATGAATTAATGCTTTACCGTTACCTGCAAAGTTAAATTTCCCTACTTTGACTTTCATGCCTTCCGGAACATTTGACGCATTGTAACCAACACTTGCAATTTCAGGGCTCGTGTACGTACATTTTGGTACGTTTGTATAGTTAAGCGTTTCAACTGCTTCATTACAGATGTGATCAACTGCAAGTTCACCTTCTTTTGATGCAACATGCGCCAGTTGTAAAGTATTGATGCAGTCACCAATTGCATAAATGTGGCTTTCAGTTGTTTGATAATATTCATTTACTTCAATACCTTTATCATCAAACTTAACTGATGTATTTTGTAATCCTATTCCATTAACATTTGGAGCTCGACCAACTGCTACCATTACTTTATCAAATGTCTGATCATCCATATCTTTTACTTTTACAGTTACTTGTTCACCATTTACTTCAGTTGAAGCAACTGCAGCGTTAGTAATGATTTTGATACCACGATTTTTAAATGACTTTTCTAATGCTTTTGACACTGCTTTACTTTCGTTAATCACAAGGCGATCAGCATATTCGATTATCGTTACATCAACGCCAAAACTATTGAGTAATGATGCCCACTCAACACCAATAACACCACCACCGATAATTGCGATACGCTCTGGTAAAGATTCAAGCTCTAACATACCGTTAGAAGATAATACATATTGTTCATCAATCGTTACACCTGGTAATGTACGTGGTGATGATCCAGTTGCGATTATTACCTTTTTCGGAACAATAATGACTTCTTCTTCATCACTATCTTTAAATGTCACTGCAACTGCACCTGATACTGGCGAGAAAATAGATGGACCAAGTATTGCACCTTCGCCACGAATGATTTGAATTTTATTCTTTTTACATAATCCTTCAACACCTTGATGAAGCTGTTCAATAATTTCCGCTTTACGTTGCTGAACTTTTAGGAAGTTCACCGCCATGTTACCTTCTGTTTCAATTCCGTAACTATCTGCTGCTTTCATTGTGTCATATATTTCAGCGCTTCTTAGTAGTGCTTTCGTAGGAATACATCCGCGATGTAAACATGTCCCTCCCATTTTATCTTTTTCTACAATAATGACATTCATTCCTTTTTTTGCTGCATGTATCGCAGCAACGTAACCACCAGTCCCACCGCCTAGGATGAGTAAATCTGTTTCAATCATGTGATACGCTCCTTTTATTAATAAATTTTTGCTGCTTCAATGCCATCTAATACACGCTTTGTCCCTTCATATAAAGCACGCATTTCTTCTTCACCAGGCATTACCACAACTTCTGAAATAAATTGTACGTGTTCTTTGACGGATTGTACGACGTATTCAGAATAACTGATACCACCCGTTAGCACGATATAATCTACGTTACCTTTTAACACAACTGACATTTCGCCGATACCTTTTGCAATTTGATAGCACATGCCGTCTAAATATTTTTTATATTCTGCTTCACCTGCTAAAGCACGATTTTCTACATTGATCATATCGATATCATTTAAATATGATTGAATGCCTCCATGACCTGCAAGAATCTTCTTTACTTGCTCAATATTTAATTTCTCATTAATAATTAATTGAGCAAAATCAATTAAAGGTAACGTGCCAGTTCGTTCTGGAGAATACGGTCCTTCACCATCAATTCCATTGATCACGTCAATCACTTTACCTTTTTCGTGTGCACCGATTGATATACCGCCACCGAGGTGTGCAACAATTAAATTAACTTCACCATATTGTTTATTTTTCTGTTCTGCAACTTTTCTTGCGACTGACTTTTGATTTAAAGCATGAAATACACTTCTGCGCTCTATTCCTTTTAGACCGCTGATACGTGCAATATCTTGCATCTCATCGATAATAACAGGATCAACAATGTATGCTTTTATACCAATTTCATCAGCTACTTCTTTTGCGAGTACTGCACCTAAGTTTGACGCATGCATACCATATTTACCTTCTGATAAATCTTTCACCATTGTGTCATTTACGATGTATGTACCACCTTCGACAGCTTTCATTAACCCTCCTCGGCCTACAACTGCAATTAAGTCGTTTTTCGTGATACCATTTTCAGCTAAGAAGTCATCAATACGTGATTTTCTGAAATCTTTCTGGTCAAATATTGATTCATATATTGATAATTCTTCATTTGTATAGCGTATTGACTTTTCATTTATTAGCCCTCCATCTTTAAAGAGTGCGATTTTGCTTGATGTTGATCCTGGATTGATTACTAATACATATCCCAATAAAAACCCTCCTATCGAACTTGTTGTATTGCAAAATCTAATGCAAATAATTTACTTTCATTATCATCACTTCGACTTGTTAATACTATTGGAATTTTTGCACCGACAATAACGCCCCCAATAACGGCATCCCCAATTATTGTAAATGCCTTATATAATGTATTACCGACATCTATGGTTGGAACGATTAAAATATCAGCATCTCCTTTAATTGGTGCATCAAATCTTTTATGCTCAGCAGCTTCTTCAGAAATTGCAAGATCTAAAGAGATTGGTCCATAAATGATAGCGTCGTTACGGTCAGTAAAATGATCCATCACTTCTTTTGCTAACACTGATGATGGCATTTTTGGATTATATTTCTCAGCACTGCTAAGTAACGCAATTTTGGGTTGACTAATCCCAGTACGATGCGCAACTTGAATTGCATTCTCCACAATTTGAATCAATTGCTCCGTTGTCGGTGCAATATTCATCGCTGCATCAGTTAGCAAATATTGCGCTCATATTGAGGCAAATTAACGAGCGCAACATGCGATAATACATTTTTATCGCGCAATCCATTTTCTTTAACTAATACTTCTTTAAGCATCGTTCTTGTCTGAACCATTCCTTTCATTAATACTTGTGCATGTCCATCAACAATACTTTGTACCGCATTTTTTACACTATCTTCCTCTGAAGTGCATGGCCTATATTCCCATAAGTCATTTACATCAATATTTTGTTCTTCATCAAATACTAAGAACTTTACATCATCTTTATAAATTGCTTTAGCTTGTTTCACGACTGCTAATATTTCTTTACGTGACCCACCTGGTATTGCTACACTAATCATTTTTAATGCCTCCTCGCAATATATATGTAAACGCTTTCATTTATATTATATACTTTTCTTACAACAATAAAAAATAGAAATATAATGAATGTCGAAAATTGTTCAAAAATTAAAAAAAGAGTAAATTGATTTTACTCAATTTACTCTTTTTATTGCATCTATTTAGTTTATTTAGTATAATAATTCACTTCTTCTTCGTCGTTAATGACGCGTAATCCACCATATGCTAATGCTTGTAATTCAAATTCACCAGGATATGGTTTAAAAGGTGCGATAAATGATACGCGACGTTCAATTTCTTCACGTAAAAATGGATAATGAACCATTCCACCTGTAACTGAAATACAATCTACTTGTCCTTCAAGTGTTGCTGCTAAACTTGCTATACATTTTGCAACGCCTAATGCCATCGCTTCAATAACAAGTTTCGCATATTGATCACCATTATTAATACGATCTTCAATTTCACGTAAATCTTTTGTACCACAATGCGCTTGAAGTCCTGCTTCTTTACGTACTTTTTTGTTAAATTCATCTAAAGACATTGACTTAAGTAAAGGCATCATCATTTTAATTGGTAATCCACCGCTGCGTTCAGCTGAGAACATTATTTCATCATCAGATACAAAGTCTACCACTTGTCCATATTGGTGGGCACTTGCTGATGCACCACCACCTAAATGAACAACGATAACGTTTGTATCTTTATATGACTTCCCTAAATCTTCACTTGCACGAATCGCTACAGCACGCATATTTAAGTGATGGCCTACACTTGAACGTTTCACTTCTTTTAGACCTGTAATACGAGCAACTTCACTCATTGAATCTACAGTTACTGGGTCATATACATAAGCGTTTGCGTTATCAACACCAAAATCTTTAACAATGCGATCTGCTAATGCACAACCTAAATTCGATGCATGTTCTAACATTGGATTGTTTTTTAGTTTATCAATTAATTTTTCGTCTACAATCATCGCACCAGGTGCAACTGGACCGATTAATCCACCGCGACCTACTGCAACATCAATTGATTCAATATCTTTTTCTACTAATAAATCATGGATATCTTTATAACGTAAGTCAAACTGATCAAAAACTTTTTCATATTGATCAATCACTGCGTTATCATAAGTAATTTCATGTCTCCAAACCATTTCTTTATCATTAAAATACGCAACTTTTGTTGATGTTGCACCCGGATTAACAACGATTATTTTCTTCATAATGTCCTCCTTATGCATCAACAATTTGTGCTAGTAGAATTGATGCAAATTTTTCAGCTGCTGATGAACTTCTTGATGTTAATATGATCGGTACTTGTGCACCGATAATTAATCCAGCCATTTGTGCCCCACCAAACATCAACATACTTTTTGATAAACTGTTTCCAGTAACAATATCAGGTACAACGATAATATCAGCATCACCTTGAATTTGCCCTGGATAATGTTTATCTTTGGCATTTTCAGGACTTAAGCTTAAATCCGCTGATAGTGGTCCTTCAATAATGCAATTTGTACGGTTATTTTGTTTTGCGATTTCATCTTGAATCACTGATGAAGAAAGCTTTGGAATTAATGTTTCAGCTGCTGATAATAATGCAACTTTTGGTGTTGAGACACCCAGCTTATGGAATACTTCAACAGCATGATCAATAATTACATTCATTTCATCTTTGTTCGGTGTAAGAATCATACCACCGTCCGTAATACCAATAATTTTATTTAATTTAGGTACATGCAATGCTGCCACGTGTGATAATAAAGGACTTTTTACAATGCCTTTTTCTTTATTTACGACTGCCTTTAATAATTTACCTGTGCTAATATGTCCTTTAAGAATACCGTTTGCACGACCTGCTCTAACGAGTGCTACCGCTTCTTCTGCAGCTAATGAGTCATCTGCAATATTCACGATTTCTACTTGATCATCAGTGAAACCATAAGACGTGATGAGTGGTTTTAATGTGCTTTCATCATCAATCAGAATCGCTTTACCTATTTCTGCATCGAGCATCATTTTAATACACGACATGACTTCATCATTTGCTGCTTTAACAGCAACAAGGTTAAACTGTTTATCATTTGATTTGTTCTGAATAATGTCTTTCATTGATTGCATTAAAGTCATCTTTTCACTCCTTAAATATCTAAATAATAATCTTCAACTTTTACTATTGGTACTAATTTAGTAAATACATATTTAAATAAGAAACCAAAACCAACCGGAGCTATTATAAAGGCAATAAGTGTCTTCATAAAATTAATAAAGTTCCAGCCGCCTTCTGCTAAATTAAGATAATTAATCGGACCAACAAGTCCACTAAATCCAAATCCAGCGCTCATAGGAGTACCTACGATATTTAATATCGCTGCGATTAATCCACAACAAGCTGCCGAACAAATAATCGGAAGTAATATAATTGGTTTCTTAGCAACATTGGCCATAGACATTTTAGGCGATCCTATAAAATGTGCTAAACTTGTTCCACGCGTGTTAACTGACCACCCTAAAATTGCAAACCCAAATCCTGTTGCACAAATACCAACGTTTGCTGCACCTGATCCAACGCCAGCAAGTGAAATTGCAAGTGCGATACCTACCGTTGTAATCGGTGAAACAATTAATACACCGAAAATAATTGCAAGTAAAATACACATAACAATCGGTTGTAAATGTAATAGTGAGGCAACACCTTTACCAATTAATGCTGTAATTTGCATCACGTGTGGTAATAATAAACGACCAATAAATCCAATAACAGATAATATTAAAGCAGGAATAACTAAAATTGTATAAGCTTTTAAAGAGTTACCTATGAGTAAAATAAGTCCTGCACCTAAAGCAGCAGTTATACCCATATTAATAACATCACCAGTACCTTTTAATGACATTGCTCCTTGTTCACCAAATTGGACAGCACCAGAAGCAAACATTGTTGCAAGTCCAAGTGATGCTGATTGAATTGGATTGAACTTAAAGTTCATTCCTACCATCATACCAACGACTAATCCCATCATTGCATTTGACATTGATAATGCGCCTAATACAGGTGCTAAAAATGGCATGCTAGGTAATAACGCTTTAATTAATTCTCCAAGTAATGCGCCAGGAATCAGGACAATTACCGCCCCGATTGCTAGTCCATTTAATACGTTCATTGTAAATTGTTTTGCCGATAATTTTTCCATATCGATTCCTTCTTCCTATTGATGAATACCTTGCCCAAGTAATACTTCAGCAGCATCCATAAATGTTTCAGAAAGCGATGGATGATTATGAATCGTTAATACTAAATCTTCTGCTGTAAGTAAGTTTTCAATTGCTAATGTGATTTCTCCAATAAGTTCGCTTACTTCAGGTCCTACAAGTTGTGCACCAAGTAATCTACCAGTTGCTTTATCTGATACTAAACGTACAAATCCTTCCGATTCATTCATAGATAATGCACGACCATTTGCCGGGAAACGGAAAGTTGCTTTATTTACATCAATACCTTTTTCTTTTGCATCATTTACAGTCATACCAACAGTTGCGATCTCTGGCGATGTGAAACATACTGTAGGTATTACTTGGTAATCTACAGCAACACCTGGTACGCCACTGATTGCTTCTGCTGCAATTTTAGCTTCGTAACTTGCTTTATGTGCTAAAGCAGGTCCAGCAACGATATCACCAATCGCATAAATATGTGGTACGTTTGTTTGACCCACTTCGTTAACCGGAATTAAACCACGTTCTCCAACTTCTACGCCAGCAAGTTCAAGGCTAAGTTCATCAGTATTTGGACGACGCCCAACAACGACAGCTACTTTTTCTGCTGAAATTGTTTCTGTTTTGCCATCAACTTCGTAACTCACTGCAACTAGACCATTTGCTTCTGTATAACCACTCGCTTTAGCATTCGTAATGATCTTCATACCTTTTTCTTCTAACTTTTTAACGACAGGTTTTACTAAATCTTTTTCAAATCCGGCAAGAACGCGTTCAGCACCTTCTAATACAGTTACTTCAGTGCCTAAATTTTGATATGCACCCGCAAGTTCCATACCAATATATCCACCACCGATTATAATCAATGATTTCGGTTGTTCTTCAAGATTTAATAATCCTGTCGAATCTAATACGTTATCATTGAATTTAAACGTTGGAATTTCAATCGGACGCGATCCTGTAGCAACGATACAGTTTTTGAAACTGTATGTCTCACCCATGCTGCCTTCTTCCTGCATGACATGTAGACTATTAGGTCCTGTGAAATAGGCTTCACCTTTAACGATTTGAACTTTATTCTTACCTAGTAATGCTTGTACACCTTTAGTAAGTGTTGCAACGACTTTGTCACGTTTCCAAGTTTGTAATTGTTTAAAGTCGATCGTTGTTTCACCATAAGTGATACCAAACGGATTGTCTTGTTTCGTTTTTGAAAAATCTTTACCAGCTGAGATTAATGCTTTTGAAGGAATACACCCTACATTTAAGCACACACCACCGATATTTTCTTTTTCAATAATGATAACTTTTTGACCCAGTTGGGCTGCGCGAATCGCAGCCACATATCCACCAGGGCCAGAACCAATGACAATCGTTTCTGCTTCTTTAGAAAAATCTCCTACTACCATTTGATCATCATCCTTCCGCTAATAATAAGTCAGGGTTATTTAAATACTCTTTTAATGTATTGATTGCTGTTTGAGCTAACACACCATCGACTGCACGGTGGTCAAACGCAAATGATAATTTTAAGATTGGTTTTAATACAGGTTGGCGGTTTTCGTCGGGAACGAACATTTCTTCAATACGACCAACACCTAAAATTGCTACTTCCGGCTGGTTAATGATTGGAGTAGACCAAACACCACCTGTCGCGGCACCACCAACGTTTGTTAATGTCATAGAACCGTTACCCATATCTGTACCTTTTAGTTCACCATTTTGAGCTTTTTGAGATAATTCTGTCACTTGTTCAGCAATTTCAAAAAGACTTAAACGTTCTGCATTACGAATGACAGGAACAAATAAACCGTTATCAGTGTTCGTTGCGACACCTACATTGAAGTAGTTGTGATAGTACATTTCACCTTTTTCTAAATTAATAGAAGCATTTAATTCAGGGAATCGTTTTAACATTGCAACGATTGCTTTGACGAAATAAGCTGTAAATGTTAATTTAACGCCTTTTTCTTTCGCTATTTTTTTCATTTTGTTACGGTGGTCAACAAGACCAGAAACTTCGACTTGATCAAACACTGTAACGTGTGGTGATACATGTTTACTATCTACCATTGCTTTAGCAATAATTTTACGCATTGGTGTTAATTTTTCTACGCGGTCACCTTGAACAGTTTCAACGGTTTTTGCAGGTTGAACTGTTTCATGAACTTTTGTTTCATCCGCTGCTTGAACTTCAGGTTGTGCTTCTGTTGGTTGTACTGCAGAACCATTTTGTAAGAATTGATCAATGTCTTCAATGGTAATCTTACCGTGATTACCTGTACCTGTTACTTGTGTTAAATCAACACCTTTACTACGTGCATAAATTCGTACTCGTGGCACTGCTAAATGACGTACATCTGCATTCATTGCTGCTGGTGTTACTGAGTGTTCAACTTTTTCTACTTGTACTTCTTCTTTTACTGCTTCTACTGGTGCCGTTTGCTCAGGTTGCGCAGATCCATCACCTGTTTCAATATCTACGATCGGTTTCCCTACTAAAGCCATTTCACCTTCAGGTACATATAGCTTTTTAACAACACCACTTACAGGACTTGGTAATTCTACTACTGCTTTATCACTTTGAATTTCTAACAATGGTTGATCTTCAGTAACTGTATCACCCTCAGCAACAAACCACTTTAAAATTTCACTTTCATGTGTTCCTTCACCTGCATCAGGCATAATATATGTGAACATTGTTGACCCTCCCAATTAATAAGAATAAGTTTCTTTCGCTTTTTCAATGATATCTTGCTCATTTGGAATCCACACTGATTCAGCAGCTCCGAACGGGAATACTGTATCTGGACCTGTTACGCGGTTTACCGGAGCATCTAAATCCATGAAGCAACGTTCGTTAATTTCAGAGATTAATTGGCCAGCTACACCTGCAATACGTTGTGCTTCTTGTAATACAACTGCACGATGTGTTTTTTGAATCGATGCTTTAATTGTTTCCATATCAAATGGTGCAACTGTACGTAAATCAATTACTTCTGCATCGATACCTTCTGCAGCTAAGCTTTCTGCGGCTTTCATTGCTAATGGCACCATTAAACCGTAACCAATTAACGTAATATCTTTACCTTCTTTAACAACGTTTGCCTTATCTAAAGGTACTGTATAATATCCTTCAGGAACTTCTCCTTTAACTGAACGGTACAATTTTAAATGTTCCAGAAATATAACCGGATCATTTGATTCTACAGAACTAATAATTAACCCTTTTGCATCGTATGAAGAAGAAGGAATAACAATACGAATACCTGGCACTTGTGCCATAATACCTTCTAAACTATCTGAGTGAAGTTCAGGTGTATGCACGCCACCACCATATGGTGCACGAATTGTGATGGCTGCGTTACGTGTATTACCGTAGCGATATCTTACTCGTGATAATTGTGCAACTAAAGCATCCATCGCTTCTAAAATAAATCCTGAAAACTGAATTTCTGGAATTGGTCTGTAACCTTCTGTTGCTAAACCTACACAAATTCCTAAAATACCTGACTCTGCTAAAGGTGTATCAAATACTCGCGATTCACCATATTTCGCTTGTAAGCCATCCGTAATACGGAATACTCCTCCGTTTTTACCTACATCTTCACCAAAAATCAATGTTTTTTCGTCTTTCGCTAACACCTCATCTAAACCTTGAGTGACTGCTTGCGCTAAAGTTAATTCTGCCATGTTATTGTTGCTCCTTTCTTTCATAGTAAGCAATTTGTTCTTGAATATTTTGTGGTGGAACTTCATACATATTTTTTAAGAAGTCAGACACTTTTTGAGCTGGCTCTTTCGCCATTTGTGACATCGCTTCTTTTACTTCTTGTTTACAAGCTTCGTATACTTCTAGTTCTTTTTCTTCATTCCATAAACCTTTTTCAGTTAAATAATTTCTTAAACGTTTTAATGGATCTTTCGCACGCCACACTTCAACTTCTTCATCTGTACGATAACGTTTAGGATCATCACTCATCGTATGAGGACCGAAACGATATGTCATTGCTTCAATTAATACTGGACCGTTACCCTCTAAAGCATATGCACGAGCATTTTTAACTGCTGCATACATTGCAACTGGATCCATACCGTCAACGCGAATTGCAGGAACACCTACACCTACACCTTTTTGCGCTAATGTTTGTGCAGCTGTTTGTTTCGATGTTGGTACTGAAATACCATATCCATTGTTTTGAATGATCGTGATTAAAGGTGCTTTATATGCGCCAGCAAAGTTTAAACCCTCATAAAAGTCACCTTGACTTGTCGCGCCATCACCACAGAAAGTTAATACAACTGATTTAGATCCATTAAATTTCTTACCCATTGCAACGCCCGCCGCTGGTGGTAAAGTTCCCCCTACCATAACTTGAGGGATATAAGCATGAAAGTCCTGATCATATTGGTTACCACCAACATGTCCTTTGTACCAAAGGAATGCTTTATACATCGGTAAACCATGTTTGATTAATGCACCAATATCACGGTACGTTGGTACGAAGAAGTCATCTCTTGTAATTGCAGTAATCGATGCAAGTTGAGAAGCTTCTTGTCCCCCTGCTGTTGCATAGTTTCCTAAAGCACCTTGACGGTTTAAGAGAATTGTTCTTTCATCTAAAGTTCTACCCCAAACGATATCTTCCATGATTTTTACTAACTCTTCGTCTGACAGAGTTTCTATTGTTTCCTGATCTACAACTTTACCTTCCGGATCTAAAACTTGTACCATGTCAAAAGGTGTTGCATAGTCTTCAAAAGTCTTGCTAAAATTCACATCACTTAATTTAATTGTCATGTTGTTCAACCTCCATTTTATTGTAAACGTTTTCTTTTATATCTTTAGTATATTGATATATTAATGTATTGTGAAATCGTTAAAATCTATATATGTATAAATAAAATTGATAACGCTTACATCTTTGTCTAAGCAATATCTAAATATTATATGAATTATATATATATTCATAATTTAGACATATATAATTATAAATGTATAATAAATAGTGATTTTTATCACAAAAATAAAAAGCGAGTACAAATGTACTCGCTTTCTTCTTATGCAACTTCTAAATCTGTTTTATCTTCATTTAATTTTAATTGAACAGCTTTAACTTCCGGATGATCTAAATAATAATCTGTAATATTGTCTCTAACATGTTGTTCAACAACACGGCGTAACGGTCTTGCACCTAGTAATTCATCATAACCATTATCAATTAACCAGTTTTTCGCTTCATCTGTAATTTTCATTGTGATTTCCTTTTTAGCTAAAGTTCGTTCTACATCATCTAACATAAGATCAACAATTTGAAGTAAACTTGCTTTATCTAAAGATTTAAATTCAATAATACCATTAAATCGATTTAAGAATTCAGGTCTGAAATAATCTTTAATGATTGCCATAATATCAGTTTCATCAGTTTTTTTACTGTCTAAACTAAATCCTGCATTACTTGTAGCAATGATAATCGTATTTTTAAAGTTGATCAAATTACCTTGACCATCAGTCAATTTTCCATCATCTAATACTTGTAATAACAATGTTAATATTTGTGGATTTGCTTTTTCAATTTCATCGAACAGAATCACTGAATAAGGATTACGGCGCACTTTTTCTGTTAATGTATTTGAGTTATCATCGTATCCCACGTAACCTGCAGTAGTACCGATCATTTTAGAAACAGCTGTTAAATCACTGTATTCACTCATGTCCAGACGAATTAATGCTTCTTTATTACCAAATAAATCTACAGCTAACTGTTTTGCGAGTTCTGTTTTACCGACGCCAGTTGGACCAACAAACAAGAAGCTACCGATTGGTCGGTTACCTTCGTCAAATCCAGCACGATTTCTACGGATTGCTTTTGCCACCGCCTGTACCGCTTCACTTTGACCGATAATTTTTTCTGATAATCTATCTTTAATATTTTTCAGACGTTCAAGATCATTACTGTCCATCTGTGAAACAGGGATACCAGTTAATCTTTCAACTGTTCCTGCTACATCATCAACTGTTAACGTATTTGTATCGACGCTTTTTTCTAGACTATCCTTTATTGATTTAATCTTCATCTGTAGTGCTTTTGCTTGTTCATAATCTTCTCTATCTACTGCTTTTAATTTATCTTGTTCAAGCTGTTCGATTTGTTTTTCTGATTGAACCGTATCAACGACTGTATGATTAGAAGCAACATGTGCTGCAGTGATATCCAGTAAATCTATCGCTTTATCCGGTAATAATCTTTGCGGGATATATTGAATCGCTAAATCAACACAAGCTTTAATCACATTATCAGGTATTTCTACTGCATGATGTTGTTCATATTTTTCTTTTATACCTTGTAATATAGCGATTGTATCATCTGCACTCGGCTCATTCACGACAACTTCATTAAATCGACGAGATAAAGCTGGATCTTTTAATATATTATTACGATACTCATCTTGAGTAGTAGCACCGATGATTGTAATATCTCCTCTGCTTAATGCTGGTTTTAAAATATCAGATAAGCCTTTACTACCAGAATCAGCACCTGTTGCTCCGCTTCCGATCATTTGATGAATCTCATCTAAGAATAATACGATATTATCGTTAGATTTCACTTCATCAATTAATTTTTGAACATTTTCTTCAAAAGCACCACGATATTGTGTCCCTGCTTCAAGCGCAGAAATATCTATTGAAATAATTTCTTTATCTTTAATTGCCTGCGGTACATCTCCGTCAATAATAGCTTGAGCTAAACCTTCGACAATCGCCGTCTTACCTACCCCTGCTTCACCAACTAAGATTGGATTATTCTTTATTCTTCTACTTAATACTTCTGCAGTATTACGTATTTCTTTAGAACGTCCAATCACTGGATCTAGTTCCCCATTACGTGCTTCTTCAGTTAAGTTTCTACCAATTTTTGATAAAAGCTCTCCCTGTACATTGTTATTTTGATGTTTTAATTGTTGTGTCTGATTATCATTAAATTGGTTATTTTGTATATTTTGAATTGCTTCAGGTGTTACTTCCTGCCCATTAATATAAAATTTGCGCTTCACTTGACCTTGTCCTAATTCATTAAACATGCTATTGAACATTGCATCAAAGTTACTGTCAAAAATTCCGTTATTCATAAAAAATCACTCCTATTTAGTTGTAAGTATTACTACAAAGGGTATTATGTTCCTTTGATAATCTTATTATACTTCTTTAGTCAAAGAAGGTCAAACATTATTTTGACTTTCTTTGACCTTTATTTTATTTCATTAAATACTTCTTATTAAACCAGCAGCAAATAATGATCAACATTTATAATAGAAGAAACTCAAATTAATATAGTGTTATTAAACATCAATTTTTCTTTGCAAATTGTGATAAATAAATCAGAAGTATAGTATCCTTTTAAAAAATTTTTTATTTGTGACCATTTTTTGACAAACATATTCGTTGCAAAATTTATATATATATTTTATCTCTTTCATCTCCTATATTTAATCACCATCAATGAAATAAAAACAACATATATTTTTTACATAAAATGTAAGCAATATGAATAGAATTATCTTTTTCTTACTCAAAATTTTTGAACTCAAAGAATATATATGGTCTAATATGAACCGTTACAGAAAAATAAACTTTGCATTTCAGTTTAAATATGGAGAATTAAAAATTGTTCTTATTATCTGTAACTTATTAAAATATTTTTTAAATCATTTCTTCTTGTCGAAATACACATCAATATCGACATAGTTTGACAAGAGACATTAAATTTTTAAATTACTGGAGGATTATATATTATGAAAAAAGCATTATTAACTTCATCATTAGCATTAGCATTAGGTGTAACAGGATTATCAGGAGTAAATGGTTCACACGAAGCACAAGCATCAGAAACGACACAAGCGGTTAAAGTGGATTTCAATGAACTTGCAAACTTAGCAAGAAACAATTCAGAAACATTAAATGAACGCCCAGTACACGCTGGAGCTTACAATTATTCATTTAATAAAGATGGATATTCTTATAACTTTGAATCAGATGGCGTTTACTGGACTTGGGAATATAAATACACAGGTGCAGCAGATACGGTTGTAAATCATACATCTACTCAAACAAAAGCCGTACAACAATTTGATAATGTTAAAGAACATTCACCAATTCAACATACAGCTTATCAAGCACCAGCTAAACAATTTAAACAAACAACTTATCAGGCACCGGTTCAACAAAAAGCACCGGTTCAACAAAGCGCTTATAAAGCTCCCGTTTCACAAACGTCAACATCAAATGTAAGTGTCAATGCACATTTACAGTTAATTGCACAACGCGAATCAGGTGGTAATATTCGTGCGATCAACCCTACATCAGGTGCAGCAGGTAAATATCAATTTTTACAAAGTACATGGGATACTGTTGCTCCGGCAGAATGGAAAGGTAAATCACCAGCTTCAGCACCGGAATCTGTTCAAGATGCAGCTGCCGTAAAATTATATAATGAGTACGGTGCACAACATTGGGTTACAGCTTAATATTTAAATTATTACACGCGAAGAATGCTCTGTAGTGCATTCTTCACTTTTTATATTACAAAAACATTTCGACATTGTAATGAATTGTTATTTTACTGTAACGTATGTAATGATTTTATATGTTACATTATTAATGTCGAAAGAGAGATAATTATCGACAGTCAACTTTGACAATCGATAACGAAAATAACAAAACGTAAATTAATGGAGGACTTATATATTATGAAAAAAGCAATTTTAACATCATCATTAGCATTAGCATTAGGTACAACGTCGGTAGCAACTGCTGGTCAAGCATATGCTTCAGAAACTGAAAACACTCAAAAAGAAACAGTAGACTTCGCTCAATTAGCTGAATTAGCTAAAGCTGAATCTGCATCATTAAACGAAAAACCAGTTCATGCTGGACCTTACCACTACGAATTCAGCAAAGATGGATTCTCTTATGAATTCAAATCAGATGGTATCTACTGGACTTGGGAATATAAATACACTGGCGCTGCTGATACTGTAGTTAATAAATCAGTAGAAGTTGCATCTGTTGAAGCTCCTAAAGCTGAAGTACAATCAATAGTAAGTGCACCTGTTGCGAAAACAGTTACTCAAACTGCTGTTAAACCAGCCGTTCAACAAACAGCTTATAAAGCTCCTGTAGCTAAACCTGCAGCAGTAAAAACTTACAAAGCTCCTGTTCAACAAACTGCAGCAGTATCTAATACTGGCGGTGTTAACTGGTCAGCATTAGCACAATGTGAATCTGGTGGAAATCCAAGTATCGTAGATGCTTCAGGAACTTACCACGGATTATACCAATTTGACGTTCAAACATGGCGTGCAGTTGGAGGATCAGGTGTTCCTTCACAAGCATCAGCTGCTGAGCAAACGAAACGTGCACAAATCCTTTACAGCCAACGTGGATCTCAACCATGGCCAGTATGTGGAGCGCGTTTATAATAACAACTAATAAATTCATGGAAGAATCATAATATATGATTCTTCTTTTTTAATGAAAATTTACTCTTGCATATACATGTTAATTGTATTATGATTGTTCTTGTCACTATTTTTAGGAGGAAATTTTATAATGAAAAAATATTTATCTGAATTACTAGGTACATTCGTACTAGTATTCTTTGGTACTGGAACAGCAGTTATGGCTACATTAAATCCAGACGCTAGCGTAGGAATCTTCGGAATCGCATTCGCATTCGGTTTAACTGTTATTGCAGCAGCATATGCAATCGGTGATATTTCTGGTGGACATCTTAACCCTGCAATTTCTTTTGCAATGTTTCTAGATAAACGTTTATCTTTTAAAGACTTCGCGATTTATTCTGTATTCCAAATCATAGGAGCATTTATTGCGACATCATTAATCTGGGCGATCCTAAGCTCATTTACGAAAAAAGTTGATTTCATCTATGGTGCTAACGTGCCAAATAACATCAACAATATGGGCGCTTTCTTAGTAGAAGTAATTCTTACGTTCGTATTTGTGTTCGTTGTATTATCTGTAACAAAAACTAAGTTTATCGCACCAAGTTTAGCCGTGCTTGTAATTGGTTTAACATTAACAATGGTGCATTTAATCGGTATTCCATTAACAGGAACATCAGTGAACCCAGCAAGAAGTATTGCACCAGCAATCTTTACTGGCGGAGATGCTTTATCAACATTATGGATCTTTATCGTAGCACCATTAGTTGGCGCTGCATTAGCAACATTAACACACAATTTCTTAGAATCATAAGATAAAAAAACGACTATCTGGTAAAAACCAAATAGTCGTTTTTCTATAATCGTCGAATTACTTTATGTAATTCATACATACTATCACCTAATTCAAATGTAATTTCTTTCATTTCTTTATCAATTAAATTTGTAACATCTGTTTCGTATACGATTAATTTTTCATTGATATCATATAGTGTGGCAAAGTCATTATTATATACTAAATAAAAACGTCTTGGATTGATTGTATTTCTTAAAAATCTAGGGTTACCTAGACTTTGATCTAATGATATTTCCTTTACAAAACTACTAATTCTACGTGGTATTCTTTCAACCATTTCTATAATATTAGTATCTTTTGGTGCTATTTCAATGATTTTTTCTTCTTGCTTCATTTAATTTACATTTCCAAAGAATTATTTATTCACTTCATCAAAATCACTTTCATAAAAACCTGTTTCAAAAGATTTCAACGGCCAAAAACGTAATGATACTTTCCCTACTACACTTTTACTTTCAATTAAACCTAACTCTGGTTTCGTACTATCTAAACTAATATCACGATTGTCACCTAAAACAAGATATCTTCCATCAGGTATAGTATCTTTACCACCTGAATGCGTCAATGTCTTCACAGAAAAATCTGGTGTAAGCATAGGATTGGCTGTTAATTCACGATTCGATTTTAAATAATTTTCTTCTACAGCATTACCATTTACGTATAACATATCATCTTTGTACTCAATTTTATCGCCTGGGAGCCCAACTAAACGCTTAATGTAATCTTTCTCTTCATTTGCATGAAAGACGATGACGTCTCCTCTATCCAATCCATTTGTCCAAGTTGACATTTTATTGATGATCAAACGTTCTTTATCCTCAAATGTCGGTGCCATAGAATCACCACTCACTTGATACTGTACAAAGAAAAACGTGCGTATAAGTAAAATTGCAGCAACCGCAATGATTAAGGATATAATCCATTCTTTCAATTCTTTATTCATAATGTATTCACCTCTATTTGTTATATTACATGATACTTCCAAAAAACACAAAAATAGATTTGATCAATATATTCAAGATCAAACCTATTTTTTCAATTATTAATAACGTGCCATTCTTTTTTTAGGTCAGGTCCATATTGGTTTGGACCTTGTGTCCCCTCTATGAGCGTTAATATGAAGAATCCAATTTGAATTAATATCGCTAATAATATTATAAATGGTACGAATATTAATCCAATTCCAAATGTAATAAAAGCAAATATGATTGTCCCAAATATCAGTATCACTAAACCAAGCGTTGGGATTAATGCGAGCCAGCCGTTATAGTTTAAATCTTGTAATCGACGTGCAGTCAAAGTGAAGTTCGGTATCAAATTGATTAAACTCCATAAGGTCACCTAAATTATCCCCAATACCGCCTTCTTCACCAAAATGGTTACCTACCACTAAATCAAAGAAGCCTCCAATAATACCGATTATAAACTCGATAACAAGTGTAATTATTACAGGAATCCAATAATTACGTCGACGTGTACGCCCATTCATGTTAATGAAATTCTTCCAATAGCTCATATAAATATCCATTACATTCATATTGTTATCCATTGCTATACCTCCATTCAAAGTTTGTGTAGTAAATTTTTAGGGGGTTCAGGACCAAATTTATTCGGACCTACTGTCCCTTTTGCACAAAAGATTGAAAAATAAATAATACAAATCATTCCAATAATAATAACTGCTACAACAATCATTATCCCAGCAATAATTAATCCAATTATCAGAATTGCAATTAATAGGAAGATAATACTGAATAAAAATAACAACGTAACTCCTAATGCACCAAAGTATAATATATTCTTGATAAATAAAGCAAAAATAAAAGTAAATACTATCGGAATACCTGCCCAATATGGCTTTACATCTACATCTTGTAATCTTCTAATATAACTCGATGATAGTGGGAAAAGATTAATTAAGTACCATAGTATAGGTAATATTGAACTAAATAAAATTTTGATATTATACTTTTCTATCGAAAGATCAATCGCCATTCCAACAAACATGAAAAATAAATACATCAGTAAAAAAAGTGCATATGGAATCCAAAAAGAAGAACGATTGATTCTACCCTTCACTTTAAAACTGTCTAACCAATACTGTTTATAAATCCCACTAATCGTTAAACCTTCCGACATATGATTACCTACCTTCCGTTTATTGAACTATATTTTACAACACTTAATAGTGAATAAATACAACAAAACAATAAATATTATTGAATATTTCCAACTTTTTTTGACTATTATCCTTATATTTTTGACAAATATAATATTTATTTTGACTATTATACTTGTCAAAATGATAAATATGTATTACACTATGAGTGTAGAAAGAGGAAGGGAAAGGAGAAAAGAGATGAAAAACAGACTCAAAGAACTAAGAGCACGCGATGGCTATAACCAAACGCAACTCGCTAAACTCGCTAAAGTATCTCGACAAACCATTTCTCTCATAGAGCGAGATGATTTCATGCCATCCATACTTACCGCAGTACGTATTGCTAGAATATTTGATGAACCCGTGGAAAATGTATTTATATTTGAGGAGGAAGAGCTGTGAAAAAAGATAAAAAGTTAGGAAGAAGCTTATATCTAATATTAATCGGAGCTATTTTCGGTGGGATAATAGGAAGTGGAGTCCCTTTAGTAAATGACTTTATAACTTACTTTACGCATAAATATCAAATTGATTTTATGATATATATCGTTCCATTGTTAATGATCGTCTCTGTTTTATTATATTTAAAATCTAAGCAACAATATAAATCAATGTCTCAACCACAAAATAAAAGTGAAGATGAACAATATATCTATCAGCTTAATCAATATAATAAATCTTCTAAAAATATTGTAAATGCTAGTAATATTCTTATTCTGGCAATTGCTTTAGCAACAGCAGATTTTATATTGAAGAGTTCAAATCAATATTTAATATATTATGTTGTATTAGTAGTTATATTTTTAATTCTAGTCTTTATATTCACTAAACATAATCGAACTGTAATATTAGCCTTTCCTTCAATCACTAATAGCGGATTTGAATTAGATTATGAAGATAGACAAATCATGACAACGCTTATTAACAATATAGATGAAGGTGAAAGACTTGTGATGTTACATGCACTATCAAAGACATATATCGTAATGATATATATGTTAAGTGGATTATTATTATTACTGGCATACTATCATGCTGCAAGTGGTGAAAATCAATATTTAGCAATGATAGGAATTACATCTGTGCTCATCTATTCTACTATCGCATATTACAAAAAATCAGAAGAATTTAATAAATAATCTAGAAAAACCAGAGGCTAACATAAAAAATTAGCGTCTGGTTTTCACTTTGAATATTAGAGTTATAATACATTTAATAATCTTTCTTAACCCTCTGCTTCTCTATAAAATAAAAAATAATTCCCAATATCGTCATGAAAACAAAATCATCAATTATCGCTAAAGGGTCAATCGTAATCGATTTGTTTTGAAAGAATTGTGGAAGTATATTAAATAAAATATGACAAATAAATGCTGTAGGAATGCAAAGTGTTATCATCGTATTTTTTATTTTTCGCAGTGCGCCTTTGTATTCTTCTTCACTATAAACAGCGATATCTCTGCTATCATGTTTTGTGGCTTGAATTATTGCCACTATCGAAACAATTAATAGTGTCAGTAATAATAAAACTGAGCTTAAAGAAATCTCTCTTTTAATTGCATCAAATACAGTACTTAGCAATAAACATCCAACTATTACGGTGAAAGTTATTTTAAAAGAGTTCGCCATAGCTTGATTGTAATTCAACATTTCACGTTCATCTTTCTTGTATATATCACGCATGATAATCCTCCCAAAATAAAGTATTTAAATCACTGTTTAATGCCCAGCAAATCTTTAAGCATAATTGAATTGTGGGATTGTACTTATCGTTTTCTATCAGATTAATTGTTTGTCTGGACACTTCGACTTTTAGTGCAAGATCTTTTTGTGAAAGACCTAATGCTAATCTATTTTCTCTTACTTTATTCAAATCACCAACCCCAATATGTCATATATATTGTACTACTAGTATATGGTAATACAAAACAAGTGTCAAATATATACGACACCCCTTACTTGTCCGTAAGGGGTGTCTGTTAATACTTATAAGTTAAATATATTAATCATAAATTCCATCGTAAATTTCATTACAACTGATAAAATAACGATTCTCATGATAGCATCAGTTGCAATGTAGCAATAACTACGTTTACTAGTAACTTTTACCTTATTCTTCTTATCTTCATACGTCATTAGAGTTGCAATAATAATAACAAAAGTCCAACTTGATATCATTGAAAAAATGTCCATATCATCACCTCATAATTTCTTTCTATACCTTACTGATATTCAACACCATTGTCTTCAGTAATCCATTTAGGTAACTTCACACCTGCTGGTAATTTACGACCTTCTTTATAACCATATTCATGCATACCTACTTCATTCATAGGACTTACAATCCCATAACTATATACAACCCATTTCCCTTTTTGCTTCCAATAAGCTACATGAAGTTTTCCATACTTACGTACAATTTCTTTATCTTTTTTCATATTACCTTCATATTCAGTAGCTTTACCCGTATACTTTTCAAATTCTTTTTTTGTAATATATTTATCATCTGTTCTAAAACCAATTGTTGCAAGTTTAGCATCATTATATTTTGTTTTATAATTAATATCATAAAAATTCAGCCATAAACGCTCGCTCTTACCGTAGACTGTAGTGTAAGAAGTACCAATAATATCGTCTTTATCATGAGATCCCATTGCTAACTTTGTCTTCCCTATTTTTTCTTCAACTTGTTTTTTTGTCATGCCAAGGCGAACACCATGGTAACTGTAAGTTCCTTTTTTCATTTGGTTGATATTTGTTTGATTGATTTTTGGTAATACAATTGTTTTCTTTTCTAACTTCGTTGCCGCTTCTGCTGATTGATTCATAACAACAGGTGATACTAAAGACGTCATAATAATTGTTGCTGCTAGTAATTTTTTCATGATATTGCTCCTCTTATTCTTTATTTTGTAAAAATGTAATAAATAATAAATATAGTTATACATAAAGTGTTTACACCAAGGCTTAACTTAAAATATGTATCCTTACTTATATTACGTTCCATTTTTCTTCGATTAAATGTCATCATATTTAAACGCGTTGTGAGACTGATGTAGAGTATAAATATCACTATTATAAACATCCATCTCATATCATCACCTCTTGAATTAAATGTACCATTTTTATTGTAAAATAGTGCTAATTATTTTGATATTTAAGGTAAATTTAAGGTAAGTACCGACTTTATGAAATGTACTTAGCGGTATCGCAACTTTTTATGTGCCGATTCCGCTAAAACAAACGAATAATAGCGGTATCGCATTATTTTTTAATTCGATACCGCCAAAACTCATGAGTATTAGCGGTATCCTGATTTCAAATCAGGTGATACCGCTATTATTACCTGTTCAATGGGTCTTCACCATATTCATTTGGTCCATGTGTTCCGTCTCTAAGAAGTAACACAAGGTATATAATTACAATACCAATAAGGCAAACGGGCATTGCAATACTAATCATACTTTCTGTATCCACTCCAAATTGATTTAATAACATCGATATTAAAACGATTGTCATAACTAGTACTCCAGGTACTATTGCAATAATTCCTGATAAATTTGTGTCATGCAATCTTCTAACTGAAACGCTTAAAACACCAATCGAGAAAAAGAAACTAAGTGTTTTATATACAATATTACTTATACTTAATCTAGAATCTGGATCAATATCTAACTGTCCATCTATATATGTACACATCGTCCATGTTGACAATAGAAAAATGATATTCACTAACATCGGAATCCAGTATTCTTTACGTGATGAGCGCCCTGAGAAATCTAAAGCGCGTTTCCAGAAATCCATATAGGCATCTTTAAAAGTTATATTTCTTACCATATTTACCTCCGTTAGTTCTTATAATACCCTTTCCCTCTCGTGTTATAGATCACTTTCATCACGAAATAAGAAATTGTATGTATAAATAAAAATACAATGGAAGAAAGTAAAATGTATAAATTTACGCCAAGTGGCATTAATGCATAGCTGTCATTTCTAGCATTTACTGTAATAGGTGCAATATAGCTCACACCTAAACTTACTAAGTAACTCATAAATACACCAAGTGCTATGAAACCAAAATTCAGTTTCTTTCTATAAATTATCGTATTCATAATTACAACAAAAATTAAAATTGGGATAAATACTATCATATCCCCTCTGACAATTTCCGCCCATGCATCAAAAAATGCAAATGGTATTAAATAAAGCAGCATAAATTTATAATCTTTAATACTAATTTTTTCTTTCATATACAACACCCTTTCTATGAGTACAACTTAAATTTACCACTAAAATTAAAAAATTGGATAAAAATACTAAATATTTAAGTTAAATTTAAGGTATAGCAGAACATTTCTTTATGTATATAGCGGAATCGTAACTTTTTATAAACCGATACCGCTAAAATTATCGAATATTAGCGGTATCGTATTAATTTTTAATTCAATTCCGCTAAAACTCATGAGTATTAGCGGTATCCTGATTTCAAATCAGGTGATACCGCTAATATTATCTAAATTTCAGATGATATAAAAAAGCATAGCATCTGCTATGCTCATTCAGGCATTTAATAATGTTATAAATTGTTTAAAATTAAACGGGAAATTTTCAGTTGGACCCTCTTCCCAGAATCCATCTGATTCATATCGCGGTATAATATGTTCGTGAAAATGTGTTCCATTGTCCATTACTCGTCCATTATTTCTTATTAATGAAACGCCAAATATATTCATATCACTTTCTAATATTTGAATTAGTTTTCTTTCTAGTTGAATTAAATCTAAAACCACTCTATCTGGTAGTTCTAGATAATTCATATAATGTTCCTTTGATATCAAAAGCATATGCCCTTCTTGTTCTGGATCGATATCAAATACAACCTTAAAATGCTTTGTCTCATATATAATTTGATCTTTATCAAGACCATTACAGAAAATACACATAAACCATTCACTACCTCTCACGTTTTATAGAATTCTTTATATCAATATATTACCGCTCTATTTTATTTGTACATAAATATCTATTAACACCTGGATATTTTTCTCCTAATGATTCAATAACAAATCCTTGTTTACGATAAAACGTTTTTGCTTCATCATCTGTCTCTGCAACAATATAATTATATTTATCTTTAATGTGATTGATCAATTTCTTTCCAATACCTCTTCCTTGATAAGTTGTATCAACTGCAAGACTAGTAATTACACATTTATCGTCTTGTACATTTATAGTTATAACACCAATGAATTTATGCTCATCTTCATAAACATAACACTTAGCATCGTTACAAGTAATGGCATTTACTAATATTTCGTTTACACTTTTAGAACTCACTGCTAATTGTATCAAATCAGTTATTTCCTGATTTATCATAGAAATATCATCTAGTTCTCTGAACATTAGAATCTCCTTATCATATCAAATAATTATCAATATTATATATGAACAAATAAAAAAAGACACCTCTCGGTATCTTAAATATCTTTATAATAAAAACGATTATCCTGTGGAGCAACACTGAAATCGCTTGGCAGTTCTTCTTTCGGAATTAAATGAAAGCCATTCTTTCTATAGAAATGTTGAGCTGCTTCAAACTTATCAATTGTTCCTAAATAAATAGATTTAATACCATCGTCATGTGCGTGTTGAGTAACATGATCTAATAGTTTCTTACCTATTTTCATATTTCTTGTATTTGAATCAACATATACCCTCTTCAAAGCACTGTTGTTATCTTTTAATTTTAATAAAGCGATAGTACCAACGACTTTACCTTCATAGAGTGCTAACCAGAACTGACCACCTGTATTAATGTAGGTTCCTAAAATGTTCTTTAAATCTGGTTGATTATCATAAGTTACATTTTCAATATCAAATTCATGGAGTTTGATATTGATGATAAACTCATTCACCTCTTGCTTATAGTCGTCTGTGTATTGGATGATTTCGATATCTTTCATATGCGCCTCCTCTAAGTTAGTATGTAATATCTTAAAGTTAATACATACCCAGAGAAGATCGATATAAAACTTTACTTTCAATTTTCTGAAAATTATGTATAATAAATTAAAAAATGAAATGAGTTGATATTAATGAGTCTGTCACCAGAGGATCAAAGAGACCAGTTAAGAAGAAAAGAAATGGAACGAAATAGTATCGGCAATCTTAAAGATAGTTCACAAAATGCATATACCGGTAATTTTTTAAGTTCTATGAGTAATAAAGCCTTAGGTATATTTATTTTAGTGTTAGTTATAATAGCATTTATCGGGTGGTTAATAGTTCATTAATTTATACACCCGATATTATTAGTGAAGTCATATTATATGTATTTAATATGGCTTCGAATTCTTTAATGATAGGTTCATGTTTAGGATTATACTGTTTATTTCTAATATCTTTTAATATTTGTAACTTTAGTTTTTCATCTATTATTGTTTCACCATAAATCGAATAATTTTTATTATGATTTGCTACTAAATCATCAATTAAAGTAAAAGTTTCTTCATAAATCTCAACTTGATCAATTACCGCCTCATTTGCTTTCATAATTAAATCAACCACTGGACCTCGTTCTTCAACTTCATTATCTTTAAAAAATTTACGACTCTTATGTTCTAAAAGTTTAATAAATTTATTATTAGAATTATTCTTCTCACTAAAAACATCTATTACTTCTATCAACTTTTCTCCGATGACATAAATCGAATGACCAAACCATGGTATCCAAATCATATTATCATCATCTATATAATATAAGACATCATCACTATTTGGAAATGCTGGATAATCTACATATAAATCCGGTGAATACTGTATTTCAAAACTTTCTGTATGGTAACTTAAAGTTAGTAAACGTTTATCAGGAAAAGCAGCTATAATATTTTTTACAAAAAAGTAAGTATAAAGGTCGATTGCTTCATTCTCACCACGATGGAACTTGTCCTCATTATGTATGAATAATATATCGTATCTCTTATGAGGAACTCGGTTAATTTGATGTAAACCAAGATATGCTATACCAAATGGAGACACTTTCTTAATGAATTTTTTAAATATTTGATTTACTAGTTTATCATCTATTTCAATATGTTTCATTTCTATCCCCTATATTCATTTTTCAATATACTATACATATAACTGTCTCTAAATCGCCCACGTATTATTTTATCCTGACGCATTAATCCTTCTCTTTGTAGCCCTGTTTTCTCTAGAACACGAATCGAACCTGTATTTTTAATATCTGTTACAGCATAAATTCTATTTAACCCCTGATCGTTAAAACCATATTGAACTAAATATTTCGCAGCATGTGTTGCAAAACCATCCCCCCAATAATCTGGATGAATCATATATCCAATCTCACCTTTTTGATGTTTATGATTTAATGTGATTCTGCAAATTCCAATTAATTTATTTGAATCTTTATCTTCAATTACTCGATAATGCATCTTATCAGAGAGTGATAGCATTTGATGGATATACGCCTCGGTATCTTCCATGGTTTCAATAACCCATGATTGATAACGTGAGACTTCATCATTCGTTAATAAATTAAAAATTGCATCTTTATCTTCTATGATTAATGGTCTGTATGCAATGTTCATAAATACTCCTTTATTTTTGTATTTGTTGTACTATCTTTCTTAAAAGTTTAATTGTTTTATCAATCTCTAATTCATCGACATAAGCATAAGATAGGCGCAATGCATATTTTTGCTTTTCATCATAAATTTCACCAGGATGTATCAGTATATTATTTTCAATACAAGTCTCAAATAATTTATTCATATTTATTTTCTCTTTGAATTTTAACCATATATAGAACGAGCCTTGAGGTTCATTCCATATTGCAATATCTGAAAAATATGTATCTAGTGATTGGATCATTTTTTTACTTTTATATTTTAACTTTTTTATTAATTGATTAATATGTTCGTCGTGATGATATTGTAGCCACTTAGAAGCAACATATTGAGCTATGGAACTTGCTCCATAATCTGTTTGCATCTTTAACTCTGCTAGATTTTTTACTACATTATGATTTGCAATTACCCATCCGATACGTAAGCCAGGACTCACAGTCTTAGACAAACTTCCTAAATATATAATATTATTATTTAAATCATACGACTTCATAGGTAATGGTGGTTCATTATCAAACCAAATCTCACTATAAATATCGTCTTCTATGATTGGTAGTCCTAATTCATTACACTCTTTAATAAGTCGTTCCATTACTTCTTTTGAATAAGTATGACCAGTTGGATTATGTAAAATCGGATTTAAATATAGCAAACTATTAGATTGATACCGTTCTTCTATCATCAGTTTTCTTTCTATTTGATTTATATCAATTGGTATTATCGTTGAAGAATAATTTTTCCACGTTTTCACAGAATGCATATATGAAGGTGACTCAATATATAATTTTGAAGAAGGTAATAAAAAACCTTCTGCAATTAATTTTAGCCCTTGAAGTGCGCCTGAGGTAACACATATTTCATTTATTTCACATTTGATTCCTCTTTTAAGTACATGCTTTTGAATTGCTTTTCGTAAATGAATATTTCCAAGTGGTTCTTCATAATTTGATGTAAAAGGATGTAAAGAATCATCTTCCATAATCTCTTTAAATTTATTTATAGGAACTAAATCTGGTGATAATTCACCAGTACCAAGTCTAACTATTTTTTCATCAAATTCGAGTTCATTGATTCGTTTTATATAATATTGATTTTGTTTCTCTAAATGTGGTTGAATACGATTCTTCCATTTTACGTGGTTATGGACCATTACATTTAATGAATCACTAACAAATATTCCTTTCTTTTCTATTGTTGTTATAACACCAAATGATTTCAGTTTATTCATCACATCCACTATTGTTGAACGATTAACATTAAAACGTTGTGATAAAGCCCTTTGAGATGGCAATTTATCACCGACTTCATAAATTCCTTTATTAATTTCATCTACAATGATATTTATTATTTCATCTGTCTTCTTCAATTAATCACCTCTGGTTGATTTAAAAATATCAATCTGGTTGGTTATTAAAATAATAATATAATTTAAAATTTAAGTAAAATAACAATTAACCACCTATATTGGTTGGTTTGAAAGGAGAACCTATGGCACAAGCAATTTTTCACGGTATTCTACTCGCCTTCGGATTAATTCTTCCGTTAGGTGCACAAAATGTTTTTGTATTTAATCAAGGTGCGAACCATAAAAGTTTGAAGAAATCTTTACCCGTTATCATTACAGCAAGTCTTTGTGATACATTTTTAATTTTGTTAGCAGTCCTTGGCGTTACTTTATTTTTAAATACATTTCCCACTTTGAAGCTCATCATTTATATCATCGGTTTATTATTCCTATTATATATGGCATATTCAATTTGGAATGAAAATCCAGGAAATCAAGATAAATCCGAAGCAATGTCAGCGAAAAGACAAATTGGATTTGCAATGAGTGTATCTTTACTTAATCCACACGCTATAATGGATACTATTGGTGTCATCGGTACAAGTGCAACGACATATGCTGGTCATAACAGAATTGCATTTACATTAACCTGTATCGCAGTATCGTGGTTATGGTTCATATCACTTGCCTATATCGGAAAAATTATTGGATCTATTGATAAGCAAGGTACTATTATTGTAATCCTTAATAAAGTTTCAGCGATTATTATCCTAATCGTCTCTTGTATTGTTATCAAAAATATCATCGATATGTTTTGATTTATACTAATTTTGTAAATAGTGTATAATCATTGTAAGAGGTGATGATATGCAATTGAAATGGATAAGTATATTTTTTACATCAATTAGTTTAATCGCTTTCGCCCTATCCTTTATACTCCCATACGATATAATGAGCAATTATGATACTCAAGGTATTTGTATGAATATCTTTATGTTCTCAGGATTCGTCGGATTTATATTATCCATTATCTCAAAAGCAAAACATCAAATACTTTTATTGTTATTTAGTCTTGTTCCAATATTATTGATGGGTGCACTTTTGCTTTTAGCCTACTACATTTCAGGGTGGTAAGATGATGAAAAGAAAAATCATTTCTAACATATTTATGTTATGTGTTGTCTCATATTTTATATGGCTCATTTCTAGACCTGAGTTTTACTTAAGTGATATATCAATGCATGCTAAGAATCCATTATCGATTTCATGGCACTATTTAACAATTGATACGGGCATAATTGGAGAAAATCATAGCGAAGATGATTATATCATTTCATTGTATCCATTTTACTTTATGCTATTTATAGCTTTTATGATTAGATTCATACCTTTTAAGAAAAAACATAAGGAGTGATATTATGATAGTTATTATTCTGTTATTTGCACTTTTAGGTATTTACATGTTAACAGGTCGTGGTGGGTTCTTAGTTGCTGGATATAATACTATGCCTGAAGCAGAAAAAGCGAAGTATAATGAAAAACGATTATGTCAGTTTGTAGGTGTGTTACTAATTTTTACTGCCTGTTTCATCACTTTGGTGGAGTATACAAATTTAGGTGAACATATTTTAATGATAGCTTTCATTTTTATAATATTTGGATCGTTACTGTTAATGAATTTTTCAAAAGTATTCCGATCAGATCGTTAGGAGTGTTTATATGAAATTGTTTGGTGACTTAAAATGTAGTAAATGCGGTAAATTAATTGAAAAGAATGAAGTATTTTATCCTGAAATTAAAAATACAGGGCTTAACGGTATTACCAATCTAAAAAGCTGGTTAAGTCAACATAAAGTCTATTGTTCATCATGTTTTAAAAACTGATTAATCTAAACTGTCTATTATGGCAGTTTTTTTATTTTTTCAATATGTTATAATGATTTAAATTTACTTTGTGGGAGGTTATATATGAAACGTTTCTCACCAATTATCTTAGCTTTACTTGCAGCAACGTTCATTGCACGGTTTAGTTTGTTGATGGTTATGCCGTTCTTATCTATCTATTTAATCAATACATATCATTATTCAGGGTTTCAGATTGGGATCATTTTATCAGTGGCAGGTATCGTAGCGATTATATTAAGTATGACGTCAGGTAGTGTCATCGACCGCTTCAATAAAAGACACGTCATATATTTCGGTCTCATTATCGGTATACTGAGTTATCTCGCATTTCCAATGATACATAGTTTTCCTGGTTTCATTCTTTTCTCTATTACTTCCACTATCGGCAATACACTAGTTGAGCCGACATATCGTGTACTTATTACACAATTTACTGCAGATGAGCACAAGAAACTGATATTTAATATCAGATATTATTTAATCAACGTTGCTGCTGCAATGGGTCCTTATATCTCTAGTCAAATTCAGTGGGTTGGTATTGAAAAGCTTTTTTATATCGTGGTTGCAGCTTTGCTGATTAATTTAGTCATGTTTATTGTTATCTTCAATAAATATGATATCGATCTTAAAAATAAACAATCCATGACACATATCCCTTTCTTTAATATGATGTTTATCTTCAAACAGGATAAAGCTTTTCTGTATTTAATACTCGGTAATATATTTATCGTATTTGGTTATACGCAGATGATGACTTCACTGAGCATCTATTTAAGTAAGATCTATCCTTATGCAACTGCCATTCATCATTATGCAATACTTACACTAGTCAATGCGATTGCTGTAATCTGTCTACAGATTGTCGTCTATAAAATTGGACAGCATATTAAGACAAGTACCTCTATCATTATCGGAGCAATATTATTACCATTAGGTTTGATGCTTGTTGGTATCTCTCCTGACTTATTTAATCTTTGTATAGCAATGTTTATTCTGACAATCGGTGAAATCTTCGTCTTCACGATGTGGGACTTGAGAATTGATGAGCTTTCACCTCAATCAATGAAGGGTTCGTATTATGCGTTAACAGGCCTTACTGGTATTTCGCGTATCATTGCACCACTTGCCGGTGGATTGTTAATCGATAACCTATCTAACGGTTTTATTATCTGGTCGATTTTAGGCGGTGTTACATATTTATCTGTATTCTTCTTTATCAAAAGCGCAAAAATAACACCTGTAAAATAATAGTTTACAGGTGTTATTATTTTTATATCTAATAATATCATTTTATATTACTTCACTTACGATGCAGAAGTATTTATCACTATATGGAATAAACATCTGCTTTGTAATTTCAAATCTTTCATCATCTTTAAATGTCTTTCCTGATAAAACTTTCTGTTTATTTTGAAGCAATGATTTAAAGTCCATCACATTCATTAAGATTAAATCCTCAACCTCGTGATTATCGATTACAATCTTGTCTAATAATTCACGTGAGATTTCACAAGTGAATATATTGATAAATTCCTTATCCATTGTACCTTCATTGTCAATACTTTCAGGAATGACACATAGCATCTTTAAATCATCAAATGATATTTCTATACCTAATTCTTCTTTAATTTCTCGCACACAATCTGCCATCGTCTCATCATGACGAATATGCCCACCGATAGAAACGTCTAACATACCAGTATAATCACTTAATTCCTGACTGCGTTTTTGTAAAATAACGAAGTCTTTATAAGTGAAGATGCACTGAAATGTCTCATGCCATTCTTCATTTCGATGTGCCTCTTCATAAGCCATAACCCCTTTTGAAGTATAGTTGCTATTAAAAATATTAATCTTTTCCATTATAAAATCCCCTTATCCCGTTTAATTTTTTAATTAATACTTCATGTTATCCAAAAATTTTGAAATAAACTACTTTTTCAGAATTTTTAGTCATTTATATTATACAATAAATTATAAAAAAATAGACCTCTTTTAGAGATCTATTAAATATTTCTTTTTCAATTTTATTGAAACCCTTCAAACACTTCTTCTGGAAAAAATACAATAGATTCTTTACTCAGTGGATTTAAATTAATACAATTTTCTTCCATGCCAATGTCGTTTAAAACTCTATTAATAAAAGTACCTTTATCAATCATTTCTATCGTTAAAAAGGAAAAATCACTTTGCACTCATAACATCTAATCGTTGATAAACATACTGACAAATAAACAACATATAGATTATTGCAAATAATGGCGAATAGAATGTCCACCAAGCAACTTGTAAATCATAGAAATGAAATCCAAGTAAACTGCTTAGTTCTGGTATCGTTGGTTGCTCATTTATTAAACAACCTGGTCCATAACATACATCTGTTCCTCCAAAGAATATTTTAAAAAATGCGAGGTGTGATATGACTACTAGTGACTGAAACATAATTCTAAAAAATACAATGACATATTGTATCATCATATTTGGTAATAGATGCTTTATATAGATATAAACTTTAGATGGGCTCATTGTCTTCGCACTACTGATAAATTCTTTTTCTAATATCATTTGTGTTGCTGACTTCACTAATACTATCGTTGTTGGTAACATGAGTAAAATTAGAATAATTAAATTAAATATTATTCGAAAACTTTGTGTTGTCGTAAATTGATCGATTGGTTCATAAAGTATAGGTTTGAGTAATAAATAACCTAATATCGACTGCGGTATATAAAAAAACGGATGTAGTAATTGATCAATTAACGCCAAATTACTTTTCTTAAAGGCTAAATAAGTTCCTATGATGATCGCTATGATGAGTGTCATTAAAGCAACAACAATAAGTAGTGTTAATGTGATTCTGTACCCAGATAATACTTCATAAGTCATATGTCTAGAGTTCCTATCAACGCCAAATATATAATCTTTTCCGGGCGGAAATGGTGAACTCGCCAACATATTCCCATCTTTATCATATAAGAAATTGGTCTTTTTCACCTTCCCATTTAATATATCAAAGTAAATAAATCCAATAATCGCAGGAATGATGAGCAAACAAATAGAAAGATAAATGCGTTTCATTATGACATGCTCCTTCCTGTAGTGTGTCTAGTATATAAATCAGAAAATAAGAATAATAAACGTATTGGGATATACATCATTAGAAATGAGATAAACAGTACTACTGGCGTATTATATTCAAAAATAAAAACAGAAATTCCAAATACATTTAATAATCGTTCTAAAAATAATAAACTTGATAAAGTCATCCAGACAATTTGTTTAAAGTTAATAAAATAGCCTGTTAGTATATTCTTTAAAATGTGACGATAGAAAATTTCTTTGTTATTTAAACCCTTACTTCTTGCAAAAGATACATAGCTTTCTTCTCTTTCTGCAATTAATAATTGATTAATCACAGTAATACTATTTGTTATTGGGATAATTAGCAGTAATAAAATCGGGAATATAACAGCGTTTTGTTCATGACTTGATGCAACATCAAATATCAATACATGTGTTTTAAGATAAATGAATATAATAATTGAAATAAATACAGGGATATAAAAAATATCAGGCACAATACTTAATACGCGGTTAATATGCATTACAATATTGTGAAAAACTTGAGATTGATACATCAAGAATGCGATTATTAATGAGAATAATAAAGAGATAATAAGCGCACTAAATAGTATCGTCATTGAATTTATCCAAGGTTCAATAATAAATGTGAAAATATCATGTTTGACACCTGACTTTAAATTCTCAAATACGATTGTATCTGGATGTAATAATGAATAAAACGCGTCTTTAATTGCAATTAATAAATTAGGAACATCTATTCTTTGATTGTGAAAAAGTGATGGTAAACAAGCAATAAAAAAGAGCATGAGAATGGTGATAGACATATTTATTATGTTTTTCATATATACTCCTTTTTCAGAATTTTTAGATATTTATATTATATATGAAAAAAATAAAAAAATAGACCTCTTTTAGAAATCTATATAAATAAATATTCGAAACTATTTATTTTACTGCATCTTTACATTTTTATTGCATATTAACTCTCATAATTTTTTTAACTAAATTTATTTTCCCTTAATAATACCAAGAGCTATCTTAATATGTTCTAAATGATGATTTCCATGCCAGGCATAAAGTGATAGCATTTGTTTCAACGTCACTTCCCCGTTATCTTGGTGTATCATAACTCTTTCCAATTGTTCTTCTGTTAATTCTTTTAATATAGTTGACCATCTATGATGTATACCAAATAAAAACATAATCGAATCATGACAGTCATTTTCATTATCAGCAAGTTTTATCCATTCATTCTCTTCATATGTAGATACTTTTGGTTTATCCTCAGTTAATATTAATTTTGTTCGTATATAACCATGAAGATGACTATCGGCTATATGATGAATTAAGGTATTTACATCCCACGATCCATTTCTATATTGTTTTTTTCTAGATTCATCATCAATATTTGAAATTATTTCGTTTATCTTATAGGGTAATTCTTCGATATCTGTAATCCATTGATTCAAGATATTTCTATTATATTCTTGAGGTATTTGATAACGACCAATTGGGTATTGATTTTTCATTAATCTTTCCTCCACTATTTTTAATAATTTTATTATACATATTTTTCTATTTTTCTGCATTTCTGTGTATAATAAATAAAAAGAGTGATAATACGTCAGTATTTTCAAAAATGGAAACACGTTATTTTTTTATTAATCGCAATCTTAATTACATACACTTCACAAGATATCGCATACTTACCTGAAGCAATAATAAATCCTATATATGTTCTTACAACCCTTAATATATTTGCTTTCTTATTTTTATTATTAGCTATATTTAAATCTATTAATAATATTAGAAAAAATAATAGCGAACCTTATATAGTATCTTCAATGATGGTCATCGTATTCTCTGTTATCGGTGGTGCTATCACTTTCTTCATTACTGCAATGTGGTGGGGGTAAAAGGAGAAGTTATCTAGATGAAAAATAAAAATAATGTATTCTTTGTAATAACAAAGTTTATTATCCTAATCGTAGCGTTTATCGACTGGCTTCCTACAGAACAAGAATGGATAGATGGATTAGCAGAAATAGAAAATTCTTTTCCTAATACCATTTGGATTGATAAGGAAAAAGACATCAAAATATGGCGTATGGGGGGAGGATCATATGTCGTAAAGCGACAAGATGATGATATACAGTATCCTCAATACATGACTGGTATTATTTATAATAAAACATTTTTCATTACAAGGAACCGAAATAATAGATACTTCACTTACGACGTTATTAATAATAAAAAGAAAGAAATTAAAAAACACGACATTCAAAAATTTAAGAACAAGTACAAACTTAAAGGTGACTTTTTACCATTAGAATAAACCCTAAACCCTCCATTGACATAGATTATTTTGTCAATGGAGGGTTTCTAACTCTTAAATTTCTTCAAGTACCTCATAGGGATAAAATTCAATGGATTCATTGCTCATTGGATTTATTAAAATACTATTTTCAACCATATAAATATCAGGAAGTACATCATTCATAAATATCTTTTTATTGATCATTCCAACTTAAAATTGTGAATGTTTATTTGCTAATGTTTACGGGATGTTTTGATCTGTCCAAAAATAATAAGAAAATATGTGGATAAAATAAAATCTTTTCTGAAAACATTAATCAAGTAATAATTCTTTTATTACAATATCAACATATTCCCCTTCAATTTTGCCTTGCTCTTTAAAAACACCAACATGTTTAAATCCTATTTTTTCATATAATTTATTACCTGCTTTGTTTTTCTCAAGAGCAAATAATACCAACTTATGAAATTTATTATTTTTTGCAATTTTTACTAACTCCAATAATATTATGGTACCGAATCCTTTACCGCGATATTCTCTATCAATGTAAATTGATACTTCACCAACATCACTGTAAGCACATCGGGAACTATATGGATTAATGGTTGCAAATCCTAGAATCTCTTCTGCATCATGTAATACAATCGTGGTATATTTTTCAGGTCTTCTAAATAACCAATTTTTAATATACTCATTATCTTTTACATCAGTTTCTAATGTTGCTATTCTATCTTCAATACCTTGATTATAAATTAATTTAATTGATTCTATATCATTAATTGTTGCTTTTCTTATATTCATTTATTTACCTCTCTATATAAATTTTTCTAATACTAATTCATCTAATATTGGGATTCCATTCTCAGCAACCATTGGTATTTGTGGTTTAATTAGTCTCGCTTCATTTACAGCATCGGGAATTATTCCTTTTATTCTGTAGCCCAATTTTTGATAGAACTTCAATGCATTTATATTATCATTAGTTGTTATTACTCTAATATTAAATTTACAATTTTTATACGCTAATCGTTCCAAGAAATTGATTAATTGTGTACCGACTCCTCTATTTTCAATTACACTATCCAAAGAAATGATTTCAATCGTTTTATCCTTAATAATATATGTTAATAGCCCAGTAATCTTTTTATCTTCCATATAAACTAGACCTGGTAACTCAGCACAATTATATCTCCCAGAAGAAACAATTATTTCTGAAGATCCCCAATGTTCATTAAAGAATTCAATAACTGATGCTCTATTCTGTTCGTTTATTGCTTCAATCATAAAATACATCCTCTTTTTTGAATTTGTATAAAGATAATTTATCACTAATTTCTGCCTCACCGTACTTTTCAAATCCAAATTTTTCATAGAATTTATGATTTAACACATTACCGTGCGGCGTGTATACCGTCCATAGTGGAACATCTTGATAAAGATTAAAGATTCTTTTAATTGCAGCCGTACCATAACCTGAACCTTGTATTTCAGGATCAATAAATAATTTATAAATATGAATTCTCTCTTTCGGAACTACTTTCAAAACAACAGCACCGACTATTTTTTCTTTATCGTAAATCGTATAAAATTCATCGTTCTTTATGCTATCCAATAATATTTGTTCTGTTTCACAATAGGGATTCGTTTCATGATCCTGGTATTTATCAAAATCAGTTATAAATGCCCTCTTTTGAATATTTAATAATACATCTACTTCTGAATGCTTTGTTTGCTCGAGTCTAATCATATAAATCATCCTTTCTTAAGTAATAAAGCACAAATAATTAGAATATTCCCATAAATCATTTGTGTTTTATTATATTTAGGGTTAAAATAAATTAACCGGTTTATTTCAACTAACCTAGGAGGCAGCTATGACACAATTTCAAATTAATACGTTCGAACAATTAAAATGTATTTCAGATGAGTTACGTATGAGAATTTCTATTTTATTGATTGAAAAAGAAATGACAGTTACTGATATATCTAAACAGTTAAATATTCCTAAAGCAAAAATCTTTTATCACATGAAAGAATTAGAGAAACACAAAATGATCGAAATGACACAACAAATTCCTGAAGGCAGCAACATACTAAAATATTACCGAGCCACACACAACGGATTTAATGTCAATCCTGCATTAATTAATAGCGATAATATACATCCATCCAAAAAAATCATAACCGAACAATTAAATAGAACGGTTCAAGTATTAAATCAATTTGGAATAATTAAAGATAATCAATATGTTATTTCAACTACACAGCAAATTAGAATTGATAAGAATGATGTTACAGCTTTTAAAGATGCGTTTAATCTTTTGATTAAAAAATACAGTAAAGCAATTGATAATGAGAATATGATGGAGGGGGAAGAAGAAAATTTATCAAAAAACTATTATATTAATCTCACAGCATTTGAAATAACGAAAGATGTATTTGAATAAAATGAGGTGATTCAATGACTTTAAGTCCTTTTCATCGATTATTAATAGGACGAATTTTTACAAATGCAGCAGATAGTATATATTTTATTATTTCATCACTTTATATATTTCAAATTACACAAAGTCCATTGATATCAGGTTTTACAACATCTGCAATGTTAGCGGTGAAATTCATTCAACTATTATATGGACCAATAATAGATCACTTTAATGTAAAAAGAATTTTAATTTTCTCACAGTGTTCACAATCAATCTTAATGATGATATTAGGTATTTTTGTGATGAATCAGAATAATCACTGGCAATTAATCATTACATTAGTAGTACTATCAATGTTATTTGGTGAAATGTCATATCCAATTAGTAATAAACTCGTACCTCAATTGTTATCTAAAGAAGAATTGGTAAAAGGAAATGCACAGATGACGTTTGCGAATAATACCTTAGATATCGTTTTAAATACTGTAATAGCTGGGTTGTTTATCACAATGAGTGCTGATATCTTCTATATGATAAGTGCCATGTTATTCTTATTTGCTGCACTTTCATATTTTCAGATACCAATGGTTAAACAATCAAAAATATATGATAATACAAAGTTTAATTATTTCAGATCATTACGCTCTGGCATTAGAATAGTAACCTCATCATTCATTTGGATATTTATTATTGGTGCTTTTTCTGTGAATATTGGTATTGGTATCGTTTACGGTGCATTACCAACATTGGCTCATGAAATTGAAAATCCAGTCTATTATGGTCTATTTTTAGCAACAATGAGTATTGGTATGATACTCTCAACTTTTATAGCAGGTCAATTTAAGTCTAAGCCACTCGGGAAATTAATGATATTTCTATTTGTAACAGCTGGGTTAACTATACTGATCGGATTTTTCATTTCTTTACCATTCTATTTAATTTTTTACTGTATAAGTTGGATTATTGTTGGCATCGCTAATATTCTACTCGTTTCTGTTAACCAAAGTATTATTCCGAATGAATATTTAGCGAGAGTTAGTTCTGTATCTAATAGTGTTGGTATATTAGGTTTACCTTTAGGTTCTTTACTTGCTGGTATACTATTGGAGTATGTAAGTGCTATACAACTTATTTCTCTATCTGGAATATGTTACTTTGCCCTTTCAATACTCTGGTTATTGATTCCAACACTTCGCAATCAGAAAGAAATAAAGTATATTGCGAGTACTGACTTTGGGATAAAAATAACAAAATAACCAGAACATCAGTTCTAATTATTTTATTTCCTCTTTATAATAGTATTTGTAGATAAGTTTATAGTGGTGGCTAGCCCTAGGGGGTGATGCCTTTGATTTTGTTTATTAGGTGTTTCTCCTGGAAAGGAATGCATGACTGATTTTGAGTTATTGAGTATAATGTTGATGATTTTTGCCATCATTATACCACTCATTATTAGACTAAATGACAAAGACAAAAAATAACCACTCATAAGCTGGACATAGCTGAGTGGTTATTGATCAATTAAATACTATAGCTAGTCACCGTATAAACGGATCTACCGGAGGAGTGTTACCGCACTCCTCTTTTCATTTACATTTTACAATGGATTTCATGAAAATGCAAAAACAACAAATAGAGAACATTTGTTCTAATTATTTTATTTACGCTTTATAATAGTAATTGTAGATAAGTTTATAGTGGTGGCTAGCCCTAGGGGGTGATGCCTTTGATTATGTTTATTAGGTGTTTCTCCTGGAAAGGAATGCATGACTGATTTTGAGTTATTGAGTATAATGTTGATGATGTTTGCAATCATTATACCGCTCATTATTAGACTAATAGATAATCAAAAAAATAACCACTAAATGGCTTGGCTAAGCTGAGTGGTTATTCGAAATTGAAACCATAAAAAGCTAGTCACCGTATAAACGAATCTACAAGGGGAGTGTGTGTAGCACTCCTCTTTTCATTTACATTTTACAATGAATAGATTATAAATACAAGTATATTAAAATACGCTTGAGTAATACAATACTTCATTATCTACTGACATACCCATTTTTTCATATAATCCTTGTGCTTTCACGTTATCTACACCAGTTTCTAAACATACATATCTTGCATTATTTTCTTTTGCATATTCAAATGATTTTTCAATTAATTTCTTACCTGCTCCACTTGAACGATGATTTGATTGCACAAACAAATCATTGAGAATATACGCTCTTTGGAGACTTACAGTTGAAAATACAGGATATAGTTGAACAAATCCAAATACGATATCATTTTCTTCAGCAACAAAAATGATAGATTCGTTATGATTATATCTTGCTTCAATAAAATGCTTACAAGCTTTAACATCAGAATCTTTTTTATAAAACATTCTATACTCATCTAACAATACAGCAACTTGACCTAAGTCTGATATATCAAATGGTCTGATTTTCATTCTTTTCACCCCTGTTATTTTATTACAATCCAAAATCTGTTCGTTACGCCACCATCTTCCCTTATATGCGATTGATCTTGTACACCACCATTGTTTAATATTACTTTTCTACTCGCAATATTTTCTTCATCACAAGTAATAAGTGCTTTTTCTAAATTCAAAGATTTCAAAAATTTTAAGGACTCATTTAGAATCTTTGATGCATAACCTTGACCTCTCATATCAGGTCTTACTCCATATCCAACATGGCCACCATAATTCATTAAAAACTCATTTAAGTAATGACGTATATTAGAAGAACCTATGATTTTACCATCTACAATTAAAAATAATGTAGTATTTAATACTTCATATGATTTTTCACGTTCTTCTAAATTGTTGATAAAGTCTTGAAAAGATTTATATCGTTTAAAGTTTGTAGCAGATGGTACAATACTTTCCTGTTCTTCTCCCCAAGCATTAAAATATTCCATAAATAATTTTTCATCATTAATCGTCAGTCTTCTGAATTCCATCTTATTAATCTCCTATTATATTCAGTTAAGAATTCTCGAATACATTTCTGATACTTTCACACGTACATCATTTTCATCTAAATAATAATATTCAGCAATTGTATTACTTATAAAATCATAACTTTCTAAGTATTCATGTAATTCTTTATACAAATAATATCTTCGTTCTTCTATTTCTTCTTCCCTAATTAGGAAATCGAAGATATCTCTATAATATTTCACAAAAATACTGATACTAATGTTTTGTTTAAAAAAATCTTCAATCCAATTTAATAAAATTATCTCATCATCCATAAATACTGCTCCTTATATTATTTTTATCTAAACAAAAATACATTGCCTTTCTCTAACACGTCATCAAAAGATGGGTCCATTTCAAAACCTAATGATTCAGCAGTTTTAATTGATGGAATATTATTATATTGTGTTTGAGCAACAAGTTTATACTTACCTTCAGTTATTTGATTTACGTGTTTAATGATTTCATTCGCCGCTTCTTTTACAAAACCTTTGCGTGTTTTATCTGAATTAATACGGTAGTATATATTTAAATAAGTATTATCAAGAATTGTTTTAAATTTCAATCCACATGCGCCAAATATTTTTTGGTCTTCTTTATCTATTAATGCATAATATCCAAATCCATGTTGTTCATGGTGCTTAATCCATGATTTAATACCTTCTGTAAATTTATCAATATCTGTATCAGGACCATTCGGATTATATAGTTGATTAGCGGGATTATTATGAACTGTGAATAATTCAGGTATATCTTCAAGTGTCGGTGTTTTAATCAGTAATCGTTCTGTATCTAACATAATTCTCCTCCTTTTTTATAAAACATCATCAATATTAATATCAATTCTTTTTAATTGTTCTTTGAAAATTTCTTTCTTCAAAATACCGTTTTCTACTTCTTCATTTGTAAAATCTTCTTCATCAAAAACTTTACATCCATCATTAACCCATTGCTTTAAATATTGGTGAAATGCCCAGTTAAATTGACTTTTAGGTAAGACTATTGCTTTATGTTTGACTTCAAAATCTTCACTATATCCATATTCAAATCCACAACACGAACAAATGTTAAAAGATGGACTACCACCAATTCCATATGGAGGTTCATCTATTTTATCGTATCCACATACGGGACATATATAATATTTCAATTTTCTTATTCCTTTCTCATTAACTTGATCGCGTCAAACTTTCGCTTATTATCCTCGTCTTCTAACCATTCTTTCAATATCTCCGCATAGTCATACTTCATATTATTTTGGTGTATACCTTCTGCATTATGTGTATGTATCACATGTGTGAGCATTGTGTCTTCGTATAAATCGAAGTATGGAATCATTTTTATTCTTGATTCATTTAATACTTCATCATGATTATGTACAATATATCTATATTCCACAGACCAATTACCGTTTTCTTCGACTTTTAAGATTGCATAATTCGATTCTTTTCCTTTGGTTGTAGAGACCGCACCAGGATTGATTATACTTCTTTCATCCCCAATACCTATTTGTCTCATGACAGGTTGGTGAATATGACCGTATATAGCAACTTTAGCATCAGTATGTTCAAACAATTTTGCAAAATTTTCTGATGGTGCTTCTACGACTAAATCACCACCATTAAATTTATTCGGTAAATTATGTGACAGATGAAACTTTACGCCATAAACTTCTTTTTCAACTGTCATTGGTAAATCGAACATAAAGTTTATTTGATCTTCACTTAAATTATCAAATACATACTTCACTAACATAAAGATAAATATTTCTTCCGGATCGTCGTAATTAATTGTGTCGTATTCTTCAATAACACTAGTAAAGCACCCATCCCAATTGCCTTTTACAAAAGTGGTTGTATTTGAATCAAGTAGTAAATCTAACAAATCTGAAGTCCCCGGGCCAGGCATAAATAAATCACCTAGGAACCAAAATTCATCTACGCCATTTCTTTTTGCATCTTCTATCACTTCTCTTGCAGCAGTAGTATTGCCGTGTATGTCTGAAATAAGTCCGATTTTTTTCATAATTTTACCTCATATAATATTGTTATTAAAAAATTTTAATTAATTTCATGTTACTGATTTTATTAATTAAATCTGGATATTTCTCTGAATATGTATAACTTTGCGGTGCATTGAATTGATAATCTTCTTTTAATTTATGTAAAGGTATTGGTTCCTCTATTTTATATAAATCTTTTATTTCATATGCTTTTTTATAATGAGTTTCTCCATTATTAAATCTTTCTGATTCTATGCAACTATTTTTTATTTTATTCGGAAAAATAATTGGAAGTTCGACATTCGCTATGTAAGTCAATTTACATACTGGCATTGATTCATATATATAAAAACGTTTTATGGGATACTTGGTATTAAAATTTCTTAATTCATATCTTTTTTCCTTGAATTCAATTTTCTTTGTATATTTTGGATGAATACTTATAAATATATCTTTATACATAGTATCAACTCTTTTATCAGAATATTTTGTATCATTTTATATTATCATAAATAGTACTTTTTTATTAGTAAAAAAGGAAATCTTTTCTAAAAGATTTCCTTTAATTTTGAACCTATTTACTTTCTTTTTTCTTACCATTATTCTCTTCTTTTTTTGTATCTAAATTAATAACTTTAATGGTACAACAGTCTTTTTCTTTTTTCTTAAAAAGATCTCTTATTTTCATATTTTACCTCCTAATCAACATTTATCAATAAAAATAAATATCCTGATAAAGTAGCCATTAAAAATACTGAAATGACAAAAGCTAAAACTAATCTGTTCTGGAAAATACTCTTTAACATTATTACCTCCGGCAAACTCGCACCTGCGCCTCCTATGAGTAAAGCCATCATCGGAGATAAAGGAAAACCACTAGCAAGCAAAGCATTCGTTAATGGTAACATTGTTGATAATCTTATATATAAAGGAACACCGATAATCGCTGCCAACGGAACAATAATCCATTGATTATAATCCCCGATTGATGAAAGAAAGCTTGTTGGAACGGCTTCTTTAATAATAGCACCAATAAATGCTCCTAAAAGGATATATACAATAACTGATTTCATTAACTGTAATGTTTCTATTAATGAAACCTTAATATTCAATAATATATTTTTTCTTCTTTTATGATCTGTTTCTAAATTAACTCCTTCTAATACAACGTTTTTTACATATTTTTCAAAACCTAACTTATCAAGTATAAGTCCTATTATCATTGAAAATATAAAAGTCACACAACCATAAACTAAAGTAACTTTAAAGCCATAAATATAATACATTAAACCTAATATCCACGGATCCAATAGTGGAGATGAAAATAAATATGTCATCATAATTTGAAATGGAATATTACGGTTAATCATTGTAACAAGTAAAGGTATTGTAGAACATGAGCAAAAAGGTGTGATAAAACCTAATGATGCACCGGCAAAATTTCCTAATAACAAATTCTGTTTGTTCATCCATCTTTCCAATTTTTCAAACGGAATAAAAGGCTCTAGAAAACTAACAAATAATGAAATAAGAAAGAAAAGAACCAACAAATTTTTACTAAGTGAGATAAACTCTGTAAATATTTTTATTAATATGGACTCATTCATTTACATTTACCAGAAGTGCAATGATTGACTTTTTCAAGTGCATTATCTAATTTTTTTAAATAATACATCAAATCTTCAATTTCACTTTCATCAAATTGATTTATAACTTCTTCTGTATATCTATTCATATCTTTTGTAATATCATTCACACTTTTTTGACCTTTATCAGTCAATTGAATTGAAATCGCTCTTCTATCTTTTCTCTCAGTATTTCTAGATACGTAACCTTTTTCAACTAAAGCCTGTACTGCACGACTTAAACTTGCTTTTTCTGTTGCTAATTGTTTTGATAATTCATTTAATGATAAACCATTTTTCTCCCCGAGTTCGATAAGAATATGACTTTGGAGAATAGGTAATCCACAACAACTTGCACCTTCTTTTTCAGATACTACTAGTGAACGACTTAATGATCTTGTTAATCGTCTAATTTCTTTTATTTGCATTATAATTACCCCCTGGAAAAATTATAATATATATAGTTGATATTATCAACTATATATATTATCAACTGTTATTTAAAAATTTATTTTTAAAACTAGTCTTATTAATCTAATACAAAAATAAAAACACGTCGTATGCATTTATTCACATACGACGCTTTTTACATTTAATTTCATATAAATATCATCAACGTAATGCTCACCAAATTTATATTCGTTAACAAACCTTCCCTCTTCAGTAAAACCACAAGATTTATATAATTTAATCGCTTTTATATTTGTTGAAAGTACACCTAAACAAAGATTCTCTACAGAATCATTATTTATTGCCCATGATATAATTTCTCTCAATAATTGCTTACCTATACCTTTCCCTCTTGAATGAGAGGCTAACCCCATTGTTATGCTTCTATTATGTTGGGTTCTCATTCGATTCGAACGATATGCAACAATGTAACCAATTACTTCATTATTCATAGTTGCAACCAAAAATTGTGACTGTGGATCGCATATCTTAGTCAGTAAATTTTCTTTATATTTATTTTTATCTTCAGCATGCCATTCTTTTAAAGTTGAAATAAAATATAATTCTGATTTATATATTTCATCATCAATTTTATATATAGAATCAAAATCGTTAATTTCTGCTGTTCTAATTGTTATGGGCATAATATTTCACCTTTTTATTGGTATGATTAAATATTTATATCGGAATTTAATCGAATCAGATTATTATTGTTAACATTAATTATAATGAGTTCAATAACTATTAAGCAATTATGTCCAACATAGTTCTCATTTTATTGAAGTGACACCTTTTCTTACTCACAATTTCAAATAATATTGATAATATAATTCATCTTTACTACCTGTTATTAATTCACTTTTTTCAAAGCCCAGACTTTCAAATAACTTTTGTGAATTTATATTATAGTCAAAAACTTTACTTACTTTTATTTCTTTATAGTCATTATACTTTGCAATTTTTAAGAGTAATTTCATCGCTCGTTTAGCTATCCCTTTACCAACATATTTATCTTCACCAATAATTATGGGTACAGTAGTTAGTGAAAGTGTTATATCTCCAACGGGTTTCCAATGTTTATCCATTATTTCGATGATAAACACAGTACCTTTAGTATTTAAATCATTGTACATTCTTCTAATTGTCAACTCGTTATAACCTGAGACGTTTATACCTTCTGAACCAAGTAATACTCTCCGATTGTTATACCATTTTTCAGCATATTTTATATCTTTATCAATATTTAATAATCTTAATCTTATCTGTGGAACCATAGATTCACCTACAATAATTTACTCATATAATATTCATTATAAAATTTCTCATTAATTTTGAGTGATCTTCTTTTTGTACCTTCGATTTCAAATCCACTTTTCTGATACAATTTAACACCTGCTTCATTCTCGGTTACAACTGTTAATTCTAATCTCGTTATACCGACAGTTTTAGCCCACTGTTCAACCGCTTCAAATAACAAAGTCCCAACACCTTGTCCTCTGACATCTTGATGTACGCCTATTACTAAATACGCTGAATGTTTATTTCGTAATGAAGTATTGCCTATCGCGATGAGATAACCACATAATCCATCATTATCAGCAACTAATAATGTGCTATTAGATTGATTATTAAAATGCTCAATCATTTTCGTTTGTTTCTCCACACTATTATTACGCTCTCCCGGCTCCATCAACATAAAGTCAGATGTCGATTCTACATGTGATATTAAATTCATTAATCGTTCAGCGTCATTAATTGTCGCATGTCTTATGATCATTTTGAACCTCCCACTCACTTCTCAGCATGCCCATTTTAATCGCATCATAATATTTTCCATCAACTATTCTTGCATCACGAATTCTTGCCTCTTCCATCATTCCAACTTTTTCAGCCAATTTCATCATACGAACATTCCCAGACCATGTTGATATCCCGATACGGTGTAAATCACTATTATTAAATATATAATCAACCCATTGCTGGAATGCAGAAGTACCATAACCTCCACTCCAATATTCAGGATTGAAAATAACAATACCTATCTCCATCCAATTTGTTTCTTCACTCACCCAGTTTGCATGAAGAGTCCCAAGAAATTGTCCTTCGTGGATGATATACATTGATTTCGGAATACATTGATAGACATATTCTATATTCAGTGGCTTGTTCACATATTCCTCTTTTGTTAGCTCCGTTGTAGGTCTCGCATAATATGGTCCATTCCATTTGGAAGATTCTTGTACTTCATCTTCAAATAGCCAAAAATATAAATCAGCAATAAATTCTTTATTTGGTAAAATGATAGATACTTTATTAAACATATTGACCTCCCGGTTTTATATAACTTTTTATGAATATTTCATCTTCTGGATACATCCAATCTATATCATCGTATTCAGATATTGTTATCCATTTTATTTCTTCAATTTCGTCATCAGGATCATTATTTAACATTTCTCCAGAATGCACTTCTCCTAAGAAGTAATCTACGGTAACTTTATATTCTTTCACTAATTTACTTAGCGTTTTAATATGGTTTAATATTGTAATGGTATAACCTGTCTCTTCAAATACTTCTCTTATTGCAGCTTCCTCGGAAGTCTCTTCTTTTTCAATACCACCTGTTGGTATAGACCATTTCTGTTCACTCTTTGACTTAACGATTAGTAATTTATTATTATTAATTACAATAACACTCGCACCATTCCATGTTTTCATATTGATTTCTCCATAATAAATGCGTTGTTAGAAGTATCGATTACATAATCAAATTCAGCTTCTAGAGGCATCATGAAATGTTCATATTGTCTTCTACGTAATGCTTGCGTTGATTTAATATATTCAGGATTTCCACCTCTAATATTGACATCTCTATCTAGCCTTCTCAGTATTTCAGTTTCATCATCACATTTAAATACAATCGAAATATCGAATAACGCTTTATCTAAGAAAAATAGACTCAATCCTTCAAAGATATTAATTTTACGATTACCATTTAGTTTGACACTAGGTGCCCAAGGTTCATCAATTGTTATGATGTCCATACCATTCTTTAATGCCAATATATCTCTTTTTAAACTATTAAGTTCATGCGCTAATGGCATACATCCCGTAATTTTTTCTTTATACTTTTGTCCATTAAACACATATTCAGCATATGCTAATTTTCTAATGCCGCTATCAATAATATATGGATCTGTCTCTAATAAATTGTATGTTTCATCTTCCAGTTTACCTATTAATCGATTAGTGAATGTAGATTTGCCAGATGCACCATGTCCACTAATTCTAATATTGATTGATTTAGTCGATTGATTAATTAGTTTCATTATTTCTTTTATAAATTCATCCATTGTCATCACCTCTGTATATAAGTACTAGGTAGCGAATTATTTAGATTTTTATTATCTCGATTGTTCGTTTGATAACAAAAAATTTATATCAAAAAAATTTATTCAGTATATTCTGCTTCCAATTGTGGTTTATGATATACTGCCATTGCTGTTGTTAGTTTTTTAAATCCCAACTTATTATAGAACGCTTCATTTCCTGTTGTTGATATCAAATGGATACACGATAATGATTCAAATTGATCTAATAATTGCTGCACGAGATTTCTAGCAATACCTCGTCCTTGATAATTCGGATGGACAACAACATCATAAATTGCTGCATTAAATACGCCATCAGATAATGCCCTCGCAAATCCAATTACTGTTTCATTGTCTTTGGCAATCATATAATGTGAGCTATTATTATATATTTGTTCAACTTTATTTAAATCATGTCCCATCCATCCAACACTATGATATACCGCTACTAATTGTTGATACTCATCTTGTTTGATTTGAGATGTATATTGTATGCTACTCATAATCATCACCCACTTAACATATTATATTAATGATATATTATTATCAGATTTTTCAAAAGAATGAATCAATAATATTAGTTAAAAAAATAACCAGCCAGCGCTGGTTATTCTATTGCATTTTCTAATATTGTAAACGTCTTATTGTTAGTATCGAGTTCAGCCTGAACGCCATAAGGTAATATCCCTTTTGGTTCATTATGGCCAAAGCTTGCATTATAAAATACCGGTAAATCTTCTCTGCCGATTTCTTTAAGTACTTTTTGAAAGACTGTTTTAATTTCTTCATAATAGACACCATCTTGTGGTCTACCAATTATCATCCCATTGATTATATCAAAGATTCCCATCACTGCATACGTTCTAATATATTGCTCTAACACTTCAGGATGTGTGTGTCTTTCTGATGTTTCAAGGAACAGAATCGCATCTTTAAATGCTGATAATTCTGGAAAGTATTTCGTGCCTTGCATATGATTTAACGATTCAACACAGCCACCTATTAAGTGTCCTTGAACTTTACCTACGCCATTAATCACTTCGTACCCTGTATTGAGTAAATTTTCTCGCTCAAAATCTTTAGCAATCTCATCCCATAACAATCCAAATTTACGCACAGTTTCTGAAGTATATATACGCCCAACTGGATTATCAGTAAAAAGTAAATTTAATATTTGACTGATTGTATATTCATCCATCTTTACATTTTCAGCAAAGTCAGTTAACAGTGCAGGACCATAATATGTTGTTATTCCGTGCTGATAGAAATAAAGATGTTGTACTGTCGTATCTGAATATCCCATAAAAATCTTTGGATTCTGTTTAAACGCTTCTACATCTATATAAGACATAATACGCACTGATTCGGTACCGCCTATTGTACAAATAATTGCTTTAACTTCTGGATCTAAAACTGCCTGATTAAAATCTTCTGCTCTTTTTTCAGGATATGCATATAAATATTCCGAACCTTTTAATGCATTCGGCATTACTTTATATTTTAACCCGAATACAGATTCAAGTCTTTCTAAGCCCTGCTTCGTTCTCCATATGAAATCATCATCGCCTGCCATGCCACTAGATAAAGATACAATGGCGATTGTATCACCTTTTTTTATTTTTACTGGTTTTATCATCATGTCACCTATTTTTCATATTTGTTAATAACATTTTATATTAAATTCTGAATTTTTAAAAGTCTTTGAAAAAATTTATTACTAAGGACTTTATTTTTAACGTATAATAATTATTTTGCATAGTTAAATTTATGCAAAATAAAAACAGCTGATGCGCTGTTTTAAGAATTTATCGTAGCATAATATTTCATTGCTTCACTCATATATTCCCCAAGTCCTTCGCCATACTGATTGATGTTGTTGGTAAATCGTTCATCAATTATATACATATCACCTAATCCATAAAAGGCATCTAATGAATAAGTTCCAAAATTTTTATTTAGAAAGTGATAAAATTTTTCAGTATGCTGTAAGACTGTTTGGTCTTCAATAGGTTTATCTTTTAATTGATTAAATGTCACGAATATATCTATCCATTCCTGTGAAAGCTGATCTTTACCATTATCTGAAAGCTGGTTAATTTTCTTTTGTGATATATCTACTGCTTTATCCCCATACTTCTTACGAGCTTCTTGTTCATACTGGTTATCGTTAAAATTAATCCCTTTAAATTTTTCTTCTGGTGTCATCTTACTACCCTCTTTCTTACTTTTTATTGTTTGGTCGATTAGTGTAATCATTGAATGAATCTGTTGTTGTTGCGCTTCCAATCTTGTTCGTTGATCTGTAAGGACATCTATCATATTTGCATTGTTGTTTAATAGCGCTTTGATTTCATTTAGTGATAGATTCATTTTGCGATAGAGCATTATGTGTTGAAGTCTGTCTAAATCTAAATCATTATATTCACGATATCCGTTATCCTTTTTATTTGGACATAGTAAGGCGATTTCATCATAATAATGCAAAGTTCTTATGCTTACACCTGTTAATTCAGATACTTTTTTAATATTCATATCCGACCTCCTTACAATGTTACTTTAAACTATAACGTTACGTCATGGTCAATATATAATTTTAGATTCTGATATAAATATTTTGAAATGATATAATATATTAAACAATTTTTTAAGATCTTATTTTGTTGAAGGAGTTTTGATAATGCGTAAACGTCTTACAACATTACTTACAGAACGTGCACCGATTATACCTGAGAAAGTAGCAGACAATGATTTAAAAATTAACAAAGAGCCGATTATTTTAGTCCATGGTTTTGCGGGATTTGCAAGGGACAATACACCGCATGGGTTAATGCCTTATTGGGGTGGTTTAAAAGTTAATATAACTTCTACATTAAATATTGAAGGCTATAATATTTATGAAGCAAGCATAGGTGCTATGACCTCAAGTTATGACCGTGCTGTTGAATTATATTATTATATAAAAGGTGGACGTGTAGACTATGGTGCTTTTCATAGTAAGAAATTTGGGCATCATCGTTTCGGTAAGACATATGAGGGCATTTTTCCAGATTGGCAGCCAGGTAAAAAAGTGCATTTCATAGGTCATAGTATGGGCGGACAGACAATTCGTATATTAGAGCATATGTTACGTTTTGGTCGTCCTGAAGAAGTAGCCTATGCAAACGCCCACCATTTAAAAGTTGCTCCTCTATTTATAGGTGGACAAGATGATATGATCAATACAATTACGACAATTGGCACACCTCATAATGGAACTTATATTGCAGATCGATTAGGTAATAAGAATTTGATTAAATCATTTTTTTATCGTCTCGTTGAGAACGAAGGTTTAGCAAGCTTTAAAGTAGACTGGGGCTTTGGTCAATGGGGGTTACGTCAACAAAAAGATGAAAGTTACTTTGCATACATTAAACGTGTTAGAGCGAATAAGCTTTGGCAGACTACTGACAACGGCTTTTATGACTTAACATTAAAAGGTTCAGAGGAAATCAATAACAAGCTTTCAATTAATCCCAACATTCGATATAAAAGTTATGCGACTGTTGCTACACATAAAAGTTTCTTCACGAAATATCAAATTGCAAATGTCGGGATGTTTGCCCCTTTCTATCTTACAGGTATGATCAGTACAATATCAGGTACACCAGAATGGTGGGAAAATGATGGACTTGTCCCAGCAATTTCTGCTGAAGGTCCATTCACCGAACCTAAATCTTACAACAAAAAGGTGATGATAGATCGTGGTATATGGCATGTTGTTCCTAGAATGTATGGCTGGGATCATATGGATCAGATTGGCGGTAATATGACAAATTTACTCCATACACCAGGAGAATTAATTGATTTCTATCGCACACTTGTTAAAGAACTCGTTTTATTTGAAAAATAAAAACCTAGGAAAATGCCTAGGTTTATTTTTGTGGGATTGGCCATGTTTCAAGATTTTCACACATATCCCAGAACATATATTCATAATAACTTGTCTTAACGATCATTTCTTCTAATTCTGCTAATTCCGCTTCAGGCTTACCTTCAGTCAACGCATCCATTAATCTGATTGCTTCATTCGTTAATTCAGTAAATTCTTCACCAGAATAGGTTGCTATCCAGTCGTGATAAAGATTACTTTCATCGCGTGCACCAGGCATTTGTGCTAATGATTTACCGATATAATTGTAGCTCCATGCGCATGCTAGTAGACATGCAACGACATGCTCAGCACCTCCACGTTGTGCATGATTCAGCATATAACTCGTATAAGCAGTGTTTGTGGCAGCTGAATCAGTAGCTTCAAGTTCATCAGAAGATATGCCAAAAGATGCTGCATATTTACGATGTAAATCCATCTCCATAAATAAAGTGCCATGCAACAAATGTGCGAATGTACTCATCGTAGATAAATCTCTAGATTTAGCACTTCCAATCGCCATTAATTTAGCATATTCAATTAAATATACATAATCTTGTTTCAACCAATGCTGAAATTTTTCTTTTGAAAGTGTACCATCCGCTAATCCTTTCACAAAAGGATGATCAAGATAAGAACTCCAAATAGGTTCAACACGTTGCCAAATACGTTCCGTAAACATTCTATTCCTCCTCGCTAAAAAGATACCTATACACGTAAGGTATAGGTATCTTCCCACTTCCCTACGCTGGCATTAACCAACAGGTTCAAAGGGTCGGATGAATCCTCTCAGCACTGAAGTGCACCCCTAGTGTATAAGTATTATATTTACATTCATTATAACAATGATTAGCTTAATTACAAAATACCGTTAGGTTCTTCAGGCAGAATTTGTCCACCATCAACGACTATACTTTGACCCGTAATATATTTAGTTTCTTTTGATGCAAAGAACACTGCAGCATATCCGATATCTATCGGTTCACCGAGTTCATGCGTCGGTACAATCGCTTTAGTTCCTTTTAAGTAATCTTCACCTTGTGCTTTCAAGCCTGCTGTTAATATATTACCGGGCTGAATTGCATTGATAGTAATACCATACTTTGCATATTCTAAAGCAGCACTTCTCATAAAACCTAACTGACCCGCTTTTGATGCACCATAATGTGCCCATCCTCGATAACCCGTAATTGGACCAGTCACAGAAGATGTAAGAATGACACGACCATAACCCTTTTCTTTCATCGCTATTAATGCTTGTTGCGTTATATTAAACATCCCTTTTAAGTTAATATTAAGTGTTTTGTCCCAATCTTCCTCAGTCATGTCTTCAATCATCACCTGTGGAAAAATCCCTGTATTTGAACATAATATATCAAACTTTCCTTGCTCATCAATTATTTCTTTGATGATTGCTTTACAAGTCAGCTGATCAGTTACATCTAATTTAATAAATTGACCTTGTACATCCTCAGATGCTTTCTGACCATTCTCCTCATCAATGTCAGCGATAATTACGAATGCCCCAGCCTGATATAATGCTTCAACAATACCACGACTTCTTAAATATAACATGTATTATAAAATAATACATGTTATAAAGGTGAGATGCTTTTAGAATGTTAAACACAAGATAAAACCGTCAGGTAATTATCCAACGGTTGCTTTATATGCTTCTACAAATGCTTTTGCTTCCTTTCGATTCACTTGATCAAACAGCCACGATTCACCGTTGTTTTCCATAATCGCGATACGGAATGGAACTGTTGAGATGCCGCTTTTGATACTCTTAATTTCATCTAATAAAAAAGTATCCTTTACTTCAGTTCCTGCCAAGGGACCCTGTGCTTCAAAAGTTATGACGTCATCATATAAATTTAATTTACCTGGTACTAAAGTTGATCGATATAAAGACATCGATGCATTGACACTCATGATATGTTTAGTCATTTTATCCACTCCTTCCATTTATTTATATTATATATTATCAGAGAATAGATTTATAGTGAAAGTAATAGCGATATTGTTTATTTTTAGATAGTAATTCCGCTAATACTTACTACCTTTAGTGGTATCTCACTTTTCATATCATCGATTCCGCTATTACTATGTACTTTTAGCGGTATCTTAGTCTTAATACCATCGATTCCGCTATTACTCTATACCTTTAGCGGTATCTCACTCTTCATACCATCGATTCCGCTATTACTCTGTACCTTTAGCGGTATCTCACTCTTCATACCATCGATTCCGCTATTACTATGTACTTTTAGCGGTATCTTAGTCTTAATACCATCGATTCCGCTATATCTCTGCCAGCAAATAAAAAAGACCAACCCTTCACTCGGGATTGGTCAAACTCTTACTATACTAATTTCCAGATATCAGTTGCATATTGCTGGATTGTTCTATCACTTGAGAATTGTCCTGATTTCAGGATATTCATCAAGCTCATTTGATTCCATTTCTTCTTATCCTGATATGTTGCCATCGCAGTTAAGTGAATATCAACATAAGAATTAAAATCTTTTAATAAGAAATATGGATCATTATTTGTAAGCACATGATAATATAGATCATTAAATGCAAAGTCACGGCCGAACTGTTCGTTTTTAAGTGCATCCATCGCACCTTTAACACGTCCATCTGTTTGATAGATAGCTTCCGCCTGATAACCACCATTGTTCTGGTAGTTAATCACTTCTTCTGAACTTAGTCCAAAGATAAAGATATTTTCCTTACCTACTAATTCAGCGATTTCAACATTCGCACCATCCATTGTACCAAGTGTCACGGCACCGTTCATCATCATCTTCATATTACCAGTTCCAGATGCTTCCATAGATGCTGTAGATATTTGTTCAGAGATTTCAGCAGCTGGCATAATATCTTCTGCAAGTGTTACATTATAGTTCTCTAAAAATACTACTTTAATTCTGTTATCTACATCAGCATCATTATTCACTACTTGTGCTACAGAATGAATTAACTTAATAATTTCTTTTGCAATATGATAACTTGGTGCAGACTTCGCGCCAAAGATAAATGTTCTTGGCTGTATTTTTATTGATGGTTTACGTTTAATTTCATTGTATAGATAGATAATGTGTAATACATTCAGCAATTGACGTTTATATTCGTGTAGGCGTTTAACCTGTACATCAAATACCGAATTTTCATCAACTTCGATACCGGTCTTTTGATAGATCACTTCTTTTAATACACGCTTATTCTCTAACTTTACATCAGCTAATTTTTTTAAGAATGATTCATCGTTATAATAACGCATTAACTGTGTTAATTCTTGTGGTGATTTATGCCATGCATCACCTATTGCATCATTGATTAAATGCGTTAAGCCTGGGTTTGCTGTCATTAACCAACGACGGTGCGTAATACCATTTGTTTTATTATTGAATTTTTCAGGTTGGATTCTGTAGAAATCATTAAATGTATGATCTTTAATAATTTCAGAATGAAGTGCTGCAACACCATTTACTGAGAACGAGCCCACGATAGCTAGCTTACTCATATGCACAACATCATTACTAATCACTGCTAAATCAGCTATTTTGTCGCGCATTTCTGGATGTTTCTCGTATACTTCACGACAGAATCTTTCATTAATTTCATTAATAATCATAAAGATTCTTGGATTTACCTTTTGAACTTGACTTACTGGCCATTTTTCTAATGCTTCCTGCATGATTGTATGGTTCGTATAAGCAAATGTCTTAGTAACAATCGACCAGGCTTCATCCCATCCTAAGCCTTCTTCGTCCATTAGAATACGCATGAGTTCAGGGATACCGAATGTAGGATGTGTATCATTAATTTGAATACAATGGTATTCATGGAACTGCGTCACTGGTAATTCATATTTTTCTTTAAACTGTTTAATTAATGTCTGAATCGTTGATGATACTAAGAAATATTGTTGTTTTAGACGCAGGAAACGTCCTTCTTCAGTCGAATCATCCGGATATAAGAACCCTGAGATACGTTCAACATTCTGCATATGTTCTAATCTATTTTTATAATTGCCATAATCGATAACGTCTGATGGTAATTCAGCGCTCCACAATCTTAACTGGTTCACAACGTCATTGTCATATCCCACTACACCCACGTCATATGGTACAGCTAATACTGTTTCCTGATTGTGATACGTGAATTTAAAATTACCATGCTCATCGACTTCACTTGATACTTCACCGCCGAAGTTAACATGCATCGCTTCATCTATTTTACGTGTTTCCCAAGGATATACTTCTTGTAACCAGTTATCTGGTAATTCAATTTGCGTACCATTGACGATGCGTTGCTCAAATAATCCATAACGATAACGAATACCAAAACCATTACCTAAATAACCAAGACTCGCGATAGAATCTAAGAAACAGGCTGCAAGTCGTCCTAATCCACCATTACCAAGTCCAGCATCATTTTCTTCACTATAAACTTTTTTAGGATCACGTCCTAATTCAGTTAATACTTCGTTACAAACATCTAATAAACCTGCATTTAATAAGTTACTTTCAATTAAACGACCAATTAAAAATTCCATAGATAAATAGTTGATTTGACGTTTTTTTCTTTCTATATTAGTTTTTTTCGTTTCAACACTCGCTTGGTTGATTTCATCTTTTAAAATTGAACAAATCGCATAGAATAAATCTGTATCTGTCGTATCTTCTAATGTTGTATTTCTTTTGTTCGTTAATTTCATCTCCAGGCGTTCACGGAATTCTGTTTTTGAATAAGTTTTCATTGAAGTCTCCTTAATAGATCTCTAGATATTTTTGAGCTGATGCATCCCAGCTATGATTTACTTTGGTAATATTCTTAATTAATGATTTGTACTCTTCTTTATTTCTATAAATTGCTAATGAAGCATATAAGCGGTCAAGTAATTCATGTGCATTATAATTAGCGAAACTTAAACCAGTACCCTCATGTGTCACATAATTAAATGGCATAACAGTATCTTTTAATCCACCTGTTTCTCTAACGATTGGTATTGATTTATACTGAAGTGCTATCAACTGACTTAACCCACATGGTTCGAATAATGATGGCATAATAAAGAAATCACTTGCAGCATAAATTTCTCTTGAAAATGCTTCATTAAATCCAAGATGTAAACTCACTTTATCAGGATACTTATCGCTTAAATAATGGAAATATTGTTCATATCGATAATCACCATTACCTAAAATAACAATTTGAACATCTTGCTGAACAAATTCTTCTAATATACGCATAACAAGATCGAGTCCCTTTTGTTCAACCATTCTTGTAATAATCGCGTACATAGGGATATCTTTATTGACAGGTAAATTAATTTTCTCTTGTAAAATGGTCTTATTTTCTTGCTTTTTAGGGATTGAACTTTTGAAATTAACCGGTATTGACGGATCTTTCATTGAGTGATAATCATCAACATCAATGCCATTCACAATACCTATTAAATCATGGTGACGCATATTCAGCAAATCTTCTAAACCTTCTCCGTAATAAGGTGTCTTTATTTCTTCAGCATAGCTTGGAGAAACTGTTGTAATCTTATCTGCATGGAAGATACCAGCTTTAAGTAAATTTAACATGCCGTTCCATTCAAAGCCTGCAAAATGTGTTCTATCTAAGTTAAACACATCTTCAAAAGCATCGTACATCAGTAAACCTTGATATTTAATATTATGGATGGTAAAGACAGTCTTAATACCTTCTACCGGTCGTTTAATATTACAAATTGCTACAGCTGCACCTGCTTGCCAGTCATGTCCGTGTAATATATCAGGTTTATAATCACTGCGATAGATAAATTCTATTACTGCATTTGAAAAGAATACAAATCTTTCACAGTCATCTTCATATCCATACATACCATCACGACCGAAATACTGTAAATTATCAACAAAGTAATACTTAATGCCTTCTAATTCTAAAGATAATATACGTGTATATTGAAAACGCCAGCCAACAGGTGTCTGGTAAACCATTTCTTCTTCAAGCATATCTCGGTATTCTTTTTTCAGGCTTGCATACATCGGTAAAATGACACGAACTTCACATTGATTCGTTTGATTTAAATATTTTGGAAGACTACCGATTACATCGGCAAGTCCTCCAGATTTAAAGAATGGTGTACATTCTGAGGCCACAAACAATACTTTTTTCATTATTATCTTCCAACTTTCTGTTAAATTGTTTGTCTTTTGGCAACTACAAATGGTTTATCTGTCGATCCAATTAACTTTTGATGTTCATTAACCGTAACATCCTTATCAAGTATTACATTTTCAATGTAAGCATCTTTATGAATACAGCAATTTGTCATAATAATTGAATTTTTAATCACTGCACCTTTTTCAACTTCTACACCACGATATAAGATACTATTTTCAACATGGCCTTCAATCACACATCCGTTAGCAACGGTTGAATTTTTAACGATACAGCCATCTTTATACTTTGTAGGTGGTTGATTAGAAATCTTAGTTTTGATACGGTTTTCCTTCATAAATATTTTCTTATATTTATCAGGATCTAAAATATCAAGATTACACTTGTAAAATGCTTTTAAAGAATTGATATACATCGTTGTCTCTTCGATATCGAAATACTTAATATTTAATTCGTGCATACGTTCCTGAATACCTTGGACAAAGAAATTATCTTTATAATTTTGAATACAGAAATCCATAATTTCAAATAATTTTTCTTTTTTAACAATATAAGTACCTGTAAATATATGATGATTCTCCTGATCATGATTTAAAAATGTTACACGATCGCCATCTATATTGACACGTAGCAATGGCTGATGCATCTCTTCTAAATGTTCTTTTTGTTCTGTAATCAGTGTAATATCCGCATCACTTTCGATATGATGTTTAAATGCTTCTTTATAATCGGTATTGGCAATAAATTGTGACCCTGAAATAATAACATCTGTTGCTTTTGATCTTGTAAAGAAATCACGGTTGTTATGGAAATGACGCAAGTCACCACGAGAAATATCTGTCGGATCATGCCAATCAGGAGGTAAAACGAATAAACGAGATTGTCTATCATCTAATCCAAAGTTATCACCATTTTCCAGATGGTCCATTAATGAACGATATTTCTGATTAACAAATAGAGCAACTTCATTTGCACCGCTATTTACCATATTCGATAAACTAAAATCCACAAGACGATAACGTCCTGCAAATGGAACACTTGCACCATTTCTAAAATAAGTTAATTCTTCTAAAAAGTCATGTTCATTTTCGATATTGATTAATCCCATTAATGATCTCATTATTTAGTACCCCCTGTGAACTCGCTTAAATTATCTGGTCCAACTACAATTGGTTCTTCACTAGTATTGCCATCTATTACAGTGCCATCAGGAATATTTATTTTATCCATGATAATCGCCTTATCAATTTTACAGTTTTCACCGATTACTGTTTTAGGGTGAATAATAGAGTCTTTAATGAAAGTACCATTACCAACCGTTACTTCACTAAATAAAACGGAGTGTTCAACGTGACCAAAGATAAATGACCCAGGACAAATTAAAGAATCAGTTATATTAGCCTCACTACCGATAAATTGAGGTGGTAAATTAGCCTCATGAGAAAATGTCGGCCATGTCTTACTATTTAATAATTCAGATAAATCTTCATTTAATAAATCCATATTTGCTTCCCAATATGACTGTATAGTCCCTACATCTTTCCAGTATCCATCAAAACGATAAGCATATAACAATTTATTATCCTCTAACATTTTTGGGATGATATCATTCCCGAAATCATGTTCAGATTGTGTATCTTTTTCGTCTTCAACTAAATATTCACGTAATACTTTCCAATTAAAGATATAAATACCCATAGAAGCTAGATTATTTTTAGGAACTGCTGGTTTCTCATCAAACTCATAAATTTTAAGATCATCTTCCGTGTTTAAAATACCGAATCGACTTGCTTCTTCAAAAGGTACTTCGATTACAGAAATCGTTGCGTCTGCATTCTTTTCCTTATGATGGTTGAGCATTGCCTGATAGTCCATTTGATAAATATGGTCACCTGATAAAATCAATAAATATTCAGGGTCATATTGATCGATAAAATGAATATTTTTTGTAATTGCATCAGCTGTTCCTTCAAACCATGAAGCACCAGTCTGATTAGCAAACGGTGCAAGAACTGTAACGCCACCATCAAGTTTATCCAGCGACCAAGGTTTACCCATGCCAATATGGCGATTTAACATCAAAGGTGCATATTGAACGAGCACACCTACTGTATTAATATTTGAGTTCGTTAAATTACTTAAGGTAAAATCGATGATTCTATATTTCCCCCCAAATGGTACTGCTGGTTTTGCCACATTTTTTGTTAATTGACCTAACCTTGTACCTTTACCACCTGCTAATAACATACCAACAATTTCTTTAGCCATTTTGAAATCCCCTATTCTAAAATTATTTATAGTTTTCTTGCAAAAAATCCTTTACTTAGATAAATTTTTTCGCTCTTTAACTTTCTTATAAATAACAAAACCTAATGGTGGTATTTTCCCTTGAATTGAATGATTTAAACCATGCATAGGGTTTGGATTACTAAATAAATATTTTGATATTATCTGATTTGATCCGCCATATTGCTTTGCATCTGAATTAAATAACTCACGATATTTTCCTGGTTGTGATACACCAACTTTGAAATCATAATAAACTTCAGGTGAGAAATTTAATAGTACGATGAGTTCAGTACCATCTTTTGCCCGACGTATATAACTTAATAAACGCTGTTCATTATTATCTGCATCAATCCATTGGAATCCATCGTGACTATAATCCTGTTCAAATAATGCTTTTTCTCTTAAATACAATTTATTAAAATCTTTTATGAATCGATGTAAGCCACTATGTACAGGATAATCCAATAAGAACCAGTCTACTTGTTCTTTATCTTTCCATTCAGCATACATTCCAATTTCACTACCCATAAAGTTTAGTTTCTTACCAGGTTGGGTCAATTGATAGCCATACAATAATCTATATTGTGCAAACTTTCTCCATTCATCTCCTGGCATTTTATCAAGCATTGATAATTTACCATGCACAACTTCATCATGTGAAAAAGGCAGAATATAATGTTCATTATATCGATACATCATCGGGAAATTGAGGTGATTATGATGGCTTTGTCTGTCTTCCGGAGCTATTTCAAAATAATCTAATGTATCGTGCATAAATCCGAGATCCCATTTGTAATCAAATCCAAATCCGCCATCTTTAACAGGTGTTGTAATGGACGTAATATCTGAGGAATCTTCTGCTATCATAATTGCATGTGGTACAGCTTTATGGATTTCATCATTTAATTTCTTTATAAAAGCTACCGCTTCTTTATGTTCATTTGTTCCTTCATCGTTATAAATCTTTTCATGATCTTCATGGTTCTCAAAATTGAGGTCTGTCATACTATGCACTGCATCAACTCTTAAGCCGTCAATATGATATTCAGTCAACCAGAAAATAGCATTTGAAATTAAAAAGCTCTGAACTTCTGTACGTCCAAAATCAAAGGTCAATGTTCCCCAGCTACGTTTTTCAGCACGGTACATATCCTGATATTCAAATAATGGTGTACCGTCAAACATACGTAATCCATGTTCATCCTTACAAAAGTGTGCGGGTACCCAATCAAGAATGACACCGATATTATGCTGGTGACATTGATCGATAAAATATTTAAAATCCTGAGGTGTGCCAAATCTTGAAGTCGGTGCATAATATCCAGTTACCTGATAGCCCCAGCTTAAATCAAAAGGATGTTCAGTTATCGGCATCAGTTCAACATGTGTATAACCCATTTCAACTAAATATGGAACGAGCTTTTCTGCCATTTCAATATATGAAAAGTGCGTTTTATCGGTATAAGTATCTATCGTATCTTCTGGTGTTCGCTCAGCATTATGCTTTTTCCATGTTCCGAGATGCACTTCATAAATATTCATCGGAGAAGATAGATGATTATATTGCTTACGTTTATTCATCCATTGCTTATCCTGCCAGATATAATCAATATCACGAACGATTGAAGCTGTAAGTGGTCGTTTCTCTGCATAAAATGCATAAGGATCCGCTTTTAAAAACGGTTCTCCATTCTGAGGCGTTATTTTGTATTTATATGCAGTATTCTCCTGTACTTTGAACGTTCCAGTGTAAATACCACTATCCTCAACTCGAGTTAGATGAAAATGATTCCCTGTCCAATTATTTTCATCTAATGCAACTGATACTTCTAAAGCATTAGGTGCCCATACACTAAATGTTGTTTCTTTAGTCTCCGGTTTATAATGTGCACCTAAAAATGAATAAGATTGATAGTGTGTTCCCTGGTGAAATAAATATTTGTCTAAATCTGTTATCATGCCCTCACCCCTTACCGCTTCTATTCTCTATCTTTTATTATATAATAATTTTGTAAATATTACGTCAATTAGTGTGAATTAACCCAAAGAAATCATTACATTCGTGTTAACTTGTATGGCGTTAACCATAATAAAATTTATAACACAAATGCTTATATATTATTAGTATACATCTGTCATCTTAATTTTAATAATAATATCATTTTATTTACTAATATCTGAAAAACTCGATATAATAATCGTATCAGGAGGTTGTTATGAGCACAGCATATATTGATGATTTTCAGATTATCACGCTACATTATGATTTAGTCGAAAATCCACAAAACTATTTTAAGACGATTCAACTTGTCAGCAATAAATTTGTACATAATCTCGATTTAATTGAAACGAATCATTTTGAAAATCATTCTTACTATAAGTTTAAAACAGATAGACCGATTGATATTTCAGATAAATTTTTTATTCATATCAAACAGTTAAAAATACCTGTAATCTTAGGTAAAGTTACCCAAACGGATACGTTTGAACAAATGTTTGATGCGCGTGAACATGAGTTTGGTGCAATTGTTCGTGACAATAAAACTACATTTACAGTTTGGTCACCAGTTGCAAAAGTTATTAAGCTCAATATTAATGATAAGAGTCATACGATGGAGAAATTAAAAGATGGTACACACCGTATCACTTTATATGGAAATTACCATCTCCAAAGTTATCATTATGATGCATATATTAACCACCAATGGATTCAGGTAAATGATCCATATTCAAAAGGTTTAACATTGAATGCTACTGAATCTGTCGTTATCGATTTTAATAAAACGAACATCGACGGTTTCTATGACCTATCACGACCTGAAACAATGCAAAAAGATGCACTTATTTATGAAGTACATGTAAGAGATTTTACGATGCATCCTAATAGTGGGGTTTCTCCAGAGAATAAAGGTAAATTACTTGGATTAATCGAACCCCATACAACGACTGCTACAGGTGAATCAACAGGATTTGATTACTTGACTCAATTAGGTATTACGCATGTAGAATTATTACCTATCAATGATTTTGCGCGAGTTGACGATATAGAATTTGAAAAAGCATATAACTGGGGCTACGATCCTGAATACTTTCAGACAATCGATGGCAGTTATTCAACACAACCTGCTAATGCCGCAAAAAGAATTCAGGAATTAAAACATGTTGTCCATGCATTTCATGAAAAAGGTATTGGTGTCATATTAGACGTAGTATTTAATCATGTATTCTACATGCCGAATTCAAGTTTTGATAAGCTCGTGCCAGGATATTACTTTAGATATCATGAGGACGGTACAGTAAGCAACGGAACAGGCGTCGGTAATGACACAAAGACAGAACGTCTAATGATGCGTAAATTCTTTGTTGATACGATTAAATATTACATCCATGAATTTAAAATTGATGGGTTTCGCTTTGATTTAATGGGAACGATTGATATTGATACTATGCAGGAAATTAAATCTGTTGTCATGCAGGATAATCCAAATGCATTTTTACTTGGTGAAGGCTGGGATCTCGCTACAGCACTTCCGAAAGAACTTAAGACAACACATGAAAACGCATATAAACTTCCGGAGATACATTTTTTCAATGATTATTTTAGAGATACATTAAAAGGTAATAACTTTAATTTGATGGATCGAGGATATTTTAATGGTGGTGGTAGGTATTATGAAAGAATGTTCAATATATTTATTGGACTGAAAGGCGAGTTACCTGTCAACCAAACTGTGAACTATGTAGAAGTTCATGATAATCATACATTATTTGATCGCATCAACTATACGAGTAATAAATCTTTAGCAGAAAAAAATATGATCCATCAGTTAGCAACCGTCTTTACAATTTTATCACTGGGTACCCCGTTTCTACATGCCGGTCAGGAATTTTACAGAACTAAATATGGCCATGGGAATACGTATAATTTAAGTGACTTCATCAACCGCATTGACTGGAACCGACGCATAAAATACAAAGAAGATATCAATCTGATAAAAAGAGCCATTCAAATTAGAAATGAACATCGCATTTTTAGAACTAAAAATATCGATAAAATCAATAAACGCATTATACCTTTTGAATTGGAACATCCTTTGCTCGGTATTTTATTATTTGATTCAAAATCTGAACTCATTTTACTTTTTAATCCAACACCATTACATCATATCGTCAACCTACCAAGAATGGGTGAATTTATGGTCATTCTTTCGAACTATAATGAGGACATTGCAATTAAAAACTTTTACGACCTCAGTCCTTTTGAATATGTTGTATTAAAAAAGAAATTATAGGGAAAAGTCTAATAGAAATTAATTGTAAACGATATCATTACCTGTTTTAATAAATATATGATGATTACTAAGGAGATGGAAGCACATGTCAGTTCGTGAATTATGGGAAAAAAATTTGGAAAACAGTTTAATTACGCAAGAAGTTTATTCGGCCACTTCTGAAGCATTAAAAGAAGATGGATATGTTGGTGCACTTGCATTCGGTACAGCAGGTATCCGTGGGAAAATCGGTCTAGGTCCGAATCGATTAAACAAATACACAGTGCAAAAAGTAGCTACAGGTCTTGCAAAATATTTAAATGAAGTGAAAAAAGATGCCACTGTCGTTATCGCTTATGATACACGTCATTTTTCACCTGAATTTTGTGATGTGATTGCATGCGTACTTGGTAGTTATGGCGTGAAAACATTCATGTTTGACCGTTATCATACGACACCTGAACTTTCTTACTGTGTAAGACACCTTAAAACAGATGCAGGTGTGATGATTACTGCTAGTCATAATCCTCCAGAATACAACGGTATCAAGATTTATGGGCCGGATGGCGGTCAGTTAGCATTAGAAGGTGCTGCAAAAGTTAGTGAATTTATTGATAAGATAGATGATGTATTCAATTTACAATCAGAAGATAAAGAAGAATTAATAAATAAAGGTTTAATTGAATACGTAGATACAAACGTCATTGAATCATATAAACAGGAAGTATTTAATTTAGTTGAAAGTATTCCAGCTTCAGACTTAAAGGTTGTATTTACGAGTTTACATGGGACAAGTGTTCCAATTGTTCCAGAGATTTTAGATGCACTGAACTTTACACAATATGAAGTCGTAAAAGAACAAGCTGTACCTGATGCAGATTTCTCTTCAGTAAAATCTGCAAACCCAGAAGATCACGATGCTTTTGACATGGCCATTGAGTATGCTAAAAAAAGCAATGCTGATTTACTGATTGCGACGGATCCGGATGCTGATAGAATGGGTATTGTCGCTCAAGTTGATGGACAATTCCACTATTTTAATGGCAATCAAATTGGTGCATTACTCCTAAATTATAGAATTCAATCAACACAAGACACTGAAAATCGTGCAGCTGTAAAGTCTATTGTGACAAGTGAATTAGGTAAAGTCATTGCAGAACAAAATAATGTGAAGATGTTTGATGTGTTGACTGGCTTTAAATTTATCGCAGAAAAAATTGCTTCTTTTGAAGAAACGAAAGATTATAACTATATCTTTGGATATGAAGAAAGCTATGGATATATGGCTGGTCCTTTCATTCGCGATAAAGATGCCGTACAAATCGTTCCATTGATTATTAAACATGCAAGCGAATTAAAAAATGAAGGTAAAACAATTGTAGATGCAATGAATGAGATATATGCTAAATATGGTAACTATCATGAAAAATTATTCTCACATACATTTGAAGGTCAAGAAGGTAAAGACAAAATTGATACAATCATGAGTGAAAATCGACAAAACATACCATCTGAAATCGCTGGATTTAAAGTGATTAAAACTGAAGATTTCTTAGCGCAGACTAGCACTACTGCAGAAGGTATCACGAAATTAGAATTACCACCAGCAAATGTATTAAAGTTCTACTTTGAAGAAGGATGGATTGCACTACGCCCATCTGGTACTGAACCTAAAATAAAATTATATGTATCAATGATTACAGATGATATTGATACCATTGCTGAAAAAATTAACAATGAAATATTTGGTAAATAAAAAATATAAAAATAAAACGAGACTGGATATTCCAGTCTCGTTTTATTTTGTCGGTTCAAACTTAAAGAAGTTTAACCACTCTATATCTTTAGAAATAAAGATAAAAATTACCATGATAATGATAAATGTGATGTGTAGAGGAAAGACATCCATTTTTATGTCATTCATTTCACGATATGTTACAAAAAGTTTAAATGGAATTGTCATGATAATTAAGAAACGAATGATATAAAAAAGCATCACTGTATCTGGTGAAAAATATAATGCGATGAGCTCAAATATGACAAATAGATTATATATAGTGTAATAACTGATTGAATCAACAAATACTTTATAGAAATTATTCGTACGATTCAATGCCACCATTTGTATGAGAAATGTAAAAAATATTGATATTAAAGAGAAAATTGCCCCACTTACAGTCATTCTTAGTCCTGATTCAACATTAAATTGCGTAGAATGAAATGCACCAAGTGCAAATATGAGCAGTAAATAGACGATAAAGTTCAGTGCTGCAAAGAAAAAATATTTACTGCTTTTTGGATTATCAATAATTTTATTTGGCATTGCAATTGTTCTATAAACATAGTTAAAGAAAGAATCGATTTGATAATCAAATTCTTTAATAGGTCGTTTAACTTGTGCAATCAATTTATTTTTAGAAAATTTTTCGTTATCCTTAATTTCAGTGTCAATTCTTTTTTTTCCAGCCACAGGTGTTGGATTCTTTATAAATTTATTAATATGTCCCCATTTGTCTGCCAATATTGTCACCTCAAAAAAACTGTTTAATGTAAGTATACATTAAACAGTTTCAATTAACATTATAAAGCGTCTCGCCATTCAGTTAGGCTGTCTATATCACTAGCTTCAATTTTGTTTATTTCTTTAGCGACTTGAATTAACGTATCAAAATCACTTAATGTGTAATATTCATAGCCACTCTCTCTTAAACGTTCTTTACCTTTAGATAACTGATAGCTAAATATCGCAACAATTCCTAAAACTTCAGCACCATTCGCTTTTAAAGCATCAGCAGCATCGATTGCTGATCCACCAGTAGAAATTAAATCTTCTACAACAACAACTTTCTGCCCAGGTTCAACTTTCCCTTCAATCTGATTGCCTTTTCCATGTTTCTTACTTGAAGAACGTACATAGCTCATCGGTAAGTTCATCTTTTGAGAAACAAAAGCAGCATGGGGTATACCTGCTGTTGCAGTTCCCGCCAAAACTTCTACATCGCTGAAGTGTTCTTCGATCAATGTTTTTAAGCCTTCAGCAATTTCATCTCTGACTTCAGGATAACTCATCGTTAAACGGTTATCACAATAAATCGGGCTTTTTATTCCTGATGACCATGTAAATGGATCATTTGGTTGTAAAGATACTGCTCCAATTTCTAATAATGATTTCGCTATATTTTTACTTAACATGATTTTCCCACGCTTTCTTTATTGAATAATATTTTTCTACAGGATTATCAGCTTGTGTGATTGATCTACCAACTACAATATGCGTTGAACCATTTTCTTTAGCGAATTCCGGTGTCGCCACTCGCACTTGATCTCCAACAGCATCTGATAATGTTCTAATCCCTGGAGTTACTTTTAAAAAGTCTTCTCCTAAAGCATCTCTTAACATTTTACTTTCATTAGCAGAACATACAACACCATCAAGCCCAGCATCACGTGTTAATGTTGCGTAATTTAATATGCATTCATCAATCGTTAGTGGTATACCTTGTTCATTTTGCATTACCGCTTCCGATGTACTTGTCAATTGCGTTACAGCTATTAATTTCGCTTCACTTCCTGCATCACGCAATCCATTCATCGCTTCCTGCATCATCTTTTTTCCGCCTGCAGCGTGCACATTCACCATTTGTATATCTAGCTTTCCTAAGCCTAACATGGCTTGACGCACGGTATTAGGTATATCATAAAGTTTTAGGTCTAAAAATATTTCATGGCCTTTACTACGAATCACTTTCACAATTTCCGGACCATTCTGCATAAATAATTCCATACCGACTTTCACAAATAACGGTTCATCAAATGGCTTTAAAAATGCATTTACTTCATCCATATTTTTAAAATCTAATGCAATAATCGGTTTATGAAACATTTATTTTGCCTCCAGTAATTGATGTGTTCTATTTTTTAATTCATGAATATGGTTTACACCAAGTTTATCTAAATAAGCAGGTAAACTGTTGATGATATCTACACAAACATTAGGATTTTGGAAGTTTGCTGTACCTACTGCAACAGCATCAGCCCCCACAGAAATAAAATCAATTACATCCTGTGCATCTGTAACGCCACCCATTGCGATAATTGGGAAATCAGGTAAGGCTTTACGCACTTCATAGACCATACGCATTGCTACCGGTTTGACTGCAGGTCCACTAAGTCCACCGACAACATTGGCAATAATTGGAGCACCCGTTTTTTCATTGATACGAAGACCAACAAGTGTATTAATCATTGTAATACCATCAGCGTGTTCAGCAACTGCTTCTGCCATCTCTACAATATTCGTTACGTTCGGTGATAATTTAACATATACAGGTACTTGAGATACTGCTTTTACTTTTCGTGTTAATTCAGCAGCTGTTTTTGGGTCAGTTCCGAACTGGATGCCACCCTCTTTTACATTTGGACAACTGATATTCAACTCTAATGCTTTAACATTAGGTGATTTAGAAATCTTTTCAGCAACCTCGACATAATCTTCTTCTTTAGACCCCGCAACATTTGCGATAATCGGCGTTTCAAATTGTTCAAGCCATTTTAATTCATGTGCAATAATATGATCAACGCCAGGGTTCTGTAATCCAATCGCATTGATCATTCCACTTGAAGTTTCAGCAACTCGTGGTGTCGGATTACCGAAACGTAACTCAGGTGTCGCAGCTTTTATCATAATGGCACCTAGTTCATTTAAATCATAAAAGTTCGCAAATTCTTTCCCGAAAGCGAAACAACCACTGGCAGGCATTATTGGATTTTTCAAATCTAAGCCAGGTAAAGTAACATTTAATCGACTCATAGGGCTAACGCTCCTTTCTCAAATACAGGACCGTCTGTACATATTTTTACATATCCTTCTTCATTATCAGCTTTACAAACGCATGCATAACATGCACCGATACCGCATCCCATTCGTTCTTCAAGTGATACGAACCCTGGTGTATCCGGTAATGCGTTTTCTATCGCTTTTATCATCACGATTGGCCCGCACGTATAGAAAGTATCATACATCTTAGGTAATGCATTTATAACATCAGTGACAAATCCTTGCGTACCGAAAGAACCATCGACCGTTGCGATATGTGTTTCACCTAAAGCACTAAACTGCTCCAGGTAAAACATATCTTCTTTTGATTGGAATCCTAATACATGAATTGTTTTAACGCCACGTGCATTTAATTGTTTCGATAATTCATATAAAGGCGGAACACCTATTCCTCCGCCGATAAGTAATGCAGTATTTCCTGCTGCTTCAACAGGGAAACCATGTCCAAGTGGTGCGAGAATATCAACAGTATCACCTTGTTTTAATTGTGATAATGCTTTAGTACCCTTACCATCTGCACGATATAAACAAGTTAATGTATGTTTAGATTGATCAACTTCGCAAATAGAAATGGGACGACGTAGCATAAACTCAGAAGAATTCCCTACTCTAATATGAACAAACTGTCCAGGTGTTGTCATTTCTTTCGTAATTTGACCTTCAAGTACAATTTCAAAAATATTTTTTGCGATACTTTGTTGACTAACGACTCTCATTTCTTCCTGCATTTGTGATCCCTCCTACATTTGATTCATATTAAATGTCATACTCTCAATTACTTCAATTAATGCACGTGCAGTATCTAATGATGTTAAGCATGGTACACCATTATCAACAGAATCACGTCTAATCTGGAAGCCATCACGTTCAGTTTGCTTTCCATTTGTCATTGTGTTAATAACGATTTGAACGTGTCCATCACGAATAACATCTAATAAGTTAAATTCTGTACCTATCTTACTTACTTCTACCGCCGGAATATTATTCTCTTTTAATAGTTTAGCAGTACCACTTGTTGCCATAATACGGTATCCAATTTCATGTAATCGTTTCGCAAGACCTAACGCTTCCTGTTTGTCTTTATCTGCAACAGTGATCAATGCTGTACCATGATCTTTTACCTGTAATCCACTTGCTACTAAACCTTTGTATAATGCTTTTTCAAGGGTTTTATCTTTCCCCATCACTTCACCAGTTGATTTCATCTCTGGTCCTAATGTAATATCAACATTTTTAAGTTTTGAGAAACTAAATACAGGTGCTTTTACGAATACGCCATCTTTAAATGGTACTAAACCTTCTTTGTAACCTTTTTCAAGTAATGATTCACCTAAAATACCTTTCATTGCGATATTTGCCATCGGTACATCTGTAATCTTACTTAAGAATGGTACTGTACGAGATGCACGTGGGTTTACTTCTAAAACATAAACTTCTTCATCCGCAATAACAAACTGAATGTTTAAAAGTCCTACGATTTCTAAACCATGCGCTAAGCGTTTCGTATAATCTACTAAAGTATCGATTTGTTTTTCAGTTAATGTTTGTGGTGGATAAACTGCGATAGAGTCACCTGAGTGAACACCGGCACGTTCAATGTGTTCCATAATACCTGGAATCACCACTGTCTTACCATCACAAATCGCATCTACTTCAATTTCTTTACCTGTTAAGTAACGGTCAATTAATACCGGATGTTCTGGACTTGCTTTAACTGCTCTGTTCATATAATCCACAAGTTCAGACTCATTATATACGATTTCCATCGCACGACCACCTAATACGTATGATGGACGAACAAGTACCGGATAACCGATAAAGTTAGCATTATCTACAGCTTCTTCTACAGATGTAGCCGTTTTACCTAATGGTTGAGGAATTTCAATTCTTTGCATTAACGCTTCAAATTCTTTACGGTCTTCAGCACGGTCTAAATTTTCTAAAGAAGTGCCTAATACTTTTACACCGTATTTCGTTAATTTTTCTGCTAAGTTGATTGCTGTTTGTCCACCGAACTGAACGACTACACCTTCAGGTTTTTCAAGGTTAATAATGTTCATAACATCTTCTTCAGTTAATGGTTCAAAGTATAATTTGTCTGAGATAGAGAAGTCCGTTGACACAGTTTCCGGGTTATTATTAATGATAATTGCTTCATAACCCATTTCACGAATTGCCCATACAGCGTGCACTGTTGCATAGTCAAATTCTACCCCTTGACCGATACGGATTGGACCAGATCCTAATACGATGACTTTCTTCTTATCACTTACGATAGATTCATTTTCATTTTCATATGTACCATAGAAGTATGGGGTATTCGATTCAAATTCTGATGCACATGTGTCAACCATCTTAAATACTGGATTGATATTGTTAGCTTGTCTTAAATCATAGATTTCACGTTCTGTCATATTCCAGCGATGTGCAATAACACGGTCGCTAAAGCCATATTTTTTCGCCCATTCTAAACGTTCAATATCACCAATATGTTCTTTTAGGTCATGCTCGATATCGATAATATGCTGGAATTTATTTAAGAAGAAGTAATCAATCTTCGTCCATTCATGAATATCATCTAAAGAAATGCCGCGACGAATTGCTTCACCAATAAAGAATAAACGCTCATCATCTTGCTCTTTAATACGTTTTTCAATGAAATCTAATTCGAAGTTTTCACCGTTCGGTAATCCTAAATGGTGTACACCATATTCTAAAGAGCGGATTGCCTTTAATAACGACTCTTCGTATGTACGTCCGATAGCCATGACTTCTCCAGTTGCCTTCATTTGTGTTCCGAGTACACGTTCACCTTTTTCAAATTTATCGAACGGGAAACGTGGAATTTTAGATACAACATAGTCAAGCGCTGGTTCAAATGCTGCATAGCTTGTGCCTGTTACCGGATTTAACATTTCATCTAATGTTAGACCAACCGCAATCTTCGCAGCCAGCTTTGCAATTGGATATCCTGTTGCTTTTGAAGCTAATGCTGATGAACGTGATACACGTGGGTTAACTTCGATAATATAGTAATTAAATGAATGTGGATCTAATGCTAACTGTACGTTACATCCACCTTCAATTTTTAACGCACGAATGATTCTTAATGATACGTCACGTAACATGTGATATTCTTTATCGCTTAATGTTTGTGAAGGTGCAACTACGATTGAATCCCCTGTGTGAATACCGACTGGATCAATGTTTTCCATATTACAAACTACAATTGCATTATCATTTGAGTCTCTCATTACTTCGTACTCAATTTCTTTATAACCTGCGATTGATTTTTCAATTAAACATTGTGTAACGGGTGAATATTTTAAACCATTTATTACGATTTCAATTAATTCTCTCTCATCGTGACAAATACCGCCACCTGTACCACCCATCGTAAATGCCGGGCGTACAATTACTGGGTAACCAATTTCATTTGCAAAATCAACTGCTTGTTCAACCGTATTAACGATATCACTTTCAGGAACCGGTACATTTAATTCGTACATTAAGCTTCTGAATAAGTCTCTATCTTCTGCCTGGTTGATAGAAGATAATTCTGTACCTAATAGTTTAACGTTGTTTTCTTTTAAGATACCCGCTTCTTCTAATTGAACAGCCATATTTAAACCTGTTTGTCCACCTAACGTCGGCAGTAATGCATCGGGTTGTTCTTTACGGATAATACGCGCAACGAAATCTAATGTTAATGGTTCGATGTAAACTTTATCTGCAATTTCTGTATCTGTCATGATGGTTGCTGGATTTGAGTTCACAAGAATAACTTTGTATCCTTCTTCTTTTAAGGCAAGACATGCTTGTGTGCCGGCGTAGTCAAATTCTGCTGCTTGACCGATAATGATTGGACCAGATCCAATCACTAGAATTGTTTTAATATCATTACGTTTAGGCATTATTTTGCACGCTCCTTAAAGTTAGTCATTAAATCAATAAATTCATCAAATAAGTAGTTCGGATCATGTGGCCCTGGAGATGCTTCAGGGTGATATTGTACCGAAAATGCTGGTAACGTTTTATGTTTAACACCTTCAACAGTGCCATCATTTAACGCGATATGCGTAATTTCTAAATCTGTGTTTGCAATCGAATCTGCGTCAACTGCATAGCCATGGTTTTGTGACGTGATTTCAATCTTACCTGTTGCTAAGTTTTTAACTGGGTGGTTCGCGCCTCGGTGACCGAATTTTAATTTAAAAGTCGTTGCGCCACACGCTAAGCTGAATAATTGATGTCCTAAACAAATACCGAAGAAAGGTACTTTCCCTAAAATTCCTTTAATCATTTCAATGCCTTCAGTCACAACTTCTGGATTACCTGGTCCGTTTGAAAGCATTACGCCATCCGGTTGTACACGTAAGATTTCTTCGGCAGATGTTGTATATGGCATTACCGTTACGTCACAACCTCGTAAGTTTAATTCTCGAACGATATTTTCTTTTTTACCAAAGTCAATCAGTACAACACGTAAGTCACTACCTGTTGAGATGTACGGTGATTTTGTAGATACTTGCGCGACTTCATCTGTAGGTAACTCAGTTGTTTTTAACGATGCAATTGTTGCATCAATTTTAGAAGCATCATTGATAAGTGCTGCACGTAAGACACCATGCTGTCTTATGATGCGTGTTAATTGACGTGTATCTACACCGTCAATACCTGGCACATCATAACTTTTTAACGTTTCATCAAGACTTGCAGTATTTCTAAAGTTACTTGGATAATCACATAGTTCTCGAATAACCATTGCCTTTAAAGATGGATTTAATGTTTCAAAATCATCTCTGTTAATACCATAGTTACCGATTAACGGATAAGTGAATGTAATAATCTGTCCTGTATAAGACGGATCAGACAATGTTTCCTGATAACCTGTCATCGCAGTGTTAAATACGATTTCTCCAACAACTTCTTTATCGCTACCAAATGCATAGCCATTAAATACTGTGCCATCTTCTAATACTAAATATTTTTTATTACGCATGGTGTGCCCCCTCATAAACTAATTGTCCTTCTACAAATGTCTTCGTTACGTTACCGAATACTTTTTCACCGATAAATGGTGTGTTACTTGATTTTGATAAGAAATCTTCAGCTTTGATTTCATATTCTTGTTCTAAATCAATTATTGTAATATCTGCAATACCACCAACTTCTAAAGGTTTCCCGTACGGTAAGTTAAATACTTCCCCAGGTTTAACCGCTAAATAATCAATTAATTGCTGTAAAGTCCAGTCCCCATTTTTAACGAACTTTGTATATAATAACGGGAATGCTGTTTCGCTACCAACGATACCAAACGGTGCTTTTGTCATCGGTTGTGCTTTTTCATCAGCAGCGTGTGGTGCATGATCTGTTGCAATAAAATCAATCGTTCCGTCAAGTAAAGCTTCTATTAACGCTTCATGATCTTCTTTTGCACGTAACGGCGGATTCATTTTAAGAATTGCGTCATCTTTTGTGATTACTTCTTCATTTAACAATAAGTGATGTGGTGTAACTTCTGCAGTAACTTTAATGCCTGCGCGTTTTGCATCACGTATAACTCGGACACTTTCTTTGCTTGAAACGTGACATACATGGTAGTGACAATCAGCTGCTTCAGCAAGTAACACGTCACGAGCAATTTGAACCGCTTCACAAATTGAAGGGATGCCAGGAATATTTAATGCTTTACTCACTTTACCTTCATGCATCGCACCGCCATAAATCAGTGAATTATCTTCACAATGTGCAACTATTGCCATATCAAGTGCTGCTGCTTGTTGCATCGCTTCATACATTACTGAAGCAGTTTGTACGCCGACACCATCATCTGTAAAAGCGAATGCACCATGTTCTTTTAATGCTTTAAAATCAACAAGTTCTTCACCTTTTTGTCGCATTGAGATAGAAGCATATGGTAATACACGAACTTTCGCATTCTTTTCAATTGAAGCGTTTAATGCCTCCAGGTTTTCTACTGAATCTGGTACAGGACGCGTATTCGGCATCGGGCATACAGTTGTGAATCCCCCACGTGCTGCAGCTTTTGTACCTGTTTCAATCGTTTCTTTATGTTCGCCACCTGGTTCACGTAAATGAACGTGCACATCGACAAAACCTTGAGATACAAACTGTCCGTTTAGCTCGATAATTTCTGAATTATAGACATTTAGTTTTTCACCGATTTCAGTAATCTTTCCATCTTCAATTCTAATATCTCGCTCTTTTAATTCACCATTGATTAATATTTTGCCGCCTCTAAGTAATGTTGACATAGTATGCACTCCTTGAAATATGATTTATGTTTATTTTACAATTTCCTAATTCTTATTACACGTTATTACTGATTGCCTTCAATGACTTGAGATAATACACTCATTCGAGTATATACACCGTTCTCCATTTGTTTAAAGATTCTCGCTTTCGGTGCTTCTACTAGTTCACTAGCTATTTCAACATCGCGATTAACAGGTGCAGGATGTAAAATGATTGCATTATCTTTCAACTTGTCATAACGCGCTTGATTAAGACCAAATCTGTTATTATATTCTTCTTTTGTAAACGATGATGCTTTATCATGACGTTCATGTTGTACACGCAGTAACATGCATACATCCACTTCTTCTATCACATCATCAATATTTACGTAATCAGCGGGTATTGATTTATCGATCCAGGCATCCGGTGCTACAAATTTAACCTCTGCACCTAAACGAGTTAAAGCATCGTAGTTACTTCGTGCAACACGTGAGTTCAAGATATCTCCGCAAATCACTACTTTTAAACCATCGAACTTTCCGAACTCTTCATAGATCGTCATCAAATCTAATAAACATTGAGTTGGATGCTGTCCTGACCCGTCACCACCATTAACAATTGGTATATTTAATCCATCTAACTGTTTATAGTAATCATTCTCTGGATGACGGATGACTAAAACGTTACATCCGATGCTTTCCAGTGTTTTGCATGTATCATATAGACTTTCACCTTTTGTAACTGATGAAGTACTCGTTTCAAATGGAATCACTTGCATACCTAATTTGCGTTCTGCCACTTCGAATGAACATTTTGTACGTGTCGAGTTTTCAAAGAACAAGTTTGCTGCATAAATTTCTGGAAAATTAGCGACATTACCATTTTTAATATCGATTGCACGTTCAATCGTAGTCATGATTGCTTCGTTAGATAAATCTGTGATCGAGTGTAAATGTCTCAAAGTAAATAGCCCCTTTTCATTTTATTGTATTTTATATTAGTAATCCTCGTGTGTTTTTGATTCAGGCAAGATAGCGTTTAATATAATACCAGCAAGAGCTGCTAATGCCATACCTTCAATATTTAAATGAATTTGATTCACTGTTAGATCAATGTGGGCTTTACCAATCCCTAAAACTAAAATGACAGAGGCGATGACTAAGTTTCGCTTATCGCCAAAATCCACTTTCGATTCAACGAGCATACGTAAACCACTTGAAGCGATAATACCGAATAACAGTATTGACACACCACCCATTACGGGAGTGGGGATACTTGATACAAGTGCTGTAAATTTACCTACAAATCCTAAAATAAGAGCAAGGACTGCAGCACCACCGATCACCCATATACTATAAATTCTTGTAATCGCAAGAACGCCAATATTTTCACCATAAGTTGTACTCGGTGGTCCACCGATCAGTGAAGCGACCATGGTTGAAATTCCATCACCCATTAAACTGCGGTGTAATCCTGGATTTTTAAAGAAGTTACGTCCTACAATTTTATTAATTACGATTTGGTGACCAATATGTTCACTAACCGTTACAAATACGATTGGTAACATAATCATTATCAATACCCAATCAAACTGTGGTTCATAATTAACATATGGTAAATATACTTTAGGCGCTTCAAACCATTGTGCTTTTTCTATACCTGTGAAATCTACTACGCCTAGAAAGATAGAAGTTATATATCCAACAATTATTCCAATAAGTACCGGGATAATTGATAAGAAACCTCTCACTGCCACAGAAAAAATAATTACTGTTAGCAGTGTAATCAATGCAATACTTAAATATGTAAGGTTATAACCCTTCATTGCACCACTATCTGTATACATTGCCATATTAACTGCAACTGGTGCTAATCCTAAACCAATGACCATAATCACCGGTCCAACTACAACTGGTGGTAAAAGTTTAAGTAACCAATTGACACCAACCATTTTGATTATCAGTCCGATAATAACGTACATTAAACCACTCATGAAAAGAGCCATTAACATTTCACCCATCTCATGGGTTTTAAGACCCACGATAATTGGTGTGATGAATGCGAAACTTGAGCCTAAGTAGGCAGGAATTTTTCCTTTTGTAATTAATATATAGAGTAACGTTCCTAGACCAGATGCAATTAACGCAGCTGACACTGGTAACCCTGTTAAATAAGGTACTAATACCGTTGCACCAAACATTGCAAATAAATGTTGTGAACTCAGTAAGAACCACTGACTTGCTTTCGGTTTTTCGTGAACATCGAGTACAGGTTCAACAGTTCTTTCGTAAATTTCTTCATTTGTAGAATTCATAATTTCCTCCCTTTTTACCATTAAAAAAGTCTCTTTGCACATGCAAAGAGACTTAAGTGTCTATTACTCACTTAAACCCTTTGCAGGTGTCTCGCACCAACTTAAAAGAGTTATTTAATATAAACTTGTGTTCGCTCATCGACTTCATCTAATAAGACTATGACTTCTTCTGAAGTTGCCGTAGGAATATTTTTACCGATAAAATCCGCACGTATTGGCAATTCACGATGTCCTCTATCTACAAGCGTTGCCAGACTGATGCGTTTTGGACGTACATGGTCTAATATCGCATCAAGAGAAGCACGTACTGTTCTGCCTGTGAAAAGAACATCATCAACAATCACAACATGTTGATTGTTCATATCAGTATCAATCTCGTAAGCGATAACATCCGAGCTGATGCGATCAGTCTTATCATCACGATAATTTGTTACATCTAAAATGCCTGTCGGTACTTTAATACCATCGATGCGTTCAATTTTTGACTGAATGCGGTTAGCAAGATAAATGCCACGTGTACGAATACCAAGAAGTACCAGATTATCTGCACCTTTATTATTTTCAAGAATTTCATGCGCAATACGTGTTAACGTACGGTCTACAGCTTTATCATCCAGCACGATTCTTTTATCCACATTAATTCCCTCCTCAAAAAATCCTCACGTCAAATAGACGTGAGGATTCCTCGACGCCTTTTAAGCCTCTCTGGACTTAATTAAAAGCATTAACGTGTGATTTATTACATATAATAATAGCACTATTAATTTCAATGTCAATCATCATAGAAAAATTACATTTTATTTTCTAAGTTTCGTTAAAATTTCTTCAAAATATTCAGGTATTGGCGCTGTACGTTCAATGTATTCACCAGTAACCGGATGTTCAAATCCAATTACACCAGCATGCAACGCTTGTCCATCAATATCCATCGTTTTCTTCGGTCCATATTTAGGATCACCAACTAATGGGAAACCAATATGCTTCATATGTACACGAATTTGGTGTGTACGTCCAGTTTCTAATACACATTCTACTAAAGTATATTTATCAAATGTTTCGATTACATTGAAATGTGTGACTGCCTGCTTACCATTATCTACTATCGCCATTTCCTGACGATCACGCACATTACGTCCAATTGGTGCATCAATCGTACCAAATTCGTGTGGAATGACACCGTGTACCAGTGCAGTATATTTACGCGTTACAGACTTATCAACCAATTGTTCTACAAGTCCGCGATGTGCGATATCATTTTTAGCAATCATAAGTAATCCAGATGTATCCTTATCGATACGATGAACGATACCCGGACGAATCTCGCCGTTAATACCTGATAAGTCTTTAATCGCATACATCAATCCATTTACCAATGTACCATTCGGATGACCAGGTGCTGGATGCACTACCATGCCTTTTGGTTTATAGACAATTGCAACATCTTTATCTTCATAGTAAATTTCAATACCTAAATCTTCAGCTTGCAAATCAATTTCCTCTACAGGTTTTTCAGTAACAACAATTTCATCGTCCAAGCGAAGTTTATAGTTCGCTTTCACTGGTTTTCCATTAACGATTACTAAATCTAGTTTGATCCAGTCCTGAATTTGGTTACGAGACCAATCTTCATTCATATCTGTTAAGTAGCGATCAATTCTTGATCCTACTTCTTCTTCTTCAATTAAAAAATTATATGTTTCCATTTCTTTTCTCCTCTTTTTGGTTAAATAACATGTCATAGAGTAAGACAATAACACCGATTGTTAAACAGCTATCAGCCACATTAAAAATCGGGAAATCATAATTGATAATTTTAGTATCAATAAAATCTACAACATTTCCACGTAATAGACGATCAATAAAATTACCGATTGCACCAGCAAAAATTAAAGTTAGGCCAAGCTGCATTATCGGATTGAACATTGCTTCTTTATAATAAAAGAAAGCGATCGCTACTAATACGATAACTGTAATAATATAAAAGAAAGTCATTTGATTTTGTAACATCCCCCATGCAGCACCATGGTTTCTATGTGATGTAATTTCTAAAATATCACCGATTACAGAAATACTGTCACCGATTTTCATTGTTTTAACAATAATATATTTCGTTATCTGATCCATCGCGATTAAAAATATCGCTAAAATAGACATCATTGTAAGGTTATATCGCTTGTTCATAATTTCACTCCAATCTTTAGTATTTTAACATATTTTTATGGGTAAGTCTGTTTTTGTTTTTGAAACACTGAAATAGTTTACATAATATAATTACGACTTATTTTTAAAGTTTAATAAATAATTACGAAACAAGTTAATGTCATTCACAATTAGAAATCCCGAACGCACTCACAACAGTACGCTCGGGATTCACTATATTATTTACTTTCTAAAACACTTAAACATCTCGGACAAACATGTGGGTGTTTATGATCTTCTGCTGTAATTTCAGTTGAGTAATTCCAGCATCTTTCACATTTTTCACCATCAGCACGTTCTACTAATACGTTTAAGTTTGTATATTGCGTACCTACTGCACTATCACTTACTTTTGCCTGAGAAACGATAAACAATTGATGTAAGTTATCAAATGATTGAAGTAATGCTAAATCATCAGCATTTTCAGTGAATACAGTAACTTTTGCTTCTAAAGGTTTTCCGATCACTTTTTCATTACGTAAGTTTTCGATACCTTTTAACACATCATCACGAAGTTCTAAGAATCTAGACCATTTCTCGATTAATACATGATCCACATCATGAACTGCAGGCATATCCGTTAAATGAACACTTTCTTCAGTAACATGTGGTGTGTGACTCCAGATTTCTTCTGCTGTATGTGGAATAATTGGCGCTAAAACTTTCGTTAAAGAAGTTAATACTTCATATACTACCGTTTGCATGCTACGACGAACGTGACTATCTGCTGCTTCGATGTAAAGAATATCTTTACCGTAATCTAAATAGAAGTTACTTAATTCAACATTGATAAAGTTTTGTAATTCCTGATAAATATCAAGATAGTCGTTATTTTCATAATGCTCATGTGTATTGTTTACAAAATTATACAATTTATTTAACATAAACTGATCGATTTCTTTTAAATCTTCATAAGCAACTGCATCTGTTGCAGGATTGAAATCATTCACGTTACCTAATAAGAATTTAAATGTGTTACGGATTTTACGGTATACTTCTGATACTTGTTTTAAGATATCATCAGAAATACGTACGTCTGCTAAATAGTCTACAGACATTACCCATAGACGAATGATATCTGCACCCATTTGTTTTACGACTTTTTCAGGTAGCACTGTGTTGCCCAGAGATTTACTCATCTTACGACCTTTTCCGTCCATTACAAATCCATGTGATAACAGCTTTTTATAAGGTGATTTCCCACGTGTTGCAACAGCTGTCGTAATTGAAGAGTTAAACCATCCACGATACTGGTCACTACCTTCAAAGTATAAGTCTGCCGGGAATGATAATTCAGGACGCGCTTCTAATACACCACGATGTGATGAACCTGAATCAAACCATACATCCATAATATCTGTTTCTTTTGTGAATTCGCCATTAGGACTGCCAGGATGCGTAAATCCTTCAGGTAATAGATCTTTCGCTTCTCTTTCGTACCATACATTAGAGCCGTGTTCTTCAAATAAAGATGCAATATGTTCAATTACCGCTTCATCCATAATGATGTCACCGTTTTCTGCATAGAATACAGGTAATGGCACACCCCATACGCGTTGACGTGAAATTACCCAGTCTCCTCGGTCACGAATCATATTGTAAATACGTGTTTTACCCCATTCCACTTTAAATTCAGTTTCATCGATCGCATTTAAGATATCTTGACGCACTTTATTAATTGACGCAAACCATTGTGGTGTTGCACGGAAGATTACAGGTTTTTTAGTTCTCCAGTCATGAGGATATGAATGCGTGAAGAAATCTAATTTTAATAATGCGCCAACTTCTTTTAAACGCTCTGTGATCACTGGATTTGCTTTATCATAGAATAATCCTTCAAATTCTCCAGCTTCTTTTGTAAATACACCTTTATCATCAACTGGTGAAATAACCGGTAAGTCATATTTTTGTCCAACGATAAAGTCATCTTCACCATGACCAGGTGCAGTGTGAACACAGCCAGTACCAGCATCTGTAGTAACGTGATCACCTAAGATGATGATTGATTTTCTGTCTTCAATTAATGGATGCTGTGTTTCAATCAACTCTAATTCTGAACCTTTAAATTCTTTTTCAAGTACAACACTTTCTTTATCCCAGCCAATTGCTTCACATACACTATCAAGTAATGCTTGCGCCACGATATATGAGTTACCTTCAATCGCTACTTGTACATACGTTAACTCTGGATTTAAAGAGATCGCAACGTTAGCAGGAATTGTCCAAGGAGTAGTTGTCCAGATTACAAATTTAACACCAGGGTCTACGATGCCACGCCCATCAACTGTATCAAATGCTACATAGATAGATGCGGATTTTTTATCCTGATATTCAATCTCAGCTTCTGCTAAAGATGATTCACTAGATGGAGACCAGTAAACTGGCTTCTTACCTTTATAGATATAACCCTTTTTAGCCATATCTCCAAATAGACGAATTTGTTCTGCTTCAAATTTTTCCTGTAACGTAATATAAGGATTTTCCCAGTCGCCATTAACACCAAGACGTTTGAAGTCTGCTTTTTGTAATTCAACTTGTTCTAATGCATATTTGCGACATAATTCACGGAATTCTGCAGTAGACATTTCTTTACGATTGACACCTTTTTTAGTTAAAGCTTGTTCAATCGGTAAACCATGCGTATCCCATCCAGGAACATAAGGTGTGTAAAAACCATTCATCGCTTTATAACGCGTGATAAAATCTTTAATAATTTTATTTAAAGCATGTCCCATATGAATTTGTCCGTTCGCATACGGTGGTCCATCGTGTAGAATATACGGTGTTTTACCTTCATTTTTCTTTAATAATTTTTCATATAGATTTTTTCCATCCCAGCTACTTTGAATTTGAGGTTCCTTGTTTGGTAATCCTCCACGCATTGGAAAATCTGTTTTTGGCATTAATAATGTGTCTTTATAATCCATTTAATATTCCTCCTGAAAAATAAAAAAACACTTAAGCTGATTGCTTCAGGACGAACGAATCCGCGGTACCACCTGAATTAACTCAACTTAAGAGTTCTCTTTAATATATTTAATTGAATATAGACTGATCTTATCTATTTATCGATGATTAGGCTCCCACTCACCCTAATTCGCTGTGCATGTCATCAATAGATACGGTTCTATATGATTATTTTGATTATTCTTTATACTATCACGTTTTTATTCATTTGATAAGTGAAAATAAATAATAAATAAAATTTCTTAAATTATTCTTCTTCTAATGGTTTCATTTCTAAATCATAATTTAATAAATGATCCCAGTCTTCACTCTTCAGAAGATCTAATTGCGCTTCAACTAACATTTTAAAACGCGCTCTAAAGATTTTTGATTGACGTTTCATATCTTCAGTCTGAAAAGCAATTTCCCTAGCTTGTTGCATCGCATCTTTCTTTATGAGTTCTGCGTGATTCTTTGCATCCTGGATAATTACATCAGCCTGCATACCAGCACTTGCTTTAATTTCGTCACCTGCTTTTTGTGCGACGATTAAAGCTTCTGAGATGGTATTTTCAACGTTTTTAAATCGCGTAATATTCTCATCTTTATCAGCAATTAATTGCTCTAACATCTTTTTCTCTCGACGCATTGTTTCAAGCTCATCACTCAATGCTTTCAAATAATCTCTTACTTCGTTTTCATTTAAACCTTTATGCACTATATTAAACGATTTATTTTGAATTTCTTCCGGACTAAATTTCATAATGTCACCTCATAATTATTTAAACATCGTACCAAAAGTTATACGAATCTTATCTTTCTTTGTACGATCTCCGATTGTTTCTATTTTACCACGACCGTAACCTTTTATTGAAATCAAATCATTCGTTTCAACATTGAAACTTGTCTTGTCAATAACAACATGATTCACTTTTACGTGCTCAGCTTCAATATGTTTTTGTGCGATACTACGTGATTTATTAATCATTAAAGCCACAATATTATCAAGACGTAAACTAGAAACTGTTGACTGATGTGAAGTGAATGGTTCGGAAGTATCTACCATTGCTTCTTTATCAATTTCAAACAACTTAATACGAGAACCTTTTAATTTCGTTAAATTCTGAAATACAAAGTCTTTTAAATGTGAAGCAATTACAAACTGAATCTTGTCCCCAACGAGTATATCACCTAATAAATCACGTTTGAAGCCGATAGACATAAGTGCACCTAACACATTACGATGTGTTAATGTTACAAATTTATCAGCATATTTAATTTCGATGATGGTTAACTCAAAATCCTCAGGACTCACTTCGTGATAACCAGGATAAATTAATGCGCGCATACGCTCACGCTCACCACGTCCGCCATTAAAAGATACATTCAGTTCCGTTCGATTAACAAGGGTCGTTAAAATAAACTGCTGACGTGGATCTAAAAAATGCGTTAGAACTGGTGAATACTGAGATTCTGCCCGTTCTACTAAACTTTCTAAAAACTTTACAATCTCTATTTCTTCATTTCTAAAATGCTGATATAAATTCATAATATCCTCTTTTACTTTGACATGAAAAAAATCTCATAGCAATGAGATTTTTAAGATTATGCGAAATACGGTATGATAGCGTTAAAAATTGCAGCTAAACCAACTTGTAAAAACTTTAGGAAAATAAGCGCTGCAATGCTTGAAATATCAAACATACCAATCGGTGGTATCATACGTCTGAACGGTTCTAAAAATGGTTCATAAATTTTACCCATCCATTCACCAATTACAGATTCTCTTAATCCTGGAACCCAGGACATAAAGAAATATATTATCATCCCGATAGTATAAATATCAATTGCTTTAAGAATAAAGTTCATAATCAAAATTACTATTTCTAAAGTACTCATTAAAACTCCTCGTGTTCATTATAATCTTCTGGTGCTTCTAACATTTCAGTGATTGATCCAGCTACTTCAACATTATCAGGTGTGCATAAAAAGATGTCTGCACCAATACGCTGAATGTCTCCGCCAATCGCATAGACAGTTCCACTTAAAAAATCAATGATACGTTTTGCAGAAATTTTATCTATACGTTGCAAGTTAACAAGTGTCGCACGACGATTTTTAAGTTCATCTGCAATATCTTGTGTATCACTAAAAACGCGTGGTTCAAATAAACAGACTTTAGAGATACTTGATGACGGTTGCTCATGCATATTCACAACATTGTTTTGACTCACTTTGCGCTCATTCACTTTCACTTTAGATTTTACAGGTTCAGGTTTCGTGCGATACACCGTTTCTTGTTTGATAATCTTTTTATCTGCTTTGTCATTACTCGCCTGAATTTTTTCTCTTTCAACTGTTTCTACAGCTTTTTTCGGTGTATTATCTTCATATACGACTTCTTCTTCATCTTCATAAACGAAGAATCCTTTAAATACATCTTTAATGGCCATAAATTCCCTCCTAACCGACGAGTTTCGTTCCTATACGAATAAACGTCGCACCTTCTTCTATCGCAATTTTGTAATCATTACTCATTCCCATTGAAGTTTCAGTACATGGTGCATGTGGTAATGCCAATTCCTGAATTTTAAGTTGTAATTGCTTTAAATGTTTAAAGTAAGCTCTAATTTCTATTTCATTGGCCTCAAGTGGTGCCATTGTCATTAAACCTACTACCTCAATGTTATCATATTCAGCTAAACTTTGGGTAAATGATTGTACTTCTTCCGGTTTAATACCGTGCTTGCTATCTTCTCCACTTACATTCACCTGAATAAAACATTTCACTTTTTTATCTGCGCGTTTTTGAATTTCTTTAGCCAAACTCATTCTATCTAATGAATGTAGATAATCTACCTGATTGATGACTTCTTTAACTTTTCTCGTCTGTAAAGACCCAATGAAATGCATCGTCACGTTGTCGATGTTTTCTTTTTTTTCAATAAATCCTTCAATTCGATTTTCACCTAAATCTTTAATTCCAGCAGATACTGCTTCTTTTGCACGTTCTGTTGAAACATACTTTGTTACCGCAATAATTGTCGGCGTTTGATGATAAGGTGAATTTGACTTACTCTCTTCAATATCATTTAAGATAACTTCCAGATTATCCTTAACTTCCATATTAATCCCTCGTTCCAATATATGCTAACATTCTACCTGTTTTACCTTTTTCTAAACGATATGAGAAAAATTCTTTATTCTCAGTAGAAGTACAACGTGTTGTGATTGTTATGTTTTCTTGTTTAATTCCTGCATTCATCGCAATACGTGCATTAATTTCCTGTAGGTTAATATCAAACATATTATTCTTATTGATTTGGAAACAATCTTCAAGTTCTAAATTTAGCTCAGTAAATTGTCTTTTAATATCATCATTCACTTCATAACAGGGTGCAGTTACTGATGGACCGATGATACATTTAAGGTCATCTATATTACCAGTATAAGCTTTTATAAGTCGGTCAACGATTAAACCGACTGTACCTCGCCAACCTGCATGTCCCAATGCAATAAAGTCATCTTTAACACTATACAGGTAAACTGGTACACAATCTGCAAAACACATTGTTAATAGTATACCTTTTTCATTCGTATATAAACCATCAACATCTAACCATTTAGGTGTAAGTTCAAAAACATTTGTCCCTTTGTCTTCTAAAAATACTTCCTGAATATTATTGCCATGCTTTTGAATCGGAAAGACCCAGTCACTCGTCTTAAAGCCAATTTCATTCGCTACTAATGCCTGATTATGATGGACATTAAACGGAGCATCATCAATATATAACGCCATGTTTAAACTATCCTCAGGATAATCACTAATCCCACCATGTCGACTCGTAATACCAATCACTTTATTGTAATCATTCGATACGTTATATGTATGCTTCATTATTTGAAATGGTTCCATTATGTGCCTCCAAAATGGCATATTATATAAAAACCGAACAAACAGAAATCAAAGAGCGACTTATGTTTGTTCGGATGTATTGTCAATCAATTATTTATGTGAATTATCTTCTACGACGACGTGTACCACGGTCTTTTAAGAAACCTGGAACATCTAAATCATCTCTATTTGATTCTCTTTCGGGTTGTGCTTGTTGTGGTTGAGATACTGATTCAGTGCGTGTCTCACGTTGTGGCTGAGGTGTGCCAAAACCAGTTGGTGCAACACTACGTGTCGGTTTGTCATTGAAACCAGTTGCAATAACTGTTACTACGATTTCATCTTGTAATTCTGGATTAATCACTGTACCAAAGATCATATTAACATCTTCGTCAGCTGCGTCCTGAACGATATCAGCTGCTTCTTGTGCTTCGAATAACGTTAATGATTCGCCACCAGTAATATTCATTAATACCCCTTGAGCACCAACAATAGATGTTTCAAGTAATGGAGAAGAAATTGCTTTTTTCGCCGCTTCAATCGCACGATTCTCACCACTAGATACACCGATACCCATTAAAGCAGAACCTTGGTTACTCATAATTGTTTTAACGTCTGCGAAGTCTAAGTTAACTTCCCCAGATACTGCGATTAAATCAGAAATACCTTGTACCCCTTGACGTAATACATTATCTGCTTCTTTGAATGCTTCCATCATTGGCGTTGATTTATCAACGATATCTAATAAGCGATCGTTTGGAATAACGATTAAAGTATCTACGGCAGCTTTCATTGCCTCAACACCCGCAGCAGCTTGTGTCTGACGTTTACGGCCTTCAAAAGAGAACGGACGCGTAACGACACCAACTGTTAAAGCACCCATTTCTTTAGCAATTTTAGCTACAACTGGTGCAGCACCTGTACCAGTTCCGCCACCCATACCAGCAGTTACAAATACCATATCTGCGCCCTGGATTGCATCTTCAATTTGTTCACGTGACTCTTCAGCTGCTTTCTTACCAATCTCAGGATTTGCTCCAGCCCCTAAACCACGTGTTAATTTTTCACCGATTTGGATTTTAGAAGTTGCTTTAGATAAGTTTAAAGCTTGGCCATCAGTATTGATTGCAATAAATTCTACATTGTTCATACCGTGATCGATCATTCGGTTTACAGCGTTATTACCGCCGCCCCCTACACCGATTACTTTTAATGTTGCTAAATGATTAAAGCCCTGTTCAAATTCTAACATTCAATTTTCCTCCTATATAATTGTGGCCAATTATTATTCAAATAATGATTTCATAATTTTTTTCATTACACTTGGTTTTTCATTTTCATCTTTTGGTTGTTCAAAAGTACCATCTTCTCGTTCAACGCGTGCGCCGATCGTTTTAGATGTATAAGTTTCTGTTTCAACATCTTTGTTCGCTTTACGTTTAAAGAATCCATCAAATCCTTTTGATTTTGGTTTCTCTTCCACGTACTCTTCAACATACTCCTCTTCAGAAGTAGTTTCATGATTATTAATTGTAACATAATCTAATAGTTCATCAAAGCTAATACCACTATTGATTGTAGAAATACTTGAAGAAAATTCTGGCTTTCTAATTCCCATTTGTTGCGGCACATGAATTCTCACTTTTTCACTCACCATATCAGATAATAATTCTTTAATGCCTAACATGTTTGCAGTACCACCAGTTAATACAAAGCCACCATTAATTTTATTTAAGCCCATTTCCTGTAGTAAATCAAATACTTCAAGAAATATTTCTTCGACACGTGCTTCAACGATATCGCTTAAATCTTTTTGATTAAAGCTCATCGGTTCATTAGTGTCTACCTGATTTACAGTGAATACATCTTGTTCAGAAGCTAAATCATAAAACGCATGACCATACTGCTCTTTTACTTTTTCAGCCTGATCAAAAGTAGTATTTAACGCTTGTGCAATATCATTTGTAATCTGACTTCCTGCCATTGGAATATTATCAGCGTCAAACAAGTTGCCACGTTCATAATATGCCACCTGAGTTAACTGGTCACCAATATCAATGACTACTGCACCTAGCTCTACTTCAGTTGGAGTCAAGATGTATTTATAATTATAAGCATCAGAATAAACATCTAATACATGTACACCACAACTTTCAACGCATTTCAATGTATTGATTAAAACTGAACGATTTGTTGTGATTACTCCAGCATCAACCGATAAACTTTGCGTTGCAATCATTTCTTTTGGATCACTTACTTCATGTAAGTCATCAACTTTAAACATTTTCGGGAATACACCGATAATTTCAATTTCATTCGAAGTGTTTTTTGCACGAATGCCATCTAATACTTCTTCAATATGCTCTCCAGTAATTTCAGTTGATTCACCATTGAATGTAATTTCGTGTTCAATATCATGAATTTCAGAATGAATAATCGGCATTTTTAAAAATACATCTTCAAACTCTATGCCTGATGCAATTTGTGCTTTCTTAATCGTATCTTTAATCGCATGACTTGCGACATCAAAATCATCAATCATACCTTTTTTAATACCATCAGTAAAAGTTTGACCTGTACCTATCACATTAATGCCATTATGAAACTTTTCGCCTACAACTACCTTAACGCTCGATGATCCAATATCTATAGAAACATAGTAATGTTCTTCCATCGATAGGCACCTCCTATTTATGTTTGTTTAACATACACTATCAATATTACATTATAGACTTTATTCAGAAAACTATAAACGCTTTTTTTCAGAATAAAATAATTTTTTTATAAAGTTTAATACAATATATTTTTCATATTAATTTGATGTGTTACTTTGTTTTACGTTATTTAACTGCTTTTGTAAATCTTGTACTGCTTTTTCAACTTTTTCTTTCTCTTTTGCTTCACTAGCTTTCATTTCTGATTCCATTTCAAGTCGTCGCGTTTCAGCTTTCTTTGATTCATATGGAATAAATACTGCACCGACCTCTAAATCAATTATGCCTGGTTTTATCATTTTACCAGATTCATCACGTTCGATATTTTTAGCCATACTTGGGTAGTAATCAAGTTTATCAGATATTGTCCTTAAATCTCCAATAACTTCAATACCATCTTTCATAAACATTTGAATACGTGCTGATGACTGTTCATTTGGCACAAAGTTAATTTCTGAAATTTGATTTACAATCGCCGGTTTTGTATGATTTAATACTTTAACGAGTTGATTTAATTCTTTTTTACCAAAATTATTGATTAATGGTGCATCACTCGGTCTATTAAAATTCATTTGATGTATTATTTGCCCGTTTTCTAAGACAGGGTGAAATTCGCTTCCGTCTGGTATCACTCCGACTACATTGTATTCGTCAATGATGATTGATACTTTATTTGGAAAATGTCTTTTTACAGTCGACGACTTTACGCCATCTAAATATTCAATATTACTTGATATTTCGCCTGTATCTAAACTGTATATTCGGTCACGATTTGAAATTTGAGCTTTCTTTAAAATAGTTTCCTTGCTATTAAGTAAAGTATTATTGACGGACACTTTGTTCACATAACTAATATTTGTAAACATGTACAGTAAAATTAAAGTAACTACTGCTACGATTGATAAAAATATTGTAAGTTGAATACGTTGTCTTCGTTTGCGACGTTTTTTCTTTTCCTCCACATAGTGAGGCGTTTCTATAATTTGATCTTCCATAGACTATTGCAGCAACTTCACATGTTGAATGAAGTCTTCTCCTCTAACTTCATAGGTCGGATATTGATCCCAGCTGGCACAAGCCGGACTTAGCAGTACCGTATCTCCTGCAACAGTATTACCTTTCGTTTGCAGCACCGCATCTTTTACATCATCGCAAATTGAATATGGTATATGATGTGATTCAGCAAATGCCTTTAATTTTTCAGTCGTCTGACCAAAAATATACATATGTTTTACATTACTGACATGTTCATCTAAATCTTCAAATCCATTTCCTCTATCTAAGCCACCACATAGCCAGTGAATCGGAGAGTGAAACGCATCCAGTGCAAAAGTAGTTGCTAAAGTGTTTGTTGCTTTTGAATCGTTAAAATATTTAACATTTTCATGTGTCATGACAAATTGTAATCGATGTTTGATGCCTTCAAAAGACTTTAACGTAGCAATAATACTTTCATTTGGAATGTCACTTAGTTTAGCAGCCGCAATACTTGATAAAATATTTTCAAGATTATGTTTACCAGGTAACACTACTTCGTCTACGTCAATAATAAATTCATTTTGAAAATAAATTTTCCCATCGACAATATAACTTCCGTTGACTTTTTCTTCTGTACTGAAATAAATAATCTGACTTTCAATTTCAAAGTTATTAAGTAGCTCTTTTTGTTTATAGTTAAAAATTAAATAATCTTCTGCAGTCTGATTTTTTACGATATTTAACTTTGCACTTACATATTCATCCTGCGTGCCATGATAATCCAGATGCGCTGAATAAATATTAGTAATTAAAGCGATATGTGGTTTAAAATGTCTGATGCCCATCAATTGAAATGATGATAGTTCTGTTATTAAAGTATCTTCAGACTTAGCATTTTGTGCAACTAAAGATGCAACAAAGCCGATATTTCCACATAAAAGTCCTGTTTGATTACTATGCTTGAACATATCACCAATCAATGACGTTACAGTCGTCTTCCCATTTGTTCCAGTTATACCGATGATTTTACCTTCATTAATCTCATATGCGAGTTCCACTTCAGTAATAATTTGAATATTACGGGCAATTGCTTCTTGAATAAAAGGTATATGATAAGGAATGCCTGGATTTTTTACGATAAGATCAATATCACCTAATAACTCAATTGGATGATGTCCACTTACTACTTTAATTTCAAGTGCTTCTAATTCTTTTGCTTCATTCGTTAAACTAACATCCTTGCCATCATTGACAGTTACATTCGCTCCTAGAACATGTAATAGTTTTGCAGTTTCGTATCCACTTTTTCCAAGACCAAGTACCAAAATATTTTTTCCCTGATAACTTGTTATATTCTTCACTTAATTCACTCCTAAATAAATCCCGATTAATCCAGAAATAATACCGACTGTCCAGAATACAATTACTATTTTCCATTCAGACCATCCACCTAATTCATAATGGTGATGTAATGGACTCATTCTAAAAATACGTTTACCGGTTAATTTGAATGAGGCAACTTGTAACATTACTGATAAAGTTTCCAGTACAAACATCAACCCGATAAATATTAACGTTAATTCTTGATTTAACATGATAGAAACAGTAGCAATTACGCCTCCTAAAGCAAGTGAACCTGTATCTCCCATAAATAACTTCGCTTTATATTTATTATAAATTAAGAATCCACATAAACTACCGATAAGAATCGCTAAGTAATACATCATGCCCTGGCTCATCGTGTGATGTGCTAAATAGAAATAACAACTAAATGCAATGATAGATAATCCTGTTGCCAGACCATCTAAACCATCTGTTAAGTTTACAGCATTTGAAAAACCTACTTGCCAGAAGATAATAAATACAACATAGAATATAGACAAAGGAATTCCGATATCCGTAAAAGGTAAATTGATCTCGTTTGATAGTGAAAGTAAACCGAGTCCATTACTTACAACGTAAAATAAAACTGCAATTAATATCTGGAATAAGAATTTTTGTTTTGATGTTAAACCTTGATTATTTTTTTTAACCACTATAATGTAATCATCTACAAATCCAATTAGCCCAAACCCTAAAGTTACTAATATCAATAATATAATCGGACCTTTGTCATCTACAAAAAATGTTGCAATAATACTTAAAAGAATTGTGCTGATTAAAAATGTTAATCCACCCATCGTTGGTGTGCCACTTTTTTGTTGATGACTTTTCGGCCCTTCTTCTCTGATGGACTGTCCGAATTTCATTCGTTTGAGTAATGGGATAAACAAAGGGACTAAAATTGCAGTTAATATAAAACTTGCTAATCCAAAAATTAATGCATTCATATTTTTCACATATCAGTTTGCTAACTGATTCCTTTCTATTCCGTAATTTTAGATTCTGTAGAAATTGTTTCGGTTGTTACTTCTTCTGTCGTATTTTCTTCTGTTGAACTAACATTTGAGCTTTGACTAGTTTTTTTATTCTTTTTCGTCTCAGTTTCTAGCTGTTTTTTTAATGCTTTTTCTTCATCCTTTTTATTTGCATCAATAATATTATCATAGGCAGGTGATTGTTTTAAAGGGTCAAGTGAGTCCATTGAAACCATTACTTTATCTCCTTTTTTAACATCCGTATTCGGTGCAATTGACTGTTTTACAACATATCCATTACCATCAAACTGAACTTTGATTTGTGTTAATTGTTCAAACATCAATAAATCACGTTTTGACCAAGACGTCATATCGGGCATTGTTATTTTTCCGTCAGTAAGTAAGAATACTTTGTCACCTTTTAACAATTCAGTCTGATGCGGCGTTTGTTCAGTAACTTTATTACCATCACCAATCACAACAGGTACAAAACCATTTCCTTCAATTACTCCAGTTGCCTTATCGACATTTGATCCAATTACATCTTCCACTTCTGAAGATAACTTTTTACCTTTATCTTTTGTAGCGCCAACATCTAAATATTTCAAAGTATTTTCCATCAATGGTTTATAACCTTTAGAAACACCTAGATTATATGCTTCCCCAGCATTTTTTTGAGCTAGAGACATACCATAATAAATTATTACTCGAGGATTTTTTGCAGGCGCATACCCCATAAAACTTACCATATATGGCTGATAACCTTTTACATATCCACCATTTTTCGTATCTGGTACTTGTGCTGTACCCGTTTTACCGGCAATTTTATAATCGTCAATACGGTAATTATAGGCATGCATTTCAGAACCGTAAACTACATCATGTAGAGCTTTCATTGTTTTATGTGCTGTCGTTTTTGAAATCGGTTGACCAATCACCTTTTTCTTACCTTTATAGACAATACTTTTATCCGGACTAGTGATATCTTTTATAAAATACGGACTGAGCATATTCCCATCATTAACAATTGCAGTTTCTGCCTGAATCATCTGGGCAGGACTGACAGTCGTCGATTGACCGAATGCTGAGACTTTCTTACTTAATTCATCACCCCAGGAAATATGACCTGTAACTTCTGAATCAAATAACGAGTTTGTAGATTTGCCGAATCCAAATTTTTCGTAGTAGGATTTCATCTTATCTGTTCCAACGTCATCCTGAAGTTTCATCATTAATACGTTTGAAGATAACTGGAAACCTTTATCCATAGAAATCATGCCCCACCCAACATCATTCCAGTCAGAAATCACACTACCAGCAACTTCCCTCTCACCTGACTTAAACTTTTCATTTGGTTTATACTTACCTTCTTCAATTGCAGCTGCTAAACCATAAGTTTTAAATGTTGAGCCAGGTTCATATGTATTTTGATATAGATCATTAGCCCATTTATCACCAAAGTTTTCTCGTGTTTGCGGATTAAATGTAGGTCGTTGACTATAGCCAAGGATTTCACCGGTCTTGGCATCTGTTACTACTGCAAATAAATCTTTAGGTTGGTATCGTTTCACCATCAGATCAAGAGAATCTTCAACAAATATTTGGATATTTTTATCAATTGTTAGCTTAATATTATCACCATTAACAGCAGGAATTACATTCCCTGATTTAGGTAGAACATATTGCCAAATATCTTGTTTATAACTCGTTTTACCTGCTTTACCTGAAAGATACGTATCAAATATCTTTTCGGTACCCATCATACCCTGTATTTGATTAGTCTCTGAGTTCTTTTCAGCATATCCAATTAAATGAGATGCAAAATTACCGTTAGGATAAAATCGTTTTTTTTCAGAGAAAAATGTCAGGCCAGGTAACTTTAATTGTTCAATTGCTTTCTTCTGATTAAATGTTAAATCTTTACCTGCTTTACCAAACTCGACTTGAAATGCATTTTTGGTGTTAAGTGTTTTTAGAATTGATTTATAAGGCATATCGATTATTTTGCTTAATGCTTTTGCAGTTTTCTTTTTATCAGTAACATGACGAGGTGGCTTGCCTTTTTGGCTGATTCGTTTATCAAGTACAGCAACAAGCTTATATGATTCAATGTCTTCAGCAAGTACTTCGCCATTGCGATCAAGAATTTTCCCTCTAATAGGTTGATTAACAATACTGCGTACATATTTTTCGCTTGCACGCATCGATAAATCTTGTCCGCTGGAGTGACCAGTAACCATGACAAAAGAATATTTCAAAATCAATGAAAAAAAGAGCAGTCCGAATAACATTACTAAAAGGACCGCTCCTATTTTATTTTTTCTTATTTTTAACTTAGTTCGTGACATCTTTTTGCACTACCTTTACGTTATCATTATTCAAGCTCAGTCCGAAAGACTTTGCTTTACTATAGACACGTTCATATGAAGATTGTTTCATCGCTTCTGAATTTAACTCACCATTTACAGATTTTTGATGGACAATTTTTTGTTCAATAGCAGCAATCTTACTATTTGTATGATACGCATCATATTTTAAAGATAGCATATAAATACTTACTAAAGCAATCAATGTCACCAATGATAAATATACTAATTTCTCTAATTTAGATAACGAAACAACATGGGATTTTGTAATTGTTTTTGTTTCAACTTTTGGTTGTACTTGTGTCTGTTCATAATAATTCGGATTGATGTATTCTACTGCCATGTTGTCACCTCTTATTTTAATATTTCTACGACTCTAAGTTTTGCGCTGCGTGCTCTATTATTCTCTTCTAGTTCTTGTTCTGTCGATACAATTGGCTTCTTATTAATACGTTTTAATTTCGGCTTATATTCATCCGGAATAACCGGTAAACCTCTAGGGATATCAGGACCTTTTTCATACTCCTGAAAAACTTGCTTACATAGTCTATCTTCTAATGAATGAAAAGTAATTACTGAAATTCTTCCACCCACTTTAACAGAATCAATCGCTTGTTCAATCGACTCTTCAAAAGCACCTAGTTCGTCATTTACCGCAATTCTTATGGCCTGAAAAACTCTTTTGGCGGGATGTCCACCTGTTCTTCTGGCTGGTGCTGGAATTGCGTCTTTAATAATTTCAACTAAATCAGATGTTGTTTCAATTGGTGTTGTTTCTCTAATATTTTCAATTTTACGAGCGATTTGTTTAGAAAATTTTTCTTCACCATAGCGAAAGAATATTGAAACTAACTTTTCATATGGCCATTCATTGACTACTTCAAATGCTGAAAGACTTTGTGATTGATCCATTCGCATGTCGAGTCTTGCTTCCTGATGATAACTAAAACCTCTTTCACCAACATCAAGTTGCGGACTTGAAACACCTAAGTCATAAAGAATACCATCAACTTTATCAATATTTAGTTCATCTAAGATAACGCTTAAGTTTCTGAAGTTATCTTTAACGAAAGTTACTTTATCTAAATGATCTTTCAAAATGATGTGCGCGTTGTCAATTGCTGTCTGATCCTGATCGATTGAAATCAATCTACCATTCGTTAATTGTTTGACTAAATAAAGGCTATGACCCGCTCCACCTAATGTACAATCAACATATATACCATCCGGTTTTATATTAAGTTGATCGACCGTTTCTTCTAATAACACTGTAATATGATGGAACATGTTTACCTCCTATAAATCAAAATCAATTAACTCTTCAGCAATTTCTTCATAATGTTCTTCAGTATCTTCGTAGAAATTATCCCAGCTATTTCTATCCCATATTTCAATTCGGGTAGAAACACCGATTACTGTACATTCTTTTGATAAACCAGCGTATTCCATTAAATTTTTAGGAATATTAATTCGGCCCTGTTTATCTAATTCTACTTCTACTGCACCAGAGAAGAATAAACGCATAAATTTTCTGGCATCTCGTTTAGTAATTGGTAAAGTTTTTAATTTTTCTTCAATTCTTTTCCATTCATCTAAAGGATAGCCAAACAAACACTTATCAAGGCCACGAGTAATAACAAAATGTTCTGTCAATTCATCTCGGAACTTAGCAGGTACAATCATGCGACCTTTGGTATCCAATTGATGTTGATATTCACCCATGAACATAGTCATCACCTAGCCTTAATATAAATTTACCACATCCCACCACTTTCCTCCACTAATTATACAAAACTTTTTTATTTTTTATTTTTATGCATTAAAAAGCCCCCCACCACGCTAAAAAACGTGGTGGGGGGAATTCCCAAAAATTATGTTGAAAAAAGAAAAATAATATAACCTATGGTTTTAAAATTATATGATCGAACGTGTAGTTATTAATGTTATCAATAACTTCATCAAAGATGCCAAAATCGTAAGTGTTGATGAACTGAAGAGGATGCATAATTCTCTCCTGTAATCCTCCACCAGGGTTCATCATGTTACCGATAGCATTTAAAGCGTTGAAATCAACATCATGACGACGCTTTATATCTTGGTGATATCTTTTCTTAAAATATTCAAATTGACGTTTATGATAATTTAGATTATCTTGTAACAATTGCTTTGTCTCCATTGGAACATCTAGTAGTTGCATCGCTTCATAATCTGCTTCAATGTTCGCAATCGTTTCCTGCATTTGACTAAGTAATAGTCTATTTTCCTTTGAACCTAAAAAATCATTCTGGAACTTCTCAATACCATTATCGTATAGAGATTCAAATGTTATATTGAAACGTTGCATATCTTTTAATAATTTATCGTTTGTATAAGTTATACGCATACGCGGAACCACTGGAGGCATTTCAACTTTTGCGAAATCAAAAACCTGCTTTAACTCTCCCCAGTATTTAATTTCTGATGGGCCACCAACAAAAGCTAAAGTGTTAAATAGCATTTCTTCCATCAATGGACGAGTAACAACATTATTACTAAATAAATGTGGCGCAACTTGAATTTTAGCTCTGATTTCAGCTCTAGTAAAAGTTGCATCAGATTTTGATAGTCTATATTTACCACCTTCAAACTTTAATAACTGACGTTTGCCTTCAAAAGACATAAACAGATGAACGTTTGTATCAGTTAAAATTTGACGTTCTCCGATGAGAGATTCCATCTTCTCTTGACCGTTTCTAAAGGCTTGATTGATTGCTTCATGATGATCAAACATCCAAACAAGTATGTCCGTTTCCAGCGCACGAATTTCTTTGTGCTGGCTATCAATTAACAGTAAACCATAGTCTTTAAATAACGTATGAATGATGTACTGGAAATGATCCGTCCAATTTTCAGGCAAATCATTTAAAAGATTATGAATCGATTTTGTTGATTTAGTTTCTATTAAACGCGTAATAAAGCGGTCAATCGTAAATTTTAATGCTTCCTGTTCAAAGTTAAGTACAGAAACACTGTCTGTTACTTCTTCAGTTGGATAATATTTTATTTTATGCACATTATTTTCCGCTGTATATACATTAACATGATTTACTTCATCAAAATCATGATCTTCACCTGCAATCCAAAATACAGGTATAATCTCAGTACCTAGTTTTTTTGATTGTTCTTTTGCAAGAACAATTATAGAAATAATTTTATGTATTGTATACATCGGACTAACAAACAGCCCTGCTTGTTGTCCACCGATGACAACCTTATTACCTTCAGCCAAAAGTGAAATATTTTTACACTGTTTTTCACTTAGTTCAAACTTAGCCATATACTTTTCTATAACTTTTGAAAGTTTAGATTCTAAACCATTTGCTGCATTATTCATACGCACTTCATAACTTTCATCTTTTGTTACATCATACCTATATTGTGATAACACATCATCCTGATGTGTGTAGCGCTCTATAAAAGCCCCTTTATTATCTGCTAACTGCTTAATTATCTCCACTTGTCTACACCTCGCATTTTATCATTATTTAGTATAATGATATTCAAGCGCAAATACAATTTTACGGCTTATTCAAAAAAATAAGTGTATCGCAAAAGCGATACACTTATAAAAAATTATTTAGAAACTACTTCTTTACCATTGTATGAACCACATGATGGACATACGCGGTGAGATAATTTCATTTCGCCGCATGATGGACATTTAACCATACCAGGTACTGATAATTTGAAGTGTGTACGACGTTTTCTTTTCGCTGTTTTAGATGTTCTTCTAAAAGGAACTGCCATTGTATTTTGCCTCCTATCGATCTAGTTTTCAGACATACTGTCTTTTAAAGCTTGAAGTTTTGCAAGCCTTGGATCAACCTTAGGCTTTTCATCTTCTAATTGACTTTCATCAATTACTTCCCAACCTTTACCTTTTGTTAGTTCTAAATCAACATCCTCTTTTACCACACGTACAGGTTTATTGATTACAACTAACTCTTGAATAACGGGTGTTAAGTCTATAACACCATTCAAAATGGCATGTCTATTCTCATCATATTCAACATAATCGTTATCATCAAAATATTCTACTGATTGGATGTCGAATGGAACTTCAACATCTTCTAATGTTCTTGCACAAGTCATAACGAATTGTCCAGTTACATGTAAATCAGCTACTACTTCGTTTGACTTAGGTGTTAATTTACCTTCCACCTTAATAGGTGATATATCAACTAACTGTAAGCTAGATATTAAATGATTTAAGTTGATTTCTGATTCAAATGGATAACCACTATCACGGTGTTTTCTTAATTCAGCTAATGACCATTTCATATGGTTTCACCTCTTACAAACACAAAATTTATTTTACCTCTTTTAATAACAGTTTGTCAAGATTTTTTCTTAACAGATATTTCTGTTACAATCATCATTATAAACTGATGGGAGGGGAAATACAATGAAGTCAATCGGAATTATTTGTGAATATAATCCTTTTCATAATGGGCATAAATATCAGATAGAACAAGTAAAAAAATTATACCCTAAAGCAAAAATAGTAGCAATCATGAGTGGACAATTCGTTCAACGTGGTGAACCAGCATTTCTAAATAAATTTATACGTACAAAAATGGCACTTGATTATGTGGACTTAGTTGTTGAACTCCCTCAATTCTATGCAGTAAGTTATGCAGATGACTTTGCTCGTGGTGGTATCATGATTGCTAAAAAGCTCAGACTTGATGGTTTGTCATTTGGCAGTGAAAGCGGTAATCTTAACAAAATTGATTTTGAGATAAAGTCACCTACTCGTGAAGATATACGTACTGGAGCAGCGTACCCAAAATTAATGAGTGCTGATTTAAAATCAAATGATATATTAGCTCATGCATATTTAAAAGCTACGAAAGAAATTTACCCTACACTTACATTAATTCCAATCCCACGAATTTATAATGATTACACAGATGAAGTTTTGACAGGTACAATTTCAAGTGCAACTGCAATACGCAAAAATTATTTTAATGACAATGACATTAAAGCGACAATGCCACACAGTGAACTGATTGTCAATGCAGTCCGTTGGGAAGATTATTTTACGTTAATAAAATATCGTATGCTATCCATGAATGTACTTGAACTTCAAGAAATATATACGATGTATGAAGGATTAGAAAATCGATTAAAGAAAGTTATTCGTGAAGTGAAAACATTCGATGAATTAATAGAAAAGATGGTATCAAAACGATATACAAGAAGTAGAATTCAACGTTTACTTGTTTATATTTTGTTAAATATAAAAGAAAAAGATGTTCCTCTATTAAAAGAAATTACAGCTGTACGAGTACTAGGGATGAATGATTCAGGACGAAAACTAATTAAATCTATTGAAGACGTTGTAATCGTGACAAATGTAAACAGTGTGTCACGTGACCATTTCGGTTTAGAAATAAAAGCTACTGAAATATATAACCTTATTAGTGGTAGCACGATGACAGATTTTAACACGTCAGTTATATATAAGCGCTAAAGATTGAGATGCGCGGTTAAAACGGTTGTATTATCAAATTACTCCCCCATACTCTGGCACTTGCATATCAATCCATAGGAAAGTGTGTAAAATTCAACTACTCCATCAAAAAACCACATCATATCTGGATGTGGTTTTTCAATATGATTTACTTTTCTTCTTCTGCTAATTGCTTATACTTTTCTTTTAGTGCAATCTCAACATTTTTAGGTACAATACTTGAGACATCTCCATCATATTTCGCAACTTCTTTAACCATACTCGAAGAAATAAATGAATATTGGTTGTTAGTCATCATATATAGTGTTTCTATATCATCGTTTAATTTCTTATTCATACTTGTCAGCTGCATCTCATATTCAAAGTCAGATACTGCACGCAATCCACGTACGATTTGTTTAGCACCTACGCTTTCACAGAAATGCACAAGTAAGCCCGAAAAATAATCAACTTTAACATTGGGTATATCTTTAACCGCTTCTTCAATGAGCGCAAGTCGTTCTTCTATGGTGAAAAAACCGGTTTTTTTAGCATTATTCAATACAGAAACATGTATTTCATCAAACAGTTCACTACTTCGCTGTATGATATCTAAATGTCCTTTTGTGATAGGGTCAAAGCTTCCTGGTACTACTGCGATTGTTTTACTCATAATTACCTCTTAATATGATTAATTTTGTAATGCCATATGTTTCATTTTTTATCACTTCAAAGTCAAGCGTATCTATAGCTTCATTCTTCTCACATTCTATAAGGATTTGTCCATCCTCTGCAAGTAAATCAAATGCCTTAATCAATGGCAATGCTTCATTTACGATATTCTTTTGATACGGAGGATCTAAAAAGATCATATTAAACTGAATATCTCTTTTATTTAGAGCCTTTAATGCTCGTTTGTAATCATTCTTATAAATTTCGACTTCTTCGTCAAGAAAAGAAGTATTTTTCTTAATCATCTGTATTGCATCAAAACTCCCATCTACAAAAATCACTTTAGAAAGTCCCCTGCTTATCGCTTCTACACCTAATCCACCACTTCCAGCAAATAAATCAAGTCCTATGCCATCCATCGGACCGAGAATATTAAACATCGTTTCTTTAATTTTATCTGTTGTTGGTCTTGAAGTTACTCCTTTTGGCGCAGTTAACTGAAATCGTTTATATTTACCACCAATAACACGCATATATTACTCCTTTTAAATTTAATATCACGGTTCTTTTCATGTATAATAATAATATCAATATATACATGTATAATAATAATATCAATATATAAAGGGGAACCGTAATGAAACAAGCTTTTATTTCGCTCGGCGAAGGTTATAGTGATCTTTTCGAACTCGAGCAATTAATGAAATATAATCATGATCGTACTGATTGTGTCTTATTTTTACATACGACGTTAGAAGAACAGCCTAAAACGTCCGTTGTACTGATTATGAATCCAACAGAAGATGGTAACTTCCAGGCGATGTATAGTATTTTTGAAGGGATAAATTATCCATATCCCGATAGTAACAAACGCTTTGATCTCGTTAAGTCATGGGCTGAAAAATATCAAATTCCAATAAAAGAATTTGATGTAAAAGCAAAGCATTTCTTTTATGAAGATGCACTTTATCATCAGTACTTAATTGGTGTGTTACGTCTTCAACGTGTTATTAAACCGATGCATTAAGTTTATTATCACTTGAACTGTAGTCTGTCCTTAATTGTTTATATGGTGAGATAAGAACATTTGTCACAAACTTTAATTTTTCCAATTGTGAAAGTGTATGATCTAACTTATCTTCATTGATATACATTGCAACCCATTTTTCCTTACGATTGCTATGCACAATATGACCATACTTTCGAATTTGACGTTCATGTTTATGACTTTTCAAATAAATAATAAGTTGTTCTCTTTGAACTAATGTCATATATTTCTTTCCTCTCATTCTGCTTTCTTTTATAGTATCATTTGTTCTGTTAAAATTAAAATAACAAATTTCAGTTGGAGGTACATATTTTGAAAAAAAACACTTTATTAAAAACAATCGCTATAACAGGTCTTACATATTCAGCAGCTGTTGCAGCTACTAAAATGACGAGTAAGCAAAGTGCACGCAATATTAAACCTTTCTTCAGCAAACGTTCACCGTACATATTTGCACATCGTGGAGGATTAAAACTTGCTCCTGAACATACGATGGCTGCATTTAACCAATCACATAAATTAGGCATTGACGGTTTTGAGATTGATATTAGATTAACGAAAGATAATGAAATCGTAGTACTTCATGATGCTCTTGTTGATCGCGTTTCGAATGGTTCTGGTAAAGTATGTGATCATACTTTAGAAGAATTGAAGCAGCTTGACTTTGGTTATCATTTTAAAGATATTAATGGCGAATATCCATATCGTGGTCATGAAGATGCTAAAATAGTTACTTTAAACGAGTTATTAGATGCTTTTCCTAATTTACTCATCAACATTGATATTAAAGATAGCAAACAATCAACGCCTGGTAAACTAGCACCTGTGCTATTGTACCGCTTAATTCATTCTAAACAGGCCTTTGACCGCGTTTGCGTAACAAGCTTTGAAGATGAACAAACGTTACGTTTTAATGCATATGCACATGATCGTGTTGCAGTTGGTGCTGGTCAAAAAGAAGTTGCTCGTGCATATTATGCTTTTAATTCAGGGATGAAACATATATATCAACCTAATGTGGATACGTTCCAAATACCGACACATTATCGTGGTATTCCATTAAATAATGAAAAATTCATTCAGTTTCTTCAAAGTTTAAATATCGCAGTAGGATATTGGGTCATCAACAGTATCGATGAAATGGATGCTTTACTAAAAAAAGGTGTACACACTATCGTTACAGATCGCCCTGATATTGCAATGCATTTAATTAATGAGAAGTATAAAAAGTAAGTTTAATTAAATAAAGGAATGGCTAAGTTAAGCCATTCCTTTATTTTTTATTTCATATATTTCTATACCTCGGTAATGCATAATATTTTCAATTTGTAAATCCACAGCTTCAAACATTGATTCAAGCTGTTGTCTTCTGTTAAAAAAGAGATTAATTTTATAGTATAAAATAATTTTCCCTTTTTTCTTTATTATTCTTTGAAATTCTTTTATAAGTTCTTCTTTTTCAAGAAAAGTATCAAAAGGTTGATTAATTAATATATAATGAAACTTCTTATCTTTATAAGGCAATGCGTTACTCGAAGCTATTTCATAATTAAAATGTGGATATATATGCATTGAAGTTTGCAAATTTCGAATAGACTGATCCAGAATATAACCTTTAATATTTGTCTGATGGTCAATACTATTCACCCATTTACCGGTATGACATCCTATACATAATACTTTTTGATGATATTTTATAGGTACATAGTTACCAAGAAATTTTTCAAATATCGGGATAAAAATTAAATCACTATTTTTAGCTTTAAATAAATGCTCATCCGGACGGTTCAAAAATTTAATTTTCTTTTCCCATTTAGAAATGAGTTTCTTCTCATTTACCTCCATAAAAACCTCCTAACTACACCCGCATCCACTGCTGCATGTATGGGATTCAAAAAATGGATTACCTTTTTCTACCTTTACTTCTGCTGAAACAGATGATGCAATTATGATAAGAACTTCATCCAGTAAAGTTTGTAATTGTGTTTCAAGAAGTTTCACCTGTGCCACTTCAGGGTGCATATCATATTCTTTTTTCTTCTTTCTTGTTTCAAGCATTACACGCTGATAATCAGGATGATAACGGCCAAATCGGTTTACTTCATCATATCTTTCTTTTATACGGATGAGTTCGTTTTTTAGCTGCTGTACTTCTTCATTAATACTTAAGTCTAAAAATGCTTTTTTATATGCTTGATAAGACTCACTTTGAAGGATCATTTGATTTAATTCGTCTGCAAGATCCATTACTTCTATAAAATCTATATCATAAATCATAATTCCACTTCCTAATCTGCTTGTGTATCTCTGTTTTCATTGTTTATAAAAATTAATGAATAATATGAACCAGAAATTCCTCCACCCATTTCATTGATATTTCTGTTAAGCATATTTTCTCTATGCTCATCAGAGTTTAACCAGCTATTGATTAAACTTGGTACATCATCAAAATTAAACGCGATATTTTGAGATAAATGCAAATAATTAATATCCAGTTTATTTAGTTCACTGCCAATTTCATCTTCAACCTGCTTTACTTTCTTTTGTTTTTCCTTATTTAAAGAAGCAACCTGAAATTGTGCTACATGATTGATTAATTCGTTTGTTTCTAGTAGCTGTCTTCCATTTATTTTACGCATATAATTCGTGATTTCAAACATTGTCAGTACTTTGTTACTGTTAATTGCAACTTCATCTTTAGTGTGAATTTCGTTATTAGCAGTCTTCTCTATCGTCTTACCTTTACTACTCATCGCATAGGGTTGCATCTGAACGAGTGTATTCGGCTCAATATAACGCATCGCCATTACTTTGTTTGAAATTCTATCAATATAAACTTGTACAAAAATATCATCATATTGTATTAAAGTCTGTGTTTTAATATCTACCTCGGTTAACTGAAACTGATATTCTGACTGTTTTGTTTTGATTATGGGTTCACTTACAATCGCATTTCCATTAAAGATATTATCTGCACTTTGTCCAATTTTAAATGGATAGCTTTTTGCATTTTTACCCGTTGCATAAGCCATTACAATTTTTTTATTATTGACACCAAGTATGTAATATTGGTCTTTAAACTCATAGACAAAATTCTTGTAATTAAAATTTGAATCATATATTCGTTTTGGATAACCATATTGTTCAGTAAACTGATTTATATTTTTACCGATGTAAACACCAAGACCTTTACTAAGTTTTGGTCTTTTAACTGTATTTTTAGATGAAGGTTTGATATCTTCATTTGAAATCTTCTCTTTTGCGGGATTTTCTAATACATCAAATTTTAATGAAGGTGAATAAAATAAATAAAATAAAAATACACCCATTAAAAAAATTAGCAGAAGTTTAATTAAAATACTTTTCAAAAATACACCTTCTTTTTCTTTTTCTTATCACTATTCTAACATTATTTGAAATGAAATGAATATTCGATTGCATCAATAACGATTTTATCTTAAAATTGAAGATAGAATGATTTAGGGAGGAACTTAGAATGGTATTCACAAATTCAGGGATTGAAACAATCGTAGCTGAACAATCTTTAATCCAGCATGTAATGAATAAACACGGTTTAGTATTAGGGGGCCATTGGGATTTTGAACGTGCTACTTATGATTTAAAATATGAATTATCAGAAGGTATTTATTATTTACGTATTCCTGGTTACGCTATTGATGGTGATGTGGGCGCTAGAAATGCTACTTTGCAAATGATGGATCCATATTTAGGTAAACACTATTATCCAACTGGTGTCGAATACGGAGAAGATGAATATTTTAGTGATGCATTAGTTGAACATTGTAAACGTACGATTACTAGCATCTATAATGATATTAAAGCGATTCAAGCATAATTCTAGTTAACTAAGCGTGAACAAATTCATTTGTCTCACGCTATTTTTATTACCAAAGAAGAGGTGATGTCATGGTAAAAAAATGGCTGAATAAACGCACATTACTCATTATTTCTTTAATTGCTATTGCGATACTTTTTTTATATTTTATTATCCCAATATCTATTCCTCTTATATCAGCTTTAGTAATTGCATTGATGATAGAACCATTTGTTAAAATACTCGAGAAGAAAGTTGGAAGTAGAAAGTGGAGTGTTACAATCATTTACTCTACGATACTCGTTTCAATACTATTATTTACTTATTTCTTCTTAACAAAACTAATTGAACACATCATTCAGTTCTCTAAAGATTTACCGAATAAGTTGAACAATTTGATGGCAGTATGGGACAAGGTAGAAATAAAAATTTCTAAGATGATTCCAGAAAGTATCGCTTCATCTTTATTTGACGAGATCCAGAAATTCTTATTTTCAATGCGAGATTCTATTTTAAATTACTTTAATGTAGAACGCATAACTTCACTTGTTGCCAGTCTCCCAGAGACCTTTATCTCTGGCTTAGTATTTCTCGTTGCTTTATTTTTATTTATGTTAGAAATACCTAAGATGCACCAATTTATTAGAAACCATATGTATGATACAACCTACAACAAGACAAGTTTTGTGTGGAATCGCGTTACGTCTTCCATCTTTGGAATGATGCGTGCTGCAGTTATACTTTCAGGAATTACATGGTTTTTTACTTTTATAGGATTATTATTTATTACGCCTAAAAATGCTCTAGTACTTTCATTTATTATTTGTCTGGTCGATTTATTGCCTATTATTGGAGCTACCGGCATAACAATACCATGGGCGATTTACGCATATGTGACAGGGGACGTTGGATTAGCGTTAAAATTAATTGTACTTTCAACATTTTTACTCGTACAACGTAAAGTATTAGAACCAAAAATAATGGGTAACGGTGTTGGACTCAGTCCTTTACCTACCTTAATAGCAATGTATATCGGTTTAAAATTAATGGGTTTTGTAGGGTTCTTTATAGGTCCGATTCTGTTAATTATTATTATAACAATTATTGAATCAGGTGCTATAAAAGCGAATATAAAAATTTAACTTTATCACTATCAAAAAAGATCATCTCAATTGAGATGATCTTTTTTAAAATCCTAAGATTGCTTTAATTACTGATGTTGTTTCACCACCACGGTAGAACACATAAAGTAATAGGTATACCGCTACACCGGTGATTGCTGTAAAAAACCAGATGATTGATGTGATCGGTCCAAATTTTCTGTGAATATTAAGTTTATCTTTCAAACCTGTATAGATATTTAATATTCCCATTACAGCACCTATCGTTGCTAAAGTAATGTGAAAAATTAAAAATACAGTGTAATAAATTTTAAAATTATCAGGTCCACCAAATGATGTATTGCCAATAAAAATTGTTCTTGAAGCATAGATAATAAAGAAAATTGTCGCTGCAACACCCGCTGCGAGCATCACTTTTTTATGTGCTTCAATTCGTCCTTTAGCCACCAAATACCAGCCGATAGCGACCAGTATAGCACTGATGACAATAAATGTAGTACTGATTGTTGGTAAGATTGGTAAACTCATATTGTCCCCCTATTCAAATTCTCTGAAATAAGCATCTTGCTTTCTTTTTTCTTCTAAACTCAGACGTGTAATTTCGTCAGGATCTAATCTTTCAGAACGAGACCAGTTGACGAAAATATAATAGAACATAAAACCAAAGAATATTTCTTGTAATACTTTCATGATTACTCCACCAGTTTGCTGATCATCTTTAGGTGTCATATTAGTAAAATATTGTGGTCCGCTAATACCTGAATTTTGTAGAACATCATTTAATGTCCCTGTAGGTACACATAAACTCATTGCACTCATCCAGGCTTTCGGATCTGTATATGTCTTATACATTGGATGTTGTGCAAAGATAATTAATCCACAAGATGGTGTAAGCAATACTCCGATTCCAAAAATATATCCTAATTTCATTAGACCAGATAACTGTTTCTTCGTTTCACCTTTTTGATTAAAAATCGGATACCACATTGTAAAAGCGGTAATCGATAATAAAATCGTATATAGTGAATGTGGTGTTGCATTTTGTTTTAAGAAATCTAGTACAATCGGTAAATGATACAATGAAAAGAATGCATTGAAAGTAACCAGTGCAATAATCGGTCGTGTCATAAATTGAAATACGGGCTTAACATATGGAAGATTGATTACATATTCTATTAAGTAATTCGGAATTGCAAAATAGAATAACGGCATCATAAGTAAATACAAGACTGCCATCTGTAACATATGAAAGCTAAAAATAATATGACTCAGTAAATCAATTGGTGCACCTTTCATGATATAAAGTAATATCATTAAGAAGACAAATAAGATACCTTCTGACCTCTTGAGAGGGCGTCCTCCTGGGATATCTTTATACCATTTCACAGTAATTAAGAAAAAGACAATTGTTGCAAAAATAATTGCAACTAAGAAAAATGGACTCCAGTTTGCTAAAAATCCAAAAATTGAGATAGAACGAATACTACCCATATCATCACTCCATAAAATATACTGTCACCATTATAACGCAAATTATGGCAGACAAGTGGATAAAATATATCAAATTCTTGACGAAATCGTGATAATAAAAAAACTGAGACAATCGTCTCAGTTTTTATTGATTATTTTAATAATGGCTCACCTAACCACGTGATATATAAAGCCATTACTACAAAAGTCCCGGCAATAAACAATCCAGAAAGCATCATTAATTTAGCTGTCCCATGACCTGGATGTTTCATATGCATGAAATAATAGAATTGAAGTATGACTTGAATTAACGCCATTAATAATACTGCAGGAATAACAAATTCTTTACTTAATCCAGCTGCAACCATAGCAAAAGCAATTAACGTCAAGAAAATCATTATAGCAAATGTAGTAACCTGCATTCTCATTTCTTCAGTTCTTGTTCTTTTTTCGAAATTGTAACGATCCTGATTAAACTTTAAGTTGTTGTTAGTTTCATTTGACATTATCCTAACACCCCTAACAAGTAAACTACTGTGAAGATAAATACCCACACGACATCAATGAAATGCCAGTATAAAGCAGCTGTATTGAACTTCGCAGCGTTGTATACACTTAATCCACGTTTCATATTACGGATGATTAAAAGTATAATCCATGTTAAACCTATAATTACGTGGAATCCGTGAGTTCCTACTAAGAAGTAGAAGGCTGAACCAAATGCACTTGATCTGAAAGTATGACCTTGATGGATATATTCAACGAACTCATAAATTTCTAAACCTAAGAAGCTTAAACCTAAAATTACAGTAACGATAAACCATGTAATCATTTTGCCGAAATCATAGTTTTTCATATGATATAGCGCATACACACTTGTTAATGAAGATGTTAATAATAACATCGTCATAACAAATGCTAAAGGTAAATTGAATAAATCTTTTGCTAAAAGGTGATCTTCACTTGGGACACGATCTTTTAATGCTAAGTAAGTAGCGAATAAAGATGCGAATAATGCAGTCTCTCCACCAAGGAATACCCAGAATCCTAATAACTTATTTTTACCTTCTAAAGAAGCTGTTTCAGGATGACTTGGCCATCTTTCAGCCGTCATTTTCTCTTCGTGATGTGCCATTATTTAACACCTCTTTCGTACTCAATTAGCTCATCTTTAGTAATATGATATCCTAAATCATCTTTTAGTGAACGCGCAATCATTGCGCCTGCTGTAATCGCTAAACCTAAAATTAATACAAATGGAGCCCAAGGTTGAGCTGGTAAATCTTTTACTGCATCTAACGCCCATTTTTGACCATCAGCTAAGTATAAAGTACCAAAAGCTGCTACAAATAATCCAAGTGATTGCATAAATGGCAAGATTGAATTATTAGGCATATGAATATCACCTAAAGATTCAGCAGGTAAAATCTCACCGTTACCTTGTTTTTTCTCTAAATCAAACGCATCTAAACCACGAACAAGTGGTGTTTGAGCAAAGTTGTAGAATGGAGTTGGTTGTGGAAGTGACCATTCTAAAGTACGACCGTCGCCCCAAGCATCGCGACCTACTTTTGGCGCTTTAGCTAAAGTAATCACAACGTTAACTAACAAGATAATTACTGCCACAGCCATCGTTAATGCACCGATCGTGGATACTAAGTTAAATGTATCGTAACCTTGACCAGGTAAGTATGTGAATACACGTCTTGGCATACCCCATAAACCTAAGAAATGTTGTACTAGGAATGTTAAATGGAAACCTGTTACGAATAAAACAAATGAAATTTTACCTAATTTTTCGTTTAAAATCTTACCGAACATTAACGGGAAGTAAAAATGTAATCCTGCAAGTAATGAGAATACTACCCCACCAACGATAACGTAATGGAAATGCGCTACGATAAAGTAAGAATCATGATATTGATAGTCAGCTGGCGCTGATGCTTGCATTACACCAGTAACTCCACCCATAACGAATGATGGAATAAATGCTAATGCATAAAGCATCGGCGTCGTAAATTCGATACTACCACCCCAGATTGTTAATAACCAGTTAAAGATCTTAACACCTGTTGGTACTGCAATTGCCATAGTAGCAACCGCGAAAATTGCGTTTGCAGTTGGACCCAGACCTACTGTAAACATGTGGTGAGCCCAAACCATGAATCCTAAGAAACCAATTAATACTGTAGCGAATACCATCGCTGAATATCCGAATAAACGTTTTCTTGAGAATGTAGCGAAAATCTCAGAGAAAATACCGAATGCCGGTAATACTAAGATGTAAACTTCTGGGTGACCGAAAATCCAGAATAAATGTTCCCAGATAATTGTGTTACCACCTTGTGATACTACGAAGAATCCTGTACCAAACATTCTATCGAAAATTAATAAGAATAATCCGATAGTAAGTGGTGGGAATGCGAATACGATTAATACTGAAGCAACAAACGTTGTCCATGTAAATAACGGCATACGCATATATGTCATACCTGGTGCACGCATATTCATAATTGTAACCACAAAGTTAATCCCTGCAATTAATGTACCAGCACCAGAAATTTGTAAACCTAAAGCATAGAAATCAATACCGTGTCCAGGTGATGCTAAAGATAATGAAGCATATGATGTCCAACCTGCGTCAGGTGCTCCACCTAGGAACCAAGATAAGTTTAAGAATATTCCACCAAAGAAGAATAACCAAAAACCTAATGCATTTAAGAATGGGAATGCTACGTCACGTGCACCAATTTGTAAAGGTACTACAGCGTTCATAAATGCGAATAATAACGGCATAGCCGCTAAGAAAATCATTGTTGTACCATGCATCGTAATTATTTCATTAAATAGACCTGCTGAAACAAAATCATTTTCAGGAACAGCAAGTTGAATTCGAATAATCATTGCTTCAATACCACCCATGGCGAAGAATAATCCACCCATGATAAGATATAATATTGCAATTTTTTTATGGTCAACTGTTGTTAAATATTCCATAATTAAACCACGTTTTTTTTGTGTAGCCAATTGTGTAACCTCCCTTTATTTATTACTCTTCAACTTTTCGTTCCATTAAGTATTTAGTTAATGCATCGATGTCTGAATCAGATACTTTATACGAACCAGTCATTTTATTCCCTGGTTTGTATTTTTCAGGATCTTTAATCCATTTTTTTAAGTTTTCTTCGTTATGTTCTAAAACGCCAGCAACTGTTGTTCTTTCTCCGAAAGTTGTTAAGTTAGGACCTTTTGCTCCTTTACCAGTTGGTGTTACCGCGTGACAACCTTGACAAGATTGTTTAAATACCTTTTCACCTTGTTTAGCATCAGTTGTTGCCACAGGTTTTTTCACATCCTGCATTTTAGATACCCAAGTTTTAAAATCATCTTTAGACATTGTTTTAACTTTAAAGTCCATCAATGCATGTGAAGGTCCACATAACTCTGCACATTTACCATAGAACATATTTTTAGCATCTTTAGCTTTATCACCATCAAATACTAAATAGAATTTATTGATGTTCTCAACATTCGTATCCATCTTACCACCAACTGCTGGAATCCAGAATGAGTGTTTAACATCTGATGAATGTAATTTGAAATAAACTTTTGTATCCGTCGGTACAACAAGTTCTTGGCTTGTCACAATCTTTTGGTTTGGATATTCAAATTCCCACCAGTAAAGATTTGCAGTTACATCGACTACGATTTCTTTATTCTTTCCTTTTGCATCTACTTTATCCATAGCTTTCGTATCAGCTAATTTAAAAGTTAGCATAACTGTTGGAATTGCTAAAATTATTAATAAAAGAATTGGAATAGTTGTCCAGATAATCTCTAACTTATGATTACCGTGCACATCTTTCGGTACAAAATTCTCTCCAACTTTACTACGTCTGAATTTTACAACTGCTAAAACGAAAATAACGACAACAACTGCAATAACAAATAGCATGATGTAAACCGCTAACATCATTAAGTTGAATTGATCTTTTGAAACTTCCCCTGCTGGACGTAAAGCTGATAAATGTGGTTCACCACAACCAGCTAAAGTCATTAATAATAATGAAATTAAGCCCATCAACTTTACATTCTTAAATTTGTTTTTCATTAAATTCTAACCCCTCTTTCACCATTCATAATCAAATCATTTGAATTAATGTAACTACTACTATCATAACAAAAAAGATCATCAAATAGTTTAAAGAATAAATAAACATTGTCATTGCCCATCTGTTTTCTTTAACATTTGACTTAAACCCTGATACAGCAAGCAAAAGCCAACCTAGATTTAAGATTGTGGCAAGTACTATAAAAATAGTTCCTAGTTCATCCATTAAAAATGGTGTTGGAAGAAGTAAAGCAACCCAGAAAAGCATTCCAAGTCTAGTTCTTTCAAAACCTTTAACAGATGGCAACATCGGTATCCCCGCCATAGCATATTCTTCTTTACGTTTTATAGCCAGCGCATAAAAATGTGCCGGTTGCCAAATAAACATAATGACGAATAACATCCATGCTACCTTTGAAAGATTAGGATCAATTGCAGCCCAACCCACAAGTGGTGGAATCGCTCCTGGAAAACTACCTATTATAGTATTTGACACTAAATGACGTTTAGACCATACAGAATACAAAACCACATAACCAAATATCCCTAAAAATCCAATTATTCCTGTTTCAATATTTATCATGAAAAGTAAAACTTCTCCGATGAACATCAATAATAAACTCAGCTGGAATAGTGATTGAGAAGCAATTTTCCCAGTAACACTTGGCCGTTCCTGTTTACTTGGCATAATGCGGTCAATATCTTGATCATAAAAATTATTTAATGCACAACTTCCTGCCATAATAAGTGTAGATCCCGTAAGCATCGTTAATAATTCAGGAATGCTATTTAAAAATGAACGTTGTGTCATCATGATAGCAAGAAATGCTCCCGCAAACGTCGGTATCAAATTACCTTGAACGAGACCAAGTTTGACAATTGCTTTGACATCTTTAAATGTCAATCGCGTTTGTTCGACCGATTTGACGCTCTTTAAGACTTGTTCATTTTGCATTTTCACCCTCCTTTAACAATACTAACGCATATAATAACAATAATATATGAAAACTGTCACATTTTCTATACATTTTCGAAATTAAATTGTGACATTTTTCTATTTCTCTACAATTATAAATAATTCACGAATGTGACACATTTACTTTAAAGTTAGATTGTTATACTATATCTTAAGTATATACTGAAGTCGCGATGTAATAAAGTTTACATTTACACTTCACGTGCATAATGATAATTAGAGGTGAAGTATTTGTTAAAAGAAAAGAATTTAAAATGGTTATCTTTGTTTACGACCGTACTGATGATACTAGTACAAATCGGTGGTGCGCTAGTAACAAAGACGGGTTCTGCTGACGGATGTGGTAATAGCTGGCCACTTTGTCATGGTAAGTTTGTACCGACACATATTCCTATGGAAACATTGATTGAACTCGCACATCGTGGTGTATCTGGACTTGCTTTGATTTCGGTAACATGGCTTGTTGTTTTAAGCATTAAATATATTGGTCATAAAAGAGAAACAAAGTTTTTATGCTGGATGAGTATCGGCTTTATTTTTGCACAAGCTTTAATCGGTGCAGCTGCTGTAATCTGGCAACAAAATGGATTTGTATTAGCATTACATTTCGGAATTTCATTAATTAGTTTTAGTTCTGTGTTTTTACTCACATTATTAATATTTGAAGTAGATCAAAAGTTCGACGCTACAAAATTAGTGATACATTCTCATTTAAGAAGACATACAATAGCTTTAACAAGCTTTATTTATATTGTAATTTATAGTGGCGCCCTTGTACGTCACGAAAAAGCTAGCCTTGCTTGTCTGAGCTGGCCACTTTGTAAACAAGGACAAATCGGTTTGCCCGAAACATTTTTTGAATGGGTACAGATGAGTCACCGTACACTAGCTTTTATCTTATTTATATGGTTAAGTTACGTTGTTTACCATGCCGTAAAAAATTATAGTCAGTATCGTGTTATTAAATATGGCTACTCAATCGCATTTTTATTAATTTGTTTACAAGTAACGACAGGTGCGTTGTCAATATTTACGATGCTAAATTTATATGTGGCATTATTACATGCATTATTTATTACCTTACTATTTGGGTTGCTGTGCTATTTCTTACTTCTCATTTCTCGTGCAACGCAAAAATAACCTGCCACGGCAGGTTATTTTTTTCTATTTTTTAAGCTTCTGAAATTTCCACTAATAAATCTGTCGTTTGTATACTATCTCCCGTATTAACATAAACTTTGTCAATAGTACCTGAGAATGGTGCCTGGATAGTCGTTTCCATCTTCATCGCTTCAGTAATAAGTAATGATTGGCCTTTAGTTACAACATCACCTTCTTTTACTTTTACGACACCGACTGTTCCAGGCATTTGTGCTCCGATATGACTTCTATTTTTGGGATCTGCTTTAGGAATCGTAGCTAGACTTGGTTCAACGTTTGTATCTTTAACGTATACTTTACGACTCATACCATTAAAGTCGAAGTACACCCATCTATAACCATCTTCGTGGACATGTCCCACACTGATTAAATTCACAATCAATGTTTTACCTTCATCAATAGCTATTTCAACTTTCTCATTTTTACGCATTCCATAAAAGAATGTTGGTGTATCTAGTAACGATACATTTGCAAACTTTTCATTTGTTGCAATGTATTGTTCATATACTTTTGGATATAAAGCATAACTGATAATGTCTTGTTCTGATACTTGTTTATGCTGTTTTTCCTCAAGTTCCTTACGTAATATATCGAAATTAACCGGTGCTAATAATTCACCGGGACGAACATCAATACTTTCAATATCTTTCAGTACTACTTTCTTAAGTGCTTCCGGGAAACCATTTACTGGTTGGCCTATCTCACCCTTAAAGAATGAAACAACTGATTCTGGGAAGTCTAATGTTGCTCCACGCTCGATAACTGACGTTTCATCTAAGTCATTTTGAACCATGTATAAGGCCATATCTCCTACTACTTTAGATGACGGTGTAACTTTAACGATATCACCAAACATTAAATTAACACGTCTATACATATCTTTAACTTCACTGAAACGATTTCCTAAACCTAAACTCTTTGCCTGCATCCCTAAGTTAGAGTATTGCCCACCTGGCATTTCATGTTTGTATATTTCTGTATGTGGCGATTTAATGTCACTTTCAAAGTCTTTATAATAGTGACGTACACCTTCCCAGTAATGCGATAATTTTTCCATACCCTCAATATCAGCTCTCATTTGACGTGTTTTACCATTTAATCCGTAGAATAACGTATTGGAACTTGGTTGACTTGTTAATCCACTCATCGCTCCGAGTGCTGTATCTACGACGTCAACACCAGCTTCTATAGCTCTTGAATAAAGCATCACACCATTTCCACTCGTATCATGTGTATGCAAATGAATCGGCATATTTACAGTTGCTTTTAATTCACTTACTAGCTCAAATGCAGCTTCTGGTTTAAGCAGACCTGCCATATCTTTAATCGCTAAAATATGGAATCCTTCACGCTCCATAGCTTTTGCCATCTTCTTATAGTAATCCAGCGTATAAATGCTTGAACGTTCAGGATTTAATATATCACCAGTATAACAAATAGCACCTTCAGAAATTTTACCGGCTTTCAGAACCGCTTCATTTGCCACTTTCATTTGATCTAACCAGTTTAATGAATCAAATATTCTGAATACGTCAATACCAGCTTTCGCACTTTCTTCTACGAATTTTATTACCACATTGTCCGGATAATTTTTATATCCAACAGCATTAGAAGCGCGAAGTAACATCTGGAATAAAATATTCGGTATAGCTTTACGTAATCGCTCAAGGCGTTGCCACGGATCTTCTTTCAGGAAATTATACGCTACATCAAATGTAGCTCCCCCCCACATCTCGAGAGAAAAACTATCCTTAAGATAATGACTGGTCATAGGTGCAACTTCTAAAATATCTTTTGTACGTACACGTGTTGCAAGTAATGATTGATGTGCATCTCTAAACGTTGTATCAGTAATTAAAACATCTTTTTGATCAAGCAACCATTGTTTAACATATTCAGGTCCATGTAAATCTAATAACTGTTTCGTTCCTGATTCCGTACTCGGTTCTTTTTTTTCTATATATAGCGGCTCGAAGTTTGGTTTCTCTTTTTTTTCAACACCAGGAAAACCATTCACAGTTACATTTGCAATATATTCTAACGTCTTCGTACCACGATCACGTGGTGTTTTAATATCAAATAGTTCAGGTGTATCATCAATAAAATTCGTTGTATAATTTCCGCTCACAAACTTAGGGTGCTTAACGACATTCATTAAAAACTGTAAGTTCGTTTTAATACCACGGATACGCATTTCACGTAATGAACGTATCATTTTCTCTTCAGCTTGCTTAAAAGTAATCGCTTGTGTAGAAATTTTTACAAGTAAAGAATCATAATAAGGAGAAATTTCTGCTCCCTGGAAACCATCACCGGCATCTAAACGTACACCGAAACCTCCAGTAGAGCGATATGCCATAATTGTTCCTGTGTCTGGCATAAATTCATTTAGGGGATCTTCAGTCGTAACACGGCACTGAATTGCATAACCTAATGTAATAATATCCTTCTGCATAGGCATAGCGATGCGCTCGTCATGCATGTTCTCACCATCAGCAATTAATATTTGCGTTTTGACAATATCAACACCCGTTACCATCTCAGTTATAGTATGTTCAACTTGCACACGTGGATTAACTTCTATAAAGTAAAATTCATTTCCGCTCACTAAAAATTCAACAGTACCTGCATTTATATAATTGATCTTTTTCATCAACTGAACAGCTGCTTCACAAATGCGCATTCTTAAATCATCATTTAAACCAACAGAAGGCGCAACTTCAACTACCTTTTGATGACGACGCTGTACTGAACAGTCACGTTCAAATAAATGAACCAGATTACCATGCATGTCTCCAAGTATTTGAACTTCAATATGTTTTGGCTGATCAATATACTTCTCTAGGTAAACTTCTGCATTACCAAATGATTTTAATGCCTCTGACTGGGCACGTTGATAGGCATCTTCCAATTCTTCCTGATTGTTAACGATTCGCATCCCTTTTCCGCCACCACCAGAAATGGCTTTAATAATTATAGGGAAACCATATAAATCTGTAAATTCCTTTACTTCTTCAAAAGAAGTAACAGCATCCTTCGTACCAGGAATAATCGGTAATTCTGCCATTTCTGCTGTCGCACGTGCTTTCACTTTATCTCCAAACATATCTAAATGTTTCGTTTCTGGACCAATAAAGATAATACCTTCTTCAGCACAACGTTCAGCAAAAGTCATATTTTCACTTAGGAAACCATAACCAGGATGAATTGCATTTGCACCACATTTTTTTGCTATTTCAATGATTCGTTCGATATGAAGATAACTTTCAGTAGGACCAATATCCTCACCAACTAAATAAGATTCATCCGCTTTGTATCTATGAAGTGAACCTTTATCTTCTTTAGAATAAATAGCTACAGTTGGTATCTCTAGTTCGGTTGCTGCACGGAAAATTCTTATTGCGATTTCCCCACGATTTGCTACGAGTAACTTTTTAATGTGTTTCATACAATTCCTCCTCGACATGTTATCCTTTTCACATACATTATATATAATCCTTTTCCAAAATAAAATTGTTAAGACATATTATACATAAAATATTCATTTGTATCATACTAATTAGAAAATAGGTCATACTTATTGATTATTTTAAAATCAACAACTTATACAAAAATGCATGTGCCAAAAGACACATGCATTTCTGTAAACGTATTCATATTTTTGAATAAATTTAATTATTCCAACGATTTCTTTTTTACATCTTTTGCAGCCATCAATAGTAATCCGACCGCAATAGATAGACTTAATAAACTTGATCCACCGTAACTTAAAAATGGAAGAGGAACACCTGTTAATGGAATTAAACCAGATATACCACCAAGATTAATAAAAGCCTGAATTCCGATATAACTTGCTACACCAACGCAAATGAGCTTATAGAACACAGTATCTGCAAGAGCAGCGTACATAAATCCTTTATAAACAATAAAGAATAGTAAAGATATGATAATTATGGCACCAACAAGACCTAACTCTTCGGCAATGACAGCAAATATAAAGTCTGTATGGGGTTCAGGTAGATAACCAAGTTTCATCACACCATTTCCTAAACCTTTACCAAATATACCACCGTTACCAATCGCCATTAACGAGTTTGATAAATGATAACCAGCACCCTCTTCGTCTTTAAAAGGATTTGCAAGCACCTCAAAACGTTGCTGTTGATGTGTCGCTAAAAACTTACCAGTGATTAAAAACATCCCCGTCATAATAAGTACAACTGCACCACTTACTAAACCAATCATAATCATCATGGCACGAAATGCGATTCCTGAATATAGGAAAATACAACCGATTATCATTAAAATTATCATTGTCGATCCAAAGTCATTCTGGATAATAACAAGTCCTGCACAAATACCTACTAAAACAAGTGGTGCGATAATATCCCAGCTCATCTTTTCAAGATTTTCTTTCTTATCATAAATATATGCTAAATAAATAATTACAACAATTTTAAGTAATTCTGAAGTTTGTAACTGCATAAAACCCAGAGGTAACCAACTTTTAGCACCGTTTACTTCTACGCCAAATAAACGCGTAAAAAGTAATAGTATCATAATTGCAATAATCGAGAATTGTTGGACGCGTTTATTTTTAATTATTTTAATGGACATGAAATAGGCCATAAAAAAGACGATACCAAAACTCAAGATAATTGTAACCAGCTGTCTAATATAAAAATAAGATGCACTTACTGGACGACCACCTGTCAACGTCCCACGCGTTGCAGCGACCATACTCGCACTATAAATCATCACTAACCCTATCAATACCAGTGCTACATAACTCAATAGTAGTGGAAAGTCTACATACTTTGTATATTCTTTTATGTAATCGATAAAATTTCTTATGTGTTTCAAAAGGACCCGCTCCTGAAATAAAATTAAGTCTAAAGCAAACGCTCTAGACTTTAGACATTTGTGAAGGCATCATGTAATTTAGAAAGTTCTTTCTCGAGAGCAGATAAAATCTTTTTGCCTTCATCTTTTTCAATTAATCCGATACGTGTTGCAAAATCTACTTCACGACTTAAACCGAACATCTGTGTATCTAACACCTCTTCATAAAGAGGACATTGTGGCATTGTTAAGTTGTCCATTTGAACTTTAATCAACTGCAAAATTTTCTCTGCATCTTGATTGAGCTGGTCATATGCCTTTTGTTTGTAATCTAAATGGTCACGCATAGCATACACCTTCATTTCATTATTCTTATACTTTAAAATTCTATATGACAAGTCCTTAAAAATCAAGCATTTACTTAAATAGAATATGGTATTATAAATATGAAAGGGTGATAGTATGATTATACAGATTAAAGGGAAAGTAAAATTCAATATTACATTAGATCCATCTACTTTTATCTTTGATGATCGTAAAGTTGAAATGGAAGCGCTATTACAAGGTAAATCCTCAGGAGAAGAACCAATAACCTTCCAGGATAATTATGAATGGAACCGCGAAATATTAGAAGGTGGTTCAAAACCTCCGACGCTTGTTTCTGAAAAGAATTTAAGAAACAAGCATTATTAGAAGGTACCTTCTTAATGAATATGCATTCGTTTATTATTAATGCAGAACCAGATAGTGACGCAACAAAAGTTGAATTATCGAACGAAGATACTAAAGTACAAATTACTTTAGCTGAATTAAAGCATCTATACTTCCAGTTTTCAAAAGACGGTAAACGTTTATACGATGATGGTATGGTAGATGCATATTTATATAACGACGAACTTAAATTAATCATGAAACACGTTACAGGTATTGCGTTAATTTAATTTATAAGATGATTATTCGAAATTTTTCATCACAAAAAGAAGCTTAAGACATTCGTCTCAAGCTTCTTTTTGTTGTCGCTCTTTATGTAATCGATATCGATACAATCCAAGTACAATCGCTGCAATAATTAAACTTTCACCGACAGGTAAAAATACTGCCAGGAAGTTTAATATAATACAGCCCAGGAATAATAGAATATATATGACCACGTTTTGCCAAGGTTTTAACTTTCTCGCAAATCCTAAATTATAAACGATTGCACTTAATATAAATATCGCTATCAACAAATACCACATACCAGTCTCTGGATGTTTATCAACTGCAAAAAGTTTAGCAAGAAATGACATTCTTTGTTCAGGATCTACGCTCACTTGCGCATTTCCGATCATAAAATTCATTGATTACTCCTCCTCTTGCATCGCTGCTTTTGCTTTCTTTTGCTCTCTTTCACGTTGAGATTTATCTAAAGTTTTCTTTCTTAAACGAATTGATTCAGGTGTAACTTCAACTAATTCATCTTCATTTAAATATTCTAAAGCTTCTTCTAACGTTAAAGTTCTTGGCTTTTTCATCGTTGTTGTTTGTTCTTTAGTAGCACTACGGATATTGTTTGCAGCTTTAACTTTAGTAATGTTTACTGTTAAGTCATTATCACGTGAGTTTTCACCAACGATCATACCTTCGTATACTTCAGTACCCGGTTCCATAAAGTTTACACCACGATCTTCTAGAGCTAAGATAGCATATGTTGAAGCTACTCCTTTCTCCATAGAAACTAATACGCCGTTACGACGTCCACCGATACGCCCTTTTAATAATGGACGGTATTCATCAAATGTGTGATTTAAAATCCCATAACCACGTGTCATTGACATGAATTCAGTACGGTAACCGATTAATCCACGTGCAGGTACGTTAAAGATTAAACGTGTTTGACCATTACCACTGTTAACCATATCAACCATTTCACCTTTTCGTGTTCCTAAAGATTCAATAACTGATCCAGTATTTTCTTCTGGTACATCAATTTGAACGCGTTCATATGGCTCATATTTCTTACCATCAATTTCTTTTACGATAACTTCTGGTTTAGAAACTTGTAATTCGAATCCTTCACGACGCATGTTTTCGATTAAGATAGATAAATGTAATTCTCCACGTCCAGAAACAGTCCAGCTATCAGGTCCAACAGACTCTACGCGTAATGATACGTCTGTCTCAAGTTGTGATTCTAAACGGTCCTGAATATTACGCGCAGTTACAAATTTACCTTCTTTACCTGCAAACGGAGAATTGTTTACTGAGAAAGTCATTTGTAATGTTGGTTCATCGATACGTAAAATCGGTAAAGCTTCCGGAGTATCTACTGGAGTAACAGTTTCACCTACGTTAATGTCTTCCATACCAGATACAGCAATTAAATCACCAGCATATGCTTTTTCAACTTCAACACGTTTTAAACCGAAGAAACCAAAGATTTTAGTAACACGGAAATTTTTAATTGTTCCGTCAATCTTTATTAATGAAACTTGTTGTCCTACTTCCATCGTTCCACGGAATACTCGGCCAATACCGATACGACCAACATAATCATTGTAATCTAATAAAGCAACCTGAAATTGTAATGGCTCTTCACGGTTATCAACTGGTGCTGGTACATAATCGATAATCGTTTCGTATAAGCTTTGCATGTTTTCATCTTGAGTCGACGCATCAAGACTAGCAGTACCATTAATTGCTGAAGCATATACTACTGGGAAGTCTAACTGTTCATCATTTGCTTCTAATTCAATAAATAAGTCATATACTTCGTCTAAAACTTCTTCAGGTCTTGCTGAAGGTTTATCTATTTTATTTACTACCACTACAGGTTTTAAGTTTTGTTCTAATGCTTTCTTTAATACGAAACGTGTTTGAGGCATAGTTCCTTCATATGCATCTACAACTAAACATACACCATCTACCATCTTCATGATACGCTCTACTTCACCACCGAAGTCAGCATGCCCTGGAGTATCCAGAATGTTGATACGCGTTCCTTTATAATCGATTGCTGTGTTCTTTGCTAAGATCGTGATACCACGTTCTCTTTCGATATCATTTGAATCCATCGCACGTTCTTCAACGTGTTCATTTGAACGGAAAGTACCTGATTGTTTTAATAATTCATCAACTAGGGTAGTTTTTCCATGGTCAACGTGGGCGATAATTGCAATATTACGAACATCTTCTCTAAAATTTGTCATTAATTTGTTTCTCCTTAATCGAACTACAGTTTATTATGTAACTGTGATATTATATCATATTATAGGTTAATTATATATCGATAAATTCCAGATTCAAAATATAAGGGGTGTTTTTTTTGATAAAAAGTAAGTTACCATTTTTTCTGTTAGCAATTTTTGCCGTGTTAATGTTAATTCTCTTCAGCATTGGATTAGCTGAATTAAATTATTTACTAATCGTTATATCAATTATTTTGTTCATTGCAACTTTTGGATATGGATTTACACTAAAAAGTCAATACCGAAAAAATGATTGGTTATAGTAATTTTGTAAAACTGCAAAGGAACCTTTGCAGTTTTTCCTATATTTCGAATCAAAATTAATTTTCTGGACAAATATTTATTAAAAAATTGAAATGCTGCAATTTGCACACAATTCAATGGTCTATTATATTATCACTGTATTGATTCTATATAGAGGTGATAACATGATCTTAAAGCCAAGACAAAAGAATAAACATCTTGCATATTTAGAAGCGTTAGAAGGTAGAATTGAATTCACTGAAGAACAGATAGAAAGATTAATACTACTACGCAATACAGAAAGTTTAGAAATTGAATTTGAATCTTTTCTTAATCATTTAAACACCGATTGTTTTGATATTATATGGCAATTTAATTATTCAGATTATCATGTTGATGCATTAATCAATGTCATATTAGTATCTGAATCTGCAATCTATCTTTTTAAACTCAACAATTATTCTGGCCTGCATTATGTAAATAATGAAGGCATTCTGGCACATTATATTACTGAACAGCCGCAGTTGGATATATTACAGTTAAACTGCGTAAAATATTCGATATATTCTATATTAGATAGTAAATACAAACATTTACCAATATATATTAAATGTGTGTGCATGGATGAAACGTTTGAACTTGATTCCAATTCTGATCATTATCCATTTCTTTTTAGACACGATATCATTCCATATATTAATAAAATCAACAAAATGAATAAAAAAAAAGCACTCAGAACAGTGAGTACTTAAAAAGTGCACATATTGAGCCAATCCTCAACAAACAATCTGCTTATAGTACAGGAATCGTCTGTCCAAAATGTAAAGCATTAAATCACATTTCAAAATACAAATCACTTGTTTATTGCAGTCAATGCCAGACGATACATACTATCGATGAAATTTTTAACTATACTTTGAATGCATTAATTCAAATTCACTCAGATCAAACGATTACAAAGGCAAAAATACAAAGATTTTCTGATTATTTCTTTACGAATTATCAATTACAAAAACTTTTTCCGAAATCCAAAAAGAAACAAACAAATCAAATTATCGTTTAGAAAATCTGCCTTGATGTATTTTTTCTAATTCTAATTTAAACGGACTAAGATAATCATTCATAATTTCCGTATGAAGAGACTTATTCGCTACAACTATAGAATTTGCAGTTAGTAAATTAACCGGTTCTCCTAACTGATTTGTCACGATACCACCAACTTCTTCAACAATAATCAATCCACCTGCAAAATCCCATGGGTGTAAGCGAAGTGTAATATATGCATTTATCTTGTTTGATGCTACATACGCAAAATCTAATGCAGCAGAACCATAACTTCTTGCACTACGTGAATCTCTGACAAGCGGGATATAAATATCACGCGTAAAATCTTTCGTTAACCAATTTGGGTTCATAGAAATAATAGACGTCGCGAGTGGTGTTTCTGTTATATTTTCTAACTTTACACCGTTTTTATATGCACCATGTCCAGCACGTGCTTCAAATAATATATTTCGCATAACATCATAAACAACACCAGCATATTTTTCACCATCAATAAATATTCCAATAGAAATCGCAAAATTTTCTTGTTGATGGACAAAATTTAATGTACCATCTATCGGATCTATAATCCAGATGACGCCATTTAAATTATCTATGTCTTTTCCACTACCTTCTTCACCAATAATTCGATGATCAGGATATGTATCTTGTATACGATCAAAAAGGAATTTTTCTGTTGCTTTATCCATATTGGTAACAAGATCATTTGGGTTTGATTTTGTTTCTATTAAAAGTGGTTCATTTAATTGCTTGCGGATATTTTCTCCAGCCTGCAATGTGATATCTTTTAAAAAATTATAAAGTTCCATAAGCACTCCTCCTGTTCCATATATTATACACAAGAATAAATATATGCAAAAATGTTTTATCTTTATGTTTTTTCATGTAATGTTGTATTTATCATGATTCATTTGAATTTAAATTTAAAAATAAGCGAGGTTTCTATGGTTAAATATACTTTTACAAAAAAAGATTTCGATGTTTTTAATATTGATGGTCTTGCGCCACGTATGGAAGCATTGATTGACACGACACGTCCTAAGTTAGAAGCTCTAGGAGAGCACTTTAGTGCATATTTAAGTGAACAAACAGATGAAACTTTCTATCCGCACGTTGCCAAACATCTACGTAGAAAGACTAATCCCCCAAATGATACATGGGTTGCTTTTGCTACGAACAAACGTGGTTATAAAATGTTACCTCATTTCCAAATTGGATTGTTTGGCAGTCACGCATTTGTATTATTCGGAGTTATATATGAATCTCCTGATAAGGAACGTATGGCGAAAAAATGGAAGAAACAAATTAAAACAATTCAAGCATTAGGTGATGAATATATCATTAAAGGCGATCATATGAAAGAAAATTATGATTTCATTAAAGATATAAAAAAGAAAGATATCGAAGCTTATATCGATCGACTTATTAATGTCAAAAAAGGTGAATTAATGTTTGGTAAGGTGTTCTTTCCTGGCGATGCTGCTTTAAAATCTGATAAAGCATTTATTCATGAAATTGAGAAAACATACTTTGAATTACTACCTTTATATCAATAAAAAAACGCCCGAGGGCGTTTTTTACTGGTTGCGATTATTGTAGTTGTCACGACGTTCGTTAACTGCATCTTTTGTATTATCAACATAAGTTACACGATCACGATCACCATCAAGATTATTATCAAACGTATTACGTTCATTTGAAGCGTTGAAATCATGATCAACATTTGTATGATTTTTCTGCTCTATTACTGTATCACGATCAGTATCAACTGTACGATTGTTGTAATTTACTTCACGTTCTTTAGTAACATCTGCATCATAAACATAATCATTGTTACGCTCACGTTCGATTGTTTCGTCACGCTCAACATAAGTAGGTGCAACATTACGTTTTCTCTCAACTGTTTCTACTTCACGATGATCTTCATAATAATCATTATTTGTAATTACTTTATCTTTACGCGCAAATAATAAAATTGCTGCGATTAAGAAGAATAAAGGAATAAATCCTAAAATGATTGTTAAGAATAATGGTGCAGTCAGTAATCCTGCTAATAATAACATGACACCTGCTAAAATACGCTTTTTCATTTTAAGTAATCCAATTAAACCAAATAATAATGGTAAAATTGTGTAAGCTATAATGCCCCATACACTCTTAATCATTAATGGTACTAATTCATCAACTGACATATTTGCTTCATTTAATGAATTTTGAAAATCAGGATTTTTACCTAATTCATTATTCAATGCTTCTTTTAATTGTGTAACAAACTCCGGATTATTTCCATTCACTAATAATTGATAAAGACCAAAGATTGAAAGTGCTAATAATGGTAACCAAGCTAACCAACCAAAGATTTTTTCCGGAACGCGACTTACAGGTTTAACTGTTTGTGTGTATTCTCTACGACTCATATGTTCATCTCCTTATAACTTTATTTAAATATTCTATACCCTACTATAACCTATATATGCAAGAATTTAAAAATAAAATAAAAAAGTAAGGCTCTTGCCTTACTTTTTGTTAGTTCAAACTCATCTTAAATTTTAAAAATAATTCATTATAGCGCTTAATATTCTCAAATCCTAAATCTTCGTATACTTCAAGTTTTTCCTGTACTGCTTTACTTGGATAAAAGCGTTCATCTTCTCTCGTTTCTTTATCAAGTAATTTATAACTTGCTGTGTTAGGAGTAGCATAACCAACCCATTCCGTATTCTGCTTACCAATTTTTGCATCTAATAAAAAGTTAATAAATTTATGCGCACCATCGACATTTTGTGCAGTTTTAGGAATCACCATATTATCGAACCACAGATTTGATCCTTCTTTCGGTACAACAAAATCTAAATTTTCATTTTCAGTCATAATATCAGCACCCATACCACTCCAGACAACTGCAACATCTGCTTCTTTTTGAACCATCATCGTATTGATTTCATCACCAACGACACCTTTTACGTTAGGTCCTAACTTTTCAAGCTTTTGTTCAGCTTTGTCAAGTATTTGTGGATTGGTTTCATTTAATGACTCACCCATGCTATTAAGTGAAAAACCAAGTGCTTCACGGGCACCGTCAACGATGAGTACATTATTTTTAAGACGTGGATCCCAGAGACTATCCCAACGTGAGAAGTCAATTCCTTTTGTTTTATCAGGATTATATAATATACCTACAGTACCCCAGAAATAGGGAATGGAATATTTATTGCCTTTATCAAAATCAAGATTCATAAAATCCGGATTAATATTTTTTAAGTTTGGAAGTTTCTTATGATCTATTGGAATAAGAAGTTTCTCTTCCTTCATCTTCTGAATCGCATATTCACTTGGTACAGCAATATCATAATGTGTACCACCATTTTTAATTTTTGCGAGCATTGATTCATTAGAATCGAAAGTTTCAAGTATTACGCGAATACCATACTCTTTTTCAAACTTTTTAAGTAATGCCGGATCGATGTATTCTCCCCAATTATAGACATAAAGTATATTACCTTTACCGCTTTTTGGTGGTGGATCGATAAACTTAGCTGAGAAAAGTAAAAGTACGGCAACTGCAAGAGATATAAGAATTAACTGCATCAATTGCTTCATTTCACAACACCTGCTTTCACTTTTCTTCTTTTATCTTGTTTATTTGAAATAAAGTAATAGATTACAATAATTGTCATGACAATTAAGAATAGTAATGTACTGATTGCATTAATCTCCATAGAAATACCTTTTCTCGCCATTGAATAAATTTCAACTGATAATACGCTAAATCCATTGCCCGTTACAAAGAAGCTCACTGTAAAGTCATCAAGGCTATAAGTTAATGCCATAAAGAAACCAGCAATAGCGCCAGGTAATATATGTGGAATAACAACCTTTGTAATCGTCTGGTAAGTACTTGCACCTAAATCATAACTTGCATTGATAAGTGATTGATTCATATCGTATAACTTCGGTAAAACCAGTAGTACGACAATCGGCACACAAAATGCGATATGTGAAATCAACACTGACCAGAATCCTAAGCCCATACCTGTATAATGTCCGATTACAGTAAATAGAATTAAAAATGATGAACCGATAACAACATCGCTACTCACCATCAATATATTATTTAAAGTAAGTAATCCAACTTTTAATTTTTTATTTCTCATGTAGTAAATACCTAAAGCACCACAAATACCGATCACTGTAGAAATACTTGCTGCAATCAGTGCAACTGCTAGTGTATTAACAATGATGACCATTAAACGTTTATTTTGAAATACAGCTATATAGTGATCTAATGTAAATGATTTAAAATGATTCATATTTCCAGCAGAATTGAATGAATAAAACATTAAGTAGAAAATTGGAAAGTATAAAATGAATAATGCAAATGCTAGAAATAGTTTAGATCTTAGTTTCATTTGACATCCTCACTTCCCTCTTTCGACTTCGTAATAATCATGACTAACGCCATAGCTAAAATTAAGAACACAGCGATTGTAGAACCCATACCGTAGTTTTGTGTTACAAGAAACTGTTCTTCGATCGCTGTACCTAAGTTAACGACTTTGTTTCCGGCAATAAGACGCGTAATCATGAATAAACTTAATGCAGGGATAAATGTCACTTGAATACCTGTTTTCACACCTTCCCATGATAGAGGCATAATAACTTTTCTAAAAGTTGTCATCTCATCTGCACCTAAATCGCGCGACGCCTGTAATAAGTTTTCCGGAATAGCATTCATACTATTAAAGATTGGTAATATCATAAAAGGAATGTAAATGTACACCGACACAAAGATAAATGCCGTATTCGTAAATAATAAACTCGTGGCCGGAAGGTGCATCCAGTTCAATAAATCATTGATTGTACCTTGCTTACTAAAAATACCGATAAAGGCATAAGTTTTTAATAAAAGATTAATCCATGTCGGCAAAATAATGATAAGCAGCCAGAACTGTTTATTTTTTGCAGTGCGTAAAACCATTGCAATCGGATAAGAAATGATGAGACATAACAGTGTAATTATTACTGCATACCAGATTGAACTGAGCGTCATATTAAAATACGACATCGTAAAGAAATCTTTATAATTTTCTAATGTAAAATGACCACTGTTGTTTGTAAAACTTGTATAAAAAATCATTACTAAAGGCGCAATAATAAATATAACAATCCAAATTAAATAGGGAATAAGAAAATATTTTTTTGCTTTTTCCATATTACACCTCGTAAGACTCAATACGTGCATCAAATTCTTCTTCGGTTTCACCTGGGAGCATAATATGAATTGCTTCCTCATCAAATGTTAGACCAACATGTTCTCCAGGTATTGCACTTTTCGTTGATTGAATAATCCACTCATTACCAGCCTCATCAAAACAACATATTTCATAATGCACCCCACGGAATAATTGTGAATCTACGACTGCTTTAACTTTACCTGCGTCAGGAGTAGTTATTTTAATATCTTCAGGACGAATGACAACATCTACTTTAGCATTTGGTTGAAAGCCTTTATCAACACAAGCATATTCATTCCCATACATTTCAACAACATAATCACGCTTCATTACACCAGAAACGATATTTGATTCTCCTATAAAATCTGCAACATATCGATTGATTGGTTCATCATAAATATCAGTTGGTGTGCCACTTTGCTCAATTCTTCCTTTGTTCATAACGAAGATATAATCACTCATTGCAAGCGCTTCTTCCTGATCATGTGTAACGAAAATAAATGTCTTACCAAGACGTTGCTGTATTTCTCTTAATTCATACTGCATCTCTGTTCTGAGTTTTAAATCAAGTGCTGATAATGGTTCATCAAGTAAGATAATTTCTGGCTCATTGACGATAGCGCGTGCAATAGCAACACGTTGACGTTGCCCACCACTCATGTCTTTTATTTCTCGATTTTCAAAACCATCTAGTTTTACTAACTTTAAAGCATCCATTACGCGCGTTTGCACTTCATTATTATTTACTTTTTTAATGCGTAATCCATATGCGACATTTTCAAATACATTTAAATGAGGGAACAATGCATAATCCTGAAACACAGTATTAACACGACGCTTATTTGCAGGAATATCATTAATTCGATTACCTTCAAAATAAATATCACCTGTCGTAGCCTTTTCAAAACCAGCAATCAAACGTAAGATTGTTGTTTTTCCACAACCAGATGGCCCGAGTAATGTATAGAATTTACCTTCTTCAATTTCAAAATTAATATTATCCAGAACTTTGTTTTCGCCGTATGATTTAGACACATTGTTAAATTGAATAAAATCTTTCATGACACTCTCCTATAAATATGATTCAGTTGCGACGATTAATACACGTGCATCTTTTTTATATCTGTTAAATAACTGATGTGATTCATTTGCTTTAAAATAAAATGATTCACCACGACGTGCTGTATATTCTTTTCTACCGATTCTAATACTTGCTGTCCCATCTAACACATAAATAAAACTATCTGAAAGACTTGGCTCAAACTTTTTGTATTCTGAATCAGGTTTTAATGTAATTATAACAGGCTCCATATCAAATTCATTTGAATCTGGAACTAGCCACTGAATTAAATAGCCATTATCATATTCATCATAAATTGTCTGTTCAGATTTAGGATAATAAATGCGCTGCTCATGCATCTTCTCATTAAAGAAGTCTGATGGTTCTGATCCTAAAACTTCAAGTATATTAAAGAATGTCTCCATAGACGGTGAACATAAATTACGTTCTAGTTGAGAGATATATCCTTTTGATAAATCAGTTCTTTCCCCTAGTTCTTCCTGCGTTAAATTCTTTTGGCGTCGTAAATCTTTTATTTTTTTCCCTATATCCATGTATTCACACCTTAGTTTAATAATTGTAAACAATTTGTTTAATAACGTTTTAAATATAGCAGAAAAAAAGGTATAAAACAACAGTAATACTAAATTTTTAATTCAGAATTACACTTTGAAAGTTTTTTCATTTGCAGTTTGTGCTTCTTTAAAGCGTTTCGTTACAACATATCCGTCATAATTAGAAACTTCTTTAAATTCTTTATAAATTTTGTTTTCATCTGATTTCATAGGTGCAATTCTTTTAAATGCTTTATATACTGCAGCATAATCATCAGTGTTCACTTTAGATTCATAAGCATCTTCAATAAGTGCTAAAAAATTCACAACATCAATGATTTCTTCTTGTGTCCATTCCTGATCAATTGGATAACTATAGCTCATTTTGCTTCCTCCGTTAAAAAAAAGCACTATTCATCTCTGAATAGTGCTTAATATTTTGTAAAAATAAATTACATAGTATGAATTGGATTACCTAAAGCAACTTCAGCTGCTTCCATTGTAATTTCACCTAAAGATGGATGCGCATGAATTGTTAATGCGATATCTTCAACTGTCATACCAGTTTCAATTGCTAATCCTAATTCAGCGATCATATCAGATGCACCAGAACCAGCGATTTGAGCACCGATTAATAATCCGTCTTCTTTTAATGTGATTAATTTTAAGAATCCGTCAGTTTCGCCGATAGATAATGCACGACCATTTGCTGCATAAGGGAATTTAGAAGCTTTATATTCTAATCCTTCTTCTTTCGCCATCGCTTCAGTATAACCAACTGTTGCTAATTCAGGCTCAGTGAAACATACTGCTGGAATTGCAAGATAGTCAACTTCTGATTTTTCACCAGAGATAACTTCAGCTGCAACTTTTCCTTCGTATGATGCTTTATGCGCTAATGGAGGTCCAGCAACGATATCACCGATTGCAAAGATATTGTCTACTGAAGTACGTCCTTCTTCATTTACTTCTACTAAACCGCGTTCAGTCATCTTCACGCCTAATGACTCTAAACCGATTTCTTCAGTATTAGGACGACGACCAACAGTTACTAAACAGTAATCTGCTTCAATTGTATGAGTTTCACCTTTAGCTTCATACGTTACTTTAACACCAGTTTCGCTCTCTTCAGCTGATTTAGCCATTGCTTCAGTAACAATGTCTACACCTTTAGCTTTAAGACCCTTTTTAACTACTTGTGTCATTTGTTTTTCGAATCCGCCTAGAATGTCTTTAGCACCTTCTAAAATTGTTACTTTAGTACCGAAGTTAGCGTAAGCAGTTCCTAATTCAGAACCGATATATCCACCACCAACTACTACTAAGCTTTTTGGAATTTCAGTTAATGCTAATGCACCTGTTGAATCGATTACACGTTTGTTGAATTTGAAATTAGGAATTTCAATTGGACGTGAACCTGTAGCGATAATTGCATGTTTGAAAGTATACGTTTGAGATGCTTTTTCAGTCATAACTTTTAAGTTGTTTTGATCAACGAAATAAGCTTCACCTTCAACGATTTCAACTTTGTTACCTTTTAATAATGCACCAACACCGCCAGTTAATTTCTTAACAACGCCACCTTTGAATTCTTGTACTTTAGAAAAATCAACAGTAACGTTTTCAGCTTTAATACCGAAATCTTCAGAATGAACAGCAGTTTCATATTTGTGAGATGCTGATAATAAAGCTTTTGAAGGAATACAACCAACGTTTAAACAAACGCCACCTAAACTACCTTTTTCTACGATTGTTACTTTTTGTCCTAATTGAGCTGCACGAATTGCTGCAACATAACCACCAGGACCTGCTCCGATTACAATAGTATCTGTTTCAATAGGAAAATCTCCAACTACCATGTGCTTACCCCTCCATTAATAATAATTCTGGATTATTTAATAAACGTTTAATATGATTCATAGCATTTTGTCCTGTTGCACCATCAATTTGACGGTGGTCAAAACTTAATGATAATGCTAATACTGGTGCTGCAACGATTTCTCCGTCTTTAACGATTGCTTTTTGAGCAATTCGACCAATACCTAAAATAGCTACTTCAGGGTGATTGATTACTGGAGTGAACCATTGTCCGCCAGCTGAACCTATATTACTAATTGTACATGATGCACCCTTCATTTCGCTAGGAGAAAGTTTACCATCACGTGCTTTTACGGCTAATTCGTTAATTTCATCAGAAATAGCGAACATAGATTTACGATCTGCATTTTTAACAACAGGTACTAATAATCCGCGTTCAGTATCAGCTGCAATACCGATATTGTAGTAATGTTTGTGTACAACTTCTTCTGTAGCGTCATCTAAAGAAGTATTTAATGCTGGATATGCTTTAAGTGCAGATACTAACGCTTTAACAACGTATGGTAAGAATGTTAATTTAGTACCTTGTTCTGCTGCAACTTCTTTAAATTTCTTACGGTGATCCCATAAAGCTTGTACTTCAACTTCATCCATTAACGTAACGTGTGGCGCAGTGTGTTTAGAGTTAACCATCGCTTTAGCGATTGCTTTACGCATTGCAGGAATCTTTTCACGTGTTTCAGGGAATTCACCTTCTGGTGCTGCGATTGGTTGTGGTGCAGCTTTTTCAGTTGATGCAGCTGGCGCATCCGCTTTTGGTGCTTCTGTAGCTTGAGTATTAGCGCCACCATTTAAGTAAGCAGTAATATCATCTTTAATTACACGGCCATTTTTACCTGTACCAGTAACCGCTTTAATATTTACACCTTGTTCACGTGCAAATTTACGTACTGACGGCATAGCGATTACACGACGATTTTCATCAACTTCAACATCTTGTGCAGGCGCTTGTGCAGGTTTTTCTTCTTTAACTTCTTCTGCAACTTTTTCTTCTTTTGCTGCTGCTTCTTCCTTAGATTCAGAAGCTGATTCTTGTGCATGTGCATCATCAGAATCAATTGTTACGATGACATCACCTAAGTTAGCTACTGTTCCTTCTTCAGCAACGATCGTATTAATTGTTCCTGATACTGGAGATGGAATTTCTACTACTGATTTATCATTTTGTACTTCACATAAAATATCGTCTTCTGCGATGTTATCGCCAGCTTTAACGAACCACTTAACGATTTCACCTTCAAAAATCCCCTCACCAAGAGCGGGTAATTTAAATTCAAATGCCACAATAAATTCCTCCTAAGAATTAATTTTATAATTATAAAATTCATTTTATTAAATGATGAAAAGTAACATAGTTAAAACAATGTTACTTTTTACAATACCTTATTACTCGATTTTAAAACTCAAATTAGAATTCTAAAGTCTTTTTAGCTGCTTCAATGATGTCTTCTTTGTTAGGTAACCAAACATTCTCAGCTTGCGTGTATGGATATGCTGTATCTACAGCTGCTACACGTGCAATTGGAGCTTCTAATGATAAAATTGCACGTTCAGAAATTTCAGATACTACAGCTGCACCAACACCCGCTTGTTTTTGAGCTTCCTGAACCACTACAACTCGTCCAGTTTTTTCAACTGATGCAATAATCGTTTCGATATCTAATGGTTGAACCGTACGTAAGTCGATAACTTCGATTGAGTGACCATCTTTTGCTAATTCTTCAGCAGCTTTCAATGATTCTTGAACCATTGCACCATAAGTAATGATTGATAGGTCAGTACCTTCTTGTTTCACTGCTGCTTTACCGATTTCAATTGTGTACTCTTCTTCAGGTACTTCTTCACGGAATGAACGGTATAATTTCATATGTTCTAAGAATACAACTGGATCATTATCACGAATAGCTGAAATTAATAATCCTTTTGCATCATAAGGGCTTGATGGAATTACCACTTTTAAACCAGGCGTTTGAGCTACTAAACCTTCTAAGTTATCTGCGTGTAATTCAGGTGTATGAACGCCACCACCGAATGGTGAACGGATAACAACTGGTGCAGATTTCGTCCCACCAGAACGGAAACTTTGACGTGATAATTGTGCTGCTAATGAATCAAATACTTCGAATACAAATCCGAAGAATTGAATTTCCATTACCGGACGGAATCCAGTTAAAGTGAAACCTACCGCTAAACCACCGATACCTGATTCTGCAAGTGGTGTATCGAATACACGATCTTCACCGAATTCTTTTTGAAGTCCTTCAGTCGCACGGAACACACCACCGTTGACACCAACGTCTTCTCCGAATACTAAAACGTTTTCGTCATTTTTAAGTTCAGTTTGAAGTGCATTTGTTATTGCTTGGATCATCGTTAATTGTACCATGACTTACTTCGACTCCTTCTCTTTATAAATTTCATATTGCTCTTTTAAATGGAAAGGCATTTCTTCTGTATACATTAATTCGATTAATTGAGATACAGTTTGTTTAGGCGTTGCATCTGCCTCTTTAATCGCATTTTTAATATCTTCTTTAGCCTTTTCAATAATTTCGTTTTCTTTATCTTCAGTCCATAAACCTTTGTTCTCTAAGAACTTACGGAAACGTACTAATGGATCTTTCTTAACCCATTCAGCATCTTCATCTGAAGTTCTGTAACGTGTCGGATCATCTCCAGCCATAGTGTGTGGACCATATCTATATGTGATAGTTTCGATTAAAGTCGGACCTTCACCAGCAATTGCTCTATCACGTGCTTCTTTTGTTGCAAAGTAAACTGCTAATGGATCCATACCGTCTACAACGATACCTGGTATACCTACTGCAACTGCTTTTTGAGCAAGCGTTTTAGCTGCAGTTTGTTTACTACGTGGTGTAGAGATTGCATAGTTATTATTTTGGATTACGAAAATTGCAGGTGCTTTGTAAGCAGATGCAAAGTTGATACCTTCATAGAAATCACCTTGTGAAGTACCACCGTCTCCTGTATAAGTAATTGCTACTGCTTGAGTGCCACGTTTCTTAAGTCCTAAAGCAACACCCGCTGTTTGAATGTATTGCGCACCGATAATGATTTGAGGAGATAATGCATTCATTCCTTCAGGCATTTGAGAACCTAAATAATGACCTCTTGACCATAAAAATGCTTTAGTTAATGGAAGACCTTGCCAGATTAATTGTGGAACATCTCGGTAACCCGGTAAAATAAAGTCATCTTTTTCTAATGCATAATGAGAAGCTAATTGAGATGCTTCCTGACCAGCTGTCGGTGCATAGAAACCTAAACGACCTTGTCTGTTTAATGAGATTGAACGTTGGTCTAAAACACGTGTCCAAACCATTCTTTCCATTAATTCTACTAATTGTTCGTCCGTTAATTCCGGCATATACGCATCATTAACTACATTTCCGTCTAAATCTAATACTTGAACTACTTCAAATTTTTCTTCGATTTCACGTAAATTTGAAACAGCGTCGAATGGGGCTTTTTTCTTAAGAGCCATTCTTTTCACCAAACCTTTCATTTATGTTTTAATTACATTATCTATCATATCATATTTGTGTACTACAGATAAAGAAAAAGATATAAAAGAAAAAACAGCGTCACAACAATGGTTATAGACGCTGTATTACTACAATATTTTTACTGTTATATATCAGTAAACGCTTACACTTTGACAAATTTGTCACAAAAATTAGTTTTTATTTAATGTTTCTACAATCGGCTTTTTGTTTTGTTCAACAAGTCGCGTTATTTTAGTATAGTCATCTGTCTTTGTCTGAAACTGTTTATATAATTTAGAAATGACAGTGATTTTTTCATTAACCACATTTTTATCTAATGTTTCTTCTTTTAAATAGTTAAATAATTCATTCTCTTTATCAAGAATTTTTTGATATGAAATCATTAAGTTTGAGTGTTTAGCATATTTCTCGTCTAAATCAGAAACTAACTTCTCTACTTGTTGCTTTTGCGTTTTATCTTCTATTGCTTTAGCATCTATCTTTGATTTCTCAAAAATTTCTTTTGATTTTAACATAATTTCCGCTTCTTTTTTAGCGATTGCTTTACGTTCTGAGGTATTTTTTATCAGTTGATCAGCAAGGCCAGTCATTTCACCTGATTTCGCTTTATCCACCTTATTAAATAGCTGTAATTTATTATTTTCTAACTTCTCTAATTTTTCACTGACACCAACAATTTGCTGCTCTTTAGTATTTGCTTCATCAATTTTTTGATAAAAAGCTTCTAAGTTTGCTGTTTTGTCTGTACATGCGGTAAGTATTACAACTAAGCATACCAATATCATACCTTTTAAATACTTCATCAACATTGCCTCCTCTTATTTGCTTTTAATGTTATATTTTTTCACATATTATTTCAATGTATATAATGCATTTGCTCTGATTATCTGATATATTTTATAATAATAAAGTGAGGAGATGTTACGATGCTAACAATGAACGACATCATTCGAGATGGCCATCCGACTTTGAGAGAAAAGGCACAGGAAGTTGTATTACCATTATCGAATGAGAACCAAAAATTAATCGATGATATGCTGGAATTTCTTAAAATGAGTCAGGATGAAGAACTATCAAAAAAATATAAATTACGTAGTGGTGTTGGAATAGCTGCGCCTCAGCTAAATCATAGTAAACGCATGCTAGTTATTTATTTTTATGATGAAAAAACTGAAAAATATATTGAACATCAATTAATTAATCCAAAGATTGTCAGTCATAGTGTTGAAAAAGCTTATTTACCTACTGGAGAAGGTTGCCTGAGCGTTGACGAAAACATTCCAGGTTTAGTTCATAGATATGCCCGTATTACAATTAAAGCATTTAAACCTGATGGAAGCGAAGTGAAATTACGCCTAAAAGATTTTGCTGCAATCGTAGCCCAACATGAAATTGACCATTTAAACGGTATTATGTTCTATGATCATATCAATAAAGAAAATCCAATGGAAGTACAGGACAACGCTATCGCAGTGCAATAAAAATTATCTGTTAAAACTTTAACGTTTTAACAGATAATTTTTTTATATTAAATAAATTCGTCTTTTCTTTTTTCGTAACGAATACCTACTTCTTCTAAATACGAAATTACTTCTTGCATCGTTTCTACATCCATCAAAACAGGATCATTAACATGCGGTGCTGTGTGTACTTCTACCGGATTAAATTTTTGATAAACAAAGTTCATAATGACTTCGTTATCTCTTCTGTTAAATTCTAGGTGATCTAGTATTAAAGTTTCATGTTTGGTAGCTCTACTAATGACCGTTTTTATATTTGTTATATTATCCATTTAATTCTCTCCTAGTCTATCAATTTAAAATGTTTGAATGCGTTTGTTAATCCATCTTCATGTACATCTTCTGTTACATAATCTGCTACTTCTTTTAATGCATCTACCCCATTACCCATTACAATGCCTAGTCCGACACCATGAATCATTTCCAGATCATTCAAACCGTCTCCAACTGCTATACAATCTTCTATAGGAATCTTCAGAGCTTCACTTACCTTTTTAATACCTTCAAACTTCGAACCGTTTACTGGCACAACATCACGACTAACTTCATGCCATCTAATAAACTTTATTTTTTCGTATTGATCATCATATAATTTATCTTCTTCTTTAGTATTGAAGATTAAGCTCTGATAGATTGGTTTATCGATATAATAATTTTTTTCGTGTCTTGGATGTTCAAACTTCAATGTACTAATACTTTCCTTAATATGTTCATGATATTCAATATTTGATACCATCTCATGTTCATTTAAAAATACAAGTGGGTGATTATTTGAACTTGCATCTTCCTCTAATTGCTTCAAAGTTTCCAGATCTAATGGATTTTGATAGATTACTTCTCCATTCATCACCGCATATTGTCCATTAAATGAAATATAATTTGTTATTCCGGTTTCTTTAATAACCTCCTGTAACATAAAAGGTGCACGACCCGTAGCAATCGCTAATAAATGTCCATTTTCCTGCAATTTTTTAATTGTTTCTTTCGTATGCTCACTCATTTCTTTATCGTCGTTATACAATGTTCCATCAATATCAAAGAATATCAAATGTTGCTTCATGTTTAATCCTCCGTACAGTATATTTACCTTTAGTTTACCTTTTTGTACGCATTAATTCAAAAATGTATTATTATATATATGAAGAAGTTGCATGCAAAGACTTTACACTACCGTATTAATTCATGTAAGATAATAATACTTATACATTTAATATAAATGTCTTGTACGGTTTATGTTTAGCCCTAGACTCCTAGGGCATTCTTTATGTATATAATAATAAGGAGGCTATTTATTAATGGCAATTTTTAAAGTATTTTTTCAAGAAGACAAAAGTGAAGTAATTATTCGTGAGAACACACAAGTTAAATATTTTGAAGCGGTTAGCGAAGAACAAGTTAGAAGATATTTACTCGATCGTCCTTATAACATTGAATTTGTTCAGGAATTAAAAGGTGCTCATTTAGAGTACGAACAAAAAGCTGAAAATTACAGCGTGGAGACTATCTAAATGAAGCCTTTACAAAAAAATGAAGTTGGTGTATTCGCCCTTGGTGGTATGGGTGAAATCGGTAAAAATACCTACGCCGTTGAGTATCAAGACGAAATTATCGTTATTGATGCAGGTATCAAGTTTCCCGAGGACGAGTTGCTTGGTATCGATTATGTGATTCCTGATTATACTTATCTTGTACAAAACCAGGAACGTATAAAAGGATTATTCATTACCCATGGACATGAAGATCATATCGGTGGTGTCCCATTCCTGTTAAAACAGTTGAACGTTCCAATTTACGGTGGACCACTTGCACTAGGTTTAATCCGAAACAAACTTGAAGAACATGGTTTACTTCGTACTGCGCAGTTAAATCCGATTACAGAAGACAGTGTCTTTGAATTTAACCATTTAAAAGTGTCTTTCTATTTAACGACACATTCTATTCCAGAGGCATATGGTGTTATCGTTGATACTCCAGAAGGAAAAATAGTACATACTGGTGACTTTAAATTTGATTTCACGCCAGTTGGTGAACCTGCTAATATTGCAAAGATGGCACAACTTGGTGAAGAAGGTGTGTTATGTCTATTATCAGATTCAACAAATGCTGAAATTCCGAACTTTACAATCAGTGAACGTGAAGTAGGTCAAAACGTAGAACAGATTTTCAGAAAATGTACAGGCAGAATTATTTTTGCTACATTTGCTTCAAATATATATCGTGTTCAGCAAGCTATTGAAGCGGCAGTTAAGTTCGATCGTAAAATCGTTATATTCGGCCGTTCTATGGAAAATAATATTAAAATCGGTACTGAACTTGGTTATATTAAAGTACCACCTGAAACATTTGTAGAAGCAAATAAAATTAATAGTATCCCTAAACATAAATTATTGATTTTATGTACGGGTTCTCAAGGTGAACCGATGGCTGCATTATCTCGTATCGCTAACGGAACACATAGACAAATCTCAATCATTCCAGATGATACTGTTATATTCTCATCTTCACCAATTCCAGGTAATACATTAAGTGTTAACCGAACAATCAATGCGTTATATAAAGCTGGTGCTGATGTTATTCATGGTAAGCTATCAAATATTCATACATCAGGTCACGGTTCACAGGAAGAACAAAAATTAATGCTTAGATTAATGAAACCTAAATTCTTCATGCCGATTCATGGTGAATATCGTATGCAAAGTTTACATGGTCAACTCGGTATTGATTGTGGTGTAAATCCTGAAAATGTATTTATCCATGAGAACGGAGATATTTTAGCATTGACTAAAGACAGTGCTCGTTTTGCTGGTCGTGTACCATCGGGTAATATACTCGTTGATGGAAGTGGTATCGGTGACATCGGTAATGTTGTCATAAAGGACCGTAAAATATTATCTGAAGAAGGACTTGTTATTGTCGTTGTGAGTATTGACTTTAAAACTAATCAGTTGCTTAGTGGTCCGGATATTATTTCACGAGGATTCGTTTATATGCGTGAATCAGGTCATTTAATCTATGATGCGAGTCGCTTACTGAAAAAGAAAGTTATAGAGAAATTAAATTCAGGTGAAGAACTCGAATGGCATCATATTAAAAATGTCATTACTGAAAATTTATCACCGTATTTATACGAAAAAACGAAACGAAAACCAATGATTTTACCGATGATTATGGATGTTAATAAAAATAATGAGCAACCTGTTGAACAAGAAACAACAAATTAAAAATAGACCCTCTCGGGTCTATTTTTTTCGGCTATTTTAGTCATTAATAATTTTTTTCTCAAAACGATTTAAGTCATTATCATGACCGATCATAATTAATATATCTCCATTTTCAATAACAACACTTGGATCTGGTGATACAATTATTTCTTTACCGCGTTTAACTGCAATAATATTTAATCCATAATTTGCACGTATATCTAAATCAAGTATAGAATTGCCAGCTAGTGTTTCTCCGGCACGTATCTCAACGATCGAATGCTGATCTGAAAGTTCAAGATAATCCAATACAGAAGAGCTTGCAACATTATGAGCAATTCTTCTTCCCATGTCTCGTTCAGGGTGAACAACTGTATCTGCACCAATCTTATTTAATACTTTCGCATGATAATCATTTTGCGCTTTTGCTGTAACTTTTTTTACACCGATATCTTTTAAGATTAGCGTTGTTAATATACTTGCCTGTATGTTATCTCCTATTGCAACGATAACATGATCAAAGTTACGTATACCTAAACTCTTTAATACGTTCTCATCTGTTGTATCTGCAATAACAGCATGGGTTGCAATATCTGCATATTCATTGACACGCGCTTCATCAGAATCTATAGCCATTACGTCCATATCCAATGCATTTAATTCTTTAACAATGCTCCCACCAAAACGTCCTAAACCGATAACTACAAATTCTTTTTCCATACTACCCCTCCGTTATTTCTTCTTACCTTTAACATATTCAGTATCAAATACGAATAGTCTCAATAATAAATATAAAGAAGGAAGTAATAAAAGTAAACCTAATATAAACACCACGACTAATGCAAATGCCATTGTTTCATTTACAACTGCTTTGTCCATATTGACATAAGGATATAAAATATAAGGTAACTTAGAAATGCCATATCCATAGAATGCAGTAGCAAATTGCAGAATTACCATGATAAGTCCAAGTTCAAGATTTTTCTCAAAATAATATAGTGCAAATGCAATTAAGAAAAATAAGATGCTAAGGCCAAATAACCACCAATATTGTCCTGTTGCAACATCGAAATGCTCTCTATTTTGCTGTCTTAAACTCAAAAATGTAAACTGACAAATTACAAGCATTGGTAATGCCCATATTAAAAACCATGTTCGAAGTATCTTATACGCAGGTCTATCTTTTGCTTTGTGTGCATAAACTGTTAAAAATGCTGAAGAAATATATAACACTGAGATGATACATAAAAATACAACACTCCATGCAAATGGACTCATTAATAATTCGAACCATTTCAATTCAACACCTTGAGCAGTCTTTGTGATAAAGCCACCTTCTGATATGGTTAATACTGTTGAAAAAGCTGCAGGAATCAGTAATCCTGAAATACCGTATAAGGCTACCCATGCAAGTTTAGAGTCTTTCCCATACGTTTCAAATGCATAAAATGACCCTCGTATTGTAAGCAGTATTAACGCTATACTTACAGGCAGCAACAAAGTTGAACCGAAATAATAAGCTGTATCAGGGAAAAATCCTACAATACCTACGAAGAAGAACACTAAAAATACATTAGTAACTTCCCATACAGGATTCAAATATCTTGATATAACGTCTTTTAATTCATTTTCCTGTGATGTAAGTTTCGCATATAAAATAAAGAAACCGGCACCGAAATCAATTGCTCCTAAAATAACGTAACCAAATAGAAAAGTCCATAATACTAAAATACCAATATGTTGATAATCCATTATTTGGCACCCCCTTTGGCAAATTGCTCTACATCAAATTGTGCCGGCTTATCTTTATACATACGAAGTAATACGTAGCTACATGAAAAACCTAAAACAAGATAAAGTAATCCAAAAGCAACAAGAACAAGGCTCACACCATCTGCATGCGTAGCACCTTCAGCAACTTTCATATAACCTCGTAATAACCATGGTTGACGTCCCATCTCAGCTAGGAACCATCCAAATTCAATAGCTAACATGCACAGAGGTCCAGTTAAAGCAATGAGATATAGCATGAAATTATGCGTTGCTAACTTATTTTTAACTTTATTTAATATTACATATAGTACACTGACAGCAAAACTAAACATACCGAAGAACACCATAAGATCGAAGAAATAATGAATGATCAAAGGGGGTTGTTCATCTTTAGGTATTTCATCTAATCCTTTAACAGTCGTATCAAAACTGTTATCAGCAAGAAAACTTAACATACCAGGTATTTTTATTGCGCCTTTTACTTCCTGTGTTTTTTCATCAAGAACACCAAATAAGACTAAGTCAGCATTTTTATCACTTTCAAAATGCCATTCCATTGCCGCTAATTTTTCCGGTTGTTCATTGTGCAGGAACTTCGCTGATAAATCACCCGCTAATATCGTTAATAAACTAAAAATCAACCCTACAATCATCGCCATTTTTAAAGATTTCATGTGATAATCTTTATCTTCAGGAAATTTATTACGTAATAATTTTATGGCTGCTACACTCGCGATACAAAAAGCAATTGTCATTCCACCTGTTGTTACAACATGGAAAGAACGCACAAAAAATGAGCTATTTAACATTGCTTGAATCGGGTCAATATCAACCAATACTCCATTTTTTACTTTGAATCCTTCCGGTGTATTCATAAATGAATTCACACTTGTAATAAACAATGCACTTAATGTTGAACCGATAATAATTGGTATATTAAGTAACCAATGAGTCCATTTATTTTTAAAACGATCCCATGTATATAAATATATACTTAAGAAAATTGCCTCAAAAAAGAATGCAAAAGTCTCCATAAAGAGCGGTAATGCAATAACCTGGCCACCTAACTGCATAAATGATGGCCATAATAATGACAGCTGTAAACCGATAATCGTTCCCGTTACAACACCAACAGCTACAGTGATTGTAAATGTTTTTGCAAAACGTCTTGCCATTGCCATATATTTCGGATTATTATATTTTATTCCTAACCCTTCTGCAATCATTATCATAAGTGGCATTCCAACACCAATTGTGGCAAAAATAATATGAAAACCTAACGTCATCGCTGTTAATAAACGACTTAACACAACACCATCCATGAATATCCTCCTTTTGTGATTGTACTCACATTTCTTTAAGTTTAATACACCTTATAACGAATATAAAGGGAAACGCCTAATAGTTGTGTGACAAATATGTGATCATCGTCAAACTATTTAAAATACATTTGCATATATTGCCTATAATATTGATAATTCTGTCTGAAATCGCTATAGTATGTATAGTCACAAAAAAGTTGTAAGAGAGGTATTGATATGAACATTGAAATATATACGCAAGATGATTGTCCACCATGCGAATTTATTAAAAACTATTTCAGACAAACATCCCTTCCCTTTAAAGAAAAAAATATTAAAAATATGACATACAAAATTGAAATGATAGATTACGATGCGATGAGTACACCGCTTATTAAAATAGATGATCAATTATTCTACACACCAGATGTCGAAGCAATTGAAAAGTATATGGAGACTAAAAATGTTTAAGTTTTTAATGTATAACATAATAGACCGCTTCGGAAAAAGTCTAGTGCCGTTATTCCATACCAATCCGAAAAATGTTGGTGTCGATAGTATTTCTATTAAAGGTCTGAGATTATATCATGCTCGACCATTATCAATAGTACATATCTCAGATTTACATATCGGTTTTCAGTATAATTATCATGATTTAATAGAACACATTAAAATAATCAATCAGCTACAGCCTGATATCGTCATGATTACCGGAGATTTATTTGATAACTTAGAAGTGTTTAAAGAAAATCCAAATGATTATATACCATTGCTAAAAACAATTAAAGCGCCATTAGGCGTATACTTTTCATACGGCAATCATGATCAGCGTACACACTTAACTCATGATTTAGAAACAGTATTGACTAATAGTCATATAACAGTGCTGAATAACTTTGGTAAATATATTAATTATGATGGAGAAGAAATATATGTATGTGGTACTGATGATATTCTTAATGCTTCCGGAAATATCGAACAGGCTATACGAAACAGAAAACATCACAATGACTACACTATAACTTTAGTACACGAACCAGATTATGCAGATTTTGTAAAGAAATTCAATGTTGACCTCCAATTATCTGGACATAGTCACGGGGGACAAATTTTTATTCCTATGCTTGGTGCACCAATTAAACCATCATTAGGACAAAAATATTTAAAAGGTTTATTTAAATTGAAATATAAAAAACATAGTATGCATCTTCATGTTTCTCGTGGTCTTGGTAGTACACATCTGCCAATCAGAATTTTTGCGAAACCTCAAATAACAAAAATCTATATCAAATAAAGAAGAAGCTGAAATCATTTCAGCTTCTTCTTTATTTTGTTGAATTATAGATAAGCATCTACTAAAGAGATTACTTCTTCTTGTGTTGAACAATTTAATGCCTGCTCAGCAAGTTTAGACATTTCAACTTGGCTTAAGTTTTTAATTTGGCGACGGGCACGTAAAATACTCGTAGCACTCATTGAAAACTCATCTAAGCCTAATCCTAATAATAATGGAATAGCTGTTGTATCTCCAGCCATTTCTCCACACATACCTGTCCACTTACCTTCTTTGTGACTCGCATCAATGACTTGTTTTACAAGTCTTAAAATTGCAGGGTTATATGGTTGGTATAGATAAGAAACACGCTCAGACATACGGTCTGCAGCCATTGTATATTGAATTAAGTCATTCGTACCGATACTAAAGAAATCTACTTCTTTAGCAAAGATATCAGCCATTGCAGCTGTTGATGGAATCTCAACCATGATGCCTAATTCAATATTATCGCTAAATTTAATGTTTTCCTTCTTTAAGTTAGCTTTTTCATCTTCTAAAATAGCTTTTGCTTCACGGAATTCGTTAATTGTTGCGATCATTGGAAACATGATACTTAAATTGCCATGAACAGATGCACGTAATAAAGCTCTAAGTTGAGGTCTGAAAATTTCAGGTTGTGCAAGACATAATCGAATCGCTCTATAACCTAAGAATGGATTCATTTCTTTAGGTAAGTTTAGATAAGGCAACTCTTTATCTCCACCTATATCTAATGTTCTTACTACGACACGTTTACCTTTCATCTCTTTTAAAACTTTAGCATAAGCTTCATATTGCTCATCTTCAGATGGCATAGTATCGCGTCCCATATATAGAAACTCGGTACGATATAAACCAATACCTTCAGCGCCATTGTTTACAACACCAGTTAAATCATCAGGTGTTCCAATATTTGCTGCGAGTTCTACATGTTTTCCTTCTGACGTTACAGTTTTATCATTAACAAGTTGTTTCAGTAGTTCTTTTTCCTCAATAAATTGAGATTGCTTTTGTTTATAGGCTGTAATTGTAGCTTCATCCGGATTAAGAATCACTTCCCCTTCGATACCGTCTACGATTACAAAATCACCTTGATTAACTAGTGATGTAATATTTTTAGTACCAACAACAGCCGGAATTTCTAATGAACGGCTCATAATTGCAGAGTGCGAAGTACGTCCACCGATATTAGTAGCAAATCCCTGAACAAAAGCTTTATTTAATTGGGCTGTATCTGAAGGTGTTAAATCTTCCGCAATAATTACTACTGGCTCATCAATTAATGTCGGATTTGGTAATGTAACACCTAAAATATGAGATAAAACACGTTTAGATACATCTTTAATATCTGCTGCACGTTCTCTCATATATTCATTATCCATCGATTCAAAGATAGTAACAAAATTATTAGATACTTCAGATAAAGCAGCTGCAGCATTTGATTGATTATTTTTAATATTTTCTTCAATTGGGTTAATAAGTTCCGGATCTTCTAATACTAATAAATGTGCATCAAATATAGCAGCTTTATCAGCACCTAATGCTACTTCAGCATTATTTCTGATTTGCGTTAACTCTACTTTTGATTGATTTACAGCTGCTTTAAATTTTTCAACTTCAGCAGCTGTATCTGTAACTTTTTCTTCTGAAAAAGATAAGTCAGGTTCAATCATAAGGTAGGCTTTAGCAATCGCTACACCATCAGATGCGCCTATCCCTTTAATGTGTTCCATTATTTACTTAAACCTTCTTTAACTAAAACGTCAGAGATAGCTTCGATCGCTTCTTTCTCATCTGAACCTTCAGCATAGATAGTAATTTCAGCATCTTTTCCTACTCCTAAACTCATTACACCCATAATTGATTTTAAGTTAACTTTTTTAGCATTATATTCTAATTGAATATCTGATTCAAATTTGCTTGCTGTTTGTACTAACATTGTTGCTGGACGTGCATGAATTCCTGTTTCATCAATAATTACGTAAGATTGTTGTTCCATAATAAAAGTCTCCTTTGGTTGCATTTGCAACATTTTATTTTATATATAACTTTATTAGTCTATACGATAGATAATATATCAAATTAATGTGTTAACTTCAATTAATTCAACGTCTTATAATAAACATTTATCACGATAAATATCAAAATGTCTGAAATTTGTAAAATTTAATTTTTTTATTTACATTAATTCTCTTGCGACTTTTTCACATTTTTCTATATGTGCTTTACCTAGCCTTTGCATCATATAATAACTTATTGTACCAGAGACAGCTTGTCCGATAACCGGTACCCATTTCGATTGTTTCAGTACTTCTCTTCGAAGCAGTGTTTTAAATAAAACAGCTACTAATCCTTTAGTAATTTTTTTACCGATGAAATCGCTACCTGTTTTAGCAGCCGAAAAAACTATTTTTTGTTTCATTTCGTCAGTATATCCACTCACCTGTTTATGGCTTAAACCATATATTGCATTAATTTCCTCAATGATATCTGTCATTAATTTCATATCTGCAGTTACGTCAATTCCAGGAATCGGAACAACTGCTGCTGCTGAACTCATTAATGATTTATTATGAATTAATTTTTCTGAACGTTCACGACGATCTATTAAATCACTTTCATTTTTGGGAAGCTGATTAATTTCTTTCTTAACTTTTTGATCTTTATTCATCGCATTCGTTGCCATATTAATTGCTGTATTTAAAATACCCATATTATCACCTCTAAATTTAATCAAATTTCTTAAGAGTATATTCCCTAAATAATTTAGTTCTAATCTAAAAGTTTTATTCTGATAAGATTTTAATAGTAATTACTTTCAAATATTTTGAAGCTTTATACTTATCAGTTGTTTTAAAATCTTTAGGAAGACCCATAATTGATTCAATTTCAAATTGGCATAATGGCGTTAGCGTATCTGTTATCATTTTTTTAAATTGTTTTAAAGGTACATTAGAAGCATTCGTCGATAAAATTAAATAACCATTATAGTTCACGAGCGGAACAGCAGCTTCTATGAGTTCATGATAATTATCTTTTACAGAGAATACTTTTTTCTTATTACGTGAAAAACTAGGCGGATCTATGATAATCGCATCAAATGTTTTAAGATGACGCGCAAAATATTTCAATGCATCGAACGCATCTAAAGTATAAAACTTCTGAGATTCTAGAGGTAATTCGTTAATAGCAAAATTTTGTTCCATCAGTTCAATAGATCGCTTTGCAATGTCCACATTTGTTGTTTTATAGCTATTCGTTGCTGCAGCAATAGAAAAGCCACCCGAATAAGCAAATAGATTCAGAAAGTCATTTCCTTTAGTCTCAAGCTTCAATAATTTCTTACGTACATCTCGTTGATCAAGAAATAGACCTGTCATAGCACCGTCATTTAAATCGATCATGTAATTGAGATTATTCTCTAAGATCATTATTGGAAATTCAACTGTTCCATCAGTAATTTGGTAGGTCGTCACATTTTTATCATATCTAAGTTTTTCAAAGATACTTTTATATTCAAAGATTTGTTGAATTGCTTCTACAATCACAGTTTTAAATTGATAGATACCTTTTGAATACCATTGAATTAATAAATGTCCATCATAATTATCTATCGTAAATCCACCTAATCCATCACCTTCACCGTTGTAAAGTCGAAATGCATTTGTATCAGTCGCATTGAATAAAGACGCTCTAAAATCTTTAGCAGTTTCAAATAAATCAGTAAAGTATGATGTCTCTAAAGCTGATACATATCCATCACTAACTTTCCAGCCAAATCCTCTATTTTGTAATCCACAGTAAAATGTACCTAAATGTTGGCCGGTATCACTTTGAACAGTGAATAATTCTCCCTCATGAATATCATCTTTTTGATAAATATCATCATTTTCTATTAAAAGATAACCTTGTTTAAATTTTTCCTGTTTATTTTTTTTGAGTAATACGCTTTTCATGTTTGTACTCCTTTAGTTTGATAATTTTACTATAACACAAAAATGGCAGTTGCCATCAGAGACAACTGCCATGATATATATTAGGAAAAATTAACTCCCATCCCCATGGGTTAATGTTTACTCTTTGATTATATACCGTATTGTTGTAGTACACAACAATAATTTCACAAATTAATGAGGGCGTGTGTTATATCACGCTTATTAATATCGTTTACGAATGTGAATGATATACAAAGGTACAACAAACATAAACATTAGCAATAAAATAGGCGGGATAAATAATGCTAGGTTAATACCTTTAAATACCATTAAATAAATACTCGTTACAATTTTTAGCGTCAAAAAAGAAATAGTAAAAAGTTGTCCGAAGTATCCTTTTCCTTTGAAATGAATTCTAATAGAAAAATAAATATATCCTATGATGATCATCAAAAGTCCAACAAGATTGATCCATTCATAGAAATATTGCATTTTTACAACATTAAATTTACTTGCATCAAATAAAATATTTCGATTATTCAATTCAATAACAGTAATGATGAACATTAATGCACTAAGTAAAATTTCAATATGAAATGACCTTATCCATCGTGGACGTTTATACCACGAAGGAATATCGTCTTCTTCAAGATTAATTTTATCTTTAACAGTATTAATTGCTCTTTTAAAGTATAATATTATTTTTTCATCAACTTTTAAAGATGTTGTTGATATTTTTTCAATCGTTGAATTTGTTCCTTCCTGCAATTTTTGATTGATTTGTAAATCTCTTTTCTTTTTATTGCGGCGACTTAATTTTTCATGTTCATCATTTTTTGTAGGTAATGTTCTTTTCAGAAATACATAATTAAATAGACACAATGCAGCAATTAAAAGTAGTACTAAAAAATAAAAGTTAATACTCATAACATCTAACGGTGACACTTTTTCTTTATTTAAATTATCATAGACAGCAAGTTGTGACATAAAATAAGCTATCCCGTATACTCCTATCAAGACCATAAAATGAAATTTACGGTAATGCTCATTGAGTTTGCGTCGATTAATTGTGTAATAAACAAGGAAGATAAAAAATAGTAAATAAAACAATGAAAATATACCATAAACTTCAAATAAGAAGATGATGATTACAACTAAAATTATACTTGCTGCTAAAAGATAATAGTATGCAATCGTTTTATCAAAAATGGTCGTTTCTTTAAGCTTTCTTGAAATATAGATAAATGATAAACCTATGATAATTAATAATACGCCGTAAATAGCAGGATAATTTTTGATATAATGGCTTAATAGTTTAATTAATTCAAAAATATAAATATTAATAAAATCAAAAAAGTTATACATATGTAATTTATTGATATCTATATCTTTAAAATGTGCAATCTGATTGCCATGATAAATAATAAAAATACCCAAAAATATACTTATGGCAGCTATAAAGTAGCCAATCAGTATTTCAAAATGTGTTTTAATCCAGTTCATAATTCCACCTCACTACTATTATATGAAAATATTTATTAAATGTCTTTTAAATCATAAAAAATCATCCTTAAGTATGAGCATGTTTAATACATTTATTACAGGGAATAAATAAAACATAACAAGTATAGGAGGTAGTTAATATGACTGACAAATACGAAGAAATTAAAGAAGCTGCTGAAGAAGCAAAAGAAAATAATGACAAGCATGAGCAAGAGAATGAAAATGGTGGCAACGAGCAAACAAAAGAAGATATCCAAAAAACATTTGAATAATAAATAAAGTCGCCAATTTGGCGACTTTTTATATACCTTTATTTCCAATGTCTGTTCGATAAAACAATCCATCACTTTTGATATTTTCTACAAGTTTATAACTATTTGACTGAGCCTCTGCTAAATCAAGACCTTCTCCTAGAGCAATCATAACTCTGCCCCCAGAAGTGACCCATTCACCATCTACTTGTTTTAAAGCAGATACAATATAATCTTGCTGATAATCATATCCTTTAACAACAGTTCCCTTATCATAATTACCCGGATATCCCTTTGACGCAAGAACTACACCACATATCGTCTTATTTCTCCATACTAAATCAAGAGGCTGTTTTTGATCAACCGCTTCAATCAAATCAATGAAATCTGTTTCTAGCCGGCGTAATAAGACTTGTGCTTCAGGGTCACCAAATCTTGCATTAAATTCAATGACTTTCGGACCTTCTGCAGTTACAATAGCACCAACATAAAGTATTCCGAAATAATTGAGTCCTTCTTTATGCATCGCTTCAACGATAGGATAAACAATTTCATTATTTGTGCGTTCGATTATTTCATCACTGATATGACTTACTGGGCAGTATGCACCCATGCCTCCTGTATTTGGTCCGTTATCACCGTCAAACGCACGTTTATGGTCCTGAGCAATCGTATCAAACGGAATACAGAAATCATCGTTTACAAATACCATCAGTGAAAATTCCTCACCTTCAAGGTACTCTTCAAAGACAACTTTAGCATCCTCTTCAGCATAAAAATCATTGATAGCGTCAAAGGCAGTTTCATCATCCATAGCAACTACTACACCTTTACCAGCTGCTAATCCGTCATATTTAATGACGATTGGTGTGCCTTGAGCTTTTACATAGGCGATTGCTTCTGCTTTATCATTGATTGTTTTATATTTTGCTGTCGGAATATTATATTTTTCCATTAATACTTTTGCAAAATCTTTTGATCCTTCCATTTGGGCTGCATTTGCATTTGGACCAAACGTCTTGATACCTGCTTCTGTTAAACGATTACCTAATCCATCAATCAATGGTTGTTCTGGACCTACAACGACTAAATCAATTTGATTATCTTTTGCAAACTTCACAATTGCATCATGGTCATTTTCTGCGATATCAATGACTTTAGCTTCTTTTGCCATCGCTTCATTGCCTCGAATTACATATACCTCTTCTACACGTTCAGATTGACCAATCTTACGTGCTAAAGCATGTTCTCTACCACCAGAACCAATAACTAATACTTTCATAACTGCCTCCTAGTGTTTAAAGTGACGAACGTCTGTCATAACCATTGCGATACCGAATTCATTTGCTTTATCGATCGAATCCTGATCTTTAATTGATCCCCCTGGCTGAACGATACATTTAATACCAGCAGCATGTGCTGTTTCAACAGTATCACTCATCGGGAAGAATCCGTCACTTGCCATGACTACATCATCATTTATTTCAATTGCACGTTCAATGGCAATTTTAGCTGAGCCTACACGGTTCATTTGACCTGCACCGATACCGACAGTTTGTTTGTCATTCGCTAAAACAATGGCATTCGATTTCACACTTTTTACTACTTTCCAGCCTAATTCAATCGCTTTCCATTGTGCTTCTGTAGGTTGAGTATTTGTTACAACACGCATGTCTTCTTTTTTAACGTTTAATAAATCTTTATCTTGTACTAAATATCCGCCAGAAACAGATACAAATTCTTTTTCTTTATCTTCAATCGTCATATCAATTTCAAGTAAACGTAAATTTTTCTTTTGCGTAAGCACTGCTAATGCTTCTTTGCTAAAGCTTGGTGCAATAATAACTTCTAAAAATATTGAATGCATCATTTCAGCAGTTGCTTTATCAACTTCACGGTTCACTGCAACAATACCACCAAAGATACTTTGTGCATCCGCATCATAAGCATTTTGGAAAGCCTCCTGAATTGTACTGCCCGTTCCAACACCACAAGGGTTCATATGTTTTACAGCTACTGCTGCAGGCATATCAAACTGTTTCGCTAAGAAAAGGGTAGCATCTGCATCTTTAATATTGTTAAAGCTTAGTGGTTTACCATGCAGTTGTTTCGCACCTGCTAATGTATTATTTGCGTCACTCGTTTTGACAAATTCAGCCGATTGATGAGGGTTCTCACCATAACGTAGTGATTCTTTATTGTTGCTAAAGAAGCTTACAATCGCTTCGTCATATTTATTTGTGTGAGAAAATACTTTTACCATTAAAGATTTACGGAATTCATAATCGACCGCATCTGCTTTAATTTTTTCAATTATTGTATTGTAATCTGAAGGATCAACTACTGTAATAACATGTTTAAAGTTTTTAGCAGAAGAACGTAACATCGTTGGTCCACCAATATCGATATTTTCAATTGCATCTGCTTCAGTAACATCTGGTTTAGCTACCGTTGCTTCGAACGGATAAAGGTTTACTGCAACAAGGTCTATTGGGGCAATATTATGCGCTTTTAATGCTGCAACATGTTCGCTATTATCACGATCCGCTAAAATACCACCATGAATATTTGGATGTAAAGTTTTTACTCTGCCATCCATAATTTCAGGAAAATTAGTTAATTCACTCACTGATTTAACGGGTATATTATTTTCTTCTAAAGTTTTTTTAGTTCCACCAGTAGAATATACTTCATAGTCATTTGCTACTAAATTTTGTGCAAATTCAATAATGCCAGTTTTGTCAGATACACTTAATAATGCTTTTTTCATTGTCGACTCCTTATTGAATCAATTTTTTTATTACTCTAGGGTACAATTCATATTCAAGATTTTGTACACGCAACTGTAAAGTAGCTTCGGTATCGTCTTCGTAAATTGGACAACTCATCTGATCTATAATCTTTCCAGTATCCATCCCCATATCAACATAGTGCACTGTTGCACCTGTTACTTTAACACCGTATTGCAAAGCTTGTCCAACTGCGTTTTTACCTGGGAAGCTCGGTAAAAGTGAAGGATGAATATTGAGTATTTTGCCTTCATAAACATTCAGCAAAGTTTCCCCAACGAGTTTCATATATCCAGCAAGAATTATCCATTCTACATTATCTTTTTGAAGTTGTTCTAAAATAGCTTTTTCGTACGCAATTTTATTGTCGTATTGAGCTAGCTCAAAGATTTGAATAGGTGTTCTAAATCTTCTTGCGCGTTCTATAGCAAAAGCTTCTCTTTTGTCAGTATATAGTCCAACTACTTCAATATCAGTTAAATAGTCTGCCTGAATATTTTCCATAATCTTTTCATAATTAGAACCATTACCGGATGCAAAAATCGCAACTTTCTTCATGTTATACCCCCGTGATTTCTATCTCTTTATCACCTGAGACAACTTTACCAATCGTATAAATTTCTTCATTGAATTGAGATTGAATAATTGATTGAATTGTTTCAACTTCACTTTCATTCACGATAAAGATGAAACCAATACCCATATTAAAAATATTATACATTTCTAAAGCATCAATTTGACCTTTTTCCTGTAATAAATCAAAGATCGGTAATTTAGGTATTGAAGTAACATCGATTTCCGGATAAACGCCAGCAGGAAATACACGTGGAATATTTTCGATAAAACCTCCACCTGTAACATGACACATGCCATTTACTTTTGCATTTTCTAATACAGCTTTCGCTGCTTTGACATATATTCGCGTAGGTTCTAAAACTGTGTCTAAAAGCGTTTTACCTTCTGCAAATTCAGCATTCAAATCTAAATTATTATCTTTAATAATTTTTCTAACTAAACTATAGCCATTAGAATGAATACCACTTGAAGCTAATCCTAATATAACATCACCTTCAGCAATTTTTGAACCATCGATGTATTCAGGTTTCTCAACAGCACCAACTGCAAATCCAGCAATATCATAATCACCAGTGTGATACATATCGCCCATTTCAGCAGTTTCTCCACCGATTAATGCACATTCACTTTGTACACAACCTTCAGCTACACCTTTAACGATTTGTTCAACGATGACTGGATCAACTTTATTTAATGCTAGATAATCTAAGAAATATAGCGGCATTGCACCTGTCGTTAAAATATCATTAACACACATTGCTACGGCATCAATACCGATTGTATCGTGCTTGTCAGCATCAATTGCTAAACGTAATTTCGTTCCGACACCATCAGTACCTGAAACAAGTACAGGTTGCTTCATATTTAACTGTGAAAGATCAAATGCAGCACCAAAGCTACCTAATCCACCAAGTACCTCTTTACGCATCGTTCTATCTACGTGTTTCTTCATTCTTTCTACCGCTTCATACCCAGCGTGAATATCTACTCCAGATTCTTTATAACTTTCAGCCATGGTTAGACTCCCTTCTTCTTCTTCTCTTTGTCTTCAGGTAATAAGTGATCTACAATTTCAATCGGATAATTTCCAGTGAAACAAGCATTACATTCACCTTTTGAATCGAATTGACTAAACACTTCGTGCATACCTTCAACAGATAAATATGTTAATGAGTCTACTTCTAAAATGTCTTTAATTTCTTCTACACTTTTATCAGATGCAATGAGTTCGGCATGTGTCGATACATCGATACCGTAATAGCAAGGATGAATAAGTGGCGGAGAAGAAATTGCCATATGTACTTCTTTAGCACCCGCATTTTTTAAAGTCTTCACAATAAATTTACTTGTAGTCCCACGTACGATAGAATCATCGATGACAACAACACGTTTTCCCTCAATGACGTCTCTAACTGGTGAGTGCTTCATACGTACCGCACGTTCACGTAGTGTTTGGTTAGGTGCGATAAATGTACGACCTACATAACGATTCTTAATTAATCCTTGTTCATTCGGAATACCAGATTCAATAGAAAATCCCTTTGCTGCTTGTAATGAGGAATCTGGAACCCCGATAACAATATCAGCTTCTACATTCATTTCTTTTGCAAGTTGTTTCCCTAAAGCTTTGCGAACTTCATAGATCGAGTGTTTTCTGAATTCAGAATCTGGACGAGCAAAATATACATATTCCATTGAACACATATGTGATTCAGTATTTGTTGTGTAAGTATCTTCTAATAAACCATCATGAGAAAATACAAGTACTTCGCCTGGTTCAATATCACGAATGTAATCAGCGCCAATTGCTGTAAATGCACATGTTTCACTTGCAACACAATAAGCGCCGTCCACTTTTCCTAACATTAACGGACGTACACCATTACTATCACGTGCGACGAACATTTGCTCCGGATGTAAAACTAAAAATGCAAACGCTCCCTTAATTTGATTTAATGCTGCTTTAAAATTAGCTAATTTATTGTCTGATTTCGCTTTTAATAATAGATGTCCTAATACTTCTGAATCGCTAGATGTCTGGAATATTGCACCTTCAGATTCAAGTGCTAATTTAATTTGTTCTGCGTTTGTTAAGTTTCCGTTATGAGCTAAACCGATATCACCTTTAGAATGTTTAAAAATAAACGGCTGCACATTTGACAGTTCAGATGCGCCTGTCGTTGCATATCGAACATGTCCAATCGCATGGTTAAAATCACTTAATGAACTTAATTTAACTTGACTGATCGCTTCGGGTAATAAACCCATACCACGTGCACCGTAAATATTCGACTCGTCAGAACATACAATACCAGCACCTTCCTGCCCACGGTGCTGTAATGAATGTAGTGCCATATACGTGAGGTCAGCGGCATTTGGGTGACCCCAAATACCGAAAACGCCACATTCTTCATTTAGGCCTCTGATGTCATACATGTTTCGATTGCCCCTTTCCAAGACGCACTGATAGCTGAAATACTTTCAGTAATTTCGCCTTGGTTTGTTTTTAATGTAAATGTATCTCCACCAAATGTTCCAATTTCAACTGCATTCTCAGGAACATAACCTTCTTTTGCGATTAAAATATAATTGCCTTGTGTTTCTGCAAATACTTCTGCGTTTGATGCATCCACTTGAGCATCAATTCCTGTATTAAAGTAAGCAGTGATTTGCGCTAATTTAATTGCTAAACCACCTTTACCTACTGCTTGTACGTGTGATAATTTACCTTCAGTAATCGCTTTACGAATTGTTTCTCCGCGTTCTACTTCTTCTGTTAAATTAATATTTGACGTTACGTGAGATACTTCATTGAATAATAATTTTTCAATCTGTGATCCACCGAAATCTGGTTTAATATCTCCAACTAAGTAAATTTTCTCACCAACTTGTGGTTTGAAATCATTTAAATAATTAACATCTTCAATTAATCCAACCATCCCTACAACCGGTGTTGGGAAGATCGCATCACCTTTTGTTTCATTATATAAAGATACGTTACCTGATACTACTGGCGTATTAAGTGCAGCACATGCTTCAGCCATACCTTTAGTAGAATCAGCTAATTGCTGATAAATTTCAGGTTTTTCTGGATTACCATAGTTTAAGCAATCTGTCATTGCAAGTGGTAAACTACCAACAGCAATTAAGTTACGGTAAGCTTCCGCTACTACCATTTTTCCACCTTCATATGGATTATTAAAAACATAACGTGCTTCACCGTCAATTGTCGATGCAATTGCTTTTTTTGTACCTTCCACACGCGTTACACCAGCAGATAAACCTGGTTTAATAATCGTATTTGCACCAACTTGTTGATCATACTGTGAATATGCCCATGTTTTAGATGCAATTGTTGGATGATTTAAAAGGCTAGTAAATACATCTTTTGCATCAATGTTGTCATAGTTATGATCAACATCAGCAAATTCAGCTGCTTTACCTTCTAATACGTATACAGGTGCTTCATCGCTTAACGGTTGAACAGGAATGTCTGCAAAGACTTCATCTTCATATGTTAATACGAAGCGATCTGTATCTGTAACTTCTCCGATTACTGCTGCATCTAATTCATGGTGTTCAAATAAGTCTAAGAATTTTTGTTCCGTACCTTTTTCTACTACTAGTAACATTCGTTCTTGTGTTTCTGATAACATCATTTCGTATGGTGAAATACCCGCTTCACGTGTAGGTACTTTCTCTAAATGTAAGTGAATACCGGACTCACCTTTTGCAGCCATTTCTGAACTTGAAGAAGTAAGACCTGCAGCACCCATATCTTGAATACCGACTAATTCTGGATAAGTAATCGCTTCAAGTGTTGCTTCCATTAACTTTTTACCTACAAACGGATCACCAATTTGTACTGATGGACGTTTCGCTTCACTTTCTTCACTTAACTCTTCAGAAGCGAATGTCGCACCGTGAATACCGTCACGACCCGTTTTTAAACCAACATAAATTACAGGGTTGCCAGTACCTTTAGCTGTTCCTTTTTGAATTTTATCGTGGTCGATAATACCTACACACATTGCGTTAACAAGTGGATTACCGTCATATCTTGAATCAAATTCAATTTCACCAGCTACTGTTGGAATACCGATACAGTTACCGTATCCACCGATACCTGCAACAACGCCAGAGAATAAGCGTTTATTTTGTTTTTCAGTTAATTCACCGAAACGTAATGAGTTTAATAATTGAATTGGACGTGCTCCGATCGATACAATATCACGAACGATTCCGCCAACACCTGTTGCAGCACCTTGGTAAGGTTCTATTGCAGATGGATGGTTATGAGATTCAACTTTAAATACTACAGCCTGGTTGTCACCGATATCAACGACCCCAGCACCTTCACCAGGACCCATTAATACGCGTTCACCTGTAACAGGGAATTGCTTTAAGAAAGGTTTAGAATGTTTATATGAACAGTGCTCACTCCACATAACCGAGAATATACCGATTTCTGTGTAGTTTGGCATACGTCCTAAAATATCAACGACTTTATCATATTCTGTATCTGTCAGGCCCATTTCTGCATATAACTTATTATCTTTAATTTCTTGTTCATTTGGCTCTAAAAATTTAACCATTCTTATTTCCCCCAACTTTCTAAAATTGATTGGAATAACTTCACGCCATCGTCTGTACCTAATAATGATTCCATTGCACGCTCTGGGTGAGGCATCATGCCACATACGTTACCTTCTTTATTCACGATACCAGCGATATCTTCAATAGAGCCATTTGGATTGTTTTTATAAGTTAAGATAATCTGATTGTTGTCCTGTAATTCTTTTAATGTTTCAGGTGAGCAATAATAATTACCTTCACCGTGTGCGATAGGATAGATGACTGTTTCGTTTTTATCATATTGATGCGTAAATTTCGTCTCATTATTAACAATCGTTAATGATTCATTTTGACAAATAAATTTATGACTTGTATTATGCATTAAAGCACCAGGTAATAACCCAATCTCCGTTAGAATTTGAAATCCATTACAAACACCTAATACAGGACGACCTTCTTCAGCTAAACGCTTAACTTCAGAAACAATCGGAGCAACGCGAGCCATCGCGCCACAACGTAGATAATCACCAAATGAAAATCCTCCAGGAATTAATACACCGTCAAATCCTTCTAATGAAGTTTTTCGATAATCAACATATTCCGCTTCAAAACCTGTGTTTAGAGCTGCATTGAACATATCTCTATCACAGTTAGAACCAGGAAATTCAATAACAGCAAATTTCATTATTTTGTCTCCTCATCTTCAATAATTTTGTAGCTGTACTCCTCAATAACTGTGTTTGCAAACAATTTTTCACTTAATGTATTTACAACATTCGCTACTGCTTGCTCACTTGCTTCGTCAACAGTCATATATAACACTTTCCCAACACGAATATCATCAACCTGTTTATATCCTAAATCGTGTACTGCACGTGTTAAAGCTTGTCCTTGAGTGTCTAATACCTGTGGTTGTAAAGTAATGTGTAATTCAATTTTAGTCATGATTATAATTCCTCCAGTTTATTATAAAATTTAGTATATGTTTCAATAAGTGATCCAGTATCATTGCGGTAAACATCTTTATCAAAATTTTCATTTGTTTCTTTATCCCAAATACGGCATGTATCCGGAGAAATTTCATCAGCCAGGAGAATTTTTCCTTCGCTATCCTTACCAAACTCAATTTTAAAATCAATAAGTTTTAAATTCATTTCATCCATTATCTTGATCAATGTTTCATTAACGATTAATGCCTGACGTTTTAATTCAGCGATATCTTCATCATTTGCAAGATCTAGTAACTTAACATGGTCATCTGAAATAAAAGGATCATTCAGTGCATCTTCTTTGTAATAGAATTCAACCAGTGGTTTTTCAAATGTTTGACCATTTTCAAAGCCTAATCTTTTCACAATTGATCCTGCAGCAAAATTTCTTACAACAACTTCTAACGGTATAATCGTAACTTTCTTCACGAGTTGCTCAGTGTCACTCGTACGTTCAATAAAATGACTATCAACGCCTTCTTTTGCTAATCTTTCAAAAAAATAACTCGTAATTAAGTTATTTAAGCGCCCTTTTCCTTCCATCTTATCTTTTTTTGCACCATTACCAGCTGTTACCTCATCTTTATATTCAATACGATAAATATTATTATCATCAGTATTGAATACGCGTTTAGCTTTACCTTCATAAACTAATGTCATGACATCATCTCCTCATATATAGGATAATACGTATCCTCTTTATCGTCTAATAAAAGGGTAATATGTCCCATTTTACGATTTTCTTTTCTCACTTCTTTGCCATAGACATGAACATGCCATTCCGGATGATCATTGAAATAATGCTCCATAGCATCTAAATCTTGCCCTAATAAGTTATACATCACAGCTTTTTCGTGTAGTCTAATTTGTTTAGGTAATGCATAGCCAATTACTGATAAGATATGTGTATCAAACTGTGAATAATCACATGCTTCTATAGAATAATGACCTGAATTATGAGGTCTTGGTGCAATTTCATTAACATATAATTTACCAGTTTTATCAATAAAAAATTCAACTGTAAACGTACCTACAAAGTGAATTTTAGATATAATTCTTTCAACTTCTGCAACTGCTGCATCTTTATAAGCATGTTCCTTTTCAACTGTTGTCTTAAAAAGAATTTGATTACGATGAATATTTTCTTGTACAGGGAAGTAAACAATTTCCCCTTGTATGTTTCGTGATGCTGTAATAGAAATCTCTCTATCAAGTTCGATCATTTTTTCAGCAACAAGTACTGCATCTTCTACCATTTTATATGCTTCATCCAGCTCAGCATCACTCTTTAATACAAGCTGACCTTTACCATCATAACCACCAAATACAGTTTTCAATACAATCGGATAGTCAAGATCTGCAATCGCATTATCAAGTGATACTTTTGAATCAATTTTATGATATGGAACAACTTTAGCACCACTTGATGCAATCGCTTCCTTTTCAGAAAGGCGATTTTGCAAAATGCCAACGGTTTCAAATCCTTGCGGAACATTGTTTTCACTGCAGATTTCTTTTAATGTTTCTGCATTGATATTTTCAAATTCATAAGTGATTACATCACTAATGCTGCTTAAAGCTTTCAAACCTTCTAAATCATTATAAGGTGATTCAATAAATTTATGTGCAACATATCTTGCTGGACAAGTAGGATCTGGATCTAAAATATTCACTTTAAATCCCATTCTCTGAGCGGACTGTGCCATCATCTTTCCAAGCTGTCCACCACCAATAATTCCAATCGACTGGCCAATTTTAAACTTATTTAAGGTCATTCTGCATCGCCTCAACTTTCTCTACTAATGAAGCTTCAAATCGATCCAATTGCTCAATTAGCTTTGCATCTTTTAAGCTCAATATTCGCGCAGCTAGTATACCAGCATTTTTAGCACCAGCTTTACCGATAGCCGTTGTTGCAACAGGGATTCCACCTGGCATTTGTACGATAGAAAGTAAAGAATCCATTCCTTTTAAAGTTTTCGTCTCGATTGGAACACCAATCACCGGAACAGTAGTCATAGAAGCTACCATACCAGGCAAGTGAGCAGCACCTCCAGCCCCTGCAATAATGATATCGATCTCATTATTACGTGCATTCTTTGCAAACTCAACCATTTCTAATGGAGTTCTATGCGCCGAAACAACTTGTTTAATATAAGAAATATCAAAATATTCTAACATTTCGCAAGCTTCCTTCATTGTAGACCAGTCAGAAGAAGATCCCATAATTACTGCTACCTTCACCTTTTATCACCCTTTATGAATTATTTGATAAACGCTTTAAATTAAGTGTATATTACTTATATAGCATAACAATTAGAGTTTGATTTTTCAATGTAAATTACGAACAATTACAAACTTTTTTATTGAAAAATTAATATTCGTTCGTATTTTTGATTGTTTTTTTGCTATAATAAACTTAATCGTTCGAAAAAGATGGAGGGATTTTTTCATGACAGCAAAAGTGTTAGATGGTAAACAAATTGCGGTAGATTATCGCGCAGGGTTAGCAAAAGAAGTAGAAGCGTTAAAAGCACAAGGCGTTACACCAAATTTAACAGTAATCCTTGTAGGAAATGATGGTGCAAGTCAAAGTTATGTAAATAACAAGAAAAAATCAGCAGAAAAAATTGGAATGTCATCTGAAATAATTCATTTAGATGAAACGACAACAGAAGAAACATTATTAAACGAAATTGAAAAATTGAATGATGATGCAAACGTTCATGGTATTTTAGTGCAAGTGCCACTTCCTAAGCAGATTGATGAAACAAAAGTATTAGAAAAGATTGCACCCGAAAAAGACGTTGATGGATTTAATCCAATCAATATAGGTCGTTTGTATGCAGGTGTTGAAACATATATTCCATGTACGCCTCTTGGCATCATGGAAATCTTAAAAAATGCTGATATGGATTTAGAAGGAAAAGACGTTGCAGTAATTGGACGTAGTCATATTGTAGGACAACCTGTTTCTAAATTATTAACTGATGCAAATGCTACTGTAACATTATTACATTCACGCAGTAAAAATATGAAAGAAGTATTAAAACGTTCTGACGTTATTGTTTCTGCGGTTGGTAAACCTGGATTGGTTACTAAAGAAGATGTAAAACCTGGAGCAGTTGTTGTTGACGTAGGTAATACAGTTGTTGATGGCAAACTTACTGGCGATGTAAAATATGATGAAGTAAGCGAAGTTGCCAGTGCAATTACACCAGTACCAGGTGGTGTTGGTCCATTAACAATTACAATGGTATTAAACAATACATTATTAGCAGCAAAACGCAGTATGAAGTAAATATAAAAAAATTAACTGGTACAAATGTACCAGTAAATTTTTTATATCGTTATACTCATTTTTGGACCAAATGGTTCGAAGTGAACTTGGCTACGATCAATGTTCATTTCATTAAATACTTCTAACATGGCTTCCATGAACGCCACTGATCCACACATATAAATTTCCTCATTACCATTCATAATATCAGCTAATTTTGTTTTATTTAGACGACCAACAGATTCTGAATAATTGAAGAAAAATTGAACATTTTCTTTATTATGATATTTCTTTATTTCTGCTTTAAAAGGCACTGCATCTCTATTATAAGCAGAGTGGATAAATTTAATATGACGTCCTTTTTTCTCTTCATCTTCTAACATTGCCATGATTGGTGTCATACCTACGCCACCACTGATTAATACGATATCTTTCTCTTGTGGTGCATCTACTGTAAATTCTCCTGCAGGTGCTGATAATAAAATTTCATCGCCAACTTTTACATTATCATGTAAGTAATTAGAAACCATTCCCTTTTCACTACCGGCTACATCACGTTTTACTGCAAATTTAATACCTTTAGTTGTATCTATTGAACAAATTGAATAATGACGTAATGCATCATTTTCTTCGTTTTCAGGATGTACTTTAACCGTAATATATTGTCCAGCTTTAATCGGTTGAACTTTAATATCATCAGACATAACAGTATATGATTTAATTTCTGCACTTTCCTCTTTAATATCAATAACTTTAAATGGTTTAAAGTCATGCCATTCTTCTTCTTCATATAACGCTTTTTCCATTTGAATAAATACATCAGCAATTACACCATATGTTTTCGTCCACGCATCAATAATTTCTGGTGTCGCTGCATCACCTAATACATGACCAATCGCCCAGATTAAATTCTCTCCTACGATTGGATAATGTTCTTCTTTAATTTGTAAAGCTCTATGTTTATGCGCTATTTGATTAACATTTGGAATAATGGCTTCTAAATGATCAATATGTTTTGCTGCTGCTATTACTGTTTGAGCTAAGGCAGTCTGTTGACGCCCTAATTTTTGATTCGTTTTATTAAAAATATTCAATAATTCTGGATGTTCCTCAAACATATGTTTATAAAATGCTGTAGTAATTGCGTCTCCATGTTCTTCTAAAACCGGAATCGTTGCCTTGATAATACTTTTTGTTTCCTCTGTTAACATTTTTCTTCCCCCTAAAAGTAGTATTTAAAATACATCTTTAAATCACATCTATAATGTTACATCTATATTAAGAAAAACTCAACCATAAACCATTAATAATATTCATAAATTAGTAAAATAATAAATATTTTTTTGATAAAAAAAAGACTATAATATTGATATGAGGAGAGGATTAACATGAAGCTTACTTTATACTCAGACTACTCTTTACGAGTACTCATGTTTCTGGCAAGAACAGAGCAACGCACACAAATAGATGAAATTGCAAAATTTTATAATATATCTAAAAATCATTTAACTAAAGTTGTAAATAATTTAGGTACTTTAGGTTATATTGAAACTACCCGTGGACGTGGTGGTGGTATTACTCTTAAGATGGCTCCTGAAGAGATCAATATTGGCAAACTTATCAGAAAAACAGAAGAACATTTCAATATTGTTGAATGCTTTGATAGAGAAACGAATACTTGTCCAATTATTGATCATTGTGGTTTGATGAGTGTATTAGGAGAAGCTTTGACTGCATATTTGAAGGTGCTTGATCAATATACACTGAAAGATATACTTGCGAAAAAAACATTTACATTATAAAAAGCACTAGGATTTAACCTAGTGCTTTCAATATGTTTATAGGTCAATAATTTTATACAGACCTAACCAATATGCGGGAAGAATATACGCTTCACGGAATGCTTGATCTTTACCTGCCTGATATTCATTCCATTTAAGTCCATCTTTACTTTTAACACCGACTACTGAAATATCATAGCCATAATCTTTATTTGCACGATCGTATGCAAGTTTCGTACGCGTTGCATGATAATCACTTGTTACTACTAACGCTGACTTTAAATTATGTGCTTTCATTAATTTTAAAGTTTCAGTAGCATTTGTCCAGGTAGATGTCGCCTTCTTCTCTTTTATTATAGCCTTACTTGGTACACCCGCTTCTTCTACTGCCTTAACATTATTTAAACCATTTTTATCTTCAATTGCAGGTGAAATCATGACTTTAGGTGCATAATTCTCTTCATAGAAACGACCAGTTTCAGTATATCGACCACTATCTCCACCATCAATCATTATGATTACATCGCTTTTCTTCGGTTTATCACCATGATCAACATTGTTATAACTCCATATTCCAATTCCCACTGCAATGATTACTAATAATAATAACACACCGATAATGCCAAACAATTTCTTCTTCATTGATTTGTTCCCCCTGTTATCGATTTAACCATAGTTTTGGATATTGCCATAACTCATGTTCTGCTGATTTTCTACCTTCAGTTGTTTCTAAATATTTTTTACCTTTTAATTTAACTGACTGATGATAAAAGGTAAATAATGGATTATTTTTCTCAAAGGTTGTAACTAATCGCTTCATTTCATAGTCACGCCCAACAAGAATACAATCATCCATATTTTCATTATGCATAATTTCAGCAGCACTTATCGCTGAATCTTTCATAGAAATGCTATAATATTCCGGCAAGACGCTCGACTTATTAATGCCTACTTCTTTCAGTAATTGTAAACTATTAACATCATCATTGACAATAAAAGGCGTATATATAAGTTTACTTTCTGGATTTTTAACTAATAATTGTTTTGCAGTGCTTAATATCTCTTTATCTTGTTCAGGATTATAAACCAATACACAATTACTTGATTTTATATTATCATTTATCGCTAGATGTTTGAATTGATGATGAAAGATTGTAAATACTAATGTGCTTCCAATATATAAAAGAATGGTAAATATTAATAATAGTCGCCAAAAGTTTTTCATATAAAACCCACTTTCAACAGCTCATTTTTCACTTTATTCAAAAAAAAACTGAAACTTTCATTTCAGTTTTTAATTAAATTTATTTTTGAATAATTTTCTTAATTGAATCACAAACAAATACAACATCTTCGTCAGTCATTAATGAAGCTGATGGTAAACATAATCCTCTTTCGAATAAATCTTTGGCAACATCTTCATCATGTGTATAATACTTAGTACCTTCGAATACTGGTTGCATATGCAATGGTTTCCATACAGGACGAGATTCAATATTTTCTTCAGCTAATTTAGCAATTAAATCATTTGGTTGAATACCTAATTTAACTGGATCGATCGTTAAAGCTGTTAACCAACGATTTGATTTCGTTTCTGCTAATTCAGGCATTAATTCAATACCATCGATATCGCCAATCTCACGGGCATAAATTTCAAAGATTTCACGACGACGATTTACACGATCATCTAAAACTTCCATTTGTCCACGACCAATACCTGCACATACGTTACTTAAACGATAATTGTATCCAACCTCGCTATGTTGATAATGAATAGCCTGATCACGAGCTTGTGTAGATAAGAAACGAGCTTTTTTCGTTAATTCATCATCATCTGTCATCAACATGCCACCACCACTTGTTGTGATGATTTTGTTACCATTGAATGAAAAGATAGAGAACTTACCAAAAGATCCTGATTTCTTTCCTTTGTATTCAGCACCTAAACTTTCAGCTGAATCTTCAATTACTGGTACACCGTATTCATCACATAATGCAAGTAATTCATCGAACTTCGCAGGTTGACCATAAAGGTTTACAATCACAACTGCTTTCGGTAATTTACCATCAGCTTTTGCTTCTTTTAATGCTTTTTCTAATGCAACAGGAGACATATTCCATGTTTCGCGTTCACTATCGATAAATACAGGCGTTGCTTTTTCATAGCAAATTGGATTTGCACTTGCAATAAAAGTCAGTGATGAACAGAAGACTGTGTCTCCTTCTTTAATATCTAACAATTTAATTGCTAAGTGAATCGCTGAAGTTCCAGAATTTAAAGCCGCACCTGAATGTCTTCCTACATAATTAGATACTACTTCTTCAAATTTATCTACGTTAGGTCCGAGAGGAGCAACCCAATTTTGATCAAATGCTTCTTTAACATATTTTTGTTCATTTTCACCGATATGTGCAATTGATAAATGTAAACGTTTATTCATTATAATGCCCTCTTTCATTTATTACGATTTTATTTTGTACCAGTAAATGCTGGTACTGTAGCGTGCCCATCTTGACTAATATCTGATTGCTTAAATACTTTTACAACTGTTAAGTATATGATGTATAAATCTAGTATAAAACTTTGATGGTCAACATACCATACATCTAAATCAAATTTTTCTTCCCAACTGATGTTATTACGACCATTTACTTGTGCCCACCCAGTAATTCCAGGTCGAACTTCCATACGTCGTTTTTGATGTTCATTATATAATGGTAAATATTGCATCAGTAATGGACGAGGTCCGACTAAGCTAATATCACCTTTTAACACATTTAACAATTGAGGTAATTCATCGATACTGAGTTTACGTAATGTTTTACCGAAATCAGTTAAACGCTCTGCATCAGGTAATAATTCACCTTGTGTATCTCTCTCGTCAGTCATTGTACGAAATTTGTAAATCTCAAATGGTTCACCGTTTTTACCAGGACGAGTTTGCTTAAATAATACGGGTGAACCAAGCTTTTTCTTAATCAGCACTGCAGAAGTTACGATAACAGGGCTAAGTAATACAAGTGCTGTCCCACTTACTGCGATATCAAATAGTCTTTTCATTTTCTATCTGCCTCTTTTCGAATTTCTTCATTAATGATATTGATTTGTTCTTTTTCTTTATCACTGATTGTATCAACTGGTTTTACACCACCGATGCCATTAGCAATACCTATAACGCGTTTAGGAATATGGATTCGATCAACGATTACATCTCCCTCTTTTCCAATAATACCACCAGATACGATATGGATACCATTAAAATCCTTTTCACCTTTAATATCAGTAAAGAAATTAGAATTATAAGATTGATCTATACCATTTAATAGGTCATTTGAAATTCGTACGTCTAAACGTAATACATTGATATCTTTTAAATGTGCATTTTTAATAAATCCTTTAGAGAAATTGCCGATGCCTCCATCGATTGCAAGCGCATCATTCTTTAAGTATGGAATATATGAATCATCAATAACTTCGACTGCAGAAACCATCGTACATAATACATCAATAGATTCTTCATTCCAAGTTTTAATTTTTTTACTATATTTAGGTAACATTTGATTAATCATCGTTACAAAGTTATCCACTTTCTCTCTATTACGTCCGTGTAAGAAGACATTATAGTTACGTTCTGTTAAACGTATAGCAAGTTTAATACCTATATTTCCTGTACCAACAATTAATACATTTGAATTCTTATCTTTAATTGTTTTGTAGATTAAAATATCTGCCGCTTCCATAGCTAAATCATTGGGTTTCATTTCACGTAAACGACTTATTTGTATATTCTCTTGTGCAATCGTAATAAAATCTATATTTTGCTTTCTTTCAACATCTACATAAATATATTTTGCAGTACCATCAAAGGTTTGAATTACTTCCGTAGCTATCGTTGGATTAGCTATTGAAAAACTCATACATTTCTGACCATTAATATATTTATCAGGTAAGCGTAAAAAATCTGAATTGTGATTAGAAGTTGTCGCTAGAACAATTGAATCATAACTTTGTGTTTTAAACTCTTCTCTTAATTTTAAGAAATCCATAGTTCACCTCATCTGCGATTTACAAACTGACTTTTCTTTTGCGAAATTTCATGTTTTTCATCTATTTTTCTGCCCCAATTTTTCATATAGAAATGTTTAGCAAATACCAACAGGATAAATAGATAACCTGAAATTCTAAGACGTGAACCTGTACCTAAGTTGTCATTCGTAATACCGATAAAAAGGAACCAGATTAACGCTTGTGTTAGCAACATTTTATCAAGATATTCTAATGATTTTCTATTTTTATATATATAAAAGAAAATAATTGTCATAGGTATTGATTCTGTCAAGAATAAAACTAGTGTACTAAATCCACGCACTTGGAATGGTAATGGTCCTAAAGCATTACTCAGTAGACTATAAGCATAACTGAATAAGAAGAAAATATAATTAGGTTGGTCCAGTGAAATATTCAACTGACTTGCACCAGCATATAATTCTTGTCCATTTTTACGATAATTTAAGGCATCTGCTAAGCTTAAGCCAACAAAAGGAATTTGGAAGTCTTTTAAGGCAGTGTAGTAAATCCCAAGTAATACAAGTACAGTAATAATTACGAATCCAGTATTTGTAGATTTATTTTTGCGATTAAAGAAGATAAATAATCCGGCAGCTCCCAAAAATGATGCTGCCGCATAATCTCTATAACTAAATAATAGAAACATAGATAACATTATAGGTATTATTAATAAAACTTTTGCAATACTATTTGATTTTAGAAAGATAGCAAATAACCAAACCGTTAACAAAAAGAAATCAAATATCCAAATATCGCGGATAATGGAAATGGTTGAAACATAAACGAAACTAATAAATAGTAGCATCATTCCTAAAAACAAACTATAAAGATTCATTGCATGTCGACTACCAACTAATGTACGGATTAATAAATACGAAACAATCGCAAATAGTATGACACCTAAAAAGTTAAACATCTTCAAATAAAATACATATTCTGTATTAAAGAGCTTTAAAACATAGCCTAATACAAGAACATGCACTGAAGTAAGAATGGCATTGCCACCATTCTTAATTTCAAGTGCATTTTCTAAATAGAATACTCCATCATCACTACCACCTAAAATAGGTATAGCAAGACCATGGTATCCAGTAGCTAAGCTCACATAATACAAAGCGATGGTTATTAAAAACATTATTGTAATAAACGCTGTGAAAATTACAGCAGTTCTTATTTGACTTTTTTCCATTGCTTGTACTCCTACTCACTTATTTTGTTCGGTTATAATTAAAACTTCTTATTTGCTTCACCGATCACAAGTGCCTTAACATCATCATCAGACATTGACATTAAACGATCAATATCTGCCATTAACGCATCATAGTCTTTAGGTACTGCACGACCAACATAAATTTTTTCATGAACTTGATCTTCAGAAACCTCATTTTCATTCAATAATTCTTCGTACATTTTTTCACCAGGTCTTAATCCAGTAAACTCAATCCCTATATCTTCGATTGAATAGCCCGCAAGTTCGATAACATTTTTGGCTAAATCGACGATTTTTACTGGTTCTCCCATATCAAGAACAAACACTTCTCCACCATCAGCAAGTACACCTGCTTGTATAACTAATCTGCTCGCTTCTGGAATCGTCATGAAATATCTTGTGATGTCAGGATGTGTGACTGTCACAGGACCACCATTTTCAATTTGCTTCTTAAATAATGGAATAACCGATCCTCGACTTCCCAATACATTACCAAAACGTACAGCAACAAATTTAGTGTCAGATCGCTTGTCTAAATTTTGTACAACCATTTCTGCCCAACGTTTAGTCGCACCCATGATATTTGGCGGATTAACTGCTTTATCAGTTGACACCATTACAAATGTTTTAACGCCAAATGCATCACTTGCTTCAGCAATATTTTTTGTGCCAAAAATATTATTTTTAATCGCTTCTTTAGGATTAGCTTCCATTAATGGTACATGTTTGTGTGCTGCAGCATGGAACACGATGTCTGGACGATATCTCTCAACAATTTTAAACATTCTGTCACGATCCTGAATATCGGCAATAACAGGTACAAAATTAATATGTCCATCTTTAAAACGATTCTTCATTTCCATTGTGATGTTATAGATACTATTCTCACCATGACCTACTAATAACACACGTTTTGGACCAAAGCTAGAAGCTTGTCTAACGATCTCAGAACCAATAGAGCCTCCAGCGCCAGTAATTAATATTGTTTTATTATTAATTTCATCTCGAATACCATCTGAATCTAATCTAACAGGATCTCGACCGAGTAAATCTTCTAAATCAATATTTTTAAGATGGGCAACTTCTTTTTTTCCTGTTAATACATCATCAATATTAGGCATTATTTGAACTTTAACGCCTGACTCAATACATATATCGTAAAGTTCTTTTAATTTATATTGAGTCAACGATGGAATCGCTAGAATTACTTTATCAATATTATATTTATCGATAGAAGCACGTAGATCATTTCTAGAACCCATCACTTTTACACCGTTAATGACTTGCTTATATTTGTTAACATCATCATCTAAAAATACTACCGGCTTCATTTTCATAGAAGGTACATTTTCCATTTGGCGTGCGAGTGTTGTACCGCCTCGACCAGCACCAAATATTAAAACACGTTCAAATTCTTCAGTATTCTCATTATTCTTTTTGAAAACTCTAAAGAAAATACGAGTTGCTCCAATAAAGACGATAAGGCATAACCAAATGATGATTACTGCACCAAAGATAATGTTGTTCGTTTCTTTCATCAAAGTTAAAACTAAATATGTTAATACTGTACCGACAAATACTGCTAAAGTTACGGCATAAACAATAGATAATAATTCTTTAACACTTGCATATATCCACAATCTATTAAACAGATTAAATAAGAAGGCAAATAAGAGATAAGCTAATAAAATCGATACCGCTGTCACTACAAAGTATATATTCGGCTCAGGAGTCGATCCTTTAATAATTGACCAGGCAAGAAATACTGAGCCAATTACTATTAAGGTATCGATTAATACAAGTAGTAACGTTTTGAAATTCTTATGCATACAAAAAATCCTCTCTATAACTAATTATTGATAAACGTAATACTTATCTGTGTCATACTCATCATTATTAAATACAATACCTAATAATTTTGAGTTTTCACTTACAGTTAATAAATCACGTGCTTCTTTAACATTTGATTTATTATTTTCTTGTTTATCAATAACTAATACCATGCCATCTACTTTTGCTGAAATAATTTGTGAATCAGTTACAGATAAAACTGGAGGACTGTCAAAGATTATTAAATCATAGTACGTGCATAATTCATCTAGCATTATGTCTAAATTTTTTGAATTTAATAACTCAGAAGGATTTGGTGGGACTGGCCCAGCTGACATAATATCTAAGTTTTCTACCTCAGTTGGTTGAATTGTTTGTTTCAAGGTACTTTGCTCTGTGAGATATGTTGACAGCCCAACTGCATTTTTTACCCCAAACGTATTATGAACAGTCGGTTTTCGCATATCTGCATCAATGAATAATACTTTTGTATTATTTTGTGCAAATACACATGCAAGATTTGCTGAAACTGTTGATTTACCCTCTTGTTGCACAGAAGACGTTACAAGTAACTTTTGTAATTGGCTACCTGGTGTCGAAAATGAAATATTTGTTCGTAAAGTTCTGAATTGCTCTGACACAGGTGATTTAGGATCTTCTAAAGTGATTAATTTTCTAGCTTTTTCCGTTCTATTTTTTATCTTACTTTTACTTTTCTTGAACATAATAAAACTCCTTTGTCATTCAATGATTATTTGATATATGGAATATTACCGATTACTGAAACGCCAATTTCACGTTCAACTTGCTCTGAAGTTTTAAGCGATACATCCATTAAAGCTTTAGCTAAAACATAGAATAGACTTAATAACAGACCTAAAGCTGCACCAATACCGATATTGATTAATGGTGTAGGTTCAACTGGTTTTGCATTACGGATAACACGTGCTTTAGAAGCTACCTTTAAGTTATTTAAATCTAACGAGTTTTTTTCTACCATTGTCTTCGTAATTTCGTTTGCAATATCTACAGCACGTTTTTGTGATGGATTCTCAACTGTAATCGTTAATAGTGTCGAGTTTTGAACAGCAGTTGCATCGATATCTTTTGCTAGATCTTCTGGTAATACATTAAGATTCAACTTATCAATTACGGGTAAAAGTGTGTCTGGTAATTTTGCGATACTTGCATATGTAGTAATAGATTGTAAGTTCGTTTGTAAATCTACAGCATCATTACTCTTGCTTGTACGCGTTTCTTGATTTACAAGTAATGTTGCTTCTGACTTGTACACTGGTGTTAGTAAAAAATAAGAAATTGCTGCAGCGAGTAAAGCAAATAAAATCGTAACACCGAGTATAAATTTCCAACCTTTCTTTAATGCCTCAAAAATTTGAGTAAAATTCATGGTATCTTGCATTTTGTTACCTCCAATAAGTTCTAATTAATTTTATAATCAATTTATTTTACCATAAGAAATTTATGTTTTTACTACATTTTAGAAATTTTGATTATAAAATGTCTATTTTAAAATGAATTTACTAAAATATTAAGTGATATTTACAAAAACTTTACAATAAGATATTTGTCGCTAACTCTCCAAATTATTTTCAGTTGCATTAGCTACTAATCGATTTAAATATTTATGAGATACGATAAATACAATGATTGCCATTGTAAATTCAGAAATAAGTGTAGCAAATATAGCACCTTCCACTTTAAATATTGGAATTAATATAATATTTGCAATGAGGTTGATGATTGCAATAATCGCATTTATTCTCATCATTTTATAGACCATATGTTGCGTAGAAAGTATTGTGCCATTTACCGCAGTAGCAAATTTAAATAATATCGCCAGACTCAATAGCTGAAGATAAAACACTGAATCTAAATATTTTTCTCCAGCCGTGAACAATATTAAGTACTTCGCTGTGAACCATATAAATACTATCCCTACTAAACCCAGTAAAAATAATATAATCGAGCTTCTTTGATTAAACCTTTTAAGCTGTACTGGATCATGCGTAGCCCATACATGTATTCGTGTATAAAAAATACGTCTAAATATTAAATCAGGAAACATAAATGCAAGTTGAATTATTGCAAATGCAGCATTGTATTCACCTACTGCTACTTTTCCAACTAAAAATGATAATAATAATACATTACTTTGATAATAAATAAAATAAAATATACCTATCAAACCGAAAGGATAAGTTTCTTTAAATGTTTCTAAAACTGTAGCATCTTCAGGAATCTTGGCATCTTGTAATACAGGCACTTTTATTTCGCGAGTATATAACTTTCTGACAACACGCCAAAAAGGAAAAATAGCAAGGATAGATAGAATTACAATATACCATCCTAATGCAATAATATCTTTGAATGTTAATACTGCTAGTACAGCTGCAAAAAAGCGTACAAAGTATAATAAGAAGTTGCTTAATGAAACAGCTTTAAAATTTTCTTCGATTTGGTTGATTGAATTGTTTATGGCATATATACCTTGCAAGAAAATATTCGGTACAATTAATAATAGAAAGTACTTTGTTTCAAAATCATACATTGGTGAGAATACAACTATTAAAAGTATTAACAAGGTGATCGTAAAGCTAATGGTAAATAATGAAATACATGCATTCACATAACGATACGCTCTTCTACCTTCTACAGCGAAACTTTTAACAATAAAATCTGCTACACCAAAGCCGATTATCACTGATAATATATTAATAAAAGTTAGACCTATACCAAAAATACCGTAATCTTCCTTAGCAAGATTACGCGCAAGGAGAATGTTCATGAGTAACCCCATAATGGCACCCATACCAGTGCCTAAAAACATCCAAACAAAATTCATTTTTTTCATCTAGAAAAAACTCCAATCACGTGCATATTAATTAAGATATGCCTGTTCATAATCCTTCATTACGGAATCTAAAGTGAAAGATTCAACCTTTTCCTTACTTTTATCGCCCATATTTTTACGTAGATTATCATCCCTTAATAATTTAACAAATGCATAAGTTAAACTTTCATCATTTCCTTTTTCTACGATATAACCATTTTCATTATCATCTACTAAATCTACTAAACCACGTGTATCTGTTACAACACATGGTAAACCTTGTGCCATACCCTCCATAATACTTTTAGGTAAGCCTTCACGATGACTTAATAATGTCATCACATCAGAAATTTGTAATAAGTTAGGAACATCCTTTCTGAATCCTAAGAAATATACATCTTTTAAATGATTGTCCTTTTTATACTGTTCATATACTTCCAAATTAGGGCCAATACCTGCAAATAATAATACTGCATCTGGCACTGCTTCCTTGATGTTATTCCAATTTTGTAAAATAAACATTTGATTTTTATTATCATTCATTTCAGCAACACAAATAATCACTTTGTCTGCTGAAGACAGACCTAAATCAGTTCTCAAATTTAATTTCTCTTCATCTGTTAATTGTGGGTGATCAATTTCAACCCCAACACCTTTAATATGTAATAAATTGTCATTTGAAAACCCTAATCGTTTAGCTGTCACAGTATCTTCATTATTAGTAGTAATTAATAAATCAGTTTTTGCAGCAGTCATTTTTTCTAATGGAAAATACAACAACCAGTTCATAAGCGGCGCATCTTTAAAGAAATGAAATCCATGCGCCGTATATATTAATTTTCCTTTCATATGGCTTGGTTTTGCCAAACGTGTTAAGAATGCGGCAATTGGTGTATGAACATGAACAATATCAAAGTCTTCACTTTTCATCGTTTCTTTTAATATTTGATAACTTTTCAAATTATCTGTAGATAGTGGATTACGATTTATTGGTACTTCAATCGTATGTATACCAATTTGATCTAGCTGTTCTTTATGTCCACCATAATCTTCATTTGCTATGGCATAAACTTCATAACCTTTATCCATCAGCATTTTCATATACGGCGTATGAAACGCAGTGAAATGACGAAATACATTCGCTGAAAATAATACCTTTTTCATTTTAATCCCTCATTTATTAAAGTTTTATTAATATCGCTATGTATTATTTGCCATTAATTTTTCTGTAGGTCGGTAAAACGATACTAAACAATTTAATCGTATTTTTAATACCTATACCACTTATCAATAAATTTATACGTTTTGTTAACTTTGTATATGCAAATTTACGCAGATATTCATGTGATTTTAATTCATTAATTAATTGATTTCGCTCATTTCTACTTAGCAATGCTCCATAAATGAAAGCAATGAAATATTTATTGGCAATATTACATTTCAATTTATAGTTAGTATTATCATTCAATTTAACAGCGTATTTTTCAAATAATTCGTCAACGATTTTTGGTGCATATAAAGGGTCAACAATATTTTTGTAACTCATCGTACCGGTAATTTGACCCGCTCGTTGTTGACGATATTCTAATACCGCTTCATCAAAGTATGCAACTGATTTTGCTAAAGCAAATACTATCGGTGTCCACATCATATCTTCGTAATTCTTATTCTTGATAAAATAAAGTTCATTATCCTTAATAATTTTAGTTTTTACAAAAAATGGCCATGCATACCAACTAAACATCAATTCTTTATCTAAAATCATTTCTAAAACTTGCTCACCAGATAAACCTTTAAAATCTTCTGGTATAAATGGCCTTTTTACACGTTCATGTTTATTATCAAGCATATAAAAATAATTATAATCAAATAGCACAACATCTGGATGATTATTTTGTTCAATAAAGGTAAAAATATCATCAAAAAATACTTTTGAATAAAAATCATCTGAGTCAAGCATTACAATGTATTCACCTTGTGCTGCACGAATACCTGTATTTCTAGCAGCAGCTATTCCACCATTAGCCTGACTGATTATTTTTATATTTGAATGATTCTTTTTATAATCTTCTGCAATACTTAATGAATTATCGGGAGAATTATCATTAACAATAATCATTTCATAAGAATTAGGATCGACGTCCTGTTTAAGGATACTTTCTATACATTCAGGTAAGTATTGTTCAACATTATAAACTGGCATAATTATACTTAATTTCATAAAATGCTCCTTATAAATTCTTTATCACTCTTGCAGGTACACCTACAGCGATTACATTTGACTGAATATCCCTTACTACACTCGCACCACTACCAATAGTGACCCAATCTCCAACATTTATCAATGGATTCACCACAGCAGAAGCTCCGATTTGTGTGCCTTCTCCAATCTTTACTGCACCCGTTAAAGTAGCATTTGGCGAGATATGGGCATAATTATTTACAATACAATCATGTTCAACGATTGCGCCACTGTTAATGATCACCTGTTTATTTATTTTTGCATCAGCATTGATTATTGCGCCTGGCATAACTAAAGTACCACTACCTATTTGGGCACTTTTAGAAATATTTGCAAGCGGAGAGAGTAATTGAGCAAACATTTCATCTGTTAAGTTTTCTCTTTCAATAATTAATTTACGAACTTTATTATTTCCAATACCAAAGAAAAGCAATGCTTTTGTTTCTTTTACCATTTCGTGAATGTGATGTGTGTTGCCATACATCATACCATCTTTAACAAATCTATTTTCAAATGTATCATCGATAATACCCACTATCGTAAATCCTAAGTCGGCAGCTACTTCTGAAACAACCTTTTTATGTCCGCTATTTCCAATAATAATTAACTTCATTATTTTTGTTTCCTTTTGTGATTTTCATATACAGCTTTAATAAAAGGTATTAATTCAGCTTTATCAAATAATGTATGCCATTCAAAGTGACTGAGGTCTGGCGTAATAAAGTTATATTGTTCCAGTGATTCACGGTTTAAGTTAGATAAATCATCATTCAATTTGAAAAATCGCGCATTGTTTTCTTTTTCAAAATTATTTACCCATTCATAACTTGTCGTTACCACTTTTAAATTTAAAGCGCAATATTCAAGTAATTTCGTAGAAGTTTGTTTATTAAATGGAAATACATCAGGAATATAATTCATGCCATAACGCGCTTTAGCCGCCGTTAAAGGTAGTTCTTCATAAGGAACACGACCTACAAAATGAACATTCGCCAAGTGGCCATATTCTTTTTCTAAATCCGGATCTGGTGTTCCAATTAAAATGATCGATAAATCACTATTTTTCTTAAACATTTCCAGCATCTTATTTAGTTCTCTTGATGGATCCATCGTACCTATGTATACAAAATCATATTCTTTCTCTACATCATTTTGCAGAAAGTATTGCTTGTTTATCCCCATATCTCTATAAATATATGGTTGATTATCTTTAAAATTAAAAACTTGATGCACCTTTTTATTTTGGAAAATACGACCATCAGGTTTTGTATTTAATAATTTTTTTAGGGAGTCTTTTATTTTTGCATTTTTCCCTACTGTTATCGTGTTGTATTCATGAATCAAAGCTTGCTTGTTATTACGTTTTCGATCTAATCCCATGACTTTCCAGACAATATCGTATTCTTCCGTAATTTGAGCAGCATCTTCTACAACATCAACCAAAAATTCTCCAGATTCATTTAAATAAGAAGCATAAGCACCTATTTCTGGCATATATGCTTTACCTTCATGCAAGATAGCTATTTTTATCACAAGTTAATCCTCCACACATTAGTTTTAAACTTAATTTATTATAGCATTATTTACATAGATATACATCAGAATTCCAATAAAATGGAACTTATGTTATATTGATATACAAGATATAAAAGGAGGCATATTATGCACAAACAACTTAAAAATCTTTCTATTCTATTCTTGTCATCTACAATATTTCTTACTGCTTGTGGTGGGGATAACAAAGAAGAAAAAGCAATAGAAAAAGCTAAAAAGGAAGCACAAATCGCTAAAGACAAATTAAAAGAAAAAGAAGAAGAATTAAAAGCTGAAAAAGAGAAAAATAACAAAAACACTTCTACCGAAGAAAAAACAAATGAAACTGTTACTACTGAAACACCACAAACAGAAACTAATGATGAACAAACACCGGAAGAAATAAAAACTTCAGTGGCAAATCGTGATGAAGCTATACAAAATGCCGTATCAACCCGAAATAATGCATTACAAGCTGCTTTATCTGAAAGAAATGCAACGTACCAAAAAGCAGATGCATTATTAAATAGTAGTTCTAATGCAGATGCTGTAAGACAGCACGAAGGTATGCGTGCAGAAGCTGACCGTATTTATGAAAATAAGGTAATTGAAATCAATCGTAATTATTATGGTCAAGTGAATGAAGCATATCGTCAATTTAAAGGTCAAATGAATGAAGTAATTAACCAGAACTCATAAAAAACAGAAACAGCGCTGCTGTTTCTGTTTTTTTTATGGATTATAAATTTTGGATATTACCATAGTTATAGTATTGTACATCCTTAAATTCATTAGGTACTACGTTTTTCGTATCAAAGATGACTTTGTCTTTCATCGCTTTGAAATCTTCATCTTTTAATACTTTAAATTCAGAATGATCACTTAATACTAATACTAATGAACTGCCTTCTAATGCTTTATCGATATCTTTTTCAACCCAATCTAATTGCACATGTGGATCAAATGCAGATACTTCTAAATCTTTTTCAGCTTTAAGCATTTCATAGATGTCAAATGCTGGTGATTCACGAATATCATCAACATCACCTTTGTATGTTAAACCGAAAACAGTAACTTTATTACCACCAACTTTAGCTAGTGCTTTTTTAGCATATTCAACTACATATTCTGGCATAGAAACGTTAATATCACGTGATAATTTAATTAATTTAGCAACTTCAGGTGCCTCTGCAATGATAAAGTATGGATCTACTGCTAAACAGTGACCTCCAACACCAGGACCAGGTGTGTGTATGTTTACACGCGGATGTTTATTTGCCATAGAAATAACATCATGAACATTAATGTTTAATTTGTTACAAATTTTAGCTAATTCATTTGCTAATGCGATATTTACGTCGCGATAAGTATTTTCCATTAACTTAGACATTTCAGCAGTTTTAGCTTGTGTTTCAATCATTTCACCTTTTACAAAAATACCATATACTTTTTTACCAGCTTCCACACATGCAGGTGTGATACCACCGATAATACGGTTGTTGTATATTAATTCATGCATAATTTGTCCAGGTAATACACGTTCCGGACAGTGAACTAAATAAATATCTTCTCCAATAACAAAACCTTTTGATTCTAAATAAGGTTTTACAAAGTCATCCATTGTACGTGGTGCAATTGTAGATTCAACAATAACTGTATCACCTTTTTTAAGCAATGGTACGATACTTTCTACACCAGCCATTACGATCGAATTATCACAAGATTTGTGCTCGTCATCGTTATTTGGCGTTGGTACAGCAATAATATATACATCAGCTTCTTCAGGTTTAGTTGAAGCTCTGAATTTACCACTCGATAGTACTTCATCTAAAGCTTCCTGAAGACCTGGTTCTTCGATATGAATTTGACCACTATTTAATTTATCAACTGCCTCTTGTTTAATGTCTACTCCTAATACATCTACCCCATGTTTAGCGAACATAATAGAAGTAGGTAAACCTATGTAGCCTAATCCGATTGTTGTTAATTTCAAAATAAACACCTATCCTTTAGTTTACGCTTTGCGTATATTTTTCATATATTTACTTTTGAAAGAAGTTAAAAAGTTCTATGCGGTAAATATACTTTTCCAAACTTATGTTACATCATTATAGCTATAATTGCTACAATAATCTACTTAAATTGCTCTATATATATTAAATGCATTCCATTAAAATTACATATTTTTAAAAAAATTAAAATTAAACTATTAATAATAAAAAAGATGGCACATATGTCCATCTTAAATAGGTTATTTTATATATACAGTTCCTGCTTTAATCCATGAAGCAGTAGCAGTAGGTTTTTGATATTTTATCTCTATTTCATACTTTTGTTCTGGATATATTGGATATCCTTTTGATAAATCTACTATATCAATAATATCTGTTTGTTCATTATGCTTAATATGCACCTTAATATAATTTCTACCTTTTTCATTATTATAAAAAGAAAGCAATGTACTTGGGAATTTTCTTTTTACTTCTGCTTTATAGATTAAACTTGCAGTATCATTTAGATCTACTTTTGGTATTAAGGCATACATATCTTCGTCTAAATCAAAATCAATATTTACTTCATTTAATATACCCGCATCTGAAGCTATATTTTGCATAATATCATTTCTTTCTAAAGAATACAGTGTATCTGTCCCGTTTTCTTCAAAGAAATTTAATATTGGCCAATACGTATCGATTAAATCTTTATGGAATAAATGATTTCTTCTCACTTCTACAGGTAGATGAAGTAATAAATTCAATGTTTGTCTATCATTTAAGTAATTAAAAAAGTCCATCACTCTATCTGTTTCTTTTATTAATTGACTATGCCAGTTTCCCATCCTTGAATCAATATGAATAATATCTAATAGTTCGATATAATCATCTGTGTCTATATTCGTAAGCGTTCTATCAAAATAATCATCTGCCGCTTTCACTGCATTATCATAACTCTCTTCTTTGAGCATTTTGTTATGAAAATATTCATAGATATCTTTTATTGACATCTCTTTTTCCAGGTAAGCTTTAGGATAATCATATTTTGCATTTGAGAAGATCACACTTCTAAATTGTAAAACATCTTCCTCTTCTTTCTTATACTTCTCTTCAAAAATTTCAGCAATTGGATGATTGAATGTCGTTCCAGTGATTTCAAACATATTCCTTGAAAACTCTTTGTCAACGTCATTTAAATTAAATTCAATCATCTCATGATCTAAATTGATATTTTTCGTTAAGCGATTTACGATAACTTTGTCATTTTTATAGATTTGTCGTGCCCTTTTTTCCTGTATAGAATAAATGTCTTTCATATAAGTAAAAGTATGCACCGGCTTTGTCAAAGGTTTTGTAAGTGCTAATGTGCATTTCGAGTCTATACCACCGGTAATACCCACTAACAATTTGTTATTAACTTTATTTAAAGACAGGTTCAAGTGTTTAATATGCTTTTTCATTTCAGACAATATTTCCTGATAACGATGATGTTTCAAAGCAGGATTAGGATATATTCTCACTTTTGCTTGTCCAATAGTCAACTTCACAGAAGGTACAAGTTTAAAAACATCTTCATATCTGGAATGATCAAGTATATTAGTTCGTGATGTTATTTTTTTATTTCCAAAAATATCACCGATTAATTTATCATGAGATGAAACAATTGATAAATCAGAAGTATAATATGGAGATCTGAAACCTGCTGCATCAGAAAAGATTTCTATACCGTCGGCTGTTGATTTAACAATTACAAAACTGCCATTTAAATGATTAATTGAATGGCTACTTGCAGAAAGCTTTTCATAAAGGACACGATTTAATATTTCAAAAGGTGTGATGTTAGGTATACTAATATCAAATGCATACCCTAATAAATAAACACTTCCATTTTTGGTTTCATAACTGGATACACGTAAATCCTTTGAAGTATATAATTGATATCCTCCATCTAAACGATAATTTTCTTGTAAATGCTCATTTTTAATTGTTTCTTTTGTAATTAAAAAGGCTTTATGGATTAAATAATCTGACATAACGTTTTCTCCTTCAGTAAATGCAAACAATCGATATTAAAGATGATGTTGTATTAATCGCATTGTTTGATCTTTTGATAATGGACTATGACCTTCTTTCGGATGTTTGTAATAATAATATTCAATATTATTTAATGGCAAATTCAAATAAGAAAGCTCTGTTATAAAAGGTTTTACATGATCTCTCATATCTGTTAGACTTGCTCTATTTTGCATATATAGTAAATCAGGAATATATTGATATTTTTCAAATGCCTTTGTAATAGATAATCTATCTAAATATTTTTCAATTACTTCTTGTTTTGTAAGGTTAGGATATACGATTTCAAGCATTTGGTTTACACTTTTTTCTAAATAATTTAAAACATTCGTTTGAGGATTGTTTACAATTACTTTCGAGCCTTTGATTAAAATACCTAAATACATCGACATAAATCCACCAGCTGAAGAGCCGTAAAAAAGTGTTGCATCATGACTATAATCTAAACGTTTCAATAAAACTTCAATTATTTCTGCAACTAATTCTAATGCAAATGAATCTTCTTTACCTTGACCCCAACCAATCTTTAAACCATTTCCGTGTAATGTTATATCATCGATAAATAAACAACTTGATTTAAATTCATTCTTCCATGTTGACCTTTGATATAGAGGCGGTTTTTTCTTGGATGGATCAATTGCTCCATTACTAAAACAAATTATTTTTTTAAAATTCTTGTTATATTTTAATAAGAAATAGAAGGATTTATCTTTGTGATTAATACAAATTTCATCATTGAATTCAGATTCAAATATGAAATGTTGTAATTCATCAAATGAAAGCTTGAGCATTACATCACCCCTTATAATTTACCTCTTTTTTAAGTTGAGCAATCGTTTCATTAAGCTCTATATCTTGTGGTCGTTTAATGCCATCATACAAACTATAAATATCTAAGAAACGTGTGATTGCCTGATGTCGTTCTTCCGGTTTAATTCTATCAAATCTAACCATGTACCATCCTTTAACGTAAAAATTAAATCTTTCTGTCATGTAAGCATCTAATAATTTATGCTTTTTAAGGAAAGGGATACGTTCCGTCTCTAATTTGTAATATTTATCAAAGAATTTTGCGCCAATTGTATTCGTAACAGAACCTGATACTGCTGCATAATACATATGAACATATACATTCATCGCTTCCACTTTATTTGAATAAAGCATCAACTCCTGGAAGAACATTGTATCTTGTCCAGCAGCACCTTCAACCATCCTAATATTATTATTTTCAATAATTGATTTCTTAACGATGAGTGCCTGAATACTTTGTGCTCTTAAACCAGAATCTTTCATAAACTGATGTGTATTTTCTATCAACAATTGATTTTGATTATATTTTTTTATCGTTTGAGCAAAGTTGAAATTTGAGCGGCGCACGTTATCTTCTTTCATTATATTACCTACTACTAAATCTATACTAGAATCACTCATTAATCGTTCAAATAATTTAGCGTATCCATCACCCATTGCCTCGTTATCTGGATCCAGATAGGTAATATAAGGTGACGTAGCAAGTTCAATACCTACGTTTCTAGGGCGTGATGCAGACCCTGATCCTTGATCAAACGCTTTATAAACAATATGATTCGGGTATCTTCTTCGGATACGATTAATGATTTTTATCGTTTCATCGTCCGTACTACCATCATTAATAAACACAATTTCCATTTTATTAAAAATACTAGAACGTCTTAAACTTGCAAAACATTTATCTTCTAAGTAAACACCATTGTTATGAATAGGAACGATAACACTTAATTTTTTTGAAGACTTTGGAGCGCGTCTGTTATTTTCAATTTCTATGTCATCAGCTAAATAACCATTTGTTAAAGCCTCTTTTTCTTCAATGTTTTTTAAGCTTGATAATTTAAACATCGTTAGTGTCTCATCAGAAAATTGATGGATCAGGTTATGGACTTCACCATTTCCTTTTTTAGTTACAAAATCAACTTCTACAAACTTAAATGGCGTTAACAAGTCCTCTAAATAATATTCTCCATAAACATTTTGTTTACTCATATATGTTAAATAATCATATTCATTTAAATTAATTGTTGAAAGTTCTGATGCATTCACTAATGTTTTATCAACATATAGCTGACGTTCAAAATTTTCTTTTACCACTTCACTATCTTCTACGTTTACTACTAAAATTCGATTATGTTCTTTCAGAAGTGGTGTATCTAAAACAATATTTTCTATATAAGATAAACGATGATAAGTTGTATGTTCTCTAAATACATTACGTATTGCTTTACCTTGGAATTCACGTAAATCTAATTCATTATAATTATTTACAATCGGATCAACATCAGCATTATTATTAATCATAAAAACATTTGGGAACTGGTTATTAACGCCTACACTATAGTTAGATAACAACAAGTTACCAAAAGCTTGTAATTCAAAAATACGATTCGCAAACATCGTTTCGCTGTATTTTACAGAATTTAAGTTAATCGCCCATCTATATAATTTATGTGTATTCATTAAATCTTCATGATTCATCGGATAAGTAAGGTATGGAATATATTTTGCAGGGAATAGGTAACGATCTTTCTTAAGATTTAAGTTTCTATCAATAATTGTAAACTCTTTTTCTGCCTTAATTAAACCGTCTAAAATCATGCTTGTTTCTTTATTACGCGTCGGATATTTTGTTAGCCAGCTTCCAGCAAATAAAACTTCATCTTTAACTTTTTTCGCATAATCTGAACGCGTTCCAATGGGGTTATGGTAATAAGGATTAATTCCAAACTGAAGACTGTGGACATTTACATGACCACATAATTCAACATACGTCGGTACCATCTCACTTGCACTAGTAAATACAACATCACATAACTCAGCAACATCTTTAAATAAGTTGTAATTGACGGGATCTTCTTTAGAATAAAATACTGTCTTTATTTTTCTGTCCTTAAATTTATTAATGATGTTATAAATATCCTGTCTCAATTCACTGTTCGGGCTAGCGCTACCTTCCCAGGACATATCTATCCCACGCCAACTCGTTGCATACATAAAATAATCAACATCTAGTGTAGAGACTTTGTCAATATCATTATGTGAGATATATATTAAATCAGAAACATCTTTAAATGAATTATATAAAAACTCATCACAGATTATCGCCACTTTTTTTCCCGACTTTTTGAAATATGTACTTGGTTGAACTTTTTTTAAATTCGGAAAATATGATTCGACTTCATTAAAGAAGTCAATTTTAGCTTTTTCATCAACTAATTTAAAATAATTATGGAAAGAATGATAATCAGAATCATTCAGTAAATGAAATTTTGCAAGATTATAATTCGTTTCCAGCATGTCATAGTATGTTTTATATCTTTCAATTTTAGACATTTCTTCAAAATTAATATCTTCTACAGTTTGATCAGTTTCAATTGCTTTCTTATCATCATTTGCCACAACTAACGTCTCCTCTTCCATATTTGTCTTTGGATTCTTCCTAATTTAGAATTAGATAAATTATTATAAAGTTCTTCTAAACGTGCTTTACGTTCTTCTGCTTTATAAATTTGCTCCGTTAAAGCAATATTTTCATTGATTAATTTTTGTATGATACTTCGAGAAGTCTCTCTCTCTTCATCAAATAAACCGAGAAGATTATTAATTAAACTTGAATTAGTATCTAGTATAGGTTTAGTGAATTCTATTGAAGTGATATCAAAGCCATGTAAATTTTGTGCTTTAGTATAATAATATTTATTTCTATGATGGAAACGAACTAAATCTATTGCAGGAAAAGCTAATACAATCGTTATAGGTTCATCACTAAAGTCTATAAATTGACTGAATTGAGATTTTAAATCAGAATCTTTGTAACATACATCTGTTGTAAGATTTTTAGCAATCATCGGCTCGCTCATTTTCTTTGAATAATAAATATCATCTTCATAGACGAAACCTATGAATTGAGATTTTTTATAAAGTCCTAAAGTCATTCTACCTTCTACTTCAAGCGCTACACGAGCTGTAAAACTACCTGTATTAAAAAAGAGCTGATAATCACGTTTCGCATTTATCTTTTTATTAATAGGTACAACTTCGAAATGATCTAAATTTACTTTGACCGTCAAAGGATCGATACTTGTTAATAGTATTGACGAAATTATTTTAATCCATCCTCTAAGCTCGCCATTTTGTTCAATCAATCCCCAAACCTGTTCATCTATTTTTTCAGTAGTTATTACTTTTACTACTTTCTGATTGAGTTCACTCAATACACCAACCGCTTCAGATTTATCATCTACTGCCGTTATTAAGTTATCTTCATTTTCCTGACATAAAATATAGAATGACAAATCTCTCGTCGCATATAATTCTAAAAGATTCATTATTTTTTCTCCTTATTAATTAATTCAATCAATGCTTTTATATTATTATCCCAAACAAGATGTTTCGTTGTATAGTCGGAACAATTATTACAATAATGTTCATACTTTTCTGAATCTAATTTGAATGTCTGAATGTTTTTAATAATATCATCGATACTGGCTTTTTCTTTTGCATAACCAAGAAAATTATTGTTAATCATCTCTGAAGCTTCGTTGCCTATATTTGTGATTACTGGAATTCCTAAACTTATAGAGTCTATAATCTTCCCAGGTAAAATATTCATAAAAATATCATCTTCAATTAGTAACGATAACGATAAATGCCTTGCCTTCATAAATTTTAAACATTCTAAACGTGGTAAAACGTCGTAAATCGTAACATGTTCTAAATTTAATTTGCGTACATTTTCTTTAAATTCATTTGCATGTAATCCATATACAATCGCATCAAATTTTATATTTAATTGATTCAATCGTTGTGCAATGCCTAAAAGTTCATCAGAATTTTGAGCAAATCCTAAATTACCAGAATAGAAAACTGTAAAATCTTCTACTTTTTTTGTTAATACTGAATTTAATTCTTCTTTATTTATACTGTTAGGTAAATATAGTAAAGGTTTATCTTTTATTTTCATTCTTTTAAGAATATGATTTTTAAATCCCCTATGGTTATATATAATTTTCGCACTTTGATTATAAATATATCTTTCAAGATAATTAAGAACAGGCTTAAATAAATTAATCCATTTTATATTTAATGCATATATACTATCTGGCCATAAATCTCTGACATCTAAAATAATTTCAGCCTCAATTTTTTTCTTAAGCGGAGCAATTGCGAGTGGCATAAATATATTTGGACTTGTAACAATAATGCTTTCATAATGCTTAGCGTTTTTATTAATGAACTTATACGTATGAAGCATAATCTCAATGTAATACATAATACGTTTAATATGAGATTTCGATTGTTTGTCTAATAACGTCTGAATTCTAAAAATTTGACGCTTCTTATCATTTATATATATATCATTCCAATATTCATCAGTCTTGTACATCGAAGCATTAGGATATGAAGGATCAGATGTCAGCACATCTGCTTCGATACCATTCTTATTTAATAATGTAAAAATATTTTTATACCGATTTGCGCCACTTCCAATTTCAGGATAAAAATTTTGAGTAACCAATAAAACTCGCCCCATAGAATAACTCCAATCATCTAAATAGTTAACGTGAAATTTTGTATATTTAATATATTGTTTATATTATACCAATTAATAAAAGATATTTATAACAATACATTAAAACATTAATTCAAAAATAATACCCGTAAATATTAACATTTACGGGCATTAATTTATAGGGCATTATAAACATCTAATAATTTTTGTTTTTCATTTTCCCAGTTATAGATATGTTTTATCACTTTACATTTTTCACTATATTGATTACGTAATGTCTCATCTGCAACAAGTTTATTTACCGCTTCCGCTATTTGATTGATATCATGACTATCTACTGAAATACCGACACCTTGATCCACCACAGCTTTAACTTCCGGAAAATTACAACTCACTATAGGTACATGAGCCATAATATATTCAAACAATTTATTTGAGCTTGCAGAATAATGATTAAAACAAATATTTTGTAGTACCTGAAACCCTAAATATGCTTGTTTTGTATATGAAGGAAGTGCTTTGAAGTGAACTTTTTCAACAAATTTAATACGCTCACTTTCAGAACTTTGTGCCGCCATTTCTTTCAGTGTCTTCTCAAGTTTACCTGCCCCTAAAAATACAAGTGTACCTTCTTTAACTTGAGGCATCATTTCAATCAGAAGTTCTAAACCACGACCTTGCTGCAAACCACCTTGATATAATAATATCTTTTCTTCTTTCGGTAATCCTAGCTCAGCATGTAAGTCAACATCAGGTTTTTCTTCAATATCATATAACTCCGAATAATTATATAGTGTTTTTGGATAAAAACCGTATAGCTCTTCATTCTTTTTCGCACGTGTATGATTTTCTACCATCATTTCATCAACAAATTTTATCATGAATGACTCAAAAAATTTTATCGTTTTAGGATTATAACCTGTTCTTGAAGTTTGAACTTCATGTGAATCATAAACTAACTTTTTAGGTTTCAATCTAAATTTTGAACAAATAATCCCCTGCGGTAGCGTATTTAAATCATTTGAATGATAAATATCGGCATTATCTTTATAACCTTTAATTATCATTCGACCGATAATTGCTGCATTGACAATATTTTTACGAACTTTTCTAAGTTTAACGCTCAGCGCCATCATCAATAATAAAGATGCAAAGTATATTAACAGCATAAGATTAAAATAAAGAAGTGTAACGCCAATGACAGTACTTACTGCACCTACTTTTATCAGAAATGAATTTTTGTCTTTTTGATATGCTGTAATGAAAGAAGGATAGCGTTGCACACGCGATACTTTAAAGTTATCTTTCACGTTTTCTTCTTGTAATACTTTTTCATCTTTAGGATCATCGATCGCTATAAGATGTACATCAAAGTTATTATCAGACAACGCGGTGCACTCTCTATTCACACGAGCATCGTTCGTAAAATGATTCCAGACAAACATCGTAACTTTTTTCAATTCTCTTCACCTTCGAATGCACTTAATGATTCTGTGCTTATTTTTATTAATATTTATTCTATCATACACATGTTAATAATATAAATACTAATGAAAAGGATGAGACATGAATTGTCTCATCCTTTTTTAAGCCACTCCTTTTGCAACACGTTCTGCATGCGCTTCTAATAAAAAGCGATAAATATCTTTATAAATATAATAACTAAAAGTTGAAGAATATGAATTTGTAAGATGATGTTTGTCTCTTACTAGTATCACATTACCTTGAGTAGGATTACAATATTTACCCGTGTTACAAATTAAATTTGTATAATCTACATATTTCACATATGGTTCTGCTCTTAATCTAGTAACCCAAGCAGGCTTAGGCGGGATATGAGATTTAGCTACTTTACATTTCGCAGAATTTCTACCATATTTTCTTACACATTCAGGTATATAAACATTAAAATAAGGTGTATCACGAATTGCGAAAACCTTAATATTATTCGCGTTTAATTCCCTAAACTTTTCAATAATACCTGGATCATGTTTATAGCCTGATTGTGTATTATTTGCTTTAATTAGCGCAACATCAGGTTTATATTTTGCAATTCTTGGAATAATTCTTTTATTCCAGGTTGTACAAGAAGGGTAATCTGGTCTTGGTGTTGAAGACAAAGTACATCCACTTTTCGTAGCATATAAAACACGAATTTTATACTTTTCAGCAAATTGTTGCACTGCACCTAACCAATGTGCTGAATGAGAATCACCAATAATAGCTATCGTTGAGCGATAACCAGTTTTAGTACCATAGACACAAACTTTTTTAGCATAGCCAACATTTTTACCAACGTGACATCCATCAATAAATCCCTGATTATGATCTGTAGGTGCATTTTTGGTAGTGGGTCTAAGTGATTTATATGGTACATATGATTTAGTATTTACCATTACACCTGGATGCGTTTTTTTGTTTAATGTTTCTGCTTGAACATTAAATGCACTAAAAGTTAAAACAAAACTAAAAATAACAACAAATAACAATACAATTTTTTTCATAACTTCTCCTAGTGTTAATTTTTTTACATATTTCATTATAGTATAGTATATATAAATTGTGTATAGCTAATGGCGAAATATACATATTCTTAACAATTTAGAGATATTTTATGTTTTATTTACCATAATTAAACAAAAAAGAATTGAGCTGGATAAATTACTCAATTCCTTACTTTATAAATTGAATGATGCTACTAATGATTGTAATTCCGAATAATAAAATAAAAGTTAATATATTCGTAAAATCAATCGTATTAGATTCTTTTTGAAGTGTTTGTTGTTGTTGTTGTTTTTCTATCATTTGTCTTTTATATTCAATTTGTTCTTCTTTGGATTTAGCTTTAAAAGTTCTCATAAATTTAACATAACTATGAATTACTTTATTACATTCTCCATATTCAACGACTTCTCCAAAATTTAACCACAAGGCTTTATCACACATTTTTTTTATTTGACTTGCAGAGTGAGAGACGAAAAATATCGTCTTACCTTGTTTTTGAAAGTCTTTCATTCGTTCTATACATTTATTTGAAAATGTTTCATCTCCAACTGATAGTGCTTCATCAACAATTAATACATCCGGTTCAGTGTGTATGGCAATAGCAAAACCTAAACGAGATCGCATACCACTTGAATAACTTTTAATTGGTTGATAAATAAATTTATCCAATTCTGAAAAATCAACAATATCTTGAAATCTTTCATTAATCTGTTGTTCAGTCAATCCGTGCATCAAACATTTCATTCTTATATTTTCTTCACCGGTTAATTCATTATTTAGTCCAGCTGATATAGCAATCAAAGAACTTCTTCCTTCAATTTTTACAGTACCAGCGGTTGGTTGGGTTACTTCTGCAATCAAGTTGCTTAATGTAGATTTTCCAGAACCATTAAGACCAATAATACCTACAGAATCACCTTCTTCAACACTAAATGTAACATTTCTCAATGCAAAGTAAGGTGATGCAATTTTCTTCTTTTTAAAACTAAATAATGAAATAATCTTATCTTTTTTGCTCGTATTTAAATCATATACTTTGGATACATTAGTTACTTCTACTTTACTCATTTACATCCATCCAAATCATTTTATTTTCATGAAAAACATGTTTACTAAATTTTATAAATAATCGATAAGCTTATTTCTAAACTTAAAGTGAACCTGACTGCCCACGAATATTAATAATAAAGTTATTGACCAGAACCAAAAATGATCATGCCAAGTACCGTAAATTAATACATCGCTTTTTGTGAATGCTGACCGATAAATACCCACTAAAAAACCAAATGGATTAAATGCATTGATTTTATGCATGATGGGGTTAGCATTCTCGAGTACCCAAAATATTGGAGTAACAAAAAAAGCCATTCTCATTACATTCTGTAAAATATTTTTAGTGTCACGTACAAGTATTACTAGGGTGCTCATTATAAGTGAGAAACCAAATATAAATGCATAACTTGCAATAATAAAATAAATAAACCAGAAATAATGCCACCATGGTACTAAGTGGTTAAAAATAGATAAAATAAATAATATTGAAGATGTGATTAACAGATTAATCAAAGTATTCATAAATGAAATAGAAAGTAATATACTTGATGGGAATTTCATTTTAGTTACTAGCCCTAGTCTCGATTGAATCGCACTCGATCCACCCATTATTGACTGTGAAATAAATATCCATGGGAATAATCCACTGATTAAATGAATAATGAATGGAACATGCCCTACATCTGCTTTTGCGCCTCTCAAACCTAATCCAAATACAATATAGTATAAAATAACTTGCAATAAAGGTTGTAAGAAATTCCAAAACACGCCTAAATAGTGATTTGAATACGTACTTTTAATATTATAAATGGCTAATTTATATATTAAATTAATATGCGTTATCTGCTCTTTAAACAGCGCGATAAGTTCCTTCAAGTTAAATGCCTTCTTTCAATTCTAATTAGAAGCTACACGTTTAAAATCATATGTCCTTTAACGACTGAGTGAATCATACGAATCGTGTCTTCTTTACTGATAGGATTATGCCCCATTTTGTCATTATTGTAAAACATAAATTGAATTTTTCTACTCGGTACTTTATATTTCTTTAGTGCAAACATGAACGGATTACAATGTTTTTCCATATCACCTTTACAACGTGCATTTTGAATATAATATGTACGCGGCGTGTTTTTATGTGTTTTCATTGCACTTACTAACGAGAAACGTCCAGCATATGTCTTTTTAATGTCTTCTTCAGACATTCCTGGAAATACTGCTTTAAATAAACGATCTACAGCTGCTTTATTATATTTAGTGACATAAGTTTGAGGATTATTTGCAATTGCAGTAGAGCCTTTATGTAAAGTTGCTAAATATATTGACATAAAGCCACCTGCTGAAGAACCATAGTAATACACGTCTTTACTTTCTTTGCCAATAATTTCACAAATCTTCACGATTACTTCATAATAATCAACTAAAAAATGTCTGTCTTTCGTCCCTACACCCCAACCAATTCGAAGTGAATGATCATGGAGTGTTCTATCATCTATGAAGATGGCACTGAATTCATATTCAGGATGCCATGAATTTCTCATAAAAATTGGAGGTGTTGCACGATTTGGATCATAAGCACCATTTGAGAAAACTACTAGTGGTAGATACTCATCTTTTAATGCTAATTTAAAATAAAAATCAATACCATCTTTTATAATCTTTACGGCTAATAAATTATTATCCATTAAAAAACGTTTATTTAAATCTTCAAAATTGATTGAATTCATATCTCTATCCCCTTATAAATGAATGTAACATCAATAGCCTATTGCAACTTTAAATTTACAATAATTTAATTTTATTTACAATCTTTTTCCCTATCATAATTATCCTAAATGTTTCATTTTAAAAATTTGACATATTGAAGTATCTTTCCGTTCAGAACTTTATTATTTTAAACACAACAAATTCATTTATTCGGAGTAAAATATGAATTAATCAAAATCATTTCGATTTTTATTGTTATTTTCCATAATTAGCTATATAATTTAATAGTTTATTAAACTAATTTGAGGAGCATAATATGAATAAGACTTTCAGAGCAATATTAATTTTACTCTCTTTGAGTTTAGTAATTGTACCTGTATCCTATGCTGCATATTTATATAGTACAACAAAAGGTGCAATTGATTTATCGTTTAGCAAAAATAGTGATAAATCTAATTTGAGAGAAAAAGCTGTCGATCCTTCAATGGATCATATTTCTATATTATTCTTAGGTATTGACGATAGCATTTCCAGAAGAGAAAATGGTCAGAAAGTGTCTGAAGCACGTACTGATGCAATGATACTAGCAACATTTGACCGTAGTAATAAACAAATTAGACTAGTGAGTATCCCTCGTGATACTTTAGCTTATATTCCTTCTGTAAAGCAATATGATAAAATTACACACGCACATGCGGAGGGTGGTCCAGAAAGCTCTATGCATGCTGTAGAAAACATCTTTAATGTCCCAGTTGATTATTATGCACGTATAAACATGCAGGCCTTTGTTGATATTGTCGATGAATTAGGTGGCATTGAATTTGATGTACCATTTGATATCAATGAGCCTACAAAATTAGATAAAGGTAGAATCAAAGTAAAAAAAGGAAAACAATTAATTAACGGTGACGAAGCACTTGCCCTTGTAAGAAGTAGACATGTGGATACTGACTTAGGTCGTGGTAAACGTCAGATGCAAATGATTGAAGCAATCGTTAAAAAAGCTAAAGATACCAACTCTATTTCAAAACTAGATGAACTTGTTGAAATTGTTGGCAATAATGCAAAACATAATTTAACTTTTGAAAATATCACATCATTAGCTTCCTACTATACTTCAAATGATGTAGCGTTTAAACAAATGCAGTTAAAAGGTACTGACTATATGTATAACGGTGTGTATTACTATAACCCTGTATTTGAACATATTTATAAGATATCTAAACTTCTACGCAAAGATTTACAACTACCTGAAGAGAAGAAATCGTCATTACTCGATTATAAAGTAATCGCTTTAAAGGGTGATTTAATACCCTTAGAAAAAATTGACCTTGAGCAAATTGAAAAAGATTTTAAACAATTGATGAAAGACAAAAAGAAGAAAAATAAGAAAAATAAGAAAAATAATACAAAAGAGAATAAAACAAACGAATCTAATAATGGAAGTTCATCAAAACCTATAGCAACTGAAGCGCCAAAAACTGTAGAAAGTGCACCTGTTACTGAACAAGCACCACCAGTAATAGAAGAGCCTGCACCTGTTCCTGTTATTACTGAGGCACCAGTAATTCCACAACAAAATAATAATCAGATAATCAATCAGGCACCCGCTACTTCAGAAGTTAATCCAAACAATTCTAATAATAATTCTGTTACTAATACAAATATTATTAGAAGCGATATCAATGCAAATAGTAACAATCAAAGTGGTCAAGCACCACAAAACGTTGTGAGGCAGCCAGTAAACCAAAATAATACTGTTCCTCTAAATCAACAATAAATTGGAGTGATCCTTTATGGCAACTCGTAAAACCTATGAAAAGTATGAGCATATTAACCAAATGTTTGATAAATTACAAGATATCATTGTTTCACCTCGTGATTTATCAAATAAACGTAAAGACTTTTATTTTGTTGATGATTATCATCAGCAAAATTACGAAGCTTTGTTAATATATTATACTGATGCTGCAAACAATCCTCTTATGGATGGAGCGTGCTATATATTAGCAATTCCAGCGATATTCAATCAAATTAATATTTTTGATTATGACGTACCATTAGATTTCGTATTTGATGGTGAAAATTTAAGTCAAACCTTCACATCACTTGATGTATTTGATCAATACTTAATTGCAGCAGTTTTAGAAGTATCTAACATCCAGATCTTTACACCATCAGGGTATGCAATGGGTATGACTCACTGGGATATGAAGCATATGGAACTTTTTTGGCAATATACTGCGATATTAAAAATGCATTAAACAAATTTAAACCACCATCAATTTCGATATATAAATTGATGGTGGTTTTTTTATTCAACTACTTTTGAGAAAATAACAAATGAATTTAATCTTTTAAACGTATGCATATATTATTTTACTTTATGAATTTAGTATTTCATATATTAAAGTAATATTACAATTCAAATCCTTTATATACTAATTGAATAAATGACCCTATAATAGAAGAGAATGAAATTATGAATTAAATTGAGAAAGGAAGTACACATGGATAATAAATTTTATTACAAAACACCTGCTTTAATGTTAATGATGTTTGCTGGTACAACAACAGCTGCTTATGCTGCAGAAAATGAGGTTGTAAAAACAGACGCAATTAATAGCACGACAAACGAAACAGTTAATCCAAGTACTGCAAATGAATCAAAAGTTCCAGTTAATGTGATTGCTACAAATGATTTATCAAATCCTGCATCTATTGCTGAACAATATTCATTAACTCAAGTAAAAAATAATACTGAAACATCTTCAACTTCACAACTAAAAACTACGGAAACACCAACAACTGAAGCGGTTACTACTGAAGCGCCTACTGTAGATACGACTTCTACGGAAACACCAACGGCTGAAGCGCCTACTACTGAAGCGCCTACTGTAGATTCGACTTCTTCGGAAACACCAACGGCTGAAGCGGTTACTACTGAAGTGCCTACTGCAGCTGCTCAACCTAAAAAAACAGCAATTACTACAACAGCAAGAACAAGAACTTTAGGAACAACGGCAACAACTAAAGCAAAAAATATCGATTCTATGTCAGTTAATGAAGTCATAAAATATAATAACTGGACAGTTCCTGTGTATGAAAAAAGCTTTTTCAATTCACCAAAAATTGCATATCGCAATGGTGTCGCTAAACCGGAAGGTATCGTAGCACACGAAACAGCTAACCCTACATCTAAAATTGATGGTGAAATTGCTTATATGAAACGTAATTACACGAATGCTTTCGTACATGCATTTATCGATGATAAGCGTATCGTTGAAGTAGCTGATACTGATTATATTTCATGGGGAGCTGGTCCTGTTGCAAACCCCCGTTTCATCAACGTAGAATTAGTTCGTGTATATGGTAAAGAAGCATTTAGCCGTTCTATCAATAATTACGCAGATTACTTTGCTACAAATTTATTATATTATGGTTTACCGTTAGATAATGCTCACTATGATGGTAATGGTACTGTTTGGAACCATAAAGGCGTATCAAACTTCCTTGGTGGAACAGATCATACTGATCCAATCGGGTGGTTCCAGGCCAACAACTACACTTTCGATGAATTCTACAATCTTGTTTCTGAAAAATATAATTATAAGTTAACTGGCAAGATGCCAGCCACACCTGTGCCAGCACCGGGTAACACACCACCTAAGGTGACTCCTGCACCAAACAATACGGGCAAAGTCGTCACATCGAATGAACGTCGTATTGCCAAAATTAAATGGCAAAATACGGATGTGTATACTTCAGTTGGTAACCCTGCGACAGCGAAAGCAGGTTCAAAATCAAACACCGCTTATTATGTAAACAAGAAAGCTGTGTTAAATGGTGTTACTTATTATTCATTAACTGACAATAAAAACATCCCACGTGGTTGGGTAAAAGCAAAAGATACAAAATCATTTTCAATTACTCCACCATCAAAAACGTCAAAAAGGTTTACATTAAATAGTACTGCTAAAAGTATTTATTCAACACCTTGGGGTAGTTCAAAACAAGTGGTTGGAAGTTTAAAAGGATTAACAGGAAAAGAATTTAAAGCTTCTCAATTTGTAAAAGTCGGTCAAACATCATATTATTTTGGCACAGTGAATGCTTTAACTGGCTGGGTTAATTTAAATCAAATGACCTTAAAATCAGTTTCTCCATCAAAGACTGCCGTTAAAATTACTGACATGAAAAATGTTAAATTAATTGGTCGCACAGATGCTAAGAATGCTGTTTTATATACAGATATTAAATCTACAAAAAAGGCACAGACAAAGCCGGTTAATATGCAACTCTACATTAATCAGTCAGCAAAGAAAAATAACAAGCAATATTATGGTGTAGCCGATCCAAAAAATAAATTTTTAGGTTGGATCAGTGATACATTTATTAAAGAAAAGCAATTTAAAACAGTATCATGGACAAAGATGCCTTATACGATTAAGAAATCTTCAGGATATATTTATTCAATTCCTGGTGGTTCTAAATCTCAACGTATTAAAAAATTAAGTACATTATCTTCTAAAACTATACAAGTCATTCGTACAGATAAAGTTGGCAATGCTGTTTGGCATAAAGTATTATTAGATGATAAAACAACTGGATATGTTCCAGATAGCTATCTTTATTCACAAAATGTCGTAAAATTAAAAGCACCTGAAAGTTTAGAAGTTGCTGTTGCGAAACAATCTCGATTAAAAAATCCTGCACGTAATGCGGGCCCTAAAGTAGTATTCTCAACACCAGCAAGAGTATATAACGAACGTTTAGCAGAAGATAGCGAAATTAAAGCGAATATGGATACAAAAAACGCTTTAAATGATCCTGAGTTAAAGTATCAATTTTTAGATTTAGGACAATCTGAAGGTATTTCAGCTAAAAATTTAAACAAACTACTTGTTGGTAAAGGTATTCTAGAAAATCAAGGTGCTGCTTTTGCAGCTGCAGCAAAACAATTTAAGATTAATGAAATCTATTTAATCGCACATGCACTTGTTGAAACTGGACATGGTAAAAGCAGATTATCAAACGGGTTAGGTATCAGCGACGATAATACGCGTATTATCGAAAATGCAGCGAAGAAATACTATAATACGTATGGTACTAAAGCTACAGATAATAATGTAGAATTAGGCGGCATTGCTTACGCTAAGAAAAACGGTTGGGATTCTGTTTCTAAAGCAATCATTGGTGGCGCTGAATATGTACGTAACGCATATATTGATAATGGTCAACGTACACTACACCAAATGCGCTGGAATCCAGAAAATACTGCAACACATCAATATGCAACTGATGTTCGCTGGGCTGCTAACAACGCGAAAATTATCGCGCGTTTATATAAGTCATTAGGACTAGATGGATTAAATTATATTGTTCATGAATACATTTAATAAAAAAATAACCTTCCTAATAAGAATTAGGAAGGTTATTTTTCTGGCTTTTAGGCTATATAATACTAAAATGAATATTTAAGTCGATTTACTAATAGCTGATGATTTACAATTAAAAACGAAATGGATCTCTAAGAGCAAATGAATGATATATTTTTTCTAATAACTGAATTAATTCTTCAGATTCTGCAGAATTTAGCTCTCGCATAAAGCTACGTACAACTTTAGCTTTAATATCTTCTGCACGTTCTAAAGCTTTCTCACCCTGTTCAGTTGCAATTAACACTGTAGATCTTAAATCATAAATACTCTGCTCTTTTTTTACAAAACCGTTATCAACTAATTTTTTTATTGCTCTAGAAACTGCTGTCTGTTCCTTATTTAACTTATAGATCAACTTTTTTTGTGTCATGTTCTCTTCTGATGCAATAAGTTCCAGCATATATAATTGTTCACGCGTTAAAGTCACATCAGTTAATTCTGCAGAAGCAATTTCATCAATTTTAGAATCCATAAAATAAATTAATTGTCCAAATCTTTTAAGTCGCTTTTCATCCATGTTATTGTCTCCCAACGTTTTTCTTATATAGATTATAAGCCCAATTATTTAGTTTAGCAACGATATATAATGAATTAATAAAAAATTGTAGGCTATTTATATTTTATCATAGCATATTTAATTTGTAGATTTAATTCATAAGTGTGCAATATAATTAATTTTTTGAGAGAATATTTTTAAGGAGATTTTTTTATGAATAAAGAAAAAGATCATTATTTTGATAATGCAAGATTTTTATTAATTGTTTTAGTAGTTTTTGGTCATTTATTACGTTCTTTCATAAATGAAAGCCATTTTTTACAAGCTTTATATATGTTTATCTATAGCTTTCACATGCCTGCTTTTGTATTGATTTCCGGTTACTTTGCTAAAGGCATTCATAAACCAGGGTATATCAAAAAAGTAACTAAGAAGTTATTACTACCCTACATTATTTTTCAGAGTTTTTATGCTTTTTATTATTATTTTATCGATGACGTAAACACCGTAGATTTAAATCCATTTGATCCCCAATGGGCAATGTGGTTTCTACTCAGTTTATTTTCATGGCAGGTCATGCTTTTTATCGTAAAAGATATAAATCCATGGGTTACGCTTATTGTTTCATTCATCATTGGAATAATCGTCGGATACTTACCATTTATTAATAATACATTAAGTTTATCAAGAACATTTGTTTTCTTTCCTTTGTTTTTAATTGGGTATTATGCGCAACCAGAACAATTTAAATATATTAGAAATAAGAAGTATATTCCAGTTTCTATATTCATGTTGACGATTGTTTTTATTTTCTATATGTTAACAGACTTTAATTTTGAGTGGCTATTCGGAAGTAAACCATATGTTAAACTTGAACATGAAGCTTCTGATCTGTACAGTGGCATAAAACGTGCCATTATTTATGTAATCATTCTAATTAGTACTGCAAGCTTTTTAAATGTTGTACCGAACCGTAAACTCCCTCTAACGTATATTGGTTCAAGAACCATGTTTATTTATCTCTTACATGGCATGTTTATTGGATTGTTCAGAGCAAATAATTGGGGGAAATATTTTAATGATCATGTGGCTTCAATATTAATCTTTATGATTCTTGTTACCATCTTCTTAGTTTATACACTTAGTATGAATGCTACTAAAAAGATAACTTCACCAGTTGTAGAAATAAAAAAACCTCATTAGAGTTTTTTTAATTTTGTAAATTTTATTTGAATTACTTTTATTTAATATTTTCTATTTGTGAAGAAATATGTATAATTGTTATAAGAGAGCACAAATATGTCTGATATAAATAAAATTACATATTGCTTTTAAATATGAATTTAAGGAGATTTTTTATGCGTTTACTTTGGCAAACACCAGAAGACAGAATTGCACTTTTAAAAGACCTTGTTAAACATGACAGCATCACAAATACTGAAGGTGAAGTCAACTTTCCTTTTTATATTAAACAGACACTTAAACAATTAGATTATTTTAAACAGCATGATTCTCATATTAAATTAATTGAGACGAATGATCACAAGAATGCTGTAGCTGCAATGTATCGTTCACATGTAACAGATGATACAGTGATTATTATGAGCCACTATGACACTGTTGATACAAATGATTATGGATCATTTGAAGCATATGCATTCGATAGTGATGCGTTAGCAAAATCATTTGCTAGTAACCTTAATGAATTTAATGAGTATCATCAATCTGATATATTATCAAATCAGTATTTATTTGGACGTGGCATCATGGATATGAAATCTGGATTAATGATGCATTTAAGCTTACTTGAAAAAGCAATCCATGAAGAATGGCCAATTAATATCATTTTATTAACTGTTCCTGACGAAGAAGTAAATTCATCGGGTATGAGATGTGCTGTTTCTGAACTATCAGAATTTATTGAACAGGAAAACTTAAAATTATTGCTTATCATGAATGGTGAGCCTGCATTTAGTCAATATCCACATGATGATAATTATTATATTTATAATGGTAGCATCGGTAAAGTGATGCCATCTGTATTTGTTTATGGAAAAGAAACACATGTTGGAGAACCATTAAATGGCCTTAGTGCTAACTATTTAATAAGTCGTATCAATTCTGAATTAGAATATAATACACAATTTCTTGAACGATATAAAAACGAAGAAACACCTTTACCTGTTAGTCTTTATATGAAAGATCTAAAAGAAGATTACAATGTTCAGACACCTTTTATGGCATCAAGTTACTACAACGTGTTCTTATTTGAACAAAGTGCAGCACATGTCTTCAAACTGTTTAATCAAATCGTAGAACGTACTGTTGCAGAATGTTCTCGTGACTTAGGATTAGTATTTGAAACATCACCAAAAATAAAAGTAATAACTTTTGAAGCATTAATTAAATCAATGAAAAAGAAACATGGTCATGAAACTATCCATAATATTATCAGTAATATAGAACAAACAGATAATCGACTATATGCTCAAACAGTTATTAAAGACTTATTGCTTTTAGATAACAGTAATGACTATACGGTTGTAACTTATTTCAATGCACCATACTATCCTTCAGTTAATAGCAGTCAAGATAAATTAATAAAATTAATTACAAAATATGCGATTAAACAAATGAAGAAACAGTTTAATCGTGATACAACAAAAATTCATTACTTTAACGGTATTTCAGATTTAAGTTATGTTAACTATACACACGATGATAGTGATACTAATATATTTGCTGATAATACACCTGGTTTCAAAACACATTACGATATACCTTTTTCAGCTATGAAAAAATTAAAAGCACCAGTAATTAATATCGGTGCTTTTGGGAAAGATGCGCATCAGTTAACTGAGCGTATTCATATTAAAAGTGTATCTGAAGAAGTACCTTTTGTATTAAATAAAATTTTCCACAAATTTTTTATCGACAAATAATAAAGTCATTATAATCCTTAAAAACATTTCTAACGGTAGTTGCTTAAGTGCAATTGCCGTTTTATTATTTTGGATTGTAAGTCTGCGAGTAACAGTGCCTTTTGATGTTGCTTATGTATAAAATTTATATTTTGAGGCACAATCAATTCCATGTTATTTATAAAAAATATTCTTGTCTGCTCCTTCTTACCTTCAAAATGATAGATCATCTGATGTTGTATAAATAATTGAAAATGCGTTTTTGTCTGATGTATTGGATAATACATCCATTGAATAGATGGTTCAATAATAATTGGAAGATGATGCATATGTTTAGTTAATACTTTTGCAGACTGTCTACGGGTTTTGATATTACTTCCGAAGAAAATTAATGTTTGATCCAATAACTTTTCTGGTCTTTCATCAACAGTTCTAACTTCCCCGCAAAAGGAATATATTTGAGTCTTTCCTTCTGCTTCCGGACTTTGATAAATACACATATCAGTTGCACAAAGCGGCATTTCTAACATAATATTCACCTCTTATCAAATTATCAATTCCTCATTATTATAAATAAATCTATCTAAATACTTCACTTTTTAATCAATTTTTGACAATAAAACTATATTTTTTTAATAAACTGAACAATTTTTATTGAAATGTTAATTTTTAATTAACAAAAATTTTGAATATACTTACTTCATCCGGAAATAAAAATAGAATATCTAGATATTCAATGGGGAAAATATGTTTGAAGAAACAAAGGATAAATATGAAAAATTAATCTTTCACCTCATTCATAAATATCAATTAACTTATGACTTTGATGAGTTTTATCAAATGGCATTAATAAAACTTTGGGAATTAGATCAATCTTATGATTCCAACAAAACATCTAATAAAGATCACTATATCTATACAAAACTCAAATTTTTCTTTATCGATGAAATTAGAAAATTATCTAAAAGAAATGAACGGTTTATCTTAATGAGTGACGATATTATGAATCATAGTAATCATTTCTATGATTCATATGATCATTTGACATTAAAAGAAATAAAAAATTATTTAAATCGTGAAGAATATCAGTGGCTAACGTTATTTTTGAAAGGTCATTCAATGAAGGAAATAGCAGATGATATGAAGGTTAGTGTGTCTACAATAAAAAAATATAAGAAGAACGCACAAAAGAAGTTAACTTTCTTTTATCACAATCATTAAAATGGTCTTCATTAAAAAATCTCTTGAATATTCAATAAATTTTTATGTTCAATATGTATCAAATTTAGTATAATAGCAATTAGCATGTTTTTAAGGAGGAAAAATTATGGCAGCTAAAGTTGGAGATATTATTGAGTTTCACGAAGGAAAACAAGGTATCGTTGAGAAAGTTAATGAGAATTCAGTGATTGTGGATTGTACGATTATGGAAAACTTCGAGAAATTAGAAATCCCTGAGAAAACTGTTATTAACCATAAACGTTATACAATCATTTCAGAGGCATAAAATAATGAGTATGATAAAAAAGCCTGTCTATGGTTTTTTAATTTTATTTACTATCTTTCACATTATATTGTTCGGAATGAGAAGTGAACATCAAGTGTTCTGGCATTTATATACTGGATTAATGTTATTCTCTTCTATCGGATATATCTTCTATGAACGCAATATTCATTCTAAGCGTTTATTAGATGCGATCATTACAGGTATTCTTGCAAGTTTTGTAATCGTTATTTTACATACCATCCTATCTTTCATAATGAAAGATATTACTTACTTTCATTTATTAAAAGTGATTGTTGGGCTTGGTGTTTATGTAAAATGGCAGCTAATAATAACATTAATTATATCTATACCTTTACAGGAACTGTTCTTTCGTAATATGTTGCAAAATTATCTCGATGATCGATTTAATCAGTTTGTATCAGCTTGTATCGTCAGTTTATGTGTAACAAGCTTGTTTATGTATTCCTTAAGTATTGAGTTATTGCTTTTTATCTTTTTAACTCAATTTATTCTAGCTCTAAGCTATCATAATACGAAACGTTTGATTACACCTATTTTAGGTCAAATACTTGCTGTAATATTATTAATGCTCATCTATAGTTAAAAAATCCTTAGTCACTAAGGATTTTTTTCTTTCTGACAAGTGAATATTCTTTTTCTTCATAATAAGTAGATTCCTTTAACAAATAATCTTCTTCATATCTTGAAATATCTATAAATTCATATGAACATCCTTTGTTCTCAAAAGAGTCTGTACGCTCTTTAAACATCAATTTTATATGTAATAGCGATGAACTTTCCGGTAAATGAATGATTTCTGTGTATTCATGTGCAATACCCTGTTCTTTATTATTTGTCAGTAATAAATGAACACCTTCAACACATAAAATTTCTTCTTCTGTAATTAAATCTGTGATTTGTCCATTATGTAATGCAATGACATAATCTGGACTCTCATTATCGTACATATATCTCATCCAAGTCTTAATCGATGCCATAGGATTGGATACAATCATTGTTTCATGTTCTAATTGTACTGCTTCTGATAAAGCAATCACACCTATTTTAATACCTTTATATTGGTGAATGATATACGGAGTATTAAAATATGGCTCTTTCGTAGATTTATTTAATATATTACATGATAAAAATGGAAATTCACTCATCGCATGTGCTCTGCTAAAATAGTTAAAGCCTAAAGAAAAGTCTTTAATTGTAATATTAGTTGCATTAAATTTCAGGAGATTCATAAGTGTTATTAATGGAATACGTTTATATTCTTTTAAACCTGCATAATATTCACTTTCTGCAGAACCAGTGATAAGCTGACCATTATTAATTAACAGAACTTGTCCACTTTGCCTAGCTAATTTTATGTAAGTTGCTGCTTTAAATATATTAAATGCATTATTTTCATGAAACATTGCACCTTTGATGTTATTTGTTGTTATAATATGTATATTAATTAATCCTTTTTTCATGCTTTCACCTCTTTGTGATATTATAGCATGATTTTTAATATGACTTTTAAAACTGGAGAAATATATGAATAATATCAAAAAATACGTCATTTATAATATCATAATTACATTGTTATTTTCAGCATTATTCTGGTATTTATTAGCGCATAACGAAGAAATACATCTTCGTGAAAACATAAAAAAATCTATCGGAATTCATACGGAACAGGTTGATTCTTTTTTTAGTGAAACAACTTCTGCAGTTGAAAATGTTGCTACTACAGTTATTTATGAAAAAGATAAAGTAAATATTGATAAAAAGATACAAGTGCTTAAAAATCGTGACCACCGTATCATTAATATCTATGTTCTAGATCATAAAGCGACAGTTATCAATTCAAATTCTGAAGCAATGATTGGTAAAAAAATAGAATCCATGAAATTCTTCAATCATATCGAAAAAAGAACTTTAAATAATGTGGCGATTAGTGACGTTCGTAAAAATAATATGAATAAGAATGTCGTTTACATTACAAAAAATATTACCGACGAAAAAACAAGTAATCTTGTCGTTGCAGAAATTGATATTAATACAATTGGTACAGTCATTGATTCTCTTCAAAAAGATAATACTGTAACGATTACAGACTTTAATGATCATATCATTTTTCAGTCAAATCACCCTATATTCACTAATATAAAAGAATCACAGAAATTTTTAAAAGTTGATTGGAATCTTACAATCAATTCAAATAAGAATATTTATCGTGAAGTATTTGAAAAAGTTCTACTTGCAGCATTAGTATTTTCATTACTTATTGCAACCTTACAACTTTTTTATCATAGCTATAAAGCACAGAAAGAAAGTGAATTATTACTTGCAGATATTAATTCTCAAAAGAAAGAATTGATAGGGCAACTTGCAGCTAATACTGCACATGAAATAAAGAATCCATTAACATCGATTAAAGGGTTTGTAGATTTACTGGAAATGCAATATGATGCTAAACATGAAAACCAATATTTTAAAATTGTAAAAGCAGAATTAGAACGTATCAATTTAATCGTAGGACAATTCTTATTACTCGGAAAGCCTACAAAACTTGATGTAGAAATAGTAGATTTAAGAGATATTGTGAGAGAGACACTAACATTTCTAGAATATGACTTATCGATGAATAATATTCGAACGATAAAAAGCTATACCGATCATCAAACGCTTGTTCATGTGGCTGTCGACCAATTTAAACAAATTATCATCAATCTTATTCAAAACGCCAAAGATGCAATGGTAGAACATAAACAAGGTATCATTGAAATCAAGGTGGATCACACACAGGATCAAGCTATTCTTTCAATACGAGATAATGGATGTGGCATGAATGAGGAAGTGATAAAACAGATATTTAATCCTTTCTTCACAACTAAAATCACTGGTACGGGCCTTGGATTACCAGTCTCTAAAAGTATCATCGATGCAAATAACGGTGAAATTGAAGTAATCAGTAAAATAGATATCGGTACAACATTTATTATTAAACTGCCACTTATCTCTATTCCATCTGAATATGATCAAAATAATAATAAACTAAAAAAAGACTAGCAAACAAATGCTAGTTTTTCTTACTATCAAAACATTTTCTCTTTATATTAAATATTATTATCCAATCATAATTCTTTCTTTCGGATATCTATATTTTTCAGGTTCTGCTTTACCACCAAGCATTATAATAAATGAGATTAATCCAACACGACCTATAAACATCAATGCCATAATGACGAGCTTACTACCACTTGTTAAATCTCCGGTTATACCAAGTGATAAACCGCAAGTTCCAAAAGCACTCATCACTTCGAAGAAAATCGACAGTAAATCGAATTTATCATTTTCAAAGAATAGAATAAATAATAACCCTGCAAAACAGATAATAGTAGCAAGTACCATTACAGCAAAAGTTCTTTGAATATCAATGGGATCAATTTCTTTATTGAATACTTTAATGTTCGTTCTACCATTACTATAATTCAGTAAAAACAAAATTAGTATCGCAAATGTAGTTGTTCTAATACCTCCACCTACTGAACTTGGACTAGAACCGATAAACATGAGTCCCCCCATAAAAAAACGTGTGGCCTCTGTTAATTGATTTAAATCTATCGTCGTAAGACCCGCACTTCTAGTTGTTGAAGATTGAAATAACGCATAAAAAAGACCTTTATGCCATGAAATATTTTTAAAAGCGTTATTATACTCAAATAAATAAATAACAACTGTTCCAACAACAAATAATAGAAAATATGTACTAATCGTTAGTTTCGCGAATAAACTAAACCTGAAATTTGGAATTTTGTTTGTTAAATAAGTTTTTATTTCAATGATAACAGGAAATCCAATTGCACCTAATACAATTAAAAACATTGTTATCGTCTGGACAAAGTAATCATCTGAATAACTATTAAGAGAATCGCCTGTTATATCTAAACCACCATTTGTAGTTGCAGAAACCGATGCGAATAACCCATGGAATAGCGCATCTTTGATAGAATTCATATCTTTATAGAAATAAAATGCTAAAAATAAGGCGCCCAGTATTTCTATAAACAACATCGCCTTCACAATTTCAAGAATCATTGTTACAACGCCAGACATCTTATTTTGATTATGATCCACCATTATTAGTTGTCTTTCACGCATCCCAATCTTCTTACCAAGAATAACCCATAACAAAGTACCCATCGCCATAACACCAATACCACCAAGATTAAGGATGACAAGGATGACACACTGACCAAAAGTCGAATAGGTTTCTGCAATAGACACGGGTGACAAGCCTGTTACACTGACACCAGACACTGCAACAAATAATGAATCAATGTAACTAATATCAACGTTTGGTTGATGTACGTATGGCATACGGAGCAACAAGAAAGAAATGAATATTGCTACAAGGTAATAAAGCACAATACCTTGTTGCGGCGTTAACTTTTGGAATAACCTGTTCATTATTTCACTTCTTTCTTAAATCAATGTAGATTTTATAACTTAATTTTAATATTTTTTTCAGCACCATTGCGAATAATTGTCAAAGTAATTGTATCCCCAATTTTCTTTTCATTAAATAAAATTTTTCTAAAATGAATTTTAGATTTAATTTCTTTATTATCTATTTTTTTAATGATATCGCCTAGCATCAGTCCATTTTTCTCTGCTAAAGCGTTTGGTTCTATCTCCATAATTTCTACACCAGTTTGATCAGTCGGAGAGTTAGGATCATTAGGGTTACTGTGCGTGCCCACATCTTCAATCATAATACCCATTTTTGGACGATTTATACTACCTTTTTGTTCAAGCTCCTTTAATACTTTCTTTACTTCATTCACAGGAATACTAAATGCAATACCTTCTACACCTTCCATAGAAATCTTCATCGAATTCAGACCAATCATTTTTCCTTCTTTATTTAATAAAGGACCCCCAGAATTTCCTGGATTAATTGCAGCATCAGTTTGTAATACATTCATTTCCCAATCATAAATCTCATCACCATCAATGTCTACCGGTACATTACGTGATAAACCAGATATAATTCCAGAAGATGCACTTCCTGCAAACATTTGTCCTAAAGGACTACCTAATGCAATGACTTCTTGTCCAGGTTCTAAATCATTACTATTTGTCATCTCAATAACTGAGTTTATATTACCTTTAGGCATTGTAAGAATAGCCATATCAGTCCAGACATCGTAGCCTATCATCTTTGCTTTTTCTTTCTTTCCTTCATAAGTCACTTCAATTTCATTAGCTTTTCCGACAACATGATAGTTTGTTAGTATATATGCTAAATTTTTTTCTGTTTTATAGATAATACCTGTACCAATCCCCACCTCTTCAGGCGCTTTCACTGCACTCTCAGGATCTATCGTCTCACTATCAGTAGCTTTTTGAAGATTAGTAATACTCACCACATTCTTAATATTTTTCTTAATTGCTTGTTCTGTAGAAGTTTTAACTTCAGATTGTTTAGATACTTCTTGTGGCTTCGAATTAAACAGGCTCATAAGTAATATACCGATCAATATTCCAGCAAGTGTACCCATCAAAATTTTTGGCAGTTGTGAACCGAAAGTACGATTTTCTTTTCTATTTTTTAAATCGTCATTTATCTCATCTCTACTGAAAGATTCTTCTACTAATTCATTTTCCTCAGACGTTTTGTTTATATTATTTTCATGTTTTTGGGAATCACTAGTTTCAGGACTTTCTTCATTCTCAATATGCTTTGTTACATCTACAGTATTTTCCTTATCAATCGCTTCTTCAGTAGCAATTGAATTACTGTTGATCAGTGATTCTTTATTTTCATTAATATGATTATCTTTGTCACTTTTTGTTATTGTATCATCCACAATTTCAATATCTTCTTTTGGTGCTATTTTTTCTAATATATTATCTTTTTTATGTAAATACGGATAAATCATTCTAACTTTCTGACCTTTAAAGAACAATCGTTTAGGTCGACTGTAATTTTTCTTTTTGATGACAATTTTATGTTTATGCTGCATGATTTCCTCCATAAAAAAACTTAGTGTATCTATTATAATATAGATACACTAAGTTTTATATGATATATCAAGTTTTTTTATGCATTTGATTGTTTTTTCTTACCACTAAACCAACCTATTGCTAGTATCAATAATAATACGCCCCAGAAAGTTAATTGCCATGGCATACTGTGTGGAAATTCGTGTGGCAAGATATGAATTGATTCATGGGCAAGTACCATCACGACTAACTTCACGCCAACCCAACCTACAATTGCAAAAGCTGCTGCTTCTAATGAAGGATTATCATGCAGAAGTTTTACAAACCATGTAGCTGCAAATCGCATAATAATTACTCCTAACATACCACCAGTAAACATCACTAAAAATTGTCCTAAGTTCATCCCACCAAATTGTGGTCCAACTTCTGGTAATGTTAAAGCAATTGCTATCGCTGCGAGCATTGAATCAATTGCAAATGCAATGTCTGCAAATTCTACTTTCGCAACTGTCATCCAGAAGCCACTGCCCTTTTTACTATATTTCTCTAGTTCTGCTTCTTCAGCTTCACTTGTGGCATCACCTGTCTTAAAATATTCATATAAATTTTTTATAGACATAAATAGTAAGTATGCAGCACCTAAAGCTTGTATTTGCCAAAACTTAGCAAGATAAGCGATCGCAAATAATGATGCAAATCTAAACACAAATGCTCCAAGTAATCCATAAAATAATGCTTTTTTTCTTTCATCTTCAGGTAAATGTTTCACCATTACTGCCATAACGATCGCATTATCTGCTGCAAGTAATCCCTCTAAAACGACAAGAACTATTACAACCCATGCGTACGTTATCAATATTGACATATCCATCTTCTCACTCCGTATCATTAATAAAAAAGTTAATGACTGTATTATACGCTTTTAATTCATTTTATATTGTAAATCTGTTTATAACAAACTGTATAACTTAATCTCTGGAAACTTATCCAGGAACCAGCGTGTAGCAAATTCATTTTCAAATAAAAATACTTTATTCCCATAACGATCATCTACTAATATTGATCGACTTCCGTTCATACTGTCTTTAATATCTTCTTCATTTTCAATCCAACGTGCTATTTTACGTCCTACTGGTTCCATAATAACATCAACATTATATTCGTTTTTCATGCGGTGCTCGAACACTTCAAATTGAAGTTGTCCAACTGCTCCAAGTATAATTTGATTCGTATGCAGTGTTCTATAAAGTTGAATCGCACCTTCTTGTACAAGCTGCTCTATTCCTTTATGGAAATGTTTTTGTTTTAATACGTTTTTAGGGCTAACTTTCATAAAGATTTCAGGTGTAAACTGAGGTAACTTTTCAAATTTAAATTTTTGATTCCCACCTACGAGCGTGTCACCAATCTGGAAATTACCTGAGTCATATAAACCGATAATATCGCCACTTACTGCATGATTAACCGTTTTAGTGTCATCAGCCATAAATGATGTGGAACGAGATATTTTCATCTTTTTATCTGTACGTGTTAGTTTCACATCCATACCTCGTTCAAATGCACCACTCACGACACGCATAAATGCAATTCTATCTCGATGTAAAGGATTCATATTTGCTTGAATTTTAAAGATAAATCCAGAAAAGTCTGCTTCAAATGGAGAAACAACTTCTCCTTCTTCAGTTTTTCGTCCACTTGGCATCGGTGCATGATCTACATAGGCATTTAAGAAGTTTTGTACACCAAAGTTTGCTAATGCTGAACCAAAGAACACAGGTGTTAAATCTCCTGTTAATAATTTTTCATTATCGAAAGTTTCCCCTGCACCGTCAACTAACATCAGTTCTTCAACTGCTTGTTCGAAAGCAGAATCATTTGAAATGGCATGTTCTTCAATAAGTTCATAATCTTCATTTAAATGTAAAATATTCTCTTCATCACGGAAAGGTTCAATCGTTTTCTCTTTGCGGTCAATGATACCGAAGAATGATTGACCCATTCCAATCGGCCAGTTCATAGGATATGTTTCAATTTCTAAAGTCTTTTCAATTTCTTCTAATAATTCAAAGGGTTCTTTACCGACACGATCAAGCTTATTGATAAATGTAAAGATTGGAATACCACGCATCTTACAAACTTTGAATAACTTTAATGTTTGAGGTTCAATCCCTTTAGCAACGTCTATTACCATGACTGCGCTATCAACTGCCATTAACGTACGATACGTATCTTCTGAGAAATCTTCATGTCCTGGCGTATCTAAAATATTGATTTTAAAGTTATCATAATCAAACTGCATAACAGAACTTGTTACAGAAATACCACGTTCTTTTTCAACATCCATCCAGTCACTCGTTGCAAATTTACCTGTCTTTTTACCTTTAACTGTACCCGCTTCACGAATCGCACCACCGAATAATAACAACTTCTCTGTCAAAGTTGTTTTACCAGCATCCGGATGAGAGATGATAGCAAATGTCTTTCTTATTTCTACTTCTTGTTTTAATGTCATATTTGTACTCCTTATACTTCGCTTGTCCACTGGGCGATAGATAAAGCCAGTTGATTTGCTTCTTTTTCGTCTAATATATTAAATAAATGATGATACAGATGGTCCACTAATGCATCACCATAAATATCATAATCAAATTGAATAGAAAAGAATATATCCGGTACACTTACAAGAATTGTCTCTTCCTTTTTATTCTCATGGATATATACTTTACATTGTAATGACTCACCATTATTCGTTCTTATTTTCATTCGTTTCTCTCCCATATTTTTCATATGCTGCTTCAAGACCAATTAAATCATCTCTATGTGGTACTTTTTTATAACCTGGCATTATCTGATAAGGTTCACGTCCTTTAGATGCGAGTACTATCATATCACCAGGTTCGCTCACTTCAATTGCATGACGTATGCCTTCCGCACGATCTAAAAAAGAAATATATCGATCATGCGTAACACCTTTCTCTAATGCATCTGTTAACTTTTTAGGATCATCATTTGCCGGATTGTCCGGAGTGAATATCACATAATCAGCACGACAAGCAATCGCACCCATTTCAGGTGTCTTTGTTAAATCTCTTTCACCCGCCATACCTACTAGAAAAATAAGCTTTCCTTTCTTAAATGGTTCAACAGCATCAATTAACTTATTCATACCGTCAGGTGTATGTGCATAATCTATAATCAGATCAACCGGTAAATTACTATCTAAAACTTCCAGGCGACCTTCTACTGGATTTAAACGTTCAGTAGCTTGTGCTAGTGTCTCAATATCATGTCCTTGTGTCCACATCGCACATAGTGCTGCAAGCATATTATACACATTAAATCGCCCGATATAAGGGCAACGAATTATTGCTTTACCATCTGGCGTTTGTAAATCAAACTGAATGCCCTCTAAACTTTCAAGTATATTCTCTGCTTTAAAATCACAGTCATTTTCAATTCCATATGTGATTATCTCTCTGGGAGAAGCAATGATAAGTTCAGATAAATAGTCATCGTCGCCATTGATAATCGCATATTTAGGTTTAGTATAATCATTGCCGAGTTGAGCAAACAATAAAGATTTATGAAATCCGTATCGTTCCATCGTCTCATGAAAATCTAAATGGTCTTGTGTAAGATTAGTGAATATTGCTGCATCAATATCAACACCATTTGTTCTGCCAAGCGCCAGACCATGACTACTCATCTCCATAGACATTGCCTTAGCACCTTTATGATATGCATCCTTAATATGTTGATTTAATGTTATTGTCTCTGGTGTGGAGTTTGAACCTTTAGCGACATCTTCGTTATACTGAAATCCGTTTGTTCCTAAATAAGCTGAATTAATTTGTAAAGCTCTATGGATATGGTGAATCATTGTGGCAACACTTGTCTTGCCATTAGTCCCCGTCACACCATATGTCGTTAACTTCTGACTCGGAAAATCCATGAGAAATTGACCGAAGATATTTGCAACTTTAAGTGTGTCCTTAACAACAAGCTGCCCAACATTCTGAGGTAATCCATCAATGAAATGATCAACAACAATCATTCTGCAACCTTGTGCAATAACACTCGGAATAAATTTATGACTATCAACGGTATATCCGTGACTTGCAACGAATACAGAATCTGCATTTGCCTGTCTTGAATCCACTACAATATTAGTAACATGTTCAGGAAATTGACCATATATTTTCTTCGCTTTAATCACTTTCAATAGTTCTTTCGTATCCATTCAGTGACCTCCTTTAATTCAATTCTTAATTATACACTTTTTTAAAACATTCGCCTATACAAGTTAAACATGTTCATTCAAAATAAATAAGCGTATAATAAAAATAAAATTAAGGGAGGTTATTATGTCAAAAGTAATTGTGAGTCAACTTTCAAAATCCTTTAACCATCAAAAAATACTTAATGATATCAGTTTTTCTGTAAATAGTGGTGAACGTATAGCTATAGTAGGCGCTTCTGGTTCAGGCAAAACCACACTTATACAATGTATGCTTGGCATATTAAAAAGTGATAGCGGTAATGTTACGATAGATGATCATTTTATGCCGCATCTTAATTCATTACGAAAGATTGGTTATATGGCTCAGTCTGACGCATTATATGAAGATTTAACTGGTCTTGAAAACCTCAGATTCTTCGGTAAACTCTATCGATTGCATAAAAAAGAATTACAAGCATCAATTGATGATGTAGCAAAAATTACTGAATTAACTTCTCATCTCAATAAGCGGGTAGCTCAATATTCCGGAGGTATGAAACGAAGATTATCACTTGCAATCAGTTTGTTACATCAACCACAACTTTTAATTTTAGATGAACCAACTGTTGGCGTTGATCCGTTATTAAAACGCAAAATATGGCAATCATTGATTGATTTAAATAGAAACGGTACAACAATCATCATTACGACGCATGTAATGGAAGAAGCTGAGGCATGCGATAAATTACTATTGCTATATAATAATAAAATGATAGGTTTTGGTTCACCTCTTCGTCTTAAAGCACATTATCAGGTCGATACAATCGAAGATATATTTATTAAAGTAGGTGAATTGCAATGAAAATATTAACAATCGCACAACGTATTATCACTCAAATTATTCGTGATAAACGTACGTTAATGCTTTTATTTATAGCACCTATTATGTTACTTACTTTACTTCATTATATATTTCAAACAGTTGATGAAGGAGAAGCACGCGTTGGAATATATCATATTCCAGAAGGACTTAATCGTCAGTTAATAGAGAATGATGTAGAACGCGTCAAAATCAGTTCGACAAAAAATTTAAAAAATACGATTGAAGATAAAAAGCTTGATGGCATTATTATTTCTAATAAAAAAAATATTGAAGTTTATTATACGAATCTAGATCCAAACAAAAACATAAAGTTAAAATCAGCGATTCAAGGGTATAAAAATAAAACAAAATTTTCAAAGTCCCAAATTGTTATTGATAATATGCAACAGAAATTTGAAGATCTTAATCAGCAGATGGATAAATTAAAAGATCAATTAAAAAAATTAGGTCCTTTATTAGATCGTGTTGGCATAGATTTGCCAGATACAAATAATAAAGACAAACAGATAGATGTTAATGAAGATGTGCTCTTCAAGACACATTACATTTATGGTGATAAAAACAGTAATTACTTTGATATGATCAATCCAGTATTGATTGCTTTCTTCATCTTTTTCTTTACATTCTTAATTTCAGGAATTACATTGTTAAAAGAACGCACGACTGGCACATTAAATAAGTTACTTTCAACGCCGATCAAAAGATATGAAATTATAATAGGATATATGCTAGGTTTCTCTTTGTTTGGCACAATTCAAACTGTTATGCTAGTGCTATATGCAGTATATGTATTAAAAATGGAAGTAGCTGGTTCCATTTGGCTACTCATCATCAGTAATATCATACTTGCATTTGTTGCGCTTAGCTTAGGTTTATTTATCTCAACTTTTGCAAAATCAGAATTCCAAATGATACAATTTATTCCACTCATCATTGTACCTCAACTACTATTTAGTGGTATTATACCTATAGAGAATATGCACAAACCTTTACAAATCATAAGTTATATAATGCCACTTAAGTTTGGTGCAGATAATTTATCACGTATCATGTTAAAAGGACAAAGTATTGAAATTATCCCTAATATAATTGTTTTAATTTTTATGTACATCTTTTTAATGATACTTAACATCACATTATTAAAACGTTATCGCAATATATAATGTACTGATTTAACTTAAAAATATTGTTTTGTAAAGAATAAACAAAATTATTGTAATTTTTATGTAATTTTCAAGAAAAATTACCACATCAATGTGATAATAAGATAGCATTACAATAAATCAAATGAATCGGAGTGTCATTATGCTGATTAAAAATAAAAAAATACTGATTTTGACAGGTTCTTTCGGCAATGGTCATATTTCAGTGACAAATGCACTTGTTAATCAATTTAATAAAATGCACTTACCGAACGTTACTGTAATTGAACATGATTTGTTTCAGGAAGCACATCCTATCATCAATAGCATCGCTAAAAAATATTATATTAATAGTTATAAATATTTCCGAAGATCATACGAATATTTCTACTATGCTAGACCAGATAAAACAGAATCTTGTTTCTATAAATATTATGGATTGAATAAACTTGTAAATCTTATCATAAAAGAAAAGCCAGATTTAATACTTTTAACGTTCCCTACTCCTGTTGTATCGATTTTAAAACGTGATTTCAATATCCATACACCGGTTTGTACAGTTATTACCGACTATCGTCTCCATAAAAACTGGATTACACCAGACTCTGAACAATATTACGTTGCGACAGAAGAATTGAAACAAGAGTTAGTTGCAGTAGGTGTTCCTATCACAAATATTACTGTAACTGGCATACCTATCCATGAAAAATTTAATTTATCCGTAGATAGAGATACATGGTTAACTGAACATGGACTAGATCCTAAGAAGAAGACTTTGCTTATGGTCGCTGGCGCTTTTGGTGTAATGGAAGGATTTAATGAAATGCTTTCTTCATTAGTTGAAAAAAGTGATCATCAATTTGTTGTTATATGTGGTAAGAATCAATCACTTGTATCAAATTTACAACAGCAATTTAAAGGGAAGAATGTTTTAGTTATGGGATATACTCAACAGATGGCTGAATGGATGTCAGCTAGTGATCTTATGTTAACGAAACCAGGTGGTATTACCATTACTGAAAGTTTATGTAAAAATATCCCCCTTGTATTCTTTAATCCCGCACCTGGACAAGAAGGGGAAAATGCTGTTTATTTTAGCAATAAAGGTTATGCACGTATTACACATTCATATGCTGAAACAATTCATGTCACATTAGATTTGTTAAATCATGAACGTGAGCTAGAACGCTTAGTTCAAAATATGAAAAAAGATTACATTCCAAATTCTGCACAAAACATTTGTAGTTCTATTATCGAAATATTAAACGAATCACTCATCCAAAATGATATTCAATCGAAAGCGAGATTATATGCGAGACTCTTCGCGAAGTAGATTTACAGGCAAAAACTTTTGGTTAATGATTTCGATTTTGTTTTTAATGGAATTTGCACGTGGAATGTATGTTTTGAGCTATCTTCCAGTATTGCCGACAACTAAATCAAAAATTACTGTTGGTATCGTTTCACTTGCCATCACACTTCACTTTATCAGTGATGCGCTCACAAACTTTGGAATTGGATTTATGTTAAAAAGATTTGGTACGAAGAAAGTTTTAAATTTAGGATTTTTATTAGCATTTTTCGGATTATCTATTGTGGTATGCTTCAATAACCCGATCGCACTAATTATTGCGGCAATACTCACAGGTATTGCTGTAAGTCCAATTTGGGTCATCATGTTAAGTTCAATTGATGATACAAAACGGTCTAAACAGATGGGTTATGTTTATTTTGCATGGTTAGTCGGCATGATGGCTGGAATGATTGCTATGAACTTAATATTTAAAATCCATCCGACAAAATTTACTTTTCTTATGCCAGTATTTGTATTGATCGCATGGTTACTTTACTTTTTTGTGCATGTAGAAGTTTCATTTTTTGAGAAGAAGTCTATTAAGACACAATTTGCCCACATTAAACATGTCATGATGCGACATTTAGTATTATTTCCTGGTATTGTATTACAAGGACTTGCCATAGGTATGCTTGTACCTATATTACCAATATACGCAATTAAACACCTTCATGTAACAACACTTGAATATACTTATCTATTAATCGCAGGAGGTATCGGTTGCACGATATCAATGCTATTTATTTCAAAATTTATGGATGAAGTTTCTAAAATTTATTCTCATATCGTTATATTAACTGGTTTTATCATCTTTGGTGCTGCCATCTTTATAATGACTCAAATCAGTAACTATTATCTTGTGCTCATAGCAGCTGTGCTTATCGGTATCTTCTACGGCTTATTATTACCAGGATGGAATGCATTTATGGCGAGTCAGGTTGAAGCGAAATTGAAAGAAGAATCATGGGGTGTATTTAATTCCCTGCAAGGCATTGGCACCATGCTTGGACCTGTTATTGGTGGCGTAATTACTGAAGTATTTCATAATACTAATTTTACTTTATTTACTTCAGCCAGTTTATTTTTAAGTCTCGCGTTATTTTATGGCATTTATTTTTTAAAAATGCATCATCAGAAAAACAGAGCTGATCATTAATGAATCAGCTCTGTTTTAATTTTTATTAACTTGGTAATTAATTTTTATATTTCTTTACGAGGTCTTCTAAAAACGGAATAAGTTGATCTTTCATTTCTGAACGCATCGCATATTCCATCGTTGTCTTAACAAAACCTATTTTATCTCCAACATCATAACGTTCACCTTCGAAGTCATACGCATAAACTTCATCATCTTCATTTACTCTTGCAATCGCATCAGTAAGCTGGATTTCCCCGCCTGCTCCAATATTCTGTTCTTCAAGATAATTGAATATGTCTGGTGTTAACACATAACGACCCATAATTGCTAATCTTGAATCTGTTGTTCCTAATTTTGGCTTTTCAATTAATGTATCGATTTCATATAAACGGCCATCCTGAGATTTTGATTCAATCATGCCATAGCGTTCTGTATCTTCATACGATACAGTTTTAGCACCGATTACTGATTTTTGTTTTTCATCATAAACATCCATCAGTTGTTTAATAGCCGGTACTTCACCATCAACAATGTCATCACCGAGTAAAACAGCAAAAGGTTCTTCTCCGATAAATTGTTTCGCTGTCCAGATTGCATGACCTAATCCTTGTGGCGATTTTTGTCTGACATAAAAGATATTTGCTAAATTCGTTGAATGCTGTACTTTTTTCAGTAAATCATACTTTCCTTTTTCTTCTAAGTTAAATTCCAGTTCCATCTGAGCATCAAAATGATCTTCAATCGCACGTTTATGTTTACCTGTTACGATAATAATATCTTCAATACCTGCTGCAACTGCTTCTTCAACTATATATTGAATTGTCGGTTTGTCTAAAATCGGTAATATCTCCTTGGGCATTGCCTTTGTAGCTGGTAAAAATCTAGAGCCGATGCCTGCAGCTGGAATGACAGCTTTTCTTACTTTTGACATGTGGGTGACCATCCTTTACTCAAATTAAATTTTCTATTAGTTATATATTCTATTATATTTTAACATACTTTATGGAATCATTTATATTAAGAAAATATAAAAATAAAGGATAATCTTGTAAAGATTATCCTTTATAATCGTTTAGTTATCTTTGCTTTTCATTTACTGATTTAACAGCTTCATGTGTAATGTCCTGACGATGCATATAGATGTTGCGTACAATTGTTTTTATGACTGCATATGTTGGAACCGCAACAAGTATTGCCATAAATCCTCCCAAATTACCTGCTGCTAAAATAACAGTTATAATTGTGAGCGGATGAATATTTAAAGATTTGCCCATAATGTTCGGTGTGATGACATTTCCTTCTAACTGTTGCGCTATAAACATGATAATGATGACATAAACAGCCATAATTGGATCCTGAATTAAAGCAATGATTATTGCAGGAATAACTGCAAGATATGGCCCTAAAAATGGAATTAAATTCGTTACCATACCCCACATCGCTAAAATCAATGCATAGTCTAATCCAATGATTAGATAACCTATCAACAATAAAATACCAAGGATAACACTGACCGTAACTTGACCTTGTATGTATGATCTTAACGTTTTATCGATATCTTTAAATAAATTTACGACAAATAATTTTCTTCGTCCTGAAAATGGTGCAGCAACAAAAGGAATGAAACGATCATGATCTTTCAGCATATAGATTAAAAAGAAAGGCACTAAAATGATTAAAAATAACGTTGAAATAAATTGAGTGATAAATGAGAATGCATTTGATACTATTTTACCTGAAAAACTATTTAATTTTTCAATGCCGTTATTTATACCATCCTTAACGTTTTCTGGTAGTTTCTCGCGTTGATCTAATGCGATATTAACGTAAGATTGAAATTCTTTTTGGATTGTTGGAAAATTATCTACAAAATTATTACCCTGTTTCATAATAATTGGTCCAACAAATGATATAAATAGACCTGTTAGTATAATAAGCGTTAACATAATTGTTGTTAAACTCTGCCATCGCTTGAGATTATATCTTTTCTCCAGTTTATCTTGAAATGGAACAGTTACATAGTAAAGAAAACCGCCTAGTAATAAAGGTAAGATAATCGATTTAATAATTACAATGATAGGGTAAAAAATATGATTAATTTCTAAAAAATACTTAATGATTAGAAATGATAATAATAATGCAACCCCAAATCTAAACCACACTTTTCTTGTCATAATGTCCTCCTAGAAATGATATAGTCTATTATACCCAAAAATAATGATATTATTAATTTAAAATAAAAATTATATGAAAAGAGTTGATGATGATGAAAAATGGTCTTATAACACCATTTACTATGAATAGTGAACATTTAAATAGAACAGTAAAACTAGGCATATACTTTCCAGAAGATTACTCTCCATTCGTACAACACACATTGTTTATTTGTTTTGATGGACAGGATTTAAGTCAGATAGGAAGAATTCATCGCAAATATGAAACGTTAAAAGATGATTTTGATAACCCTTCAGTATTTCTTTTCGTACATTATAATAATGTCGATGAGAGAAAAGATGAATATCATCCAGAAGGTATTAACCGTGAAAAATTCCAGAAATTTGTGTCTGAAGAATTGCTGGATTACATACAAGAGACTTTTAATTTCGTGCATGATAAAAATAATACGATTGTTATCGGAGATAGTTTAGCAGCTAGTATATCTTTAACACTTGCTATAGAATATTCTGAATTAACTTCAAAATGTTGTCTATTCTCTCCAATGATAACAGATAAAATATTAAATCAAATAAATAATCTTTCCCAAGAAAGAAAAAGCGAATTGAATATCTATTTAGTTGTAGGTAAAGAGGAAGATTATTTTAAACTACTGACTGGAGATTATGCCGATTTTTTAACACCAATTAGACAATTACATCAAGTGCTAATAGAAAATAATATTTCACATTATTATGATGAATTGGACGGTGGACACACATGGAAAACATGGCAAACAGAAATAGAGAAATGTTTAAATTATTACTTAATTTGAAATTCTGATATAATTGAATTATCAGAAAAAAAGGGGGATTCATTATGAAACTAGGCATTGTATTATACCCATCAAAAGCATATCAGGATGAAATTAATCAGTATCGTAAGCGCTATGATTCTCATTATGCGTTAATCACACCACATATTACGATTAAAGAAGCATTTGAGGTAGATGATAATGACATTGACGCTGTTACTGATAAATTAAAAGAGGTAGCAAAAACTGTACAACCAGTAGAAATTAACGTGGAAAAAGTATCAGATTTTGCACCAACTCAAAATATCATCTATTTAAAAGTTAATCCAAATGAAAATCTCGTTAAGTTATTCGAATTATTGAATGATGGATCATTCTATGGTACGAACACATATCCATTCGTACCACACTTTACAATTGGACAGGGGTTTTCTTCGCAGGAATTCGAAGACTTAAAAGGACAATTATCAATGAAAGATGTTACACATTCTGAAGTTATCGATAAGATTAGTTTATGTTATCAGTTAGATAATGATACATGGAATGTAAAAGAAACATTTAAATTAGGGGAATAAAAAAAAGCCATTTCGGCTTTTTTTATTTTTATCCGACGATATGATATCCACCATCTACATGAATATTTTCACCAGTAACCCCACTTGATAAGTCAGTTAATAAATATAATGCAGTTTTACCTACTTCAATAGTATCAACATTTCTTCTTAATGGTGCATGCGCTTCAATTTCTTTTAGTATCGTATTAAAGCTACCGACACCTTTTGCACTCAATGTTCTGATTGGTCCCGCAGAAATTGCATTAACTCGAATACCATCTTGTCCTAAATCAGATGCTAAATATTTAACGTTAGCTTCTAACGATGCTTTCGCTACACCCATTACGTTATAGTTAGGAACAGCAAATTCTCCGCCGATATATGTTGTTGTAACGATAGATCCACCTTCACGCATTAACTTTGAAGCTTCTCTAGCGACAATTGTTAATGAATATGAACTGATATCCTGAGCCAGCAAAAATCCTTCACGACTCGTATCGATAAAGCGACCACGTAAATCTTCCATATTTGCAAACGCGATAGAATGAAATACACCATCAATTCGTCCGAATTTATCTCTAATTTGTTTAAATGCATTAACAACATCATCATCACTCTGTACATCACATTGTATCATTTCTGCATTCTGATTATTCTTAAAGTTAGGTAGCAACTTCTCTAATTCATTCTTACTTCTTTCTTTACGATACGTAAATACAAGTTTACAGCCAACTTCATCTAAAACTTGAGCAACCCCATATGCAATACTTCTTTTATTCGCTATCCCCATTATCACGTAAACTTTATCCGCAAAATTTAACATTATCGTTCTCCTTTATATGCAAGTTCTAGTATCTAGTACTAATTTATTTAACTATAACATAAATCATTACTCAAAAAAAGCGAATCATATCTTTCCTTTAAACAAAAAACAATCTGGCCATGTCTCTATATGACATGGCCAGATTGTTGATGATTAAAATAATTCTAATTCACGTTTTATTTCATCTACATAGTTTCTTTCACCGGTAACAATTAATCGGTCTTTAAAATGAAGTTCCGTTTCACCATGTGGCACAATAGAATCATTTCCACGTAATATTCGCACAAAGATAATATCACCTGAGAATGGGAATTCACGTAATTGCATTTCATGATATTTTGTATTTAACATTTCAATTTCATATAATGAAGTTTCAACGTTAGATAAAAGATTTAACATGTTTGGTGATTCGATTAAACCTTTTAATAACGTTTTTGTACTCTGGAATTCACTAAATACTTCAATACCTGCTTCAGTTAACTTATCGTCTTCCTGCAATGTTTCTAAACGGCAGATTACACGTGGTACACCTTCTTGTTTCGCCATTTCTGCAACACTTCTATTAATTGATTCATCATTCGCCGAACAAACAACAATGTCAAAATCAAAGAGACCAGATGCAGATAATGCCTCGTAACTATATTCATCAAGTTCGATTGTTTCCAGATCCTGAATCGTTCTTTTATCGACATTATTCTTTAAGTAGAATAACGTCGGTAAATATAAATCTGATTTAAAGCTTTGCGCGACTGGTATTGATAACTGGTTCTTACCGATAAATGCCACTTTAATCATTTTTTCTTCAGTGATTGCAACCGGGAAAGTCTTCTTAAATAATATTGGAACAATGACACAAGTAATAACTGCTGCTAATATTAAAGTACCACTTGTAGCAGCATCGATAGTTCCTAATCGTTCAGCGATTTTCGCTGAAGCGATAACTAATGATAGCGTAGATGTCAGTAAGAATGAAGACGCAATTACTGTTTTAGTATCATACCACTTTTTTAATATTGCTATCGGAATGACTTTAGTTAAATAGAATGCAATTAATAAAAATGGAATAATAATTAATCCCGATGGATCTTTAAATAAAGCTGGTATATCTAAATCGACACCTACCATAATAAAGAACATCGGAATAAAGAAGCCATATCCAAAAGAATCTAATTTATTAACCATATCCTTATCTGGACCTAGAAGACTCACAACACATCCTGCTAAAAAGGCACCTAATATATTTTCAGCACCTACACCTTCTGCAAGTGCGACAAGCAAAATAATTAAGGCAAATATTGCACGAATTCCGATTTGAGTCGTTCCTGCCATCAATTTTTCCAGGAATGGTGCTCTTTTAAAATTCTTACCGGTAATATAAAATAAGCCGGTAAATACAATTAATATACCAATTAACCAAATCGGTGAATCACCTTCAGCATAAAGCGTACCATATAATGTTAATAATAAAATTGTTGCTAAATCCGCAATTACTGCAACAAGCAGGATGATTTGTCCAATTGTAGTCTGCATGATATTCATTTCTTTTAAGGTAGGAACTACTACGCCCAAAGAAATCGTTGAAATAATAATAACCATCAATAACACATCGTCTATAATACCCGTCCATTTAAATAAATAAGCCGCAATAATTGACAGAATTAAAATGCCGGTAAATATAATTGATGAGATTATAATGGGATTTGGTTCTTTTTGCTTTCCTTTTTTCTGTTTCGGTGATGATTTAAAAGCTTTAAAATCAATTTCTAAACCACTTAAAAACATTAAGAATATAAATCCTAAAGTGGATAACATATTTAACATCGCAGTTCGATCTACCCAGTTAAATAGGGACTTTCCTAAGATAATACCCATCAATATTTCCGCTACTACGACCGGTAAAAAATTAATACGAAGTCTATTTAGTAGTATTGGTGTCAAAAACGCACAAACGACAACAATTACAAGTGATAATAATTCTGCATGATTTCCCATCTTTTCCTCCTAAGTTAAATAACTCATAAAAGTGGTTGCTAACCCGAAATAGATTAACATACTGATAATATCATTGGTAGTAGATATAAATGGACCACTGGCAACAGCAGGATCTATCTTTAATCTATGCATCACTAAAGGAACCATTGCCCCAGCTAATGTAGCTACCGTCATTGCAATCGTTAAACTGAAACAGACAATCAATCCGAGCACTGGTGTTTTGTACAATACACAAATAATTATAAATAACATAACTGAACAGCTTAACCCGGTAATAAATCCCGATCCCGCTTCTCGCAATGCAAGTTTAAACTTACTTTGTTCATCAATCTCGCCTGTCGAAATACCACGAACTACTACGGCTAAACTTTGCGTACCGGAATTACCTGCCATCCCACCGATAAGCGGAATAAATGCTGCAAGCAAAGCAACCTTACTTAATGTATCTTCAAATTGTCCTAAAATTGATGCTGTTATCATTCCCATAACTGTTAAAGCCATAAGCCATGGCAGGCGTTTACGGGCTGTCGCAAACATAGAATCATCTGTAGAATCAATATCACTTACCCCGGCAAGTTTTGAGTAGTCTTCACTTGCCTCTTCATCAATAACGTCTAAAATATCATCGATAGTAATGATACCAAGCAAATGATTTTGATAATCTACAACAGGAATCGCTAAGAAATCATAGTCTTTCATAATATTAGCGACATCTTCCTGATCATCAGCAACATTAACGCTAATAACTCTCTCATTCATTATGTCTTCGATATATTCATCATTTTCTGCAACGATAAGATCTCTTAGAGAGATTACGCCGACAAGTTGTTTCTTTTCATTCAGCACGAAGATATAGTAAATTGTTTCCGCTTGAGGTGCTTGTTCTTTTAATTGAATCATCGCTTCACGCACAGTGCTTAGTGATGATACTGAAATAAATTCAGTTGTCATCAATCCACCGGCTGTATCCTCTTCGTAGTGTAACAGTGCTTTTATTTCTCCTGCTGTTTCTTTATCCATCAGCAGAAGCAAACTCGCAATCTTCGTCTTTGGTAACATCTTTAAAATATCTACTGCATTATCTAAAGACATCTCTTCAAACATGCTGCTTGCATAACGTGCGTCCATTTCTTCAAAGATGTGATCATATTCATCATCTTCCATTTCAGTTGTTTCCATAAATTCTGCAACTTCTTTTGGAGATAAATAATGATAAATTTTATCTCGATATTCATCACTGGACTCGGTGAAATACTCACCTTGATCATATGTATGAAGTTCGAGAAATTCTTCTCTAAACTGGTCTATATCACCACTCAACAACAGTTCATCTAATGCTTCTTTATTATACATTTCTTCTTCTAAAACAACTTCTTCTTCTGCCATAATCTCACCTCCAAAATACAATTTATTATAACACATCAAAAAAATGACTTAAATCTTTTGGTAATGATGACTTTATATTTATTTGATTACCGTAAATTGGATGATTAAATCGTACTTCGTTAGCATGAAGTGCATGTCTATCGATTTTTTTGTCATTCCCATACAATGTGTCACCAATCAGTGGATGTCCTAATGTGTAAAAATGGACACGTATTTGATGTGTTCTACCTGTGTGTAGACGTGCTTTTACCAATGATATATTCATGATTTTATTATATTGAAGTAATTGATATTCAGTTCGAGCATATTGTCCATAGACACTAACCTGCCTCGTGATGATTGAAGTGTCACTTCTTTCAATCGGCATGCAAATATTACCTTTAGGCTTCATTTCACCAAGACATATTAATAAATAATGTTTCTCTATTTCATTCGTCAGCAAATGATGAATCAACTGATGTTTAGCAAATACTACAATACCACTCGTATTTCTATCAAGCCTGCTAACAGGATGAAGCACACTGTTATCAAATTTTTGTTCGAGGTATCCATATACTGCTTCTAATAAGCTATTATGTGGATGTAATTGAGACGGTATTGTATTCATAAAACTAGGTTTATTTACTATGATCATAAAAGAATCATCATATAATATTTCAATTGGAATGTGGTTTGTTATTAAGTATGGACTTCTTATTTCATCAGGAAGTCGCACAGTTAATGTATCATCTTGAGATATATTTGCTCTAACAGTTACAGGATGCTCATTCACAAGTAAAGCGCCATTTTGTTTAATGGCGCTTAATGACTTCTTACTATAACGCTGATTTTGTAAAAATGTTTTTACAGTTGTGGCTTCTTTAATCGTGTATCTAATTTGAATCAATCGTTTGCGATAAAAGAATCATGAACTCTTTTCCAGAATGGAAAAGGCCTAAATCTTGCAAAACGAACTTTCTCATCTGCAACACGATATTGTATCGAAGCCACACCTTTATGATCTGCTGTCAGATGATCAAAAGTAAGTTGTAAAGTACTAGGATTAGCAGGAACAACCTTGCAAGTATGATGCTTTGGTAATACTAATGGAGATCCTACTGTACGAAACACCCGATTATTAATCGATGCTATTTCTGTTATTTGCATCGCTTCTAATGAAGGATGAATCAATGCTCCGCCGAGTGCTTTATTATATGCAGTAGATCCACTCGGTGTCGAAATGCATAAACCATCTCCTCTAAAACGTTCAAATTGATCGCCGCGGATAAATAAATCAGCTACGAGAGTCGCTCCATTATGCGTTTTCACTGTTGCTTCATTAAGAGCTAAATATCTTGAAGGTCTTCCTTCCTCATATCTAACGATAACTTCAACTAAAGGGTATTCTATGACTTGAAAAGAATCATTATTTATAGCGAGAATTAATTTTTCAACTTCGTGCGGTAGCCAGTCTGCATAAAAACCTAGGTGTCCTGTATGTATACCAACAAAACTTGTTTCACTCAATCGATGACTATATGTATGAAAGGCTTGTAATAATGTACCATCCCCACCTACAGAAATTACTATTTCGGGTTTTTCAGCATCTTCAGTCATATTAAAATCTTTCATAAATCCTGTCATTTTCTGTTTTAAAGCATTGCTTTTTGAATCACCTTTAGACAATATATTAAAACGCATTCTCTCACCCTCTTAGTCTCTAATCTCACTACGCTGTTCCGAATAAAACTTTTGAGCTTCTTTTATTTCTTCACGTATTTCAGACATTTCTTCATCTAATAAATATGCTGCTTCAGCGGCTCTTTCTAGACGATTTTGAATTTCAGGAGGATAGTCTCCTGCATACTTATAACGTAATGTATGCTCAATTGTTGCCCAGAAGTTCATCGCTAACGTTCTAATTTGTATTTCTGCAAGTATAAATTTCTTACCTGTTAATGTTTCAATTGGATATTTAATAATGACATGATATGAGCGATAACCACTTTCTTTCGTGTCTTTGATATAGTCTCGTTCTTCTACTACTTCAAAATCATGACGATTGCGTAACATTTGTACAACGACATCAATATCATCCACGAATTGACACATCAGTCTAAGACCAGCAATATCATACATTTCTTCACTTAAACGGTCAAAAGGAATACCACGTGTATTCGCTTTCTCAATGATACTTGGTATCGGTTTAACTCTACCAGTTACAAATTCTATCGGAGATGATTTACCTTCTGATTGAAATTGTTTACGAATACCCTTTAATTTAATTTTAAGTTCGTCGATTGCTTGTTTGTATGGTGATAAAAATAAATCCCATTGGTTCATAACAACACCTCATTCTATAGCTCAAATACCTCTTCAACACGTTCAACAAAAGGTTTACCATAATTGAAATTCCCTTGAATATTATCAATAAGTTCATCAAATTCTTCTTTAAAATTAATCAGTTCAATTGTTCCGTATAAAAACCACGGATATGATTCGTAAGCTTTCATCATATGCCAGGTCTCTTCAACGAATCGTAAATTAGCGAAGCTCTCGCCACCATCTAATAAATAAACAAATTGAAAATTATCACTATCTACCACCATCGTACCTGTGGCTGTTGCTTCAATTGGTGATTCTTCTGTAAATATCATCACTTTATTTTCTTCTAATTTAATTTCATTGACATGTAAATTCATTTTTGCGTCATCTCCTTAACATGAATATTTTAACATAATTATTATAAATGTTTTAATGATTATTGATTTAGTCATGAATAGAATGTAATATACTTTACTTCATTTATTATGTTGTACATAATTAAAATATATAAAAGGGGGTTCACCATGGAAGAACTTGAAATTGAATTCAAGAATCTACTTGACTATTCAACTTACGAAAAATTAAAAAACGCGTTATTTATCGATGCGCCGATGATTACGCAAACCAATTTTTATATCGATACGAATCAATTCGATTTAAAATCGCAGAAATGTGCACTTAGAATTCGTGATAATGGCGCATCTAAAATGATGACATTAAAAATACCACAAACAATTGGTGTCATGGAGTATTCTGGTGTGATTGATGAGCGTATCATAGATCAGGAATATATCGAACACCGTTACATCCCTGAAAATATTGACCAGCAATTAAAAAAAATGAATATAGCTGATAATTCACTTCGTGTATTTGGTGCGTTATCAACAGAACGTCGCGAAATAGAATATAAATCCGGTCTACTTGTCCTTGATGCCAGTTATTATCTTGATACGAGCGATTACGAGCTGGAATATGAAGTAAACAACTACGAAGAAGGCAAAGTACATTTTGATACGTTACTTGAATATTATAACATTGACAAACAAGAAACAATGAGCAAAGTACAAAGATTTTATAACCATTACAGTAAACTTACAAGCAAAATACTTTAAAATTGTAATATACATGCTATATTAGTATGAAAGTAAGGAGATGTCAGATGGATACGATTTATGATCGCATCGGCCAGGATAATTTATATCAAATGATAGATATCTTTTATTCTTATGTTAAAGAAGATGAACGTATTAATCATTTATTTCCTGGTGATTTTAATGAAACAGCTCGAAAGCAAAAACAATTTTTAACACAATTTTTAGGAGGACCAACGCTCTATTCTGACGAACATGGTCATCCCATGATGCGTGCACGTCATATGCCTTTTGCGATAGGAGAATTTGAAAAAGATGCATGGCTCGAAAATATGACGAAAGCTGCATATGAAGTACCGATGGATGAAGATGTTAGAACATACTTATTGCAACGTTTAACACTTACTGCTGAACATATGAAAAATGTCGATTAAAGGATGAAGGTGATGTAGAATGGGACAACTACAATTAATGGTAAATCAAACGCGAGAACAATTATCGCCTAATAAAAAAATAGAGATTTATTCTTTCTTTGATCCTTTTTGTAAAGATTCTTGGAAACTTAAAGCAACTTTACGTAAATTGCAAATTGAATACTATCAATTCGTAGATATTAAACAAATTCTACTTCCTACTTTGAAAGTACTCACAAAATGTCAGGCACAAAGTACAACTTGCGATGATAATATTGCTTTAGCATTTAAAGCAGCTGAATTACAAGGAAGAAAGAAAGCGAATCTATTTTTGAACTTTATACAGAATGAAATAATGCCAAAACAAGATATAATCACAAAAGAATTGATTATGCATTGTGCGCAAAAAGCAGGATTAGATATAGAAGTCTTCACTAATGATATACGTAGTAATCATGTTACTTCCTCATTAAAGTGTGACCAACATATCGCAAATGAAATGGATGTCAATGTTACACCTACACTTGTTTTCTTTAACGAAAATTATGAAGATGAAGGATTAAAAGTAGAAGGTATTCACGCTTATCATATTTACACATATATCATCAATGAACTTGTAGAAACGCCGATAGAAAAAAAGTTACCACCAACCCTTTCAGAATATATTCGTGAACAGGAAATGGTAAGTGAACATGAACTCGAAACTGTTTATGAATGGCCACATAATATATTGATGAATGAATTACGAAAATTAAAGCTCCAGAATATTATTGAAGATGTTTATTATGATCATGATTTATTCTGGCGTTATAAATCACTATAATATATCACACAAAAACATATCGTACGATATCGGTTTTTGTGTATCTGTTTTTTAAAAGAAACTATTAGTACAGTTTTATTATTTTTCATATCCGTTATTCTTCTAATAAAATATAATATAAAAAATCTCATAAAAAAATACCGTGTCTGATTACACGGTATTTAAACAAAGGGGATGGGAGAAATTTTTCACTCAAACAAAGGGGTATGTTTGGTATGTGATTAATTTCATGTACTTAATATAACACGTAATTTATTCTGTTTCAAATAAAATGGATACTTTTCACAAAGTTGACATATTGTAAACGCATTCACTACTTATTTATTATTTTGATAACTTTATTAATCTTTCAAATTCATCTAACCTTTCCTCAAACACTTTACAAGCATTTTCAATAGCAGCGCTTGATGTCATATCGACACCTGCTTTTTTAAGCACTTCGATAGGATAATCAGAACTACCTGCTTTTAAGAAATGATTGATATAACGATCCACAGCAGGTGCGCCTTCTTCAAGAATTTGCTTGCTTAACGCAAATGCTGCACTATAACCTGTTGCATATTGATAAACATAATAGTTGTAATAAAAATGTGGTATACGGCTCCACTCATATTGAATATTATCATCCGTTATAACAGCATCTCCATAATATTTCTTATTCAATGCAGCATACTCTTTATTTAATCGTTCAGCTGTTAATGGTTCATTATTTTCAACGATTGTATGGATGATATGTTCAAATTCAGCAAACATCGTCTGTCTGAATACAGTCCCTCTGAATCCATCTAATTGATAATTAAGTAAATATAACTTTTTCTTTTCATCGTCTAAATTTTTATACATATAATCTGCCAGTAATGCCTCATTACATGTTGATGCCACTTCAGCCACGAATATTGAATAACCTGACATATTGGATGGCTGATTCTTTCTAGAAAAATAGCTATGTGCACTATGTCCAAATTCATGCGTTAATGTAAATGTATTGTTTACATTATCCGTCCAGTTCATTAAAATAAATGGATTTGTTCCAAAAGTACCAGATGAATAAGCACCACTACGTTTTCCTTTATTTTCGTAAACATCTACCCAGCGATTTGTTAATCCTTCTTTTATAACTTCAATATATTCACTACCCATTGGTTCAAGTGATGCCAGCATCCAATCTTTCGCTTCTTCATAAGTTACTTTGAATTCAACGTCTTCTATTAATGGCGTATACATATCATACATATGCATTTCATCTAGACCTAATAATTCTTTACGTAATGCTGTGTAGCGATGTAATAATGGCAGATGATCATTAACCGTCTGTACTAACGTATCATATACAGACTCCGGTATATCATTGTTTGATAAAGCTTGATGACGAGCGCTTTCATAATTTCTTACTTTACTTGAAAATACACTTGCCTTAACTTTTCCTGCGAGTGTTTGTGACAATGTATTATTAAACTCACCGTATTTAGCGTAAACCTCTTTATATGCATTTTCACGTAATACACGATCATCAGATTCTAAATAAGTAATATAGTTACCATGAGATAACGGTAATGAATTACCATCTTTATCTTTTATGTTATCAAAAGTTAAATCGGCATTATTAAACATACTAAATGTATTACTTGAAGCAGAAAGTGCTTCCTGAGCTTCAGCTAATATCAATTCTTCCTTTTCACTAAGAACGTGTTCACGTCGTCTATTTATTTTTTCAAGATCAAATTTAAAACGCTCTAATCCTTTATGCTCTGCAATAAATGTATTTAACTGTGATTCATCAATTGTCATCAGTTCCGGTAACATAAAACTCCAGGCAGATGAGAATTGACTTGCAAGTGTTGCAGCGCGTTGCTCAAAAGCAGTATACTTTGCATTCGTTGTATCTTCATCATGTTTAAGATGTGCATATACATAGACTTTACCTAATAGTTCATCAATTTCTGCATCTAATAGTAATGCATTTAACAACGTTTCACTTGAACTACCTAGTTTACCTTGAAACGCTTTTTCTTTGCCAAGATACTCTGAAAGCTCAGTAAAGGCACTTTCCCACGCGTCATCGGATTTAAATATTGTTGTTAAATCCCATGTGTTTTGCTCTTGTTGTTCGCTTCTTGTCATTAATTCTGTCATTTTAAATCCTCCATTTCATTAATACATATAATTTTCTCATTTTTCAGTCATTAATGCACGCATTTGATTTGATATATGCTGATAAACTTTTAAGATGTGTAAAGCGAGTTCTGGATGCGATACCATCAAGTTACTTTGTTCGGATAATTTTAAGCAATTCAACCATTTTTCAAAATCAAATTGTTGATTGTGAATCATCACCATCAATTCAACCTGCCATTCTATTGGATGTTTATCAATATAAATCTGTTCAGGTATTACAATGCGTATGTATTCCGGAATATTTCTATGATCTATTCTCAGTCGATAAAGACCACTTAATGTGGGCTGCAGCACTGACTTTTTCGCTAAGCAATTTTGAATATGCTTTTTCGTTTCTATCTTGCTCAATACACGATGTGTCATCTTTAGCTGATTATCAGAAATAATAGAAAGTATCACTTCTCCATTCATAATCCTAATAATATTAATTTCAAATTCATTATGGTTCAGTACGCGTGTAATCTGTAAGGCAAAAAAAGATTTTAACTGCGTATGATAAGCAAACAATACATTACTTGCTAAATGAATTAATGATTTTTGAAAGTATGTAAGTTTCATTTGAGTACCATTGATTTTAATATCTTCAAATTTAGCAATCCATATTACGTCTACACCGATTGAATTGTAGCCAGAGGTTCTTGCAACAATGTGAGAAATTGGTATTACTGACATCTGCAGTTCAAATGCGATAGAAGAAGTATGATAACAGTCAGGTATCTGCTCAATTGATGACAAATAATATTCCATAAAACATGTAGAAGGATGAAATAAATCATATAGACAATATTTACCTTCTATATGAGCGACTGTTTCTTTTTTGTATGTGTACATAAAACAATCTTTTAAAGTTTGATGTGCAAAATGCGGTAACTTAACTTTTCCTTTTTTTAATACAACTGGTCTGTTGCAAATTGGACATGTGTATCGTCCTGCCAATGCGCGATTTGCCTCAATTAATTCTCCGGCATCATTTAAAGCAACAAGCATAAAAAAGCACCTCCTACTTATATATAGTAGAAAGTGCTAAAAGTATTTTTTACAATTGTGTAAATATTGTAAATCACTACAATTTAAAATATTTTTGTACTTGATGTTTCACATTATGACTCATCACAACTTTTCCATACTCTTCAAGTTGTTCTTTAGAAATACGTGATTCATCAGCATACTCTAATACATGCGCAACATATGTATGTACTTCATCATCTAATAAACGTTCGTCAAACTGTACATAATAATAATATCTTCCTTCATGCATATAAAGCAGGTCTTCAATGTCGATATCGAGATGATCATCATAACTGAATTGGATAACATGCTCAAGATCATCAAAGTGTGCAATAAATTCATTATCAAAATCATTTATTTCAGAAGCTTTCATTAATAAATCACGTAACTCTTTTTCATCCTGAACTGATTTATTTAAGAAATCGTTTACCTGATATTCAAGATTTTCAGGTGATTCATCATCCGGTAAATGTAAAACGTCATCTTGTTTAGTTTTTGTTACGACAAATTCAATACCTTTATCAAATGCATGGACTTGTATCCACAATGGTCCTTCAACAAAAAATTCTTCCTCTTCGTTGATTTCTTCCATCATAGACCAAAAGAACGCTTCACCAGCTTTACGGTTCGTCCATAAATCATCGCGTTTAAATCCTCGAGCCTCTATATCTGCATATGTTAAATAAAATTTTAATGTAGTGTCATTTACGCGTTCAATTCTCATGGTCTATTCCCCCTATCAATAGAATTGTAAGTCTATTGTACATTAAAGGGTATATAGTCACAATGAATTAACCTTAAAATGATACATAAAAAAGCTGTCAAATTCGTTCATGTGAACAAATTATGACAGCCTGTTAATTTAAATTAATCTACCATACGTTGTGCTTCTAATAATTGGAACGTGCGCACTTTACGTGGTAAGAAACGTCTAATTTCGTCTTCATTGTAGCCAACTTGTAAACGCTTTTCATCTAAAATGATTGGACGACGTAGTAACCCAGGATTTTTTTGAATAATTTCATATAACTCCTGTAATGGTAATGCGTCAATATCAACATTTAATTTTTGGAATGTTTTTGAACGTGTAGAGATGATTTCATCTGTACCATCTTCTGTCATTCTTAAGATTGCTTTTATTTCATCAATTGATAAGTTTTCTGAAAATATATTACGCTCCGTATACGGAATGTCATGTTCTTGTAACCATGCTTTCGCTTTACGGCAAGATGTGCAACTTGGTGAAGTAAATAATGTTACCATACATCTCACTCTCCTAATTGTGTTATTTATCGGTTAGATTATTATTTGTATAATTTATCTTAAACCCTTAATTATATTTACCCTATACGTGTTAACTTAAACATTGTCAAATGATAAAACTTAAAATAATTATAAAATTATATTAAGCAATCTAGTGTAAGATAAATGCTATAGATGTTTGTTCTAACCTGATATTCTTATTATATTATCTGAACATTAAAATTTAATGAGAATTCTCTAATAAAATGAAAATAATTATCTGAACATTCAATCATAAATCACTCAAGATAGTCTCACAAAATTTTATTATTTACTCTTACACTATACACCTTATAAACCCTTTTTACAATACGTTTTCATTAGTTTTCATTTTTGTCACATAATAAATTAATCATAATATTTATGATATCTGTTTATTTATTATATCCGTTTATATAGTACAATATACTTACTATTATTAAAGGAGTTTTATTTATGCAAACATTATTTTCAGGAATTCAACCGAGCGGTGTTCCTACAATCGGAAACTACATCGGAGCATTACAACAATTTGTTGAAATTCAAAATGACTATGACTGCTACTTTTGTATTGTTGATCAGCATGCGATTACTGTACCTCAAGATAAAGCGGCATTAAGAAAGAATATCCGTTCTCTTGCAGCACTTTATCTTGCTAGTGGATTAGATCCGGAAAAAGTAACGCTCTTCATTCAATCAGAAGTACCAGCTCACGCACAGGCAGGCTGGATGCTGACAACGATTTCAACGATTGGTGAACTAGAACGTATGACACAATTTAAAGATAAGGCAAAAGATCGTAAAGAAGGCATTCCTGCAGGATTATTAACTTATCCACCACTTATGGCTGCGGATATATTATTATATGGCACACATATCGTTCCTGTCGGTGATGATCAGAAACAACATCTTGAATTAACGCGTGATCTCGCTGAACGATTTAACAGTAAATATAATGATATATTTACGATACCGGAAATCAGAATGCCTAAAGTCGGTGGACGCGTGATGAGTTTACAAGATCCAACGAAAAAAATGAGTAAATCTGATAGCAATACGAAAGGATTTATCTCTCTCCTTGATCCACCGAATACAGTAGCTAAAAAAATCAAAAGTGCAGTTACTGATTCTGAAGGGATCGTAAAATATGATAAAGAAAATAAACCAGGCATTTCTAATTTATTAGGCATTTATTCAATCTTCTCAGGTAAAACGATTGAAGAACTTGAAGTAATGTATGATGGAAAAGGTTATGGCGACTTTAAATCAGATTTAGCAGATGTTGTTGTAGCATTTATTACACCCTTTCAGGAAAAATATGAATACTACATGAATTCACCAGAACTTGATGAAATACTTGATCGTGGTGCTGAAAAAGCAGCATTTAAAGCAAATAAAATGCTTAAAAAGATGGAAAACGCAATGGGCTTAGGCAGAAAAAGAAAATAAAAATAAAAATAAAGCACTTCACTGAATTTCAGTGAAGTGCTATTTTAGTTGTAACTATTTTTTACCTTCGATTGTAACTTCTTTTAAAGTAGTATCTCCGGCAAATTTATGAACAACATAGTTTTTGATGTACGGTTGACGTAAACGTGCAGTTCCACGTTGATACATCGGAATGATTGCTGCATCTTCTAAGAAGATTTGTTCAGCTTCTTGTAAAGCTGTCCAGCGTTTTTCTGGATCTGCTAATAATGGACCTTTAGCATCTTTAACTAATTTATCAAATTCTTTGTTTGACCAATCCATTTGGTTATGTGGACCGTCAGTTACGAACATATCGATAAATGTCATTGGGTCTGGATAGTCAGGACCCCAACCAGCAAATGATAATTCATAGTTCTTTTTAGATTCTAAAGCTAATTTTTGTTTAAATGGTTGTTGTTTAATTTTTAAAGTAACGCCAGGTAAGTTCGTTTCTAATTGTTCTTTAACATATTCAGCATCTTTTTTAGATGTATCTGCATCATAAGTTAAGAATTCAAATGTAAACTTGTCTTTACCTAATTCTTTTTTCGCTTTATCTAAATATTTCTTCGCTTCATCTTTGTCATAGTTTAATGGAGATTTAACACCTTCACTATAATCTTTACCGTCTGGACCTTTAACGAATTCTTTAGGCATTAAAGCATCTGTTGCTACAGAACCGTTATTTAATAAAGTTTTTACATATTTATCTTTATCGATTGCTTTCGCTAAAGCTAAACGTAGGTTTTTGTTTTGTAAATCTTTATTTTTAGATTGATTGATACGTACAAAGAATGTTGAAGATCCTAGTTGAGTTGAGAACTGATCTTTGTATTTAGCATCGTTTTTGTATTTATCTACGTTTTCAGCAGATAAACCTACAGCATCAATTTTACCAGTAGTGTATAAGTTTAAAGCAGTTTGTGTTTCTTTAACGATTTGGAAGTTTACTTCTTTTAACTTCACTTTATCTTTATCCCAGTATTCTTTGTTTGGTGTTAACTGGAAGTTTTTCTCAGTGTTCCACTCATTTAATACGAAAGGACCATTGTATAAAGTGTCGTCTTTAGTTGTACCGTACTTGTCACCTTTTTCTTTAACGAATTTTTCGTTTTGTGGTAAGAAAGTACCGAAAGCTAATAATTCCTGGAAGTAAGGAACGTTAGTTTCTAATTGAATTTCTAATGTGTTATCGTCAATTGCTTTAACTCCTAACTCATCAGGTTTCGCTTTACCTTCCATGATTTTGTTAGCATTTTTTAAATCTGCCATAATATATGCATATTCAGCACCTGTTTTAGGATCGATTGTACGTTTCCATGCATATTCAAAATCTTTCGCTGTTACAGGGTCACCATTAGACCATTTCGCATCTTCACGTAATTTGACTGTCCATGTTTTACCGTCTTTAGACTTTTCAGGATCTCCTTCTGCTACACCAGGTACGGCTTTATCGTCTTTATCTAAAGTATAAAGACCTTCCATTACTTGGTTGAATACATTAAAAGATACTTGGTCAGTTGCCATTGACGAATCCATAGATGGAATATCAGAACCTTCTGCAAAGTTCAATACTTGGCTGTCTTTGCCGTCTCCACCAGCAGATTTTTTATCTCCGCCAGAGCCAGAACAAGCTGATACAAAGCCAGTTAAAGCTAATAATAAAACTAAAAACCATTGAAAATTCTTTTTCATTCAACTTCCCCCTACATATAAATTATTCAATCTGCTGTTTGGAATATTCAGAAGATTTGTATTAATTATATTTTATATTTCAGGGTATAGCAATACTTTTTTTATACATTTTTTAATTTTTTTGAATATTTTATTATTTTATATTTATTCACATTCGTTTATTAAGTATAACTTTAAAATTCTTATAGAATGCCTTTATGACGGTAAGTTATATTTCTTATGTTTTGTTAACATTTATAAAGTATGTTTTTTCCTTTTTATTACTTTTTATAAATATATAAAGATTTGTGCATAAAAATAAAGGACATTGAGATTAATGCTTCTCATTGTCCTTTATTGATTAATAATTATGATTATAAGATTTCTTTAATGCTTCGTATTCTTTCGGTGAACAATATACGAAATGATCTGGAGCAACTTCACGTAACTCTAATACATCGTCAGCTGTGTACGCATGAACATCCGGATTGTAAGTTTTACGTACACGCGTTCGTTCTGATTCTGGATCAGGTAATGGAATTGCAGATAACAATGACTTCGTATATTCATGAAGTGGATTGTTATAAATCGCATCCGCTGGTCCTACTTCAACTAATTTACCGAAATACATTACACCGATACGGTCTGAAATGTATTTAACCATTGATAAATCATGGGCGATAAATAAAAATGTAATGCCACGTTCATTCTGTAATTTCTGCATTAAGTTTACAACCTGCGCCTGAATAGATACGTCAAGTGCTGAGATTGGCTCATCGGCAATAATAAACTCTGGTTCTACTGCTAATGCACGTGCGATACCGATACGCTGACGTTGTCCTCCTGAGAATTCATGTGGATAACGGTTAGCATGTTCTTTTGATAAACCTACTGTCTCAAGTAACTCGTAAACACGGTTTGCACGATCCTGTTTATTCTTTGCAAGTTTATGAATATCAATACCTTCAGCAATAATATCCATAACTTTAAGTCTCGGGTTAAGTGATGCATATGGATCCTGGAAAATCATCTGCATACGACGATTAAACTTCAATAAATCTTTTTTATTTTTAATTGACTGAATATCAGTCCCATCAAAGATAACTTCTCCACCTGTTGCATCATATAACTTAATCAGTGTACGTCCTGTTGTTGATTTACCACAACCTGACTCACCTACAAGACCTAAAGTTTCACCGCGATAAATATCAAATGTAATATCATCGATAGCTTTTACTTCATTTTTCTTGCCAACGTTAAAATATTGCTTTAAATTTCTTACTTCAATTAATTTTGTTTTGCCTTCAGCATAGGGTTTAATCCCCGCTGCTTTTTTTTCTGCTTCAGTAAGTTTAGTTATATTCAATTCAGATGCACTATATTGTGACGCATCTTCTTTAATTTCATCTTCACTTACCTGAATTGGACCATCTTCAATAGTGTGCTCTGCAGTATGGTCTATAACAGGTTCATTTGTATGTGTCACAGTTTTTTCAACTTTAACATCTTGTGTTGTATTTCCTGTCTCATCAATTACTTTAACGCGACCTTCTGTATTGTTATGAACTCTATCGTCTCTCATTAGAAGCTAACCCCCTCAACACGTTTTGGTTCTGCATAGTCACCAGGCATAGGGCGCAGCTTTTGTTTAACCATTTCTGGCGGTTCAACTTTAGGTGCTTGCGGATCCATCAACCAAGATTTCACAAAGTGTGTATCTGAAACCTGGTACCAAGGTGGCTCCTGTTCAAAGTCAATTTGTAATGCGTAATCTGAACGTCGTGCAAAAGCATCACCCACTGGCGGTTTAATTAAATCTGGTGGTGTACCAGGAATGGCAATTAATTCTGTATCCTGATGTGTATCTAAACTTGGCATAGATGATAATAATCCCCAAGTGTATGGATGTTTAGGATTATAGAAAATTTCATCTACTGTTCCTGTTTCAACAATTTGTCCACCATACATTACTGCAACGCGATCTGCTACGTTTGCAACTACCCCTAAGTCATGTGTAATGAAGATAATTGAAGTATCAATTTTCTTCTGTAAATCTTTCATCAATTCTAAAATTTGTGCCTGAATTGTTACGTCAAGTGCTGTTGTAGGTTCATCAGCAATTAGAATTTTCGGGTCACATGCTAGTGCCGTTGCAATAACGATACGTTGACGTTGTCCACCAGAGAATTGGTGAGGATAGTTATTGAAACGACCTTCTGGATTTGGAAGTCCTACTAAACGTAAAATATCTAATGCACGTTCTTTCGCTTCTGCTTTAGATAACTTTTGATGTTTAATCAGCGGTTCCATAACTTGCTTACCAATTTTCATTGTCGGATTTAATGAAGTCATTGGATCCTGGAAGATCATCGAAATATCTTTACCACGCACTTGCTGCATTTCTTTTTCTGATAGCTTTGCAATATCTTTACCATCAAACAAGATTTCTCCTTCTTTAATACGTGAAGGTGGTGATGGTAACAATCTCATAATCGCTTTCGTCGTTACTGATTTACCTGAACCAGACTCTCCAACGATTGCTAATGTTTCTGCTTTATCTAAGTGGAAATCAACTCCACGTACTGCCTGAACTTCCCCCGCGTTAATATCGAAGGAAACTTTTAAATTCTTAACTTCTAAAATTCTTTCTGCCATTCTAATTTCCTCCTTTATTTACGCATTTTCGGATCGAATGCATCACGTACACCGTCACCAAATAAATAGAAACATAAGATTAATAATGATAATACTGCAGATGGAACAAACATTTGGTATGGGTGAATCAATAACATTTTACGACCATCGTTTACTAATGCCCCAAGTGATGTCATCGGTGGCTCTAAACCTAAACCGATGAAGCTTAAGAATGCTTCGAAGAAAATCGCTCCAGGGATAGAGAACATTGCTGTTACGATAATTGGTCCTAACGTGTTCGGTAAAATATGTTTGAAAATTAAACTTCCGTTAGAAGCACCTAATGTTCTTGACGCTAAAATATATTCTTGCCCTTTTAATTTTAAGAATTGTCCACGCACGATTCGGCTCATACCGATCCAGCCGGTAAGTGACATGGCTAAGATGATTGTCCATAGACTACCACCGAAGAGAATTACGAATAAAATCATGATGATTAAGTTAGGAATCGATGCAATAATCTCGATGATACGCTGCATCAATGTATCTACCCAGCCACCAAAGAAACCTGAAATAGATCCATAAGTAATACCGATTACAACGTCTAAGAATGCTGCTACGATACCGATAAATATAGAAACTTGTGTACCTTTCCAAGTACGTGTAAAGATGTCACGTCCAAGCGAGTCAGTACCAAACCAATAAGCTTCTTTAACGTTCTTAGATTCATAAACATCGAAACCATCTTTATCTTTACCGTCGAATGGTAAGAATCCTACATCTTTAAGTGCCATAATTTTAGGCGGTAAGTTTGAATGGTCAACGTTTTGCGCACGATACGTGTGACCACTAATCATTGGCCCGATAAATGCCATTAATGTTAATAGAATTAAACCGATAAGTCCCAGAATTGCAGCTTTGTTAGCTTTTAATTGTAACCATGCATCCTGCCAGAATGTCTTAGATTCACGCTCGATTTTTTCTTCATTGATTTCGTCACGGTTTGCTAATACAAATGAACCAGGAGGTGTCGCTAAATTTTGATTTAAATTTGCATGATTAACATTTTCTTCTACTTCATTAAATTTTGCCATTAATCTTTACCTCCTTGTACACGAATACGTGGGTCAATGATACCGTATAAGATATCAACGATAAATAATACTGCTACGAATAATGCACAGATAAATACTGTAAGCGCCATAATAACTGGATAGTCATTCATTTGAATAGAACGCACGAATTGATCTCCAAGACCAGGAATACCGAAGATTGTTTCGATCGTAAGTGCTCCTGTTAAGATACCAACTGTCATTGGACCAATTAATGTAATGATAGGAATTAATGCATTACGTAATGCATGTCCAAATAATACTTTAGAAGTTGAATTACCTTTAGCACGTGCTAAAGTAATATAGTCTGAACTTAAAACCTCAATCATTTCTGAACGGATATACCTTGCGATAGTTGCAATAACACCCGCTGATAGTGCAATGGCTGGTAGTACTGCATAATCAAAACCTTCCCAACCTGCAACCGGGAACCATTGTACTTTAACTGCTAAGAAATATTGTAATAAAACGGCTAAAACGAATGAGGGTACTGAAATAGCAAGTACAGAGAACACAGTTGCTAAGTAATCTACCCAAGTATTTTGTTTCACTGCTGCGATAACCCCTAAAATAATACCAAGTGTTACCCCAATAATCATCGCATAAAGTCCGATTTCAGCAGATGGTCCAAGACGAGGAATAATTAATCCTAATACGTCTTTATTATCATATTGGAATGATACTCCGAAATCTCCTGTCGCTGCTTTCTTTAAATAATTTAGAAATTGCACTCCTAGTGGATCGTTTAATCCATATTTTTCATTCACGATTGCTTTCTGTTCAGCTGATAACTTTTCATCGTTGAACGGTGAACCAGGCATTAATTTCATTAAGAAGAATGTAGCCGTAGTAACAATGAACAATGTTAAAAGCATATAAGAAATTCGTTTAATCGTATATTTTAACATGCACTTCTTCCTCCTTATAATCATATAGCGCAAAATCATTTTTTGCTCTAATACTATAATAACTAAATTTTCTCATAATTCATACAACTTTTTTTATTTATTTAAAAAGAAGGATATAAGTTGCATATCCTTCCTTCTAAATTGGTTTCAAGATACTATTTCTTAATTTCAGTTTCTTTGAATGAATAATCTCCAGCAAATTTATGAGAAACAATGTTTTTCACGTATGGTTGCGTTAAGAATGCGCCACCACGTTGATAAATTGGAATAATAACTGCTTCATTTAAGAATTCAGTTTCTGCTTTTTGTAATGTCGTCCAACGTTTTTCAACATCTGTTAATAATGGACCATTCGCTTCATCAATTGCTTTGTCATACGTTTTTGAAGACCAGCCAGTTTGGTTATGTGGTCCGTCAGTTACAAACATATCTAAGAAAGTCATTGGGTCTGGATAGTCAGGACCCCAACCACCTAATGATAATTCATAGTTCCCTTTAGATTCTAAATCTAATTTTTGTTTGAATGGCTGTTGTTTAATTTTTAATGTTACACCTGGTAAAGTCGATTCAATTTGTTCTTTAAAGTATTCAGCATCTTTCTTAGAAGACTCTTGGTCGAATGTTAAGAATTCAAAAGTGAATTTATCTTTACCTAAAGCTTTTTTCGCTTTTTCATAAGAAGCTTTTGCTGCTTTTGCATCGTAGTTTAATGGAGAATTAACACCATCAACATAGTCTTTACCAGCTTTGTCTTTAACAAAGTCTTTTGGCATCAATGTATCGATTGCAATAGAACCATTGTTTAAATTGTTTTTAACGTATTTTTCTTTATCGATAGATTTCGCTAAAGCCATACGTAAATCTTTGTTTTGTAAATCTTTATTTTTTGCCTGGTTCATTCTAATGAAGAATGTTGAAGCATCTAATTCTGTAGAATAGTTTTTATCATTTTTGTATTTACCGATAAATTCTGCAGGTAAACCTACACGATCAATTTTACCTGTTGTATATAAGTTAACACCTGAGTTAGCATCTTTTAAAACTTTATAAGTAATTTTATCTAATTTTACTTTATCTTTGTCATAGTACTTATCATTTTTTGTTAAAGTAAATTTGTCTTCAGTTTTCCATTCACTTAATACGAAAGGACCATTATATAATGTATCTTTTTCTGTCGTACCGTATTTTTCGCCTTTTTCTTTAACGAATTTTTCGTTTTGAGGTAAGAAAGTCCCGAATGCTAATAATTCTTTGAAATAAGGCTTAGATTTTTCTAATTCAAATTCTAAAGTTGTATCATTTACTGCTTTAACACCTAATTCAGAAGGTTTCATTTTACCTGTATTAACAGCTTCTGCATTTTTTAAGTCGTACATGATGTAAGCATATTCTGCAGCTGTTTTAGGATCTAGTGCGCGTTGCCATGCAAATACGAAGTCATTTGCTGTAACTGGATCACCATTTGTCCATTTTGCATCGTCGCGTAATTCTACTGTCCATTTTTTACCGTCATCTGAAATTTTTGGTTCACCTTTTGCAATTGCAGGAACCGCTTTGTCATCTTTATCTAATGTATATAGACCTTCAATCGTTTGGTTATATACATTGAATGATACAGCATCAGTTGCTAAAGATGAGTCCATTGTTGGGATATCACTTGAAGCAACTAAACGTAATGTTTTATCGTCGCCACCAGCAGTATCACCAGAACCACCTTTTTTACCTGAACATGCAGCAAGTACCATAGTAATTGCTAGAAATAAAACTAATAAAGATTTTACCTGTCTTTTCATTTCTTTCCCCCATTTCTAAAAATGCCTCTGTTAATTTTCAGAAGATTAACTTTATTATAAATGTTATAGTAAATAAATAGCAATAACTTTTTATACATTTTTCTTAATATTTTTAATACTTTTTATACATGTATAGTGCACTAAAGTGTTAAATTTTATGCATTTTTATACTGTATTATGTATATAAAAATTTCATCAGTGTTGTTGTTATCAATAATTGTAATATATTTTAAAATGATTATTCATTTTTATAACATTTTATATGCATTTAAAGAAATAAAAGATATAATAAATAAAGTTAATACAGGAGGAATATATGTGAAAAATTACATGATTATTTTTGCGATAGAAACAGGTTTAGCTGTTATATACGTATTGTTTAGTGGTCTAAAATTATTAAATTTCTTAAACGGTATCTTTGCTGTTTCAATAATTGGATTATGTATCGGATTATTTATGATGATGTATAGTGATGGGGCATATAGTATTATGGGGCATTCCTTTAGAAAGTTTAATTACATGATGGCACCGAAACGAATTAAGGAAACGATGGATGAAGATCCAGACTTCAATAAAGAATTGCGCATCAGACAGGAAAAGTATATATGGACTAATCCGATTTTATTTGTATCGCTTGGATTAGTGATTATAAGTTTAATTGCTATGTATAGCATGGTGTAGCATATTGATGATAAAGATGATGGCCGTTATTTTTAGTTTATCGGCCATTATTTTGGTATTCAGACTAGTTTTGAGAGTTCATAGCCGATGTTTTTGGTTTATCGGCCATCATTTTGGGATTCAGACTAGTTTTGAGAGTTCATGGCCGATATTTTTGGTTTATCGGCCATCATTTTGGGATTCAGACTAGTTTTGAGAGTTCATGGCCGATATTTTTGGTTTATCGGCCATCATTTGGTATTCAGACTAGTTTTGAGA
>NZ_MJBI02000021.1 GCF_002742385.2 Macrococcoides goetzii
CAAGATTATATTTACCTGAATCAAAAAAAGAGATTAAGCAACATAAAGTTGTCGCTTAATCTCTAATTACAGCATCAGTCCTATTTGACATAGAACCTATAATATGAACTCTCGTTTTAATTTAAATCTTATTTGTTTTCAGATTGAACATCTTCTTGACGTCTTCTGCGAGCCGCAAGTAATGCAAATCCTCCAAGTGCTGCTACTAATCCAGCTGTAGCACCACTGTTGTTAGCTTCACCAGTGTCTGGTAAAACTTCTTGATCTTCACCATCATGAATTGGTGCTACTGTTTCATCATCTCCATCGTTAATTGGAGCTACGCCAGTATCGACATTTTCTCCACCTGTGTTGCCACCTGGTGTTGTTTCTCCACCTGTGTTGCCACCTGGTGTTGTTGTTCCACCTGTGTTGCCACCTGGTGTTGTTTCTCCACCTGTGTTACCACCCGGTGTTGTTTCTCCACCTGTGTTGCCACCTGGTGTCGTTGTTCCACCACCATTTGCATAGTAGAATCCAGAGTCGATTGTCATATTGTCTTCAGTTAACTGGATAGTGATTACTGATCCATCTGAATCAATTGCATCATGACCATTGAAATCTACATTAACTGGTGAATTGATAGCTCCAACTGGTGTGTTGAAGTATACAGTGTAAGTTCCTGCTGCTAAGCCAGTAAATTCATAGTGACCATTCGCATCAGTTACTGTAGTAATGATAGTTCCGTCTGGTTTAACTAATGCTACAGTTGCACCTGCAAGTCCTACTTCTCCTGCATCTTGTAAACCATTTGCATTAGTATCAATCCATACACGATCTCCGATTGTTAATCCTGTTTTTGGTGCCGCTGTTACTGTCTCGTTTGATGGTGCTGATGTATTACCTGCCGCATCTGTTGATGTTGCTGTTACTGTTTCACCTGGTGTCAATACTTCTCCTGCCGGCACTTCCACTGTCCATGTTCCGTCTGGTTTAACTGTTGTCTCAACTTTGCCACCATCTGGGAATGTCACTGTTACCGTGCTGCCTGCTTCACCTGTTCCGCCGACTACTGTGTCACCTGGTTTGATCGGGCTGATGTCTACCACTGGTGCTGTCACATCATCCGCTGGTGATACCACTTCAATCACCGGCTCTGATTCGTTTCCTGCTGCATCTTTCGATACCGCTGTCACTTCTTCTCCTGGTGTCAATACTTCTCCTGCCGGCACTTCCACTGTCCATGTTCCGTCTGGTTTAACTGTTGTCTCAACTTTGCCACCATCTGGGAATGTCACTGTTACCGTGCTGCCTGCTTCACCTGTTCCGCCGACTGTCGTTTCACCTTCAGTAATTGGATTAATATCCACCGTTGGTGCTGTTGTATCTGCTACCTTCGGATTGTTATCCTCTGTATCAGGGATTCCGTCGTTGTCATCATCTGTATCTGTGATATCTGGGATACCATCGCCATCTGTATCACGTTGTACTGTGATTGTGATTGTTTTTCCGTTACGTTTCCTGCTTCATTTGTCACCGTGATTGTTACTGGGAAGTCACGTGTCTCTTCGTACGTTCCTGTCGCAGCGTCATCGTTCCAGTCTGTGATGATATCCGGTGTACCGATGATCTGGTTGTTCGCATCATCGTATGTTAAACCTGATGGTAGGCCTGTT
>NZ_MJBI02000022.1 GCF_002742385.2 Macrococcoides goetzii
GGTTCTATAATAAAACGGACTGATGAAAAGATACAAATCTTTTCTTCAGCCCGTTTTTTGATTTTTTGGATATAAAAAGGACGCAATTATCTCTATAATTACAAGTGACCAAACCAATAACTAAGGAGATAATGCGTCTATGAATCATTTTATATCAAAAACATTAGGAATTAAAGATGAAAATATTGAGTTTCAAGAAACTGTTGATGAAAAAGTAATTAAAGGAATAAGAAGTTTGATTTATTATGCCAAACTATCTTACACACCGAAACGGTGTGTTAATTGTGGCTTTGAAAATAAAAACTATTCGATTGTTAAAAATGGAACTAAGAAATCAAGACTAGTAATAAATAAAATAAGTGAGAGACCGGCATATCTAATACTTTACAAACAACGTTTTCATTGTAAGTTATGTGATGCTCATTTCACCGCGGAATCAAATTGTGTGGAGAAGTATTGTTTTATTTCGAATAACACTAAATTAGCTGTTATTCATAAATCCACAAAAATTAGATCTGAAAAATCAATTGCTGAATCATGTTTTATTTCTGCAACTAGCGTCTCTAGATTTATAAAACAGGCAGCTAAAGAAGTTAATCACAATCCGATGGATTCTCTTCCTGCACATATCATGATGGATGAATTTAAAAGTGTGAAGAATGTCTCAGGTGCGATGAGTTTTATTTTTGCCGATGCTTTAACACATCGTATAGTTGATATTGTTGAGGATCGTAGACTTTTTTCATTAAAAAACTATTTTCTACGCTTTCCTTTAAAAGAAAGAAAAAAAGTACAAACAATTACTATCGATATGTATGAACCATATATCAGCTTAATTAAATCCATGTTTCCTAACGCTAAAATAATAGTTGATAGATTTCATATAATTCAATTACTTAACCGTGCTTTAAATATGGCACGTGTAAATGTTATGAATACATTCAGGAGAACAAATCCACCATTGTATAATAAATATAAAGGATATTGGAAATTACTCCTTACCCCGGAAGAAAAACTGGAGAATTTTGAATATAAGAAATTTCGATTGTTCAAAGAATTAAAAACAGAGAAAGGAATTGTTGAATACTTATTAAGTATGAATTCTGAATTAGCCGAAACACATAGTTTAGTAAATAATCTAAGACACAGCCTAAAAAATAATGACTCTAATTCATTTTTCAATACATTATTTAATACTGATACTACAACAGTTCATCATAGACTCAAAAGTTCAATTACTACATTGAGAAAATATAAATCATATATAGATAACACCATCTATTATTCTAACTTGACCAACGGTCCGTTAGAAGGTACCAATAATAAGATAAAACTAATAAAAAGAGTTTCTTTTGGTTACAGAAATTATAATAATTTAAAAAATAGAGTTTTATTATGTTCAAGATTATATTTACCTGAATCAAAAAAAGAG
>NZ_MJBI02000023.1 GCF_002742385.2 Macrococcoides goetzii
GGGAAATTCTATAATCAAGTTAGCCACCTACGGTGTGCTTTAAAAAATAAAAAATGAGCCATGTGCATCCATGTTAATATTGTAGTTACCACAACAAACAATAAGGAATGAATGCAAATGACTCATCTAAATGGTACCACTAATCATGTTAAAGGAAAACACTTAACTGAATTTGAAAGATATCAAATTCAGGTTTTGAAGAGTGAAAATTATTCAAATCGTGCTATTGCTAAAATTTTGAATAGAGCACCTCAAACAATTAACAATGAGATCAATAGAGGAACTGTTAAACAAATTAAGCGCGTAGTTTCTAATGGTAAAGAATATTTTTATGATTATGAATGCTATTTCCCTGATGTTGCTCAACTTAAATATGAAACAAATCGTATGAATTCTTGCAGGACTCCAAAACATCAGCTATCTCATGCTTTTATTGATTGGGCTGATAAGATGATGTTGAATAAAAAATGGTCTCCCGATGTCGTAGTTGCCTATGCTAAAAAGAATAATATTTTTTGTGATTCTATTATTCCTTGTGTTTCAACACTATATAACTGGATTGAAAGAGGAATTATGAAGACCTCTAATATCGACCTTATAGAGAAGATTTCACGAAAACCAAATACAAATAGAAGACCTAGTCGAAAAAATAAAAAAGTATTAGGAAAATCTATCGAACATAGAAGTCATGAAATCAATTCTAGAGATGTCTTTGGTCATTGGGAAATAGATACTGTAATTGGTTCTAAACTTAAAAATGAAAAAGCGTTACTTACACTTGTTGAAAGACAGACACGATTTGAAATCATCGTTCCTATTAAAAGTAAAACTAATGATGCTGTCACATTAGCATTAAGTCAATTAAAAGATCAAATAGGTAATTCATTTTCACGAATATTCAAGTCTATTACATCTGATAACGGATCAGAGTTCTGTGACCTTACAGAGACATTACCTGATACTGAAATATACTTTACGCACCCTTATTCATCATGGGAACGAGGTACTAAAGAAAACCACCATAAATTCATTAGAAGGATAATCCCTAAAGGAATCAGTATGGGATCAGTATCTGATGAGATAATTTATCGTATCCAAAACTGGATGAACAATTATCCCAGAAAAATTCTAGATTACGAAACACCTAAATACCTGTTTCTGAAGTCA
>NZ_MJBI02000024.1 GCF_002742385.2 Macrococcoides goetzii
TTTTTCCGGCACCATTTCTTTGAGCCATTAGCTCAGTTGGTAGAGCATTTGACTTTTAATCAAAGGGTCAGAGGTTCGAATCCTCTATGGCTCACCATTATTTAAATATTAAAACTTAATATGCGAAAGTAGTTCAGTGGTAGAATACAACCTTGCCAAGGTTGGGGTCGCGGGTTCGAATCCCGTCTTTCGCTCCATTAAGAAAATTAAATGCCGGGGTGGCGGAACTGGCAGACGCACAGGACTTAAAATCCTGCGGTAAGTGATTACCGTACCGGTTCGATTCCGGTCCTCGGCACCATTTAATTTTATTTTTTTGCGCCCGTAGCTCAATTGGATAGAGCGTTTGACTACGGATCAAAAGGTTAGGGGTTCGACTCCTCTCGGGCGCGTTTATTAATAACGGGAAGTAGCTCAGCTTGGTAGAGCACTTGGTTTGGGACCAAGGGGTCGCAGGTTCGAATCCTGTCTTCCCGACTTACTTAATAATTTTGGGGGCTTAGCTCAGCTGGGAGAGCGCCTGCTTTGCACGCAGGAGGTCAGCGGTTCGATCCCGCTAGTCTCCACCATAAAATTTTAAGATGAACATTGAAAACTGAATGACAATATGTCAACGTTAATTCCAAATAAGACTGCGATTTTTAATCGCTAGTCGCATTTGCGAACTCAGCTTGCTGAGTTTGTACAGTGCAAAAGAGTGATTGCCATAAGCAATCAAAGAGCATTATCAAACAAACTATTATGGAGAGTTTGATCCTGGCTCAGGATGAACGCTGGCGGCGTGCCTAATAC
>NZ_MJBI02000025.1 GCF_002742385.2 Macrococcoides goetzii
CAACCAGATCATCGGTACACCGGATATCATCACAGACTGGAACGATGACGCTGCGACAGGAACGTACGAAGAGACACGTGACTTCCCAGTAACAATCACAGTGACAGATGAAGCAGGTAACGTAACAGAGGAAACAATCATAATCACAGTACAACGTGATACGGATGGTGATGGAATCCCTGATGTAACAGATACAGATGATGACAACGACGGAATCCCTGATACAGAGGATAACAATCCGAAGGTAGCAGATACAACAGCACCGACGGTGGATGCATCAGATGCGACAGTTACAGAAGGACAGGTGATCACGCCGATCCCAGTAACGATTACAGATGATAACGACACGACGGAAGAAGTGACAGGCCTACCATCAGGTTTAACGTACGATGATGCGAACAACCAGATTGTCGGTACACCGGATATCATCACAGACTGGAACGATGACGCTGCGACAGGAACGTACGAAGAGACACGTGACTTCCCAGTAACAATCACAGTGACAGATGAAGCAGGTAACGTAACAGAGGAAAC
>NZ_MJBI02000026.1 GCF_002742385.2 Macrococcoides goetzii
AGATAATCTGACGATCGACCGAGGATTCGAAGTACCACCGGTACCATCACCGACATATAAAATCGGAGACCGCGTATGGCAGGATAACAATAATAATGACATCCAGGATGCGGGAGATACAGGAATCGCAGGCGTAACAGTAACACTGAAAGATAAGACAGGCAAAGTGATCGCAACGCAGACAACAGATGCGAATGGTAACTATCTGTTTGAAGGACTGTCAAACGGAGACTACACAGTAGAATTTGGCACACCAGCAGATATGAAACTAGTACCTGTGAAAGAGCATGTAGGTACATCAGATGTAGATTCAGATCTATCAATAGTACCAGTAACAATCAATGATGGAGATAATCTAACAATCGACCGAGGTTATGAATTATCAGTGCCGCCGGTAGTAACGCCAGAACCTGAAAAATTATATAGTTTAGGCGACTACGTATGGTCAGATGAAGGATCAGTACCAAATGTACAGGATAGCAGCGAC
>NZ_MJBI02000027.1 GCF_002742385.2 Macrococcoides goetzii
AGCGTCATCGTTCCAGTCTGTGATGATATCCGGTGTACCGATGATCTGGTTGTTCGCATCATCGTATGTTAAACCTGATGGTAGGCCTGTTACTTCTTCTGTCGTATCGTTATCATCTGTGATCGTTACTGGGATCGGCGTAATTGCCTGTCCTTCTGTAACTGTCGCATCTGATGCATCCACCGTCGGTGCTGTTGTATCTGCTACCTTCGGATTGTTATCTTCTGTATCAGGGATTCCGTCGTTGTCATCATCTGTATCTGTTACATCAGGGATTCCGTCACCATCCGTATCACGTTGTACTGTGATTATGATCGTTTCCTCTGTTACGTTACCTGCTTCATCTGTCACTGTGATTGTTACTGGGAAGTCACGTGTCTCTTCGTACGTTCCTGTCGCAGCGTCATCGTTCCAG
>NZ_MJBI02000028.1 GCF_002742385.2 Macrococcoides goetzii
GACGCGCGATTTTTTTAAGAATTCAAAAATGAACTCACTCGGTTTTGCTTGGTAAAATCTTTTATTTCTTCTTACTTTATCTAGTTTTCAAAGTACAATGTTTAAAAATTAATGGTGGAGACTAGCGGGATCGAACCGCTGACCTCCTGCGTGCAAAGCAGGCGCTCTCCCAGCTGAGCTAAGCCCCCATAAAGGTATTAATTTAAATGAATATTTATAATGGTGGGCCTAAATGGACTCGAACCATCGACCTCACGCTTATCAGGCGTGCGCTCTAACCAGCTGAGCTATAGGCCCATTAAATGTATAAACATTCAAAACTGAATACAATATGTCAATGTTAATCCCTATCAGACTTAAAAGTCTGATTTCCGTAATTATCCTTAGAAAGGAGGTGATCCAGCC
>NZ_MJBI02000029.1 GCF_002742385.2 Macrococcoides goetzii
AATGGTGAGCCATAGAGGATTCGAACCTCTGACCCTTTGATTAAAAGTCAAATGCTCTACCAACTGAGCTAATGGCTCAAAGAAATGGTGCCGGAAAAAGGACTTGAACCCTCAACCTACTGATTACAAGTCAGTTGCTCTACCAGTTGAGCTATTCCGGCATAATAATAAATAAATGGTGGAGGATGACGGGCTCGAACCGCCGACCCTCTGCTTGTAAGGCAGATGCTCTCCCAGCTGAGCTAATCCTCCTGGGTATATATTGCCCGGCAACGTCCTACTCTCGCGGATCGTAAGACCAACTACCATCGGCGCTAGAGAGCTTAACTTCTGTGTTCGGTATGGGAACAGGTGTGACCT
>NZ_MJBI02000002.1 GCF_002742385.2 Macrococcoides goetzii
GTATCTGATGAGATAATTTATCGTATCCAAAACTGGATGAACAATTATCCCAGAAAAATTCTAGATTACGAAACACCTAAATACCTGTTTCTGAAGTCACTAAAATCCGAAGGATTATTAAGTGAACCATTAAGCTACTATCTCTATTAATTTGGATGTTGTGGCTAACTTGCAATTGAAATTTTCGTATTTTTTAAAAATAATGCTTGATAAATGTAAATTCAACATGCTATAATCAATCTTGTGCTATTAATTAATGGCCCCTTGGTCAAGCGGTTAAGACACCGCCCTTTCACGGCGGTAACACGGGTTCGAATCCCGTAGGGGTCACCATTTAATTTAATACATAAGGTCCCGTGGTGTAGCGGTTAACATGCCTGCCTGTCACGCAGGAGATCGCGGGTTCGATTCCCGTCGGGACCGCTAATTAGTAAGGCAATTGCCTTACTCATTCATATTTAGAAGTTAGACTTTTGTCTAGCTTCTTTTTTTATGTGGAAGGTATAAAATGCGACCTTATAGAAAAAAGTACAAAACAGTGGTAAATTATAGAGTAGGATATTATTGAATTTTACCAGAGAAGAGGGACGCCAATGTCGAGAAAAATCGTTGTTGTAGATGATGAAAAACCGATTGCAGATATATTAGAATTTAACTTGAAAAAAGAAGGCTATGAAGTACATGTTGCTTATGATGGTGATGATGCTGTAGAGCTTATCTATGATGTGCAACCAGATATCGTATTGTTAGATATCATGTTACCTGGTCGTGATGGTATGGAAGTATGTCGTGAGGTGCGTAAGAAATATGATATGCCGATTATTATGTTAACAGCTAAAGACTCTGAAATTGATAAAGTATTAGGTTTAGAGTTAGGCGCTGACGATTATGTGACTAAACCATTCTCAACACGTGAATTGATTGCCCGTGTTAAAGCAAATTTACGTCGTCATTATACACAGGCACAAACTGAAGAAAAAGAAGAGTCGACAGATATCGTTATTAAAGATATTATCGTTTATCCTGAAGCATATTCTATTAAAAAGCGTGGTGTAGATATCGAACTTACGCATCGTGAGTTTGAGCTATTCCATTACTTAGCAAAACATATCGGTCAGGTAATGACGCGTGAACACTTACTGCAAACAGTATGGGGTTACGATTATTTTGGAGATGTGCGTACAGTGGACGTTACAATCCGTCGATTACGTGAAAAAATTGAAGATGATGCAAGCCATCCGGAATATATCGTAACACGTCGTGGTGTAGGATACTTCTTACAAACACAGGAGTAGTGCATAATGAAAACGTTATATAAAAAGCTTCAATCTTTGCACATTAAACTCGTTGTAATCTATGTATTACTTATTATTATCGGTATGCAGATTATTGGGTTATATTTTACGAATAATTTAGAAAAAGAGTTAACGAAAAACTTTGAAACAAATATTAACCAGCAAATAAAATCAATCAACTATGATATAAGAAATATATATAAAGAAAACAAAAAGACACCGAATAGAATACAACGAGAGATTCAGAAAACCGTAGATGAATACGCGTTACGTACAGAAATCGATACGATTCGCTATGTCGATGATTCAGAAGTTATTTTAGCGACAAGTAGCGATTCAAACCGTGAGAGTATTAATCAAAAGATTAATGATAGCCAAATTAAAATGTCTCTTTCTTTAGGTAAAACAAATGATCGTGTAAAATTGCGTGATGATCCAGGTGGTAAAGTACGTGTCTGGATTAAAAATTTCCCGATTAAAGATAACAATAACATTTTAGGTGTTATCCATGTCGAGGAGTCCATTGAACCGGTTTATGCACAACTTATGAAGATTAACAGTATCTTTATTATCGGTACAGGATTGTCTTTATTAATAACAATCATATTGGGATTCTTTATTGCCCGCACCATTACGAAACCAATTTCAGATATGCGTAATCAGGCATTAGAGATGTCAAAAGGTAATTATACAAATCGTGTTAAAGTTTATGGAAACGATGAAATCGGTGAACTTGCTTTAACATTTAATAACTTATCGAAACGTGTGCAGGAAGCACAAGCGAACACTGAAAGTGAGAAACGTCGTCTTGATTCTGTAATTACACACATGTCTGATGGTGTTATTGCGACGGATAGACGTGGACGTGTACGTATTGTAAATGAAATGGCATTAAAGATGCTCGACATGAATAAAGATGAAGTAGAGGGTCGTCACGTATTAGATATTTTAAATATTGAAGAGCATTATTCGTTAGACGAATTACAAGATATCGCTGGCGGTATTGTTATCGACCTTAATGAGAAAGAGCAGTTAATTGTGCGTGCCTCATTCTCTACAATTATTCAGGATACAGGATTTATTACGGGTTACATTGCCGTATTACATGATGTTACTGAACAACACCACGTTGAGAATGAACGTCGTGAATTCGTAGCCAATGTTTCACATGAATTGCGTACGCCGCTAACTTCTATGCGCAGTTATATAGAAGCTTTAGAAGAAGGTGCATGGAAAGACGATGATTTAGCACCCCAATTCTTAAGCGTTACACGAGAAGAGACTGATCGTATGATTCGTCTTGTAAATGACTTACTGCAATTGTCTAAGATGGATAACACAGATGATCATCTTAATAAAGAACTGATTGATTTCAATATGTTCATTCATAAAATTATTAATCGTTTTGAAATGTCTGAAGGTAAAAATGCTACGTTTATTCGTGATATTCCGAAGACGGGTATATTCGTTGAAATTGATCCGGATAAGATGACACAAGTATTTGATAACGTGATTACGAATGCATTGAAATATTCAAAAGGTAAAAAGAAAGTTGAATTCCACGTGAAACAAAATACTTTATTTAATCGTATGACCATTCAAATTAAAGATAATGGTATTGGAATTCCATTGAATAAAGTAGATAAAATCTTTGATCGTTTCTTCCGAGTAGATAAAGCAAGAACGAGAAAAATGGGTGGAACAGGTTTAGGACTAGCCATTAGTAAAGAAATCATTGAGGCACATAATGGACGTATTTGGGCAAATAGTAAGGAAGGTTTCGGGACATCAGTATATATTACACTTCCATGTGAAGTATTAGATGATGGTGATTGGGATGTTTAAGAGTATCTTAAAAGGGATTATTCTGTTAACACTCGTGATATCTAGTATAGTGTTGACCTATAAAATATGGAACTTTAGACCGAACCTTGCCAATATCGAAACGTCTATTACTAAAACAAATACAGCACTTAGTCCAAAAAATGTAGATGATATCAACAGTATCTTTCTACCTTATCAAGTCGTTGTATATTCAGATAATAATATATATGGGTCAACAGATAAGGATATGTTACTTGAATTTGTTAAACGCATTTCAAGTTTAAAAGTTTCAGACATTAGCGATAAAAATCAAGGTATCTCATTTATGTCTAAATCTTTAAAAGATAAATTTGTTATTTTAGATTATGCAGGTGAATTACCTGTTGCCATGTATTTAACAGATATTTTAGAGAATACAGTAAAAGGTGATAGTAACGCGCAATTTAAACGCATTATTATTGATAGTCATAAACAACAAAATATCATTCTTTACATGATGACAAATGATAATCGTATGTTAGAAATTGAAACAAATGGTTCTAGTAAAGCATTTAACACATTATTAAAATCATCTCGTAAATCGATGGAGAGTTATACAGGTGTTATTACAAATGAAAGAACAACTGATGAATTAACAAGTTTATATGTACCGGAAAAGCCGAAACAAACGCAAGCATACAGCTACCTGGCAGATAATATTAATGTAGATGACATTAACAAAGCGGTACTCGGCGATAAAAATAGTATTATTGAACGTTCGGACAACAATCGTTCTAAAACTTACAATTCAAACACAGGTATTGTAAAGATGACGAATAATGAAAACTATAAATTTAATAATTTATCAGAAGTCGATCATGGGAAACCAAATCCGATGAATAACTTGATTAATTCATTTAATTTTATTAGTGAACATCGCGGATTTACGGATGACTATCGTTATTTTGGCGTAAGGCATGCGGATAGTGCAATTAAATATCAAATGTTCTTCAAAGGATACCCGGTATTCAATCGTCGTGATTTATCTGAAATAGATATTATTTGGGGAGACGATAACATTTATGAATATAAACGTGGACTGTATACAACAAGCGTAGCAGTACCAGCAAAGCAAAAAGTTAAACAACTCCCGACAGCTGAAGAAGTACGTTTTGCATTAGCATCGAATAAACATTATCACTTTGAACGTGTATCGAACATGATGATTGGTTATAATATGGAACGCTCAGATGAAGAAACCATTCAATCAACGTTATCATTTAAACCTGCATGGTTTATTAAATATAATGATGAATGGAAAGAGTATGATAATGGGAGGCTGAAATAATGGATTGGAAGCATGCCACATCGTTATTTATCTTTGTATTCCTAATTATCAATATTGCTCTAGGCTTTATCTATCATGAAAAAGTTCAACGCGCAAATATTGTTGAAGATGCTAAATCAGAACGTATTGATTTTGATAAAGAAGGTATCAAGTTACCGGAACTACCTTCTGCGAAGCATGTGATGATGAATATTATGTCAGCAAAGAGTGCTGGATTTACAGAAAACTCAGCTGACTTTGATAAAAAAAGCGATGAATTAAAAACAGTCGTAACTAGTGAAGTAAAACCTAAAATAAAATTATCTAAAATCGAAGAAAGTGCGATAATTAGTGGCTTAAAAGAGTATATCATTACTGAAATAGATAAAGGAAAAGAATATACACTTAGTGGTATAGATAGAAAAAAACATATTCTTTACTTTGATCAAGTATATGGCAAGTACCCGATTCTAAATAATGATAAAGCACAGCTCGCATTTCGATATAATGAGAATAATGAAGTGACATCTTATAAACAAACCTATCTTAAAGATATACAAGAAGGACTAGGAAAGAATAACGAGAAGAAAAAAGTGATTCCAGCGAAAGAAGCAATTGAAGTATTGTACTATCAAACAGCATTAGAACGTGGCGATACAGTGACTTCAGTGAGACTTGGATACTATTCAATCGTGCGAGAAGTACGTGGGCAAGTGTTAAAACCAACATGGCAAATTGCAGTGTTAAAAGCAGATGGCACTTCAAATACGTATTATGTAGATGCTGTGAATCCGGAGCAACCAATTTTGTAAATTAAGTGAGTGATTTTATGATTAATATGTCAGTACTAGCAAGTGGTAGTACAGGAAATGCGATATATGTTGAAAGTGAGAAAGGATCACTTTTAGTAGATGCAGGACTTACAGGCAAGAAAATGGAAGGTTTGTTTGAACAAATCGACCGTAAAATAGAAGATTTAAACGGTATACTTGTGACGCATGAACATATCGATCATATTAAAGGATTAGGTGTGTTAGCAAGAAAGTATAAGTTACCGATATATGCGAACGAGAAAACGTGGGAACGCATTAATCGTGCGGATGGAAAAATACCTGATGATCAGAAATTCATTTTTAATCCATATGAAATTAAGACATTAGCAGGAATGGATATTGAATCATTTAATGTTTCGCATGATGCGGTAGATCCACAGTTCTATATCTTCAATAATAACTATAAAAAGTTAACGGTGATTACAGACACAGGATACGTATCAGACCGCATGAAAGGTATGATACATGGATCAGACTGTTTCGTATTTGAAAGTAACCATGATGTAGATATGCTACGCATGGGACGCTATCCATGGAGTACGAAACAACGTATATTAAGTGATATGGGACACGTATCAAATGAAGATGCAGCGTATGCGATGAGAGATGTGATTACAGGAAGTACGAAACGCATCTATCTATCGCATCTATCACAAGATAACAATATGAAAGACTTAGCGCGTATGAGTGTTGAGCAGGTGCTGAATAAACATGATATAGATACAGTGAATGAAGTGATGATACATGATACAGATAAAGCAGTACCGACGAAAATATATGAAATTTAGTGGTAATATACTAAAATAAATAAAAATATCGAGTAAATAAATTATTAACAAGTGGATAAGTCAGGTTATTCACGAAAAAATGTGTATAACTAGGGATAACTTTGTGGATAAGTACCGATTTATACACAATGTATAAAGATGTCCGGTAAAATGGGCATCTTTTTTATTTTTATACAGAGTAAAATGTTACATTTGCTATTATTAATTATGAAAATATGATTATAATAGGATTGTGAAATGTGTATATGTGAGTAACCTGTGGATAAGTAGGGTAACTTTGTAAAGGAAATGAATAAAAATGAAAATAACGATAATAACTGTGGGTAAATTGAAAGAAAAGTACTGGAAGATGGCAGTGGATGAATATGTGAAGCGACTTGGTGCGTATGCGAAAATGGAATTGATTGAAGTGGCGGATGAGAAAGATTCGGATAATATGAGTGAGAAAGATATTGAGATTGCGAAGAAGAAAGAAGCGGATAGAATACTATCTAAAGTGAAAGATGACAGCTTTGTGTATACGCTGGAGATACTCGGTAAACAACTGGATTCAGTACAACTCTCAAAAGACATCGAACAAAAGATGAATACCGGTAAAAGCCATCTGACCTTTATCATCGGAGGATCAAACGGCCTGCACCAATCCGTTATGGACCGCTCAAACTACGCCCTATCATTCAGTAAGATGACCTTCCCGCATCAGATGATGAAGGTGATACTGCTTGAGCAGGTGTATCGAGGGTTTAGGATTATTAGGGGGGAAAGTTATCATAAATGATGAGATTTTTAATAATGGAGGTCTTGTAAGTGGAAAGTAGAGTACATAAAGAATTACTAGAAACATTTAAGAAACTGACACCCATGGATTTGTCAGAAGAAAAGCTTCCCTCAATCCGAACAGCTAATAAACTGTTAATTCAGCCTTATATTGATGAAGCGATTACTCAGAAAGAATACTTTGCTAAGCATGATGAGGAGGATATACAAGTTAGGTTCAAAGTCTATGCTCCTGTGAACCAAACAGATACATTACCGGTCGTGTTATTTATCCATGGTGGTGGTTATATGTTTGGTTCAGTAGAGGGTAATGATGCTAAGTGTGCACGATATGTAAAAGACGTGAACTGTGTTGTAGTTTCGGTGGATTATCGATTAGCACCAGAGAATCCATATCCTGCAGCAATTGAAGATTGTTATCTAGCACTTCAATGGATTGTTGAAAATAAAGACCAACTTAATGCTGATGTTGATAGACTTGCAGTGGTTGGAGGAAGTACAGGTGGTGGACTAACGGCAGCTTTAACGTTATTAGCAAGAGATCGTAAAGGTCCAAAGATTAAGTTTCAAATGCCGTTATTCCCAATGATTGATGATAGCTGTACCACATATTCAAGCAATGAATTTGATGATAAAAGAGTATGGAGTAAGGAACTGAATCAGTTCGCCTGGTCAATGTATCTGAAAGGTGTTGAAGGAGATACACCGAAGTATGCAGCACCAATGCGTGAAACAGATTTTAGTGATTTACCACCTACATATACGACAGTCGGTTCACTTGATCCGTTTAGAGATGAGACGATGAACTATGTAAGAGTATTAACAGAAGCAGGCGTACTTGTTGAGTTTCATTTATATCCAGGTGGATACCATGAGTTCGAAGCAATGGTTCCTGATTCTGAAATAAGTAAAAGAGCTATATCAGATTCTATTCGAGCCCTTAATGAGGCTTTAAATACAAATTAATATGTAAGGGGGTATTTGAAATGTCGGGATATCTTTGGTTTGTTGTTTTCATACCAATATTTATTGCATTGATAGTCGCATTTAGTAATAAAGATAAAGATCAATAGTTGACTCATTTTGGTTATAACAGGAGATTGAACGATGAACAAATTACTAGAATTAATCATTGGAAGTGAAATCGATTTTGAAGCTATCCAGTTAAAACATAATGATGAATTGATAAATGAATATTCGAGTGAGAATAATCTCTACCTTATAGATAAAGGTATTTATAAGATTTACGAATATCATAAAAATGGTAAGATATCGTTAATACAATACCTTGAATCTGGAGATTTAATAGGTGAATTAGGACTATTAGGTGTGGAAAGTCAGAAGAAAGTCGTTCTATCAAATGGTGAAAGTTCAGTTATAAAAATAAAAGAATCTGACTATATCCATGTTCTTAAAGATGATCCGAATTTCTTAAAATATTTATCTATAAATTTGGCTACTAAGTTATTATCACGTACCCACCATTTCACTGAGATGCAACAATATAAACTGAAACCTCGTTTGTTAAGGCATATTCAAAGAACTCACATAGACGGAGTAGTCGATGAAAATTTTACATATTTATCGCAATACCTTGCAACATCATACAGACATTTAATGTTTACCTTAAAAGAATTAATCGACGAAGATATCATTGAAAAAGTAGATAAAACATATAGAATTAAGTCGTATGAAAAACTGAAAATAGCAATTGAAAAGCATGAAGTATGAGAAATCTCATACCTTATGCTTTTTATATTACCCTATGCTTATCTCAAAGGGGATATATGAAGAAAATAATGATTACTTTAGGAAGAGGAGAATGAGATGTATAAATATGTACTTATTGATCTAGACAATACATTACTTGATTTTAATATTGCAGAAAAAGAAGCGCTTAATAAAGTGTTTTTGAGTGAGCAAATTGAACTTAACGATGATATGATGGATCGCTATAAAAATATTAACGGTAAACTTTGGGCTGAATTAGAGAGCGGAATTATTACACGTAAAGAATTACTTGATACTAGGTTTGAGAAATTTTTTAAGAGTATAGGTATTGAGGCAGATGGTATTGAGAAAGAGATGCTATTTAGAGAAGTATTAAATAATAGCCATGAATTAATCGAGGATGCTGAAGAGCTACTACAATATCTAAAAGCTAAAGGAATCATTACTTGTTCAGCATCTAATGGTGTCTATCATACACAAATGCAGCGTATGAAAGCATCGGGAATATATAAATACTTTGATTATCATTTCATTTCAGAAAAAATCGGATATGAAAAACCAGACGTAAGATTCTTTGAGCATTGTTTTGAGGCATTACGTATTAAAGATAAAGCAGAAGTATTGATGATAGGTGATACGATTTCTTCTGATATAGAAGGATCAAAGAATGCAGGGATTGATAGTTGTTATTTTGGAGATAAAGATGTGAGTGCTACCTATACAATAAGAAATTTAAATGATATGAAAGTTATCCTTTAAAATAGAACGTATAAATATTTTGTCCCCATATTGAAGATTATTTCAATATGGGGATTTTACTATCGAAAACCTGAATTTTAGTATATTGATTAAAAAATCTATTCAATCAAAAGAGAATCATAGTTTAAATCTGGACTTTCAATAATTATAGCTACCATACCTGTATCGCTTCTTGTTTCGTGAACTTCTCCTGCATTAAAAAAGACAGCTTGATTTATAGAAATAGGTATAAAATCAGTCATATTAGTACGTACTTTTCCTTCACCATTTGTAACAATTAATAATTGATTGACTGGTGCTTTATGACTTCCAATTACGCCATTCGAATCTAAATTGGCAATGTTAATCATAACTTTGGAATTAATATTTGTTATACGATTAATATAAAAATCCAGCGAATCAAATTTATCCACTCTTATAGCATTCGCCCTTTTTATATCTAAGATCTTCATAAAATAACTCCCTTACAACATTATATTTTTTGATACGTTTTATCTAATAAAAATTTAGTAGAAATTTCTTGATTTAATTTACATAAAATTAAATTAGACATATGATATAATTGATTGAATATTTTGTCAATAACGTGTTCATCAAATTAAATTTAGAAAGGTGTTTCTATGAAAGTTTTAAATTATACACAGAACTTTGAAGACTCATGGATTCGATGTAGAACCTTATCATTTCTTTACACGCAGTACTACGATGATGTTCTTCAAACAAAACCTAAAATCGATGGTATTGAATTAATTTGTGTAGAAAACAATCAAGTGATTGGATTGCTCGATATCGAAATTAAAAATGCTTATTGTAGCTAGAATAACTATCGAGTAGGATTTATTGTAGAAACTAAAGATGTTAAAAATTGAGAAAGTCTACGTGGCGAAGAAAAAAATCGTATTCGTTCAGCCCAATCATTCTTTGAAACAATGAAAGCTGAGGGAATGGATGTAGAGTTTAAAGCTCAATTTCAGAATGATGATATCATTGAGATGATTGAACAGCTATTTGTTTAATAGTTACTTTAAGAATTTGATTTGAAAAATTTTAAAAAAATAGAAAGCTCTTTTTTATCTAAAAAATAAGATGAGGGCTTTTCTTTTATAGTTATTATCAGTTATATATTGAGGAGTGAAACCGTGAAATATAAATTGATCAGAATAGACAAGAAATTGTATACAAAAAAAAGAAATATTAAAAATGTAAACAAAGAATACATACCATCTGTTTATTTAGAAGCGATAAACAAACAAAAGAGATTTATTAATGATAGCGTTAATGTTTTAAATAATATTCACATACCAAATTTTAATGTTAGTAGAACTGTAACAATGAATTTAGAAACATTAAAATTACCTAAAATGAACTTTGTAACGCCAAACGACATTATCACTGAAACAGTTGCCGAAGTTAATAAGATATTGAATGATAGTATAAAAGTAAAAATAAATCTTATTAATAATATTACCGCAAGTGTTAATCTTGATAAGATAAGAGAAACAGTTAGACAAATAACTGAAAGCTTAAAACAATTCATTGAATATTGCGAGCAGTATAAAATGAGTATGTCTTTAGAATATTTTTCTGATTACTATGATATCTATCTTGAAAAAAATAAAATTACAGATGAAGATATTTATATAACTTTCAAAAAACATTATGTCACTATAAAAGAAAATTTAATTGAAAATGAGTTTTATCATCTTAAGAAATCATATATTAAAAGAATTTTAAGTAATTTTGAAAATAAGCGGTACACTGAAGTTGCTATGCTATCCTTGGCGGTAATTGATTATCTAACCATATATAGAGCATGCAAAGAAAAAAGAGAATCTAAATACAAAAATATACATAACATTTTGAATAAGCATGTCCGTGATAATGAATCGGGTATAGAGGAAATTATTACACAATATACCGTGCTGCTGATTAAAAGTTATTATAGCATTGATAACGACTTAGAAGATCCAAAATATATAAACAGAAATAGATTAATGCATGGCATAATGGATATTGAAACTATTAATAAATTGGATTGTATAAAATTAATATATTTACTAGATGTTTTATCTTCTATGAATATTCATTTTGTAGAATGATAAATATTCAAATTTATAATCGGTGATATTAGAATAAATAAACTGCCTTTCATTATATAGACGGTTAAAAAATTTTAATTAAATCATCTAAAAATGGGATTGTAAATAGCGCTATATAACGTCTTTCTGTTAAAACAGAAATAACGCCAATTACTTTAAATACAAGGATTACAATCATGTACTAGATTCGTTGTTTTAAGAACTCTAAGTCAACCAGTATTAAATGATTAACGATACCTAATGATAATAGTTGTTATTGTCACCATGTGTCGTTTGGTTGTCAGCTTATTGTCGCTTTACTGACGTGTAATAATTTGGGATATTTAGTATACTTTTCCTAATCAATCGGAAAGGAATGAGGTTATGAAAGAAAATAATAATTTTGCCCAATTAAGAAAAGCTAAGGGATGTACACAAGAATGTTTAGCGAAAGAAGCAAACTAAGTGTGCCAACGATTCAAAGGATTGAAAAAGGTGAGGAAAGTAGTTTAGAAAGTATGGGACTTGTTGCTAACGTATTAGGAGTTCCTATAAGCGATTTATTTAGTCAAAATAATGTAGATGATAAAAATAATACGATAATTATTCAGAGGAGCAAATTGAACAAATAAATGAACGTCGTGCAAAGAACAAGTTATTTCTGTTAGTAATTATTATATACAACTTTTTTATGTTATATATTGGAGCACAGCTAGAGAATATTAAGGATGAAAAATATGTTTTGATATTTAGTTTACTATGAGTTGTATTATTTATATATGTCTGGATATTATTGATGTATATAAGAGAATCATATTGGAAAAAGAAATTAGACAAATTAATATCCTTTAACTAAAAATATAGATAATATAGTGGCGTATAATTATTTCCTTGGAAATATAAATATATAGAAGTTCTAAACTATTTTTAGGAGTAATTATATTTAGTGAATTGTAAGGGTTGATTAAGGGATTGTAAAATAAACTGCGAAGCAGAGTCGTACGCACTCTACTTACACAGTTTATTTTACAATCCCGCCAATTATATAAAATTTCATTAGTGAATTGATATAATTGGCTTTTAAATTTTTGTAATAATTATTTTTCTATTTTATCAAGTAATTTTTTCAAATCCTTTATTTCTTCTTCGGTCAATTCTTCAGGTGTACCAAAGTTCATTACAAGATTACTAAGGGTGCCATCGTAAAGTTTATTTAAGAAGGATTTTGTAGAATGTTTTTTATAAATATCTTCATCTATAATCGGTGCATACATGTAGACATTTTGTTTTCTTTTTTTTGATAGAAAATCTTTATCAACAAGTCTTCCGATTAAAGTTCGAATTGTTTTGGGGCTCCATTCATTATCATTAAGTACCAGATCAATAATTTGTTTAGCACTCAATGCCTCATTACTTTTCCAAATAACTTGCATTATTATAAATTCACTAGAAGGTAATTCTTTTATTTTATTCATAGATTTATACATCCTTTTAATAAAAGTGATTTGTTTTGATAATTTTTTCAGAAATCTTTTTAGCTATTTCTCCATTTGCCTCATCATTTTTTTTGATTAATGTTGCAAATACATATGGTTCCTGATCTTGTTCAAAACCACCTACATACCAGCCTTTTATCTCATGTTTATTAATAATAGCAGTACCAGTTTTTCCCCACATCTTATAGTTATTTTTAGAAGTATATAGAGAATTTTTTACTAAATCAGTATATTTTGTTTTAAATAATGAATCGTTGATATAGAATCGCTTCAATATCATAGTTTGTTCTAATGGAGAAATTTTCAAGTTAGATTCTAACCAGTACGGTCTATTTAAAGAAGATTCAATATTGCTATTCCCATAATTTAATTCAGATAAATAATGTGATAAATCTTTCTTATCAGTATAATTATCTAATGTTTCGAAGTACCAATTTACCGAATATCTTAATGCTGTATCGAGGTTTTGATTTCTATTCCATACCTTAAAAGGTGTTTTCTTTCCGTTCCAAAGTAATTTATTTTGATTTATGGATATTGTTTTATTGTTAAGGTGAAAAATACTGCTAATCAGTTTATAAGTTGAATCAGGAGATGTTCTTTCTAACGCTATATTTTGGTTATAGATAAAAAATTTATCTCGTTTAATGTTGTATACAACAATACTTCCTTCATATCCGGAAAAATATTTTTGTAGGTTAACATTCTTATAATTTAATGATTTTAGATTGACATCAGAGTAACTAGAATTTGATATATTCTCATATGCCATCAATGGCTTAATTGTAATGAGTATTAGCAATGTAGAACTTAGAAAAAGAATTCGTACTTTATTAGAAACGGATATATAATCATTTCTACTTATAAAAGCTATTCGTTTTTTTAAAAATTTAGTGGGTGAACCAAAGTTCAATATAAAGTGTTCTTTTTTACTGTTTATAAGACTGATTTTCAATAATGTCATGCCATAGATTTTTCTTTCAGCTTTTGATGAACTTTTAATCACTTCCATGTCACAAGCTGTTTCTAAATCATTTACTACATTTTTCGATATGAAATGAGCAAAAGGATTAAACCAAAAAACAATTTTATTGATAATAAAAAGATAATTTTTAAAAATATCTTTTCTTCGTATATGAGTAATTTCATGTTTAATAATTGCATCAATTTCCCTGCTGTCTAATTTCTTATGTAATTTTGCAGGTATAAATATTGCGTGCTTACCAATCCAGCATGTAAAAGGTGAGGTTGTTTCTTGAGAAATGTATATATTGTAATCATATTTGCAAGAATAATTTAATGATAGCTTAGAATTGTTAACTATTTTTATAAGCTTTAATATCACCATTAAATAGTAAAGAAAGTATATAAAAATACCAATAAACCAAAAGGAATTAACTAACTCTTGAAAATTATAATTTATGTTGGATATTGAAACCGCTAAATCTTTCGTATCTATTTTCTTGATAGGAACTGGAAGTGGATTTAAATTTTTACCGATTGGTTCAATAAGTAATTCTGCATTTTTAAAGGGCGAAAAATTAAATTGTATTAAAGGTATAAATGTACTTAACAGTACAATAACCCAAGGAAATATTTTATAATCTACTCTTTTATATTTATACAGTAATAATTTATACATTTTAGCGAGAGTATAAGATAGTCCACTTATTATTATACTAACAATTATAAAGTTCATTAAACACCTCCAATATAATTATAACATATTTTGACTGATGATTACATTTGTGATATATTACATTTGTAATATATCACAAATGTAATCAAGGAGGTTGTTATGAAAAATAAAGCTTTAGCAATTTTAATTACATGTATTTTCCTTTTAATAGCATATAATTTTGTGAAAAAAGATGAAGTTGATAAAATATTTGATGCTATTGAATTAAGGGATTCGGATTATCTGAATGAGCACGCGACATTCTTATCTAAAAGTCTTTACGACAAAGATCAGAGATATAAAAGAATGGATAAGATTGATGCTTCTCTTGGTATTAAAGAAGTGAAAGTTAGTAATGTACGACTCGTGCAAAAGAAAAAAAATCAACGTCAATATAGTGCGAAATTAAATTTTAGAACTAAATTTGGTAATTTTTCTAGAGAAGGAAACTATTCTTTTGAAAAGGATGAAATAACAAAAAAATGGCTTTTGGATTGGTCACCTGAGGTTATAATACCGGGATTGACTGATAGAAATCAAATCAGTATAGAAACCTTGGAATCTTTCAGAGGAAAAATACTAGACAGAAACGGGATTGATTTAGCGAAAGACGGAATTCATTACGAAGTTGGAATAGATATTAAAAATTTAAATAAAAAAAATAAGAAAAATATTTCAAAATTGTTATCAATAAGTGAATCGACACTAAATAAAAAATTAAAACAAACATGGGTAAAAGAAGGTGTTTTTGTACCTTTAAAATCGTACATAGAATTGGATGATGAACTTAAATTGGGTATCCAAAAATATCATTTGACGGTTAATCAAACAAAAGGTAGGGTTTATCCATTAAGAGAAGCAACAGTACATCTTTTAGGGTATGTTGGAGAAATTAATGCTGAAGAATTAAAGAATAAAAAGTTTAAGGATTATGATGAACACTCAATCGTAGGAAAAAGTGGTATCGAACTACAATATGATAAACAATTGCAAAATGAAGATGGTTACAAAGTTATCATAACTAGTGATGATGCATTAAATAATGATGAAGATGTATTGTTAGAAAAGAAACCAAAAAATGGACAGGACATTATATTAACAATTGATAGCAAAGTACAAAGAAGTATATATGGTCATTTAAAAGAAGATAATGGTTCAGGAGTAGCCATGAATCCTAAAACTGGTGAATTATTAGCTTTAGTTAGTTATCCTGCATATGACCCCTATGAGTTTATGTTCGGCATTTCCGACGAAAACTACAAAAAGATAGTTAATGATAAGAAAGAGCCCCTGTTAAATAAATTTCAGACAACCTCTTCCCCAGGATCTACTCAGAAATTAATAACATCTATCATAGGATTGAATAATGGGACTATAGACGCATCAACTAGCTACAACATAGTAACTAAGGGATGGCAGAGAAATTCTTCATGGGGAGGATATGAAGTTACAAGGTTTGAGGAAGTTAATGGAGATATTGATTTAGGAAAAGCGATAGCACATTCTGATAATATATTTTTTGCAAGAGCTACCCTCGATATGGGTTCCGAAAAATTTATTAAGGGCATGAAAGCTTTAGATATTGGGAAAAATATTCCTTCTGATTATTATTTTCAAAAAGGACAAATTGCAAATCCAGAAAGTTTAAAAAATAATTTTAAAAATGAAATATTACTAGCTGATTCAGGATATGGCCAGGGAGAAATACTTATAAGTCCAGTACAAATATTATCTATTTATAGTGCTTTAATTAATGAAGGTAAAATGATGAAACCTAAATTATTTGAAACAACAAAAGAAGACATTTGGAAAAATCATATTATTTCAAAAGATGACCTAGATATATTAACAAGAAGCATGAGAAAAGTAGTTACTGGGACACATAGATTGGATACAGAAAGAAATTATGCACAGTTTGCTGGAAAAACTGGCACTGCAGAATTGAAAACTTCTAGAGAAGAGGGGTTAGGAGCTCAAATCGGTTGGTTTGTTGGATATGATCAAAATAATCCCAATATGATGTTAGGTATAAGTGTGAAGAATGTAGAGAATAAAGGTATGTCGAGTTATAATGCACAGAAATTTGCAGCCGTAATGGATGATTTATATATGGAGGGACAAATAAAGTATGATCCGAATGTTAAATAAAAAATCAAAGGGATTATGGATAAATATAGCTTGTGTAGTAGGAATAATTATAATATTTCTACTAAAGAAAAATTTAGATTGGTCGTATTTATATCATAGACATGGAAATATACTTTATATCATCTTATCACTATTTGAAAATTTGATTTATAGTATCCCTTTAATAACAGGGATATACAAAGTTTATAAAAAAAATATTCATCCTTTACGCCTAACTTTCATGTATCTTTTTATGTCTATTGGTTTTGTTGTACTCTCTAGATTTATAGCATTAATAACTTTATTAATACAAGATCCAAATTATAGCTTGATTTGGTATTTTCTTATAGTAAGTATCCTCAACTACACTACCATATTATATTTATTAGTATATTTAGTTTATTTAATCATATGTTGTGTTTTAATGATGAGTAATAAAATATTAATGAGAAAAAATCAAATCTAATTAAATGTCTGATTTTTTTAAAAGATAATCAACCAGAAGAAGAAATAAGCTACACGCACGGTGATTTATGTACGCCAAATATTTTGATTAAAGATGGTAATATTTCAGGTTATATTGATTTGGGACGAGGTGGTCTTGGTGATCCTTATCGAGATATAGCACTTTGCTATAGGAACTATTTTTATGATAATCAGAGTAGTGAAGAAGTTATCAAGAGTAAACTCGAATTGCTCTTAGGATTTCAATTAGATATGCAAAAGGTTAAATATTATATTTTAGTGGATGAGCTCTTTTAATGGAGATATAGTTATTAGCAATTAATTTTATTGTTGAAGTTGGTAGCAGTAACGAATAAAAGTAGCACTGAATCAAATCAGTCGCTACTTTTTTATTTTTAGTGAGAAACTAAATAATTTTTTATTTGTTTATAATTCTATTGTCATTTAACCATTTTTTAAAATAATTATAGGCTTCATCATATTCTAAGTTTTCTTTATTAACTTCTAAAATTTTATAACCAAGGTTTTTAATATGTTCATACTTTTTAAGTTGATCATAGTCTATGTCTTGTTCGTCATCTAAATAAAAAATAGATACATTATTTTTTTGATAAATTGTTGCTTCAATATCATAGCCATTATCATAAAATCCAACATGTAAATGATCTAAATTATCTAAACACATATCAATTCACTCCATACCATATGATATTTTTGGATTTTAGTGCAAAGATGGACTTATAAATCTTGACTTCTCATTTTACTTAACTCAGAAGTTCTTTTTTTGCTGTAGTCTTTCTGTGCACTTTCATATTCTAAATATAATAATGCATACGCAATTAATAATAATACTCCTAAAGCCCATAAAGGCCAAACTTCATTGATATATAGATAAGCCGCATATAATGTGCATAAAATAGGTACGACTAGACCTAGAAATTTATACTTTGTTCTGGATAAAAAAAATTGTGAAGCTAATATAGCTGCAAATATTAAAGCATTTATAATATGTTGTGTCATTTTATTGCTCCTTTTCACTGTTATATAGATTAATGATTTTCTTAGCCTCTTCTAAACTTATTTTTTCATCAATAGCCAAAGATTTCACATAGTTTACGAGTCCTGAGTTTTCTTCTTGTGAAGCTAATTCTATTTTTTGGATCAAAGCATTAAGTCTAATCCTTACAGTTGGATATGAAACATCATACATTTTGGCGATGCTTTTTAATGAACCTGATTCTAAAACAAAGTTCTTCATAAATTCAATATCTTCTTTATCTAATTTTAATAACCAGTCTGGTAATTCATTTCTTTCCATCTTGCTCCCCCAATCTTTAAATTCATTCTAAAGCTTATATTAATAAAAATCAATAATTAAACAACAATATTTTTAATAAAATTAAAAAATACTTTAACTTTATTAAAAATTGTTGTAAGCTAATGTCATAATACAAATTATGGAGGTAACATATGTTTAATATTGTTGAATTGATTTTCTTAATTTTAGTTTTATTTGGATTGCAACGCTATTTAGCTTCACGTGATAACAAATTGCTAGGTTTGGTTATACCAGTAATTTTTAACTTATATGTAATCTATAATTTTAAATTCGTACACCAAGATATTGAATACTTATGGTATAGAGCAATAATAGGAAATCTTATCCTACTTGCTGACTATTACTTTGGTCTTCAAAAGAGGAAAGAAAGATATAAAAATGAAATTCAAAAAATGAAGTCAAAAGATATCTAAAATCTTTTAAAAGGAGTAGTATATGAAAAATCTAGAAGTAAGTTGTATTAAGAGAGCCTTTATTATTTATGGCATTATGATGTTAGTGGCCATTGTAACTTTTATTATTTCACTAGTATTTTATCCATCAGAAGAAATATTTAAAGACATAGCCAGTAAGTTACCTTCAAATTCTGCAGAATTAAAAGGACTTGATAAAGTATGGATGTATGTGGTAAATAATGGGTTTACTGTACCGTTGCAAATGTTTATTCTATCTCTAATACCTATTCCATTTCTTTATTTTTTAAATGTAATATCTACTACAATCATTACTGGAATTATATTTGGTTTTGCCATTCATGTGGTTCCTGATTTTGGATGGATATTAGTATTATCGTCTACACCACATACATTGATAGAAATTCTAGCATTTTGTTTTGTTGCAAGCGGACTATGGACATTGAACAAATCAATCGTTAGAAAGGTAAGTAATTTTTTCAGAAAAGAAAAGAGATATGGACTATCTATTTTAGAAGCTATGTATAACTTGATCAGAGTTTATGTATTTATTGCATTACCTTTATTTATCATTGCAGCCTTTGCCGAAACATATTTAACGGATTTCATAGAACATGTACTAAAGTAGACTTAAAACCGCACTCTTAACCGATACGCTGAAAGTTATCATAAATAGAACATATGTTCGTTTATTTATATTATAATGAATTTAATAAAAAATTCATTAGGTGATGATTAATGAAAAACAAGCTAACTATCGTGGCACAAATCCAGAAGTTAAAGGACAAAGGAATATATTTCAATATTATTAACGAAGAAGATGCACAAAACATTCTACTAGATAAAACTTATCTTTTTAAACTATTCTATTTTCGGAAAAGTTTTATGAAAAATATAGATGGCAGCTATAATGTAGAATTTGCTTGCTTATCGGACTTAGCATCCATTGATATGGAAATGAGATATACATTACTACAACTAACATTAGATATAGAGCATTCTTTAAAAGTATTATTAAACAAATATTTAAGTATGATACCAAATGAAGATGGATATAATATAATTGATCAATTTATAGATAAAACAAATATTACTAAGAGAGATATTTTTAAATATAAAATGAATAAAAACGAAGTTTATCCAGAATGGGAAAAGTTTTATCAGAATACGCCATATTGGGTTGCTTTTGAAATTATGAGTTTTTATCATTTTGAAAAATTTGTAACTTTTTATTATGAAACTTCTAAAAATAGAATATTTAAGTTGGCTAGTAATCAGTTAGTGTTAGTGAGGAATATAAGAAATAGTTGTGCACATAATTCTGTAATTAATGTCCCATTATTTGATGATACGAATGTAACGGCAGAATTAAATAGTTATTTCAGTTTGCATAACATTGAGGTACATTTTAAGCAGTCTAAACCATTTATTGATATTGCAACATTGTTGATGATTCATAATAAGTATTGCAATCAATCTATAAAAAATAGAGCTTCTAGTAATCTTCAAAGACTACTACAAAGGTTATCATTAAACAGAGATTATTATGATAGTTATAATTATATAATAAAATATATTGATAGTATTAGTAAGGTAATTAATCACTATATTGAAATAAATACTTGCGAATAGGTGACTTTTCAATTATTATTGAATATAAGGAATAAGGGAAGACCTACCTTGCTGCGTCTAACCACGCGGATAGAGGCGAAAGACATGTCGATTTGACATGTCTTTTTTGTTTATATAAATAAATCTCACTATTAACCAATCTACTGAAGTTTACCATAAATGATGCGGTTAATATCTAGGAAATACCGCAGTCTTGAGAGATGCGCTAATAATTATTATAAGAAATGTTATAATCGAATTAAATAGGACTGAGATGAGGGCATATGATGAGTAGAGCAAAGATGACAATTATTACGAATATGTGCATGATAGAATGACCTGATGATTATATATTAGTTCAGGATCGACAAGGTAAAGCGTGGCCAGGTGTAACATTTCCTGGAGGGCATGTTGAAGTGGGTGAATCCTTTCATGATTCGGTCATTCGTGAAGTTCTGGAGGAAACAGGATTAACTGTTCGAAATCCTAAACTATGTGGTATAAAACAATTTATAACTGAATCAGATGAGAGATATATCGTCCTACTCTATAAAACAACTGACTTTACAGGTGAGTTGCAATCGTCACCAGAAGGAGAGGTATTCTGGATAAAAAAGGATGAATTAAAACATTATAAAGTAAGTAATGACTTTATGGAAATGTACGAAATATTTATCAATCCAGAGCTATCAGAATTTTTTTATGAGCTGAATGAGGATGGAGATCATTGGGATATTAAATTATATTAAGTCATAAAATCTCGAAATAAATAATTAATTGAATAAACTCCCTATTGTCAATTAATGTATTTAAAAGTCAGTAGGGAGTTTTTCATTGAAAGTATGATTACATGTATAACTTTTCTATTAAAACTGATGACATAATAAACTAATGAATAAGGTAAATTCGTAAAACAATATTTAGCAACTAATTTAATAGTCAAAAAAGATAATAGAATATAGAGATGCGAACTAGCAATACAAAACAGACTTTTTAGGGAGTGTGATTTATTTGGATATTTTAGAAACAGACCGTTTAATCCTACGTGAGTTAAGAGAAGATGACAAAGAAAATTTAGCTAAAGTCCTCTCTGATCCTATATCTATGCAATACTATGATCATCCGTTTAATGAGCATGAGGTTGAAGAATGGATTAAGTGGAATATCGAAAATTATGCTACATATAATTGTGGTCTATAACAAAGGTTATGCCTCAGAAGCGGCGAAAGCATGTATGGACTATGCTTTTGATTTTTTAGGATTTGAACAAATATATTCATATTCAACTATAGATAATCTACCTTCTCAAAAGGTAGCTGCAAAAATAGGTATGAAGAAACATAAAATATTTGAAAAGAACGGGTTACAACATATCGTTCAAACAGCATCCAAAGAAAAGGAGAGCATTAAAATGAGTATCGAACAAAAGTTATTTGATGAAGCTAAATCTTTTATTATTAAACGTTTCCCTAAAGGATGGGGAGGTGCTGCAGCGATGTATTCCAAGAAAGGTGAAATTTATATTTCAGTTGCTCCCGAGGTAATTAATGCTTCAACAGAACTATGTATTGAAACAGGAGCGATTTTAGAAGCTCATAAATTTGATGATATTATTACACATAGTATTTGTGTAGTAAGAGATGACGAAAATAGTGAATTTAAAGTGTTAACACCATGCGGTACATGCCAAGAAAGATTACTTTATTGGGGGAACAATGTTAAGGTGGCTGTTACTAATGACAGTGATAATTTAGAATATAAGTCATTAAGAGAGTTACAACCGTTTCACTGGACAAATGCATATCATGATATTGAATTCAAAGAGATCGTATAATAAAATAAAATTTACTGCAAGACTGTTAGAGGTGTACTCATAATGCATTCTTTTAAAATATGGAACAAAATATTCGAAGATAGAGAAATAATTGTAGAAAAAGAAGATTGGAATAAGGAGTATGAAGGTTTACATATTTCAAGTGGGAATTTTAATTTTATAAGTAGATTAGCTAAGAAAACACCTAAGAAACCGGGATATTTCGTTGCAATATGGAAGAAAGATGAAAATCATAAAAATACATCATTCAATAAAAATGATATAGGCGATTACCTCGTAGTTAATATTCTAGATAACAATAATGAGGGACAGTTTGTTTTTCCTGTCAGCGTCTTAATTGAAAAAGGTATTATTCAGTCGGAAAAATCAAAGGGAAAAATGGCTTTTAGAGTCTATCCGCCATGGGTCAAAGATTTGAATAAAACTGCAATGGTTAGTCAGAAATGGCAGACTGAACATTTTTATAAGATGGGTGAATATAAGTTTGATATGTAATATATAGAACAGTAGCGATTTAAAATTTTAATCGCTACTGTTTATTTTAATAGTTTTTAGAAACATTATTCATTAACTTCTCAAAATCCTCTTCATTAATATTCGATTCCGTTAATGTTATTTGATAACCTTCTGGATCTACAATTGTCATTTCCACTGCATTCCACGGCATTTGTTCTAAAGGTGTAATTACATACTTCTCAGATATCGAATTAGCAATTGTTTCGATATCATCAACAAGAACATTAATGAAACAACCATTTCCAATAGTAAAGTCATTAGACAAAATCAGCATGATGTCCTGATATTTTTCTTTTCTTAAATGATTCATTATCACTTCATTATCTTCATTGCGAAACTTGAAAACACTTCTAAATCCTAAAGTATGTTTATACCACTTCTCAGCTTTTTCAATATCTCTCACCAATAATTTATTAAACAATGGCATTTGATAAAATTTCATGTCATCACCTCCATGATTCTATCGTAAGGTATGACGTGACGTTAGAGTAAAGAAGAATTATTTATATACAGATAGCTAGTTAGTCATTATATTTCCTAGGAAATAATGACTATAAAACATTTTATAGCCCTTATTCTGTTGTATTATAAAGATATTAGATAGCACGAAATCTTTAATCAAGTTATGGTTAGTGGGAAGAAGGAGCTGTTGAACATGGATGTAGGCAATCAAATTAGATATTACAGAAAAGAGAACGATTTATCTCAAGCAGAATTAGCAGAAAAGATATTTGTTTCAAGTCAGACCATATCGAATTGGGAGAATGAAAGAAGTTATCCGGATTTACATAATTTGATTGAGCTTGCTTCTTTGTTTAACGTTTCTTTAGACCAACTTGTTAAAGGAGATGTTAAGATGATGAGAAATGCAGTGGATCACAGTAATATGGGTAGGTATGGAAATTTAATGATGCTTTTTACATTATTAAGTGCTGTATCTTTTGGTGCTGCTTTTAAATTTAGTGATGGGTGGTTTGGTTTTCTTGTTCCGCTACTTTTGTGGATGATTTCATTTTATTTTGCCAATAAGATTGAGCGATTGAAGAAGAAGTATGATGTTCAAACATATAAAGAGATATTAGATTATATGGAAAACGGTGAAGTAATACGACATACACCAAGAGATGAGAAGAAATTTAAAAGGGAAAAAATAATAATCGTGACATGTTTTACAGCAGCATTTGGTATTCTAGTGCTTATCAGTATATTTCTATTTCAGTTACTATAATAGATATTTGAATAAACCTCATGATCTTTTCACAATTGAAAAGATTATGAGGTTTTTAATTTTCAAGGATAGGTTATTCATCTAATTTTGTCGTGAGCGATCAAGAGGGTAAATAAATAAATTTTGTAACTTTAATCACTTTACTAACATAACAATGTTATGTTACACTGTTTTCGAGGTGATGATATGGAGGATTTAATATCTAAAAAAGAGTTGCTACAAGTATGTGATATTAGCTACGGTCAGTTATATCGTTGGAAAAGAAAAAAGTTGATTCCTGAAGATTGGTTTATAAGAAAGTCTACTTATACAGGTCAAGAAGCATTTTTTCCTAGAAATAAGATGATTGAGCGTATAGAAATGATAAAAACATTAAAAGATGATCATTCTTTAGATGATTTGTATAGAATGTTTGAAGAGGATTATGAACTAATTGACCAAGAAGACTATAGTAGTAGTTTGTTTGCAGAGCCTTATTGGGAAATTGCAGAATCAATCTTTAACAAACGTAACAATGTTTCGCATAATGAAGTTATGACACTGATGTTTATAGAACTTACCTTAAATTCAGGATATTTTTCCAAAGAAGAAGTATTAGAAAGTGCACAAACATATCACCACAGTGAAGTGAAAGATGTAAATTATTATTTTGTGCGAGCAATGGGAGTGTTCATTCTTGTTTGCGCAAAAGAGATAGTAAATATAAGTGAAAATGCAAAGATTATTTATGAATTAGATGATACAAAAATTCAATTAGCTGTAAAACAAAAATTGAAAAGAGGTAATCATAATGACAACGAATTTAAATATTAATGCAATGACAACGATAACTGCTGGAGAGTATGGCGAAATTAAAGTTACAGGTTTGGGATCAGTAACTGGTGATATTAAAGCTGATTTAATTAAAGTAAGTGGAAAAATGGATGCTGAGGGTGATATTTCAGTTAGAGATTTCAAAGTATCAGGAATGACTAGCATCGAAGGTTCATTAAAAGCTGATACTATGAAAACAAGCGGTAAGGCTAATGTTGAGGGAAGTATAGAAGGTAAAGACGTCCATGTATCTGGTATGTTAGATGTTGAAGGAAATATTACGGGTGAACGATTAAAAGTATCTGGTTATTTAACAGTTGAAGGTGATATCGAAGTTGATCATTTTGAATGTAGTGGAAAAATTGAAAGTGATGGTTTGATAAATGCTGAAACGATTAATATTACGCTTGGGAATAATTGTTCAGCACAAGAAATTGGTGGAAAAGAAATCACTATACTAGATGGAAAGACAACTGATAATAAAGGTTTATTTGCATCATTGTTTACAGAAAATAAAAGTGGAAAGCTGTCTTGTAATTTAATAGAAGGCGATGAAATTCGTTTAGAAAATGTGTTATGCGATGTAGTGAGAGGAAAGAATATTATCATTGGTAAAGGTTGTGTAATAGAAAAAGTTGAATATACAAATACAATAGAAGTCATTGATGATGCAATTATTGATGAACAGATAAAAATATAAATAAAGACAATCACTTCTCAAAATTTGAGAAGTGATTATTATTATAATCTAATAGATTATAGATTAATTTATTTAGTAATAAAATAATTTATGAATAATACCAGTTCGAGATAAAGGAAGATATGAATGAGTGAGTTATTAAATGTTTATTATAAAAATAGAAAATTAAAAGGTGTAGATAGTAGACAGAAAATACATCAACAAGGGGAATGGCACGAAACGTTTCAATGTATATTTACACAAGATGACAATATATTTCTTCAAAAAAGAAGTTCTAATGTTAAAGATTATAAAGGCATGATTGATGTAACAGTTGGAGGACACTTATTAAATAATGAAACAGTCGATAATGGAACGCGTGAGATTGAAGAAGAGATGGGGCTTCAAGTAGGCTTTGAAAGTTTAAGCTTTTTATGTACGCTTCCTGAGGAGATGACTTCAGGTGATATGATCGATAGAGAGTTTATAAATATATATACTCTAGAAGTGTCAGAAGAAGATGTAAGTAGTATTCAGCATGATACAGAAGTAGAATATTTATTAAAGATAAACTTGGAAGATTTCTATAATTTTTGTATAAACAACGCCGAGAATTGCAAAGGATATAAAGTTATTAGCGAGGAAGAGATTACTTTTACAAAAAGTGATTTTCTACCTTACAGCAATGCATACTTTATGTGTATCGGTGCGTTACTATACTATAGGAAGTAAGGAATAAAAAAGGGGTAATTTTATGAAAATTTTAGATTATTCATCAAAATATGAAGATTCATGGATTCGATGTAGAACCTTATCATTTCTTTACACGCAGTATTTTGATGATGTTCTTCAAACAAAACCTAAAATCGATGGTATTGAATTAATTTGTGTAGGAAACAATCAAGTGATTGGATTGCTCGATATCGAAATTAAAAATGCTTATTGTAGCTATGATAAGCATCAAAAAGGTGCAATGATAGAGACAATCGCAGTTCATCCTGATCATCAATCAAAAGGTATTGGCCAAAAATTATTAGAGGTTGCTGAAGAAAGATTGAAATTAGAAGGTATAGATTATTTAGAAGCATGGACTAGAGAAGACGATTCAAGCAATCAATGGTATATAAAAAATGGATTTTCTCAATTCAACTCATATTTTCATGTATTTACAAGTGGAGATATAAAGACTAGCAATCCTCATTTTCACCCGATTTTTACATTTGGACATGTAACAGATAGAAAGCAAATTGATGAAACGGTAGTAGACAGAATTTATGAGTGTAGAGGTTATGTGAAAAAATTATGTATACAGAACTAATAATAAATCTAAGAAAGAGTGTTATATGAAGATACTAATTGCACAACCAAGACAAGAAGAAGAAATAACCCAATTGAGAGATGCTATTACTACTCATCCTGAAGTAGATATTTTTTATTTCCAGAAGGATATATTTCAAATAGCGATAAATTAATGGATGTACAAAAACTAGCTAATGAAAATAATAAAATTATTATAAGTTCCTATAGGAAAAACAATAAAGATGTTGCAGTAGTTATTGATGAGTTTGGGAAAGTAGTATATTCGCGTGATAAGACAGGATCTTCTCCTATCGAAAAGTTAGTCCATCCCTTGCATTTCAAGTTAGGAAAATATAATGTGGGTTATATTTTATGTATGGAAATTCTAAAAGGATATCGCGATTTTAATACTGACATACAACTAGATGAATCGCCTACTTTCTTAATTTAACAATACATCCCCTCAGGGGAGTTGTCCAATTAAGTGTAGACGATTCAAGAATAATAAAGCTAAAGTCTACATATATGAAACGGATACAAGTGGAACTGCATTACTTTTTCCGGATTTGATATTTCAGCATCTGTTGTTTGCAAACTTTTAATATTTTTTATACGAAATTGTCGATTGTTCTTCTTTAACCACAACTTATATTGATTGTGAGTACTTGTAATCTGTACGGGATTTCCTACAATTTCTTCTCCATGATATTTGAATTTGATTGTGTTCTGTTGGTGTATTGCTTCTTGTAAAATAGATAACACTGTCAGAGTGTTTTTTTCTTCGTCTACTACGTGAAACATGTTTATCTGTTCTAAAAGATGCTTTGTATCATGACTATAGAACTTGTAAATAATTGATTTTAATAGTTCGTACATATCACGACTTATTACAGAAGAATGGTTTTTGAGATGCATAATGAGTATTGATAAGATATTACTATCCAGTAATGTATTATGCCTTATTAATCGGTACTCATTTGTCTTATGTTGATACGTAACTTCCATTCTCTGCTGATATTCATCATTATCAAATAGGTAGTTTCTAATATCGTCAATATCGCGTTGTATTGTCCTTTCATCGACTTCTAACTCGTCGGCTAGGTTCATTTTGTTAACTCCTTGATTGTTAAGGAGGCGAGTATATATTGTTAGAAGACGTTGTGCTTTGTTCATGAATCCACCCCTTATCGCTGTACCTTTATTTTATAAAATCGATTAGACACCGTTTGTCATGGATGGAAAAATTCTGTATTGTTTTTACAGATATGGGACGATGAATATTTCGGTTGTTTCTATGCGAAGGTGACAAATCGTTAATAAAAAAATAAAGGTCAGACACATAATATCTAACCTTTAGAGATGACCACTTTCTTTTAGTGAAATGAATGAATCATCTGTAAAGATATATGATCGAGGACATCTATTCCAATCAATTTACCCACTTCATAAAGACGCTTCTTAGCTTCGATATCTTCATATGATGGTTGAGGATCTTATCAAGAGCAAATTATGAAAAAAATGGTTTAAATCAATGTTCTTACTTTAAGTACATGTGTTTAACGTAAATGATAATTAGTTAAATATAAAAAGGTTATCCCAATCAATAGGATAACCTCTTTATACTTTACTTTATGGTTTGGATTCGCCACTTCAAAGAAGAAATGAAATCAGAGCATTGAATGTTCCATTTTCAAACAATATATAAATACCTAGCCCAATGAATACAATTGGTACAATCCAACGTTCATATTTCTCAATTGTTTCCGATATAAAATCGAAGGAAGCTAGACTGTAACTGACATAGCACAAAACTCCAACCATAATTAGAAAGACAATAGTGACAATAAAGATTTCAGACATACTTAAGGTCGTGAAGTACGGTATATAAATGGAAAAGTCATCCGCACTGGAAGCCAATACGATGAAAGTCATCGTCAAAAATAACTGATTAAATTTTCCAGAGGAGAATAAGGATAAAATGCTACTTTCATCTTCATCCTCTTCTCCTTTAATCCATATTTTCACGCCTAGGTAAAGTGGTAAAAGTCCAAGTAGTCCGATAACCCATTGCTGAGGAATTAAATTTACAACCCCCTGTGCAATTAAAAGACTTGCTCCTATCACAATTGCAGTCCCTATATATTGTCCTATCCAAATATGTTTTACCTGACCTTTTTTTATTTGCGAAAACAAAAGAATTAATATGACGAGATAATCAATTCCTGTTGCTACATATACCGCAGTAGCCGTCAGTATCGTCGCGATCATTTTATCATCTCCAATATTTTAGGGATAGGACTTTTCTTCAAAATGAAAAGTCCTTCCGTAAATTGCACACATATAGTACCTATTTATCCTTCACTCTCATCAGTCGCAAACTATTTAATGCTACCAAAATAGTGGCTCCCATATCGGAAAGAATCGCAATCCAAAGGGTTAGCCAGCCTGGAATAACCAATAGTAAGGCAATTATCTTAATTCCGATGGCAAACGTGATGTTCGCTTTGATGATATTTAGCGTTTTCCTGCTAAGTCTTACTGCAAATGGAAGCTTACTTAAATCATCTCCCATTAATGCAATATCAGCTGTCTCGATGGCAGTATCTGTTCCAGCACCGCCCATTGCAATGCCAACAGTGGATGCAGCAAGTGCAGGAGCATCATTGACGCCATCGCCAATCATAGCTACATTACCATGCTCGGCTTTCATTTTTTTAATATAGTCCAACTTATCCTGTGGCATCAATTCGGACTGAATATCAGAAACGCCTACATGAGCACCGATTGCTTCTGCGGTACCTTGATTATCACCTGTCAGCATAATTGTTTGCTTGATTCCTAACTGATGAAGTTTTTGAATCACATTTTTACTTGTTTCGCGGACCTCATCTGCTACAGCAATCACGCCGAGGATTGTTTGGTCCGTTCCAATAATCATGGCCGTTTTCCCTTGGTTTTGTAAAACTTTCACTTTATTTTCAAACTCAAGGCTAAAATCGGAAACATTTAATTCTTTAAAAAGTCTTGGACTGCCAATGTAATAGGTTGTTCCATCTATATTCCCTTGAATGCCCCGACCTGTAATAGAAGTGAAGTCCTCCACTCTAACATCGGAATAAGTAATATTATCTTGCTCTGCTTTCTTCATTATTGCTGAAGCAAGTGGATGTTGTGATCGATATTCTAAAGCTGTAATAATGGAAAACAGCTCTTTTTCTTCCATTTGATCATTTAACACTTTAAAATCTGTTACCACTGGTACACCTTTTGTCAGTGTTCCTGTTTTATCAAATGCGATTGCCTTAATGGCTCCTAATTCCTCTAGATAGACACCGCCTTTAATCAACACACCTTTTTTAGCTGCATTTCCAATTGCCGAGACAATCGAGATTGGAGTAGAAATAACTAATGCACACGGACATCCAACTACAAGTACCGCTAATCCTTGATAAACCCAAGTATCCCAACTTCCACCAAAGAATAAAGGTGGAACGACTGCAACGAGCGCCGCAATAACCATAATGATCGGCGTATAATATTTCGCAAATTTATCTACGAATGCTTGCGCTGGAGCGCGCTCCCCTTGTGCTTCCTCAACCAGATGAATAATCTTGGAGATGGTTGTATCCTCTACGTATTTGGTGATTTTTACTTCAAGTAGTCCCTCTTCGTTAAGCGTACCTGCAAATACTTCATCATCTACCGTTTTGGCAACAGGGACAGATTCTCCTGTTATAGCAGCCTGGTTGACAGCCGACACCCCATTTATAATGATCCCATCCATGGCAATTTTCTCCCCTGGTTTGACGATCATAATATCACCCACGGCGATATCGTCCACATGGATCATTATTTCCTGACCATTCCGCCTAACAAGTGCTTCTTTTGGGGAAATATCCATCAATGAACGAATGGACTGTCTTGCTCTATCCATAGAAAAACGTTCAAGTGCTTCACTGATTGCAAAGAGAATGACAACAATGGATGCCTCTGCCCATTCACCAATGATGGCAGCTCCAATAACTGCAACGGTCATCAGGGTTTTCATGTCGAAATCAAAGCGTATCAAATTTTGAAAACCAACTTTAAATAGTGAATATCCGCCAATTACAATTGAACTTACAAATAACATGGAAGTTACAAGGTTATCTTCTCCATTTACAAATTGAGAAAGGTAACCAAAAGCAATCAGTAATGTGGCAAACAGCAATGTACTGTGTTTTTTATAAAACGGTATTTTCTCTGCTTTAGGAGCCTTAGTGTCTTCTTTGACCGCTTGTATCGATGGATTCGCCAGTTTTTCAGGAATTACCTTAAGATTCTCGAAAGCACCTGCTTTTTCAAGCTCTTCAACCGATGCATTTCCATATACATCAATTTTGGAAGCGCCAAAGTTCACTTTTGCATCCTGAACTCCAGCTAGTTGTTTTACATTTTTTTCAAACTTCCCAGCACAGTTTGCGCAAGAAAATCCCTCCACACGGTAAACATTTTTATCTTCTGTTACCACTGGTTCGACCCGTCTTCTAGCCTTCTCAGGTGCCACTTTAAGATTCTCGAAGGCACCAGCCTTTTCCAGATCTTCAACGGTTGCACTGCCAAAGACATCAATTTTGGAAGCTCCGAAATTGACTTTAGCATCATGCACCCCTGGTAGTTCTTTTACATTTTTTTCAAACTTCCCAGCACAATTCGCACACGAGAAACCCTCCACACGGTAAACCTGTTTATCTTCTGTTAATGTTTTTGTTGAACTATCCAATACTAGCAACCTCCCTTTGATGCAAGAAAGCTTTTTCTACAAGCTGTTTAACATGCTCATCATCTAGTGAATAATAGACTAATTTTCCTTCTTTACGGTATTTTGCTATACCTAAATTTTTCAATAATCTTAAATGATGGGATGCCGTAGCCGTTGAAGATTCAATGATATTAGCTACATCACAAACACATAACTCTCCCTCTAAAGACAAAACATAAGCAATTTTAACTCTTGTATCATCTGATAGAGCCTTAAAAACTTTCACTACATCCATAGGATTCTGTTTAGCAAGGTCTTTTTTAGCCCTGTTTACCTTATCTTCGTGAATACAGGTAACTTCACACATATCTTTTGTCATAATTATCCTCCTTATTCAAATGACTGTTTGTTTGATGATTATAATATATCCCACCATAAACAAATAGTCAAATGATTGTTTGAATGATATATGATTAATATTAAAAAGGATTGGTTTCTAATGTTAGAAACCAATCCTTTCGGAGATTTTCAAGGCTTCTAATTATGAATACATTAAATAACTTGTTTATATAACTTTCATAGAAATGACATATTATTATAAAATTTGTTTAAAAATTATTGTTAAAATTAAATATCAAGGAGGAATCTGAATGAAAAAATATTTAATGCCAGTTTTGATGGGCGTAATCTTTATTTTAACAGGTTGTAGTGATGACTCAGCATCGAACGAATCAAATATTAAAAAAATGGTTTCGGAATTAAGCGCTAGTAATAAAGTAGAATCAGCATCTATAAATGATAAAACACTTATTGTTAAAGATAATGGAGATGAGAATGTCTATAATTTGCCAGACGATGAATTTTTTGTATCTATTGCACCATACATCTCAGATACACATCCTTGTGAATTTCATAGCTTAACAGGTTGTCAGGGAGAGCTGATGAATGAAGAGATGGATGTAAAAATTACAGATGAAGATGGAGAAGTTCACGTTGATGAGAAGTTGACTACCCTTAAGAATGGTTTTTTGGATTTTTGGCTGCCAAGAGATAAAAATTACTCTTTAGAAATTAATTATGATGGAAAAAAAGTTGAATCTAATTTTTCAACTTTTGAGAATGACAGCACCTGTCTGACAGATTTACAGCTTAAATAATATTATTGAATGCAGATTACCCAATGCTATTAAGTGTTGTGGAATCTGCATTTTTAATTCAATGTTAAATCTCAGAGTAGCAGTTAATTTATTTTTACTTAGTTTTTAAATACATGTAGTGGATAGTTTCTGCACATATATTTTTTATAATAAACTTAGTAAATTAACAGCTTGACAAAAAACGATTACAGATGTAAACTTAAGTTAATAAATCGATTACAGTTGTAGTCTTATTATGATATAGGAGGGAAAAAATGAATAAAGAAAGTAATCATAATCATGCTGAGCACGAAGAAAATCATCATAACCATGAGGAGAGCCACGAATCCCATAATCATAGCGGACACGATCATCATGCGCATATGGTGACAGATTTTCGTAATAAATTCTTCATTATCCTGATATTCACAATTCCAATTGTACTTCTATCTCCGATGATTCAAAATTTCATAGGTGTGGATTGGCAATTTACTGAAGATAGTTATATTGTGGCAGCGTTGGCCACGTTCGTTTATTTCTACGGGGGTTGGCCATTCATTAAGGGCGCTTACGATGAATTGAAAAACAAAGAACCAGGCATGATGACATTAATAGCAATGGCGATTTCTGTCGCTTACCTCTATAGTATGGCAGTTGTTTTTGGATTCAATGGGGAAGAAATGTTCTGGGAGTTGGCAACTCTTGTATTAATCATGCTTCTGGGACATTGGATTGAAATGCGATCTATTAACAATGCTTCCAAGGCCCTGGAATCCCTCGCATCATTAATGCCTGATACGGCAAACCGTATCACTGAAAATGGTGAAACAGAAGAAGTTCAGATTGATGATATTAAAGCGGGTGATTTACTATTGGTAAAACCCGGAGAAAAAATGCCGCTGGATGGTAAAATCGTTAAAGGAAAGTCGCAAGTTGATGAATCAATGTTAACGGGTGAATCTGTTCCAGTTGAAAAATCCGTTGATGACGAGGTCATTGGAGGTTCAATAAACAGAGAAGGTTCTCTCACTATTGAAGTAGAGAAACTGATGAATGAATCTTATCTGACACAAGTTATAGATATGGTTAGAGAATCACAACGTACTAAATCGAAAACTCAGGATGTAACTAATAAAGCAGCTAAATGGTTATTCTATATCGCTTTAGCTGCCGGTATTATCACATTTATCGCTTGGATAAGTATTGGAGCAACTATAGATGCTGCTATCATAAGATTGGTAACAGTTTTGGTTATTGCTTGTCCTCATGCTTTAGGTCTGGCAGCACCGTTGGTTATTTCAGTATCTACATCACTTGCTGCAAAGCACGGTTTGTTAATTCGAAAACGTCCACAGTTTGAAAAGGCTCGTAAAATTAACGCTGTGATCTTCGATAAGACGGGTACTTTGACTGAGGGTAAATTTGGTGTTACAGATATACAGACTTTCAATAATATTGACGAAAATATCCTTTTAAGTTATGCAGCAACAATAGAAAATGAATCGGAACACCCTATTGCGAGAGGTATACTCAATGAAGCCAAGTTAAAAGAACTTGAATTGCTTGAAATGTCAAATTTCAATTCAATTACTGGTGTAGGAATTGAAGGGACGATTGATGATAAACAAGTCAAAGTAGTGAGTCCGGGATATGTACGTAAACAAAAAATAGATTTTGACGATAAGAACTTTAATAAATGGTCAGAACAAGGTAAGACGGTAGTTTTTCTTTTGGTAAACGAAGAATTAGCAGGTGCCATTGCACTGGCAGATAAGATTAAGGAAAGTTCTAAGCTGACAATAGAACAGCTGCATAAGAGAAATATTAAAGCTATAATGTTGACCGGAGATAACCAAAAAGTCGCAAATTATGTCGCAGAACAAATTGGGATTGATGAAGTCTATGCTGAAGTAATGCCCAATGAGAAAGCAGATAAAGTGACAGAAATCCAAGAACGTGGTTTGGTTGTTGCAATGACAGGTGACGGAATCAATGACGCACCGGCATTGACTAAAGCAGATGTTGGTATCGCAGTGGGTGCAGGCACAGACATCGCGATGGATAGTGCAGACATCGTTCTCATTGACAGTAATCCGAAAGATATTCTTGCAATTTTCAGCCTGTCCAAAAAAACATATAATAAATTGGTACAGAATCTGATCTGGGCAACCGGATATAACGTGATTGCCCTCCCATTGGCAGCAGGGGTGCTGGCGCCTTGGGGGATAATACTCAGTCCGGCTGTAGGTGCGATTTTGATGAGTCTCAGTACAATCATCGTTGCAATCAATGCACAGTTACTTCATAGATTTGAAGTAGAATAAAATAAATGCCGGCAAATCCTTACTTAAGGATAGTCGGTATTTTAATTCTTTACTGTATGAAATATGAAAGACATCTTAAAAATACTTGAAAAATTTAGAGGTGAAAATATGACCAAAGCAATTGATTCAAATATCACAGATTCCGAATGGGAAGTGATGCGGGTCGTTTGGGCACAAAACAAAACTACGAGTAAAGATATTAGAGATATTATAGAAAATAAAAAGAATTGGAAACCGGCCACGACCAAAACACTTATTGGCAGACTTGTTGATAAAGGTGTATTAAACACAGAAAAGGACGGCAATAAATACATTTATTCAACTGATTTAAAGGAAAGTGATTTTCTTAAAAGTAGGCTTGAACAAACTTTCAATAATATATGTAGTAAAGACGTTGGAAAAATAATTGCAGATTTAATTTCAAAATCAACATTAAGTTTTAGAGACATAGAAGAATTAGAAGAAGTATTAGAAATGAAAAAAAAGAATGCAGTTGACGAAGTGCAATGTAATTGTGTTCCAGGTCAATGTAATTGTGTTCCAGGTCAATGTAACTGTTAATCAGCAGTAGATACAATGAATTAAGTAAGATAATTGATTGGTTAAATAAAAAAATAGAGAAAATATAAAATACCTGACTGGGGTATGATGAAATTATTGTATAGCGTAATCTAATTAAATTTTAAGGAGGAATTTATATGTCAAAAGTAACACTTAATGTAGAAGGAATGTCATGTAGGGCTTGCGTTAATAAAGTTGAGGGAAGTGTCAGTCAATTAAATGGCGTTGAATCAGTCAAAGCTCAAATTCCTGAAGGTAAAGTAGATGTAACATTTAATGACAGTACAATTAATTTGGCAGACATCAAAGGTGCTATTCAAAATACCGGCTACGAAATTAAAGAGGATATTGATAAAGAAGATGGTTCTGCGTGTTCATGCTGCAGCTAGGTAATGACAAAAGATTTTAAGAATTTAGAGTATCATCTTTTTATGTCATATTGATTCTATATAATAATTGTAGAAAGAGACCAAGATAAAAAATCCGGCAAATCTTAATTCAAGATTTGCCGGATTTTTTCTTTGTAATCAGGAATCCATGCTTTTATCCTATATTACTATTCACTAATTTATTCCACAGGTGCCAGTTCACTTTCTGTAACCCACTTATGATTCTGCACTTCTTCTTCAGTATCTGTTGTAACAAAATCTACCATATAGACAGTCGTTTCTTCAGCTGAGTCAATCGTGGCTGTTGCACCATCCATGCCTTTCATGTGATCCGCATCCAAGGTCACTTCAGTGCCGGGCTCCAGTGGTGCTTCTCCTGGACCTTCCAATTCTTCATGGATGACCCATTTATGATCTTCGACAGGGTCTCCACCATTCGTAGGTGTGTATGAGACAGTATAGACAGTCGTGTCAAAAGCACCGGAAATTGTTGCTTCAGCACCATCCATACCTTGCATGTGCTCTGCTTCAATAATTGTCCGACTTCCGACTTCATAAGTTGGATTTTCTGCTTCTTTCAAATCTTCAGGCACTTCACCCGAACTGGACATCTCATCGGCTGAATGTTCCATATGACCTCCGGAATCTGATTCCATGTCCATTTCCTCCTCAGATTTAGACTCTGTTTCAGTGCTTTGGCTTTCTTCATTAGGCTGAGTTTCCCCATTACCACAGGCAGCCATTAAAAATACAGCGAATATGGAAAGAAGTCCTAATAATATTTTGTTTTTTACCATGTATATACCCTCCATTTTATTAGTTATACTGAGAACTTTACCAATAAATTTTGCAGTTTACGTGCAGATTCAATGAAAAATAAATGTATTTAATCAAGAATAATATTACCGACTCGACATATTGGATTTCAATTTAATGGTTTATTAACCGTGGATGATATCTCAGCGCTTCCTTCAAATCTGCATGAAAAATCGATATTTAAATAATAAAATCTATAAAGAGAGTAGCGAATATAATCATGATACCAAGAAAATTAATAATATAATATTATCATCTATATTTTTAGCAGGATGTGGTAAAATCACTCATGTAACTTCGAGTCACCCTTTAAATTTAAAAAATCTTGACGGTCAGGTGTTATACTTAGTCATACATTTTTCAGACTAAAACTTCGTTGCAGCTGCTACTTCTGCTAGATTATTTTATCGAAAGATAGTGGAGATGAAATATGATGGTATTTTGTATGTTGCAATCAATCCGCAGAATGAAGATGAGTTAGCAATCTAGACTATAAATAGAAATAGTTATGTGTCTAATGACGGCTCATAAGAATAGTGGAAGAAAATTTTAGTTGTGGGCAAAGTAAAATAAGCTGAATTATTCATAATAAAAATACTACTTTTCTATATAATATGACTAATGAACAAAATGATAAGATGATATATTACGATTTATACTGTTGCAGAAAACTGAGGAGGCTTTTATGTTCAATAAATTAGCTTTAAAAATCGGACTTTTGTTTTTTCTGGTGATTCTTATTATTGAAATCATGTTATTCTATATCCTATATACAAATCTGGTCGCTGATCGTGTGGAGGAAGTGATGGGGGATTTATTAGCCCGGGGGAATACACACAGAGATGTATTGGAAGAAAACTATACAACCGCGACATTGGAACATGTTGCGATTATGGAGTCAGAATCAGATTTTATTGTGGTGATAACAGATCAGAATGGAGAGATAATCACCAATTCTGATCCGGTTGAACCAGAAATGATAACTGTTATTGAACATACTGATTATGGTGAGATACCACGAGAAGGAGCTATCCTGAAATCAAATTGGTCAGAAGAAAAATATGTCTCTACAGACAGCCCCCTAACTTTTAACGAAACTCATAGCGGGCATGTTTTTATGTTTGCTGAAAGTGATAGCATTGAACGGATTATTGATCATCTCAGCCATAAGTTTTTGCTTGTGGGTCTATTGACTTTACTTCTGACTGTTATAACGGTGTTTATTCTTTCCAGAGTTATTACCCAACCGGTATTGAGGATGAAAAAAGCGACAGAACAATTAAGTAGAGGCAATCATAACGTGGAATTGTATACACATCGAAAAGATGAGCTTGGAGATTTGGCGACTTCGATTACTTTGCTGTCGCAAGATCTGGAACGTTTAAAAAACGAGAGAAATGAATTTTTAGGGAGTATATCGCATGAGCTACGAACACCTTTAACCTATATGAAAGGGTATACGGATATTATTAGCAGAAAAGAAATATCCACGACGGACAGGAATAGATACATTAAAATCATTCAGGAAGAAACAGAGCATTTAGAAGACCTGATAAAAAATCTGTTTGAATTAGCTAAAATCGATCATAATGAATTTGCTATCACAAAAGAGAGGGTAGTATTTAGCGCTTTGATTGAGACGGTTTTAGCACGAATCCGTCCAGCGCTCAATGAAAAAAAGATAGAGCTTTTCTTTCATTGTCCGGACAACTTGGTTATTATGGCAGATCCCGAAAGAATTCAACAAGTTATATTGAATATATTAGATAATGCAATAAAGTATACTCCCGAGAAAGGTCATATCACAATGGAAGTTATTCAAAATAAAAATGAAATTTTAACAACTATTTCAGATACAGGAGAAGGAATCCCAGAAAAAGATATACCCTTTATATTCGATCGACTGTATCGTTCTGAAAAGTCTAGATCTCGGGTAAGCGGAGGGTCTGGTCTCGGGCTGACAATCGCTAAAGAAATTGTGGAGTTGCATGGTGGCGAGATTGGACTAGAAAGTACACTTGGCAAGGGGACTGTTTTCGTCATATCTTTAAAGAAGGAGAATGTAAATGAATAAAGTGCTGTTAATCGATGATGAAGAGAGAATGCTCGAACTGTTGACATTATACTTGAAACCTTACCCTTATTTTTGTCAAAAAGCAGTAGGTGCAAAAGCAGGGCTTAAGTTTGTTAAAGAAGAGAAGTTTGATCTTATTCTACTGGATATCATGATGCCTGAAATGGATGGATGGGAAGTATGCAGAGAAATACGGCAATACTCAGATGTACCTATTATCATGGTGACTGCACGTGAGCAGAAAGAAGATATTGTAAAAGGACTCAAGCTGGGTGCAGATGACTATATAACAAAACCTTTTAATGAAGAAGAATTGGTTGCAAGAATGGATGCATTACTAAGAAGAACAAGACCTGTCAACCGGATTGAAGTCGACAGACTGTTATGGGACGAAGATCAATTTGAACTATCCTATAAAAAACAGCTTGTAAAATTAACACCAAAAGAATTTGCAATCATTGGATTACTCATGAAAAATCCAGGAAGGATATTTTCTAGAGATCAATTGATTGATTTAGTGTGGGGCATGCATTCTGAAACGGAAGGACGTACTGTGGATTCCCATGTTAGAAATATGCGGAAAAAAATTCGGGAAGTCGGCTTTCCTATCGATGATTACTTTCACACGGTGTGGGGCGTGGGCTACAAGTGGATTAGAAAGTAGCTTTCTCATATTATCGACTGCTTAAAAATGTAGATTTTGAGCACATTGCTAAAATTAATTTGAAATATTTTAAAAACTGCACACTAACTGCACAAACCATAGGCATATGTTTTAGAGACTATTATTTCTGAGGTGATGCTAATGAGCGAATATAAAAAAGACAGCTTATCTTTACTGGATTATCTATCTCAAATGGATAATCTGTATGGATAAGCTCTTTTTATTATATGAATTAACAGATACATTAATGACTGTTTTGAAGGGAATTCGGTTTACTCCTCCTTGCAACGATGGTTCTAAGCGAACTCAACTGTTTTTTATAACCTTGTCTAAACTAAGGCGTCTCTTATAAGTATTGTCAAAATCAAGGGCGCTCTTAATTAATAATGCAAATACACCTTAATGTATATTTTCGTTAAAATGCTGGGTACAATCTTAACCGGAAATAAAAGAAGTGGTATGTCCAGAATAAGTTCCGACATACCACTTCTTTCTAAGTGTTGTGCTTAGGCGATTTCTTTACAAGCCTCTGCACATTTGAAGCACGCATCTGCACATTTCTGGCAGTGATCGTGGTCATGTTTTTGACACTCGTTGCCGCATGCTTCGCAGACCTTGGCACATACTGCCGCCAGATCAGAAGAAAATGGTGAATTTCTTGTCAGAGCCTGTTCTAAAAATGCACAGATATCTGCACATTCACGATCCAATCGGATACACTCCGCCATCATTTTTACGTCTTCTTCCCTCAGACAGGCATCGTAACAGTGGTTACAGGCTTCCATACATTCATGTAACGTCTGAATCAGTTGTTGATGTTGTTCATGAGCCATTATAAATCCCTCCTATAGAATTGAATGCACTTACATTAATTGAATACCCATCCATTTCGCATATAAACCGATATGGTAAAACTCCATAGAAACTGCACATAATTTTAATGATGATTGTCCTTCTCCAACTTACTCAATATTGTAATTCGTCTAGAAAAAATCAAGAAATAGTTCCTTTTTTGTTATTAGATTGAAGCTTTGGAGCTTACTCTACTTTAACCTGTCCCATCATCCCATTGTCCTCATGTTCAAGTATGTGACAGTGGAACATATATATGCCTTTATTTTTAAACTGAATGGCAATTTTTACAGTCTCATCCGGGGCAACGGAAAAACTATCTTTCCAGCCTCTTTCGTTCTCAGGTGGTGCTTCTCCATTCCTGGAAAGGATCTTAAATTGAGCACCATGGATGTGGAACGGATGAATCATGCCGCCCATCATGTCAGGTTTATTATAGATTTCCCATACTTCTGTAACACCTTGTTCCTGCGTAAAATCAATTCTTTCAGGATCAAATTTTTTTCCGTTTATCGTTACCATATCCATCATGCCAAAAAGTTCAATTTCTTTTGTTACTGGTAAATTCTTTTCTTCTTCCATAACTGATAAGTCATTCATTTCATCAGGTATATCCATGTTCTTACCTGTTTGATCTGTGATTTCAAAAGGTAAGAGCGTGGCACCATCTTCATTCATTAACGCTATATTTTCATTACCATCGACTTTAGAAAAATCAATGATTATTTCAGCCCGCTCTGAAGGCGTGAGTGTGATTTCTTCCATTGAGACCGGTTCATTTAAAAACCCGCCGTCCGTTGCGACTTGTACAAAAGAATCACCTGTATTTAGTTTAAAGGTGTAATTTCTTGCATTTGATCCATTTAAAAGTCGAAGCCTTACTTTTTCTTTATCTACAGTTAATTTTGGATTCAATGTGCCGTTAATTAATGATGTATCCCCGACTGTGCCATCTTCATTTGCTGTTGCTTTATAATTCAACTGTTTTTCGTCATCAAAGACTCTGTCCTGGAAAATGAGAGGAATATCATTTTCTCCATATTCGCTTGGTAATTCAAGATTTTTTGAATTTTGGTCCTCGATATAAATTAACCCAGCAAGTCCGTTGTACACTTGTTCAGAGGTTTTTCCTTCCGGGTGGGGATGGAACCACAATGTGGCAGCTTCCTGCGTCACTTCAAATTCAATAGTACTCTCTTCGCCTGGCTCTAATACATTATGTGGACCGCCATCGTCATTCCCCGGAACTTCCAATCCATGCCAGTGAAAAGTGGTGTTTTCATCGAGTTCATTGATTAAGTTTATCTTCACAGTATCTCCTTTTTCAAATTGAAGCATGGGACCTAGAAACGAGCCATTATAACCATATGTTTTTGTTTGAACGCCATCAAATATTTCTGTTTCTCCTTTTTGCGCGCGTATTGTATACTCAGTTCCTTTGTTGCTGTCGCTTTTGAGTACAGGGGGGATACTCAGTTCGTTCTCTCCTGTCGAATCAATTAGACTTACCACATCATCATGATCCATATGACCATTACCCATGGAACCATTATTCATTTCTCCTTCACTGGAGGAGCCATTCATATTTTCTTCCATAGAACCTTCATTGTCCTCATTCATGTTCATCTCTTCATTTGAATGCTTTCCATGGTTAGTATCTTCTACAGATGCTTCTTCGTCATTGCTTGTACAAGCTGATAAAACAATGACCATCATCAGAGAAAACAAGCTTATCAATAGTTTCTTTTTTCTCATACTTTACAATCCCTTCTTTCTCCTTTTAATAAAGAACTTGTCATTCCTTTATGTATTAGACTAGATTATAATTTTCGAGAATCCGTGCATAAAATGAGTATTTAATGTGACAAAAACTACATGTAAAATTAAGTTTAAAAAACGATGGATTATTTGACAAAAAACCATATAGATTATCGAGAAAAGTGTAATCATATATTTTTTGATTATAAGTTAGATGATAATATCATTAGGGAATTAATGAACTGTACTAGTCATGATGGTAATTATAATGTTCAGGGTGTGTATTTTTTAGATGAAAATTTAGATTTAGACACAGTTCATTTTGAAAAGTATAGAAAAAGATTTGTGATTGAGATTAAGAATGAACGAGCATTTTATATCAGTATTGGAAGCGATGATTCATATGCATTTAACTTAAATACTAGATAAATGTTATTAAAGGTATTCTCTAAAATATTGATGAGATAATAAGTAATTCGTAAAAAACTTGTTAATTATATTTTATTCGGAATGCTTTACTTGTTATAAAATTTGATATTAAAAATTATAGTAATAAATGAAAAGCACTTGAAAGGTGGTCAATTGATGTGAATCCGAAAGGTATTTATTTTTATAAATTAACCTCACTTTTAACCGATACGCTGAAAGTTATCATAAATGATGAGGTTTTCCTGATGAGACCAACAAAATAAAGAAATTAATAGAAACTGCATATACATAAAAAAGGATCTAAGCAGATGTATGCTTAGATCTTTCTTGTTATTCTTCGATATGTTGTCTAATGAAAATCTCTTTAGTATCGACAGCAAAACTAATACGTGCGCAATAACTAGATGAAGCAATTTCAACACGATTATTTGTAAAGATAAATAATGCGACAACATCATTCTCTTTATCAATAATTGTTAATGCATCGTCACTAGTTAAGACACGATAGTCTCCAGTGATGTCTAAATTTAATTTCCATTCTTTAAAGCTAATTGAATTGTTCATTACAATTCCTCCGTATAAAAATTATTTTCCAAAAACAAAGTGTTAGAGAAATAAATTTTTATAACGTTCATTACACACCTTACCGTCTATTTGAGTATATCCAAATAAATGGTAATACTCAACACTAAATGTAAATTTATAGTTATTTCATTGGTTGATTATACGAGTAATAATAAAATAATAATTGTAGAAGTTAAGAATTGGAGGATTATCAATGCAATCTTATAAAACATATAGTATATGGAATAATTTTTTTAAAGATAGTGATGTTATTATAGAGCAAGACGAATGGAATGAAGATTATGAAGGTATGATTATTTCATGTGAAACATTTAATTTCAAAAGTAGGTTAGCTAAGAAAACGCCTAAAAAACCGGGATACTTCGTTGCAATATGGAAGAAGGATGGACTTAATAAAAATATACCATTAAATGAAAATGATTTAGGAGATTATCTAGTTGTTAATATTTTAGATGATAATCTTGAGGGACAGTTTGTCTTTCCAGTAGGGGTTTTAACTAAAAAAGGTATTATTCAATCTGAAAAATCAAAAGGGAAAATGGCTTTTAGAATCTATCCACCATGGGTCAAAGATTTGAATAAAACTGCGATAGTTACGCAGACATGGCAGAAAGAATACTTTTTTGATATGAATGAATATCATTTCAATAGTAAATAATGTGATGCCCAAAGCAAATTTTGCTTTGGGCATCACATTATATTAATAAATCTTTATTATAAATTTCTTTTTTCAACTCATTTATAAAGTCTACGATATCTTTTGATACATTCTCTGAATCACCATATTTTCTTATAGATAATGAATTATTATTTTGTTCCTCATCACCCACAACAATTGTGTAAGGAATTTTATTTATTTGGCTCTCTCTAATTTTCTTACCTAGCTTTTCGTCTCTGTTATCAAAATTTACTCTGATGTTTTCCTGGGCAAATACTTTTTGAATTTGTTTTACATAGTTAATATTATTTTCAGATACTCCAATAAGATTCACTTGAATTGGTGCCATCCATAATGGAAATGCCCCTTTAAAGTGTTCGATTAATATTCCGAAGAAACGATCAAGTGAACCAAATATTGCTCGATGAATAACTACTGGTCGTTCTTTTTCATTGTTTTCATTTACGTATGTTAAATCGAATTTTTCAGGCATTTGGAAATCAAGTTGCACAGTAGCACATTGATGACTTCTATTTAATGCATCTTTAATATGAATATCAATCTTAGGACCGTAGAAAGCACCGTCACCTTCATTAATACTATAAGTTAGGTTTAAGTTATCTAAAACATATGATAATGATTTTTCAGCTTCTTCCCATAGACTTAATTCTCCTAGATATTTTTCTGGACGAGTCGAAAGTTCTATTGAATATTCAAATCCAAAAATGTTATACAGGTAATCAATGAGCTCTAATACATTTTTAACTTCCTCTTGAATTTGAGATTTCATTACAAAAATATGTGCATCATCTTGACAGAACGTTCTTACTCGAAGTAATCCATTTAAAGCTCCGCTAAACTCATGACGATGTACTTGTCCAAATTCAGCTATTCTAAGTGGTAAATCTTTATAAGATTTTAATTCATTTTTAAATATCAACATATGACCAGGACAATTCATAGGTTTTAATGCAAAATCATTGTCATCAACCTTTGTAAAATACATATTTTCATGATAATGATCCCAATGTCCAGAAGCTTCCCAAAGTCTTTGATTCATCATTAAAGGTGTTTTAACTTCTAGGTATCCTCTTTCTAATTGAATCTCTCTTAAAAACTCTTCCATTTTATTTTTAATGAACTGACCATTTGGTAGATAGAAGGGCATCCCTGGAGCTTCTTCGGAAAACATGAATAGTTTCAGTTGCTTTCCTAGTTTTCTGTGATTTCTTTCATCCGCTTCTTTTAAGAAGTCAAAATAATTATCTAGTTCTTCTTTGGATGCAAACGCTACACCATATATTCGTTGAAGCATCTTATTATTACTATCACCTTTCCAGTAAGCACCTGCAACTTTTGTTAATTTAAAGTGATTTACATATTTAGTACTTGGTACGTGTGGACCTGTACATAAGTCTGTAAATTCACCTTGTTGATATATTGAAAGTTGTTCATCTTTATGGCTTTCTATGATATTCACTTTATAAGAATTATCTTTAAATACATTCTTAGCTTCTTCATAAGATATCTCAGAACGAATGAATGTAAGGTTTTCTTTCTGAATTTTTTTCATTTCTTTTTCTATTTTACTTAAGTCACTCTCGCTGATAGATTGATCTAAGTCTATATCATAATAAAAACCATTTTCAATAACTGGTCCAATAGATAATAGTGCATTTGGATAAATTCTTTTAATTGCTTGGGCTAAAACGTGTGCTGCAGAGTGTCTCATAACTTCAATACCTTCAACTGTATTAATGTTATAGAAACTAAGTTCTGAATCTTGATGGATGGGATAGGTCAAATCAACTAAGGTTCCATTGACGTGGCAAACAATGGCTTCCTTGAATAAAGAATTACTAATCGATTTTGCAACTTCACTTGCTAGAATTCCTTTTGGATATTCCTTTTTACTTCCGTCTGGAAATTTGATACTAATTTGTTGATTTGACATTTAAATCTCTCCCTAAATTTATTTTTTTATAATAAAAAGACTCGTCCCTCAAAAAAAGGGACGAGTCTTCTATTACCCGTGGTTCCACCCAAAATTCCATCATTAATGATGACACTCTAGCATGTTTAACGCACATGAACGTGACATGTTTCCATATCATTTATTGTTAAGGTAGTAATTTTATTATCTAATTTAGGAATCTCTCAGCAATTATTCCCTCTCTGTTAATCGACCAAATAAAATCGTGTCCTTGTATGTAATATTAAATTAAACATATGATATAATTGATTGAATATTTTGTCAACAAATTATTTTTAACTGAAAGTTTTAAAAGGAATTTTTTTTTATTATCTTAGATTGTATAAAGAGTTTTGAAGACACATGGATGCGATGTAGAACCTTATTATTTCTATACACGCAGTATGATGATGTTGTTCAAACAAAATCTAAAATCGATGGAATTGAAGTAATTTGTGTGGAAGATGCAAATAAGGTTTATAAGAATATGATAGAGAAAAATTAGAAGAATAATAGAAGGAAAGAGCTAGAATTAATGAGTTTGAAGAAGCGCTAAAAAGAAATATAAATGATATTACATTTTAAAGAATAGGAGGAGCTTATTAATGTCTTTGACAGGTTATAAAGATAAAATAAGTCGTCGTACAGCATTTAGTTGCTGTTTTTCTTATGATATATTTATACGCTAAAATAATTGTAATATTGTACCATGTTAGAGATATTAAAATTAGAAATAAATGGTTTTAATATGTATAAATAGTTACGGACAAAAAAAGCACCACATTTTGAGAGTTATATTATTAGTTTAATGATTTGAAGAGAGTTCGTAGAGGTATATAAAATCTCAATACATGAATCGTCTAATTTCTTAAATTAACAACACATTTCTTAATGAGAATTGTCCAATTGATTATAGATGATTTATTCTATAAGATATAGACGCAATTATTAAGGTATAATATTTAAAATTTTGTATAGATTATACATCTATAAATAATTAGGAGCTGTTCATATGGTGAAAAAAGTGTTTGTGTCTTATTCATGGACTAGTGAGGAACATGTAAATCGTATTGTAAAAATAGCTGAAAGTCTAAGACAGGATCATGGAATTGATATTATATTGGACTTATGGGACTGTTTGCCGGGACAAGATCTCAATGTATTTATGGAGTCTATGGTACTGGATGAGTCTGTTGATTTCGTTCTTATCATGAGTGATGAAAGATATAAAATTAAAGCGAATAGTAGAGAAGGTGGAGTAGGTACAGAATCAACCATTATCTCTTCTGAAGTCTACAAAGACGCAAAAAGTACTAAATTTATTCCGGTGTATATGGAAAAATTAGATAATGATATTTCTTTACCACAATTTTGTAAAACACGTCGAGCTATTAATATGACAAACGAAGAAGATGATTTTGAAAGCATTGAAGAGATAGCACGTTGGATCAATGGCCAGCCAGTTTATATAAAACCTGCTCTAGGAAATGTTCCAGAATATGATGCTGTTACTACTTCGATTAAGAAGTATGAGCAAAAACTATACGCATCAAAGAGTTATAATTTAGAAGACAACTTAATATCTTATTTTGACATATTAAAAAGTGAACTTTTGAGCTTGGAAGCCAGTGATAATAATGACGTGAATGAAGAAATTATACTTTCGATTAAACCTTATTTAGAAAGTATAAGAAAAGTTTATGATTTTATTTCAGAGAAAAATTTAGATATAAGTTCTTTTCTGATTCCTTTCTATAATGAAATATTAGTACACACTAGTAATGAGAACGAACGTCCTTTATTAAGGTTGTTTCTATATTTCTCATTTTTAGAGGTAGTTCTAGCAACTATTACTAAAGATGATACTTACACATTAAAAAATTTAATTTTAAGTGACTACATATTTCTTGGAAGGAAGAATCATTTTACAGTAATGAGCAACTTTCCTAGAAAATATGCAGAGCATTCATTCTTTGTTAAAGGTAGTAGACAAATAAATGTAAGAAAGTTTTGCGCACAGTTAATTTATGAGGAAAAGAAAAGAGTCAAAATAGAGGATATTGATTTAATATTGAATACGGTATGTGAGGTAAATTCTAGATTCGCTGATGTTTTGCCAAATTGGCATGGAATCTTATTGCTTTTTGATTTTGAAGATTTTTATTCGTGGGATAATAAGGCTCATTATATTGTTGAAAAATTTAAATATAAAGATTTTTATGAGAAGTACAAGTTTTTATTCAACTGTGAAAAAAGTGAACTCATCTCTAAACTTGATAATTGTTTAGAGAGAAGCAGAGGCTCATTTGAATTACCTTTAATAAACAAGGTTTTACCTATTAATGAAATTGCACAATATTAAAGAAGATTCATCTCCAAAAGATTTACTAGCAGGATTGATTGGTATAAGACAAAAAGCTATCAATTGAAAAATACTTATCTAATATTAAAAAAGATTAAATCATACACTCAACATTATTTATGTAAATTCAAAAGTAAAATTTGCACATGATTTAGATATATGTATTACATGAAAAGAAACATGACATCGACCAACTACAATGATATTATGACACCTGAAGAATCAGTAAAATTTTATGAAATGATTTGGGACAAAAGATTTGTTGAATTTATAGATTAAAGAAGAGGTAACCTCATTTTTGTGGTTACCTTTTTGATGTATGATGTTTAATCTTCAGCAGTAAGTTTTAATATCGATCCAAAATGCTGTTGAGCTGTAGTGAATAAAGTAAAAGTAATTAATTCAATAATTTCTTCATTTGTCATTGAATCTTTTAATAACTGAATAGTAGATTCAGGTACATTTTCTTTCATTTTTAAGTACACTTCTATAAAACCAATACAAAGTATAGATTTTTCGTCTTGAAATTTATTAGTAGGTCTACCCTTTGCTTTGCAGTAAAGGCATCCATTTTCTTGCGCAAGTATTCTTCTTAACTCTTCTTTTAATTCTTTGCTCAATGCGCCGTCTTCACTTAATGTGTCTGCTAAGTTATTCCATGGTTCAAGTATAATTTCATTGTGTCCTAATAATTTTTGAAAAGGTGTATCGCCTATCTTACTATAATTTATTAATGCCATATTATCATCTCCTTGAGTTAATAATATACGTGATATAATAAAGAATGAATAAATTAAATAAGGATTTAAAGTATATGGACTTTAATAAAAGAGGTAAATTAAATGAAAGACTTAATAAATGAGAAAATATTAAACATATTAGAAATGAACAGTCGAATTACGATTAATGAGTTAAGTAAACAGGTTAATTTATCTGCTCCTGCAGTAAGAGAGAGGATAAATAAAATGGAGGAGCAAGGAATAATAAAAGATTATACGATTAATATTGATTATAAGAAGTTAGGATATGATGTTGAGATTCTAATTGAAATTATCATTAAAAACAATAGATATAAAGATTTCAAGGAGTTCATATCTGAACAGGATAATGTTGAATTTTGTTATCGTGTATCTGGAGAAGCATGTTTTGTTTTTAAAGTTAGATTAGAAAATATGGAAGCAGTCGAATCATTTATTGATCTCTTACAGCCATATGGACATACCAAAAGCCAGTTTATATTTTCGTCAGTTATATAATATAAATGAATAGAGAAAGGTATAGAATATTGATAAATTAATCGCACTTTAAAACGATACGCTGAAAGTTATCATAAATGATGGGGTTTATTTTTTAATAGATAAATGAGTTATAAAATAGAGTAATATTAATGAAAACATATAAAAGTGATTGAAAATTTAAAAAAGGGGATTTAAAAAATAAGAATAAGGTGAAATAATGAGTAAAGAAGTTTTTCTAAAAATATATCTAGATAAATATCGAAGAAATAAATATACAAATGTAATCAAAGCATTGGCTGAAAAACATAATGAATTGAATGAAAAGATTTTTTTTAATCTTGAGGAAAAATCCAAAGCTTATTTTTCTAAATTAGAGGGAATATATGGTAGTAAATATAATTACGAAGATGTGGATCCAGGTGACGTTTATGAGCAAATGATGGACGAAACATTTGAATATTATGAAATGGAAGTTTTAATGGAACATAATTTAATACTATCTTTAATTAGTACGTTATTCCAAGTGTTTGAGCAGCAGCTTAGGAGTCTACTGTATCAAGAGTTAAATCACACACACAGCGTGGTCAAAACAAAATATAAGTTAAATAAATTTGGTACTAATATGGGAGAGATTCAAGAAATTTTTAAATTACTGGATTATGATCTGAAAGATAGTCCTTATTGGAATGATATTAATGAGTTGAATAAATTAAACAATGCATTTAAGCATGGTCAAGGAAATTCATTTGATAAATTAATTAAACTGAATCCAAAATTAATTAATACTAATAAGTTAGAAGGTGTTTATACTACTAATAATGAAGTAATATTTGATTTAAATGAAGTTAAATTTGATAAATATTCTAATGCTATTATTAATTTTTGGAACGATTTTCCTGAACATTTAACTAATCATGTAAAGATAGATTAGTGGAATAAAGATTCATCCAATTATTTTTGTATATTAATCGGATGAATCTTTACAATTTTCCTTATTGAAAATAAGTTCAATATGGTGGCTTTTCTATTATACATTTTTTAATATTTATCAATAAAATCTTCTGTAGATAATATATCGGAGAAATTGGCTAATGCAGCAATAAATGAATTTTGAACAGCATCTGCTGAAACTTGTTTATTGTCATAGGCAAGATTTTTAGTTGCAGTTGCATCATGTATTAATACTGGATCAAAGCCAAGTTCTTTTGCTGCTCTAGTTGTCGAATCAACACACATGTGTGTCATCATTCCACAAATCACTAATTGATTAATTTTTTTTTAGTAAGTATATCCTGTAAATTAGTTTCATAGAAACTGTTAGGAAATTGTTTTTCGATTGTAGTACTATTTTTAGGTACAGATAAATGTGGATGTATCTCAGCACCATATGTATTTACTTCAAAGAAATCAGCATTCTTTTGATGTTTAATATGTTTAATATAAATAACTTCTTGGTTATTTGATAAGAAATGATTTTCGAGCTTAACTATATTATTGAGCGCTTCATCTGCATTGTTTAAAGGTAATTTCCCGTCTTTAAAATAGTCATTTTGTACATCGATGATAAGTAATGCTTTGTTCATTGTACTCACTCCCTTTTATTTGATAAACATATTATAATTAAATTAATTATATGTAGACATAACTCTGTGAAAGAACTTCTATAAGATTCTTTTCATACTGAAAGGATTTTGCTAATGGATTATACTGATTTAAAAATTTTGAAGATATTAAGAGAAAATAGTAGATTAACTAATAAAGAAATTGGAGAAAAAATTCATATGATCAGTCAAGCTGTAGGTAATAGAATTAATCAATTGATCGAACGAGGTGAAATTTCTAAATTTACAATTATGTAGAGTTATAGGGACACACAATATATTAGAGTTTTTTTAAATGGTAGTTTTTACTCTCAAATAGAATCATTGGTGAAACAGTATGATGAAATAGAAGAATTTCAAAAGGTAAGTGGTCAAGCATGTTACATTTTAAAGAGTGATTTTGATAATGATGAATTAAAAAGATTTATTCAATTTTTATCAAAATATGCAAGGTACACTGTAGAGGTTGTTGTTTGAACTTAAAATATTGAATAGTAAGAAAACAATATAATACTTTTAAGTGACAGTGAAGCAAAGGAGAATTTCTTGATTATAAGCTATATAGCGACAAAACTTATAAAAGGAGACTATGATGGATTTTATAAATAATCATTTTGGTATTACATTGTTGTTAGTCTGTATAGTTTTTGGTGTAATGGTTTTTGGGTTTTGGTGGAAAAGTAAAGGTGACTTAGATAATTTTAAAAAGAACTTAGAAATTTTAAGTATTATATTTGCTTTTATATCTTTTTTATTCACAATATACTTTACTCAAATTTCATATAAAGAAACAAAGGAAAGCAACGAACAAACAAAGAGAGAGTTCGAACATACATTGGATAATGAAAGAGAGGAAAAGTCTAATAATATTAAGATTATAAATTTAAAATTAAGTAATGAAATTGATAGATTATCTGAACAAGTTAATACTCTGACCGAAATAAAAGATATAAATGGTTATTACGATTTAAATAAATTAAATAATCAACATAACGAAATACTTAAAACAATAAGAGACATAAAGAGCCTAGAAATAAAAGAATATTCAAAGACGTACTTTGAAACTTTAAAAGAGATAAAACAAATTGAAAATACTATACAAATTTTTAATGAAAGTATAAATTTGCATAATTATAATCAAGGAATACCTAAAGCAAAATTGATGAAAGGATTAACCCCTTCTACGGACTATCGAATAGACTTAAAAAATAAAATTGATGAGATTAAAGGTCTAGAAGAAAATGTTTATATTTCTGATACCGTCGTAACAAAAGATCATTTTATCTATTTTAGAGATGCAAAAATAGACAATGATAATTTAGAAGTTAAACTAGACGTCAAAGTTAATGATGATGAAACAAAATTTATCAACAGAGAATTTCATAGAGAGTTCTTTGTACTAATAGATGATTTTGATAGAAAGTATAATAATACAGACGATTTAAAAGCAATTGATGTGAATAATCAAGAATACAAACATATAACTTTAAAATTCAAAATAGATGATGATATTAATGACTATAAGTTAATATACTCCGACCAATTAAATCCAGAAAATATGAAGATTAAAGAATATACTTTTATTATAGATAACTAATAATATAATTGAATAATATAGAACTAAAACTGAATTTATTAACTGATATACTGAAAGTTATGACAAAGATGCGATTCTTTTGCTTGAAAATAAAAAATCTCAATCAATCGAAAATATATGAAAAGTATAAAAAAATTAAATATTAAGAAGAATGACGTGATATAATTAAATGAATATTCAATTTATAAGAAACAGTTTAAAATCAAAGGGGTAACATTTATGGATTGAAAAGAGAATCGTATTTTAGCCGCTAAAAATGGAAAAAATCCAATGGTAATAAAAGAATTAAAAGGAAGCTATGTTGTGTTTGGTGATGTACAATTTCTGGAAGGTTATTGTGTATTGCTTCCTAAAAGAGAAGTAAGGTTATTAACTGATCTTACAATAGAAGAACGACAAGATTATTTATTGGATATGAGCTTAGTAGGTGATGCCATGATGAAAGCATTGAATCCTACAAGAGTAAATTATGAGATATTAGGCAATAAAGATCACTTCTTGCATGTACATTTATTTCCTAGATATGAATGGGAAGATGAGTCGGTGAAATATATGCCAGTGTGGGCGTATGATGCTTCCAATTGGTCGAGTGAAGAAACGGCTTACGATCCTGATAAACATGATGAAATTAGAAATAAGATAAAGACCGAACTTGAACAGTTGTATAAAATATAAAACCATAGTCGATATCATCATTTGATATCGACTTTAATTATAATAAACCGCACTCTTAAGAGATACGCTGAGTCGTATCATAAGTGATGCGGTTTTAAAAACGCGACATGAAATAAAGGTATACCTACCTTGTTCTGTCTGATTATAATGATTAATCGAAAGACATGTCATTTTTTGACATGTCTTTTTTAATTTTATAGAGAAATTTTAATTAGAGTTATAACCGAACTGTCGACTTTGCAATGCTTCCTTCCAGTAAGACTCTCTCTGTAGAACCAACTTATCATCAACCTTACCATTGTAGTTCTCAAGTATCGTATACTGAAAATTTTCCTTAACGTAGTCAAAGCCTTTTTCTTCTACCAATGCTACCAACTCTTTATTACCACCATGACCATTAGCTACATAGTTAGACCATCTGGTAAGCAACATCTTACTCATACTCGTTGCTGATCCAACGTACAACTTGCCATTACTTTTATCTGTAATGAGATAAACTGCATTTTGATTTTCAAGGGCAGCAATCCAGTCACGTTTACCACGATGAATAATTGTAGCGAGTTGTTGATAGGATAACTTAACCTTGTCATAACCCGGGAAATCATCACCGTCATATATAGTGGGTAATATCTGTTGAACAACTAATTCTTGGTGTAAGTCTTTGTAAAAGCGCCCTTGAGCCATGAAAGATTTCTTAAATTTGATGATAACTCGTCCATAATATTGTTCGTATTGTGGGAGTTCAACACCTTCATAATTGATACCTTCTAAAACATCTAGCTCTTTAGTCACTTTCTTAATCGTCGTAAGTAACCACGTATCGTATGAAAGTTTGAGTAAACATACGGCTGTTTGACCTACATTAAAATACCTCGATTTGTTTCTCCAAAATAGCCATTGTGTATTCACTTCTTCTGGATTTTGCTTAAATACTTCCATAGGATCAACAAAACCATTTGATTGGTTGAATTTGATTTTCACATGATTTATTTCTTCTTCTGTAAAGCCAAGTAAATCATTGAGTTTTATATGTGACATAATCACTGCTCCTTGCATAATTTAATATTTTTATCATATCAAATGACTATGCATATGAGATAATATTATTGAAAAATTACATTTACTTTAAGGAGCAAATAATTATGGTCAAACGAGGAAAGAATATCAATCTGTATTTAATAGATGGGGATGTTAATGGACGTATCAAATGTACACTTGCTAATTGGACTGGAGTAATATATAAGATTCCACAAACAAAAGTTGAACGTATTTCTAATCGGGAAGAGCTAAAGCAATCAGGCATATATTTTCTTTTTGGATCAAGGGATGATAATGAAAAAGACAGTGTATATATTGGACAAGCAAGCATTAGATCGAATGGTGAAGGACTTTTATATCGAATCAATGAACATAAAAACGATACGACAAAAGATTACTGGACTGAGGCTGTAGCAGTAACAACGTCTAATAATTCATTTGGACCTACAGAAATAAGCTATTTAGAACACAGAATGGTTAATATAGCAAAAGAGAGTAACAGATATGAAGTTAAGAACGGTAATATGCCTAACATAGGTAATGTTACGGAGGAAAAGCAATCTGAACTCGAAGATTTTTTGGATAATGCAAAAATTGTTATGGGCGCATTAGGATATAAAGTGTTTGAGAAAATTATGAATGATGAAGAACGAGATGTTTTAGAGCCTAGTTTTGTATATGAAGTAAAAGGTGTGAGAGCTATGGGGCGTCGTACTTCAGAAGGTTTTGTATTGTTAAAAGGAAGCCGACTATCACCTAGTATTAGTGAGGTTGGTGGTGATAAAGTCAGGATACAACGAGAAAAATATACTGATGATATAGATATGAATAACTATGTGATAAATGATATCTTGTTTAAGAGTCCATCGGGTGCGGCTAAATTTGTTAGTGGTAATAGTGTCAATGGAAATATTAGTTGGAGAACATCTGATGGAAGAACATTAGGTGAAATAATTAAATTTATATAATGAGAAAAAATATTAATGGTAGACTTAGAGCAAAAATATGGGAAAGAGCCGCTGTAAACCATTATTTTCGAAAGGGGAAATTAGAGATGAAAGCCGGTGTACATAAAATACCTAAACCACGTGGATATAAAAGGAGGTAAATATGAAAAAAAAATTTAGCATTGGTGATGTATTGGTTGAAGAATTACCAAGAAACAAATATGGTTGTATGGTTATTTTAGACTATAATGATGGTATCTATAAAGTATTGATATCTGAGTTTATAGATGAAGAAATTCCGGATTTAAGTGATAAAAGAATTATAACCCCCGCAATAGATAGTTCAGGGACATGTGACTTACCTTATATAAAAAAAGGAGATAAATTTAGTCAAAAACTTGAGAAATATAAATTAATCGGTAATATACGAAATTTGAATAATATACCTGATAGAACTAATTATCCCTTTGGTGAAATAAGCACTTTACCCGTATATTATAACTGGTTGTCTAAAGAATCACCTAAAGAATATCATACAATATTGGAAAGAAATAAATTTGAATTGTTGACTTTTAAAAACTATGAATATAAATATATGAGTGAACATCTATTTTGGAGTTTAATTGAAACAAATTTGGTTGATAAAGAGTCTTACCAGATGTTAGTATCAAAATTGAGTAAATTAAGTAAAACAGAGATTATTGAATTTCATAATACTCTTGCTAACATGATTGAAAATCTATCTGTTTTAAAAGTGTATGATCCCGTAGTAGAAAATGATGATTACTTATCTGAAGATGCAATTTTATATACTAAGTGTTATGTTGTCTCAAGAGGAGAATTATATTATAAAAAGGTTCTAGAATCAGGAATTCTAGATTTAAGTGATGATAATCATGATTTTGAGGAATTACTTTATGTAGCAGAAGAAGCTCTAGAACTTCGAGGAGTTCAGATTGATTATGATAAAATGAAAGATATAGAATAAAATACAAAATGCCAATTCTCATCATCTGAGAATTGGCATAATTTAATTTTTAAAAATAACCTCAATCTTAACCGATACGCTGAGTCGTACCATAAATAATTAATCTTTGATTTGATGCTATTGATTGTAGTCTAATATTGCCATTAATGTTGAAAATAAGCAAAAGGACAGTGGCTGAATCGATTACTGCTTTAAGGAAGGGACTTATGGAGTTATAGCTAAAAATCATTATGGCGATAAGGAGAAAACACTATGAACTTGAATCAGTTACCGTTGAAGAATAAAAATATATTTATAACGGGTGTGAGTACAACACGTGGTATTGGATATGTTGTTGCTTTAGAATGTGCTAAACAAGGAGCATCAATTTTTATCCAATATTTTAAGAGTAGTGAAGCACCAGAGGATTTTCAGAAAGTTTGTACTGGGATTAAGCAAAACATTATTGAAGGAGCAAAGTTCAATTATATTCATGTCAATTTTGAAAATGATTCGTTCGTGGATGAAATTGAATTATTTATGCGACAAAATGGGACAATGGATTATATTATTTGTAATCATGCGCTTTCAGGTTATGACGGTTATTTACTAGAAACTACATCTGAGAATTTAGATAAGCATTGGCAAATTAATACGAAATCTAGTATCTTACTGTCCAAGTTATTTGTTGAACAGCATGATCAAAAAAATAGAGGTAAAATTATTTTCATGACTTCTGGTCAAGCCCTAGGTCCTATGCCTAATGAAATAAGCTATGCATTATCCAAAGGAGCTTTAAAAGAAATAGTTAAATCTTTAGCACATGATTTAGCGAATAAAAATATTACTGTGAATGCGATTAATCCAGGTGTAACTAATACCGGATATTTAGATGAATATGACTTAAGCGAATGGGTTGAGAATAATTTTCCATTTGGAAGATTAAGTGACCCTCAAGATACAGCTAATTTGATTACGTTCTTATTATCTGATAAAGGTTCATGGATAACCGGCCAAATTATAAATAGTGAGGGTGGATTTGTAAGATAAGTAGCAATGAACTTGAGCAGTTGTATAATATTTAAAAGCAAAGTCGGTATCATCATTTTGATATCGACTTTATTTATTATTAACCGCACTCTTAACCGATACGCTGAAGCGTACCACAAGTGATGCGTTTTTTTATTATTACATACACATGATAAGAGACCTCTCTATAATTATAGGGAGGTCTCTTTGTCTATTTTCTGAATCTTATTATTCTAAATTCGCATGATTATTCTGCATAGTTTCTTCGTCAACATTTAGTGCTTCTTGAATCGTTAACACGACACTGTCTAAATAGATTTGACTGCTCTGCTCAAAGAGACTGCCTAAAGGTTGTTTTGAACCTTCTGCATCGTATTTTGTACCAGCAGGTAATACGATGGTTAAGTCTGCAATATCAGCAATGGGTGATTCATTTTTTGTTGATAATAATAATACATATGCTTCATTATCTTTCGCTGTTTGTGCGAGCAATTTTAAATGAGCTGTAGATCCTGAACCTGATGCTATAACAAAGACATCATTTTTCTGGATTGATGGTGTAGTTGTTTCACCTACGACATATGCCTTTTTGCCTAATTGGTTTAGTCTCATGGCAAAGCTCTTAATGACGAGACCTGAACGGCCTTTACCAGCTACAAATATTGATGATGCATTCATAAGCTTTTTTGAAAATTTTTCTGAATTTGTTTCATCAACATGTGATAATGTCTGCTTTATTTCATTTAAAATTAATTCAAAATGATTAAGCATGTGCATCAACGATTTCACGACATTTTTTAGCAGCAGCTTTTGGATCATCAGCATTTGCGATACCGCCACCTACGATGATTAGGTCAGGTTTTTCGGCTGCTACTGTTTCGATTGTATCAGGTTTAATACCTCCAGCTACAGCTACTTTAGAATTTGAAATCACTGATTTCACAGTACGTAAACTTTCTAAAGGTGATACTCCTTCAGCTTGTAAATCATAGCCAGTGTGAACTGCGATATAATCAGCACCCATTTTGTCTAATTCAGCTGCACGCTGTTCTAAATTTTGAACTGCGATCATATCAACTAATAGTTCTTTACCGTGTTTGTGTGCTTCTTCAATAGCGCTTTTAATTGAAGCATCTTCAGCCACTCCTAAGATTGTTACGATATCAGCACCAAACTTTATAGCTTGGCTGACTTCATATCCAGCAGCATCCATAATTTTTAAGTCTGCTAATACTTGTGTGTTATTAACTGATTTACTCATATGTTCAACGGCAGACAGCCCTTCGTTTATAACGATAGGTGTTCCAATTTCTACGATATCAATATATTCTTCTACTTCTTGAGCTAACTTTGCTGCCTCTACTTGATCTAATAAATCGATTGCTAATTGTAATTTCATAATAATTTCTCCTATCTATCTTTTATGTTCCCATTATGGTATTATTTAAACAAAAAAACAATACTGACATTTTAGTCACTATAAATAAGTGGAGGGTTTAAATTGTTAATTGAATATAATAATAAAGAATTTTATACATCGAAAGATTTGGCGCTATCTGTAATTGGTGGTAGGTGGAAAATCGCAATCATCTATCATCTTTTACATGATGATAGATTAAGATTAAGTGAATTACAAAACAAATTGCCGGACATCAATCAACGTATGTTAATCAGACAACTTCGCGAGCTGGAACAAGACAAAATCATTGAAAGAACAGTGTACCCAGTAGTGCCACCTAAGGTAGATTACAAATTGACAGAAATAGGATTAAAACTTGATAATGTTGTTTCTTCAATTTGCAATTGGGGTGATGAGTTTTTAGAAATAATTAATAGTGATAATGGCGATAATTCAAATGAAAAATAAGAAAGGTTAAATCAATAAGAATTACAAATTACTCAACCGCTATATGGATATTTATTTTAAAGGGACTTCAAGGTTAAGAGGTTTTTATAACGCTAAGTAAGGGTATAAATTACATGCAAGTATCATACAAGTATCATATAAAGGGGAGTATTGTATATGAAGGCAGTGACATTTCAAGGCAAGAAGAAAATGAAAATGAAAAAAGTTCCAGATCCAAAGATAATTGAGCCAACTGATGCAATTATTAAGATTACCGCTTCAGGTATATGTGGATCGGATTTACATTTATATCATCAAGGCGATATGTTTATGGATAAAGATTTTGTTATTGGGCATGAACCGATGGGAATTGTTGAAGAAGTCGGTAAAGACGTTAAAAAACTAAAAAAAGGTGATCGTGTAGTAATTCCGTTTAATATAGGTTGTGGTGACTGTTTCTACTGTAATAATCAAATGGAATCGCAATGTGATCATTCTAATGAAGAACCTGCCAACTGGAAGATGGATAACGGTGCATTATTTGGTTTTGGGAAGATGCACGGAAATTTCTGGGGTGGACAAGCTGAATATTTAAGAGTTCCTCATGCTGATTTTTCTTCATTTGTTGTGCCCGATAGTGATTTAAAAGATGAACAAGTATTATTTTTATCTGATGTAGTGCCTACTGCTTACTGGAGTGTCGAACATGCAGGTGTAAAAGCAGGGGATACTGTTATCGTTTTAGGATGCGGTCCTATTGGATTAATGGCACAAAAATTTGCAAAGTTAAAAGGTGCCGCTCGTGTTATAGCAATAGATAATGTCGAACATCGACTAGAGCATGCCAAAAAATATAATGGTGCGGAAGTTTATAATTTCGATAAAGAAAAAGAAATAGGTAAACTATTAAAAGAACAAACAAGTGGCGGTGCCGATGTGGTTATCGATTGTGTTGGATTTGATGGATCGCAATCAAGCCCAGAACCAAAACTTTCAAAAAAATCTCAACAGAGAGGAACAATTAGTCCAATTATTACTGCTGCTGAATCAGTTCGTAAATTTGGTACGATTCAACTTACAGGAATTTATGGTACCCCGGCTGATAATTTCCCGATTGACTTAATATTTAATCGCAATGTTCGTGTAACTACCGGTCAAGCACCAGTCATTCATTTAATGCCTAAATTATATGAAATGATTAAAGATGAAGTATTTGATCCGACTGAAATCATCACGCATACTTTCCCGCTAGAAAAAGCGAATGAAGCTTATAAAGTTTTTGATAAAAAGCGTGATAATAATATTAAGGTTGTATTTAAGCCGGAATAATTATTTAGAAGGTTTTTTCAAATTAAGTGTGTAAGTTATTCAAGATATTTTATAACGCTATCCTTAATTTGATTATGTAAAGAAAGCTGATGCAAGACCATAGACCAGTTTGGAATGAAACCAGTTAATCAATTTTTCAAGTTCTTTTGTTCTTATGAATCGAAGTTTTAAGAGCGCATTCTCATTTGGGAATACGCCTTTTTGTTACCTTTACTTCTAACTTACTGGGAGCAGAAACAATAGAGGAATTAGAGCAACTTGAGAAAGTTGCTTTTTATATTGCAGAAGGCTTACTAGAAGAAGAAGGATTTGAGTTTTTATTTCCTTTAACTATAAAATCAATAAAATTACTTCATAAAAAGTTGTTTGGCAGAATATACAGTTTTGCCGGCGATAAAGTCAATCAACAAAGTAATTCTTGTAACATTGATACAAGAATGGGCTTAGGAAATAAGTTATCAGGTATAATTATTGAAGATGATAAGATTATTGAAATTATCAGTTGAAATTTTATAAAACAGTAGAGGAGATATGTTATGCACTGGAAAGAAAATAGAATTCTATCAGCGAAGAATGGTACGAATCCGATGGTAATAAAAGAATTAAAAGGTAGTTACGTAGTTTTTGGAGATGTTCAGTTTCTTCCAGGATATTGTGTATTACTTCCTAAAAGAGAGGTAAGATTATTAAATGATCTTACTTTAGATGAACGACAAGATTACTTATTAGACATGAGCTTAGTTGGTGATGCTATGATAAAAGCACTTAACCCGACAAGAGTTAATTATGAAATATTAGGTAACAAAGATCATTTTCTTCATGCACATTTGTTTCCGAGATATGAATGGGAAGATGAATCTGTTAGGTATATGCCAGTGTGGGCGTATGATGCATCTAATTGGTCGAATGATGAAACGGCTTACGATCCTGATAAACATGATGAAATTAGAAAACAGATAGAGGTTGAATTAAAGAAAATATATAGTGATGAATAGATAAATAAATTGAACTATTCGAAAAAAACGGATAGTTCGATTTTATTTATAAACATCTTTCCTATGCCCAACATGTAGATTAGTGATAACAAAGACATCATTATCCACATATGAAATAATGCGATAATCTCCAACTCTAAAGCGGACATAGTTTCTTAGTTCCCCTTTTAAAGATTTTCCAGGTGAGGTTGGAAAGTCTACATCCATTAAATGCTTTTGTATCCAATTTAATATTTGTTTTTGAACGGCTTTATCTAATTTTTTAAAATCTTTTTCAAATGATGAAGCAAATACAACTTTATATTTAGCCATATAATTTCAACATTTCTTCTAAAGTTTTCACTTTCTTTGCATCTTGTTCCCATAACTCAAAGTTACGATCAGCCATCATAATATCATAGTCATCTTCAAGTTTCTCCATAATTGCTGAGCGAATAAATTCCGCTTTAGAAATACCTTTTTTTGTGACATATGCTTCCAGCGCTTCGTTAATCTGATCATCTAATCTAAATGAAAGGGGTGCTGACATTTCTTACGCCTCCTTGTAGTGATAATTAACTACAATTTATCATGTATTAAATATAGACTCAATAAATTTGTATCTAATTATTTTTACTCACAGTATAAAATAAATATTTGAGAATAGAGGCGAAAGACATGTCATTTCGGCATGTCTTTTTGTTTATTATGAATTAACCGCACTCTCTACCGATACACTGAAGCATACCGCACGGAACGTACGTTCTATTTATGGTATAATAGTGCAAAGATTAAATTGGAGTGATTCGATGAAACCGATAAAGATTATTGGAGCGAAGCAGAATAATTTAAAAGATATATCGCTCGAGATTCCAAAACATCAACTGACGGTATTCACTGGTCGTTCGGGTTCTGGTAAGTCGTCTTTAGTATTCAACACGATTGCTGCTGAGAGCGAACGTCTATTGAATGAAACATATAGTACTTATATACAGAATCAACTCAGTCATTATGATAAACCACATGTGGATCGCATTGAAAATCTACCGGTCTCTATGGTAATAGGGCAGGATAGAATTGGTGGGAATTCAAGGTCAACTGTAGGAACAATTTCAGATATTTATTCTGGGGTAAGATTATTATGGTCGCGCATTGGTAAACCATTTGTAGGATATTCTATGGACTTTTCTTTTAATAATACGAATGGTATGTGCAAAACGTGTGATGGCCTAGGTTATGTAGAGGATATTGATTTAAATGAGTTATTACATTTCGATCGTTCATTAAATGAGGATGCAATCAACTTTCCTTCATTTTCTCCTGATTCGTGGCGAGGTAAAAGATATTTATACTCTGGTTTATTCGATAATGATAAGAAACTGAAAGATTATTCTAAAGAAGAAATGAACACATTTCTTTACCAGGAGCCGATTAAAATAAAAAACCCGCCATCAAACTGGCCGAAGACTGCTAAATTTGAAGGTTTAATTTATCGATTCAGAAGATCATTTCTAATCAACGATACATATGAAAAGAAGAAATTTATTAAAGATGTGAATCGTATTGTGACGGAACAAAAATGTCCGGTTTGCCACGGTAAGCGTCTGAATGACAAGATATTAAGTTGTAAAATAGAGGGCTTAAATATTGCTGAGTTTTGCGAACTAACGGTAGATGATGAGATTAAGTTTTTGAATAACATTGATGATGATAAAGCACAGTATATTATTGAACCTTTAGTTAAACAATTAGAAGCTTTAAAGCGTATTGGTTTAGGCTATTTAACATTAAGTCGGGAAACGACTACTTTATCAGGGGGAGAGTCTCAAAGAATTAAGTTAATTCGTCATTTAAATAGTCCACTTACAGATTTAGTTTATATTATTGATGAACCGAGTGTTGGCCTACATCCTGAAGATATTGAAAATATTAATCAAATTATGCTTTCCATTCGTGATAAAGGTAATACGATACTTGTTGTTGAGCATGATCCTGATGTCATTAAGATTGCAGATTATTGCGTTGATATCGGACCAGGAAGCGGCAAGCATGGAGGAGAGATTATATTTACCGGGAAATATAATGAATTGCTTAAAGTTAATAGTGCAACAGGTAAGGCGCTATCCCAACCACATACCTTTAAAGAGAAGGTAAGGGTATCAAACGAAATCTTAGAATTAAAACATATTACGAAGAACAACTTGAAAGATGTATCAGTCAATATTCCTAAGCATGTGTTAACTGCAGTCACAGGTGTTGCAGGTTCAGGTAAAAGTACGTTAATACAAACAGGACTTCGCGCAAGAGAAGATGTCATTTATATCGATCAGAAACCAGTACATGCGACAAATCGTTCCAATTTACTTACCTACCTCAATGTCTTTGATGATATTAGAGCATACTATAGCAAAGAGACAGGACTCAAAAAAGGGATGTTCAGTTATAACTCTGAAGGAGCATGTCCAAACTGTAATGGTAAAGGTGTTATAAAGACAGAGCTTGCATTCATGTCAGACTTTGTTCAACAATGCGAAGTATGCCATGGTAAACGCTATCGTCCAGAAGTACTTGAGGCAAAAGTTAAAGGATATTCTATCGCAGACATGTTGGAGCTTTCTGTAGAAGAGGCAATCGATTTCTTTCCAATAGAAAGCGTTAATCAAGTGTTGAAAAGTGTTAAGCGTACAGGACTTGACTATATGACTTTAGGACAGTCATTAGATACCCTGTCAGGTGGGGAAAGTCAACGTGTGAAACTTAGTCGATATATTAATGAGGGTGTAAAAGATAAGATATTTATTTTTGATGAACCTACAACAGGTTTACATGAAGCGGATATTGATAACTTAAAAAGTATCTTTGATTATTTAATTGATGAAAATAATACGGTGATTGTAATAGAACATAATTTAACAATGATGACTTATGCAGATTGGATGATTGACATTGGACCTCGTGCAGGACTAGATGGAGGTAAAATACTTTATAGTGGGATACCTAAAGAAATTATCTATGAAGAAAAATCATTAACAGGTAAGCATTTAAAGAGATATATAGCGATGAATAAATAATAAATCGAACTATCCGGAAAAACCGAATAGTTCGATTTCTTTATAAATATCTTTTCTGTGTCCAAATAGAAGAAATACAAGCCATAATGTATGTATTATTTGTTTGGATATTATTCGATAATTAATACAAAAGTGCCTAAATTTAGGGTAATTAATAACTAAAGGAGAGGATTTTATGAAAGATAAAGCACTTTATATCATCCAGACCATCGAAAGATTAGCAAAAACTTCAAAAGGTGGTAAGCGTGCGCATACGAAAGGGTTCAATTATTCTGGAGAAGTTAAACTGAATGTTGAAGGACTAAAGCTTTTTGGTCAGTATCACAAAGCGCATGTTAGATTATCGGATGCTTTAACAAATAAAAATCATATAACAAAGTTAGTACCGTTAAAAGGTATGGCGATTCGTTTCGAAGGGTCTAATCCTATCGATTTAGTATTAGTGACATTTCCTTATTTTCCGTGGACTAAGGCCGACTCAATATATAAACTTGCACAGTATAGCAATGCAATTCATGATGCAGATAACGTAGGTGTTAAGCTTAATTTATTCAGATATTTAATGAAGATTGAAGGATTTCATAAAGATTTGAAGAAATTTATTTTCAACCAACCTATCCTACCAACATTTAAACAGAAGGCGTATTACAATCTACATTACTTTAAAACTATTGATAATCAGTTTATTAGATTTAGAACAACGTTAAAAGATGAAACGATTATTTTACAAGCAGAGATTCATCAACAACCCCATCCTATCTCTGAATTACCGAACGATTATCAATTGATTGATATAGGAACGATTCAACTTAAAGAAGCCACTAAAGAAAATATAGAAGTGTTTGATTTATATCAAACAGGTTCAAATTTAACTCCGTTAGCTGATGATGAGATTATTCAATTAAGATCAGAAATGTATACAATTTCACATCAGAGAAGAATTGCAGAAGGTATTGATTATGATAATGTTATACCTTTGGATAAGCTGGATTAAGAAACAGATGATTTGAATTTGAATGTGTTATTTATTGAAAGAAGCGAAATACGATATATAATCGTATTTCGCTTCTTTTAAATGAGAGAATAAATAGTCATAAAATTAAGTAAGTGAAAAACATTAATACTTACAAATCACACCACGTACTGTGTGTTTACCAGAAGATAGACGTTTCTTTCCCTGAATACCGAAATACTCTTCTATTGTTACGTTATTATACTTGATACGCGCTGCATGTGTACGTCCTACATATCTAATATGCCAAGGTTCATACATAAATCCTGTGATTTGTTCTTTACCTTTTAGATATCGGATAATAAATCCGTATTTATGAGCATTTTTCTGAAGATATTTTGAGGCAGCAGTATATTCAAACGTAGTTGTTAGCGTCGCATAATTTGTGCCATCTTTAATATCCATGGCAAGTCCTAATTGATGTTCACTCGTACCAGGTCTTGCTGAAATACGGTTTGCATACGTTTGTCCGTAAGATGCAACATAACTATTGTAAAGATATTGCTGTGTTGCATACGATCTATAGCCATATGCTCCGGTTTGACCGACGATTTCAAGATTGATACCTTGTTTTCTAGCATCTGCTTTCATCTTGTTGTACCACTTAATCATCGTTTTATTGGCACCTGGATTATATTTTCGTGACATATAGTATTGTTTATTCGCTATAGGTATACCATTGATTTTAGATATTGTCTTATTACTGACATGAATAGTACAACTTTTATTGTTAGCGGCATGTGTCTCATGTAATGGGAATGTTGTAGCGACGATTAAACCAGCCAAGCTCAATTTAGCAAATGCATTCATTTGAAGTCTCCTTGTATAATGTCCTTGTTATATTATACTATGCTTTTTATGTCCCGCAATACGTCTGATACACTCTGTCAGTCGGAGGAGCTGGACTTAAATACTGTGCCTCATGATAATCATCAAAAGGATGACTCAATGCGTCAAGTAATTGATGTAACTTCGTATAATCCTGAGCAAGTGTAGCATCACTCAGTGCTTCTTCTACAAGGTGATTTCTTGGAATTACTGAAGGATTGACGGATTGCATTAAACTAAATGCATCGGTTGTAGTATCTTGCTGAATAATATCTTCCCATCGTTTATACCAGGCTTGAACATCATCGTGTTTAAAGCATACTTCTTCTTTAAATGTGTGAGTCGCTAAACTTCTGAAAGTCTTCGTAAAGTCGAGTTCATATTTCTCTAATAATGCCAGTAAATCAATCACGAGTTGGAAGTCTTGTTGTTGAATGTTCTCAATGCCAATCTTTTGACCAAAGCGTTTCATATAATGAGAAACATATAAATCCTGAAACGTACCAAGTGCAGTTTCTGCATATTGTATTGCTTGTGTTTCATCATCATCAATTAATGGAATAAGCGTTTCAGCAAAGCGTGTTAAGTTCCAAAGTGCGATACTAGGCTGATTATCGTAAGCATACCTACCATATTGATCGATTGAGCTAAATACAGTAGATGGATGATATGTGTCCATAAAAGCACAAGGACCATAATCTATTGTTTCACCACTAATCGTCATATTATCCGTGTTCATTACACCATGGATAAATGCAATTGATTGCCATTTTGCGATAAGAGAAGCTTGCCTTTCAATCACTTTATTAAGTAAAGAAAGATATGGATTATAATCATTCTGTATTTCCGGATAATGACGTGATATCGCGTAATCTGCTAATTGTTTAATATTATCTTTATTCTCAGTGCGCACTGCATATTCAAATGTGCCGACGCGTAAATTACTTTGAGCTATACGAACAAGTACAGCACCTGGTAAAGATGTTTCACGGTAAACATTGTCTCCGGTAAGGGATACTGCAAGACTTCTTGTAGTAGGAATATTTAATTGATACATCGCTTCACTAATAATATATTCTCTAAGCATCGGACCAATAGCAGCACGCCCATCGCCTGAACGAGAAAAGATTGTACGACCAGAACCTTTTAACTGTATATCATAACGCTTATTATCTTCTGTCAAATGTTCACCAAGTACATGTGCACGCCCATCTCCAAGCATTGTGAAATGACCAAATTGATGTCCGGCATATGCATGTGCAGCAGGTAGACTTCCAGGCAGTATCTCTTTTCCTGATAAGTATTCAGGATGATCCTGAATGGATACATCTATATTAAGTTGTTCTGCTAATTTTGTATTAAATATAACAACTTTAGGCTGAGCAGGTTTGTCGGGCTGACCAATTTCATAAAAGTCATCACATAACTTTAAATATGAGTTGTCGAAACGAAGATTAAACATGTGAACCTCCTTGAAAGGATATTGTAGTTTCATCTTAACATTAAGATGGATGAGATATAGCAAGTTTGCTTGTTAGAATGCCAATATATTTAAAATATTAGATTGATTTGCAAGATTGTAATTTATATAATGAAAAAGAAAATTACATAAATTTACTGGAGGATCAAAAAATGAAAAAAACTTTAGTAGTTACCTTAACAGGTGCAATATTATTAAGTACAGCATTTAGTTTGGAAAATGCAGAAGCTGCAACAACGAAGAAACTTGATGAGAAATCAAAAATTGCACTGGCTTATTTTACAAAAGATATTGGGACATATTCATTTACAAGAAAAGAAGTTGTTACAGGAAAATTCGTTACATATGGTCCAACTGGGATTTCTAAACATTACAGCAAAAATTTCGATGTATTTAATAGTGGAAAGATAGAAGGCGCACCAAAGAATATGCGTTTTTATAGCACCAAGATTTCAAAAGGAAACTTTGCAACAATTATTGGTGTCAGTGATAGTACAATTGTTATAGGTGGTACACAATCACTTATTGATTATAAAACATTAGTTAAAGGCGGAAAAAAATATAGTATGAAAAATTATTTGAAATATCAATCTTCTAAAGATTTTAAAACGATTGTTAAAAAAATGAGAATTGTGAAGTCACCATACTAAAAAAAAGAATTAAAATCATTGAATAAAATTTCTAATGATTTATTTTACCATTGAGAGGAACATTATGAATGTTGCTCTTTTTTTATTATTAAAATTTATAATAAATATTTTTTCTTGAAAAACGTTGCTATAATAAATAGTGAAATAAAGTGTTTAATGTATAGTATACAAATATAGAAAAAATTAAAAATAAAAAAATGAAAACCTTTACAAAATAAAAAAATAGAATTATAATTTAATTGGTTATAACCAGTAGGGGAGTTTGCTATGAAATCACAAGTACAATTATATTTACAGATTGCAGAGAAAATAAGAAATAATATTGATAATGGTGAATTACAGGTAGGTGATAAACTTCCATCAGAAAGAAAGCTTTGTGAATTATATGATGTGAGTCGAATTACAATTAGACAAGCTCTTGATTTACTTGAAGATGAACGTATTATTCAACGTAAACAAGGCATTGGTACTTATGTGTTACCGTCTCAATATAATCAAATTTTAAACAATTTATATAGTTTCAGTGACGAAATTATAAAAAAAGGCGACAAGCCTTCTACAAAAATGCTGGATATACAGTTAGTAAGGGTAAACGACTATATTCATAAAAGAACAGGGTTAATGCTCAATGCCCATGTCTTCAAACTAACACGTTTAAGGCTTGCAAATGATAAGCCGTTAGTACTTGAATATAGCTATATTCCACAATCTTTAGCGCCAGATCTGGATAAGTTTAACTTTAATAAGGTATCTTTATACAAAACATTATCCAATGAATATCAAATACAAATTGATAGTGCGCATGAAACGTTAGAAGCAACGATTTTAACGAAAGAAGAAGCGGAATTACTCAATAAGAAACCAAAGCATATTGCAATGTACATACAGCGTTACGCATATTCAAAAGGACAAATTGTTGAATATACACGTAGTTTAGTTGTAGGTGATGAGTATAAATATACTGTAGAGCTCTTATAAGCTCTATATTTTTTAAACCAAGTGGTTATAACATTATTACCTATGGAGGAGAAAGCAATGAATTTACATGATACACATACGTACAAAGAAATTAAACAACAACCTTTGGTGTGGCAAAAAACAGTCGAATTGGTAGATGAGAAAAAGGATAGCTTTAATGACTTCATTGAAGGTATTAAAGCTCAGGGCAAAGCGGTTAAGATTTTATTTACGGGTGCAGGATCATCTGCTTATGTTGGTGATACATTGAGAACGTTGTATCTGTCAGATAGATTTCATGATTTTGAAGTTGAATCAGTAGCAACAACTGATTTTGTTACCAATCCTGAGAATTATTTAAATCCTGATAAATCAATTATAGTAGTCTCATTTGCACGTTCTGGTAATAGTCCGGAAACGAAAGGTTCGGTAGAACTTGCTGATCAATTATCTGACAATGTTTATCACGTATTTATTACAAATAACAAGGATGGTTATTTAGCGAAATATACAGGTGAGAAGGCATTTAAAGTAATTCTTCCAGAAGAAACGAATGATAAATCATTAGCAATGACTTCTAGTTTCTCAACAATGTTGCTTACTGCGTATCTACTCTTTATCGGTGATGTTTCATCTACTTTTACATCGAATGCAGAAGAGAAGTTTGCTGACATTGAAGCATTTGCAAAACATGTTAGTGAAAAAGAATTTAAAAAGGTATTTTATGTTGGTAGTAAAGAAAATGGAGCAATCACGAGAGAAACAAGTTTAAAATTAAATGAACTTTCAGCAGGAAAAATTGAGATTGCGCGTGAAACGACGCTAGGTTTCAGACATGGTCCAAAAGCTGGATTAAAGGATGGTTCTTTATTTATTCTGCTTGCTCATAATGAACCTTATATTAAGCAATACGAAGTGGATTTAGTAAAAGAAGTGAGTAACAGTGAAAAGAATTATGAAGTATTGGTATTAGATGAAGATCATAATGATATCGGTCAAGTTATCAGTCAGTTTAAAGGTATAGAACGCGCTTTAATCTATTTAACTTTCGGTCAACTATTTGCAACTTATACATCAGTGAAAAATGGTTTGAATCCAGATAATCCTTCACCGGATGGTTTTATTAACAGAGTGGTTAAAGGTGTAGAAATTTATCCGTATGAGCAAGGTAAATAATGATTCTTGTACATTCATTTAATAGTTCTATAGACATTACGTATCAAATTGACCACTTAAATATAGGACAAGTGCATAGACCGAATACAGTTATTAAAAATGCTGGTGGTAAAGGAATTAACGTTGCAAAAGTACTTAATCAGCTTAAAGAAAATGTATTACTTATGGGTTATATCGCTGGTAATAATGGTAAGACAATAAAAACTAAATTAGAAGATATTACATTATCTAATGAATTTATTGAAACTGACGGAGAATCAAGAATTTGTATTGCGATAAATGATGGTCTACATCAGACAGAGATTTTAGAATCTGGACCGTTAATAAAAAAAGTTTACCAGAAAGAATATATCCACAAACTAAAACGAAAGCAACATTGCAATGTACAAGTTATAAGCGGTAGTACTCCGATTCTAGAAGATGCTACGCCTTTAGAGCATACGCATACAATTCTTAATAGCATTGAGTCAAATTACAATATTGTTGATGTAAGAGCATCAGAATTACAACAGTTATTGCAATACGATGAAGTGCACTGTATAAAGCCTAATGAAACAGAGTTTGATGAGTTAATTGGCTTTACATGCGAACATTTGGAACAAAGAATTGACGTGTTAAAGCATGATCCTTTATTTCAAAACAAGGATGTATTTTTAACGCTCGGTGGAAACGGTGCATTGATTAAAAGAAATAATCATTTATATCGCGCGCATATACCTAATATGCAAATAGTTAATCCTGTAGGTTCAGGAGATAGTACAGTAGCAGGTATAGCATATGGGATAGAAAATTTATTTGCTGACGAAATGATGATTAAATTTGCTATGGCATGTGGTATTTCCAACGCGATGAATGAGCAGACAGGTTATATCAGTTTATCTCAAATCAATGAATTAATAGATAAGATAAAGGTGGAGAAAATATAATGACAAAAGATTTAAGTAAATTATTAGATGATAAAGGCATCTTTGCAGCAGTTGCTGTGGATCAACGTGGCGCATTAAGAAAATTATTAGGAGAAAAAGGTACAGATGAGAATTTAGCAATCTATAAAGAATTGGTAGCTGAAACATTATCACCGCATGGTTCAGCAATCTTACTTGATCCTGAATACGGCTTTACAGCAGCAGGTAAGAAATCAAGCCAAGCTGGTTTAATCATGGCATACGAACAAACAGGTTATGAAAAGCTTGGACCAGGAAGATTTCCGAGACTTGTACAGGATTGCTCAGTAAAAAATCTTGTTGAACGTGGTGCAGACGCTATTAAATTATTGATATACGTAGATGTAGACGAATCAGATGATATCAATAAAGTAAAGGAAGCATTTGTTGAACGTGTAGGTAGTGAGTGTGTTGCAGAGAATGTTCCTTTATTGCTTGAGATTTTAGTCTATGATGATCAAATCGGCGATGAAAAAGGAAAAGATTTTGCGAAAGTACGTCCACGTAAAGTGATCGAAGCAATGAAGAAATATAGTGATAGCAGATTTAATGTAGATGTATTAAAAGTAGAAGTTCCTGTAAACATGAATTATGTTGAAGGTTATGGTGATGATTTTGTTTATACAAAAGAAGAAGCAGCAGCGTTCTTTAAGGAACAAACAGCAGCAACACATCTTCCATTTGTGTATTTAAGTGGAGGTGTTTCACCAGAGTTATTCAATGAAACGCTTATCTTTGCAAATGAAAGTGGTTCTAAATTTAACGGTATTCTTTGTGGAAGAGCAACATGGAAAGCTGGTACAGAGGTATTTTTAAATGAAGGACAAGATGCTGCAAAATCTTGGCTATTAAGCAAAGGATTAGAGAATTTAAATAATTTAAATGAAGTCAATCTTAAAAATGCCACACCATTAGTATAAAAGGATGTGAAATCATGAGTAGGTTTAAAGTTGAAGAAACATTCAAGCTTGATGGGCAGCCGTTTCATCTATTGTCAGGAGCAATCCATTACTTTAGAAGTGTCAGAGAAGATTGGGAACATAAACTATATAATTTAAAGGCGCTTGGCTTTAATACAGTTGAAACATATGTCCCATGGAATTGGCATGAATTAAGAGAAGGACAATTTGATTTCTCGGGCAATAAAGATTTAAAACATTTTATTGAACTCGCGCAGTCGATTGGTCTATATGTGATTGTACGCCCTTCTCCATTCATTTGTGCAGAATGGGAATTTGGCGGATTGCCTGCCTGGCTTTTGAAAGATAAAAATATGAAAATACGTACTTCAGATCCTGTTTATCTGGAAAAAGTGAATAATTATTATAAGGCTTTATTTAAAATTTTAACGCCATTACAAGTGGATAATGGTGGGCCGATACTTATGTTTCAAATTGAAAATGAATATGGTTCTTTTTATGAAGATAAAAAATATTTAAAAGCATTGAAAGATATGATGATTGCCAATGGTGTAACTGTACCTTTATTTACTTCGGACGGGGCATGGAAGCAGTGTCTAGATGCTGGGCATTTAGTTGAAGAAGGTGTACTACCTACTGGTAATTTTGGTTCGAGAACAGATCAGCACTTTGATAATTTAGAAGCATTTATGAAAAAGCATAATAAACAATGGCCAATCGTATGCATGGAATTCTGGGATGGATGGTTCAATCGTTGGGGAGATAAAATTATTAAACGTGATAAAACTGACTTAGCTGAACAAGTTAAGATTGCGGTTGAACGTGGTCATGTCAATTTATATATGTTCCATGGCGGTACAAACTTCGGATTCTTTAATGGCTGTTCAGCACGTGGTACGGTAGATCTACCTCAAATTACTTCGTATGACTATGATGCGCCGTTAGATGAAGCAGGTAATCCTACAGCTAAATATTTTGAACTTCAGAAAATGCTGAAAGAAACTTTAACGAATATAGAACAACAAGACCCAATTACACATCCATCTATTGCAGTAACTGATATTCGTCTTAAGGATAAAGTAAGTCTGCATAATGTACTAGATGATATTTCAACGATTACTGAAAGTTTATATCCACAATCATTTGAAGCATTAGATCATCCATATGGATATGTATTATATCGAACAGAAGTAAAACGCTCGATAGATGAGGAGAAATTTAAAATAATTGATGCACGTGATAGGGTCCAGTTATTTTTAAATCATCAACTGAAATATACAGCTTATCAACAAGAAATTGGTGAAGAATTCACGTTGCCGTTAGAGGAACATAATCAAATTGATGTATTAGTAGAAAATATGGGCCGTGTCAATTATGGCTATAAATTATTTGCAAGTACACAGTATAAAGGATTAGGCCAGGGATTGATGATGGATTTACACTTTGTCAACCATTGGAAACAATATGCGATTGATTTTGATCGTATACAAAAGATTGATTATACTCGTGGTTTTGTTGATAACACACCAGCATTTTATCGCTATGAATTTAATTTAGATGAAATTGCTGATACGTATCTGGATATGAGTGATTTCGGAAAAGGTATTGCATTTATCAACGGTTTTAATCTAGGACGTTACTGGGAAAAAGGACCGATTGTATCTTTATATATTTCTAAATCGTTATTAAAACATGGTAAAAATGAAATTGTTGTGTTCGATACAGAAGGAAAATATGCAGAAATATTAAGCACAAGAACAGCACATAAAAATATATTACTAGAAAAGGAATGATTTAAATGACAATTATTGCAAATCGTATTGATGGACGACTCATACATGGACAAGTAGCAAACTTATGGAGTACTAAGTTAAATATTACACGTTTCATGGTAATTGATGATGAAGTAGCACAAAGTGATATCGATAAAAGCGGCTTAAAGTTAGCAACGCCTGCAGGTATTAAATTATCAGTACTTCCTGTAGAAAAAGCTGCAAATAATATTTTAGCTGGAAAATATGATTCACAACGATTAATGATTATCGCTAAAAAACCTGATCGTTTCTTAAGATTAATTGAATATGGTGTACCGATTGACATACTGAATGTTGGTAATATGTCACAAACATCAGAAACGAAATCAATTACAAAGTCAATTAACGTTACCGATGAGGATGTTGAAGTATTTAAACAGTTAAATGAAAAAGGTGTAAAAATAGTGAATCAAATGGTTCCTAATGATAGCGTCAATGATTTTATGGCATTATTAAAAAACTGATTAAGTAATAAGAAAAAATAAAAAATATAAACAGAGGTGAAATATTATGGAGATTTTATGGTGGCAAATAGCATTATTATCTTTATACGCTGGTTATCAAATTCTAGATGAGTTACAAATTTATTCATCATTAAGCCAACCTGTTTTTGCAGGATTAATTTCAGGATTAATTATGGGAGATATCAAGACAGGTTTAATTATTGGTGGTAGTATGCAACTTACAATTTTAGGGGTTGGAACATTTGGTGGAGCAAGCCGTATCGATGCAAACTCAGGTACAATTCTTGCAGTAGCCTTCTCATCAGCATTAGGGATGAGTCCTCAACAAGCACTTGCAACATTAGCAGTGCCAGTAGCAAGTTTAATGATTCAAACAGATATTTTAGCACGTTTTGCCAACACGTTCTTTGCACACCGAGTAGATGCTAAAATTGAACAAATGGATTATAAAGGTATCGAACGTAACTTCTTACTTGGTATGGTACCTTGGTCTTTATCACGTATGATTCCGGTTTTCTTAGCACTTGCATTTGGAGGTAAGCTAGTAAAAGCTGTGGTTAATTATTTGAATACAGATTTAAAATGGCTTGGAGATGGTTTAACAGTGGCGGGTGCTGTATTACCAGCAGTCGGATTTGCGATCCTGTTACGTTATTTACCTGTAAGAAAGCACTTACCACATTTTATTATCGGATTTGTACTTGCAGCAATCTTTGTAACAATCTTTGATGGTATTAGTGGACTTAGTGGTGCCGTAAGCGGATTAGACAAAAACTTTGTTAATGCCTCAACAAACTTACCAATGCTTGCTATTGCATTAATAGGTCTTGCATTTGCAATCATGGAATATAAAAAATCAATTGAAGTTAAACCGAAACTTGCAGGAACAACAACTTCTGCGAATGTAATTGAGGAAGGAGAGATTGAAGATGACGAACTCTAATGAAAAAGCAACACCAGTAGTGCATAAACCTTATGAATTAACTAAAAAAGACTTTAATCAAATTAACCGTCGTTCATTATTAACATTTCAATTAGGATGGAACTATGAAAGAATGCAGGGTTCAGGTTATCTTTATACAATTCTTCCTCAACTAAGAAAAATGTATGGTGATGATACACCTGAATTGAAAGAAATGATGAAAACACATGCACAGTTCTTTAATACGAGTAACTTCTTCAATACAACAATTACTGGTATCGATCTAGCTATTGAAAGTAAAGAAGGGTATCAATCTAAAGACTCAGTTGCAGGTTTAAAAACTGGATTAATGGGACCATTTGCCGCTGTCGGTGACTCAATCTTCGGTTCTTTAGTGCCAACAATCTTTGGGGCTTTAGCAGCAAATATGGCAGTAAACGGAAATCCGATTGGTGCATTCATTTGGCTATTTGCTCAAATTTTAATCATGGTCTTCCGTTGGAAACAGTTAGAATATGCATATAAAGAAGGTATTTCATTAGTAACAACAATGCAACATAGATTAGAAGCATTAACCAATGCAGCAACGATGCTCGGAGTATTCATGGTAGGGGCACTTGTCGCAACGATGGTAAGAGTGAAGTTCGTATGGGCTCCTAAAATAGGTGATTTAACAATCAACGTTCAAAATAATATTGATATGATTTTACCACGTTTAGTACCATTACTTATTGTATTAGGTGTGTACTGGTTATTAGGCCGTAAAAATATGAACTCAACGCGTGCTATCTTTATAGTATTAATTGTTTCAGTTATATTATCAGCATTAGGTGTATTAGGCAAAATGTAAGGAAGTGAACAGAATGGAGAAATTAATTTTAGTAAGTCATGGTGGCTTTTCAAAAGGATTAAAAGAAAGCACTGAAATGATACTCGGGCCACAGGATTATCTCTATGCAGTATCATTAAATCCAGAATATGGTGAAGAAGAATTTATCAGTAAGTTTGATGAAGCACGTAAAGAAGCAGATTCAGTTGTTGTCTTTGCGGATCTTCTAGGTGGCACACCTTGTAATGCAGTCTCAAAACTTATCATGCAAGGTGAGGATATTGAATTATACGCAGGAATGAGTCTTCCTATGGTGATTACTTATATTAATGGTAGAATGATAGGAGAAAAAGCAAATATTATCGAGAAATCAAAAGAATATGTCGTTCATGTAAATGAAATGCTTGCTTCTTTTGATGAAGATGAATAGGAAAGAGATGATTTCATGCGTTATGTCATTAGAAGTAAAAATATCTTTACTGAAGACGGAATAATAAATGGATATGTTGTAATTAATGATGAAAAAATTGAAGACATTCAACATGGAGACTATACTGGTGAACTATTATTGCACGATTATATGAATGCATTTGTATTGCCTGGATTTATTGATATCCATATTCATGGTGGTTACGGTGAAGACGCGATGGATGCATCATATGAAGGATTATTGCACTTATCGAAATCGTTGCTTAGTGAAGGAACAACGTCGTTCCTTCCTACAACGATGACACAGTCAAATGAAAATATTATGCAAGCGCTCGCGAATATCAGTCGTGTTTATGAAGAAGATTATGAAGGAGCAGAAATTTTAGGTATACACTTAGAAGGACCGTTTATTTCTGAAAAAAAAATAGGTGCACAAAATCCTGAATATGTTCAAAAACCTGATAGTTCGCAACTTAAAATATTTCAGACGCACGCAAATAACCTTATAAAAATTGTGACCTTTGCACCTGAAAAAGAAGGAGCAGAATCACTGGTAGAAAGCTTTCCTGAAATTATATTTTCGATCGGTCATTCAGCAGCAACATATGAACAAGCAGAACATGCAGTAAAGATAGGTGCAAAGCATATTACACATCTATACAATGGCAGCTCAGGATTTATGCACCGTGAACCAGGTGTTGTGGGTATGGCGTTAACCAATGATCAAATCCATACAGAAATGATTGTTGATGGATTACATGCACATCCAGCAAGTGCCAAGCTTGCGATAACAGCAAAAGGTAATGATAAATTTTATTTAATTACAGATGCAATGAGAGCTAAAGGGAAGCCTGATGGTATTTATGACTTAGGTGGACAGCAAGTTACTGTAAAAGACGGTGTTGCAAGAATCGATACTGGATCTTTAGCGGGTAGCGTGTTGAAAATGAACCAAGGTTTAAAAAATTTGATTCACTTTAGTGGTAAGGATTTAGAAGCGCTTTGGCGAGTAACGAGTTTGAATCAGGCAATCGCTTTGAAAGTAGATGACAAAAAAGGTTCCATTAAGATTGGAAAAGATGCAGACATTGCTATTTTAAATAATGATTTTGATGTGATATCTACGATTAAATCAGGTAAACGATATGAATTTTAATGTAGGTTGGTTATCCAGCCTACAATTTTTAAACTAATAATTATCTGAAAATTCAAACTTTGGAGGTGCAATATGAAAAAGTTATTATATTTTTTATTGCTTAGTATGATATTGATGGGATGTAGTAACTCAAAAGAGGTGGATAGTGATGCCTTAAGGTTACAATCAGGAAGTGATTTGGCAACGCTAGATTCAGGACTTGCTGTTGACGCATTTGCTTTTGAAATATTGAATGCAACACAAGAAGGATTATATAGATTAAACAAGAATGAAAAGGCGGAGCCTGCAATGGCACTAGAAGATCCTAAAGTTTCAAAAGATGGTAAAGTCTATACAATTAAATTAAGAAAAAATAATAAATGGAGTAATGGAAAACCTGTGACAGCAAATGACTTTGTATATGCATGGCAACGCGTAGTTAATCCTGAAACAGCTTCAGAATATGCATATATTATGTACGATGTGAAGAATGCAAAAGCGATAAATGAAGGTAAGATGAAACCGGACAGTTTGGGCATTCAAGCAGTGGACGATTATACATTAAAAATAGAATTAGAACAGGCAGTACCTTATTTTAAAGAATTATTGACATTTGGAACATTTCTACCTGTGTCTAAAGAATTTGTAGAAAAACAGGGTGAAAAATATGGAACGACAGTAAAAAATGCATTATTTAGCGGACCATTTATATTGAAAGAATGGAAAATTGAAAACAAATTAAAGTTAGTTAAGAATAAAAATTATTGGGATCACAAAAAAGTTAAATTAAAAGAGATTAATTATAAAGTCATTAAAGACGAACAGACAGCATTAAATTTATTTGAAACAAATAAATTAGATGCAGTAACGATTAGTTCAGAAAAAGTTGATAAGTATAAAACAGATAAGGCTTTCAGTACAAGATTAGACTCAGCATTATTCTACATGCAGTTTAATTTAAAAAATAGATACCTAAGCAATCAAAACTTAAGGATAGCATTGTCCCAAGCTATGGATAAAGAGAAGTACGTTAAAACTTTATTAAATAATGGCTCTGTTCCTGCTGATAAACTTACACCGAATAAAGTGTTTACGGATAGCAATAATAAAGATTTCAATGACGGAGTAGAGGCACCATATTCATTTAATTTAAAAGCAGCACAATCATCTTTAAGTAAAGCGAAGAAAGAGCTTAATACTGATAATATTCAATTGACTTTGTTAACTTTTGATCAGGAAAATGCAAAAACAGATGCGGAATATTTTAAAGAACAAATTGAAAAGAATTTACCAGGTGTAACAATTAAAATTAAACAACAGCCATCTAAGCAGAAAATAGCGTTAACTAAAAAAGGAGAATACGACATCGCATATACCGGATGGGGTCCAGATTATCCAGATCCAATGACATTTCTAGATTTATTTGTTTCGGATACAACTGCTAAAGAAACGGGCTATAATAATCCACAGTTTGATGAATATATTTTGCAAAGTAAAACGGATTTAGTTACACAACCGGATGTGAGATGGACAACGATGCAAAAAGCCGAAAATCTCTTCTTAAGAGACGCTGTAATTCTACCACTTTATCAAAGAGGGACAGCTAGACTTACAAATCCTCAATTAAAAAATAGAATCATCCACTTCGTAGGAACTACAGAATATAAAGAAGCATATATTAAGAAATAGGTGATAATTAATGTTAAAGGCAATATTGATTGGTGCGGGTGACAGAGGTTATATTTATGCGAAAGAGTTGTTAAAGTATCCTCATAAAGTAAAGATTGTTGCAGTTGCAGAGCCGAATGAATTGAGAGCAGATAAAATTAAAGTACTATGTCCAGATGTGCTTCACTATGAAAATTGGGTGACATTACTGGAAGATAATATTGATGCAGATATCGCACTAATTTGTACACAAGATAAAGAACATTTTCAGCCTGTAATTCAAGCATTACAACGCTATCATGTACTGCTTGAAAAACCGATGAGTCCAAATGCTGCAGAATGCCTTGAAATGGTAGAACAAGCAAAGACAAACAATAAAGTCTTGTCAGTTTGTCATGTACTCAGATATACCCCTTTCTGGACAAATATTAAACAACTAATTGATCAGGATAAAATTGGTGATATCATCTCGATTCAACTGAATGAAAATGTTGAAATTATGCATATGTCACATAGCTTTGTGAGAGGAAACTGGAATAACGACAAAACTTCCAGTCCTATGATATTAGCTAAATCGTGTCATGATATGGATATCATTAATTATATCCTGCAGTCAGAAGTAGAACGTATTTCTTCTTTCGGTAATCTGATGTACTTTAAAGAAAATTATAAACCTGAAGGTGCTCCAATAAGATGTTTAGAAGGCTGTCCATACGAACAAACCTGTATATTCCATGCGGGGAATTATTATTTAGGAAAAGGGCGTGGCTGGGCGAGAAAGTTTACTGACGTAGATACTGATGAAGCGATAATTGAAAAGCTGAATACTACCGATTATGGTAAATGTGTTTTCCAAAGTGATAATAATGTTGTTGATCATCAAGTCGTTAATATGCAATGTGAGAATGGAGCGACTGTGACATTCAGTATGTGTGGATTTACGAGAGAACAAACTAGAATCGTTCAAATTATGGGTACAAAAGGTGAAATTAGAGGTAATATGGATGAGAATAAAATAAGTACTTATACGTATTTGAATGAACAGGAAGAAGTTATTTTATTACCCGAGGCATATGGACATAGCGGAGGCGATAGTGGCATTATTCGTGACTTTTTACATACTATTGATTCCAATACAGAGTCGAAGTCCTCTGCTGAAAAATCGATGAAAAGTCACATGATGGCATTTGCTGCAGAAGCTTCTAGAAAAAGAGGTGGCGAGCCGATTGTTTTATCCAGCTTTATTAGTAATTTAGCATAAAAAAGTGATGGCTGTGCCATCACTTTTTTGTGTATTAAAGTTGTAACAGGAATCTTTTAAATTCATCTAAATGTTTAAAGACACCTGCATCCTGAAGTATCTCAGCAAATTTATGGCCTAATGCTCTGTCAACATATTGATCGATGTCTTCATCACTTATATCGAAAGTTGATACCCACTCTTGATGAATAGGATTATAAGGTAATGCATTGTTCTTCAAGTGTGCTTTAATATCCTGAATATCTTGTTTTAAACGTGCAGGTAATACTGCTAAACCCATTACTTCTATCAGCCCGATATTTTCTTTTTTAATATGGTGATGTTTCTGATGTGGATGGAAGATACCTAATGGATATTGTTCTGTTGTACGATTGTTTCTTAATACAAGATCGAGTTCATAATTTCCATCCTTAAATCTGGCAATAGGTGTAATTGTATTATGAGGTTGATCAGTTTCGGCAATCAACCCAATACTCTCATCTGTATACTGTTGCCACTGTGTAAGGATATGCGTTGCAGCTGCAATGATTTCCTCTTTATTATTACTCGTTAGTCTGATGACAGATAGCGGCCATTTAAGAATATCAAATGATACATCTGCAAATTGTGGTAGATGGAAGTCATAAATAGATGGTGCATCATCCATCGCAAATTTATAGCGTCCTGCCTGATAATGGTCATGTGTCAGCATGGATCCTCCCACAATCGGTAAATCGGCATTTGAGCCTATAAAATAATGAGGGAATTGTTCAACAAATTCAATTAATCGTATAAAAGTGTTCTTATTTATAATCATTGGCGAGTGTTCTTTATTTAAAATGATGGCATGTTCGTTATAATATGCGTACGGTGAATATTGAAAATACCATGGTTCTTGATTAAGATTTAGTTCAACAATGCGATGATTACTTCTAGCCGGATAGTTGATACGTCCGGCATATCCTTCGTTTTCAACGCATAACATACATTTTGGGTAATGTTTTGAGTGTTGTGCAGCCTCTAGTTTTTTTAACTTTTTGATTTCTTCTGGATCTTTTTCGGGTTTTGATAAGTTAATGGTAATATCTAAGTCACCATATGCTGTCGGTGTCTTATAGTGAATATTATTTTTAATACGTTCACTTTGTATATAGTTACTGACTGTACTTAAATTAAAGAAGTAATCTGTTGCGGCTATAGGACTTCGGTTATATTGTTGATAGAATTGCGTCTCGATGACAGAAGGAACGGAGATAAATGTATCCATAATTTGTGCAGATAATATTTCTTTAAAATCAAAAATATCTTCAATTTTTTGTTCTGCAACGAGTAAAGTAATAATATCATCCAATAGTTCAGGTATACTTTTAGATAACTCAGTTGTATTGTTATCAGCTGGTTCTAATCCACATAGATATGAGACTTTATTTTTATAGTAAATAAAATCTCTTTCATTTAATGATAACTTTGTCATAACTTCATGAATTAAAGTATTAATCTTTATTTCAAGTGACATTATTCTTCCCATCCTTTCGGATTATTAGAATGCCATTTCCATGCATCTTGTATGATAGTTTCGATATTTGTACGTTGTGGTAGCCAACCTAAGACTTCTTTTGCTTTCTCTGAAGCGGCAATCAATGTACTAGGATCTCCTTCTCTTCGTGGTCCTATAACTCGTTTAATCGATCTTTGTGTTACTTTTTCTGCGGTATCAATAATTTCATTAACTGAAAATCCATTGTTACTGCCAAGATTAAATACCTCGTTGTCTCCACCATCTAATAAATATTGGAGTGCTTTAATATGAGCATCTACTAAATCTTCAACATGGACATAATCTCTAATACATGTGCCATCTTTAGTAGGATAATCATCACCAAAAATAGTGATGTAATCACGTTGTCCTAATGCTGTTTGTAATACAATTGGAATAAGATGTGTTTCAGGTGAATGATCTTCTCCGATGAGACCTTCTCTATGAGCACCAGCAACATTAAAATATCTTAATGCGACATATTTTAAATCCGTTGCATTTGCATTCCAGCGAATCATCTTTTCCATGATTAACTTAGATTCACCATATGGATTTGTTGGTAAAGTATCATCGTCTTCAGAGATAGGGATGCGTTTAGGTTCACCATAAGTAGCAGCAGTTGAACTAAAGATAAGATAGTTTACTTGAAATTGATTCATCGTTTCTAATAAGATTTGCGCACCATATACATTGTTATTAAAATATTTCATGGGGTCTGTTACAGATTCACCTACAAGTGAAAATGCTGCAAAATGCATAACGGCATCAATGTGTTCCTTTTCGAAGACGTGTGATAAAAATGCTTTATCTCTTATATCTCCTTCATAAAAATGTGCTTGAGCATGAATTGCCTGTTTATGTCCGGTCACTAAATTATCGACAACTGTCACATCATATCCTTGCGTGATTAATTGATGTACAGCATGTGAACCAATATACCCAGCACCACCTAATACTAAAATTCTCATTGCAACTCTCCTCCTATTAATTGTTTTGGACCGTCACCAATCTCGACAGGATAGAATGATGGCTCATAGCCGATGATATTTTTATAATGTGTGGCAAGTACAGACTTAAATGTTTCGACTTCTTGTTTATCTACTAGAGCAATTGCACAACCTCCGAATCCAGCACCAGTCATTCTTACCCCGCATACATATGGGAGTTTATTAGCCTCATTGTATATTGTATCTAGCTCTTGACCAGTCACCTCATAGTCATCTCTTAAAGATAGATGAGAATCATTCATTAACTTTCCGAAGGTTTCAATATCGTCGTGTATTAGCGCATCATAAGCTGACTTTGTACGACTATTTTCATAAACAACATGTCTTGCACGTCGTAAGAGTGTTGTATCAGTAATATGGTGTGCAATCTTATCGAAAGTTTCTGGCGATAAATCTGTTAATTGTTCGATATCGATATGTTCCTGTAGCTGTTTTAGAGCAGTTTCGCATTCTTTGCGACGTTCATTATATTTTGAATCTGAAAGTTCTCTACGTTTATTACTATTGATAATAACAAGTTGATATTTTTTTAAGTCTAATGGGGTATGATGATATTTTAAATCATCTGTGTTTAATAATATTGCGTGATTTGATTTCCCCATACCAATTGCAAATTGATCCATAATACCGCTATTTAAACCTATAAATTGATTCTCAACTTGCTGTCCAATTTTTATTAAATCCAGCATGTTTAAATTTAGATTATAATAATCATTTAATATTTTTCCGATGAGAAGCTCCAGTGAAGCCGATGAAGATAAACCTGCGCCATTAGGGATATTACCAGAAACTAATATATCTAATCCTTGTGAGAATGGAATATGATAAGCTTCTTTTATAATATGCATTACGCCCTTCACATAGTTCGACCATCCATTGTTTTTGTTATAGAATAATGTTGAATCATTAAAGGTGTAGACACCTTCGCTTTCGAAATTTAAAGAATATAGATTGAAGTCTGCCGTATTGTTTTTACGGACTAATCCATAAGTGCCAAGTGAGATTGCAGCTGGTAGCACATAGCCGCCATTATAATCAAGGTGTTCTCCGATGAGATTAATTCTTCCTGGAGAAAAATAGGTAGCTTCACTAGGTTGATGAAAAATGTCTTCAAAGCGTTTCTCTAATGTAGTCATATAAAATCCATCCTTTCAATGCATTTAAAAATCATGTATATTTAAAGTATAAAACTTAGTTAATTAATTTAATTAAGTATATCATTTTTTATATTATTTGCATAGCAGGAGGATTCATATGAAATGTAATAAATTATATTTTGATGCTTATCAAGGTAAAGAAGTACATCGATATATCATAACGACAAATGATCTCGTGTTCGAGTTTCTCGATTTTGGAGCACGAATTCATAAAATCTATCAGAAGTTATCTCCTCAATCAAATATTGTGTTGTCCTTTAATTCAATTCAGAGCTATTTAGAAAGTGCAACGTATGCCGGTGCCACTACAGGACGAGTTGCAGGAAGAATCAAGAATGGAACGTTTAATTTGAACGACAAACAATATCATCTAGATATTAATAACCCACCTCACCATTTACATGGAGGAGAAAAAGGGATGGATAAAATGATATACAAAACAGACATTATAAATAATGAAAATAGTGTTGCACTTAATTTCACTGCGACATTGTATGAAGAAGATGATTATTATCCGGGTAATATTGATGTAACTATTCGCCATACTGTAGATATCAACAATACCTGGACCATCGAATATTTTGCTAAGTCATCAGAAGATACGATATTTAATCCAACAAATCACGTGTATTTTAATTTAAATCAAAATTTTGAACAGAAGATTTATAATCATGAACTGAAAATTTCTGGTTCAAAGTATTGTGAAATTGATAGCAATGGACTGCCGACGGGCAATATTTTAAAAAAAGAAACTTTCAATTTTAATAAAAAGAAGGATTTAATAAAAGGATTTATGTGTGAAGGTAATGGTAGTAAAATAGTAGGTGGCTATGACCATCCCTTTCTATTGGATGGTGGGAAAAAACTAGAGTTAAGCGTTCCGTCACAAAATCTAGCAATCGAAGCGGATACAGATAGGGATTGTGTGATTATCTATACTGCAAATGGATTGGATTATCAAACTGAATCTTTTCATTATCAACCACATTGTGCAGTTGCAATAGAATTTCAGCAAATTCCTGATGCGATTAATAATCAATTGAGTAATATTGTATTAAAGAAAGATGAGCCATTTTATAGCAAGTCTCGTTATACCATTAAAAGGAGGGAATGAATTGGATAAAACTGGATTTAAAAATATGAAAGAAAAAAATCGGATACTCGTATTAAATAGTATACGTAATAAAAATAATCATTCTCGGGCAAGTATTGCTAAACAAACAAAACTAACACCTCCGACAGTCAGTACGATTGTAAAAAATTTAATAGAAGAAGGTCTAGTGTATGAAGAGGATGAATTGGGTGATTCATCAGGTGGAAGAAAACCTAAAATATTGAGCATCAATTGGGAACGATATAATATTGTTGGAATTGATGTATCATTTAAAGCGATTAAAGGGATATTGAGTAATATGAATGGTGATGTACTTCATCATTATGAAGTGAAATATACAGTAGAAAATAATGACCAGTTCTTAGAGATGTTGTTACATGTTACTAAACACTTGATGCAAAAAAGTGAAAAAACGGTGTATGGTATCGGTGTGGCAATGCATGGAGTGGTCGATAGAACAAAAGGGAATGCCGTTTACGCACCAAATTTAAAGTTAACAGATATTCCGATAAAGTCATTTCTTGAGCAGCACTTTGATGTTGGAGTGATAGTAGATAATGATGTGAGATGTATGTTATTAAACGAAGTTTGGTTTAATAAAATGGAAGATAAAAACATCGTACTCATTAACTTAGGACATGGTGTAGGTGGAGCTATCATGCTTGATGGTAAGATATTACAAGGTATCAATGGGTTCGCTGGTGAAGTTGGCCATATGATATTAGAACCTCATGGTCAGTTGTGTCGATGTGGTAATTCAGGTTGTTTAGAAACATTAATCTCGGGAGAGGCAATAAAGAGTTCGGGCATCAATCATGGTATCATAAATAATGAACATACTGCCCTTGATGTATACAACCTTGCATTGGGAGATAATGAAACTGCAATCGCTATACTTCAACAAATTGGATTTTATATAGGACAAGCTATTGTTAATATATTTCATATTATAAATCCCGAACGTGTGATATTAACTGGCGGCGTTTCAAATGCATATCACTTTTTTGAGAATAATATGAAAGAAGTAATGTCTAAGAGCATCATGTTAAATATGTCTCAATTAAAAATAGATACTACAAATAATAAAGATGGTGCTGCAAGAGGCGCCTGTGCTTTAGTAATTGAAACATTATTTAAAGTTGAATAAAATATGTGAAGATAGTAGAAAGAGGCTGGCAACTGCTGTGCCGCCGTTTAAGCTGTTAAACAGAAGAGGGCTAAGACTTATGTCTCCCCTTCTTTTTGTTTTATATGATATACACTGAATAACATACTATATCATTGATTTAATATAGAGACCGTCTATTGCACTCCATTCAGCATAAATAATATTTTTAACATCTTTATGCCCCTTTTCTTCTAACAATTGGAGTAACCATGCTTCGTTTTTATTGAGCTTATCTAATTCTTTTTTTAGAATGACACCATTATTGATCAATAAATAATCGATAGATGATTCTTTTGGTGAAATTGATAAATCAGAATTGTTTGGTGTTTCATATTGATTGTATTTCTGAACGCTTACTTGCCCGCCAGGCTCGAGAATCATATATTTAACTTCTTTTAAAGTGAATATGTTTTGTATTCTTAACAAAGATCTTAACTGTTACATTTCTATTTTATTTCTTTTCATCTCTTTCACATTGATAACGCCATCAGTGATTAAATAAGCAGGAGTTCCTTTAAAAAATGTACGGATATGTTGTGATTTAGACGTAAGTAAATCGACAATATAAATAATTGCGCCCCAACAACAAATCGCAAATAATATTTGAAGTATTGTAATCTTTCTGTCATATAAGCTCTCTTCAAGAATACCGCCAAATACAACGCTATAAATAATATCAAAAGGTGTAACCTGTGATAATTCTTTCTTACCAAAAAAACAATTGATTTTTCAAAGGACGAAATACATCAATTTATTGACTTTGAAATCACTTTAAAAGAAGAAAAGAAAAATAATATCCCTCACAAATTACTTCAAGATAAAAATATCGCGCTTATCTTTGAAAAACCTTCTACGAGAACGAGAGCTGCTTTTAGTGTTGCAGCAAGTGATTTAGGTGCACACATTGACTACTATGGAAAGAACGAATTACATTTAGACAAGAAAGAGACAATACAGGATACTGTGAAAGTTCTGGGACGCATGTATGATGGAATAGAATTTAGAGGACATCAACACGATGATGTAGAATTGTTAGCTGAATATGCAAGTGTACCTGTATGGAATGGACTAACTAATCAATGGCATCCAACACAAATGATCGCGGACTTTATGACAATGAAGGAAAACTTCGGAAAGATTGAAGGAAAAACTTTAACTTATATTGGTGATGGACGTAATAATGCAATTGTCTTTGAACAAGCAGAGAATAGATTACATTCTATTAAGTCGATTATGGCATTAACGTTAGGTGATTTACAGGTTTCATAGGATGATTAGTCTATAATATCAAACATAATATAATAAATAATGATGTACCCTTAAAAGTATACATTTAAATTTAAAAGTATATATGGTATACTTTTTATATCTAAGAGAGAAAGTAAGATAAATTAAGGGGAGATTTTGATGAAAAATATTATATTTGTTTGTGGCAGTTTAAGAAAAGGATCTTATAATCGCATTTATATGGAGACAATGATGCAACATGTGCCAGAAGACTGGAATATAAAAGAAGTTTCTTTTAAAGATGTGCCGGTTTATAACTTTGATCTTGAAGGGGATAATGAGCCGCAAGCTGTTACAACATTTAGAGATGCACTAAGTGAAGCGGATGGCATAATTATTGTTACACCAGAATATAATACCGGTGTACCTGGTCCACTTAAAAATGCAATAGACTGGGCTTCGCGTGTGAAAAATAAAGGTGACAGATCACCACTTGTTAATCGTCCATTTGCAGTGGCAGGATGTTCACCTGGCGCAACAGGTTCAGCCTTATCACAGGCACAATTAAGACAGACATTAACAGCAATGAACGCGCATATTATGCCAGGACCAAAATTAATCATTGGCAAAGTTCATGAACTAATTACACCTGAAGGAAAGATAGAAGATCAGCGTTCAATTAGTTATATGGAACGTTTCTTGAATGCATTTGATGAATATATTGAAAAAGTAAATCCATAAAAACATGATCAGATTGTATAAGACTCCCATAATGGTGAATCTTTTTTCATGTGAAACAATGATAATTACACAGTTAAGAATTATTTAAGAATTTATTAATTTTTACTTAATGGTACTTTTAACCAATACCTTTTAAGATGAGAGATGTAAAGAAAATACATTAAAGGAGAGGTTATTATGAGTAAAAAAGTAAATCATGTTATAGCAAGTGTAGCATTATTAGGTGTATTAGTGAGTGGACAAGGTGTAGCACAAGCTGCGACATCTACTAGTGAGCAACAACCAGCAATGAATGAAATGTCTAAGTCTTTGGACAAAGATATGATGCAGGATGACATGAAGAAAGACGACATGATGCAGGATGACATGAAAAAAGACGGCATGATGCAGGATGACATGAAGAAAGACGGCATGAAGAAAGACGACATGATGCAGGATGACATGAAGAAAGACGGTATGATGCAGGATGACATGAAGAAAGACGGCATGATGCAGGACGACATGAAGAAAGACGACATGATGCAGGATGACATGAAGAAAGACGGCATGATGCAAAATGGCATGATGAAAGATGACATGAAGAAAGACGGCATGATGAAAAGTGAAATGAAGATGCTTCCGGATACTGGTGAAGAAAATCATACAAATATTATTTTAACAGCTGGCATGCTTATTTTAGGTGCAGCATTAAGTATATTAGGTTTCAAAAGAAAAAATGCCTAAAGAACATTAACAAATAAGATATATGACATTTCAACAAAAAAGAGAATGGGACAATTCCCATTCTCATTATTTTTTTATTGCATTGAAGCTAAACGTTGATATTCTGCTTGGGTAAGTCCAGATGATTGAGTAGTTTGTGGTTGGTTATATTCATAAAAAAAAGCTAATCTTTGGTATGAAGATTGCGTTAATGAAGATGCTTCAGATTCATTCGCAAATAAACCACTAGATCCCAATAAAATCGAACTTGCAACTAAAATTTTACCGATCTTTTTCATTTGGATAACCCCTCATATTAGTATAATTATTATATAACAATATACTTTTTATACTAAACATGTTTATTAATTTTTTGTTTTAATTATTAAAAGATGTTGGCTAAAATAGTAATATATTGGAAAACTGAGATTTAAATAAGTTGAAATTTAAATGAAAGGAGGGGAAGCATATGGTGAAAATCCTTGTTGTAGATGATGAAAAAGAAATCAGAGATATATGTAAAACTTATTTTGAATTTGAAGGATATGAAGTTGTAACGGCAATCGATGGAGCGGAAGCCCTAATATTGCTGGATCATTCAATCGATGTAATGATTTTAGACATTATGATGCCAGGTATGGATGGTTATGAGTTTGTACATCAAGCTAAGATGCGCGGATTTAATATGCCTTATCTTTATTTAACTGCTAAAGTTAACGAAAATGATACGATATATGGTTTGACTTTAGGGGCTGAAGATTATATTAAGAAGCCGTTCAGTCCGCGAGAACTTGTTTTACGTACGAAAAAGATAATTAATCGTAATACAAAAGTGTCTGATGTAGCATCTATTTTGACTTTCGGCAACTTAGTGTTAAACGATAAACATAAAGCAGCTTATGTCGATGGTGAAGACTTATTGTTGCGTCAAAAAGAGTATGAATTACTGCATTATCTTGCTTTAAATGTAGATGCTGCAATCGCTAAAAGTGAGTTGTTAAATCATGTCTGGGGTTATGAATATTATGAAGATATGAATACTTTAAATGTACATATTCATAGAATTCGAGAGAAATTAGACCAACATGGTTATAAAGCATATTGTATTCAAACTGTGTGGGGGCTAGGTTATAAATTTGAAAGGGGTGATGTCATTGACAATTAAACAACAACTATTAATTGCTTCTATCGGAGCGATTAGTTTAACATCACTCCTATTATTCATCAGCTACAAATTCATGTGGTTTGATGGTCCGACGATTATTTTATTAACGATTTGTTCCGTTTTATCTAGTATCGTGACGATGCTATTTGCAATTTTATTTTCTGTCCCAACGATTAATAAAATCAATATATTAAATAATAAAACAAAGAAAATTGCTGCAGGTGAGTATCATATTGTCGGTCCACAGATTAATTCTCCGAAAGAGTTAAAGTCTTTAAATGATTCTTTCGATTTAATGGCTGTAGAAATCAGACAGCAAATGGAACAGATTCAAATGGAAGAGCGAGAAAAAGTAATGATGATTGAGAACTTTGCGCATGATTTGAAGACGCCACTTGCAAGTATTAAATCATATTCAGAAGGCTTAAAAGATGGTGTTATTTATAGAGATGGTGAAAAAGATAAGGCGTACGATGTACTTATCATGCAATCAGATCGATTATCGCAAATGTTCGATGAATTAAATCAAGTAATGTCTTTAAATGTGAGTAAGGTAGAAAACGTGACGATTAAAATTGATCAGCTACTTATGTTGCTGTTGGATAATTATACACCTAAAATGAAAAAAGAGAATCGAGCATTTCATGTCCACCTTGATAATGTTCAACCATTCCAGCAAAATCAAATCGCACTTGAGAGAATTCTATCTAATTTTATTAGCAATGCGATAAAATTTTCTAATGATGATATTTGGATAGAAGTATTGAATGACGGCGATCAAGTAATAATTGCTGTTAAAGATAAAGGTATTGGTATATCCTCAGATCATTTAGAACGTATATTTGAAAGGACATATCGCGTAGAACAATCGCGAAATAAATTGACGGGTGGTTCGGGATTAGGTTTATATATTGCGAAGACACTGGCAAAACAAATTCATTGTAGGATTGAAGTTGAGAGCAATGTAGGTTCGGGCACAGCATTTAAATTAATCATCAGTAAGCAATAATGTTTAGCAAAAGTAGATTATTAATAATGACTAACTAAATAATAATAAAAAGACTCATAAAAATAAATCCAATGCATCAGTGAATGCATTGGATTATTTTTATAATTATAAACGGAGTTAGTTAATAGGTGATGGTTACTCTATTTTGAACTGATAATGATAGAATCGATTGCCGGGCCGTCTAATACGTTACCATATCGATCAAAGCGTGAACCATCATGTGGACAATCCCATGATTGCTCAGCATCGTTGTATGATAGAAGATGACCTGAATAGCTACATGTAGCTTTTAGGCGATATTCTTTACCATTTTCTTTATAGATTGAAATGAGTTGTCCATCTTCCCTTGTAATCGTTGTTTGTTCATTAGGATTTGAAAATGCTGTAATATCTTTTAATGACATCGTTTCTGACTTTGCTGTATTTATTATTTCAGTGAGTTTACCTTTAATATTTTCTTTCAGTGATAATTTGCGGTGTGGATCTAGTAGATCCTGATATGGATTGTCTTTACCTGCGATGAGATCAGGTAACACTAAACTTGTTAGGGCAGAGAATAACATACCAAATTTATTAAATCCTGTAGCAATATAAATATTATCTGTATATCGACCAATATAAGGTACTAAATCTTCTGTGTTAACATCTTGAGCTGACCAGCGACCAGTTACATCTGTAGTATGGAACATATCTTTAGCGATATTCTCAAGTGCTTCATATGATTCCTTAGGATGTGCTTTTCCTCCGGCCAGATGATTTGCACCAGCTAAGATAACTTCTACGCCATCCTCTTTATGGAAATGTCTGATGGATACCATAGGCTCATCGACATACTGGAACATTCCGAATGGCAATTCCTGAGTATTCTTTATCGATATGATATATGCACGTTCAACTTGCAATTGTTTGAAATGTTCGCCGTGAATGATAGCTGGATAAAGCGTTGTCACCACAGCTTTATCAAAGGAAACTTTAACATTTGTGTCCGTAAGCAGATGATTTTCCTCAATATTTTTTACAGGCGATTGTTCATAGAACTCAACACCTAAATTACGACATACTTCAATCATTTTACTTAAGAATTTCAAAGGATTGTACTGTGCCTGATCAGTGATTTCCAAAGCACCCGTCGTTTTAAATGGCATACCTTGATCCCCTTCAAGATATTGACTCGGAATACCGATTTGACGATGCGCCTCGAGTTCGTCCTTCAGAAATTCTTCCATTTCGCCAGCAGTAAGTAAGAAATTAGACATATCCTCAAAGTCAGCTTCAATTTGATATTCTTCTTTCAAAGCACGCATCAATGATAATGCATCTTTTTGAGATTGATAATATTTTTTCGTCTTCTCAAGACCGTGTTCTTTAATCAACTGTTGATATGGTGCAAAGTGTTGCACCGTGAGTTTAGCCGTTGTATGTGCTGTAGTGCCTTCTAATACTTTACGTGCCTCTATAACTGTGACTTTCTTACCTTGTTTAGCAAGTTGATAAGCGGTAAGTATACCTGCCATTCCTGCCCCGACAATTGCAACTTCTGTCGTTAAATCATTAGTTAATACCGGAAAATCTAGTAGTGTTACTGAATTACGCCAATATGGTTGGTTTTCATTTTTCATTTTTTAATCCCCCTTAGGTTTACAAGATTTCATATAATCCTTATACCCACATATTTTTAAAATAAATTGAGATACAGTAAATTGTAATGCTTTACATTTAAATTTATATCTGATATATTATTTATATCGAATATAAATAATATATCAAAAACTATTATATACTTATTTTAAGGAGTGAATTTCATGAATATTAAAGGTATACATCACATCACTGCAATTGTTGGTCATCCACAGGAAAATGTTGACTTCTATGAAGGCATATTAGGTTTACGTCTCGTTAAGAAGACAGTTAACTTTGATGATCCGGGTACTTATCATCTATATTTTGGAACAGAAGGTGGTATTCCAGGATCAATCATTACTTTCTTCCCATGGCCAGGTGCTCAAAAAGGAAAAATTGGCAGTGGCCAAGTAGGTGTAACAAGCTACGCTATACCTAAAGGAGCTTATGATTTCTGGAAAGAACGTTTAACTTCATTTGATATTGAAGTAAAAGAAGAAGAACGTTTCGGGGAAAAATATTTAACATTTGAAGATGTTCATGGATTAAAACTTGAAATCGTTGAACGTGAAAAAGGGGAAAATAATCCATTTCAACATGATCAAATTAAACCGGAATATGCTATTAAAGGGTTTGCTGGTGCGGTATTATATTCTTCTCAAGTGGCAGCAACAGAGAAAGTATTATTAGATGAATTTGGACTTGTAAAAATTGACGAAGATGATACTTACTTCAGATATGAAGCTGAAGGAGATATCGGTAACATTATTGATATTAAAAAAGTATCTGAAGCACGCGGTTCTATGGGTGTTGGTACGGTACATCATATCGCATGGCGTACAAAAGATGATGCTGAACAGTTAGAATGGCGTCAGCAACTAACGGATCATGGCTATTTTGTAACGGATGTTAAGGATAGAAATTATTTCAATGCAATCTACTTCCGTGAGCCTGGTGAAATACTATTTGAAATTGCAACAGATCCTCCAGGATTTGCACATGACGAAACATACGAAACGATGGGTGAAGCGCTTAAATTACCTGAGCAATATGAACCGTATAGAAGTAAAATTGAAGAAGCATTAATACCTATCCAATCTACTTTGAAAAAATAAAGTGAATGAAAAAATGAGTGAAATAAGAAGTATTAGAAAGAAATATAGAAGTAAAGTTCAATAGAAATAATATATCTTAATTATAAGAACTACATTATCTTAATAGATATATTGAAAAGAGGCGAGACAATGCATATCAATCCAGAAAAACAGAAAGAAAGAGATAACTATAAATTGATGATTGGCTCGATTATACCTAGACCAATCGCCTTCATTACATCAAAGTCAGAAGAAGGTATAGTGAACGCTGCACCGTTCAGTTATTTCAATATTGTAACGAGTAATCCTCCGATGATTTCAGTATCTATTCAGAGAAAAGACGGTGTATCAAAAGATACAGCACGTAATATTCTAAATGATAAACAGTTTGTCGTTCATATTGTATCGAAATCGATTGTTGAAGAGATGAATAAGACGGCTGCAAATCTTGCTTATAATGAGTCTGAATTAGATATGACAAGCCTTACACTTGAAGATAGTCAAGTCGTTGATGTGCCAACAATTAAAGAAGCTAAAATTGCAATGGAATGTACTTTGGAACATCATGTAACTTTAGGTAAGGATGATAGTGCGGTTGATCATATTATCGGCAAGATTGTTAACTTCAATATAGAAGACGAATTAGTTGATAACTTTAGAATAAACGCAGAAAAGTTAGAGCCTATCAGTCGATTAGCTGGACAAAACTATAGCGAACTTGGACGAATCTTTGAACTGGAAAGACCACAATAAGAATAAAATATCAATTAGAAACTTTATAATATTTATTAAAAAGCTGAACATTCAGGAGAATGTTCAGCTTTCTTTAATTATAGCTCTATAGATTTATTGATTGAAGTATCGCTACCAGTATCGTTAGAAACTAATGATTTAATACCTTCTACAACAGTTTTAACTTTATCATCTGTTGCCCAGTATTCAGCTGAATCTGGTACAACTTTAATAAGCACTACATTTGGATCATCATGTGATGTACTTAAGAATAGTTCGATTCCTTTACTCCAATATTCTTTTTTCTTTGCATCATCATTTATAATTTCAGCATGTCCTGCGATGGAAACATAACCTTTTTTCGTAAATGCTAAATTCACACGATTATCTTTTTTTATTTCTTCAGTTTTCTCCGTAAGTGTTGTTAAGAACCAGATGTTACCTTGATCATCTACATCCTGATAACTCATCGGTCTAGATACTAATTTATCCTGGTGGATTGTTGTTAACATTGCAATATCGTTCTTTTCGATTAATTCAAATAACTTATCATAAGATTGCTTGTTGCTCATACTTAATCCCTCCATATCATTGATAGTATTATAATACCCTGTTGATGGGAGATTATGCATTTTTATGATTGATGAGCATATATTATGAATGTATTTTAAATAGATTCATATTGTAAATAGATATTATTGCGAAGTATTAATATTTTGAATTAACATCTTTACTTGCTCATTAATGACATCATCTTGAAACCATCCATCTTCACGCTGAAGACGTTTATTGTAACTAATAAGTAATTGCCATTCATCCTTTAGCTCTGCCCCCATAATACTTAAGTGTCTATTGAGTGCTTCAACAGCATGCTTCCCAATAGGTGAATGAATAACAAATGCGACTGGTTTTTGCATGAGTGTAGATTCTGATAACATCCATTCTAAAGCATTTTTAAGAATAGCAGGAACGCCACCCATATATTCAGGACTGACAATGATCAAAAAATCAGCTGCTTTAATTTTATTTCTCATTTGATTGACGATTTCATAGTGCTCCTGATACTCAGTTTGAGGGTTAAATAATGGTAATTCTTTTACTTCATGAATGACATCAAATGTATGACCTGAGCTAGTAAGCTCACTACCAATTTTCTCGAGTACATTCAAATTTGTTGAATTTGGATAAGGATTTCCGCTAATGCCAACAATTTTCATGGGTTTATCTCCTATATTTTTTATTTATTGTATTGAAATAGTATTGTAAAACAACCTTTTTATCAAGCAATCAATACTTTTAATATTACAATCGATACTTTACTGATATAATCAACAAAGTTGAAACGGACACTGCTCTCATATATAATTTGCTCATATTATATTATTAGAAATTAAGGAGAAAAACATGGCTGTATTACCAACACATAAAGAAGCTTTATCAAATAAACAAGTAGAAAAGATAGATAACTATATAAAATTTCAAGACGAAAAAGAAATTAAACATTTAACGATAGATTATCTGAATGAATTAATAGCGCACTATATGTTAAAAGTTCCTTTTGAGAATATTAACGTTCAAAATAAAGAGGAAATCAATTTAACACTCGATGGACTTTACGATAAAATCATCGCAAATCATCGTGGTGGTTACTGTTATGAAATGAATACATTTTTCAGACATTATTTGCAGAAAAAAGGTTTTGTTGCCTTTAATACATCAGCAACGATTGTTACACCAAAAGGAAGAAGTCGCGAAGGTTCCCATATGACAACTATCGTAGAAATCGATCATTTAAGCTATATTGCTGATGTTGGCTTCGGAGATTTACCGATGAAAGCTATTCCAATTGGTACTCACGAACATTTTGAAACTGTTACGGATATTAATGGAACATTCCGTGCCATTCAGATGAACAATCAAATTTTCGTACAAAAGCTTGTTGACGGGGAATACAAAACGAAATATGAAGCAAGTATTCATGCACAGGAATTACAGGATTTTAAAGACAATATAGAATATAATCAATACAATCCGGAATCTATTTTTGTTAAGCAGTTGTTAATTACAATGCCAAATCCTGATGGACGTAAAACCATGACGCATCGTCAAATGACAATAACAGATCACGGAGAAAAAACAACAACTCCCGTGAATAAAGATAATTATCGTAAGCTTTTGGAAGAAAACTTTGGGTTAAATATAGATATTAAACGAATTGATGAACAGTAAAAAATGCCTCGGTTGCGATTGCAACCGAGGCGTTATTTCATTATTAATCTAAATCTCTCGTATTTAAGCGTATATTTTTAAGATTTAATCGACTTAAGTAAGCGAAGTATAGCAAGCAACCGGCAACGATTCCAATTATAGCAATAATTGTGATAGCTGTATTAATCGGAATATTGCCTTCAAAATCGAATATTGATTCTCTTAATGCTTTAATAACATAAGTCATCGGTGAATATGTGTGTAATGTCTGGAAGAATTTATTAGTTAACTGTATCGGGAAAGTCCCTTCACTTGAACCAAGCTGTAAGATTAATAAAATAATCGCCAGGAATTTTCCGATGTTGCCGAATGCTGCTACCAAAAATGATACGATCAGTACTGCAGCAATAGACCAAACGATTAAAGTAAGTGTGAAGTATCCACGATTGGCAATTTCAATATCTATTACGTACTGTGTAAATAAAGATAAGAATAAACCTTGTAACAAGCCGTGTGTAACCATTAAGCCAAGTTTGTTTAGCCACCAGTTAACAGCGCTCTTTGATTCCCCTACGCGTTTATCGACTGGATAAATTGTAACAAATGCTATGGCCCCTATATATAGACTTAAACTTAGTACATAAGGTGCGAAACTTTGTCCATAGTTTTCTACCTTTGTGACATTGTGTTCAACTGTAGTGACTGGATCACTAATCGTCATCGCATTTTCTTTACTAAAAGACAAATTGTCAGTTTGCTTTAATGATTTATCGATATTTTGAGTGATTTGATTTGTATTTTCAGCGAGTTTATTTAATCCACCGGTGATTTGATTCGAACCTGTGATCAATTGATTAAACTGTTCATTTTGTAATGGTGGTAATGCGGCTTGTGTTTTAGCAAGACCACTATCAACTTGTTTAGAACTATTTGCTAAATCAAGCTCAGCTTTTTCCATCTTTTTTAAACCAGTAGCAAGCTCTTGAGATTGACCACGCATATCTTTGATTGAACCGAATATTTTCTTTAAATAAAGTTCACGCAAAGATAATGAAATATTATCTTTAACTGCTTGAATACTCTTATCACCAATACTTTGTCCCGAATAACTATAACCCGGGTTTGTTTGAACGTGCATTTCCATATGTTTAGGATTTGGATTGAGCATTGTAGAAGCATCATCTGAAAAGTTTTTAGGGAACTCGATGACTGCAAAGTAATCTCCTTTTTCAATACCATTTTTAGCTTTTTTTGAATCGATGAATTCCCATTTGAAATCATCATTTTCTTTGAGTTTATCGATTACTCGATTCCCAAGATTCTCTTCTTTGCCTTGAATCTTAGCGCCTTCATCATTGTTAACGATGGCAATGGGAAGATCCTGTGTTTGACCGTAAGGATCCCACATAGAGTAGATGAATACGGCACTATAAATGATTGGTAAGAATAAAATAACAATAAGCGATAGAAATAAGACAGGGTGTTTCCTTAAAGCATGAAAGTCTTTAAACACGTTTGTTTTCTCCTTTTAATTATATTAGTAAAGTAAAAATATTATTTTATAACAGTAATAATAGCATAAATATTTAAATACATTTTACTAGTATAATATATGTAAAATTACAATACAAGTGATTTGTTCTAAAGAATTTAAAAAAATTATCTATTATTCAACACAAAAAATAATAAAATTAGACAACGCTAAAACTTTAGATTATACAAAAATGAAATGGGTATGATGAAAATAATATTAAATTTAAGAAGCGGGGGGTTTGTTATGCATAACGGGAAATTATATTGGCCGGAAACTTATGTAAAGAAAAACTATCTGGATGAAACCGAATCGCATTATGATGTGGTGATTATTGGTGGTGGAATGAGCGGGGCATTGACAGCATTTAAAGTTGCACAGGCAGGACATCATACATTACTCATTGATAAAGGTGAAATAGGGAGCGCGAGTAGTGCAGCCAACACTGGGTTAATGCAATATATGAGTGATAAATTGTTGCATGAATGTGTAAAAGACTTTGGAGCGCTTGAAGCCTATCACTTTTATAAAGCAAGTAAAGAAGGTCTGGAGGATATCGAAGCGATTTCGAAATTATTAGACGCGCGCGTAAATTTTATTAAACGTGACAGTCTATTTATCGCTTCTACTAAACGTGATAAGAAAGTCATTAAAGATGAATATGAGGCATTGAAACACTTTGATTTCCCGGTAGATTACGTTAATCCTGAGCAACTTGAAGAAACATATGGAATTAAGAAATACAATGCACTTATTACGCATGAAGATGCAGAAATCAATCCTTATGTATTTGTGAATGAAGTCGTGAAATACGCACATAGTAACTTCCATTTAGATGTTCTTGAAAATACTGAGTTAGTGAAATATGAGAAGAAGGAAGAACAACTACTATGTCAGTTAAATGATAGAGTAATTACGGCTAATAAACTAATTATGACAACAGGATATGCGAAAAATAAAATAACGAAACGTTATATTCATCGTGAAGAATTTGTCGCAAGTTATGCAGTTGTGACGCAACCGATTGATGAAAATCATTTCTGGAAAGATAAAGTGATGATCTGGGAATCTGCAAGGCCCTATTTATACATAAGACATGTCCCGGGAAATAGAGTGTTAATTGGTGGATTGGATGAGAAGACAGATAAGATACCTAATGAAAAACATATTCAAAAACAAGGTCAACGATTAATTAAAGCGTTTAATAAACTGTATCCGGACATTGAATTAGCAGTAGAGTATGCATATGGTGCAAGATTTGGTGAAACAAAGGATGGGAAACCATTTATCGGTAAGATAGAAGAAGATGCTGAAGTATATGGATTATACGGATATGGTGGCAATGGAACAGTTTACTCCTCATTTGGTAGCAAACTACTGCTGGATATGATCGAAGGGAAGTACAATCCGTTATCTGAGATTTTTAAGCTGAAGCGATAGTCAAGAGTGAATTGAATAAAGTGAGACAAAATGATAGGGATCTATCAATATAAAAACATTAATTCCAGCAAATCTTTATTGCTTTATTTTTCGGGTATATAGTAAGTATTAAATTTTCTAAGGAGGAATTACAAATGAGTAACAATCCATTAAATAAGTATTTTAACGAAAAATATGAAGAGCAACCACAGGCGTATCCAGGTATTCAAAGTAAGATGACACCTGTTCCTGATTGTGGTGAAGAGAGTTATAAAGGTGCTGAGAAGTTAGTTGGTAAGAAAGCACTAGTTACAGGTGGAGATTCTGGTATAGGTCGTGCTGCTGCTATTAGTTATGCTAAAGAAGGCGCAGATGTTGCAGTTAACTATCATCCAGATGAACAGTCTGATGCTGAAGAGGTTAAACAAGTTATCGAAGCAGTCGGTCAGAAATGTGTGTTAATTCCTGGTGATCTTCGTGATAAGCAATTTGCTAAAGATATGGTAGATAAAGCTCACGAAGCGCTTGGTGGATTAGATATATTAGTATTGAACGCTGGTATGCAGCAATATGAATATGATATTGAAAACTTAGATGAAGCGCAATTACGTGACACTTTTGAAGTGAACGTGTTCTCTGGTGTCTTCTCAATTCAAGCTGCATTGAAATATTTACAACCTGGTGCAAGTATTATTTTGACAAGTTCTATCCAGGGTGTTAAACCAAGTCCACATTTATTAGACTATGCAATGACGAAGAGCTGTAATATTTCATTGACGAAAGCATTAGCAGCACAGCTTGGTCCTAAAGGCATCCGTGTCAACGCTGTAGCACCTGGTCCAGTTTGGACACCGCTTCAAATTTGTGGTGGTCAACCGCAAGAGAAAATTCCTGAATTCGGTAAGAAAGAACCGTTACAACGTGCTGGTCAACCTGTAGAACTTGCTGATGTATACGTGTTACTTGCGAGTGATAATGCAAGCTTTATTACAGGTCAAGTGTATGGTGTAACTGGTGGTTCTCCAATTAATTAATATATTTATTAAATTTATTAAAATTAACGACTTATTTGTATATAGATATGAAAAGACATGCCAGCCGGCATGTCTTTTCATTATGGTTTTTATTGTTGTATTTACTATTTCGTTCGTGAATTCGGTAAAGTCAATGCCATGATCCAATCATAAATAAGATTAATACTATATTGAATAATCATCTTGTAGAATATTTAGACGTTAAATAAGCTGAAATTGGAATCATAATACCATTAATGAGCATAAATATTGTCGTCAACCTTCCACTTGTAAACGGACACTATTCTCATTTATAATAATCACATCAGTAATATTTGTCAATAAAATGATTTTTGGAGGTGACGTATGAAGCAACGAAGTGATGCCATGCATAATAAAAAACGTATACTGGAAACAGCAAATCGTTTATTTAGTGCAAATAGTGTCAGTGAAGTGGCGATGAAGCAAATTGCTACGGATTGTGGTATTGGACAGGGCACTTTATATCGACATTTTAGTAGTAAAGCAGAGATTTGCCAAGCTTTAATGGATGAAGCGTTAGAGGAGATGTTTGTAGAGATTAAACAGATTCAACAAACGCAGTTATCAGATTCTGAAAAGGTGAAGGAAATCCTTCATTCATTTGTTACATTAATAAGTGATAATCGGGAGAAGTTAGAGGAAATGAAAACTGAAGGCAGTAAGCGTAAAGTTATGATGGACTTACATTTCTATCCGCAACTTAAAGCTGCTTTATTAAATTTAGTTGAAGCATTGAATATTGTAAAAGATGCAGATTTCCATACAGATATTATGTTAAATTCATTTTCGAAAAACGTATTTGAACACCATTGTATTGAAAAAAACGTTCAACCTAAAACATTTGCAGATAGAATTCACTACATATTTATTGAAAGATTAATGGAATAATTTAAATACGAATCTAATAATAATAACGGAAAAAGATGATAGACTTTAAAAAAACAGCACTTGTATTAATCGATTAACAAAAAGGAATATTAGTATGGATATAATCAATACTTTATTACAGATATGATGAGTGCGCCTAGAGCAGATTTACATCAATTTCCGATTGATAATGTATTTCCTGTAATGGGTCAAACGATGACAACAGAAGCATTTTTAGATTTAGTGAAGTAACAAAAAAGACGTCTACGTAAGTGTAGGCGTCTTTCATCTATTAGTCAGTAGTTACTGATAATTCAATATTAATGCTTTCTTTTAAAGCTTTTGAGTAAGGACAGAAATTGTGTGCTTTTTCAATGAATGATTCGGCAGTTGCTTGATCTAAACCTTCAATGCGTACTTCTAATTCAGCAGCTAACTTAAAGCCACCATCAGATTCATCTGAAACTAACTTTGCAGTACCTCTTACTTCAGGGTCGATATCAGTATGACCGGCTTTTTTTAATAGTAATGTTAAAGCACTGTTAAAGCATGCTGCATAACCTGCTGCAAATAATTGTTCAGGATTTGATTCAGTTGTTCCTTTACCGCCTAATGCTTTTGGTGATTCGATGTCTAAATAGAAAGTGTTATCTTCACTAAACACCTTACCGTTACGACCACCTTTACTAATCACTGTTGTTTCATATAATACTTTATCCATTCTAAAGACTCCTTTTCAATTTATTAATCGTGCGCGATTGATAAAAATAATATTAAACTTTATAATCTTTGAAGTCAAATAATAAACTTATTAAAATAAAAAATCGTGAACGATTGGAGGATAAGATGAATAATCGATGGAATAATTTATCAAAGCAACTATGCTTTTCATACTATAATGTGAATAGATTGTTTAATCAGTTTTATAAATCGTCATTAAAATCATTTAATCTGACTTATACACAATACTTAGTGTTAGTCAGTTTATGGGAGAAACCGAGTCAAACTTTAAATGAATTAGGAAAAGAGTTGGATCTAGCAAGTAATACATTAACACCACTGCTTAAACGTTTAGAAGACAAGGGATATGTGATGAGATTACGCCCGGAGAAAGATAAACGTCAGTTAATCGTGCAGTTAACAGAAGAGGGTCGTACGCTACAAAAGAAAGTTGAAAGACATCTGTTAACATGTTTCTCAACGATTGAAGGATTGACAGAAGAGAGAGCAAGTGAATTGATAGCAGAAAACAATCGTTTGATAGAGGCGATTCAAAAGAGTAGTCTTAAATGAATATTTTAAATGAATATCTTAATATAGATGAGATATTTTAAGATGATATAATGAAGATAAATATGATGAGGAGGTCTGGTTATGTTAAAAGAACAGCTGGATGACGTATTTGTAAAAAACGATGAAGGTTATTTTGATGAAGATAAAGTCAGTGCGAAATTTTATAGCATCATTAAACAATTATCGGGAGAAGAAGCATATCAGTTAATCGACGAAGCGATTAATTATTTATTGCATTCAACAGATACTGAAGTTATTGCATATATGCTGGAATTTATCTCAAGCCTATATGGTATTGCCGGAACAAACGAACTGACAGATTTACATGAAATGAAAGCTTCCGTCATTGATCGTCAAGTAGAAATCTATGGTAATCAGTTTACGCATAATGTATTAAATAATTTAAAACGAGAATTAGGCACTGCGACGTAAGAGGTCGTTCATATATTGTCTATATTGAAAATGTATATAAAGTAATTTTTTTAATTATATAATCGGAATGTCATTGTAGACATTATAAGGTGGACAAAATGGATAGAGTAAATAAAAAACAAAGTTCCTCAATTAAAAAATTTAAGACAAAGGACTTCGTTAAGTTTGTAACAAAGATGAATCCTAAAAAGAGAGTATTTATGATAGGTATGTTTTTTACGCTATTAACGAGTGGTGCAGCGCTTATAGTTCCTCAGCTTACAAAGAATTTAGTTGATGGTAGCAGATTAACTCAGATGAATATGTCATTGCTTTTTACTTTGATTCTGGCATTTGTTGCTCAGCTTGGATTTGGAGCATTAGGTAGCTATTTATTACGCTTTAGTGGTGAACATACTGTAAAGTCATTACGTGAACAACTGTGGGATCATCTGCTTACATTGCCGGTTAAGTATTATGATGATCATAAATCAGGAGAAACGAGTTCAAGATTAGTCAATGATACGACTGTCATTAATGAATTGATGACCTCACATTTCCCTAACTTTATTTCTGGGGGAATTCAGTTGATTGGCTCGATGATTATTTTATTCATCATGGACTGGAAGATGGCAGGATTAATGTTCTTAGCCGTACCAGTAATCGGGCTGATTATGGTACCAATCGGGAGAATGATGTCTAAAATCGGTCGTCAGTTACAAACAGCGACTGCAGCTTTTAATGCAGATGCCAGTGAGAAATTATCAGAAATTCGTTTAATTAAATCGAGCAATGGTGAACAATATGAGAAACAATCTGGAAGAAATCTCATTATGAATGTATTTAAGTTAGGAATTAAAGATGCAAAGATTGAAGCGGTCTTACAACCGATTATGATGACTGCGATGATTGGATTATTTGTTGTGGTATTAGGATATGGTGCAGTACGTGTACAAGATGGTAGTTTAACGAGCGGACAGTTCGTAGCGTTCTTGCTTTATCTATTTAATATAATGATGCCAGTTGGAAGTTTTGCGACATTCTTCTCTCAATTACAAAAAGCAATGGGAGCGACAGAACGTGTTGTACAGTTAATGAATATGCCATCAGAAGCAATTGATAAAGGGATGACAAAAGATGTTTCAGGTGAAACAATTATGTTTAACAACGTTTCTTTCCAATACGAAGAAGATCGTCCAATCTTGAAAAACGTTTCGTTTGAAGCGAAAGAAAATACCGTCGTGGCGTTTGTCGGACCAAGTGGTGGTGGGAAATCTACTATCTTCTCATTACTAGAACGTTTCTATCATCCGAGTAACGGTGAGATTAAGATTGGTAACACCAATATTAATGATGTACAACTGCATTCATGGCGCAGTCAAATAGGATTTGTATCTCAAGACAGTGCAGTGTTTGCAGGTACAATTCGAGAAAATTTACAGTATGGATTAGATCGAAATTTATCAGATGATGAGTTATGGAATGGATTATCTTTAGCGTATGCAGCATCATTCGTAAAAGATTTCCCGGAACAATTAGATACTGAAATTGGAGAACGTGGTGTGAAATTATCTGGCGGACAGAAACAAAGAATTGCGATTGCACGTGCATTCTTGCGTGATCCACAAATCTTAATGCTGGATGAAGCAACAGCATCACTTGATTCACAATCAGAAGAACAAGTTCAGCGCGCATTAAATCAATTGATGGAAGGACGCACTACACTCGTTATTGCGCACCGTTTATCAACCATTGTTGATGCTGATAATATTTACTTTGTTGAAAAAGGTATGATTACAGGATCTGGCACGCATCAGGAATTAATTGCAACACACGCATTATATCGAGATTATGTGAAAGAGCAGATAGTGAGTTAATGATTTAGATGATGTTATAATCTAGTAGAAAATAAGTACGATACTTTATAGATGTATAAAGGAGATAATAAAGATGCCATCATTTACAGATTTACATTGGACAAGAGCACCTAAAGATTATGAAATTACAGATGAAAGTATTGTGATTAAAACAGAACCTAATACAGATTTATGGCAAAGGACGTATTATGGGTTCCGAAATGACAATGCTCCTGTATTACAAATGACAACGACAGAAACTTATTTCTCGTTTACAGTAAGAACAGATTTTAATACGAAACGTCGTTTTGATCAATGTGGTGTAGTGATATATTTAGATAGTGACAATTGGTTAAAAGCATCTATTGAATATGAGAATGATACGTTTCAGCGTTTAGGTAGTGTTGTCACAAATAATGGTTATTCTGACTGGTCATCATTTGATATTACTAGTGACATAACGTCTATGTGGTACAGACTGAGCCGCCGCGAGAGTGATTACTGTATTGAGTATTCTGAAGATGGTAAAGATTTTAAACAGATGAGAATTTGTCATTTGAATGAAGGGCATGGAGAAATTCAGTTTGGTATTTATGCTTGTTCTCCTGAAGCATCATCATTTGTCGCAGAATTTACTCATATGAACGTAGGTCCTTGTCAGTGGGAACCACATGTATAGTAAGTACTAAAAACACGAAGTTCATTACTTCGTGTTTTTTTAAATATTTTAAAAATTCAATTCATTTCACTGTTTTATAATGCTATAATATAAAACTATATTATTTATTCTTTTAATAATAGAACAAAAAATTATTTTATTGCTCTGGAGGGATCCCCATTAATACAAAAACGAAACTTTCATTAAAAGAAAATATCTTTATCGGTTCTATGCTTTTCGGTTTATTCTTCGGAGCAGGTAACTTAATCTTCCCGATTCATTCAGGACAGATGAGTGGGGCAAATGTCTTCATTACGAACATTGGTTTTTTAATCACCGCAATTGGATTACCTTTCTTAGGTATTATTGCTATTGGTGTGTCTAAAACGAATGGTTTATTTGATATTGCTTCACGTGTGAATAAAACATATGCGTATATATTTACAATTGCACTTTATTTAGTAATCGGTCCATTGTTTGCTTTACCGCGTCTTGCAACAGTGCCATTCGAAGTAGCATTCACACCATTTATTGCTAAAGAAAATGTTCGTCTTTATTTATTTATTTTTAGTCTGTTATTCTTTAGTATCGCGTGGTTCTTTGCAAGAAGACCATCTAAAATATTAGATTATATCGGTAAATTTCTAAATCCTTTATTCTTGTTATTATTAGGTGTATTGTTTATTCTTGCGTTCGTAAAACCGATGGGTGGCATAGATGCACCAATTCAGCCGGAATATAAAGATGATGCTTTACTTAAAGGATTTATTGATGGATACAATACATTAGATGCTTTAGCATCACTTGCTTTCGGTATTATTATCGTAACAACGATTAAGAAGCTAGGTATTACAAATCCTTCTGATATCGCAAAGGAAACAGTGAAGTCAGGTTTCTTAAGCATTTTACTTATGGGTGTAATTTATACATTACTCGCACTACTCGGTACAATGAGTTTAGGTCAGTTTAAAGTAAGTGAGAATGGTGGTATAGCGTTAGCACAAATCGCGCAGTATTACCTGGGCAATTACGGTATTATTTTACTGTCATTAATTATTATCGTAGCTTGTTTAAAGACAGCAATCGGCTTAATAACAGCTTTCTCTGAAACATTTTCTGAGTTATTCCCGAAACGTAGCTATATCATGTTTGCTACGGTAGTAAGTATTGTTTCATTTATACTGGCAAACGTCGGTTTAACTAAGATTATTGAGTATTCGATACCCGTCTTGATGTTTTTATATCCACTTGCGATTACATTAATACTGTTAACTTTAATCAGTGGTTCTTTCAATGATTCAAAAATTGTCTATCAATGGACGACTTTTGTCACGATGATTGCAGCGATTATTGACGGTATAAAAGCAAGTCCTGCATTTCTTTCAAAATCTGCTTTTGGAGAAAGTGTAGCTACTTTCGGAGAGAAATTCTTACCATTCTCTGCCATCGGTATGGGGTGGGTATTGCCTGCATTGATTGGTTTTGCAATAGGATTTATTTTGTATAAAATGCGTAAACCTGTTAAACTGTAATCAAATATAAAAGGAGGCATCAATATTTAGAGATGATCATTCGATAATGAAAACTGAGCAAATTGAATTGCACAACGTTTGAATTATCAGGATGAGTCTGTCTATTTATTGTATGTCTATCGTTCATAGGCTTATTTTGTGTATCCCAAACGTTGTGCGGGATACTTTTTTATGAGGTGAGTTTATGAGATTAAATAAAACAGAGATTTATGCAGGGGAAAAATTATTGTTCAAAGATTTACACTTTGAAATAGAAGCAGGTAAGCATATTGCTTTACTTGGAAACAATGGCATCGGCAAGACGACAATACTGAATACATTGATAGCGCAAGATGAAGAAATTGGACTGCTGGAACAACAACTTAAACAGTCGGACGTATCTGAATTAACGGTAATCGAGTATATAATGCAAGGACGACCAGAATTATATCAGTTGAAAATAAATTTAGACACAGATATGAATGCAATGAGTGATTACCTGGAACAGGATGGTTATACATTTGAATCTGAGATTATTACGATGATGCATAAGTTTAATTTATCTGAAAGTGATGCTGAAAGGAAAGTAGTAACGCTGTCAGGTGGAGAGCAAACAAAAATATCTTTAATACGTTTGATGCTATCAGGGAAGACAAAGTTTATCTTTGATGAACCAACGAACCATATTGATGATGAAACGAAAGATTGGCTCGTAAACTGGATGAAACACAATGATTTTACGATTCTATATGCTAGTCATGACAGAGCGTTTATTAATCAAACAGCAGATTATATATTGGAGTTAACACGTGATGGATTAAGGAAGTTTCATATGACATATGAACAATATAAATCACAGATTGATCTAGAAGAGAAGACGAACGCAGCACGCGTTGAAAAAGAACAAAAAGAAAAGAAACGTATGAAGCAAATGATTCAGGAAATGCGTGAATGGCATCATGAAATGAATCATAAAGCGAGTGTACGAGATTTCGGGGAGCAGAAAAAGCTTGCCAAAATGGCAAAAAGGATGAAGGCTCGAGAATCGAGATTGAATCATGAAATGGCAAACTTTGAAGGTAAAGTAGAAAAAGCAGTGCGTACAGAATATGATATTGAAGCGAGTGAAATCAATAATAAATACGTATTGCAATGCATAGATGTAAGTCATGCATTTGATGAACCATTATTTAACCATGTTACTTTTTCATTAGAACGAGGGGAAATCGTTCAAATTAAAGGAAAGAATGGTTCAGGAAAATCAACGTTACTCAAATTGATTACCGGAGAAATACCGATACAACATGGAGAGATAAGAATGCCACCCACACTTGAAATAGGATATTTTTCTCAGAAACTTGATAATTTAATATCAAGTCATACCGTTCTGGAAGAAATAACAGCACTTGAAATTGACGTAACTCAGGCACGCACGATACTAGCAGCATTCAGATTTGATGCATCACGTATGGATGATCTCGTTCAAAATTTGTCTATGGGAGAGCAGTGTAGGCTATCATTTGTAAAACTCTATTTCTCAAAAGCACATCTACTTGTGCTCGACGAGCCGACAAATTATTTCGATATTGAAATGCAGGACATTATCGGTAATCTGCTTAAACAATATAAAGGAACAGTGCTCTTTGTCAGTCATGATGCATATTTTAGTGAAATGATTAAGACGCGTACATTAACGCTGCACGATAAACACGTAGTAGACTCAAAAACGACTATTGATGAAACAATTAATGCGGAAGAACTTACAAAACAACTTAAGCATATAGATAATTTAGAAAACAAATAATTTATAATTGATAACGCTTACAAAAATACTCGTGTATTATACAATGTAGATAAGATAAAAGTGTAGAGTGAGGTGTAAGTATGCGTAACGAACAAAAGTTATTACTTCCTGTGTCTGTGTTAGCAATACTTTTATTTATGGGTATCGTTTGGCTGAAGATGCCGCATGATGAACAAGATAAACAGGAAGTGAAGACAGAACATATTACTTCAGTTGAGAAAGGATTATATGATTCGGCAGAAGATGCGCAGAAGGCAATGGTGAAAAATATTATAAAGACAGATGATGTTGTTTCTGCTATTTATACACCAAATAAAGCATGGAAGACACAGTTCTATGTGATTCAAGTATCTTATCACAAAGATAAATCAACATATTCGGGGTTTGCATTTGCAGTGCCGGAAGGAAATCAATATCGATTAGTACTGGGTGACGTTAACATTAAGACATATGACGGCATGCAACCGAAAAAAGATACGATGAAGGTAGGTAAAGATACAGTTCAAATGTATGTAGGAAATCCGTTAAGTAATCCTTTTGAAGACAGTATTCGACACTCGTTTGTTGAAGATCAGGTAGAAGTAGCGTATCAGGTGCAATAGAAAATGCCGAAGCGGAATCGCTTCGGCATTATTTATGATAAGTTTGTTTCTATTGTTGTACGCTTAGATTCCAGATATTCCGGTAATACAAGAGGAATAGTATCAAAATCTAAACTTTCTTTATTCGGTTGAGGTGGTTTTGTTCCATCCATCGTAGCGACTTCGAATAATATGTTGTTTGGATCTCTATAATAGATAGATTGGAAGAACTCACGATTTTTAATGTGAGAGTTCATGATATTTCTCTGTTCTAAACTGTTTTCTAACACCTGTAACGCTTCGATATCTTCAGATGATAAAGCTAGATGGTGAATTGAACCGATACCAGAGATACTATCACGAGATACGTCATCATGAATAATGTGTAACTCATGGCGGTCCTTTTTCTTATGATTGCTCATGATGGTTACTTTATTCTTTGAATCAAAGAAGTCGATTGTCTCTATTGTTTCAAAATCGAAATAGTGTTTAATTTCCTTGATTGTAGCCTGGTCATAACGTGTACGTAGATGGACAGAATCAAGGGCAATAATACGATGTTCTTCTGGGATTTCTGTATGTTCTGGAACAACATAGTCAGTGATATCCTCTTCTGAGTGCATCACGGCTAAACCAAGATTCGTATTATCAGGACCTTCAAATCTTAATATGTCACGACCAGCATATTGCTCTAAGCCATAATGACAAATATCAAAATTATCGAATCGCTTCATAAAAAATTCAAGCGAACTTTTAGATTGAACTTTGAACATTAAACGTTCAATATCATTTGTTCCAAACTGCTTGTCAACGCCTTCAGTAATTTCGAAGATCGTCACTTCGGTACCTGGACGTCCGGTCTTATCACCGAAGAATAAGTGATACATATTATTGTCATCTTGATTGACAGTCTTCATAAGTAAATCCAGACCAAGTACTTCTCTATAGAACTCAAAAGACTTTCGTGCATTGCGGTTAACGATGGAAACGTGGTGGATAATTGTCATAGAACCATTCCTATCTGTATGTTTGATATTACTTATTATGTACTGTGAGCATAAAGTGTTGCAAATTTTTTGGATTGGTAGTATATTAAATGTACCAAGTATAATAATTATATCTTATGTAAAGAAAACAGTATGAAATATTAAAGAAGATATAATTACAAATCAGAACAGGAGTGAATCAAATGAACGAAATGAATCAATTAACAGGAATCCACCATGTAACAGCAATTACAAGTAGCGCCGAGAAAATCTATGACTTTTTCAATGATATTTTAGGTTTAAGATTAGTAAAGAAAACAGTAAACCAGGACGATATTAATACGTACCATTTATTCTTTGCAGATGACGAAGGTAATGCCGGAACTGATATGACATTCTTTGATTTCAAAGGTATTTCAAAAGGACAACACGGTACAAATGAAATTGCTAGAACTTCATTTAGAGTACCGAATGATAAAGCGGTAGAATATTTCTTAGATCGCTTTGAATCATTTAATGTAAAACATGATGGTATTCAGGAAATGTTCGGTAAAAAGATTTTACCTTTTGAAGATTTCGATGGTCAGTTATATCAAATTATCTCTGATGAGCATGATAATGGTGTAGCACCTGGTGTCGCATGGAAAAATGGGCCGGTACCTGAAGAATTCGGTATTTACGGATTAGGACCAGTGTTTATTACAGTAAATCAATTTACGGCATTTAAATCAGCATTTGAAGCGGTATATTTATTTAAAGAAACTCAATCAGAAGGTAATTATCACTTATTTGAAACCGGAGAAGGCGGTAATGGTGCATCGGTAATTATTGTAGATGACACTACAAGTCAAACAGCTTATCAAGGTTTCGGAACAGTGCATCACGTAGCTTTCCGTGTACCAGATGAAGAAACACTTAGAGCATGGATTGAACGATTAGATTCATTTAACTTACCAAACTCTGGTTATGTTGATCGATTCTTCTTTAAATCACTTTATGCTAGACTTGCTATGCCGATTCTATTTGAAATCGCAACTGACGGTCCTGGATTTATGGGTGATGAACCTTATGAAACATTAGGTGAGAAATTATCATTGCCTCCATTCTTAGAAGGACAACGTGAATATATCGAATCACAAGTGCGCCATATCGATACAGTAAGAAGTAAATAGTAATAATTGAAACAGAAAGATAAAATATAGAATATAAGATATAAAAGATAAAAAAATAAGAGATAAAAGACAAAGAAATAAGAAACATATGCAATACATTATTCGAATAAGCGTTTAGGAGGTGCGTCATGAATTACTTTTATCAGAAGAATGATTCAAAGGAATTAGTTGTTTTATTTCATGGGACGGGTGGCAATGAGTATCAATTATTAGGAATAGCAGGCGAACTATTTCCTGGTGCTGATGTATTAAGCTTTGAAGGTGATAGTGGCAGTGCAATGAGCAGACGATTCTTCCCGCCTTTAGTGAATGGTGAGATGGATCGTAATGCATATAATGATGCAGTCAGTCGTGTAACAGAAGTCATGAATGAACTAAATTTAGACTATGATAAAATAACTTTCTTAGGTTATTCTAATGGTGCTAACTTTATTATAGGATTCTTAGAGAATGCTATTGAGATAGATATGGCAGTATTAATGCACCCTTCAGACTTAAAGTATGACGTATCGAATGCTAAACGTGATACGAAAGTAATTATAACGGCGGGTGCGAACGACTATATGGTATCACCCGGACAAGCTAAAGCATTAGAAATGCAGTTTAAATCATCATTCGATGATGTGAACTTTATGTTGTTTGATGGCGGCCATGAAATAACAGAAAAAGAGATTCAGGAATTGAAATCAGTTATATAAGCAAGTAGACATTTTAGGTAGATATTTTAGAATAAATAAAATAACAAAATAAAAATGAGATGCGGTGCGTATCTCATTTTTTTTCTATTTTGTATTAAATTTCACATCATCTTTATGATTAAAGTCATAGAAAGAATAGGGAATGTAAAATAAACTGTGTAAGTAGAGTGCGTACGACTCTGCTTCGCAGTTTATTTTATATTCCCGAATTCAACAGAAGTTGATTTCCTCTTTTCAATTTATTTCACTTTATAATGCTTATTTCTCTGTCTTTCTATGTCTTAATTAACGATATAATCTGGTTGTTCATTATTCAGTTTCTTGTATACATTTTGTGTAACGATATCGGCCATCATATCACGCGCTTCAAATGTTGCGTTTCCGATATGTGGTGTGATGACTACATTGTCTAATTTTTTTAGTTTTTCATTGATTTCAGGTTCGAATTCAAATACATCTAAAGCTGCACCTTCAATGACTTTCGCTTCCAATGCATCAGCAAGCGCTGCTTCATGAACGACAGGTCCACGTGATGCGTTGATTAAATATGCAGTCGGTTTCATCATTTCGATTTGTGCTTTATCAATCATGTGCTTCATGGATGGATTATAGCTTGCGTTAATTGTAATAAAGTCAGAGTGCTGTAGTAATTCTTCAAGTGAAACATATTTTGCGCCAGTATCTTTTTCACGGTCCTTATGACGGTTTGGTCCTGTATAGAGAATGTTCATATCGAAACCTTTCGCACGGCGTGCCACAGCTTGTCCGATTTCTCCTAGACCAATAATACCAATTGTCTTACCTGAAACTTCACGGCCACGGAAAAATAAAGGCGCCCAACCGTTAAATCCTGTTGTACGGCATACTTTGTCTCCTTCAACCACACGTCTTGCTGCAGCAAGTAGTATAGCAAATGTCAGATCTGCTGTTGCATTTGTTGAAGCTTTCGGCGTATTAGTAACGTCGATGTCTTTTGTACGTGCATATTCACTATCAATATTGTTAAATCCAGCGCCATAGTTGGCGATGATTTTTAAATTTGGTGCTGCATCTATGACATCTTTATCTACATTAGTAGAAAGTAAACTGATCAATGCATCTCTATCCGCAATGCGTTTAATAAGTTCATCTTTAGTTATTAATTTATCTCCTTTGAATACATTAACGTCGTCGAAATTTTCTTTTAAGAACTTTAGACCTTTTTCTGGTATTTCACCGGCTACTAAAACTTTCATTGAATTTCCTCCTCATTTTATATGATTCGTATATGTATATCTTAACAAAAATGATATGTCGTTTGCACATAATGGAAATAGAATCGTTATACCTATAAGAAATGTATTTTGATTACTATTGTTCACAATGGGTAATGTAAATAATATGTAGAAATAATAGAAAAGAAAGGAATGTGAACGACTTGTCAAAACTTAAAGCAAATCATGCACTTGTCCAAGCGCTTAAACATTGGGAGATTGACCATGTATATGGTATACCTGGTGATACGATAGATACTGTAATAGATGCATTAAAAGGCGCTGAAGATGAGATTAAATTTTATAATGTACGTCACGAAGAAGTGGCTTCTCTTGCAGCAGCAAGTTATACGAAATTAACAGGTAAAATTGCGGTATCTGTTGCTATTGGTGGACCTGGAGCAATTCATTTGTTAAATGGTATGTACGATGCAAAAATGGATAATATTCCCCAACTTGTTCTGGTTGGTCAAGCCGACACTGATGTACTTGGAACAAAGTTCTTCCAGGAACTTGATTTAACAGCAATGTTTGCTGATGTTGCTGTGTATAATAAACAACTCGATCAGGCGGAAAATGTATTTGAAGTTGTCAATGAAGCAATCCAAACAGCTTATGATAAAAAAGGTGTCGCAGTACTTTCGATTCCAGGGAATTTATTAAGCACTAAAATAGAAGATCATACAGACAAAACGCCTATTAAAACACCAGAACAAACTTTTGAGATTGATCAGACAAAAATTACGGAAGCAATAAAACTGATTGAACAAAGTAAGCATCCAGTAGTGCTTGCCGGAACAGGTACGAAACATGCCAAAGAATTACTTGTACAGTTTATTGAGCATGCACAATTACCTTCTATCGTAACTTTGCCTGCCAAAGGATTAATTCCTGATACCCATCCGAATATGTTAGGGAACTTAGGGAAAATCGGTACGAAACCTGCATTTGAAGCAAGTAAAGAAGCGGACTTATTAATTATGATTGGTACAAACTTTCCGTATGTAGATTATCTGCCGGACGAAGATGTACCATGTATTCAAATAGATAATAACCCGGAAAATATCGGCTCACGTCATAAAGTGACTGTTCCATTGATTGGTGATTCAAAAGAGATACTTCAATTATTAATTGAAAAATTACCAGCGATAAAAGAAAGACCATTCTTAGAAGCATGTAAAGAAAATATGGTCGAATGGAATAAATGGCTTGATGAAGATAGAGTTAACAATAGTATGCCGTTACGCCCAGAACGTATCATGGCAGAAATTGATAAGATTGCAGATGAAGATGCAGTATTCTCAATTGATGTAGGAACATCTACAGTATGGGGAACGAGATATTTAAGACTTGACCATAATAATCGTTTCTTAACATCACCCTGGTTAGGAACAATGGGCTGTGCTCTACCAGGAGCAATTGCAAGTAAGATTGCTTACCCTGATCGTCAGGCAATTGCAATTACAGGTGACGGAGCTATGGCGATGGTAATGCAGGATTTTGCTACAGCTGTATATCATAATTTACCGATGATAATCGTTGTTTTAAATAATAAACAATTATCATTTATTAAATATGAACAACAAGCAGCTGGTGAATTAGAGTACGCGATTGATTTTGGAGATATTGACTTCGCTAAATTTGCAGAAAGTTGTGGCGGAGTAGGTATTACTGTTACAAAACCAGAAGAACTTGCAGGTGCCTTTAGACATGCAAAAGATGTGAACAAACCAGTAATTATTAATGCGTATGTAGACCCAGATGCAGCACCACTTCCTGGACAAATTGTGTGGGATGAAGCGTTAGGATATGCTAAATTTGAGTTACGTTCATTATTAGAGGAAAATAAATTTGAAAAGATGCCACCTTTAAAAACAATTATGAGAAGATTCTTTTAATCTTTTGTATAATAAAATTTATCAGGACAATCAACAAAAGTTGATTGTCTTTCTTTATAAAAGAAGCAAAGGAGTAGGACATTGAACAAAACACAATTAATAACACAACTTAATATGCAGCCTCATCCGGAAGGTGGGTATTACTATGAAACTTATCGATCAAACGAAGCAACTGCTGATGGTAGAGCACTATATACAAGCATCTATTTTCTTTTAGAAGCAGGAAACATCTCGCACTTTCATCGTATTGATTCTGATGAATTATGGTATTACCATGGAGGGGATTCTCTTACTGTCCATATGATACATCCCGATGGTAAGTATGAAGCAGTTAAGTTAGGATTAGACGTAATGAATGGTGAAGTACCACAATTTTTAGTACCGAAACATACCATCTTTGCATCAAGCGTTGAAGAGGATAATGCATGGAGTTTCGTTGGATGTATGGTATCACCTGGTTTTACATTTGAGGGTTTTGAATTATTTACGAAAGATGAATTAAAGCAAGTTTATCCGCATTTAGAAGATGTAATTGAGAAATACGCACTAACAACAATAGAGGAGCAATAAAATGAAATTAATAAAATTATTACTGAAAACGTTACTAGGATTAGGATTTTTTGCAGCAGGTGTACTTCATTTCTTAAGGGAGCCTAACTTTACGAAAATCGTACCGAGCTATATACCATTCAAAAAAGAAATCGTCTATATTTCTGGAGTAATGGAGATAATAATGGGTGTTTACTTGATTATCAAAAAACCAAGTGAAGTTGCAAAAAATTTGATTAATACATTTTTATTAGGTGTATTCCCAGCGAACATCTATATGGCAAGAAAAGAAATACCTTTAGGTGATAAACAGCTATCTAAGAGTGCTTTATATGGGAGATTACCTTTGCAATTCGTATTGATGAAATTGATAAGAATTTTATAAAATTCTTATAAAAATAATTCTCGTATTTAGTTTAGATTATATGGTGATTGCTATACATATTGATAATATTTGTTTGTATGTATTAAATTTTGGGTATAAATTTATTAACTCAAATAAAGGAGCTGAATATGATGAACAAATATATAAAACAATCTTCAGCACTTGTTCTAGGTGCATCATTACTATTAGGTGCTTGTGGCAATGAAGATGATAAATCAGTTGATTATAGCGAAGTAAAGACGGATGCGACTCAGGCGATTGAAACTGCACAAAAAGAAGTTAAAGGTGATCTTGAAAGTATCTCTTTTGACTATGATGATAAAGAGAAAAAGTGGGCATATGATGTTAATTTAAGAGATGGAAATGAATCTCATGAAGTGACAGTTGATGCTGTAAGTAATAAAGTACTTAAAAAAGAATCAGAAAAAGAAAATGATAAAGAAACGACAATCAATTATAAAGATGTAACGCCAGTTGAAGATATCATTGAAGTTGCTAAGAAAGAGTACAACGGAGATGTGAAAGAATGGAGTTTAGATGAAGATGACGGCGTAGTAAAATATGACGTAGAACTCGCTAAAGATGGAAAATCAAAAGAATTTGAAATAGATGCTAAAACTAAAGAAATCATCAAATAGATGCTTAATCATAATATAGAAAAAGCTACAATTCGATAAGAATTGTAGCTTTTTCTGTTTAGACTAATCGGATAAGTAACATATAGTACAGCGTTCCTACAGCGATAGATAAAAGCATATTACGTTTCCATGAATGTAAAACAATAATCAAAGTAATTGCAAGTATTGCAGGAATATTGGCAGAAGGTAAACTCCATTTAATATCCTTTAATGCATATACAACAAGTAATCCAAAAACAGCGGGAGGTAATACACGACCTAAATATTCAATAAGCTCAGGTAATGGTTTATCTCCTTTAAAGATGATGAATGGTAAGAAGCGGGTTAACATTGTAGCGATAGTAACCGAAAAGATAATAATCAGCTGTTCTGCTATCGTCATATGCGCTCACCAACTCTCGTCAAAGGACGTTTAAAGACAATGAAAATGATTAGCATAATAAGCATAGTAGGGAGTACAAAGTAAGTCTTACCAAATATTAATAGACAGAAAATAGAAATGATTATACCGAGCGTTGAAAAGCGTCTTCCACCTTTGAACCATTGTTCAAGAAAAATAACTAAAAAGAGTGCTGTCATTACAAATTCTAAACCTTCCAAATCAACAGTGATGAAGCTCCCGATAACACTTCCTATAAATGAACCGGTTCCCCAGTACAATTGATTCAAAAGTGTCACGTATGTCATCACTAATCCCTTATCCGCATTTCCAGGTATTGAAAGTGTTTGGTTAATTACAAAAGTTTCATCGCACATGCCAAATATTAAATACCATTTCTTCTTTCCGGTACCTTTAAATTGATTAAGCATCGAAATTCCATAGAATAAATGTCTGGCATTAATCATAAGTGCAAGGATAAAAGCGCTGAGTGGATTAAAGATACCAAGAAGCATCGTTGCAGTTACGAATTCCATTGATCCTGCGAAAATACAAGCACTCATCAGGACAGCCATCCATAAAGGATGTCCTAAAGAATGCATATAAATCCCGAAAGTCATTCCGAGAAAGATAAATCCAGTTAAAATTGGAATGGTAGGAGGAAAAGCAATTTTTAACGCTAACAGATGTCTATTATTTATCATTCAATCAACTCCGTGAAATATATTATGAATTATCTTACATGAATAAATAATTTCTCACAATTATATTTGTTTGAATATTAAAAAAAGTAGCCGGAATGATCCAACTACTTAACAAGTATTATTTATATTGCATATTTCTTCTTGCTCATCAGTAAAATGAGTTCAATAATTGCAATTATTATGAGTGAGAAGCCAAATAGAGGCATTAATAGTCCCATTAGGATAAGTAATATTACGAAGAACCAAGTATGTTTCATATAAGGCTGCGCTTTAGGTGTTGATAGTTTACCTTTTTGTCTGCGCATCAAATAAATTTTAATTCCGAAGAATGTAAGAGTTAGTAATCCGACGATAAATAATAAATTAATTATTTTATTTGTTAAGCCAAATAAATTACCTTCATGTAACGGGATACCTACCGCAATAAATTTAGCAAGCGGACCATAGTCATCGAAATCATAAATCGCAAGTTTCATACCTGAATACTGATCTAAATGAATAGTACGTTCTTCTAAGGGGCTAGCGTCTAAACCAGTAACACCGGTACCAGCGGCTTTTGATAATACATAAGTTCCCTTGTCATCCATCGGTACAGTGATGCTATACGGTTTTTTAAATCCTTCTTCTTTAGCGAGCTCATTAATATGAGTAATTGGTAACCTATTACCATCATGAGACTTAGAATCTGTATGTTCACCACGCGTTGCCCAAGCAATCTCGTTATTAGATACTGGCGGTGTCTTCACAGACTCAGGATAACCTACAAGTGAGTGATTTACTGCAAAGTCATAAATTTTTGCACCCATAAATCCTGACCAGGGTAAACCAGTTAACACAATTAGTAACAAAGGAATACTTAAAATTGTACCGAGCATTGCATGGAACTTCGCTTGATTTTTACGTTTAATTTTAGAGGTGCTGTTTGTAATATATTTACGGAAAAAAGTCATGAACAATCCTGTAATGATTAAGAATATTGCCCAGCAGCTTGCAAGCTCCACTAAATAATTAATAAAGGTATTACCAGTTAATAGATTTGAGTGCATTTCACGAGAGAAATTTGAAAATAATTTAGAAGGTTCTATTTCACCTTTCACTTGATTATGATGATCCAGATAGACAACTTTAGAAGCATCATCTGGTCCCATTATAGATACACGTGTGTTGTAATCGTCTTTTAGGAAACTAATCTTCATAACATGATATCCAGGATGACTTTTGAGTATGTCATCGATACCATCATTAAGGGATTGTTCTGGTTTGTTTGTCTGTTCAAACAATAAATCGTGATTTAATTTGTTCTCTACTTCTGGATAGAATAAATACATGATGCCTGAAATACTTAAAGTAATGAGTAGCGGTGTAATGAAAATCGCTGCATAGAAATGCCATCTCCAGAACACATTATTAAAATACTTTTTCACAAACTTTCCTCCATATTTTCACAAGTTAAAATAAATATTAGCATAAAAGACATATGAAAAATTCACAAGGGTGTGAAAATAATAAGTCAGATATATGAATATTTTGTGTATGAGTAATTTTTGGATAATTACTTAATAACTTCCATTATCATTTGGCCACATTTAATTTTATAATGAACTTTCTTATTAGAAAATTGTTTGTTGTTTATAATACAGAGCAAGGCTTCTATTACACCTTGATGAGTAACTAGAAGTACATTGCTAGAATTATGATGTTTTAAGAGGAAATTTTTATACCATTTACAAATTCTTTCGTAAAATTGAGAAGGGCTTTCACCTTGTGGATAAGATTCTTCCCATTCTAATGTATTCCAAAAGAGACCTGGAAAACTCTCTAATGCTACATCATTGTCCATCCCAGCTAAAAGACCATTATTTACTTCACGTAAACAATCATCTAAAATTATTTCTGTTGAAAATAGTAGTCGATTTCGAATGATATTTGCTGTTTGAACTGTTCTTTGAAGATCACTTGCTATAATAAAATCGAATTCAATGTCTTTTATTTTTTGTGATAGTGATTCTACTTCATTTACACCTTCTTCAGTCAATGGTTCTTGTGACCAACCACCTCTTTTGTTAAGCGTATCCTGCCCATGTCTTACAAGGTAAAGTCTCATGCATTACTCTCCCAACTTTGTTTTCTAATCTCGTAAAATTGCTGAACTAATTTATGTTCGTTGTTTATATCAAGCGTACTAAATCTTCGTTTACTTAATCGTTTATCTAACATTGTAAAAGCTCGGATGAGCTCATGAGAATGTTGCAATGCTTCTTCTACAGAGAGTAAAAAATAATCGAAGAAGTCTTCTAAATGATAAACAGCATATTTCCCTTCTGCTTCTACTGCATCTCTAATTGTTTTTTCAAATAAATCTATTTTCTTATCATCCCAATTAAATGGTTGATATTCCTTCCCGACACCTTGCTTTTCTAACTCAAATGATTTTAAAGCAAACTGGATATTATCTGCTGTAAATATTTCTTGTTTATCGAATGTTATAGTCATTCGCGCTTCTTCGTCGTGAGAATTTCTATAAACAATACGATTGATTGAAATACGATTTTTTAGTGAATCATAAATAAAGTCTGCAATAAGTTGTTTTCTTTTTGTCTATCTCAATTTATCACCTAAATTCTTTTTTTATGGTTCAATATTATATTAAGTGGTTATATATTTCAATTATCTGTAAAATGACATTTATTTATTATATATATTAAATTTTTTAAATAAGGGAAATAAAATATATTATTGAATGGTATTAATAAAGAGTTTAATGGCTGCTATATGTTTCCTTTACATCTATTTTCGACTGTGAGAAAATACTATCGAACAAAAGTATTATCTAGTCTTAGTACTAGGTTATAATAAGAAAGAAGGAACATAGATGATTAAGGTAGTTATTCCTGGTGGTTCAAGGCCAGAGATATTAGAAGTGATAACAAAAGCGAAACAATTATATAAAGATGTTGTATCATTTTTTGTATTTGATACAGAAGAGAATATTGATTCAAATGATGTGTGGATTTATGAGCAATGTGAAACTGAGGAAGATTCTGTTAAACGTGCGGTAGAAATGGCGGCAACTGGAGATGCACAGATACTCATGAAAGGGATGGTTCAAACACGTACGGTATTAAAAGAATTACTTCAAAAAGAACATGATCTTCGTAATCAATCAGTGTTATCTCATGTGGCGCTTGTTGATTTACCGGGAAATAATAGACAATTATTATTAACAGATGCTGCAATGAATATCACACCAACTACTGAACAGTTAAAACAAATTGCTGATAATGCGATTGATGTAGCGCATCGCATAGGTATAACGAAACCAAAGGTCGCTATGATTAGTTCTGCAGAGACATTTAATCCGAAGATGCCATCTTCAGTATTAGCAAGTGAGGTCGTTTCATTATTTAAAGGTAGTGAAAATACGCTAGTAGCTGGTCCTATTTCTTTTGATTTAGCTACTTCTAAGGAAGCTGCAGAACATAAAGGATATGACGGCGTTATACATGGCGATGCAGATATCTTAGTAGTACCTACAATTGATGTTGGTAATGTATTGTATAAAGCTTTCTCAGTAATAGGGAATGCTGTTATTGGAGGTACAATTGTTGGTGCAAAAGTACCGATTGTACTTACTTCACGCAGTGATTCTCCAGAAAGTAAATTGTACGCTCTAGACTTTGCAGTACGACAAGTGAGGAACATATAATGGATGGAAAATATATATTAGTCATTAATCCAGGTTCAACTTCTAGTAAGGTTGCTCTATATTGTAGTGATAATTGTGTGGACGAAAGTATTTTTAGATATACGGTTGAAGAGATTGGAAAGTATGATACAGTAATGGATCAAATTGAGATGCGAGAAGAGCGTTTACGCACTTTCTTAACGTCTCATAATATTTATCCAGGTGATTTAGCAGCAGTTGTTGCCCGTGGTGGACTGATGAAGTCGATTATTGGAGGCACGTATTTGGTGAATGAAGAGATGGTGAATGATCTTCGTTCTGGTACATATGGTATGCATGCTTCAAATTTAGGAGCAATCATCGCTAATGATATTGCACGTGATTACGGTGTGAAAGCATATACAGTGGATCCGGTTGTAGTGGATGAATTTGAAGATCTTGCACGCATTTCAGGATTTAAAGGAATTGAGCGTCGAAGTGTATTTCATGCATTGAATCAAAAGGCTGTAGCACGTAAGGTGTTATCTGAAGAGGGTATGGATTATTTTAATGCTAATGTGATTGTTACCCATATCGGTGGCGGTATTTCAATTGGTGCACATCAGTCAGGACGAGTTATTGATTGTGTAAATGCATTTGATGGCGAAGGACCTTATTCTCCCGAGCGTACTGGACAACTACCATTAATAAATTTTGCGAAGCTCATTATTGAAGAAAAGTTAAATATTTCACAAGTGAAATCAATACTAGCTGGAGAAGGTGGTATGAAGTCTTATTTAGGTGAAATTGATATTCAAACGATTGAACAAAAAGCTTTAAACGGAGATAAGGAAGCAAAGCTTTATTTTGATGGCATGTGTTATCAGATTGCTAAAGGTATTGCTGAAATGGCAGCGGTATTGAAAGGTGATGTAGATTATATCATTTTAACAGGTGGTGTGAGTCATTCCCAATATGTTGTTGATAACATAAAATCACATGTTGAGTGGATTTCTGAAGTAAAAGTAATGCCTGGCGAAGAAGAATTACTAGCTTTATACGAAGGTGTAATGCGTGTGTTGAAAGGTGAAGAAACAGCCTTAACATATTAATTATTGCAATGAAGACATAATTTAAGACTTTCATATAAGTCTGATGATATAATTTCTTCAGCAAGACTTATTTTGGGAGGTACGATATGAATATTTATATTTCAGATAAAGCACTGCAATGGTTCAAAGACGAAGTTGGTTTAGAAGCAGGACAGGCAGTTAAATTCTATGCTAAAATTTATGGATCAAGCAAGATTCAGGAGAGTCACTCTTTAGCATTTACAGTAGATCCGGATTACGATAAAGCAATTGCAAAAGTTGAAGCAGATGGCATTATTTTCTACGTTAACGAAATGGATGAGTGGTTTTTCAAAGATTACGATTTATATATTGAATATGATGAAAAATTACAAGAGGTGGCTTACGATTATAAAAAATAAAAGGAAATAATCTATTTAAAAATAATTTTTTTAAAAAAGTTTAAAGCGTTAAAGCACGTGGGTGTAAGGGTTTTCCCTTGCACCCTTTTCACGTTCTCCTAAAGTTAATAAATAGTACTTCTAATTTTCTGAAATTATAGTATAATTTCAGAATAGTAAAGAATGTTTTTATATTTAAAAAACAAAAGGGGATAGAAAAAATGGAAGACAATCATTTAAAGAGAGGTCTTAGTTCAAGACAAGTCCAAATGATCGCATTAGGTGGTACCATTGGGGTAGGTTTATTCATGGGTGCATCAAGTACGATTAAATGGACTGGACCATCAGCAATTTTAGCTTATTTAGTTGCTGGATTATTTTTATTTTTAGTAATGCGTGCGATGGGGGAATTAGTTTATTTATTCCCTACAACTGGATCATTTGCTGATTATGCTTCAACATACTTACACCCGGTGTTTGGTTATGTTACAGCTTGGGCGAATATATTCCAGTGGGTTGTAGTAGGTATGAGTGAAGTAATTGCGGTTGGACAATATATGCAATATTGGTGGCCGGAATTACCTACATGGATTCCAGGTATTATCGTAATTATAACTTTAGCATTAGCGAATATGGCTTCTGTTAAAGCATTTGGTGAGTTTGAATTCTGGTTTGCAATGATTAAGATTGTAACGATTATATTAATGATCGTAGCAGGTTTAGGTATTATATTATTTGGATTTGGTAACAATGGTAATCCTATTGGATTGGGTAACTTAACAGAGCATGGTGGATTCTTCCCTAAAGGTATCGTAGGATTCTTCTTTGCATTATCAATGGTAGTTGGTTCTTACCAGGGGGTAGAATTAATCGGTATTACTGCTGGTGAAACAAAAGATCCACAGAAAAACGTAGTAAAAGCAGTTAATGGTATTATTTGGCGTATTTTAATCTTCTACATTGGTGCAATCTTTGTGATCGTAACTGTTTATCCTTGGGATGAATTAGGTAACGTAGGTAGCCCGTTCGTAGCGACATTTGCTAAAGTTGGTATTACAGCAGCAGCAGCAATCATTAACTTTGTAGTTATTACAGCAGCAATGTCTGGTTGTAACTCAGGTATCTTCAGTTCAAGTCGTATGATCTATACATTAGCAAACGAAGGTAAAATGCCTCGTGCATTTGCAAAAGTTATGAAAAATGGTGTACCGGTTTATGCGGTACTTATGATTTCAATTGGTATCTTCATCGGAGTAATCTTAAATGTGGTATTACCGATGTATATTGATGGAGCAGCAAATATATTCGTTTATGTTTATAGTGCATCTATCTTACCAGGTATGATTCCTTGGTTTATGATTTTATTCAGTCATTTACAATACAGAAAACAAAGACCTGATTTAGCTGAAAATCATCCATTTAAGATGCCATTTGCACCATTCTCAAACTACATTACAATCGCTTTCTTAGTAATGGTATTAATCGGAATGTTAATTAATGATGAAACACGTGTATCAGTTATTATTGGTATCATCTTCTTATCAGCTATGGCAGGTGTATACTTCTTAAGAGGGTTCCAAAAATTAGATGAAGGTCGTAACTTCTTAGATAAATAATTAAGAACAACAAATTAATAAATTTTAAACCGTTCGTTTTAGCTCATGCTAAAATGAACGGTTTTTTTGTTGTAACAGAGATATTACATACATATCGAATATTTATTAAAAAATATATTAGAATCTTAAAATATTATTAAAGTAAATTATGATATATTTTATCAAATTTAAATAATATTTTATTTATATCATACACTCTATTATTTTTTTAATATAACACTTTATTTAATTAAAGATATTCAGATAATTTAAAACCTTTAAAATACATTGATTTTAAAGGTTTTAATAATATTAGTGATAAAAATCACATTTAAATAATTATATGTGTATAACAGAAATTAAATAAATAAAAGCTTTAAAGCGGTGAAGTATAGTAGTAACAAGACTGTTCTAATTCCGAAATGAAAATTAAAACATAATTATACATAATAAAATATAAATATACAAAATCTATTCATATTTTGTTCATTGTATCCGTTTTCAAAAATGATATGATTAATTTGTGAAAAAGACAACAAACTCTTTTGATGGCCATTGAAAGGTGATGAATGTCGAAATTCAAAGCATAAAAATTAATCTTAAATAAAGGAGAAATAATCAATGGATATTATTATTGGCGTAGGAACATTATTAGTTGTACTTATTTGCATGTCGTTATTTTTAAATTTTGCACCGTATGGTAAAGAAGGTCTTCAAGCACTCTCCGGAGCTGCATGTTCAACATTTCTGCCACAAGCATTTCTAAGTTATGCTATTGGAGGAGTGTTTGATATTCCTTTCTTTGTACAAGTTGGAGACACACTTGGTGGACTTGGCGGTTTAGCAGTTGGAATTTTAACATGTATTAAATTAGGGATTTCACCAGTATATGCTTTAATCGTAGGTTTATCATTATTAAAAGTAAAGTTATTACCAGCATTTATTGCTGCGTATGCAATTAGCTTCTTAATCAAGCAAATAGAAAAACGTGTACCGGAAGGTTTAGACTTAATTGTTGTCATCTTAGTAGCACCTGCATTAACTACATTAATTGCTTTAGCAATTCAACCTTCTGTTATTGCGGTATTAACTCAAATTGGATCAGCAATCACTGCAGTAGGTGATGCAAATCCTTATGTATTGGCAATTGTTCTTGGAGCTATTATTCCTGTAGTAGGCATGACACCGTTAAGCTCTATGGTATTAACAAGTCTATTAGGATTAGTTGGTACACCGATGGCTATAGGTGCCCTATGTTGCACTGGTAACTCATTTGCAAACTTTGTATTATTTAAAAAGTTAGGTTATGGCACTAAAGCAACACCATTTGCTGTAGCGATTGAACCATTAACACAAATTGATATTATTGCAGAAAAACCAGTTCAGCTTTATGGATCTAATGCAATTATTGGTATGGTAAATGCTTGTATTATCACAGCGTTTGGTTTAGTTATCAACGTTACTGGAATGGCGACACCGATTGCAGGATTTATTGTAGCTTTCGGATTTAACGATACTGTTCCTGTTCTACTTTGTGGATTAGCAGTAGCATTCTCAAGTATCGTTCTAGCTTGGTTATTTGCAACATTCTTTAAAAATCATGATATTTCAGTATCTGTAAAGATGCCTGCTTTAAAAAGAACTACAAAACAAAATGCTTAGCAAATAAATATATCACAAGGTTAAAAAATAAATTGTTAAAATATTAGGAGGAATTAATGATGGCAAGAACATCAGATTATAAAAGTGCTTTCGATATTATTGGCCCAATAATGATTGGTCCTTCAAGTTCACACACAGCAGGTGCCGTTAGAATCGGATTAGCATCTAGACAAATTTTAGGAGTGGAACCTGTGAAAGTGAGTATCTCATATTATGAATCTTTTGCAGAAACACATCTAGGACATGGAACAGATTTAGCATTAATCGCCGGGATTTTAAATTTCCCAACTGAAGATCCACGAGTAAAAGATTCTATAGATATCGCTAAGGAAAAAGGTATTCAAATTGAATTTATTGAAGAAAAAGGACCAAGTAAAGGTGAACATCCTAACACAGCGCTTGTTAGATTAGACAGTGAACATAAACATATTGAAGTATGTGGAAACTCTATAGGTGGCGGTACTATTAAATTGAGAAGTATTCATATCAATGGAGCCTGTGCACTTCTCAACCATACTTTACCAATACTTGTTTTGTATGGAGAGCAACCGGTAGGAGAATTTAATAGATGTATTAATGATCTTGCAGAAAGTGGTTTACAAATCAACGAGGAAATTAAATCACAAAAAAATAACAAATATATTGTAGCTTTACATTTACACAAACCGATTAAACCAGCATTATTGCAAAATATTAAAGAGAAATATCCACAAATAGAATTTTCAAATCTAGTATAGATTTAGAAAGAATATTATTGATTTAAGTAAAATGGGGAGGAACTAAAATGTATAACTCAATTAAAGAAATTATAGATACTGCAACACAAACTGGTAAATCATTTGCTGAAATGATGACAGAGATGGAGATGGAAACGTCTGATATGACGTATGAAGAAGTGAGAAACAAAATGAAAGAAAATCTTAAAGTAATGAAGGCTGCTGTTCTACGTGGCTCCTCGGGAGAGGGGGTGAAATCTGTAACAGGTCTAACTGGACAAGATGCAATTAGAATGAAAAAATATCGTGAACAAAATGAACCTTTATCCGGTAGCGATGTTGCAAAAGCATTGCAGTATGCTATTGCTACAAATGAAGTGAATGCTGCAATGGGTTTAATATGTGCAACGCCTACTGCAGGGTCATCTGGAACAATACCTGGTGTATTATTTTCTGTTGAAGACAAATTAAATTTAAATGAAGAACAGGAAATAGATTTCTTACTGACAACATCATTATTCGGTATTGTAATTGCCAATAATGCATGTGTTGCCGGTGCAATGGGTGGATGTCAGGCAGAAGTAGGTAGTGCTTCAGCAATAGCAGCAGCTGCAGCAGTAGCGATAAAAGGTGGAAAACCTGAACAATCTTCACATGCATTAGCACATGCTTTAGGAAATCTACTTGGTCTTGTATGTGATCCAGTCGCAGGTTTAGTAGAAATACCATGTGTTATGAGAAACACAATTGGAGCAGGTAATGCACTGATTGCTGCTGATTTAGCTTTGGCTGGTATTGAGTGTAAAATTCCTGCAGATGAAGTAATCGAAGCAATGAACAAAGTTGGCCGTAGTCTTCCTGCAGAATTACGAGAAACAGGCTTAGGAGGACTTGCTGGAACTCCAGCAGGTGAAGAAATGAAGGCAAGAATATTTGGTGCCAAAAATCCTGTGTTTAATTAATCCAGATTTTTTAATTAATCATGATATTTGGAATGACGATGTAACTGGATATAGTAATAAAGGATTGTAAAAATTAGTGTGACAAGAAAAGATTTTGCGAAGAGATCAGCGGTAGATCCTTTCGTTAATAAAGTCATATCGATAACTGAAATGATAATAAAACAAACAATTGAAATTAGAACACGTATTAGATAGTATTTCACATCAACTCACCACTTTCCAAGCTTTAACCTATTATATAAAACGCTTATATCAAAGTAAATAACTATAATGATAAGTTTAGATGTAAGGTCAAAATTACTAAAATTGCATTCTACAATTAGAATGCAATTTTTTATTTTATAAAATTCCATATAAAAAGTGTACAATGTTTCTATTTATTAGAAATGGGAATAAGCAATTTGTATGTAAATATAATATAGGGGGCACTACAATGACTAATGAAAAAGATAAGCAATTAGAAGCATTTCGTAGAGACCATTCTGGCGATACACCGTTAACGACAAACCAAGGTTTAAAAATGGCAGAAGATGAATTTTCATTAAAAGCTGGGGAACGTGGCCCGACTTTATTAGAAGATTTTCATTTCAGAGAAAAGATGACACATTTTGACCATGAACGTATTCCTGAAAGAATTGTACATGCACGTGGATATGGGGCACATGGTGAATTTGAATTATATGAAGATTTAAGTGAATATACAAAAGCTAAATTTTTAACAGATACAAGTAAGAAGACACCTGTATTTGTTCGTTTCTCTACTGTACAAGGTTCAAAGGGTTCTAACGATACTGTACGTGATGCGCGTGGATTTGCAACTAAATTCTATACTGAAGAAGGTAACTATGATTTAGTAGGTAACAATATTCCGGTATTCTTTATTCAGGATGCCATTAAATTCCCAGATTTAGTTCATGCAGTTAAACCAGAACCACATAATGAAATTCCTCAAGGTGGAACAGCTCACGATACATTCTGGGATTTCTTTGCACAAAATCCAGAGTCAACACATATGACAATGTGGACAATGAGTGACCGTGGTATCCCGAAAAGTTTCCGTACGATGGAAGGTTTTGGAGTGCATACTTTCCGTTTAGTAAATGCAGAAGGGAAGTCACACTTCGTTAAATTCCACTGGAAACCATTGCTTGGAACACATTCATTAGTTTGGGATGAAGCTCAAATTATCGCTGGTAAAAACTCAGATTATAACCGTGAAGACTTATATGAAGCCATCGATAAAGGCGATTATCCCGAGTGGGAATTAGGGCTTCAAATTCTTCCTGAAGAAGATGAGTTTAAATTTGATTTTGATATATTAGATCCAACAAAATTATGGCCAGAAGAAGAAGTGCCAGTAAAACGCGTTGGTAAAATGACTTTAAATCGCAATGTAGATAATGTCTTTGCAGAAACAGAGCAAGTTGCATTCCATCCTGGTCATCTTGTACCTGGTATTGACTTCAGTAATGATCCATTATTACAAGGACGTTTATTCTCATATACAGACACGCAATTATCACGTTTAGGTGGACCAAATTTCCATCAGTTACCAATTAACAGGCCAGTATGTCCATTTGCTAACAATCAACGTGATGGTATGCATCAAACATTTGTCCATAAAGGCCAAACTGCTTACCATAACAATGCGATAAATAATAACAATCCACACACAACACCAGCTGAAGAAGGTGGATTTGAACATTATCATGAAAAAATCGATGCTCATAAAGTGCGTGCTAGAAGTGAGAGCTTTAAAGAACATTATTCACAAGCGAAAATGTTCTATAACAGTTTAAGTAAACCAGAAAAAGAACATTTACGTGATGCGTTTGCTTTCGAATTAGGTAAATGTAAACATGACTTTGTTAAAGAAAATGCAGTTGCCAATATTAATAAAGTCGATAAAGATTTAGCGACTCAAATTGCTGAAAAAATTGGTGTTGATGCGCCTACTACAGATGAAGAAGTTAAATCAGATAAAAAATCTCCAGCATTAAGCATGGAAAATACAGTTAAAAAATTAGATACTTTGTCTGTTGCATTATTAGTAACTGAACAATCGGATGAAGCTAAAATCAAAAAACTATTAACGACACTGGCTGACAATAAAGTAAATTATAAATTAGTGAGCGAGAAAGCATTTAAATTAGGTGAATTGAAAGTGTCTGAAACATTTGATACAGTACATTCTACGTTATTCGACGGTCTTATTGTATTAGATGTTAAAACACCATTATTACCACCAGTAAAAGATTTCATTGAAGCAGCTAACCGTCACTTTAAAACAATCGGTTATGATGCATCTGTTGCTAAAGCATTAGAAGAAACAGCTGTAGATGTAGCTCAACCAGGTATTGTTGAAATGAGTGATGATGCAAATAAATATTTAGAAGCGCTTGTTGTACAAAGACATTGGGATAGAAAATTATAATAAATATTTGAAAATGAATGAAAAAATAAAATGATTAATCAAGTTACTTTTAAAGCCTGTGAATTCACAGGCTTTTTTGATATTCGATAATCCAATATGTACATTACGGTTCATGTATAATAGATTTAAAGTATCTATATATTTGCTATGACTTACTATTATTGGGAGGATGTATGACTGACTTAATTAATCATTTACAAACATTAGATTTCATGAATCATGCATGTATCGTTTCAAATATGAATCAGCAAAAAGAAATTATCACTTATTTTGAGGGAAGGGATGTATGGATAGAAACTTTTAATACACCTTTTCATGAACGTTTAACAGTTAGAGAACAATTGAAATTTTATATGAGATGGTTCGATGCAACATTTAATATAGATGAGGTTTTACGACAGTTTATGTTAATAGAATATAGCAATGTGAAAGTAAAGAAATTAGAATATGATGAATTTGTGTTATTGAAAGTAGCTTTGGCATATGTACAGGATAATAAGCTTATCATTTTTAAAGATATATTACATAATTTAAAAGTTGAAACCGTTGATACAATCTTAAATGTACTCTCACAATTTAATACAGAGCATAAAGTTCTACATATACTTTCATATTTAGACCATGGATTATTATTATCAAATGAAATTTATCAGGTAAAAAAATCACAGCTAAAACGCTTAGAAGTATATGAAGATAGAGAAGAAGCGAAAGAGGCAGCTGATTCAATTGAAAAAGGACAATCTGCTCAGATATTTAATAATCGCGATATGCTGGATAGTGTGATAAATAAGAGCAGTGAAGAAAATATTAATGACACATATGATGAAAAGAAAATAAATAATAAAGAAAATGATAAAGTCAGAAGAAATATTAATGAAACACAAAATATTTCCCAAGAAATAAATTCAAATTTTTCCCGTAGTAACGTATTTAGAATAACTGTTAAAACGGAAGATAAGACATTATTTATTAATCCTGAAGACATCGACTATATTGAGGGAGCAGAAGGTAAGGTAAATATTCATTTTAATAATGAATCATTTAAAGCAGATTATACTTTGAATGAACTTGAAGAAAAATTAAAAGTGTATGGCTTCTATAGATGCCATCGTTCTTATATTATCAATCTACAGAAAGTAACAGAGATGATAACATGGTCGAAGAATTCATATTCGATTAAAATAGATGGTTTGGAAAATACATTCGTACCATTATCACGTAACAAAGTGAAAGAAATTCAAGGATATTTTAATAGTCATACGGTACAGTTCACGGAAATTTAAGTACATTTAACGTGTATTTTATAGTGAGAATTCCTAGTCTCTAATACAATTTGGGTAACAAATTGATTGGAGGCTATTTTTATGACACTTATACAAATGAATGATGTAGTTAAGTTGTACGACAGTAAAAGAGCAGTTGATCATTTATCTTTAAACATTAAGCAAGGTGAGATTTTTGGATTGCTTGGGCCGAGCGGTTCAGGGAAGACAACGACGATTAAAATGCTAACAGGAGAAACATCTATTACAGAAGGAAGTGTTCAAGTATTTCATTATAAAGATAAAACACTTCAAACAGCAGAGTATAGAGAACAAATAGGAATTCTATCTGATAACAGTGCACTATATGAAAGGTTAACAGTATTTGATAATTTAAAAATGTTTGCAGGACTTTATAAGCAGCCTGTAAATAGGATCGATGAAGTACTTTCATTTGTACAATTAGAAAATGAGAAGAAAACAGTGGTTAAAAAGTTATCGAAAGGGATGCGTCAAAGAATATTGCTTGCAAAAGCTCTAATACATCAACCTAAACTATTATTCCTAGATGAACCAACTTCAGCTCTAGACCCAAATACGACAAGACATATTCATAAAGGTTTATTAAAATTAAAGGAAAGTGGAACAACTATATTCTTAACAACACATGATATGGATGAAGCGGAAAGTTTATGTGATCGCATTGCGTTAATTAATAACGGAAAACTGATTGCACTGGATACACCAGATAATTTGAGGTATCAACATTCAGATCAGACAATTACCGTGGAAATGAATGATTTAGAGAAGAAAAGAGTGCATAAAGAAGATGTAATGCAAATTACGGAATTACTCAATACGAAACAAGTGAAACGTATTTATACAAATGAACCGACATTAGGCGAAGTATTTATTAAAGTGACTGGAAAGGAGCTTGTTTAAGATGAAGATGAACAGAGTAATGGCAATTGCAGAGAAAGATTTCAAAGAATTTATGAGAAATATGATGTTACTAACGATGCCGATATTGCCTATTGCTATGTCTTTAATATTTAGTAAAACTCCTTTACAAGAAGAGGAGGGTAAAAGTTTAGTAATATTAATGATTGCAATTTGTTTAGGAGCAGTATTGACTGGAACAATAATGACAATGATAGCTGAAGAAAAAGAGAAGAATACCTTAAGAGGACTTGTTAATTCACCTGCATCGATGATGGATATTCTTATAGGAAAAAGTTTAGTGGTGAGTTTCTTTACTATAATTACGATTTTTATAAGCTTGATAATTATAGATGTCGATGTACTTACAAATGGAAAAATGATTATAGGATTTATTCTATTATTCTTATTTTTCCTATTTATAGGGATTGCAATAGGATTAGCAGTTAAGAATGTATCTGAAACCAGTGTATACTATTTACCAGTACTATTTTTATTTGCCATGGCACCGACTTTCTCTAATATGGGGTTTGATAAAGATAATTTCTTAGTGAAACTCAATAGCTATAGTCCTACTGCACAATATGACTTATTGGCTCAAAATGGTGATATAAAACATATTATTATCATTGGGATTTGGACATTTATTTCGTTTATTATCACAGCATTTTTGTTTAAGAAAAACTCAATCGATTAAAAAAGAGAGCCACTCGGCTCTCTTTTATAATATATCCATCATCATCTTAATCGCTGCGATGATTATTGAAGTAGTCAGTATATATCTTAATACTATTTGATTTGTTTTTTTAGATACTTTCGTGCCAATTGGAGCAAATATTAAACTGGCGATAATTAACGGTAGTGCATGCTCCATATCAACACTGCCTGTTAAGAATTTCGTAAAGAATGTACCAATTGATGATACGAAAGCAACGATGATACTATTAGCGACAACAACTCTAAAGGGGACTTTAAAGAATGTAAGCAGGATCGGTACGATTAAGAATGCTCCCCCGGCACCTACAATACCAGATAATATTCCTATTATTGTCGCTACCAGAAATAATGCTATTTTATTATACGTTGTCTTCGCATCGTTAGTTTTCACCTTAATAAACATAAGGATGACAGCCAAAACAGCAAGAAATGTATAAACAATATTGATGATACTTTCATCAAATATTGAAGCGATATAAGCTCCGCTAATACTTCCTGAAAGGATACCAATACTCATCGGTATAATAATAGATATATTAAGGTTTTCGTTCTTTCTTTGGCTGATGCTCCCACTTAATGTACTAAAGAATACCTGTGCGGCAGTAAGACCAGCTGCTGTTGCTGGAGTCATATCGATATTGAATAGTGGTGGTATAAATAGTAGCATCGGATACATAATAATTGCACCACCAATACCGATGAGTCCCGAAAGAAAAGCACCGAGCGCTCCAATGATAGCAAATAATATGAATGCCATTATAATGCTTCCCAATCTAACATTCCACCATCAACATTCGTTGTTGCAATGCCTAATCCACTTAAATACTGACAAGCCTGTCCACTTCGGTTACCGGATCTGCAAATGATATGATAATGTTCTTCTTTTTTGAACTGATCGGTATTTTCTACTAATACAGATAGGGGTATATTAACTGCTTCTGGAATATGATTATCCTCATACTCATAAACTTCTCTCACATCGATGAGATTGATTTCTTTTTGATTTAATAATGATTGTAATGTTTCGACATTAATTGTTTGATAGTTTGTCATTTTAATTACCTACTTTTTATTAGAAGATCAACAGCTTGTTTTACAAGTTCATCTGTATCTTCATTATTTTTAACGCTTTCTTTGACACATTCAGTTAAATTCTCACTGACAATAACACCGATTAAGCGTTCAATCCCGCTACGAGATGCGCTGAGCTGCGTAACAACATCTCTGCAATCTTTTCCTTCTTCCATCATTTTAATAACACCATTTAATTGGCCTTGTATACGTTTAAGTCTGTTCATCGCACTTTTATCGTACTCCATCATATAACCTCTTTCTATTTTGTAATGTAATGTAATGTTTATTACTATATACCTAACGGGGTATTTTTGTCAATTTAAAAATAGGGGATAGGGTATTTGACATGTTGATATATATGGTTTAATATACCCCTATAGGTATTTAAATTGAGGAGGAACAATAAATGAATAAAAAGATAGTAATCGTTGGTGGCGTAGCAGGTGGGGCGTCTTTAGCAGCACGTTTAAGAAGATTAAATGAACAAGATGAAATTACTTTAATTGAGCGAGGTAGTTACGTTTCTTTTGCTAATTGTGGCTTGCCATATCATATCGGTGAAGAAATAAAAGATAGAAGTAAATTGTTAATTCAGACCCCAGAACTAATGGAAAGCAGAATGAATATTAATGTCATGACAGATATGAATGTTGTTGTAATTAATAGAGAAGGCAAAACAATTACAATTGAGGCGGATGGACAACGTAGTGAGATTGCATACGACGTTTTAGTACTTTCAACTGGGGCTAAACCTATTCAAGTACCAATTGAAGGAGCAAATCTTAAACATGTATTTTCTTTAAGAAATATTCCGGACATGGATAAAATTATTGCATATATTAAAGAAAATAATGTGAAGTCAACGGCAGTCGTTGGAGGAGGATTCATTGGTTTAGAGATGGCTGAAAACTTGAAAACATTAGACTTAGATGTTGCTTTATTTGAGTTAGGTGATCAAGTAATGCCTGGTATTGATATGGATATGGCGGTGGAACTTCATAATCATATGATCAGTAAAGGTGTGGACTTACGATTAAAGCAATCGATTAAGAAGATAAATGACCATACAGTTGAATCGAGTAACGGTGACGTTGTGAATGCAGATATGGTAATTATGGCCATAGGGGTATTACCGGAATCGACATTAGCAGAAGAAGCAGGATTAGATTTAGGTGTGAAGAAAGCGATTAAGACAAATGAAGTATTCCAAACTTCCGATGCATCGATTTATGCCATTGGTGATGTTGCAGAAGTAACGCATGCGATTAGTGAACAAGATATTCACATTCCACTTGCATGGATTGCTAATCGACAAGGCAGATTGCTTGCTGATCATTTAAATGGCAAGCAAGTTGAAAAATTCAATCCGATTGGTACAGCTATTGCTAAAGTGTTTGATTTAAATGTTGCAAGTACAGGTTTAAATGAGAAGGTTTTAAAAACTTTAGGAAAACAATATCATGTTATTCATGTGTCTGGTCAATCTAATGCAAGTTATTATCCTGGTGCAACGCCGATGACAATCAAAGTAATATTTTCTCCTGAAGGAAAGATTTACGGAGCGCAGATTGTCGGACGAAAAGGTGTAGATAAACGTATTGATCTAATTGCCAGTGCAATTACATTTGGTCAGAAAGTTACAGATTTACAGCGTATTGAAATTGCATATGCTCCACCTTTCTCATCTGCAAAAGATCCGGTGAATATGGCGGGATATATTGCACAAAATGTATTAGAAGATGACATGAAATTGATGCAGGTGAGTGAAATTGATGATACTGAACATCAGGTTATCGATGTAAGAGAACCTATTGAATATGAAATGGGACATATTAAAGATGCTAAAAATATACCTTTAGGTGAGCTAAGAACACGTTTGTCAGAAATTGATAAGGAAATGCCGGTTGTTATCTATTGTCAGGTTGGACAACGTGGATATAATGCAGCTCGTATCTTAAAAAATGAAGGATTCGATGTTATTAATTTAGATGGTGGTTACAAATTATATAAACAGAATTACTTATCGCAACCACAAAATACATCAAACTCATCTCTAATTAAGGATGAGGCGAATATAAATAATAATGAAGAAAAGATAAACATTACAGAACAAAGTGGAGAGGTAGAACATATGACGTTAAGAGCAGATAGAAAGTTTGTAGAAGCAAGTGGCTTACAATGTCCAGGTCCAATCCTTAAGGTAAAAGAAAACTTAGATCAAATGCAAGATGGCGAACAATTAGAAATCCACGTTACAGATTTCGGTTTCTGTCAGGATATCGAATCATGGGCTAAAGTGACAGGTAATACGGTTGTTAAGAATGAAACTGAAGGAAATAAAGTCATTGCAGTTATTCAAAAAGGTCAAAGTTTACCTGTAAATGTGATGAACGATAGTAATGGGCACCAATTAGTTGAAACAAAGAATGGTGCGACAATGGTTGTATTTAGCGGTGATTTAGATAAAGCTTTAGCTTCATTTATTATCGCAACAGGTGCTGCTTCTATGGGGAAAGAAGTGACGATGTTCTTTACATTCTGGGGTCTAAATGTCATCAAACGTCCCGGTATTAAAATTGAGAAACAAGGTTTAGATAAAATGTTTAGTCAGATGATGCCGAAACATGCTGGTAAACTACCTATTTCTAAAATGAATATGGGTGGCATGGGGTCTAGAATGATTAAGCATGTTATGAATAAGAAGAAAGTAGATTCTTTAGAAGTGATGATAGAAAAAGCACAAAGTATGGGTATCAAGATGGTAGCTTGTACTATGAGTATGGATATTATGGCTGTTTCACGTGAAGAGTTAATTGAAGGCGTTGAATATGGTGGTGTAGCAACATACTTAGGTGATACTGAAAAAGCAAACTTAAACTTATTTATCTAATTGATAATGGAGGTAAAACAATGTATTTTAAATCATTTTTTAATCAGCAATTAGCACAAATGTCTTATTTAGTAGGTTGTCAAAAGACAGGAGAAGCTATTATTATTGATCCGCTGAGAGATCTTAAGCCTTATATTGAAGCTGCAGAGCAAGAAGGACTGACAATTATTAAAGTTACGGAAACGCATATTCACGCAGACTTTGCATCTGGATTAAGAGAAGCGAATGAAACATTGAATGCTAAAGCATTTGTCTCTGTATTAGGTGGAGAAGACTGGACATATAAAAATATTAATGGAGAGTACGAATTACTTAAAGAAGATGATATTATCAACGTCGGTAATGTAAAACTTAAAGTCATCCACACACCAGGACATACGCCTGAAAGTATTAGTTTTCTGCTATATGATAATGCGTCAGACGTACCGATGGGACTATTTACAGGAGACTTTATCTTTGTAGGAGACGTTGGTCGTCCGGATTTACTGGAAGAAGCAGCAGGGATAAAAGATACTACAGAAATAGGCGCAAAAGCAATGTTTAATTCACTTAAAAAGATGGATGAATTACCGGATTATATTCAAATCTGGCCGGGACATGGCGCAGGCAGTGCTTGTGGTAAGTCACTTGGTGCAGTACCTGTAACAACATTAGGATATGAACGTGAAAAGAGTTGGGCATTCCAGATTAAAGATGAAGCAACTTTTGTTAAAACGTTAACAAGTGAGCAACCTGAACCACCGTATTATTTTAAAGAAATGAAACATATAAATCGTGATGGTGTAGCATTAATAGATAATGCAATTGTACCACCACTACAAAATTTATATGACGGTGTAAAGATTATTGATTTAAGAGCGAAAGAGATATTCTTAGATAATCTAAGTGACGGAATTAACGTGCCATATAACAGCAAGTTTTTAGGATTTGTAGGATGGTATCTCGATTATGAAGCACCTATTCAGTTAATTGGTTCATTTGAAGATGTTCAAAATGCAGCAAATGATTTAAAATTAATAGGTTTTGATAATGTGATAGGCTACGTTAAAAATGTGACTGGTGGATCAATGCAACAAATTGAACCACAACATTTCAAATCAATCGATCAAACACAAATTAATATTTTGGATGTACGTAACAATCAGGAATGGCAAGAATCACATTTTGATAATGCAAAACATGTACATTTTGGTAAATTAGAAAAAGAGGAAATACCATTTAAAAAAGATGAAAGAATTTATGTTCATTGTCAATCAGGTGTCAGAAGTGCGATAGCAGTGAGTGTGTTACATCGATTAGGATATAACGATATTATTAATATTAAAGGTGGATATAGCGCTGTTAAACAGTATAATAGATGATTTTTATAATATTGACTTTAATTGTATTGTAGTTAAAAATATGAATTAATTCATACAAATAAAGAGGGATATTATGCATAAAGATTTTGTGACAGACGAAGAAATTCATGCAATGGGTGTGCCTTTTGAATTACTATCTGCCTGGATGACCAATGGTTTAATTCAGGTCGCTTATCAGGCAAACCATGTCCGCTATTTCTGGACAAAAGAGGTTAACCAACTCAAACAGCAATTTAATATAAAATAAAACAGAAACAGCAGCATCTTTAAAATAAGATGCTGCTGTTTTTTAAATATTGTACATCATATTTTTCAGCAAGTTGTTTAAGTAAAGTATGAAGTTCTGTTTCGTTACTATCAAAGTCTTTAATAAAAGTTTGATATAGTACTTTCTCATCATCAGTAGCAATTTTTTTGAAATATCCCCACATATGTTGATAGCTATTTAATTTTGAACCTCTTGTTGGTGTCATTTCATATGTTTTGCGAATAACCTGTTCTAATAGCGATATATCATCCAGTTGTTCACGCATCAGTTGACGAATAAAGTTATATTGATTCTGGTTATAGTACATCACTTTATACTTTTCTTTTCGCCACAGCTTTTCAACTGCTTTCTTTCCTTCTTTATTCACCATACAACTGCTCCAGAGCTAACTGAACAGTAGGATATTTAAATGTATATCCGGCCTGCAATAGATGATCAGGTAATACGCTTTGTCCTTTTGTAACCATTACGGATTGCTCTCCTAGTACAATGTCCATTACTTTGTTGGGTACTTTCGTCCAGTGTGGTCGGTGTATCACATGCGCAATTGTTGTTCCGAGTTGTTGCTGAGTTATCGGCTGAGGGGAAGTCATATTAAATATCCCTGTTAATTGTTTATCATAAATAAAAAGTATGCCTTCTGCAAGGTCATCGATATGAATCCAGCTGTATGGCTGTTGTCCATCACCAATATTACCACCTGCAAAGCATTGATAAGGCTTTATCATCAAAGGTAATGCCCCACCTTGGTTAGAAAAAACGACCCCAAATCTGCAAATTGCTGTATCTACACCTAATGCTTCAACTTTGTGAGCAGATTGTTCCCAGAGATAAATAGTCTTTGATAAGAAATCAAATGGTTTGAATGTATCTGCTTCATCATATGTTAATGATTTAGAAGCTGGATAGTAACCTACAGCACTCGCTGAAATAAAAAAAGGTTTCTTATTAAGTGATTTAAATAATGGAATAAGCTTTTCGGTGCTTTCAACGCGGCTTTTTATAATGGTTTCTTTATATTCTTTCGTCCATCTGTTATTCAAAGATGCACCTGCCAGATTAATTACAAGATCGAGGTGTTGAATATTCTGATACCAATCGTCTTGTTCCCAGTTGATATATGTGATGTCATTTGAATTTTGTTTGGCGCTTCTCGTTGTAATATAGATATGTGCATGCTCATATTTACGTTGAATGGTGTTTATAAGTGCTGATCCAACTAGTCCAGTACCACCTGTAATTAAAATATTCATAGGTAACCTCCATATGTATTGGTATTTTATACTATTATATCCGTATTCTATTATTTATTCATTGGAAATGATTATTTATTAATTTATTAACCCTGTATATCAACGTTTTATGAAATTCATTTAATTAAATATTCAGAATAATAAATAAATACTATTGCAACATGTAATATGTGACTATATAATGAAAAAGTAAGTATTTTTCGTTAATACATTAAAGGGGTGTAGTTATGGAAGGTATTGTGAGTTTTCTAAATGAAATTGTGTGGAGTAAACCGTTAGTGTATGGGTTGTTAATTACAGGGATTTCATTTTCATTAATGATGAAGTTCTTTCAAGTCAGACATTTAAAAGAGATGATTCGACTAATGTTCCAAGGGGAGAAGTCGCCTACAGGGATTTCTAGTTTCCAAGCAATTGCTTTATCGCTTGCTGGGCGTGTAGGGACGGGTAACATAGTTGGTGTTTCAACAGCGATCTATATCGGTGGTCCAGGAGCAGTATTCTGGATGTGGATGACAGCATTTTTAGGTGCGAGTTCAGCGTTTATTGAGTCTACGCTAGCGCAAATTTATAAACGTGAAATTAATGGGGAGTATCGCGGTGGACCTGCTTACTATATAGAAGCAGGTATGAAAGGTGGATTTGCAAAAGGGTACGCTGCATTGTTTGCGCTACTTGCAATTATTTCTACAGCGTTACTTTTACCGGGTATTCAGTCGAATGCGATTGCAAGCTCTATGAAGAATGCTTTTGGGATTGATGGATGGATTATCGGTGTTGTCCTCGCTATAATATTAGCTTTAATTATTTTTGGTGGTGTACGCTGGATAGCATCTGTAGCGACGGCAGTTGTACCTTTTATGGCAATCTTATATATTTTATTAGCAGTTGTGATTATTGTTCTAAATATTGATAAGGTTCCTGGTTTATTTGCATTAATATTCAAGTCAGCATTTAATATGGAATCGGCATTTGGTGGAATTCTAGGTGCGATGATTGAAATCGGAGTAAAACGTGGTCTTTATTCAAATGAAGCAGGACAAGGTACAGGTCCGCATCCTGCAGCAGCTGCAGAAGTTTCACATCCTGCTAAACAAGGATTAGTTCAGGCCTTCTCTGTATATGTCGATACATTATTTGTTTGTACAGCAACAGCGTTAATTATTTTATTATCAGGAACGTTCAATACGACAGATGGTACGATGAAAGGTGATATGCCAAATTTAATTAAAGATGGTGGTATATACGCAGTTAATGCAGATGGCGTGAAAGACTACTCAGGAACTGCAATGTATGTTCAGGCGGGTATTGATAAAGCATTCCATGGAAGTGGCTATCAGTTTGATCCGGCATATTCAGGCATTGGTTCATATTTCGTAGCAATTGCGTTATTCTTCTTTGCGTTTACGACGATATTAGCATATGCATATATCGCAGAAACAAATGTATCTTATTTAACGAAGAATAGTAGCGTGTCTTTGAATAAGTTTTTAATAAACGTTGCACGTTTAATTATTGTTGGCGCTACATTCTATGGTGCGATTAAAACAGCGGATGTTGCATGGGCAATGGGGGATCTTGGTGTAGGATTAATGGCGTGGTGTAACATTATCGCAATCTGGATTCTTCATAAACCAGCATTACGTGCATTGAAAGATTTTGAAAGACAAAAGAAAGAAAAAGGGTCAGGACGCTATGCAGTGTATCATCCAGATCCAAATGAATTACCGAACGCGACATTCTGGTTAGAGGATTATCCTGAACGTTTAAGAAAAGAACACTTTGATGAAAAAGCACATTAAGCATTAAAGACAGCCAACGCTGTCTTTTTTGTGCTTAATATTCAGAGAGGAGTGACACGCTATTGAGTAAAATATTTGTAAATGGAGTTAAAATAATATTAGTATTGCTTAATTTTTTTCTGTTGAGTGCCTTTATTTTACTTTTTAATCAGAATTTTAAATTTGATTTATCTCATTTTTTTGAGGCTTTCCCCCAATTTATTAAACAGTTAATGCATATCGATACAGTCACTTTTAAGACACCAGGTAGTTACATAGAACATCCGTTTTTATCTTTTATCATTAGACCATGGCGAAATTCAATGCTTATTTTATTTTTAAGTATAATGCTCGGTACTATTTTAAGTATATTATGTGTTGTTATAGCTAAAAGATTTAAGTTAATTGATTACATAATGAAGCGATTCGTAAAAATTTTAGGTTATTTACCGGATATCTTCTATATTCCTTGTGTCATCATCTTTATTATCTTTTTTTATCAGCAAACAGATATATTAATAATGGAAGTAGCAAGTTACGGGGAACAGGAAGCGATTGTATTTCCTGCGATCATGCTATCTGTAATTCCATTTGTCCAGCTATATAAAATTTTGGATCAGGTGATTACTGAGGAACTGGATAAAGATTATGTAGTACTCGCACGCGCAAAAGGACTCAATGATTTTGAAATTCTGCGCAAGCATGTCTTGTCAAATGTATGGATAACATTTTACATCAATTTTAAACAAGTCGTCTGGATGACACTATCCAGTCTATTAATTATGGAAGTCATATTAGGTTATTTTGGCGCTACACAGTTCTTATATTATTATCACGCCCCAATAATGTTGATGACGATTTTGGTACTGATGTTTGTTCCGATATATATCGCGTTATTTATCATTCAGAAACTCGTTGAATTTAGAACGGGGGTGAAGTTATGAGGAAGTTATTTAAGATATGGCTGTCATTGATTATTCTCATCTTACCTTTTATAACTAGTGTCTTTTACTTTGATATGCTTCAGAACAAAGTAAAAGTATATAAATTTAACGTGATGACAAGTGAAATAAAAAATCCAGTGCCACCTGGCGTTGTCAATTGGTTCGGTACTGATCGCTTCGGCGCTTCAATATTTATGGAGAGCTGGCATGGATACCGCATCACATTTATCTTTGTTATTGGTATTGTTCTTATTTCATTTATCATTGCTGTTATTCTTGGAAGTTATCTCGCTTTTCGTAAAGGAACGGCAGATATTGTTACAGATGGATTTTTGAATGCATATTATTTTATACCGCAGGCAATCGTTACATATATGTTGTTATTTCCAGTGCTGACAGCAATAAAAGGTAAGTTCAGCTATGATATGCCGTTTAGAATAGGGTATATGTTAGTCGTGATTGCACTTGTGATGGTACCAACGACAATGGTAGTCGTTAGAGATCAGGTGAAACAAATATTGAATACAGAATACATGGATGCTGCAACCGTAATTGGTGCCAGCAAGACACAAAAATTAATACGTCATGTTTATCCCAATATTAAGAATAGATTATTGATTATCTTTGTCCGCATGTTATATCAAGCATTAATGGTACTCAGCCATATTTCATTTTTCCGTATTTTCTTTGGAGGAACGAAGACATGCGATGGTTTTGAAGCATGTTTAGGCAATGATTTTACACTTATTATGCCGGAGCTTACGACATTATTAGGGTTTCATATGACAGAGTTGTATTCTTCATGGTGGACATTTATGGTACCTTGTACATTTGTCGTGTTGATTTTAATAGCAATCCAAATGTTGGCCGATGCACTTGAAACAGAATATAAATCTATGTAAAAAGCAGGATATTAATTATCCTGCCTTAAAAAATGCAATATATCTGTATAAAGTTTTTCTTTATCCTTACTTACTGTCATTAAATGGCCGGCATTAGCATAATGATCAATAAATTTTTTGGACTGAATACTGTTGTAAATAAATTGAGCGCTGTCATGATAGCTCATATCATCCCGATCTCCATAAAGTATGATTGTTGAACTATTGATTTTACTTAAGTTGTTCATTATATCTTTAATATAATCAACAAACTTACTGGCACCTGTGTAATTATCGATAAGGTGATAATTTGATTCAGGAAAAGGCTCAGAAGAAATGACTTTGTGCATTCTCGGTGCAAATTGTTTCAAACGGTATTTTATACCTTCAGGATCTTTTTTCATCGGAACACTCATCACGATAATTTGATTAACATCGTATTTTTCTGCGAGCTTAAGTGAAAATAGACCGCCTAAAGAGACACCAATTAAAGAGATATTATTATATTGCCCCCTTAATTTTAAAAAGCTATCTTCAACTGTTTGCCACCAGTTATCGATATCATATTTCACAAAATCCTGGATAGGCAATCCGTGCCCTGGATAGGATGGGATAAGCACCGTGTATCCTTGCTCGTGTAGATAGTAGCCCAGTTGTTTAACGTCTCTAACTGTCCCAGTAAATGTATGAAGAAGAAGTATCGCGTGTTCATTTCCTTCTAAAAATATGGGATCTGGATTTTTTACTTTTATCATTGGAGTACCTCCGTAGTAATCAGTATAATAAATGTAATATTCATTATACTACGAGTAAAAGGGAGATGGAAAAATGACGTTTGAAGAAGTAATGGCAGAACTTGAATCTCTTGGCAAAGAACGTATGAAGAAAATATATATGGGCAATGGCGCAAAAGAACCTTTATTCGGTGTAGCAACGGGTGCAATGAAGCCAATGCGTAAAATAATCAAGAAAGATCAGGAGCTTGCAGATAAGCTATATGCGACTGGTAACTATGATGCAATGTATTTCGCAGGTGTAATTGCAGATCCCAATGCTATGACAGAAGAAGATTATGAGCGATGGATTGATGGCGCATACTTTTATATGTTATCTGATTATGTTGTAGCAGTAACGCTCTCAGAAGCAGATATTGCGCAGCAAATTGCGGATAAATGGATTGATTCTGGAGAGGATTTAAAGATGAGTGCCGGCTGGAACTGCTATAGCTGGTTACTTGGACATAAGAAAGATGATACGATTGATACCGAAAAGTTAAGTAAGATGCTAGATCGCGCTGAGAAAGAAATTCATACTGTTCCTGATAGAACGAAAGTAGGGATAGGTAACTTTATTCAATGTGTAGCAATTTCATATGTAGATTTACATGATAAAGCAACAGCAGTTGCAAAGTCAGTTGGTGTCGTACCATTTAATCGAGAGCACAAACCAACTGGCGAAGTGAAACCATTAGAGACGATTGAGAAAGCGATTGAGAAAAATAGGATTGGTTTCAAACGTAAATATGTACGCTGTTAGTATTTACAGAATATAATAAATTGATATAATGAACTTAATAGGTGACAATTAATTTTGTTGGCAACTTGCAGCGCCTTCCATTTGGAAGGTGCTATTTTTTTGGAGGATAAATATGAATAAGAATCTATTAATACTGGCAATGCTTACATTTCTTGCAGGTCTTACCGAGCTAGTGGTCTCAGGTATATTGCCTTATATTGCGAAAGATTATCATGTATCAATTCCGATGGCAGGTAATTTGATAACAATTTTTGCGTTATTTTTTGCGCTTGCAGGACCGATATTGATGTCGTCAACAGCAGCGTTCAATAGAAAAAAGTTACTGATTGGTTTCATCATATTATTTATTTTTGGGAATGTAATGAGTGCGTTAAGCATAAGTTTTACGATGCTACTAATATCCAGGGTTATTCTTGCGATATGTGTTTCAATGTTAATTGGCCTCGGTTTATCATTATCGGTCAATGTAGTTTCTCAAAGTTTTCAAACGAAAGCCATTAGTATAATAATGATGAGTATAAGTGGTTCACTCGTGTTAGGAATTCCACTCGGTATATTAATTACAGAACGATTCAATTGGCAGATGATCTTTTTGTTTGCGGCCACTCTATCTTTAATTATTTTAATTTTAGTAATTTTATTTTTTCCGAGTATTCCAGGAAAAGAAGCGACGTCATTTTTTAGTCAGTGGGGCGCTTTGAAAGATCATCGAATACTATTTACACATATGCAATCGTTCTTATTTTTTGTGGGTCAAAGCATTTTGTATATGTATTTAACCCCTTATTTTAATCAGTTAGGCTTACAAGCATCTATGGTAAGTCTGCTGTATCTACTGTACGGTGTAAGTGGGATAGTCGGAAGTGGTTTAGGAAGTATATTTATAGAAAAACTAGGTGTTAAAAAGACATTAACGATGTTAATGACAGTTTATATCTTTGTTTTACTTGCTTTTATTGTGACGCAGTATAATGTATGGACGTTAAGTATCAATGTCATGTTGTTAGGCCTAACTGGATGGTCGATGAATGCACCGACACAAATGCGCTTAATTCAAATTTCAGATACAAATGCAGGTTTTAATCAAACATTTAGTACGTCATCTACACAATTTGGAATGGCACTCGGAGCAGCAATAGGAGGTCTTATCATTGCCTGGCATTTACCATACAATGCTTTAATGATTGTGGGGAGTATATTTATTGTTTTAGCCTTGCTATCCATTAAATATTCGTATAAAGCCGTTGATTAATATATCAACGGTTATTTTATTTTAAAAATTGACAATATTCTGACAAATAAATAAAATGAAACTTGGGAGGAATTTTTACACGACATAAAGGGGAGATGATTTCATGAATCAACAGGATTATAACAAAATTGCAGCATCGAAAGATTTCAATGATTTAGTTGTAGCGAGAAAAACGTTTATTTTTCCAATTACATTGTTCTTTATCGTTGCGACATTGCTCTTTCCGATTCTGACAGGTTATACGACAATTTTGAATAATATTGCTTTCTGGAATATTTCATGGGCATGGATTTATGCATTCTTATTATTTGTGATGGTCTGGACATTAGTTACAATTTATATGCGTAAAGCGAAGCAGTTCGATGCCGCAAGTGAGCGAATCATTAATGAGTATAAAAGGGGGTCTCGCTCATGAATATGACAGTCATTATCATGTTCTTATTTTTTGTAAGTTTAACGCTACTTATTACATATTTTGCTTCAAAAAGAACGAATTCTGCTGAAGATTTTTATACAGCGGGTGGAGGTTTAACAGGCTGGCAAAATGGTTTAGCGATTGCAGGAGATTATTTATCGGCAGCATCATTTCTAGGTATTGCGGGAGCTATCGCACTTTGGGGATTCGATGGCTTCTTCTATAGTATTGGCTATTTAACGGCATATTTAATCGTATTATACATCGTTGCTGAACCATTAAGAAATTTAGGGAAATATACTTTAGCAGACATGATCGCAGCACGTTTTGAATTAAAAAAAGTGCGTGCGATGGCTGCAGTTTCATCAATCACGATAGTAATATTCTATATGTTAGCACAGCTTGTTGGTGCAGGTGCATTAATTCAACTGTTATTTAATATTCCATATACTTGGGCGGTTATTATTGTTGGCATTATGATGACGGTTTATGTATTGTTTGGCGGGATGACAGCAACAAGCTGGGTTCAAATGGTTAAAGCGATTCTTCTAATGGTTGGAACGCTCCTCATTTCTTTTCTAGTATTAAAACACTTTAACTTCAGCATTGCTGAAATGTTTGGTCAGATGAAAAATATTAAATCAGCTGACTTTAAAGGAGAATATATTAATCCAGGTTCCCAAGGTAAATCACCCCTTGATAATATTTCGCTGATTATTGCCCTGTTATTTGGAACGGCAGGTTTACCACATATATTAATGCGTTTCTTTACAGTGAGTGATGCTAAAACAGCAAGAAGCTCTGTAATGTGGGCAACTTGGATTATCGGTATTTTTTATATTTTAACGATATTTTTAGGTTTTGGTGCTGCTAGTCTTTTATCTCGTGAAGAAATTATAAAAGCGAATCCTGCTGGAAATATGGCTGCACCGTTACTTGCAGATAAACTTGGTGGAGATTTGCTCATGTCATTTGTCTGTGCTGTAGCATTTGCAACGATTTTAGCAGTTGTTGCAGGTCTTGTGTTATCAGGAGCTTCTGCATTTGCACATGATATTTATGGTGAGATTATTAAGAAGGGTAACATTAGTGAGAAAGAACAAATGAGTGCAGCAAAGATTGCCTCATTAGCAGTTTCTATTCTTTCGATTGTATTAGCGTTATTTGCACAAAATATGAACGTTGCTTTCTTAGTATCATTGGCATTCTGTGTAGCAGCGAGTGCAAACTTACCGGTAATTGTTTATACGATATTCTGGAAGAGATTTAATACGCAAGGTGCTATAGCAGGGATCGTTGTAGGACTTTTGACATCAATTATATTGGTGATTTTAAGTCCGAATGTTATGAACCCGGCAGGAACAGGTTTTATAAATATGGATCCTATTTTCCCGCTTGCTAATCCTGCGATTATTTCTGTTCCAGCAGGTTTTATTGCAGCATTCCTAGGTACATTTTTAGGTAAGGCAGATACAGAAGAGAAATTTAAGGAAGTTCAAGTCAAGTCAGTGACGGGTATCGCAACTTCAGAAGTTACACATTAAAAAAAATAAGAAATTCTCCCATAATAATAAACCAAAGACGTTAATATGTCTTTGGTTTATTTTGTTTATATTTGTCTTTCTTTTACCATCTTTCCGCCTTCTAAACGATAAAGATGATCAGCATATTTAAAAATACGATCATCGTGAGTGATGATGATACACGCACTTTGTTGTGCTTTTACACGTTCACGGATCGCTTCAATGACTTGTGTTGCACGCTCAAAGTCAAGACTTGCTGTAGGTTCGTCAGCAAGTATTAATGAAGGGTCATTCATGAAGGCACGTGCAATGGCAACACGTTGTTTTTCTCCACCTGATAAATTTTTAGGATATTGTTTTGTACGATGTCCAAGACCGAAAGTGTTGAGTAATTCATCAGCACGTTTGCTCGCTTTTTTCTTCTCCATTTTATTTTCAAGCGCTACGTGCATCAATTGTTCTTTCACTTTTAAGAATGGAACAAGATGTGAGGCTTGAAAGATAAAGCCTATTTCACTTAAACGAAGTTGTGTAAGTTCATGCTGTTTCAATGTAGTTATTGATCGATTATCAATCAGTACATCACCTCGCGTTGGTTTAAGTAATGCACCAATAATCGTGAGTAATGTACTTTTCCCAGAACCAGATGGTCCATATAGACATACGATTTCACCTGGTGCGACTTCAAAATTAATATCTTTTAATACTGTTACTTCAGTATCACCTTGTTTAAATGATTTTGTAAGATGTTTCACGTGAATCATATTATTCTCCTCCTATTGCTTCTATTGGATCAATCTTAAGCACCTTGATGATAGATAACATTACACCAATAAACGATACAAATAAGAACAGTCCAGCTAGAATCATAATAAGATTATTATTTAGATAAAATGGCATGCCTGGTGGCATAAAGTTATTGATGGCTGTAATAATAACGATAGCTAATGACACACTAAAAATTACTATAATAAATACTTCCTGAATCAGTTTAAATATAAGTTTTTTATGACTTGTTCCAATTGCTTTTAAAATGCCGTATTCAGTTGTCTTTTGAATCGTAATAATGTAGAAGAATACAGTAATGACGATGGCAGAGATTAAAAATAAGAAAAATACCATTAAATTTAAAGGCATCTGTTCAGCTTCATAACTAGGGATAGCTTTCATCGCATCTTCTGGTGTTATGATTTTGGAATGTTTTAAATTTTGTTTTAAATCTTTAATTGAAACATTGTCTAATACATGCTGATTAATGATTGCTGTGTTGATTGCTTCATGAGGTACAACTTTGTTATAAGTTGCTTGATTAACAAGACCAACAGGCATATGTGAATACATTTGAAATTTTTCAAAGTCTGAAATATGTAAATTTTCTTTGCTATCTACAATATTTAGTTTATCTTTTAAGTCATACGACTTATTAAGATGAACATCTAGAGCAACATCGCCATCTTTTGGCAATGCATGTAATTTAGAAATAGTAGTCAGTAAAAATTTATCGTTGTTTTGAATTTTAATCGGTTGCATCTGAACTAAAGGAATATTAAAATCTTTTAAAACTTTTACATCTTCTTTATCAAGTGGAGCGTTGAGCAAATTGTTATCTGCATCTTCTGAAACGACAAAATACTTACCATCCATATGTTCTATAAACGAAATATTATCTTTTCCTAAACCTTGTGCTAAACTTGAAACAAATAATACCAGAAATGCTAATAGAAATATGATTGCTGCAATCAATACATATTTCATTTTGTAATACGTAATTTCTTTAAGTGCTAAATTCATAATGATCACCTTTCTCGTTTTGTTGATAGTGTTATCATAAACAATCAATATGAACAGAATATGAACAAAGGAGTATATTGGATGAAAAATAAAATTTTAATTGTAGATGATGAACAAAGTATTAGAAATCAAGTAGTGGAAGGATTTATAAAACATCATTATGAAGTATATAGCGCAGATAGTGGAGAGGCTGCTCTTAAAGTTTTGGAAAATGAGAAGATAGATTTGTGTGTAGTTGATATTATGATGCCCGGAATGAACGGATTTGAATTATGTGAAACGATAAAAGAGAGTTTTCAACTGCCGGTTATTATGCTTACAGCACGTGATGCGTTGGGTGATAAACGCATCGCATTTGAAGCGGGTAGTGATGACTATGTTACAAAGCCTTTTGAATTTGACGAATTACTTTTTAGAGCGAATGCAATCTTGAAACGCTATAACTTAGATATCACATCAATTAAAATAGGAAATGTGGAACTAGACCAGGATACATATGAACTCCATATACATCAGGACACACTTTATTTGCCACGTAAAGAATTTGAACTACTGTATTATTTAGTTAAACATCAACCTAATATCGCTACGCGTGAACAATTAATTGAAGCAATTTGGGGGCTTGATTTTGAGGGAGATGAACGTACCGTGGATGTTCATATTAAACGTATAAGGAAGCGATTAGAAAATTATGATACGCAAATGGAAATCGTAACAGTACGTGGTGTAGGGTATAAGGTGCATCATGTTTAAACATTTATCTACAAGGTTTATTGTTACAACGCTTCATGTCATGCTCATTAGTGCAGTAATTGCTTTTGTCATTTCTAATATGTATTATCACGTCATATTGAAAGAACAAAATGATGCAAGGGTGACGCAAGTATTATTATCTCAAAAAAAATATATTGAAAAACACCCTGAAATAAAACCACAGGCATTTTTTGCGCAACTTGGAAATTTAAATTTTCAAGTACTTGCGATTAATAATAACGGTATGAAAGAAAATTATGGCACAAAATTTAGATTAGATAACCTCAAATTAGATACGATTAAAATGGAACGAGATGGTGTTTATCACGGTATTAAAAATCGCCCATTCAATCTATTCATCACTGGATTTTTTGATAATGAATCAAGAAATACAGTAGGCACGAAAATGCAGATCAATCATCAGCAATATACAGTGTTTATTAGACCGGATGTTGGTGAAAGTATGCATGAATTCCGATCATTTTTAGCAGTATTATTGCTTTTAACGATTGTCATATCAATATTACTCGTCTTTATTTCATCAAAATATATTGTGCACCCGGTAATCGAACTAAAAAAAGCCGCGCAACGTATTGGTGAACAAAGTGGTTACCAAACAACGGTTAATCGTAAAGATGAATTAGGAGTTCTTGCTGAAGAAATGAATGAGATGAGTAAGAAGATAAAGCAACATGAGGAAATTAATCAGCGCTTTGTGGCAAATGTAAGTCATGAAATACAATCTCCAATTACAAATTTAATCGGACAAATAAAAAAATTGAAAGAAACACAAGATTTGAGTTTACTTAATCAGATTGAACATCAATCATTACGTTTAAGTGGTCTGACGAAGCAGTTATTACTTTTAGCCTCAATTGAGCAGAATAAAATATCATTAACGAAACAAAACTTTAATTTTAAAATGCTTATTCAGGAAGTTATTCGAGATAATATGTACACTATTAATCAGAAAGATATATTTTTGAGTACCACGCTAGAAGATGTATATGTCCTGGGAAATAGAGATTTATGCTATCAAATGATTACTAATTTATTATCGAATGCGATTAAATATAGCCCGAATGACAGTGAAATTCATATTGAATTGAAAGAAGAACAGAATAATAAACAATTCATTATTGAAGATCATGGTTATGGGATGACTGATGAGACGAGAAAAATGATTTTTGAGCGTTTCTATAAGTCGAATGTAAACGAAGATAATGTCACTTCAAATGGTCTAGGCATGGCAATCGTTAAAGTAATTTTAGATGTACATGACTTTACTATCGATATTGAGAGTGAAATAGATATGGGAACAACGATGAAAATCAAACTTTAAAAAGCATAATAAGTGATTAACTAGCTTAAATTAACAAATAAATAATCAGAATTATTTTTTGGATTGATTTAGGTTTATAGGTTCGTTTTGTGCTATCAGATATAATTAGGAGTATATAGTAAATTATACTCCTGGAGGTTATTATGAAATACTGTAAAAATTGTGGGCATGAATTAAAACCAAATCATAAAGTCTGTACGAACTGTGGTACAAAAGTTGAACAAAAAGAAGACCGAATTGTGACGCCGATTCAAAATTATGAAAAAACACAAAAAACATTTACAGATCAATACACAAATGTATCACAGCAGCCAAAAGTTCAAAGACAACCGATGTCAAAAAAGACGATAATTTTATTCAGTACAGTATTAGGATTTATTGCTTTATTAGCTCTGGCTTATTTTATACTTGGACAGCAATTTTCTTACAATAATTCTGTCACTGCTATTACAAATGCAATTCAAAAAGATGATGCCAAACAATTATCGGATCTTTTAAAAAGTGGAGATGCTTACCTTTCTGAAGAAGAAGCTAAAGCTTATATTGCATACAATAAAGCGAAGGGTATTGATTTAAAGACAAGCCTATTAGAAGCGAAAAAAGAAATTGATAATAACGAAAGTGGTACATCTATTACACATGACTCAGGTGAAGTAATGAATGTAGCAAAAGACGGTAAAAAGTATGGCATATTTGATAAATATAGCTTCAAAGTTCCTCAGAAAGAAATCTATTTATCACCCGGTTCAGATGGAATTTTGAATTATAAAGTTAATGATAAATCTGTTGCAATTGAAACAACGATGTATGAGCAAGTTAAATTAGGTAACTTTGTTTTAGGAGATTATCAATTTGATGCTCAAAAAGAAATAGAAGATGAAAAGATTAATGGAGAACTAGTTATTAATATGAGTGAATCCGATGTTGCAGTTGAAAAATTTGATGAAGATAAGATTGCGGAGTTTCAGGAACGTTCCCAAGAAAGACAAGAATTGGTGCAGGAAGAACAAGAAGAGCGTAGAACAATAGATACGCGTTCAAAAGATTTTCTGGATACATATATGTCTAAAGATAGAACAGATGGCTATAACGATATTGAAATTGGGATGGATAAAACAGAAGTTGAACAATTATTAGGTGATGAATCAGATTTAGTAGATCCTGATAATGACAACTTATTGAAATATGGGAATATGGGTATTGAATATAAAGATGATAAAGTAGAACAAATCTATATTATCCCGAATCCTTACGATGTTGCAACGAAAGATGAAGCAGAGGAAGCGTGGCAACCGAATGACTGGAATGGGGAGATGAATGGAGATTCCGTCCAGGTTATAGATAATGATAGAAAAGGAAATAATTTTGCAATACTTATTGTTTATGACGACGATGATAATATCAAATATATATTCCAGCAGAAACAAACAAAAGATGATCCATGGGTAGAATAACATACTATTAATTATAAATACCCGTAGCACACTTAAACGTGCTACGGGTATTTGTTTACGCGAAATATCTTATGCCTCATATTTAAATATGTTTCTTGTAATCCATTTCTCGATTTCAATCAGGATAAAAACAGCAGTTCCGATACCTAACGGAATCATCCATTGTGAAAATGTTAGTGGAGCAGTTTTTAATATCGTATTAAAAAATGGCACATACGTAATGAGTAATTGTAATGTGAAGAGTAAACCAGAGACGATAAATGCGACTTTATTCTTAAAGAAATCTTGATTAATTGCAAATTGATTTAAGTGTCTGCAATTAAATAGATGGAAGATTAAAGCAAATACTAGTGATTGCAATGTGATTGTATTCAGTACAGTTTTATGTAGACCAAGATGACTTAAATACATATTTGCAAGAAGTATTCCACCAGCTACAATGACTGATACGAGTAGTATTCTAAATAAGAAATAATGACTTAGTAACGGTGTAGATTTATGTCTTGGCTTTCTGTTCATTGCACCTGGTTCGAGAGGTTCAAATGCAAGTGCAAAAGATATGGTAATCGCTGTTACCATGTTCACCCAAAGTACCTGGACAGGAGTAAGTGGTATGGATATGCCAAATAGAATCGCTGCTAAAATGAGTAGTCCTTGAGAACCGTTTGTCGGTAAAATGAATAGTATTGTTTTCTTCAGGTTATCATAGACACGACGTCCTTCGCGTACCGCATCTACAATTGTTTCAAAGTTATCGTCAACCAGTATCATACGCGCGGCATCTTTAGATACTTCAGTTCCTTTAATGCCCATTGCAACACCGATATCAGCACGTTTTAATGCTGGTGCATCGTTAACACCATCACCGGTCATCGATGTTATTTCGTCATGTTTTTGCAATGCTTTTACGAGTTGTAATTTATTCTCGGGACTTGTTCTTGCAAACACATCGTATTCAATCGCGGCTTCGTATAATGCGTCTTCATTCATATTATCGAGTTCGCGACCTTCAATGGCCTTAGTACCATCACCGATTCCGAGTTGTTTCCCAATTGCCATTGCAGTTTCTTTATGGTCACCTGTAATCATTTTTACGGCAATTCCGGCTTTTTGACATTCTTTTACTGCTTTTATTGAAGATTCACGTGGAGGATCTATAATCCCTACTAACCCAAGCAAGGTGATGCCACTTTGTAAATCGTCATGTGAGAGTGTGGTTGTGTCACGAGGCACATCTTTATATCCTGCTGCAATTAATCGTTTACCTTCTTTAGCGATTACACTTAATTTATCTTCCCAGACCTGTCTATCATCAGAATTGGTAAATACACGATCGAATATTCTGTCAGGTGCTCCTTTGATATAAATGCGTTTCTTGCCCTGATCTTCGACGAGATATGCCATATATTTATAAAGTGAATCAAATGGGATTTTATCGATTGCCTGTAAGTTTGGAATTTCTAAATTAGTTTTATGTACGAGTGTCATTAAGCAGCCTTCAGTGGGCTCACCGGTAATTTGAAAATGACCATTTTCATCTTGTGAGAGACGTGCTTCATTGACTGTTTTAACGCATGTTAAGAACTGGTATAATTCTTGTTCTGTTTCTGGTGTTTCAGTATGTTTGGGTATAATTTCTCCGATTGGTTCATAACCTGTGCCCGTAACTTCATAACGATTATGCATTAAATCAATTGAAGTTACAGTCATTTCGTTTTTGGTAAGCGTACCAGTTTTATCGGTGCAAATCACTGAAACTGAACCTAAAGTTTCCACTGAAGGTAAGTTCTTTACGATGGCATTATTCTTTGCCATCGACTGAACACCAAGTGCTAAAATAATTGAAATGACAGCAGGTAATCCCTCCGGTATAGCGCCAACTGCAAGTGCGATAACAGATAAGAGTAGTTCGCCTGCTGGATAATTGTTATAAAACAAACCAAATAAATAAATTGCGATAGAAATTACAACGATACCAATACTCACTGATTTACCGAACTGACCGGTTTGTTGCATCAATGGGGTTGTCATCTGTTCTGTGTCAGTCATTGCCTGATTAATCTTACCAAGTTCAGTGTCTTTTCCGATTGCAACAACGACACCGATTCCAGAACCTGAAGTAATAGATGAGCTTGAATAAGCCATATTTTTTCTATCACCGAGTACAGCATCTTCTGTGATTTTACGTATATTTTTTTGGACGGGTACAGATTCACCGGTTAAAGCAGACTCTTCAATCTTTAAATTATTCGCTTCTATTAACCGTAAGTCTGCAGGTATCTTCTCACCGGATGATAAAATAACGATATCTCCGATTGTCAATTGTTCGCCTGGAATAGTTTGACTACGACCATCACGAATTACTACGGCCTCACTCGTCATCATTTTACGAATACTTTCTAATGCTTTTTCAGCACGCGATTCCTGTACATAACCAATGATTGCATTAATAACTGCAACAAGAATGATAACCGACATATCAAGAAAGTGTCCTAAAAATCCTGTAATCGCTGCAGCAACTAGTAATACATATATTAAAATATCGTTAAAGTGGCCGAAAAACTTAATGATTTTAGGCTTCTCTCGCTTTGCTGGAAGTGCATTTAGACCATAAGTTGACTGGTTTGCTTCGACTTGTTCATGGGACAAACCGCTATTTATTGAGGTGTTAAACGCATGAAGTGTGTCATCGATAGAGCGTTGATGCCATTTTTCATTTTTCATAACGAACATTCCTTTGCGTATAGTATTACTCTTATCGTAACGCAAATAATTAAGTAATTCTAACGAAAGGAATGTATATAAAAGGAATTAACACAATGTTTAAAATTTTGTAAATTTTTAACATTATCACTTACTTTTGTCTGTGCTAAGTATCGTTACAAAGGCATTGAAGAATGAATCAGCAAAAGGTTTCCATCGCTGTATTACTAAATCACTAGAATTATCATGAGCGTAGTAATTTTTAGGGAATGAAATTGTTAGCCCTTTTTTACAATCACGAATATATTCCGTATGCAGCGTATTAGGTGCATACTCTAAATGGCCATTAATATAAATATCTTTATTATCTTTTGATATTAATAAATCTGCACCAAATTCAGGATGAGTGCTGATTATGGTTAAGTCAGTCTTATCTTTAATATCTTGTATCAGAAAATTTGTATAGCGTGATTGGGGTATATAGTAGCTTTGAAAATTATTTGTTAAAGGATGATCCACCAGAACATTATAAGTATATATACCAAACAATTTCTTATTACCTTTAAAAGTGAATTTCTCAATATTGTAATAGTGATGTAACGCAAATTGTGCTGCCCAGCAAATAAACAACCGTGTATGTTGTTGCGCTTTAGACCAATCTATGATGCTTTTAAGTTCTTCATAATAATAAACAGATGCAAAAGGAAGATGCTCTACAGGTGCTCCTGTTACGATTAACGCATCATAATCGTATCGTTGAGCTTGTTCGAAATTTATATAATGTTGCTTAGCATAATTTCTTTTTTCAGTATTTGTTTGATGTGTCTCTAAATATAAAAAATCAATCATAGCTGTTTTAAAATGATGTTTAAACTGCAGTTCCGTTTCGAATTGATTTGGCATTAAATTAACGATTAGAATACGAGGAACAACCAATTAAATCACACTTAATCCTTGTTCCAGGTCTGCGATGATATCATCGATATGTTCAATGCCAATAGAAATTCGAATCGTTTCTGGACTTACACCTGCTGCGAGTTGTTCAGCTTCTGTAAGTTGTGCATGTGTAGTAGAAGCGGGATGAATGATAAGCGATTTTGCATCTCCAACATTTGCAAGTAAAGAGAAGAGCTCAAGTGATTCGATAAACTTCTTACCAGCTTCACGTCCACCTTTAACTCCGAACGTAAAGATAGAACCTGCACCTTTCGGTAAGTATTTTTCTTGCAATGTTTTGTATGGACTGTCTGGTGTATCTGCATATTTAATCCAGGCAACCTTATCGTGATTTGAAAGAAACGCGATTACTTTTTGTGTATTTTCCACGTGACGCTCTACACGAAGCGAAAGTGTTTCTAATCCTTGGGTTAATAAAAATGAATTGAACGGTGAAATTGCTGCACCAGTATCTCTGAGTAGTGTTGTGCGTATCTTAAAGGCATAGGCAGCTTCACCAAAAGCTTCGGTAAAAATGAGATTATGATAGCTTGGATCAGGTTCGGATAAGTTTGCAAACTTACCATTATCCCAGTCAAAATTACCACTATCAATAATGACGCCACCAATTGAAGTACCATGTCCTCCTATAAATTTCGTTGCGGAATGTACGACAATATCTGCACCAAACTCAATTGGACGACACAGATAGGGAGAAGCAAAAGTATTATCGACGATTAAAGGAATACCATGATTGTGTGCAATGTTTGCAAGCGCTTCAATATCTTCAACATTTCCTTCAGGATTACCGATAGTTTCTACAAAAATAGCTTTTGTATTATCTTTTAATGCCTCTTTTACATGTTCTAAATTTGTCGTATCCACGAGTGTTGCTTCAATACCGAATTTCTTAAATGTATGTTCGAATAAAGTGTGTGTTCCACCATATAAGTTTGTAGTCGCTACGATGTGGTCACCGCTGTTCGCAATCGTTTGTATCGCATAAGTAATGGCAGCCATTCCTGATGCGACAGCGACACCTGCTACACCACCTTCAAGTTCAGCAACACGTGTCTCAAAAGCAGCTGTTGTAGGATTTGTAAGTCTTGAATAGATGTTACCTAATTCTTTTAAACCGAAGAGATTTGCAGCATGTTCCGTATCGTTGAATGTAAATGATGTTGTTTGATAAATCGGAAGTGCACGTGCATTTGTTTCCTTGTCGATAACTTGTCCTGCATGAACTTGCAGAGTTTCAAATTTGTACTGATTTGTCATAATGAATTCCTCCTGGCATTAAATTGTATTCCACACTAAATTTAATAAGAGGAGCAAAAAAATGAGTCTACCTCAAAGAAGTAGACTCATAAGCTCATCTTTCAGGTTATACCTGCTGGAATTAGCACCTAATTGAATAGGTTGCTGGGTTTCATAGGGCCAGTCCCTCCACCACTCTGGATAAGTAATATTTAGTTGTAAGAATTAAACATAATTCTAAAACGATTATTCTGAATTGTCAAATATTTATTTTGAAATTTTTTGTTAGTTATTTTTTAATTTATTGATATATTCCTCTAGTTTCTCTTGATTTTCTTGTGAAATTTCAGGAAACTCAGGTTTTAATCGCTTTATTGTATCTATCATAACTTCTGTAACGATACGTCTTGTATGCCATTCATCATCTGCAGGTAAAATGAACCACGGACTATGTTCAGTAGATGTAGCTTCTAACATTTCAGAGAATATTTTTTGATAGTCATCCCAATACTCACGTTCTTTTACGTCATTGAATGAAAATTCCCAGTTCTTATCTTTATTAGTCATTCGCTCAAGTAAACGATCACGTTGCTCATCTTTAGACATGTTGAAGAAGAATTTAATCACTTCAAATCCATTTTCGGTTAAATAACGTTCATAATCATTGATTTGACGGTATCGTGTTTTCCAAATTGATTCATCTACTTCATTATTTGGCGTTTCATGTTCTTCAACAGAATCATGTATTCTTGGCGCAAGTACATCTTCATAGTATGAGCGATTAAAAATTCCAATTTGCCCACGCTCAGGCAGCCCTTCATGATAACGCCATAAATAGTCATGTTTAAGTTCTGTGTCATTCGGCTTACCAAAAGAAGTAGTCTTTAATCCCTGTGCACTTAGATTAGAGAAGATATAACTGATAACTTCATCTTTTCCGGCGGCATCTAGCGCCTGCAGCACAACGATGATACCATTTTTTTCAGCAGCATGTAATTTTAGGTGGAGCTCTTCAAGTTTTTCTGTTAAATCAGGTATGATATCGTTTTTTATTTTATCGTTATTTTGTTTTTCATTTTCTGTTGATTTATAATTATTAAAATCAAATTTAGTATTGGGTGTTACTTTATATTGATTAATGTCCATATAAACCCTCCATATCTTTTTTGAATGTTTTCCCTGATAAATATACAAATAAACAGTATTTACATCTATTTGTTATAATTTAATAATAATCCTTATGAAATAAGATGATTTTTGAGAGGAAGAGAGAACTTTATGAAACTTATTCGATATACACAAAACTACGAAGATTTACTATTACAATTTGAGTTAACTGAAGAACAATTAAAGTTTGTGAAAAGTCCGGAAGTAAACATCAGTGTGGCAAAAGAGGATACTAATCGCACACCAATTTTTGGGTTAAATGACGAGGGAATACCTGTTGTATTTTTTGTGTTACATGAACATAGTGAATTTGAAAGCAAATTTGAAGTGGATAACAGTATATACATAAGATCTTTTGCGACTGATTATCGACACTTAAGAAATGGTTATGCAAAACAAGCGTTAATTGCTTTACCGGAATTTATTATGAGTCATTTTCCGCATATAAAATATATAACGTTACTTGTGGATGTACCCAATACGGTTGCACACGACATGTATTTAAAACTTGGATTTGAACAAGGTAATCAAATAGAGGGTGAAAGATATCCGGCTTATTGCATGATCAAAAAAATATAAAAAATGCGTGAAGTATACACTTCACGCAAATAAAAAGTTATTTAGTTTCTGATGACATCGTCTCTTCTACCGTTTAAGTATGCATAGACTAATCCGATGAATAAACCACCACCGATGTAGTTACCGATATATGCGTAGAAGATATTTTTAAGCACATCGATCCAAGATAATGCATCGATATTGTAGAACATCATTCCGGCAAACAATCCTGCATTGTAAACAACGTGTTCGTAAGCCATAAATACAAAGATAACTACTCCGATACCGATAAAGAATACTTTAGCTAATACTTCCTTACATTGTAACGAAATATAAATACCGATATTGATAAAGAAGTTAGCGAATATCCCTTTAATTAGAATTGCATGCCAACTTGATGCTATTGTTTTTGCATCTACTGTTTTCGTTAATGCTGCTACCATTTCAGGTGTCATAACTTTAGTGCCTGTCATCATTCCAAATAAGATAAATCCACCAATAATATTTCCCAGGAAACATAACGTAAATATTTTTATAATTTTACCCATTGTGATTGTTTTGAAATAATAACCCACTGTAAAGAACATAAAGTTACTTGTTAATAATTCAGAATTAGTAAGTACGATCATTACGAGTGCGATACTGAATGCAATTGCCCCTACTAAATTGATAAGCCCTGCATTTTCAGTTGAAGCAAATTGTGTCTTAGCTGCAAGTTGAAGCACTGCCATAATAGCTAGTAAAAAACCTGACATAATCGCTTTTAACATATAGCGCCCAGGGGTCTTATCTGCCATCACTTCTTTCATTGCTACTTGGTTTAATACGTTTTCAATGTTACCTTTCGAAGCATAAGTATCTTCGATAGTTTTAGCTGGAATTTCAATAGCCATTGTAGAGCCTCCTGTTGAACAAAATTTTATGAATAAACATGAATGTGATAAATACAATATTATTATATCTGTTACTGAGTAACGTGTATATAGTTAATTTGTGAAAAGGTGAACATTATACTAAATCAAGCATCATTATATAGTCGGTCTGTGCTTCATCGCCCATTTGAAAGACATGAGAATCGATATGTTTAAAGCCGATTTTTTTATAAAAATCTAATGCATTATGGTTATGTTCCCATACACCCAGCCATATTTTTTTGATGTTTTGATCTTGTGCACGTGATACTGCCTTTTCATATAAATGTTTACCAATACCTTGTTTTTGAAAAGTTTTGTCGACATAAATTCGCTCAATTTCGAGTGAATTATCCGTTATATTTTCTGTTTGAGCAGCATTGGTATTAATTTTTAAGTAACCAGCAACTTGTTCTTTGATTAAAGCAAAATAAAATTCTGAATGTGGATCATTAAGCTGAGTCATCATCTTTTCTTTAGTGAAAGATGTCTTTAAGTAATGATCGATAACTTCATCCTTATTATCCGGTCTGAAAGTATCATCGAATGTTTTTTTGCTTATATTGATTAGAGTATTGAGATCGTTTTCTGTAACTTTGCGTATTACAATTTTATTCATAAAGCGAGCTCCTTTAGTCAATTTGTTAATCCACATTATGAGCTTAAATGAATGTTTATGCAATCAATATTTGTATAGTAATATGTTGATGAAATAAAATTTCGAGTTGACAAAATTTAGTTTCGCGAGTACTGTAAAAATAACAAATCAAATAAGCGCACTAGGGGTGTTTTATTAAAAACTGAGATAAGGCTGTAGCCTTAGACCCTTTGAACCTGATCTAGATGATACTAGCGTAGGGAAGTGTATAGTCACAGTATAAGTGTGGCTATTTTTCCGTACGCAGTCTTCTTTATAGAAGGATGCGTATTTTTTATGGAGGAATGAAAATGAACAGACATAGTCAGGGTTTGAAGTTGTCAGAAATTTTAGTGACAGTATTAGTAGCAGTATTATTTGCGGTAGCGTACAATTTTGTCTGGTTACCTTATGAGGCGATGAAACCACTGGGGCTACATTTTGAACAGTTAATATATGGTGTTTGGTTTATGGCTGCAGTTGTGGCTTATTTAATTGTTCCAAAAGCAGGAATTGCATTACTGGCTGAGTTTGCAGCAGGTGCAGGAGAGACAATTGTAATGGGGAAATTTGATATTCCAACGTTTGTTTTTGCATTTTTACAAGGTTTGGCATGTGAATTTGTATTTATGTTATTCAAATATCAATCACGTAGCATGATGGTGTGTATATTAGCGGGTGTTGCAGCTGCAATTATAAGTCTGCCAGTTGAGTATTTCTATGGATATATGTCTGAAGTAGCAGGATGGAACGTGCTGCTTTATATTATAATGCGTTTGATTAGTGGCGCATTAGTAACCGGGGTGTTGTCATATTTAATTGTTAAAGCATTGGATCAGACTGGTGTAACGAAGCTATTCAGAACGTCAACTCAATCAGATTACGATAGTTTATAGATGATGTTATCTGTTAGAAATTTAAGATTGAAATATCCCGGTGAAGCAGAAAAGATATTTGACGGTATCGATATTACGATAGCAGAGAAAGAAAAAGTATTATTGCTCGGACCTTCAGGTTCTGGAAAGAGCACATTGTTGAACGTACTAAGTGGCATCGTCCCGGAGTTGATAGATTTACCCATGAAATATGATGTATTAGAACGTGATATGAATGCTAGTGTTATATTTCAGGATCCAGACAGTCAATTTTGTATGCCGAAAGTCTATGAAGAACTGGCTTTTATTCTGGAAAATCAAAATGTTGATAAATTGCAAATGAATCACTTGATTAATGATGTTTTGATTAAAGTAGGACTGGATGTTGAACCCTCACAACAAATCAATCAACTCAGTGGTGGTATGAAACAGAAACTCGCAATTGCAGGGTCATTGCTGCAGAATGCTGATACGTGGTTTTTAGATGAACCTACAGCGATGCTCGATAGCGATGCTACAAAGCATTTATGGGAATTGATGATCGAATTATGGCAGGATAAGACAGTGCTTATCGTAGAACATAAAGTTGAGCATATCTGGCGATACGTTGATCGTATTATTCTGATTGATGCTGATGGGAAGTTAGTTACACAAGGCACACCACAAATTATTCTTGCACAACATGAAGACTTATTGAATCAGTATGGTGTATGGCATCCTAATACATATAAGTGTGCACCAAAACCATTGCATTATGAGCATATGTCTAATGAATTTGAACTCGTGTTAAAAGATGTGGCAGTAAAACGTAAAGAAAAGACGTTGTATCATATTGATAAACTTGTCGTTAGCAGTCATGAATGGATTGCGATTACTGGAAAGAACGGAACAGGAAAAACAACGTTATTAGAATCTTTGATGCAGCTTATCCCGTATAAAGGTTTGATGCAATACGATGATAAAACTTTGAAGAAAGTAAAAGATGCAGCGCGTAATATGTACCTCGTCTATCAAAATCCTGAACTGCAATTTATTCAAGGTAGTGTATACGATGAAATATTCTTTAACTTTCAATTTTTAGATAAAAGCCGAGCTGGGGAACGTACATCGAATTTATTAAAGCAATTAAATCTGTACCATCTAAAAGATCGTCATCCTTTTGAACTTTCCATGGGACAAAAGAGAAGATTAAGTGTTGCGACTGCATTGAGTACAAAAGCTGATATTGTGTTACTAGATGAACCAACATTTGGGCTGGATAGTCATAATACGTTCGAACTTATTGAATTATTTAAAGCGCGTGTGCAATCTGGTCAGACGATTATTATGGTGACGCATGATGACGAAATCATAAAGCGATACCCTTCTACCGTGTTACGCATTCAGGATGGGATACTTTCTGAAGTGAGGAGGGGTGATGATGTACGAACAGTTTAAGGTATATCATACATTTATGGATCATGTGAATGTGATAACGAAGTTGACATTAGGGGTTTTACTATTTGCACTTGTCATATTCATTCATCATTTTGACTGGATGCTCTATCTAGCGATTATTATGTTTATCTTTATGATAGGGGTTAGTGGTGTGCGTTTGAAACTTATTATGGCTTTTGTAAGTGTAATGATGTTATTTAGTTTCACTTCGTCATTATTTATGATTTTCTATGGTGACGGCAGTACTACGCTATTTCAATGGGGCATCGTGCATATTACAGAAGAAAGTTTATATAGAGGAATACATTTATCACTTAGAACAATTACAGTCAGTTTCTTTGGTTTAAGTATTGCGTTTACAAGTGAAATTGTAAAAGTATTCTATAGTTTGATGCAACATTTAAAGGTGAAACCTAAATATGCCTATGCCTTTATGGCAGCAATCCGTATGGTGCCGATGATGTTTGAGTCATTCTTCCAATTACGCAATGCTTTGAAAATGCGTTATCACGTTATAGATTCGAGTCAATACAGAGGATTGAATCGCATAAAGCATTTGATTATCCCGCTATTAAGTCAAAATATTAGACGTGCACATCGTCTGTCTGTTGCAATGGAGAAAAAAGGATTCCATAATGGTACTAGAACTTACTATTACCATGTGCCATTTAGCTATCGGGATATTTTATTGATAGTTATCTTTTTAATAATGGTTGTAAGTGCTTATTTATTGGCAATGTATTTTCCGATAACGCATATGACGGACGTACGTTAAATAGATTTGTTTGACGCGTAATCAATATACTGATAGAATAATCAGTAATCTTAAACAAGTGAGGTAATTAGAATGAAGACTTTTGTACAGAACAGTACAAAATTAAATATGTGGTGGCAGCTGTCATAACTTATATTTATGCCCGTCATAGATATAAGTGTCTATGGCGGCTTCATTCGCGTTACTTGAGGCCGGTTGCGTATGCATAAGGTCTCTTTTTTGAGGTCGATGCATATGCATTGGCCTCTTTTTTGTTTAAAAAATTATATGAAGTGAGGGATTACACATGGAAAAAAGATCTGTTTGGGGATCGAAAATTGGATTTATTTTAGCAAGTGCAGGTTCGGCGATAGGGCTTGGTGCGATGTGGAAATTCCCGTATGTCATGGCTGATAATGGTGGTGCAGCGTTTTTAGTATTGTTCATGGTATTCACATTATTTATAGGTATGCCGTTATTATTAGCAGAATTCGTAATAGGTAAACACGGAAAGACATATAGCACAGAAGTGTTCGGAAAAATTACTGGTAACAAATATTATAATCTAATCGGTCATCTCGGTAATGTTGGTGTTTTCTTCTTACTAAGTTTTTATAGTGTAATTGGTGGATGGATTTTACTTTATATGATGAGGACTGTTTATGTAATAGTTACAAATCAGCACACGAAGAATTATGAAACATTATTTGACCAACTGATTAGTAACCCGATATATGCAGTACTTGGCGCTGCATTATTTATTTTTCTTACTGCGATAATTGTTTCCCGTGGTATTCAGGATGGGATTGAAAAAGCTTCAAAAATCATGATGCCTATGTTGTTTATCGCATTTATTGTGATTATCATTCGTTCTTTAACGCTTCCAAATGCAATGGATGGCGTTGTATATTTTCTGAAACCTGATTTTAATGCACTGAATGCAGAAGGAGTACTTTTTGCTTTAGGTCAATCATTCTTTTCGCTTTCAGTAGGGTTTGGTGGCATGTTAACATATGCATCGTATTTAGATAAGAAGACGGACATTGTCCAATCTGCCTTTTCTGTTGTAGGCTTAAATATACTGGTTACGATATTAGCAGGATTAGCAATATTTCCTGCGACTGCTTCACTAGGTATTGATAATGCACAAGGACCGGGTTTATTGTTTATCGTATTACCGTATGTGTTCGATCAGTTGCCGTTCGGTAGTATTTTCTATCTTATATTTTTATCGCTATTCTTTTTTGCAACCATTACATCGTCTATTTCATTAATAGAAATTAATGTTTCGAACGCAATTAAGTACGAACAAAAGAAACGTAAAAAATATGTATATTTTATTGCATTACTATTATTTATTTTATGTGTACCTTCTGCTTTATCGAACGGTACTTTAAGTCAGATGAAATTTTTAGCAGGAACATTCTTTGATAATATGGATTATTTAGTTTCGAACATTATGTTACCGATTGGGGCATTATGTTATGCGTTATTTGCGGGATACAAACTAGATGGTGCAATTGCAAAGCAGGAATTAATGGATAATAAATATAGAGGTTTATTTAAAATTTGGGTTTTCTTGCTACGCTATGTTATTCCGCTTGTTATACTGGCTGTATTTATTACTTTGATGATAAAGTAAATGAGAATAAGTTGCTGTAATTGATATTGTAAAAAGTAATTTTATGCACTCCAATTACAGTAACTATTTTTATTTAAAAAAATATTAAATAATACGTCAAATATTTTTCACAATTTTAAAGTTTGAGTTGGTTGACTTAAAACGAGCATCATGTAATAATAAGTTTTGTAGAGATTAGAATTATTCTAATCTAGAGACTATCTAAAAGTACTTAATTAAATTCTCAGGAGGAATTACACATGTCATTAATTAACAAAGAAATCTTACCATTCACTGCGAATGCTTATGATCCAAAATCAGATTCATTCGTTGAAGTATCAAACGAATCAATGAAAGGTAGCTGGAATATCGTATGCTTCTACCCAGCAGATTTCACTTTCGTTTGTCCAACTGAATTAGAAGATTTACAAGATCAATATGAAACGTTACAAGGTTTAGGAGTTAACGTATATTCTGTATCATGTGATACGCACTTTACACACAAAGCATGGCACGATCATTCAGAAGCAATCAGTAAAATTGAATACACAATGATCGGTGACCCATCTCACGTTATTGCTAACAACTTTGATGTATTAGATGAAGAAGCAGGTCTTGCACAACGTGCGACATTCTTAATCGATCCAGATGGAGTTGTTCAAACAATGGAGATCAACAATGATGGAATTGGTCGTGACGCTTCAGTATTAGTAGACAAAGTTAAAGCTGCTCAATACGTAGCTAGCCATGACGGTGAAGTTTGTCCTGCAAAATGGAAAGAAAGCGGCGAAACTTTAACACCTGGTTTAGATTTAGTTGGTAAAATCTAATTTAATCAACAATAAATAAATATTAAAAGGCTGCCACAACGCAAATTTTTGCGTTGTGGTATCTATTGCAATAAAATATAGAAATTTATCCTTTAAAGGAGGAAATGTAATGTTAAACGATACATTAAAGCAACAATTAGCTCAATATTTAGAGTTAATGGAAGGCGACGTTGTAATTACAGCGAGTGCTGGAGATGATAAAACAAGTAAAGATATGATGGACTTACTCACTCAAATCAAAGAGATGTCTTCACGTATCACTTTAAAAGAAGCATCTTTGAAACGTACACCGAGCTTCACATTGGCACGTCCTGATGAAGAAGCACGTATTACATTTGCCGGTGTACCACTTGGACACGAGTTCACTTCTCTAGTCTTAGCTTTATTACAAGTAAGTGGTCGAGCACCTAAAGCAGATCAATCTGTAATTGATCAAATTAAAAAGTTAGAAGGACCTTTTAATTTTGAGACATTCATCAGCTTAACTTGTACGAAATGTCCAGATGTTGTACAAGCTTTAAATATGATGGCGGTATTAAATCCAAATATTACACATACAATGATTGATGGTGCAGCATTTAGAGAAGAATCTAAAGATATTATGGCTGTTCCTACAATGTTCTTAGATGGTGAAGAATTTGGTAGCGGTAAAGCAACTGTTGAAGAGATTATCGGTAAACTTGGTGGTGGAGCAGATGCTTCTGAATTTGATACGAAAGAAACATTTGATGTATTAGTAATCGGTGGCGGACCTGCAAGTGGTAGTGCAGCAATTTATGCAGCACGTAAAGGTTTACGTACTGGTATTGTAGCTGAACGTATCGGTGGTCAAGTTAATGATACTGCTGGTATTGAAAACTTTATTACAGTAAAAGAAACGACTGGACCAGAATTCTCGCAAAACTTAAAAGAACATATTAACAGTTATGATATCGATGTAATGAATGCTGTTCGTGTTGAAAAGTTAGAAAAAATTGATGATTTAGTACATGTTACTTTAGAGAATGGCGGTAAACTAACATCTAAAACATTGATTATCGGAACAGGTGCAAAATGGCGTAACATGAACGTGCCAGGAGAAGCTGAATATCAAACAAAAGGTGTGGCATATTGTCCGCACTGTGATGGTCCATTATTTGAAGGTAAACGTGTTGCAGTTGTAGGCGGCGGTAACTCAGGTGTTGAAGCAGCAATTGATTTAGCAGGTATTGTTAAACATGTTACATTACTAGAGTTTGGTGAAGAATTACGCGCAGATAAAGTACTACAAGATCGTTTAGCATCATTAAATAATGCTGAGATTATTAAATCAGCTGCAACAAAAGAATTAACTGGAGATGCTACGTTAAAAGCATTGACATACGTTGATCGCAATACAAATGAAGAACATACGCTTGATCTAGAAGGTGTATTTGTTCAAATCGGTTTAGTGCCAAGCACTGAATTTGTTGGAGACCTAGTTGCTAGAAATAACCGCGGTGAAATTATCGTTGATAAAGATGGTGCTACAAATGTACCAGGAATTTTTGCTGCAGGTGACTGTACAGATCAAACATATAAACAAATCATAATTTCTATGGGATCAGGTGCAACAGCAGCATTAAGTGCATTTGATTATTTAATCAGAAATTAATTAAATGACTGATATAAGTTAAAAGACATATTACGTTATGACGTAGTATGTCTTTTTTTATATGGTAAAATATACATAATAATTCTAGGAGGCAAATAATGAAGAAATCATTTTTAATATTTATTGTCTGTACATTACTTAGTGGCTGTGGAAATCAAGAGAAAGAACAAGGAAGGTCACAGGAAAAAGTAATACTTACTGTCTCAGCGGCAGCAAGTTTAAAAAATACATTAAATGATATCGAAAAATCTTATGAAGCCGAACACAAGCATGTTGATATTAAATTTAATTATGGTGCGTCTGGTGCATTAGCGCAACAGATAATGTCCGGTGCTCCGGTTGATATATTCTTTTCAGCTGCACAAGATAAAGTTGATGATTTAGTAAAAAATAAAACTGTAGATAAAGAGGATACAAAGTCTTTACTGAAAAATCATCTCGTGCTTATAACAGAAGAGAAACTAACATCTCTTGATGATTTACAACAAGAAAAGATAAAAAAAATTGCATTAGGCAACCCGGAATTAGTACCTGCGGGCGAATATGGTAAACAAGCCTTAGAAAACAAAAAACTATATCAAAAAGTCAAATCAAAATTAGTATTAACGAAGGACGTACGTCATGTATTGACCTATGTAGAAACCGGTAATACTGAAGCAGGTATCGTATACACATCAGACCTCAAATCAACAAATAAAATAAAGCATACACTCAAAATTCAAGATGATTTACATAAACCGATAACATATCCAATTGCTAAAATAAAAGACACTAAACATAAGAAAGAAACTGAGGAACTTTATCAGTATTTACAGAATGCTCAAAGTAAAAAAGTGTATCAAAAATATGGTTTTGATATTAATGGAAAGGAGTAGCGATGCTGCTTCTTTTTTAAAAACAAAGAACAATTATATAATGAAAATTCATTAAATATAATTTCCCTAAATAAATAGATATTGTTTATAATAAAGAAGTATTGGAGGAAATCGTATGACGGAATTATCGACAGAACAAAAATTAGAAAAATTTTTTAATAAAACTTCACAGTGGCACGATGCTTATCAATTGTTAAGATCGATTATAAGAGAATTTGATCTTGAAGAAGAGTATAAATGGATGCATCCTTGTTATACTTTGAAAGATAAAAATGTGTTACTGATACATGGCTTTAAATCATATGTCGCTATATTATTTCATAAAGGAGTAATGCTTGAAGATAAATACAATCTTTTAATTCAGCAAACTGAACATGTTCAAGTTGACCGCCAGCTACGCTTTTCGTCAGTAGAGGAGATAGAAGAAAAAGCAGATATGATACGTTTTTATATTGAAGAAGCAATTCGAGTAGAGAAATCGGGCATAAAACCTCCTAAAAAAGAACATGGACTATTAGAAATTCCTATCGAATTAGAAGAAGCATTTAAAGAGAACGATCGTTTAAGAGAAGCGTTTTATAAATTAACACCTGGTCGCCAACGTGCGTACGTCATTGAAATTAATAAAGCGAAACGCAGCGAAACAAAAAGGAATCGTATAGAAAAGTATGCTGAGAAAATTTATCAGGGAAAAGGATTATTAGAACGATAACAAATAATAATGTCATGTGCTTTAAAAATTTAATGTTATAATATGTTAAAGAAAATATTTGTATTTTAACAATACTTGGTGAATGTATACTTGCATTCATTACCATACAAAAATATAATGAATTAAACAGCTTGGAAAGTCTAGAACAAAACTACTATATAAAGGATAATGAACATGGCTAAATTTAACTTTATCCCAATAATTTTGGGTGCAAACATACATGCGTATGCTGCAGCAGCAAGTTTTCATAAAGATTATAAGAAAAAGTCAGTTATCGTGGCAGCTGACTATTTATCGTTCACAAAATTTTCTAGTCTTATTAGTGATTATTATATCGATAAAATGATTTATGATGACAAAGTTTTCATCGAAACATTTGAGCGTATTGCAAAGAAATATCGTAAGAAAAATCGTAAACTATTGCTTGTCGCAACGACAGATGAATATGTTAAGATGCTAATTAAACATGAAGCAAAATTGAGAGAAGATTTTACCTTTAATTTTCCGACACAAGATTTATTTAACCAATTATATTATAAGAAACATTTCTATGAGACGGTTGCTTCATACGGTATTGATATTCCTACGACATACCACTTTAATTTAGCTACCATCGAAACATTTAATGAACCCATTAGATTCCCGGCAATTATTAAAGTTGATGATGGCACAGCGTACTTTAATTTAAAGTTTAAAGGGAAACAGAAAATTTATGTCCTTGATGATTACAATGGAATTAATGAGACGATTGAATTACTTCATAATAATGGCTATCGTGAGGATATTATTATTCAGGAATTTATTGAAGGAAGCGATCAGGACTTGTGGGACATCGTTTATTACGGTGATTCAAATGGAAAAGCGCAAGTGATTACATTAGCACAAGTATTGTTACAAGAACCTGCAATGACAGCTATCGGTAATTATACAGCACTCATTTCAAGATATGATAAAGATTTGATGGATAAAGTGATTAAGATGATGGAAGGTATGCATTATACCGGATTTGCTAACTTTGATTTAAAATATGATCATCGAGATGGTAAATACAAGTTTTTTGAGGTTAATCTACGTGCCGGCCGTTCAAGTTCATACATCAAAGAAACAGGATATTCAATTGCGAGATGTTATGTAGAAGATTTAATTTTAAATCAATCTCATCCGGTGAAATATTTAGATACAACACATTTATTTACGGTAGTACCTAAAGATATTATATTAAAATACGTAAAACAAAAATCATTACGTAAAGAAATTAAACAACTTATTCAAAAACATCAATATTATAATCCGCTATTTTATGCAAAAGATCGTTCAGTAAAACGTAAAGCTTATCTTTTGATGAGAAATGCCAAGTATCATCTGAAGTATAAAAATAGTGAGTGGTATAAAGAACAGAAATAATCACTTTATAGTGGTTATTTTTTTATTTGTCGTTTAATTTTTTATCTTATTATCTGTTTATATTATACCTATACCTTTATATCTTTATATCTTTATATCTTTATATCTTTATATCTTTATATAAACTCAAATGATTGCTATAGACATTATAAAAATATATTCCATGTTAAAATGTTATCGTATGAAAATAAAAATAAGTCAGGTGAGCATAAGTGTATCATTATTATAAATCGCTAATATATGTTGATATCGATAAGATTAATGTTTCGAAAGGCATCATTCAATTCATATTGATGCTAATACCTATGATATATGGCTATTTCATTGGTAATTTATCCTTAGGATTGTTGATATCACTTGGAACATTATCTAATATCTATGTATTTGGCGGAACTTTACAATCTAAAATAAAAACTGTAACGATTGCCACTTTAACATTAGCTTTTGCAATGGCTCTCGGTACGCTTACGGCTGGTAATATGGTGCTATTCGGCTTTTTACTATTTGGTTTTACAGTAATACCGTATTACGTGTGTAATGCCCTTGAAATTAAAGGTCCTAGTTCTACTTTCTTTTTAGTGGCTTATGGACTATCGTCAATTATGCCACATGCACCAGAATTATTTTTAAATCGAGCGGTGCTGGTTATAATAGGTGGTCTAATTACAATTGTAGTTATTTCAATACATAGTAAGTTATTTGATAGAAATTATGAACGTGAAATTGTAATTAGTGATTATCATATGCTTCAAAAGTTATTAAAAGCATTCAATGATAACGCAGCTTTTAATGAAGCACATACGACAGCAGTGCGCTCCTTAATGGCATCCAATGATGCGCTTTATGCAGCGCGTCCTGCTTTCAGTAAAGATGGTGGAGAATATGAACGTACTTTATTATTACATCACTTGGCTGAAGGGATTTATTCAGAAATATTAGATCTACATTTAAAGAATATTCGTCCTATGCCAGGTATTCTAATAGAAATGATGAATTATATCGTTGATATGGTAACAGATGATAAGACTACCAAACCAAGCTGGAATAAAGCAGTTAAACTTTCAGAAGAATTTAGAAATTTGGAAAACAATTTGTATAAAGTAGAAGAAATTCTTTTTGCTCCGGTCGAACAGATTAACTATAAAAGTGAAAATAGTCGTCCTCATTTCATGCGTAGATTATTATCAAATATCACACCAGAATCAAGTGTGTTTATGATGACAATAAAATATGCTGTGATAATGGGGATAGCCATATTTATAGCATTATTATTTCATATCGATCGTCCGTACTGGGTGGCTTTGACTGTACATTCAGTACTAATCGGTAATACAACTGTTACAAGTCTGCAACGCGCTGGTGCCAGATTTATCGGTACACTTTTAGGAATCATTGTGGCAGCTATAATAATCAGTATAAATCCTGATTTACTTATTGTAGCAATTATTATTGCTATAGCTGGAGGTATCAATGAAGTTTTTGTTGGATCAAATTATGCACTCGCAATGATTTCAATAACAACACAAGTGTTGCTTATGTCAGGTATCGCAGCTGGGCATATTTCATATTCTTTTGCATATTTAAGGATAATAGATGTTGTTATAGGGGTCATCATTGCAGTTCTTGGTGTGCTAATTCTTGGTAGAACAACTGCAAGTGAAAAGCTTCCGAAGTTCATTGCAGATTTAATTCGCGTAGAGGCAGCAACTTTCCATTATCTTTTTTCACAGAATCATTATGCAATACGAAATCGTTATCAAGATATGTTTAAACTTTATTTAAATGTCGCGAATGTCAGAATGACTTATACAAATGCATATGGTGAAATTTCTAATAATAAACAACAGGTGCTACATTATTATCCAGCCATTCACTTATTAGAACAAATTAATTTTTCTTTACAGCGTGTTATCAAAGATGACGCTCAGTTTGTAATAGATAATGAAATGATGGGACAATATTTACTTGCTTTTGAAAATTGCGCGAAATACTTTGAACGAGGTAGTAACCATTCACTTATTGATTTAAAGCCACTAGAGAGGTATCATCAAATTCATTATGCATTAATAGACTTACAGGATTTTAAAGTTAAATGAAGGGTTTAATATATTGCTTCACTTCTTTTTCTTTACAATAATGAAACAGAAAATTTATGGTATTTGTATAAAACAATCGCTAAACTATGAGTAATACATATCATAAGGAGCAACGAATGAAGAAAGATCTTAAACTATTATTGTCGTTACCCATTTTTAGCTGGGCACTCTATGATTTCAGTAATACAATTTTTAGTGCAAATATCGTGACATTGTTTTTCCCACAATTTGTAACAGAACAGTTTGGCGTTGATCCTGTAACTGAGCAGGTATCATCAACCTGGATTGCTTATTCAGCAAGTGTAGCAGCATTGCTTCTCATTGTATTAAGTCCGATTTACGGCGTGTATATTGATAGAACGCAAAAGAAGAAGCAATGGGTTATCATCTTCACTTTAGTAGTGTTTATTTGTACTTTTCTGATGGGCTATATTTATGAAGCGGATATTAAACAACAGATGTTCGGCATTCCAGTTTCATTTTTGCTGATTATTATCTTATTTACGATTGCGAAATTTATGTATAATTCGAGTCTTGTATTTTACGATGCAATGATGAGTAGCTTAGCACCAAAAGAAGATCATTCAGTATTATCTGGGTTTGGAGTAGCGCTAGGTTACATGGGAACACTATTTGGCGTGCTTACGATAATGGCTTTAGTAGGTACTGAAGATGCTGGAAAAACGTTTATTCCAACTGCTATTTTATTTTTAGTATTTAGCATACCTATTTTTATCTTTGGTAAAGACGGCAATAAAAAGACTGTGAAACAACATGTATCTCAATCAAGCTTAACATCAGGCTATAAAGAAGTATTAGAAACTTTTAAGCTCGCTAAGAACGAACCAGCTATTTACGTATTCTTAATTGTTTATTTCTTCTTAAATGATGCATTGGCGACTGCGATAAGTATGATGCAACCGTATGCAACTACAGTAGTAGGGTTTACTTCGAGTGAATTTATTAAAATATTTATGATAGCAACGATTTTCAGTGTAATAGGTGCCTTTGTGTTTGGATACATTGCTAAAAGAATAGGTTCTTTAAAAGCGTTGCATTATGTCGCGCTAGTATTGATGATTGCGCTTATTATTGCAAGTATTCCTTTACCTAAGTCGGCATTTTATATTTGTGCGATTCTTTTCGGGATTGCAATGGGTTCTATCTGGGTTATCTCTAGAACGCTTATCATAGAACTCTCACCGGAAGCTCACGAAGGACAATTCTTTGGTTTATTCTCAATGAGTGGTAAATTATCTGCAGTTTTTGGACCTTTTGTTTATGGAACGATTACTCTACTATTAAAAGATTATGGACCGTTAGCAAGTCGTGTTGCAATTCTATCTTTATTTGTGATGGCGCTGGGTGCGTATCTGTTACATTTCAAAGTGATTCGTTTAAGTAATAATGAAAATCAAAGCATATAGAATAATATTTAATCTTTCACTGTAATATGTTTATTCAAAGTGTTTTTTACATTATTTCATTACTAAGTAAACTGATTTTCATAAATAATATTATTTATGGTTAATTTTATGAAAAGTATTCCGTAATGATTTCTATTTTGATATGATGAAATTGAGCGAGATATTAAATACTAACGTGGAGGATATGGTATGAAAAAGTCAAAAGGGTTGATCTTAGGAATCATAGCAGCACTTGTATTATTAGTCGGTGGCGGGGGCGCAGCGGCGTATTACTTTTTAACGAACACACCGAAAAATGCGTATCTTTTAAGTGAAAAAGAATCAATGGAGTCGTTGCAAGATTATTTCAATGAGCGTTTTGAAAATGAAACAAAATTCCAAGAGAAAATGCAGGATGATAATTATGCAGTAAATATGAAGTTAGGTGCAGATATTCCGGAAGCATTTGTATCACAAATGGGTATTTCAAAATCAGTAATTGATTCATCAAATATCGTATTTGATGTAGCACATAATAGTAAAGATAAATTATCAAATTTAAGCATCACACCTACGATTGCTGATAATAAACTTGGTGAGTTTGCGTGGCAGGCAGATAACAAAAATCAATACCTTTCTGCCCCAGTGTTAAATGATGTATTAAGCGTTCCAAATGATAAAATTATTGAAACGATTGAAAAAATATCTGGAGATCCAACTTCAGTTGAAGATATGACAAATGATTCTTTAAATCTGAACAACCTTTTAGGTGGCGCACAACTTTCTCAAGAAGATATGAACAAAATCATCGAGCGATACAGTAAAACATTTGCTGATAATGTAGAAGATAATCAATTTAAAAAAGATAAAGAAAAAGTTAAAATCTTTGATGAAGAGAAGGATTTAGAGAAGTTAACAATGACGTTACAACCAAAAGATACAAAGAAAATCATCGTTGCAATGTTAGAACAAGCAAAAGATGACAAAGAATTAAAAGATTTATTTACAAAACAAGCACAAGGTGTAGACTACGATAAAGAGTTAGATAAAGCACTAAAAGAAGTGAAGGATCAAAAAGAATCTGAGTTTCCAAAAGTAATCTCAACAATCTTTGTTGATGGTAAACAAATTATGAAACGCAATCTGGTGATGACAAGTAATGAAGAAGAAGTTAAATTAGAGGCTTTAACAAAAGTTGATGACAATTTAAAAATAGATGTTAAAGGTTCTGCTAAAGATGCTCCAGATGCATTCGTGTTAACAGGGGATTCAACTAAAAAAGATGAAAATTATAAAGATGATTACAAAATTGTCATTAATCAAGATGGTGCAAGAGAAATATCATTTGTAAATGATTCTAAAACAGATGGCGATAAACGTACTGACAAAGGAACAATCGATTTATCTCAATTAGCTGGGCAGGATTTAAAATTAAATTATACAAATGATTTAGTAACAGATATCGGCAACAATGAACAAAAGCAAAAAGCAGAATTTACTGTAAATGTTCAAAATGAACCGGTTAAATTGATGATTGATGGTGTGACAAAATTAAAACAAGATGTTAAAGTGAAGTCTGACGGTGCTAAAGACTTAAGCACAATGTCTGATAGTGACCTACAACAATTGCAGGATGACATCAGCGAGAACTTTAATAAAATTTTTGAAGACGTTTCTAAAGATTTAAATTAATAAAATTAATGGTTATTGATTAAAAATAAGGGGTGATAAATGTGAAACTACAACTGTTCAGCATTTATCACTCTTTTCTTATGAAAAAGTGGTATTTACTGGTCTATATATTAGTATTGTTTTTTGTATTGTTTGCGACACTTATAGGATTATCTGTGATGAAAAGTCAGGAAGACGATAAGTTTTCGATTGGATTAGTAGATGAAGATCAATCTAGAGAAACGAAGTTGATATTAGATGCAATTGGCGATGGAAAGAGTATGGGTAACGATATTGAACTGAAGCATTTTGATGCGACTAAGGCTAATAATGAATTAAAGCAACATCATTTAGATGGTTATTTCGTGTTCGATCAAGGAATGACTGAGGCATTTTACGAGCAAGGCGCATTACCGATTTCTGTTTACACATACGATAAAACATCGCTTGAGAGTATTATCATCTATCAGTTAACGGATTCTGTATATAGCCGTTTGATGCTTTCTATCGGTGGCGCTGAAGCGTATAAAGCGTTATATCCTGAGTCAAGTGATGATGCGATGTTAATGATGATGACGGATATGCTTTTTACGGGTCTGAATCGTAATGGTGCATTTGATGAACAACCGGTTAAACTTTACGATAACTATCAGTATTATACTATTTCAGTTTATTTTATCAGTGTTTATGTATTGTTTTTATCACTGTTTAATATTTTGAAGATGAATCAGGCGCATGCTTTGAAGGAACGTCTATCAATGTTTCATTTTTCGTATGAAAAACTAACATTGACACGCGGGTTAATAAGTTTATGGTATACACTTTTATTTTCTGCAGTAGTATTGTATGTTTTATTAAAATACTTAGATGTATCTTTTGAAAGTTATAACCTAATGCCGCTTTTAATTATTTTATTCCTATACCTCATAATGATATTTGTGGTGATGATGCTTATTGAACTCGTTAATAATGAATCGTTTCAATTGATTCTTAAAGTAATGATAACGGGTCTTATCATTCTTTTTTCCGGAGCAACAATTCCTTCGATATATTTTAAGGATGTATTAGGCGGTATATTGTATCATCAACCGTTTAGTCATATTTTTAATAAAGTACTGGAATTGATATTGAATAACTATTTTATAAAGACTCCGGTTCTTTTCTACTGGATATGTATTATATTGATAAGTCTATTGATATTACAACTGATAAGGAGGTATAGACGATGAAATCTATCTTATACCTCGTAGTGCAAAAACAATGGAAATCATATTTATTATTGTCGTTGCTAATTGCTGGTATGCTACTCACTTGTTTTATATTGCAGCAAAAAATGAATGCAGTGTTTAAAATGCCGATCGCTGTGCAGGATTTAGATCATTCTCAATCATCAGAGGCGTTGATTGCCATGCTTAAAAACAATCATGATATGACTGTTAAAATAATTGGTGATGAAGAAAGTTTTATAGAAGATCATGTGAAAACTAAAGAAGCGGTGTTAAGTTTATCAATTCCTGAAGGTTTTAATGAAGCATTAAAGCAACAATCTTTAAGAGATACGATTATACTTTATTATCGTGATGATTTTATTGGGGCTATTGCCCAGGAAATAGTAAGTAAAACATTATTTGAAGCTCAGATTCCTTATATCGTGAAATATCATATTGATAAAGGGAAACAAGTAAATATTGAAGAAGTTAAGAAGATGTATTATCAGAAAACACCGGAAAGTCGTATGAAACAAATTGCAGTTTCAAAATCACAAGATGAATCAATTGCTTTAAGTACAATATTCGCGCTTATTTTATTTGTATCATCTATACAAGTGATACTTCATTATCATTTGAAGCAGGACGCAGCACTTGAACGCATGTATATGTTTGACAAGACAAAGTTTTATTTACATATAACGTATATCATGGTTCACGTTTTCATAATCATGTTATCAATTATCTTTGCAGCATTGTTCATGAATCAAATGATGAGTATAAAGTTTTATTTTGTATGCTTGTTATTCACACTTATTTATGAATTCGTATTAAGTTTATTACTCTTTAAAGTCAATACAACAAGTCATCGTCTATTTATGACGACTACTTTCACATTGATGATTGTGACCGTCTATATGCTGTTATCGATAGGAGGAAGTATATGATAGAAGTTAAAAACTTAACTAAGCGATATGGGAAAAAAGAAATCTTTGAACAGTTGAACACAACTTTTGAAGATAGGGCTGTAACAATCCTGTTAGGTGAGAATGGCGCTGGGAAATCAACATTGTTACGAATGATTGCAAAGCTGGAAACGCAAGATGCGGGAGAAATTATTTATTTCGGTGAGGACCTAAGTCATAAATCTTTAAAGAACCGTTTAGGCTACATTCCTCAGGACATCGCATTATTTGAACATTTATCTGTGCAAGATAATATTAAGTTTTTTAAAGGGCTGTATACATCTCCTATTGATGATAATTTACTAAATACTTATAAAGATGCTTTAAATATTCGCGAAGATAAGGCGAAAGTTCAATCACTATCTGGAGGGACGAAACGTAAGGTGAACATGTTAATCGGCTTACTTGGAAATCCAGATATAATTATTTTGGATGAACCTACTGTTGGTATTGATTTGAAATCGAGATATGACATTCATCGACTGATTAATCAGCTGAAACAAAGTAAACTCATTATTTTAACGACGCATCACTTAGATGAAGTTGAGGCGATTGGAGATAATATAAAATTAATTGGCAAAGATCCATTTTATAAACAGGTACTGACTGATAAAGACTGGACATTTGAAGATATGCTACAATTGAAATAAATGAATATGGAGGAAGTTATGCATAAATTTGAACTGTTCTTTGACAAACTAACAAACATCAATCATCTCGGTAAAATTCAGGATTTATTTGAATGGATTGAGACAAATTTTCCGGAATTACAACGTGAATATAAATGGAATACACCGATGTATTCAGATCACGGCACGTTTATATTGGGTGTCAGTACAGCAAAAGCGCATATTTCAATAGCACCGGAAAATCAAACGATGGCGCATTTTAAAGATAAGATAGCAGAAGCTGGATACGATCAAACTGCAGGTCTTTTCAAAGTAAAGTGGGACCAGGAAATCGATTATGAATTATTGAAAGAGATAATTGAATACAATATAGAAGATAAAAAGGAAGTTACAACTTTCTGGAGAAAATAATAAATTTGAAACCGAGGAATATTACCTCGGATTTTTTTAGCTTAAAAATTAACATTTTAGTTGACTAATTTGCAAATTATAATATAATAAATATATCAAGTATAAAAATTAAACTAAAAAACACACAAAAGAGGAGTTATTACACATGACTAAAGTATTATACATTACAGGACATCCTAATGATGAAACAGTTTCTTTCTCAATGGCTACAGGGAAAGCGTTTATTGAAAGCTACAAAGCTGCAAATCCAGATCACGAAGTTAAACATATTGATTTATATGAAACGTTTATCCCATTAATTGATAAAGAAGTATTTGCTGGTTGGGGTAAATTACAATCAGGTGAAGCTTTCGAAACATTAACTGAAACTGAGCAACAAAAAGTAGCACGTTTAAATGAATTAAGTGACGAATTTGCTGCGGCAGACAAATATGTATTCGTTACGCCAATGTGGAACTTATCATTCCCGGCAATCGTTAAAGCTTATATTGATGCAGTAGCAGTAGCTGGAAAAGCATTCAAATACACTGCTGAAGGTCCAGTTGGATTACTTACAGATAAGAAAGCGGTTATCGTTCAAGCACGTGGTGGTTACTATTCAGAAGGTCCAGCAGCAAACTTCGAAATGGGTAACCGTTACTTACAAACAATTTTAGGTTTCTTCGGTATTCCAAGCGTTGAAGAAATTATCATTGAAGGTCATAACGCACAGCCAGAACAAGCAGAATCAATCAAAGCTGCTGCAATTGAAAAAGCTGAAAGTTTAGCAAAAACTTTCTAAATATAAATGAAATTTTAATAATAATGAATAAATTACGGCCATCGATTCCTTTGAATCGATGGTTTTTTTAATTTTATTAATTAATTTATATTTATAAATATTATTTTAGCTTTTAATTGCAATTAAGGTGTTAATTATTTTGAAAATAATTCAATAAATTATCAAAATAACTAAAATTAACGGTATTTGAGTGTTATTCCACATTCAATTTATGGATGGTATAATTACATTAAGGATAAAAACGCTATTAATAATATATATTACCAATTAAGAGGTGAGTCAATGAGGACAATAGAACTCTATTTGAAGTTGAAGTCATTACAACAAAGTTTACCTGAAATTTATGAGGATGATTACAAACAAAGTATTGCACGAGCGATAATATTTACAAATGGATCAATCGATGAAGTCGAATTCTTAACAAGTGCCGACAAGATGGATATTATTTCTGTTTATCAGCAGTTAAAAAATGAACAATTTGATTTTAATGTTTCTAACGAACAAAAAGCGATGAATTATGTTAATAATCTCAACGGAGATACGAAAACAAAATCTCGTTCTTTTAAACGAACTGAAATGATAAATTTTGTAAAAGAAAAGTTGATAAAGTCGCATTCTGATATTGAATTTATACATTTGAAATATAACGTTCTGACTTGCAAGTTAAACAATCGGACGTACACAGTATATGTCAGTACATCAAGAGATTATGAGTTTCTTAATACTACAGAAGAAATTAATCCAAAACGTGTATCTGCCTGGCACAAAGGCAATGATGAAATATTTTCAAGTTATGATTATTATGCAATGTGTGTAAAAATTGATTCGAAGTCTGAATATGTCACTGAACAATCAAATGGCATTGAAGGTATTTTTATGAATCAGCAGGAATTAAATACGTGGTTAAATGAAAAAGAGAAGAATCAAAGTGGCATGATTAACTGTTATGTACATTACCATCAACCCAAATCGAACAGAGAAATTATTGAGGTAATAGACGCACGTGAACGTCCACAATTAAATTTAAGACATTTGTTAGATAATACATTTAAATTATAAAGATTAGAGGGAATCCAATGAAAATTTGTAGAAATTGTGGCGCAGAAGTAAAAGATCACGTTAAAGTATGTACGAATTGTGGAACGAAGTTTCCGGAAGATGCTGTCGAGGAGAGACGTGTGCCTAGTGATGAGAAATTAGTTTATGAAAGAAAGCAGAAGCAGCCTGTAGAAAAACCAGTTAAAAAAAGTAAAGGGAAGTCAATATTACCTTTACTAATCGGATTACTTGCTTTACTTGCATTACTATTTGGTTTATATAAATTCTTTGAACATAAATTTTCACCAGTTAATCAATCTGAAGAAATAAAACAGGCATTAATAGATAAAGATTATAATAAATTATCATCTATATTAAGTGTAGGAGATAAGAATTTATCAGAGAGTGAAGCAGAAGCCTTTGCTCATTATATTGCCGCAAGTGGTAATACAGAAAAGTTTGGAGAAAAACTTGTTACTACGACAGAAGAAATGATCGATAATAAACAGCCTGACAGTATGGTCAGTGTAGGTGGTAAAGATGCAGTACAAATTACATCAGACAAAAAGAAATTTGGTATCTTTAAAAACTTCTCTTTTAAAGTTCCGGAAGTACCGATTTATTTAACCGGAAAAGATGGTAAAAAGATTGTGATCAAAGTGAATGGTGAGGAGCAGGACTATACACCGACATTAGATTCAAGAGAAAGATTAGGAAATTTTCCGCTTGGCAACTATGAATTAGACGCAACAAAAACTGCGATAAATGGTGAAGTTCAAGGTAAACTGCTGATCAATATGTCAGAAAGTGATGATGCTCAAGAAAGTTTTGATGTGGCTTATATCAAAACAAATGTTGAAATTCCAGAAGCTGTAGATAAAGATTCAGTGATGGTCTATGTTAATAATGAAGAAATGGATTTTGATGTGAACGGTGACAATGTATTTGGTCCATTTTTAGCTGGAAAAAAACTGAAGATTTATGCTGAAGGAGAAGCGGGCAACCAAACATTAGTCACAAATAAAGAAATTGAAACGCCATCAGCATCTAGTGACAATCCAGCGGATATTGATTTAATATTTGATACGAGTGAACTTACACAAGAACATGCAAAAGAAACGATTATCGTCAGAACGTCAGATGAAGAAGATGCATCAGAACAAATTACTGTAACAAGAGAGAACGTTCAAAGTTTAGCTGAAGCATGGAGTGGTGTAGGTTTTGATTATGATCGTTATGAATATAGAACGCCAGTTTATGAAGATGGTAAATATGGCTTTGGTATATTCGATGAAAATGGAGAGATTGTCGGTTCGTTTGATGTATATAAAGATGGTACGATAATAGAATATGATGAAGATGGCGAAATTATCAGAAATGGTAATATTAATGATTAAACGTCATTGCTACAGTCCTTTTATTTAAAATATTAGGGCTGTAGTTTTTTTTAGTTTAATTGAAAATATGACAAAATTAAACATATTACAACATAATTTGGGTTGTAAATTTATAGAAATAATTGTATTATTAATAAAGTATTTCATTTATGTTACGTTTATGTTAAAAAAGGTGGTCCGTTTTACAATGAATAAACAATACTTTCCTGGTTTAGACGGCATGCGTGCAATTGCAGTGATTGCGATTATCATATTTCATCTTAATCCGAAATGGTTGCCAGGAGGATTTTTAGGTGTAGATACATTTTTTATTATCTCAGGATATTTGATTACCACATTGCTAATTAAAGAATACGAAACGAATCAATCTATCAACTTAGCTCATTTCTGGTATAAACGTATTAAACGTCTATTACCTCCAGTTTTGTTTATGATGTTTATCGTCATACAGTATATTATCTTCTTTGATCGAGCATTGTTATTTCAAGTAAAAAAAGATATGTATGCTGCGTTATTATACGTTTCAAATTGGTGGTACATTTTTGATGGTCTGGATTATTTTCAGAGCCTCGAACCGCGTCCATTGAAACATTTGTGGTCACTTGCTATCGAAGAGCAATTTTATCTCTTATTCCCCTTCATTTTATTAATGTTATTTAAAACGATTAAGAAAAAATCTAATATATTTATTGTATTTTTTATAGTGTCATTAGTTTCAATGTCAATAATGTGGATGATGTATGATCCTTCAAAGAGCATATCTCGTATATATTTTGGTACTGATACTCGTCTTCAGACATTATTATTAGGAGCAATGCTGGCACTGATATGGCCGGCATATAAATTGAAGAAAAATCCACCAAAAGTAATCGTTTGGGTTATCGAAATGATAGGATTAGTTGGCGCAATCTTTTTAGTACGATCATTCTTTCTGTTTACAGAGCATAGTGCATCAGTATTTCAAGGTGGCTTATACATCTTAGGAATATTCACTTTGTTATTTATTATGTCTAGTGTTCATCCTGATACATGGATGTCGAAATTTTTAAGCTTACCTGTATTAACATGGATTGGTCGATATTCATATAGTTTGTATTTATGGCACTACCCTATTATCGTGTTGATGCAATCTCATTTTATACAGGGACAGATATCATGGTATGTACATGTGATTTCTATCATTCTTACAATGATTATGGCGATATTCAGTTATCAATTGATTGAACAGCCATTTAGAAAAAAAGGATTAAAAGCTTTTGTAGATGTGAAATCATTAAAAGCATTTATAACATTATTGCTAAGTTTATATTTACTGGTTTCAACACCTTATCTAATTAAAACAGTGAAAGCAGAGTCGCCAAATAATGAAAAGATTGTAGTTACACAAACAAAATCAATTGCACCAGCTATAAAACGCATCTCACCTTTGCAAATTGAAGATGCGTCCAAACCATCTACTGAAATTGCTAAAGTCTATCCGTATGCGCCTCTTTTTATAGGAGATTCAGTGCTAGTAGACATTGATTATCAAATTAGAAATGTGTTTCCAAATGCTACGATAGATGGTGAAGTCGGACGTAATATTTATAAAGCCATTCCTGTGGCAGATAAATATACAGATTTTAATAGAAAAGATGCCGTTGTTGTTCTCTATTTAGGTACAAATGGTGATTTTGAGGATATCCAGATGAATACGATACTTAAAAAGTTTGATAAAGCGCAAGTATTTTTAGTCACTGCCCGTGTTCCGAAAGATTATGAAGCACATGTTAATGCAGAGATGTATCGCTTTTCAAAAAAATATAAAAATATACACATTATAGATTGGTATAAAGTTTCACAGGGACATCCGGAATATTTTGCGCCAGATGGTATTCACCTTGAGTACCCAGGTATAAAAGCGATGGTTAAAGTGGTTACAGATGAAATTATAAAGGTTGTCGAAAAATAGATATATCATAAGGATAGGGAAACCTATCCTTTTTATTTTGATTATGGTTATAATGTGGATGAATAAGGAGGATGCTCATGTTAGAATTATTTATTTTATTACTTGAACGTGTGGGATTAATTATACTTGTAGCCTATATATTAATGAACATATCCCATTTTAAAATGGTGATGAGCGAACGCGAAAAATTATCTTCACAAATACAGTTAATTATCATCTTTGGTCTATTTGCTGTTGTCTCTAACTTTACGGGTGTTGAGATACGAGATAATCATGTAGTATCCAGCCAAATATTCAGAACGATTTCTGATGATGCCGCAATTGCCAATACACGCGTATTAACGATTAGTGTTGCAGGGCTTGTAGGTGGTCCGATTGTCGGTTTTACTGTAGGAATCGTATCTGGAATTTCCAGATATTTAATTGGAGGTGTTGATGCATATACATACGTTATATCTTCAATTATTATCGGCTTAGTCTCCGGTTATTTTGGGCATAGAGCGAGAAAGAACGATCAATATCCTACGATTGTTCAGGGGATGATTATTGGAATTGTTATGGAACTCATTCAAATGATATGTATTATCAGCTTTGCTTCAAATTTTGATAATGCTCTGGATTTAGTATCATTTATTATTTTACCGATGACACTCATTAACAGTTTAGGTACTGCAATATTTTTATCTATTATTATTTCAACATTACAACAAGAACAGCATATGAAAGCTGTACAGACACATGAAGTATTAAATCTAGCCAATCAAACTTTACCTTATTTCAGATTAGGATTAAATGAATCAAGTGCAACCGAAGCGGCTCAAATTATTAAAGATTTGATGAAAGTGTCTGCCGTTTCAATCACAAATAAAACGGATATATTAGCGCATGTTGGAGCAGCAAGCGATCATCACGTTCCGAAAAAGAAAATTATTACAGACCTTTCAAAAGAGGTCATACGCTCAGGTGAGATAAAAGAAGCACATACAACAGAAGAAATTGGTTGTACGCATCCAGGTTGTCCGTTAGAAGGTGCCATTGTTATTCCGTTATACGTTAATCAGGAAGTGGTAGGCACTTTGAAACTATATTTTACGGATAGTAAAAAGCTTACATACGTAGAACGTCGTTTGGCTGAAGGTTTAGCGGATATCTTTTCTAGTCAAATTGAATTAGGTGAAATTGAAATGCAAAGTAAGCTGTTAAAAGATGCTGAAATTAAATCTTTGCAGGCTCAAGTTAATCCACACTTCTTCTTTAATGCGATGAATACAATTTCAGCGCTTATACGGGTAGACAGTGAAAAAGCGCGTGAATTATTATTGAATTTGAGCAATTTTTTCAGATCTAATTTGCAAGGTGCAAGACAAAATACCATTACGATAGAAAAAGAAATTCAGCAGGTAGAAGCTTATTTATCTTTAGAGCAGGCGAGATTTCCAAATCGCTTCAATATTCATTTCGATGTAGCAGAAGATTGTGTCAATGCACAAGTACCGCCATTTATCATTCAGATACTTGTGGAAAATGCGATTAAGCACGCTTTTCATAATCGTAAAACAGGTAATAATATCGATGTCGTCGTAAGAAAAGATATCGATGAAATTGAAATTTCTGTAGAAGATAATGGAAATGGTATACCAAAAGATAAACGCGATAAAATAGGAATTATTGAAGTAAACTCTATATCCGGTACCGGTAGTGCACTGGAAAATTTAAATAAACGTTTAGTGGGACTATATAATCGTGATGCGAAATTGAAATTTATTACTGGAGCGCATGGGACTAAATTTTATACGCATATCCCTTATGAAAGAGAGGAGTTATTATAATGAAAATATTAGTCGTTGATGATGAACCGTTAGCACGCAATGAATTGATGTATCTCATCAATAAGATCGATAACAGTCACGATATAGAAGAAGCAGATTCTGTTGAAGAAACGTTAACAGCTCTACTTACAGATACTTATGACTTATTATTTTTAGATATTAATCTCATCAATGAAAGCGGACTTGATTTAGCACAGAAGATTAATAGAATGAAAACGCCACCATTAATTGTATTTGCAACAGCACATGATACTTTTGCGGTGAAAGCATTTGAATTAAATGCACTCGATTATGTATTAAAGCCTTTCGAAATGAAAAGAATAGAAGTTGCGCTTGAAAAAGCCCGAAGTAGAGTGGAAAAAGATCAAACAGAAGGAACGAAACAGTCCACGGCAACGCTTTCGATTCAGATAGACGATAAAATATATGTAATTAATACGCATGATATTATTGCATTATACGTTGAAGAAGGCAGATTACATATCATCACTTTAAAAAATGAATATACGATTAATGAACCGCTCAGTGCTTTTGAGAAAAAAATGCCTGAAGATATCTTTATACGTATACATCGTTCAAGTATTATTAATAAAAACCACATAAAATCAGCAGAACAATGGTTTAATAACACATATCAGGTAAAGTTAACAAAAGATGTGAAACTACAAGTATCCAGATCATATATTAAGCAGTTTAAACATGAGATAGGGCTAAAATAATTTTAGCCTTATCTTTTTGCATTTCAACTATCGATTTTTGCATTTCAACATGAAAACGTTTTATTTACTATTTTTCGTTATATGATGAACTCAAGATAAATATCGGGAGGTCATTACAATGACAAACAATAAAACGTATAACTTTTTTCATCAAGCTATCGTGATATCAGTAATTTTACTTATTTCTAAGATTATCGAATCATTTATGCCGATACCGATGCCTGCATCAGTAATTGGACTCGTATTATTATTTATATGCTTATGCACAGGCATTGTTAAATTAGGACAAGTAGAACGTGTAGGTACAGCATTAACGGATAACATCGGATTATTATTCGTTCCTGCAGGTATTTCGGTTGTGAAATCACTCGGTCTTATCAGTGAGCATCCATTTTTAATCATCGGATTAATCTTCATTTCAACATTATTATTATTATTATGTACAGGATTCTTCTCGCAAATGATTGTTATGACAACTGAACGTAAAGAGAAATCAACTGTAAAAAATGAAAAAGAAGTAAAAAATTATCGTAAAGCTGAGGTGCGTTAATCATGACAATGTTAGATCACTTAGGAGTGAATACAGTATACTTTGGGATATTACTTACAATCGTACCATTTGTTATTGGACAAATATTATTTAAAAAATCAAATGGCTTCTTCTTATTTGCACCATTGTTTGTAGGAATGGTCTTTGGTATTGTATTTCTAGCGATTACCGGCATTGATTTTGATACGTACAACAAAGGTGGAAGTATTATTAGTTTCTTCTTAGAACCAGCTACAATTTGTTTTGCCATTCCGTTATACAAAAAACGTGATGTATTACAAAAATATTGGTTACATATTATTGGCGGCATTGCGTTAGGAACAACGGGCGCTATCTTTGGTATATATGGTGTAGCGAAGTTATTCGGATTTGGTAAAGAAATTATTGCTTCTATGTTACCTCAGGCAGCTACAACTGCAATCGCCTTACCAGTTTCAGATGGTATCGGTGGTATTCCGGAATTAACATCACTCGCTGTAATCTTAAATGCTGTGATCATCTATGCATTAGGTAATAAGATGCTCCGCTTCTTCAGAATTAGTAATCCAATTGCAAGAGGTCTTGCTTTAGGAACGAGTGGTCATGCATTAGGCGTATCTGCTGCTACAGAATTAGGTGAAACAGAAACTTCAATGGCAAGTATCGCTCTAGTAATTGTAGGTGTAATTGTTGTAGTGATTATCCCGATACTTATACCAATCTTGCTCGGTGTTTAAAAATAAAGTTAAAAGTAAATAACGAAATGACGAAGTACAAAGTCCAGATGAGATATATCAATCTTATCTGGATTTTTTATTTGAATATTATTTTTTGAGCAGCATTTTTTAATGTTACATAAATATATGTTATTATTTTTATGTAACATAGGAGGAGACATGATTAAATCCCAACCAATAAAAACGACCCATGAAATTCACATGATGAAGACTTATTTATTGAATGAGCGTGCAAGAGATTATCTATTGTTTGTACTAGGTATCAATATACCTGTGAAATTACAAGTACTATTAGAATTAAAGTGTGGTGATCTTGTTTTTAAAGATGGTTGTTATCAATTTATCGTTAACGACTATACCATCTATTTAAACAAAGAAGATAGCAGTATTCTAAAGCGATTTGTTGCAACAAAGTCACCTGATGACTATATCTTTGAATCGATGAAGACGAAATCTCCGTTAACAAGGCAACAGTTTCATAGAATATTAAGTGCGGCATCAACTACAATAGGTTGTAAACATTCAATCGGTCCTCAGGCATTAAAGAAAACATTTGCATATCATGCGTATCACCAAGGCATTCACATATTTGATTTGATGCATATTTTAGGTCACAATACTAAGTCAGAAACATATCGATTTATTGATGTTAATCCACCAGATCACAAAACAATCCAAATAAATTTGTAAAGGATGTGAACGATGCTATTTAATATTATTTTACTCGGTGTTTGTATGATATTGTTCATACAATTATTTCAGAAGCATTTAGCAAAACCATTCACTGCAATTGTCGCTTTACTATATCCCGTTATTGCGATGATTCTTATGATGATAACACCAAAGCATACAGCAAATACGTTATCATGGATACCTGAAGCGGGACTTATGTTCTCATTAAAAATTGATGCTGTGTCCTACTTTTTCTTTGTAGTCATTTCAATGATCAGTATCCTTGTTCTCTTTTATAGTATTTTTTATATGAAAAAATATGCGAGACATACATATTTTTATAGTAGTCTAATCCTTTTTATTATTGCGATGTACGGCGTAGTTCTAGCAAATAATACGATTATATTGTATTTTTTCTGGGAACTAACGAGCGTAGCTTCATTTCTGCTTATTTCATTTCACTTTACTAAAAAAACATCTTATATGGGTGCTTTAAAATCATTTGTTATTACCATCTTAGGTGGAAGCCTAATGCTTGTTGGCCTGTTAATCTTAAATCATATTGCTGGTACTGCACAGATTGATGACATATTAACTCAAACTGAACTTACCAATCATCCATTATTTATCATGAGTATGACATTAATTTTTATGGGTGCTTTTAGTAAATCTGCACAATTTCCTTTCCATATTTGGCTACCTGACGCAATGGAGGCACCGACACCAGTCAGTGCATTGCTGCATTCGGCAACAATGGTCAAAGCAGGAATATATTTATTAATCAAATTGCTACCTGTTTATAGTGGTAATCATATGCTTACAGGAGTGATCATTTCAGTTGGTATTTTGACGATGTTTATCGGAAGTTTTATTGCTATTTCAAAGCATGATATGAAAGCCTTGCTGGCATACTCGACAATTAGTCAGCTAGGTATGATGGTTGTACTCATAGGCGTGATTGCATTACCCCATACGGTGATTTCAGAAGGAGTGAGAGGTACAGCGTACAGCGCTTTAATACTTCTTATATTAAGTCATGCCTGTTATAAAGCAACGCTCTTTATGGGCACAGGTATTATAGATTTAGCAACAGGTACACGTGATATGAATCAATTGTCTGGCCTGAGACAGCAATTACCTATTGTATTTGCTACGATGCTTATTTCAGCTGTCTCGATGGCAGGATTACCTTTTTTAAGTGGTTTCTTATCTAAAGAGCTGTTTATCACAGCATTATATGAAATCAACGATGTACATTTGAGTTTACTTATATTATTAATCATCGCTATTCTGGGGAGTATAGGTACTTTTATTTATTCTTTCGTATTAATAATCAGACCATTTATGGGTAAGCAATCAATAAAGGTAAAAGCACAACAACCACTCATATATATGAGCAGTATTATTTTAACGTTCGCAACCATTTCTATTTTCTTTATTCCAAACATTATCCAGCATCATTTGATACAACCCATTGCACAAGAGCAATCAGCATTAAAGCTTAAGCATATTACTGCTTGGCATGGCTTTACACCGCCATTATTTATAACGATGTTCATTTTCGCTGCTGGTTTAATAGTTTTATATACTGGCGTATATCGTAAAATTTACGATAAGTTTAACGATGTGTCATTAAACAAAGTGTACGACTTTATAGGTAGAACAAAAGATAACGTCTCAACTAAGATTTTATCATTGGTAATGAGAGGGACTTTAAATGTTTATGCGTTATACGTATATCTCTTTATTATCATCTTAATATTACCTAACTTATTAATGACTATGGATATAAAATGGTCGATGAAATATGAAATTACTATATTTACGATGATTATCGGATTAATTATGATTATTAGCGCATTAGGCTTATTAGTTGTGAAAAGCAGAATGACAGCGGTAGTGCTCACTGGATTGGTAGGCTATGGTATATCCATATTATTTATGGAACTTAAAGCACCTGATCTAGCATTAACACAACTTGTTATCGAAACAATTACAACGGTGTTGTTCTTAGCATGTTTCTATCATTTACCGAATTTAAAGAAAGAAACATCTTCATTGATATATAAAGTATTTAGACATGGTATAGCTTTCTCCATTGCTACCATCATCTTTTTAATCATGATTCGAAGCAATCAAATGGATTCATTTGCGACTATCTCTACTTACTATAATAATAGTTACCAGTTAGTAGGTGCAAAAAATGTCGTTAATGCAATCTTAGGTGATTTCCGTGCGTTTGATACGATGCTCGAAGGTGTTGTTATTATGATTGTAGGATTTGGAATATATACAATATTAAAGAAAGGAGCTACACATGAGGGAAAATGATTTGTTACTTGAGAGTATTTCTAAAATAGTAATAGTAATTATATTAACATTCGGCTTCTATATCTTTTTCAATGGACATAATGCACCAGGTGGTGGTTTCATTGGAGGCTTGGTCTTTAGTTCGGCATTTATATTAATGTTTCTGACGTTTGATGCTAAACGGATAAGAAAATTACTTCCATTCGAATTTCATAAACTCATCTCGATTGGTATTATTATTTCATTATTTGTTATGGTTGCACCTATATTCTTTGGACATGCATTTTTAAATCATGAAGATATATACATTCACTTACCATTATTGAACGAAGTTCATTTATCAAGCGTTACATTATTTGAATTTGGCATATTATTAACGGTTGTCGGAGTGATAATGACGATATTATTATCGATTAGTGGTGATATTAAATGACGATACTTACAATTATTACTGCAACCTTAGTATATGTTGGTGTAAATCTTGTGTTATCTAAAAATTTAATACGTGTTGTATTAGGGACAAGCATATTAAGCCATGCAGCACATTTATATTTAATATCAATGTCATTTCCAGGGACGGATTTACCTTTTGTAGAAAAGAATAACCCAGATGTAGATGCATTGCCACAAGCTTTAATCTTAACAGCTATTGTCATTAGTTTTGCCACAACCGCATTGTTGTTAGTTTTAGTATATAGAAACTATCAAATGAATAAAGATAATCAAGTTGATAGTTTAGGAGGTACAGATGAGTAATTTATTGATTGTACCTGTATTGATTCCTATATTATTGGGTGTATTTACGTATTTAAAGGACAAAAGAATATATACCATTGCTATTGCTACATTATCTATAAGTTTAATTACTACTATTGTCTTAGCTTATTCATCTATAAAAAAACCTATTATTTTAAGTTTAGGTGGTTATAGTGCACCATACGGCATCCAGCTTTATGGGGATTTTATGAGTTTGTTGTTCGTTATTGTGAGTATCGTTGTAGTGATTGTTGTGCTATATTTCCAATATATTAACCAACTCAAAGATTTAACAGTACCTTTTATTTTATTTATTCTTGCTGGTGTAAATGGTTCTTTCTTAACTGCGGATATCTTTAATCTATTTGTAATGTTTGAAGTCATGTTACTGTCATCGTTTATATTAATTGTTGTCGGTAAGAAAAAATATCAGTTTAAGGCGAGTATTACGTACGTTGTATTAAATTTAATTGGTTCATGGGTATTTCTGATTGGAATAGGCATTTTGTATCGCGTATATGGTACATTAAATTTCGCTCATTTAGGAATGCGAATGCAGGAAGCTGGATTTGTTCCTGAGCATGCCGTCATCGTATTATTATTTGTCGTAGTATTCAGTTTAAAATCAGCATTATTTGTATTCATATGGTTGCCGAGATCTTATAGTGTGTTGTCTTACGAAATTGGTGCAGTCTTTGCGGCGCTATTAACTAAGGTAGGCGTCTATGCGATGATAAGAACAACGACAGTAATCTTTGTACCATATCAATCCATGTTATCATCGATTATTTTGTATATGGCTACTGCTACAGTCATTATCGGTATGTTAGGCGTTATTAAATATAAAGAAATTAAATTGATGTTTTGTTATCAGATTATTTTATCTATAGGAATCATCTATTATGGTATTTCTACATTTAGTCAAAAAGGTATAGATGGTGCAGTGATGTATACGTTAAATGATATGTTGGTGAAATCATGTTTATTTCTTTTAGCAGGTCTCATCGTAAAAAGATTTGGCCTTATCAATATGAAATATAAACAAGGATTATTTTATCATGCTAAAGCTACCGCCATTATTGTGCTATTTTTTGTATTTGCGATAGGAGGAATGCCGTTTACAGGAGGATTTCCAGGGAAATTATTGATACTGCAAGCTGGTATGGATGCGCATCCACTAGGTTATGCAATAGTAATGGTTATTGGGACTTTCGTAGCAATGTTTGCAATGATGCGTATGTTTATCACATTGTTCTTTGGAGAAGAGGATCGATCTTGTGTTCAGCTGATCGATGCACAAAGACATGCATTAAATAAACCATATAGTAAGAAGTTGACTGTCATTGGCGTGGTTTTAGTCATCACATGTATGATTTCTATTTTTGCTGCACCATTACAACAACATTTATCAGCAATTCATTACGATCGATATATAGAAAATGTCATGATGGGAGGATAAGATTATCGCACAGATTGTATTAAATTTATTTATTGCTATGATTTGGGTGCTTATGGTTGATGAAGATCAAATCTATTTATCGACGTTTATAAAAGGATATTTAATCGGTATTATAATTCTCTACATCATACATCGCTTTTTCGGATATCAGTTTTATTTATGGAAGTTAATGATTTTATTAAAGCTTGTTTTGATCTTCAACTATGAACTGATGAGCTCAAGTCTTTCAATGATGTATCACATCTTATTTATTCCGCATAAGATTGCTCCGGGGGTTGTCACATATAATACATCAATGAAGAAGAACTGGGAAATTACAAGTTTAATGATGCTGATTATATTAACACCAGGTTCAGTAGTGCTTCGTTTATCACATGATAATAAGAAATTATTTATTCATACATTACATGCGACACCATCAGAAAATATGAAATTATTAAAATCTATTAAACGCTATGAACGCGTTATTAAGGAGGTAGGAGAAACATGAGTATGATACTGATTCAAGCTGCACTCGTAATATATGGTATTGCTATAATGATAGTGTTATATCGTGTTATTGCTGGACCTTCCTTACCGGATAGAATAGTAGCTTTCGATAGTATTGGTGCGATGGTCATGTCAAGTGTTAGTATTATATGTTTAATCATGGATACGACGCTATTCTTAGAAGCGATTTTAATTATTGGTGTATTGTCGTTTATCAGTACAATCGCAACATCAAGATTTATCGAGCGAGGTGTTATCTTTGAACGTAAACGATAGCATCAATCTCACTCTTTCGATTGTTATTTTTGTAGGTAGTATTATGGCACTTATTAGCGCAATAGGCATATTGATATTTAAAGATGTTTATACACGAAGTCATGCAGCGACAAAAAGCTCCACAGTTGCTGTATTACTTACGTTAATCGGTGTTTTCGTTTATTTTATCGTCAATGATGGTTATGTGAGCTTTCGGTTGTTGCTCGGTATATTTTTCTTATATTTAACAAGTCCTGTCGCTGGACATCTCATTACACGTGCTGCGTATAATAGTGGTGTAGAGATGAAAGTCGAAGGTTCAAAAGGTAAGCATTTAAATGATTTGCTGCCTACTCAAAAGAAAACTTCTAAGGACAACGCGTTATTAAAAGATAAATAATGGAGTGACATGTGTGACGATTCAATCAATGTTATTTAACACATTTATAAAGGTAATGGATCAATATAAAGATATTTTTAATCAGAAACCTGAAGGGATTCGAGCTACAAAAGATGTTGTCTATAGCAATCGTAAACAGAATGCCACGCTGAATATTTATTATCCATATCATCGGAAGGAACGTTATCCAATCATTGTTAATATTCATGGTGGGGGATATGTTTATTCTACAAAAGAAACATATGAAGCATATTGCATGACTCTCGCGTCGCATGGCTTTGCTGTAATAAGCTATGATTATGACTTAGCACCAAAGCTGAAATATCCTACACCAATTGTCCAGCTTAATGAATGTATGCACTGGTTACATGAAAACTATGAACAGTACAATTTAGATATTAACCAGTTATTTATGATAGGAGATTCAGCGGGTGCTCAAATTATGGCACAGTATGTAACGATACTTACTAATCCTGAATATCACCAACTTTTTCAGATGAAGTTGCCACAAGTCAAAGTGTCAGGTATTGTGATTAACTGTGGTTTCTTTAATGCAATCGATATAGCGATTGCAAAGAAAAAGTCATTTACACGCTTTATGGTGAGAGGATTAATGGAAGATTATGTTGGTAAAGATTTTCACATGAAACAAAGCGAAATTAACTGTGAACCATTTATCAATAAACGATTTCCGCCAACTTTCGTAGCGAGTAGTGTAAACGATTTACTTGTGGGTAAAGCTCCGGATATACTCATTGATTTAAGAAGAAGTGGTATTAAAACAATATACAGAGAGTATGGTAAAGGTGACTTTTTTGCACAACATAACTTTCAAATGGATATTAGAAGATCGAATGCGAAGCAATGTACTTTGGATGAGATGAAATTTTTTAAAAGTATAATAGATGAACACAAAAGCACACTGTAAATGAATACAGTGTGCTTTTGTGTTTTAATGATTGCGTGCAAAGTTTCCGTGAACTTCGGTTGTTTCATAAACATTGATAAAACAATTTTCATCGTGAGTTTTAGCGATTTTGATCACATTAGGTAATTCATAACGTGTAAGCACCATTGTAATCATGTGTTTTTTATCGTTAGAATAACCGCCATAAACATCTGTCACTGTTATACCACGATAGATCTCATCAATCAGTCCTTGTCTAACACCTTCATAGTTTGAAGTGATAATATTAACGGTTAGTTTAATATTAGATGTAAAAATTGTATCAACAGCCTTGCCGGTAATATATATTGAAAGCAAAGTCATCAATGCGAGGTTCCAATCAAATAAGAAACCTGAACAAATAATAATAATGCCATTAAGAATCGTCATAATGAGACCGATAGATATATTGCTATTTTGACTGATAATCATCGCAACGATATCCATGCCGCCTGTAGTACCAGAATATTTTAGGATGATACCAACACCGATACCGACGATTACACCCCCAAAAATCACATTTACAAAAAGTTCGTTTGCGATGCTTTCTGTTGGAATGACAGTAAGGAAAAATGAAACAACAATTACACTAAGTATTGTATTGTACATTACAGATTTATTTAGTTTCATAAATCCAAGTATCAATAAAGGCAGGTTTAATAGAAGATTTAATAGACCTGCATCGACATGCAATAATTTATTTAATAATAAAGCAAGTCCACCGATACCACTGCTCAATACATCATTAGGTAATAAGAAGACATTAAACGCAAATGCAATAAGAAACGATCCTACTATTGTAATGAATGTCTTGAATAATAAGTTATCCTGATAATTCATTTGAAAAACTCCTTTAATCATGTAAAGCCATTATATCAACAATATTTTAAAAATAATAGTGTGCTTATTCTACTAAGTTACTCGCCTGACTTCGAGCATAGAATCCTTTCTTAATCGGTTCAAATCTAGGTTTCATTGCTAAACCGAACGCAAAAATAATGGCTGTTATCAAATATAAAAATCCAAGTTTTGACCATGCCAGTTCAGGAGTAATACCACCTACAGCTTCTCTCAGTAAGTCTACAGCGTAAGTAAATGGCAGGAATGGATGTATACGCTGGAAGAACAATGGTGTAACTTGAACAGGGAATGTGCCACCCCCACCGGCAATTTGTAATACCATAATAATAATGGCAACTGCTTTACCGATATTACCAAGTAAACTTACAAGCGTATAGACGATAACGGTAAAAGCAAGTCCAACGAGAATGGCAAATATCACATTATAGATAGGGTGTTTAGCATACGCATCTAAAATAAACAAGTTCCCAAGTACGACGATTGTTGCCTGGGCGATACTGATTAGAAGGAATAAAATCATTCGGCCAAGATATATTTCACGCAAACTAAACTTGTCTTTAATCGCCGGATCTTTTAATTCTGTAGTCAGTAAGTTACCACATAGTAACGCTCCTACCCAAAGTGCTAACGCTGTATAGAACGGTGCACTAGCAGAGCCATAATTAGGTATTGGAAATACTTGAGTTTCATCAAGTTGAATAGGTTTAGCAAAATAATCAGATTGATTTTTCATATCATTTTTCAGCAAGCTCACAAGCTTATTTAAAGTATCTTTATGATCAAAACTTCTTAGTTTTTTAGCAGATTTTTGTATATCTTTTTCAATAGCAGGTAACTCATCACGTGCAAATTGAGCGAGCTCATGAATACCATCTTGCGCACCTGGAAGATTGTTCTTTAATAATTTTGATGTATTATCATATTTATTTAACACTCTAGGTAAGTCGTTTTCAGCAAAGTTACTAAGACGTTCCAGGTCGCTCAATACACTTGGTAAATCAGATTGTACAAAATTGCTGGCCTGACCAATTTTGGATTTGAATAACGGATAATTTGTCTGTGCTGTGTGATTAATTTGTTTAAAGCGTTGTTCCAGAGATGGAAGTTGTTGATTAATTTGATTCAATGTTGTGTTCGCTTCACTCGTAATGCGTGATGCTTCATTTAATATCCCGTCGACCTTATTAGCAAACGACTGAGCAGTGTTTAATTTTTGTGCAATCGAATCCAGGTCACCACTTAAGTTTGATAGTCCTTGCTCAAAAATATCTGACATTGTGGTGCTAGAGAACGTACTCAAATCTTTTAGTGCAGTTTGTGCTGAATTAATCGCTTCCTGATTGATATTAACAGCTTGATTTGACTTAGATTGTGATATAGCATTTGAAATTGTTTTATTGAGTGCATCGAGTGACTGGTTAACGTTACTCAATTCATTTGAAATCGAAGTGGTATTAAATCCTAAATCATTAACGTCATTCATAATACGAATTAATTCATTATTGAAACGAATCGCTTGATTAATATTATCCTGATATACTCTTAAATTTTTTGTCAGTGTCTCAGTTGCTCCTGGCTTTTGTGCTGCAAGTTCATTCAATTGATCTAACATTTCCAGTGTTGTATTTGCTTGTTCGCCGGTTAATGTTGAGAGTGCGCCAAGTCCGTTTTGAAGTGCGGTGTGAGCAGGTTTAATATCGACCGTACTTAACTTTTCTTGTCCTTTTTTATTAATTTCCTGAGCTGTATTAATCTTATTATGGACTTTAGGCATAGCATTTTGGGATTGATTTAATACCTGTTGTGCTTTAGTGGTAGCTTCAATACCTTGTTGGACCGCATTATTAATTTCCGGAAATTTTTGTTCAATTGTATTCGCTCTCTGTAAAGCATTTTCAATGCGCGGCAAATTATTATTAAGCTTAACGATCATTTGACCTAATGCATTTATATCTGATGCGTGCTGATTTGCTGCAATAATTTTGTCAGCACCACCATTCAGTTTGTCACGATATTGATTTAAACTGTAGAATTCATCAGCATATTTTGAAATATCACCTTGATGTTCATCGATTTTAATCACAGCTTTTCTAAATCTTTCGATATCTGGAAGTGCACGTTCAGCATCGAATACTGCATTCTCAATTTTATGATAAAGTGGAATCTGTTCTTCTATTTTGATACCTGCACGATTACTTTCCTGTAATAGTGCTTTTGTGGCAGCGTCTACAAACTTTTCGTTTAATGATTCTGTAATGGCTGTAGCTCCTGCTTTGGTCATTTTAGGTGCAATCGCATTAATTTTTTGATTCACTTTATAATCGATATGAGCACGTTTTGGTTTTTTATGAAATATACTTGTCATATCTTTAGAGAAGTCTTTTGGAATGTGAATAATCGCGTAATATTCACCCATACGCAATTTGTGATTGGCATCTTTCAAATTATCTTTAAACTGCCAGTTAAATTTATCGTTTTGACGTAGAGATTTTACAAGTTGGTTACCAACATTGACTTCTTTTCCTTTTACTTCGGCACCGGTGTCACGATTGATGACTGCCACTTGGAGATACTTCGTATTGGAATATGGATCCCATGATGACTTCAAATTAAACCATGCATAAAATGATGGCAAGATTGATAATCCGATGAGTAAGATGATGAAACTGGGAGTACGTTTAATATTTTTTAAATCATGTAAGAATAGTTGATATGCGTTTTTCATTTGAACCCTTCTTTATACTAATATAATAATTTTATAAATTAACATAAGTTTCTTAGAAATATATTTAAAACGAGTATATATCAATATAACAAATAGGGTAAAAAGATACAACAAAAAAGACATATAAAAATATGTCTTTTTATGTTTGCGCATGCTTGATTAAATCTTCTATAACTGCGGTAGCTTCTTCACTTGAATAGACATTAAATACAATAATACGACCGTTACTGAGTAGATGTATCTTACGTTCCCGAAAAGAAAGTAATTTAAAATGTTCATTTTGATGAATAATATATTCGTTAATCGTGTTAAACAGATTAGAAGATACATGCGTTTGATATTTTCCGCGACACATCTTAGTAACAAAGGATAAAGATTGTTTAAGTGCAGGATAATCTTTATTCATACATGTAGGACATGCAGGATTATGTATGGCATCAATATTTCTACTTTTAAATATCATTTTTTCACAATCTATTGTTGTAAGTTTTCCTGAAAAATGACCATGACTGATATAATGCATTACTTCTGAAACTTGAATGCTTGCAACGAGGTGAGCAGTTTGTGGCATGATGCCTGAAGTAGCACAATCTTGTCCGGTAGTAGGTTCATTAGGCAGAATACATCTCAAGCATGGTTGATTTTCTATACCATAAACAGTGCCATTTACATTTAGACACGCCCCATATATCCATGGCATATTATGTTTATGGCACGCATCATTAATGATATAACGCGTTGCAAAATTATCAGTACCATCAATGACGAGCAATGGTTTATATCTTTCAATAATGGATTCGATATTGTTTACTGTCACTTCTTCAGATATCGTAGTCACTTTTACATTGCTATTTATACGGTTGATGTGTGACGCTAATGCGTCAACTTTTAAAGAATAAGCAGTGCTATCAGCTTCATCAAAAAGACTTTGACGATGTAGATTACTAAGTGACACAACATCCATATCACAAATTACTAGATGTCCTGCACCGCTTCTGGCAAGCATTTCACTTACTGTACTTCCCAAAGCGCCGCCTCCAATAATAAGGAATGTGCTGCTGCTTAATTTATCTTGGGCTGCTTGTCCGAATCCAGGTGATTTGATTTGTCGATCAAATCGTTCGCTCATAGAAACTCAAGACCTTCCATAGGACTTGATGCTTGGGCAGTATATTTCTTAGGGATGCGTCCCGCTTCAAATCCTAGTTGACCAGCCTGTACGGCATATTTCATTGCTTCAGCCATCTTAATCGGGTCTTTTGCATTTGAGACTGCTGTATTGAGTAACACTGCATCTGCACCGAGCTCCATCGCAAAACTAGCGTCTTTAGGTGAACCGATACCTGCATCAACGATAACAGGGACGTTAACCGCATCGATAATATATTTTAGATTTAATGGATCATTGATACCAAGGCCAGTTCCAATCGGTGCACCAAGTGGCATAATAGCATGACAACCTAATGCTTCTAATTTTTTTGCAAGGACGACATCACAAGGGATGTATGGACATACGATATATCCTTTTTCTAAAAGCATTTCACATGCTTTATATGTTTCGATACTATCTGGTAGAAGCGTTGTATCATCACCGATAATTTCAACTTTAATCATGTCACACATACCTGCAATACGTGCAATTTCTGCAATCTTTACCGCTTCTTCAGCTGTTTTAGCGCCAGCTGTGTTAGGGAAGGTGATGTATTTATCTAAATCTACAGACTCTAATGGATTAGGGAGTGATTTATCATATAAACTCATGCGTCGTACTGCAAAAGTTAAAGCATTCGTTTCACTGATTTCAACTGCTTGTTTTTGTGTTTCGCCATCTTTAAACTTACCAGTTCCTAAGATTAAACGAGAAGATAATTCCAAGGGTCCTATTTTTAACATATTAGCCGCCTCCAACGAATTCTAGTAATTCTAATTTTTGTTCGGGTTTTAAAGTGATAGATTGCCATTTAGATTGTTCGATGGGAACATCATCCACAAGCGCTACGATCCTCTTTTTATCACTTGTAAAAGTTGCGAGTAAGTCAGATAAATTTGTCTTGTCTGTTTCAAAAGGCTCATCGTTAATGTATATTTTCATAAATTTCTCCTATCTTAAAATCGTTTTGAAATTGTTGATACAGTTCACCGTCTTGTTCAAAGATCATTTGACGCATAAATTCTCCGGTAATACGTGATAATAAGATACCATTACGGTAGTGTCCTGTTGCCACAAATAATCCTTCATCTAATTGATCGAGGACAGGTCGATGCAACGTGCTATCTGGCCTAAAACCACAATCAATGCTGACGAGGGTGCTTTCTCGTAATATCGGGATGAGTTTAAACGTTTCTTCAAGTAACCACTTTATACCTTCTGCACTCGCTTGTTGATTTGTATCAAGTGAAGTTGTCGCACCAATTAAATAATGATTGTCTGATTTAGGGACAATATAATGTCCGTTCGTCTGGAATAGTGTCTCTTTTAAATGAAGATCAGGATGATGTAACGTCAGTACCTCTCCCTTCACACCTTGCATCGGAAAGTCTATATCAAGCATATTAAGTAATGGTTCGCTTTTACATCCTGCAGCAATAATGACTTTTTCTGAGATGATGGTTTTATCGCTTATTGATAAGTGATATTTATCATTTACATAGTTAATGGACTTGACGAAATCTGAAATATGAGGAATATCTTGATTTGCTTGCTGTATAACGGTTAAATATTTACCGGCATTGACTTGACCATCTGTAGGAATCCACATTGCCTGTTCAAACACATTACTGATTGAACCATTCGCGTAAGAAGATAACGCTTTTGAAGCAATCCATTCAAATTGTTCATGTTTTGAATTTAGAAAATCGTATTGAGTCTTTAATTTCTCTTCATCTCCAGGTGAAGCAATTTTAAGCAATCCATGTTGTTGTAAGTCAATAGATGATCCAGTCAAGTTTTCCAGTTCCTGAATATGATCAGGCATCATTTGCTGACCAAGCATAGAGAGTCTGTATAAAGGACTATCTTCAGTAAATTCATTTTGTGCCCCGAGCATACCGCCAGCAGCGTGTGTTGCTTTATAACCATGTGCATCATCTATGATTGCAATATTATCTGTATGGTCTTTGAGTGCGTACACAATATTTTCTCCGATAATTCCTCCGCCTATTACAACGATGTCGTACGTAGTAACCACTCCTTTTTTACAGAAATAAATTCTTGTTTATTAGTAAATAACCTGATACCTGCAAAACCTGAAAATTTAGTGTTTAACTGTCTTATTGTGTTGATGTTGATGCCGCCTAATGCGATAACAGGGATATCGACATGAGTGACTGCATCAATTTGAGCTGTGGCTCTAGTTGGTAAATCAGGTTTGGACGGTGTAGGGAAGACATGACCAAATAAAATAAATGATAGATTAAGCGATTCAGCGTGTTTGGCTGATGCCAAAGAATGAACGCTTTGACTGACTTGTATTTCTGGATAATCATTTCTAAAGACATCTATTTCAGAATTACTTTCTTTAAAGTGAATTCTCGTTAAATGACATGCAAATAAAATATTTGGATTGTTATGCACGATAATTTTATCTTTAGGAATTCTTGTTATCAGCTGATTTATGAAATGAATGATCTCTTTTTCTGCTGCATCAAACCTTAAAATAACGCCATCTATTTCATCATGAACCTGGATGATTTGATTGAGAACGGTGATAGAAGGTTTTGACGATGTAATCATGATAAACACACGTTTCACCTCGAAAAAACACCCACTAACTAAAATAAGCTAGTGGGTGTTGGAATTAGTATAATTAAAAACACTAAAATTCAATCACGCTTCCCTACGTTGGTTCTAACCAAGTCAGGTTCAAAGAGTCGGAAATCATTTCCTCTCAGCCCGGTTGTGGGCACCCCTAGCAAATATTTAATTCTGTATTAAGCCTACCACTAGTTAGAGTGAATTTCAATCATCTCAAATTCATGATAAAATAAATTAACGATAAAATGGGGTGTAAAAGGATGAATGAAGAAGAGAAGTTATCTTTATTAATTGATGAACGTACAGAACTTATTCAAAATGAGACGGTGTATGACAAAGCAGAAATTGAACAAAATCATACGGATTCTGTAGAGGTGGTGCTTGAACCAGCGATACAACAGGAACGTATGTCTTCTGAAGAAATTTTAAGAGAAATTGCAGAAGAAGAAGAACTTGAAGAAGAATACGCGCAAGCAGTTGAAGAAGTGAAATTATTTAAATATATTGTCCATACGATCAAATTTCATGAAGGAGATACAATTACAATCCATCAACTGCGCAATATATGTGCACATAGTGAAGCTGAATTATTACCAGATGATTTAGATGAACAATTAAATGATTATATTGAAGCGGGATATATCAGAATTAATGATGACAAAATATATATCACATTCTTAGGTGAGCATGTAAATACTCTGTTATAAGTGTTTATTACATCAAACAAGCAAGAGTGGAACAATTTAGTTCCACTCTTGCTTGTTAGTCAGAGATTAATCTTTCAGTAAAAATGCTTCTTCGTCTCGTGAATGAATTTCATTAACGATAATCAAACTTCTAAAATAATCGATAATTTGAGTGGAGAACCCTTCGTTCTCCATTTGTGCTTTAATCTTAGCGACAACTTGACGCATAATATCATGATCACGTGTGAGTTGTTGAACTTTATCATGTAGTTCAGGATTATTATTTTCCGCTTCTGTGTAGAAACCATCTGCTTCTTCCTCAGCATCCGCGTGACTTATGACACGTGATTCCCAGAAATCTACAAGCGCGATTACTTCTTGAATCACTTCTTCTTCCGTACCGTTTTGATATGTTCTGATCAATTCATCTGTCATATTCACAGCAAGGCCTAAACCTGTATCGTGAATTTGTTTATGTGCATGTAGTTGTCTTAGTGATGGTCCGACTGGCATACAATCATCTCCGTTCAGTATATTTATCACTATTGTATTATAGAAAATATAATAAAAAGACTAGGGGATTCCCTAGTCTTATATTATTCAGATACGTAGTGATTATTAATGTTGATGACTTTGTCCACGTTTACTTGTAACAAAACCAATCACTAAGATTGAAAGTAATACCCCCCAGAAGATCAGTTGCCATTGTAATGAATGAGGGAAGTCATGAGGTAATACATGAATCGATTCATGTGCTAATACAAGCACGACAAGTTTGATACCAATCCAGCCTACAATCGCAAATGCTGCAGCTTCAAGTCCAGGATATGTTTCCAGGATTTTAATGAAATATGTTGCGGCAAATCGCATTAACACAACGCCAAGCATACCTCCGATAAACATTACCGTAAACTGTCCGGCATTAAGGCCCATAAAGTCAGGTCCGACGTGTGGTAAAGTAATTGCTATTGCAATTGCAGCAAGCATTGAGTCGATTGCGAAGGCGATATCTGCAAATTCGATTTTTAGAACTGTCATCCAGAAACTGCTACCTTTAGCTGCTTCTTCTTCAGCGATATTTGGTATATTAGGATCATCAACATGATTTTTCTTCTTAAAGTACGCATATAAACTTTTTGCTGACATGAAGAGTAAGTAAGCTGCTCCTGCTGCTTGTATCCACCAATACTTTGCAAGAACTGTTATAAAGAATAACGCGATTAATCTAAATGCAAATGCACCTACTAAACCGTAAAATAGTGCTTTCTTTCTTTGTTCTTCCGGCAAATGTTTTGCCATTACAGCCATGACGATGGCATTATCTGCTGCAAGTAACCCTTCTAATAAAACTAATACGATTACTACCCATGCATACGCCATTAAAATACTTGGATCCACTATAATTCCTCCTTAATTTTAATGAATATAAAAAGACCCATGCCAAATATATTGGCAAAGGTCTCACTGAACAGTAATTGTTCCATAACGCCGGAAGTTCCAAAACTTCGTAATGACGACGTTATGCTTAGGGTCTCCCCTTGAGCTACTCCCCTTCGACATAAGTCTTAGGATATTCATTTGTTGATTTATTCAAATTATGAATAAATATCATTAAAATCATCTTAACACAGAAATGTGTAAATAGCTATAATTTTATTTTTTATAAATAGTAATGGATGATATTTTAATGCTGTTATAAATACTAAAGATTTAAAAATGAAGCATATAAATATTTAGTTTTTCTTTCTGCGATAGAGCCAGATAATGCCTCCGATAATGATAACCGCCATTAAAATATAAAACACATTAGAATAAAGATCGAAATAGTGGAGTACAACTTCCCAGTTCTGACCTAACACCATACCAAGATATATTAAGACTGCATTCCAGATGAGTGTCCCGACTGTCGTATACAAAACGAATGGAACGATAGACATTTGACTCAAACCAGCAGGGATGGAAATTAAACTGCGAATCAAGGGAACAAATCGGCATAAAAATACTGCGGTATAGCCGTATTTGTGAAACCATTTATTTGCACTTTGTAAATCATGAATATCAAGTCGTAATATAAAGCCGTATTTATCTACAATTTTTTCAATTCTTCTAAGACCAAGTATATGTCCAGCATAATAAAGAATAATAGCGCCGATTACTGCTCCAAGTGTTGAAGAGATGAGCATTCCTATAAATGTGAGTTTTGGAGACTGGTCAACCATAAAACCGCCAAATGTTAGAATTACTTCTGATGGGATAGGAGGAAAAACATTTTCAAGTAATATTAAAAAAAATACACCAAAGTATCCGAACTGTTCCATAACTTTCATAATCCATTCTTGCATATCGTCACTCCAATAGTTTTAGTAAATACTATTTTAACGTAATGTAATATATAAATTCAAAATAAATGATAATTTTAAGCATAGTATTTAGATTTTTATTACAATTCATAATGATTATCAGGGGCTTTAAAGGGTATAAACAAATAAATAAAGAAGTTTTAGGAGTGACATGATGAACAAGTTTAGACAAATTACAGCATCTGAATTATTCCCAACTGAACAATTAGGACCAGAGATTTATGGTACTGTACAATTTCAAGTCGGAGAGACATCTGAATTTAGTGGTGCATATATTACAACGAATGAAAGATTATTTATGAATGTCGATATGGGTGAGAAAGTTTATGAGCGTGTTGTAGGTTATAATGAAATGAATGATGCATCTATAACTGATGAAGGTGTGTTATTAGATTTTCATATGGGTGGTATCCCGATGACGAATATTACAAAAGGTGATGCACAGGAATTTGTGAACTTTGTAAATCAGCAAATTGAAAAAGTGAAAGAAAGACAGGATAACGTTTCAGAATAATAGTTTAAAAGACCTTGATACTTACGTATCAAGGTGCTTTTAGTATAAAGAAAAAAGTATTTAAAAATATGTTTAAAGATTATTCTACGATTTCTAAAGCAATTTCCATCATTTTTGTGAATGAAGTTTGACGTTCTTCGGGTGTAGTTTCTTCATGTGTTAATAAGTGATCACTTACTGTAAATATTCCTAATGCCTTCACATCTCCGCCAGCGTAAGCTGCATTCATATAAAGGCCAGCAGATTCCATTTCAACAGCTAAAATACCCATTGAACGCCATTTATCAGTAGCTTCTTTGTTAGCATTGTAGAAAATATCTGATGATAATACGTTACCAACGTGGTTTGGAACACCTTTTTCATCAGCTAATTGTTTCGCACGCGCTAATAAACTGTAATCAGCGATTGGCGCAAAGTGTCCTGGCAACCCATATTGTGCTACATAATTTGAATCAGTTGATGCACCTTGAGCGATGATTACATCATATACATTAATACCTTCCTGCATTGCGCCACATGAACCTACGCGAATTAAGTTTTTAACACCGAAAGTATGAATTAATTCATATGAATAGATACCGATTGATGGGATGCCCATTCCTGTTCCCATAACTGAAATCTTTTTCCCTTTATACGTTCCTGTATAACCAAACATGTTACGTACTTCATTAAATTGAACGACATCTTCTAAATATGTTTCAGCGATAAACTTTGCGCGTAAAGGATCTCCTGGTAAAAGAATAGTTTCTGCGATTGGATTGTTTTCCGGTTTAATATGTGGTGTTGATTTAGACATAATGTAAGTCTCCTTTAATATATAGTATTAACTTTAGTCTACAGAGTAATAGATTTTATTTCAAGTCGCAGCGTGATAACAAAAAGCAATATAAAGTAATTATGTTATAAAAACTAATTTTTAACTATAGATTTTATGAATAGAACTATAATAAAAATTATTTTGTGAATATATTCACAAGATGATATATTAATGGTGTAGGAGATATTAAAAATATTGATTATGAAACAATAAATTTAAAATAAAAGAATGGGGAGGTCATTTTCATGACAGAAGTTCAGCAAAAACTCACAGCTAGATCGTTTTTATTCAAAGTTTTAAATGGTGTTGCGTTAGGAATCGTCGTTGGTTTAATTCCAAACGCAATTCTAGGGGAATTATTTAAGTATTTAATGCAGTTTCATCCGTTTTTCGGCACATTGTTAAATGTAGTTGTTGGTATTCAGTTTACTGTCCCTGTAATTGTGGGTGTACTGATTGCGATGCAGTTTAAATTAAATCCATTACAAACTGTAATTGTCGGAACAGCAGCATTCGTTGGTAGTGGTGCTGCAGTATTCCAGGATAAAGTGTGGATGTTAGTAGGTATAGGTGACTTAATCAATACGATGTTAACAGCATCAATTTCAGTCTTAATTATTTTATGGATTAAAGATAGATTAGGTTCATTGAATATCATCTTATTACCGATTATCGCCGGTGGATTAGCAGGACTCATCGGTATATTATCATTGCCATATGTTAAATTAATTACAAGTACTTTAGGACAGTTGGTCAATAGTTTTACAAATCTACAACCTGTATTAATGTGTGTGCTTATCGCTATTGTATTCAGTATTTTAATCATTTCTCCAATATCTACAGTAGCGATTGCGATGGCTATAGGTATTTCAGGTATGGCGTCAGGTGCCGCGAATTTAGGTGTGGCAGCTGCAGCGACAATGCTTGTTATTGGCTCTCTTAAAGTAAATAAATCTGGTATTACATTAGCGATATTAATGGGTGCAATGAAAATGATGATGCCAAACTTAATTAAATATCCAATCATCATCTTACCTATAGCAGTTACAGCTGCAATGAGTGGATTGGCTGGTGCCATATTCAATATTCAGGGCACTCCGGCTTCAGCAGGTTTTGGTTACTCTGGATTAGTTGGTCCGATTAATGCATTGAAGTTTATGGATGGAAATATAGGATTAAATTTAGGTATACTTGCATTAGCTTATATTGTAATTCCTGTTATTACAGGATTAATCGTGAATACTTTATGCCTTAAATTTAAAATATATAGTCCTGAAGTGTTCAAATTCCAATCTGGAGAATAGGGAGTGGATTGATGCATGAAAATATTAATGTATGGTACTAGAGAAGATGAAAAAGAAGCAGCCTTAGCATGGGCACAAAAAGAAAATGTTAAAGTAACTTTTAATGATGGCCCATTAACAATGGAAACGGTAGATTTATTAGATGGTTACGATGCTGTGACAACGAGTCAGACAGCGCAATTTGATGATAGATTATATGAAATAGTAGCAAATAAAGGGATTAAACAAATTGCACAACGTTCAGCAGGATTCGATATGTTTGATTTAGATTTAGCCACACAACATGGATTAATCATTTCGAATGTACCAAGCTATTCACCCAATGCAATTGCAGAATATGCAGTAACCGCAGCGATGAATATTATCAGAAATACTGAAAAGATCCAGCGTAAAGTAAGAGAGCATGACTTTACATGGAATAAAACGATTATTAGTAAAGAAATGCGTTCAATGACGGTAGCAATTATCGGTACAGGTCGAATTGGTAGTATTACAGGACGAATTCTTAAAGGTTTTGGAGCGAAGGTGATTGGTTATGATCTGTATCCAAATGAAGATGCTAAAGCATTTTTAACATATACAGATACTTTGGAAGAAGCGGTACGTCAGGCAGATTTAATTTCTATTCATATGCCACTTACAAAAGATAATACGTATATGTTCAACGCAGATTTATTCGCTAAAATGAAAGACGGAGTCTATATCGTCAATACTGCACGTGGTGGTATTGTCGATACTAAAGCGTTACTTGATGCATTAAATTCAGGCAAAGTGGCAGCTGCTGCATTAGATACTTATGAAAATGAAGCGCCATACTTCCCAAAAGATTTCAGAGATAAAGAAATTGAAGATAAAGTATTGTTGGAGTTAATCGCACGTGAAGATGTACAAGTATCTCAGCATATTGCATTTTACACTGAAACAGCAGTTATGAATTTAGTTGAAGGTGGTTTATATTCAGCGAAAGAAGTTGTAGAAACCGGCAGCTGTGAGAATAGAGTTAATTAATATAATTTAAAAATGAAAGAGACAAAATTTTGTCTCTTTCATTTTTTTTTGAATTTTTATGATTTATATGTTAAAGTACTTTCAATATTTCTTAAGAGAAAAACTATCTTCTAAGTAACTGCGTCGTCATCATCAACAGGAAAGAAAGTATAATCATAATCACAACCCATCCCCAGGCAAGTGTCATATCATTATTATCAATAGCGACATAGATTGCTGTTGGCATTGTTTCGGTGATGCCTGGAATATTACCTGCAAATATAAGCGTGGCTCCAAATTCACCGATTGCTCTGGCAAAGGATAATAATACACCTGTTAATAAAGCAGGCTTAGCAAGCGGTAAGATGATATTTGAGTAAATCTGTCTTTTTCTTGCGCCGTCTACAACTGCAGCATTGATAATTGTTTGAGGTACTTGTTCGATTCCAATTTTAAGTGACTGATACATGAGTGGCAGTGCGACGAGTGTTGATGCAAGAATAGCAGCATATATTGTAAATATTATTGGCTGATTGAAGAGTTGTTCGATGAAACTTCCTACTATACTTTTCTTTCCAAATATTATTAATAATATAAACCCGACGACTGTGGGAGGTAAAACCATAGGTAACATAATGAGAGATTCTAAAATAGATTTCCCTGGAAATGATTTGGTACCTATAAAATAATGCAGCGATATACCGATGATAAGACTAAGGAATGTTGCAACTGTAGCGACTTTTAATGAAATGAGAATTGGCGATAAAAATGTATCGCTAGTAATAAGTTGTTGCATTGCTACCCTCCTTATCTTTTCTTCCGGTTAAAGATTTAAGCTTATTATAGCACTATATATGTTTCATGATAATAACACGAGGAGGATAAATATATGAATAGTAAAATTGGAATAGTAGGATTAGGACATGTAGGCTCACAAGTATTAACAGAAGTCATTCAACTCGGAATATTTCGAGAAATTGTAGGTATTGATATTATTGAACATCTTTCTGACGGAGAAGCACTAGACCATCAACATACCCGTTCATTATATAGTACAAATAATGTGAATATAAAAGGTGGCAGCATTACAGATTTAAACGATGCAGATGTGATTATTATTGCAGCTGGAGAAAGTATTCAACAAGGATCAGAAGCACCAGATCGAACGCTATTAACTGAAGCAAGTACACGCGTTATCCGTAATGTTATGGGGCAAATTACTAAAGTTACAAAAGATGCGATTATTATTATTATTACTAACCCGCTCGATACAATACTGTATATTGCTCAAACTGAGTTTGATTATCCAAAAGAAAAAATCTTTGGGACAGGTACAACTTTAGATTCAGCAAGGCTACGCAGTGTTATTGGTGATTATTATAATGTCGATACTAAAAGCGTGCAGGCTAATATGTTAGGTGAACATGGAATGACTGCTTTTCCTGCTTTTTCTAAGATTACGATTGATGGTATTCCAATAAGTGAATATACACAAATCGTAGGCAAAGAATTAATAAATGAAGATGAAATAAAGGATTACGTTGTGCAGGTAGCGAATGATGTACTTAACTATAAAGGGTACACGAATGCAGGAATTGCAAAAGTAGCTGCAACGTTAGCAAAAGCAGTAATTCTTGATGAAAGAAGTGTATTTCCGGTTTGTACAGTAATTGACAAAGAATATGGTTACAGTGGAGATGTCGCCTTCAGTATACCATCAATAATAGGTAAAGATGGTGTGGTACAAAAGTTAGAAGTTGTGTTAAATGAAAAAGAATTAAAATTACTGCATGATTCTGCTTCATATATTAAAGAAATTATTGCAAAAGCACAAAAGGTAAAATAGCTATTAAAACATTATTAGAGAGACGAAAGTCTCTCTTTTTATGTGAACAATATATTTGATTATTCATGGAATTTGCTATTTAATTACAGATAAGAAGAGACAGGCGGCGATGATAATGAATAGATTAATACTTAATATTAAACCAAAGACACAGTGGTTTCCGCATTTTTATCTATTAGGATGTGAAGCAGTAGCAGTGTCGATGGGATTAAGATACAAAGGTGTTAAATTATCTGCAAGAAAGATTTTAGCTGAAATTCCGAAACATAAAACAAATCCTTTTAAAGGCTATGTTGGACCGAAACGCTTCATCAAAACGGACCGGCATCAAACTGTCTTTCCGAACGTGATGGTGGATTATTTAAAACCCTATTATACAGCGCAAGATAGTACGGGAAAATCAATGGCAGAATTAGAACAAGCAATTTTGAATAATCACTCTGTCGTACTTTATGCCACACATTTTAAAGTTGAGCCCATTTTGAGAGAATTTAAAGTTGAAGGACGAATGCTGGAATTCGTATCTAATATACATATTACGTTACTTGTAGGTATGGATGATAAATACTATTATATGATTGATCCATTATGGGCAAAATTTGGATGGATTAAACTTCCGGCACTTTTTCCGATGAAGCAACAATTAATAAAAGTGAAAAGAAAGACATTAGAGAAAAGATACGAGAATGCAGGCCGAATGAGTATTATTATTTGAGGTGAGTGAAGTGGAAGAAACATTGTTTTTAGAGACAGAATTAGAAAGAAAATGGCGTGATCTATTTCATCAGAATAGAGAATGGATTGAGAAGAGTGCGCGAGATGCAGATCTTTATGCTGAACTCAATCATAAATTGATAGACTGGCTCATTGCACACGATTATCACAAATTAACACTTCCGGTAGAACATGGTGGTATGGGTGCTAATATTAAAGAACTGATTTATATACAAGCACAACTCGCGCAGCTCGATGAATCAACGGCATTATCGATTGGATGGCATCTCGGTATTGTAGGTGAAGTGTTTGAAGGTGATTTATGGCCAGAAACAATGATAACTGAATTTATTGATGATATTCATAAAGGTGCCATAACGAATCGCATAGTGTCAGAAAGTGAAATGGGTAGTCCGACAAGAGGTGGTAAACCAAGTACGAATGCGCAACTCATCGATGATAAATACGTGATAAACGGTACGAAAACATTCGCCTCTATGAGTGAGCGACTTACACACTTTATTGTAGGTGCTTTTAATCCTGAACTTAAAGCGATGTGCTTTTATTATGTACCGAGTCATTTAGAAGGTATTGAAATTGTGAATACTTGGGATATGGTGGGCATGCGGGCGACAGCGAGTCACGATATTATATTTAATAATGTTACGATACCAAAAAATTATTTGCTGGAAGTAAACCGCGAACGTCGACCGAATGCATGGTTAATGCATATTCCTGCTATTTATCTCGGTATGGCAGAGCGCGCTGTAGATGAAGCGGTAAACTTTAGCAAGCACTATCAACCCAATTCTATCGATACTTCTATTTCTGAAATTCCACATATTCAGGATAAAATAGCGAAAATGGAAATATTAAATATGCAATCACGTCACTTTATCTATCATGCATGTGATATGCATAGAGCAGGTAAAACAAATGATTTAGGAGAAACATTTGGTCTTGCGAAATATATTGTCGTCAATAATGGTCTACAAGTAATTGATTTAAGTATGCGTATTTTCGGTGCGAAAAGCTTAGAGCAAACACGTGTTATGGAACGATTATATCGCTCAATGCGCGCTGGTCTTCATAATCCACCGATGGATGATGCTGTAGAAAGAATGATAGTGAATAAAATATTGCGTAAACCATAGACTTGGATGTCCAAGTCTATTCTTTTTGTGTAAAATTGATATATTTTAATTTGAAAATAACATTTGATTAATTTCTGAAAGCATTTATAATTAAATGGTATTGATAATCAATCTCAATTAGGAGGATGGAAAATGAAAAAGTTTTTAGCGTTATTAATCGCATGCATTATGGTTCTTGCAGCATGTGGTGGTACGGGTGATAAAAAAGAAACAAAAGATACTTCAGGGAAATCAGAAATGGTAGATTTCAAATTAGATAATGGTAAGACAATCAAGATTCCGAAACAACCGAAACGAATTGTAGTAATGGGCGCAAGTTATGTCGGAAATCTATTGGATTTAGGTGTTAAACCAGTAGGTGCTGATCAGTATGCATTCCAATCAGACATTTTAAAACCTAAATTAAAAGATGTAGAAAAATTAAATGCGGGTGAAATTGAAAAAATTATTAAATTGAAACCTGACTTAATCTTAACGTTCGATACAGATAAAGATAATTCAAAATATGCTAAAATTGCACCAACAATTCCTTTTACATATACTAAGCATGGTTATCTAGATGTGCATGAATTATTAGGTAAAATTGTCGGTAAAGAAAAAGAAGCAAAAGCTTTTGTGGATCAATGGAAAGAAGAAACGAAAAAAGATGGTGAAGAGATAAAGAAACATTTAGGAGACGATAAAACGTATTCTATCTTCCAGTTCTTCCAAAAAGAAATATATGTATACGGAGATAACTGGGGTCGTGGATCAGAAATTATTTATCAGGCTTTTGATTTAAACATGCAGGATAAAATTACGAAAGATGTTAAACCTACAGGCTGGAAAAAAGTTTCTGCTGAAAGTTTAGGCGATTACGCAGGCGATATCGTACTTGTATCTAGTGATACAGGCAAAATTTCAAATACAGTAACTGAGTCTAAAGTGTGGAAAAACATGGATGCTGTAAAAAATAATAAAGTCGTACAGTATGATGCGGAAGATTTCTGGTTCAATGATCCAATTTCTTTAGAGCACCAAAGAAAAGTATTAAAAGAAGCATTGTTAAAATTAGAAAAATAAATTATTTCAAGCTGAGACTGATGTCTCAGTTTTTTTATATACAATTGTAAACTTATTATTTATTTAGGTTAACACTATTGCTATAATAAGATTATTCTGTCAGAAAAGAGGAAGATTATGAAAACAAAAGATTTGGTCATTGTCGGCATGTTTACCGCATTAATTGCTGTTTTAGGCTTATTACCACCAATAAGTATACCAGGTATTCCAGTACCATTTACATTTCAGAATTTAGGTTTTATTTTAGCGGGTTGTTTACTGGGTAGTCGATTAGGAGGGTTATCTGTTCTTATCTTTACAATCTTAGTAGCTATTGGACTACCAGTATTGTCAGGAGGACGTGGTGGTTTTGCTTTATTTTTTGGTCCGACGGGAGGTTACATTCTTTCGTTCACACTGATTGCGTTTATAATCGGACTATTTGTTGAACGTATGAAGTCTCCAAAAGTGTGGCAAGTGTTCCTGATTAACGCATTAATTGGCGCATTTTTATGTAATTTAATGGGTGGTACGTTTATGGCATTTAATTTAAAGCAGGATTTATTCACTGCGCTTAAATCAGTGATGGTTTTTATCCCTGGCGATTGTATAAAAGCACTGATTGCAGCAATACTTGCTGTAAAGTTACGTAATAACCCATCTATTCAAAAAAGTTTACGCATAAATTAATATGCGTAAACTTTTTTTCCTGTATAGAAAAGGAAATATTACATTATACATGTTAATATGATGATAATCATATACATATTTACGTTTTTCCTATGATTTAAGAAATATATATAAGAGAGTGGGAAATATCTTGGAAACGATAGTAATGCGCTTTTCTCGTAAAGATGTGGAAATAATGAATGGAAAAGACTTCAGAGTGCCTGATGTGTTGTTGATAAAACCATGGTATATTTCAAAATACCATCAAGAAAGAAAAAGTTGTCAACATATTAAACAGTTGATTACACAAAACCAACTAGAAGCAGAAAAAACGTATGCTGTAAAAATTAAGCTGATAGATCAGAGAACAATTAAATATGTGGATCAATATACATATGAATTAAATTATTATTTTGAAGATGTATTGAAAGCAACGGTGATATCAACTTACATAGAAGAGGTGTCTCATGCAGTTTCAAATCACATTGGATGAATTAAAACAATATTGGTCAGTAGTTACAGATGATTTAGGAGATATGATAATAGAAAAGAAAGTGCCTGGCAATTTAGTGATGCATAAAGTAATGACATTACTCAATGTTCCTGAAGTGATTTCTAACCAGGCAACATTCAAAAATGAGGTGTTCGTAGACGAACGACTATTCCTGGATCTATTTCAGGCGAACGACATGATTGAATATAAAGTGACATATGGAAGACAGCTAAAGTTAGCGGGTACGATACAATTAAAATAAAGTAGAGGACTTAATGATTAAATCCTCTACTTTATTTATTCAGTTATTATTCTTTCAGGATGACTGTAAACATTAAATGTATCATTTCGTACAAAACCTACAGCAGTAATATTTAAGTCTTCAGCAAGTCCTATTGCTAAATCAGTAGGAGCAGATTTACTCAATATTATACCGACCCCAATTTTAGAAGCTTTTATTAAAATTTCTGAAGATATTCTGCCAGAAAAGATGAGTATTTTATCTTTAATTGAGATGTTATTTAATATACAGTGTCCGTACAGTTTGTCGAGTGCATTATGGCGACCGATATCATTGCGGTGTAAGTAGAAATCTTGTCCATCACTGAGTGCAGCATTGTGTAGGCCGCCAGTCACTTTAAAATCTGCACTTTGACTTTGCATCGTATGCATCAAATGAAAAATTTCATCAGGTTTGATTGAACGTGTTGTCGTAGCAACTTTTGACGTTTTCATATCATTGACAAAATAAAACTGGCGACTTTTACCGCAACACGAACTGATCATACGCTTCGTAAACTGGCTTTGCGTTGTATTTACTTCATGCGTTAATTCTATATGACATAATCCTTTAGAATCATCAAGATGAAAATTTTTTATATCACTATATTTTCTGATGACACCTTCTGATGCTAAAAATCCTATTGTAAGTTCTCTTAAATATTTCGGTGTACATACAATTGTTGCGAATTCTTCTTTATTCACATACAACGTTAGTGGAAATTCATTCGCTATTGTATCCTCAATATTTATAAGCTTTCCATCTATATATTTCATCATTTTTCTATGTTGATATACTTCATGACTCATTCAATCAACTCCCATATACATATTATATTACAGTACATTTAAAAATTATATGCTGTAATAGACTTGTTCCTGCAATTGTTTGTCCTAGGGATTACCCTACACACTTAGGGAAATCCCCAATAGAAATCAATTGTGAAAGGTTTCATAATCTATGATAAGAGGGCAAAACTGCAATTAAAGGAGTGTTATGAATGGCAATTGGTACGGGATTACGTTTTTTTAAACCTACAGAAAGATTTAATGGCAATTGGTCAGTTTTAGAAGAGAAGAGTCGTGAATGGGAGAAGATGTACCGTCAACGATGGAGTCATGATAAAGTCGTACGTACGACGCATGGGGTAAACTGTACAGGATCATGTTCATGGAAAGTATTCGTTAAGAACGGCATTATCACTTGGGAAAATCAACAAATCGATTATCCTTCATGTGGTCCTGATATGCCTGAATTTGAACCGCGTGGGTGTCCACGTGGAGCATCATTCTCATGGTATGAATATTCTCCATTACGTATTAAGTTTCCATATGTACGTGGTGTATTATGGCGCCTTTGGCAACAAGCTTTAGAAGAACACGGAGACCCTGTTCGCGCCTGGCAATCAATCGTTGAAGACCCTGAGAAAGCACGTAGCTACAAACAAGCACGTGGTATGGGTGGACATGTACGTGTTAATTGGCGAGAAGTCACACAACTAATTGCTGCACAATTAATCTATACGATTAAGAAATATGGTCCAGACCGTATTGCTGGATTTACACCAATTCCAGCAATGAGTATGATCAGTTACGCAGCTGGAGCACGTTTCATCTCATTATTAGGCGGAGAAATGTTATCGTTCTATGACTGGTATGCTGATTTACCACCAGCATCACCACAAATTTGGGGTGAACAAACAGACGTACCAGAATCAAGTGACTGGTATAACGCGGGTTATATTATTATGTGGGGTTCTAACGTACCATTAACGCGTACACCGGATGCTCATTTTATGACAGAAGTACGTTATAAAGGTACGAAAGTAGTTTCTGTCGCACCTGACTATGCTGAAAACGTTAAATTTGCAGATAACTGGTTAGCGCCAAACCCTGGTACAGATGCAGCGCTGGCACAAGCAATGACGCACGTTATTTTAGATGAGTTCTATGAACAAAGGCAAGAACCGATGTTCATTAACTATGCAAAACAATATACAGATATGCCGTTCTTAATCATGTTAGATGAACATGAAGATACATTAAAAGCAGGTCGATTCTTACGTTCAAGTGACTTAGGTGACACAAGTGAACATAGTGAATGGAAACCTGTGGTATTCGATGATATTTCTAAACAAATCGTTGTACCGAATGGAACAATGGGACAACGTTGGGAAAAAGATGTAAAATGGAATATCAAATTAGAAACAGCTGACGGTACAAAAATTGATCCAGCAATGACAATTAAAGAAAAAGAACATGAAGTTGTTGAAATTGTGTTCCCATTCTTTGATAATGCAGGCAACGGAACATTCAAACGCCCGATTGCTGCAAAGAAAGTAACATTAGCAAATGGAGAAACGAAATATGTAGCTACAATTTATGATTTAATGTTATCTCAATACGGTGTAAATCGCTTTAACACAGCTTTAGAAGCTAAAGGTTATGATGATAAAGATTCAATCTACACACCAGCATGGCAAGAAGCTGTTGCCGGCGTTAAACCTTCAGTCGTTGTTCAAATAGCACGTGAATTTGCACAAAATGCAATTGATACGGGTGGACGTTCAATGATAATTATGGGTGCTGGTATTAACCACTGGTTTAACTCGGATACGATTTATCGTTCAGTATTAAATTTAGTAACGCTTTGTGCAACACAAGGTGTAAATGGTGGGGGATGGGCGCATTACGTAGGACAAGAAAAATGTCGTCCGATTGAAGGTTGGTCGACTATTGCATTCGCAAAAGATTGGCAAGCCCCACCGCGTCTACAAAATGCAACGAGCTGGTTCTACTTTGCAACAGACCAATGGAAATATGAAGAAGCGGGTGTAGATACGCTAACATCACCACTTGCTGAAAACGTGAAGTTTAAACATCCAGCAGATTATAATGTATTAGCAGCCCGTTTAGGTTGGTTACCATCATATCCACAGTTTGATAAAAATAGTTTATTATTCGGTGAAGACGCACGTGATGCGGGTAACTTTACGAATGAAGAAGTATTGAAACGCGCTGTTGATTCTGTGAAATCTCGTGAAACGAAATTTGCAGTAGAAGATCCTGATGCGAAACAAAACCATCCAAAAACGTTATTCGTATGGCGTTCAAACTTAATTTCAAGTTCAGCGAAAGGTCAAGAGTACTTTATGAAACATTTATTAGGTACGAAGCATGGCTTACTTGCTGAACCGAATGAACGTGAGAAACCTGAAGAAATCACTTGGAGAGAAGATACAGAAGGTAAATTAGATTTACTTGTAGCACTTGATTTCCGTATGACAACAACACCATTATATGCTGATGTCGTATTACCAGCTGCAACATGGTACGAAAAACATGATTTATCTTCAACAGATATGCATCCATTTGTCCATCCATTTAATCCAGCGGTTGATCCACTTTGGGAATCTAGAAGTGACTGGGATATTTATAAATCAATCGCAAAGACATTCTCTGAAATGTCAGAACGTCATTTACCAGGTACATTTAAAGATGTCGTTACTGCACCACTTGCGCATGACTCTCAACAAGAGATTTCCACACCAATGGGTATCGTTCGTGATTGGACGAAAGGTGAAGTTGAGCCAATTCCAGGTAAGACAATGCCAGGATTTGCAGTCGTAGATAGAACATATACAGATGTTTACGATAAATATATTTCAGTTGGACCATTACTTGAAAACGGTAAAGTCGGTGCTCACGGTGTCGCATTCAGCGTTAAAGAGCAGTACGATGAATTACGTTCTATGGTAGGAACGTATGAAGATGGTACAGTGAAGAATGGTAAACCAAGAATTGATACAGCAAAACGTGTCGCAGATGTTATCTTAAATGTATCTTCAGCAACGAATGGTCAAGTTTCTCAAAAATCATACGTAGACTTGGAAGAACAAACGGGTATGAAATTAAAAGATATTTCAGCAGAACGTGCAGCAGAAAAAATCACGTTTGCAAATATTACTGCACAACCGCGTGAAGTAATTCCGACAGCAGTATTCCCGGGTTCAAACAAACTGGGTCGTCGTTATTCACCATTTACAACAAATATTGAAAGATTAGTACCTTTTAGAACGTTAACTGGACGTCAAAGTTACTACATCGATCATGAAGTATTCCAGCAACTTGGAGAAGCTTTACCAGTATACAAACCGACATTGCCTCCAATGGTATTCGGTACAAAAGATAAACAAATTAAAGGTGGCGTAGATAGCTTAGTATTACGTTACTTAACACCACACGGTAAGTGGAATATTCACTCAACATACCAAGATAATCTTCATATGTTAACGTTATTCCGCGGTGGTCCAACAGTTTGGATCAACAACGAAGATGCAGCAAGTCATAACATCAACGATAATGATTGGTTAGAAGTTTACAACAGAAATGGTTTAGTGACAGCACGTGCAGTTGTATCACATCGCATGCCACGTGGCACGATGTTTATGTATCACGCACAAGATAAACATATTCAAACACCAGGTTCTGAAATTACAGATACACGTGGTGGTTCACACAATGCGCCAACACGTATTCACTTAAAGCCAACACAACTTGTTGGTGGTTACGCTCAAATTAGTTACGGATTCAACTACTACGGACCAATCGGAAATCAACGTGACGTTTATGTTGCTGTTCGTAAGATGAAGGAGGTTGATTGGCTTGAAGATTAAAGCTCAAGTTGCAATGGTAATGAATTTAGATAAATGTATCGGTTGTCATACATGTAGTGTTACGTGTAAAACAACGTGGACAAACCGTCCCGGTGCTGAATATATGTGGTTTAATAACGTTGAAACGAAACCGGGTATCGGTTATCCGAAACGTTGGGAAGATCAGGAGCAATATAAAGGTGGTTGGCAATTAAGCAAGAAAGGAAAGTTAGAGCTGAAATCAGGCTCTAAACTTTCTAAAATTGCTTTAGGTAAAATCTTCTACAACCCAGATATGCCTGAAATGAAAGATTACTATGAGCCATGGACATACAACTATGCAGATTTAACAAATGCAAAAGAGAAAAAACATTCTCCAGTTGCACGTGCTGAATCATTAGTTACAGGTAAGAAAATGGACTTAGAATGGGGACCAAACTGGGAAGATGATTTAGCTGGTGCACACATTACTGGACCAACTGACCCTAACATTGAAAAAATTGAAGAAGAAATCAAATTCAATTTTGAACAAACATTTATGATGTACTTACCACGACTTTGTGAACATTGTTTAAATCCAGCTTGTGTGGCAAGTTGTCCAAGTGGTGCGATGTACAAACGCGATGAAGATGGTATCGTTCTTGTTGACCAAGATGCTTGTCGTGGATGGCGTTATTGTATGACAGGTTGCCCGTACAAAAAGGTTTACTTCAACTGGAAAACGAATAAAGCTGAAAAATGTACATTCTGTTTCCCACGTGTTGAAGCAGGATTGCCTACTGTATGTTCAGAAACTTGTACAGGTCGTATGCGTTATTTAGGCGTGTTATTATACGATGCAGATAAAGTACTAGAAGCAGCTTCTGTAACCGATGAGAAAGATTTATATCAATCACAATTAGATTTATTCTTAGATCCACATGATCCAGAAATCATTGCTCAAGCAGAACGCGATGGTATTAGTATGGAGTGGATTGAAGCAGCACAAAACTCACCAGTGTATAAACTTGCAATTGAGTATAAATTAGCATTCCCATTACATCCTGAGTACCGTACACTACCAATGGTTTGGTACTGTCCACCACTTAGCCCAATCATGAACTACTTCGAAGGGAAAGATTCAATTAAGAATCCAGATATGATTTTCCCTGCAATCGAAGAAATGCGTTTACCAATTCAATATTTAGCGAATATGCTGACAGCAGGAGATGCTGAAACAGTGAAGCGCGCATTACAAAAAATGGCCATGATGCGTAGTTATATGAGAGCAATTTCAAGCGGTAAAGATTTCGATGAATCACGCTTAGACCGTGTTGGTTTAACAGCACAACAAGTAAAAGCAATGTATCGCTTACTTGCAATTGCTAAACATGAAGATCGTTTCGTCGTTCCAACATCACATAAAGAAGGTTATGTAAATACGTATAGCGCTCAAGGTGGCGAAGGTTATACAAGTGACAACTTCGGAGCAGATTGTGATGGTTGTGGACCAGTACCAGCTGGTAAATCAGGAAAAGAAGTGTATGAAGATAACTTCTACGGAGGCATTTGGCGTGATTGATTTAAATAAATTATACGAGTATAAAAAGTCATTCGGATTTTTTAGCCACCAGCTCGTTTATCCTGAAAAATTAAACTTTCATCCCAGAGAATTTGAAGGTGTGTTTGATAACAATCATCCAGCTTATGAAGCAGTAAACCAATACTGGAAAGATATGCATGAAATTAGTCTGTCAGAAATACAGGAAGTCTATACGTCTACATTCGATTTTGAGAAGAAGACGACACTATATATGACATTCGTGAAGTTCGAAGACAAAAAAGAGCGCGGACAAATGCTCGCACGATTAAAAGTATTATATGAAATGTTCGGTTTAGAAATGCCGTCATCTGAGCTATCGGATTTCTTACCATTAATGTGTGAATTTATCTATGCAGCTGAATGGCGTGGTGATGATCGTGCTGAAGAAAGTATGCAACTTGTACTAATGGTCATTGAAGACGGTACGTATAATTTACTAAATGCGTTAGAGCAAATTCAAAGTCCATACTACAATTTAATCCTTGCTATTCGTGAAACTTGTAAAGCGTGTCTATCAGTAGACGAAAAAGAGGTGACATCACATGCTTAGTCAATTACTATGGGTAATCTTTCCGTACGCATGTATTGCTATATTTATCATCGGTCATATTTTCCGATTTAAGTATGATCAGTTCTCCTGGACTGCAAAATCAAGTGAGTTTGTAGAAAAGAAACAATTGATGTGGGGTAGTATTCTATTTCACTTAGGTATTATTCCCGTTATTATGGGACATATTGTCGGACTTGGCATTCCTGCAAACTGGTTAAGAGCAATTGGTATAAATGATCATATCTATCATATCGGAGCGGTATACATTGGAAGTATTTTTGGTATTGTAACGTTAATCGGTATGTTATTATTAACAGCAAGACGTATCACGAATCAAAATGTAAGACATTTAAGTTCTGCTTCAGACATATTAGTAAACTTATTGTTATTGTTGATTGTATTCTTAGGTTGCTATTCAACAATTGTAACAAATGCTACTACGCCAGATTTTGATTATCGTGCGACTATTTCAGAATGGTTTAGAGGCTTGTTAATTCTTAGACCTCAGGCAGAATTTATGTTAAATGTGCCACTAGCATTCAAACTGCATGTCATCTCTGGATTCTTAATTACAGCATTATGGCCATTTACGCGTTTAGTTCATGTTTGGAGTGTACCAGTCAACTACGTTGGGCGTAGCCATATCATTTATCGTAAACATAAATAATATTGGGAGGGTAAGCATGGATACAATTATGATGCATAATTATCAAGAGAAAGTTGATCAATTAAGGGATAAATTAAATGTAGATTTTGTTGGACTTGCGATGCCCTCTGATTTAATCTCGCAAACAGATATTCATTGGACGTTTGTATCAGGCGCTACAAATGAACGTTACAAAAGAATAGAACTCCAAAAGGGGAAAGGAATAGCCGGATTTGTTCTCAAATCCGGCCGTTCTTGGATTGAATTAGATGTATCTACTAGTAGTATCGCAACACATATATTTGACTTCCCGATTGTTCGCTTTGAATCACTTACAAATTTTATGGCATTGCCACTTTGGAAATACAATAAAGTTGCAGCTGTCTTACTCATGGGCAATAGGGAGAACAAGCCTTTTGATTTAGCAATTTATGATGAAACTAACAGGGAACTAGATAAAGGATTGGGTGCTTTCTACCGTAAGGATGTGATCAATAGTGCCACTTAACTCTAACCACTATAATGACACATTATTAGAAGAATTAATTAAAAGTTATTATAATGATACTGATGAATTGATTATTTTCATTAATGCAAATAATACAATTTTAACGATGAATGATGCTGCAAAGCGTGTGCTAAATTATGCATCAAATCTCGACGCATTGTTAGAGAGCTTTTGTTCAACTTGTATGGGGTATACGAATGAGCATGCACTCATGACTTGTATGAATTGTTTTATAAAAGTTAATCAAGATAGGCAGTCTTTTCAACTTTTCTTAAAGAATGAGAACGGTGAGCCTGTGGCATATTCAGCTGCTTACGTCGTATTAAATAATACACCGCAAGTGAAAGTATTAACGCTTCAAAACGTATCACCGCAATTAAGAACGCAAGAAATGTTGCATCAAAAGACAATCACAAAAAAGATTATCAATGCACAGGAGAATGAAAGAAAGAGGATTTCTCGTGAATTACATGATAGTGTTATTCAGGAAATGCTAAACGTCGTTGTAGATTTAAGATTAATTAAATATAAAACTGATGAAGAATTAGACAAACATGTGCAACTGATTGAAGGTTCTATGTCACGACTGATGAATGATATTAGAAATTTATCAGTTGAACTTAGACCTTCTTCACTTGATGATTTAGGTCTTGTTGCAGCTTTTCGTTCTCATTTCAAACAACTTGAAAAAAATTATGGATTAGAAGTATTGTTTGCTACGAATTTAAATTCAGAGCGTTTTTCGAGTGAAATTGAAACAGCAGTTTATCGTATTATGCAAGAAGCGATTTTAAATGCTCTAAAGTATGCAAATGTTGATGAAGTTCACGTATTAGTTCAAAAAGAAAAGGAAGAACTTATCCTGGAAATCAGTGATAATGGAGATGGATTTGAAATTGGAGCAACACCAAAAGGGTCTGGATTAGGCTTATTTGGTATGCAGGAAAGAGCTGAAATAGTAGGTGGCTCTGTAATTATTAACAGTGAGAAAGGTAAGGGAACATTTATTACACTCACCATCCCACTGTAGGGGGATTAACATGAAGATAGTAATCGCGGACGATCATGCGGTTGTTAGGACAGGATTTTCGATGATTCTAAATTATCAGGAAGACATGGAAGTAGTAGCAACAGCTGCAGATGGACTAGAAGCTTTTCAAGTCGTTGCAACACATAAACCAGACGTCTTAATTATGGATTTGAGTATGCCGCCAGGTGAATCTGGATTAATTGCGACAGGTAAGATTAAAGATGCTTTTCCAGATACGAAAATATTAATCCTGACGATGTATGATGATGATGAATATTTATTCCATGTACTGAAGAATGGTGCGAATGGATACATATTAAAGAACGCACCAGATGAAGAATTAGTGCAGGCAGTTAAGACTGTCTATTCTGGTGATACATATATCGATCCGAAAATGGCAACATCGCTAGTGCATGAATTGATTCATCACGATAGTGAGTATTCAGCAAAAAATGATCATCTTAAAATATTGTCAAAGAGAGAATTAGAAATTTTACCGCTAATTGCAAAAGGTTATGGGAATAAAGAAATTGCAGAAATGCTCTTTGTATCTGTGAAAACAGTTGAAGCACATAAAGCTAGAATTATGGACAAGTTACAGTTGAAATCAAAGCCTGAACTTGTTGAATATGCATTGAAAAAGAAATTATTAGACTTTTAGGACGTGGTAATATGCAACAGTTCCAATCAAAGATGAAAGCTTTACGCGTATTAGAAAATGAACATATGCTGATTAGAAGTTTAATGCATGAATGGTTTAGTGAAATGCAGATGATTAAGACATGTGCACCACTTGCACGATTCGAACATGTGAATAATATCCGTAAACTCATCACAGCATTTATTCCAGTGCTCGTAAAGCATCAGGAGAAAGAATCAAGATTCTTTTTCCCGATACTAGGGAGTTATATTGGTACAGATCAAGGACCGATTATTACGATTGAAGCAGAACACGATGAAATGATGCAATACTTTGATCATTTTTTAGAAGTGACGAAAGTTATGAATTACGAAGTAGATGACATACCTTTAATTATGCAGGATTTGAATGAAGGTTATGAAATTTGTATGGTTCATATGTATAAAGAGGAAAATGTACTGTTTCCGATGGCTGAGAAAGTCTTTAAGATTAAGGATGAAGCGTTGTTATTAGAAGTAGTGAATACGAAGATTATTTAAAATAACCAAACAATATGTGTTAATCCATATTGTTTGGTTATTTTTTATTTTATATAGGGAAACTTCCCTCACTATAGGGGAAATCCCCAATTATATAAGAACATAAAAAATCTTAAAATAAGTTTGTATAAAAAATCACAAACTTATGAAAAGGGTGAATCGTATGAACAAAGCATCGGGTAAAGTGCAGTTAACGTTACAAACATTCAGTTTACTTGCTGGATTTATGGCATGGACAATTATCGCACCATTACTACCATTTATGTCTCAAGATTTTGCAATTCCTGAAAGTCAAAAAGCAATTATTTTAGCAATTCCAGTAATCTTAGGATCAGTCTTACGTATCCCGTTAGGTTATTATGCAAACTTAATTGGTGCACGTAAAGTATTTTTAGGCGCATTTATTTTCTTATTAATTCCAGTGTTCTTACTTAGTATGGCGCAATCAACAATAATGTTAATGATTGCTGGTCTATTCTTAGGGGTGGGTGGAGCAATCTTCTCTGTTGGGGTTACAAGTGTTCCCAAATACTTCCCTAAAGAAAAACATGGTTTAGCAAATGGTATATACGGTATGGGTAATATCGGTACTGCCATTTCAGCATTCTTTGCACCACCTATTGCAAATGCAATCGGATGGAGTAACACTGTTAAATCATATTTAATCATTATGGCGTTATTTGCATTATTAAACTTCCTATTCGGTGATAAAGACGAACCTAAAGTGAAACAACCATTAATGGATCAAATTAAAGGTGTATTACCTGAATATAAACTTTATTTACTGAGTTTTTGGTACTTCATTACATTTGGTGCATTCGTAGCATTCGGTTTATTCTTACCAAACTTCTTAGTAAATAATTTCGGTATAGATAAAGTTGATGCTGGGATGCGTACAGGTACATTTATTGTCTTAGCAACATTATTACGTCCTATCGGTGGTATTTTAGGAGATAAATTGCGTGCGATGGATGTATTAAAATTTGTATTTGTTGGATTAATTATTGGTGCGGTAATGTTATCAATCAACCATCAAATCTTCTTCTTTACAGCAGGCTGTTTAATTATCTCAGCTTGTGCTGGTTTAGGTAATGGACTAATCTTTAAATTAGCACCTACATACTACTCTAAAGAAGCAGGTATCGTTAATGGTATCGTTTCAATGATGGGTGGTTTAGGTGGATTCTTCCCACCACTTGTTATTGCTGCATGTGCTGCAAACTTTGGTACAAACAAGCCAGCATTCGCATTCCTTGCAGTCTTTGGTATAATTGCCTTAATAACAATGTTCTGGATGGATAGAAAAGAAGGTAGAAAGTAAAGAACTGAGGGATAGTCATGACAAGGTACGATAGACAAATTAAATTTTATGGCATTGGTGATAGTGGTCACCATTTAATTGAGGATGCAACTGTAGGGATTATTGGATGTGGTGCATTAGGAACGCATTTAGCTGAATCCATTGCAAGGAGTGGCGTCAAAAAAATTGTTATCGTCGATCGTGACTATGTTGAAGTTTCGAATTTGCAAAGACAATCACTTTTTAAAGAATCAGATGCTAAGCTAAGCACGCCAAAAGTTGTAGCATGTGAAAGAGAATTAAAGGCTATACGCAGTGATTTGGAACTTGAAACATATATTGCACATTGTGATACGTCGCTTCTTGAAGCGGCGTTTTTGCAATGTGATTGTTTATTAGATGCAACTGATAACTTTGAGACGAGGCAAGTGATTAATGACTTTAGTTATAAATATAATATACCGTGGATATATGGTGCATGCGTAGAGTCAACTTATGTTGCCTGTCCGTTTATACCTGGTGTCACGCCTTGCTTTAATTGTGTAATGGGTATACTTCCTGTAATGAATAGAACGTGCGACACAGTCGGTATTATTGAGCCTGCAGTAAGTTTAGCAACAAGCTATCAAATGATGTACTGTCTAAAAATATTAAGCAAGACGCCATTTGACGCTAAACTTGTATTTGGTGACGTATGGCAGATGGATCATACGGCATTAAAGTTTTCTAGAATGTTTGATGAAAGTTGTGCAACGTGTGGTAGGCAACCGACGTACCCATATTTGCAATTCAAGCAAACTGAGACTATGCTTTGCGGCAGAGACACCGTTCAATTTACAACACTAAAGTTTAATGAAGAAGAGTTGAAACAACATCTGGAAAACAATAAGATTCAGTACGCCGTCAGTCCATACTTCATAAGATTTAAATTTGAGGGGCATCCTATGATATGGTTTAAAGGAGGCAGATTATTAATTCATGAAGTGAAGACAGTCAATGAAGCTAAAAAAATCTATCATCAGTTATTTGGGTAGGAGGAAATTCAATGCATAACGAACATGATAATACCGAGCGTAAACCATTAAAAGTAGCAGTTATAACAGTAAGTGACACACGTGACTTTGAGACAGATAAAGGTGGCAAAGCGGTGATTCAGCATTTAGCTGATATGAATATTTCGGTCGATGAAGCCTACTATTCAATCGTAAAAGATGATCAGGCGGAAATTCGAAAGGTGATTCAACATCTTTTACACGAGAAAGTAGATGCGATTATTACAACTGGTGGAACGGGAATTGCGAAGCGCGATGTAACGATAGAAGTGGTGAAATCAGTCATCGATAAAGAAATGGAAGGTTTCGGAGAGATTTTCAGATTTTTAAGTTATACAGAAGATGTAGGACCGCGGGCGATTCTATCACGTGCCATTTGTGGTACGAAAGATAACACGGTCATCTTCTCAATTCCTGGTTCGGTCGGTGCTGTAAATTTAGCGATGAAAAAGCTCATAACACAACAGATTCATCATATTGTGCATGAGCTAACAAAATAATTAACGTTTAAAATCGCCATTTTTTCCACCAGATTTTGACGCTAAATATGTCGGTCCGATAATCATACCTTTATCGACTGCTTTAGTCATATCATAGATTGTCAACGCTGTGGCGCTTGCTCCAGTTAATGCTTCCATTTCTACACCAGTCTGACCGGTTGTTTTAACAGTGCAAGTAATCAGTATTTCGTAACCATCTGTTGTATCCCATTCAAATGCAATATCGATACCGCTCAAATTAAGCGGATGACACATAGGGATAATTTGTGCGGTGTTTTTGGCAGCCATAATACCTGCAACTTGTGCAACACCAAGCACATCGCCTTTTTTATTTGTATGGTTGATAATCTGATTGTAAATGATTTCATTTACTTTGATTGAACTTTTAGCGACTGCAGTGCGCGTAGAAATTTGTTTATCCGAAACATCTACCATCTTAGCTCTACCTTGTTCATTAAAGTGAGTCAATTCGCTCATAGAATTACTTCCTTTCCTATATACTTATATTAATCATACTACAATTTTAGAGCGGGAGGATATATATGTTAGAGAAAAGAACACCGATACCTGTTAGTGAAGCGATTGATAAATGTATCAAATATGCTAAACAAAAAGAAATCATAGAAATGAATTATCTTGAAAGTTTAAACTATGTTTTAGCAGAAGATATCATCGCGACTTATGATATACCGATGTTTAATAAGTCTCCATATGATGGCTTTGCAATTCGTAGTGAAGCAAGTGCTGGAGCGAGCGGAGACAATCGCGTCGCTTTTAATGTAGTTGACCATATTGGGGCTGGTAGTGTAAGTGAGAAATCACTCAAAAATAATGAAGCAGTACGCATTATGACAGGTGCTGAAATTCCTGCAGGTGCTGATGCAATTGTAATGCTTGAACAAACTGTAACTACCGATGAAGGATTTACTTTAAGAAAGCCATTTACAAGTGGTGAGAACATTTCATTCCAGGGTGAAGAGTGCAAAAAAGGCGATACTATCCTGAAGCGAGGTACGCTCATTAATGCTGGAGTGATTGCAGTACTTGCAACCTTTTCTTATGCAACAGTGAAAGTATATCAAAAGCCGTCAGTTGCAATCATCGCAACAGGAAGTGAGCTTGTTGACATCGATGAAGAACTATCACCAGGGAAAATAAGAAACTCAAACGGCCCGATGATTATGGGATTATGTAAAGAGATGAATATCGAAGTCCTCAATTATCATGTAAAAGCAGATGATTACGAAACACTTTTTAATGCAGTGCGTAATGTATATCAAAATCATGACATCGTTATAACGACTGGTGGCGTGAGTGTTGGTGACTTTGATTATATGCCGCAAATTTATAAAGATTTAACAGCTGATGTATTGTTTAATAAAATTGCGATGCGACCAGGTAGTGTAACGACAGTAGCAGTAAAAGAAAATAAATTCTTATTCGGGTTATCGGGTAATCCAAGCGCATGCTATACAGGATTTGAATTATATGCTCGTCCAGTGTTACGAACAATGATGGGTGAAAGAGACGTTTATCCAACGTTTGTAAAAGCAATATTATCCGAAGATTTTACGAAAGCTAACCCTTTCACGCGTTTTATACGTGCGGATCTTGACTATAGAACGATGACTGTAAAACCAAGTGGTTTCAATAAAAGTAATGCAGTAATAGCAATTGCTACGAGCAATAGTATGATTATACTGCCGGGTGGTACAAGAGGATTTGTCGCAGGTGATACGGTTGATGTATTAGTGAATAGATTGTCCCCATCAGACGGTGTCCCATGGTAAAAATATTACAAGTAGTAGGATATAAAAAAAGTGGCAAGACAACAACAATGAATACAATTATTCATTTATTAAAGTCTAAAGGATTAACAGTTGCTGTTATTAAACATCACGGAGACAAAAATGGTGACGAAATAGATATACCTAAATCACGTGATCACATTACTTATATGGAAAGTGGTGCTGATGAGAGCATCGTACAAGGTTATCAATATTTACACAAACTGATAAAACAAGAAGATATAGATGTGCTGAATAACTTAGAGTATATTATTCAGCACGAAGTTACTTCTCAACCGGATGTAATCCTTATAGAAGGTTATAAGCAGGCAAACTATGATAAAATAGTATTATTTAAATCGACTGAAGATGAGTTGGATTTAAAAAGATTAAACAATATAAAGTTAATAGTTGATACTTCAAAAGATCAACAGGAATGCACTGCAATGATAAAAACATTTATAAACAAATGGGTGGATGATACACGTGAAACAATTTGAAGTTGTAACGATGCCAATCGATGTTGAGCATTATAGAAAGATGACTGTAACACCGTATCAAGGTGCAGTTTGTGTATTTACAGGCATTGTCCGTGAATGGACGCAAGGTGTTAAAACAGAGTATTTAGAGTATGAAGCATATATTCCAATGGCCGAGAAAAAGCTCGCACAAATCGGTAAAGAAATTAATGAGAAGTGGCCAGGAACAATCGTCAGTATTGCACATCGCATCGGAAATTTGCAAGTGTCAGAAATTGCCGTTGTAATCTGTGTGTCTAGTCCGCATCGTAAAGACAGTTATGCTGCGAATGAATACGCAATCGAACGTATAAAAGAAGTTGTTCCAATCTGGAAAAAAGAAATTTGGGAAGACGGAGAAGAATGGATTGGTGGTCAACGCGGATACCATCCAAATTACAAAGGGTGATATAGATGAAAATATTATATTTTGCACATATTAAAGCTAAAGTAAATCGTTCTCAAGATGAGTTTACATTTACTGAGCCTATTTCAGTAAATGATTTGAAAGCACACTTAGGAAAGACATATCCAAACATTCAAGGTGAAAGCTATCAAATAGCTGTGAATGAAGAATTTGTTAAGGATGACGAATTAATTCATAACCACGATATTGTAGCACTCATCCCGCCGGTAAGTGGTGGTTAGATGATAGGAGTTATTCTTGCGGGTGGTAAATCTTCTCGTTTTGGAAGTCATAAATCGCTCTATCCACTTGATGAGCAACCATTTTATGAACATGTTTATCATGCTATGATTGAAAGTGGTATAGAGCGAATTGTATTGAGTTCAAATAAGATGTTATCGCAATATTTTATAGATGATATAAAGATGCGTCAAATTGATATTGAAGTGATTGTTGATGAAGTATCTTATAAAGAATGTGGACCATTATCAGGCATTTATGCTGTAATGCATGCAATACCAGATGAAGACTATTGTGTAATTTCTGTTGATACACCTTTTGTCACTCCGGTTGCAATTCGGTACTTAATTGAAATGGCGGGTATACACAATAGGTCAAATGCTGTCTTATATCAAGACAATGAGCAAATACACAGAACGATAGCCGTCTATCGTTATGCTTTATTACCAATCGTAAAAGAATCACTTGATGCTGGAAGACTTGCATTAAAAGAATTGACGCAGCAAAGTACAACATTGATTCATATTAATCGCATTAACAGCACGCCGTTTTGGTATGAAAATATCAATACTAAAGAAGATTTAAAACGTGTCCTCAAATTAAGGAGTGGATATTATGGGGCAAATAACAGATAAATTAGGGCGTCCGATCCGCGACCTTAGAATTTCAGTAACGGACCGTTGTAATTTTAGATGCACTTATTGTATGCCGAAAGAAATATTCGGTGATGATTACGTATTCCTGCCAAAAGATGAGTTACTTTCATTTGAAGAACTTGTGAGATTGGCAAAAATTTATGCCAAGTTAGGTGTAAAAAAGATTAGAATCACAGGTGGAGAACCTTTATTACGTCGAGATTTGCCACATCTAATAGAAGCACTTAACAATATTGAAGGCATTGAAGATATTGGACTTACGACAAATGGTCTTTTATTAAAAAAGCATGGACAGGCGTTATATGATGCAGGTTTACGCCGTATCAATGTATCACTTGACGCGTTAGATGAATCATTTGAAGCAATCAATGGACGGGGTATTACAGCGAATCAAATTTTAGAACAAATTGATTATGCAGTATCTATCGGTCTGAAAGTGAAGATGAATATGGTCATTCAGAAAGGTTTAAATGATGATCAGATGATACCGATGGTGCAATATTTTAAAGATAAGAAAATCACGTTACGTTTTATTGAATTCATGGATGTAGGTAATGATAATGGCTGGAATTTTGATAAAGTTATCTCTAAAAAAGAGATGATTGAAGTCATTTCCGAAGCGTTTGACATTCAACCAGAAGCACCAAAATATTTTGGTGAAGTTGCGAAATATTACACACACGACAATGGTGCAAAACTTGGATTTATTACGAGTGTTTCTGAGTCGTTCTGTTCAACTTGTACGCGCGCACGTCTAAGTTCTGACGGTAAGATATTCGGTTGTCTTTTTGCGACAGATGGATATGATATCAAATCGTTCATGAGAAGCGGTGTCAGCGATGAAGCGCTTGAAACGAAACTTACTCAACTGTGGAACAATCGAAGTGATCGTTATTCAGATGAACGTACTGAAGAAACAGTGAAAAATAGAAAAAAGAAAAAAATCAATATGAATTATATCGGTGGATAGTTTTATTTCCTATACTAATATAATTTTTGGAATATATGCAATGTGATTGTATAGTGTTTAACTGCTTATTAATGATAGTAAAATAGCATTTGGTCTATTTTTAAGACTAGGTGCTATTTTTTATGTTTTATTATTTGGATTAAACGTTTATAATAGTTAAGTAAAGACTTTTTGTAACTGATTAGGGAATACTGGCTTCATTATTATTTTATTTAGAGGTGACCTATGGAAAGGGATAAAAAGTTAATGTTAAGAAAAGCAGTAAAGCCGTATGAGAAATCTGAATTTCAATTGAGTATCATACAAATTTTTAATACGCTCGTACCTTATTTACTATGTATCATTTTAGGCATGTTTGCGTATCAGGTTTCACCATTGATTTCAATTGCACTTGGTGTAGTTGGGGCGTTCTTTTTAGTACGTAGTTTCATTATTTTCCATGATTGCTGTCATGGTTCATTTTTTAAGAACAAAAAGTGGAATGATCGTTTAGGCAATTTCACAGGATTTTTAACGTTATTTCCGTATCAACAATGGCGCAGAGAACATAATATTCACCACGCAACAAGCGGCAACCTGGATAAAAAAGGTGTCGGTGATATTTGGATGATGACGATTGAAGAATATGAAGCTGCTGATAAGAAGACACAACTTGCTTACCGTATATATCGTAATCCATTTGTGATGTTTGTTATTGGACCGATTTATCTATTGCTTGTTTCAAATCGATTTAATCGTAAAGATGCAAGACAAAAAGAAAAGATCAACACATGGTTGCATAATATAGCAATTGTTGTAGTATATGGAGCAATTATTTATTTCTTCGGTTTCGGAATGTTTGCTGCAGTATTTATTCCAGTAATGTTTATCGGTGGAATGCTTGGGATTTGGATGTTCTATATTCAGCATACCTTTGAAGAGTCTTACTTTGAAGAAAATTCAGAATGGGATTATGTAAAAGCAGCTGTTGAAGGTAGTTCATATTATAAATTGCCAAAATTATTGCAGTGGTTGACTGGTAATATAGGTTTTCATCATGTTCATCACTTAAGTCCGCGAATTCCAAACTATTACCTGGAAAAAGCACATGAAGAAACACCGCCATTACAGCATGCAACAACAATTACTTTAAAGACAAGCTTAGAATCAATACGATATAAGTTATATGATGAGAAAAAGAAAGTGTTTATTACTTTCAAAGAGTATTATCAAAACTATGCAAATAAAAAAGTAATATAAAGTAACTAACGTGTTACTGAACTAAAAAAGGATTTGGACATATGTCCAAATCCTTTTTTATGATTTAAAAAATACTTCAATGATATGGTCGAGTTGTGCTGTTGTAAGTGTCAGTGTATTTTCCCCTGTTTTATCAAGCATTGATTTTGTATTGGTTTCATCAAAAGTAATTGATTTTTTAAAATAAGGTTCGAATACATCGATATAACCATTTAGGATAGCTTCCTGGTCGTTCATCGTATGTTGATCGCTTGTAGGTGCAACGGTTAGTTGATCGAAGTTTAAATACTTTTTAATAATTTCTAGTACTGCTAAGTTTTCAGGTGGTTCGTTATTTGTAATATGATAAATTTTCTTATCTTCAGCATTTGGTATTGCACGTGTTAATACACGAACGACATAATCAACTGGAACTAAGTTAGAAGTACAGTTATCATCTACAAACAATCGATATGTATGCTTGTCGCTTTCCGGATTACGATCCATCTTGCGTTTGAAAACTTTTAAAGCTTTCATGAATCCATACATCGTAAACTTAGAGTCTGCTTTACCTGTAACTGAATCTCCGATGATAATTGCAGGTCTTAAAATAGATGTTTTCATATTTGAAGCAGCAACTAAGTGCTCGGCTTTTACTTTGCTTTCTTCATAAGGATTATTTGTTTCTGCATCAATGTCGTGTAATATTTCTTTTGCATCTTCATTAATGCCTACAGTATAAGCCGTAGAAACATAAAGGAAATGGTTCGTATTGATTTTTTCGGCAAAAGATAATGTATGTTTAGTACCTTCGTAATTGATCTTAAATAAATCTTCTCTTAAATCTTCGTCAAATTTTACAAGTGCCGCTAGATGATAGAAATAATCCATAGCAGGAAGACGCGAAATCGTATCGTTATCTACGCCAAAATCTTCTACTGTAATATCACCTTTAATAAAATGTAATCTGTCTTTGTTGTCTTCTGTAATAAGTTTATTTTTACGATGTTCATCACGATACAGAACATAAAGATCATAATCTTTATTTTTAAGCAAATTATGAATTAGTTGAGCTCCGACAAATCCTGTTGCGCCCGTTAAAAATATTTTCAAAGTTTTCACATCCATTATTTTTGTTAAGTACTTTCTATTGTGCAATAGATTGTATGGATAAGTAAAGAAAAAACTAAGACAAAGAAAGTCTTAGTTTAATGCATCATAAATATGTGCCTTTCTTCCATGTAAGATGAAATATACAATCATCCCGATGACTACGACGATACCCATATAAAAATACAATCCATGTAATCCGATAATAGGAATGAAGATACCTAATAAATACGGTCCAAAACCTAATGCAAAATCTAAGAAGATAAAGAAAGTAGATGTAGCGAGACCGATTTTTTGAGGTTCAGTTCGTTTTACTGCAGCAGCTTGCGCGATTGATAAAAAGTTGCCATATCCGAAGCCGAGTAACATCGCACTGATAATTAGCATCATAGGAGTGTGTGTTAAGCTAAGTGAGAATAGCCCTGCAATAAATGCGAGCATTGCAGGGACCATAACGACATTTGTACCTCGTGTATCCATTAGTCGACCTGTAAATGGTCTGGATAATAATACGACAATAGCATATGCTAAGAAAAAGAAGCTGCCGGCAGTGACCATATTATTCTCTTTTGCAAAAAATGAAATAAAACTGAGTACACTAGAGTATGCAGTACAACAAATCAACACAACAATTGCAATTGGAATAGCATTCGTATCGATAAAGTTAGAAATGTGTAGACCTTTAGGTGCCTGTGATTTTAAACCTTCTAAATCTTCGTTGACTTTGATGCTCGGTAACATGAAGAGTGCAATTAACGCTAATGCTAAACAGAAAATAAATAGTTGTCTGAACGTTATAAATTGTAATAAGAACATTCCCAGGAAAGGACCTACAGCAGTTGCCATTACAGCGCTCATGCTGAAATAACTTATACCTTCACCACGTCTTTTCTTTGGGGTAATAAATGCAGCAATCGTACCTGTAGCGGTAGAAGCTATCCCGCAGCCTATACCGTTTAATAAACGAACGGTAATAAGAACCGTTAGATCGAATGAAACAAAGTAAAGTGCAGTTGTTACAACAAATATAATGACACCAATAACAAGTGTCTTTTTCTGACCGATGATATCAATATATTTTCCAGCCCAAAATCTGCCGAATAAACTTCCAACAATAAAAATACCTGAAACAAGACCAGCTGTACTTGTTGAAACATGATAGTGTTCAACAGCGTAACCACCGATTGTAACAAGTAATAAAAACATTGAAAGCATAATAATGAAATTGATTAGTGATACGAGTACAAATTCTCTTGTCCATAATTTATCAACTGAATTTGACAAATAATCATTCCTTTCTTAAGTGAGATATTGAAAATCAATAACTAAGATATTATAGGCCTGTTTCATCTATAAGTAAATATAATAAGCTTAAGGGGGAAATATCCCTTAAGCTTAATTTTATAAGAATTTAGTGTTAATAAATTTAGCAGTAACGTATTCTTTAATACCGAGGTGAGAATTTTCTCGGCCGAATCCTGAATGCTTTACACCACCAAATGGTGTTTCAGGATTTGAAATCGCCACTTCATTTATACCAACCATACCATACTCAAGCGAAGTAGCTATCGTTTGTATCGTTTTGCTATCTTTAGCATAAGCATAACTTGCTAAACCGAACTCACTGTCATTCGCCATTTCGATGACTTCTTCTAAAGTATCAAATGTTATGATTGGAATAACTGGACCAAATGTTTCTTCATAGAAGATATCCATTGTGCGATTAACGTTATCTAAAATTGTAGGCTGGAAGAAGAAACCATTATCATATTCATCACCTGTTAAGCGATGACCACCTGTAACAAGCGTTGCGCCTTTATCAGTTGCATTAATAATCTGTTTCTTAATTTTATCTATAGCATCTTCTCGTATAAGTGGTCCAACATTCGTATCTTCATTAAGGCCGTTTCCAACTTTAAGTGCTTCAACTTTTTCAGTAAGTTGTTGTAATACATCATCTTTAATAGATTTATGAACGAAAATTCTATTTGGTGCAATACAAACTTGTCCGTTATTACGGAATTTTGTAGCCATTAATCCTTCTACCGCAGCATTGATATCTGCATCTTCATTAATAATAAATGGCGCATGTCCACCAAGTTCAAGTGACATTTTTTTCAATGTATCAGCTGATTGTGCATAGAGTGCTTTACCAATAGGTGTAGAGCCTGTGAATGTTATCTTCTTCACTAATTTTGAAGAAGTCATTGCTTCACCTATTTCTTTAGAACTACCCATTACGATATTGGCAACACCTTTAGGTAATTCAGCTTGTTCAAATAATTCGAAGATTGCTAATGCTGAAAGTGGCGTATCACTTGATGGTTTAAGGACAACTGTATTTCCTGCTGCAAGTGCAGGTGCGATCTTTCGAGTAATCATTCCTGATGGGAAGTTCCATGGTGTGATGGCACCAACGACACCTACAGGTTCATAGGCAATTTCATACTTATGGTCATTTGGTGCAGGTATTGTTTCACCATATAGACGACGCGCTTCTTCGGCATTCCATCTGAAACTTTCAGCGCCAGCTATGACTTCTAATTTTGATTCTTTTAAAGGTTTACCTTGTTCAATCGTCATAATTTCCGCAAGACGATCAGCATGTTCTTCCAGTAAGTCAGCAATGTTGTGTAAATATTTAGTACGATCTTTTAATTCTAAATTTTTCCATGGCTGAAAAGCTTCATGGGCTGCCTGAATTGCATCATCTACTTGTGTTTCATCAGCTTGTGCAATTTTAGCGATGACTTCTCCTGTTGCAGGATTAATTAAATCTTTATATTCAGCGGTCTTTATCCATTCGCCATTGATAAATAAATCTTTATGAACATTGTTAATTGATTCTGTCATGTATATCCCTCTTTCTGTATTTTGCATATAGTTATATTTTCCCTTGCATAATGAAGTTAAACAAGTGATATGCTTCATGAGTTAATGTATACTATTAATTATTTCATTACGGAGGATGCTATGGAACGAGTAGTAAGAAAAGAACAGAATAAATTTATATTGGTAATTGTATTGGGGCTATTAGCAGCATTTGGTCCACTTTCATTAGATATGTATCTTCCCGCGTTACCAAGTGTTGCAGATGAGTTGCATACGACAGCATCTAACGCACAATTAAGCCTTACTGCATGTATGATCGGTCTTGCAGTTGGACAAATTTTTGTAGGGCCACTCAGTGATATTATCGGAAGGAAGAAACCACTAGCAGTTGTTTTGTTAGTTTACGCAATATCATCATTATTGGCATCTACAAGTACTAGTATTGGTATGCTCGTATTATTTCGATTTATCCAAGGATTTTCTGGGGGGGCAGGTGCTGTACTTTCCAGAGCGATATCGAGTGATTTATACAAAGGAAAAGATCTAACGAAATTTATGGCAGTATTAATGCTTGTAAATGGACTAGCACCCGTATTAGCACCTGTTATCGGCGGAGTAATTTTAAGCGTGTCAACATGGCAAACAGTGTTTATCATACTTGCGATATATGGCGCATTGATGTTCTTTCTTTCGTTTACATTGAAAGAAAGTTTGCCGAAATCAGCTCGCAATGAAGGTGCGTTGAAATCAATCGTGAATGATTTCAAAAAATTACTCACCAATAAACAGTTTGTAACAGTATTGATGTTACAAGCTTTGACTTATGGTATTTTGTTTAGTTATATCTCAGGATCACCTTTTATTACCCAGAAAATATATCATATGAATGCACAGCAGTTCAGTTATCTATTTGCTTTTAATGGTGTTGGTTTGATTATATTTAGTCAAATTACAGCGAAGTTAGTAGATAAAATGAGTGAAGTAGACATATTGAAGTTAGGTCAGACGATACAAATGGGTGGAATGTTAGCGACAAGTATCGTACTCATATTACATTTACCGATGTGGTGTTTATGGATAAGTTTCTTCTTATTGATCACACCAGTTAGTATGATTGGAACAACAGGATTTTCCATTGCGATGCAGGTTCAGAAACAAGGAGCAGGTAGCGCATCTTCAATTTTAGGATTGATGCAATTTCTAGTAGGTGGATTATTGTCACCACTCGTTGGGCTTATGGGAGAAACATCTGTCGTACCGTTTATAGTGATTATCGTGATATGCAGTTTACTGGCACAATTTATACGGATTAAATTTTTAAAAGACATCACTTTGTAGTGGTGTTTTTTTATGTAAAATTTATACAATTGTAATAGTAATTTTACAACGATTTGTTATATGTAAGGTATCACATAATGGAGGACAATCATGATTCAACCACCACGAATTGTTGTACTAGAAGATATATTGAAACGTCGTTTGCCATCGTATGAATACAGTGAAGATTATCATCGCAGTTACTATGGTTATTTAGGTGAGTTGCAATTCTTAAACGAATTTCCTGTGGAAGATAAATATATTCAGCTGTTCAATATTTGTATAGAGTTCGAAGGTCAGTCTTTTGAAGTTGATCGAATGATTTTAACCGGAGAGAAGATATTTGCATTTGATGTAAAGAATTATTTTGGGAAATTTGTGAACGAAGGAATGGTCTGGAAAAAGCCTGGCTTTAGTTTAAAGAATCCAGAAGCACAATTTATCACGATGCATGAAACATTGACAGGTCTGATTCAATGGATGGAAACAGGGCATTCTGTTGAAAGTAAAATGATATTTATTAATAAAGGATTTTCATTTCAAAATAAAGTTATTGGCATGGTAAAGTATTACGATATAGGTCAGGTTATGAAATCCGTTGGAGAATGTGCCGCGGCAGGAGAACTTGAAAGTAGGATGGCAAGTTATTTTAAGGACATCCATAGACCAATTAGTTTATATGATCGAAGACCGAATTTTAACTTTGAAAAAGTTAAGCGCGGACTGCAATGTACGAAATGTGGTTTGGAAATTAACGTTATTTGTGATAAGACGAAAGCGATTGTGTGCAAAGGGTGTTTGAAGCGCATGAAGAAGATGGAATTGATTAGAGATAACTTGATAGAATTAGAAGTATTGCTGAATCGCCCGATAACAACGAAGGATGCTCATCGCTGGGTAGGAAGGGAGTTGAGGAATACCAGTTATAGAGTATTGGAGAAGTATTTTAAAAAAGATGGGGAGAAATATTTTTATTTCACGAATTATTATAAATAAACCTAAGATAGTATGGCCCGATTGGACTAAGGAACCGTGGCAAACAAGCTGAAATGGCCCGATTGGACTAAGGAACCGTGCCAAACAAGCTGAAGTGGCCCGATTCAAATAAGGAACCGTGCCAAACAAGCTGAAATGGCCCGATTGGACTAAGGAACCGTGCCAAACAAGTTGAAATGGCCCGATTCAAATAAGGAACCGTGCCAAAACAAGCAAAATGGCTCGATTCAACAATAGAATCGCCCCATTTCATCCCAATATCAAGACTTTCACAACGTACCAGCAGCTTCCGAGTTGCACTATCATAAACAATAAATAATAGACGAAAACTGGCAATCTTGTTAAACGGCTTAACATTGCACCATCCCAAGAAGTATTCCCCTGGAAATAGATGATAGTCATCGTATAGCTTGATAGAATCGTGTCAGCTAATAGAACACCTAGCACGATATAAATGATCCAATCTCCAACCATCCACATTGAAACAACATCCTGATAACGATAATACAAATAACATCCACCGGCAATCAATAACATCACAACAAAAGGAAATATCTTTCTAGATGTTTTTACGAAATAATAGAGAAACACAAGTCCTAGTAATATCCAAAAACCGATTTGCCACGCTCTCGATAAACAAAATACTCCAAGTATTAAAAATAGTGGTGGAAACATATAACCTGCGATAAAAGTAGCAAATCGATTCCAACCAGATGTCGTATGTGAAACAGCATAACCGTTACGCCCGGTAGCAAGTCGTTCAACCCTTCTTGTCACGATAACAATGTCGCTTACTTTTCCTCCAGTTAACTGACATATCAATGCATGTCCGAATTCGTGCAATAATGTTGGTAAATAACTCAGCCACAACATCAATACATTCGGCCGATTATAGTAATACAATGATAATATTAAATAAATGCTAGCAAATGCTAACAATAAAAAAGTATTCAAATGGTTCACCTCATAAAGATAGTAGCATAAAAAAAGATGCGACTCCTCAATCTGGAGTCGCATCTTTTTAGTTCTTCTTAATTTTCGGCCAATAATAGTAAACCAATATCCCGAGTCCCAATAAAAATGAAGAAATTAAGGCGGTCATTATTGATAAATAATGATCGTTCCAAAACTTCTTCAATTTATATTGCTGGTAATCTTCGTATTTTACACTTGCAGGTTTATAATCATTTGATACAAATTGACGTTCATAATCATAGTGAATGCTACCATCTTTTAAAATTAATTTCCCAGGCTGATCTTTTTTCACGATATCATATAAATCATTATGAACATAGTACTCTTTACCGTTAAATTTATGTACGCCTTTTGTTAAAACCTTTTTATATTCATATTTATTAAATGCATCCTGCATCACAGCGTTAGCCATTTTATTTCTATTGTATTCCGCATCAGGATCCAACCAATGTTGTACACCTAGAACAACTGCGATAACACGCATGTTTTGCTGTTTAGCGGTAACTGTTACATTGAAACCAGCTGTATCACTAGAACCAGTCTTAAGTCCATCTGCTCCTTTGAAAGGATATTGTCCTCCTTCTAAAGAATGATTGTAAGTTTTAAATGACTCTTCATCTTCAGTACCAGGTTTAACAGTAACAAACGCTTTTTTAGTAAACTTTAAAATTTCTGGATGTTCGTTCACTAAATGCTGGCTTAATATTGAATAATCTCTAGCAGAAGTTAAATTATCACCATCAGCTTGATAACGCTTCGGTTTATATTGAAGAAGCATATTATTTGGTGCACCGACAGGATTTAAGAAACGTGTATTTTTCATACCAAGTGCTTTTGCAGTTTTATTCATACGATCCACGAAGTCAGAATCATCTTTTTCTACTAAATTCACTAACATATAAGTTGCAGCGTTACTAGATGGAGTAACTGCAAGTTGAATTAGATCAGAGACCTTATATGTGGCACCTTTTCTAAAGACATTATTACTTAACATCGGTAAACGAGCAATCGTCCAATATTTATCGTTAACTGTTACTTTCGTATTAAAAGTAATTTTTCCTTTTTCCATTTCTTCCATTAATAAATATAAAGTCATTAATTTAGACATAGAAGCAGGGGGTGCTTTGGCATCAATATTATCACCATATAGAATTTGCCCATTTTTTTCTGCGATGACAATTGTACCTTTAGGATTATATTTAGGAGCTATATTCATCCCTTGCTGCGTTGCAATTTCAGATGGTGTCGCTGCTGAAATTGGACCTGTAAATGAAAAGAAAAGAATAAAGCTTACAATTAAGCTTTTTAAATTAAAAATTTTCATGATATAAAACTCCTATGTTCTGTTTTCAATGCTTTCATTTTATCATATTACCCTAATAGAAAAAGACATACTTCATTTTTTGAAAAATATTTTTTCATTAATAGAGTGTAATATGACAAAACAAAAAATAAAATACAGATAATATTATTGGTAAAACGTTTTCAAAACTTTTAATATTCGAGATTTGAAAAAATAATGGTATCGTTATGAAAAAATGTTCGTAAATATATGAAAATAATTGTATTGTTTGCGAGTTAATCATGCTATAATCTTTAAGATAAAAAAATTAAAAGGTGGAAATCATGAATACTTATTTATTACTTAATGTTTTAGGTATCTTTGTCTTTATTTTAGTCGCATTTGTTTTCTCTCGTGACAAGAAAAATATCGACTGGAAATCAGTCGTTATTATGTTAGTTGTTAACTTATTCTTAGCATGGTTCTTTACGCAATTCCCTTGGGGACGTAATGGTGTAAAAGCTGTAGCAGATGCATTTAGCTGGATGTTACAAGCTGCTTATGTAGGTATCGGAATGCCGTTTGGTAGCTGGACAGCACCAGGACCTGGAAAAATGGATATGGCAGTTTCAGCATTATTACCGATTCTTTTCGTAGTACCTTTATTTGATATTTTAATGTATATCGGTGTGTTACCATTTATCATTAAATGGTTCGGTTGGTTAATCGGTAAAGTAACTGGTCAACCTAAATTTGAATCATTCTATTCAGTTGAAATGATGGTCTTAGGTAATACTGAAGCTTTAGCGGTATCAAAAGAGCAGATTAGTCATATGAATGCAGCACGTGTACTTACTGTTGCGTTGATGTCAATGAGCTGTATTTCAGGTTCAATCGTTGGTGCTTATGTAACAATGGTGCCTGGTGAATTAGTGTTAACAGCAATTCCATTAAATATTATTAATGCAATTATTATCGCAACTATTTTAAACCCAGTTAAATTAACACCGGAAGAAGATTATGTTGTTGAAATCAAACATGAGAATCGTCAACCATTCTTCTCATTCTTAGGTGACTCTGTATTAGGTGCAGGTAAATTAATCTTAATCATCATCGCTTTCTTAATTGCATTCGTATCATTAGCGCACTTTATTGATATGTTATTAGGTTTAATTGATAAAGATCTAAAATTAGATTTAATCTTAGGTTGGGTTATGGCGCCATTTGCTTTATTGCTTGGTTTACCATGGGATCAAGCTATTACAGTGGGTGCTCATATGGCGAAAAAAATCATTACTAACGAATTCGTTGTAATGATTGATATTCAAAAGTCACTTCCAAAAATGGACAACCACATGAAAGCGGTACTTGTTACATTCTTAATCTCATTTGCCAACTTCTCAACAGTGGGTATGATTATTGGGGCATTAAAAGGTATCGTCGATGTGAAAACTTCTGACTTTATCGCTAAATATGTACCTATGATGTTACTAGCAGGTATTTTAGTATCACTTTTATCAGCAGCATTCGTTGGTTTATTTAGCTGGTAAGAATTAATATTAACTTCATATTGAATTAATAAAGACTTGTTATAATATATATGTAATAAAGCGAAATATAAGGGAGACGGTTCTTTTGAAAAGACTGTTAAGGGATCTTAGAAGACGCTTGAAACGTGCATTTAAATCGAATAAGAAGTCATTAGCAAACTAAGACAGGGTTGGAGATATCTCAACCCTGTCTTAGTTTTTATTTTGTTGTCATAAAGCCCGTAAGTTTATAACTGCCATTTGATTTTACGAAATCAAACTTATTTTTAATATTGTAATGGGCTTTATAAGTGTAAGTTAAACCATTTTTTATACGTTTTGTATTATCAGGTGAGCCATATGCTTTTTTAATCTTACTAGATGAAATAGCGTAATCATCAAATGTAAAATAAATGCCTTTTAACTTTGAGGTATTCGTTAACTGATTATTTTTTAATCCGAATATAAATGTTGCATTACGAGACTGGAATACTCCATTTCTAACCTTTTTATAATAGATCCCATTATTTTTCATAACGCGTTTAAAAATTCCGTATTCTGTATTAATGTTGACGCCATCATACGTAAAGTTATTTTTTTGAATGGCATTCTTAAAATTCTGATTTAATACGGTACTATCATCCATATCCCCTTTGTGCCAGTAATAATAACCAGCAGCATCGGCATTACCAGATAATAATGACGCTGAAAGTGCAGTGGCAACTAGAGTGACACTTAATTTTTTAGGTATTTTCATTGCTTTAACCTCCTGTTTTACGAATGTAAATATTTTATAAATACAATATAAAGTTCTCTAATTAATATTTAATATAAGTTTACCCGATATAGCAGAGGGTAACCATGCAAATGTATTGATATATAAATGTTCGTGAATAAAAAATGTAAATCTTCAAATCATAGCGAAAATGTGACAATTGTATTAATTGTGAAAAGAATCACAAAAAACACTTGCATATGTTGATAATGCGTTGTAACATATTAACTGTACTAAGTAGTATCGGTAAAAAACAGATACAGTTTTCTTTATTTTCATAAACGGTTTATGCTACTTAACGAGAAATTAAGAAAGAAGGAATAGCAATGTTCGTAAATTCATTTGATCCATTCGGCAATCTAGCTTTATCTGCAATTGTTGCAGCAGTGCCAATTATTTTATTCTTGCTCTGCTTAACATTACTAAAAATGAAAGGTATTAATGCAGCGATTATTACATTGATTGTAACTGCTTTGATTTCGATACTTGTATTTAAGTTACCTGGAGCAGTTGCAACTGGTGGTGTTGCAGAAGGTGTGGTACAAGGATTATTTCCAATCGGCTATATCATTATTATGGCAGTTTGGCTTTATAAAGTTTCTGTTGAAAGTGGAAAATTTCAGATTATCCAGGATTCTATCGCAGGTATTTCAGCTGACCAACGTATACAATTACTTTTAATCGGCTATTGTTTTAATGCATTCTTAGAAGGTGCTGCAGGATTCGGTGTACCAATCGCAATTTGTGCTGTATTACTTGTTCAGTTAGGATTCAAACCGTTACAGGCAGCGATGTTCTGTTTAATTGCAAATGGCGCATCTGGTGCATTTGGAGCGATAGGTATTCCTGTAGGTATAGTAAATACATTAGGTTTAAAAGGTGGCGTAACAGCCATGGATGTTTCACAGATGACGATATTTACTTTACCAATTATTAATATTGCCATTCCTTTCCTTTTAATCTTTGTATTAGATGGCTTAAAAGGTATTAAAGAAACTTTACCTGCAATACTGATTGCTGGTGTTGTTTATTCAGTAGCACAAGCTGCGATAACATTCTTTATGGGACCAGAATTAGCATCGTTATTACCTGCTTTACTTGCTATGGCAACACTCGCAATTTTCTGTAGCAAATGGCAACCTAAAAACATCTTTAGATTATCAAATGATGAAGTTAAAGTTGCAAGACATTCAATCAAAGAAATCGTTTTAGCATGGAGCCCATTTTATCTATTAACTGGTTTTGTATTAGTTTGGAGTTTACCCGCATTTAAAGCATTATTTTTACCTGGCGGTTTACTAGAGAAGACAATTTTATTATTCCAAATGCCAGGAACTTTCAATGAAACATTACAAAAAGGTGTAACATTAAAACTGGATTTAATTGGTGCAACAGGAACGGCAATCTTATTAGCTGTATTATTTACAATTATACTTTCACCAAAAATTAATTTAGGACAAGGTTTCAATCTCTTAGGCAAGACGATTAAAGAATTATGGATTCCAATCATTACAATTTGTGCGATCTTAGCGATTGCAAAATTAACAACTTACGGTGGCTTAACTGTAGCGATGGGTCAGGCAATTGCTAAAACTGGTTCAATCTTCCCGTTACTTTCACCAATCTTAGGATGGATTGGGGTATTTATGACAGGATCTGTTGTTAACAACAATGTATTGTTCGCATCAATTCAAGCAACTGCAGGAAGTACAATTGGCACTAATCCAGCATTATTAGTTGCAGCAAATACAGCTGGTGGTGTTATGGCGAAACTTATCTCACCACAATCAATCGCTATCGCGACAGCTGCTGTTGGGGCAGTTGGTGAAGAATCTAAGTTACTTAGCATGACTTTAAAATATAGTATTGGATTGTTAATATTCGTTTGTATCTGGACATTTGTATTGAGTCTTGTATTGTAGCAGAAGAATTAAGTAAAAGCATAAATCACTACATTTAAAATAAATTTAAAGGAGTAATTACAATGCAAAAATTAAAAGGTAACAAAGTCGTATTAGTTGGTAACGGTGCTGTAGGATCAAGCTATGCATTCTCAATGTTAAATCAAGGTGTTTGTGATGAATTTGTTATTATTGATTTAAATGAAGCAAAAGCAATCGGAGACGCAATGGATTTAAACCATGGTGTTGTTTATGCGCCAAACCCAATGAGTATTAAATACGGAACATATGCTGATTGTAAAGATGCTGATCTAATTGTAATATGTGCAGGTGCAGCTCAAAAACCAGGTGAAACACGTTTAGATTTAGTAGGTAAGAATATGAAAATTTTCAAATCTATCGTTGATGAAATTATGGCGACTGGATTTGATGGCATTTTCTTAATCGCAACAAACCCTGTAGATGTTTTAACATATGCAGTTCAAAAATTCTCAGGGTTACCAGAAGGACGTGTAATTGGTTCAGGTACGATATTAGATACTGCACGTTTTAGATTCTTGCTTAGTCAAGAGTTTGAAGTAGCTGCTGATAGTGTGCATGCATATATTATTGGTGAACATGGAGATTCAGAACTTGCAGTATGGAGTAGCGCAAATGTTGCTGGAATGAAAGTAACAGCCCTTCTTAAAGACGACAAAGAGAAAATGGAAGAAATCTTTGTTAATACACGCGATGCTGCATATGAAATTATTAAAGCAAAAGGTGCAACATACTATGGTGTAGCAATGGGATTAACGCGTATTTCTAAAGCGATTTTAGGTAATGAAAACTCGGTATTAACAGTTTCGGCAAAATTAAATGGTGAGTATGGCCATGACGATGTGTATATTGGTGTACCGACGTTAATCAATCGTAATGGTATCAGTAAAGTATTTGAAACACCATTATCAGCTGAAGAACAAGAAAAATTTGATAAATCGGTTGCAACTTTAAAAGCTATCCAAGAACCTTTCTTTAAATAATAACGTTTAAAATAATATATTTCGGGGCATCTGTAAACAGATGTCCTTTTTTATGTCATATTGTTGAAAGAGTGTATAAAATTCGATACACTTACAACCGACTTCAATTATTATTTCATTCTTAAAGGAGGAAAAGATGAACTATTTTAAAAATTTAAAACTTACCTGGAAATCAGTCTTTTTTGTACTTTTAGGCTCTTTAATATTTTCTCTTGCAGTGAACGTTTTCATTATACCTGCCAATTTAGGTGAAGGTGGCGTAACGGGGATGTCACTTATCTTCCTATATAGCTTCGGTTGGTCTCCTGCGATTACAACGCTATTAATGAACCTGGTATTACTCGCTGTAGGATATAAATTTTTATCGAAACGTTCTATGGCACTGACGATTATTTCTATCGTTGCACTTTCAGTATTTTTAAAAATAACTGAACCGTTACAACTTCATTTAAAAGAAGTGTTAGTGAGCACGATTTTCGGTGGATTTTTAGTAGGTATTGGTATCGGTATGATCGTGCTTGTAGGAGGTACTACAGCTGGTACAACGATACTTGCGCGTATTGCCCATAAATACTTAGATGTAAGCACATCTTATGCATTGTTATTCTTTGATTTAATTGTTGTAGCGATTTCATTAACTGTTATCCCGGTGGAAAAAGCACTGTTAACAGTTTTAAGTTTATATTTAGGTACTAAATCGATGGATATGATCATAGAAGGATTAAACCCTAAAAAAGCGATTACGATTATTTCGCAAAATCCGGATCCAATTGCTAAAATGTTAGATGAAGATATTGGTCGCGGCATTACAATACTCAATGGTCGTGGGTATTATAGTAAAAGAGAGACAGAAGTTCTGTATTGTGTTATTAATAAATTACAACTTACAAAGACAAAGCGTATGATTAAAAAGATTGATGAAAATGCATTTGTTGTCGTCCATGATGTTCGTGATGTTTTAGGAAATGGTTTTATCAATGAAGATTAAGGAGAAATAATGATGGAATTTATTAATTTAGGGAATGCATCACTTGCTGCTCAATATGTTGCGATTGAATTATTTAGAGAAATCAAGCGTAATCCACATACTAAACTAGGCTTAGCAACTGGTGGTACGATGGAACCTGTATATGCTGAATTAGTGAAACTGTTAAAATCAAACCCGGTTGATTTATCTCTTATACAAACATTTAATCTAGATGAATATTTTGAATTAGATAAGCAAAGCCCGAAAAGTTACCTTTATTACATGAAACATCATTTATTTGATCATATTGATATTAAGCCGGAACAATATTATTTCCCGGATAATGATAGAGAGAATCTGGATGAGGATAATAAAGCTTATGATGAATTGATAATGAAAGAACATCCTATTCATCTTCAGTTGCTTGGCATTGGGACGAATGGTCATATAGGTTTTAATGAACCAGGTACACCGTTTACGTCCAATACGAGAATGGTGGACCTTTCAGAAGAAACGATTCGAGCGAATGCAAGATTTTTCGATACAATTGACGAAGTACCTACGCAAGCAGTGACGATGGGTATAAATACGATTATGCAATCAGATAGAATTATTCTTTTAGCGACCGGAGAAAAGAAACAATCTATCATTCGACAATTATACGATATGACACAACCAAATGAAGAAATACCAGCGAGTGTATTACTTAATCACCCAAATGTATTGATTATTACTGATAATGAAGCTTCACCATATAAAAAAGAGGACTAATTTAGTCCTCTTTTTTATGATTCAAATAATTTTTTCTTTATCTTTTCATTCTCTTCTTCAAATATCGGATTGTGACTTGAAACGATGCCGTATGATGGTGCATTTGGATCAAGATACATTTTAATCTGATTAATAGAAGTTGCTGCATCATGAAAGCAACCGATGATTAAGTTTACCTTCGCATCGTGTTTCAAGATGTCTCCAATAGCATATATCCCTGGGGTATTCGTAGAAGTATTCGCATTTCCTTTAATATAAAAATCATCAACACGTTCAAATTGAACGGTGCTATCATTTAATAGCTCGCAGTCCATATGGAAACCATGATTGATAATGACATCGTCGACATCTAAAATTTGTATGGTGTCATCAGTATTATGAATAATTTCAACTTGTTTAATTTCGTCCTCATCTGCAATCAGAGAATGAATTGTTTGGTTTGTAATCTTGATTACTCCTAAATCATCTAGTTGACGTACTGTTTCTTCGTGCCCTTTAAAATCCTCTTTACGACATATAATATGAACACTTTTTGCAATAGGAGCGATATCATGTGCCCAATCAACTGCGGCATTTCCACCCCCCGAAATAAGTACACGCTTATCTTTAAAGCGTTTTAAAGAAGGGACTACATAATGTAGATTATTGACTTCATATCGATCTGCACCTTCAATATCCAGTTTAATCGGTTTGATAATACCGGAACCCACTGCCACGATAACGGTTTTAGAGTGATAAGACTTGTCGCTCGTTTCGACGATGAAATGATAGTCATTTTCTTTTTTTATATCGGTAACGACGGTGTTTAATATGACTTCAGGATTAAATGTAGTACCTTGTTTAATCAAATTCTGCATAATCTCTGCTGCAGGTTGAGGAGGAATCCCGCCAGCATCCCAAACAATTTTCTCTGGGAAAAGATTAAGTTTTCCACCTAAAGTATTGTTCTGATCAATGATACGAACTTTCAAACCGCGTAATCCTGCATAAAAAGCAGCATAAAGTCCCGCAGGTCCACCACCGATTATCGTTATATCTAATAATTGCTTCATAATTTATATCTCCCTAATTATCTTGCATTGTAAGTTATTATACTATAAAATATAACAGTATTGATAATGATTATCAATTATATGAGAGTGATTATGATTTATGGTAGGAAATATTTTGTTATGGAAAATATGAAAGAAGGATATATATGAATCGATTAGAAGGTAAGCAGATTACCATTAACTACGGAGAAAGAGACATCATTAAAAATTTAGATGTATCTATTCCTGATAAAAAAGTGACATCTATTATTGGGCCGAATGGATGCGGAAAATCAACGTTATTAAAAGCATTGTCAAGAATATTAAACGTAGCGCATGGTGAGGTTGTATTAGATGGAAAGAATATTCATCAGCAACCGACTAAAGAGGTTGCTAAAAAGATTGCAATCCTACCGCAATCACCTGATGTTGCTGATGGATTAAGTGTTTATGAACTGATTAGTTATGGTAGATTTCCTTATCAGAAAGGTTTCGGTAGACTTACTCAGCTTGATCATCAGGAAATTGAATGGGCGATGCGTGTTACAGGTACAACAGACTTCAAAGATAAGAATGTTAATGATTTAAGCGGTGGACAACGACAACGTGTATGGATTGCTATGGCTTTAGCCCAGAAGACAGATATTATTTTTCTTGATGAACCAACAACATACCTGGATATTTCGCATCAGCTAGAAATTTTAGAACTTGTTAGAGATTTAAATGAACAGGAGAATTGTACGATTATTATGGTTCTCCATGATATTAATCAGGCAGTTCGATTTTCTGATCATATTATTGCAATGAAAGATGGGAATATCATTGAGCAAGGAGATACGATGAATGTTTTGACTAAAGATGTCTTAGAAGAAGTATTTAATATAGATGCAGAACTCAGCGTAGATCCACGAAATGGAAAACCGATGCTTGTAACGTATGATTTATTATGCAAGCACTATAGTAGGGATTCAGATGAATAAACAAAGTACATTTTTAAATAAGCGATATATATTTTCCGGGAAATTGTACATCGTCATTCCTTTGCTTCTTCTTTTATTGCTGGCAATGTTAATTGTTTCATTTATGTTGGGTGTAAATAACTATAGTTTTCAAACAATATATGATGCGCTATTTCATTATCGAGATATTTCTGAACATAATATAATTCGTGATATACGTATGCCTAGAGAAATAGCTGCCATGCTTGTCGGGATGAGTCTTGCTTGTACTGGTGCAGTGATGCAGGGAGTGACTAAGAATCCTTTGGCAGATCCTGCTTTAATCGGACTTAATTCAGGAGCAGCTTTAGGTATTAGTATTTTATTTGCATTTACGCGTGGAGCGAACTTTTTTGCGATTATACTGGCTGGTTTTATCGGTGCAATTGTTGGAGGAACCATTGTATTGATACTCGGTTTAAGTAAAAAAGGTGGCTTTAATACGATGCGTATTATATTAGCTGGTGCGGCCGTTAGTAGTTTGTTATTAGCGATTGCTGAAGGGATTTCGTTATATTTTAGAACGAATCAAAGTTCGATGCTTTGGTCTAGTGGTGGTGTTGCTGGTACGACCTGGACACAACTAAAATATGCATCCCCGATAATATTAATTGTTATCATCTTCGTACTGCTTATCGGTCATAAGCTTACTGTGTTATCTTTAGGTGATGAAATGGCACAAGGTTTAGGAGTCAATTTAACGTCGATAAGAATTATATTCTCATTATTAACGATGGTTTTAGCCGGTGTCGCAGTGGCAATGGCAGGTTCCTTAGCATTTGTTGGATTGATGATTCCGCATATTGCACGTCTTTTAGTTGGCGTAGATTATAGGAAGCTGCTACCTGTCGCAACGCTTTTAGGTGGTATATTTCTTGTTTGCGCTGATATACTGGCACGCATGATGGGAGAGTCTCCAGTAGGTGCAATCATTTCAATTATAGGTGTACCTTTCTTTATATATCTCGTAAGAAAGGTAGGTATTTCATAATGCACACTAAAACTAAAAATGTGTTTATATCATCTATTTTAATTATTATTTTGTTTGTAATCATTACGGTAAGTATGACTGTTGGAGACTTTAAAATGTCTCCATTACAATTTATAAAAACATTATTTGGTATGGGGAATGAAACAGATACGATGGTGCTCTATGAATTTCGTATGCCAAGATTACTTGTAACGATATTATGTGGTGCTGCACTTAGTTTAAGTGGTGCACTACTGCAAAGTATTACTAAAAATCCACTGGCAGATCCAGGTATTATAGGGATAAACGCAGGCAGTGGCTTCTTTATTGCATTGCTGATGATATTCATGCCGGTCGACAGCAGTAATTTTGTATATGTACTGCCGCTATTTAGTTTGATTGGTGGTCTGATTACAGCGGCGACAGTATTTCTATTGAGTAGTTCTAAACGTGGTTTAAATCCGATGCAAATGATTCTTATCGGGGTTGGGTTGTCTACTGCATTGAGTGGTGCGATGATTATGATGACATCGAAATTTAATAAAGAAGATGTTGAATTTATCTCTAAATGGCTAGGTGGTAATATATGGGGTGATACATGGCCATTTGTCTGGATGATTATTATAGTATTAATTATCACGATACCTATCCTTTTGCTGAAACTAGATATACTAAATATTCTTAATACCCATGAACATATTTCAACAGGTCTTGGCATAAGGATTAACAGAGAAAGATTAGTAATTCTGATTATTTCTGTAATGTTGTGTGCAAGCGCGGTTTCAATTTGTGGTAGTATAGCATTCGTGGGTTTGATTGCACCTCATATTGCGCGACAACTGGTTGGACCTAGACATCAAATTTTTATACCAATTACGTTATTATTAGGTGCGATACTTCTTAGTTGTGCTGATACATTAGGACGTCTTTTAATTGAACCAGCTGGTATGCCTGCAGGGATTATTGTCAGTGTACTCGGAGCACCATATTTCTTATATTTAATGAGAAGAAGATTGTAATGTAATAAAAGGTGCATTTTCAAAAAGGAAATGTGCCTTTTTATGCTTGCTATTAAGATAAATGGGAATAAGAAAAGAAATAGTGTGGAAGGGTGACAGAAATGGAAAAGCATCCATTAATAAGAGCATATGAAACATTTATTAGAAATAGGTCGTTAAACAAAATAGGCATTATTGGACAACCAGATGCAGGTAAAAGTGCACTGATTAATGCGCTCTGTCCATCTAAAGCACATACATCAGTGCATACTGATGCTACATTAGAGACAACTGCTTATCCATTTAATGATTATGGATTTTTAGTAGATTTTCCTGGGGTAGGTACAGAGGAAGTGACTGTTCAGAAATATAAAAAGATTATTCAGAATGAAGCGGCGATTGAACATTATTTTTATATTTTTTCCAGTAAAATTAAAGAAGTAGATATTGAGATGATTAAATATTTAAGTAAACAAGAAAAGATGATAACTTTCATCTACAATAAAGTTGATGCATTAATCGATGTGAATGGTGAAGATGATAAAGAAATATTGATGCGTGATAAAGATACTGAATTAAAAGTAACTTTAAAGCCATATATTAAGACACCACTCAAATATCATTTTACGAGTGTCTTAGATGATACAGGAATAGAAACACTTAAACTACATATTGAAAGTATATTTGAAGAGGAACAAAAAGAATATATGCTTAGATATAATGATGCATCGTATCTTGAAAGTTATTTGAATTACAAAGTTAACTCATCATTCCCAAAACTCTTTACTCCAAGCTTCAAAAAAATTGTCTTAAAAGAAAACTTTAAAGTTATAGAGCGTACTATTATGACCCACTTTAAAATTCAAGAAGATGATATTATGGAACGTCGAAAAGAATGGATTGATATAGATAAATTTGTCCGTGAGTTTGAAGAAATGAAAGAAAAAGATAAAAATAATGGGCTGTCTCAACTGATGGAGTTTACAAAAATTGTGCAATTAATTAGAACATCGTTTAAAATGAAAAGTATCAATCCGGTAACAGTTGCAGTATCATCAATCGTTGAAATGGGACTGAACAATACTTTTCCAATATTTCAAGCAATTGCTAAATATGTTGAAGAAATTAAACAGATTGCCCGTGAAGTGATAGAAGATGACCAAAAACAAAATAATAATGCACAATAGGAGGTCGCTATGGCGATAGAAAGAAAATGGTGGAAAGAAGCGGTATGCTATCAAGTGTATCCAAGAAGTTTTAAAGATTCAAATGGCGATGGTATCGGTGATATTAATGGAATTACTGAAAAGCTTGATTATTTGAAAGCATTGGGAATAGATGTAATATGGGTGAGTCCGATATTTGAATCGCCTAACGATGATAATGGCTATGATATTAGCGATTATCAAGCAATCATGTTAGATTTTGGAACGATGGAAGACTTTGATCGATTATTACATGAAGTGCATGAGCGAGGTATGAAACTTATCTTAGATCTTGTAATCAACCATACAAGTGATGAACATCAATGGTTTGTTGAAGCTCGAAAGAGTAAAGATAATACATTTCGTGACTGGTACATCTGGAAAGATGGTGTAGAGGGTAAGGAACCGAATAACTGGGCAAGTATATTTGAAGGCTCGGCATGGGAATATGATGCGACAACTGATCAATATTACATGCATGTATTTAGCAGAAAACAACCCGATTTAAACTGGGAAAATAAAGATATGCGTCAAGCAATCTATAATATGGTGAACTGGTGGCTTGATAAGGGAATCGATGGTTTTAGAGTAGATGCTATCAGTCACATCAAAAAAAGTTTCGAAAAAGGCGACTTACCCAATGTTGATAAGTTAGGCTACGCTGAATCTTTTGATGGCCATATGAATCAGCCTGGGATTCAAAACTATTTACAGGAATTAAAAGAAAACACTTTTGATAAGTATGACATTATGACGGTTGGTGAGGCAAACGGTGTCACAACTAAAGATGCTGATGAGTGGGTTGGCAAAGATAACGGTAAGTTTAACATGGTCTTTCAATTTGAACATTTAAATCTATGGGATCACAATGTAGGTAAAAGTTTTGATATATTAGGTTACAAAAAAGTATTAAGTGAATGGCAGAAAGGATTAGAAGCAACAGGATGGAATGCATTGTTCATTGAGAACCATGACCGTCAGCGTGTTTCATCTACATGGGGTGACGATGTAAATTATTGGTTTGAAAGCTCCACAAGTCATGCTATTGTATATTTCTTGTTGCAAGGTACGCCGTTTATATATCAAGGTCAGGAAATTGGGATGACCAATTATCCTTTTAAAACAATAGATGATTTCGATGATGTGCATGCTAAAAATATTTATAATCAGGAACTTAAAAAAGGAATGACAAAAGAAGCGGTGTTAGAAATGTTAGGGCGTATCTCAAGAGATAATACGCGTACACCGATGCAATGGGATGATACAAAAAATGCTGGTTTTACAACGGGTACACCGTGGTTAAAAGTGAATCCAAACTATGAAGAGATTAATGTATTCGTACAGGAAAGAAAAGAAGATTCACTATTAAATTTCTATAAAAAAATGATTCAATTAAAGAAGGGAAATTTAACATTAACATATGGAACATTTGATTTAATCTATCCGGAAGACAAAAATGTTTTTGCATATACGCGTACATTAGATGATGAACAATTTATTATTTTAGGTAATTTAAGTCACGACAAAGTCACTTTAAAGACAGATAATAAGCTCGATTTAGCTATAGAAAAACAAGTATTGAACAACTATCCAATCGATAAACAATCAGCTGATGTATTTACACTAATGCCGTTTGAGGCGAGAGTTTATAAAGTTCATTAATTATCAAAGAGGCGAAACTTCGAAAGGAATTTCGTCTTTTTATTTAACAATAAATTTACAAAAAATAAATATGAAATACACATACAACTGATACAGTGAATAAGTAATAATAATTCACATTTGAGGAGTAAAGGACATGAAACAAATCTTAAGACTCGTATTAGTAGTTGTATTAATGATTTCAATGATGCCTTATTCAAAAGAAGCGCATGCGGCATCTAATTTATTAATTTCTGAGTATGTAGAAGGTTCTAGCTATAACAAAGCAATTGAAATTTATAACCCAGGCGATACACCAGTTGATTTATCAAATTATAGTCTTGTTACTTTTACGAATGGTGCAAACAGAACAACTGGAACGGTTACAGCTTTAAAGTTATCAGGTACGATCAATGCAAAATCAACATATGTTGTTGCAAATCAAAATGCGGGTGAAGCGGTGTTATCAAAGGCGCAACTTACAACAGGTAGTGCTGTAATGAATTTCAATGGTGATGACACGATCGTTTTATTCCAAAATTATGATGTAGTAACTAAAGATGGCGTTATTCAGGATTCTATCGGACAAATTGGTGTAGATCCAGGAACGAACTTTGGAACAGAAGTTTCAACATTAGATATGACGTTAGTACGTACAAATGATTTGATGACAGCTGATACAAATATCGAAGATGCATATCATCCAAATCAGCAGTTTATTGCTTTACCAAAAGATTCGTTTGAACAATTAGGTCAATTTGATGGTAATGTAATTGCACCTCCAGCAGAAGTTGCTAAAGATGAGTATCAAGTAAAAGTTTTACGAGTAGTAGATGGTGATACAATTAAAATCTCACCTGCTATTATGGGCTCTGATACAATTCGTTTCGTGAACATGGATACAGCTGAAACATATCATTTAGATGCGTATGACGAAAGTTTAATTACAACAGACTTAAATCATAATCAAAAATATTACGGAGAATTAGCGAAAAAAGCTTTGAATGAAAAATTAACTGCCGGTATGGATATTACAGTGAAAGTGAATAAGGATCATATTACGGATGATTACGGACGTGTATTAGGACAAGTTATCCGTACGAGTGACAATGTGAACATTAATTTAGAAATGGTAAGAGAAGGATTTGCAGCAACTTACTTTATCTGGCCAGTATTAAGTATGGAAGACTATAACATGTTTCAATCAGCAGTAAAAGCAGCGCAAGATGCTGGGCTTGGTATGTGGAACAAAGAGAATCCTCAAATGGAATTGCCTTTTGCATTCCGTGCACGATATGATGGCAAAGGTTTCTTAAGATATGTTGGTAATTCTGATACGAAAGTATTTTATGATCCACAAAACTACGATCAGGTACCAGTAGATAAACGTATATTCTTTACTAAAGATGAAGCAATTGCACAAGGTTACAAACCAGCAGCAGGAAACGGTGAAGGAGATGTCGTGACTGAACCGGCAAAAGCAATGGATATTCAGTCAGCTCGTGATTCAGGCAAAGGTACTAACGCAATTGTAACTGGAACAGTAACACATATCGATGGTTACAACATTTATATTCAGGACAATACTGGTGGCATTGTTGTCCGCAGTAAAACAGTAAAACCTAATATTGGTGATGTCATTGAAGCTACTGGAGAAACAAGTGAATATTTCGGATTATATCAAATCGAATCTGAAAATATTAAAGTAACAGGCACTTCAAAAGTGACACCTGAAATTAAAGACTTATCTGCTATCGGTGAAACAGAAGAAGCAGAGTTAATTACAATTAATGATGTTACTGTAAAATCAGTGAATGAGCATCAGGAATATACGGTAGAAGATAAATACGGCAAAACATTTATGATTAAAGCAAAATCAGGATTAGAAGTTGGTAAAACATATCATGTTATTACAGGTGTAGTGACGTACAGTTATGGCAACTACAAATTACTTCCAGTTGATATTGTAGAAAAAGAAATCGTTAAAGAAGTTCCAAAAACTTTATCTGGAATAGCTTTCTTAGATCAGAATCACAACGGTAAGTATGATCGACCAGATAAATTATTAAAAAATATAAAAGTATCAATCTACAAAGAAAATGAACTTGTTGAAGAAGTGATTACTGATGAAAATGGTGAATATAAAGCATTATTATTAAACGGCCACTATACAATATGTTTCGAACAACCGAATGGACTAATTGAAACGTTTAATGATAAAGGTAATGACGAAGTAGATTCAGATATTATTAATGGGAAAGTTAAAGTAGAGATTAATGAACTTGATAAAGAAAATATTTCAGCTGGATTCACAAAACCAGTTGGAAAAATGAAGCGTAAATAATGTTGCTAAAGACAGGGTAATTACCTGTCTTTTTTATTTTTGAAAAACCTCACACTTAACTTATCCTTTGATATAATAGCACCAATAGGGTGTATCGGAGGAATGAATGTGGTAAGAATTGAAAAGAAGAAATTATATGAAGAGATTGCAGATCGTATTATTACGCAAATCAAAGATGGTGAATTTGAAATCGATGAAAAACTGCCATCGATTCAAAAACTCGCTCAAGATTATGGAGTAGGACAAGCATCTATTAGAGAAGCCTTAAATGCTTTGCGTGTAATGGGACTCGTTGAAATCCGTCATGGTGAAGGAACGTTTGTAAAGCATATTAAACCTAAAGTCTTTTCTAAAGAGATGGCAGTATATACTAAAAAAGATATTATTGATTTATTAGAAGTGCGTAAAATCATAGAAGTTGGCGCTGCAGGTCGTGCTGCTGTGAAGCATTCAGAAGAGGATCTACAGAACATTAAAGATGCACTCGAGCAGATGAAACTTGCGGTAAATAATAAAGCGATAGGAGAACAAAGTGACTTTGCTTTCCATTTAGCGATTGCTAAAGCTACTAAGAATGAATTGTTAGCACAATTATTAGAGGAAGTATCAGACAAAGTGAAGACAACAATGAAAGAGACACGTAAAATCTGGATTTATACAGAAACGAAATCTATCGAAAAGTTATATAAAGAACATCTGGAGATTTATGAAGCCATCAAGCAAAAAGACGTTAAACTTTCTGAGGAAAAGATGCTTAAACATTTAGAAGAAGTGGAATATGTATTATTAGAACATTTAGAAACAAAGTAAGATAAATGAATTATAGAATTTTGTCACTTGCATTTGAATTATCATTCCAATAGAATAGTACTGTTAGAGATACAGTCATCCGATGACTGAAAATTTTATCAATATTGGGCGATATTGATGACTAGAGGGGTGTTTATTATGAAAGTAAGTTTGTTTAGTACATGTTTAGTAGACGTTTTTGAAAAAAGAGTGGGCATTGCAACTGTAGAATTACTTGAGAAATTAGGTTGTGAAGTAGATTTTCCAGCAGCACAAGTATGTTGTGGACAACCGGCGTATAATTCTGGATATCATGAAGAAACAAAAAAAGCCGCACAAAACATGATCAAAGCTTTTGAAAATTCAGAGTATGTTGTGGCACCATCAGGTTCTTGTATTACAATGTTTAAACATTATCCTGACCTATTTAAAGATGATATGGTATGGCGAGATCGTGCGCAACGTTTAGCAGATAAATCTTATGAAGTGACGCAATTTATCGTTAATGTTCTAGGTGTTACGAATGTAGGTGCAAAGTTAGAAGGTAAAGCAACGATGCATCCATCATGCCATAATACACGTTTATTACTTAACTCAGAGCCACCTAAGAAATTATTATCAGCAGTAGAAGGATTAGAAATTGTAGAACTTCCTGAATATTATAATTGCTGTGGGTTTGGCGGCACATTCGCTGTTAAGATGAACGATGTTTCAGGTGAAATGGTCGATGAAAAGGTAGATTGTATCGTACAAAGTGGTGCTGATTATTTAGTCGGCGCAGATGCGAGCTGCTTAATGAACATTGAAGGACGTTTAAAACGTCGTGGTGAAAAAGTTAAGGTTTACCATATCGTAGAAATTCTGAATAATAATACAGAGGCGGTGACTGTATAATGAGTATGAAAATCGGTAATGAGACGTTCAAAAAAGCTGTAAAAACAGAACTTAAAGATGATTTCATGCGTGGTGCAGTCTCTAGTGCACAAGATAGATTACGTGAACGAAAAATAAAATCTCAGGAATCTCTAGGTAACTGGGAAGAGTGGAGAAGCCACTCTGAAGAGATACGTCAGCATACTTTAGCGAACTTAGATTATTATTTAAATATGCTTGCAGAAAATGTCGCAGCAAAAGGTGGACATGTATTTTTTGCTGAAACTGCAGAAGAAGCAAATGAGTATGTTCAAAAAGTATTAGTAGATAAAAAAGCTAAGAAAGTAGCAAAGTCAAAATCAATGGTTACAGAAGAGATTGATTTGAACAAAGCGATGGAAGCTGTTGGTTGTGAAGTAATTGAAACAGACTTAGGTGAATATATTTTACAAGTTGATGATCACAATCCACCATCACATATCGTTGCTCCTGCATTACATATGAACAAAGAGCAAATCCAAAAGGTATTTACAGAAAAGTTAGGTTATGATAAATCAAGTTCGCCGGAAGAGCTTGCTTTATTTGCACGTAAAAAGCTTCGTGAAGAATTCTTAACAGCAGATGTCGGTATTACAGGTTGTAATTTCGGTGTTGCTGAAAGTGGATCTTTCACATTAGTAACGAACGAAGGTAATGCACGTATGGTAACAACATTACCAAAAACACAGATTACTGTGATGGGTATGGAACGTATTGTACCTACGCATGAAGAATTAGAAGTATTAGTTTCCATGTTAACACGTGCAGCTGTTGGACAAAATTTAACAAGTTATGTGACAACTTTAACAGGTCCTCGTGCAGATGATGAAATCGATGGGCCAGAAGAATTTCATTTAGTTATCGTTGATAATGGACGTTCTAAAATATTAGGTACACAATTCCAATCTATTTTACAATGTATCCGTTGTGCAGCTTGTGTTAACGTTTGTCCTGTATACCGCCAAGTTGGAGGACACTCTTATGGTTCTATCTATCCAGGACCAGTTGGTGCTGTATTGACACCTTTATTGGGTGGTTATAAAGATTATAAAGAACTACCATATGCATCAACGCTATGCGGTGCTTGTACAGAAGCATGTCCTGTTAAAATCCCGTTACATGACTTATTGTTAGAACATAGACGTGTCATTGTGGAAGAAGAACACATGTCTCCTGTAGCAGAACGATTAGTCATGAAAGGATTTAGTATGGGAGCATCTCATGCAACTTTATTTAAATATGGCACTAAGATGGCCCCTTCAATGATGGCACCATTTGAAAATAAACAAGAACATATGATAACAAAAGGACCGAAACCATTACATGCCTGGACTGATACACGTGATTTCCCAATGCCGGATGAAGAAAATTTCCGTGACTGGATGCAAAACAGATTGAAAAGAGGTGCGAAATAATGAAAGGAACAATCCAAAATAAAGATTCATTTATTAGTAACATCTCAAAAAATCTTAATCGTGCAATGCCTGCAAAGGTAGAAATCCCTGAGTGGAAGTTTAGACCGCAAGATAAAACTTTAATAGGACTTTCTCAAGATGAATTATTGGACGTTTTAAAACAGCAATGTGAATTTATTCATACAGATTTAGTGGTGACAAATTCAAATGAAGTAAATAAAACTTTATCAGATATTATTGCGAAATATGGAAATGGTGAAGTAATCGCTACAAATGATAAACGCTATGAGGAATACGGTATTGATTTAACTGCACAAGATGCTTTTATCTGGGATGAAACTAAAGGTGCTGAAAATTTACATGTGGCAGAACGTGCGAATGTCGGCATTACAATTAGTGAATCAACATTAGCTGAAAGTGGGACAGTTGTATTATATGCAGATAAAGGAATTGGTCGAAGCGTAAGTCTTTTACCTGCAACTTATATTGCCATTGTGCCTAAATCTACTATTGTGCCAAGATTTACACAAGCTGCTCAAGAAATGAATGAAATGATGAAAGATGCAGCTAACTTTCCAACTTGCATTAACTTAATTACTGGACCATCTAACTCAGCGGATATAGAGATGAAACTTGTAGTAGGTGTTCATGGTCCAATTAAAGCAACATATATTGTTTTAGATGATAAATAATAATTTTAAAAACCCTTTAACTTCAACGGTTAAAGGGTTGTTTTTGTGTTTTTTGGATATAAAATTGGGCAGAAATTGGGCATACTGAGAGACTAATGATTCTGATTTTTGAGAATGTGATACCTTTTCATATAAAGATTGTCTAAAGTATTGTGAAACTCTTTCTTCTTTGCTACAAAGAACATATCGCTTTCATTTATATCCTTTTCTAAATAAGAATTTAAATCTTGAAACAATTGATATAATTTACTAAGTTGAGTTATGGTATTAGTAATTTCTTTTTGAAATTCAGGAGATAATAAATAGAAGTCAGTCGTAAGTCTGAAGTTTTTTAGTTCATCGATATTATCTTTAAAATCTTTTAAAAGAGATTCTTGTACATATTCATATTCTATTTCTCTAAAGGTAGGATTAAGATTTAAATTAAACTTTTCTTCATTTATTGGAAATCCAAAATCAAATGGTCTAATTTTATTAATTGAAGACATAGATTCAGAGAACAAATCTTCAGTTAAAAATTTAGCTCTCTTTAAAGCTATTTTGTTTTGTTCGTCAATAATCATCTGAGAAGCTTTTAACGTATACTCACCTGACACTTTAGCTCCTAAATATGCTCCTAAGAAAGTTGTGAAAAGACCTACAAAAGCTATCATCAAGGAATAAGCTTCTAAACTTTTAGCATCAACTATAATCTTCATTGCACTTCCATAGGAAAAAATTAAAATAATAGTTATACAAATAGAAAATATTATCATCAAATAAAAATAAAATTTATCTCTCAAAATTCGCTCACCGCTTCTAATTTACTCATCATATCCTTATTCATTTGTTCGGTAACGTGACTGTATATTTGTAATGTTGTTTTATGATCTGAATGTCCCACACGTTCCATTATTGCTTTTAATGGGATGTTTAATTGTGCTAACTTTGAAATATGAGTATGTCGCATTATATGAGTAGTAATGTGCTTATGTTTTAATGGTGTTTCAGACAATACTTCTTTGAGTATTTTATTAATGCGTGTGCTATCGTAAGGAGACCCCGAACTATTGCAAAATACAAAACCGGTAGAAACAAATTTATCATTCCATTGATTTTCTTTTTTATTCTCGATGATGCGGTTTTTCAATATACTGACACTTTGAGAAGTAATTAATATCTTTCGTCGTGATCCCTCGTTTTTAGGTGTTCCCTTAGTACCGAAATAATGTTTGCCCTTTTCTTTGATAGGCGTTAATGTTCCGTCGATTTTTATAGTGTTGTTCTCAAAGTCGATGTCCTCATTTTTGAGGGCTAATAATTCCCCGATACGTAAACCATTTAACACCTGGAACTCAATAATCTGTTTAATAACAGTTAAATTACGTTTAGTTACACCTTTTGTACTTCCAATATGATCATCAAAAGCTTTATATATAATCTTCAATTCACTATCTTCTAAGTATTTCTTTCTTTCAGCTTCTATTTGTTCGCGTGTTTTTGACTTCTTAGGCACAGCTAACTCATTTAAAAATGGTATTTCAGCCATATTGTAGTACTTATATACATACTTTATTGTATTAGTAATATCAGTCTTTAACGCTCTAATATAATCATGACTATATCCCGCTTCTACCCATTCAATTAATTGCTCTTGTAACATTGAAAGGGTTAGCTTTTTAATTAATAAATCATCTGGGAAAGCACTTTTAATAGTCTCAATCTCATACTTTCGATTTTTTAAGGTTGTCGGTTTTGACCCCGATGTATTCTTATAGTATTTAAACCATTCATCTATAGCTTGAGGGAATGTTAGAGTGTGCAACTCTTTAACACTATTATCATTTATCTTAGCGTTTATTTTAGCTTGTAGTCGTCTCTCCGCTTCTTTTTGAGAGGGTTTAGTATTCTTATTCATTACAACGCTTGTACGCTTCCACTTGTCTGTAAGAGGGCATTTATACTTTTCTATGAAGCGGTATTTAGTTATACCGTGTTTATCCTGGAACTCCTCACACCACATAACAACACCTCCTTAGAATTTAGTGAATACGTTTGAAATAACTTCAATTTGTACATCTTGAACTACATCCTTAATTTCGACATCGAAATTAATGAGATAAGTTGTATAAAAAGGATATTCAATATTAGCAGAATAATTAATTAAATATGTTTTTATTTCATTAATCATTTTTTTATAGATCATACTTTTAAAACCACTTGATAAGTTATTGACCTCAGACGATAACTCGTTTATATTGTCTTGATTTTCATTCATATCCAATGAATAAGAAATGCTTGATGTATGAATAGGGCTAGTTGTAATTACTGATTGAGGTAAGTATTTTAATGTACCGTACACATTCTTTGTTCTCCCATCTTTTATAAGCGTAAAGATAATATCTAATTCGAGATTAATATCATCTGCTATATATGATTCGTTGACAGTTCTACCTATATGTAAAATCTCGGGATCGTGAGAAACCTCTATTTCTATTTCTATCGGTGAATATTCAAAAAAGTCGCAGGGCGTAATTTTAAGAGTGTTACAAATTTTATTTATAGTATCAAGTCTATACATTTCGCTATCATTTTGTACTGTGTTAGTAATTGTATTTCTTGATATTCCTGTTTCTTTAGATAATTGAACTACCTTAATACCTTTTGATTGCATTAATTCCGCTAATCTATTTCTTATCATTATTATCCCTCCAATTATATTTACAACAATAATTATAAATAGATAGCAACAAAAAAGCAAACTAAACTTGTCCAGTAACTTAAATAAAAAAATAATTAAAGTGGTTGCTTTTAATTTGCTAATCGTTTATTATTTAGTTAAATAACCGGACAAGGAAAGTTGTCATCCAAGTTTGGTATATAGGAGGTGTTACTATGACAGTTATTAAACCGAGAACTGAAGCTATAAAATTTGAGTTAGTGAAAAATGGTTTAACATTAGCGGAATTTTCTAAAATGATAAATTACAATCGCTCTTATTTGAGTTTGGTTATCAATGGCAAACGATCATTAAGTCCAAAAACCGCTTCTGTTATTGCGAAAACATTGGGAAAAGAACTTGAAGAACTATTTGATATTAAACAAAAGGAGGTGAATTAGATGACAAAAATAGTCCAGTTACCGACACCAACGCCCGAAATAACGGTGATGAGTGAGAATGAAATTCGAGAATTTAAACCGATTTATGCAAAGCCGAATACTCTTATGAAGCTTTATGACCTTTCACGCACATCAGTTTATCGCTTATTAAAACGAGCAAAAGACGAGGGCTTTGAAGATGTAGAAGTGTCGGTATCGCAGTCTATGACACTTGTGCATTTAGAGACATTCAACGAGTTTTTAAAATCAATAAATAAAGCACACTTATAAAACTAGGAGGACAAATAACATGAGAAACATTCAACAGATTGCAAAAGATGTTTTAGAAGCTTCTGAAATTCAATCAGTTGCTACAGACGGAAACAATCCAAATGATTTTGATAAAGCACAATATTTACAAGAGGTATTACTTTCGGCTGGTGAGGACTTAGAAGCTATCTCACAACAACAACGAGAAGCAGACGCAACACCGGATTATAAGCCGAATATAAAAGCTATTCTTTATGACGTGCATCAATTACTTGAAGATTTAAAGGTATCGGAACATTTCAAAGATGATATACCGAATCAAGTATTTAAAGATTTATCATTCAAAAATTACAATCGCTTGTACGATATTAAGTTAGGCATTGAAACATGGTTAGCAATGCATGATCTAACAGACCTAGATGAAAGGGGTTATCTATAATGAAACAATTCACATTTAAACGCACAGTATTAGCATGGTACAACATCCGTATTGCCGGACAAGATGAGGTTATAGCAACATTACCACTAGATGCAATGAAGAAACTTGTAAACGGCTTTACTGGTAACGCTTCTATCGGTTGTTTTGAAGCGGATATTAGAGACTTGCGAGGTTTATTAAGGTGAAGATATTTGGAGAAGTTGCACCTAACATTCATCTAGCTATGTCAGATAAATCATTGTTATTCCACGCAACTACAAAAGAAGCAGAAGCAGAATTACAACTTAATTTTGAGTTGTATCAAGATGTGCTTAATAGGTTAGGCAGAATTATGAGGTCAGAAATTAGAATGGCACAACTAAGAATCGAAAACCTCAAGATGATTAAAGAACATAAAAAAGAGGTGTGAGTATGAGAAATATCAAGCTATATGATCGTGCAGATGTAGAAAATGAAATCAAGTTGAATGAGTACAGACCTGGTATTTTAACAGTTGTATTCACTACTCAACGTGCAACAGACTACTATAAGTCAAATGTTGAAGCAGTGCATAGAAACTTAAGACGTTTCATTGATAGCGGTCAATATTTCGCTTTGGTATTTAGACATAAAAAGAGCCATTACCTCAGCGACCAAACTAAGTAATGGCAAAGCATAAACCAAAATATGCATATAAAAATTATATCATATATCAATTAAATAATTAAGGGGTGTCTAACACCCCTCAACCTATAAAACGATGTTCGTAAGACACAGACAGATGGATATGTTTATAGAACATTACGAAAGGATGAGTGGGCGGTGTGACATAATGACAAACGATGATAAAAAGTTACCACAAGAACAGCGTTATGGTGTTGTATTTCAATCAGTTATGAGAAATCCTGATTTAGACATAGAAGCAAAAGGTTTGTACGCTTATTTAAGCTCTTTTGCAGGTAAAAGTAATACCGCATTTCCAAGCGTTGACCTAATATGTCATGAATTAAATATTAGTGATAAAAGATTTAAGAAATACAGGAAACAACTTGAAGAAATGCAACTGATTGAAGTCAAGAGAAATAGAAAAGATAAAGGTTTTAGTAATAACATTTATACATTAAAACATGGTATCGTATCGGGTCAAAACGTACCGGTACAAAACTACCCGATAACAAATGTTAATGATGCTAATTCCGTATCGGGTCATTTTGTCACGGGACAAATCGTAACGGGACAAAATGACCCCCCTAAAAATAACAGTCTTAAAAATAACAGTATTAATATAAAAGATATTGTCGAGTATCTTAATTTTAAGACTAATAAATCATTTAAAGATACATCTAAAAAAACACAAAGATATATTATTTCAAGACTTAATGAGGGGTTTACATTAGATGATTTTAAGACAGTAATTGATAACAAAACTATGGAATGGTTGAACGATGAAAAGATGAATCAATACTTAAGACCCGAAACATTGTTTGGAACAAAGTTTGAATCATATTTAAATGCTAAACCAATTAATAAATCTTTTAATTCATCTGTAGATGTGAATGATGTTGATATTGATGACATGCTTAATCAACTCGATTAGGAGGACAATATGTTAAAAGAAGAACGTAATCAGATCATAAAGAAAGTTAAAGACCTTTATCCGAACATGAAACTGAATGAAACAATCATTAAGGTTTGGGCAAAGGAACTTGATAAGGCTGATTATGTTAAGACTGATATGAAGTTAGAGGCATACTATCGAAGTAGCAGGTATGCCCCCCACATATCAGACATAGCAGTCTATCAAGAAATTAACCCCGCACAATTAGAATACGAAGAACTTGAAAGAGAAAGAGAACGGAACAAAGTTGAGTATGACCCGATTAAACGACAGCAATCATTTGATAAGCTGAATCAGTTTAAGGAGGTATTACAAAATGAACTACAGTGACAACATGGAACATTTAGTAATAGGCTCTTTAATCAGATACCCCGAATTAATAACGGAACTTGAATTAAAGTCTGATATGTTTACAGACCCTTATGCAATCAACTTTATTAAACATATTGAACTAACTGACAAATTAGACTTACACGAGATATACGCTAAATCAATGAAGCATGAAGCTGACTTTGTACCTAGCGAACTAATAAAACAGTTAAGAAAAGATGACTTAATAAAGAAAACTTTTTTTAAACAGTATCAAATTGAAGTATTGGAACTTTATAAAGCAAGAATGATGTCAAAAGCAACTTCATTAGTTGCAGGTGATCCAACAAGACAAAACGTAAACAGCTTAAAAGAGACGATACAGGAACTTGATACCTTACAGATTAGTAAAAAGGATAACAAACTATTAGCACTTAATCAGATAACTAGAGAACTTAATTTTGAAGTTGAACCTCAATTATTCAAGACAGGTTATAAACAACTCGATAACGTAATAGGGGGCTTTGAGCCTGGTCAACTGATTATATTAGCAGGGAGACCCTCAACCGGCAAGACTGCCTTTGCGTTAAATTTAGCCTTACAACTTGAACAAAAAGGAAACAATATCACTTTATTCTCTTTAGAAACCACAACAAAGAAAATCATACAAAGATTTGTATCATCAATGGCACGAGTAAAACTGAATAGATTTAAAGACCCTCATTCTATTTCTGATGATGAAAGGTTAAAGCTTACTGAAGCAATGACCCGCTTCAAAGATATGAACATTACTATCAATGCTGACGAAGTGGCAACGCCATTAACTATAAGCAGGACAGCAAGTAAGATGTCACAAGAATCAGATAGAAATGTAATCATCATAGACTATTTAACCTTGATGAAATCAAATGGAACATTTAGAGATAGACGTTTAGAGGTTGAAGATATATCACGAAAGCTAAAGATAATCGCTAAACAGTTTAATTGTGTCGTAATAGCTTTATCGCAATTAAGTAGGGGTGTAGAATCTCGAAACGATAAAAGACCAATGATGAGCGACTTGAGGGAAGCGGGAGGCATAGAGCAAGACGCTGATATGATATTTCTTTTATATCGTGATGATTATTACAATAAAGCCACTGAATACGATCCAATAGGTAAATCACAAGTAGAGTGCATTATCGCTAAAAGTAAAGACACCGAAATAGGTACAGTGTTATTTGAGTTTTATAAGCCTATACAGAGGTTTTATTAGTGGATGGTAGTTTTATAGTGGACGACCTATTAATCGTTCTAAGACAGCTTTATTTAAGCGAAAACGATATAGAAATTAAAAATGTTTGGTTACATTACGGTATGAAGTTAAAAAAGAATATTGAAGCAGGTAAGATATTCCCACTCGATGAAGTAGATGACAAATTTATGAGTGAGTTTTTCAATACTTGAATTACTCACTCTAAATTATAGAAAGGAGATAGCAATGAAACAGTATAAGGACAAAGACGGTAATGTTGTAGGTATAAAGTTTACACAGCCCCACGCTGACATTGTAAACGTGATTTTTAACAGTAAGCAAGATGTTATTTCATCAAGTGAGATACTTGAACAGCTAGGCAAAGACAAATCATATCACAGGACATTACAACAACTTATATCCGAGTTAGTGACGTTCTACAGATTGCCGATAGGCTCAACAAGTGTAGGCGGTAAAATGGGCTACTTTTATTGCCGAAATAAACAACAGTTTAGGATTGCTAAACGATCTATTAAGTCAAGAATAGATGTATTACAAACACGCTATGAATCGTTAGAAGAAGCGGAAAAACATATTAAAGAACTGGCATAAACCAATACGTAGACCAAAGGAGATAACAATGACCTATATCAAACGTATTAACGGGCGTGACTATTTAGAAAACGCTGACGGTTATCTCATTGATGTAACCAACGCACCACCCGAACAAGTAGCAAGTCTAAGAAAAGCAATGATAAACGGACAAAGTAAAGTAACTGTAGATGATTTAAAACCACAAATAATACAAAACAAAAAAGGGAGATATTAAAAATGACAAACGAATTAAACAATATTGTAAACGAAGTAGGAATTATAGACGAGCCGATTAACGATGTTTTATTACATTTGAACAACATTCAACCAATGTCAAAAGCAGAAACATTCACACAGACCGTTAAAGAACGTGCTGAAGCATTCAAAAATGAGTATAAGGACACATACACACCTCAAGCATTAAAAGAAGGCATACAAGCCATTTATGACGAAGAAAAGGCAAAGGTAGAGCAATCTATCCAAAGTGAAAATGAATCATTCCAGGCTAAACGTATTAAAGCGATTGAACGTGCTAAACAACAGATTGCACATTCCGACGATTTAGATAGCAGTGAAATAAGCAAACGTGTATATCATACTCAAACTTTGCAAAGTGATTTATCTCTAGAATTAATGAATGCAGATACAGGATCATCAATCAGTGCTATCTTGAGTGAGAAAATGGAACTAGCATCGAGAGATAAAATGAAAGCAATAGCCTTATTATCAAGCTTACACTTATTTGCTAATAAAATTGATGGATTACACGATCAAGAAAGAGCCTATCTATTAACAAAACTAAAAATGAATAAAGATGAATTAAATAAAATGATATATGGTAATAAGCACGAAGCATATAGACAAGTTATTGAACACTTAGAAAAGATGGACACTAATATTTATACAGCTGATAAATTATCAATCAATATGAATTCAAACATTGAAAGGTATTTATAAGGGGGAACTATTATGTTTAACAGAAAATATACACAAGAACAACTAAACCAGGAACGTGAATATGTAACCGAGTTATTAAGTGCTAAAGGTGTACGAGAAGCCGAAAATTATTATGTCCGACACATTAATGATGTGAACATGAACAAAGGTATCAATAATTTGCCACAAGACGCACGTCTCACAGACGAGAAAGGTAAAGTAATATTAGAAGTCATCGAGAACTATAAAGAGGCGGTACAGGACAAAGAAAGCACATTTAAAGAGTATGTAACCAATCGTAAAAAGTTTTTAAAGTGGTTAGAACAAAATAAGTAATTGTAATGGCAGGGTGTGACAATGATGTCATACCCTATCTTGATATTAAGGGAGGGTGTGTATGAAGCTTAAACGTGTTAAAAGTGTGTTTGTATATAGAGATACAAAGAGACTTGTCGAACACGATATATTAACAAAATTTAATCCCGTATACATAAATAAGACAATAAAAGTATTATCCCAACAAATAAATGACATGTATCATCTATCAACCTCGCATACTGAAACGGGGGATATAGGATTGCGTTCTGTAAGCGTGAGTGTTGATGAATTAGTGATATGGATAGTTGAACAAAAGAACGCACTGGAACGTTATAAAACTAGATCTGAAATCTATATGAAAATACTTCAAAGGGTTATAGCTAGATACCCCCTTAATGAACAGCAATGTATAAAGAAATATCTTGCGACTAATGGAGTTATATATCATGGATTTAAATTAAAAACATTAATTAAAGATTTAGAGAAAGAAATTAATTAGGTGTATTTATGTATGAATTTAATGAGTTAAGGCACTTTATTAAAACGTTCCATAAGGTTGTTGAGGATATTAAACTAACAGGCTTCTCAATCGTTGATGGTGAATTAGTTTCAAATGATATAGACGATGATGATTTTTTTAATATATCTGATGAATACCAGGAACATGTAAATATTAAAGAAGTAGAAGCGGAATCTAAAGGGATAGAATACTATAATCAATATAGACAACTCATTGATGACGCTGAAAAGGTACTGACAGATAGAGAACTATGGATATTATTCGAGAGGTTAGACGGAAAAAGTCAAGAAGAAGTTGGCAAAATGGTGAATTTATCACGAGAAAGAATAAGACAATTAGAAGTACAGCTTATTAAAAAGATATGTAAGGCATATAGGTAATTTTAGAGGTTTTAGACCCCCTAAAAAGACATTTACCGATTTTACACCCCCTAAAAAGAAGTTAATGAACTTAACTATATAAAAAGTAAATCGGCTCTTTCGCCCCCCTTAAAAAGAAACCGAGAAAGCCGAGACCTAAAAAAAGAAAACTTCTAACATTTCTAACACCTAAAAAAAAGAGGATCGGACATTTCGGACACCCTAAAAGAGAAATACATGATATAATATATATGGTTTTTACGTGTCTATATCCGTGATCATGATATAACAATGGGCTAGATAGTCAATAAAAGGCTATTTACTTCATGTCAGTTATTATATTGATACGTCGAGGTATTTTGGTCGATTGCTACCGTACATTAATTTGTACGGTAGTTTTTTTGTTGGGATATGTTGGGTAGATGTCGCGACGTCGGGACAATGTTGACATTTGTTGACGTGCTAGGAAAAAATGATGACTAATGATGACACCTGGAAGTGAATTGTTGGCAAATGTCGGCACGTGAAAACATAATGTTAGGATACGAAAACTATATACTACAAATTACTACATTGTGAAAACATAAATACTAGAAAATACTAGAAGATGAAAACATATAGATGCTAACAAAAGCTAACATGAAGACCTGACAAAACTTGACATGAAATAATGCAACCATGCAACCTTTTTATAGTTTTCCCGAACGGAACAGGGTTGCAAAGGGTTGCACCGTAAAAGCTTTTATATCAATGGTTTAAACGATTTACCTAACATAATTGAGTTGCAACCTTTTACTTTTACAAAACACAACAACTTATTTAATTTATTAGTGTATAATACTGATAAAAAAGAGGTGTCTAAATGTTAGGTGAAAATCAATTTTTAATAAAGTATGTAGATCCAGGTAGTTTAATAAGTGCTTTTGGAAATTTTCCGATAGGTGATGAAGAAAGTACTAAATTGTACGAATTACTAATCACTTATGATAGTAATTTTTTTCTATACAATGTAGCATTAGAAAATTTTGATAAAGCGTTTTTGAAAGTAGTTAATCAAGAGGTATATGATTTACAATCGATCATTAATACATCGTTTTATTTGAATGTATGTCTTAGAATGATTAACACGCTTGATGATATTCAAACTAAAATATTTGTATACACTCATTTACATTTAAATGGATTAAAGGGGAATCTAATACCTAAAGATAAATATAATAATTTATTGTTCCATGTTTATTATGAGAAATATATTAAGAATGACGTTATTAAGTACCCGATTCGAGCAACGCAATTTAATAGAAAGACTAGAGATATAAGAAATAGTATAACTCACGATGGGGAATCATTAATTATTAGAAATCCTATAAATGATAGTAGTGGAGTGTATACTTTTATATCTTTTGATGGTTTGAGAGAAAGAAACATAAATTTATATATGGATATCATCAATGCTATATCTAGTGATTTAAAAGAAATTAATCAAAATAGAAAAGATATTGAAACTTTAATATTATCAGATAAACATTTCGTTAAGAATTTATAAATAATCTTCGCATTCCGATTTTAAGCACGATAACTTTTAGTAAGAGGGTACTTGTTAGTTAAAGCTAGTACAATCGCACACAGTTGCAAATGTGAGGGCGTGAAAGTATAATTAACGTATTAGGGCATAGCCTTAAAATAACTAATGAAATACCATGCGTTAGTTGTTATATCTCTTGATCTATAATGTCATATCTATTTCATTGCTATCTCTGTCCTTTGCTCACTCACTTTAATTAGTGGGTGATTTTTTTATGGGCAAAAAATGGGCAGACTTATGATAAAATGGGCAATGGATAGAAACATAGAAATTGATAAAATGACTAAAAGTGTTGATTTAATACGGTTTTGAAACGCATGGATTGAAAACGATTTTTTATGTTTAACTTGTTTTAGATGATAAATAATATTCCAGCCTGGAGCAAAAGCTCCAGGTTGTTTGTTTTGACACTGCTATTGCTTTAATAAATATTATGTTTTGTATAGAATAATGTTAAAGTTCATAAAATAAATTTTTATGGAGGCATGAAATGACGATATTTAATAATAAAGTTGCAAATAAGTATGATGCATATTTTGACACAAAAAAAGGGCGATATGTTTGGCAAGTCGAAACAGATTTAATGAATCAATTGATCGATATTGAAAGAGGTATGCGTGTGCTTGAAATTGGTAGTGGCACAGGCATTTACAGCATTCCTTTTGCACAGCAAGGATGTATTGTGACAGGTATTGATATATCAGATGAAATGTTAGAGATTGCACGTCAGAAAGTAATTGATCAGCAATTAAATTTAAATTTTATACATATGGATGCTAATGCACTTCATTTTTCTGAGAATACTTTTGATCGTATTTATTCAATGGGTGTATTAGATTTTGTAGATGATTTAGAACATGCCTTTGAACAAGCATATCGTGTGCTAAAGCCTGGCGGTAAAATTTCAATTGCTGTCGTAAATCGAGACAGTGCTTGGGGGAAGCGTTATATGGATCCTGAATATAACAAAGGTAAAGTATATGCGCATGCCCGTTTTAAAAATTTAGATGAGCTGATGCGTATTCATCCGGAGGAAATAATCGGCTCAGGAGAGTGCTTATTCGTACCGCCCGATGCTGAGGAAAGTGAATTTACTTTAGAGAATGAAAGTGTGATGAGTGACAATGCAGGTGGATGGATTAATGTTGTCTGGCAGAAGAAAGAAGGATAATTAATGAAAGAAAAAAATATAGATATTCAATTCGATCATATTATACATTATATAAATGGTATTGAAGACTTTCGTTTTCCGGGTAATAAATTAAATATTATCCCGGGAGGAAAACATTTGTCGTTAGGTACTAAAAATAGTTTAAGTAGAATAGATTTATCTTATATCGAATTTATCGACGTATTTGATAAACAATTAATAGAAGCTGCGATGAAAGATGATAAAGAATATTTGAGTTTCGCGAGTACATTAGGTAGAACTAATTATACTGAAGGATTTAAACGATTGTGTTTTAGAACGCATGACATTAATGCCCTGAATCATCACTTTAAGTCATTAGGTTTAAAGACGCTTGGCCCCTTAAAGATGGAAAGAGTCACACCACAAGGCAAACTAATACAATGGGAACTTTTATATATAGATGAAGAACGTAATTTTGAGTTACCTTTCTTTATACAATGGAAAGAGCCTGATGAACTAAGACAGAAAGCGATGCAAAGCGACATGCAACCTCACTTGAATATCGACACGATTGTTATCGAAACGCATGACTTTGATAGCATTGCAGAAATATTTGTATCGTGGCTTGATTATGAAGTAGTAGGTGGGGTTATCAATACATATTTTCTATTAAAAAAAGAAGGATTACCTCATATTAAGTTGGTCCCTGGAAATGAAAACAAAATCAGAAGATTAGTAATAAAAACACAAGATGACAGCCTTAAAGGCGAACATCTTGTGCATGATGCAGTATATGCATTTATTTAACGTAAACATAATTGTAGATGACCATAACGATTAAATAGATATGATAAGTAGTAATAATAATTGTTAAAGCTGCAAGTATTTTTGTAAGTGATGTAACGCGCGTAATTAAAAATAATATAGACAAAATAATTGCAAAACCAGCAGAAATGATATGAACACTCAATAAATTAATAGAAGCATCGGTTGATATAGTATATATAAAATATGCGTTGATAACCGTCAGTAACACTAATAGTATATTTTTCAACATATAAAAAACCTCATTTTTTATAGAATAATGTTAAAATAATAAAGTAACATTAACATTAGTTCAATTATAACAATAAAATAATAAAAATTGTTGCGTGACGAATGAAAGGATTCTTATTATGACAGTTTCAAAAATGAATATAAGTAATGAAGTACATGATCATTTCGTAAAAACACATGATAACGGAGATTTATTACAACTAACGGATTGGGCAGCTTCAAAATCTCGTTCAGGTTGGTATGCACGCCGTATTGCTGTTGGTCGAGATGGTGAGATTGTAGGTGTTGGGCAGCTGTTGTTCAAGAAAGTACCTAAATTACCATACAAACTTTGCTATATCTCTAGAGGATTTATTGTTGATTACAAAGATAAAGAAGCGGTAGAAGCATTAGTAAAGGATGCAATCAAAGTTGCAAAATCAGAAAAAGCATATGTGATAAAAATCGATCCTGATGTTGAAGTAGAATCAATGGGTAATATGGTACAACAATTAGAAGCATTAGGCTTTATACATCGAGGATTCGGCGATGGATTAAGTTCAGATTACATTCAGCCTCGAATGACGATGGTGACAGATATTAGTGTTGACGATGAAACTTTGCTTAAATCATTTGAAAGAAACAATCGTTCAAAAGTGAAACGCAGTTTGAAGATGGGAACTGAATGTATTAAAGGTGATAGAACGGATTTAGGTACATTTGCTGAATTGATGAAAGAGACAGGAGCGCGTGATGGATTTTTAACGCGAGATGTTTCCTACTTTGAAAATATTTATGATGCATTGAATCCAAATGGCGATGCTGAATTATTTTTAGTGAAATTAGTACCAGATAAAGGCCTTCGAAACTTAAACCAGGAACTTACTGATATTGAAGTACAGAAAGAAAAACTCACACAAAAGAAAGATCAGAAGAAAGCGCAGAATCAGCTAAATGATTTAAATATTAAACAAGAGAAAATTCAAAAACAAATTGCAGCGTTAGAAACTTTAAAACAAACGCACCCTGAAGGTAAAGTATTATCAGGTGCATTATTGACGTTTGCTGGTAAAAAGTCATATTACTTATATGGCGCTTCGAGCAATGAATTCAGAGATTACTTACCTAACCATAATATGCAATTTAGTATGATGCAATATGCACGTTCAGTTGGCGCTACAAGTTACGATTTCGGTGGAACGAGTAAAGAGCCAGATAAAGACTCAGAGTATTTTGGACTATGGCAATTTAAGAAAGTCTGGGGTACAAGATTAAGTGAAAAAGTTGGAGAATTTGATTATGTATTAAATCAACCGATTTATCATTTAATAGAAGTTGTTAAACCAAAAATGACAGATCTTAAGAAGAAGATTAAAATAAGAACTAAGTAAAAGTTAATATAATAATTGAGGTGACAGCTTTTGAGAATAGCATTTATCGGTGGCGGTAAAATGGTTACAGAGATGGTTAAAGGGTTAAACAGAAGTGGACTTACTAGAACGGATTTAGGTATTTGGATGAGAAATAAAGATAAACTTCAAAGCTTTAATGCAAAACATAATATTACACCACTTACAAAGATGAGTGATATTACACAGTACGATGCAATTATTCTTGGTGTGACACCTAACAATTACCGTGAAGTTACTTCAAAAATGGCAAAACATTTATGCGAACATCATATTCTTATTTCTATCGTCGGTGGATTATCTATTCAGGAAATTGATGATGAATTTGATGAGCACCCAAAAATTATTCGACTTATGCCTAATACACCGGTGGGGGTTAATGCTGGTGTGCTAGCGATGAGTAAAAATGAATTTGTCGAGAAAAAAGAAGCAAAGCAAGTGGAAGAAATAATGAAACGTTTAGGCTATACACATTGGATTGATGAATCTTTAATGCATTTAATGCCTGCTGTGACTGGATCCAGCCCGACGTTTATATATCTCCTCATTGAAGCGATGGCAGACAATGCTGTGAGTGAAGGTTTAAATCGGGAGCTTGCATATCAAATGGTTAGTGAGATGATTATTGGTGCAGGAACGATGGTCCGTCAAACGAAAGAACATCCCGGTGTATTAAAAGATCAGGTAACAACACCAGGTGGTTCTACAATTCAAGGTGTAAAAATGTTAGAAGAAAAAGGTTTTAGAGATGCTATCTCAAAAGCGATGGATGCAATCAATGCTTTTAATAAAGGTTAAGAGGCTGACACGAAAGTGTTCAGTCCCTTTTTTAGTTAAAGATGCTAAAAATTGATTGTTTTGTATTCATATATAGAAACGGATTTACAAATGTAACGTATAATATAAATAGGAAGTTAAAGACACTAAATGAGGTTAAAAATATTGCCAGTAATCTATAGGTAATATTTTTAGAAAGGCTCGGATCATTAGAGAAATGATAATGTACACCTATCAGAAAAGTAACGATACAAAATATTAACCAGAAATATATGGTTAGAAATATAATGCCACTATGAATAAAGTAACTCAAAAAAAATACAATATGCATGACAATTAGCATCGTCATCATTACTCTTTGCATGGTTTAACCTCCAATCACTTATATTGTAATATATATTGATAGATAAAAATATAAAATATTAGAAATATTAAATAATAAAAATATTAAGGAGTTGTTATGATGAAAATAGGTTTTATTGGAACAGGTGTTATGGGACGTAGCATGGCGAGTCATTTAAACGAAACACTATATATCTATAACAGAACAAAAGAGAAAGCACAATCATTAATAGAAGCTGGCGCTGTGTGGTGTGAATCACCAAAAGCAGTAGCAGAACAAGCTGATATCGTATTCACGATACTTGGTTATCCTGTAGATGTTGAAGAAACTTATCTTGGTGAGAATGGATTAATTACAAACGGTAGCAGTGGTCAAATCTTCATTGACTGTACTACGAGTAGTCCTGAACTGGCTAAGCAATTATTTGAAGCGGGTCAAACAAAAGGAATTGAAGTGCTCGATGCACCGGTTAGTGGAGGCGATATCGGTGCCAAAAATGCCACGCTTTCTATTATGGTAGGTGGTAATGAAACAACGTTTAATCAAGTATATCCACTATTTGAACGCATTGGTGCATCTATTGCATATTTTGGCGCTGCAGGAAGTGGACAGCATACGAAGATGGCGAATCAAATAGCAATCGCTTCTAACATGTTAGGTGTTGCAGAAAGTCTTTATTATGCAAAGTCAGCCGGGTTAGATGTTGAACGTGTACTTGAAACAATCTCGAAAGGTGCTGCTGGAAGCTGGTCATTATCAAACCTTGCACCACGTATGTTAGTTGATGATTTCGCACCTGGTTTTTATACACATCACTTTTTAAAAGATATGAAGATTGCTTTAGAAGAAGCAGAGAAAATGAATATTCAATTACCAGGTTTAGCACTTGCATATGAATTGTATGACAGATTATCTGATGAACTGAAGCAGACGACAGGCACACAAATTATCTATAAAAAATATCAGTAAAAGATATAAAAGAAAAGAAAATATTAATATTTAATGAAGTTGTGTGATATTAGGTGCTTTATTTGGATAAATCATGTAAAATTGCCTATTGTTAAGAAGTTCATATATGAATGGAGGAAAAGTCTTGATTAAGAAAATAATTGATTTTTCTTTGCATAATAAACTCGCTATCTGGTTGATGACATTAATTATTTTAGCAGCTGGGGTTTATAGTGCAACGAAGATGAAGATGGAAATGTTACCGAGTATGTCAACGCCGGTAATATCGATTACAACACCTTATCCAGGTGCTACACCTGAGGATGTTTTAGAAGGTATAACCGATCCGATTGAAAAGAAAGTTAAGAATTTATCAGGTGTAGAAAAAGTAACAAGTCAGTCTCTTGAAAACGCTTCTGCTGTAACGGTGCAATATAAATTTGGTACAGATATGGATGAAGCACAAAATGAACTGGAAAAGCAGATTGATAAAGTTGAGATGCCTGAAGGTGCTATGGATAAACAAGTATCTCAAATGTCGATGTACACTTTCCCGATTATCAGCTATTCAATATCTAGTGATAAATCAGATATCAAGACTTTAACAGAAAAGATAAAGAAAGATTTAGTACCTGAAATTGAAGGTATTGAAGGTGTAACAAACGTTACATTTTCAGGACAGGAAGTTGAACAGGTTGAACTTCAGTTTGACGACAAAAAGTTAAAAGCGAAAAAGTTAACAGAAGATAGTGTATTACAGTTTATTAAAGGTGCAACAATGGATGCACCACTTGGATTATATACTTTTGGGAATGATCTTAAAAGTATTATCGTAAATGGTCAGTTTACAAATGTAGAAGCATTAAAATCGCTTAAAATTCCGGTAACAGATAGCAGTGCCACTCAAAGTCAAACAGCACAAAGTCAGTCGGCACAAATGCCGCAAGATCCAGCAGCACAGAAGGCTATGATGGAAGCGATGAAAAATGCCAAAGTGCCAACTGTGAAGTTATCAGATGTAGCTGATATTAAAACAGTGCAAAGTCGTGAATCAATTTCTAAAACAAATGGCAAAGACTCATTAAGTGTGCAGGTCATTAAATCGGATGATGCTAACACTGTAACTTTGGCTAATGAAGTTAAGGAAAAAGTTAAGCAATTTAAGAAAGATAATCCAGATATGAGTACCGTTCTTATGATGGATCAGGCAAAACCAATTGAAGATTCAGTTAAGACAATGGCTGAGAAAGCGATTATCGGTGCAATATTTGCGGTTATTATGATCTTAGTCTTCCTGAGAAATATTCGTTCAACTTTAATTGCGGTTGTTTCTATTCCAATGTCTATTTTAATGGCGATGCTTATTTTAAAACAGATGGATATTTCACTTAACATTATGACGTTAGGGGCAATGACCGTTGCGATCGGCCGTGTTATTGATGACTCGATTGTCGTTATCGAGAATATATTCCGTCGTATGTCGCTTAAAGATGAGAAGTTAACAGGATTTGAATTAATCAGCAGTGCGACAAAAGAGATGTTTGTACCGATCATGAGTTCCACGATGGTTACTATCGCTGTATTCTTACCGCTTGCTTTAGTATCGGGTTCTATAGGTGAAATCTTTAGACCATTTGCATGGACGGTTGTATTCGCATTACTTGCCTCACTTTTAATCGCAATTACGATCGTGCCGATGCTTGCCCATATATTCTTTAAGAATGGTATTAAAGGTCATCACGATGATGAAGAAAAAGTCGGAAAGATTGCTGGATTCTATCGCAAGATATTAGAATGGTCTTTAAGACATAAAGCGATTGTATCTGCATTAAGTGTGTTATTGCTTGTAGGTAGTCTATTCTTAACACCTTATTTAGGTACGTCATTTATTTCTACAGGTGAAGATAAGTTACTGGCATTAACATACAAACCTAAACCAGGTGAAAAAGAAGAAGACGTTGTGAAAAAAGGTGAAGCAGTTCAGAAAATATTAGCTAAAAATGATAACGTTGTAAATACGCAATTCTCTGTTGGTGGGGAAAATCCATTCAACCCTATCGCATCTAATGATATGGCGATGATGGTAGAGTACAAGAAAGATACACCAAACTGGGAAGATGAAGCGGATAAAGTGTTATCGAAAATTGCTAAATTAAATCATGAGGGCGATTGGAAAAACCAGGACTTCGCAACAGGTGGTGCAACAAATGCGGTTACAGTAACCGTAAATGGATCATCGACAGAAGCCATTCGACCAGTTGTTGAAAAGTTAGAAAAAGAATTAAAAGATGTAAAATCATTAACGAATGTCAATACGTCTCTTTCTGATAGTTATGATGCGTATACTTTAAAAGTAGATCATAATAAATTATCTGAGTTAGGTTTAACAGCTGGACAAGTTGCAATGACATTAAATCAACGTAGCGATGATAAAGTTGTAACGAAAGTTGGCGAAAAAGGACAATCAACGGAAGTTATCCTAACGAAGAAAAAAGAAGATAACTGGACGAAAGAAAAGTTAGAAAATACAAAACTTACATCACCATTAGGTAAATCAGTGAAATTAAGTGATGTTGTAAAGATCGAAGAAACTAAAACTTCTGACACGATTAAACGTGAAGATGGTAATATTTCAGCATCCGTTGAAGGTAAAATCAAAGGTAAAGATGTAAGTAAAGCAACACAAGATGTAACAGAAAAGGTTAATGCCTTAAAACACCCTGATAATGTTGATGTTCACGTTGGTGGAACAAGTGAAGATATTGGAGAAAGTTTCTCTCAACTCGGGCTTGCAATGCTTGCAGCAGTAGGTATTGTTTATCTCATCTTAGTATTAACATTTAAAGGTGGACTTGCACCACTTGCAATCCTATTCTCATTGCCTTTTACAATCATAGGCGTAATATTAGGACTACTAGCTTTTAAAGAAACTGTATCAGTACCATCTATGATCGGTATGTTAATGTTAATTGGTATCGTTGTAACAAATGCTATCGTATTAATTGACCGTGTCATTAACAAAGAGGCAGAAGGTTTACCGACACGTGAAGCGATTTTAGAAGCTGCAACGACTCGTGTACGTCCAATACTTATGACAGCACTTGCTACAGTTGGCGCATTAATGCCGCTGTTATTTGGTGGAGATGGGTCAGTATTGATTTCTAAAGCGCTTGCTGTAACGGTAATCGGTGGTTTAGTATCATCTACGTTATTAACATTAATCGTCGTACCGATTGTTTATGAATTATTGATGAAGATGCGTAATAAATTTACGGAAAGTAATGCAACAACAGAGCGAGTAACCGTTGTAAATAAATAAAAACTAAAGAATTGGTTGACAATTCAAAATTTGAGTACTAATATAAATACCATATTAAAAATTAAATATCTTATCCAGAGAGACTGAGGGAATTGGCCCTATGACGTCTCAGCAGCGGGCTCTTACGAGTACTGTGCTAAATCCAACAAGCTATTATGCTTGATAGATAAGTGACTCATATAATACGTCATTGCTATTAAGCAATGACGTTTTTTTCTTTGGATAAGTAAGTGGAGGGAATATATTGGCGATACAGTTTATTGATGTCAATAAGACATACAGAAGGAATGGTAAGACAACACAAGCGTTAAAAGATATTTATCTAACGATTCCAACCGGAAAGATATTTGGACTTATTGGTTATAGTGGTGCTGGAAAAAGTACTTTGCTCAGAACAATAAATTTACTCGAGAGACCTACGAGTGGTCAAGTGCTTGTCAATGATGTAGATATTACAACGTTAAACAAACAGAAACTACAAAAAGAAAGATTAAACATAGGTATGATCTTCCAGCAGTTTAATTTAATCCAATCTAAGACAGTGGCGGAAAACATCGCATTCAGCTTAAAAGCAGCACATTTTCCGAAAAAACAGTATGATGCTCGCATTACCGAATTACTTAATCTTGTTGGACTAACCCATCGCCGTGATAGTTATCCAAGAGAGTTGTCTGGAGGACAAAAGCAACGCGTCGGAATTGCACGTGCGCTTGCCAATGATCCGGAAATATTGTTGTGTGATGAAGCGACGAGTGCATTGGATCCAGAGACAACAAAAAGTATATTAAACTTGATTCGCGATATTAATCAGAAATTGGGGATTACAGTCGTTGTAATTACGCATGAGATGGATGTCATAAAAGAAATTTGTGATGAAGTGGCCGTAATGGATAATGGAGAAATCGTGGAACATGCAGATGTATTTACTGTGTTTTCTAATCCACAAAGTGATTTAACAAGACACTTTGTAAATGATATCTATCATCTGGAATTACCAGATCAATATACGAAATTAAATGATGAACATAAAGAAATTATTACGGTTAAGTTTATTGGAGATAGTGCAGAAAGTGCCTTTATCAATAATCTATATAAGAAATTTAACTGTGATATTTCAATAATTCAAGGCAGGATTGAATACATACAGAATCAGCCGATTGGAATATTAACATTTGAAGTTACAGGTGATATTGAAGAAAGAATTGCTATAAATGAATACATAAAGAAATCGAACGGAATCGAGAGGGTGGCATAAATGAGCGATAAATTTCAAACACTTTTACCAGAATTATATAAAGCATTTTTAGAAACGATTTTAATGTCTAGTATCGCAATTACACTCTCTGTTCTTATCGGATTACCACTTGGCATCCTTCTTTATTTAACACGCAATCAATTGCTATTACCGAATGGACCACTTAACTCGATATTAGGATTTATCGTTAATATCATCCGTTCGTTTCCGTTTATCATTTTAATGGTAGCGATACTGCCATTTGCTACCAAGATTGTTGGGCAGTCCCATGGTCCTTATGTTGCAAGTGTCGCTTTAACGCTTGCCGCTGTACCTTTATTTGCTAGACTTATTGAAACATCTTTAAAAGAAGTCGATAAAGGTGTCATTGAAGCATGTGTAGCTACTGGTGCATCTCTTAAACAAATTATAATGGACGTGTTAATACCAGAAAGTATGTCAGGGATTTTTCAGGCAATTACTTTAGCGATTATTAGCATACTAGCTTATAGTGCAACTGCTGGTGTTATCGGTGGCGGAGGTATTGGTGACCTTGCCATTCGATATGGATACTATCGTTATGACAACGTTACGATGATGGTAACAGTCATTATACTCATCATCCTTGTACAACTGATTCAAATTACTGGTGACTTTATCAGTAAACGTGTAGATAAAAGATAATAAGTAAAAACGAAAGATTAAAATAAAAAATATAAACGAAAATAATAAAAACCAAAAAATTAACGCAACGAAAGAAGGAAGAATATGAAGAATATAGTTATTTTTATATTGTCAGGCATCATCGTTATATTGTTATCCGGGATATTATTAGATAAAGGGAATCCGTTTGAGCGTCAAAATGCGGATGTAAAAAGTACGCAAAGTAAAGATAAAGGCAAAGTTAGTATTGGTGCAACGAGTGGACCTTATGCTGATATGGTAAAGAAAGCAATTCAGCCTGGTCTTGAAAAATTAGGGTATACAGTAGCGCTCGTTGAATACTCTGATTACATTCAGCCGAATAAATCATTAGCAAAAGGTGATTTAGATGCGAATTTATATCAGCACATTGAATTTATGAAACAGTTCAATGCCCAAAATAAGACGAGTCTTGTTGCGACAGGACAAGTTCCAACTGCGCCGATGGGTATTTATTCTGGTAAATATAAATCATTTGATGAAGTACCTAATGGTGCAGAAATTGCAATTCCAAATGATCCGGTCAATGCAGCACGTGCTTTTAAGACATTAAAATTAGCACATCTTATAGATATTAAACCTGGGACAAACGAACTTACTATTTCAGAACGTGATGTCATTAACAACAAGAAAAATTTAAAGTTTATTGCAGTAGAAGCGGCGCAATTACCACGTAGTAAAGATAGTATAGGATTATCGGCTGTTCCTGGTAACTTTGCATTAGCTTCTAAAATTGATTTAAAATCAGCATTACAGTTAGAGAAGATGGATGAACATTATCGAAATCGTATCGTTGTTAACAAGAAGAATGAAAATAGTCAATTAACAAAAGATATTAATAAAGTAATAACATCTAAAGCCTTTGATAAAGTAATAGATGAATCATTCGTTGGATTTGATAAACCATAGGAGGCAGTGTAATGGCATACACAAAAATATTAGAAACAATTCCGGAAAGTTATTTTGGTAAGACGATGGGACGTAAACTTGAAGTTGGAAGTAAACCGCTCATAAATATGGCGGTAGGTATTCCGGATAAACCAGTACCTGATAGCGTAATTCAAGCATTGACTGAAAGTATTCAAGATCCACAGAATAATAAATACGGTGTGTTTAGAGGGAAAGAAACATTTAAAGCTGCAATTAAAAAGTTCTATAAAGACGTATATGATGTTGAATTAGACCAGGACAAAGAAATTTGTATTTTATATGGTACGAAAAGTGGATTAGTACATCTACCGACATGTGTGATTGAACCGGGAGATGGTGTATTGTTACCTAATCCAGGATATACGGATTATTTAGCGGGTGTGAAACTTGCTAGAGGGGAACATTATGAGCTGAAACTGTATCCGGAAGATCATTATTTACCTGATTTCGATAAAGTAGATGAAGCAAAACTTAATAACACAAAACTAATCTATTTAAATTATCCAAGTAACCCTACTGGTGCAGTTGCAACAAAAGCATTCTTTGATGCGACGATCAATCGTTTTAAAGACACAGATACAAAAATAGTGCATGACTTTGCATATGCTGCATTTGGGTTTGATGCAAAAAATCCTAGCATCTTGCAATCACCAGGTGCTAAGGATGTGGCGATTGAAATCTATTCATTATCTAAAGGTTTTAATATGTCTGGTGTACGCGTGGGATTTGCTGTAGGTAATGCAGAAATTATCGAGAACTTGAACTATTTCCAGGATCACACCCAAGTGGGTATGTGGGGTGCCATTCAGGACGGTGCTGTAGCGGCATTAGAACTTGGAGAACCGTTTTTAAATGAACAGAATGAATTATTTAAAAGACGTCGAGATAAAGTGACTCAAGCTTTAATTGAAGCAGATATTCCGTTTGAGCCGATGCAAGGTGGCATATTTATCTGGATAAAAGTGCCGGATGAATTTAATAGTGAAGAATATGTAGATTTCTTACTGAAGTCACAAAGTATGCTTACAACACCGGGACTTCCGTTTGGAAGTTTAGGTGATCAATACATTCGTGTTTCACTTGCAGTAGATGATGCTCAAGTGGATGAATTTATTGAACGCATTAAAGAAACAAATGTTCTTTATGAATGATAAAAAAACAGGATGCTATTTTGGCATCCTGTTTAAATATATATGGCTATAATCACAATAACCATTAAAGCGATAACAAGTGAAAAGATATCTAGAATTCTTTTTGCTTTTGAATCATTAAATTTATGTTTATAAGCTGCGATTTCAATATTCATCAATAAACATATCGCAAGTAATGTAATCCAGAACTTCATATTTCCCGGGATATGCATTACAGATGTAAATATAAAGAAGCAATACCCTAAACCTAATATAATACGTAATATATTTAATATATTCAATTGAAGATGATAAATACTCGTGTAACTTACAATAAGATACATCAATGTGAACAAAGTGATTAAAAAAATCATACTGTACGTCCTTTCTTAAAGTACATCAATAAGACGATTGTACCTATAACTGTCATTATAGCACCGAAATAAAATGGTGCATCAATTTGCTTTGATAAAATTCCGGTAAAAGCAAGTGGACCAAGAATACGTCCTAAGCTATCCATACTGTAACTGATAGAAGTGAGTTTACCCATGTTACTACGATTACCTTCTTTAGTCAGTCTGCTTGTAAGCAATGTTCTAACTAATGCGTTACCAGCCATTAGAAGTACTAAACATAGTCCTGCATACCATAAATTCATAGAGAACGGTAATAGGATAAATGCGATAATTGTTAATATCTGACCAGTAATAATTACGGGTTTTTCTTTTCCGTCTTTGACTTTACGCAAATAACCACCTTGAAGACCGACATTGATCAATCCACCAATCATAAAAAGAAGCCCCATTTGAGTAGTTGTGATATTTATTTTCTCAATTTCAAAGAGCTGGAAAGTACTTTCCATACCACTCATCGTAAACATAACGATAAAAGTTGAGATTAAGATGAGTATAATTTGTGGTGTCAGCATTTTTGAAGTACCTAGCTCAGTTTCTTTCGCACTGTTTCCGTGATAAGTTTCCTGTAAAGTTAGCATAGATAATATTGCAATTAGTACCAGTATTGCACTTGTGACAAAGTATGGTACCTGATAACTGATGCCGGATAACAAGCCACCAACTGCAGGACCGAAGATGAAACCAAGTCCAATCATCATTCCCATGAGTCCCATATATTTATTACGTTCTTCTTCACTTGTCATATCACTCACCATGCTTGTTGTCGTTGAGAAACAAGCACCGGAGAAGATACCACCTATAACACGTGCAGTATAGAGCATTGCCAGGTTATTGATAAAAAGACCGAACAAAAAGAAGCTTAATGTAAATCCGATAAGCCCGATGAACAATATTTTTTTACGGCCAATTTTATCTGATAGGTATCCCCAGAATGGTGCTGCTAAAAATGAAAATATTGAATAACTGGCTAGCAATAATCCCATATGAAATGCATTTAAGTGCATACTATGCACAAGTGCCGGGATTACAGGAATAACGATGCTGAAGCCAAAATATATAAAAAACTGAATTGCCATAAGTAATTTGATTTGTTTGTTCATAAAGTCACTCCAAAAAATTTAATACATATATTGTAACGAATAATAGTGGAAAAGAATATAAAAAGTCACGGTTTTTTACCGTGACAGATCGAATTACATTTTATCGCGTGTTTTCTGTATTGCTTTTTCGATTTCAACAAGCTTTTGTTCTAATTTAGGTGAAGATTGCCCGGTCGATTCAACCTTCTCTAAATCGTTTTGTATTCTTATATATTCTTCTTTAAGTTCTAATAATTGTTGTTCTAAATTCATTATTTACTTCCTTTCTACAGGTATCCAGATTTCTACTTTTGGGTTTTCGGTTTCAAAATTCATCTCTAGCGGGTAGAACTCTAAATCGGCGGTTTGCAATGGTCTGAATGGTGCATCTTTAAACCAAGTACCGTAAATATATTCAAATGTTTCCTGAATGGCTGTTGGAATGGGACCGATTGCATCAAATACAACCCATTCAGACGCAGGGATATAAGCTGTTTCGTAATTTTCATGCGGTTCTTTAGTCGCAACTGAAATTAAGTAATTTAAATGTTCAGATGGTTCTGTTTTAATGCATGCACCGATGTGGCCTTTTAAAGTATCTACATCATTTAACTTTTGTAAGTCAGCAAGTGTGCCGTTCTGTTCAAGTTCATCCCAGAGTGGTTTGATTTCTCCCATTGTTTCGGTAGTGAATTCTCTTTTTAAACCACTAAGATAAAATGCGCCGAGCGATACAACTTTATATGTCATATAAAAACCCCCTTCTAAAAGAAATATACATGAAAAGTGGTATATTATAAAGTGACAAGAATATTGGAGGCATTTATATGAGTAAAAAAGTAAAAACAAACGCATTAAGAAAACTCGATCAAAAGAAAATTTCTTATGAAACGTTCACATATTCGATAGAAGATAATCAAGTTGATGGGATTACCGTAGCAAATAAAATTAGCCAACCGGTGGAATATGTGTATAAAACATTAGTACTACAAGGTAAAAATAATTATTATGTTGCTGTTATTCCAGTTGAAGCAACCCTTAATATTAAAGCAATCAGTAAAGCAGTTGGTGAGAAGAAGTTAGAAATGCTTGCAGTAAAAGATCTAGAGAAGATGACAGGTTATATTCGTGGTGGCTGTTCACCGGTAGGTATGAAAAAACAATTTCCCACTGTAATTGATGCATCTGCTCAAGCACTTGAAACGATCATCGTAAGTGCGGGACAAATTGGTATCCAGATGAAAGTTAATGTAGATGAACTCATACAATTAATCAATGCGAAAGTGAGTCCGATTACAGATGAAGATTAAAGATAACTACATGACGATGTCAATTAAAGATAGACGTACAATCGTTGTCTCAGATATTCATGGCAATATTGATTTATTTAAAAATTTACTTTCAAAAGTAACGTATACAGAAGACGATCGGCTCATAATATTGGGAGATATTATCGATAAAGGTCCCAATAGTATAGAACTCGTTGAATTTGTAGGAGAACTCTTGAAAAATGAACATGTTCATATGGTCCTTGGAAATTGTGATTGTATCTTCGACGAATTAGAAGAAGATTATTTGTACAATTATATGCAACGTCGTCATACACTTGTACATGAAGCACTGGATAAACTCGGTAAGACACTGGATGATTATGAATCCCAAAGTGATATGGCGAAAGACGTGCATAAACACTTTAGTCATATCCATGATATAGTTCGGGATTTACCTTTAATGATTGAAACAGAAGATTTTATATTTGTACATGCAGGACTTGATCACCATGATTATATGAATACGTCTCGTTATAACGCACTGAACATGCCATATTTCTATAATGCATCGCATGATGCTGAAAAAATGGTTGTGGTAGGTCATTTTCCGACATGTAACTTTGTTGAAGACGGACCTATGAATAACAACATTAAGGTAAATGAAGCGTCACGTATCATTGATATCGATGGTGGCAATCAAGTGAAATATAGTGGCCAACTTAACGCGTTGATCATTGAATATACAGGTGATACATACACATTAAATACTTTGGCAGTAGATGATTATAAGAGACAAGTGGTGATTCAGGATTTCGAAGTGGCCTATCAGGTGCCGCATACGTTTACTTATCCGCATTTTGAGATAGAAGTATTCGATGGTGATGAATATTTCACGCAGGCAAAGCATATACATACAGGAATAGACTTTATGGTAAAGACAGAATTTATTAAAGCAGTTGAAGATGGCTACCGTTTAAAAGATGATTACACCGATTATTTCATGGATGTATCAATTGGAGAAGAAGTTGCTATCATTGATGATTCATACTTAGGGTATACACTTATTATGAAAGATGGTATTACAGGCTGGGTACCTGAAGAAGTATTGGAACAAGCTATTTAGAGAGAAGGTTTATCATGACACAAAGCTTTATTATGATTATCGCTTTGATTATGCTCGGATATATTTTAAAAAAGTTAAAATATTTAAAAGAAGAAGATGGAAGAGTACTCGCTACTTTAGTAATGAATGTAACATTACCTTCCCTTGTGATTGTAACTTTAAGCGGGGTAGAAATTGATGCATCACTGATTATGCTCCCGATTATCATGATTATATATGCAGTCATCGCAAAATTTTTAGCAATCCTTTTGTTTCTGAAATATAATAATCAAATTCGTGGCTCAGTTGGTATGATGGCTTCAGCTTTTAATATCGGGTTATTTGCTTATCCGCTGGTTGAGCAGATGTTTGGTGCTAAAGGATTACTGTACTTTGGAATGTTTGATATCGGTGGATCTATTATGATGTTTGGTGTAACTTACTTTGTCGGTAGTTACTTTAGTGAAGGTGGAGACACGTTTGATATGAGATATTTATTGATGAGTATGTTAAAGACCGTACCTTTAATGACGTATGTCATCATGCTGATATTTAATGTGATTCACTTTAAATTACCATCTCAAGTGCTGGATTTTTTTGAAATCATATCAAAAGCAAATCTACCGTTATCCATGATTTTATTAGGAGTCTTTTTAAACTTTAAAATCGATAAGTATTACTTACCGATTGCTATGAAATACTTGGCGTTCCATTATGGATTAGGGGCATTTGTCGGTGCGATTTGTTACTTCTTATTACCATTTAATGAGATGTTTAGAACGACTTTACTTATCGGTTGGTTATTACCGATAGGTGTAGCGATTATTCCTTACGCAATTGAGTTTAAATATAAGACCATTCCACTGATTAGTATGGTAACGAATATCACGATCGTAATATCGATTGTGATCCTGTATATATTTCAGTTGATAATGCTATAAAAGAAGAGCGTAGGACAAATTAACTTTGTCTTACGCTCTTAATTTTTTATCCTTTACCACCCATAAATGATGGATATTTTGTCATACCACCATCCACATAGATTGTTTCACCTGTAATATAACTTGCATTTTCACTTGCTAAGAATGTTGCTACATTTGCTACCTGGTGAGGTTCACCGATAATTCCCATAGGAATCATTCGTTCTGTTTCTTCACGTGTTTTATCATCGCTAAACTTTTCTTTTGTGTGCTCAGTAACAATGGCACCAGGAGAAATATTATTAATGCGAATGCCTTTAGGTGCAAATTCCATACTCATCGTTTCCATCATTAATTTCATGCCGCCTTTACTTGATGCGTAATTCACATAGTTTGGCCATGGAATGACATCATGTACACTTGAAATATTAATGATATTGCCTTGTTTACCGGTTTCGATAAAATGTTTACATGCTTCTCTACTACCGACAAAGGCACCGGTTAAATTAATGTGCATGACATTATTGAATGCTTCGGCTGACATTTCAACGGATGGTGTTGCTTTCTCATATCCCGCATTATTAATCATGATATCTAGACCACCAAAGTTATCAATTGCGGTTTGTATAATGTTAACAACGTCTTCTTCTACTGAAACATCACCTTGCACAGTAATTGCGTCTCCTCCATTTTTCTTAACGATTGCAGCAACGTCCTCTGCTTTATCTTTACTTGAGTTATAGTTGATGACTACTTTACATTGTTCTGAACCAAATGCTTCAGCCATCGCTTTACCGATGCCACTAGATGCACCAGTAATAACGACAACCTTATCTTTTAAATCTTTATACATATTTGTCTCCTCCAATATTTATTTTTTGGCTAGTCCTAATAAAAATGCTGCTACAATAATAAGAACAATCCCGATCGCGATACCGATATATTGTTTCTTTGTCTTCTTTTCTTTTAAAATAAAGATGCCGCCCAATGTTGAAACGACGACTAGCATTTGTGAGAATGAGAAACTAGTAGCAACACCGACTTTTGGTTGTGAATAGAACAAAGCCATATTACCAAGTGCCCACACAACACCAGGGATAATATTTTTAAAAATATTTTTCTTTTTAGGTTGGTGTTTGAAGCTTAATAAAATACCACCAATCAACATACCGATAGCCTGTGGAAATAGCGCATCCCATCCTTCAACGCCGAAGAATTGTCCGATGACAACGTATGTAACATAACCGATTGTAGAAATTATAAGTATAGGTAAAGCTTTCTTATAGTTATTATTACCACCATCTTCATTGTCACCTTTTAATGAAGTTAAAATGACTCCGATAACAAGTAATAATAATGCGGCAATGCCTAAGACTACGGCTTTTGTAGTTGTCCATTCGTTAAAGAATATTACAGATATTAAAGTAGTACTTACAAGTTGTAATCCAGTTGAAATAGGCATTGTTTTTGAAACACCGATTAGTTCAACACTTTTAAGTTGATTACCTTGACCAAGTGCCCAAAAAGCACCAGAAATAATACCGACAGATAGTATTTTTAAATTTAATTCTGGCTGTACAATAAAGTATGTAATTGTTCCAATAATAAATGCACCTAACACTGTACCCATTATTTGTTCATACGGAGAACCACCAACTTTAACGTTGATGAGTACAACACTTCCCCAAAGTAATGCAGGGAGTAATGCAATTAATAAATCCATGTATTCACTCCTTCTCTCTCTATCGATAACTATCTTTTACCCTTAATTATTTTTACTAAAACGAGTGACTTTAATCAAAAAAATCGAGAGGGTGAGACATAAGTCTTAGCCCTCTTCTGTTTAACAGCTTAAACGGCGGCACAGCAGTTGCCACTACGACAAAAACCGAACAAAAACTATAAATCAAAGAGCGATTTATTAGTTTTGTTCGGTTTTTGCTTGTGGCAGAACACTACTGTCCCAGCCTCTCGGTTAATATATAGAATTGGATGATGACTTTTACTCTACTGTATATTTAAAATGATTCATTTCATTGATTTTATTAAATCCGATTGCTTCATAGAAAGCGATATTCTTTTCACGCTTACTTTTCACAGAAATCTGAACGCATTTTGCGTGATGTTTATTGAAAGCGTGATCCACAGCAAAGGATACGAGTTCGTGACCAATACCTTTATTTCGATATTGTGGATGTGTTGCTAAATATTCGATATTACAAACATCATCATCGTTGATTTGAATCCAAATACAGGCCTTGACGAGTCCTTCATTTAAATAAAGGTAAAGTTCATGTGATTGTCCGACAGTGGAAAGTATCTTCTCACATTTTGTTTTATAGTCGGTCTGTAAATCTTTCATAAGTAAGGTGAAACTTTTCTTATAAATAGGTTTATACTTGATGATTTGTGGTGCAATAGCTGTCGTTTTATTTTCTTCAGCTTTCATCGTATATGTTGTGCCTAAATACTGGGTGCGAAGATGCTTCATTACAGCCTGACCAAATCTGTGATCTTCATGAAAACTGAAATAATACATTGTTGTATTCGGATGGTTACGTAAGAAATCCTGCCACATGACTTCTATCATATTAAGCGTTTCTTTATCTGTCTTTGTAGTAATTGGTCCAAGCATATTGGCTTCTGTCTCATTGATGTGTTCTATACCAAAGGCTGCAATGATCTCCTCACCTTCAGTAATTTGCAACATATCTTCTGGATTAATATTGTTCAGCTGGTCGATAATGCTTTGTTTTGTAACACGTATATTTCCTACGTGGTGTTTACTATCCTGGTTTAATCGGAACAAGAAATCAGCTAATAATTGTATATCTTTCATTTGAGAAATGTACAAGTCTTTCACTCCTTGAAATAATGCTGTAATACTTCTAATATGCCTTTATTATATGATGCATTGGTATGGTGTTTATATTTAGATTTTGCTTCTTCAGTTGCATTACTTACTAAATACCCATGTTTGACACTGTTGAGCATTAATAAGTCGTTCCCGCTATCGCCAAAAGCAAAGGTATGGTCTTTATCAATATTGAATTTATCCATTAAATACTGCACTACTGCATGTTTACCGGCAATAGATGGATAAAAGTCTACATCGTAATGATTTTCCGGATCACCAATTTTAGGGTTACATTTGCTGACGTTAACGATAAAATTATGTTTTTTACCAGTTGTCTTTATTAAATCAATATTTTCAGCATCCAGTTCTCCTAATGAACGATAATAATAGTTGCGAGAAAATGGTGCATTTTCAAAAGGAATTTGTGTGATGAGGTCTATATTTTGTTGTTTAAGTTGTTCTTCTATATTGAGAATGACGCTTTTATCAAAATTTAATTGTTGAAATTTATTATGATATGTTTCATCTCTAATCAGTTTATTATTTTCTACATAATATATCTCAGTCCCTGAGTTAGTTGAAATAAAATGTGGATAATGTTTGTAATGGCCTTTGTCAAAACAAGCTTCTATCATTTCTTTAGTACTGGCAGAAATAATGCCGAAAAGAATACCTTTAGCTGCAACATTTTGTTCTAAAAATGTGTCTAGTGCAAGTACATCTTCCGGATTACTTAAATCATGTGCGAAAAACGTTTCGTCAAAATCCGAACAGATCAAGTATTCAACATTTTCCGGGAAATGAAGTGACTTCATTACATCCCCTCCTTATTTTATTTAAGCATAACGGAGTCATTATTAAATAACAATTGTAAATATCAAAAAAACAGATGATTCTAAAAATCTGTTATAATTTAAGAAATCAAAAGAGAATAGGACGGATAATATGAAATCAGTAGTACTTGCTGAAAAGCCTTCAGTAGCACGTGATATTGCGCGTGTATTGAATTGTAATCAAAAGAAAAATGGATATATGGAGAACAATCAGTATATCGTAACATGGGCATTAGGGCATTTAGTGACGAATGCAGACCCTGAGCAATATGATAGTAAATATAAGACTTGGGATATGAAAGATCTTCCGATATTACCTGAGCGGATGAAATTAGTAGTAATCGGTAAGACGCGTAAGCAGTTTAATGTCGTAAAAAGTCAGATTGAACGCCAGGATGTGAATGAAGTAATCATCGCAACAGATGCGGGGCGTGAAGGAGAGCTTGTAGCGCGTTTAATATTAGAGAAATGTAAAGGGAATAAACCTGTTAAACGTTTATGGATTTCATCAGTTACAGATGGAGCAATCCGTGAAGGATTTAAAAAGCTAAAGCCGGGGAGTGAATATCATGGTTTATATCAAGCTGCACTTGCGCGTAGTGAAGCAGACTGGATTGTTGGCATTAATGCAACACGTGCTTTGACGACGAAATATGATGCGCAACTTTCAACTGGACGTGTACAAACGCCTACATTACAAATGGTGAAAATCAGACAAGATGCTATCAATCAGTTTCAACCAAGAAAATATTATGGCTTGAATATTGTTGTTGATGGTGTAACTTTTAACTGGCAGTCACCCAACCGCATCTTTGATGAAACAGTTGTAGACGCGCTTATTAAAAAATTGCAAACAGAAAAAGCAGTCATAAGCGATGTTGAAACGAATGAAAAGAAACGATATCCAGGTAAGTTATATGATTTAACTTCTTTGCAGCAAGACGCATATCGCAGATTTAAATATTCTGCTAAAGAAACATTAAGCACGATGCAAAATTTATATGAATCACATAAACTTGTGACATATCCACGTACTGATTCAAATTATTTAACCACTGATATGGTAAGTACGTTAAAAGATCGTGTAGCTTCACTCTCAACAACTGAATATCGTGCACAAGTTGTTGAATTGTTGAAGTCACCAATCAAAGGTAGCAGCCATTTTATCAATGACGCTAAAGTAAGTGATCATCATGCGATAGTACCGACCGAAGTACGTGTAAATCTTGATAGCTTAAGTGGACGAGAGCAAAATATCTATCTATTAATTGCAGAACGTTTTTTAAGTAACTTAATGCCACCAAATGTCTATGCAGAACAAAAAGTTACTGTAAATATTGGTGAATCTATTTTTGTAGCGAAACAGGAACAAACTGTAACATTAGGATTTAAGGCATTAAATCGTCAAGCGTCTACTGATAAACATCATCGTTTTGTAAAAGGCACTCAATTAGAAAATATAAAGATTAATAAAACAACGCATGAAACTGAGCCACCCCCATATTTAAATGAAGGTACGTTATTAAAAGCGATGGAAAATCCAAGCAGTATATTTGAGATTGATAAGACAGCACAATCAACGCTCAAATCCGCTGGTGGTATTGGTACTGTTGCGACGCGTGCTGATATTATTGAAAAACTTTATAACTTAAATGCGATAGAGAACTTTAATGGCAATATTAAAGTGACGAATAAAGGACGACAATTGTTAGAACTTGCACCGAATGCGTTGAAATCACCAGAACTTACGGCTGATTGGGAACATAAACTCACATTAATCGAAAAAAATAAATATGACAAAAATAAATTTATAGATGAGATGCGCAAATTCACGAAAGAGATTATCGATGAGATTAAATCGAGTGAAGATAAATTTAAACACGATAATATGACGACAACAGAATGTCCAACGTGTGGTAAATTCATGCTGGAGAAAAAGACACGCAATGGTAAGATGCTCGTATGTCAAGATCCGACATGTGGCACGAAAAAGAATGTGCAGCGTAAAACAAATGCACGTTGTCCAGAATGTAAAAAGAAATTAACGTTACATGGTAAAGGACCTAAAGCGATGTACAGTTGTACGTGTGGTTTCCGTGAAACACAGGAACAAATGGATAAACGATTTAAATCACGTAAAACTGGTAAAGTATCGAAAAATGAAATGAAGAAGTATATGAAAAAGGATGAAGAACCGATTAACAATCCATTTGCAGATGCCTTAAAAAACTTAAATCTTTAGTAGATTTTGTGAACATTGTTACCGTTTTCACAAAAAATGATACAATAACATTGAATAAAGTTAAGGGGGCTTCTACTATGGAAGAAGTTAAAAAAAAGTTGAATTTAAAGCCGTATTGGATTATTTTAAGTTTTATCGTCTTAATTGCTATCATATTACTACCGACACCAGCAGATTTGCCGATTATGGCTAAAATGGCACTTGCTATTTTAGCATTTGCAGTGATTATGTGGGTTACAGAAGCGGTAAGTTATCCTGTTTCAAGTACGATGATAGTAGCATTGATTATCATGCTGATAGGTTTTAGTCCGATTCAAAAATTAGGTGCAGCTATGGGTAACCCAATGGTAGCAGGGAAACCGTTAGCTGAAGATGCGATGTTCGGTACGCAAAATGCATTGAAAATAGCATTTAGTGGATTCTCGAGTTCTGCAGTAGCACTTGTTGCAGCAGCGTTATTCTTAGCAACTGCAATGCAGGTAACCAATTTGCATAAACGTCTGGCGTTACTTGTCTTATCTGTAGTTGGAAATAAAACAAATGCGGTTGTAGCAGGTTCAATCATTGTTTCAATTATACTGGCATTCTTTGTGCCTTCAGCTACGGCAAGAGCAGGTGCTGTAGTACCAATTTTATTAGGTATGGTTACAGCATTTGGTGCAAAAAAAGAATCACGACTCGCAGCTTTACTTGTTATTACTGCTGTTCAGTCTGTCTCTATATGGAACGTTGGTATAAAGACTGGTGCAGCACAAAATATGGTCGCTATGGGATTTATCAATAAACAATTTAACCAGGATGTATCCTGGGGTGAGTGGTTTATGTATGCAGCACCATGGTCAATATTAATGTCAATTGCCTTATACTTCATTATGATCACAGTTATTAAGCCTGAAACGAAAGAAATTGAAGGCGGTAAAGAGCTAGTGAAGAAACAACTTGCTGAACTTGGTCCGGTTACTGCAAGAGAATGGCGACTCATCGCTATTTCAGTAGCATTATTATTTTTCTGGGCAACAGAAGCGAAGTTACACCCAATTGATTCTTCTTCTATTACGCTAGTAGCATTAGCGATTATGTTAACACCTAAAGTCGGTGTATTTACGTGGAAAGATGTTGAAAAGTTAATTCCATGGGGAACGATCATTGTATTTGCGATTGGTATCTCTCTAGGAAATTTATTACTGCAAACAACAGCAGCCCAATGGCTAAGTGATAAAACGTTTGGATTAATGGGGTTAGAACATATGCCGTTACTTGCAACAATTGCTTTAATCACTTTGTTCAACATTATCATTCACTTAGGCTTTGCAAGTGCTACTAGTTTAGCGAGTGCCTTAATTCCTGTGTTTATTGCCTTAACAGCAACACTAGGACTAAAAGATAATGCTATTGGTTTTGTATTAATTCAGCAATTTGTCATCAGCTTTGGCTTCTTATTACCAGTATCAGCACCACAAAACATGTTGGCATATGGTACAGGTACATTTACGGTAAAAGACTTCTTAAAAACAGGTATCGCATTAACAATTATCGGTTACTTACTTATCCTGTTATTTAGTGCGACGTATTGGCAGTGGATAGGATTGTTATAAAAAAATATAATGAACAAGAGCACAGTGAAAAATTCACTGTGCTCTTGTTTTGTTATGCATCTTTAGATAAAATTTTCATATCTTTCGCATCAAGTTCAAATTCTTTTGATTTACCATCTTGCCCTTTTAATTCAACATTATATTTAAATTTACCATCATCATGATCAAGTGACCATTCTTTAATATCGCCATTGTAAACTTTTTGTGCAGCTTTTATGATTTTATCAGCGGGAATAAATTTACCGTAATCAAAAGTCTTTACGTTATCTTCATCATCTTCTACTTGAGTAGAGATGATTTTGTTTTGTTCAGCATTCACTTTAATTTCATGTGTCTTCTTATTTGTATCGATTAATGAAATGGCATAAACCCATTGTCCCATATCATTGTCGAATGAAATACTTTCTAAGTCACCAGGAATTTTTTTCTGTGCAGTTTTAATTGCATCTTCTGGTAATACTTTAATATCATCTAATTTAATAGAAGCTTCATTTTTATCATTATCATCATCTGCTTCAGTAGCTTCATCTTTGTTATCTACATCATCATCTTCTTCTACACTGCTTTCGCCTTCTTGTTTCGCATCGTTTTCTTCATCAGCATTGTCGTCTTTGTCATTGGTATCCGTTGCTTTTGTATCCGTTTTTTCTGTTTGTTGTTCTTGTTTAGCTTCGTCTTTTGGAGATTTTTCAATATCTTTCGCGTCATTATTACATGCTGCAAGCGCAAGTGCCGAAGATAGAATTAAACTTAATATTTTAAATTTCATAAATAATAATTCCTCCTTTGTTATTTATATTTCGTATTCCCTAAATATAGACAAAAAAACATTCAAATGATTTTATATCAGCGTTATAAAAAAATAAAATACGAATATTAATATGAGAGGCATTAAAATTATATTGATTTTTCCGAACGTTGAGATTAGACTATACAAGTATAAAAATAAAAAAAGGGAAGTGCACAATGAGAAATTATTTTAAATTTGATGAATTAGGCACGAATTATAAGAGAGAGATACTTGGCGGATTAACGACGTTCTTATCTATGGCTTATATTTTAGCGGTTAACCCAGCGATGTTATCTTTAGCAGGTGTTAAAGGTATTCCTGAGAGTATGCGTATGGATGCGGGTGCAGTTTTTGTTGCTACTATTTTAGCTTCAATCGTCGGATGTTTATTTATGGGGCTTATTGCGAACTATCCGATTGCTTTAGCACCAGGTATGGGACTTAATGCATTCTTCGCATTCACGGTTGTATTACAATATAATATTCCATGGCAAACTGGATTAACAGGTGTATTATTCTCTGGTATATTCTTTGCATTGCTTACAATCACTGGTCTTCGTGAAACAATTATCAATGCAATTCCATTTGAGCTTAAAATGGCAGTGTCAGCAGGTATCGGTTTGTTTATTACATTCGTTGGTTTGAAAGGTGCCGGTATCGTTCAGGCAAATGAAGCGACGTTAGTATCTTTAGGGAACTTACATGATCCTCATGTATTGCTTGCTGTCGCAGGTATCGTATTAACAATTATTTTAATGGCTAAACGTATTCCGGGTAGTATCTTTATTGGAATGATCATTACTGCTATTGCAGGTATGTTGTTCGGATTGATCGATGCACCGAAACAAATCATCGGTGCTGTGCCAAGTATTGAACCGACTTTCGGAAAGGCATTCGATGCATTTAGTAATCCGTCTGAATTATTAAACTGGAAGTTCATTTCGGTAGTACTTACATTTTTATTCATTGACTTCTTTGATACAGCAGGAACATTAGTTGCTGTTGCAACACAAGCAGGATTAGTAAAGGATAACAAATTACCAAGAGCAGGACGCTCATTGTTTGCAGATTCGTTAGCTACAATTACCGGCGCAATATTCGGGACATCTACTACAACATCTTATATCGAATCATCTGCAGGTGTGGCAGTAGGAGCACGTACTGGGTTTGCTAGTGTTGTTACAGCAATCTGTTTCGCATTGGCGTTATTCTTCTCACCATTAATGTCTGTTGTTACAAGTGCAGTAACAGCACCTGCGCTAGTCATCGTCGGCGTATTAATGGTTAGCAACTTAAATAAAATTGAATGGCCGAAGTTCGAAGTTGCAGTACCGGCGTTCTTAACGATTATTATGATGCCTTTAACGTATTCAATCGCTACAGGTATTGCATGCGGATTTATCTTCTATCCTATTACAATGGTTATGGCGAAACGTCATAAAGAAGTACATCCTATTATGTACTTCATGGCAGTAATTTTTATTTGCTATTTTGCTTTCGTACAACATTCATAAAAAAATTGCGGATTCTCAAATTAGAATCCGCAATTTTTTTAATTTCTATATTCTTTTACTGTTTCACCAGCGCGACGTCTATCATAATGCGTTGTATTTCCTCTATATTCGCGTGTATTTAACACGATTCCGATATACACTAACATTAAGAAGAACATTAACCAGTGCATAAACATGCCTACAATTGGGATGAATGCTATTGCATTTGCAATAATACCTACGACCGCAATTGTAGAAAGTGAAGATCTTGCTTCATTAGAACGATCCAGTGCAGTGATTAATAACATAATGATGTACATTGTGATATTACTTCCAAGCGGAGCCCATCCTAAAGATAAGATATATGATCCTCCTAGAAAAGGTAATCCCATAAAACCTTCAGAAAACAACATAATAAAACCGAGTATCAATAAAATGATGCGTATTGGACTTTTCATCTTTTTGCCCTCCATAAATTTAAAAGTAACAAATGAAACTTTTTCTTTGTATATACATTATATCATGGTATAATCTAATCCTATGCAAAAACGCTCAGTTAGACATTTTAAAGTTTCTTCTATATTAAATACACAATTATAAGTTTGCAATATCTATACATCCTATTCATTGAACATTTGATATTTAACGGTTATCAATAAAGATTTAGAAAATCTTAAAAATATATTAACAAATATCATGAAAACTATTGCTTATTCATTTATATTCGTGTATTATATCTACTGTTGGACTTTAAAAAGCGATGAAGCGAGAGGTTACTGACACACCCGGCCGCTTTGCCATGGCGATGTGTTTGACAATTTTCGTGGAGAAGTCTATCAAACCAAAATAGACGTTACAAGAGGAGGTAAAATTATGGCAAAACAAAAAATTCGTATTCGTTTGAAAGCGTATGATCACCGCGTGATCGATCAATCAGCTGAGAAAATCGTAGAAACTGCAAAACGTTCAGGTGCAGAAGTATCAGGACCGATTCCGTTACCAACGGAAAAAACAGTTTATACAATTATCCGTGCCGTTCATAAGTACAAAGATTCTCGTGAACAGTTTGAGCAACGCACACACAAACGTTTAATCGACATTGTTAACCCTACACCTAAAACAGTTGATGCTCTTATGGGCTTAAACTTACCATCAGGCGTAGACATCGAAATCAAATTATAATAATAAAGTAGGAGGTGCGACTTTCGATGACCAAAGGAATCTTAGGAAGAAAAGTTGGAATGACACAAGTATTCGCTGAAAACGGTGAATTAATTCCAGTAACAGTAGTAGAAGCAGCACAAAACGTAGTATTACAAAAGAAAACTGAAGAAGTTGATGGTTACTCATCAATCCAAATCGGTTTTGAAGACAAACAAGCTTACAAAGCAACGCGTAAATCAAACAAATTTGCGACGAAACCCGCTGAAGGCCATGCTAAAAAAGCAGGTACAGCACCTAAGCGCTTCATTCGTGAATTCAGAAACGTAGATGCTTCTGAATACGAAGTAGGTCAAGAAGTCACTGTGGACGCGTTCCAAGCTGGTGACATCGTTGACGTAACAGGAGTTTCTAAGGGTAAAGGTTTCCAAGGGGCTATTAAACGTCACGGTCAATCACGTGGGCCTATGAGTCACGGTTCTCGTTACCACAGACGCCCAGGTTCAATGGGTATGGCATCTGACGCTTCTAAAGTATTTAAAGGTAAAGCATTACCAGGCCGTATGGGTGGTAATACAGTTACGATGCAAAACTTAGAAATCGTTAAAGTAGACGCTGAAGCGAACGTTATCTTAGTTAAAGGTAATGTACCGGGACCTAAAAAAGGTTTAGTAAAAATTCAAACTTCAATTAAAAAAGGTAATAAATAAGTAACCACGAAAGGAGGAAACAAACATAATGGCAAATTATGATGTATTAAAAGTAGATGGAACAAAAGCTGGTTCAATCGAATTAAACGAAAGTGTATTCGGAATCGAACCTAATCAACATGTATTATTCGAAGCAATTAACTTACAAAGAGCTTCTATGCGTCAAGGTACTCACGCAGTTAAAAACCGTTCAGCAGTTCGCGGTGGCGGACGTAAACCTTGGAAGCAAAAAGGTACTGGACGTGCGCGTCAAGGTACTATCCGTGCTCCACAATGGCGTGGTGGTGGTATCGTATTCGGACCAACACCAAGAAGTTATTCATACAAAATGCCTAAAAAAATGCGTCGCTTAGCTTTACGTTCAGCGTTATCAGCTAAAGTGAAAGAAAACGCATTTACAGTTTTAGAATCATTAACTTTTGATGCTCCTAAAACAAAAGAATTCAAAAACATGACTACTACTTTAGAGTTACCAAGAAAAGTATTATTCATCGTTGAAGCTGAAGATGTAAACGTAGCATTATCTGCACGTAACATCCCAGGCGTAACTGTTATCACTGCTACTGGCTTAAACGTTTTAGATATCGTTCATGCGAATCAAGTAGTAATGACAAAAGGTGCAGTTGAAAAAGTAGAGGAGGTGCTTGGTTAATGGAAAATCGCGATATCATTAAGCGCCCCGTTATCACTGAACGTTCATCTGAACAAATGGCACAAGATAAATACACATTTGATGTAGATACTCGTGCAAACAAAACTCAAATCAAAATTGCTATCGAAGATATCTTCGATGTAAAAGTTGATAAAGTAAACGTTATGAACTACAAAGCTAAGAAAAAACGTGTTGGCCGTCACAGTGGTTACACAAACAAAAGAAGAAAAGCGATCGTTACTTTAAAAGATGGTTCAATCGACTTCTTCAGCTAAAATTAATCTAAAAAATAAACATTTACCATTAAGGAGGTAAAACGACAATGGCAATTAAACATTATAAGCCAATAACAAACGGTCGTCGTAATATGACAGGTTCAGATTTCGCTGAAATTACGTCAACGTCACCTGAAAAGTCATTACTTGAGCCCCTTCCGAGAAAAGCGGGTCGTAATAACCAAGGTAAGTTAACAGTACGTCACAGAGGTGGCGGTCATAAACGTCAATACCGTGTAATTGATTTCAAACGTAACAAAGATGGTATCCCAGCGAAAGTGGCTACAATCGAATACGATCCAAACCGCTCAGCAAATATCGCTTTATTACATTACTTAGACGGAGAAAAACGCTACATTATCGCTCCTAAAGGATTAACAGTTGGTACACAAGTATTCAACGGTCCTGAAGCTGATATTAAAGTAGGTAACGCATTACCATTAGCAAACATCCCAGTAGGTACAGTAATTCACAACATCGAATTAAAACCTGGCAAGGGTGGCCAATTAGTACGTTCAGCTGGAGCTTCAGCTCAAGTACTTGGTAAAGAAGGTAAATACGTATTAGTTCGTTTAAAATCTGGTGAAGTTCGTATGATCTTAGCTACTTGCCGTGCTACAATCGGTCAAGTTGGTAACGAGCAACACGAATTAATCAACATTGGTAAAGCGGGTCGTTCTAGATGGAAAGGTATCCGTCCAACAGTTCGTGGTTCTGTAATGAACCCTAACGATCACCCACACGGTGGTGGTGAAGGTCGTACTTCAATCGGTCGTCCATCTCCAATGTCACCATGGGGTAAACCAACACTTGGTAAGAAAACTCGTAAGAAGAAAAACCGTTCTAACAAACTTATCGTTCGTGGACGTAAAAAATAATAATAACTTACTTAAGTTAGCGGCATAGACCGCTAACGACAGGTAAGACATGAGGGAGGCGCCATAATGGCTCGTAGTCTTAAAAAAGGACCTTTCATCGATGATCACTTAATGAAAAAAGTTGAAGCATTAGAGGAAGGCGGCAAAAAAACAGTAATCAAAACTTGGTCTCGTCGCTCTACAATTTTCCCGAACTTTATCGGACACACTATCGCAGTATACGATGGACGTAAACACGTACCTGTATACGTAACTGAAGATATGGTTGGACATAAATTAGGTGAATTCGCACCAACTCGTACTTACAAAGGTCACGGTGCAGACGACAAGAAAACTAAACGCTAATTTCAAATAAGGAGGAATAACCATGGAAGCAAAAGCGGTTGCAAGAACAATCAGAATCGCACCTCGTAAAGTGAGATTAGTTTTAGATCTTATCAGAGGTAAAGAAGTAGCGGAAGCTATCGCTATTTTAAAATTAACAAACAAAGCATCATCACCAGTAGTTGAAAAGTTATTAATGTCAGCATTAGCTAATGCAGAACATAACTATGATATGAATATTGATACTTTAATCGTTAAAGAAGCTTATGCAAACGAAGGACCAACTTTAAAACGTTTCCGTCCACGTGCACAAGGTCGTGCAAGTGCGATCAACAAACGTACAAGCCACATCACAATTGTTGTTGGCGACAAAGAAGTAAAAACTTCAAACAAAGCAGTAACTACAGAAGAAGCAAAATAATTTCAATCTCATTAAGGAGGGAATACAGTGGGTCAAAAAATTAATCCTATCGGACTTCGTGTCGGAATCATTCGTGACTGGGATGCGAAATGGTATGCAGAAAAAGATTTCGCTACTCTATTACATGAAGACTTAAAAGTTCGTAAATATATCGCAGAAAACTTAAAAGACGCTTCTGTTTCTCGTGTAGAAATCGAACGCGCAGCGAACCGTGTAAACATCGCTATCCACACTGGTAAACCTGGTATGGTTATCGGTAAAGGCGGATCAGAAATCGAAAAATTACGTAACGCATTAAACAGCTTAACTGGTAAACGTGTTCACATCAACGTTATTGAAATTAAAAAGGTTGATATGGATGCTACATTAGTTGCGGAAAACATTGCACGTCAATTAGAAAACCGTGTATCATTCCGTCGTGCTCAAAAACAAGCGATTGGGCGTGCTATGAAGTTAGGTGCTAAAGGTATCAAAACTCAAGTATCAGGTCGTTTAGGCGGCGCAGACATCGCGCGTGCTGAACAATATTCAGAAGGAACTGTTCCACTTCATACATTACGTGCTGACATTGATTACGCACATGCAGAAGCAGACACTACTTACGGTAAATTAGGTGTTAAAGTATGGATCTATCGTGGTGAAGTTCTTCCTACAAAGAAGTCTAGTGAAGGAGGAAAATAGTAATGTTATTACCTAAACGTGTAAAATACCGTCGTCAACATAGACCTAAAACAACTGGTCGTTCTAAAGGCGGAAACGAAGTAACATTTGGTGAATATGGTTTACAAGCAACTACAGCTGCTTGGATTACATCTCGTCAAATTGAATCAGCTCGTATTGCAATGACTCGTTACATGAAACGTGGCGGGAAAGTTTGGATTAAAATCTTCCCTCACACACCATATACTAAAAAACCATTAGAAGTACGTATGGGATCTGGTAAAGGTGCAGTTGAAGGATGGGTAGCAGTAGTAAAACCTGGACGTATTATGTTTGAAATCGCAGGCGTATCTGAAGAAGTAGCGCGCGAAGCATTACGTTTAGCATCTCACAAACTTCCAGTGAAAACTAAGTTTGTAAAACGTGAAGAATTGGGTGGTGACACAAATGAAAGCTAAGGAAATTAGAGATTTAACCACTTCAGAAATTGAAACTAAAGTAAAATCGCTTAAAGAGGAACTTTTCAACCTACGCTTTCAGTTAGCTACAGGTCAACTTGAAAATACAGCACGTATTCGCGAAGTGAAAAAATCAATCGCGCGTATGAAAACTGTTGTACGTGAAAGAGAAATCGAGCAACAAAAAACTGAACAAAAATAATTTTTAAGGAATAGGAGGGAACTCTTGTGAGCGAAAGAAACGATCGTAAAGTTTACACAGGTAAAGTTGTATCTGACAAAATGGATAAAACTATCACTGTTGTAGTTGAGACTTACAAAACACATTCTTTATACGGTAAGCGTGTAAAGTACTCTAAAAAATATAAAGCACATGATGAAAACAACACAGCGAAAATGGGCGATATCGTAAAAATTATGGAAACACGTCCTTTATCAGCTACAAAACGCTTCCGTTTAGTAGAAGTTGTTGAAGAATCAATTATCATTTAATAAGTAAATTAGATAAAGGAGGTAACTCGAATGATCCAACAAGAATCACGCTTGAAAGTAGCAGACAACTCTGGTGCTCGTGAAGTATTAACTATTAAAGTATTAGGCGGATCTGGTCGTAAAACAGCTAACATCGGTGACGTAATCGTATGTACAGTTAAAAATGCTACACCAGGTGGCGTTGTTAAAAAAGGTGACGTTGTTAAAGCTGTTATCGTTCGTACTAAATCTGGTGTACGTCGTAACGACGGTTCATACATCAAATTTGACGAAAACGCTTGTGTTATCATCCGTGATGACAAAGGACCTCGTGGAACACGTATCTTTGGACCTGTTGCACGTGAATTACGTGAAGGTAACTTCATGAAAATCGTTTCATTAGCACCTGAAGTATTATAATAAACACTAATAAAGAGGAGGTGTCTACGACATGCATATTAAAAAAGGCGACAAAGTTATCGTTATCACAGGTAAAGATAAAGGTAAAACAGGAACAGTAATCGAAGCTCTTCCTAAAAAAGATCGCGTAGTTGTTGAAGGTGTAAATATCGCAAAAAAACACCAAAAACCTACTCAAATGAATCCTGAAGGCGGCATTGTTGAATTTGAAGCTGCAATTCACGTTTCAAATGTTATGTTAATTGACCCAAAAACAAACAAACCAACACGTGTTGGTACGAAAATAGAAGATGGCAAGAAAGTACGTGTAGCTAAGAAATCTGGAGAAATCATTAAATAATTATCTGGAAGGAGGTTCTCACATTGACACAAACACGTTTAAAAGAAAAATTCATTAAAGAAATCTCACCTGAAATGATGAAGAAATTTAATTACGCATCAGTGATGGAAGTACCAAAAATCGAAAAAATCGTAGTAAACATGGGTATCGGTGACGCAGTTCAAAACTCTAAAGTCTTAGACTCAGCAGTTGAAGAATTACAAGCAATCACTGGTCAAAAACCAATGGTTACACGTGCTAAAAAATCAATCGCGACATTCCGTTTACGTGAAGGTATGCCTATCGGAGCAAAAGTTACTTTACGTGGCGAAAGAATGTACGAATTCTTTGATAAATTAGTAAACGTTTCATTACCTCGTGTACGTGACTTCCGTGGTATCTCAAACAAAGCGTTTGACGGTCGCGGTAACTACACATTAGGTGTAAAAGAACAATTAATTTTCCCTGAAATCGATTATGATAAAGTAAGTAAAACACGCGGAATGGATATCGTTATCGTAACTACTGCTAACACTGACGAGGAAGCTCGTGAATTGTTAACACAATTCGGTATGCCATTTCAAAAGTAATCTCTAATATAAAAGGAGGCTAAATTTAGTGGCTAAAAAATCAATGATCGCTAAACAACAGCGTAAACAAAAATTTAAAGTACAAGAATACACTCGTTGTGAACGTTGCGGACGTCCACATTCAGTATTACGCAAATTCAAACTTTGCCGTATTTGTTTCCGTGAATTAGCTTATAAAGGTCAGATTCCTGGCGTTAAAAAAGCAAGCTGGTAAAATTCAAACCTGAAAGGAGGATATTTTAAATGACTATGTCAGATCCAATCGCAGATATGCTAACTCGCGTACGTAACGCAAACATGGTACGTCACGAGAAATTAGAATTACCTGCATCAAACATTAAAAAAGAAATCGCTGAAATCCTTAAACGTGAAGGATTCGTTAAAAGTGTTGAATATATTGAAGATGATAAACAAGGTGTTATCCGTATGTTCTTAAAATACGGTTCTAACAACGAACGTGTTATCACTGGTTTAAAACGTATCTCTAAACCTGGTTTACGTGTATACGCAAAAGCTGATGAATTACCAAAAGTATTAAATGGTTTAGGTATTGCATTAGTTTCAACTTCTGAAGGTGTATTAACTGATAAAGAAGCGCGTCAACGTAACATCGGTGGAGAAGTATTAGCTTACATCTGGTAAGAATTATTAAAGAAGGAGGTGCCGACTAATGAGTCGTGTTGGTAAGAAGATTATTGAAATCCCAGCTGGGGTTGACATTAAAATCGACGGTAATACTGTAACGGTTAAAGGACCTAAAGGTGAATTAACTAGAACATTTAACGAAGAAATGACATATAAATTAGAAGACAATACTTTAGAAGTAGTTCGTCCATCTGATTCTAAAGCTCATAAAACAATCCACGGAACTACACGTGCTTTAATCGCTAACATGGTTGAAGGTGTATCTAAAGGATTCGAAAAGAACTTAGAATTAATCGGGGTTGGTTACCGTGCTCAAATGCAAGGTAAAAACTTAATCCTTAACGTTGGATACTCTCACCCAATTGAAATCGTAGCTGAAGATGGTATTACATTATCAGTAGATAAAAATACGAAAGTAAAAGTTGAAGGTATTTCTAAAGAGCGTGTTGGAGCAATCGCTTCAAATATCCGTGCTACTCGTCCTCCAGAGCCTTACAAAGGTAAAGGTGTACGTTACGAAGGCGAATATGTTCGTCGTAAAGAAGGTAAAACTGGTAAGTAATCTCTAAAATAAGAAAGGAGAATATTCATGATCACTAAAATCGATAAGAACAAAGTGCGTATGAAAAGACATGCTCGTGTACGTAGCAGATTAGCTGGTACTACTGAGCGTCCTCGTTTAAACGTATATCGTTCAAACAAACACATTTACGCACAAGTGATTGATGACGTTAAAGGTGTAACTTTAGCTCAAGCATCAACACAAGATAAAGGTTTAGGCTTAGAAGCTACTTCAAATGTTGAAGCAGCAGCTAAAGTCGGTGAAGCAGTTGCTAAATTAGCAGTAGAAAAAGGCGTTAAAGCAGTTGTATTCGACCGCGGAGGATATTTATTCCACGGACGTGTAAAAGCATTAGCTGATGCAGCACGCGAAAACGGTTTAGAATTTTAATAAAAGGAGGAACTCTTAATGCGTCGTGAAAAAGAAGTTAAAGAATTTGAAGAACGCGTAGTTACCATCAACCGTGTATCTAAAGTTGTTAAGGGTGGACGTCGTATGCGTTTCACTGCTTTAGTAGTTGTTGGAGATAAAAATGGTCGCGTTGGTTTCGGTACTGGTAAAGCACAAGAAGTACCAGAAGCGATTAAAAAAGCAATCGAAGATGCTAAGAAAAACTTAATCACTGTTCCTCGTGTTAAAGGTACAACACCTCACGAAGTTACAGGTAGATTCGGAGCAGGAAGCGTATTAATCAAACCTGCAGCACCTGGTACAGGAGTTATCGCTGGTGGTCCAGTCCGTGCCGTGTTAGAATTAGCTGGTATTACTGATATCTTAAGTAAATCATTAGGTTCAAATACACCGATCAACATGGTTCGCGCTACTGTTCAAGGTTTAAAAGAACTTAAAGTTGCTGAAGATGTTGCTAAATTACGTGGTAAATCAGTCGAAGAATTATACAATTAAGGAGGGCATAAACAATGGCTAAAATTAAGATTACCCTCACTCGTAGTATTATCGGTCGTCCTGAAACACAACGTAAAACTGTTAAAGCTTTAGGGCTTAACAAAATGCATCAAACAGTTGAAGTTGATGACAACCCTGCGATTCGTGGGCAAATTAACAAAGTAAGTCACTTAGTGACAGTAACAGAAGCATAATATTTTTTAGAATAAGGAGGTGCCGAAATGAAATTACATGAAATGAAACCAGTTGAAGGCGCTCGTAAAGAACGTAACCGTGTTGGTCGCGGTATGGCTTCAGGTAATGGTAAAACAAGTGGACGTGGTCACAAAGGTCAAAAAGCTCGTTCTGGTGGTGGAGTACGTTTAGGTTTTGAAGGTGGACAATTACCTTTATTCCGTCGTTTACCAAAACGTGGATTTACAAACATTAACCGTAAAGACTATGCGATTGTTAACTTAGATCAATTAAACCGTTTTGAAGAAGGTACAGAAGTAACACCAGCTTTACTTATTGAATCAGGTGTAGTATCTAACGAAAAATCAGGTATTAAAATTCTTGGTAATGGTGAATTAACAGCAAAGTTAACAGTAAAAGCTCATAAATTTTCAGCTTCAGCAAAAGAAGCAATTGAAGGTAAGGGCGGAACAACTGAGGTGATCTAATGTTTGATACGCTTATTAGTTTCTTTAAAGTAAAAGAAATACGTAGCAAAATCATCTTTACACTCGCAATGTTAATTATCTTTAAAATCGGAACATATATTCCGGTTCCAGGTGTCAACCCAGCAGCGTTTGAGAGTCAGACCAATAAAGGTATTACTGATTTGATGAATACGTTTGGTGGGGGAGCACTGCAAAACTTCTCCATTCTTGCAATGGGGATTATGCCGTACATTACTGCATCAATCGTCGTTCAGTTACTACAAATGGATGTTGTACCTAAGTTTACAGAATGGTCTAAACAAGGTGAAGTTGGACGTAAAAAGCTAACACAATTTACGCGTTACTTCACAATTGTATTAGCATTCATTCAAGGATTTGGTATGAGTTATAGTTTCAATAACATGTTAGGTGGTCAATTGATCACGAATACAAGTATATGGAACTTCATTCTTATCGCTATCGTATTAACAGCAGGTACTGCATTTTTAATGTGGTTAGGTGAACAAATTACACAACACGGTGTTGGTAATGGTATTTCTATTATCATCTTCGGTGGTATTTTATCTTCTATTCCACCATCGTTAGTTCAGTTCTATCAACAATCATTTGTTGGTGCGGACGATACAACAATGGCAGTTTTAGAAGCGATAGGTATTTTTATTGGTATGATACTTCTTACTGCTTTTGCAGTATTCGTACTTCAAGCAGTTCGTAAAATTCCAATCCAATATGCGAAACGTACAACAGGTAATCGTTTAGCACCACAAGCAACATTTTTACCGTTAAAGGTTAATGCTGCTGGGGTTATTCCAGTTATCTTTGCAATGGCGTTTTTCATGCTTCCGAAGACGTTGGAATTATTCTTCCCTAAAGCGGATTGGGCTAAAAGTTTAGCAGCACATTCTGATCCGGCACAGCCGATCGGTATGATTGTATATGTAATATTAATTATTGCATTTACATACTTTTATGCATTTGTTCAAGTCAATCCTGAACAAATGGCTGACAATTTAAGAAAACAGGGTAGTTATGTTCCAGGTATTCGTCCTGGTAAAAATACTCAAAACTATATTACAAAAGTTCTTTATCGTTTAACTTTTGTTGGATCTTTATTCTTAGCAGGTATCTCAGTGTTACCATTAATCGTTTCTGATTTCTTAAACTTACCACAATCACTACGTATTGGTGGTACAAGTTTATTAATTGTAATCGGGGTAGCATTAGAAACAATTGCTCAGTTAAAGGCCCAACTTGGTCAACGTGAATATAAAGGTTTTAAAAGACGTTAATGTCTGGAGGGCATTTTATGAATATCATTTTAATGGGCTTACCTGGTGCAGGTAAGGGTACTCAAGCGAGTGAAATTATTAAGAAATACCCAATTCCTCATATTTCTACTGGAGACATGTTCCGTGCAGCTATCAAAAATAATACTGAGCTTGGTCAAAAAGCAAAGTCATTTATGGATAACGGCGAACTTGTTCCAGATGAAGTTACGATTGGTATCGTTCGTGAAAGATTGTTAGAAGAAGATGCTAAACGCGGTTTCCTACTTGATGGTTTCCCAAGAACAGTTGAGCAGGCTGAAGCACTGAACGAAATGTTAGCTGCTGTTGATCGTAAGATTGAAGGTGTAATTAACATTGATGTTCAGGAAGAAGAATTGATGAACCGTTTAACGGGACGTCGTATTTGCGAAACTTGTGGGACAACTTATCATTTAGTATTCAATCCACCTAAAGTAGAAGGTATTTGTGATATTGATGGTGGAAAGTTATATCAACGTGCAGACGATAATCCTGAAACAGTTCGTACACGTTTAGACGTAAACATTAAACAAACGAAACCATTACTTGATTTCTATACAAATCAAGGTGTGCTTTTCAATGTTGATGGTTCGAAAGACATTAAGGATGTTACTACTGAAGTTGAAAAGGTATTAAATCAGCTTTAATCGTTTACCGAGATTCACCTCCTGGTGAGTTGCTTAAGTGGATGTGATCAGTTGAATCAAGTAAGTATTGGTCAAATTGTCACGAGTAATCGTGGCAAAGATAAAGGGTTACCTGGAGTCATTATTGCAATTATCGATCATCGATTTGTACTTGTTGCAGACGGAGATAAACGGACTTATGAATATCCAAAGAAAAAGAACCTGTCGCATTTAATACTAAGTGATGAACACTCACCTGAAATTAAATCGAGTATTTCTGAAGCAGGTTTTGTAACAGACGCTAAATTACGTTACGTTTTGCAAAAATATACCGCTCGAATTTCGGAATCTTGATAAAAAGGGGGAATTTGAAAATGGCTAAACAAGATGTAATTGAATTAGAAGGTACTGTATTAGATACTTTACCAAATGCAATGTTTAAAGTAGAATTAGAAAATGGTCATGAGATCTTAGCGCATGTTAGCGGTAAAATTCGTATGAACTACATCCGTATTCTACCTGGCGACAAAGTAACTGTTGAAATGAGTCCTTACGATTTAACTCGTGGACGCATTACGTATCGTTATAAATAATAAGAACTCCAATATTAAATTAGGAGGTAAGAAACATGAAAGTTAGACCATCAGTAAAACCCATTTGTGAAAAATGTAAAGTTATTCGCAGAAAAGGTAAAGTAATGGTAATTTGTGAAAATCCAAAACACAAACAAAAACAAGGATAAGAAAACAGGAGGTGCAATATAAATGGCACGTATCGCAGGTGTAGACGTACCACGTGAGAAACGCGTAGTTATCGCATTAACTTACGTTTATGGTATTGGTAAAACAACAGCTCAAAAAATCTTAGCAGCTGCTAATGTTAACGAGAGTACTCGTGTGCGCGACTTAACAGAAGATGAATTAAACAGAATCCGTGAACAAGTAGATGGATACAAAGTTGAAGGTGACTTACGTCGTGAAATCAACTTAAACATCAAACGTTTAATGGAAATTGCTTCATACAGAGGTATTCGTCATCGTCGTGGATTACCAACACGTGGACAAAATACTAAAAACAATGCACGTACTCGTAAAGGTCCAGTTAAGACCGTTGCTAACAAGAAGAAATAATAAGTAAAGGAGTGAGCTAAATGGCACGTAAACAAGTATCACGTAAGCGTAGAGTTAAAAAGAATATTGAGTCTGGTGTTGCACACATCCGTTCAACATTCAACAATACAATCGTAACAATTACTGATGAATTCGGTAATGCTTTATCATGGTCATCTGCTGGTGCGTTAGGTTTCAGAGGTTCTCGTAAATCTACACCATTCGCAGCTCAAATGGCATCAGAAACTGCATCTAAAGCAGCTATGGAACATGGTTTAAAAACTGTAGAAGTTACTGTTAAAGGACCTGGTCAAGGTCGTGAAGCAGCAATTCGTGCGTTACAATCAGCTGGTTTAGAAATTACAGCGATTAAAGACGTTACACCAGTACCACATAACGGTTGTCGTCCACCGAAACGTCGTCGCGTATAATTTTCAATTAGTATCAAAGACACTTATAATAGTATATGGAACTAAAATAAAATTATTCGACGTTGTTGAAGGAGGATTATTACATGATTGAAATCGAAAAACCTAGAATTGAGACAGTTGAAATTAGTGAAGATTCTAAATTCGGTAAATTCGTAGTTGAACCGTTAGAACGTGGTTATGGTACAACATTAGGAAACTCCTTACGTCGTATCCTATTATCTTCATTACCAGGTGCGGCTGTTAAGAATATTGAAATCGAAGGTGTCTTACATGAATTCTCAGCTGTTGAGAATGTAGTGGAAGATGTTACAACAATGATCATGAACATCAAAAAGCTTGCGCTTAAAATCTACTCTGATGAAGATAAAACGCTTGAAATTGATGTAAAAGATGAAGGCGTTGTTACTGCGAAAGATATTATGCATGACAGTGATGTTGAAATTTTAAATCCTGATTTAAAAATCGCAACAGTATCTAAAGGTGGACACTTAAAAATGCGTTTGGTAGCAAATGCAGGACGTGGTTACACTTTAGCTGAAGATAATAACACAAGTGATTTACCAATTGGAGTAATTCCAGTTGATTCAATCTACACACCAGTTGAGCGTGTAAACTACACAGTAGAGAATACACGTGTTGGACAAAGTACTAACTTTGACAAATTAACTTTAGATGTATGGACTGATGGATCATTAACACCACAAGAAGCAATTTCTTTAGGTGCTAAGATTATGACAGAACATTTAAACATCTTCGTTGACTTAACTGATGAAGCACAAAATGCTGAAATCATGATTGAAAAAGAAGAAGATCACAAAGAAAAAGTACTTGAAATGTCGATTGAAGAACTTGATTTATCAGTTCGTTCTTATAACTGTCTGAAACGTGCAGGTATTAATTCTGTTCAGGAATTAGCCGACAAATCAGAAGCTGATATGATGAAAGTTCGTAACTTAGGACGCAAGTCTTTAGAAGAAGTTAAATTTAAATTAGAAGACTTAGGTCTTGGATTAAGAAAAGAAGACTAGTTAAAGGAGGTTACGATTCATGGGTTACAGAAAATTAGGTCGTACATCAGATCAACGTAAAGCTATGTTACGCGATTTAGCAACTTCTTTAATCGTTAACGAGCGAATCGAAACGACTGAAGCACGCGCAAAAGAATTACGTAAAATCGTAGAAAAATTAATTACTTTAGGTAAACGTGGAGACTTACATGCTCGCCGTCAAGCAGCTGAAGTTTTACGTCGTGTTGAAATTTTAAATGAAGATGAAACTACACAATTCGCAATTCAAAAATTATTCTCTGACATTGCTCCTCGTTACACAGAGCGTCAAGGTGGATATACTAGAATTATGAAAGTTGGACCACGTCGTGGAGACGGTTCAGAAATGGTTATCATCGAATTAGTATAATAATAATCATCATGGATTTAGGGATCACTTATCTTACACATACACACACATAAGCAAATGAGTGCAACGATAATGTTTGCCACACACAGATATTGTCTAGCTCAGAGTACTTCGCCATAATAGAATAACGTTTTGCGTGACCTCTAGGCGGAGTGCGCGCTTTTTTCATTATTAAATCCGGAATTCCGGGTTTTTTATTTATATACAGACATTTTGTTTTGTGTTAATGATTTATGGTATAAATAATTAACAGAACATGAAATATAATTTATATGCTTTCTAAAAATAACTATTATTCAATATATACTATATATGCAATAATTCAGATAAGAAAAGAGAGGTGATTGTATGGAACCGATCATAACAATTAACAACTTAACATATGTTTATGATGGTCAGAGTATTCCTGCAATTGACGATCTTTCTTTAACGATTAATAAAGGCGAATGGATTTCTATTGTTGGTCATAACGGTTCAGGTAAGTCCACGTTAGTGAAGCTTATAAGCGGTATTGAAACCATTCAAAAGGGTGATATTTCAATTGATCATATCTTGCTTACAGAAGATACAATTCAATCTATTCACGAAAGATTAGGCATCGTATTTCAAAATCCGGATAATCAATTTGTTGGTGCGACTGTGGAGGATGATATTGCCTTTGGATTAGAAAATTACGGGGTATCATATGATGAAATGCATACGCGTGTAAATCATGCATTAGAATCAGTTAAAATGTCACATATGAGAAGACATGAGCCCCACCATCTCTCCGGTGGTCAGAAACAGCGTGTAGCGATAGCAAGTGTATTAGCATTGCAACCTAAAGTTATCATCTTAGATGAAGCAACATCTATGCTGGATCCTGAGGGACGTACTGAAATATTAAATATTATAAAGACTGTTCAGCAAACACATCAACTTACAATCATACATATTACACATCACCTGGAAGAAACGCTGGATAGTGATCGCATCTGTGTAATGAACAGAGGCAGTCTTGTGATGTCAGGACCGCCTGAATCAATATATAAAAATGCAGATGAGCTTATCTCATTGGGCCTTGATTTACCATTTGAAATGAAAGTAAATCGACTATTATTTAATCAGGATGAATTTATAACGACAGAGGAGTTGCTTAAGAAACTATGAAGATACAATTAAATGACGTTGGTTTTCATTATTCTAAAGATACTCCTTTTGAAGTTCGTGCTTTAACTGACATTAATATGACGTTTGTTGAGAATAAATTTTATGCGATTATCGGACATACTGGATCAGGTAAATCTACTGTGATTCAGCATCTAAATGCGCTCATCAAACCGACAGAGGGCAACATTGATATAGATGGTCAGGTAATTACCAGCAAGACGAAGAATAAACATCTTAAACCTATCCGAAAAAAAGTCGGGATGGTCTTTCAATTTGCAGAACAGCAATTATTTGAAGAAACTGTGCTGAAAGATATCATGTTTGGTCCTATGAACTACGGTATAGTGGAAAAAGATGCTGAGGCACGCGCACGTGAACTATTTAATTTATTTGGTATGGATGAGTCTATTCTTCATAAAAGCCCTTTTGAGCTCTCAGGAGGTCAAATGCGTCGTGTTGCAATAATGGGTGTACTTGCAATGAAACCTGATGTATTAATTGTTGATGAACCTACAGCTGGTCTTGATCCGACAGGACAGCAGGAAATAATGGCGTTATTTCATCAGCTGCAACAAGATTTAGGGATCACTGTTATATTAGTTACACATCAAATGGACCAGGCAGCCCGTGCTGATTATCTATATGTGATGCATCAAGGAAAGGTAGTAGATCAAGGTACACCCCAAGAAATATTCAGTAAAGATTTAACACACTTTGACATCCATCCACCTGAAATTACGCAATTACAAAGAAAGTTTGAAGCAAAATATGATACTAAATTGCCATATACTGCGCTTTCTATAGAAGATTTTAATGCAATGTATCAAGAATGGAGGAAAAGCCATGCTTGATAAAATGATTCTTGGTAGATTTGTCCCAATTGAATCTTTCGTACATTCGTTAGATCCGAGAGCGAAGTTGATCTTTGTATTTATTATGACGATACTCGTTTTCTTTATGGATAACTGGTATGGTTATCTGTTTGGTTTTGTATTGGTATTCCTCATTATTAAATTATCTAATCTTAAATTTATGTTTGTTTTTAATGGTATTAAGCCTATCCTGTTTTTAATCATTTTTACATTTTTAATGCATGTCTTTTTGACGAAGGGCGGCAGAACATTATTCGACTGGGGAATATTTAATATTCAAATGGATGGTGTATTGATGGGGATAATGATTTCATTTCGCTTTATTATTATTATCTTCTTATCGACAGTAATGACACTCACGACAAGTCCAATCGCTTTGACTGATGCAATTGAATCAATATTAAATCCATTCAAGAAAATAAAGTTACCAGTACATGAACTTGCGCTAATGATGTCTATCGCTCTTCGTTTTATTCCAACATTGATGGATGAAACGCAGAAAGTAATGAAAGCACAAATGTCTCGAGGTAGTGATTTAGCGAGTGGGAACGCATTGCAACGCTTCAAAGCAATTGGACCATTGCTTATTCCGTTATTTGTATCAGCATTTAAACGCGCAGATGATTTAGCGATTGCCATGGAAGTAAGAGGATATAAAGGAGATATTGGACGTACAAAATATCGACAACTTAAATGGCAAACGAAAGATACACTTACGATACTTACACTTATTCCAATCGGTGTCATCATATTCATATTAAGGAGCATCATATAAATGGAACGTATATTGTTACAACTCTCATATAATGGTGCAGACTTTCAGGGATTTCAAATTCAGAATGAAGGTCGCACTGTACAGTATGAATTAGAACGTATATTAAAACGCATGCATAAAGATTTTATCAGAATTCATCCGTCATCTCGAACAGATAAAGGTGTACATGCATTGATGCAGTACGTCCATTTCGATACAACATTGTCACTACCGACAAATAAATGGCAACATGCCTTTAATTCTGCATTACCAGACGATATATATATCAATGAAGTGACAAAGATTAATGCAGATTTTCATTCTCGTTATGACTGTGTAGGTAAAGCATATCGCTATAAAGTTTATAAAGCGCCTCATAGAGATGTGCTGAAAAGAGGCATTGAAACGCATATTACTGAAACATTAGATACACGAAAGATGAATGAAGCGGCACAATACTTCATTGGCACACACGACTTTACATCGTTTTGTTCGGCGAAGACAGAAATTGAGAATAAAGAACGCACAATGTATAAATTTGAAGTGATAGAAACTGATACAGGTTATGAATTCTTCGTCATTGGCAGCGGCTTTCTTTATAACATGGTCCGTATTATGGTGCATTTCTTAATGGACGTAGGACGAGGGAAAAGACAAGGATCAGAAATACCCGCAATCATCGCTGCTAGCGATAGGACGAAAGCAGGAAAGACTGCGCCAGCTGAAGGGTTATATTTAGAAAAGATCTATCTGTCACCTGAAGAACTCACACAAGATATACCAAAAGGGACAACCATCACACTTAAACCAACACGTAGACAATTAACACAACAATCTTAAATCTGTTATAACGAATATGAATAAAAATAAATAAAAAGAATTTGGGAATAAGATTGACAAACACCCTTAAAATGTTATAAGATAGACAACGGTATTGTTTAATATCAACCACGACAATAAGCCCCGGAAACTTATTGTGTTACAGATATATAGACAGGATTTAGAGGGAATTTTTTTTATTTTAGGAGGAAAATATAATGCGTCAAACATTCATGGCAAACGAAGCAAACATTGACCGCAAATGGTACGTAATTGATGCTGAAGGTAAGACTATGGGTCGCCTTTCATCAGAAGTTGCATCAATCTTACGCGGTAAACATAAACCAACATTCACACCACACGTAGATTGTGGAGATCACGTTATCTTAATTAACGCTGAAAAAATCTACTTATCAGGTAACAAAGCAGAAGACAAAATTTACTACCGTCACTCAAATCACCCAGGTGGAATTAAATCAATCTCAGCTGGTGAATTACGTGAGAAAAACCCAGTTCGTTTAATGGAAACATCAATTAAAGGTATGTTACCAAAAGGTTCTTTAGGCGACAAAATGTTCAAAAAATTACATGTTTATGCTGGAGCAGAGCATCCACATGCAGCACAACAACCTGAAAACTACGAGTTACGTGGTTAATTAAGAGGAGGACAATACATTGGCACAAGTTGAATATAAAGGCACAGGCCGTCGTAAACATTCAGTAGCACGTGTTCGTTTAATTCCTGGAGAAGGAAACATCACAATCAATAACCGTGACGTACGTGACTACTTACCATTCGAATCATTAATCTTAGACTTAAACCAACCATTCGATATTACTGAAACAAAAGGTAACTATGACGTTTTAGTAAACGTTAAAGGTGGCGGTTTAACTGGACAAGCACAAGCAATCCGTCATGGTATTTCTCGTGCATTATTAGAAGCAGATCCTGAGTACCGTGGATCATTAAAACGCGCAGGCATGTTAACACGTGACCCACGTATGAAAGAACGTAAGAAGCCAGGTCTTAAAGGCGCTCGTCGTTCACCACAGTTCTCAAAACGTTAATTGCCAAAGCTGTTGCGAATTTATTCGCTTACAGATTTGGTACGCAAATTGCGTCAGCAATTTGTGTTCAATTAAATATACGTTTACAGCACTCTTTGGATTATTCCAAAGAGTGCTTTTTTGTATTTTTATAGAGGTGTTTAGATACCATTTAGTTACCCCTAGAGGAACTATTTTGTTTGAAACCTATTAAAAATTCAATGATATGAAACTGTATGACACCATATGAAATGACCTGGTTTTTCTTTTAGATTCATACATAAGTAACCATGTATTATTATTTTAAAGTGTGAAGAATATAATTAATAATTTCTGCGGTTCATATAACAAGAACTTTTAGTTTATAATTAAATTATTAAGAGTAAAAGTGGGTGATGTGCATTGAAAGAACAAGATATCTTAGAGTTAGTCAAATTTGGAGAACATAGTCAGCTAGAATGTAAACTTGGTAAAGGTGGATTACCAAAAGATATTTGGCCCACTTACTCAGCGTTTGCTAATACAACAGGTGGTATGATTCTTTTGGGTATTGAGGAGAAGGAAGGGACTTTTTATCCGGTTGAAGGAATTGATGTAGTCAAACTTCAAAAGCAGTTCTGGGACCATATTAATAGTAACCAAGTTAGTATTAATATTTTACAAAGTGATGATGTAAAACCAATAAAAGTAGGTTCATATGATATTCTTCAGATTAATGTACCTAGAGCTCTTAGACAGCAAAAACCTGTCTCAATTAATCAAAATCCATATATAGGAACATATCGTAGGAATTTTGAAGGAGATTATAAATGTACTAAAGAGGAAGTAGACACAATGATTGCTGAAGCCTCGAATTCTACTCGTGATAGTATTGTATTATCTAACTATGGATTAGAAGATTTAAATAAGCAATCATTGATAAAATATAGACAAAGATTTATGATTCAGAATCCTAATAATGATTGGAATGAATTAGATGATAAAGAGTTTTTAAGAAGAATAGGTGGATGGGGTAGAGATAGAGAAAAATCTATTGAAGGATTAACAGCAGCAGGACTTTTAGTTTTTGGTGAAGAGCATACTATTACTGACTTTTTTAATAATTACTTTCTTGATTATAGAGAAAAGGTTAATGAAGTAGAAGGGCAACGTTGGATGCACCGATTTACTTCACAAAGTGGTGATTGGTCAGGGAACTTATATGATTTTTATCAAAAAGTGATAAAACGCATGAACGAAGATGTCGATGTACCATTTGAGTTAAATAGTGAAGATTATAGTAGAGTTTCTGTTACAAATATTCAACGTGCTATAAGAGAAGCGTTACTTAATACGATTATTCATGCCGATTATTTTACTAGGGGAAATATAATTGTTGAAAAGAATAGCGAAGAATATAAGTTTGTAAACCCCGGATTACTTCGTATTCCTTTAGAAAAAGCAATTAGTGGAGGAACAAGTGATACTAGGAATCAAAATATTTTTAAAATATTTTCTTTGATCGGATTAGGAGAACGTTCTGGTTATGGTTTAGAAAATATTCACAACATATGGCGTAAAAATGACTGGGAAATTCCAGAGATAATCGAATCTTTTCAACCTGAAACTATAACTTTATCTTTAAAAACAAAAAAACTAATTTCACAAAATCATTTAGATACTTTGAAAAAATCACTAGATAATGAATTTGACGATTTAACATCAATGGAGATAAAATTTCTTTCGTGTCTATTAGAAAAAAATTCAATAAGTCGTAGAGACATTCAAGCACTATTAGATATAAATTCTATTGAACTAAGCAAAATGATTATTCATATAGAAAAATTAGATATTATCGAAAGAAATACTATTAATAATATTGAATTTTACAAATTAAAAAATATTGATAAAACAAATGATGTAGTTGATAGAGAAAATATTATTAATGGAGTAAAAGATAAACTGAAAGGGAAAATAAGAGTAAAACCGGAAGTTTTAAAGCAATTAGTTTTAGAACTATGCTCTGATGATTACTTTACTATTAATCAAATATCAAGCGTTTTAGGTCGTACTGAAAATCATATAAGGCAAAAAATAGTACTACCACTAGTTTCGGAAGGAAAGTTAGAATTAAAATATCCTGATAACCCTACACATAGCAAACAAGCATATAAGACTAGACCCTAAGCATATACGCTAAACCCTAAGCATATATGCTAAATACTTAAACATATATGTTAAAGTATTTATAATTATTTTGGAAATTTAAATTGAACTTTACGAAGGAAGAACAAGCTATTTCAAAATTTCTACCCCAATCAGAAATTATTGTATTAACTTATAAAGAAGGAATTACTGAGTATTATAAAAGGTTGGATTTAAAAGTACCATTACTTAGATCCTTGGATAGAATTCACCATATTTTTGAAGATCAAAATACAATACAGAATATCCAAATTGGTTTATTTAAGCTAGAAGTATTAGATTATCCTATCAATGTATTTCAAGAGGCATTATTAAACGCTATGACACATAGAGATTATGAAAATCAATCATCGATTATAATAAAATTTTATCCTGAGGAAATACATATTGAAAATCCAGGCGCTTTTCCTGAAGGTGTTAATAGTAAAAATATCATTAGTCACCAATCTACACCTAGAAATAAGTTAATTGCAGAAACTTTTCAAAAGTTAAAATATGTTCAAAGATCTGGGCAAGGGGTAGACATTATATTTAAAGATATGTTGGCCCTTGGAAAGTCAGCACCTGATTACACACTTTTTAGTAATTCTGTTCAACTCATTCTTCGCAGTGCAATGGAAGATATTGAGTTTTTAAAATTTATTACAAAAGAAGAAGAAAAGCATAGTACATTTTCAGTACAAGAAATTTGTATATTAAAATATATAAAAAGTAATAAAAAAATATCTTTGTCTGAAGCAGCAGAAGTAGCGCAGGTTAGTAATCAATCTGTACAAGTGATATTAAATGATTTAATTCAAAAAAAGAATATAATTCAAAGAGAACATAGAAATAGCTATATGTTTACTCATAGAGTTTATGCTGAATTTGAAAATCAGATTGAATATATTAAAGATAAAGAGTTTGATGAACAAAAAGGTGAGGTTATGATATTAGAGTACCTTTCTAAGAATGAATTTATTACGAGAAGAGAAGTAGAAAGATTATGTGGTTTTTCATCCACAACAAGTAAAAGAGTTCTCAAAGCTTTAAGAGATAAGGAAGAAATAATTTTGGTGGGAGAATCAAAATCTAGTAAATATACATTAAAAAATTAAATTACGTATTTTATTAAATATGGACCGCAAATGGACCGCAAATGGACCGCAAATGGACCGCAAATAATATCTTGGTATAGCAAAAAAATGCACAATAGTAATACCGCTAGTTTCGGAAGGAAAGTTAGAATTAAAATATCCCGATAATCTTAAACATAACAAACAAGCATATAAGACTAAACCCTAAGCATATATGTTTTAAGTATTTATAATGTTTCGGGAATTTTTATATCTATCCATTAATCATGACATTTAGTACTACGAAATTATAAAATTAAAATGTAAATTATAAGTTCGTAATAAAAACTACACATAGTATTAATTAGATTTTTTTAAAGATTTAGCACTAATGATAGCCTCATTCGGCCAGCAGTTTATTTAGTTACCCTTTAGTTACCCTTGAGTGATGTTTGGTGCTATTCTATGCATTTGAAAAAATCAGAAATCCTTTAATATTAAGGCTAACGACAGTTTATAAAACTGTACGAAAACCTAAAGTTTTTGAACGTAAAAAACCAGGTCTTAAAGCGTCAGTCACTCACTGCAGTTCTCAAAACGTTAATTGCCAAAGGTGTTGCGAACTTGTTCGCTTACAGATTTGATACGCAAATTGCGTCAGCAATTTGTGTTCCATAAGAATTTTCAACACTCTTAAGCATTCGCTAGAGGGTGTTATCATTTATTTCAATATAGATTTAGTGTTACGATGGACTAAGTGATATAAATCTATACTTGAGGTGATTAATATGTACAAACTTGCACGTATTTATGATGAAGAGATTCCTAAAGGTAAACGTGTGTTAGTTGATCGTGTTTGGCCGAGAGGGATAAGCAAAGAAGATGCTAAGTTAGATGAATGGTTGAAAGATATAGCACCGAGTACGGATCTTAGAAAGTGGTTTGATCATGATCCAGACAAGTTCGATGATTTTAAGAAAAAGTATAAAGAAGAACTTAAAGATAATGATGCGGTTAAAAAGCTCAAAGATATGAAAGGGACAATTGTACTACTATATGGTGCTAAAGATGAAAAATATAATCATGCGGTTGTGCTGAAAGAATTTATGAAAAAGTAATATTGATAACAATAAAAAATTAACATATAGGGAGTATGAAATGAAAGAAGTGAAAATTAAAAAAAGTATATTAAAAATGTTATTTGCTTTTTTAATATTGTTTATTAGTGGATTACTATTCACCTTTATTGCAATTATAGCTTGGGAAGAGAATGGATGGGATATGAGGTTATTGGTAGTCTTTTTAGCATTAACAATGTATTTTTTTTCAATGTTCTATCTAAAACATTTAGTTTTTAATAAGCCCTTAGTAACTATAAATGAAGAGGGATTTTATGATAATTCTTCAATGATAGCTACGGGTGATAGATTAGTGCATTGGAAAGAAGTTAAAGATATTTCCTTAAGATATTTTGGTGGACAGTCATATATTACTGTTGCACTGAGAGATCCATATAAAACATTAGAGCATGAAGATCTAGCGACACGCATGATAGCAGATTATAATACTCACTATACTGAAGGTGAAATTAATATAATGCTCAAATTTGTTACAAAGTACAGTGATGAAGAATGTTTAATGTTTATGCAGAATGCTTTTGAAGAATATAAAAGAAAACAAAAATTGTCTGGAAAAGAAGATAAAGAATTTGCATTTCTTGAGAATACACTAGATTAATTTAAGGTCATACTTTATATCAGTAAAGTATGATTTTTATATTACACGAAATTATATATAATAAAACATAATAGAAAAAATAGAGAGGTATGCTATGTACGGATATGAAGTAACAATCACGAATAGACTGTTAATCGTGTTATCCACGCTTTTAACTATTTTTACGATAGGTCTTATTTTATTTTTGTATCCATTGTTTCAGTTTATCCATGGATGGTATCAATTGATTTTAAATATTGGGCTTTTCGTATTATTCATCTTGATGTTCGTTGTTCTGAAACGCTCCAAACATGGTGAAGTTGTTATGATCATCAATGAGAAAGGTTTTTTTGATAGAATATCAAATGATGCTGAACCCGATAAGATGGTTGTCTGGAAGAATGTAAAAGATATTATATTACAAAAGCAGGGTGAAGAAAGTATTATTATAGTACAGTTGATTGATCCGAGGCGTCTATTTAAGACGAAATCTACATATATAAAAGATGGATGCATACATATAAAGCTACCGAAGCATATAGGTGTTCAGCCTAAGGAATTACTGAGGGTAATGCATAATTACAAAGCATATTATGAATTATATATTGAGGACGAAAAGAAAAAGAAAGCTGAAAAAAAGAAAAAACATAAACAAAAAACAAAACAATAGAGGTCATTATGAGATACATAAAATTATTGATAATAATGCTAATATTGATGCTTGTTTCACCATTCCAAGTTAATGCGTATACATTTCCTGAATTGAATAAAGATCATTTATTTGTACAGGATAATGCCGAAATCTTCTCTGATTCAGAAATCGATTATTTAAATCGATACAGTGAGCACCTAGAAGAAGAAACTGGTGTAGAAATGGCGGTATTTACCGTTAATACTACAGGTAAATATCGAGCATTGTACGCTACAGAAGTCATTAATCATTATGGTATTGGGAAAGAAGATTTAGATAATGGGATTGTTATCCTTCTGAATATGGATAAAGGTAAAAAATATAAAAATCGTGGCATCGAAGTTCGTGTAGGCTACGGGCTAGAAGGTTACTTTAATGATGCAAAAGTAGGTCGAATTATCGATAGAAGCGGTTATGAAACTTTAAAGAAAGGTGATTACAGTAAAGGAACAATTGAAGTATATGAAGCATTTTATGAAGAGATCAAGGAAATGTACGCACAGCTTCCTAAAGATGCATCACGAGAAGAAATATACGGATTAAGTAATTACCAATTTGTTATTAGCCAGTTCTATTTAGATTTATATGAAGAAAACGACTTTATAATGAAACCTATTATTATAATGGCTTATTATTTATTAATTACAACGGTACTTTCATTTTTATTAAAGTATTACACAAAGGACTTTCATGATATATTCGGTGAGAACACAAATGAACGCAGATTTATGATCATGCATAGTCTAGCTGTAAATGGTCGAGCAGCGCGATACATTAAGATGAAATATAATAATCCTTTCGTGAATATATTATTTTTTCTTCATAGCATTCCTCTGTTATTTATGGAATTTGTGTGCATTATATATTTAGAAATGATAGGTGCATTAAAGGGAAAATTAACTTCAACCGGAATATATAATGAGACACGAAAAGACCCGATGTATCCTGACCTTGAAACTGATACGTTAATACGTATGGAGAAATTACTGCCAGTGAAGACGAGAATATTAGATACCTCCGCACCTCAGTTTGCTGTTGGCACTCCACTTCGCGGTGGTGGATCGAGAGGAGGATCTGGCGGCTCATCAGGCGGTGGTGGATTCGGCGGAGGTTCATCAGGTGGTGGCGGTGCTGGCCGAAGTTTTTAATAAGTATTTTACATTAACAAAATTAAAGTCGATTGAGAATACACATTAATGTATAAAGAATAACATAAACCACACTTTTATGAGTGTGGTTTATTCAATTTCTAATCAAATTTTAATTTTTAGTTAAGTATCATCCAAGAAATGCTCTGTATATTTGTAATTAATAAAACATTACAATTTACAAATAAGGAGAGATACATATGAAAATCGTAGTTATTCCTTCAGGGTTTAAAGAGAGTCTGAGTGCCGAAGAAGTAGGATATGCAATTGAGCAAGGGATTAAGAAAGTGGATCCGAAGCATGATATAACTGTAATTCCGATGGTTGATGGTGGAGAAGGATTTGCTAAAACAATCACGAAGTTAAAGTCTGGAGAAATTATTCATCATAGAGTAACCGGACCTATTGGTAAGAAGATTGATTCATTCTATGGCATGTTTTATGAACAAGGTGTAAAAACTGCTGTAATCGAGATGGCAGCAATTGCAGGTCTTAAGAATGTACCGAAACATTTACGTAATCCATTAAAAACAACGACATACGGTGTCGGTGAAATGATGTTAAAAGCGCTAGATGATGGGGCTGAACGTATTCTGATTGGGTGTGGAGATTCAGGTACAAATGACGGTGGTATCGGTATGGCACAGGCATTAGGTGTGCGCTGTTATGATGAAAAGGGGAAAGAGATTTATATCGAAGGTGGCGGAGATATTCATCGTATTAAATCCATAGATTTTTCAGATTTGAATGAACAAATTAAGCATATTCCAATTGATGCAGCTGTTAACTGGAAAAATGTATTATGTGGTGAACGTGGTGTTGCACGCGTATTTGGACCTCAAAAAGGAGCGACACCAGAACAAGTCGAATTGCTTGCACACAATCTAGAATATTTAGCAGAACTATTTCATGAAGTTTCTACTGAAGATTTAAAGTATGGACAAGGTACAGGTGCATCTGGTGGTCTTGGTGCTGGTTTAATTGCGGTTTGCGGTGCGAAGTTACACCCGAGATTTGAAATTATTATGAAGTATATTCAAATCTCGGACGCAATACAAAATACTGATTTAGTATTTACAGCAGAAGGTTGTTTGGATTACCAAACACCGCATGGTAAGATTCCTTCTGAAGTTGCACGGATTGCTAAGGAATACCATAAACCTGTTATTGCACTAGCGGGTACGATCGGTAAAAATGCAAAAATTAACTATGACACTGGTATAGATGCATTCTCTAGTATTATTCCAGAGCCTGCAACTTTAGAAGATTCAATCTCAGATGCAAGTAAATGGTTGAAAAACTGTGCAGAAAATGCGATGCGAAAAGTAATGATAGGTATATTAATTGCTAAAGCGATGAAGTCGCATGCGAGTTGATATTTCTAATAGGGCACTTATCATTACGATAAGCTGCCTATTGTTTGCAATTTATATATTTACTTCAACTGATTTTGAATATTTAGGTAAAATCAGTGTCATATTATTTGTCGTATCGCTTGTAATGTTTGTTGCAACGCCACTTCCAGCTGCGCTTGTTGCATTATTATTATTAACATTAGGTGTATTGATTGGATTGCCGAAGTCATTGTTATTTGGTTCGTTTGAACAAGATATTATATGGTTGATGATCGGTGCGTTTATCATAAGTGGGATGCTTGAAAAAAGTGGATTGATGAAACGTTTGTCTGACTGGGTATTAAATCAAGGTCATACACGAAAGATGAATCGATTTATCTTTATCGCATCACAATTTATCAGTATTGTTATTCCGTCTACTTCTTCTCGTGCAGTGATGCTGTTACCGTTATATGAACAATTGGTAAAGAAATTACCACAGCATAAAACTTATTATAGTTTATTGTTTCCGACGCTTATATTAATGGGATCGAATTTGACGTTATTAGGTGCAGGAAGTCATTTAATTGGAATGGGATTACTTGAAGCACAGAACAAGAATACTTTATCTTATTTTGAATTTTTATTATTTGGAGCGCCATTTGGTATTGTGATTGGTTTAATATCAATGTTTATTATTCGGTTATTCACAAAGGTAAAACACGAACAAATCGAACATGAATATATTGCACAGCAACATTATAGTATAATCGAGAAAAAAGCATTATTGATTATCATTGTAACTATTGTACTATGGATGACAGAATGGCTCCATCATATGGATATTGCAGTATTGACATTATTCATTGCACTTATCATAATGCTGCCATTGTTTAATATCATGACATTTAAAGAGGGATTGAAGTACATTAACTGGAGTTTAATTCTTTTCGTAGCAGCAGCAAGTGCATTAGGTTCATTACTTGTAACATACAATGTTGTAGATGATTTACAACAGTCATTATTTAAAACATTATCATCTATGAAATGGATGAATGAGTTTTATATGATGTTAACCATTATTACCATTAGTGTTTTATCTCATTTGCTGATTACGAGTCATACAACAAGAGCTATCGTATTAATACCTGGGTTTTTATTGCTTGCAAATCTATTTCAGCTTAATCCAACAGCCACTGTATTTTTAGCACTTATCGGTATGAACTACTGTTTAACATTTCCGGTAAGCTCTAAATCCATTCTGGTATTTTATGAAGCGGATGCAGGTTTTACATCGAGGCAATTAATGTCACTAAGTTTGATATTAACACCAATTTATATAGCTGTTATGATGATATTCTATTATTGTTACTGGAGTCCTTTAGGATTAACACTTTAAGAGGTGAATTATGGAACATATATTGATAATTGAAGATGATGAAAAAATTTCTCGTGTAATAGAGCTTGAACTTGAATTTGCAGGCTATAAAGTGAGTAAGGCATATACTGGGCGTGAAGGACTTAACATTTATGAAACAGAACAAATTGATTTGATATTACTTGATGTTATGATACCTGAACTTAATGGTCTTGAAGTATTGCGACGTATTAGAATGACTGACTCACAGGTAAAAATTATTATGTTGACAGCACGAGATACAGTTATAGATAAAGTTGGAGGTTTAGATGGCGGTGCAAATGATTACATGACTAAACCTTTTGAAATTGAAGAATTGCTTGCACGTATCCGTGTTCACTTAAAAAGTGCTGAAGTTAAAATGTCTAGTGAGATAGTTCAGTTCAAATCAATCGAAATTCATCCTAATGTCCGTGAAGTGTATTTAGATGGAGTAAATATAGAATTAACGCAAAAGGAATACGATTTACTCTATTATTTTATTGAAAATAAAAACCAGGTATTAGATCGTGAACAAATTATTGAACATGTTTGGGGTTATGATTATACAGGTGATACAAATATCGTAGATGTATATGTTAGATATATAAGAAAAAAATTAGGTGATTCACATGATTATATAAAAAGTATTCGAGGTATCGGATATTTGATAAAGGAATAATCTTATGAAGTTAAGAACAAAAATTCAACTTTATACTACAGTTATGATAGTGCTAACACTAATTGTTGTGAATATATTTGTGTACATTTCATTTAAGAATAATGCAATTCGAAGCGAAGTACATCAATTAGAAAACAGAGCGATTAACATCATTAAAGAACTGGAAAAGTCTAATAAAACTAAACGGGATAACGAGGAAATCATTGTTAATCACTTACTGTCAGATGGTTCAGTAACAGTCGTAGATAAAAGTAATAAACGCAAACTTCAGATTATGACGAAACAACAATATCGTAATTTAATAGAAAATTATAAAGAGAAGCAGACAGATAAGTATATTACGCGAGGTGATCATCATTTCGTAATGGTTTCGGTTCCTGTACTATGGGAAGATAAGGAAACAGTCAATTTACAAATATACGAGAATATTGATATGAAACATGAATCTTTTGAAAACTTGAAGTGGATACTGATAGGTTCTACAATTATGGTTACAATTATTACTTTTATTCTCAACATGATAATTACGCATAGCATATTAAAACCAATTCATCTATTGATTAATAAAATGTCTAAAATCCATAAAACAAAAGGTTATGAAAAGATAGAAAGTGTAGAGAATACATCGAAAGAATTAGATGATTTGACAGATACTTTTAATTTAATGATGAAACGATTAAGTGAGCAGGAAGAGAAAGAACAAAGCTTTATCGCGAATGCATCTCATGAATTAAAAACGCCGATCACTGTAATTAAAAGTTATAGTGAGATGTTAAAACGCTTCGGAAAAACAAAACCAGAAGTATTGGAAGAAGGGTTAGATGCGATACATGAAGAAGCGAAAAGAATGAGTTATTTAGCAAGTCAAATGTTACAGATCACATCATTTCATGATCAATCTAAAAATGAAGAAGTCAGATCATTTGAGCTTATTAACGTCTTACAAAGGATTGTAAAGAAACTATCAGTTACGCACCAACGCAATATTGAGTTTAAAACACATATAAAGTCACTGAACGCAAAATTAAATCAAGAACAATTCATTCAATTAATCACAATATTTATTGATAACGCGATCAAATATAGTGATAAAGATGTAGTCATATCATTAAATCAACGTAATAAAAATGTGATACTTCAAATTGAAGATAAAGGAATAGGGATACCTGCAGAAAGTCTGGATAAAATATTTAATCGATTTTATCGTGTCGACAAAGCGCGTACTAGAAAGACAGGTGGCAGTGGTTTAGGACTATATATTGCAAAAGAAATTGCTCAAACAAATGATATAGGCATTGATGTACAATCAGAATTAAGCCAAGGAACAACAGTTAAATTAACGATAAAGGAGCAGTACATTGAAATATTTAATTAAACCATTTTTGTATTTTGTTACGATATTACTGACAATCGTATTGGGAGTCGTTATCTTTCAGAATAATCGTGCATTAATGAGTGAAAACGCTGCGAAAGCAATGGTTGCTGAACGTTATACAGGGGAAATAAAAGATTTCTATGTGACAGCAAATAAACAATATTTCAAAGTTACAATTGAAGATAAGAAGAAGAGATTTCAATTTAAGATCGATCGTTACAATGAAAAAATATCAAATTTAAAAGTGTTAAAACGATTTGAAACACGAGATGAAAAGCAGAATAATAAAAGTTTGATAAAAAAAGAGAAAGCCTCTGAAGAAAAAAATAATATTAAAAAAGAAAAAGCATCTAAAACTCAATATACAAAAGAAGTGAAGTCAAAACAAACATATATTGAAGAATCTTCAACAGAAACACCGTCTCAACATGTTCAACAATCTAGTGAAATACCAGAGAACATCCAAAATACATCGAGACAACCTATGTATACTCAAGAAGCTCCTAATCATCAGCAACAATCCAATATCCAAGTTCAGAAAAGTCCATATTATTATTACTCAGATGATGATGACGATAGTGATTATGAAGATGAATTTAATGATGATTTAGATGATTAATATACAAAGTGAATAATTATTATATGTTTTAATGAGTTGAATCAGGCTATTATAATAATATCTAATTACTATAATAGGAGTGATACTATGTTAAATTATATCAATAACTTATTTATCGCTAAAGAAATGTTTAACGCAGGTAAGGGGAAGCTTCAGGAAGATGAAAACTTAGTTAAAATGTTTGAAGAGTTTGGTTATTCTAAAGAATTTATGAAATTAATCGGTGGCGTTGAAACGACTGGTGCAGCGTTACTAGCTTTATCTATTTTTAATAAGAAATTTAATCAGGCAGGTTCATTACTTGTTGGTGGTGTGATGTTAGGTGCAATCTATTCGCATTTAAAAGCTGGACAAGGTTATGATGCTACGAAGAATGCGAGAAATATTTTAGCATTGAATACTGCGTCGTTACTAGCAAGTTTTAAAGATGAGAAATAATTGAATTTAAGCTTTGTATTTAAAATTTATAATTAAACAATAAAACCACAGGTCTTCTTTTGAAGACTTGTGGTTTATTTTAGTTCTAAATTTTATTGTTGATATTACTTTCTCATCAATAAAGCACTAACACCTAATGCTGCAGCACCAGCTACAACACCGTAAAACTTCGCGTTTGATTGAGATGCTTCTTTATGTGTGATAAATTGCTGTTTCACTTCATCTTTCACTACTTTACTTGGTGACTCAACATGATGCACATCTTTAACTTCACCTTTATTTGTATGCACAGGATCAACGATACCTTGTTCTTTCTTCAGTTGATCGAATGACGTGCCGAATCCTTTAACGAATTTCGTTAATACGATAGAGCCTTCGACAAAGTCTTTATTTGTTAATACGTTAAGTAATCCTAACCAACCTAAAGGTTTACTTTGGTTATACTCAGTTGAAAGTTTTAAACCTTTGTTAAACTTTAAAATCATTGGCTCGATATCGCTGAAGTTAAATTTACCTAATCCTTGAACAAGTAATAAAGCATTTCTAATAGCCTGATCAGTTTCAGTTTCATTAACAGCTTTTAAAATACGTGTTAAGATAGGATCACTTTGCGCTAATGCAGCATTCGCTGCATTTAACGCTTCATGATCATCAAGTTGCTCAAGTAATCTGAATAATTTATTCAATGTATCTTTATGTTGAATTAACTGATCTTCTAACTCACGTAATTCTTTTGCACGTACAGCTTCAACATCCACTTCCATCGGTTTAACTACTCTTGTAGGTTGCGCCATTATTTATCACCTCTTTTTGATTTAACGATATCTCCAGGGAATACGTAATCAGCTCTATTCCATTTACCTTGAACATTTACGCCCATTTGAGGTACACGGTTACCGAAGCGGAAGTTGTTTTCTGGTAATGGTGATTTTCTACTATTATCTAAGATGATTAATTTTGCTTTAGTTTCTTTATATGCTGGTGTTGAAGTATCTTTATCAGCGATAGAACTAGATAATAGGTTAATTGCTGCATCGCCATTATCGTTCATCGGTAAGTATACTTCTTTACCAAATACACGGTCAGTAATTAATACGCGTACATCAACTTTACCATAAGGTGATTGAAGTCTTACTAAGTTACCAGTATGAAGACCTTTTTCATCTGCTAGTTCTTGAGATACTTCTAAGAATGCTTCAGGTGTTTCCATTGCAAGACCTGCAACTTGATAAGTCATATTACCTTCATGGAAGTGCTCAAGTAAACGTCCGTTGTTAACGTGAATATCATATTCTTCTGCGTATTCTGTTGGTTCAGTCCAGTCAACAGGGAAGAAGTTCGCTTTTTTATCTTCAAATGGGAATCCATCTGTGAATAATAATGGTGAATCTGTACCATCTTCATGAACTGGCCACTGTAAACTGTTGAAGCCTTCAAGTCTATCGTATGATACACCAGAATAAATTGGTGTCAGTGATGCGATTTCATCCATGATTTCACTTGGGTGGCTGTAGTTCCAATCTGCACCTAAGTGTTGTGCGATTTCCTGAATGATTCTCCAGTCTGGTTTAGTACCTTCTAAAGGTTCCATTACTTGATATAAACGTTGGATACGACGTTCTGTATTTGAGAATGTACCTTCTTTCTCAAAACTTGGAGATGCAGGTAAGATAACATCTGCATATTCAGCAGTTTTTGAGAAGAAGATATCCTGAACAACGAAGAATTTCAATTTCTCGAATCCTTCACGTACGTAGTTGATATTAGAATCAACGATACCCATATCTTCACCTTTAAGGTATAACACATCTAATTCGCCTGCATGCATTGCATCTACCATTTGGTGGTTATTCTGACCAACGTTTGGATTCATTTCAACGCCCCATGCTTTGCTGAACTTATCAAGTACTGCTTTGTCAGCAATCTTTTGATAACCTGGTAAATGCGTTGGCATACTACCCATATCAGAAGCACCTTGAACGTTATTGTGACCACGTAATGGATATGCTCCTGCACCTGGTTTCATATAGTTACCAGTAACAAGTAACATATTAGAAATCGCAGTAGAAGTATCACTACCTCCACGTTGTTGTGTAACACCCATCGCCCACATAACTACAGTAGATTTCGCCTCGTGAATCATTTCTGCAATCTTGATGATTTCAGCTTCACTCATGCCAGTATGTTTAGCAGCATATTCAATTGTATATTTTTGTAATCCTTCTACTAAAGCTTCGTAATTATTTACGTGTTTATCGATGAACGCTTGATCTTGCCAGTTATTATCGATGATGTATTTTGTAACAGCATTTAACCATACTAAGTCACTACCTGGGTTAGGACGGACAAACATATCAGCACGCTCAGCAAGTTCATGTTTACGGATATCTACAACTAATAATTTAGCACCACGTAATTTTTGGGCACTCTTTACACGTGTTGCGATAACTGGATGTGCTTCAGCAGTATTTGTTCCTAAGCCGATGATTAATCCAGCGCTTCCGATATCAGTAATTGAACCTGAATCGCCACCGTAACCTACAGTTCTCCATAGTCCCATTGTTGCAGGTGATTGACAGTAACGTGAACAGTTATCAACGTTATTTGTTCCTACAACCTGACGTGCTAATTTTTGCATTAAGAATGATTCTTCATTCGTACATTTTGATGATGTGATAAACGCTAATTTTTCTGGTCCGCGTGTATCGATTGTTTCTTTGAATTTGCTTGAGATTAAGCTCAGTGCTTCTTCCCATGTTGCTTCTCTAAAGCCATCAGCTTCACGAATCAATGGTTTCGTTAAACGCTCACCTGAATTTACAAAATCCCAACCGAATTTACCTTTAACACAAGTTGAAATTTGGTTTGCTGGACTTTCAGGACTCGGTTCAACTTTTAAGATTTCACGGTCTTTTGTCCATACTTCAAATGAACATCCAACACCACAGTATGTACATACTGTTTTTGTCTTTTTAATTCTATCTTTACGCATTTCTGCTTCAACATCTGAAATTGCCATTAACGGTGTATAACCAGTTTCAACAGCTTTTGTAACTTCTACTGCTGGACGGAATGCATCTTTCAGCATACCTGTTAAGAAACCAGCTTCACCGACCATACCAACTTCCATCATTGCATTACATGGACATACTGTTGAACAGTGACCACAATTTACACATGAAGAATCATCGATATTTAAATCAGTATTACCGTCCCAGATAACACGAGGTCGTTCTAATTCCCAGTCAATCATTAATGTTTCGTTTACCTGTACATTTTGACAAGCTTGAACACAGCGACCACAAAGAATACATTGATCTGGATCATAGCGATAGAATTTACCGATATTCTTAGGAGCACCTTTTGGTGACTGCGCAGTTGCCTGATGATCAATCTTTAAGTTTTTAACTGTATTATGTACTGTACAATTACCATTATTAAAATCACAAACAGTACAGTAAAGTTCATGATTTGCTAATATTCTATCCATAGCGATCATTTGTGCCTCAAATGCATCACTTGAGCCCGTTCTAACAACGTCTCCGTCTTTTAATTCTGTACTACATGCACGAACGAGTTCCCCATTAACTTCAACGATACAAGCATCACAAGTTTCAATAGCCCCTAAATCTGGATGATAACAAAGTGCTGGTACATCAATGCCTTTGTAACGTAAGTAATCTAAAATACTTACTTGAGTAGGGACATCCATTGGTTTGCCATTTAAAATAATGCTGACCATTTGAGATGTTGCTTCTTTCATATAAAAACCCCTTTTCATATTTAAGTTTCTAAAACAATATTTGTGCCCAATTTAATTATACGACTAATCGATAAATATTCAAAATAATGTTTAAAGAAATTACATAAAATTTAACATTACTTCTGAAGAATATTTTATACTAACTGATTTTATAGTAACCGCTTTCAATTTTAAATGCCATGGATACTAAAATATATGGTATAAACAAAAATCCATACAATAAGCCAAATCGTGAGTTTCGTTTTGTAGTTTAAGATTTTACATAAGTAGTGAGAAAGATAGTATGCCAATATTGAAACAAGTATAAATCGTGATAAACGTGCAGGGATAGAGACTATAATAAATATTGGTAAATTCATGTGGTTTGTTGCTTCAAATGCAAACAGTTTATATGGTACTCCGAATATCGGGCCAGAAATAAGACCAGTGTAAGGGTGATTATTCATAGCCGCTTCAACATGCTCTATCATATAAGGTTGAACAGAAGGAACAGCTAATAATATGTTTTCTACTATGTCAGGATTATGTTTTGCAGTTAAATATATAATTATCCCACCTGCAAGTGCACCGATAAGTGTTAGTATAAGAACTTTACTAACTTTTTTTATATTTTTTTCAGTCATGGCAATATAAGATAAAAAAACGTCTGGAATGATAAAAAATATTGTTGCTTCAGCAAATCCCCATAACAATGCGATTAAACTGACCATAAGTATCCCCTCAAAACAAATATTTTTATGCAAAATGTATTTTATAATTAAAACAGCTATGTGTATAATTACATTAAATATATCATATTAATTAATGGGATGAGATATATGGATAAAAATAAAACAATAAATTATTGTGATAAAAAGCAAGGAGAATTGTATGATTAGTATTTATGAACTGAAACCAAAATTTCAACAATTATTAATGCCTATCGTTGATAAGTTGCGTGCGGTAGGGATGACACCAAACCAAATAACAGTGGGTGCATTGGTTTTATCTATTATTACGGGAGCGATCATTGCATTGAATTACAACAATAGATGGATTTTTATACTGATGCCGATAGTGATGTTTGTACGTATGGCACTCAATGCAATAGATGGCGTTATGGCAAAGAAATATAATATGAAATCTAATCTAGGTATGTTACTTAATGAAATTGGTGATGTTGTTAGTGATCTTGTATTATTCTTACCTTTTATATTGATAGTGCATGATAAAGGAATCTCTGTTCTTTTGTTTATTGGTTTTTCAATTGTTAGTGAAATGGCAGGAAGTCTTGTCCAGGTTATCGGCGCTAAACGCATGTATAATGGTCCGATGGGTAAAAGTGACAGAGCATTCTTGATTGGTTTAGTATCATTATTGATTGCATTGAATATAAAAATTATTCCTTTTATACATATCATCCTGTACATCGCAACATTACTCATTATATTAAATACGTATATAAGAATCGGTAATGGAATGAAAGGAGCATCTTATGAATCTAAATAGATTGTCGGATGAAATGGTAACCGTATTGATTGGTATTTTCATAGTGCTCATCATTTCAACGATTATTAGTCAAATATTACTCAGGAAATATCCGAATAAAGATACTGAAAATATTTGGTTGCGTGTGAAATCGTGGTGGATGATGTGTATTATTTTCACGCTCGCACTCATAATACATAAAACAGTGTCCCTTATCTTTATGGCATTTCTTTGTTTTATCGCATTAAAGGAATACTTTTCATTAATTCCAACAAATCGAAGTCATCGTTTAGTATATTTATGGGCGTATTTATCAATACCGATACAATTTATACTCATTTATAAAGGTTTTTATGGATTCTTTATTGTATTCATCCCTGTTTATATGTTCTTGTTTATTCCAATCCAGGCATTGATTGTTGGAGAAACGAAAGGGTTTTTACATTCTATGGCAACGATTCAATGGGGAATTATGCTGTTTGTCTTTAGTTTAAGTCACTTAGCATATTTAATAGTGTTGCCTGGTGATGATAATATGGTATCTGGTGCAAGTCTAGTATTATTTTTAGTGATACTTACACAAGCGAATGATGTATTTCAATATATTACCGGAAAACTCTTTGGTAAACGAAAGATCATACCGAAAGTTAGTCCTAACAAAACATGGGCAGGATTTATTGGAGGAATCATTCTTACAACAATTCTCGCAACAATTTTAGGTCCTTTACTTACGCCTTTTACTTTAGCAGGAATGATCATTGCAGGAATGTATATTAGTGTTAGTGGCTTTATCGGAGATGTGAATATTTCAGCACTGAAACGTGATTTAAATATAAAAGATACATCTCAGGCAATACCCGGACATGGTGGTATATTAGACCGTGTAGACTCGTTAACGTATACAGCACCGTTATTCTTCCACTTTACACGATTCTTCTACTTTTAGAATGGGGATGTAGACATGAGAAATCTACTGTTTGCTTTAATTATAAGACCGATTGTATTTATTGTACTTGGTCTCAATATTCGTAACTATGAACGCTTAAAGAAAGAAGGACCAATTGTGCTGATTGCGAATCATAACAGTCATCTCGATACAATTGTGTTAATGAGCCTATTTAGAGGTAAGAGTTTTAGTCATGTACGACCAGTGGCTGCTGGAGATTATTTTCTGAAGAATGCTATGCTCAAGTGGTTCTCTACTAAAGTAATGAATATTATCCCGATAGAACGTAAGATGACAAAAGATTTTAAAGTGATGTTTCAACCTATATTAGATGAATTAGATAATGAGGGTATTATCATATTGTATCCAGAAGGATCACGTGGTGAACCTGAGAAATTATCAAAGTATAAATCAGGCATTTATTATTTAATGCGTGAACGACCAGATGTACCGATTCAGCCGATATTTATGCATGGGTTAGGAAAAGCATTGCCGAAAGATAGCTTCATTCTCGTGCCATTTTTTGTAGATATCTTTATAGGTGAACCATTCAAGTTCATTGCCGATAGGAAGTTATTTATGGAAGATGTGACTTATAGACTCAATGCGTTAAGAGATGAAGGAAACTTTAAAGAGTGGTAGTCTATTAAATAAATAATAATTGTTAGGGGATGTTTGTATGTTTTTACCAAAATTATTTAAAGTAGAAGATTTTAATGCGCTAATTACTTTCTTGAAACGTAATCCATTTGCAACAGTTATTTCATCGCATCATGATGTACCTTACGCATCTCAAGTACCAGTCATGGTTGATGTAGTTGGTGATGAAATTGTGTTGTCATTTCATTTAGCAAGACCAAATCCGCAAACAAAGACATTAGAAAACAATGAAAATGTTCTGATTCAATTTACCGGTGCACACGGTTATGTGTCGTCTTCTTGGTATGAACAAGAAGAAGTTTCTACGTGGAATTATCAAGCAGCACAGTTAACAGGGGAGTGTGTTGTTCTGAATGAAGATGAGCTGATGGAAGACTTAAAGCATCTAACAGATCATTTTGAGACAGGTGACAATGCGAGAACGTTTGATACATTGAGTGAGGATGTGCTAAAGCAGGCTAAAGGGGTTATTGGATATAAAGTAAAGGTTCGTGAAGCGGGTCTTAAATATAAATTAAGTCAGAATAGAAGTGACAAAGATTATAAAAATATCGTCTTGAATTTACGCGAAAGTGGTAATCAGGATGATAACCGTTTAGCTGATGAGATGGAGAAGTTGAGGGATTAATGTATATAACGTGATAAAAATTAATGAGATGAATATAAGAACTTGGATACTATATCCAGGTTCTTTTTTATTTCACAAATTATTCATAAATAATGAATTTCAGCGTGATTGAAATCACGAATGAATCATCTGAAACTTTTACAATAATAAGTGAGAACGATTATTATTACTATTTTGAAAGGGGATAATGGTATGGCAAATGTTAAAGAACATAAAGAAAGTACTGAAACACTAAAAGGTACGTTCTTTGCGACTGTCGTGTTTGTAGGTGGAAGTATCGTTTTCTGGACTGCTTTATTACTCGTTTTATATTTACTACGTTATTAAGAAAGGAGCAACAGCATGAAAGTACATAAATTAGAAGAATTATGGTTGATTATCGGTGTCGTAATTATCGGACTTGCGATTGCAATAACAGGTTATCAGGCATTTGCCAAAGAGATGGCACCACCGAGTCATATCGAAACGATAGATCCGACGAAAGTATCTGAGACACCTCCTTTTAATAAACCTGGGTTAAAGAAAATAGGGGACAATGAATATGAAGCGGTTATGACGTTAGAAGCTTTCAAATTTGAACCGCAAAAATTGGAAGTGCCAAAAGGGGCGAAAGTAACATTTAAGCTTACGTCAAAAGATGTCGTGCATGGTATTAATATCCCAAATACGAATGTAAATACGATGGTGGTCCCTGGTCACATCCAGACCATCACACAGACATTTAAGAAGTCTGATCGATTCATCATGATATGTAATGAATATTGTGGCACTGGACATGACACAATGTCGATGCAAATTGTTGTAAAGGAGTGAGGATATGAATAAGTTACGTGGATCGCATTATCGTTTTTCTTTAGTGAATATGTTTCTAGCATTTGTATTGTTATTTATTGGTGGGTTTATAGGTTTAATACAAGGGTTGAACAGAGCAGGAGTATTAAAGATATTAAATGGATTAAACTATTATGAGCTGTTAACACTGCACGGTATATTATTGATTATCGGTTTTACAACTTTGTTTGTTAATGGATATTTATACGCCGCAACAGACTATGTATTAGGTGGCTTACAAAAGATATCTAGAACGTTATCGTGGGTTGGTTTGGTGAGTTTTCTTATTGGTGCTTTAATGGTTGTGTTTGAAGTAATTAATCATCGTGCTACTGTGATGTATACGTTTTATGCACCAATGGCAGCGAGTCCCATATTTTATATAGGTTTAGTATTTGTCGTGCTTTGCATTTGGTTAAGTGCAATCGGAATATTTATATCCTGCTATAAATGGAAGCAGTCACATAAAGGAGAACACTTACCATTATTCGCATTCTTTGCTACAGGTGTATATACGCTTATTACATTAGGAAGTATCGGTGTAACGGTAGAAGTATTGATGATGATTCCGTGGTCTATGGGCATTGTAGACCGCATTAATGTACTATTAACCCGTACTTTATTCTGGAGTTTTGGTCATACGCTAGTAAACGTATGGTATTTAGTTGCAGTGTCTGCATGGTATCTCGTCTTACCTAAAGTTATTGGCGGGAAAGTATACAGTGATGCATTAACGAGAATTACAGTTATCTTAATTGTCGTGCTCAATGTTCCTGGTGGGTTCCATCACCAGATTGTTGACCCTGGATTTTCTCCGGGACTTAAATTTATGCATTTAATTATGAGTGTGGCGATAGGATTCCCATCTCTTATGACAGCATTTGCGATGTTTGCAGTTTTAGAGCAAGTCGGACGTCAAAATGGAGGTAAAGGCTTACTAGGATGGCTTTGGAAATTACCTTGGGGTGATGTAAGATTTCTAACGATTATGTTAGCGATGGTCGGCTTTATATTTGGTGGAGCAGGAGGTATTGCACAAACAAACAATCAATTGAATCAAGTTGTACATAATTCTTTATGGGTTGTAGGGCATTTCCATGTAACTGTAGGGGTTTCAGTTGTACTGACGTTCTTCGGTTTAGTGTACTGGCTAATTCCATATTTATCAGGAAGAGTTCTAACGCAAAAAATTCATAACTTAGGTATATGGCAAACAGGATTCTGGACGATAGGTATGATCTTTATGTCTTTATCGATGACGTTTGTGGGCTTAATCGGAGCACCCCGTCGAACACAGTTTACAACGTATCATGAGCATGCACACGCACTAGCATGGAATCCGTATTTATTATTTGTAGGTGCGGGCGGCATATTGTTGTTCATCGGTATTGTTTTGATGTGTTATATCGCATTCTATTTAATGTTTAAAGCGCCTAAAGGACACACACCATTTATGGTAGCAGAAACAAATGAAGCGGAGATAACTACACCTGCATGGACTGAAAAATGGTCGTTATGGTTAGTGGTCGCATTCTTACTGATTTCTATGGGATACGTATATCCAATAGTTGATATCATTCAAAATGCACCTCCAGGATCACCGCCGATTAAAACTTGGTAAAGGAGTCATTAATATGAGAACAGAACGTATCCTATCCGCACTATTGATTATTATAGGATTGATATTTCTAGGGATAGCAACAGATGGATATAAAGCTTTTACATTAGAACAAAAGCGAGTAACGACATTAGAGACAACAACTCCGAAGTATCCGAATATCGAAGTCGTCGATAATAAAGGTAGAACTTATCCATTTGATACGTTCAAAGGAAAATATATATTAATGACATTTATCTACACAAATTGCAGTACGGTTTGTCCGATGATGGAACAGAATATGAAATCAGTCTATAAGAATATTGACATGAAACGATATAAAGATGATATAGTGTTTGTTAGCTTATCTTTTGATAGAGAAAGAGATACTGTAGACGTATTGGAGCGCTATGCAGGATACTTTGATGCTGACGGTGAAACTTGGAGAATGGTTACACCTACAAGTGATAAAGACTTAAAGAAAATATTAGACACATATGGCGTAATTGTGATTCCTGATGGAGATAATAACTTTCAGCATAATACATCGTTTTATCTTATTAAACCGGACGGAAAGCTGCACAGTGTAATGAAGTTTCAAGATATTGATAGCACGACAAAAACTGTGCAGCAAGCATTAAAGGATGTGAGATAAGATGAGACAGTTTTATTATGGATTAGCATTATTTATATTCTTAGCGTTGCCACCTATAAGAACGTTGTTTGAGTCGATAATGGTCATGCATATGCACATGCAGATGATGTTGCTGTTTATTGCAGGATGGCTAATGGGGAAATTTGTGAACCAGAAACTGATTAAAGCACATCGATATAATACGACGGGGATGCCAGGATTGATTATCTTCATTTTCTTATTTATATACTGGATGCTGCCAAGAGCTATGGACGAAGCGCTTGAGTATCCACTAGTTGAAGCATTTAAGTTTGTCTCAATACCGCTTATCGGCATGTTATTCAGAGATAGTATGGCAAAGTTGAATCATAATAAAAAATTCATCATATACACATGCATTGCCATTACATTCTCGATACTAGCTTATTTCTATATCTTCAGTGAAACAACTTTATGTAACAACTATTTAGAATCTGATCAGCTGGCGGTGGGGTATGGGTTTATATTCATTGCAATAAGTGTCGTATTATTAATGTTTATACAGATAAAAGATAGTAAGTAGCTCACTTACTATCTTTTATTTTATGCAGATTGATTTCGATAAATCCATCTGCATCTTCTTTTAATATGTGCATCTTCTTAAACGCAGTAAAGTTACGACTTACTGTTTCGCGTGTTAATCCCAGCATGTTCGCAAGTTCCTGTTTATTAATCTTAAGCAGAATCTTTGTGAAATCATTATTTTCAACTTCTCCGTGCATAAGTGCCAGACGCTTTAACATTAATAATAATTGCTGAGGTGTGGGTTCTAATATTTTCTCCTGCAATCGTTTCTGTAGATCAACGATTAGATTACCTAAATACTTGAACATCTTTATTGAAAGTTCCGGATTCATCTTAACAAGTGTTTCAAACTCGTTTTTACTAATAGATAATATCTTAGCATCCTCAACAACAACCGCATTAGCTGGATAAGGTCCTGTTCTAAAGAAAGCATGATGCGGGAATAGTTCTCCCGGACCGAAGAAATTCACAATTTGTTCTTTACCGTTAACATCAGTGCGATAAATCTTCACAGTGCCTTCTTCAACAAAATAAAAATGCGTCATCTCTGTTTGATCATAAAAGATATGATTGAGTTTCTTATAATGCTGTATTTGAGAGATGGACGCCACTGCAGCAAGTTCATGGGTATTAAGCATCTTAAAGAAAGGAGAGTGCATCATGTTGTTATTCATATTATCATCCTTTATATCATCGTATGGTGATTATATCATGTAAGATAAATTCTGATAAGATTCGAAAGAAAGGTATAGCTCTTATTCAAAGACATGAGAATAATCATTTTAGTAGCTTTTAACAAATTATCATGTTATATTTGTATCTGTATTAGATACAACAACAAATTAGAATTGAGATGAGATAGATGGATACTAAATTTTCAGTTGCACTGCACATTATGGTGATGATTTCAGAATCAACAGAGGTTCAGAATTCAGACACTTTAGCGAATAGCGTAAATACGAATCCAAGTTATATCAGAAAGATTACAGCATTATTAAAGAAAGCAGGTATAATCGAAAGTACACAAGGTAAGAGCGGAATGTCACTTCTAAAATCAAGTAGAGAGATTGATTTATTAGAAATTTATCAGGCAGTACATCCAAAAGAAGTGAAGCTATTAAATGTTCATACAGACGTAAATCCAGAGTGTCCTGTCGCTCAGAATATTGAAGCGGTGCTCAATCCAATATTTACAGATGCTGAACAGCAATTATTTCAATCATTAAAAGCACGAACATTAGAAGATGTTATTAAACAAATGAAGAAGAATCATAATGAAAGCCATTCAAAGCAAGCAATATAGTAAAGATATTAAAGTAGACACTAATAAAATAATAATATCGATAATTGATTATAAAAAGTAATTATATAAAAGAAATTATATATAAATAATATTAGGAGTGAAATACATGTCAGTAGACAAATTATTTGAACCACTTGTATTAAAGAATGGTGTAGCGATTAAAAATAGATTATACAAAGGCGCAATGAGTGAAGGGATGGGTGACAAAACACATCGTCCTACAGAAGCGCTAGTTAATGCTTATAAGCATTGGGCTGATGGTGGTATCGGGATGTCACTTACAGGGAATGTGATGGTTGATAGACGCTATCTTGGTGAGCCAGGTAATGTCGTCATTGAAGATGATAGAGATTTAGATATATTAACACGTTGGGCAGACGCTGGTAAACGTAATGGTAGTCATATTTGGATGCAAATTAATCATCCAGGTAAACAAAGCCCTAAATCAGTATCAAAGCAACCGATCGCACCAAGCGCTATCCCGATTGGAGGAGATGCTGGTAGTGCATTTAATCCACCGCGTGAAATGACAATCAATGAAATTAAGGAAACGATTGAACGCTTTGTTACAGCTGCAGTAGTAGCGAAGAAAGCAGGATTCACTGGTGTTCAGATTCATGGTGCACATGGATATTTAGTAAGTCAGTTCTTATCATCAAGAGATAATCGTCGCTTTGATGAGTATGGTGGAACTTTAGAGAAACGTATACAATTCTTAATTGATATTTATACAGGAATGAGAAATGCGCTAGGAGAAGATTTCCCAATCAGCTTGAAGATTAATTCAACAGACTTTAATGATAAAGGATTCTCTTTAGAAGATTCAATTGCAGTAATCAAGAAGATGGCGGCTCTTGGTATTGATCATATTGAAATCTCAGGCGGAGACTATGAGAAACCTGAAATGATGGGTGACGGTGAAGTATACTTCTTAGATTATGCGAAACAAATCAGTGACATTGTAGATGTACCAATCTCAGTTATCGGTGGATTCCGCAAACAAGAAAGTATGATTGATGCGATTACGAATACAAATGTAGCGATGATTGGAATTGCCCGACCACTTGTATTAAACCCTGAAATACCAAATCAATTACAAAATGGAACGTATGAAGATATGACGATTCCGAGATTGACCACTAAAGTAAAGGCATTGGATAAAAGATTGGGTGGATTTATTGGCATTGCTTATTACGAGCAACAGATTAGAAAACTTGGGAATGGTCAAACGCCGGTAGTACACACAAACGCATGGAGTCCATTATTTGATCTTGCTAAAACACATGGGACGAGAGCATTTACAAAAAGAAGACGATAACAATCATCCGGGATGTTCATACATCTCGGATTTTTTACGTGCATTCCTATCTTAAATAGATAATTTCATTTATTAAGCAAATCAAGTTATAGTAAACTTAAGAAAAGGAGTGGGACGTATGACATTATTAGAACGTATTCAAAACATAGAAATTTTGAAAGATGATCCTATTTATGATGAGATTCATGAGCATAAAGGAAACAATGAAAGATTATCATTTGAAATCAACAATGGCTATAAAACAAATTCAGAAGTGTTGAAAATTCTTGGTGAAATGACGAGTCAAACGATTGATGAAAGTGTTGTCGTATCTCTGCCATTCTATACTGACTACGGAAGGCATATTAAATTCGGAAAAGAAATCTTTATCAATAAGAATGTAACGTTTGTTGATTTAGGCGGTATTGAGATAGAAGATAACGTATTGATCGGACCATCAGCTAGAATTATTTCAGTGAACCATATTGTAGATCCTGCGAAACGACGAGGCCTAGTTGTTAATAAAGTTGTTATTAAGAAAAATGCATGGATTGGTGCAAATGTCACTGTATTACCTGGTGTTACGGTTGGAGAGAATTCAATTGTTGCAGCAGATTCAACAGTAACAAAAGACGTCCCATCGAATACCATTGTGGTCGGCACACCCGCGAAAGTGATTAAGGAAATAAAATAATGTTGGTATCAAGTATTTTAAAAAATGGAATCAGCGGATTTAACAGTAATAGTAATGAAATGATGATTCCGGATGAAAAACATTTTCAGGCTTTTTGTTATGCGTTTGCAATGGAAGTTGATGGGATAATAGTATCATTTGATACAAACTTAACAGGTAAAAATTTTTATTCTTGTCATATTATAATAAATGAAGAAGATTTCTATGTACTATTAAATTCGATTTATCCAATGATTGCTTTTGCAAGAAAAGTTGGTTATTTTGACATTGAATTTATTGATAATGAAAAATACAAACGTTTCTTTCAAGCTACTTATCGCATAATAGATATATCAGAATTAAATAAGAAACTAATAGATTTGGAACATCAATTAAATGAAGCTGAGTTGGAACAAGCAAAATATTACGAAAGTAAAACTGCAGGAGAAGTAATCTTTAATCACTGGGATTAAAATAGGAGTTGATTTGATGAGCACACTTGTAATTATCACACATCCGGAGATGAATAAATCAATTGTTAACCGTATGTGGAAAGAAGCTTTGATTGAAGCGGATATTGATGTTGTTGATTTATACGAATTATATCCGGACTCAAAGCTAGATGTTTCTGAAGAGCAACAGAGGTTGCTAAAATACGATAAAGTAATCTTTCAATTCCCGTTCTATTGGTATAGCAGCCCACCGTTGTTAAAACAATATCTTGATGAAGTATTCTTGTTTAACTATGCATATGGACCCGAAGGCACAAAACTAAATGGTAAATCATTTGGGTTAGCTGTCACTGTAGGAAGTCCAGAATCGGATTATACTGCACAAGGGTTCAATAAGCATACTTTAAATGAATTGCTTACACCTTTTGAAGCAACGTTCCATTATATTGGAGCGAAATATATTGGATACTTCGCGCAATTCGGCACCGTCAATCATGCGACTGAAAATGAATTGATAGAAGGAACAAAGCGATATATTGAATTTGTGATGCAGTAATATATGAGATGAGCATAATTAAATAGCATAAAAAATAAGTGCTGATAATAGAATCTATCAGCACTTACTCTTTTCGCTTGTCTAGTGATTTAATCCATACTCATATGAAACACCTAAATTTTCTCGTAATGTTTCACCTTCATATTCTGTATGATATAATCCGCGTTCTTGTAAGATAGGAACAACTTGTTCTACGAAGTCTTTAACACCATCATGTGATGAGTCTGGAACGATTGAGAATCCGTCTGTCGCATCGGCAAGATACCATTCTTCTAAGAAATCAGCTACCATTTCTGGTGTCCCTACAACGACTGGATGATAATTAATCACACCGTTGGCAAGCACATCTTTTACAGACATACCTGCTTTTAATAATTCGAATGCTTTTCCTGAGCGTGGATCCATTGGTGATGGATACATTTGATTGATTAAATTTTGTGGTAATGGTTTTGTGATATCAATTGTATTAACACTTAATGATAAGCCAACCATATGCCCTAAATATTCAACATGATGTGCTGTTTCGCGAGGTGCAAATTCCTGCATCATGTATCGACGTTCTAAAGCTTCTTCGACAGTTTTACCGATTGAGAACATGAATCCTACAAACATCTTAATGTCATCTGGGTTACGTCCATGTGCTTCTGCACTTTTACGTAACATCATACGATGTAACTTCGCATCTTCTTTCGTAAATGGATTCGCATATACACCTGAAGCAAATCGACCCGCTAATTCTAATCCTTTTTCACCGCCACCTGCCTGGAAAATCGGAGGTTGTCCTTGAGGTGAAGCGGGTATCGGTAACGGCCCGCGTGTTTGATAGTATTTTCCTTTATAGTTTGCAAGTTTTACTTGAGACATATCTACAAATTCGCCCGTTGCTTTATTATGAATGTATGCGTCTTCTCCGAATGTTCCCCATAATGTTTGTACTGCTTCAACATGCTCATGTGCCATTTCATAACGTGCGTTACGTTCAGGTAATTGTTGACCAAAGTTGGCTGCTGCTTCATGATTAGATGTTGTTACAGCATTCCAGCCCATACGGCCGTTACTTACAACATCGAGTGTCTTTAACATACGTGCTAAATTATATGGTTCAGTAAATGTTGTTGAATATGTTGAAACGATACCGATATGCTTTGTTTCTCGTGCAACAGCTGTTAAAGCAATTGTTGGATCCATGGGATGCATCGGTGAGTTTGTTGATAAATCATTTGGTAAAGCTGGTGTGTCTGCAATAAATAAAGTATGGATTTTTCCTTTCTCAGCCATCTTGGCATTCTCTACATAGTAATCCATATTCGTATAAGCATCTGCAACAGCTCCTGGCATACGCCACGTCTTAAATTCACCGCCATATCCAGAAACCATTTGTAACGCAAGTTTCATCTTGCCGTCTCGTTTATTAATTGTCATTTTAATGCTCCTTCTTTGTTTGAGTTATCGTAGTATAAATTATATACTTATATACAAGTTTGAGAAGACGGCAATAAAATATGAGTAAGTACTATTTTTAGTACTCATTTATAAGGACGGGGTTTATTTGGCTAAAATTTGTAAGTACGGATTTGATGATTCTACGATTGTAAATAAGAGAGATTTGTACGGTATTGGATTTACTCAAAATTTATTATCCGGACGCTGGAAGTATTTTATATTATGGTTTCTTAAAGATGATACGAAACGGTTTAGTGAGATCAAGAAGTTTCTTTCTGGTATTTCTCAAGGATCACTGACGAAGCAATTGAAGGAGCTAGAAAGTGACGGATTAATTCATCGTGAAGTATATCCAGAGGTGCCGCCTCGCGTTGAATATTCATTAACAGAGATGGGACAAGAGATATTACCGATTCTTAAAATGATGGAGTCTTATGGCAAGAAGCATGGGGAACAGGCAGAAGATTATATGTAACATAATAAAAAGCACAAGAAAGGAGTTTAATTCCTTCCGTGTGCTTTTTAAATTTCAAAATAATAGTGAAAATGATTTTTACATCCCGGATTGAATGGATGCGTGCAGTTAGGACATTGAGTAACATTGACATACACATTAATCGGGATTTCTGTTTGGCAAACACCACATAAAACTGCTGGCACTTCAGAATGTAACGGATATTTTTCAGATGGAGATTTATGATTAATCTCTTCATAACACAAATGACAAGGATAATATGTATTGCTATCAGGGAACCTATAGCATACTACATCTACAGGCGCGTTATAATGCGCACATCTTCCTTGTTCATCTACTGCTATACCTTCTATAAGATATTCAGTCATTCAATCACCTCTTATTGTTGTTCAAGTATACCATCTTCCATATGATACACTTTATCAAAATACTCGAGCAACCTTGTATCATGTGTTACGACAATCGCTGCTTTATTACTGTCTTTAACGATTGTACGAATCATTTGAATCACTTCAACTGCACGTTTCCCATCTAAACTTGCTGTCGGTTCATCAGCCAGAATAAGCGAAGGGTTAGTGTACATCGCTTTAAGAATTGCAACACGTTGACGTTGTCCGCCTGAGAGTTCAGCAGGGAATTGATTGAGCACATTTTCAAGGCCTAGTTGTTTTACCTGACTTTGAAATTCAGCTGTTTCAATATGATTTTTATTCACTTTGTCTAGTAACTTAAACTGATCTTTGACCTTCAGGAATGGGACTAAATTTGACGACTGTAATATAAATCCTATCTTCTTTAGACGTAGTTTCGCACGTTGTTTTTCTGAAAGCTTACTTACATCATCATTATCGATTATTATTGTACCGTTTGTTGGTTGCTGAAGTAGTCCGGCGATGGTTAAGAATGTACTTTTACCAGAACCAGATGGACCAATAACAGCTACCATTTCTCCTGCATTGATATGGAAATCAACAGGTTTTAATGCTTCGACATAAGTTTGGTCTTTACCAAATGATTTGTTAACTTCTTTTAATGTTAATACCATATGCTCACCTTATCCTATCGTTTTTAATGGATCTACTTTTTGGATTGAACGGATAGAGAATAATCCACCGATAATCGCTGTTAATATAATAACACCGGCATAAATTCCGATCATTGACCATACAAACTTTATTGGTACAACATCTGGTATGATGTTAGCAGTGATTATAGTAAGTATCAGTGCAATGACGACAGCGATAACTGATAAGATGAATGTCTGGATGATTAATGATCGCGCTAAGAAGCCATTGCTAATCCCTTGTGCTTTAAGTAGACCAAATACGGGTGCTTTTTGAATCGTTAATATATAAAGGAAAATCCCGATAATAAATGTTGCAATCGTAAATAAGAAATAACTCATGACATCTAGTGTCAGCTTTTGTTCTGTGTAACCTGGCAACTTAGTAATAAACGTTTCTTTATCAATTGCTTCGAAATCACTATCGATTTTTTGTGCTTTATAATTCGAATCTTTAATTAAAAATGCATTCGCTTTATCTTTCAAACGGTTCATAGAAAGTTTGTCTGCAGTGGCATTATTACTGTACAACACATTCGCTGCATTATATTTTGCGTTATTGGTAAATCCAACGATCTTTAAATCTTCATCACTACCTGCAATATCCACAGTATCTCCGAGTTTAAAGCCTTTTTGTTTTAATCCATCATTCGCAACCACTTCGTAATCATCGTTAAATGACTGACCTTCAGTAATATTAGGATTGATAAATGTGTCTTTTTCTATTCCGAATAACAATGTATTTTGTTTTTTATCACCTTTTGCGATGATCACTGCAAGATTCTTAATTGGCGCGACTTTATCGAACTTATCATCCAATGCATCTTTCTCCATTAAAGATTGTGCTAAGTTTCTGTTAGATTCTTTCGTGACGACAATTGCATCTGGATTCCATTTATCAATTGCTTCTCTATTCATTCCCATTAAGCCATTAGATAATCCAGATATTAAAAATAATAAATATGAAATTAAAACAAGTACACCGATAATCAGTGAGAACTTGAGTTTGTTATGCATGATTTCTTTCCAGGCTAAGAACATCTGTTTTCCTCATTTCTATAAAATTTAATGTCTAGATATAGACTCAATTATAGATTAATTGCAACATAATAATGAGTAATATGTATTAAAAATAATCTTTCTATATAAAAGCCTACTCATTTTATTATACCAATAATCAGTTTATTATGTGAGATATATGTAAAAAGAATGGAAAAGTATATAAAGGGTATTGAATATAACGAAGACATTTATAAGGGGTGAGATAATGATAAAAAAATACAAAGTTGTAATACTTGGAGCAGGAGCTGGTGGTATATCAACTGCAAGTAGATTAAAAAATGCAGGGGTAAAAGATATACTTATTATTGATTATGCGGATAAACATGCCTATCAGCCCGCCTGGCCGCTCGTTGGTTCTGGGGATGAGAAGAAGAAAGATACGGTTAAGCCTATGAAAAAAGTTATACCGAATGGAATTGATTACGAACAGCAAAAGGTGAAATTTATTCAGCCGGTAGAACGAAAGGTTCATTTGGATAACGGTGAATATGTGATGTATGAATATTTAGTGGTAGCACTTGGCATCCAGCTTGATTTCAATAAGATAGAAGGTTTAGAAGAAACTTTAGGAAAGAATGGTGTATGTACGAACTATCTTTATGATTATTTAGACTATACTTACAAAACGTTGAAACAGACAAATGATGGCAATATCATTGTAACGAAACCGAAATCAGTAATTAAAGGTGGGGTCTCACCAGAAAATTCAATATTTACTTTTGATGAGTTTGTACATGACAAGAAAAAGGATAAGTCGCATTTAATCTTAAAAACAGGCAGAGATACGCTATTTCCTGTAGAAAAGTATAGAGCATATATTGAAAAACATTTGAACAATAAAGATATTGAGTACGAGTTAAATCAGGAACTTGTGAAAGTTGATGGCAAGAACCAACGTGCTACTTTTAAAGATTTAGTTGCTTTGGAAACATATGAAGTGCCATTCTCGATGCTACTTGTTACACCACCGATGAGTGCACCAGACGTAGTGAAACAATCTACTTTAAGTGATGCTGAAGGGTGGATGGACGTTAATCCAAATACATTACAACATGTGCGTCATTTAAATGTATTTGGAATAGGGGATTGTACTAATCTACCAACTGTAAAGATGGGTGCAGCCGTGAGAAAACAAGTACCAATTCTCGTGAAAAACTTATTATCACAAATGAATAATAGACCGTTAACCAGCCATTATGATGGTTCAACAGCATGTCCGGTAGCAACCGAATATGGACAAGCCTTCATTGCAGAATTCGGATATGATTTGAAACCGAAAGAGTCGATGCCGATCAATCAAGGTAAGACCAATCCATTGCTATATCAAGTGAAGAAACGTGCGATTCCATTTATGTACTGGCATGCGATGTTAAAGGGCAAAGGTTAAGTAATGTTTTACGTATTCGCAGTAGGGTAATGTAATCGTGTATGCGAGCCAATAGGAAATAGTATATTAGGAGTGGTAAAAATGAAGAAGCTTGCAAAAGTAATAGGAGCAACAACATTAGCCGCAACAATGTCTCTAGGTGTAGTGCAGGGTGAAGATGCACTTGCTAAACAGAAGACGGTCAAGGTTCAAAAGCCTTATTATAACTATTCAGGATACACAAGTGGAAATGCTAAATTTGTATTAGATAAAGATTTTGTGCGTGCTGTAAAAGTCAATAATGTGAAGATTAATAAACATAAAGTTGATTTACAACGTATTGTTTCAGGTGTATCAGGTACAGGTTACACAAAAGATGTATATGATCAGAACTACACGTTCTTTAAACAAGGAGACAAAAATCCTTATACAGCTAGTTTAGGCGTGAAGAACAAAGAGCTGAAAATGAGTAGTGTAAAAGAGGTATATGGTAATGATTATCTATTTAAAGGAAAACTCATATCAGATGGCAATAAAGCTATTCCATCAAAAGTTGATGGTGTATACATCTATAATCTGAATGGTAACGGTATACAGTTTGTTGTTGAAAAAGGATATGTACAGAAAATAATACTTGGTCATGTCGGAATGGCTTAATTAAGGGTGGAGATGAATCTCCGCTCTTTTTTATGAAAAATAAGAGTATTAAGGATGATAACATTGTAAGGGAGATTTCTATAGACACCTTAATTACAGGATATGTTAATATTAATTTATATGTACTATGTGAATGATTCATAAGTAATTTAATTAAGGAGTATCGTATATGAAATCATTTTTCCAATATTATAAACCATATAAAGGTCTGTTTATGCTGGATTTCGGTTCTGCAGTGTTTGTTGGAGTTTTAGAACTTGTCTTTCCACTCATTACAAGTCTTTTCATCGATAAGCTGTTACCGACAAAAGACTGGAATATGATTGTGCTCGGTGCAATAGGACTATTTCTTGTGTTTTCCTTTGTTACGGTCCTTAAGTTTATCGTCACGTATTGGGGTCATAAACTTGGGACAAATATAGAACGTGATATTCGTAATGAACTTTATCGTCATCTTCAGCGATTAAATTTCGGATTCTTCGATAACAATAAGACAGGGAAACTTATCGGTCGACTCACAAATGATTTGATGGATATTGGGGAACTTGCGCATCACGGTCCAGAGGAAGTGTTTGTCGCTGTAATGACCGTTATTGGGGCACTTCTCATTATGCTCACGATTGATGTGAAGCTTGCGCTTATTACATTCTGTATCGTACCGATAATATGTATCTTAACAATTTATTTCAACAAAAAGATGACAACACAATTCCGCAGATTATTTGGCAACGTATCTCAATTTAATGATGTTATCAGTGAAAGTATCGGCGGTATTCGTCTTGTACAGGCGTTTACTAACGAACGCTTTGAAGAGAAGCGTTTTCTGCAGACAAACGAAGATTTCCGTGCAACGAAATTAAAAGCATATAACTTTATGTCATGGAATAGTTCGATTGGTTATCTGGCACAGAAATTTACGTTGATTATTGTATTGATTCTTGGATGTTATTTCGTATTGAATAATGCGATGAGTTACGGAGAGTTTGTAGCATTTATTATGATTACGGATATATTATTTAAGCCGCTTCAATCGATTAACTTGATTATTGAATTGTTTCCAAAAGGGATTGCAGGGTTTAATAACTTTCAGGAACTGATGAAGACAACAACAGATATTAAAGATGAACCGAATGCGATTGCGTTTGAAGGCACACCTCAAGTGATTTCATACGAAAATGTAACATTTAAATATGGTGATAAGACAATACTTGACGATTTATCGTTTACAATAAATCGTGGTGAAAAGATTGCTTTAGTTGGTCCAAGTGGTGGAGGTAAAACGACAATTTGTTCGATGTTACCAAGATTTTACGATCCGGTTGATGGACGTATCACAATTAACAATGTAGACATTAAACAGATGACACTTGAGTCTTTACGCAACAAAATTGGGCTTGTACAACAAGACGTGTTCTTGTTCAGTGGTACGTTAAGAGATAATATTGCTTATGGAAATTTAGAAGCAACGGATGAAGAGATTATGGATGCAGTAACTAAAGCGCAGTTGAAACCATTCATTGATACACTTCCGGAAGGGATACATACAATCGTTGGTGAACGTGGAACAAAACTTTCAGGTGGTCAGAAACAACGTGTGTCAATTGCACGTATGTTCTTAAAGAATCCAGAAATTATCATTCTTGACGAGGCAACAAGTGCGTTAGATGTTGAAACTGAGAATCGAATACAATCAGCATTTAAACAGTTATCTGAAGGTAGAACGACATTAACCATTGCACATCGACTTTCAACGATAAGAGACGTAGATCGCATCTTTTATATTGAAGATGGCCATATTGTTGAGATGGGCAGTCATGAAGAACTCATTAACTTGAAAGGAAGATACTACAAGCTACAACAAGCACAGTATGCGCAAGTGCTGGGATAAATATTTTTTAAAGAGGGTGTGTCAATAGACACACCCTCATTTCTTGATAACTATCAATGTTTAATATTATGAAGCTTGTTACATTATAAGTAAGAACAGGAGGTAATTAAAATGCAACGTTTCATTATGAAAAGTAAAGATTACATTATGGTATTGTGCGGTATATTAATTGTTGTTGGATTGATAGCAGAATTTGTGTTTAAAGTTCAATTAATTTCTGAAATATTACTAGGTTTAGCATCGATTCTTGCTGTATCACCAATTTTGATACAAGGATATCATTCTTTACGTGTGAAGGTGATTAGCATTGATGTTTTGGTCTCTGTAGCTGTATTAGGTGCATTGCTAATTAGGAACTTTGAGGAGGCAGCAATTGTATCATTTCTATTTTTACTGGGTGCATTTTTGGAAAAACGCACGTTAAAAAAGACAAGATCAGCTGTACAGTCGCTCGTTACACTTGTGCCTGAAAGAGCAGTAGTCGTACGAGATGATGGCAAGACTGAAACTGTGGATATTGATGATGTCTCAACTAATGACATCTTGTTAGTAAAGACGGGAGATAAAGTGCCGGTAGATGGTCATGTGGTTTATGGAAGCGGTGCATTGAATGAAGCAAGTATTACAGGTGAATCAAAATGGGTTCAGAAGAGCTTAAATGATAAAGTATACGCTGGAACAATAGTTGAGAATGGAACCATTCGTATACAAACTGAGACAGTTGGAGAAGATACATTATTCGGTAAAATAATTGAACTTGTTGAAGAAGCACAAGATTCAAAATCAGCAGCAGAAAAATTCATTGACCGTTTTTCAAAATATTATACACCATTTGTACTATTACTAGCTGTAATCGTTGGTATTTTGACGAGAGATGTGGCATTAGCAATTACTATCCTGGTATTAGGCTGTCCAGGAGCATTAGTAATTGGTGTACCAGTATCAAATGTAACCGGTATTGGAAATGGAGCCAAACATGGTGTACTTCTGAAAGGCAGTGAAATGATAAACGACTTTAGTAAAGTAGATACAATTGTTTTTGATAAAACAGGAACTTTAACTGAAGGCAATCCTACCGTTGCCTATAAAAAAATTATTGGTGAAAATAAACAATCTATATTATCTTACCTTTATAGTATTGAACATGAGTCGAATCATCCACTCGCAAAAGCAATTTTAAATGATATCGGAAGTCAGAAAATAGTTCGTTTTGATAAAGTTGATGTAATTAAAGGAAAAGGTATTGTGGCTTATAGCGGCGATAAGAAAATTATTCTAGGAAATTTAAGTTTAATGCATAATTATGATGTTGAAATCAATAATAATAATCGTGAAAAAATAAATAAATTAATTGAATCCGGTCAATCAATAGTGCTTATGGCAATTAATAAGGAGTTGGAAGTAATGATTGGTATTCAAGATCAATTAAGACACGATGTAAAACGAAATTTATTACAACTTAAACATCAAGGAGTAAAGAAATTAATCATTTTATCGGGAGATAATCAAGGAACAGTTGATCGTGTAGCTGAGCAACTACCGATTGATATTGCATTGGGTGGGATGTTACCCGAAGATAAAGCTGAATATATAAAGATGTTACAAGATAAAGGAGAAAAAGTTGCATTTGTAGGAGATGGTATTAATGACAGTCCATCACTCGCAACTGCAAATATTGGTATTGCGATGGGCGGCGGAACAGATGTAGCAATTGAAACTTCAGATGTCGTACTTATGCATTCTGCAATGGAGCAATTATCCTATGCTCATGGGTTAACTAAAAAGATATCCAATAATATGAAGCAGAATATCATTATCGCACTCGGAGTTGTATTAGTATTATTGTTAAGTTTAATATTCGCTGAATGGATGAATATGACAATTGGAATGTTGGTTCACGAGGTGAGCATTATCGTTGTTATATTAAATGGTATGCGATTAATGCGCTATCGAAATAATACCAAACTTGATAGCTATCAAGTTAATAATAAGCAAAAGGCGATATAATTGAACTAAATCATATAAAGGAGTGAACGGATATGAAAGCAACAATTCAACTAGAAACATTGTCTTGTCCATCATGTATTCAAAAGATAGAAGGGGCAGTTAAAAGTGTACCAGGAGTAATAAAAGATTCTGTAAAGATAATGTTTAATGCGAGTAAAGTAAAAGTAGATTTTGATGAACAGACAACTGAAATCGAGGCAATCAATTCAGCAATTCAAAATATGGGTTATGAAGTAATTAGTTCAAAGGTGAAATAATATATGTTATTTTAAACATGACAGTAAAGGAGGTGAAAAGATGAAGTGTCATCATCATTTATGTGTTGATCGAGTTCCATTATTTAACCACTTATCATTTGAAGAGCAGGAAATCATCAATAAGTTAGTCACACATCAGCACTTTAAAAAAGGGAATGTCATCTTTTCACCCGAAACAGAGCCACAATTATCATTGATTGCAAAAGGTGCGATGAAAGTCTATCGATTATCTGCAAATGGTAAAGAACAACTTTTGCGCATAGCAGAAGTAGGAGATTTTGAAGGAGAAAGTTTTGTTTTGGGTGTGAACAATGAGAATTTATATGGCGAAGCAATCTCTGATACGGAAGTGTGTGTAGTAAAACAAAGTGATTTTCGTGATTTACTTTTACAGTATCCGAAAATAACACTTAAATTACTTACGATTAATGCGATGAAGATGGAAGAACTAGAAAAACAAACCCAATTTTTAACGATGGAAAAGATTGAAGAACGGTTAGCATTATACTTGTCATATCTTCATAAAGCATCAGCATCAGCTTACATTGAAATACCGATGAAGATGAAGGAACTTGCAGCATTTTTAGGCACAAGTCCTGAAACAATCTCCAGGAAATTTAAGTTATTAGAAAATAGAAAAATCATTGAAAGAGATAATAAACTGATTAAAGTGATTGATGAAAACACATTATATAATTTTCAATGACTATATTAAATATATAGTCATTTTTTATATTGTCCTCTTACAATAGATATTGTATGGTTATATTTTAGTTAGTATAAATTGGGAGGTCTTTATGAATCAATATATCCAACGAGAATGGCTGGATAAACCATTTCAAAATATATTAGCAGGGATTGTTGTATCTCTCGCTTTAATTCCTGAGGTTATTGCATTTAGTGTTATTGCTGGAGTAGACCCTATGGTCGGGTTATATGCATCATTTATTATTGCGGTGACGATTGCTTTTACGGGTGGACGATCAGCGATGATATCAGCAGCAGCTGGTGCGATTGCATTATTGGTATTCCCTCTTGTTAAAACCCATGGGGTGGATTATTTACTTGCAGCAACAATATTAATGGGTATCATTCAGGTAGTATTTGGCATACTCAAAGTCGGTAAATTGCTTAAATATATTCCAAATACAGTTATGATGGGGTTTGTAGATTCTTTAGCAATTTTAATATTTAGTTCGCAGTTACAACATATATTCGGACTGACAGGTGTTACTTATGTATTTGCAATTGTTACAATTGCGATTGTTTATATCGTTCCGAGGTACTTTACGAAGATACCAGCGCCACTCATTGCAGTGTTATTATTAACGATCATCTCGATAATGACAAATGCCGATGTTAGAACTGTTGGTGATCTCGGAGAAATTAAACGTACTTTACCACATTTCTTTATTCCAAATGTACCTTTTAATCTGGAAACTTTATGGGTTATATTGCCATATAGTTTGTCGATGGCTATTGTGGGACTTGTAGAAAGTCTGCTTACTGCAAAGATTGTCGATGATGCGCTGGAAAATGAAAGTGATAAAAATGTTGAATCTCGTGGACAAGGTATTGCCAATATCGTTGCAGGCTTTTTCGGTGGTATTGGAGGATGTGCAATGATCGGTCAATCTGTAATGAATTTGAAGTCAGGCGGCACAACAAGATTGTCATCGTTAGTTGCAGGTAGTTTTTTAATGTTTTTGATCATTGTGTTAGGGCATTATGTGATTCAGATTCCTATGTCTATTCTTGCAGGTATTATGGTTGTAGTATCCTTTAGTACGTTTGACTGGGGAAGTTTCAAATTCTTACGCAATGCTAAAGCTACAGATATTATTGTAGTACTTGTTACAATTATACTTGTATTAGCAACGCACAATTTGGCGATTGGAGTTATTGTAGGGAGTATGATTAACTTTATCTTTAATAGAAATGATTATCTTAAGCAAACGAAAGAGGTGTAGAGATGTATCAGTCAGTAGTTGTAGCGGTGGATGGTTCAGATAACAGTTTGAGAGCAGCAAAAGAAGCATTGAAGATAAATGCTATGAAATATACATTATTAAGTATCGTTTCACATGAAGATTCAAAAGATGCAATACTGCATAGTGAAACAAGTAGTGTTGATCAAAGAAAATCTTTAATTCAATCTATTATAGACGTATATGAAAATAATGATATAACATATGATGTTCGCATAGAACATGGGGTACCGAAAGATACGATTATTCAGATAGGAAATACGCATGAATATGATTTACTTGTGATAGGAACACGTGGTCTTAACGCATTTCAGGAAATGGTGATGGGAAGCGTCAGTCATAAAGTAGTGAAAGAAGTACATATACCGGTGATGGTTGTGAAATAAATTGAGTAAGCTAACTTTTAAAACGTTAGCTTATTTTTTTTAAAATTTTTCAAACCTTATATATTGACACATACCCCTTATGGGTATAAAATAGAATTAAATTAATACCCGATAGGGGTATACGAGAGGATGATAGTATGGAGCATCAACATACAGTAACACCAAGAACTGAAGAAGAAAAAGAAAAGATGTTAAAACGTTTAAAGCGTATTGAAGGACAAGTTCGTGGTATTCAGAAGATGATTGAAGAAGATCGTTATTGTGTTGATATATTGATTCAAATTAGCGCGATAGAAAGCGCGTTGAAGCAAGTAGGTTTCTCCGTAACAGAACGTCATATGAATCACTGTGTGAGTGATGCAATTAAAAAAGGTGAAGGTGCTGAATCAATTGATGAATTGATGAAAGTACTGCGCCAATTTGGAAAGTAGGTGTCAGTATGAAAGATATTACATTACCTATAGAGGGTATGACTTGTGCAGCGTGTTCTACTCGAATAGAGAAAGTACTCAATAAAATGGACGGTGTAGATGCAAAAGTTAATTTAACGACTGAAAAAGCAAGCGTTCAATATGATTCAGATAAAGTGAGTGTAGAAGATATCTCAGAAAGAATTGATAAGTTAGGCTATAAAGTTAAACCTGAACATATTGAACTGGATGTTATGGGCATGACTTGTGCAGCGTGTTCATCAAGAATTGAAAAGGTACTGAATAAACAGCCGGAAATTAAGAATGCTACTGTTAATCTTACGACAGAAGAAGCAACGATTGATTATTATCCAGGAAATATGGATGCACAAATGATTATCGAACGTATTCGTAAACTAGGTTACGATGCAAAACTTAAAAGTTCGGATGAAAATAAGGCATCAGCGAAAGCGGATGAATTGAGGAAGAAAAAGATTAAACTCATTATTTCAGCTTTATTATCATTACCGTTATTACTAACAATGTTAACGCATTTATTTGGTATTCATTTGCCGCATATATTTATGAACCCGTGGTTCCAGTTAGCGTTTGCTTTCCCGGTACAATTCATTATTGGCTGGCAGTTCTATGATGGAGCCTATAAAAATTTACGCAGTGGCGGAGCGAATATGGATGTGCTTGTTGCATTAGGTACAAGTGCTGCATTTTTCTATAGTGTTTATGAAGGGTTGAAGACAATTAATAATCCAGATTACATGCCACATCTATATTTTGAAACAAGCGCGGTATTAATTACATTAATATTGTTCGGTAAATATCTTGAAGCAAGAGCGAAGTCACAGACAACGAATGCATTATCTTCACTACTTAATTTACAGGCAAAAGAAGCAAGAGTGATAAGAGATAATAAAGAGATAATGATACCTGTAGAAGACGTTATCGTTGGAGATACATTAATCATCAAGCCGGGTGAGAAAGTACCGGTTGATGGTGAAATTATTAAAGGTCATACATCTATAGATGAATCAATGCTTACAGGCGAATCGATTCCTGTTGAGAAAACTATCGGAGCAAACGTCTTTGGAGCAACGATGAATAATAACGGTAGTATTACGATACGTACAACGAAAGTAGGTCGTGATACCGCATTGCAATCTATCGTGAAGATCGTTGAGCAGGCGCAAGGTTCAAAAGCGCCTATCCAGCGTCTTGCTGATATTATTGCAGGATACTTTGTACCAGTAGTGATAGGGATTGCGATTATAACATTTATTATCTGGATGATATTTGTGACGCCTGGTCAGTTTGAACCAGCATTAGTGGCTGCCATTGCGGTGCTTGTTATTGCTTGTCCTTGTGCTTTAGGACTAGCTACACCAACATCTATTATGGTTGGTACCGGACGTGCAGCTGAAGCAGGAATTCTCTTTAAAGGTGGAGAACACTTAGAAAGAACACATGAAATTGATACGATTGTATTGGATAAAACAGGTACGATTACAAAAGGTGAACCTGAAGTAACTGATTTTACAGGCGATGAATTAACACTACAATATCTTGCAAGTAGTGAACAAGCTTCTGAACATCCATTAGCAACTGCAATCGTAAAATATGCAAAAGAAAAAAATATAGAATTATTAGAAACTAGTCAATTTAATGCAATACCTGGCCACGGTATCGAAACAGTTATCGATAATCATACCATACTCATCGGTAACAGAAAGCTAATGACAGATCATCACATTGATATTGATTCAAGTATCAATCGAATGGAGCAATTTGAAGCAGAGGGTAAAACGGCCATGCTAGTTGCCATCGATAATGAGTTGAGTGGTATTGTAGCAGTATTAGATACATTGAAAGATACTGCGAAACAAGCTATAGAAGAAATGAGAGCAATGGGTTTACAAGTTGTGATGCTGACTGGAGATAATGCGATTACAGCAAACGCCATCGCGAAATCTGTCGGTATTACAGAAGTCATTGCTGAAGTGCTACCAGAACAAAAGTCTGATAAGATTAAAGCGCTGCAGGATGAAGGAAGAAAAGTTGCTATGGTAGGAGATGGTGTGAATGATGCGCCAGCACTAGCATTAGCTGATATCGGTATCGCAATTGGAACGGGAACAGAAGTAGCGATTGAAGCAGCTGATGTTACGATTCTAGGTGGAGAGCTTACGCTAATACCTGAAGCGATTAAAATTAGTCACACAACAATTAAAAATATAAAACAAAATTTAGGATTCGCATTTGGATATAACATTCTTGGTATACCAGTTGCAGCCTTAGGTTTACTTGCACCATGGATAGCTGGTGCTGCTATGGCTTTATCATCAGTAAGTGTTGTGAGTAACGCCTTAAGACTAAAAACTGTTAAAATAAAATAGAACATATAAAATACTAAAAAAGTGAGGGAATTATTATGGAAACAATTCTTAAAGTAGAAGGTATGACATGTGGACATTGTAAAGAAGCGGTAGAAGGTGCAGTAAATAAATTAGATGGTGTTAAATCAGCTGCGGTTGATTTAGAAGCAGCAAATGTAACAGTTGATCATGAAGAATCAGTAACTGTTGATGCAATGAAAGAAGCCATCGAAGATCAGGGATACGATGTAGTTAAATAATAGATTAATAAGTATCATGTTCCTTTATGGAATGTGATACTTTTTTTATTACTTATTTATTAACATTTTTATATGGATGAGTTATCAATAACACATCAAAGTTTGATATGCTAAAGGTAAGTATAAAGAATGAGGATATCTACTATGATTGAATTTAAAAATATATCAATGCAGTTTAAAGATACAATAGCTATCGATAATTTAAATCTTACCATTAGCTCAGGTGAGTTTGTCAGTATACTTGGACCATCAGGATGTGGTAAGAGTACTACTTTATTTATGCTTGCAGGATTACTACAACCTACAAGAGGACAAATTATTATTGACGGTAATGATGTGACGCATTTAAAGGTTGATGCGCGCAATATTGGTATGGTATTTCAAGATTATGCACTTTATCCCCATATGACGGTTTTCAATAATATTGCTTTTCCACTGAAGATGAAGCGATTATCCAAACGAGAGATAAAAGAGAAAGTCGAATATGCTGCAAAGCTAGTAGAAATTGATGCATATTTAAACCGTTTACCAAAAGAACTATCTGGTGGACAACAGCAACGTGTTGCAATAGCACGTGCGATTGTCAGAGAACCAGAGATATTATTGTTAGATGAGCCGTTATCAAATTTAGATGCAAGATTAAGAGTATCCATGCGTGAGGAAATCAGAGCGATACAACAGCGTTTAAATATTACGACGTTATTTGTGACACATGATCAGGAAGAAGCCTTGAGTATCAGTGATAAAATCGTCATGCTGAACGAAGGCAAAATGATGCAATATGATACACCATTTGACATGTATCATCATCCAAAGCATGTGTTTGTTGCAACTTTTATCGGACGCCCACCTATGAATATATTGAAATTAGATGAACACCAATCAAAGCAGTTGAATCCAGAACTAAATACCGATATCGATACAACGATTGGTATTCGCCCGGAACACATCATCATTACAGAACGAGGTTATCCAGTGATTATCAAACGTGCTGAAATACTCGGAAAAGATATCGTTGTTACAGCTGAGGATGCACAACACAGGCAGATAAAATATTATACAAATACTAATCCGTTAATAGGAAATAAAGTATATTTAACAGCTGCTTTAGAAAATATTCACCTATTTGATTCATATGGCAATCGCTAATAACGCCTCTCATACTTTAGACCTATATTATTTGGAATGAATTGACAAATCAAGATAATGAAAGTAATATTGACAAGTAACATATTTAGTCAAATAGGAGAGATTATGATGACAACAAAAATGATCAATAAATTAATTGCAACTGCAGCTGTTTCTACAGTTTTATTAACTGGGATAAATGTTGCTAAAGCAGATACAGTAACAACAACTAAAACAACAACTACAACTACTGTAGTGACAACAGTTACAAAAACTGATGAAGTAAAAAGTGGAGAAATCAAAGCAGGTACAAAAACGACTACAACTAAAGCAACGCCAACGAAGCGTGCTACGAAAGTAAAAGAGCCTTATTATAACTATAATGGTTATACTTCTCGTAATGCTGATTTCGAATTAGATAAATACTTCGTTCAAGCATTAAACTATGGTAACTTTAAATTAAATAATTTATCAGTTACTAAAATACCGACAATTCAATCTAAACCAGTTAAATCTATGGTAAATGATACTGTAGTTTACAAAACTAAAGGTGTAATTACATCGATGAGTTTTCCAGTTAAAAAAGGCGTTATTAAAAAAGCTGATTTTTTAAAAGCACATGCTGCAAATACTTTAATCAGTGATAAAACTTCAAAAAGTAAGAATTCAGTAGCAACTTTCAAAACAAAAGTTGGATCTTACTCAGCAAACTTTGATAAAGCGGGATACTTAACTTCAGTTAAAATTAATCCGTCAGTTGTAACTTATACAAAATAATAATAAAGAAATAGGGAGACGAATATTCGTCTCCCTATTTCTTTATATTTTTATTTATGAACTGCAATATGCTTTGCAGTAGATTTATGCGTTGTGAGAACAGTAACTTTAGCGACAATCATTGAAATAATCACAGCACTTATGAACCATGTTGCAAAACCAACCATTATACTGAGTGGCCAGTTAGAAGTTGTACTTAACATTCCCCATGTAGCAAGAATTGAACATAGACAACCGGACATACCAAATATTGCACCACGACAAACGTGACTAGCAAGTTCATCACCATATTCAAAACCTGCAATGACCATTGATAATAAGAAGACAGCAGGAAAAGTAGCGAATATACCGCCAAAGTCTTTCCATGGTATAATACACGACACGAAATAACTGAATGCTACTGTAGAACCACCGATTAAGAATTTAAGCATTAATACTTTTGGTTTCATAGAGAGGACTTCCTTTTAAATATTTTTTAATACAAATAATGCGCATGAAATAACAAACCAACATCCGACAGAGAATGCAGCACCTTTTTTAAATCCATGTTTCGTTACATAGATTGAAGTGAGTGCGACAGTAAAGATACAACTTGTTATGCCCATGATTGCACCGCTGCTTAAATTCATTGAAGCATTAACTAATTCATCGCCGCTATGATCAACTGATAAAGAAAGAATCGCTGCCAGGAATACAGCAGGCATTGTAGCGATGATACCACCGAGCTTACCACCGACTTTACCTGCGATGATGGAAGCGGCAGTTACTGCAATACCACCAATGATAAAGCGCAACAACAAACCGGTAAATGAAATACCGAACATATAGATCATCTTCTTTTCTTAAATTTAACGTGATTTCTTTCACATATTAAGATACGCCCATTCTGTGTTGTTGTAAATAGATAGCATTTATATATCATAGGATTGTCACAATTGAATAAAATATGAACAAACTCACGAAATTTATTCGTGAGTTTTAATTTATGTATTTAACTTTTTTAGTGTGGCAAGTGTGCTTTTAGCATCTTGATAGATATGTTCAGGATAATCATATATTCGCATTAATTCAATAGCATTTGAAGTAGTGGTAATTCCTTTACGGATTGTGTAATCAAATTCAATGTTGTTATTTTCAGTTAAATGTTCTCTGAAGTAATAGAAATCGAAAGTATCTTTCAATAATTCGGTTAATTCGATGTCGTGTGTAGCTGCAAATAAAGTTGTATTTTTATTACTATTAATATGATTAAGGATAGCAGTAGCAGATGATATTCTTTCTTTCGTATTGGTTCCTCTTAAAATTTCATCGATAAAGATATAAGTTACTGGGAGATGCTCGATAGCTCGTATAATACGTTTGATTGATTTTATCTCTGCAATAAAATAACTATCTCCTTTTGCTAAACTGTCTTCTAAGTTCATAGATGTTAAGACATGACCAGGTTGATAACGAAAAACTTCACTAGTTGTTGTGTTGATGGCTTGAGCGAGTACGATGTTGAGTGCAATCGTCTTCATAAACGTTGACTTACCAGAAGCATTTGAACCAGTCAATAAAATCCCTCTATTATGCGTATAGTCATTAGCAACTGGATGTGTGAGTAGGGGATGATAAATTTCTTCAGTATGGAATGGACCGATTTCAGGCAATGTATAATAAGGTAACGTTCGACGGTACATGCCTACACTATAGCTTAAATCATATTGACCCACGACTTGATAATATTCAGTATATGATGCTTGATTCTTTCTTAGTATACGGAGTGCATAATGATAAATATGATAATCTGTCATGAATAACATCTTCAATGCATTAATAATTTGTAAAGCAAAATTCGTTTCGTTATTATCGTCACTTAGCATTAAATAACTTAAGAACTTAATTGAACGTATGTTAGGTGGCTTTGTGTCTAAGTGACTTTCTTTCAGGTTGAGCAGATCTGAAGCAGTGTCTATTATCTTAACAGCATAAAATATATCATCATAAAGCAATTCACTTTTAGACTTAAATCTCATCGATAATGACATAACGATGCTAATTGCAAGAATTACAGTAAAAATACCAACACTTATTCCAAAATAGAAAGAAAACAAGCTTAAAAAGGGAAGTAAACTTACAATGATCATCCATGGATTATATTGTTCGTCAGACTTGTGCCTGAAAGCGAAGCGGCTCGCATTGTTATTTGTACTGCGTCCTAAATCAGCAAGTATAAAAGATACGCTTTCTCTAAAATGCTGGTCATTTGTTATTTTTTTAATAAGTAATTCATTGACGGTATGATTTGGGATATTTCTGAGTGAAGCATACATGTACTCCTCGCCAACCGTTGTGAAATTGTAATTTAATTTTGTAAACATACGATGTAAATCAAGGTCATTCCATGTGATATCATCTATATAATGCTTATTATTTATTTGTAGATAATCAAAATATTGGTTATATTTTATATGATTTCCCTTAGGTCGATTGAGCGTCTTTTGGTTATTCCAGAGCGTTTTAATGCGTTTCTTTCTTTTGATTTTATCCCAAATCGCTAAAACAACACCAATTAATAGTAAGCCGATTGAAATAAGTATATATGTTCCCCACCAAGGCATATTAAACCAACTTTCTGTAAAATTTTAGTTATTTTCATAATAACAAACTCATTTATTACATTAAAGAAAAAACAGACAATATACTTTTATTTGTACATTGTCTTTATACTTCGATATTCTTTTAAATGCAGGTTTATCAAAGTAGTTTTTTGATAAAACCTGATGGTTTAACAAGATAACCATTATTTTTATAGAAGTGATGCGCAATATCTCTTTCAGAACGATTACCACTATTAAAGGTTACGATTGGAGCATTCATTTCAATAGCTATTTCTTCAATAGCTTGAAGTAATTTGGAACCATATTTCTTTCCACGATAATCGGAGTCAATTACAAATGCAAGAATTCTTAGATACGATTGATCAGACTCAAACATATACATTTTACAAAAGCCGCAAAATCCAATAACTTTATTTTCTTGTAGTAGAACAAGCATATGATAATCAGTATGTTCCAATAGTTTTTCTAGCCGATTTTTAATCGATTTTTTATCTGATGGATAGCCTAAATCACTGTAAAGTTTGACGAGTTGAGGAGCATCTGTAGATTTATAATTACGAATATTTATCATTTTCTTTTATCCTCATTATTTTTAATTATTTGAATTATTTGAATATATTCATTTTATCAGAAAAGTTGCAAATATATTAAAAAGACAATCCACTTTATTGTGGATTGCCTATTTTTTAAACTTCTGTATTTTCAACTACAGCGTGTTTATCATTAAATATATTTTTATTGAAGTTTCCTAAGAATTTAGAAGTTAATGTTCCTGAAAGCATACTACCATTTACATTAAGCGCAGTACGTCCCATATCAATTAATGGTTCAACTGTGATTAATACACCTGCAAGTGCAATTGGTAATCCCATTGATGATAGAACGATGATAGCAGCAAATGTTGCACCACCACCAACACCGGCTACACCGAATGAACTAATCGCTGTGATAATCGCTAATTGAATGATAAATTCAGGTGAAAGTGGATTAATACCTGCGGTTGGTGCAATCATCACTGCAAGCATTGCAGGATAGATACCGGCACAACCGTTTTGACCCATCGTCGCACCAAATGATGCTGACATATTTGCTGTTGCATCATCTACACCTAAAGCGTTTTTTTGTGCTGCGATATTTAAAGGAATTGTTCCAGCGCTAGAACGAGATGTGAAAGCAAATGCTAATGTTGGGAAAACCTTTTTTAAATATTGAATTGGATTTAATCCTGTTAATGTAATGATAAGTAAATGAATGATGAACATTGTTCCTAAAGCAACATAAGATGCTAATACGAATTTACCAAGTTCGACTATACCCGCGAAATTTGTACTTGCAATCATATTTGCCATTAATGCAAGTACCCCGTAAGGTGTTAAGCGTAAGATGATTGTCACAAGTCGCATTACAACAGCAAATACAGCATCAACCATGTTTGTAAACATAGCAGCATGTTCCGGTTGTTTTCTTCGAACCCCAAGTACTGCAATGCCAACTAAGAATGAGAAGATAACGACAGCGATTGTTGAAGTAGGTCTTGCGCCTGTCATATCCATAAATATATTGCTCGGAATAAAATTGACGATACGTTGTGGCATTGTCTTTTGTTCCATCGTATCGTAACGTTCTTGAATTTCAGTACCACGTGTCTTTTCATCTTGACCAATGCTAATATCTTCTGCGTTTAAATCAAATAATAACGCTGATGCGATACCGATTGTTGCTGCAATTAAAGTTGTAGTAATCAATATTCCGATTACCCAGCTGGCCATCTTACCAAGTTGATCCGTAGTATTTAAATTAATGATAGAACGGATGATAGATACCATTACAAGTGGCACAACAATTAACATTAATAGCTGAACGTAACCACTACCGACAATACTGTACCAATCTAGCGTACCTAAAGTTACTTTAGAATTAGTGCCATAAGCGAATTGAAGTCCGACCCCTAATAAAATCCCTAAAATCATACCTGTGAAGACACGTTTAGAGAAAGAAATATGTTTCTTGTTCATGAATATAAGTATTCCTATGAGAATACTAAGAATTAAGACATTTAAAAAAATAAACCCGTTATCCATTGGTTTATACCTCCAAAAATAGTGAATTTGATTGTACTTTAGGATAACATTGAATGTAATGATAAAACAATAGCATTCGTGAAAATTACGTAATTAGACAAAATTAAATTTCTTAAAGTAGGTGTAAAGGCATGAATGAAATCCGTAAGGTATATGCTTTTGCTCGTGAAATCGAGCAGTTAAAAACGATTCAAAGAAAAAGTGATACGTTAGATGGAAGATATGAAAATAGTGCTGAACATTCATGGCAGGCAGCACTTGTTGCGATGCAGTTTGAACAGTTCTATCCTGAACAAGTAGACATTAATCAGGTGATCAAGATGTTATTGGTTCATGATTTAGGTGAAATCTATGCAGGAGATACGTGGGTATTTGATGACCAGGCGAAAAGTGACTCGTTTGATCGAGAACTTGAATCTCTGAAGAAAGTAGTTTCAATGTTAGATGAAGATAATCAGAAGCGCATAATAGATTTATGGACTAACTTTGAGCGTGGTGATAATCATGAAGCAAAGTATGCGAGAGTGATTGATGCATTAATCGCTTTGATTAATCTATATGAAGTAAGTAAAGAGGATTACAATCCATATAACCTGACTAAATCACAGGTAACAAATAAAAAGATATTTATTAAAGATGATGCACCAGCAATGTGGGAACTCGCTGAAGAAATTATTGAGAAGTGTGTTGAGAAAGGATTGTTGAGGGATGAGTGAGTTCGATGCGATACGTTCTGCAGAACTTGAATACCATGATGCTTTTTATAAATCTACAAAATTATATGAGCCTGGTAGTTGGATAGGAAAACCAGTCGCAAATGTAATGAAAGCATTTGAACTGATAGACAGTTCAAAAACACTAAGGATATTGGACTTAGGGAGTGGTGTTGGTAGAAATGCAATTACCATTGCACAGAAGTCGATAGATGGCACAGTTGTAGATTGTGTTGATATACTGCCATCAGCAATTGAAATACTTAATGACAATGCTAAAGCGTATAACGTTAAAGATAAAATTAATGGAATTGTATCTACTATTGAAGATTATCAAATCAACAAAGAATATGATTTCATCATTGGTGTTTCAACACTTGAACATGTCAATGATGAAGCGGCGTTTAAAAAAGTACTAAATAATATAAGAAATCATCTCGTAATCAATGGTATTGCCTGTTTAATTATTAATTCTGAAGTTCAAGAAAAAGATATCGAAACAGGAGAATTATTAGTACCGCAGTTTGAAGTGAATATGCTGACAATGGATATGCAGAAATTAGTTCATGATATTTTTGAGGGATTTGAATTTGTTAAAGAAGAAATAAAATTATTGAATTACAGAATTAATCGTGCAGGTAAGGATGTTAATTTAAGTACGAATGCAGTGACTTTTATTATTGGGAGGACGATATGATAATAGAAGGTAAAGAAATTCATTTCGGTATAGACAAACCAATTCCTTATTTTCAAGTCAGCGATGAACACAGAATTAGATTTGGCTATGAAAAGATGAATGGTAGTTTAATTAAACAAATTATTACGGACACATATTCTGATGACAATTTTGATATGGAGTTTTTATTGAGTGTCATTGAAGGTGATTATATTCAAACTGAAAAAACGAATTTAGGACGTTATTTTAAGATTACGAACTGGAAAGAAGTATTTCATAAAGGTGAAGAAGATGTTGACTACATCAATGTAATCGTAAAAAATATTGATCTTCAACCGTTAATTAAATATATTACGAATGTTGTTTGTGGAAATGAAAGAGAGGCATTTATATTATTTTATTCATTAAATAAAATAATTTATGTATGTAATGATGTAATCGATATTGTCAGTCATGATACGAAATTTATTGAGGATTTTAAATCAAAATATGAAGGTATTTATGACACGTATTGGGTAGGTAGACCTAACGACGAATAAAATACTGGCAATGAACACATATAAATCGCGTTTATAACCATTTATAACTAAATTTAAGTCATTCCATAAGGGATGGCTTTTTGTTGACGTTTTTATAGATTTCCCATACGCTAATAAAAATCAAAAAATTTAGATAATAAGAAAAGAGGACGAACATGAACAGACTATCTATTAAAGTTGATGAGCGTATTGAACTGGTACAAGCAGAAATTTTTCATGGAGAAGATTTGTATAATGTGATTGATCAAAATAGAGAGCACTTAAGAACATTTTTGACTTTTATAGATATCATCACTGAACCTGCACATGAAACTGCATTTATTAAAAAGATGATGAATGAGTTTGCGCAAGGGACGGGACGTTTATTTTTGATATTTGTTGATGGAGAGTTATCTGGAACGCTAGATTTACATGCGATTAATCAGGGTTTTAAGAAGGCGGAAATCGGTTACTGGTTGAAAGAAGATTTAAATGGTCAAGGGATTATGACGAAATCAGTAATTGCTTTATGTGACTTTGCTTTCAATCAAATGGGGTTGAATAAACTTTCAATCAGTGCTGATGTTGACAATATTGGTAGTAATAAAGTAGCCGAGAAAGCTGGATTTGAGTTTGTTAGTATGGATAAACAGGATGTTTTGTTATACGGTGAATTTAGAGACATGAATCGTTATGCTTTATTGAAGGAAGATTTTAAGCGATAGACTGACGATTTTGTGAATGTTTGTAAGAAAGGTCCCAGCATTACTTTGTAAGGTGTATATTAAATGTATCTTATATAGTGAGGTGTACTATGATAAATTTCGAGCTTACAAATGAAATAAAATCAATACTGACAAATATTCAAAGCAATAAGGAAGATCATTCAGTTGCTATCTTAGAAAATTATTCGCTGGTGGATTTCTTAATCGCTATTATACAAATACACTACACGGAAGGTATTTCTTCAATAGAAGAAATTCATAAATTGATTGATATGTATAATTGTCATATGAACGAAAGGATACAGGAAGTATATATTTCACTTGACGATGATCATCCGTTAAATATTATGAAAAGAGAAAATGATACATTTATTAATACATTAGAACGTATGGAAGAGAAATTGACGATTGTAGCATCTAAAAAAGACAGTTCAATGCTTGAAGAAGATTTAAAAATAATAGGTGCATTATATGCACATTATAACCGTAAAGAAAAATTGATATTTCCAATATTAGAACGAAAACAAGTTTATACATTACCAAGAAAGATTTGGGCACTTGATGATGATAATCGCACTACTTATCATCAATTCAAAAACCGTCTAAAACGAATTGATGAAATTGAGTTTAAGCATATTAGAAAATCGTTCGATACGTTAAATAAAGGTATGAAGCAAATGATATTGCATGAGGAAGACATTCTTATTCCTTTAGTTCAGGAATTATTTACTGCACAGGAATGTGAAACTATCGCCAATGAAAGTAAAGCATTTGGTTATGCAGTAGATGTTAAATCAGTATGGTCTGATAAAGATAAAGTATATCAAACAAAAGAAAAGAAAAGTGAAGATAAAAATCAAAACATTAAAATAGGTGGCGGTTACTTAACCTTGAAAGAAGCGGAATTAATACTTAATAATATTCCGCTTGAACTGACATTTGTTGATAAGAACGGATTATTTAAATACTTTAATGAAATTACTGAATCTGCGGATATGATGTTTATTCGCACACCTATTTCTATTGGTAGAAGTGTAGCGAATTGTCATCCACCGAAGAGTTTGAAGAAGATGATGCAAGTTATGCGTAAACTTAAAAATAGAGAGCAGGAAACTGTGACAATGTGGTTTAAGAAAGGTGAAGAATATATTTATGTAACATACAAAGGCGTCTTTGATGAAAAAGGTGAGTATCAAGGAATTCTTGAATACGTTCAGGATATTCAGCCGTTCCTGGATTTGCCTAGTGTCGTTAAACGTGATATTTAAAAGGGGTGTTAGTATGCATGTTGAAATGATGTTTATCGGAAAACCAAAACAACTAGGTAGTGAAGAAGCTTCAGATAAATTAAATCAGTCATGGATTTCAGCTATCAATCGAGATGCCGTTTCACGTGGAAACTTAACCGAACATGGCTTTGAAGATGATGAAGTTGCGGATAAAAAGCATCATGGTGGTGTTGATAAAGCTGTATTTTGCTATGCAATCGAACATTATCCGTTATGGCGAAATGAATTGAGTAAAGATATACAACCAGGTGGTTTTGGTGAAAATCTCAGTGTTACATATATGAATGAACAAACAGTATGTCTAGGTGATATTTATCAAATTGGTAAAGCGCTTGTTCAAGTTACGCAACCACGTAAACCATGCTGGAAGCCTGCAAGAAAATATCGAGAAATAGAATTGTCTAAGGTTACTGAAGAAAATGGTAGAACTGGTTGGTACTTAAAAGTGCTTCGTCCTGGAGTAGTGAGTGTAAACGATAAAATAGAGTTAATTGAAAGATCATATCCAGAGTGGACCATTGCAAAGTGTAACGAAGTGATGCATTTTTCTGCTGATTTAAGTCTAGTGAAGGAATTATCTGAAGTTAATGTTTTGGCTGACACATGGAAAGTCAGTTTAAAGAAAAAACTATTAGGAGAAATTGAAGACAAGACACATAGATTATATGGACCGAATATTTAGTGGGTGATATGATGGCAAAATTAATGATTCTTAGAGGTAATTCAGGAAGCGGTAAAACCTCAACTGCTAAATTACTGCAAGAAGCTCTGGGTGAAGGAACGATTCTTATTTCTCAAGATTTATTGAGAAGAGAAATGTTACGTGTTAAAGATAAGGTTGGTAATATTTCGACTGAATTGTTGAGAACAATGATTGAATTTGGTATGGAACACTGTAAATATGTTGTAGTAGAAGGAATATTAACACGTCGTAAACATGGAGATATGTTGAGAGAAATGGTTAATAAATATAATGATGCATCTTACGTCTATTACTTTGATATTCCGTTTGAAGAGACTTTGCGTCGCCATCAATATAAACAAAATGTTGAATTTGGTGAAGATGAAATGCGTAAATGGTTTCTGGACAAAGATTATTTAGGAGTAGAAGGAGAATTTATTATTACGGAAGAATTGTCTCAAAAAGAAATAATTGAGATGATAAAAGAGCAAGTGAAGTAAGAAGGAGGTTATGGCGGTATTTGAAGACAATAATTAAAGATTTCGCTAAAATTAATGAGTAATAGTGGTATCGCTCTATAAAAAATTAAGATACCGCTAAAACGTGTGAGTATTAGCGGTATCGAGCTATAAAAGTTTAAGATTCTGCTAAAACTAATGAATTATAGCGGTATGAGAAAATTTACAATTAAGATGCCGCTAAAACTAAGGAGAGATAACATGATTCGATTTGATAATGATTATTCAACTGGTGGACATCCGCTCATTCTGGAACGTTTAGTAGAAACAAATGATGAACAGCACCCAGGATACGGGGTCGATGACCATTGTAAACATGCGGCTGAATTAATAAAAGAACATTGTAGTGGAGATGTTGATGTTCACTTCTTAGTTGGTGGTACACAAACTAACAAGACAGTGATTGCATCAATGCTACGTCCTCATCAGGCAGTCATTGCAGCTGATTCTGGGCATATTGCCGTTCACGAAACAGGTGCAATCGAAGCAACGGGTCATAAAGTTATTACAATTCCGGGTATCGATGGGAAGTTACGTCTGGAAGATGTAGAAAATTATGTTGAAGATTATTGGAATGATGTGACATTCGAACACATTCCACAACCGAAGATGGTCTATATCTCGCAACCAACTGAATTTGGGACATTATATTCTAAGCAGGAGTTAACGGATTTATATGATTTCTGTAAACAAAAAAATATGTACTTAATGGTTGATGGAGCACGTTTAGGTTATGCATTAGCGGCTAAGGAAAATGATGTAACGATTAAAGATCTTTCTGAACTAAGTGATGTGTTCTATATCGGTGGTACTAAAGTAGGAGCACTATTTGGAGAAGCAGTAGTGTTTACTAATGATGCATTAAAACCTGATTTTAGATATTTCATTAAACAAAACGGTGGAATGCTTGCAAAAGGTAGATTGCTTGGTATTCAATATGAGGTACTCTTTGAAGACAACTTGTATGAAGCAATTTCAAAACATGCCGTTGAACTTGCCGATAAATTGACGAAGGCATTTGAAGAAAAGGGTATACAAATGAAATATCCATCACCTACGAATCAACGATTTCCGATATTAACGAAAGCGCAGATTGAAACACTTCGTGAGAAATATACATTTGCTGATTGGGAGAAGATTGACGACAATTTATTTGCAGTGCGTTTCTGTACAAGCTGGTCAACAAAGCGTGAAGATGTGGATACATTAATTCAAGATATTAAAGCACTTTAAGGAGGAGTTTATGAATCATTGGGATGATAAGTTTAAAGATGACACATATCTGTATGGTGAGGAAGCGAATCAATTTGTTAAAGAACAATTTCAAGATAAAGGTAAAGGATCAATTGCATGTTTTGCTGAAGGTGAAGGGCGAAATGCAGTATATTTAGCACGATTAGGATATGATGTTACAACATTTGATTATTCTAAAGAAGGTTTAAAAAAGACAGAAAAGTTAGCAGAGAAGTTTAATGTGTATGTTGAAACTAACTTAAAGGATCTTACAGTTGAAGAAGCAGTAGATAAAGCGCAATTTGACAATGCTGTAATGATCTTTGGTCATGTTGAAGAGGATAAACAACAAGTATTATTTAATAATATGATTCAATCCGTTAAACTTGAAGGAAAAATATACTTTGAATTATACGCAAAAGCTCAGATTGATTATGGCACAGGTGGGCCAAAAGATATTTCTATGTTGTATGATTTAGGGGACGTTAAAAAGTATTGTGAATCTAACGATGTTAATATTATTGAACTATCTGAAAAAGAGGTTATAAGACACGAAGGTGATAAACATAATGGAAAGTGTCGTGTTATTCAAGGTATATTGGAAAAACAATAATGAATTTGCATTGCTCAAAATGGGTAATGCATTTTTATTTATCTTTTGCTTTATATGATATTTACTGCTACGATTTTAATCATTAAAACAATCGAGGTGTATTTATGAACATTGCTATTATTGGATTGGGTGTAATCGGTGGGACTTTCGCTAAAGCAATTCGTGCAAGCTATGGACAAAAGCATCGTATAATGGCAATCGATGTAAATCATGAGACTTTGAATATGGCGATAGCTGAAGGGGTCATCGATGTTGGTGAAACGAGGAATCAGTCCATCCTGAGTGAAGCTGATCTGGTTATTTTTGCGATTTATCCTAACATGATAAAAGATTTTATTGTACAGCATCGAGATGAATTCAAAGATGACGCAACGTTAACAGATACAGCTGGCGTAAAGTCGGTGGTGATGAAAGATGTGGAAGAAATTCTACCTCATAATGTTTCTTTTATTTTCGGTCATCCAATGGCGGGCCGAGAAAAGAAAGGATATGCATACGCAGATGCTAGTGTATTTCAAGACGCAAACTATGTCATCACGAAGTCAGATTTGAATTCAAATCAAGAGTTAGAAGCATTTAAACAATTTTTATATCCGCTCGGTTTTAAACGTATCACAGTTACAGATGCTGTGATGCATGATGAGATGATTGCACATACGAGTCAGTTAACGCATGCAATTGCCGTGTCGTTAATCAACAGTGACGATAGATTGGATGAAACGATAAAATATATCGGTGATAGTTATCGTGATCTTACGCGTATTGCTAATATGAATGAATCTCTCTGGCCGGAATTATTTAGCCATAATAAAGAAGCTTTACTGGATAATATGGAGCGTTTTGAAGAAGCGTTTACTACTTTGAAAGAAGCGATTAAAAATGATGACTTGAAGGTAATGGAGAGCATTTTCAAAGCATCAAGTCATCGCAGAATTCGCTTGGAACAAAGTGATATGAAGAAGTGAATATCATAACTTTTTTAGTCGATTTTCAGTTTTGACGTAAACGATAATAACTGTAATCAGTAATAAAATAACAGATGCAATTGAACTTTGCTCTTCATAGCCTATAGTTATTTCAATCAAGAGTTGAATAATGCCGATGATGAGTAAGATTGGGCACAGTTTTTGGATAAGTTTTGTAGAATATTCCTGCGCCAATTGCCAATGTCTTTCACTTTGTAGAGACCTTGGTGTACGGTATCCGGCAAAGTAGTTTGGTTTATCGGTAAGGATTGTTTTATAGAGAAGAGTGTCAATAATATATAATGCGATAGCCATAATAATTGTAATCATATTAGCACCTCCGTTTTCTTGATGATAACAGTTTATAAAATTTATTTCTATTTTCTTTTTATTATAATCATGCTATTATATTAAATAATTTAATAACAATTTGTTTACACGAAGAGAGTAATATTGATTTGTTCATAAGTAGCGAGCTATAGTGGGTGGAAGTATAGCATGATAATTGATATGAAGCGCACTTCGTGAATGATATGTTGAACTTATAGTAGGGATATCCGGTGGAAACATCGTTAACAATCATTGAGTGTGTCTTATGACATGAACAAGAGTGGTACCGTGAATCTAGCATTCGCCTCTGTTTATTGAGGTGGATGCTTTTTTATTTTATTAATTTTTAGGAGGAGAATAGATGAAACATTTATTAGCTAATATTTTAAGAAAAGAAATTGAAGTATTGAATGAAACTGAAATATTGAAGTTGATTGAATATCCGAAGCATGCGCATCAAGGAGATTTATCATTCCCTTGTTTTACGTTAAGTAAGCATCTGAAGAAGAGTCCAATGATTATTGCACAGGAAATAAGCGAGCGTTTGAATGATGAACAAATTGATAAAGTTGAAGTTGTGAATGGCTATTTAAATATATATTTTAATAAACAAACACTAGGAACAAATGTTATTCAGGAAGTATTGCGCGATAAAGAAAGCTTTGGGGCTCAAAATATTGGTCAAGGTAAAGTGATAACGATGGATATTTCTTCACCGAATATTGCTAAACCATTCTCAATGGGACATTTAAGATCAACTGTTATCGGTAATGCAGTAGCCAATATTACAGAGAAATTAGGTTTTAAACCAGTAAGAATAAATCACATTGGAGACTGGGGAACACAGTTTGGTAAATTGATTGTAGCTTATAAAAAGTGGGGGAATGAAGCTGATGTTAAAGTAAATCCAATTCCTGAGCTGTTTAAATTATATGTTAAATTTCATGACGAAGCAGAACATGATGAAGCTTTAAATGAAGCAGGAAGAACAGCATTTCTAAAACTAGAGCAAGGTGAGGCTGAGCATGTAAGACTATGGACATGGTTTAGAGAAGTTTCGCTGCAATCGTTTAATGAGATTTATGCGCGTCTTGGTGTTTCTTTTGATTCGTATAATGGAGAAGCATTTTACAACGGCAAGATGGATGCTGTCGTAGAAAGATTAGCAGCATTAAACTTACTTGTTGAAGATCAAGGTGCAGAAATAGTGAAACTTGATGATATGCCGCCAGCGCTGATCAAGAAAACGAATGGTTCAACTTTGTATATTACAAGAGATTTAGCAACAGCAATCTATAGAAAAGAAACGTATAATTTTTCTGAGTCATATTATTTTGTAGGTAATGAACAATCACTTCATTTCAAACAATTGATAGCAGTATTAAAGATGATGGGTTATGAGTGGGCAGAAAATATGGAGCATATATCGTTTGGTATGATCTTAAAAGATGGTAAAAAGATGTCTACAAGAAAAGGGAAAGTAATCTTTTTAGATGAAGTGCTGGATGAAGCGGTGAATATGGCGAAACAAAATATAATCGCGAAATCAAATGAAATTGAAAACATTGATAAAGTAGCTGAACAAATTGGTATTGGTGCTGTAATATTTAATGACCTGAAATACGATCGTCAAAATGATATTGAGTTTGATTTAGAAGATATGTTAAAAGCTGAAGGCAATACGTGTTTATATCTTCAATATACAAACGCTAGAATTCATGCCATTATTAGAAAAAGTGGATTGGAAACAAGTCACATTGAAGTGAATGAAATAGATGAAGCGGCATGGGATATCGCTAAAGATTTAATGATGTTTGAAGAAGTCATCTATAATGCATATGTGAAGCAATCACCTGCAGAAATTGCTAAGTATTTACTGCAACTTGCACGTCACTTCAATAGTTATTATGCGAATGTAAGAATATTAGACGACGCAGCAATGAAGGAAAATAGAGTAGGATTATTATTAGCCGTCTCTATCGTAATAGAAGAAGGATTAAGCTTGCTAGGTATTGAGACACCGAGAGTACTTTAATATATTTATAGCGTTGGATGAAACTTCACTAAAATGATATATCCTCATCAAACATTTCATCAAGAATTTTAGTATAATGTGGATATTATCATATTTAGGAGGATTTCTCTTGAGGTTATTATTATTATCCGTTGGAGTTATTTCGACCATCCTCGGATTTGTTGGTGCATTTCTACCGCTCTTACCAACAACACCATTCTTATTGCTCGCAGTCTTCTGTTTTGCGAGAAGTTCAGATGAGTTTCATAATTGGTTAGTGCGAACAAAAATTTATAAATCTTACGTTCAGGAGTTTTATGAGCGTGGTGGCTATACATTGAAGAAAAAGTTTCAGTTATTATTAAGTGTCGTTATTGTTGTAGGGATTTCGATTTATTTAGTGGATAATATTTATATAAAAATTGGACTTAGTGTAATGCTGTTGATGCAGGCAATTGTTTTGTTTACGGTAATAAAGACGTTAGATAAATAAAAGCTTATGACAAATTTGTCATAAGCTAATTTTTTTACTTTAAGTTAATAACAGTTTCACGTTCGATTAATTCATGAGGCACAACAATCTTAGTGTTAGAAATGTCTTCTCCATTTAAATGTTTAATGAGCATTTTGACTGATTCGTGACCGAGTTTTGCGATATCGATATCAATGGTAGTTAAGTATGGGTGTGTTAATGTCGAGAGTATCGAGTTATTAAAGCTGATAACAGAAAGATTATCAGGCACTTTATAGCCGTACATTTGTACAAGCTGCATAACACGTAGTGCAAATATATCGTCAAGCACCACGATAGCAGTTGCTTTTGTTCGGATCAAAGTATCTTCAAAGTCAGCATAATCTGTATGTCCTATAATTGGAATACTATCAAATACTTTGAGTTGATTGAGCATCATTGCCTTCTGATAGCCGAAATATCTTTCGAAATAAATACCTTCTTTAATCGTATTAGTAACAAAAAGAATATTGCGATGACCATTTTCAATCAAATGTTCTGTAGCATGTTGGCCAAGTAACTGATTGTCATTGTCAATATAACTAATTGTATTATGCTGTGTGTAAGGTTGCCCAATAAGTGTAAATGCAATTTGTTTTTCAAGCAAGTATTTTATTACGGGATCACCTTGGTGAGCATATGCTAATATGAAACCACCAACTTGCTTTTGCTTGTGCATCACTTTTACATCTTCTAATAAATCTTCTAAGTTCTTAGCTATAGCCACTGCAGTAGTCATATTATTTCTTCTTGCTTCATCATTAATAGCTTCGATTATTTCTAAGAAGAATGGATTGGCCATTCGTTCTTTTGAATTGAGTGGAGGAAGGATAATTCCTACTGCATTTGAAGTTTGCTTCCCTAAGTTTCTGGCAGCAATATTTGGAACATAGCCCATTTCCTGCATCACTTTCTGAACTTTTCTTCGAGTAGCTTCAGAAATAGAAGGATGATTATTAACAACACGTGAAACTGTTGATGTAGCGACACCAGCTTGTTGTGCAACATCTTTAACTGTAATGGCCATAATAATCCTCCGTAAGTCTTTTTTTTAATAATATATGCAACCGATTGCGTTGTCAATGATGGTTTTTCCACAAAATTTCATAGCATTTATGCAAATAAAGTATATTATTTTATGAATTACTGTTTACAAAACAAATTTCTGATGATATATTTATCTCAAGTAATGCAACCGATTGCATAAAAAGGAGAAAAAATTATGAAACAGTTATTAAGCTTTGAATTTTGGCAAAAGTTCGGTAAAGCACTGATGGTTGTTGTAGCAGTAATGCCAGCAGCAGGTCTTATGATTAGTATTGGAAAATCAATCCCATTAATTAGCCCAGACATGCAAATGTTAATCACAATTGGTGGTGTCATTGAAAGTATTGGTTGGGCGATTATCGGAAACTTACATCTTCTCTTTGCGTTAGCTATTGGGGGAAGTTGGGCGAAAGAAAGAGCTGGCGGTGCATTTGCAGCAGGTATCGCATTCGTATTGATTAACCGTATTACAGGGGCAGTATTTGGTGTTAACAGTGCGATGCTTGCAGATGATAAAGCATTCACACATACATTATTCGGCACAAAGATTATGGTTAAAGGGTTCTTTACGAGTGTATTAGAAGCACCGGCATTAAACATGGGGGTATTCGTTGGTATCATCGCAGGTTTCGTTGGTGCAAATGCGTATAATAAATATTATAACTATAGAAAGTTACCAGACGCACTATCATTCTTTAATGGTAAACGTTTCGTACCGTTCGTTGTTATTCTTTGGTCAACAATCGTTGCGTTAATTCTTGCAATCGTATGGCCGTATATTCAAGCAGGTATTAACAACTTTGGTTTATGGATTGCTACAAGTAAAGATACAGCGCCAATCTTAGCGCCATTCTTATTTGGATTCTTAGAGCGTTTATTATTGCCATTCGGTTTACATCATATGTTAACGATTCCGATTAACTATACACAACTAGGTGGAACTTACGAAATATTATCAGGTGCACAAGCAGGTACAAAAGTATTTGGACAAGATCCACTTTGGTTAGCTTGGGCGACTGATTTAGTGAACTTAAGTCATGCTGGAGATACAAGCCAGTATAATCAAGTATTAAACGACTTTACACCAGCACGTTTTAAAGTAGGACAAATGATTGGTTCAACAGGTATTTTAATGGGTCTTGCACTTGCAATGTACCGTAACGTTGATAAAGATAAATTACCGAAATACAAATCAATGTATTTCTCAGCAGCATTAGCAGTATTCTTAACAGGAGTTACTGAGCCATTAGAATTCATGTTCATGTTTGTAGCAGTACCTTTATATGTTGTTTATGCATTCATTCAAGGTGCAGCATTTGCGATGGCAGATATTATAAATTTACGTGTACATTCATTCGGTACGATTGAATTATTAACGAGAACACCACTTGCGATTAAAGCAGGATTAGGTGGAGATTTAATCAACTTTGTATTAACGACAATCGGATTTGCAGTAGTAACTTACTTCTTAGCAAACTTCTTAATTAAGAAGTTCAACTTCGCAACACCTGGACGTAACGGAAATTATGAAGCAGACATGGCAGAAGGATCAGGAATATCAAATGTTCATGCAGATGATCAAGTTGTACAAATTATTCATTTACTAGGTGGTAAAGCAAATATTAAAGATGTTGATGCATGTATGACACGTTTACGTGTAAGTGTTAACGACAAAGGTTTAGTAGGCAACGAAGCAGCATGGAAGAAAGCTGGTGCGATGGGATTAATCGTTAAGGATAATGGCGTTCAAGCAGTTTATGGTCCAAAAGCGGATGTATTAAAATCAGATATCGAAGATTTATTACAATCTGGTGCTGATATTCCAACGCCAAAGCAAACTGTTGTAGAACCAACTGTATTAGATAACACAGATACTAAAGGATTTACTGGTACTACGAAAAACTTATATTCAGTAGCAGATGGTGAAATTATTAGTATTGATCAAGTCAATGATCCAGTATTCTCACAAAAAATGATGGGTGAAGGATTTGCAGTGAAACCAGCTGACGAAACAGTTGTAGCACCAGTTGATGGTGAAATCGTAAGCATCTTCCCAACAAAACACGCAATTGGTATTAAAACAACAGATGGAATTGAAGTACTTGTACACATGGGTATTGAAACTGTAAGTATGCAGAAGCCAGCATCACGTGTAGTCGTAAATGATGGACAAAAAGTTAAAGTAGGGGATACGTTAGCTATTATGGATATCGAAACAGTTCAAGCTGAAGGCAAAGATACGACAATTATTGTAGTCATTACGAACAGTGAACGCGTTGAGTCTTTAACATTGGATAAATCAGGTCAAGTAGCAAAAGCTGAAAACATCGGTCACATTGAAATATAATAAAGGGGTAGCTTCGGCTGCCTTTTTATTTTGATTAAAGGAGAGAATAAGATGAAGTTGCTAACACTAAATACGCATAGTTGGTTAGAAGAACATCAAGAAGCTAAGATTGATCAAATTGTAGCACAAATTATTAAAGGTGATTATGACATCATCGCGTTACAAGAAGTGAATCAGTTGATTGAGAATGCAAGCATTGTTAATGATAAATATTATTGCTCTGGGAATGATGATATTCATATAAAGGATGATAACTTTGCGTACATCATTGTGCAGAAACTTAAAGCACAAGGGTATGTCTATTACTTTAGCTACGCGATGAGTCATATCGGTTATGATAAATATGAAGAAGGCAGTGCGATACTATCAAAACAACCAATCAAACCATATTCAGAATTTGTTTCAATAGATCGATCTCCTGATAACTATCGTTCAAGAAAAATATTATTTGGTGAAACTCAAGTGAACGGGAAATCAATTGTTGTGGCAAGTTGTCATTTCTCTTGGTGGGTAAATAATCAGGATGGATTTAGTTATGAATGGATGAATACAAAGCGTATATTAGAACAATATAATCAACCATTGATTGTTATGGGTGACTTTAATAATCCAGAAGGTACAGAAGGCTATGACTTCGTATTAGACAACAGTGATTTACTAGATACGTATACAAAAGCTGAAGTTAAATACGGCCATCATACAATTGAGAAGAATATCGCAGGATGGGAGAACAATGGCGGAAAGTTACGCATTGATTTCATTTTTGCGAGCAATGAATTTAAAGTGCAATCGAGTAAGACAGTATTTGATGGTGTGAATGCACCGATTGTTAGTGACCACTTTGGTGTTGAAGTTGAAATCACAGAATAGTCATATATCTCTATATTTAAAGTTGTTTGCAGGTAGGAATTGCAATATGCTTTAAGTATAGAGATTTTTTATGTGGAGGATGATGATGAAAAAATTAATGTTAATCACAGGTGCAATCTTAGTTGCAGTATTTATGGGATTTGCTTTATTTATGAATCAAGGTGGCGGAGAAGATAAGTTGAAACGTGACTTTACGCCGGCTGAAGAGAAGATAATGAAAGACAACGTTTATGATGCAGAAAAGTTGAAAGTATTTGACGGTAAAGACGGACATAAATCTTTTGTCGCTGTTGATGGTGTTGTATATGATGTCAGTGACGTTGAAATGTGGAAAGGCGGAAAGCATAACGGTCTTGAAGCGGGTAAAGATTTAACAGATGGATTTAAATCATCACCACATGGCGGCGAATTATTGAAAGATTTAAAAGTTGTAGGATCATATAAGTAAGTGCGTAACACCTCTGATGAGGTGTTTTTTTGTTTATGTAGTTTGGGGCGATTCAAACAAGGAACCGGCCCAAAATAATACGTCATCATCCTAAATCCTCAACCTAAACACCACATTTATGTCATAATAATAAAAAAGACGGTGGTGGTGTGAAGATGAAAGTATTAATTGTAGAAGATGATTTGGTCATCGGTAAGATGCTCGCTGAAGAACTCAAGAAATGGCAGCTAGAACCGATCTTAATAGAAGATTTTAATCACGTGATGGATGCTTTCAACGCAAATGCACCAGAACTTGTGCTACTCGATATTAATTTACCTGCATTCAATGGTTATCATTGGTGCCAGGAGATTCGTAAGGTTTCTACTGTGCCAATTATTTTTATCAGTTCACGAACCGATAGTATGGATTAGATCATGGCAATGCAAATGGGCGCGGATGATTTTATTGAAAAGCCATTTAATATGACAGTCACAATTACTAAGATTCAGGCGCTATTACGAAGAACGTATGATTTTACTACTCAAGTAAATAATTTGACAGTAAGTGGTTGTGAACTTCTACTGGAAGCAGCAAAACTCAAATATAATGATGAATCTATTGACCTCACACACACAGAACTTCAAATCATACATGTTTTATTCCAAAATAAAGGGAAGTTTGTCAGCCGTAATGCATTAATCGAAAAGTGTTGGGAGTCAGAGCATTTTATTGATGATAATACACTTGCAGTGAACATGACTCGATTACGCAAAAAGCTTCAAAAAATTGGTCTTACGGATTTTATTGAAACGAAGAAAAATGTCGGATATTGCGTAGGTGAAGTATGAGTTTCTTTAAAACGATTCAACGAGAAATTTATATTATTATATTAATCTGTGCATTATTTTTCTTTATTTTACTGATGTATAATGTACCATTTCAGGCGTATCTTTTAAGTGTATGTATCGTATTATTTATTTCATTGCTATATTGGATAATTCAATATATGAACTTTAAAAAAGAGCGAACGCTATTTGAAGAAAATGAACTTTTAAAGCAGGAAAATCATAGGCTGCGCAATGATTTTATCAACTATCAAAGTGAAGTGGAGTCATATTTCTTAATGTGGGTGCATCAAATAAAGACACCGATTACGGCTTCGAAACTATTACTTGAAGATCCGGATGAACAAGTGATATCTCAAGTTCGTAATGAAGTGCTGCAAATTGATAACTATACCAATCTTGCACTCAACTATTTGAAACTAATGAACCAGAAGACGGACATGGTATTTATGGAAGTTAGTATCGATGAACTTGTTCGTCCGCTTATCAAACGTTATGCCATTCAGTTTATTCATTATCAAACAAAGTTGCATTACGACAAGAGTGACGTTATGGTATTAACTGACGCAAAGTGGGTTTCAATCATGATAGAGCAAATTTTAAACAATGCTTTAAAATATGCGCGTGGAAAAGATGTATGGATTACGTTTGATGATACGACAAAAACATTATCCATCCGAGACAACGGTATCGGTATTAATGCGAGTGATTTACCGAAAATATTTGATAAAGGTTTCTCTGGATACAACGGTAGGTTGAGTGAGAAATCAAGCGGTATCGGTTTGTATATCGTAAGGACAATATGTAAGCGATTAGGTCATAAGGTAGGTGTAACTTCTACTATAAACGAAGGTTCGACATTCACGATACAATTTAAATAACTCCAATCTTTCATTTTTGTAAGATTAGCGGCTGTCTTTGTAAGAATAGATAAAGGCAGCCGTTTCTTATAGCGCGTAAGATAAAGGTAATAACAAACAAGGAGTGAGTGAAATGTTACTTGATATAAAAAACGTAAAAAAAGTATTCGGTAGAGGTGCAAATCAAACAGTTGCTTTAAAAGATATGAATTTCTCAATTAATGAAGGTGAATTCGTTGCAATAATGGGTGAGTCAGGGTCAGGGAAATCTACATTGTTAAATATCATCGCAACATTTGATACACCAACTGAAGGATCTGTAACGATTGGTGGACAAGATTTAAGTATGCTGAAGAATAAAGAGGTTGCAAAGTTTCGTCGTGATACGTTAGGATTCGTGTTCCAGGATTTCAATGTATTACATACGATGAGTAATAAAGATAATATATTAATGCCATTAGTACTTTCTAATATGAAACCTAACGTCATGGAAGAAAGATTATCACGCCTTGCACCAAAGCTTGGTATTTCAGAGCATCTGGAAAAGTTTCCGAATCAAATCTCTGGTGGTCAGCAACAACGTGTAGCAATTGCCAGAGCTTTAATTTCAAATCCTAGTTTATTGCTGGCTGATGAACCAACAGGCGCATTAGATTCTAAAACTTCAACGGATATCATGAACCTATTCCAGGATATTAATAAAGACAATCAAACAATTCTTATGGTAACACATTCTACAATTGATGCAGCGTATGCGAGTCGTGTTGTATTTATTAAAGACGGTATTTTATATCATGAAATATACCGAGGAGATGAATCGCAAAACGAATTCCAGAAACGCATTTCTGACAGTCTATCAATGCTATCAGAAAGAGGTGAGTAGGATGTTACAATTACTTTCAAAACTCGTGATTAAGAACTTTAAGTCACTCAGACAAATATTTATTCCGTTTATTTTAGCAACAAGTGTGATGCTCGGTCTTCAGTATATTATGCTTTCGATGATCGCTAATGAATATATTCAGAAACGACATGCGAATTTACCGCAATTATTGGTATATTCAAATGTGTTAGTGGGTATCCTAACCGTCGTGTTTATTATTTATGCGAATCGCTTCGTAATGAAACAGCGTAAACAGGAATTTGCGTTAAATATGGTGCTTGGTTTAGAAAAGAAACATATTCGATTTATTCTGTTATTAGAATCTTTCATACAGTTTATTGTTATCTCTATATTGAGTGTATGTGGTGGTTATTTATTCGGTAATCTCGTATTTTTATTAATGAATAAGTTAGTGAAATCAAAAGGAATGTCACTGATGGATTATCCGTTTGATGTGAAGTCGGCACTTTTAACAATCGCAATTCTGGCAGGTGTTATGGTGATATTATTTATCTTTAATAACATCTCTTTAACTCTGCAAAGCCCAATCCAATTGATGCGTTCACAACTAGCAGGAGAAAAGAAGACACCGAAGTGGTTATTAGCAGTGTTATTCATTATTGGTGCAATCACTTTAGGATATGGATACTATATCGCGCTTACTGCAACAGGTGTATTAGACTCTCTTCAGAATATCTTTACCGCAGTGCTGTTAGTAATGATAGGGACGTACTTCTTATTCATGTCACTTACGATTATTGTATTACAGTTATTGAAACGTAATAAGAATATCTATTATAAACCGAACCAATTCTTCTCGATTTCTGGTTTACTATCTCGTATGAAAGCAAATGCAGTAGGACTCGCTAGTATTACGATGCTCATGACTTTCTTAATGGTGACTTTAGGGATGTCGCTATCTGCATATCGTGGCATTGAAGCACAAGTTAAAGGTAGCATGACCCATCAATACGAAATAAATTTATATGGGGATCAGAAAAAACAAGTTAAAAACATCCAGGAAGACATCAGTAAAATTGCTGACGTTGATAAGTTTAGATATAGTACATTAGCATTCTTTCCAATTATTAAGGAAGGCGATGAGTTAATACCTTTAAACGATAAGATTGGTCCGAAACTACAAGGGAAAGATATGACTTATATTGTGCTTACAACTGAAAAAGATCACAATATTGCGCGAGATGCAGCGGTAAAAGTTAATGATGGTGAAATCATTGTAAGTACAAATGCGGATCGATACAGTCATGATAAGACATTAAAGATAATGAGTCAGGAAGTAAAAGTACAGAGAGCGCGTGAAAACTATATCGGCAATCAAATTGCAATTGATGCGATGTATATTATCGTTAAAGATAAAACACAATTTGAAAAATATCGTAATTATTTCAAATCACTGAATAACGAAACGAATAAACTGGAAGCACCTGAAGCAGGTGACACGTTAGCCTTTAATGTAAATGCGCATGGGGAGGCATTTAAGAAAGCTATTCCAAAACTACAGAAGAAATATGACATACGCATTGATGATAAAGACGATGTTCAAAAAACAATTTACGAGTTGAACGGTGGATTGATATTCATAGGAATAGTCGTATCAATAACGTTACTTACTGGTGTGTTCTTAGTACTATACTACAAACAACTATCTGAAGGATATGAAGACAAACGTAACTACGACATTATGCAAAAAGTAGGGTTACCACAAGATTTAATTAAGAAGACGATTAACAAACAGATTATCTGGATATTCGGTTTACCGATTATTATTACGATAATTCATACATTGTTTGCCACAAAAATTATATTTAATTTACTTGGTGTATTAGGTATTCGAGATAAAGTGATGTTCTTTTCAAGCTATGGTATTGTTATGCTTGTAATAATGGTTGTCTACGGTATTATGTATCTGATTACATCGAGAACATATTATAAAATTGTTAATGAGAAATAAAAATTGGGGCGATTCTGATGAAGAACCGTGCCAAATCAAGCAAAACGGCTCGATTCCAAAGAAGAACCGAGCCAAATCAAGCGAAATGGCCCGATTCCAAGTAAGAACCGTGCCAAATCAAGCGAAATGGCCCGATTCCAAAGAAGAACCGTGCCAAACAAAGCGAAATGGCCCGATTCCAAAGAAGAACCGAGCCAAATCAAACGAAACGCCCGATTCCAAGTAAGAACCGTGCCAAACAAAGCGAAATGCCCGATTCCACTAAAGAATCGGGCCATTTTAACTATCTTAAATTTCTACTCAAACGTCTTCACAAATGCTTCAATACTTTCAGCTTTTTCCCACGCATCCACGTTCATTGGATCGATATGAATAATCGGCCCACCTTCAGTCGTGATGTATTCACCTTGTTCAGTGCCTAATCCATCAACGAATACTGTCTTACCGTGCAATGTGTAGTAATCTTTCAATTCATCTTTCATCTTGTTACGTACAGCGATGTATTCTTCAACATCACTATTTTCGTACATGTAACCTTCGATTAAAGTGTAGCCTGGAACAATACCTTCATGGTCTTTAATTGTTGCAACGTATGACCAGTCAATAACGATAGTGTGATTACCAGAGAATGAGTGACGCGTTAATGGATAAACACTTCCACGCCATTCGATTTCTGCATAATCCGGAATATTCTTATATTCCATCGTATATTCTTTCTCAGATTCATACGCTGTAATGAATGGTACAACTGCTAACCATTCTTTAATCTCTTCAACTGTGTCGAACATTCCTACGATGTGATGTTTTTTACCATCAATAAACTCTAGTTGATACATATGAATCTCCCCTTAAAAAAGTTTTCTTAAAGATAAACTTTAAGTTACTTCGATTATAATAAAGCGTTCTCATTTCTGCTACTGAATGGTAAAACTTTTTCAACTTTTTTTCTGACAAGTTCACAATACCTTCATATTTAAACAGATATCTCTAAAAAAAATTAATTAAATTATCTTTTTATGATTGTCATAAAAGTTTTAATGTGACATACTAATTATCATAATAGTATAACCTAATAGGTTAATTGGTATAACACAAAAATGATGAGGTGACTAAATTTGAGTAAATTTGTATATGCATTTGAAGAAGGAAGTCAAAATATGAAAGACTTGTTAGGTGGTAAAGGTGCGAATCTTTCTGAGATGATGCGCCTAGGTTTACCTGTTCCTAACGGATTTACAATCACGACTGAAGCTTGTATCGAATATTTAGATCGTGGTGAACAATTATCAGACGAAGTACTTACACAATTAGATGAGAAGTTAAAAGAACTAGAAGATAAAACAAATAAAGCTTTCTCTTCAGATGAAAATTTACTATTAGTATCAGTACGTAGTGGTGCGAAAATCTCTATGCCAGGTATGATGGATACGATTTTAAATTTAGGATTAAATGATGAAAATGTTGAAAAATTAGCTGCAAAAACAGAAGATGCACGTTTTGCATATGATTGTTATCGTCGTTTGTTACAAATGTTTGGTAGCGTCGTATACAACATTCCAATGCCAGCATTTGAGGAGTACTTTGAAGCGTTCAAAAAAGAAAAAGGACATGTAACTGATGCTGATGTGCCTGCAGAAGATTTGAAAGAGATTGTTGAACAATATAAAGAAATTTATATCGAAGAAGCGCATAAACCATTCCCTCAAGATCCTAAGAAACAATTAACTGAAGCGATAGAAGCAGTATTTAAATCATGGAACAATGATCGTGCACGTATTTATCGTGACTTAAACGAAATTCCTCATGATATCGGAACTGCTGTAAATGTTCAGGAAATGGTGTTTGGTAACAGTGGTGATCGTTCTGGTACAGGTGTTGCGTTCACACGTAACCCAGCGACAGGTGAACATAAATTATATGGTGAGTACTTACTAAATGCGCAAGGTGAAGACGTTGTAGCAGGTATTCGTACACCTAAAGCAATCGAAACATTAAACGAGCAAATGCCACATGCTTACGAGGAATTCGTAAATGTAACAAAGAAATTAGAAAGTCATTACAAAGATATGCAGGATATCGAGTTTACCATTGAAAATGAAAAATTATTTATCTTACAAACACGTAATGGTAAACGAACTGCAAAAGCTGCTATCAACATTGCTGTAGATATGGTACGTGAAGGTGTCATTTCGAAAGAAGATGCAGTAGCAATGGTAGATGTTAAATCAATTGATCAATTGTTGCATCCTAACTTTAATGAAGAAGCATTAAAATCTGCTGAACTAGTATCAGACAAAGGTTTACCAGCTTCTCCAGGTGCTGCAACAGGTGTTGTCGTATTCTCAGCATTAGATGCAAAAGCGAAAGCTGAAGCTGGTGAAAAGGTTATATTAGTTCGTCCTGAAACTTCTCCAGAGGATATTGAAGGTATGATCGCTGCTGAAGCGATTGTAACGACACATGGTGGTATGACAAGTCATGCTGCGGTAGTAGCACGTGGTATGGGTAAATGTTGTGTAACGGGATGTTCTGATCTTGAAATCAATACGAAAGAAAAATACGTTAAATATGCCGGTAAAACGTTATCTGAAGGTGATATTATCTCAGTTAATGGTTCAACAGGTGCAGTATATATTGGTGAAATAGAAACGACGAAAGCTGAAGCAAGTGATGTCTTTGAAGAATTTATGGGCTGGGCAGAAGAAATCGCGCGTTTATCTGTAAGAATGAATGCTGAAACTGAAGGTGATATTAAAGCGGGTTATTCATTTAACGCAAAAGGTATCGGTTTAGTAAGAACTGAGCATATGTTCTTTGGTGAAGAACGTTTAATTGAAATGAGACGTTTTATCTTAGCATCTACTTACGAAGAGCGTGTAGAAGCATTAAATAAAATCAAAGTTTACCAAACAGAAGATTTCGAAGGTATCTTTAATTTATCTCAGGACCGTCCGTCAATCGTACGTTTATTAGATCCGCCATTACATGAATTCTTACCGAAAGGTGGAGAAGAAGTTAAAGCAGTGGCCGACCAGTTAGGCGTTACGACAGATTTCTTAGAAAAGCGTATCAGTGAATTACATGAATTTAACCCGATGCTTGGTCATCGAGGCTGTCGCTTAGCGATTACTTATCCTGAGTTATATGAAATGCAGACTGAAGCAATTATTACAGCTGTATTGAACTTAAAAGAAAAAGGTATTGAAACAAAGCCTGAAATTATGATTCCTTTAGTTTCAACTACACAAGAATTTGTCATCTTAAAAGATGTTGTTAAGAAAAAAGCACAGGAAATCATGGATGCAAAAGGTGTACAAGTTGACTACCTAATTGGTACAATGATTGAAACACCACGTGCATGTCTAGTTGCAGGAGAACTTGCTCAGCACTCTGAATTCTTTAGTTTTGGTACAAACGATTTAGCTCAACTAACATATGGTTTCTCTCGTGATGATGCCGGTAAATTCATCAACGAATACATTAACCGTGAAATTCTTAATATCGATCCGTTCCAAACATTAGATGTTGAAGGTATGGGACAACTTATTAAGATTGCAGTTGAAAGCGCAAAATCAGCAAACCCAGCCATTAAGATCGGTGTTTGCGGTGAGTTAGGTGGAGATCCTAAATCAATTCATTTCTTTAATGATTTAACAATTGATTATGTCTCATGTTCACCATTCCGTGTACCAGGTGCTATTTTAGCGACTGCGCAAAGCCAGGTGAAAAAATAGTAGGAGGTACATTTTGAGTAAATATGAAACAAAAGATTTATTAATCTATATCATTTCAGATTCAATCGGTGAAACCGCTGATAGAATGCTTCATGCAACGTTATCTCAATTTCCGAAACTAACTTCTGTAAGTGTTAAGAAATTTTCATTCATCAAAGATGAGGAAGAGTTTAAGAACATTTTAGAACTGGCAAAACAAAAAGAAGCAGTCGTAGTTACAACGCTTGTAAACCCTGAATTTAATCGTCTGGGACAAGCATTTGCCAAAGAGACAGGACTTTCATATATCGATTATATGACAGGCTTGATCAGAGTCATACAAAATCATACTGATATGGAACCGGTCGGTGAAAGTGGTGCACTTAGAAAGATGGATGAAGAATACTTTAAACGTATTGAAGCGATAGAGTACTCAGTGAAATATGACGACGGTAAAAACTTTCATAATTTAGCTGAAGCAGACGCAGTTATTGTTGGTGTTTCTAGAACTTCTAAGACACCGTTAAGTATGTATCTGGCAAATAAAGGATATAAAGTTGCGAATATCCCATTAGTGCCTGAATCACCGATTCCGGAAGAAGTATATCAGCAAAAGAACTTAAAGGTGTTTGGACTGACTGCAAGTCCAAACTATATTATGAATATACGTACAGAACGTATTAAAGTTTTAGGACTTTCAGGACCAGGTCAATATAATGATTTGAAACGTATTAAAGAAGAATTGAGCTATGCTGAAGAAGTATTCAATCGATTAAATGCTACTGTTATCAATACAGAGTATAAGTCGATAGAAGAGTCGGCATTCTATATTGAACAACATTTAAAGAAACGTAAATAATAATACCCAGGATTGAGACGAAATTTGTCTCAATCTTTTTTTGTTTCAAAAAAAGATATTGAAAATTAATTTAGTAAAACACCATACGAGAATGACTATTTTATGATATTATGGTTGAGGATTAAAAGGAGGTAATTATGGAAAAGGGAATGAACAAAGGTATAGGATTTTTTTCAGCTTTAGCACTTGTAATGGGGACGGTTATTGGTTCAGGTGTATTCTTTAAAATATCTAACATAACAGAAGTAACAGGAACACCAGGTATGACGTTGTTTGTATGGCTATTAGGCGGTTTGATCACGATATGTGCCGGACTGACAGTAGCGGAGCTTGCAGCAGCAATTCCGAGAAATGGTGGACTGACGACATATATTGAATATACATATGGTAAGTTTTTTGGATTTTTAGCAGGATGGGCACAAAGTTTCATTTATTTTCCGGCGATGATTGCAGCACAATCGATTGTATTTTCACAGCAAATTGATAATTTATTTCATATTGGAAAGGGATGGCTATTTCCGGTAGCAGTTATCGCGATGGTTTCAATATTATTGATTAACTGTCTGGGCTCGAAGGCAGGTGGGATATTGCAATCAGTCACTTTAGTCGTAAAGCTTATTCCAATCATCGCTATCGTCGTGTTTGGTTTAATGCAGACTGGAGATGTTCAGGTATCATTAATACCTACGACAGGTGATACAGGTATTAATTTCTTTGTAGCACTTGGCGCTGGATTGCTTGCGACAATGTTTGCTTATGATGGATGGATTCATGTCGGTAATATTGCCGGGGAAATGAAAAATCCGAAAAGAGATTTACCATTAGCGATCACATTAGGTTTAGGTCTAGTTACAGTTATTTATTTATTAGTAAACGCAACATTTTTATTTACATCACCGATTGATGAGCTTAAAGGTAATTTAAACGCAGCAACTGATACAGCAGGAATCTTGTTTGGTCAGTCTGGTGGAAAATTAATTACAATCGGAATAATGGTGTCCGTATATGGGGCATTGAATGGTTATACGATGACAGGAATGCGTGTACCTGAAGCGATGGCGAAACAAAATTTATTACCGTTTAAAAATGTATTCACGAAACTAACAAAGAGTGGTGCGCCATGGATGAGTGGTTTGATTCAGGTCGTTATTGCGGTTATTATGGTTTCTCGTGGTGCTTTCGATTCAATCACAAATATGCTTGTATTTGTAATCTGGGCATTTTACTGTATGGCATTTTATGCAGTATTTGTATTACGTAAGAAAGAAAAAGAACTCGTGCGTCCTTATAAAGTGCCGATGTATCCAATCATTCCTATGATTGCTTTACTGGCAGGACTGTTCGTTATGCTTAATACTCTATTTACGCAATTTGGACTGGCGATTACTGGAACTATCATAACGCTTTTAGGAATACCCATCTATCTTTATCAGAAGAAAAAAGAACAATATTAAAAAGCTCTCGAACGAGAGCTTTTTTTGTGCAGTATTTTATATATTATTCATTTTAAAATCCAGTATTAACTGATCGGTATGTGCCACGATTTCTCTAAATAAACCTTGTGCATTGACTTTCTTGGCAAGTGTAGGTGCCTGACCGCACCACATATGAAGAAGATCAGTATCACCGTTCTTAGCTGCACTTTGACGAATGCTCGTCGTTAAATCATTTTGAAGCGGATAAGGTAGTATATTTATACCACTCGTTTCCAAATCATTAATAAAATCATTTTCTATACCACGCGCACTTTTTCCGCTGAATACTTTAGTCACTGTTGTATCCTCAGGTAGTGCATGGGTGATTGCTTCTTTATGTACATTCGGAGCTTTACTTTCATGCGTTGTTAAGAAAGCAGTCCCCATTTGCACGCCGCTTGCTCCTAACATAAGAGACGCAAGTATGCCACGTGCATCCATTATTCCACCTGCTGCAATTACAGGGATAGACACGCTATCTACAATTTGAGGAATCAATGCCATTGTGCCGATTGAACGTGTTTTTGTAAACGCACCTTTATGTCCACCTGCTTCAAAGCCTTGAGCAACCACCATATCTAATCCACTTTGTTCGATCATTCTTGCTTCTTCAACTGAACTTGCTGTACCGATTGTTATAATACCTTTCTTTTTTAGCAGATTAATAATCTGTTGCGCCGGGATGCCAAAAGTAAAGCTTACAACTGGTACATCCATATCCATTAACAACTGAATTTTATCAAGAAAAATTTGTTCAGAGTGCATTTTAACATTCGCTGTCTTTAAATCATATTTATCATAATAAGGTTTAAGTTTCTCCTGCATCATTTGAATGGCACTATCGTCATATTGAATATCTTCAGACACGAACAAATTGACAGCAAAAGGTTTATCGGTAAGTTTGCGTACAGTCTCAATTTCATCGCTTAACACATCAGTGGTCATATATCCAGCACCAATTGTTCCTAAACCACCCTCATTACAGATAGCTGCAACAAGTTCAGGTGTTGTGCTTCCTGCCATGCCCGCCTGTATAATTGGATATGCAATGCTTAATTGATCCGTCAATCGTGTACTGTTCCACATATCATTCACCTCTTTGTTATCATACTGTCACTATAACATATTAATAAATTGAAACTAAATTTTTCAATGTACCAATACTTAATTTATGCTATATTTAAATAAAAAATGGAAAAGAAGAGGAGAACATCATGCGTACGATTCAATATTTATTATTATCAGCAATGATACTTGTGGCTGGGTGTGCAAATGAAGAAAAGAAGACAACCGAGGAATCAACCAAAACAGAACAAACGACTAAAGAAAACAAAGCAGAAAAAGTAACGGCTGAATCAAAAGCATCAACTGAAGAAGATGTGACTGCAGATCAAATTGATAAAGATAGACCAGCTTCGAATACAACAACGATGAAATTAATCGATACGATAAGTGAAGGACCGATTACGCCAAAATCAGTTGTCGCGAATAACAAAGGTCAGGTTATCGCAAACAATATGATGTATCAGCACACAATTACAGTCTATGATGCAAAGTCACGTAAACTCATTAAAAAGTTATCAGATACAGTAGACTTTAAAAAGTTCGGTATCGAAGGTTTTGATAAGCCGGTAAGTGGCGCACCAGTTGAAGCAGTTTGGACAAAAGATGGCAAATTTGCTTATGTTTCACAATATCAATTAACTGATCATGGTGCAGAAGCAGAAGATATGTGTTCAGCAGGTAAAGCGATCGCAGAATCTGTCGTATATCGTTATAACGCTGAAAAGCAAGACTGGGATCAGGTCATTCAAGTTGGACGTGTACCAAAATATGTATCACTTACTCAAGACAATTCAAAGCTATTAGTATCTAACTGGTGTGATAAATCATTATCAGTAGTAGATACTAAGACAGCTAAACAAACAGAACAAATTCCATTAAATGCAATGCCACGCGGTATTGTATCACTGCCAGATAATAAAACAGCTTACGTTACAGCGATGTTCTCGAATGAAATTTATAAAGTAAATTTAGAAACAGGTAAAAGTGAAATGATTCTGCAGACCGGACAAAGACCACGTCATTTAGTACTTGATAATCAAGGGAAGACAATCTACATTACGGTGGCTGGTGCCAATGAACTGTTAAAATATGACGTTGCAACTGATAAAGTTATTGCGCGTGCTACTACAGGAAAAGAACCACGTTCAATGGCAATTTCACCAGACAGTACAGCCGTGTATATCGTTAATTATGATGAGAATACAGTATCGAAATTTGATACGAAGACGTTGAAAGAAATCACGCGTGTTGAAGCAGGATTTCATCCAATCGGTATCACTTATGAAAATACGACAGGTGATGTATGGGTAGCAAATTATGGCGGTACAATCTCTGTTTATGACGATAAAGTAGCAGCATCAACAGCAACTAAAGATGCATCAACAGCAAAATAAGTTATCAGTATGTAAATTAATTAAGTTGTGATATATTTAATTTGAATTACAATATACATTTGGAGGTCTATCATGACAGAATTAATTCCTTACTTAGCGTTTGAAAGTGCAAAAGAAGCGCTAGCATATTATGAAGAAGTATTTGGAGCAACAGACGTTAACAGATTACCAGTAGGAAAAGAGCAGGCAGGACAATTTGGTGTAGACCCGGAACAAGCTGAAGAAATGACAATGCATTCTGAATTTAAAGTAGCGGGACATAAATTATATGCAGCAGATAGATTTGGTAAAGCTGGAGATTTCAATAATAGCATGACATTATCTTTAAACTGGGACAAATCAAATGCTGAAGATACTGCAGCAATGACTGAACTATTCAATAAAGTAGCAGGGCACAATGAGACTAAAGTGCATATGCCGATTGAAGAGCAATTCTGGGGCGGTGTGATGGGTGCATTAGATGATAAATACGGTGTACACTGGATGTTTAACGGAAACTAAAATAAAAAATTAATCAGACCAAAGTTAAAATAGCTTTGGTCTTTTTATATGCTATTAAAGTATAATGATGTGTGAGGGGGGAGAGTATGGCATTAAGTATTTTGTATCATGACGATAATAAACTAAAACGTGTTAATACAATAGATGATTTACCAAAAGATGCAACCTTCATTTGGTTTGACTTTGAAGGGGCGAATGAAGAAGAGAGTGAACTTTTTAAACAACATTTTGACATTAATGGATTAACGATAGAAGATGTAATACACAGTAATTCCAGACCGAAATATAAAAATTATAATTCATATGAGTATTTAGTATTCCAGAAGTTTGAACGCGATACATATGAAGCAGAAACGATTAATGTGCTCCTGAAAGATAATGTTTTTATTACCTATCATGATGAAGATATTGAAGCAACAGATGAAATAGATGCTTTAGCGAAAGAATTAGAAGAAGAAGCACCAAGTAATTTGACACCAAAAGTAGCAGCAATGATGTTGCTTGATAAAATAGTAGATTTCTATACGGAAACTGTAGAATCGATAGAAGATAATGTGCTTAGTTTTGAAAAAAGACATTCTAAAGATAAGAAGCAACATTATATAATGGATGATATCTTTGACTTAAGAGCAAAATTGATTCGTATTAAAGGCATTATCGTACCGATGAGTGAACTGGTGGATGAATTAGAACGTGATCAGCATATTATAGAAACAGAACACGATCATTATTATATTCACCATATTCAGGACCATATGATTAAGCAGAAGAATATTATAAAAAATTCGCAGGAACTCACGGATGAAATAAGAAATAACTATGAATCGTATAACAACTATAAAATGAACCGTGTAATGCAGATGCTAACCCTCGTATCAACTGTATTTCTGCCATTGACATTGATTGCAGGAATTTACGGGATGAACTTTGAGTACATGCCGGAACTGAAATGGAAGTATGGATACTTTACAGTACTGATCGTAATGGCGTTATTATTAGTTGTAAGTATGGTGTATTTTAAAAAGAAGAAGTGGTATTAACATGTTAGGATTATTTAAAAAGAAAAAAACAAAACCAGAAGTAGATGAATCTAGAATTGATTTAAATATTAGAAAAGAATTAGAGAAGACATTTATAAAAAAACATGTGATGAATGCAAAAGCTGTGAATGCCATTGTAAATATCTTTAGGAAATATCCGCAAGAAATAATAATTTTTGATATTATTGATATGAAATCTAGAAAATTTAATGAAATAGAAGTTAAGAAATTATCATACATTGAATCTATTAATTATCCAGGTATCTTTCTTATTATTTATAACTCAGAATATCAACCACTCATTTATTGGCATGTTCTTAGTGGGAATATGTATATTCATCCTCAATTCAATGAAATTGAAATTGTTGAAGATAATTTTAAGCTTACTGAGAATTATTACTGGGACATGCTTAGGGAAGATGCTAAATCATCATTATATTTTGTAGATACACCTCTTAGAGGCTATAAAACGATAGAATGGTCATTAGAATATGATGCATTAGAATTTGAAGAAATAATAGAAACATTCAATGTTACTGGGATAATGTTCGAAAGTGGTTTAGATAATATGGAAGCAATACTCGAACAATTTAACATAAAATATGAATTGGATAATCATTTTGTTATTATAAATCATAAAGTACGAGCTGAATTTCTAAAGAAAATTTATAATGAAATCTTTAATCATGGTGATCATGGTGGCTTATTAATATTTGTAGATATGATGGAGCCAATTACAAAGGAAATGATTAGTGACAATCGTGTTGTAATCAATAATAACAAAGTCATTATTCCTGTAAATGACATAGATGATTCTATATATTTCTTTAATTTTTAACACATCCAATAGGGTGTGTTTTAATTTTATGCAAAAAAAATAAGCCCCTTGAGGGCTTATTTTTCAACATTAAATATTATAATTTAACGATGTTAGCAGCTTGAGGTCCACGTTGACCTTCTTCGATATTGAATTCAACTGCTTGACCTTCTTCTAAAGTTTTGTAACCGTCTCCTTCGATAGCACTGAAGTGAGCGAATACGTCGTCTCCACCTTCAACTTCGATGAATCCGAAACCTTTTTCTGCGTTAAACCATTTAACTGTACCTTGTGTCATAATAATGACCTCCAAATATTTATTAAATAATATCTAATGTTTTACATAAGAAAACTTCACATATTTCAAAAAGCAAACCCTTAACACGATTACTTTTTGTAATATGTGAAGTCCTTACGTTTCTTGCATATGTTCGATATATTTGAATTAAGTATATAATAGATATGATCTTTTGTCAATGCAAACAATGCATGAGAAATATATATACATGCTCAGAACATGATAGGTAAGGGATATAATGGTCAAAAAAGTTTTTTGGATTTATTTTTAAGTAATGAATTTCTGGAAAATAATAAGTAGAAAGCACAAAAAAAATAAGCCCCTTGAGGGCTTATTTCTTCACATTAAATATTATAATTTAACGATGTTAGCAGCTTGAGGTCCACGTTGACCTTCTTCGATATCGAATTCAACTGCTTGACCTTCTTCTAAAGATTTATAACCTTCACCTTGAATAGCGCTGAAGTGAGCGAATACGTCGTCTCCGCCTTCAACTTCGATGAATCCAAAACCTTTTTCTGCGTTAAACCATTTAACTGTACCTTGTGTCATAATAATGACCTCCAATAAATTATTAAATAATATCTAATGTTTCTCCTACAAAGAAAAATTCACATATTACAAAAAGTCTCGACTTAACACGATTACTTTTTGTAATATGTGAAGAAGCTTTGTTTGTTGCATATGTCCGATATATTTGACTTAAGTATATAACGGATCGGTTAATAAGTCAAACGTGTGTTCTTGCGATTTGGTCTTAATATCTCGTAAAAGTGCGTAGGTATCAGTCAAATTGAGTGAAATATTTATTTTTATATTGCCTAATTGGATCAATAATAGCTGTAAAAATGAAATTATAGATAAAAAAAAATAAGCCCCTTGAGGGCTTATCTTTCAACATTAAATATTATAATTTAACGATGTTAGCAGCTTGAGGTCCACGTTGACCTTCTTCGATATCGAATTCAACTGCTTGTCCTTCTTCTAAAGTTTTGTAACCTTCACCTTGAATAGCGCTGAAGTGAGCGAATACGTCGTCTCCACCTTCAACTTCGATGAATCCAAAACCTTTTTCTGCGTTAAACCATTTAACTGTACCTTGTGCCATAATATAATGACCTCCAATAAATTATTAAATAATATCTAATGTTTTACAAAGAAAACACTTCACATATTACAAAAAGTGTTGTCTTACATTATTACTCTTTGTAATGATGTGAAGAGCCTTAATTTCTTGCATATGTACGATAATATTTGAATTTATTATATAATGATTCATCACAATTGTCTAGTATTTATAGTCACTTTAATACAATATGAGTAAAATAAGAATTTATTTTACGTGTATTGAGGCATATATTAGGAGAATTGAAATAGTCTTATTGTACCAGGTGGTGCTGTAAATATTCGATAAATTGAATGAAACCATGTTTCTCAACAGTCATATCGTATGCATTATCAGCGCGGTGAGCAGAATCATGATTTTCTAATAAAGCTTTTAAGTGAATCGTAATATCGATAGTCTTTTCATGGATATTCTTGATATCAATGTATAATGATGGTTCTACAAAATGATATTTACCTGTGTTCAATAATTGAAGGTGACTGAGTATAATCAGATCTTCTTCATATAATATATGTTTAAATAGTAAGTTGCTATGGTCATTAATAAAAGCAATTTCAAATTTCACTACTTTTGGATCATGTTCAATGCTGTATACTTTATAAATCATAGATGTACTATTATTGATATCCATTAACGGAAGCGTGTTATTCATCATGATCACCTCGATACAATTATAGCAAAATATGTAATATAAATGAAAATGATTTTATAGTGTATATATATGAAAATTTCTTAACTTTAATACTGAAATTATCTTTAAAAAAGTCTGATCATCACTACAGCACATACTAATAAACCTAATCCTAACATTTGAACACGCGTGATTGGGACTTTTTTGGCGCCGAGTAAACCGAACATATCAATCAATACACTGCATAAAATTTGGCCGAATAAACAGATAACAACAACAAGTCCAGTTCCGATGATTGGTACAAGATAAGCCATGATTAAAACGAAGAATGCACCGAGAATACCGCCACACCAAATCCATTTCGGTTTATCATTACCCAGTGCTAATTTAAAGTTAGCGAGTTGTCTATAAACCACTGCAACGATGAGGAATAAAATCGTCGTACCAACAAGGAATGATATGAAAGCTGCATGAATTGCTGAATCAAGTAAACCGCCTAAATGTCCATTAATAGCGGACTGACTGGCCATAAGCATACCTGCTACAATCCCTAAAATTTGAAACGGCAATTTATTGCCAACTTCAGTTGGGACATTTGAGTTATGTTGTTTCTTTCTCAAATAATCAGGTAAAACGATAACACATATGACGCCAAGAATTAAAATGATAATGCCGATGAATCTAAGCAATGTAAAACTTTTCTCTGGAGAGAAGAACAATCCAAAGTGATCGATTAACATACTCATCATAATCTGACCCATAATTGGTAGAACGACAGTCTGTACACCACCAAGTTTAGGGAATAACAGTATGTTAGTAGTTAAGCCGATGACACCTAATAAACCACCAATCCATATCCAGAAAGGATTATCCTGGAATGTGGAAAAAGGTATTAGCACACTGTGCTTTGTAGCAAGTGTCATTATCAGTAAAAAGATCGTTCCAACTAAAAATGAAATAAATGATGCCATAAAAGGGGATAAAACGTATGTACGTAACCTTGAATTAACAGCTGTCTGAATTGGCATCATCAGACCGATTGCAAAGGCTAACAGAATATAAATCATAACAACACTCCTATGTATTAATAAAATTATAATACATGATTTATGTGTAAATAACATAATGAAGGGTATTAATAATTTCAGTTAAGCAATTGTTGGAGGTTACGATGGAATATAGAAGATCAGAAAGTACATATATAGAAAGTGCTGGACAAGATATTGACGGAAAAAAGGAAATAAACAATTCATACAATCCAATTAATGTATTAATACATATATTAGATACAAAAGTTTTTAGAGTGATGTTGATTCTAACATTGATTATGTTATTTTATTTCTATCATTAAAAGTTCTAATCTCAATTAGAGCTTTTATTTTTTTATTCATTTTTATGTTAAAATTATTTTAAACGATAAAAACTGTAGGTGACGAAATGGGCAATGAATTACTGAAAATATTAATCGATGAAAAAGCAAATCAAATCATTCAGCTGACAAGAGATAAAGCGATGACAACGAAAGAAATTGCAAAAGCTTTAGATGTAAAGACATCAAATCTGTATTATCCTATTAAGAAACTGATGGAAGTTGAAGCGTTAAAAATAGTTGAAGAAAGACAAATCAAGAATATGACTGAATATTATTATTCAAGTGAACACTTAAATAAATCACCAATTAATTTTGATTTTCCAGCAATAAAAGAAAACTTCGATACAATATTAGCGTTTTACACATTAGAAGTTCAAAAAGTATTCGATGCACTCAAACGAGATGCTGATGAGTATGGTAAATTGACTGATGAAGAATTAAAGAAGATTGAGACACCAAACAGTGCTCAAATGTCTAATTTAGAAGTGCAATTACCATATGAACAATGGATGGAATTAATGAATGAAATGAGAGCTTTAAGTCAAAAGTATGAAGAAAAGTATAAAGATTTAGATCATAAAAATGTGTATCAAATTCAACTGTCATCATATAAAGATGAAACTGAGTAGAGTAGCAGAAGCTGCTCTATTTTTTTGTATGGAAAAATTGTCTGATAATTTTTATTGACTTATTTATTTTTATCAGTAAAATATATTTTAACGATAAAAATAATAGGAGGGATAATATGTCGAACAAAAATTACCTATTAACGGGAAGGCTCATTTCAGCGTTAGGTGATTCAATGTATTCAGTTGCAATTATGTGGTATATCTTTGATGTGACAAAAGATGCTTTTATTACGAGTGTTACTTCAGCAATTATCTTTACACCAGGTATTCTTTCTGCTTTTGCTGGCCCGGTAATTGATCACTTCAATCGCAAGAAGATGATGCTAATCGCACAAATCATGCAACTATTTATTATGATTTTTATTGCAGTGATGTTCTATTTGAATCTTATGCCTATAAGTGTTTTATTGTTCAGTCTGTTCATTTTAGGATTAATTGAAGTAGTAGAAGGTAATGCAGAAAGTGCATTGTCTCCTTTGGTGATGGAAGAAGATGAACTTATTGGATATAACAGTTTTGTAAGTACAGGTTCAACGATTATAGGTGTCATTGCCAAATTAATAACAGTTTGGCTAGTCATGAAAGCTGGTATAGAAAGTGTTTATTTTCTAAATGCAGCGACATTCTTCTTTGCTGTGCTCTTCTTCTACAAGATTAAATACAACCATATTGATAACGGCGTATTTAATACTGAGATTTACAAAAATTCTATATCTGATGGATGGAAATATTTCGTAGGTAATAAATTATTTTTATTTACTTTGCCTGCTATGATCGCAAACTTTACAGGTAGTATGACCAATGCGATATTGCCGGCATTTACTTATAGTAGAGGTGGAGATTATGCATATGGCTATTATTTAACGGCTAGTGTTGTCTTTGCTTTGATAGGTTCACTCATTACTCCTAAATTTAAAGATGTTGATATTAACAAGATTCTAATGATTTCTCCATTGGTATCTGGTGTATGTATGATACTTACAGCGGTTGCTCCAAACTATTATGTGTCAATTTTCTTTTATGGTCTAATGACTTTACCGATTATGGTGCTCAATATCAGTATGTTTACTTATATTCAGAAGATGGTTGATAACAAAGTGTTAGCACGTGTAGGCACTATAATGAATGCACTATGTATGGTAGCGATGCCTGTTGGATCATTGCTTGGAGGCGTTGTGGCAAAACAATTTGGTGTAGATGTGCCTATTTATATTTCAGGCATAGGATTTATGAGTTTAACAGCAGTGTTTCTGCTATTACAGCGTAAAGGTGGAAAGATTGATATACAAAAAACCGTCTAAGTTATACTCAGACGGTCTTTGCTTTTGGTGACTGATACCATTCTTTAAGAAATGCATACAATACCTGAGAGAATTGTTCTAACTCTGTTGCACTAATTCTTTCGTCTACACTATGTGCTTCAGATAATTGGCCAGGTCCATAAAGAATCGTTGGTATACCGAAGTCTGCTAACCATCCACCATCTGTAACAGTTGAGCTCATTTCGTGTTTCAGAGGTGTATTGAATACTGATTGATGAGATGTCGCTAGCAGTTCGAACCCTGGATGATCTGTTGGTACTGTAAAACTTGGGAAGATTTCGCCTTTATCTTCAATCATTGAAGTGCCGCCCCACTCAAAAGAAAGCGGATTTTCTCTTAACCATATATCAGCATCGGCTACTTTATTTAAATAAACTTCTATTTCTTTCGTAATATCATGATAATTTTCTTCTGGTAAATAATGAACCGTAATCCAGAGTTTACATTCATCTGCAATAAAGGCTGGATGTCTGCCACCTTCAATGACAGCTGGGTTAATCGTATTTGCACCTGCAAGCATTCCAGGACTTGATTTCATTACTGCCCAGTGCTGTTCAAGTTCTCTTAAAGCGGTGATCACTTTCATCATTTTTTCGATTGCACTTGCTCCAAACAATCCACCACCTGCATGGATGGTATTCATTCTTGCTCCATCGTGAATGGTATTATTGCTTTTAACAGTAATCCATCCTGTAATAACGCCACCTTGACCTTGTGCAACACAGTTACTTGTGTCTAATACCAGTGCTAAATCAGCTTTAGGAGAATGTTCGCAGGCAGTTTTTGTCCCGGCTTCTCCAACTTCTTCACCGACGACTGAATGAACGATAATGTCTCCTTTAGGTTGAATATTTTTGTGTGACAGTCTTTCCAACACATAAAATAATGCACTCATGCCACCTTTCATATCACTGACGCCACGTCCATATAACCAGTCATCAACTTGAGTGAGCTTAAATGGGGGATATGTCCATTCTGCTTCGCTTACTTCAGCAACATCCACATGTCCGTTTAATATTAATTTTGGAGCATTTGCATCCGTACCTTTTAATGTTGCTACGATTACAGAATCATTTTTATACAGTGGAATTCTTTCGATGTGAAAGTTAAGATTTTTTAGTAGCTGTTCGATTTCATTTTGTAACGGATCTGTATTTCTTGCGGGAGGACTTTCAGTATTATAACTGATTAATAAATCGAGTATGTCGTAAAGTCGGTTGTTCAAATCAATCACTCCTTCATCGTGTTGATTTAAGTATAACAACGAATAGGATGAATTTGGAAATGAAAAGGGGATGTCCGAAGACATCCCTTATTTCCATCGTTCTAATTTCTTCAATTGCATCGGATAGAAAGCTTTCATCATAAATTTAGCAACTGGATTCCCTTTGCCATTTGAAATACCTTGCTTACCGCGTTCAAGCATTTCTTCCATCGTAATATCAGGATCAATATACTTTCCGTCTTTATAACAATAATTACAATACTTAGAGCTTAAGCTCCCATCAACTTCTGTACCACGAACATCTTCACCGTGCAGATTAAGTGGCATACCACAACTTTGACAAAATTTCTCCATATGAACGCTCCTTATACATGTTGATCAAATAATACTGTATTACCGTCTAAATCTTTTACCATAAAATATCCTGGGCCAGATTCGTTCTCAGCTGTTAACGGTGTGATGAAATCATAACCTGCTGCCTCTAATTTAGCTGCGATTTCACGTACATCTGTACCAGCAATTTCCTGACCTTTCTCATTCCATTTCGGATTAAACGTCATCATAAACACTTCAAACATTCCTTGAAATAATCCGATACGTGCTGCACCATTACTTAACACAACCCAGTTTTGCGTAATGTCGCCACTGACTTGTTCAAAGCCTAATGTTTGATAAAACTTAATTGATGCATGAATATCCTTTACCGGTAAACTTACAGAAAAATTGCCTAATTCCATCAATCTTCACTCCTTATCCAAAATAGTATGCTGCTAATGTCATGATCATAATACAAATCAGTTTGTAACTTTCATTAATTGCGATTAATTTAAAGGATTTCATTTCAAAGAAATAGTTTTTAAGCGCTGAAAAGATAGAAATAATTGCAATCGTAAATCCAGCACAGAAAATATTTAAATCTGTATGCGACAATAAGAAAAAGACGAGTAGTGATACAAGAATTTCTACTACAAAACCTGTAATCATTTGAGGTGTACCACTACCTGCTGCTTTGATTTGTTCATCTGAAATGCCGACTTCTCGTTGCCATAACTTACCGAATAATACGGTATACCAAAGTGCGCCTATCATAAAGGCTAATGCTCCGGCAATAATTGCTGCTAATATACTCATTAATTGTACTCCTTCATTGCTTCTACTTTTACGCGCTGCATAAAATCATCAACAACTTTTTGATTTTGCTTTTTTGGCATTAATTTAAGCATCGCTTTTCCAGCAAAGTTGACTCCTTTATTCGAACCGCTGTAAATGAAACGTGTTTCGTTCTCTGAAATCTTTTCTAATACATAATCAGCTTCAATATCAAACATCTTAGCAAGTTGAAATCCAGACTTATTATGCTTACGAGTAGGTGTATCCTCATGTTCTAAATCAGTGACTATATACTTCATCACTTTGTTGCCTTCTTTGTATGATTGCTCATACGTCGAACCAACAACACCAGGTTTCTTTTCTAACACTTTCATTTCGACCACTTGAGGCATAATGCGTTGAATATTCTCTAAATCAAATAAAGACCATACTTTCTCGATATTCACAGGTAATATCATTTCTTCTTTCCATGTGAGCATAAGTAACCTCCAAAAGTTTATTCAATTTAATCTTAAACGATATTTTATAAATTAGCTAAAGTAAAGTGAGAAAATACACCGATAGGAATGATTACGGTTAGATTTGAATGGAAAAATTCAGAAGTATAAATTATATTTTAGAAAAGGAGGGATGACCATGACTGTTTTAATATCAGGTGGGGGAACGAAAGAAAGTAATATTATTGTTAATCAATATTTTGCTGATTTAATTAATAATGCCTCTGTATTGTATTTCCCAAATGCAGGTGATGAAACAATCAGGACTTATCAAGAAAGCTATAAGTATGTTAAAGATATGTTTGAAAGTGTAGGGATTCACAACATCGATCTATGCGTTGATTTCAATCAAATCACAGAAGAAATATTGGACAAATATGATGCCATATATATTAGCGGTGGATCCATATCTAAGTTAGTTGGTGAAATGAGAACAGCAGATATCGTAGATTTAATTACTAATTTTGAGAAAGAAAATGTGATTTACGGACAAAGTGCCGGGGGAATATCATTAGGTAAAGATGTATCATATTTTGAAGAAGCAAAGGAGACTAAACCATTAGGATTAATTGACTATGCGATTACCTGTCATTATAAAGATGAATATTATGAGCGTGTATTTAAAGGAACTAAAATAAATACATATTGCATTCGTGATAATGAAGCAGTACTTTTTGATGGAGATGATGTTAAATTCATCAATGGAATTTCATTATATATAGAAAGAAATAATTTTGAATAAATTTTACTTAAATCATATATCCGATTATACTAAAAGCGTGATTTAAAATTGTACAAAATATAAAACTAAAGGGGATTACAACATGATTAAAGCGGTTCAGTATTTCAATTTCCACAATTCATTAGAAGTGTTAGATTTTTACGAGAAGCATTTAGGTGCAAAGATTATTAATAAGACGATGGGCGATGATGAAATTTTTAGAGATATGCCTGAAGAGTACAAAATGCCTGAAGAAGTTGCAAAACAGTTTGTAATGAATGCTGAATTTGAGATTTTAGGACAACGTTTTATGATTAGTGATTCTTGGGGACAACGTGAAGTGAACAATGAAGGTACATCAGTTTGTTTCACATTTGATGGTAACGATGAAGAAGATGTTAAGCAAGCAACAGATTTCTACCATAAAGCGATTGAAGCGGGTTGCAAAGAAGCGATGCCACTTGGTCAAACAGAATGGTCTAAATTATATGGTTACTTTAATGATCCATTCGGTGTAACTTGGATGATTAACGCTTGTTAAATATATGGAATACTTTCTCCGTTTGGAGAAAGTATTTTTTTGTGAATATTTATCGGCCAAGAAATCCAAAAAAATGACCAAATCCCAAAATGATGGCCGATAAATCAAAAATATCGGCCAAGAAAACTGGAAAAATGGCCAAATCCCAAAATGATGGCCGATAAATCGAAAATATCGGCCAAGAAATCCTCAACAATACAACGCTTTACATCCTCTTCATCATCTATATGACAAATGTCATCTCAATTTCATGACGTATGTGAATTATCATAGAATGCTCTTTCCTGTTTAATGGAGATAAGGAGGGAGATAACCATGATTACGATTCACAACCTAAGTAAAGATATCGGTAAGAAACATATTTTAAAGCATATCAATCTAACGATTAATAAAGGCGATACAATCGCATTAGTTGGTCCGAATGGCGCAGGTAAATCAACGTTAATTGATTGTTTGTTAGGTAATAAGAAATTAACCTCAGGTGATATTGATGGCCAGCAATTGATGTTGGATCACACAAAAACAAATGTTTTATATCAACAAACATACTTTACACCGAATATGAAGGTATATCAGATCATTGAACTTTTTCAGAATCTTTATCCGAATGCTTTGACCAAAGAAGAGATAAAAGCCATTACATTATTTGATGACACAATATTAAACGCTGAAGCAGAGAAAATATCAGGCGGTCAAAAGCGTATTTTAGATGTGGCACTAACTTTAATCGGACGTCCGGAGTTTATTATTTTAGATGAACCGACTGTCGGAATGGACACTTCAACACGCAGAAGATTTTATGATTTGATCAAAACGTTGAAAGCAGAAGGTAAAACGATATTATTTACATCGCACTACATAGAAGAAGTTGAAAGCTTATCTGATCGTATTGTTGTTCTGCACAAAGGTGAAATTATACGTGACTCAACACCGCGTGCGCTAAGAGAAGAATCCACTCAGAAACAAATCGTATTACCGAGGAAATATGTGAATGTCATAAAACAAATTTCTGATATTGCATCCTCAAAAATTGAGGGTGAATACATTATGATTCATACTTCTCAAATTGATGAGGTGATTAAAATATTGATAAACAGCGCTATTAGTTTCGAACATGTTGAGATTACAAATGAATCACTACTAGATCGAGTATTTAAAGTTGTGGAGGAGGAGCGTCATGAGACAGTATAAAGCGATGTTGAAATATGAAATGATAGATTTAAGTCAACGTAAGAGTGTTTTTATATTATCTACGTTGCTCCCAGTGATTTTTTTCTTAGTATTTTCTTCTATGATGAAGATGCCGGACAAAAATATTCAACAATACTTTGTGCGCGATTATATGTTATCTATGACGACGTTCAGTCTGACAAGCTTTGCGATATTTACTTTTCCATTAGAGATGATCAATGACAAAGAGAAAGGTTGGAGTAGAGCATTATTTCGCACCCCGCTCAATCCATTATATTATTATTTATGCAAAGTGATAAAAATATTGATGATGTATATGTTATCGATTTTAATCGTATTTTTAGTAGGACATTTCGTTAAAGGTGTTACTATGTCTACGACAGAATGGTTAGTGTGTTACGCAGGACTTTTGTTTGGGGGCATTATATTCCTGACACTGGGTATTTTGCTGTCGCAATTTAAAGATGCACAGAAAGTAAGTACTTTCGGTAATATTCTGTATTTAGGATTAGCAATGCTGGGCGGACTGTGGTTTCCAGTAAGGACATTTCCAGAGTGGCTGCAATCAATTGCCAAATTAACGCCAACATATAACTTTAAAAATATTGCAGCCGGACAATTCGATAAAAGTTATCCTTTTGAATCAATTGGTATTTTACTAATATATGCTGTCATATTTATAATGGTAAGTATATGGATGAGAAGGAGATCGGAAGTGATTTAATTGAACTGGCTATATAATAAAATATTACAATACGGAACATCTTTAATATTTATAATATTTCCTATAACAGAAATGCTCAGTACAGAAGAAATAAGCTGGCAATTATTCAAATTGTTCTTTATTCTACTGTATATTTTTTCGGCAGTATTTATGATGAGTAACAATACAAGTAAATATATGCATATTGTAATTGGATGTTTACTTGCTTCTATTACAGTATTTATTCATTTTTGCAATTTCGGTAACATATTATTCTATTTATTTCCTATCTCGTATATCCCATATGTACTTGGAAAAAGAGTGAATTCTCTGTATGGGAAAATAACGCTCGGTAGTTTCGTGCTCAACTATATTGCAATTTGTGTGCAAGACTATGCGTATGGTTTGGAACTCATTCCTCATTTTTTCTTTGTATTGATGATGGCCGTTTCTATGGATTATTTTGCAGACCATTCTCGTAAAATCTATGAACTAAACATTAAGAATGAAAAGCTTGCGTTGCTTTCTACCCAAATTGAACGTAATCGTATTTCTCAGGATTTACATGATTCGCTCGGCCAGGTATTTAGTACATTGGCAGTTAAATCTGAACTTGCGTTGAAATTAATTGAGAAATATCCTGATATGGCAAAAGATGAATTACAGGAAATTCACTCGCTATCACAAGCATCTTTATATAAAGTAAGATCAATCATTGAAGATATTAAATCAACTACAATTCAGGATGAAGTAACACAAGTTGAGAAAATATTAAGTGATGCAAATATTGAATTTGAGAGGCATGTTCATTACGAAGCGGTGGATGAAATTCAACAACATGAAATAAGTATGTTGATTAAAGAATTGATTAATAATGTGATTAAACACAGCGAAGCAACGAAAGTTCAACTACTAATTGATCAAGTTGATAATGTATTAAACCTATCATTGATTGATAATGGTAAAGGGTTATCAAATAATTTAAGTTTAAAAAGTATCGAAGCACGTGTAAAAGCGATGGAAGGTATCGTAAAAACAAAAAACTTAAATCCAGGACTTGCCGTGCATGTCACAGTAGAGGTGAAATCATGAAATTACTACATGCAGAAGATCAAAGTATGTTACGCGAAGCAATGAAGAAACTATTGCTGATTAGTGGGACGTTTGACGAAATTGTAAGTGTTTCTAATGGTGCAGAAGCTATAGATGCTATCGATGAAACATTTGACATTGCGTTACTTGATATTGAAATGCCTGGGCAGAGTGGATTAGAAGTTCTTGCTTATATTCGAGAACAAGCATTAGATGTAAAAGTAATTATAGTTACAACATTCAAACGTCCTGGTTATTTTGAACGCGCTGTAAATTTAGATGTTGATGCATATGTATTAAAAGAACGTTCAGTTGACGAACTTACAAAGACAATCCATTCTGTAATGCAAGGAAGAAAAGAATATAGTCCGGAACTACTTCCGTTAATGCTCACTAAAAATCCATTAACTGATAAAGAGGAGGATATATTAAAGTTGATAGGAGAAGGGTTAACGAGTAAAGAAATCAGTCAAAAGTTATTTTTGAGTGACGGTACTGTACGTAATTATACAAGCATTATTTTAGAAAAACTTGGAGCAGATAACAGGGTACTTGCATGGAAGATGGCAAAGGAATTAGGATTTATAGACTGAAGACTGCAAAAATGCAGACTTCTTTATTTTAAAATCAAATATAGACAACCATCTATATTCAATATATACTATAAAGAAACATAGACAACCATCTATATAAAGAGGTGAAACGATGGATTACGAATATTTAGCAAAGTTACTGAAAGTATTATCAGACAAGAATCGCCTTGAAATTGTTGATTTACTGAGTTGTGGTCCGTTATGTGCATGTGATATATTAGAGCATTTTGAATTCTCACAACCGACGTTATCACATCATATGAAACAGTTGAAACAAAGCGGTATCGTAACGAGCTGGAAAGAGGGTACGAACGTGATGTACGCCAACAACTTAGAGGTCATCGAGCAAATCGTCAAATTACAAAATCAAATCTTTGTACCACATCAAAATTGTGTGTGCAAAACAAATGAGGAGTGTTAGTTATGGTAGAAATTAAATTATTTGAACCAGCGATGTGTTGTTCTTCAGGTGTATGTGGCCCATCTCCGGATCAGGAACTGATTCGAGTGAATGGCGATATCGAAAAGATGAAACAAAACGGTATTAAAGTGCTACGTTATAACTTAACAAGTGCACCAAATGCGTTCGTACGTCACGAAGCAATCATGACATTAATCAAAGATAAAGGTGAAGCAATCATGCCGATTACGATGATCAATGATGAAGTTGTTAAAACTGGCAGCTATATGACGACAGATGAAGTACTGGATATTATCGTTGTTCATGATTTACAGAACAACTGTTGTTCCCCTGGAGATAATTGCTGTTAGGAGGGAAGTCGCATGCAAACATTTAATCCGGATGCTATTTCTTTAACAAAATATTTATTCTTTACAGGTAAGGGTGGCGTCGGTAAGACGTCGATTTCGAGTGCGCTTGCCGTCCATTTAAGTGAACAAGGCAGACGAGTGGCACTCGTAAGCACAGATCCTGCGAGTAATTTGCAGGACATATTTGAAATGGATTTGACGAGTGAATTAACGCAAGTACCTTCATTACAAAATCTATATGTGGCTAACTTTGAACCGGTTGAAGCGGCTGAAAAATACAAGCAATCTGTAATTGAACCGTATATCGGTGTCCTACCTGAATTTGCAATTAAAAATATGGAAGAACAACTGAGTGGTTCATGTACTGTAGAAGTTGCTGCATTCAATGAGTTTACAGGATTTCTGGCAAATAAAGAATATGCAGAAAAGTTTGATCATATTATCTTTGATACAGCTCCGACAGGTCATACATTAAGAATGCTTGAATTACCTGATGCATGGTACTCATTTATTGAATCATCTACACATGAAGCATCGTGCCTTGGACAACTTTCGGGTTTATCGGATAACAAACAAATTTACTTAGATGCAGTCAATAAACTGAAGGATGCCAGTCTTACAACTATGATGTTTGTTGCTCGTGGTGATCGTCATAGCATTCAAGAGTGTCGTCGTGCAATGGATGAGCTACGTGATTTAGAAATTACGAATGACATGGTAATTATTAATGGCATCATCGAAAATCCAACGAGTGAACTTGCAATGCAAAAAGCAAATAAAGAACAAGCAGTATTAAAACAATTTGAAACATTTTTATCACAAGTATCGCATTATTATGTGCCGATGAAGCAATATAACATTTTTGGAATTAACGCGATGAAGCACTTGTTTACTGAAGATGATGTATTAAATGAGAATGAAAGCATTACTTTAAAAGAGTGTCATACGATGGATATGTTAGTTGATGAACTGATCAAAGACGATAAGCGCTTTATCTTTACGATGGGGAAAGGTGGCGTCGGTAAAACGACGATTGCCAAAATAATCGCAAAACGATTAGCAGCTCATGGTAAATCAGTATTACTTGCAACAACTGATCCAGCAAACGTTTGGTATGATACTGAATCAAATGACCATGTTACAGTGAAATATATTGATGAAGTAGAAGCATTACATGATTATGAAGCAGAGGTATTAGCTGCTACAGAACATCTGTCTCAAGATCAAATTGATTATATTAAAGAAGACTTACGTAGTCCTTGTACACAAGAAATAGCGTTTTTTAGAGCTTTTAGTGATTTTATCGCAGACAAGTCACATGATATTGTTGTAATTGACACGGCACCAACTGGACACACACTGTTACTGCTAGATGCTTCACAAAGTTATCATAAAGAGGTAGAACGAAATACAAATGTACTACCGAGTTCTGTATCATCATTATTACCGAGTATAACGAATAATGATTTAACTGAAATGGTCATTGTGACGCTTGCTGAACCTACGCCTATTAAAGAAGCAGAGCGTTTGAAAGCAGATTTAGAACGCACGGGTATTAATCAACGTATGTGGGTCGTAAATAATACAATCGCTACACAAGCAGATACACACGACATGTTTAATAGTAAGATTCAGGAAGAACGTAAACAAATTAATAAACTAATAGCACATCAGCCGTTTGTAGCAATACAACCTTATGATGTCAATATAGAAGAGGTATCAGCATTATGATAACAGCCATTGCGATTGCAATATTCTTAATAACTTTAACACTTGTCATCTGGCAGCCGAAGAACCTATCCATTGGATATTCTGCTGTCGGTGGCGCCATACTCGCACTTATTTTTGGGGTTGTGGATTTCAACGATGTCATTGATGTAACGAACATCGTTTGGAATGCGACATTTACATTTATCGCAGTGATATTGATTTCACTGATTTTAGATGAAATAGGCTTCTTTGAATGGGCAGCATTGCATATGACACATCTTGCAAAAGGGAATACCTTTAAAATGTTTGTTTACGTATGTATTTTAGGTGCAATCGTTGCAGCATTTTTCGCAAATGATGGTGCAGCTTTAATCCTTACACCAATCGTATTAGCGATGGTGCGTAACTTAAACTTTAACGAGAAAATGGTCTTTCCTTTTATTATTGCTTCAGGATTTATCGCCGATACAACAAGTTTACCGTTAGTTGTAAGTAACTTAGTAAACATTGTATCTGCTGATTATTTTGATTTATCATTTATGGAATATGCGAAACATATGTTTCTGCCGAACATATTTAGTTTAATTGCAAGTATCACAGTACTCTGGTTATACTTTAAGCGTAATGTACCAGCAACATATGATAAAAATACATTACGTGAACCGAAGTCAGCAATTAAAGATATGAAATTATTTAAGATGTCGTGGATTGTATTAGCGATTCTATTAATAGGATATTTAGTGAGTGACTTTATTAACTTCCCGGTAAGTATTATTGCAGCAATCATTGCGTTCATATTTATTATGTTCGCAAGACAAAGTCCTGCTGTAAACACAGCCAAAGTAATTAAAGGTGCACCGTGGGCAATCGTCTTCTTCTCAATCGGCATGTATGTTGTCGTATATGGACTGAAGAACGTAGGACTGACAAGTTTACTCGCAGGCGTAATCGATAATATTACACAAACAAATTTATTTGGATCTATTATGGGTATGGGCTTTTTATCAGCAATACTCTCATCTATTATGAACAATATGCCAACCGTATTGATTGATTCAATCGCAATTAAACAAAGCCAGGCATCAGGGATGCTTCAAGATGCATTAGTGTATGCTAACGTTATCGGATGTGATTTAGGACCGAAGATTACACCAATCGGAAGCCTTGCAACGTTGCTTTGGTTACACGTATTAAGTGGTAAAGGTGTTAAGATTTCTTGGGGAACGTACTTTAAAACAGGGATTGTTATTACAATTCCCGTATTGTTTGCGACACTTGTAGGATTATATATATCGATGAGATTATTTGGATAATTGAATAAAAAAATATTTGATTAAAAGGAGAATGACTATGACTAAAACAATCTATTTCTTGTGTACAGGGAATTCATGCCGTTCACAGATCGCAGAAGGTTTCGGAAAAGAATATTTACCAGAATGGAATGTATATTCTGCGGGAATTGAATCACACGGAGTAAATCCGAAAGCGATTGAAGCGATGAAAGAAGTGGGTATTGATATTTCAAATCACACTTCTGATGTAATTGATAAAGACATCTTAAATAATGCAGACTTAGTTGTAACGCTATGTGATCATGCAAAAGATGTATGTCCGGTTACGCCGAAACATGTACGTACTGAACATTGGGGATTTGAAGATCCTGCAGGACAAGACTGGTCAGTATTTCAACGCGTACGTGATGAAATTGGAACGCGTATCAAACACTTTGCTGAAACTGGTGAATAAAATGGAACTACCAAAGATCAGCAAACCAGCATTGCGCGCACTTAATAGTATCAATGTGAAGACATTAGAAGACGTTACGAAATATAGTGAAGCAGAGTTATTAGCTTTACATGGATTTGGCCCAAAAGGCATTCGTATATTAAGAGAAGTTATGGATGAGCAGGGATTGAAATTTAAGAATGAATAAATATATAGGATATGCACCGTTCAAATTTGAATGGTGCATTTAAATCTGTTTAAAAAAGGTTGAACAATATAAAAAATTTTAAATGTAAGCGTTGACAGAAAGTGATTTTGGGAGTAAGATTAGTTTAAATTAAGCACATAGTTCACGGACATATTTTTTTATACCAAAATGGAACCGGTTCCAAAGGAGGAAATGGAATGGATTACAATCAAGTTTCAAAAGATATTCTAGCTGCTATCGGTGGCAAAGAAAATATCGATGCAATGGCACACTGTTCAACGCGTTTACGTTTAGCTTTAAAAGATGAGAGTATCGTAGACCAAAAAGCATTAGATAATATGGATGCGGTAAAAGGGACTTTCTCCACAGGTGGTCAGTATCAAATTATTATCGGTGCAGGTACAGTAAATACTGTATTTAACGAAATGAGCAAGATCACAGGTATGGATGCTGCTACGAAATCTGAAGTAGCGTCTAAATCTACGAAGAAGATGAACCCATTACAACAATTTGTTAAGATGCTTTCAGATATTTTTGTGCCAATAATTCCAGCAATCGTCGCTGGTGGTTTATTGATGGGGATTAACAACTTATTTACAGCACCAGGATTATTCTATGATGGTAAAACGACAGTTATTGAAGCTAACCCAGGTTTAGCTGGTCTAGCAGACTTCATTAATTTACTTGCTAATGCGCCATTCGTCTTCTTACCAATTTTAATCGGATTTAGTGCTGCGAAACGTTTCGGTGGTAACCCGTATCTAGGTGCAGCACTTGGTATGATCTTAGTGCATCCGGCATTATTAAATGGTTATGATTTTCCAAAATATATTGCAGCAGGTAAAGAAATTCCAGCTTGGGATTTACTTGGACTGAAAGTTCAAAGTGTAGGGTATCAAGGTCAAGTGTTACCGATTTTAGTGGCGAGCTGGATTTTAGCGACAATCGAGAAGAACTTACGTAAAGTCACACCGTCTTGGTTAGATAACTTAACAACACCATTAATCTCTTTATTTGTAACTGGATTCTTAACATTCCTATTCGTTGGACCGTTAACACGAACAGCAGGTACTTATTTAACAGATGGTTTAACGTGGTTATATGAAACAGGTGGATTTGTTGGAGCGATGATCTTCGGATTCTTCTATGCACCAATTGTTATTACAGGTATGCACCACTCATTTATCGCGGTTGAAACGCAGTTAATTGCAGATGTTGCGAAAACAGGTGGATCATTTATCTTCCCAATCGCTGCAATGAGTAACGTTTCTCAAGGTGCAGCAACGTTAGCAGTATTATTCATCACAAAAAATGAAAAGTTAAAAGGTATCGCATCAGCTGCTGGTATCTCTGCTTTATTAGGCATTACAGAACCTGCGATGTTCGGTGTTAACTTAAAGTTACGCTATCCATTCATTGGCGCGATCATTGGTTCAGCAGTTGGTTCAGCTTACATCGGTTTAATGCAGGTTAAAGCGACAGCTTTAGGTGCTGCAGGTTTACCGGGTGTTATTTCAATTGCTCCAGGAAGCTATATGAATTATGTTATCGCAATGGCGATTGCAATCGTTACTGCATTTGTGGCAACGTTTATCTTATCAAAACGCCCAAAAAATAAAGCGATCGAAGAAGAAGCATAATCGATCAAATTATATGATCAATTGAATATTAAATATTAATAAGGCCAGGACACGTTGTCCTGGCCTTATTTGTGATGTTTACTCATAATCATAAATAAATCCATGTGCTAATAAATCACGTTCTGCATTATCGAGTATCTTTTCGGATTTAGCTGAGATTACATGTTCATGTATACCGTATGTGAGTTCTGCAAGCATTCTGCCGTTATCTTCGGTCATATCATTTGAGAATTCATAACAATCTTCTACAGAATTGAGCATAAGGTTCGCTGTAATTTTACCGTACACTGGATGATTGACGGATACATTGTCAATCATTGCGCCATTTTCAACGATAATCGTTAATTCTTCTAACATTCTGCTATTGTCATGTTTTACGGTAATCGTACGTTTATATTTCTCACCTGTTTGAGGTGTTGCTTCAAAGATATATCCTTTCTTTGTCGCTTTAATGCCGATTTCTTCTTCACGCAATTTTGCAATATCTGAAACGATGATTTGCCTTGAAACATTAAATTGTTTCGCTAAAGCAGCGCCTGGTATAGCAGCTGTACTTTCTTTAATCAGTTGTGCAATTTGTCGTCTTCTTTCCTCTGTTTGCATAGACTTTCACCTTTAAGTTATTTGATTGATGACTTCTAAAAAAGTATTGATTTCTTCTTCTGTTGTTAATGTACTAAGTGATACTCGAATATATTGATGTACCGAGTAACCTTGCTTTGTAATCAATGTTTCTAAGCCTCTTGAATGCATTGTACCATGTCCACATGCAGTTCCGGTAGAGATTAAGATATTGTGTTGTGACAGTTGCTGCATGATATATTGTCCGTCTGTTTTATTGATAAGGATCGGAATAATATTTTTAAGCTGTGGTTCGAATTTCATCGGTACGTATAATGCTGGATCGAGCGTAGTAATAATTTTGTGATTGAATTGTTGTATCGTGTCTGATTGTTTATAGTCTATCAATGCTTGTGTCATCGCAACAAGTGACGGTACATCCACCGTGCCGTTTCTCATATGATGTTCGTGATGATAGAACGGATTGGTTATGCGCAATGCTTCTTCTCTAATTAGAAGAGCACCAATCCCTTTTGGACCGAAAAATTTATGTCCGCTAATTGAAAGTGACGTTACATATTGCGTTGGAATTACTAACTTACCAGCTGATTGCACTGCATCAACATGGAATGGAATATTAAATTGATTTGTTAACTCTCCTAATTGTTCAATCGGAAATATATAGCCGGTTTCAGAACTAACATGTACGCAGATTATACATGCTATTGCTTCATGATGTTGCTGTATAAATTGTTCTGTCAGAGTTAAATCAATCATGCCGGTCTCATCTTCCGGAAAATAACGAATGTCGTAACGATTATGTTGATGTATCGCTGCATAGACAGATGGATGTTCAAATTTAGACGTAAGTACGATTGTTTTATTTGATTCATGATAGAGATAATTGTTTAAAGCCATTTCGTTTGCATGAGAGCCACTTGTCGATGTCACAAGTGTAAAGTTATCTGTAAAGTATTCGTTCAGTGCATTCTCGCAGTTGTGTACAATATTTTTAACCATATCGCCACCACTATGTAAACTCTCAGAATTATAATAAAATTTTTGATTTGTATTAAAGTAACGTTGCATTGCACTAGGAGACATAGGTGTTGTTGCAGCATAATCTAAATTTATCATCGAATTACCTCTTGTAATTTTATTGTTTGTATGACAATATAATTGTAAAACTAATGTAAATATATTGTAAAGGTGTTTTTTATGTATGATGTAATTATTGTCGGTGGTGGTATTAGCGGACTCAGCCTGTTAAGTTATCTCCCGAAACACTTTAAAGTTGCTGTCGTGATGGATAGCGACGTTTCCTCAAGTGTGATGGCTCAAGGTGGTATCGCTTCATCTCTATTTGAAGAATCAATTGAAAGTCATGTGCAGGACACATATATCGCTGGCTGCAAGTATGGTGATAGTGATGTTATTCGTAAGATGATTGAAACGGGAAATCAATCTGTTCGGGATTTAATAAATAGAGGTATTATGTTCGATCAGAAAGCAGGACGGATTGATTTAGGTATGGAGGGTGCGCATGTTGTACCTCGCATCTTTCATATGAATCACGATCAGACAGGACAATCCGTTTGTGCTTTTATGCGTTCGCAACTTCAACCACAAGTTGAAATGATTTATGGTCGTTTAACGGCACTACATAAAGATGTATATGGAAAAGTGTGTGGTATTTCAGTAGATGACAAAATATTGCCGGGGCAATTTGTTGTACTTGCCACCGGTGGATACAGTGGTATGTTTCAACCTGCCTCGAACCCGAGTTCGTCTGGCGTTTATGCTCAAATGCTCGCACTACTTTCAGGGTGTACGTTACGTGACCTTGAAATGATACAGTTTCATCCGACGATGCTTACAATTGATAATAAAGCAATCTGTCTCGTCTCTGAAGCAGTAAGAGGTGCTGGTGGCGTATTGGTGAATGAACATGGTGAAGCAATTATGGCAAAGTATTTGCAGCGTGATCTGTCACCACGGCATATTACGAGTTATGAAATATTCAGTCGCATAAAAAATGGAGAACGTATTTATTTGGACATTTCAAACATACACAATTTTGCACAGCAGTTTCCATTCATTCACGCACAGTGTGAGCAATTTGGTTTATCGGAACGCATTCCTGTTGCACCGGGTGCACATTACACGATGGGTGGTATAGAAGCAGATGTAAATGGTGCGACAGCAGTAGAAAACTTATTTGTAATTGGTGAAGCAGCATGTACTGGCTTTCATGGCGCAAATCGACTCGCAAGTAACTCACTGCTGGAAGGACTTGCGATGGGGAAATTGCTGGGAGACACATTGATAAATAAAACGTTAACCCCACCAGGCAGAATTTTTTCTACTGTAAATATTCAATATAATAGTGATTTTGATCATGAATCATTTATGAAGTATGTAGGTATCGTAAGGGATACTGACAGCTTAAACAAATACTTAAGCACGCTTAATTCAAATGATACTTTAACAGCTTTTGCACGCCTTATTGCGGAATGCGCGATAAATCGGACTTCGACACTTGGTGCACATGTGATAAAGGATAAAGATATATCAGACAGCGATAAAACAAATATCGTAAAACATTTAAATGGAGGAACAACTGTTGAATTTAATTCGCTTAGAACAAAAGTTACGTGATTTTATGGATGAAGATTTATCATATGGAGATTTATCATCAGCTATCTTTGATAACAATACTACAGGTACGATGCAACTGATTGCTAAAGAAGATGGTTATTTTTGTGGTGAAGATGTTATCTTACGAGGGTTTAATATTTTAGATAAGTGTGATGTCGTTTGTTTCAAACATGATGGGGATACGTTACATAAGGGTGAGGTTATTGCTAAAATCTCTGGAAAAGTAAAGTATCTATTACAGGCAGAGCGCACTGTATTAAATATGATTCAACGCATGAGCGGGATTACGACAGAAACGAAAAGGTATATGGAGAAAATAGCACATACGTCAGCTAAAGTGACAGATACACGTAAAACAACGCCGGGACTTGGCATGTTTGAAAAATATGCAGTACGTATTGCAGGTGCCAGTAATCACCGTAGAAATCTTAATGACGGAATCATGTTAAAGGATAATCACATTGCATTTATGGGTTCAATTGACGCTGCGATGCAAAGTGCAAAAGCATTGCGCGGTCATATGGATAAGATAGAAGTTGAGATTGAAGATGAAGAAATGCTTAAAGCAGCAATTAAAGCTCAGGCCGATATCATTATGTTTGATAATTGTACGCCGGAATTTATTAAAGCGCATATTCATCTTGTACCAGCTCATATCATTACAGAAGCATCTGGTGGAATTAACATCGACACGATCAAAGCGTATGCTGAAGCAGGTGTAGATTATATTTCAGTCGGCAAGCTATTTCATGGTGCGAATGCATTAGACATTTCTGGAAAGGTGGATATCAATGATTGATTTATTAAAGTCAGGACAAATGCCTGAACAATATTTACAAATGCCGAAAGAGGCGCTTGAAGCAAGGGTGAAAGAAGTAAAAAGTTTGCTTGGTGATGATTTATTCATTCCTTGTCATCATTATCAAAAAGATGAAGTGGTACAATTTGCTGATGCGATAGGTGATTCGTTAGAACTTGCAAATATTTGTAAGACGAATACAGCGAAGTACATCGCATTTTGTGGTGTACACTTTATGGCAGAAACTGCTGATATGCTGACAAACAATGATCAGATTGTCTTGTTACCAGACTTAAGAGCAGGTTGTTCGATGGCAGATATGGCGAATATCCATCAGGTGGAACGTTGTGACGCATATTTAAAAGCTGAATTTAATATCGACTGTCTGCCGTTGACTTATGTCAATTCTACCGCAGCAATTAAAGCGTTTGTCGGTAGGAAAGATGGAGCATGTTTAACAAGTGGTAACGCACATAAAGTAGTAAGCTGGGCACTTGCGCAGGATGAAATCATACTCTTCTTACCAGACCAGCATTTAGGACGCAATACAGCATATGATTTAGGTGTTCCGTTAGAACAGATGGCAATCTATGATCCGATCCAAAATAAACTTGAATATGATGGTGATATGTGTGATTTACGTATCATTTTATGGAAAGGGCATTGCTCAGTGCATGAGAAATTTACGGTGCAAAATATAGCCCAAGTAAGAAAGCAGCATCCAGATATGCGCATTATTGTTCATCCTGAATGTACTTTTGAAGTCGTTCAGCAAAGTGATGATGCAGGATCTACACGAAAAATCCTGGAAGAAATTACGAATGCAGCACCTGGCACTAAGTGGGCAATCGGTACAGAAATGAACTTAGTTAATCGCATTATAAAGCAAAATCCAGATAAAGAAATCATCTCACTTAATCCATTTATGTGTGCATGTCTGACGATGAATCGTATCGATTTACCACATCTTGTATGGTGTCTCGATAAGATAATGGAACATAACTTTGAAAACCAGATTACAGTAGATCAGGAAACGACGACCTATGCACTAAAAGCATTAGATAAAATGTTATCTCTGCAGTAATCGTTATAAATGTAATAAATCTATAAATACATTATAATAAACATAATGTTGAATGGAGGAATTACAATGAATAAATGGGTAAAAAGAGGATTAGTAGTCGGCGCGTTAACAGTTGGTGCCGTACAAGGCGTTAAATATTTAGAGAAAAACGAGATGGTTAAAAAACGTCTGAATGATTTAAAGAACGTTAAAGAATATAACGACTTACGTAAAGCGATTATGGAAGTTGTTCATGCGTTTAACAACAACAACGCACCACGTCTAGAACAACAATTCCAGAACAATGATTTTGTTACTGATCAGACTGAACCGACAAATAATGTGCAGGAAGAAACAATTGGTGAAGCGGTAAAACGCGTGTTAGATACACCAGTTGTAACGAATTTAATCAGCGATAAAGCAGATATCGATATGATGAAAGATTTAATCGATGAAACAGCTGAAGTTGAAAAGCTAATCAGAAGCTGGTTTAACTAAAAAGGTTGAGACAAAATTTTGTCTCAATCTTTTTATATTTCCAGTCTATAAATATATTGTTCACCTAAAGCGCCCTCAATGCGACGACCTGTATCTTCGAAGTCAACACGTTCATATAGTTTTTGTGCTGGGATATTGGCATGGTTTACACCAAGAACAATAGATTTGACATGTGTAAAATGTTTCCTAATGTAAAACGGTAATTGCAGCATTGCATGTTTACCATGCCCTTTTCCGCTATATGAATGATCCATAATCAGACTAGTAAGCAGTAAAGATTGTTTTTCATCTGTATACTGAAATCTTCTATCAGTACGATGCAATAAGAAGAAACCAATCGGCTGATTTCGATTAATAATTACGACACCATGTACATTATCGTTTATTTCTTCGATACTATATTCTGGTAATTGTGTATACTTTAAAGCTTCAGCTGGTTGATAGAATTGCTTTAATCTCTCTTTGTACTGCTCATCATATGGAACCAATTGAACCATCTTCGCACCTCGAATAACAATAAATTTTTATTATTACTTTTTTTACTATATTATTAATATAACAGAATTTTTTATGAGGTGAAAAGATGTTTATCAAAAGTATTGCATCAAATTTTAAGCCACATGAAGCAACACCTTATTATATGAAAATCCCTGCGATAAAAAAATTAGAACGTATTGATTTAACCAATCCAGTAACCATCATCGTCGGAGAAAATGGTACAGGGAAATCAACTTTAATAGAAGCGATTGCAGTTAATTATGGGTTAAATCCGGAAGGTGGAGGTAAGAACTTTAACTTTGCAACGAAACATTCACATGCAGGATTATATGAAGAAATAAGACTTGGAAAGATGGGTGTACCGAGCGATACATTCTTTCTACGTGCTGAAGGATTTTATAATGTGGCAACTGAAATTGAGCGACTTAATGCGATTGACGGTAGACTGCTCAACAGTTATGGTGGTAAAAGTTTGCATGATCAATCCCACGGTGAATCATTTCTAGCGTTACTTAAATATCGATTTCGAGCGAAAGGTTTATATATTTTAGACGAGCCGGAAAGTGCTTTATCACCGATGCGTCAAATGTCGATGATTGTTAGGATCAATGACTTAGTAAAGCGTGGTGCACAGTTTATTATCGCAACGCATTCTCCAATTATTATGGCGTATCCAGGTGCTGATATTATACAGTTAAATGATGATGGATATGAACGAATTGATTACAGAGAAACAGAACATTATATCGTTACAAAGGCATTTATCGATAAACCAGAAAAGATGATTGAGACTTTATTAGAATAGTCTCAATCATCTTTTTATAATGTGATGATTTCTTCTTTTAAATTGAGGTCATGACTTGTTAATATTTTCTTACATAGAGGATCTTTACTTACGTTATTAATCCAGAGTAACGCCTTCTTTAAATCATAGTGATTCATCACATGAGCTGGAATAATAATATCTTCATAAGATGCATTGACCAGTGCAGCATCACTCGTGATTAAAATATATTCTCCGGCATTATTCATTACTTTCACCATAAATAAACCAACGCTGTGACCTGGAGCATGGATGAGCTGTACTGTCTTATCTCCGAAGAGATCATATGATTGGCCACTAGGTCCAATGCCCGTTTGGTCAAACTCAAAGCATGTTAAATCTATATCATCCCATAACTTTTGAAGATAACGTATTACGCGTTTATTGGATTCTAATATTTCTTCACGACTTGCAAATATATATTTGGCATCTTTAACCTGACGTACGCCGCTTACGTGATCGCTATGTAGATGTGTGAGTAACACATAATCTAAGTCGTCTGGTAATATTCCTCTTTTACTGAGCTGCTCGTCTATCGATTGTCCTTCAGGTAATGTAGCGCTATGAATGAGTCGCTGTAACCCCAACTCTTTATGTTCTTCTTTGCGCACGCGTTTATGCCAGCCTGTATCAACAAGTATTAATCCTTTCGGGTGTTCAATCAGAAAACATGCGATAGGATATGTTTTACGGTTTTTCTTACATGAAATAAAACCAAGATTTGTAAGTGGATTTAGGGATTTAGTTTGTGTCGTAACAGTACGGTCGACAGTAATAAACCCTGTCTGAATAACATGTATATTCATTTTTGACACGTAAATCCCTCCATTCCAGATAATATTACAACTAGCGTATCATATTATTTATAAAATAGTATTCCTTTATTGTTACAATTTGTTAAAGATGTATTAAAAAAAAGATACTCTAAAAGAGCATCTTATTTTATCGGACCATCGACATCTTTAAAAGTATCAATACCGAAAGGAAATACATTATTTTTTATATTGGTTTTAAGTTCCTGCAGTGAAACGAGTGCAAAATTGGTTAACTGCAAGGGATAGTTATATCGTTTCGTACTATCTAAAAACATATCGTTATTTCTTAAAAACCATTGTCCTGTATTCGATTTGACATAATCCATATCCAGATCGATATATGTAATGTTACCTTCATCATCCATTTGGCAAGGTGTAGAAATATTACAAAAAATCTTAACAGGTTTATAATGTTCATCGATTGAAATTGAAACTGTATATCCGTGATATTTAGAGAGAAAATGAAGCGTATCGTAATCGAGTAAATATTCTTCGTCTTTTATAAAATGTTTAAGTAAAGAATTTTTTTCGCATACTACGAAAAAGTAATGTGGTGTTTCAGAAAGCAATTTCCCTTCTACTTCTACGTGAGGTCTATCTGGATATTTATGTGATTTTATCTTTACAGTATTCACTATCTGGACCTCCTAATTTGATGTGTAGGTTTATTATAATATGAAATCGTTTTCTATGCATTGATTTCAACAGTTCTCTTTAATAATGTCATAAATTCGAGAAATTTTAAACCGTAACTCTATATATTCTTTTAAATCTTACATAATCTTTAAAGTGTTGTAACATAACTGTACTGAATATTCGTTATGATAAATATAACAAATCAACGAGGTGGGTTATGGTACGTTTAGTAGAAATATTTTTAGTAGCATTAAAACTTGGCGTGACGAGTTTTGGAGGACCAGTTGCGCATCTTGGTTATTTCCGGGCTGAATATGTCGAGAAAAGAAAGTGGTTAAGTGATAAAGTATATCAGGATCTTGTCAGTCTATGTCAGTTCCTGCCTGGGCCAGCATCGAGTCAGGTCGGTATCGGTATTGGTTTAATGCGAGGGGGAATACTTGGCGCAATATTAGCCTTTTTAGGATTTACATTGCCATCTGTAATTGTTCTTATTGCTGCGGTTTATTTTATGAAATCACTCGATATGGATCTGGATTTTATAAAAGGGTTACTCATCGTTGCAATTGCAATCGTATTGCATGCATTAGTTGGTATGGGTAAGACCACTTTAAATAATTTAACAGCAATCATGATCTTTTTACTCAGTTTAGTCACTGCACTTCTATTTCCAACGGCATATACACAAATCTTAATCATTATCGCTTCCGGATTAATCGGTATGGTCTTGTATAAAGTTGAAACGAAAAAAGAGTCGCCCATCTCGATTCAAGTATCGAAATCAACAAGTATAGCTGCTTTAATAGTGCTTGTTAGTTTAATGATTGGACTACCGATTATTGCCCAGGTGATTAATAGTGACTGGCTACATATGTTTGACAGATTATTTCGCGGAGGCTTACTGGTGTTTGGTGGGGGTCATGTCGTACTTCCACTATTACAAAGTGCTTTCGTACCGGACATGACGGATATCGATACATTCCTTGCTGGATATGGCTTGACACAGGCGATGCCAGGACCACTGTTTACCTTTGGTTCATTTATTGGCGCAAGTTTATTTGGTCTTATGGGTGGACTCGTTGCTATGATAGCAATCTTCTTACCCGCTTTTTTATTAGTGATCGGTACTTTGCCATTCTGGGCTGTTATTCGTGAACATCGATTGATGAAACAAGCATTAAAAGGAATTAATGCTGGTGTTATCGGTATTTTAGGAGCTGCATGGATAAATCCTATTATCATGCATACTGTAACGCATTGGATAGATGTTGTATTTAGTCTAATACTTTTTGTTTTATTATATTTTGTAAAATTGCCGCCGTGGGTTATCGTAGTGCTCGGTATTATTATTGGAGTTGTATTTTATAGATAAGTGCACAATTTATATTGTGTGCTTTTTTTGTGGTAGTAGAGTGATTGCTTAAATGATACAATGGGTAAGTAATTTACAAAGAAAAAGGTGACAACATGAGATTTACCTGGGCAGATAGTCATCCATTGATGGCCGAATATTATGATAATGAATGGGGTATTGCATCACATGATGATACGTATCTCTTTGAAATGCTTGTGCTTGAAGGGATGCAGGCAGGTCTTTCATGGCTGACAATATTGAAACGCAGGGAAGGCATGCGTGCTGCACTCGATCAATTTGATTATCATAAAATCGCGAATTATAATGCAGATGATTTTAATCGGCTGATGAAGTCAGATGCGATGATTAAAAATAAATTAAAGATTAGCAGTATCATTAATAATGCGCAGAAGTTTATCGAGGTTCAGCAGGAGTTTGGTAGTTTTGATCGATACATATGGTCATTTACAGACTTTAAACCCATGATTACATATTTTGAAAATGAAAGTTTAGTGCCTGCAGATAACGTTTTATCTCAACAAATTAGTAAAGATTTGAAGAAACGTGGATTTAAATTTGTCGGGCCGGTAATAATTTATGGATTTTTAGGTGCAATAGGTATCATTCAAGATCGATTACGTTAAAGAGGTGTTATATGGATAGTAAAGAACTTTTTAGTGAAAAAGTAGAACAATATCGGAATTCCAGACCTAAATATGCGTGTGCCTTAATGGATGATATGAAAGAAACTTTTTCAATTGAGGAAACGACAACGATTGCTGATATCGGTGCGGGGACTGGTATATTCACTGAATTATTACTGGATCTAGGCGCAAAAGTTATTGCGATTGAACCAAATAGCGCGATGGCGGCACAACTTCGCCTGGCATTAAAGTGTAAAGAACTTGAAATACATGAACGACCAGCAGAAAGTACAGAAATTCAATCTGGAACAGTTGATATGATTACTGCAGCACAAAGCTTTCACTGGTTTGAACACGCTGCGTTTAAAGCAGAATGCAGAAGAATATTAAAAGGGAATGGCCCGGTTTGTCTCGTCTGGAATACGCGTATAGAAGAAGCACCGATTAATGTAAAGACCGCAGAAATTTATTCAGCGTTCTGTCCAAACTTTAAAGGATTTATCGGTTATGGTGGCGGGGTACAGTATTCTGAAGAAAGTATCTCAGATTTCTTTGAAGGTCAATATGAAAAGCAGTCATATCAGTTTCCATTGACATATGACAAGCAAGGATTTATCGATCGAGCGTTATCCGCATCGTATGCTTTAGTGGAAGGCGATAGACAATATAATACGTTTTTAGAAAAGCTAGCGCACCTGTTTGATGCGTTCGCTGAAGATGGCAAGATTACAGTACCAAATGAATCAGTGCTCTATTACGGAACAATATAAATTTACCTCTAATATTTATAATAAAAAATAAACACACTTTATCAGTTCAATAGATAAAGTGTGTTCGCTTTTTGTTATTTTGTTCTGACGAAAATTAATCTCTCTTTATGGACACAGCTAATCCTAAGCAGATGATCGCAAATAGAATTGATAAATAAGGCGCAACAGATAGAGAGAATGTTTCTACAATAATGCCACCGATTAACGCACCAAATCCGATACCCGCGTTTAGTGCTGACATGTTCCATGCCATGATAGCGCTTGAATCACCTTCAACTTGTTTGATGATACCGATTTGAATGGCTGGGTTTGTTCCCCATTCAAAGATATTCCACGCAAGCATCACGAATAGCAAGGCAAAGTAATATGGTAAAGCGATATTAAAGAAAAATAATGATAGCGTAAATACAGATAATGCAATGATTAACCATTGTTTACTGCCAATCTTATCTGCCATCATCCCACCTAAACTCGTTCCGGCAATACTCCCTAAACCACAAACGAATAATAGAATAGAGACGTGTTGTAGCGTATACCCATGACTGATCATTAACGGACTAATATAAGTAAACACGATATAGTTTGAAGCTAAAATAAAGAATGTGATACCGATATATTTTGCAGCTTCTTTCGGATACAGTAATTTTGAATGTTTGTTTTGATCTTCTGTCTGTAGATTAATTTTATTTGGTAACTGAAACATTAAAAGAATAGATGCAATAATACTCACGATTACAATCATCCAGAATGTCGCACGCCAACCGAACATTTCACCGATTTTAGTGCCAAGAGGTACACCAAATACATTAGCCCCACTAAATCCGATGTATACAAGACCTAACATTTTCCCGCGTACTTCAGGTCTGCTTAATACTACGGTTAAAGCTAATAATTTCACGACAATGATACTCGATGCAGCAGAAGCGATAATACGACCAATAACGATGACGGTAAATGTGTCCCCAACTGCGTTAATCGTGTTACCGATAACAAAGATTATCATACTGATGAGCAATACCCATTTCGGGTTATATTTTTCGGTAAGCTTCACGAGAATTGGACCACAAATAGCAACCGTAAAAGCATAGATAGTGACTAATTGTCCGGTCAGTGATTGATTAATATTTAAATCGTCACTGATTAGTGTTAAGATACCTGCAACTACCAGTTCTACCATTCCAACAACAAAGATACTAAGTATAAAAGTAAATAATTTAAGACGTGTCATAATAGATCCTTTCAATATAGCTTGCATTAGAAATTATATCAGTAAAAATAAAAAAGTACATCTTTATGTTATCAGATGAATAATTATGATAAACACTATACAATAAAAGAGAGGTGAGCATCATGGGAGCGATACTATCATTTATTGGCGATATATTTGCAGCAATTGCGACAAGTCTTTTACAACAAACAAAACAAGGTGAGGAGCATGACAATGAATTATAATGAACAAATCGATTTAGTATTTGAACAGTTTGAGAATGGTGATATTGAAGAAGCGACAAAGTTATTACAGGAAATAGGAAATCATATCAATCCAGGTGATGAAGATTACGCGGACTATCAATTAAATGCGGCATATATTTATGCAGCAGATAATCATTTTGATAAAGCACGCGAATCATTAAATAACTTATTAAATTCTGAAGATGCAGAAGAACAACAAATGGCATATCATCAATTAGGATTAGTAGAAAGAATGGATGCAGAGTTCGATCAGTCGATTGCATACTTTAAGAAAGAAGCTGAATTGATTGATGCTAACTTTAGTGATGATACGATTAAACAATCTGTAAATTTATACGAGTTAGGATATGTACAATTATTAAATAATCAATATGATGAGGGAAAAGCGTCACTTGAAGCATCTTTAAAATTAGCTGAACAGTCAGAAGATGATTTAAGTATTGCGATTTCTAACCGTGCATTAGGTGAATTATATGCTGCACAGGAAGAGATGGATAAAGCTAAATCTTACTTCACTGAAGCGAAACGCTATTTCCGTAAAGATGGCGATGATATGGGCGTTGCTGAAATTGAAGCTTTAGAAGCGGCAATTTTCTAAAAATTCATTGTCAAAAGCATTATAAAAGGTCATAATGATAATGAAAGGGTTTTCATAATGGTTGACGAGGAGTGATTGGCATGATTCAGGAACTAACAAAAGAACAACTTCAAGACGCTGTGGATCGAATTGCTGAGATTTATTTAACAAATTTCGAAGATGCGAGAAGCCATAAAGAAATGGTTGCAAATATTTTAAAATACAGTGAAACACCAGGATTTAAAGCATTGATTAGTCATCAGTTTGGTAATATCAATGGTTATTTATATGGCTATACGAGTGAAAGTAAACAATTTTATCGTGAATTAATCGATCGATATTTAACAGCTGATGAGAAAGAAAAATTAAATGGTGCATTTGAGATTCTTTCAATCGCCGTCGATAAGAGTAGTAAGCATAGTGGTATAGGAACGAAGTTACTTGCAGCACTTCCTGCAGGTAAATATTATTTAACAAGTGATGTACATGATATCGTTGCGAACACATTCTACTATAAGAATGATTGGCAACTGCTAAAAGGTAATATGCATCTACATCCAAGTATCCCTGATAAAAATTTATATTACAAAGAAGTAAAATAAAACTGGATACCCAATCGACATTATCGATTGGGTATTTTTACGGCAAATATTATTAGAATATTCGAAAAAATGAATGTATTGAAATAGCATTTACACGTTAAAAATAGTGTGTTAATGTATAAATATTAATTTTTGTGTATAAAAAGTATGGAGGAAAGTAATGGAACAATATGATAAGAAGATCTGGAAGATAGGTCAACTGAAATTTATTATTTTAAGTATTATCGGGATATTTTTATTTTTAACACCGCTTGAAGTAGATGGAGAAACAAGTCTACCGGTAGCTGTACTTGCGCAATGGTTTTTGAAATTTTTAGGGAAATCAACACCGACGATTATTTATATCGTTATTATGTTATCTGTTTTATGTACGTTTTACTGTAGTTTCATCAGAAAGCCGAAATCGTCTTATTTCAATACTTTATTTAATGTGAACTGGATCTGGTTTACGGTGCGTCTATTGGGCGCGATATTTGCAACAATTGTTTATTTCAAAATGAATATACCGTATGTTGATACAGAAAATACTGGTCAATTAATCTATGGTGGATTATTACCGACATTAATCGCAGTCTTTTTATTTGCTGGTCTATTCTTACCGTTTCTGATGGATTACGGATTATTAGAATTTTTAGGACCGATGTTCTCAAAAGTAATGCGTCCGTTATTTACATTACCAGGACGTTCTGCAGTAGATAACTTAGCGTCATTTATTGGAGATGGAACAGTAGGTGTAATGATTACGTCGAAACAGTATGAAGAAAACTTTTTTACACGACGTGAAGCCACTGTTATTGCAACATCATTCTCGGTCGTATCCATTACATTCGCAATTGTCGTATGTAAGCAAGTTGATTTAATGAACCATTTCTTCGCCTTTTATGGGACGGTTATCGTATCGTGTTTAATCGCAGCGATGATTATGCCACGTATCTGGCCATTATCTAAAGTACCTGATCATTATGCGAATGGAAGTACAGAAATTATTGATGAAACAACGCCAGATGGTCATACGATTGTGAGTTATGGATATCACAATGCGACAGTTAAAGCAATTAAAGCACCAGGATGGAAGCTGTTCTGGTTATCAGGGGTGAAGACTGTTGGGGATATGTGGTTTGCCGTATTACCTGTCGTAATGGCAATTGGTACGCTCGCAACAATCGTTGCAGAACATACAAAGTTCTTTGATTATCTTGGATTACCATTTGTACCAATTCTACAATTGCTGCAAATTCCTGAAGCATATGCAGCATCTAAAACAATATTAATCGGATTTGCAGATATGTTCTTACCATCTATTTTAATATCAGATGTGAAGTCGGATATAACACGCTTTATCATTGGTGCACTCAGTATTTCTCAATTAATCTACTTATCTGAAGTAGGTGGGGTTATTCTTGGGTCTAAAATTCCGGTCAGCTTACCGAAGCTATTTGTTATCTTCCTGATGAGAACGATAATATGTCTGCCAATTATAACGCTTATGGCACATTTAATCTTCTAAGGCATAAAATCAAGCCCGAACTGTTTAAGTAGTTCGGGCTTCTTTTTCATAAACATTCATATATTTCTACCGACTCAAGTGTATGTTTAATATCATCTGCAAACCAAATGGCATTCCAATCATCCTTACTACGTTCAAATGCTGTACGAGCTTCGTAATCAGCGACTGAATTGTAGAAAATATCTAGTACGATTGTCGTAGTTGTGTCTTTTGTTTGTCTATACATTTTAATATCGGTACTCGACGGTGTTGAATTAAATTTAGGATCCGCAGATGCCTGAAACTTATGCATCAGTTCAGGTAGATATTCATTTTTAGTTGTGTAAGTGAATACAACTTTAATCATTTACTAACCTCTGTTTCAAGTTTTGCAATTACTATCTCTGAACCTAGCATTGGTGATTCCTGTTTCTCAGATTCTGACTTATTACCACGTTGTGCGTGTGCTTTTTTAAATGCATCACTTGTTTTCCATGCTTCGAAATCTTCTAAAGTTTCCCACCATGTGTTTACATGTAGTTCGTCATATTCTTCTAAATTCTGAATTGACCAAGTTTCGATTTTAGTAAATCCTTTTAGCTTTGTAATGTCGCCACCTTTAGTAAACATTGGTGCCATTTTTTCTGCAAAGCCTTTTTTCATCTTAATTCTGTTTGTTACGATATACATTATTTTACCTCCTTATTTTTTAACTGGGTTTGTGGCCCAGATTTGATTTTGTTTAACAAATGTACGTCGATTTAATTTTAATTGGCTCACAATAACCTCAGCAATATCTTCAGGGTGCGTCATTGATTCAGGTTCAAGTGACGGTTCACCGATTAAGTCGGTTAGCACTGCTGAAGGATGAATTAGAAATGTGCGAATATTATGCGGACGCATTTCTCGCATAAAGCTATCAGACATACCAGAAAGTGCAAATTTAGTAGCTGAATAAGCACTTGAATTAGCATTTGCATTCACTGCGGACATAGAGCTCATATTAACGATATCGCCTTGACCTTGTTTAATCATGACTGGTGCTACTTCCTGCATAAAGCGGAATGGACCATATACATTTGTCTGAATAAGTTCATCTAATAACGCTTCTGATGTTTCTAAGAAAGGTGCATTTTTCATTACGCCTGCGTTATTTACTAATATGTCAATATGGTCAAATGTTTCAAGCACATGTGCGACACATGATTTTATATCTTCTGCATTTTTATTATCACAAACAATCGCAGTCGTATCGATCTCGTATTGATCGAGTGTTGTAATAGCTGATTCTAACTTATCGAAATTACGTCCGGTGATTGCAATATTTACGCCTTCCTGAGCTAAAGCTTTCGCAATTTCAAGACCGATACCACTAGAACCACCTGTAATTAAAGCCACTTTTCCTTTTAATTGTTCCATTGTATTGCCTCCTTTATCTTCACGTTTATAGTAACAAAATTAGGCGAAGGGAGGATAGTAATATGAATGAAGATGCTTATTATAGAAGGTATGTGGTGGAAATGGTACTGGTGTATATCATCTTTTCCGGATACGCGTACTATCCGGCAAAGACGGGCGAAAAATATGTGAGTTAGATGTCATCTTTTCCGGATACGCGTACTATCCGGAAAAGACGGGTGAAAAATATGTGAGAGATGAGTCATCATTTCCGGATACTCATATTATCCGGAAAAGACGGGTGAAAAATATGTGAGAGATGAGTCATCATTTCCGGATACTCATATTATCCGGCAAAGACGGGCGAAAAATATAATACAAAGAAACATAAAAAGAGGCCGTATATAAACCCGGCCTCCATCGTATTACAATTACTTATTTAATTCATTGATGATTTTTTTGTCGTTGTGTGTGTAGATGATGTATTTTTTATCTTTAGTGTCTAAAAGGATACGATTTGTTTTACCAAAAGTTGAACCGATACGTACTACTTTCTCATCGTTATTCTCATCTGCACCAGCATAGATGTTTGTATCTTCTTTCACGCTTAAGATGTCTTCGTTCGGAATTGTGATGTCAGCAACACGCCATTTGATATTTACTTCTTTATCGTTCTTAGTAATTCTCATTGCCATTTTTAATACACATCCTTATTTATTTGATACCATAAATATACCCCTTTTTATGAAGACTTACAATTAAACCGATGTTTTTTCCCGAAAAAAAATGAAAATTACGTGATATGATTGAATTAACAAATAATCGTTATAAATAGAGCGATTAAGGAGGACAAAATTGAATAAAAAAATTCAAATGTTGATATTACTACTTGGTGTTGTTGTCGTTGCTTCGACATTAAGAGCACCGCTTACGGCAATTGGTCCGATGATTTCAGAAATTGGAGAGGCATTAGCTCTTCCGAAAGCCTTACTTGGAATGCTAACAACGATTCCTCTGATTATGTTTGGGATGGTATCACCATTTGTCGCACGTTTCTCTCGTTCAGTAGGGATGAGTGCTGCATTGATGATTGGCATGTTTATTCTACTTTGTGGTCTTATTATTCGTATTATTCCAAACATCCCGATGTTGTTAACGGGTACGGTATTGATTGGTATTGGCATAGCGATAGGAAATGTAATACTTCCAAGCTTTGTAAAATGGCGTTTCCCTGAACAGATGGGATTGATGACGGGTGTATTTGCTGCAACGATGAATATGACAGCAGGTATCGGTGGTGGTTTAAGTGTGCCATTAAGTAAGGTTAATGATGGAGGATATCAATATTCACTAGGGTTCTGGATATTATTTAGTATTGCTGGTATTTTACTATGGATGCCACAACTGAGATATAATCCAAGATTATCTGTAACAGAAAGTAAGCGTCCTATATATAAATCTAAACTTGCGATTGCAATTGCTTTAATGATGGGATTTCAGTCGATGAACTTTTATTCAACAGTTACATGGTTCCCTGATATTTTAATGTCTTATGGAGTAGATCAGGAAGCAGCTGGTTATTATTTAATGCTCAATCAGTTTGCTCAGTTACCGATGACTTTCCTGATGCCGGTTATTGCGATGAAAATGAAAAATCAACGCCCGCTTGTATATTTATTTACAACATTATTTTTAATTGGTTTCAGTGCATTGTTAGTTAACAAGACAATATTTATCGTTATTGCAATGATAGCCACTGGTTTGGCCGGTGGTGCGGCATTTAGTCTATGCATGTTGTTCTTCTCGCTACGTGCCAAGACAACTGAAGATGCGATTGAATTGTCTGGTTTCAGTCAATCTGTCGGGTATTTTGTAGCTGCCATTGGTCCGATGCTTTTCGGATATTTACATGATGTATTTAATAGTCATACACCGAGTTATATTATGTTCTTTATGATTACGATTGTGATGTTTATTTTTGCTTTTATCTCAAGTCAGAATAAATATATCTTTGAATAGAAAAACTGCTCAGTGATGTTAACTGAGCAGTTTTTTACGTTTCATCGCCTTAAATTGCATGTATTTACTATAACTATAAAGGATAAGGCCCGTCCATATACATAAGAAAGTTAAAAGATCGGTCATACTAAATGACTCCCCGAACAAAAAGACACCTTGCAGTAATATTAAAGTTGGTGAAATATATTGTAAGAAGCCGATTAAAGATAATGGGATACGTTTTGTGCCTGCTGTAAACATGATGAGTGGTACTGCAGTAGCGATCCCGGCAAAAAGTATGAGAAAACTCGTATGATTCATACCGAAGTGCTGTTCACCTTGTCTCGCTAATAGGAAGAGACCAAGCATTGCTACTGGTAATGATATGATTGTTTCAAGTGCGATACTATAGATAGCATCGATATTGACAAACTTCTTCATCAGCCCATATAATGCAAAACTCATAGCAAGAATAATTGATATGAGTGGGAAAGTACCGCTGCTGATTGTCATATAAAGTACACCAATTGCTGCAAAGATAATCGCAAACGTCTCTAGTATATTAAAACGTTCTTTCATAAAAATAAATCCAAGGGCGATACTCATCAATGGATTAATGTAATATCCAAGACTAGCCTGCAATACATGATGGTTGTTAATCGCCCAGATAAATATACCCCAGTTCACCATAATTACGATACTAGCGATAATCAGTGCAATCAATTCTTTTTTACGATTGAATAACGCTTTCGTATCTGTTTTAAAGGTGCCCCATTTCTTTAATACGACAATCAAAATTACCATAAATACAGCTGACCAGATAACGCGATGAAATAATATCTCATAAGGGTTGAAGGTATCGACTGAACGCCAATATGTAGGAAGTAATCCCCATAATAAATATGCACCACCTGCATATAGTACCCCTTTTGTATTTTCCTGCATATATACACCTCCGCCTTTTCTATCATCATCATAGCAAAACTCTATTATGTCGTGCTGAAATGATGCTTAAGTACAGGAAAAATAGTGTTTCTACACATTTTTAGTGCATGTGGTATAATACTTACATTGTATGTCGTTAATTTCATACATCTAAGGAGAGAAACAATGAAAAAGTGGATAAGTATTTTGCTCATGTCAGTAGTACTTTGTGCGTGTGGTAAGGCAGAAGATGCACCTGAAAAAGTCGATCATAAGCCTGATATAGAAGTGAAAGTAAAACCACCAGTTGATAAGAAAAAGACTGATGATACTAAAAAAACAGCAAAAAAAGAAAAGAATAGTACGAAAGAAAAGAAAGAAAAAAACAGTACAGCAACCACAACTAAAACTGTTCAAACATCAAGAGGTTATGATACAGAACGGTATAATCTTGCAAGAACTTGCCTTGTAACGCCGGACAAAGAAAAAACAGCTGATTGTCAGGATATTAGTCACACTTCTGAATATTCGAAAGCGTGGAACAATCTGACGAGTGAGGGCTATATTTGTAGAAGTGGTCAATGTGATTTGGCTGTTCAAACCGAAACTGAAGAGAAAACGATTGAAAAACAAGAGAAGGTCACAAATGAACAGAAGAACACTGTCCCGATTACAACTGAAGTCATCCCTGCTAAACCGGATAAGACGACAGAACCGAAAACAACAGAACCAACTACGGAACCGCCTCAAACTTCTGAATCTGATGAAGTAAGAACGACAGAACCGAAAACGACAGAACAAAAAAATACGCTGACAAAAGAGGATACAGCGCAACAATCGAGGTCAGCAGTGCAGGACAATTCAGATGATAACAATCAATGATATTAGAGCAGCATATGTTCCATTAAAAAATAGTGAACATCAACATTCGATGGAAAGTTATATGAAAAATAACTTTCCATTTCTCGGTATTAAGAAGAGTGTCACTGCGCCTGTGATGAGAGAATTATTTAAACAGGGATTACCAGATGCTAAAGAAGATGTAAAAGCACTGGTGGACGATTGTTTTTTTGAGAGAGAACGAGAATATCACTATATTGGTATGGTGATTCTAAATAAAAAAGAAAAGTTGTTTAATGTGACTGATCTTGATTATATTGAAGGACTTTTAACGACACATAGCTGGTGGGACTCGGTAGATACAATCGCACCGAATATTGTTGGGGCGATAGTACTAAGAGAACGTAACATAGGAGAACAGAAGATGCGGGAATGGAATCGTTCTGATAACATCTGGCTACAACGCGCTAGTCTTTTACATCAACTAAAATATAAGGATAAAATGAACGAAACATTGCTCACAGAATTTATTCTAAATACGAAAGATGATAAAGCATTTTTTATTCGTAAAGCGATTGGTTGGGTACTAAGAGAATATTCAAAGACGAATGCTGTATTCGTAAAAGATTTTGTCTCTTCCAATAAACTCTCACCATTGTCAGAACGCGAAGCTTTAAAATGGTTGGCGAGAAAGTAAAAAATCGACTCAAACAAATTGAGTCGATTTTTTGCGTTCAAATGTAGTCATAAGCATTTGATTAGAATGAGTTGGGCGAAATAAAGGGGGTTATTTCATTTATTTAATACTCATTGACTTATAATGCTAGTATAATAATATGTGAAATATATTTCAATGGATATGTGATGTATTTCACAGAAGTGTCAAATATGAAGGAGATGTGTCTAATGACCGGAAAAACGCATGTAGCACTCGGTGTGCTGATCGGCACATCTTATGGAATGAATGCTGCTTATGATATCAGTTCTTTTGCCGGTATTATAGGTACGACAGCATTGTTTAGTATCGTGCCGGATATTTGTCATGCGGGGAGTAAGCTCGGGAAAAAGATATGGCCAATCAGTTCGTTAATAGCACTTATTTTTGGACATCGTACGCTGACGCATTCAATATTTTTTATGTTGCTTACAGGAATATTATTAATTGTGTTGAATGTTAATACAATATATGTGATTAGCGCAGTGCTCGGTGTAATCAGCCATTTGCTATTAGATATGTTAACACCGCGTGGCGTCACTTTATTCTTCCCGATAAATAAGAAAATTGTTTTCCCTTTTACATTTAAGACGGGTGGGGTTTTAGATTTGTCACTTGCAACGACATTTAGTGTGTTAACGATGTATCTATTTTATACAGAAATGTTTCATAGAACATTAGTATGGCTAAACTAATCATGATAAAATATGAATGAATATGAATTAACAAAATTTTAAAATAATAAAGTCTAAGGAGAATTTCACGGATGAACAATAAATTAGAACAATACGGTCATACAACTTTAGCAACACAATTAGAACGCTTATCTAATGATAAAAAGATTGAGTTACAAAATATGCTGAGACAGCAGGATTTTGATCGCATTAAAAAGTTATATGATGAAGTTTATGTTAATCGAGAGGTAAAGTTACCACAAGGTGAAATTAAAGACGTTGAGACAATCATCAAAGATGAAATGTCAGAAGAAATGCGTAATACATATAAAGAAAAAGGGTTAGAAGCAATTAGACAACTTAAAATAGCACCTGTATTGATGGCAGGTGGTCAAGGTACACGTTTAGAACATCCAGGGCCAAAAGGTACATTCGAATTTGACGGGAAAAGTTTGTTTGAATTTCAGGCGGAACAAATTATAGCTTATAATGAAGCGTATAATATCAATATCCCGTGGACAATTATGACGAGTGACATTAATCACGAGGAAACGTTAGCTTACTTTGAAGCACATCATTATTTCGGTATGTCAAAAGAAAATATTACGTTCTTTAAACAACCGAATATTGTGGCGTTGAGTGAGTCAGGTGAATTATTATTAAATAAAGAGCAATCACTTCTTACTACACCGAATGGCAATGGTGGTATTTTTGAAGCGTTAAATACATCTGGAGTAAATAAAAACTTAAAAGATAAAGGCGTAGAATATCTTTACATCAATAACATTGATAATGTTCTCGTAAAAGTATTAGATCCAATTCTTTGCGGATTAGCAGTAGACAGTCAGTCAGATGTTACTACAAAGACAATTGCAGCGAAAGATAATGAAAGTGTTGGACGTGTCATTGAAGTTGAAGGTGTTAAACAAGTTATGGAGTACACTGAATTACCTGAAGGTGAAGAGAATACATATCGCAATGCAAATATTGGTATTCACATCTTTAAATTAGACTATTTAATAACGCATGCTGAAAGTGAATTACCATATCACTTAGCAATCAAGAACTTAGAACAATTAGACGGTGAATTAAATCCTGTAAAACAATCAACATTAAAGTTTGAGAAGTTTTATTTTGACATCTTCCGTTATGGTCAATCATTTAAGACATTACAAGTGGACCGTGCAAGTGAATTTAGTCCGTTGAAGAATAAAGAAGGAAAAGATAGTGTTGAAACAGCTCGTCAGGATTTAATCAATAATAAATTATTATAGAGGTGAAGCATTTGAAATCTAAAACACATATTTATGTCATTATCATGATGTTAGCGCTTGTGGCTATAAATCTCTATTTATCATACTATTACATTATTGGTCCTGGACGAGGAGAAGTCAGCTGGATGGGCTTTGTATCTTTATTTGCTGCTTTAATGCTTATCGGACTTACGTATAAGTATTATCAATCTCAGAAAAAAATTAATATGGATGATTTTAATGCGCATATTAAATCAGATGATGACCGTATCATTAAATAACTTAAATTTAATCACAGAAAATTAAATCTTCTGGATGTGTAGATAAAAGTAATAAACGATGTGTAATGTGTTGTGCATTATAAATTGAAATTTTGGCATAGGGCGTGTGAATGTAATGAAGAATAAATGGTTTTTGCCGGTTGTCTTATCGTTAATTGTACTTGCGTTGGTATTAGCAAGTGTCATATTTTTATACTTAAATGAACAGGATAAGAAGAATACGATTGAAATTGATGAACGTATAAAGACACACGTATTAAATGTCGATGGTAAAGTTAAACAGAACTTATCGAACTATTTTCAGAAAGGTGAACAGAAAGAGCCGGTTCTCATGCATGTGGAACTAGGAGATACCGTCCAAAAAGGTGATCCATTGTTCACATATAACGATGAAGCCCTGTTCTCTAAAGAAAAAGAAGTTGGTCTTTCATTAGATAACAAAATGATTGAGAAAGATCAGATTGAAGGACAAATTCTAGCGATGGAAATGATGGAAAGCGACACTTCTTCTGAAAATAAACTTGATGAAATTGAAGCACAGTTAAACTGGCTGGATTCTGAACTATCTAAAGCAGAGAACAATATTGATATATTAAAGGAAAAGCAGACACAAATTTCAGGTAAGATAGATGAATTAACAGTTAAAGCAAGTACGGACGGAAAAGTTGTTAAACTGGATAAAGCTCAAATTGAGAAATTCTCAGAAAAAGCACAGACAAAACCGATTCTGGTAGTAACAGATGAGAAGTACTTTGTAGAAGGAACAACAAGCAGAAAGCAGATTGACTTCCTTGAAGAAGGATTAAAATTTGATGCCAAACACGTACAAAATAAAGATAAATTATACAATGGCACTGTGGATACATATGAACAGGTGGCAGTAAATCCTGAAGCTGATACACAACGCTTTTTATATCAAGGTGGTTTAGATCATCATAAAGATTTATACATCGGAGATAAGATGAAAGTTAAGATTCATCTATCTTATAAAGATCATATATGGTTACCAGAGCGATACGTGAAGAAAAAGTTAACAACACATAAAAATAAAAAGAAACTTGCACACCCGGTAAAAGAATATTACGTCAATAAAATCTATGGGGATCAGGTGAATGAAGAGAAAGTTAAAGTGAAACGTTTTGTGAATGGTCAGTACCTTGTCGTTGAAGGGCTATCTTCAATCGATGCAATAAAAGCGTTTAAATAAATTTTGTAACATTTTTATGATTGCGACATAGCAATTTAGGGTAAGTAATATTAACTATTATGTTAGCAATCAACCGAGTAGGGGGAACGTATATGAAATGGCAAGGTCGACAAGGTAGTTCGAACGTTGAGGATGCTAGAGGATCTGGTGGCGGATTCTCAGGCGGCGGTAGCCCAATGGTTATCGGCGGAGGCGGAATGGGTTGTTTAGGTGTTATTGCCATGATTATCTTTATGTTAATGGGGGGTAACCCTGGAGATTTAGGTGGTGTTCTTGGTGGAGATCCTTCACAACAAGAGCAAACACAAGATAATGGCGCAACATCAGGTGGCTCTGGTTCTCAAGATAATCCGTTTGAAACAGGTAATGTAAAGAAAGAGGCTGAACAAGTTGATACTAAGACTGAACAGTCATTAGATGAACGTGGTCAGTTTGCGTCGGTTGTTCTTAAAGATACTGAAGATGTATGGCATGAATTATTTAAGAAATATGATCGTACATATACTGAACCTAAACTAGTACTATATACGGATGGTGTGCGTTCAGGTTGTGGTAATGCAAGCGCACAGATGGGACCTTTCTACTGTCCGACAGATCAAAAAGTTTATATCGATTTATCTTTTATGGATGAATTAGATAAAAAGTTTAATGCACCTGGAGACTTTGCGATGGCTTATGTTATTGCACATGAAGTAGGTCACCACGTCCAAAATGAATTAGGTATCCTACCAAAATTCCACCAATTAAGAAATCAATTATCTGAAACTGAATATAATAAGTATTCAGTAGCAGTTGAGTTACAGGCAGACTATTTAGCTGGTGTCTATGCGAAACATGCACAGGAAATGGGTTACACTGATGAAGATGACCTAGAAGAAGCGATTAAAGCAGCGCATGCTGTAGGTGATGATACGATTCAGGAAAAAGCAATTGGTAGAGCAAATCCAGATACATTTACACATGGATCAAGTGCTGACCGTATGAAATGGTTTAAAAAAGGTTATGAAGCCGGCGATTTAAGCGAAGGCGATACATTTAAAGCTTTAGGATTAGAATTTTAAATCATCAGATAATAAAGGTATACTAATATTAATTAGTATATCTTTTTTTATTTGGAGGGATGATCTTGGAATTATACTTTAACGGTCCAATCTATACGATGAAGCACGATAATGAAACTGTGCAGGCAGTGCTTGTTGATGGCAATCGCATAAAAGCGATTTATCAGGAAGTACCAGATTTAAAAGATGTTAAATACATAGATTTAAATGGTAATGCAATGTTTCCAGGTTTTGTAGATACTCATATTCATCTTGTTGGAACAGGAATTGCACTGAGAGGTGTTAATTTTAAAGATGACCATGATATAGAAGTAATCATCGAAAAAATTCGTAATGCAACTGAAAATATGGATGACGGTAGCTTTTTAATATGCGAAGGGTACAATGAAAATCAATTAGATGGATATAAAATAATGAAAGATGATATTGATGCAATCACTGACAAGAAGGTGATTATTAAACGTGTTTGCAGACATGCAGCAATCGTTAATTCAAGTGTGTTTGAGTATTTTAATATCAATGACAATGTAGCTGATATGCCAGGTGGTCATTATGAGAAGGTAGACGGCGTGTTGAACGGTTGGGTGCATGATAATGCCATGGAAGCAATGTTAGAAGTTGCATCAATAGAAGATGAAGCGTCACTAACAGGACACGTTGAATATGCAGTACAGCAATTTACGCAAGCAGGTTTAACAGGAGTTCATACAGAGGATCTTGCTTACTATAATGATTTTAAAGATGTGTTGAATGCATATAAAAATGTTATTAATAAGGATAATCCTTTTAGATTAAATATTTTACGCCATACGGAGGTCATTGAAGAGGTCGTTCAATATGATTTTGATTACAATGATTATTTCAGACCAGATGCGATGAAATTCTATGCAGATGGCGCATTAGGCGGTAGAACTGCTTTATTTAGTGAACCGTATAGTGATGAAGATACGTATGGACTCGCAATCTATACGCCAGATGAACTTGCCGAGCAAGTGAAAAAAGCACGAGATTTAGATGTAAATATCGCTGTGCATATGATCGGTGATAAAGCTGTTGAAATGGTGCTTGATGCGATAGAAGCTCATCCACCACGTAGTGGGCGAGATAGATTGATTCATGTGAGTTTCTTAAGAGAAGATTTAATCGAAAGAATGGCGCGTCTTAATATAATATGTGATATACAGCCGATGTTTGTTGCCTCTGACTTTCCATGGGCAATCGAAAGAGTTGGTACTTCGCGTATCCGTTACAGTTATCCATGGAAGTCATTACTTGATAAAGGTATTATTTGTGGAGGAGGTTCTGATAGCCCGATAGAAGATTTCAGACCACTCTCAGGTATTGCTGCTGCAATAAATCGTAAAGCAGCAGATGACAAAAGTGATGGCTATAATATGGCCGAAGCACTCAGTGTCTTTGAAGCGATAGCACTTTATACGACTGAAGCGGCTAAAGTTGCAGATAATATATCAGCATATGGAACGATTGAGGAAGGTAAGATTGCTGATTTTACGATTCTTAAAGAGGACCCTTTTAAAGTGGATCGATATCAGTTACAGGGTATCGAAGTAGCTGCAACCGTAATTGATGGAAAAATAGTATACCAAGCTGAAAACTTAAAATAACTAATAAAGAGCCACACATTTTATTGTGTGACTCTTTTTATATGCATCTATAATTTCTTTCGCCAGTTATAATCAGAAAGAATCATATCGCCTAATGTATATTCTGGTGACCAGTTAAGCGTAGCACGTGCTTTTGTAGCATTCGCTAGCACGAAATCCGGGTCTCCACCACGACGTTCTGATATCTTTTTGTTAAGTGTCAGGCCGGTTACTTTTTGCGCTGCATCTACAACTTGTTTTACTGAATAACCTTGCTCTGTACCCAGGTTAAATACAGTTGATGTACCATCGTTAAATAAATAATCCATTCCAAGTTGATGTGCTTTTGCAAGATCGAAGACATGGATAAAGTCTCGAATACATGTACCATCTTCTGTTTTGTAATCATCGCCAAAGATTTCGAACACTTCTCTTTTTCCGAGCAATGTGCTGTTAATAGAAGGGATTAAGTGCGTTGGATTTTTAGTGCGCAGTCCATTAGAGCCATCCAGCATTGCACCAGCCACATTAAAATATCTAAAGATAACGTAATTGATACCATATCTTTCGCTTACCCAGTGAATCATTTGTTCGCCGATATGTTTTGATTCAGCGTAAGGGTTGGTTGGAGCAATAGGTGTAGATTCCACTGCTTTAATATTAAATGAATTATTGCCATAGATAGAAGCAGTTGATGAGAACATAAATTTATTTACACCTTTGTCAGCAACAACACGTAACACACTATTTAATCCACATACGTTATGTTCAAAATATTTTAATGGATCTTTTACAGACTCACTCACGACAATCTTTCCAGCACAATGTAAGACTGCATCAATCTGTTCAACATCAAATATTTTTGAGAACTGTTTCTCATCGCTTACATCACATTGATAAAACTTTGCACGGCTATCAACTGCATCTCTGTGCCCTGTTGATAGGTCATCAGCCACAATTACGTTATAATTAGAATTGAGTAACTTTGTAACTGTATGTGATCCGATATAACCAGCACCACCAGTAACCAATATAGTGTTCATGTGTAAATCTCCTTTAACGATTAAGTTATTCCTTTATTATACAATAAAATTCAATAGAACAAATATTAAAAGTATAAATTTTATTGAAACGTAAAATAAAAACCTTGTTTATTTTATTTTACACAAAAACGAAATACTTTGTTAATCTATATTTAGATTATTTAACAGAAAAAAGGGAATTGGAAAAATAATGAGGAGGGCAGTTGATGAAACAATTTAAATTTCCTAAAGGCTCTATATTCACGATTTTATTTGTTTTGTCAGTTGTATTAATCTCCGGTGCCTCATTTATTTTGATGATCACGTTTGGTATGTATGGTTTGAGTCGTATCCTTATATATTTTAGACTGGCTGAATTTACGTATAATGAGAATGTGATGGATAATAGTTTCTATTATGGTTCCTATATTGCGATAGGCTATTTCCTGCTCGTTGTCATAGAATATATATTAGATGACGTAAAACGCATGCAGTCTGATAATAAATATTTTCAAGGATGGTATTTCCATCTATTGACGATTGGTTTATCAACAATCGTGTTTTATTTTGGTGTTCATATTAACTACCAGCATATTAAGATTAATTTCTTTGTTATACTGGCAGTCATAAGCTTACTTTATTACTTAACTGAAATATTCTATCCTGATAGTGAAGATTTGAATAAAGAAGATGACTAGTACTTCAGTGCTAGTCTATTGACATTTATCAGTTTAATGTTAAACTGATAAATGAGGTGAGAAGATGGAAACCAATAGAAGTTATCTTGTATGGCTTAATATGGCGCGTATTTATAACGATATTCTGAAAGAAATTAATGAACAATTAAAGGAAACAGGATATTCATCAAGTCACTTCGACTGTTTGAATCAAATAGATATTCATCCTGGTTGTACACAAAATGAATTATCTGAATTAATGTTTGTCACGAAAGGGAACATTACGCATTTGCTTAAGAAATTAGAAGCAGATGGGTTAATAGAACGTTCGCAGGAATGGAAGGTGAAACATATACGATTGACCCACAAAGGAAAACGTGTTGTTGAAACACTGAGACCTAAACACACTGCATTGCAGGAAGAACTTTTCAGTGGCCTTGATCAGGATGAACAAAAAGAATTATTACAGTTGCTTCGAAAGATAAAACATAAATAATCTCGAAACGGGAATAAATTTAATATAAAACTTTAATATAATCTTTAACATAAAATTTAAAATTAAAAGAGGTAGATAATCATGAGAAAAATATTAGGACAACATCATGCATCAGGTATTACAAAAGATGCTGCAAAAAATTTAGTATTTTACACTGAAATATTAGGTATGCGTTTAGTGAAGAAGACAGTAAACCAGGATGATCCGTCAATGTATCATCTTTTTTATGCAGATGGCGTTGCAAATCCGGGTACGGACATTACATTCTTTGAAATACCGAACGTCGGCAGCACATATCGCGGGACAAATAGTATTTCGCAAATAGCATTGCGCGTAAAAAGCGATGAAGCGATACATTATTTTAAAGAACGCTTTGAGCAATACAATGTACAACATGATGCACCGATTGAGATTAACGGTAGACTAACATTAGAATTTGAAGATTTTGAAGGTCAACGACTCGCGTTAGTTTCTGACCGTACAAATGCAGGTGTAGCTGCAGGAACACCATGGGAAAAAAGTGTTGTACCAGTTGAATTTGGTATTACTGGCCTTGGTCCGTTTAAGATGGATGTCCAGGATGCAGAAGGATTTAGCAGTGTATTAACTGAAATATTTGACTATAGAAGTACAGGATCGTTTGTGCATCCAGTTACACAGCAAGAAATACTAACGTTTAGTTCAGACCTTGGTGGCACTGGCGATGAATTGCAAGTAGTGCATAACACTGAAGCGAAAGAACGTCCAGGTAAAGGAAGTATGCATCATATAGCATTACGTGTTAAAGATGAAGATGAATTACAAGAGTGGATAGATTTTATTAAAGAAAATAATATACCATCTAGTGGTTTCGTAGATCGTCATTTCTTTAAATCGCTTTATATAAGAACGCGACAAGGCATATTGATAGAACTTGCAACGGATGGTCCGGGATTTGATGTTAATGAACCACTTGAATCATTAGGTGAAAGTTTATCTTTACCACCATTTCTTGAAGCAAAGCGCGAATGGATTGAATCACAGGTGAAACCGTTACCTGAAGTGAAACATTTATAATATTTTAAAAAAAGATGGCTGATCAGATTAATTGATCAGTCATCTTTTTAATTATGCTTCTTTTTCGCAATATACAGACACACTGCCTGGATTTACTTTGAAGATGCCATTACCTTCTTCATCGATAACCACACCTTCTTCAATGGTGTCGGTATAGTCATACCACGTTTGTCCGGCACGATCTTCGCCAACAAACATTTGTTTTTCAGCAGGTTGTTCGCTGTTATTAAGGATGACAGCACATCCTGATTTATCTTCAGCATATCCACGTCTAACCCAACCGACAACATTTGGATGATCGAAGTAATCATCTTGCTGACCATAAGCTTTTAATTTACGGACATAGAGTAAAGGATCGATCGCCATCTGTTTACCATCAATTGGATTTTCTCCGCCAATACCATAATAATCGCCATAGAATACACATGGGAAACCATCTTCACGAAGTAAGATAAGGGCGTATGCAGATTGTTTAAACCAATCTTTAACAAATGATTCTAAAGCTTCTCCTGGTTGCGAATCATGATTGTCTACAAAGGTTACTGCATGCTCAGGATTCTCTTTCACTAAAGTGCCATCAAATATTTGACGTAGATCATAAGCAGCGCCACCTTCTGAAGCAGCTTTAAAGTTAAAGTGTAGTCTCACATCGAATAAATCTAAGCTGTATTCTGCTTCATCTAAAAAGTTCTCATTCACTTCAAGGTCTGGATTCCAGAATTCACCGACAAAATAGAAATCTTGACCGCGATGTTCGCGCATTGCATGTACAAAGTCACGTATAAAATAACTTTCAATATGTTTTACTGCATCAAGACGCATACCATCAATATTTAATGTATCGATAAACCATTTACCCCAATTAATTGTCTCTTCGCGTACGTCGGGATGTTGATAATCCACATTTGTAAACATCAGATAATCAAAGTTACCTTTTTCCTGATCGACATTTTCATTCCAGTCTTTATTTTCACCTAAAATTTTAAATATACCTGTTCGTCCTGTACGATGGTCATAATCAGTACCATTGAAATGTGTATAGTTCCATTCGAACGCACTGTATTTTTTATTACGACCCGGGAAATAGAATTTTGTAAACGCATCGATATCAAATGGTTCAGAAATTTCATGATTTCTGTCATTCGAATCAACTTCTACAACGCGTACTGTTTCAGCTTCATCAGCACCTGCTTTATGATTTAGAACGACATCTGCATAAACTTTAATGTCTTGTTCATGAAGTGCTTCGATTGCTGCGATTAATTCTTCTTTTGTACCGTATTTTGTTCGAACCTGTCCTTTTTGGTCGAATTCTCCTAAGTCGTATAAATCATATACGCTATAGCCGGTATTCATGACGTGATCTGCTTTCGTTGCGGGTGGTAACCAGATTGCATTAAATCCTTTTTCTTTGAGTGATGCAGCTTCATCCTTTAATCTGTTCCAGTGATTACCGTCATCGTTTGAATGCCATTCAAAGTATTGCATAATTGTGTAGTTTTTAGTCATAGTGTTCTCCTTTAAATGTGTACGATATGTATATCTTCGTTATTTTCAATTTAATCCGTAATCTATTATAGCCCTTTTAATAGAATATAACCTAGAATAAGAAATTAATTTATACAAAGTGACAATCTTTTGTTAAACTATAGCTATTAGAAATAAGAAGGAGCGTTTATTGTGCTGACTAAAGAACAAGTTATTGAATTAATCGAAAAGTTAAATGATCCAGTTGTGAATCTTCCGTTAAAAGAAACTGGTGGGGTAAAGGAAGTTTCAATTAAAGAAGAGAAAAATCATGTTTCATTAAAGATCGGTATCGCGAAGCTTGGTGGACAAGAACAGCTTGATCTACAAATGAAGATCGTTGAAGTATTAAAAGAAAATGGAGCAAATACTGTTGGGCTTCGTTTCGAACAATTAGATGACGAAGCTTTAGAACAATTCCGTGGCCAGTCATCTTCTGAAATCGAACGATTAATTTCACCGGATGATAAAGTGAATTTTATTGCGATTGCTTCTGGTAAAGGCGGCGTAGGTAAATCTACAGTTTCTGTTAACTTAGCAGTTGCTTTAGCACGCTTAGGAAAACGTGTTGGGCTAGTTGATGCGGATATTTACGGATTTAGTGTACCTGATATGATGGGGATTTCAGAAAAACCTGAAATTGAAGGGAATAGAATTAAACCAGTTGAGCGTTTCGGGGTAAAAGTTATTTCAATGGCATTTTTCGTAGAAGAGAACACACCAGTTATCTGGCGTGGTCCAATGTTAGGTAAAATGATCAATAACTTCTTCCAGGAAGTAAATTGGGGAGAGTTAGACTATATCCTTTTAGATTTACCACCAGGTACAGGGGACGTTGCGCTTGATGTACATACAATGTTGCCGAAGAGTAAAGAAATTATTGTAACAACGCCTCATCCGACAGCAGCATTTGTTGCAGCGCGTGCGGGTGCTATGGCATTACATACTGATCATGAAATATTAGGTGTAGTGGAGAACATGTCATACTTTGAAAGCAAAGTGACAGGAGAGAAAGAATATGTGTTTGGTAAAGGTGGCGGAGAGAAATTAGCATCTGAGTTAAACACAGAATTAATCGGCCAATTACCACTTGCACAACCTGACTGGACTGAAGAAGCATTTGCACCGTCAGTTTATGCTGAAGATCATCAACTAGGTCAAATTTATTTAAATATGGCAGAGCGCATTATTAATAAAACAGAAGAAAAGTAATGAGGTATTAAAGTGACTTTAAAGAATTTAGGTAAATTTTACGGTATTACTTTATTAATCGGCCTTGTTTGTACAGTGCTTGTCAGTTTAGTTTTCGGATATGACAAACTGACAGTTTACTTAGTGAAAGGTGAAATGGGTGAATTTTTAGCCGCATTAGTTTGGTTTATGGGTTATGGGTTGCTGATTGCATCAATTTCTCAGCTGGCATTTTTTGCATATCTTTTTATTCATCAAATGGGTCAAGGCATATTCAAGAACGGATGGAATGCTATTCAGGTCGTAATTATTTTGTTTGCGATAATTGATTTAGTGTATTTCAGATATTTACGTTTCGGTAAACAGGACGGAGATATCTTGAAATTTATCTGGATTCCATTGCTTATCGTTATTTTTGGAGTTGCAGTTGCAATTTATAAGAATAAACTTACAGGAAAGAATGTATTTATTCCGGCAATGTTCTTTATGGTTGTGATGACAACTGTAGAATTGATTCCATTTTTAAAAGTTAAAGATATGATGTGGCTATACTGCACGATATTTAGTTTACTGTTATGCAATGCATTTCAGCTATTATCTTTACCGAAGTATAATCGCTTATCATATGAAGAACGTAAAGCGCGTAAAATAGCGCGAGGTACATGGGAAGAACCTGTTATTGAAACAGTACAGAATACAAAACAGTCAAAATCAACACAGGTTGTATCGCATAAGAAAAAGAAATCGAATAGAAAGAAAAGATAAATCAGATTAGACGCAAGTTTAATCTGATTTTTCCTATGGAGGGATAAGATGAAAAGAGGATTAATTAGTGCATTAGTGATTATTATGTTTATGAGTGCGATTGAAACATCAATAATTTCACTCGCAACACCCGCGATAGGGAAAGATTTAAATGCAACAAAGTCACTCGCATTGATTTTCACTACTTATATGATAGCAATTGTAATTGTAACACCTATTGTTGGAGAATTGATGAAGCGGCTAGGTGCTAAAAGGTTAATGATACTCGGTATTATTGTTTTTATAATCGGTAGTATGTTATCTGGACTATCGTTTACATTTGAAATGTTGCTTGCATCAAGATTAGTGCAAGGGTTAGGTGCAGGAATTATGATGACGATGGGGAATATCATACCGAAGATAGCGTTTGAAATTCCTTACCGCTATAAGGTGATGGGAATCGTTGGATCGGTATGGGGTATCTCTAGTATCGTCGGTCCGATACTCGGTGGACTTATTTTGACGTATCTTAATTGGAGTTATTTATTCTACGTCAATGTTCCATTAGCACTTTTAGCAATTGTCCTGGTCATTAAATATTTTAAGTTTGAAGAAATGAAACAGGAAAGTAAATTTGATTTTAAAGGATTGATATACTTTTATATCTTTCTTGGAAGCTTGCTTTGTGCATTATTAATAGAAACACATTGGTTTATTCATGCTGCTTTATTTATTTTGGCGATGATGATATTAATCATATTCATAAAATATGAAAGCAGACTAAATGAACCGTTTATCCCAGTGAAAGCATTTAATAAGAGAATCGGGATCGTGATGGGTACGGATATGCTATATGCGATTATCATGATGGGGACAAATATTTTTCTGCCGATTTACCTTCAGACAGAAAAGGGGTTAAGTCCGTTGCTTGCAGGACTGACTACGTTTACGATTTCGATATTCTGGTTGCTTTCAACATTTATATTGAAAACGCTTGAAACAAAACTTACGATACAACGTGTCTATCAATTAAGTTTCTTATATATGATTATCGGAAGTTTGATCATATTCATTTTTGATCATGCGATAGCTGTAACGATCGCATCAGCATTTTTAGGCTTATCTTTTGGTACAGTTTTTACAAAGAATATTGTAACGATACAGGAAAGTGCAGCGCCTCATCAATTAGGCAGTATGATGAGCACTTATAGTCTGCTTAAATTTATTGGATCAACGACAGGATCGATTATTATGTCTTTCTTCTATTACAGTAATGTATTTACTACGATAGATAATAATATGGCATTTGGTATTTTAGTGGCCTCACTCTTAATCATCATCTATCAATTCGTCTTTAAAAATAAGGTAGTTCATTAATCATTACAGCGATTGAATGCTCGTTCAATCGCTGTTTTATTTTGCCTAGCAATAAGCATTCCGTAATTAATTTTAAAATAAACAAAAAAGTTGTAAAAAAGTATTGACGAAAGTAATCCATCTTGATAAGATATAAAAGTCGCTGAAAACAAGCGATGCAAAGCTTTAAGACATCGAAATTAACAAAGTGAAAAAGTGTAAAACTTGCACTTGAAACTATGTTCATAACGATGTAATATAATAAAGCAAGAAAGATTACTGCTTGAAACGAAACAAACATTCAAGTGTAAAACTTCTTAAAAATGAGTGTTGCAAAGAGTTGGGAGTTATGGTAACATTAATTCTTGTAACGCGAAAAAATGAACATTGAAAACTGAATGACAATATGTCAACGTTAATTCCAATAATTTGAGTGAACTTAGTTCACTCCCAAGAGTGATTGCCATAAGCAATCAAA
>NZ_MJBI02000030.1 GCF_002742385.2 Macrococcoides goetzii
TAACAATCCGAAGGTAGCAGATACAACAGCACCGACGGTGGATGCATCAGATGCGACAGTTACAGAAGGACAGGTGATCACGCCGATCCCAGTAACGATCACAGATGATAACGACACGACGGAAGAAGTAACAGGCCTACCATCAGGCTTAACATATGATGACGTGAACAACCAGATCATCGGTACACCGGATATCATCACAGACTGGAACGATGACGCTGCGACAGGCACGTACGAAGAGACACGTGACTTCCCAGTAACAATCACAGTGACAGATGAAGCAGGTAACGTAACAGAGGAAACAATCATAATCACAGTACAACGTGAT
>NZ_MJBI02000031.1 GCF_002742385.2 Macrococcoides goetzii
GCTGGATCACCTCCTTTCTAAGGATAATTACGGAAATCAGACTTTTAAGTCTGATAGGGATTAACATTGACATATTGTATTCAGTTTTGAATGTTTATATTTGACCTTTGGTCATTAGTAAATATTCAAAATTAAAATGGGCCTATAGCTCAGCTGGTTAGAGCGCACGCCTGATAAGCGTGAGGTCGATGGTTCGAGTCCATTTAGGCCCACCATTTTAATTATTGTACTTTGAAAACTAGATAAAGTAAGAAGAAATAAAAGATTTTACCAAGCAAAACCGAGTGAGTTCATTTTTGAATTCTTAAAAAAATCGCGCGTC
>NZ_MJBI02000032.1 GCF_002742385.2 Macrococcoides goetzii
GACGCGCGATTTTTTTAAGAATTCAAAAATGAACTCACTCGGTTTTGCTTGGTAAAATCTTTTATTTCTTCTTACTTTATCTAGTTTTCAAAGTACAATTTGAATGACTTACTGGACCAAAGGTCCGATAAACATTCAAAACTGAATACAATATGTCAATGTTAATCCCTATCAGACTTAAAAGTCTGATTTCCGTAATTATCCTTAGAAAGGAGGTGATCCAGCC
>NZ_MJBI02000033.1 GCF_002742385.2 Macrococcoides goetzii
CACCAGACAAATGAAAGATAATAATATTATACTTTCAAAACTAGATAAGTAAGAAGAAAATTTAGATATTACCCGGCAATCCCGAATAAAAAATCTATAAATTTGATTAAGTCTTCGATCGATTAGTATTCGTCAGCTCCATACATTACTGTACTTCCACCTCGAACCTATTAACCTCATCATCTTTGAGGGATCTTATAA
>NZ_MJBI02000003.1 GCF_002742385.2 Macrococcoides goetzii
TTCAAGATTATATTTACCTGAATCAAAAAAAGAGATTAAGCAACATAAAGTTGTCGCTTAATCTCTAATTACAGCATCAGTCCTATTTGACATAGAACCTAAATTATTTAAACATACCTGTGATTGGTCCAAGTGGTAAGTGCACGCCCAATCCAATTGTAATTAGCGCAACTAAAATCACGATGTAGAAGAAGTTTCTTGATGGTTTCTTCTTTTTCTTACGCGCTAAAGTCACTTCCATTAAGCCAATTGTTGCCAAACCTAATAAAAACTTAAACCCATACATCATTGCGTCTGCATTCATTGCTTTGAAGAAGATATAACCTCCACTTGCTAAGGCAAGTAAAGCAAAGATACGTAATAACATCATCAGTGGTTTAAAATATTTGCTTGGTCCTAAACGATCTGAGAAGTTTTCATATGCTGCAAAAAAGACGATTAATGAAACAACCCAACTCATGATGTGTAAATGTAACATACCAGTGATCATCTTTGTTCCCCCCTATCTATAATACATACTCATATAGTTTAACATATAATTAATATTTTCGTTACTAATGCGTTTAGTTTCTTCACTATTATTAAATTTTTCCGTAGAAAAGACAGTCCGTTTTAAAGACTGTCTCTCTAATAAAAATTCTTATTCTCCAACTGTGTTCATTAAAGTACCGATACCATCGATCGTTACTTTAATTTCATCGCCACGTTTTAAGTAAACAGGAGGATTCATACCTGCTCCAACACCACTTGGTGTACCCGTTGCAATAATGTCTCCCGGGTGAAGCGCAACATATTTTGAAATTTCGGCAATTAAATCATCAATCTTTAATACCATATCTTTCGTATTACCATCCTGACGAATTTCATTGTTAACTTTCGTTACGATATTTGCATTCTCAGGCATAGGTAATTCATCTTTCGTAACGATGTATGGTCCCATCGGACAACCACCAATTAAACTTTTTGAAAGAAATGCCTGTGAATGTGCTTTCTGTAAGTCACGTGCTGTAATATCATTGATAATTGTATAACCATATACATAATCCAATGCCATCGCTTTTGGAATTTTGTGTCCATATTTACCGATAACAACACCCAATTCACCTTCGTAATCCAGTGCATTCGTTACGTCACTATGTGAAGGAATTTCGTTACCATCACCGATTAAACTTGATGGTGCTTTAGTAAATACATATAACTGATCTACTTCATTATTTAACTCAGATGCATGTTCTTCATAGTTACGACCAATAGCAATAACATTATTTGTAGGTGTAACAGGTGGTAAGAACTGAATCGCTGTAAATTCATATTTATAATCAGCTTTATTTTCAGAAGCTTCAACTTTTTCAATTGTTGCACGCACTAACTCCTGAAAATCTACTGTATTATTTTGCTGTAAAGCTTCAAGTAACGTTTTAGGATAATCCCCTTCCTTGAAATCAGCAAATACTTTTACTAAATCCCAGGCTGCATCCTCGCGTTTAACTTTAACGCCATATGTTTCTTTATCGCCAATCTTAAATGTTAAAAACTTCATTCTGCTTCCACTCCTCTTCTGTGTTGCCCTCATTATACAGAATATTGTCATAACTTTCATGCTTTTTAGATTTATCTATGATTATTTTTATAAAGTTGGTCACTCCACTTACTTAAAACAATGAATAATATAGCTATAATAAGTGCTACAATCACTGAATACTGCAATAAATTTACGATAGATGGTGCAGGATACGGTAATTTATATATTCCGGTAAATAAACTATAAATGATTAGCTCTATTATACAAATTGTACTGATATATAGTAATGCATGCATTGTCATCTTTTCTGCCTTATACTGCCTCTCAATGTACCTTACACATAAGATAATTAATAACATTAATCCTATTCCCTGTAGGCTTGAACCGAGAATTGTCAGTGAGAATTGCAGAAAGCTATAACTAAATTTAAAGATAAGTAGCTTTACAGCTGTTCCACTAATTAAAAAAATGAGCGCCTGAATGATAATATTAATTGATGCTTCTCTTATATTGCGATGATACATGCCCATTAACAATCCCGGCATCATTCCGATAAATATCACTACGATATAATGTAATAAATGAGAAATAAATAAGGTAATATTTAAACGTATAAAATCAAACAATTGATGTTTATTATAAATCTCTATAAACTGCTGAAATTGATTTACATTTAAAAATGCTTCATAATCTTTAAACAGAATCATTAATGGAATGATGAAAATCAATAAAAATCCAGCATATATACTTCCAGACAACAATAAATATTGTCTGGAAGATATTTGCTTTCTGCTTAAAAACTTTAATATAAGCAACATGACTGCTAGCCCTATTAGCACACTCATTCTTGTGATAAATAATGAAAATAATAAACTAAATAGTATAAATAATAGCATCGATTTATTATTGAGTTTACTTAAAATAGAAAAACGATATGCAATAATAAATCCAAACATACTAAAACTTACAAAAATAATCATCATGATATATAAAGATAAGGTTGGCATCTCCATTTCATTATAATATTCAAACGGATTAATCAGTTCAATCGGCTGATTGATTAAAAATGCCACACTTAATGTATATAATATAAGTGGTATTGCATATAGCACATGTACTAAAGTTTGTTTCATGCTTTCACCTCTACTAATCCACCTTCAAAGAAATACAGATAAGGTTTTACAGGGACATTTAACACCGTTTCCAATGCTGCTTTATAATAAGTCATCTGAACGCGATATTTCTCTGCCATAGCGTGTATTGTTTCCTCAATCGTTCTGCTTAACCTTGGCACAACTTTATCTGTCTTATAATCTAATAGATAATATTCATCATGATATTTAAATACACAGTCGATCATCCCTTGTACAAGTTGATCGGGATGTGCATCGACTAAATATTGTTTGCCGATAACAAATGGCAGTTCATGATAAACTTCTTCTGCCTCTATTAACATACTGAAAATCTCAGATGACATAAATGTCTTGATATGCGCGATGTTAATATATGCCACATCTTCACGAGCAATCAGTTTCTTATCAACTAAACTTTCAATAAAGTCATGTAATGCGCTATCATCCATTCTCTTCTGTGGTAAGTGCTGCATAACGAGATGCATTAATGTTCCGACTTCCTGCGCTGTTTTCTTCTGTTCAGTCATAAACTTAGGTCGATCAAATTGTTTCTTACCAAGTTTATATTGATTGACATACGTCCACATGGTTAAATCATCTTCTAATTCTGCTTTCTTTATATCAGACACACTTTCTTTTGTCGGTAGCGTAAATTCTTCCTCATATGGATAACGATAATTTTCTAAGTCAGTTAACCATTTTAATTCTTCTATATCTGCATCGACTGAAGGTTCAGTAATATCTGGTTCGTTAAATTCAAGTTCAGTAATCATAGTGACCGGAATATGAAGTGGCGCATCAGGCTGTAATATCGCAGGCAGGATAAATGCTAGAGGCGTCGTAGCATTCATACGATAGAAAAGATCAAGTTTATCGTGCATATCAATATTGTGATACTTCTCTAATGCTTCTTCCGTTCGAACAGAACCAAGTAAAATTAATTTCTCACGTGCACGTGTAAATGCTACATACATGAGACGTAATTCCTCAGATACTTGTGACAATCTGAGCTGATGCTTGAATATACCGTTTAACATTAAAGGGAATGATACATTTTCTTTTGCATCGAAATAATTAATTGACAATCCCATACGTTGATCCAGTAATACATCTGAATTCATATCTCTTAAGTTAAATTTTTTATTTAGACCTGCATAGATTACGAATGGAAACTCTAACCCTTTAGAAGCATGGACTGTCATCATTCTTACGACATCCGCTTCATCCGATATGATATTCACTTCACCAAAATCCTTTTGGTTATTTAACATATTATCGATATAACGGATAAACTGGAACACACCGCGATAACTTGATTGCTCAAAGTTATCAGCTAAACTAAGTAGTTTATTTAAATTTGCTTCACGCTGATGCCCACCAGCTAGTAATAAATATTTCTCAATAAAATGTGTATCCTCATAAATATATGACAGTAGCTGACTTACACTCATCGATTGCTGACAGTTACGATAATCTTCAATATCACTTAATACTTTTGTTACTTTTGTTTTTAAAGTATCATTGCTGCCACTCTCTTTATACTGCAATAAGTTTTGATAAAGATAGATTGAAGTATCGATAGACCGAATCGTTGCAAGGTCATCTGCGCTAAACTGATAGATGATGCTACGTAATATACCTGCTAACGGAATATCCTGCAATGGATTATCAATAACGCGTAAAAAACTCATGATAGACTCAATTTCATCTGTCTTAAAATAACCTTCTTTACTGCTTACATGAAACGGTATGTTATATGCTTTCATCACCTGCATATGCGTCACCGCATTACTAAAACCACGTTCAAGAATCGCAATATCTTTATATGTTGCTTTACGGTATTGTTGTGCTTTTACATCATATACCTGCTCATTTTCAATAATTTGCTGAATACGCTGCGCAATATAATGACTTTCGGGATGTTCTAGCGCAATATGCTCTTTATTGATGACTACCATTTCTGTTGATTGTGGTTCATCGTCAAATGGTGCACCGTAATATAGTTTTTGTGCATCATCGTACTCGATATCACCTATCGTCGTGTCCATAATACGTTCAAATATTGCATTCGTATCATCAATAACAGAAAGTCGTGACCTAAAGTTTCTGGAAAGTTCTACAACTTTTCCGGTTTTCTCTGTTTTAAATTCAGCATATTTTTGCAGGAATAACTCAGGTTCAGCTTGTCTAAATTTGTATATCGATTGCTTAACATCACCAACCATAAATAGATTACCTGAAGATTCCGGATGTTTTTTGATTGCCTGAATAATACTTTCCTGCACACGGTTAGTATCCTGATATTCATCGACTAAAATTTCATGATAATGTTCACGTAAATTTTGTGCAATTTCAGTTGGTTTACCGTCAGATAATAATATTTTTAATGCAAAATGCTCATAATCACTGAAATCAATTACTTTACGTTCGCGTTTTAATATTGCGAAACGCTCAATCACTTGAGCTGTTAGTTCAGTTAGTGCTGATACTTCACCGTACATTGCATGTATATCTTCGGCCATTTCTTGTGGGGGCGCATATAACATACTTTGAAGACTGGCAATAATTCCTTTTACTTCAGCTAGATCTTTAGTGATTAAATCATTCATCATCTTCGCTTCAGGATCATCTTTAGTCTTTACAGTTGGTTTACGTCCAAAATTAATATTCTTAATCACTTCATATTGAGCGTCTAATCCACTCGGCATTTCAAGACTTTTATCGATGTTCTGTAAATAATCTAACGTCTTCTCAAACACTTCATCCATGCAGTAACTTTCTGAACGTCTGATAAGATATCGTGCATGTTTCATCGACGTTTCGATAATCTCAGCTAAACGTTTGAAATTTTCATCTTCTGTGTGCGCATTTCTGTATGCTAATCGAATATTTTGTAACCATAGTAGCGGTTCACTATTAGCGATCGTAAAGTAATATAATCTTGATAGTAAGGCGCGTAATTCATTGTCACTGCGTTCATTTGTTAAATGTAGGATTAACTTTAAATAGTCATCATCCAGACGTTCATACGCCTCTTCTAAAACTTCATCAATGGCCTGCATCAATAATAGTGACATTTCTTCATCGTTTCCTGTCCTGAAAGTAGGATCCAGATCAATTGTATAGTAATATTTCTCGATTAAATTCAAACAGAAACGATGAAGGGTTGATATTTCTGCCTGATGAATTTTAATGAGCTGGCTTTTAAGATGTTCCGTCGGATTATCTTTTAATTCGCTTAATATTCTTGCATGAATACGTTCGCGCATTTCTTTGGCACTCGCATTGGTAAAAGTCACAATCAGCATTTCATCGATATTTATTTTCTGATCGATTATTTTTCGAATAATACGTTCAACGAGAACAGCAGTCTTACCACTACCTGCTGCCGCTGATACTAAAGTATCCTGACCGACTGTTTCTATCGCAAGTAACTGGTCTTTAGTCCACGTCATCGCCATCAGTTTGTTCTCCTTTCATTATTTCTTGAATAGCATCTATCTTCTCATTCTTCACACGTATATCCTGTGCATTTAAGATTGGATCGATATGACATACCGGTTTGAAATCACAAAAATCACACGGTAATTTATTATCATAGGATAACGGTGTAATACTGCAATCTCCTGATAATACATTTTGTGCAGTATTTTTAAAGTTGTTACGATTATGTTCAATAAATCGATTAAGCACATCGACAGGTAATACTTTAGATGCAGCAGTAAATTCTCCTGATTTTTTTAAACTAGCAGGTACAATATCTGATTTATTCGATTCACTTATCGCTTCATCAAAATAACTCACCAGGTCTAAATCATCAATAATATAACCGTCCATCTTATATGCCGCAGCTCTTTTCTTTAACAGATCCTGAGACATTTCATTTTTATGATTCAATTTAAGCTTTGGTTCATAAACATGAAAATACAGCATGCCTGCAGGAAGTGTTGTCTCTTTAAGTCCAAGTGCTGATTTATTTTGTAGGACGACATCCATATAGGTCATCATCTGCATCTGAATGCCATAGTAAACTTTACGTAGGTCAAGTGCAGTAGATCCAGATTTATAGTCTATGACAGAGACATAATCCTGATTCATATGATTTAATATATCTATTCTGTCTATCTGACCACTAATTTCGACCTTTTTTCCAGCAGGTAAATTAATCTTTTGACTTTCAAGTTCTCCGCCTTTACCGAATCGTGTTTCAAACTTAGCCATCTTAAATTTACTCTGTTTCTGATGTGACTGAATCATGCTAAATGTATCAGTCAGCATCGCTTCAATCTTAAGCATCATAAAACGATAATGTTGTTTAGAATACATTATTTCAAACTGTACATTCGGTAAATGTTGTGCTAAATATTGACGTACTGCTTGTCTGATATCCTCTTTAGAGACATTAAATAACTGGTCTTTAAACGTTTCTCCTAAATATGCTAATACTTCATGATAAATATTTCCGAGCTGGAAACTTTGCAGTTCATAATTATCACGAGGTCTTAGTCTTAATCCGTGATCAGCGAAATGTTTAAAAGCACACTGATTATAGCTTTCAAATCGTGACACACTCGCTTTTATTACATCACCATACAATGTATCAATATTTATTTCATTTAGCGGTTTTGTCTGGTTACGATATTTACCTAAATCAAATATATCGCTGTAGCCATTGTTATTGTAGAAGTTAATAATAGCCTGCCACTCAGCATCCTGATAATGGTGTGCTGCAACATTAATACCAGTATTTATCGTCGTTATACGTTCGTTTGGTTTAAATTGTGACGTGTTAACTGTATGTGTAAGACTGATGCCTTTAATATCGTTAATATAAGGTGAAGGGCGCATCGCTTCAAAAGACTGATTCATCAAACAATATGATAGGAAAAGCAATTCAGATGCATTGGTCATTGCAATATACGCAACAAAACGCTCATCTTGCGTCAGTAAATCAGTAGTCGGTGCTAATTTTAAGCCACCAATATCTGAGATGTTCCTTTTTTCATAATCGGTAATAATTGCATCTTCTTTGATTCGACGTGGTAAGATTTCATCGTTCAATCCACAAACAAAAATAACTTTTTTATTTTCAACTTTAGCTAAATCTAAGTTCAAAATTTGTATTTGATCCAAGCCTTGTGGCGCAGCACTGTATTCTAAAGCAACAAGCCCAACATCTAAAATTTCTGTCATTACTTGATAAGGTAAATCTTTATCACGTAGTACTTCAACAAAGTCGTCTAACACTTGATTAATACCTGACAATAATTGATCAAACTCAAGCGCCTTATAATTTTGACCCACTTCATGCATCTTATCACGGCTTGCCATCAAATATTCAGGTAACTGAATATTTAACAGGAATTGATATAAGTGTGTAGCAAATTCATTCGCATTCGTAGCATTCATCAAACTGATTCTTAAAGGCTCAATAATTTCCAGTGTTGCTTCTATGTATTGTAAAAACTGCTCCCACACTTCCGTGGAATACATATCATCTTTAATAAATTGAAGCTTTCTTCTTTGAATCAAGTCTTTATATTGCATACCTCGTGTTATCATTACATTTTCAAGCATATCAACAAACTGTATGTCTATACGTTCAACATTTTTCGTGAGTAAACCTGTTTTTAGTGCTCTAAACAGATGATCGATTTGATAAGTATTTTTAAAGAAATCAAGTAATGAACGAATTAATTCTATGCTATGGTGATGATGCATCACTTCTTTTTTATCCGTATGATAAGGGATCTTCAGTTGATTTGCTCTTTTAATCAAAGCATCCGCATAAGATTGATCTCGATATAACACGGCAATATCTTTATACCTGTATTCAGATTTTCCTAAATTATATATTTTATGCATGATTGCATTCACTTCAGACTGAATGTTATCTGATTCTAATATTTCAATTGAAGATTCAGGATAAACATCTACATGAATTGCATCGAAATTTTCTTCTAAATGGTTTAAAGCAGCATTTTTAAAGCGATATTTCGTAATAAATTTTTTGATTTCAAAATCAATATGAGCAATCTTTAAGTATTCTGTAATATCATGATAAGTTTCTTCTGTTTTACGAAATAAATCGCTTCGCTTTTCCGGATCAATCGTTAATGCAATCGTCACAGATTTTGCATGTCTGCACAGCGCTAAAATAACTAAATATTCGATTGTCGTAAAATTATAAAATCCGTCTATATATATATCAGATTGCTTTATTGATGCAGATGATTCTATCAACTGAATTAAATGATAGAGTGTGTCTTCGGATTGCATAAATTCATTGTTCATTTCATTATTTAAATGATCATAAACAAGTGCAATATCATGCAGCTTATCCTGCGTTCTTACTTCTAAGTTAGCAGTCGATAAAGCTTTTAATTGCTCAACTGTTACATTATATTTTTTTAATTCACTGATCGTCTGACTGAGTTTTTGACTAAATCCATAGTACTGGCTCGATGTCTTGAAACGACGTAATTGCGTTTGTTGCTGCAATAATACGTCATACGTCAACATCTCAATGCCCGCTTTTGAAATCAATGATAAATCCGTGCCACCAAGTTCACTTTTCAGACGCCAATATAATCGATCAAAAGAATATATTGCAGTACGCATACTTCCTTTGATTAATTCATCATGACTTAACGCCTGTTCAATTGAAAATGTACTTTGTCTCGGTGCTATCATAATAATTGGATCACCTAATGCTTGCTCTTTAAGTTTATCTTTAATGGATTCGATAATATAATGCGTTTTACCAGTACCACGTCTACCCATCAAAAATTTAACGGACATAAAATTTACCTCCTAAAAAAAATGCACTTCTTATAATAAATTATAAAAAGTGCGGTAGTTTTTATTTTGAATCAAAATTGTAATGAAAACTATTGAATGGCCAATATCGTAATGCAACTTCTCCGACCACCTGATCCTCTTTAATTAAACCAAAATAACGACTATCTTTACTTACTTCACGATTATCACCTAATACTAATAAGCTACCTTCTGGTATCTTATTTTTACCATCAGCGTTTGCTAAATCTTTGACACTAAAATTTTCAGTTAATAAAATATTTGTTTTTGCAACTTTATTTTCTTCTAGATATGGTTCATCTACTTTTTTGCCATTAACATATAATTGATCATCTTTGTACTCAACTGTATCACCAGCATTACCGATAACACGTTTTACATAGTCTGCTTTTTCATCTGCATGGAAAACAATCACATCACCATTGTCTATATTTCCTAATGTATAGCCAATCTTGTTCACAATAACTTTTTCACCGTCTTTTAAAGTGGGATCCATTGAATCTCCTTTAACGGTATACGTTACAAATAAAAATTGATTAATCACAAATATTAGAGCTACTGCAACTGCTATCGCAATCAACCATTCTACGATTTCCTTCTTCAAATTGCCACCTCTTATTTTTTATTCTGCCAATACGTATAAATCACTTTTCCTAACATTTGATTCCGACTGATACATCCATATGTTCTTGAGTCAGTACTATCATCAATATTATCTCCAAGAACTAAATAACAATCCTGCGGAACAGTACGATATTTTCTCATCTTATCATCCAGCAATAGCTGCATCGACGAATCACTGTATCTTGACTTCTTTCCATTAATATAAAGCGTGTTCTTTGATATTTTTATGTAATCACCCGGCGTAGCAATAATACGTTTTACCATAGTTTCATTTTCATTCAGTTTAAAAAAGTAAACATCATCGATCTGGGGTTCAATTACAATATCAATAAATTGATTAACGAGCACACGATCACCATCATGATATGTAGGTTCCATTGAATGGCCAGTAATGATATAGTTAGAAATAAAAAATGAACGCAAAAATATGATAAAAATCAGTGAAAATATTAACGAAAAGATAATACTTTTAATTTTCATCGTCTGGCCTCGTTTTGTGTAATACTTCTTTCAATAAGCTTTCCAATCATCCATAAAATGAATAAAGCTATAGCTACAATTATACTCTTTTTCGGTTCTCTAACAAAGGAATATATATCATTACCGATAAAACTTAATATGAATAGCATTACTGCTTTTCCACTTAAAACAGCGATAAGGTATTGTTTCAATGAGATCGTGCTTAACCCTGCGACAACGTTTATTACACTTGATGGTGTGAAAGGAAAACACAATAAAATGAATAACGGCATGACACCTTTTTCATCAATACGTCTAATCAACTTCAAAGTATGGGGGTGTTTATTAAGATGCCTCAGAAATTTATGTTGCCCATATTTTCTTACTAATAGAAATACGAAATACGCACCACAAAATGCACCCAACCAGGTGATTATAAACCCCAGAACCAGTCCATATGTATTTACATTAACAACTGCAAATAACGCAATCGGTAATATCGGTAAAAATGCTTCTATAAACGGTAATAAAAAAGCGATGATAATACCGAATGATTCAAAAGTATCAAAATATCCTTTGATCGCTTCTTCACTAAAATATTGCATTATAAAATCCATGACACCACCTACTCTCATCTCATTTTATCGAAATTAAAGAAAAAGTGCATTAAAAAAGCTAAGGCAATACGCCTTAGCTCCATTAGACAACAATATTATTTATTTAAACGCGCTTCAAGTTCAGCCTTTTTATCTTCAAATCCTGGTTTTCCTAATAACGCAAACATATTTTGTTTATATGCTTCAACACCAGGTTGGTTAAATGGATTCACACCTAATAAATAGCCGCTCATTGCAACGCTTAATTCGAAGAAATAAACCATATAACCGAATGTAAATGCATCCAGTTGTGGTACTTCAACTACTAAGTTCGGTACACCACCATCACTATGCGCTAAAATTGTACCCTGGAATGCTTTCGTATTAACAAAATCTAATGTTTTACCTGCTAAGAAGTTTAATCCATCTAAATCATTATCATCTGCTTCAATCGTGATATCCGCTCTTGGATTTTGTACTTTCACAACTGTTTCAAAAATATCACGACGACCTTCCTGAACATATTGACCTAATGAATGTAAATCAGTAGAGAAGTTGGCACTTGATGGATAAATACCTTTAAAGTCTTTACCTTCAGATTCACCGAATAATTGTTTCCACCATTCGTTAAAGTATTGAAGGCTCGGCTCATAGTTGATTAACATTTCAATTGTATAACCTTTGTTGTAAAGTACATTACGAATAACAGCATATTGATATGCAATATTTTCTTCTAAGTTATCTGAACTTAAATCGATACGTGCTTGATCTGCACCTTGCATCATCTCTTCAATATCATGACCACTTGCTGCTATCGGTAATAAGCCTACAGCTGTTAATACTGAGAAACGTCCTCCAACATCATCAGGTACAACAAATGTCTCATATCCTTCAGTTGTTGCAAGTGATTTTAAAGCGCCTTTAGCTTTGTCAGTCGTCGCATAAATTCTAGACTTCGCATCTTCTTTACCGTATTTTTCTTCTAATAATTTCTTAAATACACGGAATGCTACAGCAGGTTCTGTTGTAGTTCCTGATTTTGAGATAACGTTAACTGAGAATTCTTTATCTTTTACATATTCGATTAAGTCGCTTAAATAAGAAGAAGATAATTGGTGCCCTGCAAAGATGATTTGAGGTTTACCTTGTTCAGTTTTTAAATGATCAAACGATTTGTTTAACATTTCAATCGCTGCACGCGCTCCTAAATAAGAGCCGCCGATACCGATAACTACCAGCACTTCACTATCAGACTGAATCTTTTTCGCTGCTGCCTGAATGCGTGCAAACTCTTCTTTATCATAATCTTTAGGTAAGTTTACCCATCCTAGAAAGTCGCTACCTGCACCTGTTCCATCATGAATTGTGCTATGTACATTCTTAACGATCGACTTCATTTGCTCTAATTCGTGCTGACCAAAAAAAGTTTCAGCTGTGCTGTAATCAAATTTAATATGTGTCATCATAAATCCTCCTGTTTGTAATTTCACATTTATTGTACTCTATCCAAACATACATCTCAATGGAATCGCATTTTGTAAGCGTATACATATTTATAATATTTAATTTTTTATGACATTTGATTTTTTCATAGAATACTTGCTATAGAGCGCTTAAATAATAATTAAATAAAATTATTATTCTATATTTATGCACTTTTATGAATAAAAAACTTGAATTCAATTTTCTATTCTGCTATCTTTAATTGTATCTTAATTCATAATAATAAATATTTATTACAAAGGGGTTTTTATTTATGACAAAAGAAAAAGTTGTACTCGCATACTCAGGTGGTTTAGATACTAGTGTTGCTATTCAATGGCTTATTGAAAAAGGATATGATGTCATCGCTTGTTGTCTAGACGTTGGGGAAGGTAAAGATCTTCAGACTGTAAAAGAAAAAGCGCTTACAGTTGGAGCAATTGAATCCATTATGTTAGACCAGGTAGAAGTTTATGCACAAGATTATTTAAGTTATGCGATTAAAGGTAATACTTTATATGAAAATACATATCCTTTAATTTCTGCCCTTAGCCGACCACTTATCGCTAAAGAACTTGTAAAAGTTGCACATCAGTTCGATGCCCAATATATCGCACATGGATGTACAGGAAAAGGAAATGATCAGGTACGTTTCGAGGTTGCAATCCATAGTTTAGATCCGAGTATAAAGACGTTAGCACCAGTTCGTGATTGGGGATTTAGTCGTGAAGAAGAAATTGAATACGCTAAAGTTCATAACATCCCGATTCCAATCAATCTTGATTCACCGTATTCTATAGATCAAAATTTATGGGGAAGAAGTAATGAATGTGGCATTTTAGAAAATCCATATATAGAACCACCAGAAGATGCATACGAATTAACAAAGTCACCCGTTGAAGCTCAAGACAATCCAGTTTATCTCGAAATTACGTTTAAAGACGGACTGCCAACTGCAATCGATGGTGAAACATTACCGCTGCATACATTGATTAAACAACTGAATAAAATCGGTGGGGAACACGGCGTCGGTAGAATTGATCATGTTGAAAATAGACTTGTCGGTATTAAATCACGTGAAGTGTATGAAGCACCTGGCGCTATGATTATTATTAATGCCCATCAGGCTTTAGAAACGATAACGCTTACGAAAGATGTGCAACACTTCAAACCATATGTGGAACAACAATTTGCAAATCTCATCTATAATGGACTTTACTTCTCTCCATTATCAGATCATATTAGAAATATGCTGAATGACATGCAGCAATATGTAAATGGAAAAGTTAAAGTTAAACTGTATAAAGGTAATATTACTGTTGTTGGACGTACAAGTGATAACTCATTATATAATGAGAAACTTGCAACATATACGAAAGAAGATGCGTTTAATCAACAAGCAAGTGTCGGCTTTATTGAAATATACGAATTACCTACAAAATTAGCAACAGAAGTTTACAGAGGTGATTTTAATGAGTGATGCATTATGGGGAGGACGCTTTGAAGCATCCATGGATGCGCTCGTTGAGAAATTCAATCAGTCTATCGATGTTGATCAGACTCTATTTTATGAAGATATTGAAGGCAGTATTGCTCATGTGACAATGCTTGGGGATTGTAATATCTTATCACATGATGAAACGAAGCAAATTAAAGAAGGTCTCGAATCACTTAAGCTAGATCATCAAAACAATGCACTTACTTTTTCATCGAAGTATGAAGATATACACTTGAATATAGAACATCTGTTGACTGAAAAAATTGGATCAGTTGCTGGAAAACTGCATACTGGGCGTTCACGTAATGATCAGGTGGCGACAGATATGCATTTATATACCGTGAAAAAAGTAAAGTTAATGATTGAAGCAATAACGAAACTTCAGAATAGTATTATTCATATTGCAGAAGATAATATCGAAGTCATTATACCAGGCTATACGCATCTACAACGTGCACAACCGATACTATTATCACATCATTTAATGAGTTATTTCTGGATGTTACAACGTGATAAGGAAAGATTAGAGGAAAGTCTATCACGTATTAATGTATCGCCGCTTGGTTCGGGTGCATTAGCAGGAACTACTTATCCAATCAATCAGCAACAGACTGCTGAACGATTAAACTTTGATCACATTTACCCAAATAGTATTGATGCAGTAAGTGATCGAGATTATATTCTTGAGACAATGAACAATATCAATCTCATCATGATGCATCTATCCAGATTATCAGAAGAAATCATCATTTGGTGTTCTCATGAATTTAACTTTATTACGTTGAGTGATGCTTATTCTACAGGATCATCAATTATGCCTCAAAAGAAAAATCCTGATATGGCAGAACTCGTACGTGGAAAATCTGGAACAGTCGCTGGCAATTATATCGGTATGCTAATGACACTTAAATCATTACCCCTTGCCTATAATAAAGATTTACAGGAAGATAAGAAATCATTCTTTGACTCAATCGAGACTTGTTTAGATAGTTTAACAATCTATAGCGGCATGATTGATACAATGCAAATTAATAAAGATACTATTTCAAAAACGCTTGAACAAGACTTTTCAAATGCAACTGAACTTGCGGATTACCTCGTAAGTTTCGGAATTCCATTTAGAGAAGCACACGCTATTACAGGTAAACTCGTCGCTGAATGTATAAAAGAGAACATATATTTAAAAGATGTTTCGTTAGAAAGATACAAAGCAATTCATCCTGAAATTAATGATGAAATTTATATAATATTAGCTCCAAAATCTGCCGTTGAACGAAGAACAAATTATAACGGTACGAGCACGCAATCAGTATTAGCACAAATAGAACAAGGCAAGTCTAAGTTAAATTAGACTCGCCTTGTTTTTATTTTTCATTAGAAATACGTTCGTAAACGTCCGGGTAATTTGTGAATACACCATCGACACCATAATCATTTAAACGTCTCATATCTTCTTCTTTATTAACTGTATAAGGATGTATTTCAAAACCAATTGATTTTAGTAATGCTGTATTTTCTTTCGTTAAGTCCTGAAAGCTTGGACCAAAGCCATCAGCATATGTTTTAATTTGACGTAATGTTGCTTCTGTTGCTGAAGACATAAATCCTTTACTTGTTAATTGTACTAAAGGAACATCTGAATTGAGTTGATGCATTTTTAATAAACTCTCGTTTGAGAATGATTGTACTAAAACATGTCCTTGTTTTAAACGCCCTTCTTTAAGTAAACCATGTTGATCTAGCACTGCTAATAAAGCTTCTTCCATTCCAGGGTATACGTCCGGTGACTTCGTTTCAATATAGTAATTAGCATTTTTCCCGTATCTACTGATCACTTCATCCAATGTTGGTACTTGAGCGCCAACATATGCTTCATTTGCATACTCAGGATACTTTTCATTAAACCATGAGCCAGCATCTAGTTGTTTAATTTCAGCTAATGTATGGTCTTTAACTAAACCTGTACCGTTTGTCGTACGATCTAACTTTTCATCATGCAATGCAATTAAATGACCATCTTTCGTCATTTGTAAATCAACCTCAATATAATCTGCACCAATTTCATAATGCCCCTTGTCATATGCAAAGAACGTGTGTTCAGGTGCGTAACCACTAGCTCCACGATGTGCAACATTCATAAATTCTTCGTGTTTCAACGTTTTTGCATTGACTGAAAGTGGTGTAGTTAAGGTAATACCTAATAAAGTAGCAATGATTATTCGATTTGTTTTTCTCATTGTATAACCTCCGCAAATTTAATTAATGTAACAAATAAATTTTAATAGAAGTTAAGCAATAAATGTGAATTAAGAAATAAACTTTAGAATTTTTACATTTAACTTACAAAATTAATCAAAAAAACTAAAAAAAAAGAAAGCCTATATTAGGCTTTCAAAGATTTATAATGCGGCGTGATAAATTGCCATAATATCTTCTTTTTGAAGTTTATAGAAGTTACCGTAAGGTCCATAGATTAAAGTTTTCTCTGCAAATACTTCTAAGTCTTCTTCTTTTACGCCAACTTCGGATAATTTCGTTGGTGCACCAAGAGAAGTCCAGAAATTAGAAATCGCATCAATTCCGAAATTAATTTTCTCTTCATCAGATAAACTACTATCGACATCAAATACATCCTCAGCAAACTTAATGAATCGCGCTGGAGATTTCTTGCTCACATAACGCATCCATTCTGGGAAGATAATTGCTAATCCGACACCGTGTGGGATGTCATATACAGCACTAACTGCATGCTCTAAATTATGTGTCGCCCAGTCCCCAGCATATCCTAATCGCATGAAACCATTTAATGCAACTGTAGCGCCAAGCATTGTTGTCTCACGTGCTTCGTAGTTTTCAGGTTGTTCCATTGCTACAGGACCAGCTTTCATGATTGCTTTCATTACCCCACTGATCATCGCATCTCCAATTTCAGTATTTGATGCTTCATTGAAATATTGCTCCAATAAATGACTCATACTATCGATAATACCATTGGCTGTCTGATTTTTAGGTAATGTATATAGTAATTCTGGATTTAACAAGCTAAATTTAGGAAATACAAGTGGAGAACCCCAACCAAGTTTTTCATTTGTTTCCCAGTTCGTAATTACACTACCTGAATTCATTTCTGAACCAGTAGCTGAGATTGTAAGAATCGTTCCAAAAGGAACTGCACTTTCAACAGTTGCCTTTCTTGTAACGATATCCCACGGATCAACATCACTTGTTGAAGCAGCAGAGATTAACTTAGTACCGTCAATAACTGAACCCCCACCTATTGCAACAATAAAGTCAATATTGTTATCTTTTACTGCCTGCACACCTTTTTTTACAGTTGAAAGACGTGGATTTGGTTCAATACCAGCAAGTTCAAACACATTGTAGCCTTCTAATAATTTGATAACACGATCATAAAGACCTGTTTTCTTAATGCTACCTCCACCATATGTTAATAAGATGTTCTTACCCTCAGTATATTTTTCAATCATTTGTGGTAATTGGTCAGTACTCTCTTTACCAAAGACTAAAGTCGTTGGATTTTGAAATGTAAAATCGTTCATTTTTTATAATCTCCTTTCTATTTGTGTTTATTGTATTAGAAATATTCGATTTTTGGTATTTATTCGACTTAAATATGAATCATTACATAGAATATCAACTTTTGAAATTGGTGATCCCCCAATTTCAGTCCACTTTTGCCATTCGAAATTGGTGATTCCCCAATTTCAGACTACTTTTGACTTTCGAAATTGGTGATTCCCCAATTTCAGACTACTTTTGACTTTCGAAATTGGTGATTCCCCAATTTCAGAACATATTAATAAAAAAGACACACCCATAAAAGAGTGTGTCTCAATAATCTTATGCCCATCCACGGTAACGTGCAGCTTCTGCTGTACGTTTAATACCTACGATGTATGCTGCTAAACGCATATCTACTTTTCTAGCTTCTGCTATTGAATAAACATTATCAAACGCTTTAACTAATTTTTCACGTAATTTTTCATTTACTTCTTCTTCTGTCCAGTAGTAACCTTGGTTATTTTGTACCCACTCGAAGTAAGATACAGTAACACCACCAGCACTTGCTAAAACATCTGGTACAAGTAAGATGCCACGTTCAGTTAATATTTTAGTTGCTTCTGGTGTAGTTGGACCATTTGCTGCTTCAACTACGATTTCAGCTTTAATATCATGTGCGTTATCTTTCGTAATTTGGTTAGAGATTGCTGCTGGTACTAAAATATCACAATCTAACTCAAATAATTCTTTGTTTGTAATTGTATCTTCAAAAAGGTTCGTTACAGTACCGAAGCTGTCACGACGGTCTAATAAATAGTCGATATCTAATCCATTTGGATCATGTAATGCACCATGTGCATCAGAGATACCTACAACTTTAGCACCCATGTCATATAAGAATTTCGCTAAAAAGCTTCCTGCATTACCGAAACCTTGTATAACAACACGTGAGCCTTCAATTTGTTTTCCACGACGTTTCGCCGCTTCTTCAATCGCAATTACAACACCTAATGCAGTAGAACGATCACGTCCTTGTGATCCACCTAATACAATCGGTTTACCTGTAATAAATCCTGGAGAGTTGAATGCATCCATCATGCTATATTCATCCATCATCCAAGCCATGATTTGTGAGTTTGTAAATACATCCGGTGCAGGAATATCTTTTGTTGGTCCAACAATTTGAGAAATTGCACGTACATAGCCACGTGATAAACGTTCTACTTCGTGAATACTCATTTGACGTGGGTCACAAACGATTCCACCTTTACCACCACCATATGGTAGATCAACGATACCGCATTTTAAAGTCATCCACATTGATAAAGCTTTAACTTCATCTTCGTCAACATCTGGATGGAAACGAACGCCACCTTTAGTAGGTCCTACTGCATCGTTATGTTGTGCACGGTAACCTGTAAAAGTTTTTACTGTTCCATCATCCATCTTAACTGGAATACGCACTGTTAATAAACGTAAAGGTTCTTTAACTAGATCGTACATTCCTTCATCGAAACCAAGTTTATCCAATGCTTCATGAATTATATTTTGTGTAGATGATACTAAACTTGTAGTGTTTTCTGACATGTTATTCGCCCTCTTTTTCATTCTTAAGTACTTCAATTTTTATTGTAACATATTTAAAATCTTTTAAAAGCCCTTTTTGAAAACGCTACCATTTATTTTTCGAATACAGATTTTACTTTTTCAATCGCCCAATCTAAATCTTCTTGAGAAATGATTAATGGTGGCGCAAAACGAATTACAGTATCATGTGTTTCTTTACATAATAAACCTAATTCTTTTAATTGTTCACAATATGGACGTGCATTTTCAGTTAATTCAACACCGATAAATAATCCTTTACCACGAACTTCTTTAATAATTGGATTGTCGATTTCTTTTAATTTAGATTGGAAGTATTCCCCTAATTCTAAAGAACGTTCAGATAACTTCTCATCTACCAGAACATCTAAAGCTGCCATTGAAACTGCACAAGCTAATGGGTTACCACCGAATGTAGAACCGTGACTTCCTGCATTGAATACTTCTAGAATTTCTTTATCTGCTAATACACATGAGATAGGGAATACTCCGCCACCTAATGCTTTACCTAAAATATACATGTCTGGCACTACGTTATCCCAATCAGTAGCAAACATTTTACCAGAACGTCCAAGACCAGCTTGAATTTCATCAGCGATAAATAATACATTGTTTTCAGTACAAAGATCACGAACTTCTTTTAAGAATCCGTCTTTTGGAATATTGATTCCTGCTTCACCTTGAATTGGCTCAAGTAATACTGCAGCTGTATTAGGTGTAATTGCTGCTTTGATTTGCTCAATATCACCAAATTCAACTAATTTGAATCCACCTAATAATGGACCGTATCCACGTTGATATTCTGCTTCACTTGATAAAGATACTGCAGCCATCGTACGACCATGGAAATTACCTTTCATTGCGATAATTTCAGCTTGATCCTTCGCTACACCTTTAACATCATATGCCCAGCGACGTGCTGCTTTAATCGCAGTTTCAACCGCTTCAGCACCAGTATTCATAGGCAATACCATTTCTTTACCAGCAAGCTTACAAATCTTTTCATACCAAGGCCCTAATTGATCACTGTGGAATGCACGAGACGTTAAAGTAACACGGTCTGCCTGGTCTTTTAAAGCTTGAATAATTTTAGGATGACGGTGCCCTTGGTTAACTGCTGAATAAGCAGATAACATATCCATGTACTTATTCCCTTCAGGATCCTTTACCCATACTCCTTCAGCTTCAGAGATAACGATCGGAAGTGGGTGATAGTTTGGTGCACCATAATGATTTGTAATTTCAATGATATCTTGTGATTTAGTCATTATTATTCTCCTTTTTTAGAAAAGCAGTAGTGCCTTGCACTACTGCTATATTTATTTGATTATTTTATTTTCATTTATTTATGAAACAAGTGATTCTTATAACATTTCTGATGATGTTTTACCTTGCATATGAAGTACTAAGTAATCAGGTCCACCAGCTTTAGAGTCTGTACCTGACATTTTGAATCCACCAAATGGTTGGTATCCAACAATTGCACCAGTACATCCACGGTTGAAGTATAAGTTACCAACATGGAAGTCACGACGTGCTTCTTCTAAATGTTCACGATTATTTGTAATGACTGCACCAGTTAAACCGTAGTCAGTATCGTTTGCAAATTTGATCGCTTCTTTGAAATCTTTTGCTTTAGCAATACCTACAACAGGTCCAAAAATTTCTTCCTGCATAATACGATCATCATGTTTAACATCTACAAATACTGTTGGATTCACGAAGTTACCAACAGACTCTTCTGTCGTTCCACCAACTAATAATTTACCTTCTTGTTTACCAATTTCAATGTATTCTTTAATTTTGTTTAAAGATTTTTCGTCGATAACAGGTCCCATGAAGTGTTCGTTAGTTTCTGGATTACCTACAGTTAATTTTTCAGTTTTTTCTTTTACTTTTGCAACAACTTCATCATAAACATCTTCTAATACAATTGCACGAGAACATGCAGAACATTTTTGTCCTGAGAATCCGAATGCAGATTTAACAATTGATTCAGCAGCTAACTCTAAATCAGCTTCGCTATCAACAACGATCGTATCTTTTCCACCCATTTCAGCGATAACACGTTTTAAGTTTAATTGACCTTCGTGTACTTTTGCTGCGCGCTCATAAATATGTACACCAACATCACGTGAACCTGTGAATGAAATGAAACGTGTATCAACGTGATCCACAATGAAGTCACCGATATCACGACTTGAACCAGGAATGTAGTTTACTACACCTTTAGGCATACCCGCTTCTTCTAAAACTTCCATAAACTTATATGCAACAACTGAAGTGTTGTGAGAAGGTTTAAGCAGCACAGTATTACCTGTAACTAAAGGCGCTACTGTTGTTCCAGCCATAATCGCTAATGGGAAGTTCCATGGTGAGATAACTACACCAACACCTAAAGCGATATAATCATAGCGGTTGAACTCGCCTGGACGACTTTCAACTTTAACACCATCTTTAAGACGTAACATTTCACGCCCATAGAACTCTAAGAAATCGATACATTCTGCAGTATCTGCATCAGCTTCGTTCCATGGTTTACCTGCTTCTTTAACTAATAATGCAGAGAATTCAAATTTTCTGCGACGAATAATTGCTGCAGCACGGAATAAAATATCTGCACGCATTGCAGGATTAGTTGATCTCCAAGTTTCAAATGTTTCTTTCGCAATAGCCATAGCCTTCTCAGCATGTTCTTGTGTTGCTTGAGATACATGACCAATTGTTTCTTCTCTATTTGCTGGATTGAATGAACGTAATTTGTTATCAGTCATTATACGTTCTCCACCAATTACTAACGGATAATCTTCTCCTAAATATGCATTTACTGTTTCTAAGCCTTTTAACATCGCTTGTTTGTTTTCCTCGATGCTAAAGTCTGTGAATGGTTCGTGTTTGTACGAAATCATTACATTGCCTCCTCTTTGTTTGTTTAATAGAAAACCCTTACATACTATATAATGACTAATTTTAAGAAATACTTCAACCCTTAATACTTAAATTTTGCAAAATAATTTTTTATGCACAAACATGCATAAATTAAAGAAAGAAACCACTGTACTATTGTAGTTTCTTTCCTTTTTCTACCCATTCTGGCAGTTTTTCTCGTAACGATTCGAAACCAATATTTTCTGGTTGCTTAAGTTCTTCAAGTACTGATTTCTTTTCCTTTTTTCGTTCCTGACGTTTAAAATAATCGTTTTCTTTTAAAGATAAATTTAATTTACCATCTTCAGAAATGTCGAGAATTTTCGCTTTAACAATTTGACCCACTGAGAGAAATAAATTTAAGTTGTGGACATAATCATTCATCACTTCAGAAATATGTATTAATCCCTCTGTATGCTGATCAGCCTCAACAAATGCTCCATATGGTTGTATGCCTGTCACTTTAACTTTAATAAACTGTCCCTTTTTGTACTTTTTATTCATCATATTTATCCCTCATTTTTAATATAATTATTTTACCATAAAAATGAGTATAAAAAAATCATGTAGCTAGTAAGTTGCTACACGATTTCACAAGTTGCACGTAATTTATAAATTTCATTTAAAATATCTTTAATTTCTTGTTTATCAGGTGACTGTTCAAAACTATGCATGAAAATTTCTGATATTCTCTGAATTGTTTCGTCAATAGATAATTTTTGATGTACGATATCCATTATTTCGTAATATTCCATATCTCCTTGAGAAGCATCATCAAGCTGCATTGGATTCCAGTTGTTTAAAATTTTGTACATTGCTATATTAAAATCTGGATTCATGGCGTTCATCCTCAAGTTTTCGCATCACTTCAGCTTCAAATATTTTAAACTTTTCTTCTTGTTTCTGTGAATTTCTTTTAAACAATTTAAAAGAAATATAAGCAAGTGTCATAAAGAATATTAATGATAACACTGCCGGGACATATTCCCACTTATTTTCTGGAAAATATAAAAATTCCATCATCATGCATCACCCCTAATCTAATAAATTATTATATCATTAAAAATTCACAAAAAAAGAATAAGTCATGAACATTTCATGACTTATTCCAGGTCGTTGACAAAGCGTTTAGACGCAAGCAAACTGGAAACAATGTTAAAAAATCGCTCTTTGATTTTGAAAGCATTGTTGAAGTTTGCCTAGCGTCTGCTTTGAAGACGCCGTTTATTCCAGGTCGTCGAACTTGCGTTTAGTCCTAAGCAAAATAAAAAACTTTCCTATAAATCGCTCTTTGATTTAAGGAAAGTTTTGTTTTTGTCGAAAGGACTGCAAGTGAGACGCCGTTTATTCCAGGTCGTCGACAAAGCGTTTAGCCCTATGCAACAATTATTTTAATATGTTAATCTTTTCAATTACTACGTCTTCTAAAGGCTTGTCTTGTGGACCAACCTGAACATTAGCGATTGTTTCTAATACATCAAATCCTTCAACGACTTGACCAAATACTGTATGCTTTTGATCTAACCAAGGTGTTCCACCAACTTCAGCATATTTATCAACAATCTCTTCTGGCCATCCACCTTGTTTTAATTGTGATAACATTTGAGCTGGTACTTGTTTCATTTGAACGATGAAGAATTGAGAACCATTAGTATTTGGTCCTGCATTCGCCATAGATAAAGCACCATATAAGTTGAATGCTTCCATAGAAAATTCGTCTTCAAATTTATCTCCGTAAATACTCTCTCCACCCATACCAGTTCCAGTTGGGTCTCCACCCTGAATCATGAAATCATTAATAACACGGTGGAAGATAATACCTTCATAGTATCCTTTTTCAGATAACTGAATAAAGTTTTCAACTGTTTTTGGTGCAACTTCCGGGAATAATTTAATTTTCATTGTTCCTTTTGTTGTTACCATTTCTACTAAACGTTCATTTTCTGAAATTTCTGTATTTAATTGCGGAAAATTAGTCATTTTTAAGCTCCTTCATGATATGATTATTACCATAATATATTAACACAAAAAGGATGAGAAATATGTATTTTAGACTTATGCACAAATCTGGTATTTATATTGTAGAGAAAGTTCAGGAACAGCCAAATGGTGTTTTAGTGAGCATCGAAAGTGTTATCACTCACCCAATGCAGGGAGATTTGCATAATAGAGGAGAAGTTGAAAATGTATTCTTCCATGAACGAAAAGCACTCTCTCATAAAGAAAAACGTATCGTAGATGAAAATTTACTGAAACCTTATACAGATGAAGTACTTCCATATGTCGATTCATTAAAACAGGCAGTATCAAAAATGGAGCAAAAATTAAAGAGTGAAGACACTCCATTTAATAGGAAAGCACTTGATACATTAACAAATTTAAAGCATGATTATGAACGTCAGTATAAGTTTTCTTTCCCGGAATAAAAAAGTGACAATTATATGACGATTTTTTAATTTTAATCTGTTTCTTCTTATTTAAGGAATAGATAATACGTTGTCGCCATATTAAACCATTAGAAATAAATCCGTGTATTTTTCTTGTATAATAAAATACTAAAGGAGGTTTTAAGATGACTTTATGGATAGTATTGCTGCCATTTATAGCAGCGTTATTTCCAATTATTCTACAGAAAAAATTTCGTACTATTCATACGGGTTGGTTTGTACTACCCATTCCTGTAATTGCTTCAATATTCTTTATCAGTAAATTATCTTCATTAGGTCAGACATTATATGAAAAAAATAACTGGATGTCACGTATAGGATTAAATTTAAATTTTAAAATAGATGGCATTAGTCTACTATTTGCATTACTTATTTCTGTGATAGGTATGCTCGTAGTATTCTATTCTATTTCATATCTTAGTAAGCGTGAGGAACTTGGAAAGTTCTATACATATTTATTGTTATTTATGGGTGCAATGTTCGGCGTTGTACTAAGTGATAATATTTTAGCGCTTTATATGTTCTGGGAACTGACGAGTATTTCAAGTTTCTTATTGATTTCATTCTGGTATTTTAAAGAAAAATCAATTCAAGGAGCCTTGAAATCGATGTTAATCACCGTCTTTGGTGGTTTAATGTTACTTGGTGCTATTGCCATCTTAGTAAGTATTACGCACACGACTTCAATAGATGCAATGATACAAAACGCAAATATAATTCAGAATCACAAATTATTTCCGTTAGCTATCGTATTGATCTTATTAGCAGCATTTACTAAATCAGCTCAGTTTCCATTTCATATATGGTTACCAGATGCTATGGAAGCACCAACACCTGTCAGTGCATATCTGCATTCAGCGACAATGGTTAAAGCCGGTATTTATCTTGTAGCAAGATTTACTCCTATTTTTGCAGTCAGTAATATGTGGACAAACAGCTTAATCTTTATCGGCTTATTCACAATGTGTTTTGCATCGATGAAAGCTGTTAATCAAAAAGATTTAAAAGGAATTCTTGCATTCAGTACTATCAGTCAGCTGGGACTCATTATGTCTCTTCTTGGATTTGGCTCATTTGCACTTAAAAATAATCATAATGAACTTTTCATTATTGCAGTTACGGCTAGTGTGTTCCACATTTTAAATCATGCTTCATTTAAAGGTGCGCTATTTATGGCAGTCGGAATTATCGACCATGAAACAGGATCACGTGATATCCGTAAGCTTAATGGATTACTAACATTAATGCCTGTAACGTTTACAATTGCAGTGCTTGGCTTATTAAGTATGGCAGGTGTTCCACCTTTTAATGGTTTCTTAAGTAAAGAAATGTTTATAACATCTGTATTAAATGCAGTAAATAGTAGTTTCTCAGGTCAACCAGTGCTTTCAAGTATTGCATTAATACTCATGTTTATAGGAAGTATGTTTACTTTTATATACTGTATAAAGTTAATCATCGATATATTCTTTGGCTCCCCTAAAGATAATACAACTGAGAAAGCGCCACACGAAGCTCCAAAGTTATTACTCGCTTCACCTATTATATTAATTAGCATCATGGTTGTGATTTCACTTGTTCCAAATATGTTTTTACCATTACTGAGCGCTGCAACAAACAGTATATTAAATCAATCTGTTCATATAGAGCATATCCATCATTTTCATGGATTTAATACACCACTATTTATTACATTAGCTATCATTATTTTTGGTGCACTACTTGTTGCTACATTTAAATATTGGGAAAAAATATATACTATCTTACCTGCTCAATTCAGCCTGAATAGAGGTTATGATATGTTACTTGCACAATCACAAAAGAAAAGTAAGATGATTAATCAGTTTTTAGTGTTAAGAACAATTCGTTTTAGTATGTCTGCAATATTGATTACGCTTATCATCATGACGATCTATGTATTTATTAATAATCCGATTCATATTAATTTTGAGTCGCTCGGTTCAATCCAGCCATATGAGTTGATTCTCGTTGGAATCATATTAATTGCGATTGTTATGATCTTAAAATCAAAATCACGTTTATTTAGTATTATCATGCTTAGTGCTATCGGCTACTCAATTGCTTTATTATTCGTATTCTTCGATGCACCAGACTTAGCGTTAACACAATTAGCAATTGAAACAATTTCAACAGCATTATTTTTAATGTGTTTCTATCATCTGCCACGTCAGTATCGCCATGAAGAAAGTTCAAGATTTAAAATTTCGAATTTTGTAATTGCATTACTTTCTGGTATTTGCGTCACAATCATTGCATTAGCAGCTTATAGTAACAAATTTTATCCATCAATTGCAGAATACTATATTAAAAATGTATATGAACTTGCTGCAGGAAAAAATATGGTTAATGTAATTTTAGTAGATTTCCGTGGATTTGATACATTATTCGAATCAAGTGTACTTGGAATAGCTGGTATAGGTATCTATACTTTAATTCGATTAAGACAGAATAGAGGTGATAATAATGAAAAAGCAAAATAATGATGTTATTTTACAGTTTTGTACACTTGTTGTCTTCTTTATTATTATCACTTTTGCCTTTGCCATATTTATGGGTGGTCATTACACACCAGGCGGAGGGTTTGTAGGAGGACTACTCATATCATCTGCTCTTCTTATTATTTTAATCGCATATGATATTAAAACTTTACAACAGATTATTCCTATTGATTTTAAAAAGGTCATCGCTATCGGTTTAATGTTTTGCTTTGGTACACCGTTAATCAGTGTCTTACAAGATAAGCCGTTTTTCACACATACTTTCGGCGACCTTCATTTACCACTTTTAGGTGAATTGCATTTGCATACTGCAGTATTATTTGATACTGGAGTAATGCTTGCCGTGATTGGAACGACTTTAACGATAATATTAACGATTGGAGAGAATGAATAATGGAAATATTAATCATTATATTAAGTGGCATACTTGTTACTTGTGGTGTTTATTTGATTCTCTCTAAAAGTTTGCTCAGAATTATTATCGGATCATCTATCATTTCTCATGCAGTCAATTTAATATTGCTTACGAGTGGTGGCTTAAAAAAAGGTGCATCACCTATCTATGAAGAGGATCAGCATTTTTATACAGATCCAATTCCACAAGCTTTAATATTAACAGCAATTGTAATTAGTTTTGCTGTTACTGCATTTTTCTTAGTACTAGCTTTTAGAAGTTATAAAGAATTAGGTACTGACAATGTATCTGATTATAAGGGGGTACCTGAAGATGAGTAATTTAATTGTATTCCCTATTATTATTCCTGCAATAACCGCAATAATATTAATTTGTATCGGAAAACAACCTATTATTAAAAGAATGGTAGCTTTTTTTGGTACTTTAATAACATTTTTTGTTGCACTTTATCAGTTTATACAGGTCTTTAAACACGGTACAATATATTTAGAACTCGGAAACTGGAAAGTACCATATAGTATTGTACTCGTTTCTGATATGTTATCTGCAATTTTAGTCCTCACAACAACATTAATTACGTTGATTATGATCTATTATTCTTATCAATCAATTGGACTTGACCGAGAAACATATTATTATTACTCATCAGTGATGTTTATGCTGGCTGGTTTAAATGGTGCATTTACAACTGGAGATATCTTTAACTTATTCGTATTCTTTGAGGTCTTCTTAATCAGTTCATATGTATTAATGATTATCGGAGGAACGAAGATACAATTACAGGAAAGTATAAAATATATCCTTGTAAATGTTACGAGTTCGGCATTTTTCGTATTAGCAATCGGTATGCTGTATTCAGTTATCGGCTCATTAAACATGGCTGATATGAGCAGTAGAATCGATGGCATAGAAAACCAAAATATTATTGTAATCTGTGCGATATTATTTATCTTTGTATTCGCTACAAAAGCAGGTATGTTTCCTTTATATTTCTGGTTACCTGGCGCATATTACGCTCCTCCGATACCAATTCTTGCTTTATTCGGTGCATTACTTACTAAAGTCGGTGTTTATGCATTATACAGAACATATAGTTTATTCTTCAGTCAGTCTGGAGAATTCGTGCACAATATACTGCTCGTATTAGCACTACTGACAATTATATTTGGCTGTATCGGTGCACTTGCATATCGCGATATGAAGAAAATTATCATCTATAATATTATGATTGCCGTTGGTGTGATTATCGTAGGACTTGCGATTTTTACTAAAGAAGCAACAATTGGCGGCATTTATTACTTAATTCATGACATGATTATTAAAGCGAGTTTATTTATGCTTATCGGTATCATTATGAAAATTACGAATGAAACAGACATTAGAAAGATTGGTGGTCTTATAAAAGATTATCCGCTGCTTGGATTCACTTATTTTATTGCAGCGTTATCACTTGCAGGGATCCCACCATTAAGTGGTTTCTACGGAAAATACTTTATCGTAAAAGCAGCGATGAATGAAGGATATGTGATGACTGCTATCATTGTATTACTCAGTAGTTTAATCGTATTGTATTCAGTGATCAATATCTTTTTATATGTCTTCTTTGGTTCTGGTGAAAAATATGTTCAACCAGCTATCAATAAGATGATGTTTGCGGCATTATTAATGACAGTTCTAGCAGTATTATTCGGGGTTATGAGCGACGCTTTATATCCAATCATTGAAAAAGCAGCATTATCAATTCATTCACCAGAAACTTATGTCAAAGCATTAGGGGTGAAATAATGGCGATACAAATGATCATACATACAGGACTTGTCATACTGTGGTGTATCTTAACAGGTTCTGTATCTTTCGGTAATATGTTACTTGGTTATTTATTCGGACTCATAGGGATATATATCATGAGACCATTTTTACCTGGTGGGTTCTATCTCATCCCTTTCTTAAAAGTCCTACGTTTAATCGTTATATTTATTATTGAATTATTTAAAGCAAATATCAGTGTTCTAAAAATCGTTATTGCACCAAAAATCGATATACAGCCTGCATTCTTTATGTACCCAACCGATTTAAGAAAAGATTGGGAAATTAGTTTATTATCTTTACTGATTACGTTAACACCAGGAACAGTCGTCGTAGCAGTGAGTGATGATAAAAGCAAGCTTTATATCCATGCAATTGACTTCAGTGATTTAGATTCAGAAATAGATGGCATTAAGCATTCTTTTGAAGATGCGATAAAGGAGATTGGATTATCATGACAATAGAATTTACCAATATCATCATCATTATCGCATTGATCATCGTCTCTTTATCGATGCTCGGTATATTATATCGCGTCATTAAAGGGCCAAGTTTAGCCGACAGAGTTGTTGCACTTGATGCTTTAGGTATCTCTCTCATGGCTATGATTGCTCTATTCTCAGGGCTGTTAAATACTAAATATTATATCAGCATCATTATGCTACTTGGCGTACTTGCCTTCTTAGGAACAACTGCTTTTGCGAAGTTTATGGAGAAAGGAGAAATCGTTGAATATGATCGACACAATCGTCATCGTCATTAGTATGTTCTTTATTATTATCGGTGCATTGCTGACAGTAATAAGTGCTATCGGTTTAATCCGCTTACCAGACGTGTATACTCGTGCACATGCTGCCAGTAAATCTTCAACGCTTGGTGTTATGTTTATGATGTTCGGCGTATTTCTTTACTTTTTAGGTCGAGATCATCATTTTGAACCGACATTGATTCTCGCAATTCTGTTTATATTCTCTACCGGACCGATTGGTGCTCATTTAATAATGCGTAGTGCCTATTATTCTGGTACAGCTTATACAAATTCAACTGTTAGAGATGAACTTAAGAATGCAGAATAGTAAGGTTAAAAATTTAAAATAAATAAGCTGAGATAAGGATTTCGTCCTTATCTCAGCTTTTTAATTGCAACGGTACATCGTGACGTGGAAATTAATCTATCACTGTCATCATATACTTTTATTTCCCAAACATGAGTCGATTTTCCTTGATGAATAATCAATGCTTTAGCATATACATCGCCTGACTTTGCGCTTGATATATGATTAGCATTAATCTCTAGACCTAATGGAATCTCATCTTTACCAATAAGTAACGATGAGCCATAAGATGCTGCTGTTTCACAAAGTGCAACAGTTGCTCCTCCATGTAGGTAACCAAATGGTTGACGGACAACATCAGTAATTGGCATTTTCATGATGAGTACATCACCATCAAAACTTACTTGTTCAATCTTAAAATGTGTTATTAAACTTGGTACAGATAATAAATTTGAATCCATGATATCCCCCATTACCACTTTTTATCTATAATACCATTGCTGCGATAAATCCGAAAATAATGAGTGGTATATTAAACAATAAGAATGTCGGTACACACGTATCCCAAATATGGTTATGCTGACCATCCATATTAAGACCTGCTGTTGGACCAAGTGTAGAGTCACTAGCCGGACTACCTGCATCACCAAGTGCACCTGCTGTACCAATAATAGCTATAATCGCCATGCTGCTAAGTCCAATAGATTCTCCTAACGGAATAAATAACGCAGCAATGATTGGAATGGTTGCAAATGAAGAGCCGATACCAAGTGTCACAATGAGACCAACGATTAACATAAAAATTATTGTTAATACTTTTGAACCATCAGTGAATGCTACCATGTCCTGAACTAATCGTTCTACATCTCCAGTTGCGCTCATAAGACTCGCAAAACCATTTGCAGTAAGCATCACGACACCAATGTAAGCCATAATCTTAATACCATCTGTTAAAGTGTCATCTAATTCTTTCCATTCATATGCAAATGAAACAAAGAATATTAATATCCCTGCTAATGCACCAAAGATCATTGATTCAGTCATCGTCTGCACAATAAACGTACTTAAAATCGCAAGAATTGTAATAAATATGACATATGGTCTAAGCGGTGGTCTATTCTCAGTCGGTGCTAAAGCTACGGTATGATATGTTCTCGGTTTTCTAAATATAATAAAGGCAAGAATGAGTCCTACAATAAATCCCATAGAAGGTATAATCATCGCTTTATATATGTCACTAAATTCAATCGCATAGTTTGCTTTATCGAATCCTTTTTTAATAATACCGTGGAAGATGTATCCATAACCATAAGGCATCAATACATACGGAAAGTTTAATCCGAAACAAAGTATTACTGCCAACAATCTTCTATCTATCTTTAACTCATTAAATAAACTAAGTAAAGGTGGTATGATAATCGGAATAAATGCGATATGCACCGGAATAATATTTTGAGACATACAAGAAATAATAATTAAAGAACCGAGTAATATTACTTTAGTGTATATTCTCGTATTTTTTTTATTTTCAACCTTTAGTTTATTTATTATTTTTTCAACAAAATAATCTGTAATACCACTATAAGAAATTAATGCTGCAAAGCCTCCAAGTAATGCATAGCTTAATGCAACTTCACTTCCATCCACTATACCTTCAGTGAATATTTTAATGGTTTCTTCAATACCTAGCCCTGCAACAAGACCACCTGTTATTGCACCTATAAATAATGATAGTACAACATTAAGCCTACATAAACTTAATATGACCATCACTAGTACTGCGATTAAAACTGCATTCATAAATAAATAACCTCCAAATACTTTAGTTCGCTAATGTACTAACATAATAAAGGAGTTATTTATTTTCGTCAAGTGCTTCATGCATTAATTTTATAATGTGGGCATAAACATGCTGATTATCAGGATAATTGATTAACTCAACTTCAAGTACATTTGGACTTATAACATTAGGCCCAAATTGTTCAAGTGTATTTATATCCATTACTTCTTTAGTTTCTAACTGATGCTGAAATTGATACGTAAACTCAAAGTCTTCCTGGATAAGTTTCGAAATGAATTGTAAATTATTATGTTTTATATTTATCTGTCTTTTGTCAATTTGGCTCATACTACTTATCAGTTCTACTTCATATTCCTGATTCTTTAAATAGATACAAGCTGTATTTAAACGATATTGTTTTGCATAGAACAACACATCATATAATATATTAAAGTAATTATGATGATGTGTTTTGACAGTCTTACCATTGAATGCAATGCGTGCTTCTCTTTCTTGTATCATTTCACTGTATTGAATATAGATAATTCCAACTGAAGATGCTAATAGTGCTCTTAACAATGATGTGGGTATAGAACTGTCATGCGCTATAACGATAAACAATGTCGTAGAACTTTTGGAAATATATTCATACATCTTAATATTTTCATCTTTCACTAAGCATATCGTTCTTTCTGTAACTTCATCTGGAATTGCTGTTAGTGTATTTACCACGTTGCTATGATGATTATTTATTTTAAATAAGTTATACAACGCTGCTTGTATCATCATCACTTGTTCATGTGACAAATATTTTGCCAGTAATGTCAGATGAATGTCCACATGGATAGCTCGTTTTACTGTTTCTGAATTTTCAAGATATAGATTTTCAATAACTGTAACGAGATCAATAATCTTCTGCATATCAATATGCTTTAAATTTCCGACCGGTATAAATAAAAATAGAGTCTCCTCTGATGAAATAAAATATGGTAATATCTTATCCCTTAGAGGGTACTGTGCTTCAATGATTGCTTTATGATTTTCCAGTAATGGTCTTAACTGACTGATTTGTGATGGTAAAAAACACACATAGCACCTGTCTATGTGTGTCTGTAAATGCTTATTTAGCATATGCCCACTCCTTTAAAACATTGTATATCCGCTGCGTCTTAAATTTCTAATGACAAATCCTGCAGTGATTGCTCCTATCAAGCCACCTGATAACATAATAATGTCTGCAGGTAAAAGGTGAGTTAAGCCTGTCCATAATTTATTAAATGCAAATTTTGGTTTTAATAAATAATCGGCTGTAGAAATTTTATCAACAATTGCAAATACAACAAAAGGATATAGAGCCGTCATTATCCACGTTGATTTCAGTAACATATTTAAAATAAATGCGATACCAAAAAATAAAACAAAAAATAAAAGTGTTGAAATTATCAATTGTATGAGTGCTGTCAAAAATGCCCCTCCTAAGTATATAAGTGATAATGTGTATAATTAAAATGTGCTCCAGGAGACTCAGTACTTGTAAGCGTTATTGCTTCGCTTTTTTCCTGTAAAAGATGATGAATCATCGGTGACACATTTTTGTCCTGTAGAATTGCTTCTGGTGTTTTCCAAGCTACAACTTCAATTTCATCATTTGGAAACTGAATAGTAATATCCGTTGTAAGCGGTTTGACAAGAAATAAAATCATATTATCAGATATTTCACCGTTAATAACACCACTTCTTAGTCCGATTACACCTTGAACTTCTCCTTTAATACCTGTTTCCTCATTTAATTCTCTTAATACAGCCTGATCTGCAGTTTCACCATTATCAATAAAACCTGCAGGTGTACTCCACATGCCACGCATGCCGCTATATTGTTTTTTAAGTAAGAGCCATTCACCTGCATCATTAATTACAATTGCATTGACCCCTAACCAAACTTTATCTCGTGCCATAATCTTCTCCTTACTTATAAAAAAAGTGAGGTAGGCAATCATTATGCCCCGCTCACTTTTTAAGCATTTAATATTGAGACAATATTAAAATTTACCTTTTTTGTATGCAACACCAGCGCCACCAATTTTGAATACTGCACGCGTATCAATTAATTTTTTCATGAATGCTGCTTTCTTACCAGTAATTTCTTTACCGAATACAACACCCACACCATCATGCGAACCTAAAGAACATACAGTTCCTTTATCATCATAAACAAATGCTGATAATTTTTCACCGTTTAATAATTTTTGAATTGCTTTAGCAGTGAATTCACCTTGTTGCATCGCAATTTGAGCAGTCGTTGGTAATGGACGCTCTCCGCTCATAACTGCTGAACAGTCACCGATAACAAAGATATCATCATAGCCGTCAATTCGTAAATCTTCACGTACTACAATACGACCACGTTTAACACCATCAAATGATTCTTCCATTAATTTAGAACCACGAACACCAGCAGCCCAGATTACAGTGTTAGCATATAATTGTTCTTCCTGCTCGTTAACTTTAACAACGAAACCATTTTCGTTAGCAGCAACGATAGGTGTAGCGATTTTGAATTCAACACCACGTTTTTCTAAATAATTCATTACATATTTCACTAAATCTTCAGAGAACATTGGAAGCATTTTTGGTGCCGCTTCAACACATGTTAATTTCACTTTAGATTGATCAATGTTGTATTCCTTACATAATGCAGGTACTTTTTCTACTAATTCCCCTAATAATTCGATACCAGTAAAGCCGGCTCCACCTACTAAGATCGCTAAATCTTTTTCGTCTTTTTCTGTACTGTTTGCATAGTGTGCAAAACGCTCTTCAATATGCGCAGCAATACGACGTGCAGTATTGATATTTTCAATTTGGAAAGCATGTTCTTTCATGCCTGCAATACCAAATGTTTCTGATTCGAAACCTAATGCCACTACTAAAATATCAAACTTATAAGTCCCGTTTGTTGTTTCTACAGTTTTTTCATCTTTATTGATTTTAGTAACTTCGTCAACGACGAAATCTACTTTTGAATGATTTAAAACACTTGCGATAGGATATAAACAATCCTGATATTCACGCGTACCAGCTGAAGCTTCATGTAACCAAGTTGCTTCATAGTGATATTCATTTTTGTTGATTAATGTAATATCACAATCTTGAGTAGAAACTAATTTCTGTAATTTAGTTACAGTTTGTAGACCAGCATATCCTCCACCTAATACAATAACTTTTTTTCTTTCAAATCCCATTTGTATTCACCCATTCTCAATAAATTTTTTAATATATTAATCTTTCAACCAATAAAATGTGATTTTTGTCACAAAGTTATTTTTGAATATTCCAACTTATATATTAAGACTTTTATACTATAAATACAAGTGAATTGTGAATATTATTATGTGGAAGCTTAACAATTTTCTGGTGTACCTGCGACATCTTTTGTTCTAAATGAACTACCACATCCGCAAGATGCGATTGCATTTGGATTTTCAATTGCAAATCCACCACCCATCAATGATTGTTTAAAGTCTACAATCGTTCCATTTAATATTGGCGCATCTGCTTTATCTACCAATACTTTCACACCATAGTAATCTAAAACTTCATCATTTTCATCAGGATTTTCTTCAGCGCTCATACCGTATGATAAACCAGTACATCCGCCACCTTTTACAGAAATTCGTAAGTAACCGTTCGGTAAGCCATTGCTTTCCATCATTGATTTTACTTCATATGCAGCTGCCTCTGTTAAAATTACAGTAGCCATAATAAATTCCTCCTTAAAATAACCATGTTTCTTCGATATGTTTGTAAATATTTTGTTTTAATAATTCTGGTGTGTCGCCTGTAACGATATCCCCGTTAACAAGTGCATAGAGACTATCATTACACTGTCCGCAATATGTTAGACAACCGTAGTCTAATACATCAATATTTGGATCATTAGATAATTCATCAAACACACTTTGACTTCCCTTGGCTAAATTTGAAATACAAAACTCCACAATTGGATTCATTTTCATCTTCCTTAATCATGATAACTTTTACTTATCATTTTATATCAACTTTTATTATCGTTAGTAGTATATAATCGCTATAATTTAATGATAATCTATATTATAATTTAGATTGAGGAAAAACAATAGAACTTTGACTTACGAAGGGGATTAAAACAATGAAAAATTTAGTATTACTTGGTGGGGGCTATGGCAACATGCGTATTATGCAAAGACTCCTGCCGAATACATTACCAGCGGAATACAATATCACATTAATCGATAAGATTCCATTTCATGGTTTAAAGACAGAGTTTTATGCACTAGCTGCCGGAACAGAATCTGATAAAGATGTACGTGTAGAATTTCCACAAGATAAGCGTCTAAATATTGTCTATGGAGAAGTTACACAAATTGACCTTGAAAAACAAATTGTATCTATCGGTGAAAATCATGTGGATTATGATGAGTTAGTAATAGGTCTTGGTTGTGAAGATAAATATCATAACGTTCCTGGTGCAGAAGAATATACATATAGCATTCAGACAATGACAAAAGCACGTAAAACTTATCAGGCGATAGCTGACTTGCCATCTGGCTCTACAGTGGGGATTGTAGGTGCTGGTTTAAGCGGTATCGAACTTGCAAGTGAATTACGTGAATCTAGGAAAGACTTAAAGATCCAACTTTTTGATCGTGGAGAAAGAATTTTACCGGCTTTTCCTGAGAAATTAAGTAATTATGTTAAGAAATGGTTCGATAAAAACGATGTAGAAGTTATTCCTAATTCAAACGTCGTTAAAGTTGAACCTGGTATGCTTTATAATAATGACGTTTCATATTCAGTAGATATTTGTGTATGGACGGCAGGTATACAACCTGTTGAAATTGTACGTAATCTACCTGTTGAAATCGGTGATGGCAATCGTGTTAAATTAAATCAATATCATCAAATTCCGACGCATCCTAATGTTTACGTCGTTGGTGATTGTGCAGCTTTACCGCATGCACCAAGTGCACAACTTGCTGAAGTTCAGGCAGAACAAATCATCGATGTTATGAAAATGATCTGGACAGATAAACCATTACCTGAAGTGATGCCAGAACTTAAATTACAAGGATTTATGGGCTCTTTAGGAGAAAAAGAAGGCTTTGCTTATTTAATGGAGAAAACAGTGACTGGAAGACTCGCACGATTAATGAAATCAGGTGTCTTATGGTTATATAAATATCATAATGGATAAAATAAAACGATTAGGTCATCCTAATCGTTTTATTTTACATAATGTTCTTCTACGAATTTAGTAACCTGTGGTAATTGAATATATCCATCAGCCACTATTTCATCATCCATCGTAATTAACGGATAGAATAACTCATCATTGTTAATCTGCTCAATGATATTTTCATCATGATCTGTTAAGTTTTCAGATTTATTAATGTCAATATAGTTATAGTTAAATTGTAAATCCGGAAACTTTCGATCTAAATTCGGTTGAACCCAGTCATAAATATCTTTAGATGTCGGTGCATTTACACAACTTGCACATACAACATCAGCGCCGTAAATGATAACATTTATCATTTATGATACATCCCCCTTTAAACTATCGTATTTATATGCTATATTGATTATACTAAAAAAGTTAGAGTAAACCACTACATTTACTCGAAAGGAGTTAAAATGACAACTGAACAACAAACAATGTTTGATGCTGTGAATGAAGTATTAGAGAAATTACGTCCATTCTTATTAAGAGATGGTGGCGATTGTGAATTAGTAGATGTTGAAGATGGAATCGTTAAACTTCGCCTTTTAGGTGCATGTGGTACTTGCCCTTCATCAACAATTACATTAAAAGCTGGTATTGAACGCGCGTTACTTGAAGAAGTACCTGGCGTAGTAGAAGTAGAACAAGTATTTTAATGATGATTTGAACCGAGACAACAGTCTCGGTTTTTTATTTTGACTCTTTTAGCGGTATTTTGACGATAGTATTTTCGATTCCGCTATTTCTCACTAGTTTTAGCGGTATTTTGACAATAGTATTATCGATTCCGCTATATCTTTAATACAAAATAAATGAGATTGATTAATAAATAACTTAAATCCATTTTATGACCTACTACTAATTTAATCTCCACCCATTGTAAACCTATGATATAATTTAGTTAACTAATTATTAGGGGGACTAAAATTGAATTATGCAGAAAGTGTCATTAATGGCTATACGTTAACAAAAGAAGAGGCACTCCAAATACTACAAACACCTGACCATCATTTATTATCATTATTAAATGATGCTTACCAAGTACGTTATCACTATTATCAAAACAAGGTAAAACTTAATATGATCTTAAATGCTAAAAGCGGTCTCTGTGCGGAGGACTGTGGCTATTGTGGTCAATCGATTAAAGTAGATAAAAATGAAACAGGCTGTACACCATACGCTTTAGTCGATGAGGATAAGATTATTTGAGGTGCAGATAGTGCAGTTAAAAATAAAGTAGGTACTTATTGCATCGTTATGAGTGGACGTAAACCTACAAACCGTGAAGTAGACCGAGTTACGAACGCTGTTGAAGCAATCAAAGCAAATCATCCACAGCTCAAAATTTGTGCTTGTCTTGGATTAACGAATGATGAACAGGCAAAAAAATTAAAAGCTGCAGGTGTAGATCGATATAATCATAATCTCAATACGAGTGAACGATATCATGAAGAAGTCGTTTCTACACATACATATGAAGATCGCGTAAATACTGTTGAAATTATGAAAGCTAATAATATCTCACCTTGTTCCGGCGTAATTTGCGGTATGGGGGAAACAGATGAAGATATCGTTGATATGGCATTTGCACTTAAAGCAATTGATGCTGATAGTATCCCGGTAAACTTCTTACATGCGATCAAGGGAACAAAGTTTGAAGATAAAGATGAACTGACTCCAAATAAATGCTTAAAAATTTTATCTTTATTCCGTCTTGTTAATCCAACGAAAGAAATTCGCGTTTCAGGTGGCCGTGAAGTCAACCTTCGTTCTTTACAGCCTCTTGCCTTGTATGCTGCTAACTCTATCTTTGTTGGTGATTATTTAGTAACTGAAGGTCAACCGAACAAAGAAGATTATCAGATCATCGAAGATTTAGGTTTTGAAATTGAATCAAATGTCTTTTTACAGTCTCCCGATAAAATAGAAAGTAAAGAGACAAAAATAGAAATAAAATAGTAATAAAAATAGAAAAATATAAAAAAAGAATGATCCTGATAATGGATCATTCTTTTAATTATTTTTTCACTTCACTGATAGGCTTCCTACCTTCAATAATTAACTCAGCATTTTTTATACACAGCTCAATCATTGCATCTCTCGTATCAACTGTTGCACTTCCGATATGCGGAAGCACTGTAATGCGCTTTTCAGATAGGAAAGGATGATCTTTCCCAACAGGTTCGTTATTTAATACATCAACCCCTGCTGCATAAATCTCTTCATTTTGAATGGCTTCCAGTAAGTCATTTTCAACGACATGTCCACCACGACCTATATTTATAAATATCGCACTTGATTTCATCTTTTTAAATGCATCTTTATTAAATATATTTTTTGTTTCATTAGTTAATGGTGCTGTACATATGATAAAGTCACTTGTTTCAAGTAATTTATCAAAAGATACATAATTTGCTCCGAGTGCTTTCGCAGCTTCGCTTTCACTACGGTTATGATATTGAACATGCATGTTTAGTCCGATGCAGCGTTTCGCTAATGCTGTACCGATATTTCCCATACCAAATATTCCGACTGTCTTTTTGTACACATCAAGTCCAGCAAGTAAATAAGGAGACCATCCAACCCAGTTGCCGTCTTTTACTAATTCATTTGCTTCAATGATGCGTCTTGCTGTTACAAGCATTAAAGTAAATGCGAGTTCAGCAGTTGTTTCTATAAGTACATCAGGTGTGTTACATACCACTATATCTTTACTATGTGCATATTCGATATCAATATTGTCATAACCAACGGCAAGATTAATTACTGCTTTAAGGTCAGGATTGTTATCAATAAATTCTTTATCAATAGTATCACTTAGCATTGAAATAACAATAGATTTATCTTTTGATGATTCTAGTAATGCTTCTCTTGGCATTGGTTTAATCGTCTCTGGATAAACTTCTACCTCTGCAATAGATTCTAATTGCTCAACATAACGCTTTGGAATACTTCTTGTAATCAATACTTTCATATTATTCCCCTTCATATATGTCGATTACTTCTAATAGGTTCTTAACACTATATGTCGGTGGTACCGCTTCAGCCATAACCTGTTCATAAGTTGAAACACCTGTCTGAACATGTAGTGTATCGATATCACTATTGATACCACTCATTATATCTGTCATATAAAGGTCACCAATCATGACAAGTTCTGACTTATCCAGACCGATCATTTCAACAGCTTTATTCATTATAGTAGGCATTGGCTTACCGATAAACTTAGGTTCAACACCTGTTGAAACAGTGATAACACTTGTTAATGCACCGTTACCAGGTAAGAAACCACGTTCAGTTGGAATCGATGTATCTGGATTAGTAGAAATAAATTTCGCACCATTTCGTACAGCTAAACAAGCAATCGATAATTTTTCATAGTTGATATCTACATCCAGACCGATTACAACATAATCTACATGTTCATCTTCTTTGATCTCTAAACCTTCATCGTCTAAGGCTTGACGAATACCTGTTCCACCAATAACATAGACCGTTGCCCCTGGTTTTTCATCAGCTATATATGATGCTGTAGCCATCGCGCTTGTGACAACATTATTAGCATGTGCTACAAATCCCATCTTAGAAAGTTTATCTGCTACTTCATCCGGTCTTTTTGATGCGTTATTCGTTACAAATAAATAAGGTAAATTATTATTCGCTAAATATGCAATAAATTCTCTAGCACCTTCAATGACTTCTGTTCCGGCATACATCGTGCCATCTAAATCTAATAAGTATCCACTATATTTTTTCATTTTTACTACCTTTCCCAAATGCTGATACAGGACCAAGTTCATTTGCTATAAACGTATCAACATCGTTTTTGAATTTTTGATAGGCATTGATGTTCTCCATAAAAATGCGCTTTACTTCTGCATGGTTAATATCTGTATAATTTCGAACAAACCATTGACGTGTAGGTAAAGTCTTACTAATTTCATCTTTAGAAATAGATGAAATCACCTTTTCCATTTCTAAAATATCAATGACATCCTGATAACTACCAGGATCACGCATAACAAATCCATCGATAATCATGTTTCCTACATCAACAACTGCTTCTATAAGCATATGACATACACGTTCTAATGCGAATCCTTCAGAATTTACTACTTCTTTTGATAACTTATCAATATACACGAGTTTTTCTTCTAATTCATCTCTATCTACAAAATACATCTGATCGCCTCCACCACTATTCTATCAAATTTTGAAAAGCAATACACAACATGTATAATAAAATTACTGGAGGAATGCTTAATGATAGATATGTTTTTATACGATGATACTGAAAAGGCAAATATACGATTTGTAAGTTTTGTTGGAGAAAATCGCCATGATTTAGCATTGATTCAAACAGATAGACACTATGGTAAGACAATCGTTCTCAATACTCAATCGAATAAATTCGGCATTATTGGTCGTGATGATCTCGATGAAGAAGGTTATATTGCCCATGTGTTTGGTATTAGTGATGCAGATGCTAAAGAAATCACTGAATTTCTTAATGAAGTAATCCATTAAAAAATTCCAGCTTACCGAAGTAAGCTGGAATTTTTTTATTTAATGAAATCACTAAATGTTTTCATATTCTTTTCTTTTGATGCATGATGACTTTCGTCTGCAATTTCATTGTCGGCAGTCGGTTTTGAATCATCAGCAACTTCATCTACAACGCTATCTTCTATTTCTTCTTCAGCTATCACTTCAGTAAGATCATCATGTTCATTTGATTCAATATCTGTTATTAATTCTGGTTGTGTTAATTTTACAACTTCACTTTCAGTTAAACGTTTTAACACGAAATAGGCACATCCAAAATTGCAGTATTCTAGTAAGTAATCCTGAATTGCAGAAAATCTCTTACTAATATCTGCACCTTTTTTCTTATCATCAAAGAATCCTTTTAACCTTAATTGTTCAAATCCGATATCTCCTACGATATATGGATATCGGTCTAAAATTTCTGAGTAACGTCCTTCGAACATTTCCTGATTAAATGCATCTTTATGATTTTCTATAATATGAAAGTAATGTTGATTCACGTTAATAATCATATGTCACCTACTCGCTTGCAGCTTCACCTAGTCTGTGTTTTTCTTTTGCTGCTGCATTAACCTGTTCATCGGCATGGTAAGAACTACGTACCATCGGTCCAGCTTGACAATGTTTAAATCCTTTTTCCATTGCTATTTTACGCAATTTACCGAACTCTAATGGTGAATAATATTTTTGAACTTTTAGATGCTTACGTGAAGGTTGTAAATATTGACCAATTGTCATAATATCAACATCATTTGCACGTAGATCATCCATAACTTCTAAAATTTCTTCCCAAGTTTCACCTAAGCCAACCATTAAGCTTGATTTTGTAGGAATATCTGGTTGCAATTCTTTTGAACGACGTAATACTTCTAATGAACGATCATATTTCGCACGCGCACGAACTCTTGGCGTTAAACGACGCACTGTTTCAATATTATGATTCAAAATATCAGGACGTGCATTCATCAAACGTTCCCAGTTATCAAAACTTCCACCCATATCTGATGGTAAGACTTCTATTGTTGTATAAGGATTTACTTCACGTACTTTACGAATCGTTTCAGCATAAACTTCAGAACCGCCATCTTTTAAGTCATCACGTGCAACTGCAGTAATTACAACGTGTTTAAGATTCATCAGACGAACAGATTCTGCAACTCGTTCTGGTTCGTTTAAATCAAGTTCATTCGGTAAACCTGTCTTAACGGCACAGAAACGACATGCACGCGTACAAACTGCCCCTAAAATCATAATCGTAGCTGTACGACGTTCACCCCAGCATTCATGAATATTAGGACATTTTGCTTCTTCACAAACTGTATTTAAATTATGCTCACGCATCATTTTCTTCAGGCCAGTGTAATTCTTATTTGTATTTAACTTAATTTTAAGCCATTCGGGTTTTCTTAAGATTTCTTCGTTCTTAGTCGCCAATTCAATCCCTCCAATTAATTATTCTACAATTATAACATAAAGTTATTATTTTGAAATTCTAAGATTTTATTGTTCAAAAATTGTACTCATTATTTTCAATTGCTGTTTGCATTAAATCACGCAAAAATTCAGGCATGAAATATTCTTTTTCATTTTGAACAAACTGTGGGAAAAATCGGCCAAAAGTATACATATCTAATGTTGCTAATTTGTAATTCTGATGATTATCAATTTCTTCTGTACCAATAAAATATCTTTGCTGTGATTGTATATATCCGATATTATGTAATACATACATACCAAATAAATCGCCTCTAAAACCAAACCCTTTAACGATCTCATCTTTATATTCATGTTGTTGACTAACATTTATCACTTCTTTTAACTCACGTCCGGTCAAAGTAATTTTTACAGGATTAATCGGATGTGGCAACATTTTATGCAGTTCATATTTTGTAAATTGATTGCCGATATATCCATTAACGATAAGTCCGGAATTGATTAACGCACATTCTCCACCAGTAAATTGCATTAGTTTATCCGCTAATATGTATGTTGTATATGATGCACTGTATAATCTTCTTGGTAAATCAATTTGTCTTTCTGTAATTGGCTCTGATAATAACGTTTTACCTTGTGCATAATAATCATCTTCAGTATTACGAATATCATCTGTATTAATTAATCTTGCTTTTTTATCCACTAGCTTGTTGTCATCAAAAGTCAATGTAACTTCCCCTAGATACTCACCGTATCTTCCTGCAGCTCCGATTAGAACTCCGTTAACTTGCTCACCATGTTCAAAATAATGATGTGTATGCGCACCGAGAATCAAATCGATTTCCGGATGACTTTCAGCAAGTGTTCTATCAAAGAATTTACCTAAATGGCTTAAAACAATAACGACATCAACATTCGGTCGTAATTTTCGTATTTCTTCAGTAATAGCCGTCATCGGATCTGTGACAATCCAACCTAAAGCTTTATAAAATGGCGTGAATTCCGCCGTAGCACCAACGATACCAAATTTAATACCATTCTTTTCATAAATAACAGATTTATCAATATTATTAGGTAAATGTCCAGCTTCATCAAATAAATTACAGCAAGTCACTTTAAAATTTGCATTCTGATAAAGTCGATTGAAATCCTCAAAATTTAAAGTTATTCCTTCATTATTACCAAGCGTTACGACATCCACCTGCGCTTCGTTTAACAACTGAACATTTGCCTGACCAAGCGTTGCTTCTGTAAATGGATGACTTCTATCAACATGATCACCTAAATCTAAATAAAGCATGTTTTGTGATTCTGACTTTATGTCCAGAATATATCGTGTGATTTTCTTATAGTTTGATAAATAACTATGCATATCATTCGTATGAAATATTTTTATATCCATTCAATTGCCTCCTTATCATCCAGTGAAGCTTTTAATAATTAAATATATTCCTAATAGCATTAATATAATACGTAACATCAGTACAACTGTAGTTGATTTCATGCGCTTATTGATCTGCACACCGATCTTTGCACCAATAAAACTAGCAATAATTAGTATAATTGCATATGACCATATAATATTTCCTTGTATGATATGACTTGTTGCGCCACTGACACTTGATACAAATATCATAATCATACTCGTGCCTACTGCAATATGAGGCGGAAATCTAAAGATAATGATCATCAGAGGTGTCATCAAAGCCCCTCCTCCGATTCCAAAAAGGCCTGTTAAACATCCTACCAGAAAGGTTAATAAAACAGCTGGTATCGGTGCAATACTATAATGGTAAGTATCACCTTTTATATCGGTATATGATTTTTCATACTTTTTATTCTGGAAGAATTTAATCGGTTTTATTTTATCTCTTACCATTAAAACAATACTCATAATAATTAAGAAGATACCGAAATAAAGATTAAAGCGGTGAATCGTTAAATACTGACTTAAATGAGCACCTACTAATGCTCCGGGAATAATACCCACCATAAAGATAACAGCATTTTTAAGATCTGCCTGTTTATTTTTAATATAACCAAGAGATGCAGATAAACCCGTTGAAATTAAAATCACAGTAGATGTTCCAATCGCTTTCTGTGGTGTAATACCATCAATCAATCCTATTTCCATACCTAAATATATTAATGCCGGCACAATAATGATACCACCACCGATACCAACGATTGAGCCAATAATACTTGAAAATAAACCTAAAAATATTAAAACAAAAATTGCAGTCATACTCATTTCAACACTTCCTAAAATAGTTTTAGTTGTTTAAAGTTTAAACCTGTATATTCGATATTTAATATTTCACACATTCGTTTCGCATTACCAGCTGCATGACCACCTGAATTATTATTAAATACAACGTAAACATTTCTCGCTTTCTGATTGAGAATTTGAAGCTCTTTCGCTAAAAATTTTAATTCAGTTTCGTTATAATCATAAAGATAGCGTACATCTCGCCATTCCTGATCAGACAAATCTTTTTTCGTCCATCCGGCAATATTTCTCCCGTGAAAGCGAACAAGTGCATCCTCATGTGTGATACGATTTACGAATGGTATACTGCCATGACCCGCTTGTGGTTCATCACATACAGAATGAATTAACTGTTGTTCATATAGAAAATTAAGTGTATGTTCTTTCATGTCAGATGTAAACCAGCTATCATTTCTAAATTCAATACAAATAGGAAATTGTTTAAAATGGTTTTTCAAGTAAATAATATAATTGATATTTACTGTAGTACAATCATACCAAGGTGGAAACTGAATGAGTAAACATCCAAGCTTTCCAGCGTCATATATAGGTTGAAGCATTGTTTTAAATTGTTCAATGAGCTCCATTCTCGATGCAGCAAAATCTTCTACTGCAGCATGTCCTGTGAGTGCTTGATGAATTTTAACGATAAATTTAAAATTATCCGGTGTTTCTTTTATCCATTTTTGAATATTGCGTTCCGGTTGAACAGAATAATACGTAGCATCAAGTTCAACAATCGGAAAATGCGCACCATAATGATAAAGCTTTTCATTTTTATTTGTGAGATCTGCATATAATAAATCATGATCTCCCCAACCTGTCAGTCCTATATAAATCATTTCATCACCTAACTGTTATTTTATCATAAACTTATCAAAATATAGATTGGAGAACTTATGACTACCATTACCCTTAATGATGTAAATTTTTCTGTTAATGATAAACATATTATTAAAAATGTATCGACAAATTTTCATTCCGGCAAGATCACCGCTTTAATCGGTCCCAGTGGTGCCGGCAAAACAACGATTTTAAAAATGATCAACGGATTAATCAGTCCAACTTCTGGTGATATATTAATTGATGATCAATCTATTCAATCACTTGATTTAGTTGAGCTGAAAAAACAAATTGGATTAGCACTTCAAAGTGCACCGATGATTCAAGGTACAGTATACGATAATATCAATCTACCTAAGACGATATTTAATCAGACACTACCGGTTGAAGCAGCTACTAAACTTCTTGATCAGCTCAACTTGGATTCGATTGACCTAAACACAAATGTAAGAAGCCTTTCAGGAGGGCAACGTCAACGTCTATCTATCGCACGAACATTAGTTAACCAGCCTAAAGTCTTATTACTCGATGAAATTACATCGAGCTTAGATCCACGAAGTGTACGTGAAGTAGAAGCATTGATCCATAAAATCAATGAAAGATATAACGTCACAGTGATCTGGATAACGCATGACGTTGATCAGGCGAAACGGGCTGCTGATTACTACTGCATGCTTAAAGATGGTGAAGTTGTTACTACAGGTGAAGCAAGTCAATTATTTGAATCAAATAATGAAACCTTGAATGCTTTTCTGAAAGGAGAAATAGAATGACATTAACACAACTGGCATTAACACTTATATTCGTACTGATACCATTAGTCTTAAGTTATACATTGAAACTTGGGCTTGAAAAAGATATTATCATCGCAACGATTAGAAGTACTATTCAGCTTATTCTCATCGGTTATTTACTAACTTTCGTTTTTGATGGCAATCACCCAATCTATATCCTGCTGATGATATTATTGATGATTACAGCCGCAACACAAAACATTATAAAAAAAGGCAAAGGGATTAAAGGAATCACCTGGAAGATCGTGCTGACGTTAATCACAGTAGAGGTAGTAACGCAAGCCATTCTACTAGGCTTTCATATCATACCATTTGAAGCGCGTTATGTTATACCGATTAGCGGTATGATGATTGGTAATGCAATGGTATTATCACTACTATTTCTCAATCGTTTCATAAGTGAACTTGATCAAAATGAAGAACAAATAGAATTAATTCTCTCACTTGGAGGAAATCCAAAACAAGCCATTCATAGAGTGCTTATGGCATCTATAAAAAATTCGATGATACCGACAATCGAAAGCCAAAAGACAATGGGGCTCGTGCAACTTCCCGGAATGATGAGCGGACAGATTATCGGTGGGGCAGATCCTATAGTTGCTGCACAATTCCAATTACTTATTCTGTTCTTATTATTGACAGCAGCAACATTATCAAGTGTGATGGTCGGCTTTCTAAGTTATCCGACTTTATTTAACGAAAAACAGCAGTTCATTGGTAAATATTACAACACAGAAAAAAATGCCTAAGACATTACGTCTTAGGCATTTTTTTATATTTTAACCAATAGAACCTTCCATTTCAAATTTAATTAAACGGTTCATTTCAACTGCGTATTCCATTGGTAATTCTTTCGTGAATGGCTCGATGAAGCCCATTACGATCATTTCTGTCGCTTCTTCTTCTGATATACCACGGCTCATTAAGTAGAATAACTGTTCTTCTGATACTTTAGAAACTTTCGCTTCATGCTCTAAAGAAATATTATCATTTAACATTTCGTTATATGGAATAGTATCCGAAGTTGATTCATTGTCCATGATTAATGTATCACATTCAATGTTTGAACGAGCACCAGTCGCTTTACGTCCGAAATGAACGATACCACGGTAAACTACTTTACCACCTTGTTTAGAGATCGATTTAGAGACGATAGTTGAAGAAGTGTTTGGTGCCATGTGCATCATTTTTGCACCAGCATCCTGAACTTGTCCTTTACCTGCTAAGGCAATAGATAATGTCATACCACGTGCACCTTCACCTAATAAGTAACATGCAGGGTATTTCATTGTTAATTTAGAACCGATGTTACCGTCAATCCATTCCATTGTTCCATTTTCATAAACGAATGTACGTTTTGTAACTAAGTTGAATACATTATTTGCCCAGTTTTGAATTGTCGTATAACGGCAATATGCATCTTTTTTAACGATGATTTCTACTACAGCTGAGTGTAAAGAATTCGTCGTATAAACTGGAGCTGTACATCCTTCAACGTAGTGTACACTTGCGCCTTCGTCAACGATGATTAATGTTCTTTCAAATTGTCCCATATTCTCAGAGTTAATACGGAAGTACGCTTGTAACGGTGTTTCTAATTTTACACCTTTTGGTACATAGATGAACGATCCACCTGACCAAACTGCAGAGTTTAATGCAGCAAATTTATTATCTGCCGGTGGAATTACTGAAGCAAAATGCTCTTTAAAGATATCTTCATTTTCACGTAATGCTGAATCTGTATCTTTAAAGATAATGCCTTGTTCTTCTAAATCTTCCTGCATATTATGGTATACAACTTCAGATTCATATTGTGCTGATACCCCAGCTAAATATTTTTGTTCCGCTTCAGGGATACCTAATTTATCAAATGTTTGTTTAATCTCTTCAGGAACTTCGTCCCAAGAACGTTCTGTATGTTCAGAAGGTTTTACATAGTACGTAATTTCATCGAAGTTTAATTCTGATAAATCCCCACCCCACATCGGCATAGGCATTTTATAGAATTGTTTTAAAGATTTTAAGCGGAAGTCTAACATCCACTGTGGTTCTTCCTTCATCTTTGAAATTTCTCTTACGATATCTTCAGTTAGTCCACGTTCTGAACGGAAAATAGAAACGTCTTTATCATGGAAACCATATTTGTAATCACCAACATCGGGTGCTTGTTTAACCATTTCATTCACTCCTTTTAGTTTTCATTCTTTGTGCCACGTTCTAATGCTTTCCAGGCAAGTGTTGCACATTTAATACGCGCTGGAAACTTAGCTACACCAGAAAGTGCTTCAATATCTCCAGCTTCTTCATCTATTTCATAATCTTCTCCAAGCATCATCTTAGAGAATTCATCACTCATCTTTAATGCTTCTTCTATTGTCTTACCTTTTATTGCTTCAGTCATCATTGATGCGCTAGACATTGAGATAGAACAACCTTCACCATCAAACTTTGTATCCTGCACAATATCATCAACAATATCAAGTGTAAGACGAATTCTATCTCCACATGTTGGATTGTTCATATCTATTGTTAAGGCACCATCTTCGATAACACCTTTATTGCGGGGATTCTTATAATGATCCATTATGACAGAACGATAAAGTTGATCTAAATTATTAAAACTCATAACTGAAAAACTCCTTTGTTTCTTTCAAGCTTTGAACAAGTTGATCTACTTCTTCTTTTGTGTTGTAAATGTAGAAACTTGCACGTGCTGTAGAGGACTGTCCCAACCATTTCATTAAAGGTTGTGCACAATGATGCCCTGCGCGAATCGCAATACCGTGTGAATCTAATGCAGTTGCTAAATCATGCGGATGTACACCTTCTAAATTAAAAGTGATTAATCCTGCACGTTTATCTGCAGTTGGACCGTAAATTTCTAAACCTTCAATTTCACTCATCTTTTCATAAGCATATGCCGTAAGCTCATGTTCGTATGCTAGTACATTGTCCATGCCAATGTTACTTAAATAATTAATCGCTTCAGCTAAACCTACTGCTTCAGCGATAAGCGGTGTACCCGCTTCAAATTTAGTCGGTAATTCTGTCCATGTAGAGTCCTGTAAACCTACGAAGTCAATCATATCTCCACCAAATTCAATCGGTTCCATTTGATTTAAATATTCTCTTTTACCATATAAAACTCCGATTCCTGTTGGCCCAAGCATCTTGTGTCCACTGAATGCATAGAAGTCACAATTTAAATCAGTCACATCAACATTCATATGAGGTATTGCCTGCGCGCCATCAACTATCATCACAGCTCCATTTTCATGTGCAATTTCAGCGATGCTTTTCACATCATTGATCGTGCCTAGAACATTAGAAACATGTGCCATTGCAACAATTTTTGTCTTGCTTGTAACTGTTGCACGTACATTTTCCAACGTAACCGTGCCATCTGATTCAAGTGGAATATATTTAAGCACTGCTTTCTTACGTTTCGCAAGTTGTTGCCAGGGAACTAAATTTGCATGATGTTCCATTTCAGTAATGACAATCTCGTCACCTTCACTAACCGCAATATCACCATAACTGTGTGCTACAGTATTAATTGCTGTTGTCGTACCGCGTGTGAATATAATCTCTTCAAAATATTTCGCATTGATAAAATTGCGTACTGTTTCGCGTGCATTTTCATATCCATCAGTAGCACGCGTACCTAAAGTATGTACACCACGATGTACATTCGCATTCATATGCTCATAATAATATTTTGTCTTTTCTATTACACTTGATGGTTTCTGACTTGTCGCTGATGAATCTAAATAAATGATATCTTTCCCGTTAACTTGTTCAGTTAGAATCGGAAAATCTTTTCTGATTGCTTCAACATTTAAGCTGGTCATTTTGTATCAAGACCTTTCAAAACTGTATTTTATAATTTCCCCATTACTTTTTCTTCAATAACGTCTGTTAATTGGCGTTTTACCGCTTCAATTGGTAATTCTGTAACAACTGGTGCTAAGAATCCATGAATGACTAAACGTTCTGCTTCCTGTTTAGAAATACCACGACTCATTAAGTAGAATAACTGCATTGGATCCACACGCCCTACAGAAGCTGCGTGTCCTGCTGTAACATCATCTTCATCGATTAACAGAATTGGGTTAGCATCTCCACGTGCTTTCTCTGATAACATTAATACACGTGATTCTTGTTGGGCATCTGCTTTTGTTCCACCATGTTTAATGTGGCCGATACCGTTGAAGATTGAAGATGCTGAATCTTTCATAACACCGTGTTTTAAGATATGACCTTCACTTGATTTACCATATTGAATGATTTGAGTTGTGAAGTTAAGTTTTTGTTCCCCACGACCTACTACAACAATTTTCAAGTCACTCTTAGAATTGTCACCATTTAAATAAGTCGTATTATCATTGATTGTATCTCCATCATTCATTAATCCTAAAGCCCAGTCAATCGTTGCATCTTTTGCTGCCATACCACGACGGATCACATGTCCTGTAAATCCTTTGTTTAAGAAATCAACAGCACCGTAAGTGATTTTAGCATTATCTTTTGCGATCACTTCAGAAACTAAATTTAACTGTGCATCTTTTGTTTCTACTGTTGATAAATAATTCTCAACATATGTTACTTCAGCACTTTCTTCAGCAACAATGATTAAATGATTGATGATATTTACATCTGCATTATCATGTAATACAACATATTGAATTGGATTTTCAACGACTACATTACGTGGAATGTATACGAATAGTCCACCATTCATCATAGCAGCATGCAATGCAGTCAGACGGTGTTCATCTACTTTTACAGCTTCAGTCATATAGTATTGTTTTACTAAATCACTGTTTTCAATTAATGCAGTTTCAATATCTTTTACGATAACACCTTGATCAATTAATGATTGTTCAACTTTTACGAGCGCCGGCGTATTGTTATGTTGCACGATTAAGTTTTCAACATTATCCATATCTAATAAATTTTTAACTGCTTCAGGTAAAGCATCAGTTGAAGCATAGACATCACTTTTGATTTCTTTATGGTGGACGTCAAAGACCCATTTATCAAGTTTCGTTTTATCTGGTTTTGGCATTGCTATTGTATTTAATCTATTAAAAGCGTCAGCACGTAATTCTGCCATCCATGTTGGTTCATTGCGCGATGCTGAGAAATTTTTAATTATATCGTTTGTTACATCGATTGTACTCATCACATTTTCCTCCTATTTAATTATCAGGTATTACGCATTAATCGTTTCATCTTGAATGTTTAATTCTTGTTTGATCCAGTCGTAACCTTCAGCTTCAAGACGTTTCGCTAACTCTTCTCCACCTGATTTAACAACTTTACCTTGCATCATAACGTGTACGAAGTCAGGTGTAATGTAGTTTAATAAACGTTGGTAATGCGTGATAATTAAGCAACCGAAATTTTCTCCGCGCATTTCGTTAATTCCTTTAGATACAACTTTTAATGCATCGATATCTAACCCTGAGTCAATTTCATCTAAAATCGCAAACTTAGGCTCTAACATCATTAACTGAAGAATTTCATTACGTTTCTTTTCTCCACCAGAGAATCCTTCGTTTAAATAACGTTGCGCCATATCAAGATCCATTTCTAAGAACTCCATGTTCTTATCTAATTTCTTGATAAACTGCATTAAGTTGATTTCGTTACCTTCTTCACGTTTCGCATTGATTGCTGAACGTAAGAAGTCTGCATTCGTAACACCAGAAATTTCTGATGGATATTGCATCGCTAAGAAAAGACCAGCTTGTGCGCGTTCATCAACTTCCATTTCTAATACATTTTCGCCATCAAGTAAAACTTCACCTTGCGTAACTTCATATTTAGGGTGTCCCATAATCGCTGCTGATAAAGTTGATTTACCAGTACCATTAGGTCCCATGATTGCATGAACTTCATTTTGTTTAATCGTTAAATTTACACCTTTTAAAATTTCTTTCCCTTCAATTGAAACGTGCAAATCTTTAATTTCTAAAACTGATACCATATTGAATTCCCTCCGATATATATAATAATTTCATCTTATCTAGTTTATAATAATTTTAATCTGAGGTCAAAGACCTATGACTTAAATCACAGTACTTATTATAACCTAAATAAGGTGTTAGTTAAATTAATCGGACTAAATATTTTAAATTCAGTGAGAAAATAAGACATTTTATTGAAAATAAAGAAACATGAATACAATCTTAATCTTCAATATAGTTTAAAAATCTCTTCCAAACAAACTCTTCATTCTATATCATCTTCACTTAATAAAAAAAGAGATTAAGACAAATGTCCCAATCTCAAATGTCTTAATCTCTTTTTTACTATTTTGCTGGAATTACAGCACCATCATACTTTTTATTGATGAAATCCTGAATTTCTTTTGATTGTAATACTTTAACTAATGCTTTGATTTTAGCATCATCTTTATGTCCCTCTTGCACTGCAATTAAGTTTGCGTATGGAGAATCTTTATCTTCAATTGCAATTGAATCTTTAACTGGATTTAATTTATTTTCTAATGCGAAGTTCGAGTTGATAATTGTCGCATCTCCTTCACCATTGTTATACGTTTTTGGTACAAATTCACCAGCTTGTTTATTGTTGAATTGAATATTCTTTTTGTTTTCAACGATGTCTTTAAATGTTGCTTTTACAGGATCTACTCCGTCTTTAAGCTCGATTAAACCTGCTTTTGTAAAGAATGATAAGAAACGTCCTTCTTCAGCTGGGTTATTAGAAACATATACTGTTGCGTTTTTCGGTAATTCTTCTAATGATTTATATTTTTTTGAATATACAGCCATAGGTTCAATATGAACATTTCCTGCTGATTCAATTTTGTATCCTTTAGCTTTTTTCTCAGTTTCTAAATACGGTGTATGCTGGAAGTAGTTCGCATCGATGTCACCTTCTGATAACATGCGGTTTGGTGTTGTATAGTCATTGATGATTTTAATTTTTAAATCATAACCTTCTTTTTTAAGTGCTGCTTTTGCTTCTTCTAAAATTTCTGCGTGTGGTGCGGGTGAAGCCCCTACTGTGATTGTTTTGTCATCTGACTTTGAAGTTTTGTTGTCGTCAGATTTATCATTACCACAAGCTGCAAGAATTAATATTAATGATGCAGTAAGAAATACGTAAAATAATTTTTTCATTTTTAACGCTCCTCTTTTTTGTATTATTTTTATAAAAATCCAATATGGATAATTAACGTTTATCAACTTTCTTCGTAATAATGTCACCGACGAATTGAATGAGGAATACAATAATTAAAATAATTACTGTAGAAACAAAAATTACGTCATTTTGTCCTCTTGTGAATCCAACTAAGTAAGCTAAGTTACCTAAACCACCGGCACCAATAACGCCAGCGATTGCTGTAGAACCAACGAGTGCAATCGTTGTGACTGTAATACCTGATACAATTGCTGGTAAACTTTCAGGAATTAATACTTTTTTAATTAATGTCCATGTATTTGCGCCCATTGATTCAACAGCTTCAATTACACCTTTATCTATCTCTTTCAATCCAATTTCAACAAGTCGCGCGTAGAAAGGTGCCGCACCGATAATTAAAGCTGGTAGCGCTCCTTTTACACCACTGATGGTCTGCATGATTAAATTTGTAAATGGAAATAGTAATAAAATCAAGATAATAAATGGGATTGCTCGGAATAAATTGACGATAAAAGCTGTAACACTATAAAATACACGTGCTCCTTTTGACTTACTGCGAGAAGTTAAGAACAATATAATACCGATAATTAACCCAAATATAAATGTGAATATTGCAGAAATAAAAGTCATTGATAAAGTTTCAACGGTTGCAGTCCATACATCTGCCCATACCACATTTTTCATGCTTAACATATCTGTCAATGTTTTAATAAAATTATCCATGTCTTTCTACCTCCATCTCAACACCATGGCTTTTTAATTCTTCAGCGATAGGTTGAAGTGATCCGTTAACTTCTTTAACATGAACAATTAAATTACCGAAAGATCCTGATTGAGTATGTTTAACATTTCCTGCTAAGATGTTCATTTCGATGCCGTACTTCTTAATTACTTTACTTACGATAGGCTGGCCAGTTGAAGAGCCAACAAATTTTAATTTCAGGATACTTCCATGTGGATATGCTTGTTTAATCTCTTCGATTGAAGTCTCAGTTTCATTATCCTGGATATCATCACGTACAAAACGTTTTGTGATATTTGTTTTTGGATTATTAAATACTTCTATCACTGATCCTTCTTCAACCACTTTTCCTAACTCCATTACAGCTACTTTGTGACAGATCTTGCGAATAACTTCCATCTCATGAGTGATTAAAATTATCGTTAAGTTCAACGTTTTATTGATATCAACTAATAGTTCTAGAATTTCATCTGTCGTCTGTGGATCTAAAGCACTCGTTGCTTCATCACAAAGTAAAACGTCAGGATCATTACTTAATGCACGGGCAATACCTACACGTTGTTTTTGCCCTCCTGACAATTCTGAAGGATAAGCATTTTCTCTGCCTTCTAATCCAACAAGTTTAATCAAAGATTTCACTTTAGGACTAATGTCGCTCTTTTTAACGCCGGCTATTTCAAGAGGTAATGCAATATTGTCATAAACCGTTCTACTCCAAAGTAGGTTAAAATGCTGGAATATCATTGATATTTTTTGACGTTCTTTATTCAGTTGCTGCTTTGACAGTTTATTGATGGTACTGCCATTTACAATCACGTCACCACTCGTCGGTAATTCTAATCCGTTAAACATTCGAATTAATGTACTTTTCCCGGCACCACTGAAACCAATAATACCGTAGATCTCACCGCTTTGAATTTCAAGATTTACGTTATCGACAGCTTGTATATTTCCTTTTTTTGTTGTAAATGTCTTTACAACATTGTTTAATGTAATCAAATTTGGCCTCCTAACAAAAAACGTCTTTCCTATGTGAACATAAGAAAGACGATAATTATCTATTTTCGACTCTCTCATCTTCTAAAGTTAATATAACTTTATGTGAATTGGCACCATGTCATTATTGACGGTTGCCGGGTTTCATAGGGCACATCCCTCCACCACTCTGGATAAGAGTTTATTTAGTTGTTTTATGAATATGTTCTTTATCTTAAGTCAATTTGAAGTATTCGTCAACAGTAAAGTTAAATTTTCATACAAAGTTGTTACGGACTCAAATTGATAAGAAATATTTTCGACTATCCCATTACGAATAAACAATAGCACAGGTACACTTTTTATTTCATAATACTGACTTAAATTTTCATAGTAATTTAAATCAATTTTTGTAACTGGTATGTTTAGAGATGCAGCAGTTATATCTAACATCTTTTCTGCAAGCTTACATGTACCACAAAACGGGGTATATCCAAATAGAATAAATGGTTGATCTGAAATTTCAAATTGCAAAAGCTGATTTAAGTTCATATTGCGCGGGCTTACCTTTCCAGACAAATTGTTGTTTTACATCAAACTGATGTTTCATCATCGTTCTTGCTAAATAATCTAGTGGACAATTACCCACTTCACCGTATTTCGGATCAATATGAATATGATTACTTTCACTCAAATGGCGTTTAAACCAAGATCTAATTTTACGTCCAGCTTTATCACTATCGGTCATAATATAAACTTTATGATGATACAAATCTTCAATCATATCATCCAGTTTTCCGATACCCATCGTGCCATTGGTGCAAATAATATGTACAGGTTCCGTTAATACTTCTTGTAATCTTAGTTTGTCACGCTTTCCTTCTACAACGATAACTTTAGTAATTACAGACATGTCCATCACCTTTTTATCATATTGTATTCAGTTTTAGCAATTTGATAATAAAAAAATTCCTTGATAAATTATTATCAAGGAAATTATACCATTTATGCGTTAATCATTTCATCATATTGTGCTTGATCCATTAATTCTTCAAGTCCAGCATCGTCAGCTTCAACTTTAATCATCCAAGCTTGATCCATTGCTGATTCGTTTACTAATTCAGGAGAATCTTCTAATTCAGAGTTAACTTCAATAACTTTGCCTGAGATAGGAGCATATAATTCAGATACAGTTTTTACTGACTCAACGCTACCAAAAGGAGCACCAACTTCGATTTCATCTCCAACTTCTGGTAATTCAACGAATACGATATCCCCTAATTCAGATTGTGCGAAATCTGTAATACCGATTGTTTTAACATTATCTTCTGATTTTACCCATTCATGATCTTTTGAAAATTTTAAGTTTGACATTATAAACCCTCCGTTTAATTAAAGTACTATCACTATAATAATGACACATTGTAAGCGTTTATTCAATCATTTTTATAACCAAGTATCGCTATATTCTTTTTCTTTAAAGCCTAAAGTAATTTTATTGCCATTAACAGCTAACGGTCTTTTAACTAACATACCATCTGAAGCAAGTAATTCAAACTTTTCATCATCTGACTTTTCGCTTAATGTTTCTTTAAGGTTTAAAGCTTTAAATTTAGCACCCTGTTTATTGAAAAGCGCATCAATATCAACATTTGTCTGCTCTACAATCGCTTTAAATTCAGCAGTCGTGGGAGTAAGTTCAACGATATGGATAGGTTCAAAACTAACGCCATTTGTTTCTAAATATTTTGCTGCCTTTCTGCATGTACTACAATTTGGTAACTGATAAAATTTTATCATCATTGGCCTCCTTCTTAATTTAACCTAATATTAACAATTATTCTTAAAGGTTACAACTGCAATCCTTATCGTTTAATAATTTATTAAAAAGGTATATAATTATCATATAAATAAATTATATAAAACACTGTGAGGGAATAATTATGAGAACAATAAGTCAATATGAAGAATTTAAAGAAATTATAAATCAAGATGAGAAAGTAATCGTAAAATTCTTTGCAGATTGGTGTCCCGATTGTACACGTATGGATTTCTGGATTGATCCTATTGTAGATGAATACAATGACTATACATGGTATAAAATCAACCGTGACCAAGTACCTGAGGCTGCTGATGAGAATGAAGTGATGGGTATCCCAAGTATCCTTATCTTTGAAAAAGGTGAAAAATTAGCACATCTTCATTCTGCTAACGCAAAAACACCTGAATCAGTTAAAGCATTTTTAGCCGAGAACTTAAAATAAAATTTTAAATTTATAAACCATCCATTGATGAAATGGATGGTTTTTTAATATGTTGAAATTAAGTTATTATTCTTTCGTGCCTTATATTCTGCTTCCGTTTGAGCTGTTAAATAAATCGCTCCATAAATCATTTCATCAGCCTCGCAACCTAGATGTTTTGATAACTCTGGGTGTAGTAAAGGTGGTTGTGTTTTAATACAGCTCCCTATCTTTTCTTCATATAAAGCTAATGAAAGCGTCTGCATAAAACCGCCAATCGCAAGAACATCTTCTAAATTTTCTTTTTGACGTCGATCACGTGGACCAACGACTAACAATATACCAGCAAGTATTTTTGTTTTGTCTACATGCTGAATTTTTTTCTCTGCATTATTCTTAAATGCAACGTCAGCAAACGTCTGAGCATAGTTTTCTAATCTTTCTTTTTTCACCCACACAATGCGCCAAGGTTCACGCATACCGTGGTTAGGTGCATATGTCGCTAATTCAATCGCACGTTCTACAGCGCTATCTTCAACAGTTGTATCGATATACTGTTTAATACTTCTTCTATTTTTTATCGCATCTTTAAATTCCAAAAAAATACCTCCTCATAAGTGATAACCATTATCAATTATAAAGAAGTATCATTTATTTGTAAATTATGACTTATAAAGCACAATCTGATCATGTAAATCTTTAATATGAATTTGACCTGGTGCAACAGGATTGCCAACATAGCCAAAGGTCATAGATGATCCAAATATCCCACAAGCCACGCGTGTGATCTTTCCGATTTCTCCCATCGCAATACCGATAATATTTAAATTACAATTTTGTTTTGTTTCATAAACTGCTGACATTAAATTAAGCACATCTTTACCATCATTCGGTTTAACCGCTAGCTTACAGTAATCTGCATCTAGTTTAATCATGCGATTATAAATTGCAAGCATATCTTTAATTCGTGGCGTGAATTCATATTCATGGTGACTGATTAACACTAAAATATTATTCGCACGTGCCAAGACCAATAATTTATCCATATAGTCTTCGTACATCATCAATTCTAAATCGATAATATCACATAATTTTTTCTCTATCACTTCTTTAATAAGTTCAAAATAAGCATCCATCGTAATTTTTGTCTTGTTATTCATATCTTCTGTGCGATATGTAAATAAAATTTGTTTTGATGGAAACTTATTCTTTATAAAAGCAATCTCAGATTCATAAAATTCAATTGAACCTTGTGCTAAGTCAGCTCGATATTCAACGACATCGAAATAATCGATATATTCAACCGCTTCTTTAATCACTTTTTCATCTGTGTTCTGTACATCTGATAACGTCAATATTACCTTTGGAATTGCACTACTCTGCTCTGTCAAAATAAGTCCTCCTCTTATTCATCCAATAATTAAAGTGAAAGTATGGTAAAATAGATAAGTGCTGTTAATTATTGAACAATCTCTTAAGTCTATTTTACCTTACTTGATTAATAAATTGTATCAATTATACCCATATTATAAGTTCACCAGAATTTAATTTGGAAAGCATAGTGAATAATATATGGAGGTTAATAATGAAAACACTATTTGATTTAAAAACGTTACCAGGATGGAAAATAGATAACCATACGAAGATAGCCATTCGTTTAGTAGAGAACGAAGACTATATCGCGATTACAAAACCGATATACAAAAGCCATAGCATAATGGACGTTATCGAATTCACTAAAGATAGTGAAGATAATATCACTTTTAAAAATATGAACAATAATAATCAGATTATCGTATCTATTGATGAAAATGACAAAACCATTCATATCCAAAATAAAGCATAGTACCCTATAAGGTATTATGCTTTATTGTTGAAATATATGTTTCAATTTGTTATATTTAAATATGCTAGTTATTTTATTCATACTATCTCGGGGGCGTTACGGATTCGACAGGGGTCACTTGGGTTGGTATAGCGTGTCGGAGGGTTGTCTTCGTTATCAACACAACAGTTATAATAACTGGCAAAACAAACAATTTCGCAGTAGCTGCCTAATCGCACTCTGCACCTCTCTCAAGCATCGCCTATGTGCCTGATGTAGAGGTTCAACTTTAGTAGGATACGACGAACACTTCCGCCTGGAGTCTGTTCGTAAGAGATTAATCGGGCTAGCGATACATTCGGATGTCCGTTTTCAGATGTATCGTGAAATTCAATAACAGGACTACACACGTAGAAGTATCAATTGCAGGATCTTTGGACGCGGGTTCGACTCCCGCCGTCTCCATACATAAAGAAGAGCTTATACCTTAAGGGGTATTAGCTCTTTTTATTTCTGCTTATTCAGTTCTTGGCGCTTGTTCTGGAGAAATAATCTCTATTTGATAAGCTGCCGATTTAAATTTTTCTGTAAGTAATTTTATTGTACGTTTTTCATTGTTAACAACCTGTACATATACTTTATTAGACATGATGTCCGTACCATATCCAACAACTTTCAGGTTGTTTGCATCAATGTATTTTTCTAGATGATTTTTAGCTTTTACTAATCCTTGTTCAGAATATAGTGCAGTTTTAAAGATTAAATTATTTTTACCGAATTTTTTGATGATCCCATTTTTATACTTTACATTTTTCGTTAAATTTTTAATAACTACAGTAATTGTTTGTTTTTGTGGATTAATATAGTAACCAGCTCTAATATTTACTGGAATCTTAGTATATTCTTTTTTGACAGTTTGAACTTTATTATTAAAAGCTTTTTCTGACATTTTTTGAACAGACACTGTCGTTGCACTCGCATCAACTTGAGTTGATAATGCTGGTAACGTTAATGATGTTGCAATAATTGCTGATACTGCTAATTTAGTAATTTTCATATTTAACATCTCCTTTTAGTATTCATTTTACACTATTATTCATTTCATACAAGTTATTTATAAAATGTCCACCAAACTAATAAAAAGAAATATAAGTTTACACAAAAAACTACCGAATTTCTCCGGTAGTTAGTATTTCTCTTTCATCGCACGATCCATTTCACGTTTCGCTTCTTTTGCTTTCAATGCATGTCGTTTATCGTAGTCTTTCTTACCTTTGGCAAGTCCTACAAGCATCTTACAGTAGCCATTCTTAATATATAACTTAAGCGGTACTAACGCATAACCTTGCTCACGTGTCTGTCCGAATAATTTATCGATTTGTTTGCGTTTCATAAGCAGTTTACGTGTTCTCAGAGGATCATGATTAAATCGATTTCCTTCTTCATACGGTGCGATATGCATGTTATACACATACATTTCACCGTTATACACTCTTGCGTAAGAATCTTTTAAATTCGCACTGCCGCGTCTTATCGATTTAATTTCTGTCCCTTGTAACACAATTCCCGCTTCAAATGTTTCTTCAATCGTATAATCATGACTTGCTTTTCTATTTTGTGCTAATGTCTTTCCATCACCTTTTGGCATGACTTCACCTCTATTTCTTTTTACCTCTACCTGCATTTTTCACTGCTTTTGATTTATAGAATGGTTTCTTTCCACCATTCTTCTTCGCTGCTTTACTGAACTTTTCGCCAGCCGCTTTTCCACGACCTTTTTTACGTGGTTTTTGGTTATTATTGTTACCACCACTTTTACGTTCAGCTTTAATCTTAACTTCACGTATTTTACTTTCAATTTTAGCCATGTCCATACCGACTATCGCAAAATCAATCATGCGTTCATCAACATTTACGTTCACGACTTTTACTTTTACTTTTTGACCGATTTTAAACACTTTACCATGACGTTCACCAATCATCGCCATATGGCGTTCATCAAAGTGGTAATAATCATCTGTCATATTAGAGTTATGTACCATGCCTTCGATTGTATTCTCAAGTTCTACAAACATACCGAAGTTAGCAACAGAGCTAATAATACCCTCAAACTCTTCACCTAAATGCTGAATCATATATTCTGCTTTTTTCAGATCATCTGTATCTCGTTCTGCGTCAATTGCACGGCGTTCACGTTTAGAAGTATGTTCACTTATATCAACTAGCTTGTCTTCCCATAATGCTTTTTGTTCTTCATTCATTGAATGTTCGATTAAGTATTTGCGGATTAATCTATGCACAATTAAATCCGGATAACGTCTGATTGGTGATGTAAAGTGTGTATAGTATTCAGCAGAAAGTCCAAAATGTCCTAAATTCTGTTCAGAGTATTTCGCTTGCTGCATTGAACGTAACATAAGTGTAGAGATAACTAATTCCTCAGGTTTATCCTTAATTTCTTCACCAATATTCTGAAGCGTTTTCGGATGAATATTTTCAGTACCACCTTTAACGATTAAACCGAAATTTGTAATGAATTCAAAGAATCGCTTTAATCTGTCTGCTTTCGGCTCTTCATGAACTCGATAAATAAATGGTACTTTTAATTTTGCAAAGTGTTCGGCTACGGTTTCATTGGCCATTAACATAAATGATTCAATTAATCGTTCACCTAATCCGCGTTCGCGAATAACAACTTCTTTAGGCACACCTACTTCATCTACTAAAATCTTAGCTTCTTTAAGGTCGAAATCAATTTCTCCACGTTTTACACGCATTTGTTTTAATATATCAGCTAATTCTTTTGCGTGTATCAACATTTCATGAATATGTTGATACTCATGTATTAAGATTTCATCATTATCCTCTAAAATTTGATTGACAGCATCATACGTCATTCTTTCATCAGAATGAATGACACTTTGATAAATTTTATGATTTACAACACGTCCTGTATGATCAATCTCCATTTCACAACTTAACGTCAATCGGTCAACTTTAGGATTTAAGGAACAGATTCCATTACTTAATCGATGCGGAATCATAGGAATTACGCGGTCGACTAAATAGACACTTGTCCCACGTTCGAATGCATCCTGATCTAACATTGATCCTTCAGTAACATAGTGACTGACGTCAGCAATTGAAACGATTAATTTATAATTGCCATTTTCTAACTTTTCTACACTAATTGCATCATCTAAATCTTTGGCATCTGCACCGTCAATTGTAATGGTTAATACGTCACGTAAATCTACACGATCTTTATAATCGTGTGGTTCAATTTCATCCGGCACATTGTTAGCTTCTTCAATAGTTGCAGGATTGAAATCAATATTAATACCATGTGTATAGATAATGGATAATATATCTACACCAGGATCATTTTTATGTCCCAGGATTGCTTTAACCATACCTTCAGGATTGTTCGTACCATCAGCATATTGTGTCAATTCCACTAATACTTTATGTCCTTCTACAGCACCCAGATTTTTACCTTTAGGAATAAAGATATCTTGTGTAATACGTTTATCATCCGGAAGCACAAACCCAAAATGTCTCGCTTCAGTATAGGTTCCGACAACTTGCGTTATCGCACGTTTCTGTATTGCTTTAACTTCACCTTCGTTACGCCCATCACTTGCTTTTGACACACTCACTAATACTGTATCGCCATCCATCGCTCTGTTTATTTTATTCGGTGGAATAAATACATCTTCTATCGCCTCATTTTCCGGACGAACGAAAGCGAATCCTTTTTTGTGCTGACTTAGAGTACCTTGTACTAAGTCTCCCGGACTACCCGGTATATAGTATTTATCATTTTTAGTGCGATTGATCTTACCTGACTGCTCAAGCGCTACTAAAGTTTTTACAAGTCCAGTAAAGGCATCTGCATCTTTTAAACCAAGATGTTTTTCTATATCTTCTACCGTAATTGCATTCCCTTTTAATGATTGTAAATATGCAATAACTTCTTCTTCAAATAGATGCATATATATTGCCTCCTTTTTAATTTGACCATTCAAGCTTTTCTAAAAATGCTAAAAAGTCATTAAACAATTGTTCTTTCTCAATATCTATTGTAACAACATGACCGCTTTTCTCATACCAATGTAACTCTTTTTCTTCACTTTCAGATTCATTATATATAATATTCGCTGAATCAATATCTATCATTGTATCTAAACGTCCTTGTGCAACGAATAAAGGCGCATATACATTATCTAAAGTTGGTCTTATTTCAGCTAATGTCGTCTGTAATTCTTCAAGCATTGATGTTGGATGAAAGGCTGACATCTCGCTCTCGATTTGTTCAGTCGTCTTTCCTTCACGCTTTTTAAATTCACGTGCATATGCAAGTACACCATCAAACATATTACCTGTCGTCTTTATATGCATCGGTGAACACATCGTCCCAACACCCATTACATCTCGATATTGACTCAATTTTAAACTAAATACCCCTCCCAGTGATACACCAGCTACTGCTATTTCATCATATCCTTTTGATTTCAAGAAATCATAAGCTTCTATAACCTGACTCCACCAAACATGTGGACTAGACTGTAGCAGCTCCTCTGGAGGTACACCGTGTCCTTCATAATGCGGTGCATAACATGTATACCCTTGTTTCTGTAAAAAACGTCCTAATTGACGCACATCAGAAGAGTTTCCAGTAAAGCCATGTAATAACAACACTGCTCTTGGTCCTTCTTCAAAAAAGAATGGTTTAGGTAATTGAATTTTCATTTTCATCAAAAATATCTCCTTATATATTTATTGTATGTGTTTTAAGCACAAAATAAAAATAAAAAAGCCCGAACAATGTGTCCGGACCCCTTATTAAATACCAAAATAACCGATTGCAATTGTAATTAAGAAAAGTAAAACAGACGCAACAATAGTAATTCTATTTAAAATTAAATCAACACCACGTTGTTTTTGTTTTCCGAATAATTGTTCAGCTCCACCACTAATTGCTCCTGATAAGCCATTGCTCTTACCTTCTTGTAATAACACAACAGTGATCAATACAAGACAATCAATAATTAGTAATACTGTAAGTAAAGTATTCATTGATGGTCCTCCTCAATTTCTAATAACTCATATTATATTAACATATTCACTTGTAAAAAGAAACATAAAGAAAAGGAACGTCGTCACGTTCCTTTTCGATGTATAGACTATAAAGTTATTATTTACTGATGTTGTAGAAAGAGTTTAATCCTTCAAATTTAGCAGTTTCAAATAATTCATCTTCAATACGTAATAGTTGGTTGTATTTCGCAATACGGTCTGTACGTGATAATGAACCAGTTTTGATTTGACCTGCATTTGTAGCAACTGCGATATCAGCAATCGTAGTATCTTCAGTTTCACCAGAACGGTGAGAAACAACTGCAGTGTAACCAGCTTTTTGAGCCATTTCGATAGCTTCAAATGTTTCAGTTAAAGTACCAATTTGATTAACTTTAATTAAGATTGAGTTACCAACACCTTCGTTGATTCCACGCTCTAAAATTTTAGTGTTCGTAACGAATAAGTCGTCACCTACTAATTGAACTTTATCTCCTAAACGTTCAGTTAAAGCTTTCCAGCCGTCCCAGTCGTTTTCATCCATACCATCTTCGATTGAGATGATTGGATATTTATTTACTAACTCTTCTAAGTAGTCAACTTGTTCAGCAGAAGTACGTTTCGCACCGCCTTCACCTTCGAACTTAGCATAATCATAAGTACCGTTTTCATAGAATTCAGAAGAAGCACAGTCGAAACCTAAGAATACATCTTTACCTGGTTCAAGACCTGCTGCTTTAATTGCTTCTAAAATCGTTTCAACTGCATCTTCAGTACCTTCGAATGTTGGAGCGAATCCACCTTCGTCACCTACTGCAGTTACTAATCCACGAGATTTTAAGATCTTCGCTAAGTTATGGAAGATTTCAGCGCCCCAACGTAAAGCTTCTTTAAAGTTAGGTGCGCCAACTGGTAATACCATAAACTCCTGGAATGCGATAGGTGCGTCAGAGTGAGAACCACCGTTAACGATGTTCATCATAGGAACTGGTAATTGTGTACCGTTAAATCCACCTAAGTATTTGTATAAAGGCATACCTAAGTATTCAGCAGCTGCGCGCGCTACAGCGATTGAAACACCTAAAATAGCATTTGCACCTAATTTACCTTTGTTTTCTGTACCGTCTAAAGCGATCATCATTTTGTCGATTGATACTTGGTCTAAAACTGAAAAATCACCTTCGATGATTTCTGGAGCGATAATTTCATTAACGTTCTCAACAGCTTTTAATACACCTTTACCCATGTAACGGTCTTTATCACCATCGCGTAATTCAACAGCTTCATGTTCACCAGTAGAAGCACCAGAAGGTACTAATGCACGACCTAAAGCACCGCTTTCTGTAAATACTTCAACTTCAATTGTAGGATTACCTCTTGAATCTAATACTTCGCGTGCATAAACATCTGTAATAATTGGCATGTGTAAAACTCCTTTGTTTGTTTTATTTTCTATTTTATTATTCCCGATTTGTCAGGAATAATCAATTAATTAAATTAATTTTAGTAATACTTTTAATCCAAGTGTGAATTACTTTTGAATTAATGATTCACCAGTCATTTCAACAGGCTTTTCAACACCTAATAAATCAATTAATGTAGGTGCTAAATCAGCTAAACGACCACCACTACGCAGTGTAACACCTGCACGTGTTACGATCACTGGTACCGGATTAGTCGTATGTGCAGTCATAGGAGTACCGTCGATCGTTAATACTTCATCTGAGTTCCCATGGTCAGCTGTAATAATTGCAGTGCCTCCCATTTCAAGAATCTTATCGACAACAGCTCCTAAACATTCATCGACTGCTTCTATCGCTTTAATTGTAGGTTCAAGCATGCCTGAGTGACCTACCATATCAGGATTGGCAAAGTTTAATAAAACTAAATCCAAATCACCTTTATTAAGTTCTGCAAGCAATGCATCTCGTACTTCGTATGCACTCATTTCAGGTTTCAAATCATATGTTGCAACTTTTGGTGAGTCAATTAATACACGTCGTTCTCCATCAAACGCTTCATTACGTCCACCACTCATGAAATATGTCACGTGTGGATACTTTTCAGTTTCTGCAATACGTAATTGTTTTAAGCCATTTTTACTTGCAACTTCACCAATTGTATTGACTAAATCTTCTTTAACAAACACAACATCAGCTTTCACTTGATCATTATACTTAGTAAATGTTACAAATTTGATGCCGATTAATCGCTTATCCATTTTAAAACCATCAAATTCCTCATTCGTGTAGACTTCTGATAATTGTGCTGCACGGTCAGGTCTGAAGTTGAAGAAAATCATTGCATCTCCATCATTAACACCTGTATTTTCTGAACCAACTTCTTCGTCTTTTACTACGAATGGTACTACGAACTCATCGTTAACACCTTCAGCATAACTTGCTTCAACACCAGCTTTAGCTGTTTTGTATTCGACACCTTTACCATATGTCATCGCATCATATGCTAACTGTTCACGATCCCAACGCTTATCTCTATCCATCGCATAATAACGACCTGAAACAGATGCAAATTGTCCAACACCAATTTCTTTAAATTGACGTTCAGTTTCCTCAATGAATTGTAATGCTGTTTGCTGACCAACATCACGACCATCTAAAAATGCATGAACATAAACTTTTTCAACACCTTGTTCTTTTGCAAGTTTTAATAATGCAAACAGATGTTTGTAATGACTGTGTACACCACCGTCAGATAATAATCCCATTAAGTGTAATGCTGAATCATGTTCTTTCACATGTTTCATGGCATCTAGTAACACTTCATTTGTAAAGAAATCACCATCTTGGATTGATTTATTGATACGTGTTAATGATTGATACACAATACGGCCGGCACCAATGTTTAAATGGCCAACTTCTGAGTTACCCATTTGTCCTTCTGGTAATCCTACATCAAGTCCACAAGCCATTAATTGCTCGTGTGGATATTTGTTATAGTAACGATCAAAATTAGGTTTATTTGCTTGTGCTACTGCATTACCGAAACTCTCTTCACGGCAAGCAAAGCCATCTAATATGATTAAAGCAGTTGGGCTTTTCATTACTTAGCACCTTCTAACAATTTTACGAATGAATCTACTTCTAATGACGCTCCGCCTACTAACGCACCATCAATATTTTCATTTGCCATGTATTCTTTAATGTTTTCAGGTTTTACTGAACCACCATATTGAATACGTACAGCTTGTGCTACTTCTGTATTGAAGTCTTTTTCAACAACAGAACGAACGAATTTACAAGATGACTCAGCATCTTCACTTGTAGCTGATTTTCCAGTTCCGATTGCCCAGATTGGTTCATAAGCAATGACAGCAGATTTAACTTGTTCTTCAGTAAATCCTTTTAATGCGTTAGAAACTTGAGAACCAACACGAGCTTCAAATTGACCTGATTCACGTTCTTCATCTGTTTCACCACAGCAGATAATTGGCGTCATACCGTGTTTAAAAACTGCTAATGCCTTTTTGTTTACATCTTCATCTGTTTCTCCAAAGTACTCACGACGTTCAGAATGTCCTAATACAACATACTTAACACCTAAGTCTTTTAGTGCAGCAGGTGAAGTTTCTCCAGTATATGCACCATTATCTTCAAAATAACAGTTTTGTGCGCCGATATTTAAACCTTCAACGTTAGCACTTACTAATGCATCTAATTGAATTGCTGGTGCACAAATAACTGCATCAACGCTATCCGTGCTTGGTAAAGCAGGTAAATTAGCGACAAAATCTTTTGCTTCTTTAACTGTTTTGTTCATTTTCCAGTTTCCTGCGATAATTGGTTTTCTCATTTTAATAGCCACCTTTTTATTTTTCAGAGATTGATTTAATACCAGGTAGTTCTTTACCTTCTAAATATTCTAATGACGCTCCGCCACCTGTTGAAATATGTGTAAATTTATCTGCAAATCCAAGATCCATTGCAGCTGCAGCAGAATCTCCACCACCGATAATTGTAGTTGCACCTTCTAAATGTGCAATCGCTTCACAAACACCGATTGTACCTTTCGCGAAGTTGCTCATTTCAAATACACCCATTGGTCCATTCCATACAACTGTTTTAGCGCCTTCTAATTCTTTTTTGAATAATTCAATCGTAGCTGGTCCAATATCTAACGATTGTAAATCTTGAGGAATTTCATCAACTGAAACAGTTGAAATTTCTCCATCATTTGAGAATTCTTTCGTTACAACTGCATCAACTGGTAATACAATCTTACCTTCTCCTCGTGCTAATAAATCATTCGCTAATTCAATTTTATCTTCTTCTAATAATGATTGACCGATTTCTTTACCTTGAGCTTTTAAGAAAGTATAAGCCATACCTCCACCGATCAATACTTTATCAGCTACTTTTAATAAGTTTTCGATAACGCCAATTTTGTCAGAGACTTTCGCGCCACCTAAAATTGCTACAAATGGGCGCTCAGGATTTTCTACTACGCCACCGATGAATTTAATTTCTTTCTCCATCAGGAATCCAGCAGCAGTTTCTATATGTGTAGCTACTCCTACGTTTGATGCATGCTCACGATGAGCTGTACCAAAAGCATCATTTACAAACACATCTCCTAAAGAAGCCCAGTACTTACCTAATTCAGGATCGTTTTTACTTTCTTTCTTACCATCTACATCTTCAAAACGAGTGTTTTCAAATAATAAAACATCTCCAGCAGCTAATGCATCGATTGCTGATTCTAATGCTTCTCCACGTGTTTCAGCTACAAATTTAACATCTTTCCCTAATAGTTCAGTTAAACGTGTTGCTACAGGTTGTAATGATAACTTCGCTTTATCCTCTTCTGCTTTCACTTTACCTAAATGAGAGAATAAAATAACCTTACCACCTTGTTCAATAATATATTTAATAGTAGGTAATGCTTCTACGATACGATTATCATTAGTAATCGCACCATCTTTCATAGGTACGTTAAAATCTGCTCGTACTAAAACCTTTTTATCTTTTAAGTCTAAATCTGAAACAATTTTTTTAACCATCTTTGTGGCCTCCTATAAAATATTAGTGTGTACGATGTTAATTATAACAATGAACTCCTAATAATAAAATAAGCAGGAGAAGCGAAATCTTCCCCCGCTTACGCGTGAATAAATTATTATTTAGATTGTGCTTGTTCAGCTAAGAATTCTAAAGTACGTACTAATTGAGCAGTGTAACTCATTTCGTTATCGTACCAAGCTACTGTTTTAACCATTTGGTGTTCACCAACAGTCATTACACGTGTTTGTGTTGCATCGAATAATGATCCATAAGTAATACCGATAATATCAGATGATACGATTTCATCTTCAGTGTAACCGAATGATTCGTTAGAAGCAGCTTTCATTGCAGCGTTTACTTCTTCAACTGAAACTTCTTTTTCTAAGATTGTAGTTAACTCAGTTACTGAACCAGTTGGAACTGGAACACGTTGTGCTGAACCATCTAATTTACCTTTTAATTCTGGAATTACTAAACCGATTGCTTTAGCAGCACCTGTTGAGTTAGGTACGATGTTGTTTGCTGCTGCACGTGCACGACGGAAGTCACCTTTTGCGTGTGGTGCATCTAATGTGTTTTGGTCTCCAGTAAATGCGTGAACTGTCATCATTAAACCTTCAATGATACCAAATTCATCGTTTAATACTTTAGCCATAGGTGCTAAACAGTTTGTAGTACATGAAGCACCAGAAACGATCTCTTCAGAACCATCTAATACGTCGTGGTTAACGTTATATACTACAGTTTTTAAGTCGCCTTTAGCAGGTGCAGAGATTAATACTTTTTTAGCGCCTGCTTCGATATGCGCTTGAGCTTTTTCTTTATCTGTGAAGAAACCAGTACATTCTAACACTACATCAATACCAAGATCTCCCCATGGTAATTCAGCTGGGTTAGGATTTTCGAATGATTTGATTTCGCGACCATTAACGCGGAAACCACCTTCGATAACTTCAACCTCTTCTTTAAAACGACCTTGAGTTGTATCATATTTTAAAAGATGTGCTAACATTTTGTCATCAGTTAAATCGTTAACTGCAACCACATCAATACCTTCTACTTCTTGTAATCTTCTAAATGCTAAACGTCCGATTCTACCAAATCCGTTAATTGCTACTTTTACTGCCATGAGTAATGGCCTCCTTTATATATCATATATATTTTATTAGGGGATAACCCTAAGTGAATCCAATTCTTTTAAAACATTGATCAAATACACAATTTGTATACTATCACTAATTATTTTACGTTATACAACATAATTCAATTATAACCATAAAAGTCATTAAAACAAAAATATTACGCATATAACTTAAATTATGTAACTGGTAAAGTATGTTGTTTAATTTGTTTCACCAGCCAATGTGCAACAGTTGAATCAATGATTAAAATCGTATGTTTGGGTGCAACATTTAAATATGCTTCAATAGCATATTGTTTAGTACTTCCACCTGCAACTGCGATAATTTTCATAGATTCATTTAAATCTTCTAGTTGAATACCGACCGTTCTGACTTTATGGACGACTTCACCAGCTGCATCAAAGTAATAACCGAATGCTTCTGCAACAGCATTCTTTTGTTTTAAAATTTCGAAATCATTACTTGATGAATGTCTACGCTTTGCCATCTTCATTGCATCACCGATACCATGAATTAAAATTTTTGCATTTTTAATATGATCGAGTACACGCTTTACAGATGGTTCATTGACAAGTGTATTATATGCTTCTTCACTTACCTGGTCAGGTACATATAACACTTCAAATTGACATTTCCCGTGTTCAGCCATTTGCTGAACAATTGCATTCGCTTGAAAAGACAAGTCCTCACCTAATCCACCTCGAGCAGGTGTGAAGATAACGCGTTTATTGAGCGGTTTTAACTGATTCGCTACGCTGAGCATCGTTGAACCACCAGTTACAGATACGATATCATCGTTAATCACTAATCTTTGTAAAACATTACTAGCTGCTTCACCAAGTCTCTTCTTAACAACTTCATCAGTATCTACATTACCATTCACTACAATCACTTCTTCTAAACCATAATATTGTTTGATTTGTTGAGATAAACTTTCTAATGCTGCATAACCTTCCATTAAAGATTGAAGATCTGCAAGTAAGTCTATCCCTTCATCAGTAATTGTCATACCTTTAGATGAAATATTAACTAAACCTTGTACTTTCAATAAATCAATCTCAGTTCGTAGTACTCTTTCAGTAATCAAAAGAATATCACTTAAAGATCTACGACCAATCGGCTGATGAAGATGAATCGTATCTAAGATTAAATAACGGCGATACATCTTTTCAATTAAATCGGGAATCAGTAATTGTTGAACCTTTAATAAATGATTCATATGACTCCTCCTTTAATCGATAACAATTAGTTGGACTAAATACGACCCACATGGGTCGAAAACTAACTAACGTTACAATGCAATAATAACAAGACTAAAAAAGTTTTGCAAGTAATTAGAAAACTTAAAAACGTTTACATTTTATATTATTTTAATTTATTCATATTTACTTTGAAAATAATCAATAATTGTTACAAAATCGACATTACCTTCCTGTATAGTTACACCAGTGTCTTTATCAATCAACACCGGAACACTTAAACAATATAATTCATTAAGCTTATCATCTTGCTGGATATTAACCTCAGTTACTTTAATATCTATATCTTCCTGAGCAAATGAAATCTGGAACTTTGCATCATTACATAAACCACAGTTTGGTTGTGTATAAAAAATAATATGTTCCATAATGACCTACCTTTTTATTTTATTAAGTATATTTTATTGTTATTTAATGTTTATTATTTAATGTTTATTATTTATTATTTGTATATTAATAAACCTCATAGCACTTCACTATCAATATGTAATATCTACTATTATAATGAATAACAAGTAAAATAAAAATTTTATAATACAGTTTCAAATCTTTGACTATATTTGACGTTATAGTGTATATTATCTTTAACAGTAAACAAGGAGGCAATAAATTATGAATTTAATTCCAACAGTTATCGAATCAACTAACAGAGGTGAGCGTGCTTATGACATTTATTCTCGCTTACTTAAAGATAGAATCATTATGCTAGGATCTGCTATCGATGATAATGTAGCAAATTCAATTATTTCTCAGTTATTATTCTTACAAGCACAGGACGCTGAGAAAGACATCTACCTGTACATCAATTCACCAGGTGGCAGTGTCACTGCTGGTATGGCAATCTATGATACGATGCAACATATTAAACCAGATGTTCAAACGATTTGTATTGGTATGGCTGCATCAATGGGTTCATTCTTATTAGCAGCAGGTGCAAAAGGAAAACGCTTTGCGTTACCTAATGCAGAAGTAATGATTCATCAACCTTTAGGCGGTGCACAAGGTCAAGCAACTGAAATTGAAATTGCAGCACGTCATATTTTAAAAACACGTGAAAAACTTAATCGTATTCTTTCTGAACGTACAGGTCAACCTGTTGAAAAAATTGAAAAAGATACTGATCGTGATAATTTCTTATCTGCTGATGAAGCTAAAGAATATGGATTAATTGATGAAGTTATGCACCCTATTGATGAGAAGAAATAATCAGAATATAGGTACAGATTATTAACTGAATAAATTATTTATACTAAGCACTTAGACATTTGTATGTCTAAGTGCTTTTCTCATTTCTCTTCCATTCTTTTTATTATATTACAATAATAAACAAGTTAAGAAGAGCACCTTAAATAGTAACTATTCCTAATAGTAATTAATCCTATTAGGAGTAGTTACTATTTAGACAAAGTAATTTACAAAACTTTTACACAATCACACTCATTTATTTACAAAGTTTTGATAAATTTAGATTGCATTAAAAAACTATTTACTTTTTGGAGGATTATCATGAAGAAAATCAACAAAGTATTAGCTACAACTTTAACTGCTGGTTTATTAGTAACTTCACTACCAGTAACTAATGCATCACACACTGCAAAGGCTGCAACAAAAGTATGTAAGCCAAGTTCAACACCTAAAAACGTTATCTTTATGATTGGAGACGGTATGGGTCCATCTTTCGTTGCTGCTCATAGATATATGCGTGACAATGCTGCTACTAAGAAGTTAGACAGAATTTCATTCGATGACTATTTATTAGGTGCTCAAACTACAATTGCAGATGATGAACATCAAAATATTACGGATTCTGCTTCTGCTGCAACAGCAATGAGTGCTGGTGTTAAAACTTACAATAGTGCAATCGCAGTAGACGTAAATAAGAAAGAAGTTAAAACAGTATTAGAGCAAGCTAAAGCAAAAGGTAAATCAACTGGTTTAGTTGCAACAAGTGAAGTAACACATGCTACTCCAGCTGCATTTGGTGCGCATGATGAGTCTCGTAAAAACATGGCTGCAATCGCTGATGACTACTTTGATGAAATGATTAACAAACAACACAAAGTTGATGTTATCTTAGGCGGCGGAAGAGATTATTTCGAACGTGAAGATCGTAACTTAATTAAAGAATTCCAAAAAGATGGATACAAATTTGTATCAAACAAAAAATGGTTAAAGAAAGTTTCAAGTAACTCTAAGCAAAAGAAAGTTATCGGTTTATTCTCTCCTGGTGGCATGCCAAAAATGATCGACCGTGATAAAAATATGCCATCATTAAAAGATATGACAAATACAGCACTTAAAAAATTAGGTTCTAACAAAAAAGGATTCTTCTTAATGGTAGAAGGTTCTCAAATTGACTGGGCTGGTCATGCAAATGATATCACTGGTGCAATGAGTGAAATGCAAGATTTCGATGCTGCATTCCAGGAAGCAATTAAATACGCTAAAACTGACTGTAATACATTAGTTATCGCAACAGCTGACCACTCTACTGGTGGTTTATCAATGGGTCAAGGTGGAGAATATAACTTCTTCGTAGATCCAATCAAAAAGATGAAACATACACCTGAATATTTACGTGCTCAAATGATGAAAGATGGCGCTGACATCGATGCTATCATTAAAGACAATATCGGTTTCGAATTAGAAGCTGAAGAAATCCAAGCTATTAAAGATGCAGTAGCTTCTAAAGAAGCTGTTAAGATTGAAGACGCTATCGAAAAACCTGTAAACAAAAGAAGTTTTACTGGTTGGACAACTGGCGGACACACTGGTGAAGACGTATACATCTACGGATATGGACCAGGTAGTGAACAATGGCGAGGTAGCATGGATAATACAGATAACGCGAAACGCATCTTCAAATTCTTCAAATAGTCAACTTATTTAAAGAATATCCAGGCACAAATTGTGTCTGGATATATTTTTTATACTTAAATCAGAAGGAGTTTTAAAATGAAATCTCTATCTACATTATTCTTATCTACTACACTTTTGTTAACTGCATGTAATGCAGATCATTCCTCTCAAGATAAAAAAGAAACGTCTACAGAAAGTACTACTGATACAAAATCAAATAAAGATAAGTCTAGCAATTCAGCAAATAAAAACGTTATACCTTATACAAAGGAACAAGCTAAAAAAGTGTTTGGTTCCGTTGAAAAATTAAGTCCTGGAAAAACTAAAAAATATCCAGTAAAAGGTGTAGAATCAAAAACAATTAGTAAAGTGATTAAAGTTAAAGATAATGAAACAATCATCTATTCAGAAGATACAGGGCACGGAATTCCAACGATACCTGCAGGTGAAAATCATGAATTTACGGCTATTTCTGAAGTAACTTATAAAGATCTAAAAATGTATATGTTGCAGGATGGTCGCTTTATTACTGCTGATCCAAAGCATGTTGAAATTGTTAGTAGCGATAATTCAGCACATTTTTATCCAAAGTTTGAAATGCACGAAGAAGATTATAAATATTTAGATACGCTAAATAAAAATGATAAAGATTATAAAGCTTATGAGAATTATGCAAAAAAATTCGGCGCAACGCAATACGACAGTAAACGTGAATTGTTGATGTTTACAGCAATTCATCAGGTAAATAATGAAACAGAAGGCAGTTTTGTAATAGAAGATACTCCTTTTAAATCATTTGAAGACTTCAAAAGTTCCAAATAGGAATCTTTACAATTTATTAATATGAAATTTACTGCTTAGAAATAAATCCTTTACATTATACTGATATATTAAAGCTATCAAATATTAGGAGGATTTATCCACATGGTTAATTTCAAGTCAATTGCAGCATCAACTTTAATCGCAACAACAGTAGCTTCAACAGTAATTCCTTTCAATGCGCCAACTGTTGACGCAGCGACAGCAAAGAAAGCAACTTGTTCTAAAACACCTAAAAATGTAATCTTAATGATTGGTGATGGTATGGGGATTTCACAATTAGGTGCTTATCGCTACTACAAAGATAATGAAAAAACACCTGGTTTAGACAAAATTTTCTTTGATCAATATTTAGTTGGTTCTCAATTAACAATCAGTGACGATGAAAAATTAAATATCACTGATTCAGGTGCTGCTGGTTCTGCATTAGCAACAGGTGTAAGAACTTACAATGGAGCAATTTCAGTTGATAAAAACAAAAAACCTGTTGAAACTGTATTAGAAGCTTATAAAAAAGCAGGTCGTTCAACTGGTTTAGTTGCAACAAGTGAATTAACACACGCAACACCTGCAGTATTTGCTGCGCATAATGAATCTCGTAAAAATGAAATGGACATTGCTAAACAAATGACTCGTACTGTAAAAGTAGGAAAATATAAACGCCCAATCGTTGATGTAATGCTTGGTGGCGGTGTTGATTTCTTCAAACAAAAAGATGAAAACGGTAAAGTGACTTTAGACTTAGTAAAAACTTTAGAAAAACGTTCTAAATTTAAATACGTTACAACACGTGAAGCAATGTTAAAAGAGAAAAACTCTAAATCAAGTCGTTTAATCGGTTTATTCGCACCTTCTGCGATGAGTAAAGATATCGATCGTCCAGCTGAAGAGCCTTCTTTAAAAGAAATGACTGATACAGCAATCAGCAAATTATCTAAAAACAAAAAAGGTTTCTTCTTAATGGTAGAAGGTTCTCAACCTGACTGGTCAGGTCATGCTAATGACTTAACTGGTATGATGAGTGAAATTGCAGCTTTCGATAAAGCTTACCAATCAGCTGTAAATTATGCTAAAAAAGATTGTAATACATTAGTAATTGCTTTAGCTGACCACGCTACTGGTGGTTTATCTGTAGGTACTGGAGATAAATACGAATTCCATCCAAAAGTAGTTAACAATATGAAGATGACTGCTGAAGGTTTAACAGCTAAATTAATTGAAGACGGTGCTAATATTGAAAAATTAATCACTGATAACATCAAATTTGAAGATTTATCTACTGAAGAGCGTCAAGCAATCGTTAATGCTGCAACAGCAAAAGACGAAACTGCTACATTAAAAGCAATCAATAAAGTTGTGGACGTTCGTGCAAATGCAGGTTGGGGATCATTAGTACATACGGGTGAAGAAGTTCACGTATATGCATATGGTCCTGGTAAAGAAAAATTTGCAGGTGTTCAGCATAATATCCAAAATGCAACGAATATCAAATCATTCTTAAAGAAATAATAATAGAACGAATGAAACCGGATGAGCAGCTTTGCTCATCCGGTTTATTTTATCTCTTCAATTCAATTGACTCGCCTGAACGTAGTTTATCTGCTATTTCATCTAATTTTCTTAGACGATGATTCACACCTGATTTAGATATGACACCTGTAGAAACCATTTCACCTAATTCCTTAAGTGATATGTCCTGATGTAATACCCTTAGACGTGCAATCTCTCTAAGTCGCTCCGGTAACTCATCGATTCCGATTTCCTGATCGATTAATTTTATATTCTCTACTTGTCTCATCGCAGCACTAATTGTTTTATTTAAATTTGCAGTTTCACAATTCACAAGTCGATTAACAGAATTACGCATATCTCGTACAATTCTTACATCTTCAAACTTTAATAACGCCTGATAGCCACCAATGATACTGAGAAACTCAGAAATCTTCTCTGCTTCTTTTAAATATGAAATATAACCTTTTTTACGTTCTAACGTTTTTGCATTTAATTCATATTCATTCATTAATGCTGTTAAACCTAGTGAGTGGCTTTCATATAAAGAAAAAATTTCAAGATGGTAAGAAGATGTCTCAGGATTATTAACTGATCCCCCTGCCAAAAAAGCACCGCGTAAATAGCTGCGTTTACAGCATTCATCTGATACTAAAGACTTATCGACAATTTGTTTAAACTCACCATCAGTTAATATTTTAAGTTCGTCCAGAATTTCTTTCGTTTTCATTTTTATTCTACAGATGTAAACATTATTTTTTTTAAGTTTCATCTTCTTACGAACGAGCAATTCAATATCTACACCAAAGATTTTCTTCGTTAAACTATATACTCGTCTTGCGATCGCAGCATTTTCAGACTGAACATTGATTACCCATTTCATGTTCTGGATGCTCAAATTACCATTCATACGAATTAGCGCTGATAATTCTGCTTTACTACAGCACATATCTGTTTCAATCCGCGTTAATTCATTTTTCATTTCTGAGGCAAAAGACATATTACTCGCCTTCTTTCTGGTTAAACTCTATTGTACTGATTTCACTTAATGCAAGTTCATATATCATATCAGCGAGGATTTCATTATTATGACGTACAATACCGTCTAAATTGATATCAACAAGTTCGTTATCAGTAATCAGTTCAATGCCCATTTTTCGGATTCTATCATTATCACAATGCACAAAAGTCGAATTGTTTCGAGCATAATTATCATGAATTTTATTGTCAAATTTAGTATCATTTGCAATAACAAATTGTATAAATGGCTGCCCAACATGCTTATGAATCGCTTCAATATGGTCAGCGACTGTATAATCATTCGTTTCACCGCGTTGTGTCATGATATTAGAGACATAAAGTTTTTTAGCATCACTTTTAACAATCGCTTCAGCTAGTTCATCCAAAACTAAATTCGGGATGATACTTGTATATAGACTACCTGGTCCCATGACAATCAAATCAGATTCAAGTAAAGCTTCTACCGCTTCTTTCATCGGTTTAATGTTTGAAGGTGTCAAAAATACACTTTCAATTTTTTTATCTTTTAAAGGTATTAAAGATTCTCCGACTACAATTTCTCCGTCCTCCATAATTGCATTGAGAATAGGGCTCGTATTTGTAGAAGGTATTACTGTACCTTTAACATTTAATATTTTGCTCAGCTCTTTAACAGCATGCCCAAAATCACTTGTCACATCTGTCATTGCAGCAAGCATTAAATTTCCAACTGGATGCCCACCTAAAGTTTCATCATTAAAACGATACTGAAACAATTTCTCAAGCATCGGTTCCACATCGCTTAATGCTGCAAGTACATTACGCACATCTCCCGGTGCGGGTATATCCATGACATCACGAATTTTACCAGTACTTCCACCATCATCTGCTACTGTTACGATTGCCGTTATTTCTACAGGATAATGCTTTAAACCTCTCGCCATTACGGATAATCCTGTTCCACCGCCAATCAGACAAATTTTAAGCCTTCTCATCAATGATTCCTTCTATTAATGCATCTCTGTGGCGAGTATTCAATTCAAAATCAAAGAAATCAATCAGTTCATTGCTAATACGTTCTGCTAAAGCTACAGAACGGTGTTGTCCACCTGTACATCCAATCGCAATCACAACTTGTGACTTTCCTTCACGCATATATCCAGGAATCACAAATTTTAATAAGTCCATCAGCTTCGTATAGAATATTTCAGTTTCTTTCCATTTCATCACATAATCATAAACACGTGCATCCATTCCAGTTAAAGGACGTAATGCTTCTATATAATAAGGATTTGGTAAAAAACGCACATCAAATACAATATCTGCATCAATCGGCACACCATGTTTGAAACCAAAACTCATCACATTGATAGAAAATATATTATCTTTTCCAGAGCCGAATAATTCAATCACTTTTGAACGTAATTCTTTAGGCTTGAAATCTGATGAATCAACAATATGGGTTGCAACGCCTCTTAAATCTGCTAGCAATCTACGTTCTTCATTAATTGCTTCTAAAGGTGTTCCACCAGATGCAATTGGATGCGTTCGACGTGTCGCTTTATAACGCGAAACAAGTACATTATCATTTGCTTCAATAAATAATACCTGAACGAGTATATCTGTTAAATTTGTTATATTTTGAAGTTCTTCACGTAAATTGTCAAAAAAATCTTTACCACGCAGGTCCACACCAATTGCAACACGTGAAAGTGACTGATTATTATCCTGCATCAATTCAACAAATTTAGGTAATAAAATTGGTGGTAAATTATCAACACAGAAATAACCTAGATCTTCTAAACACTGAATAGCAACAGACTTTCCAGCGCCGCTCATTCCTGTTACAACGACTAATTTTTTAAAATTTTCTTCATTATTCACTGAAATCCCCCTCAAGAAGCTATTACTTCTATAATACATGAATTCATAAAAATAGACACGCGAATGCGTATCTATTTTCTGGTTATCATTAGTCGTTTAAAGATTCAATATAGTGTTGTGCATTTTGTGCGGCAATACTACCATCACCTGTTGCAGTAACGATTTGTCTTAATTTTTTAACACGTACATCTCCAGCAGCATAAATACCAGGAATGCTTGTTTCCATTTCATCGTTTGTAATAATGTATCCTACTTCATCAGTAATACCTAAATCTAAAAATGGTTTCGTTAATGGTTGCATACCGATATATACGAACACACCGTCTGTTGGTACAGTTGATTCAACACCATCATTATCAATTAATGTTACAGAACTTACTTTAGTATCTCCATTAATTGATTTTAACGTTGAATTCCAGATGAAATCAACTTTTTCATTTTTAAAGGCACGATCCTGTAAGATTTTTTGTGCTCTTAATTTATCTCTACGATGGACGATTGTAACTTTGTCTGCAAACTTAGTTAAGTATACACCTTCTTCAACTGCAGAATCTCCACCTCCTATAACGATTAAGTGTTTCTGTTTAAAGAATGCTCCGTCACATACAGCACAATATGAAACGCCTCGGCCACCTAATTCCTGTTCACCAGGTACACCAATCTTTTTATATTCAGCACCAGTTGCTATGATTAGTGCTTTTGCTTTTAATTGTTTCTCACCTAGATCGATAATTTTCATATCTCCGTCTAATGTTACAGATTTAATATCTCCATATGCATATTCAGCACCAAATTTTTGCGCATGATTAAACATTTTTGTAGATAAATCTGGTCCAGTGATTAAATCAAATCCCGGAAAGTTTTCTACATCTGCTGTGTTTGCCATTTGTCCACCTGGCATACCACGTTCAATCATAATTGTTGATAGATTAGCTCGTGAAGCATAAACTGCTGCAGTCATTCCTGCAGGGCCTGCACCAACGATTACTACATCATATTCTTTTATTTCAGTCATTTTCTTACCTCCATTATTTCAATTCGTAAGTTCAATATACAACAACTTATTAATTTTAAATATTATTTTGCTTAAAGGCATCATATACTTTTACAAAATGATAACGCGTCGTATTAAATTTCTCGATAACTTCTCGCTTAGTTATTTTATCATTCGACATCCTCATATATAAGAAGTAACATACTGCAGTGTAAGCCTGGATATTTTTCAGATCCATCTTAGCATCAATAATTGCTTCAGCTTTTTCAATCCAATAATCAAATAAAGCAATATCATATACTTCATCGAATAACACTTTCAATCCTTTATGGATAAAATCAAGTTTTATGAGATTAATATTATGAAAGATATATGAAAGGTAGAGCTTTTCGAAGTCAGGCATATCTTCTAGAATATCCCATACTTTACGATTGATAATAAGTGTCTTATCATTCATCTGCGAAATTAAAAAGATGCCGATCAAACGATGATTACGATCGATATGTTCAAGCAGCGGTAAAATTTCATCACTCAAATATTGTTGGCCATCAAATATTTGCCTCGGACTAGGTCCTGGGTTCTGTACCATTTCAGTAAGATTTGCCCACAATTGATCGGACTGACTGTGATAACCTAAAGCAAAACTATTAAAACTAAGTGCATGTAACATTTGACTATTCACAAATTTACCTTTTTTGTACAAAGGTAAAAGTAAATCTTGAGATGATTCAAATTTTTTCAGGAAACTTAGCACGATACCTAGTTTAAACTTCTCTTCATCATTAATCGGTACAATTTTTTTAAGACGTTTTAAATATAATTCATACTGTTCTGTTTGATTCGTATTATATAGCAGTAGCGTATAATGGCAAAGTGCATGTATATCCGTCGCATCTTCATATAATAGTTGCTCTAATATTGCACCACTTTCCTTATATTGTCCGATAAAAAGTAAAGTCATCGCTTTTAAATTACGTATTTCTGAACGTTCCTGTATATCAACCGGCTGATAATTAATCCAATCCAGCGCTAATTCATAATGAAAGTTCTGAAAGAAATTCTGAAAGATATAGTGCACAACAAAACTTTCACTTTCACTTTCAACCTTTGACTGATCTTCGTAATATACTTCAAACAATGTCTGTAGTTCATCAAGATATGAAATATCATTTGAATTTAGACAGTAATACATACCAAATAAAAATGCCTTATTAGGATCGCGACGTTTTACGAACAGTTGACTGAGTTCATAAAATACATCTACACAATCAAAATCCGTACTTAAATACTTAATTAACGTTTGTTCTGCATCATCAAACTTACCAATCATCTGTAAACATTCTGATAAGCTTTTATTTACTTTCCATTTGTTTTCTTTTTGAAGGGATTTGATATAGTATGAGATGGCTTCATCATATGATTGCTGGCTCTGTTTTTTTAAGCCGATTTTATAAAATTCATCATCATTACTAGGAAATTTTATAATGTTATCCATCCATCACACCCCTTTTTATGTCGATACTTCAATTATACCTTATTTTTAATGATCATTGGATTACCATATGCAAATGAGTTTGCCGGCACATCTTTAGATACGAGTGTCATCGCTCCTATGATTGCATTATCACCAATTGTTACACCAGGCAATATGAGTGCATTGGCACCAATTAATACATTTGATCCGATTTCAATATTTCCTATACGATACTCGTCGATTAAATATTCATGTGTTAACAAAGTAGCATTGTAGCCTATTACTGAATTATCACCGATTGTAATTCTCTCAGGAAACATCAAGTCAGGCATCGCTTTATATGCAATTGAAGTTTTATTGCCGATTTTCATACCGAGAAATATGCGATATAAATGACGTTTTAATTTAACTGAAGGACATATTCTGCCACATTCTATCACAACAAAATTTTTGGCTACTTTAAAAAATGAAACTGTGCGATACATATGCCATAAAGGATTAACTCCGTTTGATCTAATGCTTGATGTTTTGCGCATCACTTGAACTCCTCATCGGAAAATTAACGTCTTTATATTTAGGTAATTGATATTTGAAATTACGATAAATCCATATCGCAAGTGCAGCAATGATAATCGTAATTGAAATCATCTGAGCAATTCTTAAATGTTCCGTTAACATTAAACTGTCCGTGCGCATACCTTCAATGAAAAAGCGTCCGATTGAATACCAGATCCAATAGCTAAGTAACGTCTGACCAATCTTCAAATGTTTGCGGAGTAATAATAAAATAACAAAACCGGTGAAATTCCATATCGATTCATAAAGAAAAGTAGGATGATAATAAATGCCGTCTATCTTCATGTTGTTAATGATGAATTCCGGTATATGAAGTTGCTCTAAGAAACTTCTTGATACTTCCCCACCATGAGCCTCTTGATTCATAAAATTTCCCCAGCGTCCGATTGCCTGACCAAGAATAATACTTGGTGCTGCAATATCACCAAGCTGGAAAAATGATACATGCTTCTTGCGTGTTAAAAAGTAAGCCATTCCAAGTGCTCCAATCAAACCACCATGAATCGCTATACCACCATTCATAATCATCGGTATCTCTGACAGATGTTCTTTATAATATGACCATTCAAATGCAACATAATAGATTCTCGCACAAATAATGCCGGAAATTACTGAACTAATCACAATATCTATCAGCGTATTTTCAGGAAAATTTTTCTTTTCTGTTTCACGTTGTGCGAGTAAATATCCAAGTAATATGCCTACCGCTATAATGACGCCATACCAGCGAATTTGTATCGGACCTAGCTCTAGTGCTATAGGATTAAGTGTTAACAACATATTATATCTCCTTTAAGGATTGATTTTTAATTTGTGCATTCAATCTGTCATTAAAATCTTTAGCAGTATTAGTCCCCATTTTGTTCAAACGATAATTCATCGCTGCAACTTCAATTATCACCGCTAAGTTACGTCCAGGTCTTACCGGTACTGTTTTCTTTGTAATCTTAGAGTCAAGTATCGTTAATGTTTCTTCTACTAAACCCACACGGTCATACGTTTTATCTTTCGCCCAGAATTCAAGATTGACATTTAACATCAGTCTTTTTTCAGGTAAAACACTACCAGCTCCAAAAAGTGTCATAACATTGATAATACCTAAGCCACGAATTTCAAGCAGATGTTCAATAAGTTTTGGTGCTTTTCCCATTAAAACATTTCTTGAAATTTCTTTAATTTCAACATTGTCATCAGCTACCAATCTATGTCCACGTTTAACAAGCTCCAATGCCGTTTCACTTTTCCCTACTCCAGAATCACCAGTAATGAGTACACCGACGCCGTATACATCAACCAAAACACCATGAAGACTTGTTTCAGGCGCGAGCTCTCTTTCCAGGAAAGAAGAAATTTTATTGATTAAACTTGTCGTAACATCGCTACTACTTAACAATGGTGTTCCTTTACGATTGCAAGCATCCACTAGTTCTTCAGGTGCTTCAATATCTCGTGTTAAAATAATACAAGGTGTTTCTTTTCTACATAGTTTTTGCATACGTTCTCTTCTGTCTTCTTTACTCAATGTTTCAAAGAACGACATTTCAGTTGTTCCGAGCACCTGTATTCTATCTGAAGAATAATGTGAAAAGAATCCTGCCATCTCTAATCCTGGTCTCGATATATTCGTATTGATAATAGGAATTTCTATCGCTACATTACCTGCAATAATTTCTAAGTCAAACTTCTCGATCAATTCTATACTTGTTATCATGTTAAACCTCCATCATCCAATACTTTCATATTAAATAACTTTACGCAATAATACAATTTAAAACGACAAAGAGACACTGACAATTTCATGTCAATGTCTCTTTATTATTTACTGACGTTCTACATGTCGTTTTAAATATCTTCCTGTATAAGATGCGCCTGATTCCATAATTTGTTCCGGGGTACCAATGGCGATAATCTTACCACCATTGTCGCCACCTTCCGGTCCTAAATCAATAATATGATCTGCTGTTTTAATCACATCTAAATTATGTTCGATAATCAGGACAGTATCACCATTTTCTACAAGCTTCTCTAATACTTTAAGTAATCTCGCAATATCATCGACATGAAGACCTGTTGTCGGCTCATCCAGAATATATAAAGTCTTACCGTTACTTCTACGGTGTAACTCACTGGCTAATTTAACACGTTGTGCTTCTCCACCCGATAATGTTGTAGCAGGTTGTCCCAACTTCACATAACCTAAACCTACATCTACAATGGTTTTTAACTTACGTTTAATTTTAGGAATATTCTCGAAGAAGTGATATGCATCTTCTACTGTCATATCTAATATATCAGCAATATTTTTATCTTTATAGGTTACTTCTAATGTTTCGCGGTTATAGCGTTTTCCACCACACACTTCACACGGTACATATACATCTGGCAAGAAGTGCATTTCTATCTTGATGATACCATCACCTCGACAAGCTTCACATCTGCCTCCCTTAACATTAAAGCTAAAACGGCCTTTTTGATAGCCACGTAACTTCGCTTCATTCGTCTGACTGAATACATCGCGAATATCATCAAATAGTCCTGTATATGTGGCTGGGTTTGATCGTGGTGTACGTCCGATAGGTGATTGATCAATATCAATAATTTTATCAATATGCTCAATACCTGTCACTGCGTCATGAGGACCAGGTTTTGCTTTTGTTTTATATAATTTTTGAGCAAGTGCTTTATACAACACATCATTAACTAAGCTACTTTTACCTGAACCTGATACACCAGTGACTAATGTCATCATACCTAACGGGATATTAACAGATACACCTTTTAAGTTATTGCTCGTCGCATTTTCGATGGTTATAAAACGACCATCTGGTTTACGACGCGTTTCAGGCATTTCTATTTGTTTTTTACCACTTAAATATTGTCCTGTTAATGACTTTTTATTTTTCATAACTTGATTCGGTGTACCTTGCGCTACGATTTCACCACCATGTACACCGGCACCTGGACCGATATCAATTAAATGGTCTGCAGCAAGCATCGTATCTTCATCATGCTCTACAACAATCAATGTATTTCCCATATCTCGCATAGACTTCAATGTATCAATCAGCTTATCGTTATCTCGTTGATGTAACCCGATTGATGGTTCATCCAATACGTACATTACACCTGTTAAACGAGAACCAATTTGCGTTGCTAATCTTATACGCTGAGCTTCTCCACCTGAAAGCGTTCCAGCAGCACGGTTTAATGTTAAATATTCAAGACCAACATTGTTTAAGAAACTCAAGCGTTCAGTAATTTCCTTTAATATAAGTTTAGAGATTTGCTGCTCCTTCTCAGTTAATTCAATAGAATCATAATATTTCAATGCTTCACCGATTGAAAATTCCACAACTTGTCCAATGTGTTGGTCTTTTATCTTCACGCTCATCGCTTCACTTGAGAGACGATAGCCATGACACGTATGACAAGCTTCATCCACCATATACTTACGCATTTGCTCACGTGTATATTCAGAAGGACTCTCCTTATAACGACGTTCGATATTATTTAATACACCTTCGTACTGCATTACACGTTTACGCGTAACACCATTATCCTGTTTAAATGTAAAAGATATTTCGTCATTATGACCATATAAAATAATATGCTGTTCTTCTTCTGTTAACTTTTCGAAAGGCTTTTTCATACTGATATTAAAATGTTTACATGCTTGCTTTAGCAAAGTTGGATAGTAGTTAGAACTAATCGGTTCCCATGGCAGAATCGCTCCTTTTTCAAGTGTGAGCGACTTATCCGGAACAACAAGGTCGACATCAACCGATAATTTAGTCCCTAATCCATCACAATCAGGACATGCACCAAACGGTGAATTAAATGAGAACATTCTTGGTTCTAGTTTCTCAATTGAAAAACCACAAATCGGACATGCATGATGTTCTGAAAATTTTACCTGTTCACCGCCAATAACATCTACCACAACATTCCCTTCAGCAAGTTTTAAAGCATTCTCCAGAGAGTCTGCAAGTCTTGCTTCAATACCTGGCTTCACAACAAGGCGATCGACTACTACATCAATATCATGATTTTGATTTTTATTTAAATCAATTTCGTCGGTTACATCATAAACTTCACCATCAACCTGTATGCGCGCATAACCTTTTTTAGAAATTTCTTCAATCAACTTCTTATGCGTCCCTTTACGCCCACGAATAACTGGTGCGAAAATCTGAATCTTTGTACGCTCTTCCATCGCCATAACTTTATCTACCATCTGTTGAATCGTTTGTGATTCGATCGCAATACCGTGAATCGGGCAATAAGGTATACCGATACGTGCATATAACAATCTCAGATAATCATAGATCTCAGTAACTGTCGCAACTGTACTTCGTGGATTCTTGCTCGTTGTTTTCTGATCAATAGATATCGCAGGTGATAACCCTTCTATCACATCGACATCAGGTTTATCCATTTGGCCTAAGAACATTCTGGCATAAGCACTTAATGATTCTACATATCTTCTTTGACCTTCAGCATAAATCGTATCAAATGCTAAACTTGATTTACCAGATCCTGAAAGTCCTGTCATAACGACCAGTTTATCGCGTGGTATTTCTATATCTATATTCTTTAAATTATGTGCTCTCGCACCTTTAACTACGATTGATTTATTTTTCATGTTGTCACCCTTCAGCTTTAAGCTCAAATAATATGTCTCTCAGCTCAGTAGCACGTTCAAAATCAAGTGCTTTTGCAGCTTCTTTCATTTCATGCTCAACTTTTTCAATCATTGCATTACGCTCTTTTACCGTTAATTTTTTCTTTTTCTTATCTTTAGTCGGTAAATCTTCTGCAACATCTGGTGTTGCACTAATAATATCGCGTACTTTTTTATTAATGGTCATCGGTGTGATGCCATGTTCTGTATTATAACGCTCCTGAATTTCACGACGTCGATTTGTTTCATCAATCGCTATCTTCATTGAATCAGTCATTTTATCTGCGTACATGATAACTTTCCCTTGATCGTTACGTGCAGCACGACCGATTATCTGAATTAAAGAACGATGACTGCGTAAGAAACCTTCTTTATCCGCATCAAGAATTGCAACGAGAGATACTTCAGGAATATCTAGTCCTTCTCTTAATAAGTTGATTCCGACAAGTACATCGAAAACACCTAATCTTAGATCACGAATGATTTCTATACGTTCTAAAGTTTTTATTTCAGAATGAAGATAGTTAACTTTAATTCCTGCTTCCTTTAAATAGGTCGTTAAATCTTCACTCATCTTCTTTGTTAATGTCGTAATGAGTACACGTTCATTTTTTTCAATACGTTGTCTAATTTCTTCCATTAAGTCATCAATTTGATGTTCAGATTTACGTACTTCAACAATTGGATCAAGCAATCCAGTTGGTCGAATAATCTGTTCTACCATTTCATCTGTATGTTCAATTTCATATGGTCCTGGTGTTGCAGAAACATAGACAAACTGGTGTCCTTTTGCTTCAAATTCTTCAAATTTAAGCGGTCGATTATCAAGCGCACTCGGTAATCTGAAACCGTGATCTACCAACACATTTTTACGTGCCTGGTCACCATTATACATACCCCTAACCTGCGGCAATGTAACGTGACTCTCATCCATCATGATTAACCAGTCATCTCCAAAATAGTCTAGAAGCGTATAAGGTGTCGCACCTAAAGGACGTAACGTCAAATGCACAGAATAGTTCTCAATGCCTGAACAGAATCCCATCTCTCGCATCATCTCTAAATCATAGTTTGTACGTTGCTCAAGTCGTTGTGCTTCAAGTAATTTACCTTCTTCTCTAAATTTCTTCAGCTGTTCTTCCAGTTCTTTCTCGATACGTTCGATTGCAATCTGCATCTTTTCTTCACGTGTAACGAAGTGACTGGCTGGGAATAGTGCGAAGTGTTCACGTTCCTTAAGTACTTCTCCTGTTAAATAGTTAATTTCGCGAATTCGTTCTATCTCATCTCCAAAGAATTCAACACGTACACATTGCTCGTCACGAGAAGCGGGAAAGATTTCGACGACATCTCCACGCACACGAAATGTACCACGTTTAAAATCGATGTCATTTCGTGCATATTGAATATCAATTAATTTACGTAATAATTGATTGCGCTCAATTTCCATGCCTACACGCATACTTACAACCATATCTTTATATTCTTCAGGGTTTCCTAATCCATAGATACAGCTCACTGAAGCGATGATAATCACATCGTCACGTTCAAATAAAGCGCTCGTTGCCGAATGTCGTAATTTATCGATCTCATCGTTAATCGATGCATCTTTCTCGATAAAAGTATCTGTAGAAGGCACATACGCTTCAGGTTGATAATAGTCATAATAACTCACAAAATATTCAACACGATTATCAGGGAAAAACTCTTTAAACTCACTATATAATTGACCTGCTAAAGTCTTATTGTGAGCCATGATTAACGTTGGTTTACCAACCTCTTTAATAACATTACTCATGGTAAACGTCTTACCTGTACCTGTTGCACCAAGTAAAGTCTGATGACGCTTACCTTTCTTAATACCTTCTACGATTTTTTTAATCGCTTCTGGCTGGTCGCCAGCAGGCTTATAATCTGATTTAATAACAAACGGATGATGTTCCATATGTGCCCTCCTTATCGATAATATTTTACCAAAAAAAAAATAAAAAATACAAACATTTGTTCGGACGATATATTACAATCACATGATAATTAAAAAAAGAAAACAGCTCAGAACATAAAATGTTTGAACTGTTAGTCATTTCCTTTATCTAATTTATAAAAGTCAACAATTAAATAACCAATAATTAGACTCATCGTATCTAAAAATACGATCATCTGTGAATGAAAAAATCCTTTATAGACTGATACGCCGATTACTATAGTAGAGAGTATCATGCCCGTGTATTTATTTCTGACAATCATACTAAATATAACGACCATAAGCGCTGGTAATAATGATGCCAACCAATACCATATCGTCATAGATCTGACTCTTTTACTTCTAATATTGAAACCGTTAATTCCTTTAATTCTGAACGTGGAATAAATTTTTCCTGTAACATTTCAGGAAGTATATTTTCAAGGAAATCCTGTACACAATGTAAGTGGTCAAATTGTATAATTGTGCGTAAGCTCTTTTCATATATTTCAAAGAATAGCGGTTCTGGATTTCTTTTCTGGATCTCTCCAAAAGACTCGTATAGTAAATCAATTTTATCAGCCACTGAAAGGATTTGACCTTCTATCGTTTCATCTTTTCCTTCTTTTAATCGTTCATGATAAATCGCTCGATAGCTTTCCGGAAATTCAGAATCTATAAAACGTGCAATCATCTGTTCTTCTACATCACTAAATAATTGCTTAAGCTCTTTAGAAGCATATTTAACAGGTGTTTTTATATCTCCTGTAAAAATTTCAGGATAATCGTGGTTGAGTGCTTTTTCATAGACATTTTTCCAGTTAATCTCAGTGCCATGATATTCTTCAACTGTAGCAAGATACTGCGCAATTTTTGTAACTTTAAAAGAGTGACTTGCTACATTATGCTCCTGATATTTGAACTTACCTGGACAGCGTATCAGCTTTTCTAAGTCAGATAAACTTTTAAAATATTGATGTACACCCACTACAATCACTCCTCTTTACTTTAAATCTGCTATTATTTTTTCTAACTTATTTCTATTGAGTTCACCGATATAAGTTTTTAAAACCTTACCATTTTTATCAACAAAAATTGTTGTGGGAATATTGTTAATCTTATATTTTTTCATTTGTGCTTCATCTAAAACTAACATCGGATATTTCGCTTTATACTGCTGTATAAACGCAGTTCGGTTTTTCTCTTTGTCCTGCACATTCATACCGATTAATCCTACATGATTAGGTTTCTCGTTATCAAAAGCAACAAGTTCAGGCATCTCTTCATTACATGGGCCACACCATGATGCCCAGAAATTAATGATATTGATATCATGTTTTAATTGTTCTTTCAATTTAAATTGATTTGATTCTAAATCATTTACCGTTACATTACTAATATTTTGATTGTTGATAGGATGATCATGGGTTGTTACCTGCTTTGCATCATCTGAAGCTGTATTAAATTGTGTCGCTTGATAAATACTATATCCCACTAAACTTAAAAATATAAAAAGAAGTATTGCCGTGATTAAATGCTTCATCTTTCCACCTCAATATTTATTATGTCTATCATAACGTAATTAGAAATAAGTTTAAACCTATGTTAACTTAAAAACAAAAAGAAGGTGAAACATAGATAGCTTCACCTTCATAATATATTTAATAAATATATTGATAATATCTTTTTTGATATTTAGAAATCACACGATAAGTCTTAACACCTTGACGAGGATAATTCATTTCTGACACTAAAATTGATCCATTACTATATGTTCTTTCTACTACTGCAACATGACCATAATATCCACTTTGAGACACGAGTACAGCACCTTTAATTGGGGATCTTCTAACTTTATATCCTGCATAACGTGCTTTATATGCCCAGTTTGCTGCATTGCCCCAATACTTACCAACTGGTCTACCTAATTGTGCACGACGCTGGTATGCATAATAAGCACAGCTTCCCCAGTAATAAGGATTTGAATAACCATATGAACCAGCCTCAGCTGTTTTAACTTGTGATTGTGGCATAACTTCAGTAAGCTCGGCAGTAGTCAATAACATCATAGTAGTAATAAATGATAAAACGATTTTTTTCATGATTTCTTTTTCCTCCGAATAATATATTTATGTATAAATAATGATTTATTTATCAACAGAAATTATATTACCATAAAGAAACTATCAAGCATTCAATGTTACGGATATGTAATACAAGTGTCATGACACATGTTATTTTTTGCATCAATATTACAAAAGTATGTTCAGTTTGTAATACAATAGTAGCTTTATGCTCTAAATATTACTTCTCTCATCAAAATTTTAAATTTTCAAATTATTATATATATATATTTATTACTTTATTCATTTTCGTTCATTTTTAAAATAAGCGAAAATAAGAATAAAAAATTTTAAAAAAAACAAAAAAACGCATGACATAATAGACATGCGCTTCTTTTAAATTCTATATTAATAACGATAATATCCTGTAATCGTTCCGCTAATGTAATCTACTGCTCGCTGGCCCACTCCAGCTTTTGGATTTAATGCATCGACCATTTGGCCATTGCCAATGTAAACACCAACATGACTTCCATTATTAAAAAATACAAGATCGCCTGGCTGAGGCTGTAGAACTCTTGTACCGACTGCCATTTGTTCATAAGTTGTTCGAGGAATTGATTTACCTAAAGCCTTTAAGACTTGTTGCGCAAATGCTGAACAATCTACAGCACTATTGCTGTTGGCACCATATACATAAGATTTCCCTTCAGCAATGCGATGCGCTATTCGTGCAACATCGCCTTCAATCATATTGAATGGTTTTTTTTGAGTCGACTTATCTAGTAGTGAATTTGATTGAGTATTTTCTTCTGATATTACATTCGATGACTCATTTAATGACTGACTATTTTGAGTATAATATTCAGCATCAATATTTTGGGCATCCGATTCAGATGAATTGTCTTCATCTACTGTGATTTGAATATCATTACTATCCATTTCTTCATTAAAATCAGCTTCTTCGTTATTTAAAGATTCATTTATTTCTTTTCGTTCAATTTCATCAAGTAGTCTTGCCGAATCCGGTGAAAGCGCCGGCGTTACATGATGATTTTTACGTTTTTTTACTTTATATTTACGATAAGCATCTTCAGAAACAATTAGTTTTTTACCTATTGTCAACTCATTTGAAGATAATCTGTTCCAGAATCTAACTTCAAATGGTGTAATCTTAAATTTCTTCGCGATACTCTGTACTGTATCATCTTTTGTCACTTTATAATAATCTGATGAAATCTTTATTTTTTGTCCTGGCGTAAGCTGTGCTTCATTCAAATTGTTTAAAAGCTTTAATTCATAGACACTTGTACCATTTTCTTTTGCAATCGTATAAAGTGTATCACCTTGCTTCACATGATAGTTTGTTGCTTGTGCCTGTGAAGCAACTGTAATGATTGTTGTTAAGCCAACAATCGATAAAACTAATCTTTTCATATTGTACAAATGCCTCCTGTAAGCCCATGTGTTTACTTAAAAATAATATAGCATATGTTCATCTAATATCAGGCATTTGTTACGTACTTGTAATATTATCTTTAAGTATGCTATAGAATTTTATTATTTTTGTTTTGCTAAATACTTCGCTATATTTTCTGCATCTTTACCTTCAACTAAATTCTTTGGCATAGAGCCCTTTCCATTCTTTATAATTTCTAAAATTTCCTGTTCAGAATATTTACCTCCGACCTTTGTTAAGTTTGGTCCGCTTCCACCTTCTAAGTCTTTACCATGACATCCAATACATGAACTATTGGCATATGCTTCTCTGCCTGGATCATTTGACGTTGTTTTGTCCGTTGTTTTTTCTTCTTCACCATTTCCACATGCGCCGAGTACTAATGCTGAAAGTGCAAGTCCTGTAAATAATTTTTTCATGATAATACCCCCATATTTTATATTACTTTAATTATACCCAAAAAAGAGATAGTGACAAATGATTGTCTCTATCTCTTTTGTATTGATATTTTTTTTCATTTGCAATGCTTATAATTGGCTTTTTAAATAAGCATCAATAAATAAATCAAGATCGCCGTCCATCACTGCTCCTGTATTTCCTGTTTCCGCATTTGTTCTGTGATCTTTCACCATTGAATAAGGATGGAATACATAAGAACGAATTTGTGATCCCCAGCCGATTTCTTTTTGTTCACCACGAATTGCAGCAAGCTCAGCTTCTTGTTCTTCAATCTTACGCTGATATAATTTCGCCTTTAACATTTTCATCGCCTGATCTCTGTTCTTAATTTGAGAGCGTTCGTTCTGGCAAGTAACAACAATTCCTGTTGGAGTATGGGTGATTCGGACAGCAGAGTCTGTCGTATTGATGTGCTGTCCACCTGCACCACTAGCACGATACGTATCGACTTTAATATCTTCTGTCCTAATCTCTATTTCAATATTTTCATTATTTAGTTCTGGTGTTACATCACATGATACAAATGATGTATGACGTCTTCCAGAAGAATCAAATGGAGAGATGCGCACTAATCGATGAACACCTTTTTCAGCTTTTAGATAACCATAAGCGTTATGTCCTTTAATTAAAATAGTAACACTTTTTATTCCAGCTTCATCCCCCGGTAAATAATCAAGTGTTTCAACTTTAAAACCACGTTTATCTGCAAATCGCTGATACATACGTAAGAGCATTTCTCCCCAGTCTTGTGACTCTGTTCCACCAGCACCTGGATGTAACTCTAAAATCGCATTATTTGCATCAAACTCACCATTCAGTAACATTTTAAGTTCAAATTCATTTGTATCTTCGGTTAAACTTTGAAGTTGTTGAATCAGCTCTGCTTCACTTTCTTTATCTGATTCTTCCTTCAACATTTCTAATAATACTTCAATGTTTTCATACTTTTCTACTAATGCATTAAAGCCATTTACAACTTCTTTTAAAGCATTATTTTTATTGATAATCTCTTGGGCCTTATCCCCATCATTCCAGAAATCCGGATCAGCCATCATCTCTTCATATTCCTGGATGTTGGTCTCTTTTTCTTCTAAGTCAAAGAGACCCCCTAAAGCTATCTATTTTCTCTTTAATCTCATTTAAAGCATTGTTAATTTCAAATTGTTCCATTCAGACTACTCTCTTCCGTGACAATTTTTATACTTTTTACCGCTACCACATGGGCATGGGTCGTTACGACCAATGTCTGGCTCAGTTTTTGTTTTTGGTTGTTTCTTCACTTTTTCTTTCCCGTCATTTGCAACCATGGCTTGTCCTACTGCAACTTGTTCACGTTCAACATGTTCATCTTTTTCAACGATAGATTTTAATACATATTTACTCACATCGTCTTCAATATTTTCGAGCATTGCATCAAACATCGTTAAGCCTTCATTTTGATATTCACGTAACGGGTTAATTTGTCCATAACTTCTTAAGTGGATACCTGTACGTAACTGATCCATTGTATCGATATGATCCGTCCATTTCATATCAATCGTACGAAGCAGAATCATTCGTTCAAATTCTAAGAATTGTTCGCCTAATTCATCTTGTTGATGTAATAATTGTTTTTCAACAGCTTTCATAACAATTTCATATATTTCATCATTATCTCGTCGATTAATATCATCAACCTTCAGTGCACCTTCAGTAAGATACATATCTTCTACATAGTTAATAAATGTTTCATAGTCATGCGTATCTTCTTCACCAGCAAAATGGAAGTCAACTGCACGTCTTACAGATTGTTCGATCATGCTATGTACCATTGCTGAGCAATCCTCAGTTTCTAGGATTTCGTTACGTTCTTCATAAATAATTTCACGTTGTTTACGTAATACATCATCATATTCTAATACACGTTTACGGCTATCGTAGTTGTTACCTTCAACACGTTTTTGTGCTGATTCAACTGCTCGTGAAACCATTTTTGATTCAATCGGCGCATCATCATTCATACCTAGCTTTGTCATCATTGACTGCATACGTTCTGAACCGAAACGCACCATCAGTTCATCCTGAAGTGAAAGGTAAAATCTTGAGAAACCTGGATCACCTTGACGTCCAGAACGACCACGTAACTGATCATCGATACGACGTGATTCATGACGTTCAGTACCAATAACTGCTAATCCACCTAATTCTTTAACACCTTCACCTAATTTAATATCCGTACCACGACCAGCCATATTGGTAGCAATCGTTACAGCACCTTTTTCACCGGCATATTGTACGATTTCTGCTTCTCGTTCATGGTTTTTAGCATTTAATACATTGTGTCGAATACCACGTTTTTTAAGTAAATCAGAAATATATTCACTCGTCTCAACTGCAACAGTACCAAGTAACACTGGTTGTCCTTGTTTATGACGCTCAATGACTTCATCGACTACAGCATGGAATTTACCTTTTTCAGAAGCAAAGATTAAGTCAGCTGCATCAACACGGGCAATCGGATTATTCGTCGGGATTTGTGTAACCGCCATATTATAAATATTCATTAATTCTTCTTCTTCTGTTTTTGCTGTACCTGTCATACCAGACAGTTTATTATACATACGGAAGAAGTTCTGGAATGTAATTGACGCCATTGTTTTAGATTCGTTTTGAATTTCAACTGCCTCTTTTGCTTCAATTGCCTGATGTACCCCATCTGAGAAACGACGACCAGGCATCGTACGACCAGTAAACTGATCGACGATAACAATCTCGCCATCCTGTACTACATAATCTACATCTTTCAGCATTGAACGATTTGCTTTTAAAGCGATATTAATATGATGCATTAAGTTAACGTTCTTAACATCATAAAGGTTATCTACTTTAAACATTTTCTCTGCTTTATCAATACCCTGCTCAGTAAGCTGAATCCCTTTAGTCTTCTCATCATAGTTATAATCTTCTTCATCACGTAACATCTTGACAAAGACATTTGCCTGAATATAAAGACTTGTTGATTTCTCAGCCTGACCAGAAATAATTAACGGTGTACGTGCTTCATCGATTAAGATTGAGTCAACCTCATCAATGATAGCGAAGTTTAAAGGACGCATAACACGTTCTTCTTTGTAAGTTACCATATTGTCACGTAAATAATCGAATCCTAATTCATTATTCGTACTATACGTAATATCTGCATTATATGCAGCACGTTTTTCTTCAGTAGATAAATTGTTTAAGTTAACACCTACTGATAGCCCCAGGAAATTATATAACTGAGACATTTCTTCTGCTTGTGTGCTAGATAAGTATTCGTTGACAGTTACAACGTGAACACCTCGGCCTGTTAATGCGTTTAAATAAACCGGCATTGTGGCAGTTAATGTTTTACCTTCCCCAGTTCTCATTTCCGCAATATCTCCACGATGTATCGCAGCACCACCCATAATTTGAACTTTAAATGGACGCATACCTAAAACACGCGTTGAAGCCTCACGGACAATCGCATATGCTTCAGGTAAAATTTCATCTAAATATTTTTCTTGCTTTCTATAATCTTCAATCTCTTTTAAATCAGCTTGAAATTTCGCTGTTCTATTTTTAAGGTCTTCATCAGATAATGAAGCAATTTCCTCTGCAAACGTTTCTACTTTATCAGCAATTTTAGATAACGTTTTAAGTTCCCTTTTATTGCCGTCTAACATCTTTTTAATGAATCCCATTATGTTCTCTCCTTTTAATACGTATACATACGTCTTCAACTAATAATAATAGCACTTATCACGATTTTATAAAAATATTTCGTATATTTTATCTGTTAAAATAAGCCATAAAAATTAAAATGTCGATAAAATATTAATAAATTAATAATAGTTAAATAATAAATATAGAATCGTTAATAAAAAGAAAAAAACTGAAGCGGAAAATCGCTTCAGTTTGATATAACGCTTTAATTCAATTATTGGTTAACTGTTGTTTCAATTAATCCATATTTACCATCTTTACGTTTGTAGACGATATTTGTATCGTTTGTTTCAGCATCGTTAAAGATGTAGAAATCATGTCCTAAAAGATTCATTTGTAAAACCGCTTCTTCAGCATCCATCGGTTTTAAGTCAAATTGTTTAGAACGGATAATCTCAATTTCATCCTCTTTTTCTGCTGGTACTTCTTCAACTTCTGGTAAACTTGGGAATACTTCTTTTTCAATACCTTTTTCACGGAATTTTCGATTTACTTTTGTTTTGTGTTTACGTACTTGACGCTCTAATTTTTCAACGATTAAATCAACCGCTGCATATAAATCATCGTGACGCTCTTCGGCACGTAATGTAACATTTTTAAGAGGAATTGTTACCTCTACTTTAGATTTACCATTTTGATAAGTTTTAATCTTTACGTGTGCATTCGTATCCGGCACGTTTGTAAAGTATCTTTCAAGTTTGCTTAATTTCTCTTCGATGTAATTTCTAATCGCGTCTGTTACTGAGATGTTATCTCCATGGATTTCATATCTAATCATAATGAATCGCTCCTTTGAAACTATTCTTGTTGTTTCTTCCTACTTATATTTTACCAAATATTCAGGCTCTTGCAAACGCTAACACTTTGATTTCACAATGTTTATGGGATAAAAATACACTGCGCGCATGGCTGATTGTCAAACCTGTCGTATAAATATCATCTACTAATAAGATGCGTGAATTATCTTTAATAGGATAATTTAATCGAAAAGGATTTTCTTGACGCATTCGTTCAGTTTTACTGAGATTCATTTGTTTCTCACGAAATTCTGTCTCAATAATCTCATGATATGGCACTTTAACATATTTCATAATTTCTGTTACATGATTGAACCCTCTCACCTTTAGACGTTCTTCTGATATTGGTAATGGGATAATATAATCAAACTGTCTGAAATAGCGCCGATTAAATTTGGCATTAATGCATGCTGCAAATGCTTGTGCAAGCAGAATATCGCCATTCGATTTATACTGATGTATAAGATTTGCTGTCATTTCATGATAATCACATACATAGTCGACATTATTCACAAATCCGAAATGTTTCTCAATAAACATACAGTCCAGACAGTTAGCTTCTCCTTCTTCAAGCTTTTTCTTGCATTTTGGACAACGTCTACACTCCGTTGTCATAAGCATTTTATCAATACAGTTTTGACAGACAACATCAAGTTCTGAAAATAAATTGTCGATCGTTAACGGATCAGCTATTCTCTCATTACAAATAATACATTGATTATGATACATGAGCCCCCCTCTTATTCATCTGTCTTATGTCTCTAACTGCTGCTATCATCGATAAACTAACGCCATCATGAAAGAAGATGACTTCTCCATTACGTTCATCACCTTTTCGATCTACCCTACCTGCAATTTGAATTAAACTGTCACTTCGAAACAGATGACTATTCATAACCCAGACACTTAATCCATGCATCGTAAACCCTCGTTCCAGTATCGTCGTCGTAAAAACAAATTGATAGCTTGCATTTCTAATCGCTTCAATTTTCTCGTGACGTTCATCATCACCTGAATATACACACACAGTCTTTGTTTGTATATTTTTATTTAAAGAACGAAAAGTCTGTTCCATTAATCGTATATCATGGAAGAAGATTAAGATGATTTCATCTGTTTCCACATTTCTTAACATGTCATCTAATTTTTTGCGTACAAACCCATGACTTAAATATTTAAACTGTGGGACAGGTAATGGTCTTTTGTGATGTCTCAATGGTAAATAAGCGATATTTCCTTTACATGCGCGAATAATATTTTTTGGTGGTGTTGCTGATAAGTACACAAATATACCCTTTGGCGTTAATGCCCTTTCTAATAATTTCATCAATCTAGGATCGTGTTGTGCTGGAAAGGCATCAATTTCATCAACAATAATCAAATCGAAGTGTGATTTAAAATACATTAACTGATGAATCGTACTGATAATAAGGTACGGCTGTGTTATTTCAGAATGACCCGCATATAGCGTACTGATTTGCTCTGTCTTCAAATAATTATTAAGTCGTAACGATAATTCTTTTACAACATCTGTACGTGGAGAAACAACAGCAACGTTTCCTCCTTCTCCTCTAACTTTCACGATACCTTCAAGGATCATCTCCGTTTTACCTGCACCGGTTACTGCATATAATAAACAAGATTGCTGAAGTGTTATTTGTTCTTTAATAAATTGAGAGGCATTACGTTGCTGTTCAGTAAGCTTAAATGGTAGATCAATCTTTATCTGTTCAATATTTTGTGGTGTTTCGTAATAGTGAATAAATAGCCTGGAATTTATACTTTGTGTGATACAGTTTCTGCAGTAATATATTATTTCTTTAAAGCCATAATGATAATAGTGATAGAATAGTTTTTTATCTTCATTCAAACAAAAATTACACTTTATTTTTCTTTCTATTTCGATTGCCGGAACCTCTGACTTCTGTTCTGAAACTAATATTCTCATCATTTCCTCCATAAAAAAAAGCACACAAATAAATGTGTGCCGGTAATATAAAATATAAGACGATAATGTTATAAAATATCAAACTTTTGATTCGTAAATCCAAGACCTATCGACTTTTCTCCAAGGTGCGTTCCGATAACAGGTCCGAAATAACTTTTAATAAATTTAACATGTGGAAATTCTGCTTTTAAATCAGCGAGTATTGCATCCGCTTCTTCTTCAGCATTTCCATGAATTAATACCGCTGTCACTTGTTCAAAATCTTTTGTTTCATTTGCAAACAAGTCTTTGATTTGCTTGAGTGCTTTCTTTTTTGTACGTACTTTATCAAAAGGTACAATTTTAGTATCTTCAAAATGCAGGATTGGTTTAACTTGTAACATGCTGCCGATCAATGCCTGAGCTCCAGTGAGTCGACCACCCTTATGCAGATTTTTTAAATCATCTACAATAAAATAAGCATTAGTGTGTTGTTTCATCTCTTCTAAATCAGCAATAATCGCTTCAGGGCTAAGTTGACCTTTAAGTTCAGATGCACGTAAAACATAAAAGCCCATTGCCATCGCTGCAAGCTCTGAATCAAACGCATGAAGATTAATACCATCAACCATCGATCCAGCTGTTATGGCATTTTGATAAGTACCACTGATACCACTAGATAAATGTATTGCAATACAATCGGTAAAACCCTGTGCTTTCAATTCCTCTAATAGCGCGACATAAGCCCCTGTTGTCGGTTGACTTGTCGTTGGCAATTCTTTTTCAGTACGCATTCTTTCATAGAAAGTTTGCGCATCATACTTTTCTTCTAGATATATTTCATCTTTAAAGATAACATTCAGTGAAATAATACGAATATCCTCTGACTTCAGGATAGATTCAGGAATATATGCAGTTGAATCTGTAATAATAGCTGTTTTCATAAATGACCTCCGTCCCAATACATCCCAATATATATTTTATACCGTTTATTACTAAAAATAAAGTAATACAAATAGTATCATAATATTTTGATTACTCTGTTAAAATGATAATATAAATAATTAAACAGTTATGAGGGATAAGATGCAAAATTATATCACGATAAAAAAAGAGATTGAAAATGAAGAGATTATTAATAAATCTCGATTTATCACTTATCTTTATAAGATCGAAAATGAAGATGAGGCCAAAGAAAAAATTGCTGAAATTAAGAAAAAACATAAGGATGCTAATCATAATTGTTCAGCATATACGATCGGTGACCAGCATCAAATTCAAAAAGCAAGTGATGATGGTGAACCGAGTGGTACAGCAGGAGTCCCTATGCTTGAAGCATTAAAGAAGAATGATGTGCATAATACACTTGCCATTGTCACACGCTATTTTGGTGGCGTTAAATTAGGGACGGGAGGACTTATCCGTGCTTATCAGGGTGGCGTTGTTGAAGGGATTAAAGTTGCTGAAAAAGTTATTATAAAAAATGCATTAAAATATCAAGTGATATTGAGTTATGAGAACACCGGTAAATTTGAACATCTTATTGCAAGTGAACCTTTCGTTATTCTCAATACGATCTATACCGATAAAGTTACTTATGTTGTCCAGATTACAGCAGAAGATAAAGAACAGTTTGAGCAGTTTATTGTTGAGACAACACAGGGTTCAGCACAATACTCAGTTGAAGAAGAAATGATGCTACCTTTTGATTTGTAAAAAATAAGCAAGAGGAACAGTATGAGTTGTTCCTCTTGCTTATTTAATTTATGTAAAAATCATTGTTTTAGTAAACGGCGTATGGTCTTTAACATCGGTTTATGATCATCGTCGATTAAACCAGTAAATTCTACAATTAATTCAATTGTTATAATAATAAGTGTCACAATTAAAATTGCTCCAATTCGGGTAGAAAGATAAAGAATTATCGACGCTATACTAAACAAAATCGCAATTGAATAAATTAAAATGACCGTTTGGGCATGTGTATATCCTAAGCCGAGTAATTTATGATGTAAATGCGATTTATCTGCCTGCATAATGGGCTTACCTTGACGATACCTTCTAATCATCGCAAAACTCATATCAATAAAAGGAACCGCTAATATAATAATCGGGAAAAACAGCGAGATTAAAGTGATGTTCTTAAATCCAAGTAAACTTAATACACCTATTATAAAGCCAAGCATTAAAGCGCCATTGTCACCTAAAAATATTTTTGCGGGATAAAAATTATATCGCAAAAATCCTATTAATGAACCTATTAACACACTACAAATCATCATAATAAATATATTTTGTTGCAATATCGCAATAAAACCGATCGTTCCTAAAGCAATCATTGACACGCCAGAAGCAAGTCCATCTAATCCATCGACTAGATTGATTGCATTTGTAACAGCTACAATCCAGAGAATCGTCATCGGTATACTTAAATATCCGAATTCTATAACGACACCAAAAGGTAACGTTATGAGATCAAGCGTGATACCATGCATAACAACAATTAATGCCACACCTATTTGACCAATTAATTTAACTATCGCAGATAAATCAAACAAATCATCAATGATACCTAGGATATTAATCAATACTGCACCAATAATAATCGGTTTAATTTCAGGTTCAACAGGATGTCCTATCCAGATTCCAATAAGAAAAGAAATTAGAATGACTACGCCACCCAATACTGAAACTGGCTTTGTATGTACTTTACGAAAATTAGGCTTATCCAGTGCACCAACAACATGTGAAAATTTGATAATTACCGGTGTGAGAATAAACGAAATTATTATTGTTATCATTATTAATTTTAATGTAAACATAAGCCACCTCAAGCTCTTCATTCTTTTTAACTATAGCACATTATGATTATGTCGCCTATCAAATTATATGTAATAAATATGAAACAATTTATTTTCAAGTTGAACATTTGTTTGACGAATGCTCAAATTTGTTACATAATAATACGGTTAAAAGAAAGTATCTTCAATATAATGAAGGAGTTTTATTATGAGTTCTCGCGCACGAGTAAGAACACAAAGAAAACTATTTTTTATACTTGCCTCTCTATTTATGGTTTGTATCTTTGTATTTGCATTACTTTTTATATATGTTTTTTTTCAGCTGAAACATACAACGGATACTTTACAAGATCCAAAATATTCACGTACAACATCTGAACTTCGCAAAGCTAATATTGACTTAAATTCTGGTCAGCCCATTTCAATTGCTTTATTTGGACTTGACTCGGATGCCGGTAGAGCGTTTCGTCAGGAAGGCAAACGATCAGATACTATGATACTTGCAACGGTTAATCCATCTCAACAGCATACAACAATTCTGAGTATACCGAGAGACACAAAAGTAGATATTGTTGGGCATGGTACAAAAGAAAAGATCAATCATGCTTATGCTTATGGTGGTCCTAAAATGGCGATAGATTCAATTGAAAAATACTTCAATATGCCGATCGATTATTATGCAACTGTCGATATGGATGATTTCGTATTTATCATCGATAATATCGGAGGAATAGATGTCACAAGTCCACATACTTTCAAATTCGCTGAGTATGACTTTAAGGCCGGTAAGAAATATCACCTTAATGGAAAAGATGCATTAGCCTTTGCACGCAGCCGAAAAGAAGCAGGTGCAATGGGAGACGAAGGCCGTCAAGTACGTCAACAGGTTATCGTAAAGGCGGTAACTGATAAATTACTCAGCGTAGAGTCCGTACCTAAATTTAATCAGATATTAAAGACGATTTCTGCAAGTGTTACAACAAATATAGCCTTTCAGGACATCAATAAATTAAGAAAACATTATCCTCCTGCTATCGGTACAATTAAGAAGTTACAATTAAATGGAGAAAATAAAATTGATTCAGATGGACTATGGTACTTCATCCCTAATGAAGCTTCAAAAGAAGATGTTAAACAGCAAATGAAAGATAATCTTGGGGTTTAATCTTCAAAAAATGTGTAAAGCAATGATCACACTGCTTTACTATTTTTTTGACAAAAAAGGAGTAAAGATATGAATAAAACAATGCTTATTGATATTTTATATACAGTAATCGGTTCAATCATCGTTGGAATTAGTTATAATTTATTTTTACTACCTGGCCAAATTGCAGCTGGTGGTATTTCCGGTCTGAGTACTATTTTAAATAAGATGATGGGAACAGATCCTGCTATGATTCAGTTTCTATTTAATATTCCTATCTTCATTATCGGGTGGTTTACGTTAGGAAAATCATTCAGTTTAAAAACTGTTATCGCAACATTTGTTGTGCCATTCACTATATTTTTAACATCTAGCCTTGTCGAAAAAGGCACAACTGATGCGTTATTAGCATCACTTTATGGCGGCATTGTACTAGGCATCGGTTTAGGGCTCGTTTATCGTGGCAATGGTTCCACTGGTGGAACAGCGACACTTGCTCAAATCGTAAAAAAATATACAGGTTTATCAAGTGGATTCTGTCAATTAATCGTTGATGCATTTGTTGTAATCCTTAGTGCATTCGTATTTAATTTTGAGCTTGCATTATATGCTTTAATTTCAATATATGTTACAAGCAAAGTCATTGATATCGTACAATTACATGCAGGAGATAATAAACTTGTATTTATCATTACAACTAAAGAACAGGAAATCATTAAACTCATACATGAGCATGTTGAACGTGGTGTTACAAGCGTTAATGCATTCGGTGGATATAATCGAGAAGGAAAAAGTTTATTATTTTCTGTGATGGAACAAAAAGAAGCGATTTATTTTAAGCAGATTATTACACGCGAAGAACCCGATTCATTTGTCATCTTCATCAATACATCTGAAATAATTGGCAGAGGCTTTTCGAAGGCAAAAATTTATCGTAGTAAGTAAGGAGGAATTTTATGATTGAAGCAATTATCTTTAATGCTGCTGTCACTGTTAGTGGAATCTATTTATTTCATAGATTTCAATTTTTTGAAGAGAAAGAAATCGTTTTTTCAAAAAATTATATTACATTACTGATGACACTTATTTCATTTTTACTAATGACGTATCCAATTACATATCATACGATATCGTTTCATCTGGCTTTTATTCCACTTTTATTTCTTGGCCGCTATACTAATTTTTTATATACAATATTTAGTGCCATTATATTAGTACTAGCAGAAATTTATATCTTTAATGTATCGCCAGTCGAAACATTTGATCTGTTAATTATAGCAACACTTGCTAGTATGATTGGACCCTTTATTAAACAAAGTGATTTTAATGCGATTCAGTGGTTAACATTAATGAGTATTCTTATCATGTGTATCTATCATTACTTTACAGGCACATTTAATATTTTCGAAATGATATTACTTGCTATTTCCAGCTTTATTTTATCTTTCACGTCAAGTATGATGTTTGTAGACATATGGCGCATATACAAAGTGATACAACGCTATGAAAAAGAAGATGAAATCGATCATCTAACTGGCCTAGGAAACGTTCGTGAGTTTGATCGTTATCTCAATATCGTGAGTAAAAATGCATCGGAAACGAAACATTCATTATCTTTACTATTAATAGATATTGATGATTTTAAAGAGGTCAATGATCGTTTTGGACATGATGCAGGAGATGCTGTATTAAAACAAATGGCACAAGTCGTAAAAAACTATGTACCGACAGATTCCAAAACATTCAGAAATGCCGGCGAAGAATTTAGTGTCATCTTTACGAATCACTCGCTTGATGATACTGTAAAAATAGCTGAAAGTATTCGACTCGGCGTGATGAACGCAACATTTCATCTCCCAAACAAAGAAGTGATAAACTTATCTGTAACAATTGGAATAGGTTATATTACGAATGAAGAGGTCAAGACGCATCGTAAAATATTTAAAGAAGCAGATGAAATGTTACATGCTGCAAAGCATCAAGGACAAAATACTGTAATGTTTAATCCCATCATAAAATAACAGGAAGTATACTTTCTGTTATTTTTTTATTAAGGAGGTCAATATGGTTTCTATTCAGTTATATGATGAAAAAAAAGTAAAAGATGTTGCAATGCTTGCCGGTAAAATATTATTGGAGTCTGGTGCTGAAACATACCGAGTTGAAGATACAATGACCCGTATTGCCTCTCACTACGGTCTACACAATACACATAGTTTCGTAACGCCAACGGCAATTATATTTTCACTTAATGAAAAAAGTTCTACACGATTATATCGTATTTCCAGTCGTACCACCGATCTCGAAAAAATCTCAGAAGTTAATGATATTTCCCGTGCGATTACGAGTGGAAAAGTGACGTTAGAAGCTGCGAAACTTGCATTAGATGAATTGGAAAAAGCAAATCTACAATATCCATTTTGGTTAAAAGTATTGTCGAGTGCTCTTGTCTGTGCATTATTCCTTTTAATGTTCAAAGGTCAACCTGCAGATATTGTACCCGCTTTTATTGCTGGAGCGATTGGGTATTTTGTCTGTGATTATTTTAGTAAAATATATAAAATCCAGTTTTTCGCAGAATATGCCGGTGCGATGGCCATCGCACTTTTCGGATTATTCTTTGTAAATTATATATATAAAGGTGAATTTGATAAGATTATCATTTCAGCAGTGATGCCCCTTGTACCAGGAGTACCGATAACAAATGCTATACGTGATATGATGGCTGGTCAATTAATAGCTGGTATTTCAAAAGGGGTAGAAGCTGCCTTAACCGCCTTTGCCATCGGTGCAGGTGTTGCCACAGTACTTATAATATTCTAGGAGGATTAAACGATGACTTTATTATTTCAAACAATTATTAGTTTCTTTGCATCTGTATTTTTTGCAATCGTATTTAATGCTCCGCGTAAACTACTGATGGCATGTGGATTTGTCGGTGCAATTGGCTGGATGGTATTCACGATTGCAGAATCTACAAAACTTACACTTGCTATCGGTGTATTTTTAGGATCCCTATCGCTCAGTTTATGTGCACATCTTTTTGCGAGATATTATAAACGCCCTGTTATTATCTTCAATGTAGCTGGCATTATACCACTCGTACCAGGAGGCGTTGCATATGATGCAACAAAGAATCTTATTATTTCAGACTTTAGTGAAGCATTAGCGAAAGGTATGGAAGTCACACTTGCATCTGGTGCAATTGCATTCGGTTTATTAATCGCAGAAATTTTGTTCCAGACATTTCTTAAAGGTTATTCTCGTTTTAAACATAATAAACATCGCAAAAAGAAAGGACAAAAACCAATCAAACTATAAATCGCACTTATTTTTAGTTTTCTATTTTCAAGAAAATTAAAAATAAGTGTGATTTTTTTGACATTTAAGATTAAAATAATTATATTAACTTATATTCACAACAGGAGGATTACAAATGAAAGATAAATTAATTGAACGATTATCACGCTATGTAAAAATTGATACGCAATCGAATGCCACAAGCACTACTACCCCATCAACAGAAAAACAATGGGATTTACTTAACTTGTTACAAAATGAAATCGAATCTTTAGGTCTTGAAACTGATATCGATGAATATGGTTATTTATTTGCTACACTACCAGCAAATACAGACAAAGAAGTACCGACTATCGGGTTACTTGCACATGTTGATACTGCTACTGATTTCACAGGGACGAATGTGTCTCCACAAATTATCGACAACTTTAATGGAGAAGATATTACTTTAAAGAGTGGTTTAGTCATTGAAAAAGCAAAGTTCCCTGAACTAGAATTTTATACAGGTCATACATTGATGACAACTGACGGAACAACACTTTTAGGTGCTGATAATAAAGCCGGAATCACTGAAATCATGACAGCAATTGAATACTTAATCAATCATCCAGAAATCAAGCACGGAAAAATTCGATTCGGTTTCACTCCTGATGAAGAAATTGGTCGTGGACCGCACAAATTTGATGTTGAACGTTTTGGTGCACAATTTGCATATACTATTGACGGTGGACGTCGTGGTGAATTGCAATATGAAAGCTTTAACGCTGCAGGTGTTGAAGTTGAATTTAATGGTGTTAACGTGCATCCAGGAAGTGCGAAAGACAAAATGGTTAACGCATTAAACTTAGCTGTTCGTTTCCAAAGTACATTACCTGAGCAAGAGCGTCCAGAGCATACAGAAGGATATGAAGGATTCTATCACTTAATGGATATGAACGGTAACGTTGAACATGCGAAACTTTCATACATTATCCGTGATCATGACCGAGAAAAGTTTGAAGCACGTAAAGCAACTATGGAAGAGATTATAAAAACTATTCAAGCTGATTTTGGCAATGATGCAGCGAGCATTTCAATTAAAGATCAATACTTCAATATGGGCGAGAAAATCACACCTCATAAAGCGCTAATCGATGTACCGTTAGAAGTTATGAAATCATTAAATATCGAACCAATTGTTGAACCGATACGAGGGGGTACAGATGGTAGTCAATTATCATTTATGGGGTTACCTACTCCAAATATCTTTACAGGGGCTGAAAACTTCCATGGACCATATGAATACGTATCAATCGATGATATGGAAAAATCAGTGATGACGATTGTTGGGATATTAGCTAAATTTGAAGAAAGAGCATAAATCATATAAAAGGGGAAGAGGGTTAAGACTTATGTCTCACCCTCTTCCCTTTTTAAATAATTATTGTTTTCTTGTAGCCATCATAATTTGCTTTGCAGTATTCTGTAATTGAATACCGATTTGAATATCTTCAGTATCCGAGCTTACTTCAGGATATATATTAAGCTCAATCGCTTCTTTATCATTACTCAATTGCTTATATTGTTTTCCACCCATTAAATATATGTTTATCTTATCAGGATTCTGCAGCTTATTAATTTCACTAACAACTAGTGAACCCGTCGTTTCATTCACACTTCCACCACCATATATCACCATATCTGCTTCGTTTATCAAACTGCCGATGTGTGTACGCATAAAAATTAGTTCAGCAGATGTTTTCGTCTCAGCATTGAATAGCTGTTCAAACACAGCGCGAAGGCCACCACCATCGCCACCATAAATTGAAGCATTTAAATCAATACCAAATTTCTTAAATTGCTCTGAAATATACCAAATACTATTATCTATAGTCTGTTTCGTTTCAAAATCAAACTCACTATTCGCAATATGACTTTCTTTACCATATATCTTATACTGGTGGTCACTCACTACTGTAAATGAAACTTCTTTTAAACGATCATCCATATCACCCAACTCAATATGTCTAATTTCTTTTAGATCATCTTGTTTAAGCGGACCATCCATTAATATGTAATCTCGATTATAGAATTTTGCACCGAATGCATTGAGCATCCCAAGTCCTGCATCAAAAGTGGTAATGCCACCAATTGATATGATAAATGATTTTACCCCCATATCTAACCCCTGGGTAATCAATTGACCAAGACCATAACTCGAAGCTGCTAATGGATTTTTACTACTTAAAATCGTCTTTCCATCAATGAGCATAGTGTCCTGTTCTAAAATAGCCACTTCCACTTCAATCGGCATTAATAAATCACTGTTGACATTTCGTTTGATTTTACGACCTTTTTCCCATACTAATAAAGCGTCTATCATATTTTTATCGCTCTCAAATAACGGGACCATTACGATATTTGCAGTGTTATCAACTGCTTTAATACCATCAAAAACATACTGATTGGCGTGATGCGAGAATAAAATATCAAAAAATGAATCCATAGCAACTAATATCTTCATCTTTTCCTCCAAAATAAATAACTAATAGTAGCACTATTAGTTAATATAATTATTATTTACTTCTAAATCTCTTTCACTATTCTTCTGCTTTAGAAAGATTAGCAATTGTTATATTCTTATGACTGTCATGCCACATAACTTCTCCATTATTAAAGTAAAATGCTTGAGGTGATTCATGTTTAATGTTTGTCTTCGCTTCAATATAATTGGATAATTCACGTGCATCCTGAACGATTAAATAATATGCGTTGATATCACGTTCATAAGCAAAATTATCAAATTGATCATATGCACTCGCAGATATTGGGCATGTGTTTGAATGCTTCAGAAAAAATACCTTACTATTAGATTCAAGCATCTCTTCAAACTGTTCAATCGTATTCAATTTTATAATCATGATTTCACCCCATAATTGTGCTTTCGATTTTTAAAATATATCATGGTAAGATTATTTTTGCAACGTATTATTTAATATTACCCCTATCTCAAATAATTACACATTGGTATAATGACTTTAACAAATATTTGGAGGTTTTACACGATGAACAACAATAAATTCCCTCTTAAACGCTGGACCTTTATCGATACATTAAATACTTGCGTTTTAATTTATGTGTTACTCTTTTTTAAGGATATTAATAAAAATCCTACGCTTACTATCGTTATATTTATTGCGATAGCAATCTGGATATTAACCGTGATTGCAAAGAATATCATTATTTCTAAACAAGATAAAAATGAAACACTCAAATAAAAGTATAAAAGGCAGTTGCCTTTTATACTTTTATTGTTTCACTTCTAAACTATTTAAAGCATCATAATACTTTTCATCAATCGACTTAATATATTTCGTATTTTCTAAAATATTTTGAATCGGCAATTTTTGAAGTTCACTTTCTGTCTTCATGGCAACTTTACGTTCTTTATAATAATTAATTAGACTGTAATATGTTTCAATTGTAGCTTTGCGCATCCCGATTACATTTTTAGATTTCAGTTTCGTTTGATTCAATTTATCGACGTTTGATTTTAGTAATGGAATTAACGTTTCATCAATATACGCTTGTTTCTCGTTCACACTTCCACTTGATGTTAAATAAGCTACTTTTTCTTTTAAAATATCGCTATTGTCATTCACTAATTTAGTTAATGTATCAAAATCTTCGGACTCATTACTATTGCTCTCTGCTTTTTTTGCATACTTTTCATTTAAAACTTTATTTTTTTCAAATACTTTCGTATATTCTAAAATTTTTTCATTGGATAATATTGACTGATTAAATAGCTTCATATATCGATCAAGTTCAGAAATGAATTGTTTCTTTTTATTTAAGTTTCTCACGTATATGCTATGAACATCTTTAACTTCTTTTGTATCAGGATTAACGGCCATAACTTTTTTCTCATAGGCTTTAAGTTGTGGTTTTATTTTTGCATTGATATCTAATTCAATCTTTTTTAACTTTTTCTTTTTCTCTTCTGTAACTTCTGAGCCTAGTAATTGGTCAGCTTTATCCAGTCCTAATCCATCGATTTGTTGAACCAGTTTCTTTTCTTCAGATTGTACATCTTTCATTTGAGCTTTATAATCATTAATATCAGACTTTACTTTATTACCGCAACCTGCAATAACTGTACTTATTAATAATATTAATACAATAGAATATAATTTTTTCATATATGCTCTCCTCAATATCAATATTATACCTAATTTAGCCGAGAAATAAAACCTACATTCATTAATCAAAGGGCTATAGTTACTTATGAAAGGAAAAATTATACATGCAAAAACAGAAACCAATACTTACAATCAATAATAGAACAGGACAATACAGAAAAAAATTTGAAGAGATTAATAAAATGCTGACCACACTATTAGACACTCCTATTATTAAAACATTGCATATCGGTTCTACATCCGTAGACGGAGCCTTAACAAGTGGTATTATTGATATACTTGTTGTAGTAAAAAGTTTGCATGCAATGACAACGCTTGATGAAAAACGTCTAAATCTGCAACACTTTTATCGATTACATCATCCCTATCAAAAGAAGTGTGTATATGCACAGTTTAGTGATCTGCAATCACTAACTGAAGTTGTGCGTTTACATATCGTAGAAGAAGACAGTAAAAAATTAAATCATTACTTAGCTGGCCAAGCTATTTTAATAGAACAAATTCAAGCGTTTAATCAATATAAGAAAGATCTTAATCATGAAATTTCTGTGAAAGAATATGAAAATAAAAAGTCAGAATGGTTCAAACGCAAACTGTCAGTTTAAAATCCTTCTCTTAACTGATATAATTAAGTTTGAATTTACCGAAAGGGCGTAATAAAGATGCAAGTAGCTGAAATATACAATCAATTAAGTACAATTATCGATCCTAACCATATTAAAATGAATGAGCCATTAAAAAATTACACGTATACAAAAACAGGTGGTAATGCTGATATATATATTACGCCGATAAAATATTCCGAAATACAAAAAACAATTCAGTACGCTAATGAACACAATATAACAGTAACTTACCTGGGCAACGGATCAAACATTATTATCAGAGATGGTGGCATACGTGGTATCGTTATCAGCCTGCTCGGCTTAACGGATGTACAGGTTGAATATGATACGATTATTGCCAGCAGTGGTGCAGCGATTATCGATGTATCACGTATTGCACGTGACCATCATTTAACAGGATTAGAATTTGCCTGTGGCATACCTGGTTCTGTTGGTGGGGCAGTTTATATGAACGCTGGTGCTTATGGCGGAGAAGTTAAAGATGTTATTGAAAGTGCCACTGTTGTCGATCAGCACGGGGAAATCCATACATTAACGAATGAAGCGCTAGCCTTAGATTACAGAACAAGTATTATTCAATCAGAACATTATGTCGTACTTGAAGCAACATTTAAATTACAACGTGGCGATATTAATTTAATTCAATCTCAAATGGATATCTTAACAGAACGTCGTGAAGACAAACAGCCATTAGAATATCCTTCTTGTGGTAGCGTTTTCAGAAGACCACCAGGACATTTTGCCGGTCAATTGATACAAGAAGCTGGATTACAGGGATATCGTATCGGAGGCGTGGAAGTCTCTAAAAAGCATGCTGGTTTTATCGTTAATGTCGATAACGGCACTGCAACAGATTATGAAGAAATGATTGCGCATGTACAAAAGATCGTATTTGAAAATAGTGGTATTGAATTACAGCCTGAAGTTCGAGTTATTGGTGATAAGATTTAAAGGGATATGGACACGCCTGTCCACATCCCTTTTTATTTATTATAAAATATTAGTTTATAGAATTTATTCTACTACGATATCTGCATTAGGCATCGTATGTTGATTGTGTGCAGTCACATGACTGATGACATTATAATTTCCTTTGTCTTTAAATGTATATTCTAAAGTATATACGCCATCTTTAGCTTTTTTAACTTTTTCTTTCACAGAATTTTTCATATCCTTATCTTTAATGATTTCAAACATGACTTCATCCGCTTCGTTTACAAAAGTCTTACCATGTTTAACCGTTGCAGTTATCTTCACTGAATCACCTGCTTTTGCTTTAGCAGGCACCTTTAAATCAACAGTTAAAGGTGTTACTGATTTAGATTCTGAATGCGTTCCGTGCCCTTCATGACCTTCTTGTTTTTCCTGCCCACATGCAGTAAGCATTAATGCACTTGCTGCAATGATGAATAATTTCTTCATAGTTATCCCCCTAAAATTAATGTCCATATTATTATCATGAACTTTATTCTGTTATTCAATGAACAAACTGTGACAAAGCATAAAAAAACAAGCTAATGCAAAATTTGTCAATAGCTTGTCAAATTAATTTAATTTTCGAAGACAAAATCTTCATCAGTTAAAGCTTCAACATTCAATGCAATAACATATCCATCACCTTTTACACTAAAGAAATCGTGATTTTTCGTCGATGTATTTAAAGCATTTTCAATGATTGGATTGAAATCCTTTTCGTCAAAGTACGGTTCGAATCCTAAATTCGCTAAAGCTTTATTCCCATTGTATTGTACATAGTTTAAGACATCTTCCGTTAAACCTACACGATCATACAACATCTTTGTATAGCTTTCTTCATTCGCATATAACTTTTGAAGCATATCATACATATCTTTATCCGCTCGCAGCTTCTCATCATCTGTTAATTCATTGCGAAGACTTTGTGCGTCAAGACCTGTAAACACACCGTGAATAGATTCATCAAGTAAAATTTTACGGATAATTTCTCCTGAAGTTGTCATTTTCCCTTGTCCAGCTAAGAATAATGGGTAGTAGAACCCACTATAGAATAAAAATGTCTCAAGAAATACTGATGCTACACGTGCCATGTACTGATCATATATAGAGGCATCTTTAGCCCATAATTTATGGTAACGACCAACGATTAAATCGGATTTATATTTAAGATGTGGTTCATTAACTACCCAGTTGTCTAATAATTCATTCGTCTCTGATGACGGTAGTAATGTCGTAAAAATATGTGAATAACTCTTCGCATGAATTTGTTCCATCATGCCCATAAATGAGTATACTGCCTTTTTACGTAAATCCTGTGTGTGTAATCCGATTAACGGCATACCATCATCTGCCTGATGCGTATCTAGCCCTGTTAAACCTGCAAGTGCATGATTAAACGTGTACTTCTCATCTTCAGTTAGTTCTTTCCAGCTTGCAATATCTTTTGATACTTTAAATTCAGATTCTACCCACATTTGTGAGATATTTTGACGCCAGAACATATTCGTCATATCTTCTTGTGTATTCCAGTTAACAGCTTTCATTTTGTCAGTCCTTTGTATAATTGATTTTAAAAGCAGTAATAAGAGACCTTGCGGCCTCTTTATAATTTAATTATTCATTATAGTATTCGTTTATTATTAATACAAATATTACACTGCACAGCTCGTACATTCTTCTACACTTAATAATTTATTACGTGTATAGTAAAGAGATTTTAACCCTTTATGATGGGCATAGACATAAAGTCTAGATAATTCTCTTGTAGAAATATCAGAGTTTACAAATAAAATTGTTGATATCCCTTGATCGACGTGTTCCTGAATTGTTGCGATTAAATCAATCAATTTCATTTGGTTCGTATTGAATGCTGATTTATAGAACCACATAGACTCAGGAGATAAGAATGGCATTGGATAGAATGTCTCTGCATTACCATATGTTCTACGTTCAATCTGATCAACTATCGGCATTACTGAACTTGTTGCATTTTGAACATATGAGATACTTTGCGTTGGTGCAATCGCTAAACGATATGCATGGAATAATCCATTTTTCATCACAGCTTCTTTTAATGTCGTCCAGTCTGCTTGTGTCGGTACATCCATACCTTCAAATAAAGCTTTCACTTTATCTGATTTCGGTGCATAATCAGTCGTTTCATATTTCACGAAGTACTCACCTGTTGCATAGTTTGATTTTTCAAAATCCGCATAACATTCGTTGCGTTCCATCGCAATCTGCATTGAACGTTCAATTGAATAATAGTTCATCATCATAAAAAATGTTGCAGCAAATTCCTTCGCTTCTTCACTTTCATAGCCGATCTTATTTTTTGCTAAGTAACCGTGTAAGTTCATCACACCTAGCCCTACAGAATGTAGTTCACGGTTTGCTTTTGCAACACCAGGAGCGTTCTTAATATCAGCAGCATCACTAACTGTCGTTAATGCGTCCATACCGATATGTACTGAATCCTGGAATTTCTTAGATTCCATAACATTAACGATATTAAGTGAGCCCAAGTTACATGAAATATCACGTTTAATTTCATCTTCTATACCATAATCATTAATCACTGAAGTTTCTTGTAACTGGAAGATTTCAGTACATAAGTTACTCATCTTAATTTGACCGATATTAGAATTTGCGTGAACTTTATTCGCGTTATCTTTAAACATTAAGTAAGGATACCCTGATTGTAATTGTGTTTGGGCGATTAAGTTTAACATCTCACGTGCGTCTTTTGATTTCTTCATCACATTCGGATTTTTAACAAGCTCTTCGTACATTACTTCGATATCTAAATCGTCTAATGTTTGCCCATATTCACGCTCTACAGTATGCGGTGCAAACATAAAGAATTCTTTTCCTTCTTTAGCGAGTTCAAAGAATTTCGATGGAACGATTAATCCAGTAGAAATTGTTGATAATCTTAAATCTTCATCCGCATTTACTTTCTTAGTGTCCAAAAATTCTAATACATCATAATGGAAGATATTTAAATATACAGCACCAGCACCCGGGCGTTGTCCTAATTGATCAGCATAGCTAAATCCACCTTCTAAAGCTTTCGCTACAGGTAACACACCTTTTGCTACACCTTTAATACCTTTAATTGCTTCACCACGTGCACGTAACTTTGATAAGTTAATTGCTACACCGCCACCAATTTTAGATAATTGTTTCGCTGTTGAATCAATATAGTTAATTGAATTTAGACTGTCATCTACTTCAAGTAAGAAACAAGACACTAGCTCACCACGACGCGCACGACCTGCATTTAAAAATGTCGGTGTAGCCGGCTGATAACGCTGTTCAATCATTGCAGAAACTAATGCTTTTGCTTTTTCTTTATCGCCTTTTGCTAAGTATAATGCAACGATAATAACGTGTTGTTTATAGTCCTCTAAATATTGTTTCTTATCGTTTGTCTTTAATGCATAATCTTTAAAGAATTTACTTGCAGACATGTAGCTTGCAAACTGGAAAGGAATGTTCTCAGCATATTTAATGATTTCCATTAAATCTAATTCCGAATATTCTTCAAACAAATTATAGTAAAAATCCTGATCTACTAAAAAACGTAAACGCTCTAATGGCGTGTCAAAATGGATTGTAAAGTCATGAATTTCTTCTAAATAAACAGCTAATGCCTCCTGATCTTTCTCTAGATCAAAGAAACCATCTTCACGGCGCTTTGTAACCTGGTTATTTAATTCAATATGATTGTATTGTTTCTCTTCTACTGTTTTCATAACATTCTTCCACCTTTTTATTAAATAATTCTACGTCTCGATTATTTCCATGAAGTTCAAACTTCATAAGAAGCGGAACGTGGTATGTTTCACTAATCGTATCACCAGCTTTGGCGAAGTTTTGTCCCCAATTACGGTTTCCACTTCCTACTACTGCCGTTAAATGATGATGATATCTTTCTAAAAATTGCGATACTGCATCTGGAACTTGTCCAAAACCAATAGTACCAGTGACTATGATAAATGGTTCTGACACACCTTCTTCCATCGCAGTTTCAAGAGGTATCACACGAGGTTGTCCTGACTTTTGAATAAAACGACGCACATTCCCTGTTAATGAATAATATACAATTAACATTGGCCTCACTCCTAACTGTAAGGAATGTTACTAAAAAATACATGAAACATTTCAAACCGATATGTATGTATTATGAAACGTAATTTTCTATTTTTAGTTTAATATTATCTTGTGTCGTTTTTCTTTTTTAACACAAGATATAGTGGTGCGTTCGAAACACACACACAAGATATACGATTAATTATAGCACTTAAAAATTGCTTTTCAATCTTAACAACTCCAAAAAAAATTAATTTTAATGTTGACTTTTTATCAAATTTTTTAATCCATTGATACGTCTATATTTAAATGACTTGAACATTTGTAAGGTTAATAATGAAATTTAATTCTTTAATATCTTATTGAAATTTCACTAAAAAAATGATAATCAATAATAACTTCTATTTCATCATGGGGTATATATGTTTTTTTACATATAACGCGATATCTATTATAATAGAACAATCAAAAATATCGGAGGCAGAAAATGACTGGCAGACAAAAAGAAGAACTTCAAGATATCACATTACTCGGTAACCAAAACAATAAATATCTTTATGAATACGATCCATCAATTTTAGAATCGTTCGATAACAAACACCAGGGCAGAGATTATTTCGTTAAATTCAATTGTCCTGAGTTTACAAGCCTTTGCCCTATTACAGGTCAACCTGATTTTGCAGCTATCTATATCAGTTACATTCCTAATATTAAGATGGTTGAATCTAAATCTCTTAAACTTTATTTATTCAGCTTTAGAAATCATGGGGACTTTCATGAAGACTGTATGAATATTATCATGAATGATTTAATCGAACTTATGGATCCACACTACATCGAAGTTTGGGGAAAATTCACGCCACGTGGCGGCATTTCAATTGATCCTTATACAAATTATGGACGTCCAGGGACGAAATATGAAGAAATCGCGAATTATAGATTAATGAACCATGATCTATATCCTGAAACAATTACGAATAGATAAATATCCTTTATAATATGAACTGAGGTTACTTCTAATATGGAAGTAACCTTAGTTTATTTTTTGTTATTAATACAAAAATCCTTGTTATCTATTTGCTATTTTGACTAATGATTAATCGTTTTAATAACTTATTATCTATCTAGAAGATTTATATTCAAAAAGTGAATTGTCTTAAAATTAAAATAAGTGTATTATATATAAATAGTTTATTTATTATATGTATAAACTATTCGTCTTTTATTTTTACAATTTTATTTGAAACAAGGGGGAAATGGTATGGCGCAACACACGCGCGATGAAGTGGTCAACAGTATGCCGAGAACTGGTTTCTTCGGTCATCCAAAAGGTTTATTCACTTTAATGCTAACTGAGTTCTGGGAAAGATTCAGTTATTATGGAATGAAAGCTATTCTTTTATTTTATCTTTATTATTCTGTTAATAAAGGTGGATTTGGATTAGATGAAGGATTTGCAATGCAAATCGTATCTATCTACGGTGCTTTAATTTATATGAGTGGGGTCATCGGTGGTTGGTTAGCCGATAGATTTATCGGAACACGTAAAGCGATTCTATATGGAGCAATACTTATCATGATTGGTCATATACTATTCTCTTTACCTAATAACTTCACTTTATTACTTATCGCATTGTTATTCATCATTTTAGGTACAGGATTATTAAAACCAAATATTTCAACGAACGTTGGAGAATTATACGAAAAAAATGATCCAAAAGTAGATGCAGCATTTACTTTATTCGTTATGTCAATTAACATGGGTGCATTAATTTCGCCATTACTTGTTGGCTGGTTACAAGATAATGTAGGCTTCCATTATGGATTTGCAGTTGCAGCGATTGGTATGTTCTTCGGATTAATCGTCTTTATGTTACGTTCTAAACAAACTTTAGGACTTTCAGGATTAGATGTTCCTAATCCAGTAACCGAAGCTGATAAAAAGAAAACCATTACAATCACTGGTATCGTTATCGCTGCATTCCTGCTTTATTTCTTAGTAACAGGACTTATGGGTAAATTATCACTTGAAAGTTTTATGAATTTTGTAACAGTACTTGGGATGGCTTTACCATTCTATTACTTTATTACAATGATTGTTTCTAAAAAAACAACAAAAGATGAAAAAGCACGTGTATTTGCTTATGTGCCACTTTTCTTAGCATCTGTTACATTCTGGTCGATTCAGGAACAAGGTTCAACAGTACTCGCGCATTTTGCTGATAAAAATACGCAACTTAATATAGGTATTTTAACTAATAATGCAATAGATTTCAAAATCCCAGCTGCATGGTTCCAGTCACTGAATCCATTATTCATCGTAACTTTAGCACCTATATTTGCCTGGTTATGGGTGAAGCTCGGGCGCTTTAATCCACCGACAGTCATTAAATTTAGTATCGCATTATTTTTAGCTGCAATGAGCTATTTAGTAATGGTTTATCCGTTAACTCATAATGGCGATCAATTAATGAATCCAGGTTGGTTGATCCTTAGCTATCTTCTAGTAACTATGGCTGAACTTTGCTTATCACCTACTGGTTTATCTGTAACAACGAAACTAGCCCCTCAAGCATATACATCACAAATGATGAGTGTCTGGTTCCTGGCAAATACAGTTGCTCAACTCGTAAACAGTAAACTTGTACTTTATTACGAAGCTGTAGAAAATCATCAGTACTTTAACAACATCGGCCTGGTAACACTCGGTATAGCCGTTGTACTACTACTCGTGAGTCCATTTATGAAAAAATTCATGCGTGGTATCCATTAATCAATACAAAATATTATTGAAGTATACTAATTGGTATACTTCTTTTTTATTAGAATATTATTATTTTTAAAATTATTCAGTTATTTAAAAGATAATTAAAAAATAATAAAAAGAAATTCAATCGTTATTTACCCAATTAAATTCTATGTTTGTTACAAAAATTCGAACAAATCTTATTTAGAAAATTTCGACTATTAGATGAATGATTGAAAGTAGTAATATTAATGGTAAAATAATATTCTAAAATAATATAAATTTTCGAAATATTTATAAATCGAAAGGGATGAAAAAATGAAGTATACAAGAGAACAGATGGTTGAAAGTGTGCCTCAAACCGGTTTCTTCGGCCATCCGAAGGGGTTAGGAATTCTTTTCTTCGTAGAATTCTGGGAACGATTTAGTTATTATGGGATGAGAGCGATATTAGTTTACTACATGTATGATACTGTCGCTAACGGCGGTTTAGGAATGAGTGAAACTACCGCTGCGAGTATTGGATCAATGTATGGTGCTTTAATCTTTATGACTGGTATATTAGGTGGATGGCTTGCTGACCGAATATTAGGTTCAAGACGTGCTTTACTATACGGTGCGACACTTATTATGCTGGGTCATATTGCTATGAGTTTACCATTTGGGATTCCTGCATTTTTAGCTTCAATGTTTTTAATTATTGTAGGATCAGGATTAATGAAACCTAATATTTCAAATGTACTAGGTGGTTTGTATCATAAAAATGATAACCGCATGGATGCTGGTTTCGTAATTTTCTATATGTCTGTGAATATGGGGGCATTCTTATCTCCATTAATTGTTGGTGAATTACAAAAGCAATATAACTATCATATCGGATTTTTAGCTGCTGCAATCGGTATGGCATTAGCTTTGATCGCCTATGTTGTATTTAACCGTAAATCTTTAGGTTTAGTTGGTGTTGAACCGACACATATTCTTGAAGGTGAAGAAAAATCAAAATATAAAAAAGTATTTTCAATTGCATTTTTAGTGATAGTTTTACTCGTTGCTATCGGTATTTATAGTGGGTTCCTTACTTTCAATACTTTCTCAATTATAGTAACGATTCTTGGTGTGGTACTCCCAATCATTTACTGGACAACAATGTATCGTAGTAAAGATGTAGATGACATCGAGCGCTCTCGACTAGTTGCATATGTACCATTATTCTTAGCGAGCGTAATGTTCTGGTCTATTCAGGAGCAAGGTGCTAATACGTTAGCAATATTTGCTGCGAAATTTACTCAACTCGACCTTAATAAAGTTTCAGGAATTGATTACTTAGTACCTGCAGCATGGTTCCAGTCACTGAATCCATTATTTGTAGTCGCTTTAGCACCAGTCATTTCTGCTTTATGGTCTAAATTAGGTAAATATAATCCTTCTACACCGATTAAATTTGCGATTGGGATATTAATGGCAGGTATCAGCTTCTTAATCATGGTTATCCCTGCACAAAGTGCAAGTGCAACGAATTTAATCAATCCAATGTGGTTAGTTGCTTCATTCTTTATATGTGTAATTGGTGAACTTTGTTTATCACCAACAGGTTCTTCAACTTCGGTTAAATTAGCACCTATTGCGTTTAACTCTCAAATGTTAAGCTTGTGGTTCTTATCAAACGCGACAGCACAAGGTATTAACGCTCAATTAGTTAAATTAATCGAGCCACTTGGATATGCGAACTACTTCTTATTTATCGGAAGTTTAGCCGTAGCATTGTTTGTTATTATTTTCTTATTAAGTAGATTTATCTCTAGAAAGATGCAAGGTATACACTAGTTAAATCATTATAAAAAGCAGAAATGATCAATCATTTCTGCTTTTTATTTACCATCTATTTTCTTAAATCTTTTATTGCTTTATTCTCTTCCATGTCTAATGGTTTATGATAATGTTCACAGTTCTCCCACTCCAGGTAATCTTTAAATGAATCATAAGAAGCAGTGAAGAACTGTTTTAGTGTTTGAGCATGCTCTGTTGATAAATCGTTTATCGGCAAAATAAATTCTGCCATATCCTCATCGTAGTAACTTCCTTCTGGGAAGTGATGTGTACATTCAAAATTTCTATTTGAAAAAGGATAAGGCAATACAAAGAATGTCGGCCCAGCGAACTTATCGTCTCCGAACCAGAATCCAAACTCAATCATCGATTCATCAAAGGCAGCACGTTCTATTACTTTTTTCGGATCAGGGAAAGGGATATGTTCATTATATAGTAATATACATGTGACATCGAACGTCCCCCAGAATAAACCTGGTTTCACTTTTCTAGCACGCAAAGGATTAATAAATGCTGATTCTGCACGGAATGCAATCTGCATAAGACGTAAAGCTTCCTTTGAACGTTCTTCGTTATAATGGTGATGCACTTCATCTTCTTCAAATGGTATTGTCGTCGACATTTCCTGAGGTTTTGTATTAATTTCCGGATGTACATTAAATTCATTTAGGAATTGCTTTATCTGTAAATAATAATCTTTAATAGATGTGCCATCCTGCAAAGGTATTTCATGTACTTCTTCTTCTACGACTACTACAATTTTGTGTTGTAGCAAATTAACGTCAATCTGGTAATGCTTATCTTCAAAATGCAAAAGTCCTGTTGAAAATCCTTGAGCAGTGATGTCTAAGACAACATGCGCCCATTGAGGCTCCTGGAAAGCTGTTGCTAACTTATGTTTGCCTAAAATTTGTGATATCAGTTGCAATGTTTCTTTCTCTTCTATCCAATCCTTCAATAACATAAAAAACACTCCTTTTATAATATTAACTTCACATGAAAACAGTTATAAATATTGTATTCCATGTTACATCTAGTATAATAAATATATCACAAATTAGAAAATTGGAGGAACAATATGAAAGAACAAAATATTCCAGGTGTCGGAAAACGTTATTCAATGATAAGTAGTGATGGTTCTCGTGCTGATATCATCATGCGCTATAATGGTAAACGTGACATTTATATAACGGATGCCGATGAAGCGCATGAAGCAAGTATCTCATTATCTTCTGATGAAGCTAAAAATTTTGCATTAACCTTAATGGATGTAGACAATAATACAATTGATGAAGATGAATTTAATCGTTTTAATGTCATTCGAAAGAAGATGCTTGTTGACTGGTTAAAAGTAAGCAGTGCTTCCAGTTTAAAAGAAACACCAGTCGGTCTAGCAGAGCAATATGTACCAGATGGTGTTCAAATTGTCGGGATTAATCGTGGAGATGAGATTATCGCTAAGCCAGCTCAAGATTTTTTAATACAAGAAAATGATATATTGCTAGTAATCGGACATTATGAATCAATCAATGCTTTCGATGCTGCATGTAAATTTAACAAAGGATAGACATTATGATTCCTGAACTTTTACACGTAGGTTTGTTGTTACTTATGCTTTTTATCGGTGGATATATCGGTCATAAATTAAATATTCCTGATGTAATCATCTTCTTAGCAATTGGATTAGTATTGAGTTTCTTTATCAAACCTTCTGAAGTGATGTCTTTCGCTGCAGAACTCGGTATTGTCCTAATGTTCTTTATGCTTGGAATGGAATTCCCCTTCCATCAGTTAAAACGTATGGCATTAGATGTTTATAAACCAGGACTTCTTGATTTATTATTATCTTTTGGTATTACACTGATTATTTGCTTATTGCTAAAGTTTGATTTGCCACAATCATTACTTATTGGAGCGGTAGTATATGCAACAAGCTCATCAATCACCGTGAAATTGCTGGAGAAAAGTAAGCGTATGGTTAAACGTGACTCAGACTATCTGCTTGGATTACTCATCTTTGAGGACATTATTTCTCCAATACTAGTAGTCGTTGTTGCAAGCATTTATCTTAAAGGTAACGTCTCCATAACAGAACTTGGTATAACCGGATTAGAAATCATTCTCCTTATTGCAGGTGCATTGATTATCGGCAAGTTCATCTTCAGCAAAGCAGAAGACTTTATTAAACAATATATCGATGAAGATTTCTTTGTATTATTTATCGTCGGAGTGGGCATACTTTACGGTGGAATTGCTGTTGTTATGAACCTCTCAGAAGTATTTGGCGCATTCCTAGCTGGTATCATGCTTGCAGAATCTAAACAAGCACATATTTTACAAAATATGGTGCGTAATTTACGTGATTTGCTCATGCCTATCTTCTTTATTCAATTCGGCATGAATATCGATATCACTCAAATAACGATGTTACCAATATTACTTATCATCCTACTTTGGTCTGTTATCTCAAAAGTTGCGACTGGATATATTGGAGGTAGACAATATGGTTTAACTCGACTCGAGTCATGGCGTGCAGGTTTCTCTTTTACACAACGTGGTGAGTTCTCCATCATTGTTGCCTCAATAGGTGCTGAACAAATTCAGACATTCAGTGGAATATTCATTTTATGTTCTGCAGTCATCGGTGTAATACTATTTCAATTATCACCAAATCTCGCAAAAAAATTAAAATAAAAGCCCGAAAGATGCAGTATTATTAATTTGCATCTTCCGGGTTTATTTATTTTATAGTGATTGATACCACTTTGCAGCATGCTGAACCTCTTCTTGTGTTAAAGAATGTCCTGATTGATGCCAGAAAATCTCAACTTCTGCACCGGCTTCTGTTAACGCTTGTGCAAGTTCTTCAGTTTCTTGTCTCGGTGATATCGGATCATTTACTCCAGCACCGATAAATACTTTCTTGCCTGTTAAATCAGGTAATTCAATATTACGAAGTGGTACCATCGGGTGGAATAGAATTGCTGCATGTAATGCATCTTTATCATGATACATTAAACTTGCTGCAATATTTGCACCATTAGAGTATCCTACTGCTACAACCTTTTCACGGTTTAAATCATTCTCCTGAGCAGCCGTTGTAATAAAATCATTAAGTTCGTGTGTACGTTTCACTAAATCCTCTTCATCGAATACACCTTCAGCGATTCTGCGAAAGAAACGCGGCATACCATGCTCACTTACATTCCCTCTTACACTTAATACATTTGCATCGTTATCAATTAAACCACTAAGTGGTAACATATCTTGTTCATTACCACCCGTTCCATGTAGTAATAATAATGTTGTATCATTATTCCCTTTGTTTACAATATGTTTCATTGTCATATACATCTCCCTCTCATCTTCATTAAAGCAATGTTCTTATTTGATATTATTCCCCTACTTTTGCAAGAATATCATCATATTTACTATCATTTGTCATAACCTTTTTCGCAAACGGACAAACCGGAACCACTTTCAAGTTATTTTCTCTCGCATAATCTGCTGCAAAGTCTACTAATGATTGACCAACATGCTGTCCCTGAAGTTCACTTGAAACTTCAGTATGGTTGATTATCATATGACCTTCTTTTGATTGAAAATAAGTCATTAACGCCTTAGGTGCTTGAATATCACCGATATAAAACTTGCCAGGTGCTGTATTAATATCCATCGTATCACTCCTTATGATTTGTAGTATGCAGTTTTATCTTCACGATCTGCTAAAGATTTCGTATAAAATAATTGATTGCCTTGTGGTTTCAGAGCTGCTCTATTCAAATACAGCATTTCACCATTATGGTGTAATTCAATATTACCTTTAACATACAATTCATCATCCGGTCCGGTTCTAATCACTGTTGTTGGATAACTTTCCATAAAATGATCTTCTCTTGTAAATGTTAATGCACCACTAGGACAACGCATTATTACTTCTGTAATATCTTCTTTCGATGCATTATCAACATTAATCCATGGTCGTTTATCAACATCGAATACTTGCGGCAAACCTCTTACACACTCAGTTGCATGTATACATCTAGAAGCTTCGAAATGAACAGTAATGTCTTTATTACGATATGATTTACTCATCAGGAACCCTCTCAATCATTTTTTGACATTCAATTATTACTTTCTATATGAATCAAATAATGTAACCATATTTAAAGCAAAGTATTTCCCGGCAGCACCGATTGATTTAACACCATGTCCTGCTTTTAAATGATTATACATCGCACCAAGCATAATGACATTGATTAATATTGCTCCGATACGTGCGAATTTTTTATTAAATACAGATAGCATTAAGAATATTGAACCGATAAATTCAAAGTATCCTGCAATCTTCATCATTTCAGGAGATAAATTAAATCCTTCTTTAAATTGTTGCGCCATCGCTTCATCGTTTTTCACTTTCGGTAAGCTACTTTTAAGAATGTCTTTTGCTACGTAACCATTAATAATATGTTTATGCATTTTTATTCCTCCATTAATTTGATATATAAAATATATCACAGTATAATTTTTATATCAACCATTTAATTTTTATTTTATATCTTTCATTATTAGATGATATTTCTAATCTTGATTAATCACTTACAAAACGGGAATAGTACGTTATGAAAAAAATTGAGAATGGGGTGAAACTTTATGCAAAAATTTAAAACAGGTATATTATTCTATCATGATCATGCAGGACAAGGAGATGTTCATCAAATCATTGGTGAAGTATCTAAAAGTTTAACAAGATTTATCGATCATTTAACAATTTATCGCAGTGCAGAACAAGGTGAAATATATACTTACTTAAAAGAAGGTAAATCAGATTTTGATATTTATCTTATACTAGGTGGGGATGGTACTGTACATGAACTCATCAATGGTATTATCGATGGAAATCATCATGTACCTATCGGCATACTACCTGGCGGTACATTTAATGACTTTACAAAAACTTTAAATCTCCATCCAAACCCAGTAAGAGCGGTAGAGCAATTATTAACTGCAGAAGTGAAATATTATGACGTCATGCAAACGAATGAGCGATATGCACTCAACTTTGCAGGAATGGGTCTTATCGTTGAAAATTCAAATAGTGTTAATCCTGATGCTAAAAGTAAAATCGGGAAATTCAGCTATCTTTTTTCAACGATAAAAAATGTTACGAATCCAACTTTCTTTAAATATGTTATCGAGATTGATGGTACAAGATATCATGGAGCATCTTCTATGATTGTTGTAGCCAACGGTGCTTTCGTCGGTGGTAATAAAATACCTTTAATTGAACTATCACCTAATGACGGCAAGCTAAATGTATTTATTTTCAAAGAAAGTGGTTTGAAGCTATTTACTGAAATGATTGCTATGAAGTCAGAAATTAACTGGAATGAAATCAGCCAGAATATCGAACATTATTCGGGAGAAAAAATTACGATCAATACAAATAAAGAGATGGATGTCGATGTGGATGGCGAAATAGACCTTGAGACACCACTTTCAATTAAAGTAATACCTAGTAAACTTAAAATACTCACGGCAACAGATCGTGTTGTTATCAATGAATAATATTTGAGGCAAGTGACTTTTGTCACCTGCCTTTTATTTTTATATTAGATGAACGCATTAATCTTCAAAGAAATACTTCTCTACGTCAAGCCAGCTCTTCATTCTGTCGTATTCCTTTATACTTTGGTTATGCACAGCGTCAAAGATTAAACCCGTACCTTTAAAAGCTGCCAGTTGTCTTGGGTTATCATCAATTAAATAATCTGTTCCTACAACACCTTTATTACCACAGAAAATGAAATGCTGAGGATCTAAAAATGGAAAGTGTTCGCGTAACCATTCATACTTCGCATCAAATGAAGTTGGAACATCCATCGCTGCTGTCGCAATATAAACATCAAAATGCTCATTTAATTTTTCAACGACACGAATTGCATCAGGTAAAACTTCTAAATCTCTAAAAAATGCACGATCAAGTAATAATTCATCTAGTTTATCGACATGCTCTGGATATTCAGTACGCAATTTTTTCTCATATAAATCTTCTTTCGTTAAAGACATACCCGTACTTTCATTAAATTGAAAGATTACTTTCTTCAACGTATCAGCTAATACTTCATCCATATCAATTGCAATTGACTTTTTCATTCTTACACCTCATTTATATTTTTAAAGAAATTTATCGCTTAATTTCTATTATAAATCAATACATCAAAAAAGCTAAACGATACGTTTACCATATCGTTTAGCTTAGTATTATTCACCAAAGAATGCTGTTAAGGCAGCATCAATCTTTTTATTATCCTCAACTTGTCCAATGGTTACGCGAACACCAATTGGCATAGGACGAGATATGACACCATGTTGGATGAAAGTATCAAACAACGCTTGAGGTTGATCTGTCTTAATAAAAATAAAGTTCGTCTGACTCGGCAGAAAATGTTTGCTGTATGGTTTTGCAAATAATTGCTCGCGTTGTGCTTTATTAAATGCAACATATGACTTTAAATGGGCTTGATCTTCTAATGCAGTAATAGCAGCAAGTAATGACAAAGTAGTAACATTAAAAGGTAGTTTTACCTTATTAAATTCACTTACGTATGCTTTTGAAGTCATTGCGTAACCTACACGCATTGCTGCTAATCCATACGCTTTAGAAAATGTACGTAATATAATTAAATTTGGAAATTCTTTTAATAACTTGACGCCATCCGGATAATCTTCTGCATCTACAAATTCAAAGTAAGCTTCATCTAACACAACAGTAATTGATTGAGGTACTTTACTTAAGAATGTTCTTAACTCAGTTTCAGATACATACGTTCCAGTAGGATTATTCGGATTACAGATCCATATTATATTCGTATTATCTGTTATCGCTTCTGCCATTGCATCTAGATCAAAGCAACCATCATTTAACGGAACTGTTTTTAAATGTGTACCTTCAATTAATGCATGTGTAGCGTACTGTACAAAAGTTCCTTCACTTGTTAAAACGTCGCCTTCAGGAACTAGTACTGCTCGAGATATCGACATAATGACTTCATCAAGACCTGCACCGACAAAAATCTGTTCCGCGGGTACATCATAAAATGCAGATAATTTTTCTTTTAATGTATTTGCTTCTGGATCCGGATAATAATTTAAACCTGACAGAGACTTTGCTAACACTTCTTTTACTTTAGGCGTTGGGCCAATTGGATTCTCATTTGAAGCAAGTCTGCTAAATTCACCTTCATAACCGGTCTTACGTTTTAACGCTTCATCAGATAATCCAGCCGAATACACTTGTAACGATTTTAATTGTGGTTTCAAAAATATCCCTACCTTCTCTAATATATAAAAGTATATTAGTATTATGATATATGAAATGACAATTTGATACAAATATTTTGATGGTCTGACCTTTATTACTTAATCAGTTTTTCTTTCTTTAAGTACGTACGCGCTATACTTTCCGGTGATTTATTCTGATAAGTTACAGCATAGTTCATCGTCTGCATTTCTTCATCAGTTATCTTACCGGCTAATTGATTGAGTGCCTTCACGACTTCCGGATGTTCTTTAATCGTTTCAACTTTTAATAATGGTGCCCCTTGATAAGGAGGGAATAGATGTTTATCATCTTTTAATACGACCATGCCATATTTTTTTAATTCAGCATCGGTAGAATATGCATCAATCAAATCAATTTTTCCTTGCTCGATTGCCTGATAACGAATTTTTGGTTCCATCGTTCTTACATTATCAAACTTAATCCCATATTTCTTCTGAATCCCTTTATAACCATCCATACGATCGTTAAATTCTAAAGTAAACCCTGCACGGATTGTGGATTCTACTTTTTGTAGATCACTGATTGTTTTCAATTGATATTTATCAGCATATTCTTTTTTCACAGCCAGTGCATACGTATTATTATATTGCATCGGTTTTAGAAGAGACATCTGATACTTTTTATTGATACTGTCATTTGCCTGTTGATATACTTCTTTTTCAGTCGTAAATTTTGCATCTTCTTTTGTAATCTCACCTAAAACAGTACCAGTAAATTCTAAGTACCCATCAATATCGTCAGATTTTAAAGCATTGAATAGGAATGTTGTCTTGCCCATGCCTGGTTCAATTTCTACATTTACATCAGTTTTGTCTTCAATAATTAATTTATACATATTGGTAATGATTTCTGGTTCAGTACCTAATTTACCTGCAAATTTCATTTGATTATCCTTCTGGAAGAATAATGGCCAAATCGCGACTAATAAAAATGATAATAAAAGTAAACCTGTAACAATCATCATCTTACGATAACTTAATTTCTCCATACGTTTTAGTACAAAATCAAATAACAGCGCAAGTAAGGCTGCAGGTATTGCACCGAGCAATAATATATTCATATTATTTCTATCGATACCCAGTAAAATTAAATCTCCCAGACCACCTGCACCGATAAATGCTGCAAGTGTTGCTGTACCTATGATCAGCACCATAGCAGTTCTTATACCAGCCATAATAACAGGCATAGCAAGTGGAGTTTCTACATTCTTTAACTGTCGGTATGTATTCATACCAATACCTTGTGCAGCTTCTTTTAATGATGGGTCTACTTCCTTTATACCTGTGTATGTATTACGTAGGATTGGAAGTAACGCATAGATTACTAAAGCGATAATTGCCGGCACACGACCAATTCCAAAGAGCGGAATCATTAGACCGAGCAGTGCTAATGAAGGTATTGTCTGCATGATTGCAGCGATATTAATAATCGGTTCAGCGATCTTTGTATGTCTTGTTAGCCATATACCAATCGGAATAGCGATTAAAGTTGCAATCAGTAAAGCAATAAATGATATTTGAATATGCTCAAATAATGTTTGTAGCAATTCCCATTTACGTTCTTGAAAAGTATTAATAAACGCCTTCATTATTTCGCCTCCTGACTTAATTGTTTAAATACATTGTCACGCGAAATAACACCGATTGTTTGTCCCGCTTCAGTAACTGTCAAATATTCATGCTGACTTAATAGTATAAACATTTCTTTAGCAGGTGCATTGGCGTCAATTACAGCAGTAGTAACAACATTTCTATCAGATTCAATATAATTGCGTACGTATGTAACATGATTGGCATTATCACCGATAAATGATTTTACGAATTCATTGTTTGGATGATTGATAAAAGATTCTGGTGTACCAATCTGCTCAATATGTCCTTCGTTCATTAAACAAATACGATCTCCTAATTTCAATGCTTCACTAATATCATGTGTAACAAAAACGATTGTCTTATGTATTTCTGATTGCAGGCGAATTAAATCATCCTGTAACTTCTCTCTTGATAATGGATCAAGTGCGCTAAAGGGTTCATCCATCAGTATAACAGGTGGATCAGCCATTAAAGCACGGACTACACCTACGCGTTGTTGTTGTCCTCCTGACAGTTCACTTGGATATCTGTTTTTAAATTCAGCAGCAGGCAAACCAACCATATCAAGCAGTCGGTCAGCTTGAGCATCTATTTTATCCTTTGACCATTTCTTCATCAATGGCACCTGACTAATATTTTCTTTAATCGTCATATGCGGAAATAATGCAATTTGCTGTAGCACATAACCAATATCCCAACGCATTTCATCCAGCTTATAATCACTTATCGGTTGCTCTTTAAAGTAGATATAACCTTTTGACAATGGAATCAATCGATTGATCATCTTTAACGTCGTTGTCTTACCACTACCAGAAGGTCCTATTAATACAAAAAACTCTCCTTCAGCAATATCAAAAGAAATATTATCAACAGCAATTTTATCATTATACTGCTTTGTCACATTTTCAAAACGTATCATATGCCACCTCTTAAAAAGTTTAATGTTTAACTTATAGCCTATTATATTGAATTAAAACACATATTTTAAAAAAAGACATGACAATTGCTTGTCATGCCGAATATGTCTTGATTGCGTCAATAAATTCTGGACAATAATGTTTTAATTTATATGATCCTACACCTTCAATAAGAATCATTTCATCTTTTGACACTGGTTTTTTCGTGGCAAATAACTGTAGCGTATGATCTGAAAATATCGTAAATGGCGGCACAGATAAATCATCAGATAAACGTTTACGCACATCTTTTAATGTTTTCAGTAATATTTCATCCACTGTTTCAATCGTTGTGATTTTTACACGTTCATTATAAGATGCGTGCTTGTAATATGTCATCACCTGCTTATCTCCGGTTAATATTTCTCTGGCACTTTCGTGACAAAATAGTTTACCTTGCTGTTCAATGATATATCCATTGAATAATAACGTTTCGATAAAAGACTGAATTGCATTTGTAGGATAATCTTTCAATAATCCAAATGTACTGAGCTGATGATATCCCGGATGCGTCACTGAATCATCTTCCTCACCATGCAATACTTTAGTAATCAATAATTTATGAACCGGTTGCTTTATACGAATCATACAGCTTAATATTTTCTTTGCTTCAGTCGTCATATTATAATTTTCTATTTCATGTATACAGTTAGAACATTTCCCACACTTATTAAGATGTTCATCAGGGTTAAAATAATGAATAATGGTCGACTGTAAACATTGTTTCGTCTTTGTATATGCAATCATCTTGTTTAGCTTTTCTTTTTTTAGCTCCTGCACATTTTCATCATTGCTCGTCTCGATAAAAAACTGTTGTAATTTAATATCCTGCTCACCAAACATGAGTAAACATTCACTATCTAATCCGTCACGTCCCGCACGACCTGCTTCCTGATAATAACTTTCGATGTCTTGAGGTAGATTATAATGGACAACGTAACGCACATTGGATTTATCGATACCCATACCAAAAGCATTGGTAGCGATCATGACTTTAACATCATCTTTAACAAACTTTGATTGATGTTCATCTTTCATATCTTTATTTAAACCTGCATGATAGATGACATGATCAATAGCTTCTAAATGTAACACTTCACTTAAACTTTCGACTTGTTTTCTCGTATTGGCATATATAATGCCTGAATCCTCTTTATGTGTTCCAATGAATTCTAATAGTCGCTTTTGCTTCTGATACGTTGGGTCGATCATAAACTTTAAATTATCGCGTTTCGTACTTGTTTCAATCACATATTGGTTTTCAATATGTAATAAATTACATATATCTTCTTTGACATCCACAGTTGCTGTTGCAGTAAGCGCCATTATAGTAAACGGATGCGGCAAGCTCATTACAGCTTTGATCGATTCGCGATAGCTTGGTCTAAAGTCGTGTCCCCACTTTGAAATACAGTGTGCTTCATCAAAAGCTATCAAATTGATATTTAATTGGTACAATAAATGAATAAACTGACGTTGATTAAATCGTTCAGGTGCCACATAAAGAAACTGATAATCACCGTTTATCAAACCAATTTCTATCTGTTTTGTTTCTTTTATTTTTTGTGTTGAATTTAAAAATGCAGCATGAATACCACTCGCATTCAAGCTATCAACCTGATCTTTCATCAAGGAAATCAAAGGGCTTATCACAAGCGTTAATCCACCTTTTAATATACCCGGTATTTGATAACAGATTGATTTACCTCCACCTGTCGGCAAAATACCTAATGTTGCATGATTATCCAATGCATTTTGAATCAATTCGCTTTGACCAGGTCTGAACGTTTCATAACCATAGTACTCTTTTAATACTTTCTCCATGATTTACTCCATTCGCTCACTTAATTCGTCCCATTCTCCATAGTATGCTTCATATTCCTCTTCCAAAGCTTGTCTTTCATTCGTTAATTGATTGAGTTTATCATAATTTGTCGTCTCTGCTGCAATGGATTGATCGATTGCTTCTAACTTAGTTTCCAGTGTTTCAATCGCTTCAGATAGAAACTCAAAACGACGTTTATCTTTATAAGATACACGTGTTGATTGCTTAGCTTGTTCTGGCATTGCTTTCTCCTGAACAAGCGCTTCCTGTTTCTTCTGCTCATCTGCTATTTGTTTAAAACTTAAATAATCGTTAAAATCTCCAAGTACTTTATCAATATGCTGATGATTAACAAACCAGTATGTATCCACTACTTTATTTAAGAAGTAACGATCATGACTAACAGTAATGACTGCACCACTAAAATTCTCTAAATAATCCTCTAAAATCGTTAATGTCTCTGTATCAAGATCATTTGTCGGCTCATCCAGTAATAAAACATTTGGTCCTTCAATCAATATACTGAGTAGATATAATCGTTTACGTTCTCCACCACTTAAACGATGAATATATGTACCATGCATACTTGAAGGAAATAAGAATCGTTCAAGTAGTTGGGTAACAGATATTTTTTCTCCAGTCGATGTCGTTGCAGCTTCTGCCTTTTCACGCAGGAAATCGATGACACGTAAATCCTGATTTAACTTAACATCTTCCTGTTTATAATAACCGATCTTTACTGTCTGACCTGTGATCATCTCTCCGTATGTTGGCTTCATTACGTTTGCAATAATATTTAGCAATGTAGATTTTCCAGTACCATTTTGTCCGACGATACCGATACGATCTGATGTTTGAACGATTGTGCTGAAATCTTTAAATAAGATTTTATCTTCAAACTGCATTCCGATTGATTCGAATTCAAAGACTTGTTTCCCTAAACGTTTGTGCGCAAGATTGATTTCCATCGTCTCTTTCGTTTGATGCTGTTTAACTTTATCCTCAATATTTGAGAAACGGTCAATACGTGCCTGTTGTTTTGTAGTACGTGCCTTTGCACCTTTTCGCATCCAGTCGAGCTCTTGTTTATATAGCTGTTTCTCTTTTTGTTCCTGTTTGCTTTCAATGATTTCTAATTCTGCTTTGTGTGTGATGTAATCGTTGTAATTACCTTTATATAAATAAAGTTTTCCGTTTCTTAGTTCGACGATACGATTCATTACTTCATTCAGGAAATAACGATCATGTGTCACAACTAATACAGACTTTTTATACTGTTTAATAAACGTAATCAACCAGTGAATCGATTCGAAATCAAGATGGTTTGTAGGTTCATCAAGCAGTAATAAATCTGGTGCTTTTAAAAGTGATTTCGCCAGTGCTACACGTTTTTTCTGACCACCAGAAAGTGAAGTAATGGGCTGAGATAAATCTTTTATACCAAGTTTCGTTAAGATTGATTCTGCTTCAGCACGATAACTGAAACCATCTAGCTGTTCTATTTGTTGTTGAATAATACTTAACTGTTCAATAAGTTGATCATTCACTTCTGTTTCCATTTGCTTGAGCAGTGCATCATACTTTTTAAATTTCTGCATAACCGGATGTGTTTCATCGATAACGTTATCCACGATTGAAAGCGATTCATTTAACACTGGTTGTTGCGCTGCATACTCAATCGTAAAATCTTTCGGATGCGTTACTACGCCATGGTGATCTTCAATTTCTGCAATACACTTCAGAAGTGCACTTTTTCCTGTTCCATTTATACCAACAAGTGCAATTTTATCTCCAACAGATATGCTTAATGATATATCATCAAATACTGTTTTAAGACCGTATTGCTTCGATAAATTTTCTATTTTATATGCTTCCATAATCGCTCTCCTCACATATAATACATTTCACTATCTCATAGTATGATATTCAAATTTGATATTCTGGTTTGTTTTTTTATGATATAGTAATGTATTATAAACTTCAGTATTATATTATACACTTTTTTACTATAGGAGGTACACATGTTAGAATGGTTTAGTCAATTATCTCCTGTTGCTCAGGCCGGTATAGCCGGATTATTTACCTGGTCTATGACTGGACTTGGTGCAGCAGTTGTATTTTTATTTAAATCTGTAAATATGAAAGTATTAAACACAATGCAAGGATTTGCTGCAGGCGTGATGATCGCAGCATCATTCTGGTCACTATTAGCACCTGCAATTGAATTCAGTGAAGAAAATGGACAGATTCCCTGGATTCCTGCAGCAATCGGATTTCTATTAGGTGGTGTGTTTATCAGATTACTTGATGTCATCATCCCACATATCCATCCGAAAGCTCAGCCTAGCCATATGCACGAAGGTCCAAAAACGAATTTAAAGAAGTCAACTTTATTATTCTTAGCGATTACTATGCACAATATACCTGAAGGACTTGCACTTGGTGTTGGGTTTGGTGGTGTTGTTTCAGGCAATGAACAGATGCTCCTAGCAGCAATTGGTCTTGCTATCGGGATTGGTATTCAGAATATTCCTGAAGGAAGTGCTTTATCATTACCGATACATGGTGACGGTAAATCAAAATGGTTTTCTTTTAATATGGGGCATGGATCCGCAATTGTAGAGCCTATCTTTGCAATGATCGGTGCTGGTGCTGTGTTATTAATCACCCCGATGTTGCCCTATGCATTAGCATTTGCTGCTGGCGCGATGATATTCGTTGTCGTTGAGGAGTTAATTCCTGAATCACAATCTGGAAATAATACGGACCTTGCAACTTTAGGTTTGATGCTTGGTTTTACAATCATGATGATATTAGATGTGTCGTTAGGATAATCATTACACAGAAAAAGACGAGGAAAATTTTCCTCGTCTTTTTGTATTTTATTTTTCTTTCCCTTTAGTACCATTGATGTACTCATATTTTGATGGGTCAACTTTTTTGAAGTCTTTATTTTTATAGAAGCGTAATAAGTCACCATTTAATAATGAATCTGACATTTCTAATTCTTTTTCTACACTTCTTTTAATTTCAACTGCTTGTTGCTTTTTAGCTTCATCTTCAATCGGTAAGTTCGTTTTATTATCATAATAAATGCCATTGATAGATTTAACTTCTGGACTAATAAAGTCACCATTTCTAAACACGACAGTATCTTTATGCGCTTTAGAAAGTAAGTCTGTACCAAACATAACGTATGGTTTAGCATCAATTCCTAATAAGTGTAATAGCGTCGGTGCGACGTCGACTTGTCCGGCATACGTATGATCAACTCTTCCTTCTATGCCTGGTACTTTCATAAATAATCCAGTACGTTGTAAATCCATAAATTTAGTAGGCGTAATCTCTTCACCTAATAATTTTTCCATCGCTTTGTTATGATTTTCAGAAATACCGTAATGGTCACCGTAAATAATGATTACAGAATCATCATACAGACCTTCTTTCTTCAAATCATCGATAAAATCATGTACAGCTTCATCTAAATAACGTGCTGTCTGAACATATCCATCAACCGTTGGATTACCTGTATTCGGTGAATCAATCGTTGCTTCTGTTTCATCGATAGTAAATGGATAATGATTTGTTAAAGTAATTAAGTGTGAATAGAATGGTGCTTTCTCTTCTTTTAGGAATGGAATAGATTCATCGAAGAATTCTTTATCTTTTAATCCTAAATTTTCTAAGTTCTTTTCTGACATATCATAATAAGAAGCATCATAGAATTTATCTACACCGAAATGCTTATAAATTTGATCGCGGTTCCAGAATGTTTTATAGTCTCCGTGCATCACTGAAGTTGAATATCCTTGTTGTTGATGCATGATTGCCGGTAATGACTGATATGTGTTATCGCCTTTTAAGCTGAAGGCTGAACCTTGAGGTAAACCATATATACTGTTATCCATAGTAAGTTCTGAGTCACTCGTCTTACCTTGTCCAGTTTGATGGAAGAAATTATCATAATAGATAAAATCTTTTTGACCACTTGCTAGTGAATTTAAGAAAGGTGTGACTTCTTCACCATTGACTTTGTAATTGATTAAGAAAGTCTGGAAACTTTCTAAATGAATTTTAATCACATTTTTCTCTTTAGCAATCCCGAATGTTGCGCCATTTGGTGCAGCATATTTTGTCTTTGTATAAGATTGTACTTTTGCTAAGTCATCTGAACTTGCTAATGCTTTTTGCTGGTTATTTTGAATCGTCTTTACCCCGTCATACACCGTAAAATTAAAGGGTCCTAAATATTTCACTAAATATTTATGGTCAAATGTTCTTGTTAAAAGCTCTGGTCTGTCTGTTTCAGCAAAAGCTAAATTTAAGAAGAATAAAGAAATTGAAACTCCCATTAATACAGGGACATATTTTTTCTTAAATGATTTAGTTGATAACGTCTCTTTTCTAAACAATAAAATAAACAGAAAAGCAAAAGTATCAATAAAGTACATAAAATCATACCATTCAAATGAACTCCATAAAGCTCCGCTCATTGATTCAACGTTACTTACTTGATTTAATGTACTGAAAGTAATGAAATCCGAGAAAAATCTAAAGTAAACGACATTAGCATACAATAAGAATGTCAGTAAGAAACCACCAATAAACACAAACCAATAAGATTTTCTACCTTTAAAAAATAGAAAAACACTTAAGATTAATGCTACTAAACTATAAGGGTTCATGAGTAATATTAAATTTTGAACAAGTCCTTTAACACCTAGTGACAAATCAATATAATATGCAAAATATGTTTTAAGTGAGACAGCAAGTACTGTCAATAAAAAAAACATAAATATCGATATTTTCTTTTCTTTCATACGTTTTCCTCCATTAAACAAACATTTCTTTCGTGATGCTATTTATAATATTAATCATAACTTAGTAACATTTACACTTTATTATATATTGTAACATATACGTAATGTTTTTTTCTGTGTACAATATATTAATTTATACCGTTTGCACAAAAATTTCAAGTGTTTTTACTTAATAAGTATCTTTTTCGTGTAAAAAGTGACCGAATTGTGACGAACATGTCTATACATTCAATTCCTTTTGATGGAGAAACTCAATTTGCGCTAATACCGTCTTTAGCCAGTTTTCATAACTCTTTTGTTGTCGTTCTAATTCACTTTTAGAAACCCATTTAAAATACAATTTTGACCCTGGCTTCTTTTGAGATAGTTTAGGTAAATGATACGGTGCAATATTAGCGATATATGAGAAATCATTGTCCTGATGCATACTCTTTAATACAATAACAAGATCACCGTCCTGTGTGAGTTGTAAAGCTCCGCTTTGTTTTATACGGATGTTTGTTGTACATGCCGGGCAAGTTATCGTATTCCCTTCAAGAATAAAGCCGGTTCTATCAAAACGATTTGTTACGATATAAATATCTTCCTGTAATGCTTGTTTCGTTTCACCTGATAATTCATTCTCACTTACTGATTCCAGATGAAAAACATCCGAATAATAAATGCGTGCCAATGAATAAGCATCAATGCCCCATGTCGTTTCTTTTCGTTTTGCTATATTTTCGAACAATTTTTTCTGAAATGGTGTGTAACTACGTGCCAATTCAAATCGTGCACCTGCTTGAATAATATAATCTTCTGTATCCTTTAAGCGACAACTATCGATTTGCAGACCACCGGCAATTGCCATATAAACACGAGTACCTTTTTTAGGTTGACCAAAGTAAAGGGTTTCTCCTCTTTCCATAAGATGCACTTTCATTGGCATAATACGTCTTTCATCAGTATAAGCGTAAAACTCAGCTCCCATTAAAGCGATTAACGTCGGTTCACGAAAGTGTATGGTCGGCGCCTGGAAAGTCATTTCAATCGTTGGTGTATTAACTGGATTACCTACTAATGCATTTCCTAATATATGAGATAATGCATCACATGGGCCATTTAAAGATAATGAAGCATTTTCTTTAGTTTCTAACTGTTGAAAAGTTGTATAAATACCTGCTGTTTGAAATATGATAGACATCGTTATATTTCCCTTCTCATTAAATTTACAATATTAATATAACCTTTACATCGGCCTAAAGTCGTAAAAAAATTCTACCGCTTATGATCGGTAGAATATATTGGTAATATCAATCAATATGGTTCTAAAACAAAAAGCGATAAACGTAACAATTATTATAGATGCGATCATCGTCACATATAACATCACCAGAGCGTTATTCGTCTTATCATCTTTAAAAAGTTTGATGATATATCGATTCATTATATAGACTAATAGCGATAAGCCTGCTAATAGAAATAAAATCATGAGGAAATTCATCATTCGCTTCACCTATTTTTCGGATTTTACACTTTAATAGCATTTATTATAACGCTTTTGAGTGTATTAATAAACCAGGAATATATTATTTTAATTGTAATGCTACCTGAACCCATTCTCTTAAGCTATTAATCATATATAATTTAACATCTCCAGCACGATACTTTTCAATAAAAGTTGCTAATTCAATTTCCGCTTCTTTCACTTCACCACGATCCAGTAGCGCACTTCTCATACACCCATTCAGTATGTAGTCATGCTTTGGGGTGTAGTACATCCCATCACTTTCGATAATTGCATTTCCTATATTAAACTCAAGTAGATATTTACCATCATGAAATAATGTTAAGCCATCAGATGCATATTGACTACGCACGGACGTTTTATTTTGATGGAACGCTTTTTTATTAAAATGCATCAAACGTAATGCTGCTTTATGATTAAATGTGCCGATGGATTTAATTGATGAAGAAATATTACCATTACAATCAACTGTTATTCGCAACATAAAAGGTTGATCTTCATTTATATCCTGAAAGGTTGAATCAAAAAGACTATCCAGTTTATTTTCATCATAATCAATTTCAAAATGATTTAATGCTTTCATCAATCGAGCTTTATGATACGCTTTTCTTTTAATTTCTCCACATTCAACACGCATCGTTTCAATAAGATGGAAATCATCTGGTAAAGTTACGCTTGTATCACGGATATAATCTAGTATTTTGGACTTGGCCACCATTTCGTCATACTCAAGTTCAGGATTCGAATCAATTGTGATTCCTCCACCGACGCCATACGTCACTACTTCCTCATTATGCTTATATTCAAGCGTTCTAATCGGTACGTTAAAGATTGCAACTTCATTTGGTACGATTAAACCAATTGTGCCGCAATATACTGAACGTTCTGTGTCTTCAAGACGATTGATAATGTTCATCGTAGACTGTTTCGGTGCTCCTGTGATCGAACCACACGGAAACAATGCTTTCATGATATCATATAAACCTTTGTCTTCTAATGTAGCAGTGATTGTTGAAGTCATTTGGTAGACCGATTTAAATCGCTCAATCGTAAAGAGATGTGGTACCTTTACACTACCTTTCTTTGCGATTTTACTCAAATCATTGCGTAATAAGTCGACAATCATCACATTTTCAGCTCTATCTTTGACTGAGTCTTTTAAAAACTGAAAGTTTTGTATGTCTTTTGCTGGATTGCTGTCCGTTGGCATCGTACCCTTCATCGGTTTCGTCAGAACCTCTTTTGTGTTGAAATCATACTGAAAGAAAAGTTCTGGAGAGATGCTGACGATTGTTTGTGTGTCATCTTCAATATATGCAGTATAATCACCATGCTGTTTTGAGAGCTTTTCGTATACGTGATAAAGATTGTGTTTATTATTCTTGGCCAGCAATCTTGTCGTGTAATTCACCTGATACGTATTGCCTAATCTGATTTCCTGCTGAATAGCTTCAATCTGATTTATGATATGTGCTTTATCATGCATAAATTGAAAATCAAGGGTTATATTTGGTGCCCCTTCATTGAAAGACTTATTTATCACACGCTCACGATTGAAATAATATAATTTTATTAACTGATCGCTATCTTTTGTATTAAGCAAAGGATCGAACAGTCTACTCGCTTCATATTTCATTACAACAAGTACAATATATCCACTTGTTTCCGCTTCATGCAGCGCTGCTTCAACTTTATCTGCATCATTAACAACGACCACTTTCGATGGTTGCTCGAACTTAAAATGATAGTTCCTATCTTCTTCAGCAATATATTTAAAGTTAATTTCAGCTTTCATATATATCTCCTTTAATGAATGATGCTAACATCTTTAATCCATCGGTTGTAAGAATCGATTCCGGATGAAACTGAATACCATATATCGGTAACGCTTCATGACGTACGCCCATAATAATATTATCTTCTGTCCAGGCAGTCTTTTTAAGCGGTAATTCTACTTTTCCCTTTTGTCCTAACGAGTGATATCTAGCTACTTTTGTAGGTGAAGCAATGTCTTTAAAAATCATATTACCATCATGAAAGATATCTACCTGATGGCCGTGTACCGGTCTTAATTGCTTTATTACATTATTATAATGCATCATAATAACCTGAAACCCTAAACAGACACCAAGTATGGGTATTGTTCCACCAAATTTATCTAAAATGTCATGCGCCAATTTCGCATCTCTAGGATGACCTGGTCCAGGAGATAAAATAATATGCGATGGATTTATTTTTCTTATATCTTCTATAGTGATTTCATCTATTGTTTTTGTCACGACATTTTCATCTAACTGCTCTATGTAATGCACAATATTATATGTAAACGAATCGTGATGATCAATCATAAGTATCATTTAAATGCCTCATTTATTATTTTAATGTAAAATGCTTTATTAATTTTCGTTTATTAATTTAATGATTTTATTATATCTTTAATATGTTATAATGAGAAACGAAATTTAATAAGAGGTTCCTAGCACATACCCTCTATAAAAAACTAGTTTGACATCTTGCTAGGGGAAGGTGTCTTTTTTTATTGAAAAGAGGAATGATAATGGAAAAACAATTAAACAGCAACAAAGCACTTGTCGTATTCAGTGGTGGCCAAGATAGTACAACTTGTCTATTCTGGGCGATGGAAAGATATAGTGATGTTGAAGTTGTAACATTTAATTATGGTCAACGACATGCTCTAGAAATTGATATCGCTAAACAAATTGCAAATGAGCAAGGCATAAAACACCATATATTAGATATGTCATTGTTATCTCAGCTGTCACCTAATGCTTTAACAAATCATGATGTTGCAATCACTCATGATAATAATGTTCCGAATACGTTTGTGCCGGCACGTAATTTATTATTTATGAGCTTTGCAGCAGCACTGGCCTATCAAATAGAAGCAAAACACATTATTACAGGTGTGTGCGAAACAGACTTCTCAGGATATCCTGACTGTCGTGATAACTTTATTAAGTCATTAAATGTAACGATAAATTTATCGATGGATGTTAACTTTGAAATTCACACACCTTTGATGTGGCTCAACAAGAAAGAAACATGGGCACTTGCTGATGCACTCGGTAAACTAGACTACGTTAGAAATAAAACGCTCACTTGTTATGAAGGGATCCCTGCAGACGGATGCGGAGAATGTCCAAGCTGTAAACTCCGTAACAAAGGACTCAATGATTATTTAAATGAAAAGGAAGTTTTATCATGATGCAACAGATATATCCTCAAGTTAACCATACCTATGCTTTCGAATTAAATAAAGATATGAACTTTTCAGCAGCCCATTATATTCCTGACGAACGCGCTGGCGTATGCAGCAGAACGCACGGACATACGTACTTTGTCAATGTGACAATCGCTGGCAATCACTTGGATGAAATGGGATTCTTAGTGAATTTCAGAGATATTAAATCAATAATTAATGATACCTTTGATCATACTCTAATCAATGATTTACCCGAGTTAAAAGATAAAATGCCATCAACAGAACTTGTCGCGAAAACAATATTCGATATGATTGACAATCATTTAAATACACTGCCACATGCACCAAAAGTATTACAAGTCTTCTTACGTGAAACACCAACAAGCTATGTTATTTATAGAGGTGTACGATGAAAATACCAGTACTCGAAATATTTGGTCCTACGATACAAGGTGAAGGTGCAGTCATTGGTCGTAAAACAATGTTTGTAAGAACAGCTGGCTGTGACTTTAAATGTGACTGGTGTGATTCTAAATTTACATGGGATGGTAGCGCAAAAGACGACATAGAAATGCTTACAGCAGATATTATCTTTGAACGCCTGCAGCAACTCGCACCGAATAACTTTAATCACGTAACGATTTCCGGTGGTAATCCTGCATTAATTAAAAATATTGCTACACTCGTCGAATTATTACATGCACATAATATAGAAGTTGCACTTGAAACACAAGGGAGTAAGTTTCAGTCATGGATGACTGATATTGATCAATTGACCCTAAGTCCAAAACCGCCAAGTTCAAAGATGAAGCAGGATATGCATCAACTCGATTTTGTCATCAATCAATTAGAATATAATAAAGTCTCGTTAAAAATAGTAATTTTTAATGATGATGACTATAAGTTTGCACAGATGATTCATCATCGTTATCCGAATATAAAATTTTACTTACAGGTTGGTAATCCATATTTAGATGAAACTGTTAATGACCACACAGAAAAATTACTCGCTAGATATGAAGCATTAATTGATAAAGTAATGCAGGATAATACGATGAATGATTGCTATGTTTTACCTCAACTACATACATTATTATGGAGTAATAAAAAAGGCGTTTAATCTATGCATTAAACGCCTTACTTGTTATAATTCTTTTATGTGGCTAAAAAAGGAGGTAGAAATGATGGAAAAAGTAATATTACTCAATATTTTCATTACATGCACCTTATTTCTATACTTCTATAAAAAAGAATTAAAAAATTCCTATATACCACTCATATTTAGCAGTTTGCTTGTAACGCTCATCAACTATCCTGTCATTGGAACAAGTAACTTTATATCAAAGACAGTTGTATTATTTGTAATGGTGACAAGCATCGTTCATATTTATTTAAGATATTATCATTATGAACATTATCATATTTATATTCATAATCGTTTCATACATTTTATATTTGCGATAGTATTTAATATATCTATACCATTTATCTTGATAACATCACCACAATCTATCTATCAATCTAGTGCATATTTAAGTGTGTCAGTTTTTATACTTGGTTTAATTCTGTATCAGCTTTCAGAAATCGATCGTCCTGTACGCTGGTTCCAAATCGATCGTATGAATACATATCGTTATATTAAACACCCTAAACAATTAGGTGAGATATTTTTTGCAATAAGTTATTGCTTACTCACGCTATTTCTACCTTATAGTTTCATCTATATTATTACCGGTATAACATACATATTCTATATAAAGAAAACATGCCTATTCAAGGAAACCTAAATAAATTGCATATAAATGTTTATACAATTTTCGTAAGGGTATTAACTACTATAAGCAAAAGCTTATTATGTTTTTATTCTATACTTAAATTATTAGGAGGTTTATCATATGGGCTTAATTATTATGTTAATTGTCGGTGGACTTGTAGGTTGGGTTGCCGGAATGATTATGGGAACTGATATCCCAGGTGGAAAAATTGGTAACATTATCGCAGGTTTACTTGGCGCATGGATTGGTGGACAACTTATCCCTGGTTTCGGACCTGAGTTCGGTGGCGTTTATATTATTCCAGCATTAGTTGGTACAGTATTATTAATCGCTATCCTGTCTATCATTTTACAAATGATGCACAAACGTCGTTAATTAAAAAAAGCCCATTTGGGCTTTTTTTATGCATTAATTTAAATATTGTGTGATAAAGATTCCAACAAAGACAGTTATAAATACTGCATTCGCAATTTCTACAATCCCGATCTTCATTGGTTTCATCTGTTTACCATAAAACGCGACTGCTCTCATCAAACTTGGAATAAATGCGACACCTATTAGTGGATGTACAATAAATGCAAGTATTAGCCCTATTAAATGATAACTATATGAAATATATTTATATTTAATATTTTTCTTCTCTCGAATCATCGTCTTCACATAAAATGTTGTTCCTACAAAATAAAGAAAACTAATCAAAAAGATATAAATCATCTTTGTATCAAATTGCCCTTCTCCGATAAAGTATGATAGTAATCCCGCAATCGAAAAAATTGTAATTGCACTAAAGTCATTGAGTAGATGACGTTCATTACGTTTTGAAGCAAAATATAAGTTGATCGCTCCAAACGGAAGCATTGCTGCAAAAAATAATAATATACGGTAATCATATAAAACAACTGGAATAAGCAATACAATAGCAATCGTCAAAAATAATAGACTTCCTTTAATATAGGCAAAATTTTTCTTACGCTGTTTGACATAAAATAATACATTATCGATAAAGAAGAAGATCATAAACCAGGCAGCAAAAAATAATAATTGATACACATTAAATTGACTTGCAAACATTCCGAACAATACCGGCATAATAATCATTGCCCATGCACCGTGTTGATTTGGCTTTTTAAATTTCATCATTATCACCTCAACACCTATTGTACTAAAAGATGTATATAAAATACCTCTTTAAATATATCAATTTAATGACGATATTTAAGAGGTATGAAAAATATGAATAAACATTAGCAATTATTTCAAATCTCCCATATTCACTACATCAGGATCTTTAAACTGTCTTTCATTCTTGTTTAGTGTGTCAATTGCTTGTATATCCGCTTCATTTAATTCGAAATCAAAAATATCATAATTCTCTGCTATTCTTTCAGGATTCCTGGATTTAGGAATAACGATACGACCACTATCAATATGCCAACGTAAAATAATTTGAGGCACAGTTTTGTTATATTGTTCTGCGATACTTTGTAACACTTCGTTATTAAACAGATCGCCACCTCGCATTAACGGACTCCATGCAGTCACTAAAATATCCTGCGCCTTACAATACGCTTGTAAATCTTTCTGATTAAATATCGGATGATATTCTATTTGATTGACTACAGGTTTAACTTTAGCTACTGCTAGTAATTTTTCCAGGTGATGTTGTTTAAAGTTCGCAACCCCTAAAGATTTTATCTTACCTTCAGCGTATAACGCTTCCATCGCCTGATAACTTTCGATAAATAGATCATTATCCGGACATGGCCAATGTATTAAATATAAATCGATATAATCAAGTCCTAACTTCTCTAAAGAATCATTGAACGCTTTCTTAGTATTCTCATAGCCTTGATCATCATTCCAGAGTTTAGTTGTCACAAATAAAGATTCACGCGGTACACCACTACTTTTCAATGCTTTACCAAGAGACGCTTCATTAAAATAAAAGTGTGCTGTATCAAATGCTCGGTACCCTGCTTTGATTGCAGCGTCAACTGCATCCTGCATCTCTTCATCCGTTATTTTGTATACACCTAGCCCTAACATTGGCATTTCAATACCATTGTTTAATGTCACAGTCTTTGTCATAAGATTCACTCCTTTACTTAATAGTACGACTAACATATTATTTATTCAAAAGTTATGGGTTTATATAAGCGAAGAAATCAATTGTTTTGTATAATGAAAGTGAAATAATATAATTGGAGGCGACTATTGTGAATAACCACGAAATTGATTACAAGATTTACGGCGATGATATGCAATATGTAGAAATCGAATTAGATCCGAACGAAACTGTCGTTTCAGAAGCTGGATCAATGATGATGATTAATCCATCGATTGAAATGCAAACTATCTTTGGTGATGGTTCTTCATCAGGTGGCAGTGGATTTATGGATAAATTATTTGCGGCAGGTAAACGAACGTTAACTGGTGAAAGTTTATTTATGACAACATTTACGAACCGGGGACACGGCAAAGAACATGTATATTTTGCAGCGCCATATCCAGGTAAAATCATACCTATAGATTTATCTGAAGTAGATGGGGAATTTATTTGTCAAAAAGATGCGTTCTTAGCGGCAGCTCAAGGTGTAAGCGTTGGAATCGCATTCCAAAAAAGATTAGGTGTAGGATTCTTCGGTGGTGAAGGTTTTATTATGCAACGCTTGCAAGGTGACGGTATGGCGTTTATTCATGCAGGTGGGGCAATCATGCGTAAGAATTTACAACCTGGGGAAGTATTACTTGTCGATACAGGATGTCTTGTAGGTATGTCTAAAGATGTTGATTATGATATTCAAACAGTTCCTGGACTTAAAACAAAATTATTTGGTGGCGAAGGTATCTTCTTAGCAAGACTTCAAGGCCCAGGTACAGTGTATATTCAATCTTTACCATTCTCTAGATTTGCATCAAGAATCTTCGCTGCAGCACCAGTGACAGGTAAACAAACAGGTGAAAGCGGTATTGGTGGTATATTCGATATGTTTAGTGATTAATTGATGAATTATAATATTTGAAAAAGCATCCCTTGGTTGAGGGATGCTTTTTTGGATGGTAAAACTTAAGTTAGTTATTATTTGCTTTATTGAAAGAAATGATATTACATTGCTTTCTTCATAAAACACCCTCGTCTATCGCTTCGGTGTATATCCTAACATATCAAACAGTTCATTTTTCTCGCTATCCGTTAAATCTTTCCACTGCCCTAACTTCAAGTCATCAACTAGTATATTCATCACACGTAGTCGACGTAACTGCTTTACTTCATATCCTAACGCTTCACACATACGTCGAATCTGTCTGTTAAGTCCTTGCGTGAGTATAATTTTAAAGGTCTTAGCATTCACTTTTGTAACAACAGCAGGTAAAGTTACTGTGTCTAAAATTTCAACACCTTCAGACATTTGCTTAATAAAGTCCGCTGTTATAGGCTTATCTACTGTCACAATATATTCTTTTTCGTGTTTCCCTTCTTTACGCAGAATTTCATTAACAATATCTCCGTCATTCGTCAGTAATATTAAACCTTCACTATCCTTATCTAAACGCCCAATATGAAATATACGTTCAGCGTGTCCAACGAAATCCACAATATTGCCTTTTATATGACGTTCTGTTGTAGATGTAATACCACGTGGTTTATTGAGTTTAATATAAACATAGCCCTTATCAGTATTTAAAGTCACTACTTTATTATCAACTTCAACAACATCACTTTCTGAAACTTTGCTACCAAGTTCAGCTTTCACACCGTTTATCTTAATGCGTCCCGCTTCAATCCATTTATCCGCACCACGTCTCGAACAAATGCCTGCTTCAGATAAAAATTTATTGATTCTCATCATAAATGCCTCCAAAAAAAGAAAGAGCATTTCAGCTCTTATCTTTAATAGTATTTAGAACGTACAAAATAGTGATCATATATAAATGTACCAAAAGGTATAAATGCGACAATAAAACCTGCAAGTGGCCATTTAAAATTCCACTTCACCTTAATCGTCATCAACACTAAAGTCACAATATAGATCGTAAATAAAAATCCATGAATTGATCCTACTACTGTCACTACTTCAGGTTTACCAGCCATATATTTTAATGGCATTGCAATCCCCATTAACAATAGTAGTGATCCACCTTCTAAAAATCCAAAAAATCGAAATACACTTTTTAATGTTTGATTATTCATCTATAACGTCCTCATCTACTTCTGTTACTGAACGAGATGCATTAAATTCTTTGTGTAATGCAACAGATTTAATCTGATGGTTTTCAGCATCCAATACAACCCATTTATCATATTTAGTATCAACATAATCATCTTTATCGATATCTGGATTTTGAGCCTGCATCCACCCACCAATCGTATCAATATCTTCTGAATCTTCAAAAACGATGCCAAATTTCTCTTCGATATCATCTAATAATACACGACCATTTATCTGATAAGTGTTGTCACCAGTTTTGATAATATCATTGACCTCATCTTCGTCAAACTCATCACGAATTTCACCAACGATTTCTTCTAAAATATCTTCCATCGTCAAGATACCAGCTGTTCCACCATATTCATCAATCACTAATGCGATATGTACACGCTCGCGCTGCATCTTAATCAGTGCATCACTAATACGCGTTACTTCATGAATCAGCGGCAGGTCATGAATATGATCTTTAATACGTACAGGATCCCCTGAAGCATATTTCGTTAAAAATTCTTTCACGTTAATAAACCCGATAATATGGTCTTTATCACCATCTTCTGAAATTGGATAACGTGTAAATTGATGTTCATTAATAACTTCTAATAATTCATCAATATTAAATGGTTGTGTTAACGTAATCATTTGTGTACGTGGTACCATAATATCTTTTGCTAAACGTTCATCAAAGCTGAAGATATTTTGCATATACGCAAGTTCAGTATGATTGATTTCTCCACTTTGATAACTTTGCGTCATAATTATCTTTAACTCTTCTTCACTCATTGCCTGATCATGATCAGCAGGCTGAACACCAAAGATGCGTAAGATTAAACGCGCAGTTCCATTCATTGACCAAATAAGTGGCTTCATAATAAAACCAAAGAAATACAATGGACGCGCAAATGCTAATGTCATTTTCTCAGCATATTGAATCGCTAAAGTTTTCGGTGCTAGCTCTCCGATAACAACATGTATAAACGTAACGATAAAGAAACTTAAAAATACAGTAATCGGCTTACTCATATCAGTTGGAATGTGTAACAAATGAAGCACCGGGTGAATTAAAGATTCGAATGTCGATTCTCCAATCCAACCTAAACCTAATGCTGTTACTGTAATCCCTAATTGACATGCAGATAAATAGTAATCTAAATGATGGACCATATGCTGTACAATTTTAGCAGCACTATTCCCTTCACTAACAAGTTGATCTATACGTGACGTTCGAACCTTTACTAAACTAAATTCTGATCCAACGAATAAAGCAGTAAGTAATATTAATAAAGCAAATAATAATAAATTTGATATGGTATGTATGTCCAATTAATTCCCTATGACTAGGGATTCACCTCCGGTTTTTGTTTAGTGACTACTGAAGTCACAAATGTTTGTTTGATATTTTTTAAAAGATTAAAAGGAATGAAGTTAGTATCAAGCTGTAAATTTATGGCCTTCCCAATAGTAGTCACCTCCTGAGATAAAATTGAAAGACTAGGGTTATTTTAACACAAAAATACTCCTTTGTGTGAGAAAGGAGTATTACAATCCTTACGAATATGTAGAGATAAATTTTTGACTTAAGGTATTAAAAGCTTCTGGCTGATCTATATTGCATACATGTCCAGAATCTTTAATAATTTCTAAGCCGAAGTTGGAATAGTTATCAACTACTTTTTGTACAGGTGGAATAAATAAATAATCTTCGTCACCCATTAAAAAAAGTGTTGGAATCTTTTTCGTTGAAACTTGTAAATGACTTAAATATGGATTGATCAGTCGCGTTAAACTGAACCATTTCACAAATTGTTTCTGACTCATTTTCTTAGCTTCATTGATAAAAGCAAGACGAGATTCCTCATGCTCTTTACGAGGCATAATAATATAAGCAAAAAGTTTATATAATAGCATATACGGAATAAAATTCTTTGAAATACGACCAACCATTAACAAAAACTTTGTACGAATATCCAGACTGATAATCGCACCACCTAATACAAGAGAACGTACTCTATCCGGATATTCATCAGCAATCGTCTGAGCAACGATTGTCCCTAAACTCAAACTAATGATATGCGTACTTTTAATATTTAATTCATCAAGTACTTCAATTACCTCTGCAGCAAGTGTCTTAAATGAATCTGTCTTCTTCCATACAACTTCTGTCGACTTCCCGTGACCTCTTAAATCTACGAGTAAAATATTATAGTCCTTGCGAAAGTATCTGATTTGTTTAAACCAAATGGTTGAGCTCCCGCCAGCTCCGTGGATAAAAGTAATCCAAGGTGCGTTTTCATCTTTTATATACGTTTTATGATATAACATATCGATCATCCGTTCTCTAATTATGTAGCTTTAATTAATAATACTAAATATACCCTAATATCATTATATTATACCACGGTTTTAAATATTTTTTTGTGAATGTTTTCAATATTTCTCAGGAAATATGGTAAAGTTTTATAAATCAAAAAGAACACCTGATGTCAATTCAAGTGTTCTTTTAAAGATAATATATGCTTTTATAAATTATGCTAATTCTGCTTCTTCTTCTAATTCCGCTTCTGTTGGTTTCTTTTTAAGCAAGCCATAAATCACTGCTGACACAACAACACCAATTAATAATGCTAATAAGAACATTGGCCAATGACCTTTATCTAAACCTACTACGAAAATACCACCATGTGGCGCAGGTACACGACATCCAAATGCCATAGCGAGTGCGCCTGCTGTTGCACTACCAGCAATCATTGATGGAATTACACGCGCAGGATCAGCTGCTGCGAACGGAATTGCACCTTCAGTAATAAATGATAATCCCATAACGATATTTGATAATAATGAACCTTTTTGAGTTTTTGTAAATTTATTTTTGAAAATAATCATTGATAATGCGATAGCTAGTGGTGGTACCATACCACCAATCATAGCTGCAGTAATCGGCGCATAGTTACCTGCTTCAATTGCTGCAAATCCAAATGCGTATGATGCTTTGTTAAATGGACCACCCATATCGATGGCCATCATACCACCTAATACTAAACCTAGAATTACAATGTTTGTGCCGTTCATGCTGTTTAATGTATCCGCCATTAATTTATTTAACCAGCTTGCTGGTGGATTAACAACATAGTACATTAATAATCCAGTACTTGCTACACCTAATAATGGGAATAATAATGTTGGTTTTAAACCGTCTAATGATTGAGGCATACCACTTAATAACTTTTTAATACCTTCAACTAAATAACCTGCTAAGAAACCTGCAATTAATCCTCCTAAGAATCCTGAACCACCACTTACCGCTAACATACCACCAACCATACCTGGTGCTAAACCTGGACGGTCTGCAATACTCATAGCGATGAAACCTGCTAAGATGGGTACCATTAATGCGAAAGCTGATTTGTTACCAACAGCCCATAATGCTTCAGCAAATGGATGATAGTCATCTGCTTTTGGATCAAATGAAGTAATACCGAACATAAATGCAAGTGCCATTAAAATACCACCAGCTACAACAAACGGTAACATATTTGATACACCTGACATTAAGTGTTTATAGAATCCTTTTTTCTCTTTGCTGCCTGAAGATTTCGCTTGTCCGCCTTTTGCTTCAAATAATGGACGTGTGTCATCCTGAGCCATATTGATTAACTCCTCAGGTCGTTTAATACCATCTGCTACAGGTACCATGACAACGTTCTTACCATGGAAACGATTTGTTTCAACGTTAACGTCTGCTGCTACAATGATTCCTTTAGCACGTGCTATTTCTTCATCAGTCAGACGGTTCTTAATACCACCAGAACCATTCGTCTCAACTTTAATCGGTACACCCATTTTCTTCGCCTGGTTTTTAAGTGCATCTGCTGCCATATACGTATGCGCAATTCCTGTTGGACATGCTGTAACTGCTAATACTAAATTGTCATTTGTAGCATTGCCAGTTGGCGCTAATACTACTTCTTCTTTTGTTTGTACTTCATCATTTTGTTCAATAATTTCTAATACTTCTTCTGCTGTTGCTGCATGTAATAATTGTGCACGCACTTCTTCATTCATCAATATGCCTGATAATTTAGCTAATGCATCTAAATGTGTTTGTGCTCCACCGGCTGGCGCTGCAATCATAAAGAATAATGTCGCAGGTTGCCCATCAAGTGATTCGTAATCAACACCTTCAATTGATTTACCGAAACCAATCGCAGGTTGAGCCACTGCATCCGTCTTAGCATGGGGAATTGCCACACCTTCTCCAACACCTGTCGTACTTTGTGCTTCACGTGCATGTATTGCTTCTTTATAGGCTTGTTTATCGTTTAAGACACCGGCATTATAAAGTGTCTCAACTAATTCATCGATAACACCATCTTTAGTTGTAGCCGATAAATCCATTGCAATCGTAGATTCTTTTAATAAATCTGTTATTCTCATGTTTACACCCCTATTTTCCTTCAATTTTTGTAATACTGACTTTATTTATTATTGCAGCGATTTGCTCGCTTGTTGCCAAATCTTCTGTAAATGCAGTTGCGGTGCCGCATGATACTGCCTGTCTGAAACTTTCTTCTATTGACTTATTTTGTGCAAGCCCAGCAACCATACCAGCGACTGTTGAGTCTCCTGATCCTACTGTATTAATGACCTTACCGTTAGGCACTGTAGCTTTATAACAACCATCTGCTGTAACAAGTATGGCACCTTCTCCACCAAGAGATACAAGAACATGCTTGGCACCTTGTTCCATCAATAAACGTGCTGCCTGAATCGTATCATGATCATCCTTTATAGTAAGATTAAACATTTCTTCTAACTCAACTTTATTAGGTTTTACGAACTCTGGATGATACGGTAAAGTTTGAGTTAGCAATGATTTCTCTGCATCTACGACAAATGGAATATGTTTCTCAGCACAAATTTGAGCAATCGTAGCATAAATATCGCCAGGCATTGATTTCGGGACAGATCCTGCAATGATGACATAGTCTTCTGTCGTGAGTGCTTTTATCTGATTCAGTAATGCTTCAAGGTTCGTTTCATTGATATCTGGTCCTGCAGCATTAATTTCTGTTTCAGTATCACCTTTTAATTTAACGTTAATGCGTGTATCTTCTTCAACAAGAATAAAGTCAGTGTGAATGTCTGCAGATTCAAGTTCATTCTTAATAAATGCGCCAGGAAATCCTCCGATATAGCCGAGTGCGGTTGATGTTTGATCTAGTGCTTTTAATACACGAGATACGTTGATACCTTTTCCTCCAGCGAACTTGTGGGTCGTTGTAGCACGATTTAAACCACCTAAATCAAAATCTTGTGTAAACATGACATAATCAATCGATGGGTTTAATGTTATTGTATAAATCATATGTGCTCCTTTAAATTAAGTATTTTTCATAGGGCTTAGTCTTTTCATTTTGCGCATTCGTAACAATAATGGTCTTTCCTTTTTCCAGATCGCAAATCTTTGCAAAAGTATATTCATCAAATTTTGAATCATCTATGAGAAAAAAAGATTTCTGTGCAATATTCACTGCAAGTTGCTTTATATAAGCTTCTTCAATATCCGGTGTAGTTAATCCATGTTGAATGTGGATACCATTTGCTCCCATAAATGCTTTATCAAATCTAAATTGCTTTAAATTTTCAATTGCCTGAACACCGATAGATGCATATGTATCTTTTTTAATAAATCCACCGATCATATAAACTTCTATCCCTTTATCAACAAGCTGCGGAACATGTGTTGCTCCATTCGTAACAACGGTAATATGTTGCTGTGTTAAATACGGAATCATTGCAAGTGTAGAACTACCAGCATCTAAATAAATACAATCATGATCTTTGATTTGTAAAGCAGCGATTTTTGCAATTTCATTTTTCTCTTCTACTTTGGTTGTTGACTTGACTGAAAATGCAATATCCCGATGTTTTTCAGTGAGTTTCTTCGCGCCACCATGGACACGAATGAGCTTGCCTTCATTTTCTAATGTAGATAAATCTCTACGAATCGTTGATTCACTACTTGAAGTAACTTCCATCAGTAACTGTAGTGATATCACATCATGTGCCTCTAATAGATTAAGGATGGTTTCATGTCTTTTAATCGTTAGCACGTTCATCCCTCCTTGAATACACTCATATCTTAATTTATCCCAACACCAAAGTCAATCTTTTTCATCCAAATTCATTCATGATAATTTATTTTTCTTAAAAAACGTCATAAAACGGTCATAGTTTATGAATAGATATAAAAAAACGTATGTTGTCAGTTAACAACATACGTAATTTATTCCTAGCATATACTATGTTTACAGAATATCTCTGCCTAATGCTGCAGTATAGATCATAAACCATTCATTATCAGTCAGACTTTGATTTTGTGCATGTAAAGCAACTTTTGTGCGTTCTAAACTTTGTGAACCGACAATCGGATGTATATTGTATGGCAAATGATTAATGAAACGATATGCAATATCATCAACTGTTGTGTTGTATTGATTCGCAATACCATTTAATACAGTCTGTACTTTTCCAGTCTCAAATATTTTGCCACCTGCTAGTGGGCTCCATGCCATGATATCAACCTGATTCGTTTTCATCGTTTCTAATGTGCCATCTTCAATATTTTCAAGATTGAGTGGTGATAATTCAACCTGATTATAATCAAGCGACAATCCTTCATGCTGCATTGCTTGATTTAAACGGTCAAACTGATGTGCTTTAAAATTTGAAACGCCAAATTGTTTAACATAACCTTTTTGTTGTAACTGCTTTAAAGTTCCAGCCACCACTTCAGCATCAAGTAATGGAGAAGGGCGATGTAATAATAATAGATCAATTTCATCCACCTTAAGTTCTTTCAAACTTCTTTCAACAGATGCTTCAATATGCGCTTTACTATAGTCATATTTATGAAAATCAAATTGTGGCATTGTCTTTGATCGTAACACAATACCACATTTCGTAACGATCTGCATTTTCTTTCTTAGTTCCGGTGTTAAGCTTAGCGCATCACCAAAAATCGTTTCACACGTATAGTCTCCATAAATGTCTGCGTGATCCATCGTAGTTACGCCTAGTTCAATGAGTTCGTGTAAATATCTATTTAAAGCTTCCTTATTATATTGCCATGTATTCAACCTCCAAAATCCCTGAACTACTTTTGACATTTCCATAACGTATTCCTCCGCCTTTTATCCGAATTGTAATAGATCTAATTGATTTAATAACTTTTCTTTATTTAATTGTTCACCGATAATGACTAACTTTAATGGTAGATTCATCATTTCTTCTTCGTATTGAGGTATGCCATATGCATATTGGAACAGCACAACCTGTGCAGGATTTTCTCTAAATTTAATAAATCCTTTTATCCGAAGAATTTCATCCGGTAAAGTTCTTAGCCACTCTACGAATTGTCGTGCATCTACTGCGCCACTAAACTCATATACGATTGATTGTATACCGTGATGCATATGTTTATGTTCATCAATATGAGCACCATAATAGTCAAGTTGTGCTGTGTCTAACGCACAATATGTAGTTTGTATCTGCTTTGCACTTGGATTGAGTTGTGTTACTTGCTGAACAATTTGTTGCTGCTCATCTTCAGTGACTAAATCCATCTTATTTAATATGACAATATGTGCATATTTCACTTGTTCTTCCATTAAATGCTTCACAGTGTAAGAGAATTTATTACGATCTAAAAATCTTGAGCAATCCAGAATCGTCGTTATATTTAAAACTTGAGCAATTTTAGTCACTGTTGGTTCGGTGCATGCATCGTAAATTTCTACAGGATGAGCCACTCCAGTTGCTTCTATAATAATAAGTTCAGGATGATGACGATGATAAAGATCATTTATTTGAATTGCAACATCACTTTTAAGATCACAGCAGATACATCCATTTAACAACTCATTATATGGGGTTTCCTCACCAAGAATTTTAGAATCAATATTAAAACCACCTAATTCATTCATAAGGATAGCAATTTTTTTGTTTTGATTCCTTTTTATGATTTGTGCAAGTAAGGTTGTTTTTCCACTTCCCAAAAATCCACTTATAATTAAAATATTCATTTTTCTCTCTTGATTCAAATCATTCATCTCCATTATTTAAATAATATGTATTATATTTAAAAACTTATTTATGTAATAAGTATAGACCTTTGAACTTATTAACAATTTATATACAAAAAGATTGTAAATTAGCTTGAAAAATGTTTATAAATATAATATGTTAATTAAGAACAAATTAGGTTATTTCGTGTTTATAGAGTATACTGATATTAAGATGTATACCTTTACATGACATTAATTGTTTAGCATACATATATAGGAGGCACAAAATGACAGAACATTTCAAGCTAGACAATCAGCTTTGTTTTAGCTTATACAACGCGCAAAGACAAGTAAACCGATATTATTCCAACAAGATCTTTAAGCAATATAACCTAACATACCCACAGTATCTTGTTTTACAAATACTCTGGACATCTTCTCCAGTTAACGTTAAAAAGTTAGTCACTGAACTTTCTTTAGATACAGGTACAATTTCACCGTTACTAAAACGTATGGAAACGAATGGTTTAATTACGCGTGTACGTTCAGAATTAGATCAACGTGAAGTATTTGTTCATCTTACAGATAAAAGCAAAGAAATTCAATCACACCTTGAAGGTGTTACAGATATATTAAAAGAAGTTTCTCAATTTACTGATGATGAATATAATGAATTCAGTAAGTTGCTGAATAAATTAATTCACAGCTTACGAGAACAAGAATAAATGAAGATACCGAACACAAATTTAAAATTTGTGTTCGGTATTTTATTATCGTTTAATCCATGAGATACCAATTGTACCATAACCCAAGTGTACACCTGCTACAGGTACTAATATTTCACTGACGATATTAATTTCAGGATACGCTTCTTTTAACCACTCGATATAAATATTCGCTTCTTCTTTGTCGCCACCATATACAACACAAATTTCTTTCGGTTTAAATTCAGCAAGATTTTTCTCAACCTGCTTTTTTACAGCATCTACTACTTTTTTCTTCGTTCTTACTTTATCTACTGGATATACACTGCCATCTTCAAATTGTAATACTAAATGAATATTCAATAATCCAGCCATAAAACTTTGTGTTTTTGACACACGACCACTTTTCTTCATTTGATCTAAATTTTTAGGATTTAGTACTAATACTGCATCTTCAGCATATCTTTTTAAAGTTTCTACGATTTCTTCGAATGATTTACCTTCAGCATTCATCTCTTTACCAGCTTCAATCATTGCTTTTATCGGATAACTACCGATCTTACTATCTATTACTGCTGAAGTAACATTTACTTCCTGACTCGCTATTACTGAACTTTGAAATGATCCAGTTAATTTACTTGAAGGATGTACTGCGATAATATGCGTATATCCTAATTTTTCTATTTCTTCATACACATCGTGAATCGCCTGAAAATTTGGTTGTGTCGTTTTTGCACCATCACCATATTCTTTAAGTAATGTGTAAAATTCTTCAACAGATAATTCTGCCTGATCCTGATAGTGTTTATCATTCAATATAACGCCCATCGGCACTACAAATGTATCTTTTTCACCAATAATACAGCCAGATGCCGTATCAGTAACCCATGCAATCTTGTTCATCATGTACCTCCTTTTATTTATTTTCATCATATCATAAAATGATTCAAATATTTAATTTATATAACAATATTTTATTTTAAAAGTTGCAATCTAGGTTCTGAATTAGATTATAATTAATATATTATTTTATACTGATAACAATTGTTTCTGAAGTAACTGATAAAACCTTGAATTTTGTTCGTGTAATATGGATCCTGGACCCTCTTCAATCATTTGCCCATCCTCAATGAGATAAAGCTTATCACAATGATTAAATACCGATAAATCATGCGAAACCATTATAATCGTTGTTGATTGTAATTGATTTAAATAATCAAGCATAATCTTCTGATTCGCTTTATCAACACCATTAAATGGTTCGTCCATTATCCAGACATCTTTATTGCGTAAAATCATACGTATAAAATGTAATCGTTTCTTTTCTCCACCTGATAAATTTTCGCCAAATGAGTGTATCACTGTTTCACTGTTAAACGGCAATTGAAAGTGTTCTAAAAGCTGATCTAACTGATGAGGATTTACATCTACAAACATATTTTCTGCAACAGTTCCATTGATAAAATGATTATGCTGTTCCATTACATTAAACATCTGTAAAAGATTAGCCGGTGTTTTTATCAACTTTCCGTTTAATAAATAATCACCTTTTATTATTTCTAATCCAAGCATAGTTTTTAATAACGTAGATTTACCTGCACCACTTTGTCCGGCGATACCCACAAATTCACCTTGATGAATAGTCATATTAATATTAGAAAGGCGTTGATCGACGGTTACATCTTTCAGCTGAATTGTATGAACCTTTTGTTCTATATTTTGATAGTAAACGCGTTCATTTAATATATCAAGATGATGTATCGATTGGTCCGTTTCTACTTTATGATATGGATAGTGAATCATAGGAATACTCATTTCAAAAAGTGTTATCGCTACCATAACGATGCTTAAATACATCAGTGTATTTCGTGTTGGATCAAACATCATTACATATATTACTAAAAATATAGCAATCATCGCGATAAGATTTAATAAAAAATCATACAGGATGATGATACTATGTTCTTTCTTAATTGCTTGTTCCATATTGCGTTGTTTTTGTACAAGCTGTTGCTGATAATTATCCGATTTATCAAATACTGCCAGTGCTTCCTGAGCAAGATGATAATCTAAAAGATGATGTTCAAATTGATTTGTTGTTTCTATTTTTTTATTCACTACCCTTTTTAGAAATCTTGTAATCACAGTCGGCAATAAGACGGTTAATAACAACATCGCAATAAATAATACGATAACTGCGTACATACTATACTGAGCATAAATACATACTACAATGACTGTAGTAATCATAGCGATGACAGGTGGATAAATCACTCTGAGCAGAAGATTCTGTAGTTTCTCAACATCATTTACAGTACGATTTAATAATGTTGATAAATGATATTTTGAATGAATTGTTATAAAATTTTCGAGTAAATGACGTACAGTTGTTACACGCACATCTTTTAACATTTCAAATGTAGCTTCATGACTAATGAGTCGTTCGAAATATTTACAGACCGCACGTACGACGCCAAATAATTTAATGGTCGCTACTAACGTCATTAAAGTATAGAGCGGTACTTGATAGGCACTTTTTGACAACATTAGTCCGCTAAGACTGAACATCCCGATTGCAGTGAGACCACCAATCGTTCCTATGATTATAGCGATGATAAGTGATTTTCTTGTCATTTTTGAAATATAGCGCACTATATCACCTCCGAAACTTTCACTTTGTCATGTATACTTACGCGACCATTCTTTACGCGCACTACATGTGATGCTGATTCTATCGTATGCTTATTATGGGCAATAATGAATACAGTACTTATGTCTTTTAGTTTATTGATTGCTTCATTTATGATGCGTTCACTGTCTATATCTAACATCGCTGTCGGTTCGTCAAAGATAACAAGTGCTTTAGGTTGAACGAAGACTCTCAATAACATTAATCGTCTTGCTTCACCACCTGATAATTGTCGGGCACCTTGACCGATGATGGTATCGTATCCTTCAGGCATATTCTTAAACAAGTCATGTAATTTTAATTGTTCTGCATATTGATAAACTATATTCTCGTCAATGTTCTGAAACATCGTAATGTTATTCATTATGGTAGTGTTTAATATTATTGGGTCCTGAGATAAATAGACGATATTATCTTTCAAATATTCTGGTAAAGTCATTTCACCTGTTGCATACTGCAGCTGAGCAATAACTTTAGCGAGTGTCGATTTACCAGCGCCACTCGGTCCTGCAATTACATAATGATGCATCGGTAATTCAGTATCGATTGATAATAGATAATCACTATCTGGATATGTCACATTCATATTGTTAAATGCGATTGTGTTTTTTTGGTGATACGAAATATTTGTTGTCTGCACCTGTTCATCTAACGAAGATTCAATAAGGTCACCGTATCCACTTGATTGTTTCCCGGTATGAAATGCGAGTCCTAAATCTTTTAAGGCATTGTAAAATTCAGGTGCTAACATAAGCACAACTACCGCCACATAAAATGATACTGTTTTAAATACGATGAGTGATAATCCAATTTCCAGAGCAATTATACCGATGGATAACATAGATACAAATTCAAGCATCAACGTAGATAAAAATGCCGTCTTTAATATTTTCATTGTATTATCTTTGTACTGTACGGAGTAATCTTCAATTTTCCCCATCGCTTTATCATCATATTTAAATAGTTTAATCGTCATAATTCCTTTCATGACATTTAAAAAATAATTTGAAAAATGATTTAATGACAGCATCTGATCCGTTGCTTTTTTAGCAGTATTGATACCGATGATAATATAAAAAATGGGTATAAAGGGCGCTGTGATACACATAATTAGTGCTGTCTGATAATGAAATTTAAATAGAAAAATGATGATGATTATTGGAATTAACATCGATTTATATACTTGCGGTAAATAATCAGCAAAAAATGGATGAACTCCTTCCACCCCCTGCTGACTTAAATTCATCAGTTCACCTGCATCATTATTTTTAAATAAAATCCTATTTCTTAATTTATTTTTTATCTTATGACTTAATAGATGCCCACTGTACTTTATTAGAGACTGGATGACCGCTCTGGAGACTAATATCAATAAAATTACAACTAAAGTCTGAGAGATTTGATATTGGTGGTTTGTTAAAATAAAATCAATGACTTTACCAATTTCTAAACTTTGTGTAATGATAATGACACTTAACATGATACTTAATATGAATAACAGTATATGAATACCGATAAATGGTTTAGTAAGTTGTGTTAAAAATTTCACATAATCCCTCCTCAAATGCATTATAGCATTTATTCTTCATTAAGTATAAATAGTGCATTCTGACGGATTATGCTATAATTTTATAGAATTTAAAAAGTATATTAAAGGTGGTTCACTCATGGAATTTTTCGAATTAATTAAAGCGCTCATCCTTGGTATCGTTGAAGGATTAACAGAGTTCGCTCCCGTATCATCAACCGGACATCAAATACTTGTTGATGATATGTGGTTACAAACAAAAGAAGTACTTGGTAGCCAGGAATCTGCAAACACATTTAAAATTGTGATTCAGCTTGGTTCAATTTTTGCGGCAGCCTGGATTTTCCGTCATCGTTTCTTAGAAATGTTTCATCTTGAAAAAGATAAGACACCACATCCATCCGGAAAAAAACTAAATTTATTACATGTCTTTATAGGACTATTACCTGCAGGAATCATGGGTTTATTATTTGATGATTTTATCGATGAGCATTTATTTTCTGTACCAACTGTATTAATCGGTTTAGCATTAGGGGCATTCCTAATGATCGCTGCAGATCTTTATGCTAAGAAAGTCCCTAATCCAACAACAGTAGATGAAATCAGTTACAAAAATGCATTAATTATCGGTATCGCACAATGTTTAGCATTGTGGCCAGGTTTCTCAAGATCAGGTTCTACTATTTCTACAGGTGTTCTGTTGAAGATGAATCATAAAGCAGCAAGTGACTTTACTTTTATTATGGCAGTACCCATTATGTTTGCGGCAAGTGCTAAAAGTTTAATCAGCAATATCGATTATATCCAGAGCAATCAGATTATGTTCTATATCGTAGGTTTCATCGGTGCATTTATTTTCGGTGTATTATCCATTCAATTATTCTTAAATTTAATCAGTCGCGTTAAACTAATTCCTTTCGCAATTTACCGTTTAGTATTAGTTGCTGTCATCGCAATTTTATATTACGGATTCGGCATTGGACATGGGATTTAACGATACTTTTTAATACAACTCACGCGTGAGTTGTATTTTTATTTCACTTTTTCATAGTGAAAAAAGTGATTTTTATTATATTTCTGATTCAATAAGTGATATAATAAATATATTATTTACTCAACACATTTAAGGAGCATTTATGCCACAAAATTCGTTAGACTATCAAATGTATCTTGCACAGCGTGAGATTATTAAATTTTATAATCGAAATTTATTAAAAAACAAACAATTAAGTTACCAACATTATCTTGTCTTAATGGTTTTGCATGAAGAAAAGGTGATGCCGGTACTTCAACTCGGAGAACGTTTAGCATTTCAATCCGGTACAATTACTCCCATCTTAAAAAAGATGGAAGCGCGTGGTATCGTCTCCCGTCATAGAAGTGATACTGATGAACGTATCGTGATGATTCAACTGACTGAGGAAGGTGAGTCATTAGTTAAAGAATTATTTAAAGTACCTCTTCAAATGTTTAAAGCGAGTAAATTAGAAGCTGAAGACTATAAAAAACTTATGGCATATAGTAAGAAAATAGTAGACAATGTCACATATGAATAGTTTTAAAAGATAACGAAGTTATATGAATAACTTCGTTATCTTTTTATATATAAGGGTAAATACTATATAATAATGACTATTAATAGGTTAAAAGGAGAATCAGGCTATGAAAAAAGAAACGATAAAATCAGTAGTTAATGTAGCTGCTTTAATATTAGTACCCCTTTATAATGAACGTCATCGCATAAAAGATCATGAAGAAGTTCAAAAAGCGACTGCCTTATCTTTGAAAGCGATGGATACTACAAAAGAAGTTGGCGTTAAAACGAAAGACAAAGTTGTACATACTTCTCATAATGTGGCGAAGGCTGCTCATACTGTTAAAAGTGCAACAGTGGGTACAGCTCAATTTGTGAGCCAAAAAACACAGGATAGTAAGAAAAAACATCAATATAACCAACAAATGAATTTATATAAAAAGAACGAGAAATTAGCTCAAAAAAATGAAAAGAAACTTCAAAAAGAAATTAATAAGTTAGACAAGAATTTATCTAAACATATTGAAGATCGTCGTAATGAAGAAGATAAAAATATAAATGCACGACAAAAAGAGCTAAAAATAGAAATGAAACAATATAAAAACTATGAAGCAAAACTACCTGAGGAAAATATTAATTTTGCGCCTGTACAAGTGAAAAAGGTAAATCGCAAAGATCAAAAAGCTATCAATCAGCTTGCAAAGAAATTAGAAGCAACAATGAACACACGTCACGCAGAAGAAGATAAAATAATCAAAGCGCAACAAAGCGCGATGATCAAAGAAATGAAAAAATACAAAAACTATAAGTTTAAAACCCCGAAACAAAAGCGTCCTCTATTTAACTTTAGTAAAACCGTATCAAACAGTAATGAAGAAGCAAATGCTAGTAATAATATACAGACACTATCACAACCATCTGCAAACACTCAAAATGTATCTGCATCTGCTACACCACAAAAAGAAAAGACACAAAAAACTGCTGTAAAAGCTGAAGAAAACTATGATAATGCGCAGTTATTTGAAAAGCATCGTCAGTTGATGGCGCAGCAAATTGACAATCGTTAATCGGATTATTGTCGATGCAGATAGTTCTCCTGTCATTCAGGAAGTGATTCATGTTGCAGAAAAATACGCGCTTAATGTGTTGCTCGTTAAAGACTTCGCACACTTTACAATGCAGGATTTTCCTGATTTTGTTGATACGAAATATGTTGATACAGGGAACGATAGTGCAGATTACGAAATTAAAAGGATTGCTACGAAGCATGATATTGTTATCACCGGAGATTATGGCTTAGCAAGTCTATTAATCAATCATGCTATCGTTATGCATCACAATGGCAATATGTATACGAAAGATAATATCGATTTATTGCTATTAACACGTTATCACAATCAGATTGAACGCAATGCAGGAAAACGAATTAAAGGTCCTTCAAAGTTTACAATGAATAATCGCCATACTTTTGTATCTCATTTAGAACAATGTATCGAAAAAAACTTAGCACCTTAAATGCTAAGTTTTTTTGATAATACTTTTAATTTTGATAATCCTTGACGCACAATGCGTTTCTCATCTTTAAATCCTGATTTTATAAAAGCATAATAGGCATCATTATTTACATTTACCATTAAATAAATCGCTGTAATTTCTGGATAATGTTCTAATAAATATCGCTCTAGTGCAGCGAGGGATGCTTTAAAATAACCTTTATTCTGCTCAGAAAAATTAATTGAAAGACCACGTAAGTAAATTGCATGTTGAGGTGCACCAATCGTCTCTAATATCTCGCCTGTCTCTAATGCAAATACACCGATGAGACGGTCCTGTTCTTCAATGATAAATGGGATGTATTGTGGTTTATTTCGTGATAGTATAAATCTTGGATGACCTGCATACACCATTTGTCTTACTGGTAATTCATAATGACTCAAATCGATGTCATTTACTGTGTCTACCGGTTTAATATTAATCAAGATATTCACTCCATTTCATTACAACTTATAATACCATAAAAGAAAGGATTTTTTACATGAAAAATATCGCTGTATATTGCGGATCAAATAAAGGGGTTCATCCTAACTATGAAATATTTGCTTCTGAACTTGGTAAAACACTCGTTAAAAATAATATAGGTTTAGTGTTTGGAGGCGGTAAAGTTGGTTTAATGGGTGTCATCGCTGATAGTGTCATCAATAACGATGGTCGCGCAATTGGCGTAATCCCAAACTTTTTACAGGAAAAAGAAGTGGCACACCCAAATCTAACGGAACTTTATACAGTAGATACGATGCATCAACGTAAAGATATGATGTCTTCATTATGTGATGGTTATATCATGATGCCAGGTGGCGCCGGAACACTTGAAGAATTTTTCGAAATATTTACTTGGGCGCAACTCGGCCTGCATCAAAAACCAATTGGCATACTGAATGTCGATGGTTTCTATAATCCATTAATCGAAATGTTAGAAAAAATGATTCAGGATGGATTTATCGGTGAACATTATCGTCATCTTGCCATCGTTGAAAGTGATCCTGATACATTGATTGACAAGATGAACAATGCAACACCCGTAAGTGTTAAGCGTTATGATGAAAAATAATCTTGTTCGCTCAACACTTTAATACCATTTCTAATTAACAAGGCGGTTGTAACACCTACGCCTTGTTTTTTTGTACCGCTAAATGTGCCATCATAGATTTGATCGTTACCACAACTTGGACTATTAGCCTTTAATATAACAGTATCTATATTTTCAGTTAATAGTATCTTTAATGTTGCTTCTGCACCTTTTACAAATGCTGCAGTTACATCTTTATTGTCAACCGTCACCACTTTTGCCTGTCCATCTAATACATCAAATCCGTCTCCATCAATAATCTCTGCTGGTTCACGTGGTACATTTAAGCCACCCAGAAGTTCGGGACAAGCATGTATCGCCTTACCTTCATTTATGAGTTCTATAAGACGTGTATCACCTTGCGAGCCACCATCATATCTTACATATGCTCCTATTAAACAACTACTGATTAATATCATTTATCTCACTTCCAGATAGATATTTGTGAAATAATACTTGTTCACAGAGTGGATGATTTTCTCTGATCAATGGATGCTGAAACGAACGTACATATGTCATATTTAACTTTTCCATAATTCTTCTGCTCGGTCTATTTATCAGGCTCGTATAACTATATACTTCTTTGATTCCTTTTTGCTGAGCATAGTGTAATACACCTCGTGCTCCTTCAGTAGCATAACCTTGATGCCAGAATGCTTTTCTTAGACGCCAGCCAATCTCATAACATGGCATAAAGGGTAGATTAAAATGCCTTGTCGGAATTAAATACTGCATCCCGATGAACCCGATAAATTCATTTGTTTCTTTTAAGGAAACTGCAAAAAGGCCAAGCTCATGTTGTGCAATTTCTGACTGCATCATATAAAAGGCAATTTCACTTCTCGCACTGCTCATTACATCCGGAAAATAACGTCGTACATCAAAATCACTATTCATTGCCTGAAATTTCGGTAAATCACTTTCCTGCCAATCTCTAAATAATAATCTCTCGGTCTCAAAATATATCATGATATCCTCCTGTTGATATAAATATACCAAATTCAATGTCCAACATAAATGAAGAGATGAAAAAAGAGTGAAACAAATAAATTTGTTCCACTCTTTCATTGAATTACTTATATACAATAATCTTCGCTGTCGTTTTATCTTTCGATTCGCCAACAACTTTTACTTTTAATCCATGTTTCGGTAAGATTTTACCTGCATGAGGTTGTGCTTTATTTGAATAATCTTTGCTGTCATCAAATAAAGCATTTGCAACTAATGATTTATCCACTAACGTAGATGTTTCATCTAATGTAACTTTAAGTGGATCTTGTTTTGTTAAACTAAATGCTGCATCACGCATCTGCCATTGTGTTGAAGCAGGTCCCGGACTTTCTCCATCCCAAACAAGTGCGTTTTGATCGGCATCAACGACACCTACATAACCTTCACCTGGATGTTTACCGACGTGGTTGTCACTAAATGATTCATCGACATATTCTACGATTAAACCTGGATTGTATGTTAAGAAGCCGTCGCCACGTTTAATATGTGCTAAACCACCATCAATCTTATTATGACTTCTCCATTGTAATAAATAATAGTTTTTACTGTATTTTTTACCGTCAGATACACTGAATCCATTTAATTCAAACTTCGGTGTAGTTTCAGCGCCATCTTCTAAGACGACCTTACCATCTGCAGTTACTTTTAAGTTATCTAAATATAATCCTGGTGCAATAAATCCACTATCAGTTTTATAAAGTACACGCAACTGAACTTTTTGACCGGCAAACTGATCTAGATTGAATTTAGCTTCAACAAATCCATCACTTTTACCATCGATACCATTACCCATATTAGATCCGCTATTTTCAGGATCATCATTATTCGTAATATTACCTTCTAGATTCGTCCATTTCTCACCATCAGTAGAAGCTTGAACATATGCATAGTCATAACCTTTTTCAATGTCATACCACGCATCAAATGTGAATTCAGCAGATTTAGTGCCTGTTAAATCAACAGAAGTTGACAGTGTTGTTTCTAAATCATTATCAGAACCACTATGATACAATTTAGAACCAGATTTAGGCGTTACAATGTTAGTAACTTTATCTGGTAACGTTACTTTCACTGCATCATCATTCGTACCTTTCGTTGTCGCTTCATCCAATAAAAATTCCTGTGGTACACTCGTTACATCTTTAATATCTACCTCACTACCTGTTTGCCAGTTACCACCATGAAAATCCTGTAACATTTCCTTCATGTATGGATCAAATCCTGTTGGCTCTGTACCAGGGATTTTACCAGCCCAGCTACCACTTGACATGATTGACCAGAATGAAACAGGTTCACCTTTACCTGAGTAAATTGTATCGTACTCATCTGGCAAGCCTAAGTCATGTCCAAATTCATGTGAGAATACGCCTGCAGCACCATCTTCAGGTTGAATCGTGTAATCAATTACTGCAAGCTCTCCTCCGAAGCGATCCTGACCTGATTTCGTATTTGGAATAGTATATGGCTCACCTTGTTCGTCAAAGTCTAAACTCCAGCGATGACTCCAGATAGCATCTGTACCTAGACGACCTCCACCAGCATCTTCACCAGGTGATGCGTGGATGATCATAACGTGGTCGACGATACCATCTTTTTCATTTAATACACCATCCCCATCAAGATCATATCGATCCCACTGATCATATTCCTCTAAATTGACGTTAGGATCTTTCGCTGCTGCTTCAAGCGCTTCTTTCACAAGTTCCTTCGGTCGTTGATCATTTCCATCAGCATCCGGATAATTTCCACCGTAATATGCTGCTTCATGTTTTGCTGTATACCAGCCATGCACTTCTCCTTCTAACGCGTAGCTGCCACCTGACTGATTATTATAATATTGCTGCATACTTACTAATGTTTCACCATTAGGACCTTTATATCCATCTTTACTAAACACCATGTCCTGGAAATGACTCATCGGATAATCTTCATAGAACATATCTGACTCTTCTTTAGTAATTGTAGAGTTTTTATAATCTGGAAAGTCGATTGCTAAAAGTAAGACTTTGTCTGTACGTTTTTCACCTGAATATACTTCAGGTACTACTGATGGTAAATTTTTAGCGTGTCCTAATTTTTTCCCTTTACCTTTTGTATATTTATTTTGTGCATTTTTTGCATTTTTCTTTGTTGTGACTTTATTATATTTCTTATCGAATGCACCTTTATTTTTTATGTATTTATTAGACTGTTCCTGCTTATGTTTTAGAAATTGTTGTACTGCTTTCTCTGCTTCAGCTCTCGATGCTGTTTTAGAAAGCATCCCTTCTTTTTGTAACATCTTAATTAATCGTTCTTCATTTGCAACACCCGCATCGAAACCACTGCCACTCATCGTCTGTACTTTCGTATCAGCATATGCTGCACCGCTTGTTAAACCAAGACTTGAAAACCCTAAAGATAACGCAAGTAGTGAAGAAAATAATTGTTTTTTTCTCATCGCTTAGCCCCCGAATGTTTTTAAATTTTTGTTTCTGAAATTATTATCTTCTAAATTTTCAGAATTGTAAATATATTTTTTAACATTTTTATTATTACAAATATGTAACAAAAAACAGGACAAGTTTGTTTGTCCTGTTTTTAAAATAATTATTTAAATATGCTAATCTTAGCAACCGTACCGTCTTCATTTTGATCTTCAACTTTAATCTTTATACCAAGTTGTGGCAATATACGACTACTGTCTGGTACCTGCATGCGATCTCTAGCAGATAAACTATAGCGTTTATCTGTAAATAAAGTTACAGGTTTAGTTGATTTTTTCTTAAAGAAATAATTTTTTGCTTTGTTAAACTGACCATAACTCTTCGTATTAAATGGTGCATCAAACACTTGCGTATCCGACATTGGTATTAAACCATCTGGTGTTGTGATATTTGATGGACTAGCATCAACGACACCAACTAAACTTTTACCGAAGTGTTTGGATAAATTTGCGTTATCCGGGTACGTTTCATTCACATACCAGATTAATAAACCTTTACCATATTGATTGATGCCAAAAGGATCTTTAATATGCGAAAGTCCTCTATCCACACCGTTATGTGAACGCCATTCTAACAGATAATAATGATTATAGTTTTTCACTTTGCCATTCTTATCTTTCTTTCGTATTGGTGGTAAGTTCACTTTCACAACATCATTATTCACACCTTTAATACTTGCCTGATCTAATAGATAATATCTTTTTTTCGAAGAGATATTCTTATAGTTCACTTCACTGCCTAGTATCCAGTTTCCACCGTAAATTTGTTGTAAATCTGACTTTGCAAATGGACTTAAACCGACTGGTTCCATACCAGGAATAATGCCGGCATCTGCGCCATAACTCATTAATGACCAGAATCTTACCGGTTCTCCGGCATGACTATTTGCATTCGGTGCTGTATCATACTCATCAATCAAACCAAGCATATGTCCAAATTCATGTGCGAATGTACCTACTGTACTATCTTCAGCTAATATACCGTATTCAGCGATACCAAGACGATTTTTATAGAATTTTGAATGCTTGCTATAAGTCCCTGGAATAGATTTTGGATTACCATTTTTTGAAAGCTCTACTTCAGAAACATGTTCCCAAATTGAATTCTGTAAGAACTTACCGCCGCCTTCACTCTCACCGATACCACTAAATACAACGACAAATTTATCGACGATGCCATCCGGTTCTTTCATATTACCATCCTGGTCTAAATCATAATAGTCATATTGGTCGTATTTACTCATATCGATACTTTTATCTTGAGCTGCATGCGTAGCTGCTTCCATAATTAATTCAGTTACTTTTTCATCTTCATTATGTCCATAGTAATTTAGAGGATGTTTCGCACGATACCATCCTGTTACTTGACCTTGTAGTTCTAAACTATTTCCAGACACGTTCTGATAATACTTTTTAATAGAATCATACTTTTTCTGATCAGGTCCTGTAATTGAATCTCCAAAGAATAACTGTTCATAATATGACTTATCATAAACTTTACGATAATTTTCAGTATCAGCTTTCGTCAAAGTAGATGCTGGACTATTGCTAAAATCCATCATCACGACGAGCACGTTTTCTTTCATCGGTTGTTCACGATAAATCCTTTTCTTAAATGCCGGCACTTTATTTGCAACAGTAGAACTCGATTTAAGTACTGGTTCATTCACTTTAATCTTATCGGTATTATCAAACTTAATTTCTTCTTCTGTCTTTGGTACTTGTGTATTTGTGGCATATGCCATACTCGTTGGTAACAATACAGTTGAAATAGCTGCTATTGATAATGTTTTAATGAATTTATTCACTGCCTTACCTCACAATCATCTTTTCTTTTTGTATTAATTGATTTTTTGCATATATATTAATCGTTATCTCATCGTTCGCCTCTCTTGCTATCTTACCATGAAAATAGCTATGAAAACGATTTTCATTTCTTTTAGTATCATAAGCACGGGACTGTCCGGGCGGATTGCCGTCAAAAAGACCGACTTGCTCTCCATCTGCATCAATCAGTTCAATTGAAACTTGATTTAGCTGTTCCTGAGTATATACATCCACGGTGAAACGCTGACCGATACTTACCGTCTTTGGATACTGTACGTCGATTTTACTTCCCGTTATCGTTTTATCCTGTGTGGTTTTATTATCTGTATTATCTTTTTTATTTATTGATTTATTATTCTGTTGATGCTCGTTACCTGGTACAGCTACATGCTTTGTATCTTTACCAAAACTACCCGGTTCAAAAGTTGATGGATCATACCATTTATAATCATGTCCAGGTGTTCCCCAAGGCTCACGTTTCGGTTCAGTCGATTGCTCTGGTATTTCAAATTTTAGCACTTTTGTTGGTTTATCTAAAGAAACCTTACCCTTCAAGGAAGAATAGTCTTCCTGTTTCATCATCCATTGTATGAGATTTTCCATTAAAGCTTGATGATCCATCTCGCGAATTCCATCGTATGTCTGCTTTTGCTGACCATTATCTTCACGCACATATTTTGGTGTGCTATCTTCAACGATTGATGAATCACCGATAAATACGGCTTTACCTTTCCCTAGTTTACTAATCGCAATAAAGGCCCCCTCATCTTTAAAACCATTCGTATAGACCCCTTGATCTACCGCATGCGACCATTTATCATGTTTTGATAATTTTTCAGGGTAGATGATGCCTTTAGCGATTTCGGGATTTGTTATCATGATTGTGCTGCCGGCATGCATATTTACTTTCTCAACATCATCAAGCAAACCGAAAGCATTATCTTCATCCTTCGTTGACAATACGACATCATCTAATGCATTATATCTGAATCGTACTCCAAATGTTTCACTTAGAAAGTCGCTTGAAGTAACACCCTGCATTCTGTCAGCATTTATTTCATCCTGTGACATACCTTTTGTAATATTGTGAAATGCACCACGTCGGTATCCATTAAAAATTTCCGAAGCATCAAAGCGATTTAAATTTCTGTCGGCGTTATAATGATCTGCAATCATCATGATGCTACCACCTCTATTGACATAATCTTTAATCGCTTGTTGCTCACTTGACTTTAAAGGTATATTAGGTTCTGGCATAATAAATGCTTTATATCGTTTTAATAACTTCAGTGTAATCTCTGTCTGATAATCTGTAGAAGCAGTCGTAAAACCTAACTTATTAATGTCATCATTAAACGTAGAAAAGCCACCATCGATAACCCAATCCGCTTCACCAGCAGTCACGCCATGTGAAGCATCAAATAATATTTCGCTTGCGTCATTAGATTTAAGATTTGTTGTGTTTGATTCATTTGATGAATTACATGCAGTCAGAAATATCGTTGCTGCAAATAGTACTGTGATTTTTTTCATAAGTATCCTCATTAAAATAGTGTATTAATATATATTATGACATATACATTAACACACTACTGTAAATTTATTATTTTTATTTTGTTTTGTAAGAAATTAATCTCACTTTCACTTTGTCAGTTTGCAGATTAACGTCAGCATCTTTTGGTATTGTTACTGTTACATCCGTTAAATCATCAGATTCATTGAATTCATAAGTAACTAAATAACTTTCAAAATCCTGATCAAAGTTTGGTTTCTGTGCAACGATGCGATTGATATCTCCATAGCTATCTTTAACAGTATAACCCGTGATTGCTTCAAGTTCACGTGCTATCTCTGATAATGTAAATGATTTGCCTTCCAGCAGTACAAATTTCTCTTCATGCATATTGAACGCCTCCGTAGTCTTTTCTTCTATATTCCCGATTCTATCAGTAAAAAACATTCAAAATAGCCATCTCTTTAACTACTGAATTACATATCCTTTTGACTGCGTATTTGTTTTATCATTCATATCTTTTGATTGGGATACGCCACCATTAATAAATAGACGCGCTTTACCAGATTCAACTTTTTTATAATCTACTTTATTAATTGCGATTGATTTATAGCTTATCGTTTTTTCCTTTGGTGCATATTCACTGTAATTATTTTCACTTTTCTTCATTGAACTTTCCTGTAATTCTGGTGGTATGAAAGAAGCATTTTCTGAAAATATTTTCTTATCACCTAAATCCAGCACACCGATATTATTATAATATAACGGCTTATCTAAAGTATTCTCTGCAGTTACTTCATAAATCAGTACATAACCTTCTGTCTCACCATCAAACAGTACGACCTGATCTTTAGGCATATCTGTTACTTTAAATATTTGTATACGGTTAATTGATGTTTTCATGCCAGAATCATTAAAGTTAAGTCCTACATTGCGAATCGATTTAATCGTTTGAATTTTGCCATTTGTACTTGCTGCAATTGTATTGGGCATAGTCGCTTTATTTCTTGCCTGTGCTGTTTTCTTTTCTTTCTGTGCACGCACTTTAGCTTCCTGTTCAGCTTTTTGTTTTGCGATTAATCGATTGCGTCTATCGATAGCTTCCTGCTTTTTCTTCGCAGCTTCTTCACGCTTAATCTGTGCTTTTATTTCAGCTTCTTTTTCTTTTTTCAGCGTATCTATTTCAGACTGCTTTTCTTTAATTTCTTTATCGATCGATTTATTATCTTCCTGTAATGATTTATATTCTTTTTCTGATTTATCTTTTTGCTGCTTTAATGATTCAATATCTTTTTTAATTGCTGTTGTATCATCATTACTACAGCCCGTTAAAAATAAAGCACCTGAAATTGCTAAGTACGCAAAGTTTTTCAAGTTAATCCCACCTTCATCATTCTGTCTTTATTTTAACATAGAATATAAATTTCGTATGGAATTAACATTTGGTTAAAATCTTATCTTTTGCTTTATAAAAAGAAATAACGAACAATAAGAATATATCAATACGAGGAGGAATATTTATGAAATATAAAATTATTCATAGCCCGGTATCAAAAAGCACACCGAATCACATGATTCTACCTGTAATCGTCTATCAGGATGTTGACGGAGATTTTACTGAAATATTTAAACAGAATCAATGGACAGGTATATGGACAAATGGTGTATTTGACTATCATCATTTCCATCCTAATACACATGAAGTGCTTGGTATTGCTTCAGGTGAAGCAACTTTGATGATTGGTGGTGAATCAGGAAGTCAGTTAAAAGTAAAACAAGGTGATGCATTACTTCTACCTGCAGGCTATGGTCATAAACGTATCGAAGCAAGTGAGGATTTTAAAGTTGTGGGTGCATACCCAACAGATATTGATGTTGAAACGTTAACAAGTTATGAAGACATCCAAACAATTAACAGTACGATAAATAGTGTAATGTTACCTGAACATGATCCTATCGAAGGTGACAAAGGTATAATGTTTAAAGAATGGCACAATATTTATCATTGTAGTACTTACGTGAAATAATGATAAAAGGAGCAGAAATTTAATTCTGCTCCTTTTATATTAAAACCACTTCTTTATTCTGAAGTAGCCCTATTTAATAAATATTGTAATCTTATTATTTATCTTCATTTACAGGTTTAATCGTTAGATTGTCTATCACAAAATCTTTCATTCCTTCAAAATTGATTTGATTATTATTTTTTACATTTCTTAAATCTGGCGCTTTATTCGTTGAATATATACCAATCCAAGTATCACCATTTTCTCCACCAGTTACATTAAACGTTATACGCTTAGGTTTTGATTCATCAATCGTATTATTTAATGGTATTTTTTTGAAATCTTTATTAACATCTATACTGCCATTACCTGTTGCAAAAGCATATGTTCCATCTGAGCCTGACTCATAATCAAATGACACTTCATAAGTTACACCAGGTTTGAAATAATAATTTTGTGGAATCGTTTGTATCACCATTTTATTTTTCCCAGTTAATCCATTTACCTTTAATGACCAATCTCCACCAATTACATCATTTAACCTTTTATTATTCCAGCCTCTTTGCGTATATGGTGCATTTTTTTCAGAGAGATGCACTCTATTATCTTCTACACCTTCAGCTTCTGATACTACAAATGGGAACAACCCTTGCGGTACTTTTTCAAAATCTTGATTAAATTCACTGTTGTTCATAAGTTTACTATCATTTTTCACAATTCTTAAATCATCAAAATATGTTTCTCCCTCTCCTTTTTCTCTATGGATTGTTAAATCAATATTGCCTGATTGTGGTGCTACGAAATATACATACATGTTTTGGAAATAGCTACCTTGATTTTTTTTAGTTTCCGATTCTTTACTTGTATTATGAGCATCGGCTTTTACGTAATTTTTAGCAATCGATTGAGATGTAGATGTCGATGAAATGATTTTGTTTCCTTTTGAAACTGATATGCTCGCTTTATTTTCACTTCTATTATCTACACCAACATATAGTGCGTACTGTTGACCAGGAACTAATCCTTTAATTTTTTGTGTTAAAGAAGTATCAACTTTACTATCTTGAATTTTTAACATCTCATTACCTGAAACTGATTCAGCAATACTGATACTACCTTTATCTCCTCTTACTTTCCATTGATCAATTCTTTCGCTGTTAAATCCAGTATCATCAATAAGTGTACCTTCGCTCCAAACCATCTTTTCTTCTTTTTGTTTCGAACCATATATTACATAAGGTGTTTCACTTTCAATGTCTTTCAAAGTAATTGTGTTATTTTTTAAATCTAACTGATCAACCAGTTCTTTTCCTGTATCAGTTAATTTATATACAAAAGCTTTTTTGCTGGACCAATTATTTGGTAATTCCCAACTTGATGTGCCACCTTCAACGCTATAGTGGTATAATTTAGAATCTTTTACAGGTAGTAATTTACCATTTTGATCCCAATACCAAGGTAAGAGATATTTTTCTCCATCTAGTATTACTTTATTATTTAAAGTCATTGTTCTTGAGCGATAGTTTTTTATATCATTCTCATAATCATTCGATTTACGTTCAACAATAACCTTATCTTTATTTTCATTTTGCAATTCAACCAACATTTCTGGTGTCCAGTTAATCGTTTGACCATTTGCAGTCATTTTAACAGGTTGACCATTTTCTATACGCATCACTTTATAATGTTGTAAAAATTTTGTTGGTACGTTCGTTTTAAATATATTTTTTATATAATTTGGATAATCATTTCGACCTTGCCATCCTTCGAAATCTTTCATATCATAGCCGCCTAATAAAGGAAAATCTGCTGCACCAGAATATTGTGGATAATTACCTACCCATGAATCTTTTTGATGATTTCTTATAAATCTTGCAACCTCAGAATTTATGCCTTTATATTGATACCCACCGTATGTTAAGTCCGCAGCCCAGTGCTGGAAAGTTGAATCATACTCCATACCATGACCCCATTCAACGCCGACTCGCCATCCTAAATCAGTAATCTCTTTTGCTAGTTGATGTGAAGCCCATGCCTGATTATTTCCTGACTGGTTATTTCCCCAAACATCTACATAAATGAAATCCAGTTTATCTCCAACAACCTCTTTAAATTTTTTAAATCTTTCAGCTCTTCCATGTGTTAAATCATAATCTGCGTCGATATTGAAACCTTGGTCTAGCCAGTTCCATCCATAGCTATAAGAACCATCTGAATTCTTTCTTAATAAATCCGGATTAAAGACTTTTGATTCAGGATACGTTTCTGATGCGTTTATATGCACCCCGAACTTAGCACCATATGAAGCTCCTTTAGATAATAACGTATTTAAGTCTTCTTTGCCGCCCATCCTTTGTCCAACATTAGCATAATCTAAATGACCTGAATCGTGACCTTCACTACCATAACCTTTCAATAAAATAGATTGCCCTAGTCCATCAGTATTTAATGAGAATTTTTTAACACCATCCAAAGTCTTTAAGAAAGGATTTTGAGCTTGTGAACCAAAATTCATTGCTATTCTATAGCCTACTAAATCAGGGACTTCTTCAAATTTATAAGGATTGTTCATAATATCACGATAGCGGATTGCTCCATCTTGCCAATCAATCTTGTTATCTGCGTTCTCATCCTGTGCAATCGCTACTTTTACATGTGGTAATAAACCTTGTTCTTTTGCACTTTTATGTTGAAGTGTCGGCTGAATGATCCAAGGCGCAGCTGTTAAACCAACAGACTTAACTTTACCGTCATCATGAGCTATTGCAGAAACTCTTAGAAAATCTTGTTCCCCAGAATTTCCGACTTGTGCATTACTCCAGAGACCAGCACTATAATGGTCATTTGAAATAAATCCATACATACCATAGTCTAGAAACTCACTATTAAATGATTTATCTACTTTATATTCTTTATCTCCGCTTTTCATTGTGTTAGTTGACATTTTCGTCAGTTTCAATGTCGCATCTTTTTCACCTTCATTAACTGAAACGAGTGCATGATCATAAAATCCAAATGAACGAATATAATTCTCAGGATCGTTCGAATGATTAATATAGTCAGTCATTTGTAATTCAATATTATTTTGCATTACAGCTAAATTAAAAATAAATGTTGCATCAATTGAACCGGATTCATTTTTTACATCTAATCGATATTCACTTTTTGAATTATTGATTTTTTTATAGGTTGTTTTCGCTGGCAATAGCTCTCCATTTACAATAACTTCATTGTTTTGATATGTCTGACCATTTACTTTTGTTCCATCTTTTAAAATATATTCTTTAATCGTCGGAAAATTTTCATCTACTTTAATCGTCATAGTATCAGATTTAAGGACATCCATACTATTTTTATTTTTAATTTCAGAAGATTGTTTAATTTTTTTATTTTTAGTTATACCATCTTTACTATTTCCTTTACCATTATTATTTTGTTCAAGAAGTATCTCCGGTGTTAATTTTTTTGAATTTTCTTTAGTTTGTTCTGCTTGAGCATTTACACCTGTTCCAAACAGAATGGTTATACCCAATAATGACGATGCAACACCAGTTGAAAACTTTCTAATACTAAATTTTCTTTTTTTCCTATACATAACAAACACTCCTTTTATTTTTTAATAATTTAAATATATATTCATTAATATTTTTTGTAAACCCTTTCAACCATTGAATTAAAGCTATTTTCACTGAATTTAAAATTGGTATTATTATTTTTTTATTCGCTATTATTTTATTAAAATCTACTGCCGATTGAATTCTTCAAGACTTTACACAATATAAATAATGAAATTGAAATTTATTGGTTATATCCAATATTTTTTAGATTTATAAAAATTAATAATCAAATAAAAAAACCAATAAAGTTGAATTTCATCAACTCTATTGGTTTTTATATTAAAACCACTTCTTTATTCGGAAATAGCCTATCATTCCAACCGTAATAGCAATCATCACAATCCATACTGCCAAATATCCGTATTTCCAGTGCAATTCAGGCATGACATCAAAGTTCATCCCGTAAATTCCTGCAATTAAAGTCAGTGGCATAAAAATTACTGAATATATCGTTAAAATTTTCATGATATTATTCATTCTAAAAGAGTTCAGTGAGATATAATTATCACGAATATCCGCTGTCATCTCACGGGAAGATTCAATCATCTCTACCTGCTTAATTAAATGGTCATTAATATGATGTAAAAATATTTTCTGTTTCTTACTTAATGCCAATACTTTGCCTTCTAATAGTCGATATACTAAGTCGCGCATCGGCAATACTGTACGTCTTATCAATAATAGATCTTCTCTCAAATCAAACGTTTCATCTATTAAGTTCTCAGTTGATATATCTACTGAGTGTCTATCTTCAAACGAGAATACTTTGTCTTCTAAGTCATATACGAACGGGAAATAGTTATCGACGATGGCGTCAAGCGTTTTATACATCACTTCATTTGTCGTAACCTTTTCATTCGGTTTTTTGTTTAGCATCGTATGCCAGACTTTATCCACCTCTTCAGAAGCTTCTTTATGATAGGTCACAATGAGCGTTGAATTAATAAAGATATCAATTTCTTCGGGTTTCATCGTACGCAAGTCAATTGCATGAAAGACGAAAAATAAATAATCATCATATTCTTTATATTTCGGGCGTTGCTTAACGGTCGTTGCATCTTCAATAGATAATGGATGAAAGTGAAAAAACTGACTTAGTAGTAGATTCTCTTCTTTTGTAGGCTCACTCATATCCACCCACAACCATTTCGGCGTTACTTCTATATCATAGGGTGAATCACAAACATGCAACGTATTCATTTCATCAATATAAAGCGTTCTAATCATTTTGCACCTCTATTATTTTTATCATTCGATTACTATCCTCTTTAAATTGATAATCTAGTCTCTTATTTAACTGTTTCATCGCAAAATTTCTCGTATCAACATCACTGTATATAATACCAATGTGTTGTTCCCTTGCGATTGTTTCAACATAATACTTGAGTTGTATCGCGTATCCTTGATTACGATATTCCGGATAAACATAAGTAGATTTAATATGTATTTCATCATCTATTGCATACCAAATATATGCACAGATTTTGTTGTTTTGTTCTATGACTGTTATCTGATCATGCTTATGCTTCATCAGTAATTGAATTGATTCATATCGCAATGCTATATCAACAGGTGTTACCTTATATGATGAATCATAAGCTGATGGGATATTTTCATGTAATGCTGCAATTTCTTTTATCTTATTTGTTTCAGTTAATGATAATTTTCTCATGTTATTTCACCTTTATTATTGTACATGGATATGTTTGTTAACTCCACACTAAACTTCAATATTATTGCACGTCAAAAGCTATAAATCTTAACTGTTATATATACAAAATTCTAAAAACTAATGTGTACCATTACAGATAAAAAGCTTTAAATCAATATTTTATAAAAAATCAACCGTTTTCAAAATTAATGTGATTCTTTTCACGTAAAGTTGTTATAATAGTATTGTGAAGTAATTAACATAATGGAAATTTGGAGGGATTAATATGTTTAAAGAAGAAACTAAAAAAACACATGCCTGGGAAGGTTTTAAAACTGGTAAATGGAACAAAAGAATCGACGTTCGCGAATTTATCCAATTAAACTACACTTTATATGACGGTAAAGATGAGTTTTTAGCTGGGCCAACTGAAGCAACGAAGACATTATGGGATCAAGTTATGCAGTTAACGAAAGAAGAACGTGAACGTGGTGGTATGTGGGATATGGATACAAAAATACCTTCTACGATCACATCGCATGACGCAGGTTATTTAAATAAAGATCTTGAAACAATTGTCGGTGTTCAAACTGAAAAACCTTTCAAACGCTCTATGCAACCATTTGGTGGTATTCGTATGGCAAAAGCTGCTTGTGAAGCATATGGCTATGAATTAGATAAAGAAACTGAAAAAATATTTACAGATTACCGTAAAACACACAATGCTGGTGTATTCGATGCTTATTCAAAAGAAATGTTAGCTTGTCGAAAAGCTGGTGTCATTACAGGTCTTCCAGATGCTTACGGACGTGGACGTATTATTGGTGACTACCGCCGTGTTGCATTATATGGTGTAGATTTCTTAATGAATGAAAAACAAAAAGACTTCAATAACTTATCATCAGTAATGTCAGAAGACATTATTCGTTTACGTGAAGAAGTTTCTGAACAATATCGTGCATTAAATGAATTAAAAGTATTAGGTAATATTTATGGATTTGATATTTCTCGTCCAGCTGAAAACTTTAAAGAAGCTGTTCAATGGACTTACTTAGCATACTTAGCAGCAATTAAAGAACAAAACGGTGCTGCAATGAGTCTAGGTCGTGTATCTACATTCTTAGATATTTATGCAGAACGCGATTTAAAAGCTGGTACAATTTCAGAAATCGAAGTACAGGAAATCATCGACCACTTCATTATGAAATTACGTTTAGTTAAATTTGCGCGTACACCAGATTACAACGCATTATTCTCTGGTGACCCTACTTGGGTAACTGAATCAATCGCTGGTGTCGGTATTGATGGACGTCCATTAGTTACTAAAAACTCTTTCCGTTTCTTACATTCATTAGATAACTTAGGACCAGCACCAGAGCCAAACTTAACTGTATTATGGTCTACCCGCTTACCTGAAAATTTCAAAAAGTATTGTGCAAAAATGAGTATTAAAACAAGCTCAATCCAATATGAAAATGACGATTTAATGCGTGAAAGCTATGGCGACGACTATGGTATTGCTTGTTGTGTATCTGCAATGAAGATTGGTAAACAAATGCAATTCTTCGGTGCACGTGCAAACTTAGCAAAAACATTATTATATGCTATCAACGGTGGAGTTGACGAAGTAAGTGGCGCTCAAGTGGGACCAAACTTCGCTCCTATTACTGATGAAATTTTAGATTACGATAAAGTATACAAACAATTTGATCAAATGATGGAATGGTTAGCTGGTGTTTATATCAACTCATTAAACGTTATCCACTACATGCATGATAAATATAGCTATGAAAGAATTGAAATGGCTTTACATGACACTGAAATTATTCGTACAATGGCTACAGGTATTGCAGGGCTATCAGTTGCAGCTGATTCATTATCAGCAATCAAATACGCTAAAGTTAAAACAATTCGTAACGAAGAAGGATTAGTCGTTGACTTTGAAACTGAAGGAGAATTCCCTCAATACGGTAACAATGATGCACGTGTCGATGATATCGCTGTACAATTAGTAGAATCATTTATGAGCAAATTACGCAAACACAAAACTTACCGTGATTCAGAACATACAATGTCTGTACTTACTATCACTTCAAACGTAGTTTATGGTAAGAAAACAGGTAACACACCTGACGGCCGTAAAGAAGGAGAACCATTTGCACCAGGTGCTAACCCAATGCACGGTAGAGATAAAAACGGAGCTTTAGCTTCATTATCATCAGTTGCAAAATTACCATATGACTGCTGTAAAGATGGTATTTCTAACACATTCTCTATCGTTCCTAAGTCTTTAGGTAAAGAAGATGATTCTCAGCAACAAAACTTAGTTGGTGTGTTAGATGGATATGCAATGCAGCATGGTCACCACTTAAACATCAATGTATTTAACAGAGAAACTTTACTTGATGCGATGGAACATCCAGAAGAATACCCTCAACTTACAATCCGTGTATCAGGATATGCTGTAAACTTTATTAAATTAACAAGAGAACAACAATTAGACGTTATTTCAAGAACATTCCACGAAAAAATGTAGAATATAACAATGCACTAAGTAGTTAAAGGACGGGGATTTAAATGATTAAAGGACATATTCATTCAGTAGAAAGTTTAGGTACGGTAGACGGACCTGGTTTACGCTATATATTATTCACACAGGGTTGCCTCCTGCGTTGCCAGTTCTGTCATAACCCTGATACTTGGGAAATCGGTGCACCTTCAAGAGAAGTTACTGCTGATGAAATTTTAGAAGAAGTAGTTCCTTACATCCCCTACTTTAACGCTTCAGGTGGTGGCGTAACTGTTAGTGGTGGTGAACCGTTACTGCAGTTACCATTCCTTGAAGAGTTATTTGCAAAGTTAAAGCAGCATGGCATATCTACTTGTGTTGATACATCAGCAGGTTGCTTTAATGAAACACCAGCATTTATGCGTCACTTTGATGAAATGCAGAAGAATACTGATTTATTTCTATTAGATATTAAACATATTGATAATGAGAAACATTTGAAACTTACAGGAAAACCGAATACTCATATTTTAAGATTTGCTCAAATGCTTTCAGAAAGAAAGCAACCTGTCTGGATTAGACATGTACTTGTGCCAGGTATAACAGACAATAAAGAAGATTTAATGAAACTCGGCGAATTTATCAATCGATTAGAGAACGTTGAAAAATTTGAAATTCTTCCATATCACCAACTTGGGGTACACAAATGGGAAGCTTTAGGTATTCAATATCCTTTATCTGATGTTGAACCCCCGAGTGATGAAGATGTAAAACTGGCATATGATCTTGTAAACTTTAAAGGCAAGACACCACTAAATAATTAAAAGAAGCTTCCAGCATTTGCTGGAAGCTTCTTTCGTATTCACTATCTCTATGTTAGTCATCCTCATATGTATCGAGTAACATCATTTCATCATAGTTAATCGATTGTCTGAGTTCTACTGCTAAACTTGTCGTTATCTTTCCTCTAGCTAACAGACGATTCACTAGATCTTTCTCAGCTTTTAATACATCTAGTGCAAATAACGTTTCGTCATCTTCTAATGTCTCACTCGTTGCATTTCTTTTTAACTGGTTTACCCTATTTAAATAATTATCTGATACTAATGCAATTTCCACACGATTGTCTAAAGTCATTTCTTCACTTAAACGCTGGACGACATTGTAATGAACACGCGCAGCGACCTTTTGAATTTCATATAAATTATTCTTTATCGATAAAGAACTCGCCTGATTAATGCGATTTGCAAACTCTTTACGTTTGAGGTGCATTCTAAATAGAAACAGCATACGTCTAAAAAAGTTTGTGGAATGGAATATTTTTGAACGCTCAATATATTGAACATAGTTATTAAATGAACTTTGAGTAATTTCATTTGAATCAATCATCTCATTTAAAGTCTTCATTTCTACATTCATCGCAATCGCATGCAGGCGATCAATTTCTTTAGGACTATGATTTCTATCAGTCACTTCACTATAGAAACCAACCTGCATCGTATATTGACGAATTAAATTACCAGCAATCATACTATTTTCTTCTGTCGTATTATCATGAATATATTTAATACCATATTCTTTTAATTTAATACGTGCATCATTAAAGCTAAGCATTGATTCATCAACAGCTTCTTCAACTTTCGGCATCAATATTGGCAGGAAGATTTGTGCGACTACTAAACTGATGACAATAACACCTGCTGCGATAAATAATAAATTATCTCTGTAATTAAATACTTCTCCGTTAACAATCTCTCTTGGAATCGTCAATGCGATGGCCATAGAGATTGTACCGTGTACACCACATACAGTTGCAATTAATGCATACTTAAAGCGATTTGGTCGAACTTCTTTCTGATCAATATTCTCTCGATTTAATATACGTTCAAAACGACTTTCTCGAATATAGAACATATCATATAGGAAAAATACCCAGATAAATCTAAAGAAGTATACAAGAAGCGCAATAATAAGCATATACATTACTGTCGAAAAGATATCTTCATTACCATGTTCAACTAAAGAAGTAGTCACTTCAGGTATTAAATAACCAAGTAACGTAAAGACGAATCCATTTAGTACAGTTGATAATAATCCCCACGTATTGTTATAACCCATCTGTAAACGCGTCGTTGCCTGACTCATCCTATCACGTTCGATACCGTGTACAATACCACCAATTACAGCCGCGATTACGCCTGACACGTGAACTTGTTCCGCAATTACATAAATAATAAACGGTGTTAAAAGCTGAATTAAAATAAAGATATATTCATTAAAAAATCCTTTTCTGATTAAGAAAATTCTTAGCTGTACAAACAATAGACCGACAAATAGACCTATCAGTAAACCACCTACAGTTGCAATAAAAAACTGTGAGACAGATTCACTAACGCTGAATGCACCAGTTGTTAACGCGAGCAAAGCAATCTTAAAGCTTAAAATACCAGCAGCATCATTAAGTAATGATTCCCCTTCAAGGATAGTCATTAATCCTTTAGGAAGTTTCTTTCCTTTAGCGATTGCCTGCACTGCTACAGCATCAGTAGGACAAATGATTGCAGCGAGTGCAAAACTTGCAGCGAGTGGTAGAAATGGCATCATCCAGTGGACGATATAACCTAATCCAATCACCGTTGTAAATACCAGTCCCATTGCCATTAAGATGATCGGCTTTAAATATTTAATAAAAGTTAATCTTGATACATGATAGCCTTCTAAAAATAATAGTGGTGCGATAATGCCCATTAAGAAAAGTTCCGGTTCAAATTCTACATGTAAAGGTACTGGTGTTAAGAATATTAGCATCCCGATAATGATTTGGATAAATGCTAACGGTACCTTCGGAAAATAGTAATTAACAATCGTAGAGACAATGATTGCAAATACAAGACTTAAAATAATAATAAAACTTTCCATTTGTCACCTCTATTTATCTTTAATGATAAATAATTATACCCCTAAACGAATCAATATCACATAAAAGTTTATCAAAATTAAAAAAAGTAAGTAGTCTACAATCGACTACCTACTTTTAAATTAATCTTATAACAAATTATTGCGTATCACGAGAAGGACCATAAATTGGCGGGATTCTTAAATCAGCCTGTCTCATTAATACTGTCATTTGACCTCTATGATGTGCCTGATGAGCAATCATAGAATAAAGCAGATGACCTTTCGGCATATTTTGACCGAAGAAATCAACATCTTCAATTAAACTTTCGTCTGTTAATGAAGCATCGTAAGCTGCTAATGTATTATTATATATTTCTTCTGCTGCACTTACCATTTCAGCAACCGTTTCTGGTTTAGCAGAATTAAATGTTGCACCTTCTACTTTTAAACCAGCACGTTCGGCAAAACCTCCGACACTTGAAATGACGTGCCATGCAATCTCACCTAAAGTACGATCTAATTCTGATACCGCTTGATCTAAAGACTCATCAGTTAACTCTTTTAAACACGCGATTGTCGTATTTGCTTCCATGCGATATTGATTAATAAAATCCTGTTTAATACGAAACATTGAAATGCCTCCTTCTTAGTAATACTTTTAATATACCCTCATTCCTAATGAAATACCATTAAAACGAAAGAACCACACATTATAATTATATAATTTGTAATATTGACACAATATAATAAATTAATATATGATATTAAAAAAGGAAGGAGTGATGTTTTATGGCGAAATTTAATCTGGTAAATGCTACATTTTATTTCGTCATGGACATTACTCGCTAATTTATTGCTCGTATACCCGTGACGAATAATCGCCACGGGTATTTTTATATATAAAAGGAGCAATATAATGGAAATTTTGACTCAATTAGGATATAACGAAGAACGAAAGAAACAAGCAAACGCTATCGATGAAAAATTACTTAAAGCACGAATATCTGTTCAACATAAAGGGATGTATCGCGCAATTACTGAAGAAGGTGAATATCTTGTTCAGCTCTCCGGTAAAGATAAATTTAGCAGTCATAATCTTATAGAAGTACCGGCAGTCGGAGATTTTGTGTTGATCAAGCCATTCCCAAATGAACATAAAGGTATTATTCAGCATATCTTACCTAGGACACAGCAATTTATTAGAAATGCTGCAGGTAATCAAACGAAACCACAAATAATCGCGACGAACATCGACTATGCCTTTCTTACGATGAGTTGTAACGATAACTTTAATACCAATCGATTAGAACGCTACTTAATCGCTACATATGATTCAGGTGCAACACCAATTATCATTATGACAAAAGCTGATTTAATTACAGAACTCGATAAAGAAATTATAATTGCAGAATTGAGCAATGTAGCACCAACAGTACCAGTGTATTTTGTGCAACATGATAGTGATAATCATATAGAAGCAATTAGAGCTTATCTAAAAGAACATAAAACAGGCACTTTACTCGGTTCTAGTGGTGTAGGAAAATCTACGTTGATCAATCGTTTATTAGGAAAAGACGTTATGGATACAGGCGAAATCAGATTAACTGATGATAAAGGAAAACATACGACGACTCATCGTGAACTCCTTGTACTAGATGATGGAGGAATATTAATCGATACACCCGGTATGCGCGAATTCCAGCTTTGGAATACCGGTGAAAATATAGGATTAGTAACTGAATTCGAAGATATAGAAGATCTTATATCTCAATGTAAATTCAATGATTGTACACATACAAATGAACCAGGATGTGCAGTAAATGCTGCAATAACATCAGGTGAACTTAGTGAAGAACGATTTGAACGATATAATAAATATTTAAGAGAACTGGCATTTGTGGAACGACGTAATGATGAAGCAAAGATGAAGGCTGAACGAAATAAATGGAAGAAGCTAACCCGACAAGGAAAAGCAAATAGTAATGCGAAGATGGTAAAAAGAAAATAGTTGAATGAATTGGTGTGAGTGGGCTGAAAATGATGTTTTTAGCCCACTCACAGTTATTTTTAATAGAATTTTAACTTCGAGTGGGCTGAATACCATAAATTCAGCCCACTCAAATGATTTAAAACAATATTTGACATTCCATTCCATAAGTAATATATTATAAATAAGCTACTTGGTAATACAAAGTAGCTTTTAAAAGATTCGCTATCTTGTATTACAAAATAGAGGTGAAACATATGAGTATGCGCACTCAGTTATTGAAAGGACTGCTCGATGCATGCGTTCTTTCGATTATTAAAGAAAAAGAAGTCTATGGTTATGAACTCTCACAGAAGTTGCTCGATTCCGGACTCGGTAACATTAGTGAAGGTACAATCTATCCAGTTCTTCTTCGTTTACAAAAGAAAAATTTGATTACCAGTGAAATGCGTGCGAGTGATGTCGGACCGAAACGAAAATATTACTTTATTACGCCTGAGGGTGAAGAAGAACTTGAAAACATGGTCGAAGAATGGAATGCAATTGTAGGACCAATATCAAATTTGATTAATAAGGAGTGAATGTCATGAGCAAACTAAATAAGATGGATATAATTTATCAAAGAAAATTAAAACAACTCACTTCAAATAACAAAGAAGCATTCCTTAAAGTTAGGAATGAATTAAAAATGGATTATAAATTGCAAGAGCGTGAAGTCGATAATATCTTATCTGATATCCTAGATCATCTAATAGATGCACAAAATAATGGTTTAACCACACAAGAATTCTTTGGTAATGATACAAAACAATTCAGTAAAGACTTATTTGAAGAATTACCTAAAAATAAATTCACACATCCATTGTGGTATATCTTGTTTACGAGCACACTAACAATCGCTTCAATCTTGATACCCTTTGGATTCCTAAGCCAATTAAAGTATTGGATTACTGGCAGCTATGTATCTGTAAACTATAATTTGTCTTTACTTTCAATATCACTATTCATAGTTTTGTTAACGCTCGCTATCTTTATAACCATTTATTTAATGAAGAATAACACTTTCAGTTCAAATAGAGGAAAAACTTTGACGCTACCAATATATTTTTTAATGATATTTTTACCAATTAGTATTTATTTATTTATTTGGTTATGATAAAAACCTATCTGAACCTGCTGGATATATCCTTGTCTTATTGGGCATTACTTTTCTAATTACTTGTATATTTACTTATAAAAAGAAAATTTCCTATTAAGGAGGACTAAAATGACAAATTTAAATGAAATGAATATAGATTACGTAAGAAAAGTGAATCAACTGAAACCTCATAACAGAAAAGCATTTGATTATATCGCAAATAAGATTACTAAAGTAACACTTTCAGAAGACGAATCGGATGAATTATTATTAGAAATTTTAGATGATTTACTTATTGCACAAAGAAATGGTAAATCAGCAAATTCTTTTTTTGGCGAAGATTTAGATCAATTTGTTGATGATATTTCAATAGAATTACCTAAAAGATCTTTTAAATCAATTTTACTATTTGGTACTTTTACATTTTCTATTATGTTCAGTATATTATTTGTTATTTTCGGGTTTGCTGATTTTTTAAGTTGGATAAGTGTCGTTCGCCATATTAAAATTCCTGTACTTGCTGCTTTATTAATTGTTTTTGTTTTCTTAATCTTCAGCTTGCTAAGTATATTTTTAGACTCAAATGCACAAAATAGAACGAAGACTCAAAATATTATCCAAGCGTTATCTTTGTTTCTATCATATTCAATCACATATTTTATTTTTAACTTTGTTAAACAAGGACCTTATTTTAGTTTTCCATTTTATTTATCATTACCCTTGGCTATTGTCTTTATAGTTACAACTATCCATATCAAGAAGAAATATTTTCCGAAAAAACAATTCATTTAGGAGTGAGTGTCATGAAAACAAAAGATATTATCGAACAAAATAACTTAAAACGTGAAGAACTGACGCCAGAAAATTTAAAAGTTTACGAACAGGTATTAATGTATTTACGTTGTGATCTATCAATTTCAGAGCGCGTTACAGAAGTGACTTTAATGGATTTATTAGATCACTTACTAGAAGCTCAGATGCATGATGTAACAACCGAAGAATTCTTCGGCCATGATCCAGAACAATTTGCTAAAGATTTAGTTGCTGAGATTCCAAAAGAATCGAAGCGTAATATGTGGATGTTCGGTGCTTCAATGTTATTTCTACTATTTGCAATATTTAGAGGTATTTCAGGTATCGCTGATTTTATCATCGTAAATCTGTTACACAGAGACAATGCGATTTATCTCGGTAGTGAATTAAGTGCTAATCTTATAACTTCACTTGTTATCGGTGCAATCATTTTCGGTATCTTCAAATATTTACAACTTAGCGCTTTTAAGGAAGATGAAACAAGAGGACAAAAAATTATAATATTTTTTGTGTTATGGATTGTGATGGTTATTCCATTCCTCGTTTCGATGTTCTTACCAGATTTAATACACATCGGACCAGTTGTTCATATCCCATGGTATGTTAACATCAGTATCGGAATAGCGTTTTACCTGCTCTATAAATTATTATTTAATGCTTCCCGAAACGATAAGGAAGTTGCTTTTATAAGATAAAAAAATCATCCCAAAGTTCATGCTTTGGGATGATTTTTTTAAATGATGATATCAAATATAAACCATATAATCATAATAATTAAAATGATAAACTTAGCCACCGTGCTTGTAAGGAATCCTAATAACGATCCGATACTCGCATCCATTGCACGTTTAAAATCCTGCTGAATCAGTAGTTCTACAATGAATACTGCAACAAACGGTATGATGATAATACCGAATGGTGGGAAGAAGAAACTACCGAGTATAATACCGATTGCTGCCGTAAGCTCTCCCTCCTTACTTCCACCATACTTCTTAACAAAGCGGCTTCCTAATACATAATCACTTAGTAAAGTGATAATCGTAAGTGTCGCCATCGCTATCCAGAAGAACCATGATAGTTCATTATTGTTAATCGCGAAATGATAGATGAAAAAGCCAATCCACATCATCAGTATACCAGGTATCATCGGCATCACTAATGCTACAAATGCTGATAAAAAAGCTAATATAACTAATGTCCATAGTATGAATGTCATCCTAAATCCTCCATTTTTACAGGTTTAGTGAATATTAATAAAATAAATGCAAGCAACATGAATGATGCTGATACAAAGAAAACGTTACCTAATCCAACAATACCACTCATAACGCCGCCTAAAAGATTACCAACTAATTGCCCGACGATCATCGCGTTTGAGAACAATGTAGATGCATAACCCGGGAAGTCAGGTAGAATATCCTGAAAATAGCTAATTCCTAATCCAAGTAATATCGCCAGGAAGAACGCAAGCAATACCTGGCCGATTAACATTGCTGTTACATTATCAAATACTCCGATCGAGAAGTAATAGGCACCACCAGCAACTGCACCAATCATCAATAATGTCCTTGTCTGAAATCTACTTGCTAATATACCAAGAATAATCATAAACGGTACTTCAAGTCCTGCACACAAACTCGCTAAATATCCGACATTTGCTTCATCTTCTTTAATATACTCTGTTACGAATAATGGCATATTTAACGTATACATCCATTGTCCTACATGCAAAAATACAAATGCTAAGAAAGGTATCAATAAATACATATCTTTCAGTAAATTCGGGGCAACTGGTTCTACTCTATTTGAATTGTAGACAATCTTCTCTGGTTTTACTTCATGAAAGAATATTAGGAATGTTACAAGTACAATCCAGTATATAATCACTGTACCACCAAATATGCCTCCAAATCCAAAGTGTTTCAGTAAGACTGTGCCAACAAGTGGACCGAAAAGAAATCCAAAGCTAAACATTGATCTAAGTACGGTATTGGCGAATACTGCATTTTTGCTTGATGCCGAGGCATTAATACTCTCTCTCGCCGATGCATACATTTGAGGCATTGCTGGCGCTGCCATTCCACCAAAGAATACGTATAATGCAATAAATAGATAAGGATTTGCTACGAAATAATACATACTAAATGCAACTGATGCCATCGCTAAACTGAACATTATCATGTATTTTCTACTAAATCCTGCTCTATCAGAGAATCTGGCAACAATTGTATTAACACCAAAACCAGCAAGTGCGAATAATGCCATCATTACACCGTACAGACCACGTGTCATACCCAGTTCCTGTGTCGCATAAAGCACAAAGAATGGCACTGTAATCGCCAATGCCATACCAAGTAATGTCATATTAATAAGAAATAAGACATAATTTTTAATACTTAATAAATTTTTAAACATATATACACTTACTTTCTATTTATTATAACTACATATAACACTGTTATATTATAAAGCAAAAATAATATTTGTATAGTCACGTCTATTTATAACGTGATTAATACCGCTGCTTTATCATCATGTAATTTCACTCGTGGATAATGAATCTTCTCGATATCTTCTAATTCTTTCATAATCATATATTCGAGCATGGCATCTAAGCCATCATGAATAAGTTTCTGAACGAATTTCTGAAGACCAAGTCTTTCTATATCAAAGAAACCATCTGTTGTAATCAGAATATGTGATAAATTTGATAATTCAAATTGTCCACGATTATATGACTGATTGAAATTGACATCACCATTCATCACCGAATATCCACCTGGAATATTTGCTGTACTTTTAGCATTATCAAGGGCTTCGATCATTTCTTCCGGCAATGTATTTGATGCGTATACACCAGGATATTTTTCCTGCCAGTACTTCACGCGATCACTTTCATTCTTCTTACTATAATCAGGCACGATTTGAGTAACTTTATTTTCTTTCGTAATTGTGTAGATAACACAGTCGGCTGAACTGGAATAATCGGCCATTTTGTCATGAAGCTTTACAACTGCGTGGCAACACTGAAATCTATCTTTCGGATGATTAATAGCGATATTAAATGCTTCCATCTCTGTTTGGATGCTGGCATTTGCAAGTTCAGTCGCATTATTTAAAGTAATGCTTTTATCAACTTGCTCAAACGTAGCTTTTACAGCATCCGTAGCACGTTTTCCAGGTGTGATATTATCAATCATAATACCTTTCAAACTTGTTACTCCGTCAATAACCCCATAAATATTTGCTGCTTCATTGATGACAACAGCATCTTCATTCATTATTCCTACTCCTTGAGCCAGTACGGATGTTATCATGTTTACACCTACCCTAGTAGAATTGTATTTCGTACTTCAGTCATCTTACGATCAAGTTCACTTGAAGCATCCGCTACTGCACGTAATTCTTTACGTATATCATCACTTAATTGTCTCGTATTATATTTATACTGTAATTTATGTTCTGTTGATGCAAAGAAATCCATTGCAAGTGTTCTAATTTGAATTTCAGCAGGTATCCACTTCACACCTTCTGACAGTACAAGTTCAGTCTCTACTATAAGATGCAAACTTTTATAGCCACTTGGTTTTGGATTTTTAATGTAATCTTTTACACGTACAATCCTTAAGTCACTTCGTCCACTGAGAAGCTCACATATTTTATAAACATCCTCTTCAAATGTCGTTACAATGCGTACACCAATAATATCGAATATATTTGCTCTAATATCATCTAGTGTAATAGGAATACCTTTACGATTTAATTTATCGCGTAAAGAAAGTGGTGCTTTTATTCGTGATTTAACGTGTTCGAATGGTGAATAGCCATGTCGTGCCTGCCATTCAAGGTCAATAATTTCAATATCGCTTGTAAGTTCCAGAAGCCCCATTTCATATTCTTTAAAGAAATATTGAAATTCTTCTGCCATTTTTACAAACTCAGTCTGCTCTTCAATTTTGCTGAATATTTGATTTACGTCCATATTTACTCCCTCTCTTCTAGACTAATATACCAAATTTACACAGAAAAAAGTACGAATACACATCGTATTCGCACTATATAATAGGTACATATTTCTTTATATCAAGATATTCAGCAGTTACTTCTTTCATCAATTCAATATAAGCACTCACTTGCGGTAAACTTAACATATCCGTTTCATAACAAAGATAAGTTTCACGTAGTAAAGGATTATTTGCAACTTCTAACAGCTGAATTTCGAACTGATCATTATCTATGTCTTTCATAACGATTTCCGGCAGCACGGTCATACCTACACCATTTAATAACAATGATTTACAAGTGGAAATTTGATCGGTCTTTATTTGCGGAGCATATTCCTTATTAAACTGCTCTGTATACCAATGTTCAATTTCCTTTAGGTAAATTGGATCCGCCTGAAACTCAATCATCGGTAACTGATCGAGCTCGTGTGCTTTGTTCTTAGGATAGATAAAGTAATGCTTTTCACTCATTAACAGTTCATTGTGCAAATTCATAATCTTGCTCCCACGTATTACTGAAACGTGAAAATCATGACGATTATTTGTAATGCGTGTAGATGAACCCACTTGTAGCTGTATCTTTACATTCGGATAACGTTCTACAAATCTTCCTAAAACTATCGGTAATATTGTATGTCCAATCAAAGAAGATACACCGATTGAAAGCTTACCGTTGACCACACCGTCAGAAGAATGAATCATCTCCTTTAGATTCGTTTCTTCTTTTAACATCTTTCTGGCATGCTGAATAATCATTTCTCCATTTGTCGTAACGATTAATTTCTTTTTCGTACGAATAAAGATTTCAGTACCCCACTCTGTTTCAATAGATTTAAGACGCTGACTCACTGCAGGTTGTGAAATATATAATGTATCGGCTGCTTTACGTAACGTCTCTTCATCAGCAAGTGCAACGAGTAATCTGTAATCATCAATTTTCATATACAATCCTCAATTCTAAAGATTATAAAATCGAATCGTATTCTCTTTTATTGTTAGGTTAACAGTTTCTGTATCGATCGATTTTATATGTCCAATTTCTTCTATTATAGCAGATAACTGTGCATGAATGTGATGCGGCTCAAAATCATCATGGGGCCACGGACCATCCGTTTCAATCATTAATCTTTCAAGCGGGAATGATGAAACAATTTTTCGCGTTTTCGGATTCCACAATATATCCGGGGTAACGCTCACCATATAATCTGTAGTTAATAACCGATTGATTACATCATCACTCGCTTTAAACCAGTGGAAGTGTGCCTTTTCGATTGTGTGTTTTTCCAGTAAATCTAGTGTTACAAGTGCATCGTCGTACACAGCATGCAGTACGATCGGTAAACGATATTGTTTCGCTTTAATAATAAACTGTTCGAGTACTTCTATATAAGGTTGTACATTTAACTTTGGCTGTTCTCGTTTTAAATATTGAGGTAAACCTACCTCTCCGATAGCAGTTAATTGATTATGATAATTATCGATCAGAGATAATATCTCCTTAATTTCAGCGTGATTTAGCCGTTGTTCAGGATGAAATCCGAGCGCGATATTAACTTTTGAATGATCGACTAAATCGAGTAACTTTTGAGAACCATGATAATCCATCGCAACAGCAATCAAACCATTAATCGCTTCATTTTGAAGTATATGCTGCTGCTTAGATTCAGAATATTTATCTAAATGAATATGTGCGTCGTACATAATAGCGTTCTCCTTTATATCACGATGGAATCTTGTCCGATAACCTACTTTTATCGGACTTGTTTCGATGATTAATCGATAATTCCCACATATCTTGTCCGATATCCTACTTTTATCGGACTTGTTTTGCTGATTAATCGATAATTCCCACATATCTTGTCCGATATCCTACTTTTATCGGACTTGTTTTGCTGATTAATAGCTTACTCCAGCATTTCTTGTCCGATATCCTACTTTTATCGAACTTGTTTGATATATTCTTAATGATTCAACATTTTATTTTTAAGTTGATCAACTTTCTTTTGAGCTTGTTCACGCACGATTACTTTATTTTTCTCTAATATTGTATCAATATATTTATAGTCATCCAATAATTCGAAATATCTCACGCGTTTATCTTTCAATTCGCTATTAATTACTTCAAATAATGTCTTCTTCAAATTTCCATAGCCAACGCCCGCTTCAAATTGTCGCTTTACCTCAATCATTTCACTTTTATCCAGGAATGCTTCAAATAAAGTGTAAACAATTGAGTTATCTGTTGGGATTGGTTCTCCTAATGGAATAGATTCCGTTTTAATCTTCATAATGTTTTTATATAATTCTTTTTCGGTCGAAAATAGCGGTATCGTATTTCCATAACTCTTACTCATTTTACGACCGTCATTTCCTGGTAATAACATTGTCGTTTCGTCCACTTGAGCAATCGGTAACTTAAATATATCGCCATATTGGTGATTGATACTTTGTGCAATGTCTCGTGTTATCTCAATATGCTGTATTTGATCTTTACCAACTGGCACAATATCAGTATCCATTATTAATATATCCGAAGCCATTAATACCGGATAATTAAACAGTCCCATATTTACATTTTTATCTTGTTCAAAATTGTTTGCAATATTATCTTGTACTTTAGCTTTGTAGGCATGTGCACGATTAAGTAGACCTTTAGATGTCTCATTCATTAAATAAAACGTCATTTCAGTAATTTGTGGTATATCAGATTGTTTATAAAAAAGACATCGATCTGTATCTAAACCTAATGCAATAAATGCTGCTGCTATTTTATGAGACAATGTATTGATCGCACCTTCTTTACGAATCTGATCATTGTTTAAAGCATGTATATCTGCGATAAAATACGCATAACGATTTGCTTTATCTTGTGACAAATCGATAGCCGGTTTAATGGCTCCTAAATAATTACCTAAGTGCAACTCTCCAGTTGGTTTAATACCTGTAAGTATCGTTTTCATAATCATCACTCCTATTTTTTTATAAAAAAGAGACTCGTCCCTAAATAAGGACGAGTCTCTCGCTATACCACCTAATCGCTACTATCATAACGTACATGTTGTAACGGTCATGTTTCCGACTGGTATATGTGTTAACCAGTATTCAAACGATGAGCCCATTCACTTCTAACTTATACATGTTTCCACCAGCCACATGCTCTCTATCATAAGTCAGTAAGTTACTCTTCTCATCTGAAGAAATTCTTATTGAATTGTATATATATTAACTCAACTTAATCTAATTTTCAATTCTAATTTTGCACGTCGTTTCATAGAATGCTTTCAGGGAATAAGATAAGCATACTAACTTAGGAGGCGTTATTGATGGATAAATTCGAAAAGATCGACAAAGAGATTAAAGGTTACACTCAAGAGCATCAACCTGGTAGTGAAAAAGACATGGATCCTAAGCCAATCGCTGAAGATGAGAATTATAAAGCAAGTGGTAAATTAGAAGGTAAAGTTGCACTGATTACCGGTGGTGACTCAGGTATTGGTCGTGCTGTTGCTATTTTATATGCTAAAGAAGGTGCTGATGTGGCAATCGGGTATTTCGATGAAGCAACGGATGCTAACGATACGGTTAAGAGATTAGAAGAACTCGGCGCAAAAGCAAAAGCTTATCAACATGATTTAAAATCAGAAGATAATTGTAAACAATTGATTGATAATGTAATCAATGACTTTGGCAGCCTAAATATATTAGTTAATAACGGTGGTGTACAATTCCCACAAGATAGTCTTTTAGATATTACAGCAGATCAAATTCAGGAAACATTTGCGACAAATGTATTTGGTATGATGTATTTATCAAAAGCAGCTCTTCCTCATCTTGCTAAAGGAGATACGATCATCAATACAAGTAGTGTTACTGCTTATCGCGGTTCTAAAACTTTAATTGATTATTCAGCGACGAAAGGTGCAATCACTGCATTTACGCGCTCATTATCACAAAGTCTTGCTGATGATGGTATTCGCGTAAACTCTGTTGCTCCAGGTCCTATCTACACACCACTCATCCCGGCAACTTTCCCGGCTGAGAAAGTTGAAAAGCATGGTGGAGAAACTGCATTAGGACGTCGTGGTCAACCAAGTGAAAATGCACCGGCTTACGTCTATCTTGCAAGCAATGATTCTACGTATGTTACAGGTCAAACAATCCACATCAATGGTGGAGATTATATTTCTAGCTAACAAAATGTGCCTATCATCCTCGATAGGCACATTTTATTTTTCTATTTTTTCTTTGCAATAGAGCGCTAACTTTTCCAGATCACCAAAGTTTGTCTTTACATGCTGCATTATCTCATTTGCTGTCTGATACGCAAAATCATATTGTGCTTTCGTAATCTCTTTCTTACGTAATGCACGTTTAGCATCTTGTTCATCGACCAGTTCATATCGACCATCAGGTAATACTAATACATCTAAATAAAGATCATGCGTTCTTGCCTGACCAAGTTCAGGAAAATTTTCTTCATTTATATCGATGTAATATTGAATAGGTTGACTTTCACGATTATACATTACTGTTATACTGTAATGTTTATCTTTCGGTAATATTTGTAGCCAGCGATAGCCATCATCTGCAACGACAATGTCTTCTCCAATAATATTAACCACTAACGGTGACTTTACTTTCTCCATAATAATTTCCCCGATAATGCCTTCAAACTGTTCATCTTTGACAGCAATTTCATGATATTCTTTTCTGATTAAACGGCGCCAGCTGCGTTTATCAATATACTTGGTTTTCATACAACCCACTCCTTACCAATCATTATATAAAAATAAACAAGGATGATAAATCATTTTATCTCCTTGTTTATAAAAATATTCAATTATACTTCGTCTGTTGTATAATGATCTTTTCCTTTTAAGAAAAATGCCAGCACAAATGCAAGTAAGCTTAATGCAGTTGCAATCCAGAATGCATCATTAATACCGTTAATTGTTGCCATCTTCTGTATTTGTCCCATAACAACTTGTGTACCAAGATTACTACTACCCATCTGCTGTCCAATCTGTGACATAGAATTCACTATTGCAGGATTCGTTTTATCTAATTGGTTAGCAATGTCACCCATATGCGCAGTTGTTTGCTGTGTCATTACTGTAACTAAAATTGCTGTTCCGATAGAACCAGCTAACTGTCGAATCGTATTACTAATTGCATTACCATGAGGTATCATACGAAGTGGTAATGCGTTCATCCCTGCTGTCATAATCGGCATCATAATGAAACTCATACCAAATGAACGCAGAATATAGATACTTAATATATGTCTATAACTTGTATCCATACTTAACTTCGTAAGTTCCCATGTTGCATAGGTCATAATTGCTAGACCGAAGATTGCAATCGGCTTAATACCAATCTTATCAAGTAATTTACCTGATATTGGTCCCATCAGACCCATTAAAAGAGAGCCAGGTAATAAGAGCAATCCAGAATCAAGTGGTGAGAAGCCACGAATAGATTGTAAGTAGACAGGTAATAAAAGCATACCTCCAAATAAGCTCATCGTTACAATAATATTGATAAGTAAAGTAAATGAGAAACCACTATATTTCAAAGCACGTAAATCCATCATTGGAATCTTCATTGTCATTTCTCGATAAATAAATAACACGATGAAGATCATACCTATGATCATCGTTGAAATAACGATAGCTGAATCCCATCCTTTATTTCCTGCTTCAGAGAATCCATAAAGTAAACTACCAAATCCAAGTGTACTGAATATTACGCCGGGAATATCGAGTTTAACATCTTTAGTCGGTTGATAAATTTTAAACCAGAAGAAACCGATTAATAATGAAATTGCCCCTATAACACTCATTCCATAGAACATGACATTCCAATGATAGTTCTGAATAACCCAACCTGTTAATGTTGGACCAATCGCTGGTGCTAAAATCATTGCAATCCCCATCATCCCCATTGCAGCACCACGTTTATCAGGTGGGAATAACGTCATAAATACGTTTGTTCCGAGCGGCATTAATATCCCTGCACCTACTGCCTGAATGACACGTCCAAGCATCATTAGCGGGAAGTTGAATGAAATGGCACAAATCATTGAACCGAGCGTGAAGAATAACATCGCTGTTAAGAAAAGCTGACGATATGTGAAACGTTGAATCATATATGCACTAATCGGTACTAAAATACCGTTGACTAACATAAAACCAGTCGTTAACCACTGTGCTGTAGATGTTGAAATACTAAAATCATTGATTAATACCGGTAAAGCTACATTAATAAGCGTTTGATTAAGTATCGCTACAAACATACCGATCATTAAAGCAGTTATAACTTTACCAAGCGTTATACCTTTACCATATTCAACAAGTGCACCTTGTGGTTTTACCTGCTCATGTACAGGTTTATTAACATCCAGTTCAGTATGTTCTGCTTGTGTTGTTTCATCTGTTGACTTCGCTGTGTAAGTAGTACTTTTCACTGTTTCATTTGGTGTATCCAACTTATTTTCTGTTAACGGTGTCGTTGTTTTTAAGTTATCTTTTTTCTTCGTACTTCGCATCATGAATCTGTTTAAAGTCCAGAACACGAGTAAGCTAAATAATATATATTGAATATACATAGAGGTCATACGAAAACCTCCTTAGTTTTTATGAATGCGTACAGTTACATTCATTCCTGGAATAATGTCTAATGATTTATCTTTATCTAGTTCAATTTTTACAGGTACTACTTGTGTTACTTTTGTATAGTTCGCATTACCATTTGAAGAAGGTAGCATAGAAAAACTTGATGCTGTTGCTAAACCAATTTCTTTTACTTCACCTGTTAAATCAGTATCTTTGTATCCGTCTACATAAACATCAACATCCTGACCAACTTTAATACCATCGATTTGTGTCTCTTTAATATTTGCTGTGACAAATAAAGTGTTTAAGTCATATGCATAAGCAATCGGTGTACCTGCCCCTACAAATCCATTTTCAGTGGCTTGCGTTTTAACGATTGTTCCGTCCTGAGGCATAGTGATATCAGTTTTTGATGGTTTCCCGTCTTGACCCATACCTACAACAGTACCGATTTTATCATCTTTTGAAATTTTGTCTCCTACAGTTTTGTCTAATGCTGTCAGTTTACCTGCTGTCGGACTGGCAATGACTAATTGCGTACCATCTACTTTAGCATTGTCAGTTTTGACATAGTTTGTTGCTTCATTATAGAAATGAAACGCTGCAAATCCTCCTGCAACAAGAATGATTAAAGTTAAAATATTAATTAATACGAGTTTTTTCATAATAAATTCCTCCTTATTTTTTTCACATAACCATTATTATAATCCGATTTAACTTTCATTCAACCAACAATATTTGTTTAATTGTTGGATTTTGATTACAATGAAGTATTGATAACGCTATCATCCAAAAGAAAGAGTGAAACAATGACAGACAAAAAAACTTTAATAGAATATTCATTTCTTCAATTGATGGAACACCATCGATTTAGAGATATTACAATAAAAATGATTTGTGAAGAAAGTAATATAAACCGTTCAACATTCTATGCTTATTTTGAAGATAAATATGCTCTGTTAGACGGTATGATTGATTTTCATATTCACAATATCGAACAATTCATGACCGATAATCTAAATAATTTAAAAGACGAAGAAGACAAACGACCATATGTTGAAAAGTATTTAAAAGAAACATTTCAATATATTTACGATAATAAGCAATTCTTTAAAATCTTACTTACACTTCATCCTGCTCAAAACTTCACACAAAAATTATTAAGCAGCTGGAGAGAAAATTATTTAAATGTACTAAATAATACAATTTCATTAAACTATCCTGATTATTTCGTCAGTTATACAATCGGGGGCCAATTTGGTATTTTATATTTTTGGCTGCAAAATGACTGTCCCGAATCTCCTGAAGTCATCGGTAAAATTATTTATAATAATATCCTCAAAATTAACCGCTAAATTAAAAGTGTTTTATTTCACTCATGTCAAATATCGAGTATAATAATATAGATATTAAATAAATGGAGGCACACAATGAAGTTATATCAATCACTTACAATTGGAGCATTAGCGACTGCTTCACTTTTTGCACTACCTCACATTGCTAAAGCTGATAGTCTTAAAGTCGGTAAGATTAAAGACGAAAATGCAATCATCATTACAAATAAAACAGCGATGTCAAAGAAAGTTGCCGGCGACTTTGCACAGTACACGTTATATATTAACGATCAACATACGATTAACGGTGAGAAATATTATCGCGTTCAGACAACGGATGATATCAATAATGCGATTGGTTATGTGAAAGCAAGTGACCTTAAAATCAATACAACGAAAATTGTCCCTACAAAAATGAAGACATATACGATTAAAGCCACTTCTACAAAACTCTTCGAAGTGCCAAATGGCAGTTCAAGACAAGTGATTGATAGAATCAGTAAGAATGAAGTGATCAAAGTTGAAAAGACCATTCGTGTTAACGCTTCAACTTATATTTACGGAACATTACCAAGCGGTATGAAAGGCTGGATTAACATTACGAATGATGTTGGGCGAAAACCGGTGAAGCGTAATCCTATCCAGCAGAAAGCTAAACCGCAAGTTAAACCTGAAGATAAAAAGTCAATCGATGCTGAACCAGAAGAAACTTTAGTAGATATCGCGTCACAGCCAAGACCTGTAGGTGAAGGCATCAACCATATCGAATTACCAATCTCAATAAAAGATGCCTTAAAAATTCAAATGTCACTACATCCAAAACCTCAAAGCTCAAACGGCATCAAATGGAAGAATGCACAGCGTAAAGATGTACTAAATGCGATGAATCCAGAAGATGCAATGGTTGATCCTGTACAAAAATATCAATTTCTAGTACTAAATGAACCACAACATCTCACTGCGGATCAGCTTAATATTTTATTACAAGGTAAAGGCATTTTAGAAGGTCATGGAGAAGCTTTTAGACAGGCGAGTATAAAGTATAATATTAATGAAATCTATCTCATCAGTCATGCCTTTTTAGAAACTGCAGAAGGTACAAGTACATTAGCTAAAGGTGTTAAAGTTGAAGGTGAAGATAAGAACAAACGTTTCTATAATATGTATGGAGTTGGTGCGTACGACAAAGATGCAGTGAAATATGGCGCAAAATATGCAGCAAATGTCGGTTGGGATACACCAAATGAAGCAATTATTGGCGGTGCAGAATTTATTTCAAAAGGGTTCGTTTCTGAAAATCAAAACACATTATATGCAATGCGCTGGAATCCATTTGCTCCAGGAGATAGCCAATATGCTACAGATATATTATGGGCACGCGCAAATGCAAACTACATACATGCATACTATCAAAAGTTAGGCATTGCAGGTGGAAAGTTCAATTTCGTACATTATGCAAAATAATATATTCATGTAATTCATTCATCACAAAACCCCTTATCAGCTGGATAAGGGGTTTTGTTTGGGATGGGTATGGAGTTAAAGGGGGTTTGTTCACTTAGAGTCTCACTAAGTGAACATTAATTGCCGAGGAGCAACCTGTCTATTTCAAACCCTCTTCAATCTTATTGATTTCATCTTGTGATAAGTTTTTCGCAATTTCTCCGTCTTTCGTATCTTCTTTTAATGCCTCTTTAGCTAAATCAGAGTGATATAATTCAACGATTTTCTTGTATGTTTTATTATCTTTGTCCTCTGTTTTCGCTGCAATAACATTGATATATGGGGCTACATCTTTATTATCCGCATCTTCCAGATAAATCGGATCATCTTTAGGATTTAAACCTGCACGCGCTGCAACACCATTATTGATGATAGAAACTGCTACATCTTCTAATACACGTGGTGTTTGTTGTGCATCGATCGGTTTGATTTTTAAATCAAGTTTATTTTCTTCAATTTTGTCTGGTCCACCAAATAAACCGAAGTCGCTAGATAATTTAATTAATCCAGCCTGCTCTAATAATTTTAATGCACGTGCTGGTTTGTTACGTCATCAGGAATTGCAATTGTATCGCCTTTTTTAACATCTTTAATGTCTTTAATCTTTTTAGAATATGCCCCAAGTGGTGCAAATACTGTTGTACCTACTACAGATAATTTTAATTTATGGTCTTTTTTAAACTGATCCAGGAAAGCGAAATGCTGGAATGCATTTAAATCAATTTCACCTTCTGCAAGCGCATTGTTTGGTGCTGTGTAATCCTGGAATTCAACAAATTCAATTTTTATGCCATCTTTCTCTGCTTCTTTCTTAACAACTTCCCAGACTTTAGAGTCTACGCCAGTTACACCGATCTTAACTGTCTTTTCATCTTCTTTACTACCACATGCTGCTAGCACTACGATTAAACTTAAAAATAATACGAATAACTTTTTCATCTTTTCATTCTCCTTTTTTTATAAACGACTTGTATATATGCTTGCTACTTTGTTACCGATAAATTGTGTGATTTGTACTAAGACAATCAAAATTAAAACTGTAATAAACATGACTGCAACGTCAAAACGCTGGTAGCCATATGTAAAAGCGAGATATCCTATACCACCAGCACCAACTAGACCTGCTACTGCAGAGAACTCGATGAGTGATACGGTAGTAAATGTTAAACCTAGAATGAGTGCTCCTGCTGCTTCCGGAATTAATACTTTGAATAAAATATCAAATTTACTTGATCCCATAGATTGTGCCGCTTCAATTACCCCTCGATCTACTGAAACGATATTGTTTTCCACAACACGTGCAATAGATAATGATGCAGCTAACGTCATCGGAAATATCGCTGCCCAGATTCCAATAGATGTACCTACTAAAAATCTTGTAATCGGAATCAGTGCTACGAGGAAAATAATAAATGGAATCGGTCGAATCGTATTGATGATTGCATTCAAAATTGTATTTAACACTTTATTTTCTAAAATATTGCCCTTACCAGTTGCATAGAGCAGTATGCCTAACGGTAAACCAATCAGTGTGGCCAACACTAAAGTAATTGCTACCATGATGAGTGTACTGATTGTGTGCTCTAAAATTACCGGCCAGAATGTACTTAAATCAGTTTTCAAATCCTTCTACCTCCCTTACTTCTATGCCATGCTGTGTGATTTCTGATAAGGCACTTTGAATATTTTGAACATCCCCAACTGCTTCAATTAATAAATTACCAAATAATCTATCAGTTAACTCGGTTATACCGCCATACAAAATATTAAAATCAACATGATTTGCTCTACCAATCATACTCAATACCGGTTCAAGAATTTGTTCATGATTAAAGATAAAGCGATATAGTTTACGATTTGTAACATTAATATCTTTAGGAATGTCATCATTTAGTACACTATGCACAAAACGCTTTGTTGTTGGATGAACTGGTGTAGTAAATAGTTCAAATACTTTGTTACTCTCAACCACTCTGCCCTTTTCCATTACAGCCACTTCATCACAAATTGATTTCACAACTTCCATCTCATGGGTGATGATCACTATCGTGATATTAAGCTTTTCATTGATATCTTTTAACAGGTTTAATATTTCATCTGTCGTTTCAGGATCCAGCGCACTTGTTGCTTCATCACAAAGTAATATATCAGGATTTGTTGCTAACGCTCTTGCAATACCTACACGCTGCTTCTGTCCACCGGATAATTGATTTGGGTAATCGTCTTTCTTATCAGCAAGACCGACAAATGCCAGTAATTCGTCTACACGCTGCTCGATTTCAGCTTTAGTATATTGTTTCGTTAGCTTCAAAGGATATCGAATATTATCACTGATAGTCTTTGCTTTAAATAAATTAAACTGCTGAAATATCATGCCGATATTTTGACGCTGTTTACGTAAATCCTTCTCTTTTAATCCGACAATATCTCTACCTTCGACATAAACATGACCAGAAGATGGTGCTTCAAGTCGATTAATTAACCTGAGTAAAGTAGATTTCCCAGCACCTGAATATCCAACAATACCGTAGATTTGACCCTTCTCGATTGAAAGCGATACATCATCTAGCGCATTAATCAGACCTTTCTTTGTTTGATACGTTTTAGTAACGTGATCAATTTCAATGATTCCCATTTTTTCTCCTCCCAAAATAAAAAACGTGCACTCAGCTGGTAGCTAAATGCACGTTACACGTCCGAATTTATCTGCCAAGCGTGAGCTTGATGGAATTAGCACAGTGCTCTAAATTAGAGTCCGCTGCTGAGACTTCATCGGGCCATATCCCTCTGTCTCTCTTGATAAAATATTTATTAAGTTGTTTTACATGTTACAGTGAATCAAATTACCTGTCAACACAATTTTAAAAAAAATTTGAGATGGGTGTTTTTTGGCCGATAAATGCTGTTTGTCGGCCATCATTTTTGATTCCCCTCTAATTTTGTGGATTCTTGGCCGATAAATGCTGTTTGTCGGCCATCAAATACTATTATTAAAAACTTGATAATCCACTAAACTCCTGAATGCGATATATTACGGATTTCAAGAATGAAGGATCCTTTTTTACATCATAATGATCTGTCACATGCGCATATGTATTATCCCATTTCGCATCAAAATCCTGATCAATCTTAGTAAATACCGGTAAGCTCGATTGTCCAGAAATCATAACATCCGTCTCAAGATTTAAGTCACCGATATTACGTCTTGTTAAATTCGCACTACCTAAAATTAAAGTCGATTCATGCTTATCTTTATCCTGAAGCAATGTAAATTTCGCATGATACTGTTCACCATGACTCACTGCCCATTTAATCTTGATGTTATCATCTGACTTTGCAATTAATTCATGCGCTACAGGTTTATTCGGAATGCCCGGTTTCTCTTTACCGAATGCTTCTTTGTTCACATCTAGAATCAATTGCACATCAACACCACGTTTACTTGCATTGATTAAAGATTTTACAATATCACGGTCAGATATATAGAACATACCCATCTTAATAGAATCTCCATCGCTCATTCGATCAATCTCTTCTAGCAGCGCAGCTTTAATCTTTCCTTCAGTAACTAGTGTTGTCGTATAATCCATTTGATTATTGAAAGCACGTGACTTAATTTTAAAGTCATTAACATTTAATTTAGCACCGCTCATATTCATTGCATGAATTTCACTGTTTATTAAATCTTCCTGAATCTGACCACTTACTTTTAATGCAACATTTTGATGATGACCACTCGGATCATGTGGGTTACTTGAAGCAATAATTGCAGTTTTCTCCGTTACTAACGTTTTACGGTGATTGGCTTTCATATTGAGCAATCTACCAAATCCACGAACTGTTACATTCGGTTCATCTTTTGAAAATATATTGGTGATCAAACCATTCTCATTATTCCCAAACCAACGTAATGTCGGACGCCAAAAACCTGAATAAACTGGATTAGAGTCTCTTAGAGCTACTAAATTCGTCTCGTATAGGTTAATACCATTTGCACGCAACTTTTTATAATGCTCAGGTGTATAACTGCCGTAGAATGAATTGATCGGATCAGTTAACATATAAATTCTAATATTCGGTTGTGCTTTCTTTTTAGCCACTAAAGCTTCCGTTAACTGTTCTGTTAATTTTGGAAATTTAATTTCACCATCATAAGCATTATTAAACAAAAACATATCCAGAATAATAAAATCCTGTGCATCGCGAATTGCCTGTAATTGATTTTTAAAAATTTCATGATCATAATGCATCACTTTATTCTTCTCATATGTGTTATCGATTAACACTTCAGCATTGTTCGTCTTACTATAATCAAACCATTTTGACACGCCACCTGGTAATGGTTTATTGGCACCATATATCGCGCAAACAATATATGCACCAAAGCAGATTAAAGCAATCTTCTTGAAACCAAATTTCTTTTTCCTACGTTTATGTTTAGGTTTAGGCTTAGATTGAGTTACTTGTTTCGTTTTTTTCGTCATATCACACCTCCATATATAAAATTATAACAAAAAGCAGGGAAATTCCCTGCTTATTTCATAAATATAAATGATTTTTCCGGGCTATCTATAACGAAGATTCTTTGCCCTTTTGAATCTATCTGCTGTGCGTTTACCATACGTTTAAATTCTTTTCTGTCTATTTTTTTCGCACCTTTAACGTCTTTTATTGATTCAATATTTCTGACATGCTCAAAAGATGTTTTGCTCGGAAGTTCATATACGTTACCATCTTTTAGTACATCACTTGGCTCTGAGATGATTTCCTCATCAATTAGAAATTGTATTAACTTCGTATCGTATATCGAAATCGGAACGTCATAACTTCCAGATTCTGTAACTATTCCATTTGATTTAATATATTCATAATCGAAAGTAATGCTATACTTTGTTTTTCCTGCATCAAGATTAGAACTAAATCCTCTTTCCTTAATACTTGTTTCCAGAACTTTAACAAGCTTTTCCTTTTGTTTGTTATTCATACTGTCACTCGTTAATGAATCGTTATTCACTTCATGGGTGATAGAAATTTCATCTTTTTTGTGCTTACTAAGATCAAGTGCTGAAACTAGCGCTTTCATATTGTCTTTTGTATTGACGCGCTTAATATAGTTATCATAATCTTTTTCAAATACTTCATAATTCCTATCTATTACTCGACCATTATTCATCGTGTACTGAATATGAATCGTACGCACTGCTACATCATCGTTATATATTCCTTTTTTTACGTTATTTAATCTTTTATGTGCATCCACAACGCTATCAATAAATGCCTGATTGCTTACTTTCGTATCATTCAGCAAACTTTGACCCATGTACATTTGATTCGCATCTTCAATTGTTGTTGCAACAGATGAGATTTCATTTTTCTCAGGTATAAATTGTTCACGCATATATCCTGATATGATGACTAACATTAAAGCCAATGCAACAATCCCAAATGAATTAATATAAAGTCGCTTATCAAATGTGATTCGCACAGACTTTTGTGAAATCATTTCCATCAGCATGAAAGCAACAGTAAATGCGATTGCATATATGATTAACGATACAATCTTCATTTCACTAAATAACGAACTAAAAATTAACCCGCCAAGCAGTGTCGCAATAAGTAGCATAATAAAATATATGATTAAATGGATAAACTGATTCGCATATGGTTCATTGATTCGTTCATTTTTTCGTCGCGTATATACAAAATAAGAAAGTGCGATTATAACGATAGATATGATAAGCATCACAATCAAATACATAAAGTTGTAGCGATCGGTTATTACATACTCAGTAAACTTCAATGGTATCGTAATATCATTAAGAAATATTTCGGGATATTCTGAAAGACCTTTGAATAACACCATATGTGTTGTATAGATTAACGTTCCCATGATTACCGGGGAAATAAGAGTGCAATTGTTCCAACAGTATGACTTAAATAATTATTGATTAATAAGCCTAACAATACAGTAATACTAAAGATAAACAGATGAATCAACAAGCTTAATAGCATCCAGATAAGCACTTTTTCAATATTGATTCCATAAAATTTTATGCCTAATAATAATGTGATAATGCCGTTTATCAATAAATTGATAAGCACGTGCGTAAAGTACGTCATGTATACTGTATTTAAAATACGATGACGTTTAATCGGCAAGCTATGAATAAAATCAGATGCAGCTTGTCCCTTTAAAAAATAAGTGATAAAAATACCACATAAACCTGCATAGAGCATTGTGCCAAAGAAATATAAGCCTGCTGTATTTAATGAGCCGATAATATACTTACTAATATTATTCGTACCTTCGACATCCATCATAAAATAGGAGAACGGTACTAATATAAATGAACAGATGATATTTATCACAGTTAAAAACATGATGTTGCGTGATAAATTTTTGAATAGTGATTTATTCCACAATGATGTTTTCGATTGCATAACCGTATCCTCCTAATTCATAAGTAAAGATTTCTTCTAATGTGAGAGGCAATATATCATAGAGCAGTGGATCTGCTTTTGTAATATATTCTTCTACTCTGTCCAGGTTGTCTTTTACGATACAAGTCACAACACGTCCTTTTATCGATTTATCAATCACATTCATCCCTTTATAGAATGATTCATCAGGTAACGAACTGAAAGCCATCTGTATTTTAGCTACATTTCCTTTTAAGTCATCGAGGTCACGTGTCATCAGCACACGTCCTTCATGCATCAGCGTCACTGCATCACAAAAGTCTTCCATCTCACGTAAGTTATGACTGGATACAAACAATGCCATAGCGTGATTACTCACGTCCTGAATGAGAATATTTTTAATCGTATGTCTGACAATCGGATCGAGCCCGTCAAACGGTTCATCGAGTAACATCACTTCAGGACGCGCTGCAATGGCTAATATAAATGCGCATTGACGCTGCATCCCTTTTGAAAGTTTAGATAGCTTTTTCTTTGGATTCATCTTAAGTAATTCAGATAACTGATTAAATCGTTCTACACTGAAGTTTGGATATAATTTGTGATAAAAGTCGGCCATCTCTTCTAAGTTCGCATGTCCAAAAAAGTAAGGTATGTCAGAAATAAAAATCATCTTAGATTTGTAATCTTCGTTCTCAAAGATATCTTGTTCATTAAATGCAATGCTGCCTTTATCAGCTTTATAAATCCCTGCAATCATCTTAAGTAATGTCGTCTTTCCTGCACCATTACTACCAAGTAATCCTTGAATACTCCCTGGTTCAATTGTTAAAGTGGCATCAATTACCGCAGTGAAATGTCCGAACTTCTTCGTTACATCATTAATTTGAATCATCTTCAGCACCCCTCATCGACTGAATCTTTTCTATAATCTCTTCCTTCGTTAAGCCTAAGAACAACAACTCCTGAACGATTTTCTCTAATGATTCAGATAACATATCAATTCGCTCCTTTTGCATCGTATCTTCTACTTTATTGACAAAACTTCCTTTACCAGGTACTGAATAAGTATAGCCTAATCGTTCCAATTCTCGATATGCTTTCTGTATGGTATTAGGATTGATCGTTAGTTCCTGTGCCAATTGACGAACAGAAGGCAATTGATCATCTGCTTGTAATACACCATTCATGATCTGTAGTTTAAATCCATTGACAAGTTGTTCATATATTGGGATTCGGCTACGATTATCGATTGAAATCATATAACCCCTCCATTTCTACTGTATTAACTGTACTACTTATTATAATACACCTAGAACGGATAATTGCAAGCAGAATTTGTAAAAATTATAAAAGATAAAAAAAAAGAACACACGTGAGTGTGTTCAAGGATAATCATATATATGCAGTTAAGATTATAAACTCGATGATTTCCCGCCATCGATATTGACTGCTACACCTGTCACATAACTTGCCGCTTCGCTTACTAAGAATGAAATAACATTCGCCGCTTCACGTGTGTCACCAATACGTCCTAATGGAATATCAAACTTCGGATCTCTTGCATATTCTTCCCACGTTAATTCCGGTGCTTCTTCCTGCCAGCGTTTCTCAATTTGTCCGCTACGAATTAAGCCGATACATACAGCATTCACTCGAATATTGTATTGTGCTAAATCTTTGCTAAGTGTCTTTGTTAATGCCAATCCTGCTGCACGCGTAACAGACGTTGGTGTTGTGTTTGCAGGTGGATTCTTACCTGCTACAGCTGTTAGATTAACGATTGCCCCACCATTTTTCTTTAATTCAGGCAGTGCGGCATGCAACATATGCAATGCGCCAAATAGTTTAAGATCTAAATCATCCTGCCAATCATTCAGAGAAACTTCTTCAAAATTTTTAGCAAATGCACTACCTGCATTATTGATTAATATATCAAGCTTGCCATAAGTATCAATTGCCTTTTGTACGAATGCTTTACAATCTGTTTCTTTTGTTACGTCACATACTTGATATGTGACATCTTTGCCTGTTTTCTCTTTAATTTCTTTTACTACTTCTATCAGTTCATCTTCATGACGGCTGGCGATAACAACATTTACGCCTTCTTCAGCCAGAACTGTTGCTGTTTCTTTCCCGATACCTTTACTAGAACCTGTGATAACTGCGACTTTACCTTGTAAACCTAAATCCATTTTATCAGCTCCTTTTACCTAAAATATATCAAAAATCATGCTATGATAGTAGGTATTAACTTTTTGATAGATTAAAATAAAAAATTCATCTTTTCCGGATACTCTAACTATCCGGAAAAGATGCACAATTTCAATCGTTATTCACCAAATGTCCTTCTAAAACCATAAAATGGTCTGAAACTTTTTTCATAATAGCCTTTAGAGTCGCTTGTTGCCAGCAATTCCATACGTGTGGTCGGATATAACTGGTGAATGTGTTCAACCAATGCCTTTGCAATACCGCGGCCTCTATAATCACGATGTGTAATTAACTCACAAAGATAGAGACTAACATGTCCATCCGTAATAGCTCTGGCACAACCAACAACCTGTTCATCTTCAATATAGACGTAACTCTCACTATTTAACCATGCAGCAAGTGTCTGTTCATGACGTGCAACTAAATTGTCCCAGCCCTCTGCAGCATTCATCTTCTGAATAGTATCAATGTCATTTTCTTCAAACTTTCTAATCATATTTTATCCTCTTTATTTGATTTCGTCTTTTTAAGTAAAGGCATTAAATCTGATTCTATATGTGGTGCTAAAGTTTTAACAAAACTTTGTGTCATATGACCTTTATCTGAATACGCTATGACACCATCAATAACTGGTTCGCATCGCTCTTTTGGACAAATATATTGAGTATAATCATAGTAATGTACATTCGAAGGTTTTTCTTTAAGTTTTGACCAGTCTGTCGTTTTTGGTACGACTTGATTTTTCGGTACAGTACATTTGATATTTTTTGCACCATTTTGAGCGACACATTCAGGTACACTATTTCTAAAGTAAGGTGTATCTCTTACACCAAATATTTCAATGCCTGCGCTCTGTAATTTATAAAACTGTTTAATATACCCTGGTGGTACAGTAGTGATATTAAAATAAGACTTCTCAGCAGTTGTAAAGACGAGATCAGGATTCAACGCTTTTATCTTATCAATAATCGAATTATTCCACGCTTTACAGTCTGGACGTGCAACCGCTTTATCTTCAAGACTGCAGCCACTTTTCGTCATATTAATGATACGTATAGGATGCTTTTTTGATATTGTTTGCAGTGCCCCTAACCAATGCGCTGAGTGCGAATCTCCAACGAGTGCTACTGTATATTTATAGTTATCTTTCTTACCATATATGCAGCTTTTAACTGTTTTCGATTTATCCTGAATATGACAACCATCTTTATAACTTGCCGGTATATCTTTTTTAGCTGACAAGACATTCTCACGTTTAGCTTTTATATCTTTTAATATTGGCATCATATCTTTTTCAACGTAAGGTGTTAGTGTTGATACAAATGTTTTTGTCATATGCGATTTATCAAAGTAGGCGACAACATTTCCTACAACAGGTTCACAATATTCATCCGGACATATTTTATCGGTATAATCTACAAAATGAACACCTTCAGGTTTTACAGCAAGCTTTGACCAATCTGTTGTTTCTGGCACAACGCGTGCTTTCTCAATCTTACAAAGCGCACTATCTCTCCCATTTGCCTGAATACATTCAGGTACATCTTTTTTGAAATAAGGTGTGTCACGCACTGCAAATATTTCAATACCACGCTCTGTAAAAGCATTAAACTGTTCGATGTAACCTTGCGGAACTTCAGTCACGTCGAAATACGAAATTTCGGCCATGGCTAACACAAGATCTGGTTGCTTCGCGCTCACTTTATCAACTACTTGTTCATTCCATTTGTCACAAGATGGAACTCCTTTTTTATCTGTTGATAATCGACAACCACTCTTTGTAACGTTTAATACACGAATATTATGCTTCTTAGCAATATCATTAACTGCTGTAAACCAATGTGTGGAGTGACTGCCACCAACAACTGCTACCGTATAATCATACGCTTTAGTAACACCATATTCACAAATTTTCACTTCTGATACATCGCTTGTAACGTGACAACCATCTTTATAAGGCTGTGCCTGATCTTCTTTAATATTAGCATCACGTGGAATATAAGGCTTTTCTTTAAAATCATTCATTTCAAAGACTTTTGCACCAGGATATTGATTAGATTTAGCAAGTGATTTACTTTTTTCTATTTCCTGATGCATATGGCTTTGCCATAATGAATTTAATCCAAGGACAGGTGCTAAGCAAAGCAATATCACTAACAATACTGGCCATGAATTATTACGAGCTTTAAGTAAACGAATCGGACGCTCAATTAAGTGTGTTACTAATACTGATAATAAAAGTGACGAAGCCATAATTAGCAGACCATGCAAAATAGACACGTGTTCATTGTTAAAGATTACATGGTAAAACGTCAGCAATACCCAATGCCATAAATAAAAGCCATATGAATAGCCGCCAAGTTTAACCATCCATTTTGAACCAAGTAATCGTTCTACACCAAATTTTGTATCATTCTCTCCTGCGAGTAATATTAATACAGCAGATAACGTCGGCCATAATGCAATATAACCGGGGAACATCGTGGAAACTTCAAGTAAAATACCACAAAGTATCAACATAATTAATCCAAACCAGCCAGCTACTACAGACAAAAATGACGGCAACTTAATGCGCTGTATCATTAGACAGAGTATGCCACCTAAACTAAACTCCCATACACGTGTACGTGTATCAAAATATGCCCATGGCTGATTAACTTGTGTAAGATAAATAGAGTAGCCAAGCGATATACTAAACAATATTACGAGTAGTACAAACAAAGATTTTTGAATCTGTTGTTTAAATAAACGTGATAGTAAAATAGCGCACCATATAACAAAGAACCAAATCAAATAAAATTGTCCCTGTATACTCATCGCCCAGAAATGCTGTACAGGACTCTTCTCATTACCTGCATCTAAATAATCCACCGAAGTAAATGCCAGTTGCCAGTTCTCATAATACAATGCAGAAGCAAATACTTCTTTTATCGTCTGCATCCATCTTGCACCTGGCAAATAGAAATAACTTAATATAATCACAGTAAACAAGACAAAGAATGCATGAGGCATCAACCTTTTTAACAGTCCCATTATAAACTCAAAGAAATTTACTGTGCCTGTCCTACGAAATTTAGAAAGTAGACTCGTCGTAATTAAAAAACCACTTACGACAAAGAACACATCAACTCCACCAGAAACTTTACCTAACCATATATGATAGATTGCAACAAGCAGTGCAGCAACTGCACGAAGACCTTCTATTTCTGGTCTAAACTTCTTTTTTGATACCGATTGGTCCTGAGTCATTTTATCACCTGTACGATTTTATTTTGCATAAAAATAAGTCAGGATTCATCCTGACTTTAAATCAATTATAATTCTACATTGTGATGCACTGTTTGTACATCTTCTAAATCTTCGATTGCATCGACTAGTTTCTCAAATACTTCTAAGTCCGCATCTGATAACTGTAATTCGTTTTGTGCAAGCATAGAAAGCTCTGCTACTGTAAACTCTTCAACGCCTGCTTCTTTTAAAGCATTTTGTACAGCTGCAAATTGATCAGGTTCAGCATAAACGATTACGTGTCCATCTTCTTCTAACACGTCACGGACATCGATATCGGCTTCCATTAATAATTCTAATGTTTCGTCAGCTGTCTTACCATCAAAACCAAATACTGCAGTGTTTTCGAACATATAGCTTACTGAACCAGAAACACCCATGTTACCGCCATTCTTACCGAAAGCTGCACGCACATCACTTGCTGTACGGTTAACGTTATTCGTTAACGCATCAACGATTAACATTGATCCACCTGGCCCGAATCCTTCATAGCGTAATTCATCGAAATCCTCTTCGCCGCCACCTTTAGCTTTTTCAATGGCACGATCGATGATATGTTTTGGCACAGAATATGTTTTGGCACGTTCAAGTACGAATTTTAAATTTTGGTTTGATTCTGGATCTGGTTCACCAGATTTTGCAGCAACATAAATCTCACGCCCAAATTTTGCATAAATACGACTTGTATTTTTATCTTTTGCTGCTTTCTTATCTTTAATATTATTCCACTTACGACCCATTATATACACGCTTCTTTCAAATTAATATGTCATTATTATACACTTATATTTTCAATAGCACAAAACAAAAAAAAGGAAACACGACAAACGTGTATCCTCAAAATTCTTTAATACTAATCTTTTAAAATACTTGCTAAACGTAAAATATCCATGATGATATTTAATAAGTTAATAAATAAGTTAAAGCCCATTTCACGTGGTGAAAATTGACCACGTTTCATTCTGTTAAAATCATAGATTGTATATAGTAAGAAAATCGCAAGACCCGCAATCGTAATCACGAGATGAAACATCGGAATCTGAATGAAGATTCCAGCAAAACTTGCTAATACTAATACAATAAGCGCCGGGAATAATAGACGTCCTAAGTTTGTTGCATCACCAACAACAAAGTAACCCATTGCACCGAATGCTAAGAACGCACCAATTGCTAACCCTACGTTCTGATAGAATACAGTTGGCCCAAGCGTGCCGATATAATACATAAATGAAGCATAACTTACTACGCCAAGTGCAAATGCCATTACGTTTGAAATGACTGCGCCAAATTTTCTTGAAGCTTTAACAAATAAAGAAATGAATACTAAAGCGAATATTAAGACTGAAACCATCATACGCATACCTGGTGGCACGAACTGTCCGACAAACGTTCCAGCTGCAAAAATCACCCAGTAATACATGAAATAAAGCCATGCATTTCTTATTGCAGAGCCATGTGACATTTGTCGTGGAGCCTGATAACTATAATTATTCATTAAATCCCTCATTCTTTTAAAAATTATTATTTTTGTATATATCATTGTACTTTGTTTCGTCATATTACACAAATATTGTGGACTTTATAGTTAAACTCAATACTATAAGGATGGGCAATCAATATATTAAATTAATACTCATAGTAAAAAAGACAACCCGAAGGCTGTCTTATCTAAACAAACATACTAAATATTAAGATAAAGATGAGTCCACTCACTGAAATAATTGTTTCAAGCAATGTCCATGTTAACACTGTTTCTTTCACAGTTAATCCAAAGTACTCTTTAAACATCCAGAATCCTGCATCATTGACATGAGAGGCAATAACACTACCTGCACCTGTTGCCAGTACAACGAGCGCTAAATTCACATCACTTGATTCAAGGATTGGAATAACGATACCTGTCGTTGATATCGCAGCAACTGTCGCTGACCCTAAAGCGATACGTAATATTGCTGCAACCAGCCATGCTAGTAATATTGGAGAGAAGTCTGAATGCGTAAATAAAGTTTCAACATGTTTACCGACACCGCCATCAATCAAGACTTGTTTGAAAGCGCCACCTGCACCGATAATCAAGATCATCATCCCGATTGGATAGATGGCATCTGTCACTGACTGCATTACATCTTTCATTTGTCTGCCGCGATTTAATCCCATCGTAAATATCGCTAATATAATTGAAATCAACATTGCTGTTGATGCATCACCAATTAAGTAGATGGTTTTCATCAATGCATTTGGTGCTACGCCACCCGCTTCAACAATCAATTTCACTACTGTAGCAATTAACATTAAGATAACCGGGAATAAAGCAGTTAATGTACTGATAAAAAATCCTGGTGTGTCTTCAATTTTAAAATGTACATTTTTACCGAGTGATGAAATATCACCTTCACGTGTATAAGCAGTCGGTGCAATTTTCTGAGCAATTTTATTGAAGATTGGTCCCGCAATTATTGCAACCGGTATTCCGATAATAAAACCATATAATAATACTTCACCTAAATTTGCACCATATTCTTTGGCGATCATAACCGGCCCTGGATGGGGCGGTAAGAATCCGTGTGTTACTGATAATGCTGCCGCCATTGGAATACCTAAATAAAGTGCTGGTAATTTCGTTTCTTTTGCGATTGTATAGACGATTGGAATAAGCAAAACTAATCCAACTTCAAAGAATAATGCGATACCAATAATAAATGATGCAACGACAACAGCCCACTGAATATGTTTTAAACCAAACTTGTCGATCAATGTGTGCGCGATACGCGTTGCACCACCACCATCAGCAAGTAATTTCCCGAGCATCGCACCAAGTCCAAAGATAAGTGCGATATGTCCAAGCGTTCCTCCCATACCTGCCTCTATTGTTGCCACTACTTTATCTAGCGGCATCCCTAATAACAATGCTGTCGTAAATGCTGTAACAATTAATGAGATAAAGGTATTTAACTTCAGTCCCATAATAAGAAATAACAGTAGAAGTATTGCGATAAATACCGTGATTAGCGGCCATTGTGCTGTCATAAAATTCATTCTGTTTCATTCCCTTCATGATTTCTCTGGAAGTTTGCCATATCTAGATAAACATCCATCAATTGATTCGTTACTTTCATATAAATCGGTAATATTTCACGGTAGATCACTACATGCTCGTGAATCGGTTTGTGTGGTTTTGTTACGCCCACCATATCACTGATATGACTGAAATCCGGTTTAATACCAAGTGCCACTTGTCCAAGTGTAACTGCGCCTAAACAAGAACTTTCAACACTTTCCGGTACAATCACTTCATGTTCAAATATATCAGCCATCATTTGTCGCCAGAGTGCACTTTTCGCAAAACCACCTGTTGCTTTCAACGTCTTTACTTCCCCATCCATCAATACACCTAATGCGATAAATACAGTATATAGATTAAAGATAACACCTTCTAAAGCTGCACGTATCATATGCTCTTTTTTATGTGATAATGTCAGGCCGAAGAATGAACCGCGTACATTGGCATTCCAGTAAGGTGCACGTTCTCCGGCTAAAAATGGATGGAAGATCAACCCATTACTCGCTGGTGGTACACGTTCAGCAATCTTTGTAAGCACTTCATAGCTATCTATACCTAGACGTTTTGCAGTTTCTACTTCACTGGATGCAAATTCATCACGAATCCAGCGTAACACGACGCCACCATTATTCACCGGTCCGCCAATAACCCACTTATCTTTCGTTAAGGCATAGCAAAATAATCTGCCGTGTGCATCTGTCTTCGGTGCATCTATAACAGTACGAATGGCCCCACTCGTACCGATTGTTACAGCAACTTCTCCAGGTTTGAAGGCATCAACACCTAAATTACTTAATACACCGTCACTTGCTCCAATGACAAATGGCGTATCAGGGCTAATCCCCATTTGTTTAGCATATTCAACATTAAGTCCGGTAATGACTTCTGTTGTATCTACCGCTTCTGAGAAATTGTCTTTTGTAAGTCCCAGGAGCTCAAGCACGGCTTCATCATAGTCTAACGTATTGATATTAAATAATCCTGTCGCAGTTAATATCGAATAATCTTCTACATAACGATTAAATAATTTGAAGAACACATATCCTTTAATGCCGATAAATTTATTCGCAGCACGAAATGTATTTACATCTTCATGTTTAAACCACATCAGTTTACTTAATGGACTCATTGGGTGAATCGGTGTACCTGTGCGCTGATAAATAGATAGACCATCATATTTTCGATTGAGTAGTTCGCTGTATTTATAGCTACGATTATCGGCCCATGTAATACTATTCGTCAGTGGTTGATGTGCCTCATCCATTAATATCAGACTATGCATCGCACTCGAAAAACTTACAAAAGCTATTTCACCTTCTTTAGCTTTACTTATCTTTACAACGTGAGCAATCGTCTCTATCACCGCGTCAAATATTTGCTGGACATCTTGCTCAGCTATATCACTATGTGGGGTAAGTAAGGGATATTCTTTATGATGGACTGCAACGATTTCTCCACGCATGTTATAAAGTACACTCTTCGTACTTGTCGTACCGATATCAACACCGATCATATACATTTAAATATCCTCCTTTGTTTGAGAGTAGAATAAATCATCCACCTCATCATTTAAATCATCAAAATTAATATGCAGCACTTTCTTATATAACTTTCTGTCCTGAGTACGTACTGCTTTAATATACATCTCATGATTATTAAATATTCGTTCAAAATCTGCTTTATCTTCATTCATTCGTTGCTGCATTGAAATGAGATTAAGGATTAACATATTGGGTTTAATCGCATGCCATAGTTTTTCTAACTGCTGATGATGAATGGATTCAATCATCGTCTGATGAAATAAAATATCCTGCATCGCAAATTCTGCAGCATCATTAAATTTAACTGCAACACGCATCATCTCAAGTTTCTTTTCAAGTTCGAGCACTAATGTATCGATTGTTGTCTGCTCAATTTTCTCAAATGCAAATCCTTCAATCATAATACGCATATCGTACAGTTCCTGAATATCTTTATCCGATAAAGCGCATACTACAGCACCCATACGTTCTAATCGAATCAGGTGATCATTTGCGAGAATCTTTAATGCATCACGTATAGGTGACCGACTCACATCATATAATGTGGCTAATTGATTCTCAGAAAGTTTTTCGTTACCTTTTAACTCACCTGAAATAATCTTATGTCTTAAATGAAAAGCGATACGTTCGCCTGACGATAAATTTTCTATCCACTGTTTCGGTAGCATTCTTTCCACCTCGTCTACTTGTATACAAGTATATTACTTTAAAGTTTTATTTTTGTAAACGGTTACTTTGAAGCGTTTACAAAATTGTCACTAAAAAAGATATAAAAAATACACGGTTTAAACATTAAACCGTGTAAATATTTCTATTTTAAAAGTTGATTGAGGGCTTGAATACCATCATGGAATTCATGTTTGCCACTTTGTTCTGTAATCAACTGAATTTCCGGGAACTTTTCTTGCCAGCATTTCTGATGACTGATATTTACGCGGTCATCATCTTCTGACTGTATATGATATAAGGGGGCTGCTACTTTTAATTCACCAGTTATGATATTTTGTGGATCACTAAATTTCTCATCGCAGCCGAAATATGGTGAACCAATCATGATTACTTTTTCGATGTTGTGCTGTACTGTGTTTTCGGTTAAATATTTTGTAATAACCGTGCCACCAAACGAATGACCAATTAATATAACCGGTTCATCCATCGGTACTTCAGCTAAACTCTGTATGAATACTTTCACCCAGTTATCATAAATTTGTCCGATGTCTCTTGGATAATCACTTGCATGCCAGGTGTATTCCGGTATCTCTTCTTTCGTCTTTCTGATGAGCGGATTACTACCACTCGTTACCGACTGTACGCCGGCACTATGCACAAATACAATGTGTTTCATCTTCATCCCTCCATAAAAAAATTCGGATAAACTAATATTAGTTTACCCGAATATGTATCATTTAATTAAAAGATATGTGTAACAAAATTAGCGATATAAAAAACAATTGCTGCAAGTAAAGCTGAAATTGGCATCGTAATTACCCAAGTAATGATCATACGTTGTGCTGTTGTCCATTTTACACCTTTCACACGGTGACTTGACCCGACACCTAAAATTGATGACGAAACAACGTGTGTCGTCGAAACTGGTAAATGTGTATAAGTAGCGCTAAAGATAATAAAAGCTGATGATAAATCTGCCGCAACACCGTTTGCTGGTCTGATCTTCATAATGTTACCACCAACAGTTTTAATAATCTTCCATCCACCAACTGCTGTACCAAGTCCCATTGCTGCAGCACATGATAACTGTACCCACCATTGTGGTTCAGTACTACCTGTTTGCATACCCGCAGAGATTAATGCCATCGTAATAATCCCCATCGCTTTTTGTGCATCATTGGAACCATGTGCGAAAGCTTGCGCTGCTGCTGTAAAGATTTGTACAACTCTGAAACTACGATTTGTTTTAGTCAGATTCGCATTTTTAAATACTGTTTTAATAATCGTATACATAATATATCCGACAATAAATGCAAGTAGTGGTGAAATAATTAATCCGACAACAATTTTCGTAAATCCAGCATATTCTAATATGCCAAATCCACCAGAGGCAACTGCAGCACCTGCAATTGATCCGATTAATGTATGAGATGATGAACTTGGAATTCCATAATACCAAGTAAGTAAGTTCCAAGTGATTGCACTAATTAATGCTGCAAGGATAACAACTTGACCATTTTGTAACGTAAACGGGTCAACGATATCTTTTGTTACTGTTTTTGCAACTCCGTGGAACAGAATCGCACCAACAAAATTCAGCACTGCTGCCATAAAGATTGCATGACGAGGCTTTAACGCTTTAGTAGATACTGCTGTTGCAATTGCATTTGCCGTATCGTGGAAACCATTGATAAAGTCAAAGGCTAACGCGAAGAACACAATCGCAAACGTAAAAATAATAATCGGTTCCATAAAAATGCTCCTTAACTATTTTTCATAATAATTGATTCAAGTATATTTGCTACTGCCTGACATTTATCAGCGATATCTTCTAAAGACTGATAGATGTCTTTAACTTTCATCACAGTTAAAGGATCTGTTTCTACAGATAAGATATGTTTAATTGATTGTCTTAAAATACCATCACAGTTTGTTTCATGCTCTTTAATATTAATAGAGTGTACACGCACATGAGATAACTTCTTCTCAGCAACAAGTGTCACTGCTGTTTTAATTTCCTTTGTACAACCTTGAATGTTCTGAACAAATTCAGCCATATACTCATCTGAATATTCGATAGAATACATTTCAAACATCGCTGACGTTTCTTCCATCCCATCCATAACATCATCGATGGCATTAGATAATGCCAGAATATCTTCACGTTCAATCGGTGTAATAAATGTTTGATTTAAGTCTGAAATCATCTGGTGCATTAACTCATCACCATTTTTTTCGAACGCCTTAATATTGTCTGCATATTTTTTCAGATCAAACGCATTATGAAACGTCATCTCACCAAATGCAATCGCTGCACGATCCAGATTTTCTGCCATCGCTTCTAATTGCACTGCAAACTTATCTTTCTTTCTGTTAAACATTTTAAATCCTCCCATTAATAAAAAACATTTTTTATGACTACAACGATATTCTATAGGAAAAAACAGTGAAAGCATAGTGTTTTGTAAAAATAAAGTAAACTATTTATAGTAAACGTTTACTATATTACAGTATTGTAAATTTAGTGTTTCAGTATTGTAAATTTGTCTGAAAAGTAAAAAAATAGACACCCTGATGCATAGTACATCAGGATGCCATTTTGCCTTTATTTTGTATATTTCTTCTCAATACCTTTTTCCTTTTCTTCCTGGAAACGTTCGATACGCATCTCCACATCAAATATCTTCATCGTCAAATGATGGATTGGTGCCTGCGTAAGCATATAAACAAGCCATGGTAACGTCGGCTCATAATCATGTAGCGCAATGATTAACGTATCCGTACCTTTTAGTCGTCTGAATTCCATACGTGCCCTACTATCAACGTGTGCATGATGTAATACACCGCCTGTTATATTATAGACAATGCGATTGTCATCAGATTTCTCATCATCTTTTTCAAGCGTTAATATATGCTTCTTAACACCATATATTTCAAAGCGACCGTCATTTTCTTTTACTTCTACAAAGTCCAGTGCCATGTCACTTAACCATGCAAAGTAATGTTTACTCACACGTTCAACCGTCCAGCTGGAAGGCATTAATGTACGCTGAATGCTACGGACATCATTCGATTTAGAGTTTTGGGTTTGCGCAACGATACCTTTTCGTTTAACGGGTGTCTTTGTAATTTGAACTGGTGTTTTATAGCTTTTCAGGATATTAATCGTTTCTTCATCCTCACCTGTACCACTCACGTAAATGATCGCCTTTAAGTTTGTCGCTTCTGCTGCACGTGCAAAGTTATCAGCACTGATTGCATTAATATCCTGAAACGTCGCATCATTCAGCTTGTTAGAGCGTTTTGTCGGGTCTAAAAAATATACACCAAAGTCCACTTGACCGAGTGCATCTATACAGTCATTCAATGAGAACATATCTCCTGTGACCCAATGCATATCTGCTTTGCTGTCTTCAGCAGGATATTTACTCATCGCATAAATTTCAAAATCATCTTTTAAATACTCATATAAGTTTTTACCGATATAACCTGTCGCACCTGTTAGTAGTAAACGTGGTTTCATCTTTTGACCTCCATACGGTTATTTCTTATATTGTACCCAATTTCTTATCTGCATAAAAATGATTTATTAATTTTTAGCCTGCTTCATCTTAATTTCAGGTATCTTTTCTTTTACAGTATTTGATGAATAAGGTGACTGACTTGTATGATTACCGAGAAACATCATGAGTTTACGATATGTCAGACGAGATTCTTTCAGCTCCATATGAAACTGATATTGATGGCGTAATCCATGCGTGCCATCAAAAAATGAATAGGCGTATGGTACATTGTTTGCTTTTAGCACTTTCACCAGTTCATGCGCTTGAGAATCAAATGGATCAGCATCGCCAACCGTTAGAAAGGTCGGTGGATATCGCTTCGTAATATTTGCTGTCGTACTGAGCTGCTCAATCGGTTTGAATTGCTTCTCCCAATACTTTTCACCGGTATAGCTCTCCATAAACAGTTCTATACGCGGGAACTTTGTCGCACGCACAGTCTGCATATTATATAGCCCTCCAAACAATACTACTGCTTTCAGTTGATTGGCTTTAAACACAGGCTTTTGCTGCATATCATGCATCAGTTTATTATTCGTATGCATCGCTGCAAACTGACTTGCAATTTGAGCACCAGCAGAATCACCACCGATGATAATCTGAGTAAAATCAATCGGTAATTGATGATCATTTTTCTTTAAGAATTTTGCCGCTGCTAATTCCTGCAGAATAGGTGTTGGATATTGGTTTCCCGGTGCCAATGCATAATTGATATTCGCTACAATAAATCCCTTCTCTGCAATCTGTGCAAGATACGGATTTTTATGGCGTTTATCTCCAGCAATAAATCCACCACCGTGTGTCCATATAATAAGCGGTAATTTATCACCTTTTTTGATGTTTTTCGGCATAATGATATCCATCTGTGATAACGGGGCAATATCACTATATGTAACGTTTCTTAGCATCTTTACATTTGAAGCTTCTATCGCTCGTTCATTCAGTAAAGCATTTTCTGATAATCTCGCATCATCATTAATATGCCAGCCCATCATTACACTGATTCCCATCGTTATCAACGCAATTAAAATTATGTAAATTAAATATCTTTTCTTCAATGCAACCGCCCTTTCTCATAGGTCATTATTATAGCATAACACCTAAAATGATAAAAAAATAAAATGGGGCAATCCCCATTTTATCTTTATGCGATATGATTTTTACCTTTTTTCTTTCGATCAAAATATTTCTTTGCAATACCGATACATAAAATAATACCGACATAGCCTAATAATGGATAAGCAGTTTGTACTAATTTAGAAAATCCTACAAAACTTAATAAGTATGATAGTCCCATTAAACTAAATAGCATTATTTTATATTTTTTAGAATATGGTTCAGAAAATCTTGCAATAAATGAGTACATTAATCCTGCAATCGTATTATATATTACCATCAACATAATTATACTTAAAGCAATTCCAAGAATTGGATGAATCGCTTTACCTAATATTAATGTTGGTATTGCAGAATTATTAATCTTATCTAATTCACTTAATAATCCTGAGTTCACCATCAATAATAGTATTAATAACGTAATTCCACCAATTGTTGCACCTTTTCCTGCAACTTTCATACGACTAGCGTCTCCACCTATCGCTGCGAGTATACTAAATCCACTTGCAAAAGCAAGACCTCCATAATTAAGTCCTGACCACCACCACAATGAACTTTCTGGTAAGAATGAAAGTTTAAATGGTTGTTTATCAGTATTAATATGACTTTGAATCTCTCCAAATGATATCGAACCTTTAAAGAAATAATATACAGCAATCGTAGTTACTACAATTATTAAAAAAGGTGTTACCATACCTAACGCACCAATTATTTTACTAAAATCTAATAATAAAGTAATAATAATCGCTATTACCATAATTAGTGATCCTAACCATATAGGTAGACCAAAACTTTCATGTGCTGCACTACCTGCACCAGCAATCATGATTGTAGCTAAACCATATAAGAAAAATACTAAAAGATAGTCAATCACTTTTCCAAATTTTTTACCAAATAGGTATTGAATCGTAGATTCATGATTCTCTGCATCTAAACCATAACCTAACTTTACAGTTTGGCGTCCAAAGAAAGTGAGCATCAAGCCAGCGATTAATATAGCAAGGTAACTATATATACCATAGTTCGTAAAAAATGTTAAAACTTCTTGACCTGTAGAAAAACCTGCACCTACAATAACACCTACATACGCGAAGCCAATTTTTATTGCTTCTATATTATTTTTACTCATCAAAACTCTCCTTTATCGTATTTAAAAAACATGCCTGTTAAGACAGACATGTTTGTTTACCCTGCTATTATAATAATAAAACATTATTTTGAATGTTCTTCCGGAAGTCCGAACGTTTCACCCTCAGGTGCCACAGATTTCGTAATAAATAATGCTGTGATTAAACCGATAACTGTTAAGGCAATCGCAAACCAATATGCATGATGCACGCCTGTCGTTAATGCTTCGTTAACTTGAGTCATCGTAGGGTTTGATATCCCTTCTAGCGCTTTCTTTTGACCATGCGTCATAATACTTACGAACACTGAAATACCCATTGCGCCAGCAATTGGCTGAATCATATTACCGATTGCCGTACCATGCGGGTATAGTTTCTTCGGTAACTGATTGATTGCATTCGTTTGACTCGGCATCATAATCATTGAAATGCTCACCATTAATACCATATAGACAATGATAAAGACATACACGCTGATACCAGGATGAATGGTTGAATAGAATAACATGACGAGTGCCAGAACAAACATTCCAGGAATAATCATTTTTCTTGGCCCTAGTTTATCAAAGATACGTCCCATAACCGGACTCATCGCACCATTTAATAATGCCCCGGGTAATAAAATCATACCTGCCACTTTTGCACTAAATGCCATCGGACCTTGTAAATACATCGGCATCACGATTTCTGAAGCAAACATAGCCATTACAACGACAACAAAGATGAACATCCCACGTGCGTAGTTTGCATATTTAAATACAGAAAGATCAAGTAATGGATCAGCAAGTTTACGTTGTCTTAATGCAAACAATACCATCGCTACAATTCCGACAATAATAAATGTAAGAATCATCGGATTACCAAATCCACCTTTAGCAGTACTTACTGAACTGAACCCATAAATGATACCAGCTACACCAATAGTCGATAACACGACAGATAAAATATCAATCTTCGGTTTCGTTACTTCACCGACATTTTCCAGGTAACGCATAGCAAATATAATTGAGAAGATGACAAATGGCACAACCGAGAAGAATAACCAGCGCCAGCCTAAAGTATCAACGATAACGCCTGATAACGTCGGACCAATCGCTGGTGCGAACATCATCACAAGACCAAAATTCCCCATTACTTTACCACGCTCATGCGGCGGAAATAAATTCAGCATCGCGTTCATGATTGTTGGAATAAGTAATCCTGTACCTGCAGCCTGTATCATACGACCAGCAAGAATCATTGGGAAGTTGACAGCAAAACCTGCAATCAATGTACCGATTAAAAATAAAGACATTAATCCGATAAACAACTGCCTCGTTGTAAACCATTGTATAAGTGATGCAGATAACGGCATCAATACGCCCATCACCAGCATAAATCCAGTAGCCAGCCACTGAACGGTAGGTGCATCTACATTAAATACGCGCATTAATTCCGTTAATGCGATATTCAGTAACGTTTCATTTAAGAACGTAAAGAATGCACCAATTAAAAAAGTAATCATTATAATTGTTGATTTTTTCATGTTTCCTCCAAAAAAATAATGAGCTAGCGCTCAATACTCTCCTTTTATTTGTCTATACATCTTACAACATTAAATAATACGAATCAATAACAAAACATCATGTTAGTATAAAATTACATTCTTACCACTAAATTTTACAAACTAAATAATAATTATACAATCAATAACTTTGTGAATCAGTAAAATAATATTATAATGAAGATAACTTATATTAAGGGAGCGATTAGAGTGGAATTAAACAAACAAGTTGTACATATGTTCTTGAAAGAAGCGCATGTAAGAGATTTTGAAGATATGTCACCAGAACCAACAACAATGCACCGATTAGATTATGAACAAAGTGAACAAGATCCAAGTCTTTATGAATTTAGATTAACATTTATGTTCGGACACTTTGGTACTCAAGTAGATGGCGTTATCGAAGCAGCAATCCTGATCCAAAGTGAAGATGGCAGTGAAGTTGATGTTATTTCAGAAATTAAGAAGGAAGAAGGCATGTTTGCAATTCCTTTATATGCGAAAGCGTCATCAATTATTACAAAACTATCTGAAGACCGTGGACAATTCCCGATTATCGTCCCGATTGAGTTATGGTTAGAAGAATAAAATAGGCGTTAGACAAAGCGTTCAGCCTCGAGCAGACTGGAGACAAACCTCAAAAATTGCTCTTTGATTTTTGTGAGTTTGTTGAAGTATGCCTCGAGGTTGCTTTGTAGTCGCCGTAAATAGGCGTTAGACAAAGCAAAAGCGTAATGACATCGGTCATTACGCTTTCTTTGATATTTGATTAAAGTCAACGACTACTTTATCTAACTTTTTAGCAGCTTGCTTTAACATATTTCTTGCCACCTGATTTTTAGGATCAAGCTTCAATATTTGTTTCGCTGTATCAAATGCTTCTTTATCCGTAATCACCGGCTCTGGTACAGCATATAAGAATAAGAGTTGTAACAAACTTTTCACTTCATTGCTATCCGTCATTTCAACTGAACGCATTGCATGATAATATGCACTATTAAATGCGCCGTTTACTTCACTTAAAGGATAAACTAACAGTAAGAATGCTAAATCGTGTAGTTCCACTGTTTCTGTATCTTTCATACATTCTAATATAAACGTATAATACATCACAGATTCACTATCATGACAGGCACTTACAAATGCTTCTTCAAACATCATAAAGTCAGTCGATTGCATCAATGCTTTAGCAGATTCAAAATCTCCACTTAACACGTAATATTCTATTTTTTCCTGTAATTCTACGCGCATTTGATGCACCTCCTCATGATTGAATAGCCATGTTATTGTAACATAGAAACGCGTAAATTCCTATTTTAAAAATTAATTGCAATAATGACATTATTTCAAATAGGTAATCTTGCGCCAAATCCATTCGAGAGGGCCCTGTTTAAACTTTTTGAAATAAATACTTGTAAAAATCATCTGGAACAATACGATTGCAAGTGCAACAAGATATACTTGTGCAATTGATAATTGACCATATTGTCTAAATACATAAAATACGATGAACATTAATAAACTCTGCATAATATATAATGTAAAGCTCATCTTCCCCATACGTTGAAATGGCTCAAATAATTTCTTTACTGCTGGATACTCGCACAGTAACGTGACCCATATAATGTAGCTTATAGATAACAATCCCCCACCATAATAAATAAAATCATAAGAAGCCATCGCATTGATCTCATAAGCTATCATTAAATATTTCAAAATAATGCCTACAAATGCAAAGACAAATGAAATCACGAGCATTGTAACTTTATGTTCAGTAATTTCTTTTAAAAGATTCGCACGTTTCACATACATCCCTAATAATATAAAAGGCATGATCGTTAAGAAATAACTCAATGTTGTACCAGGATTTATAATTGCAAAACCCTGGTAGAAGAAATCACTATTATATTGAACAATATTGCTTAATTTACCGCTCGACATCACTTTAATCCATTCATTTTGTGAAGTTTCAAAACTTACGAGTTCTTTACCGAAGAAATCCGGTTGCATAAATATCGCAAACATACTCGGTAATGCTCTCATCATATTTAATACAATTAATATCATTGCTGTGATGAGCGTAATAATATTTGGAAACAGTAAAAATATTATTGCAGCAAGTCCTATGACAGCATAGACATTTAAAATATCGCCATAGAACAAGAAGAAACCATGTAAAAGTCCAAATACGAGTAATGCTGCCATCCTTCTATATAACACTGGAATAAAGTTACCACCACGACCTTTAATATTTTCGGCCATTATGGCTAAACCGAAGCCAAATAAAAACGCGAATATCGGATAAAATGAGTTATGAATAAAAATAATATTTAACTTATATAACCACTGATCAAGCGGCGATTTAAAATACACTAAAGGATTCGTATAAACTTCATTCATATGGAAGCCCACGATATTCATAAATAATATCCCGATAATACTCATACCTCGAAGTATATCAAGGCTATCGATACGCTTATTCATTTAACTTTTTCACAACTTCACTTTTTAAGTTTAACTGACCAAAGCCATCCACTTTACCATCAATGTCATGACCATTTTCTGGTTCGATAATACGGATACTTTTTACTTTCGTACCTTTCTTAATGACGGATGAAGTCCCTTTAACCTTTAAATCTTTTATAATAGTAGCACTATCTCCATCATTTAAAATATTTCCTACACTATCCTTTATAACCGCTGTCTCTTCAACTTCAGGATTAATCGGCCATTCATGTGCGCACATTGGACATACATAATTTAAGCCATCCTCGTATGTATATTCTGAACCACATTTCGGACAATTTGGTAAACTCATTATTTTTCCTCCTATTAATTAACGTATGGTATACCTTCAATAACTAATAATTCTATCTTCATATCTAAACCACCACTGAAACCAGTGAGCTTACCGCTCTTTCCAATTACACGATGGCAAGGTACTACAATCATAACAGGATTTGCACCAATTGCACCACCGACAGCACGAATCGCTTTCGGGTTATCAATCATCTCACTGATATCACTGTAACTTCTTGATTCACCGAATGGAATTTGTAGCAATGCATCCCAGATTGATTTCTGAAATTCAGTACCATGCAGATCAAGCGGCCAGTTAAAGTGCTTTAACTCACCTTGAAAATAACGTTCGATATCTCTTATATACTCATTATTTTTCTCATCAGCAGGGTAACCTGTTACACGCTCTGCATCAGGAATAAATCGCTTGATATGATGATCAACATATTCTGTCGTGTCATCATTTGCAAAGAAGATAACACCTAAGTCGCTTGATGCTAATACGTAACCGCGTTCATTAATATCAAACTGACTAATATAAATATTCATATTACGCTCCTTTTAACGGTGAATTCGAACCAAAAGCAGGACGCTCCATATCAACATGTGGAATTAAATCGACAAAGTAGACGTCAGATACTGTGTTAAATCCGAAACTACCGTAAAATCTTTCTAAATGTGCCTGGCCTTGGAGATGCATGTTTAAATAATGATGATGTGTATCAATATATTGTAACGCCTGATTCAATAGTTCTTTAGCAAGACCCGTACCACGGAAATCAGGATGCACGATAACACGACCAATATGCACCGTATCCGCTTCAGGAATAATTCGCGCATACGCAGCAATTACACCATCAACCTCTTTATACATATGTACGCATGATAAATCCTTCTCATCGATTTCTTCATAATAGCACTGCTGCTCTACGATAAAAGTATCTACCCTAAGTTTATATATCTTGTAAATCTCCAAAGGTTTAAGCTCTTCGTATAATTTATAATGCCACATATCCCTCAACCCCTTTATATGTTTATTTGATTGTATTATAAGGAAAGAAAATAATAAAGTTTAAATAGAAAAAGTCCGATAATTTTAGTATATCGGACTTGTTTTTTGAATTTACTCGATTATGGTGTACGTCTTGTCCGATTTAAGTCATATATCGGACTTGTTTTTTGAATTTACGCGATTATGGTGTGCGTCTTGTCCGATTTAAGTCATATATCGGACTTGTTTTTCCCATTTTAAGACTTTGCGTTCTTATATAATAAAAAACCTATCCCATAAATGAAAAATACCAAACATAAAACGATTGAAAATGACATGACCGAAAACATTTCTATTCTCATTGCGATAGCGTATAAAATAAATGCGATTGGTACATAAAATAATAATATAGGCAGCATTAACGAGTTATATTGATTTGCAATTAATTCGTCTCTCTCATCAGTAATCTTAGTATCTAGACCACCAGGATTCTTCTTATACTGAATATAAAACATGACACCCCATCCAATAAAAGCTCCTAAAAGTGATGGCCAATATTGTTCTATATTATATAATTGATCTGGTCTTTTGAAATAGTTGATGAACATCGTTGTAAGTACCAATATTACAAGATACAAAAGAAAATAATGAATCTGTTTACGAAGCGTAATACCTTTTTTCATTTTAATCCTCCTCCAGTTTAAATAGCGCATCAATTGGTACATCGAAGTACTGCATAAGCTTTAAAGCAAGTTCTAAACTTGGATTATACTTATGATTTTCTATTGCGTTAATCGTTTGGCGTGTAATATCTAGATCCTTGGCCATTTGAACCTGAGAAATATTACGTGACGTCCGATGTTCTTTAATATAATTGATAACGATGGTGATCACCTACTTAAGTGTAAAGATATCTTTACAGATAATATACAATAATTAACATCATATGTAAAGATATCTTTACACAAATTTTCCAAAAAAAATATCCCTCACTAATATTCAAGTGAGAGATAATTGAAATTAATATTAAGTTCTAATTAGAATCTGTAGTATCCATCAACTGATCCTGAGATGTATGATACTGCACGTTGACCGATTCCTGCTGATGGGTTTAAAGCATCAACCATTTGTCCACCACCGATATAAACTCCTACGTGGCTGTAGTTGTTGAAGAATACTAAGTCACCTGGTTGTGGATTTGATACTTGTGTACCAGCTGCTGCTTGAGCATAAGTTGTACGTGGAATTGATTTACCCATTGCTGCTAATACTTGTTGTGCAAATGATGAACAGTCAACTGCTGATGCAGAGTTTGCACCATATACATATGATTTTCCTGCTGCAATTGATAATGCTACTGAAGCTACATCATTATTTACAGCTACTGAAGTTGGTGCTTTTTGTACTACTCGTGTGCTTTCAGTTACTGCGCTTGTAGAAATGTTTGAAATTGTATTATTTGTGTTATAAGTATTAAAAGTGTTATTTACTGTTGATGTTTGTGCAACTGGTGCATCGTAAGTGTTTGTAGGTGCAGAGTATGTTGATGTTTGAACTGGTGCTGAATATGTAGAAGTTGTAGAGATATCAGTTCTTAGTTCTGCTGCTGCATCTGCTGAATTCGTCGGTGCTAATGTTGCTACTGTCGCTGCTGTCGTTAATGTTAATAAAGTTTTCTTCATAATGTTTAATTCCTCCAAGAATTGTTTATATATTAGTATAGTATTTAATTAAATGATTTAATTCGTGATTTTGTCGAACTCGATACAAAATTTCAACTCGTCGTAATCACATGTCCAACTATAACATGGATAAACATGAAAAAGTGCGATGTAAATGTTTTGTTAACGAAGTGATATAATTTTTCAAACCTTGTAATATTATTAACTTTGTCGAAAATCCCATACCTATAGTATAGAAAGAAGCTATTTAAATATAGAATTTGTAAACTTTATCCAAGAATATTACGAAACTTTAATTCAAAAAAGCGCACTGTAACATTGTTGTTACAGTACGCTTTTACACGTTTCTTGTATCATTACTTATTACATTAATATTCTAGACCCTATTATTTAGTTCAAAGTTTATCAGATTTTCTTACATTTACTGAAATGCTTCTGCATAAATAACAGTTCCTTGTATACCTTTTTCTTTAACTTCTTCTGATGCTCTTACCATAAATACATCATCTGGCACTTCAAACGGGGCTTTAATATGATAAGTTGATGCTTTTATAAAACCAAATTTAGTGTAATAACTAGGATGACCTAATATTACGACGGGAACTGATAACGGGATCTTTGATAATGTATAATGCATCAAAGCAGTCCCTATACCTTGTTTTTGATAATCAGGATGAACTGATAATGGTGCCATCGCCAAACCATCATATTCATCTATTTTTATTTTTGAGTACATAATATGTCCAACTATCTTATTATCTATTGTTGATACTAATGTTAATTCTGGTATATAACTATCTGATTGCATTAATTCTTCAACCAATGTATGTTCCTGATTATCACTCATCGGTTCATTTTCAAAGGCTAGTTCTGTTGTATACATGATATCTTTTAAATCTTGCAAAGTAGCCTGTCTTATTTTCATATTATTACTTCCTATACTTTTTATTTAATACGATCAAAATAATAATCATTGTAAAAGGCATAATAAATTCATATTGTGGTGCTGTCATACGTGTAATACATGAAATAGCTGCAAATATTATAAATGTATACCCCATATACAAATATAACTTTCTATAATTCTCTTTTTTGTATTTCGTATTCACATTCGCATTAACAATTTGTTTACTGAGATATATCAAATATCCTCCCATCGCTAACATTAATATGTACATTAAATAATTTAAAATCATTGTGAAAATCTCCTTTCCTTCTATTATAATGCAATAATTTTATATAACAAAAAATACACCACATTACGTGATGTATTTTAAACATAAGTTATTAGAATCTGTAATATCCTGTAACTGTTCCGTAGAATCCTCTGATTGAACGTTCACCAACACCAGCTCTAGGGTTAAGTGCGTCAACCATACGTCCGTTACCGATGTAAACTCCTACGTGGCTTCCACCGTTGAAGTAAACTAAATCACCAGGTCTTGGATTGTAAACACGTTTCCCTGCTGCCATTTGTGCATAAGTTGTACGAGGGATTGATTTGCCCATTGCACGCATAACTTGTTGTGCAAAAGCTGAACAATCTACTGCGTAACGGTTGTTTGCACCGTATACGTATACTCTGTTCGCTGCGATTGAACGTGCTACTGATGCTACATTATATGAATTGTATTTTTTGTATTTTTTATAAGTTGTCTTTTTAGTTGCTGCGTCTGCGTCATGCGTTGGTACCGATGTGAATACTACTGCTGATGTAACTGCTGCTAATAATAATTTTTTCATTATATATATTTCCTCCAGAATTTTCTTTTATAAGTTTGATTGTCTGTGTGACTTCTTGAGATAATCATAACACCGTAAATTATCGAAATGTGCATTGTAATAGACTTGTTACATAACTTATACGTTTTATGACACAATGTTACAAAATTGCATTAGACTTTGTAACATTCGTAAAAGCCTGATATGACAAGCTTTAATGGCATTTACTAATTAAGATTGATTCATTTTCTGAGATTAAATATTACAAAATGTAATATAAATATGATGTTTATTTAGATTGATTTCAATGTCCAAACTGATTTTTTGCAATATTTAATTACTATCGTTTATAATTATGTAAGCACTATCATTAAAATAACTGTTAAATATGGGAGGAAAAAACATGAGTAACATATTAAAAGAACAATATGGTTTATTTATTAACGGAGAATTTGTTGATGCAGAAAACAAAGAAACGTTAGAAGTTAAGAGTCCTGCAACAGGTGAAGTTTTAGCGCATATTGCAAAAGCGACTACAGGAGATGTAGATAAAGCTGTTAAAGCAGCTGGTGAAGCTTTTAAAACATGGAGACATACAACAAGCACAGAGCGTGCTGCTTTATTAAATAAGATTGCAGATATTATGTATGAAAATAAAGATGATTTAGCAATGATCGAATCTATGAACTCTGGTAAAGCGATTCGTGAGTCAGCAAATATCGATATTCCAATGGCTGCCGATCACTTCCGTTACTTTGCGGGTGTAATTTTAGCAGATGAAGGTACAAATAAAGACTTAGCTGAAAATACTTTAAGTATTATTCGACATGAACCTATCGGTGTTGTCGGGGCAGTTGTAGCATGGAACTTCCCAATGTTACTTGCTGCTTGGAAACTTGCACCTGCATTAGCTGCTGGTAACGCTGTTGTTATTCAGCCATCTTCATCTACACCACTTTCTTTATTACATTTAGCAGAGTTAATTAAAGATGTATTACCTAAAGGTGTATTAAACGTATTAAGTGGTAAAGGTTCAGAATCAGGTGATGCAATCTTCAATCATGAAGACGTTGCAAAAGTTTCATTCACTGGATCTACTGAAGTTGGTTACGGTGTAGCAAAAGCTGCAGCTGAACGTTTAGTACCTGCTACTTTAGAGTTAGGTGGTAAATCAGCGAACATTATCTTTGATGACGCTAATATTGAGCAAGCCATTGAAGGTGCACAATTAGGTATTTTATTCAACCAAGGTGAAGTATGTTCAGCTGGTTCAAGACTTTATGTTCAAGAAGGCATCTATGATGAATTTGTTGGTAAATTAAAAGACGCTTTCGAGAAAATCAATGTCGGTGATCCATTAGATCCAAACAATCACTACGGTTCTCAAACTGGACAAGCTCAAATCGATAAAATCGAAGAATACATTGAAATTGCGAAGCAAGAAGGATTAAACATCGTTACTGGTGGAGAACGTTTAATGGATAATGGACGCGATAAAGGTTTCTTCTTCCCTCCAACAATCATTGAATTCGACGACAACAAATCACGTTTAGTTCAAGAAGAAATTTTTGGACCAGTAGTTGTTGTTTCTAAATTCAAAACTCAAGAAGAAGTGATCGAGAAAGCAAATGATTCAATCTACGGTTTAGCTGGTGGTATCTTTACTTCTAACATTAACCGTGCATTACAAGTTGCAAATCAAATGGATACTGGTCGTATCTGGATCAACACTTACAACCAAATTCAAGCTGGCTCACCATTCGGTGGATACAAAAAATCAGGTATCGGTCGTGAAACATATAAAGAAACTTTACGTCACTATCAACAAGTTAAAAATCTATACATCGATTATTCTGATGCAGCAAAAGGTATCTATAAATAAGTTAGTTTAAAATGAAATGTCCCGCTACAAATTTGTAGCAGGACATTTTTTCATTTTATTTAGTAGTAAAGATTTGTACAGCGTAATAGTAGTTACGTTGTTTGTTAGTGTCATATGCAACTTTCATTGCGATCGAACTTCTTTTGAAAGTTGGACGTAACATATTTGCTCTATGATCTTTAGATTGTTTCCATTGATTAAACATTAACTGCGCTAAATATTTTTCATTCGTTGATGGCGTTTTAGTACTTTTAATGCTACGTTTCATAACATTCTCACCTTTAATGATCGGTTGAACAGATTTAGGAAACGCTGTTTTAAAAAGTGTACCATCTGGACGGTAATGAGAGAATACTTTTGTTACTTCTTCTGCTCTTTTATTCGTACCAGTTTTAATCTTTTTATCGCTGATGTATTTAATAGGCGCAACACCGTTTGCTTTTCTTTCTTTATTGATAAGCTTTAATAACTCAACATTCAAACGGTAGTTACTTAATTTGTTACTCGTATTAAATTCTGAATTTGTCGCAGCATCTGCTGATTTTGGAGCAACATAAGATACACCCGAGAATAGAATTGCACTTGTAAGTGAAACTGATAATAATTTTTTCATTATAAATCTCCTCTTTTGATATGTATAATCTGAATACATATTATATCCATGAGAATAATATTACTTTAATTAGAGTAAATGTACAATGATAAAGTATATAATTTAAAAATTTATAAAAAAATATCATACAATATTAAATAACGAAAATAATATAGATTAATATATTAGATTATTTTTCATCTTTTCCGGATTCTCCAACTATCCGGAAATGTTGGACTAGATTTTATGTTTATTCCCTTCATCTTTTCTGGATTCTCCAACTATCCGGAAATGTTGGACTATTTTTTATGCTTATGCTTTTCACCTTTTCCGGATTCTCTTAGTATCCGGAAATGTTGGACTAGATTTTATGTTTATTCCCTTCATCTTTTCCGGATTCTCTTAGTATCCGGAAAAGATGAAACGTTAAAATCCTAAAAATCATATTCAATATAACAAGTTGATCTTGCTTCACCTACTTTTTGATAGTGCTTCGATAAAAAATATCGTATCGTCCTTTCATTTAAACCTGTCCATTTGGCAATTTCAGTCGTTTTAGCCCTTCCTTTCTTTATCGCTGCAATGGCATCAAATGTTCTTATCATCACTTCTTTATTCTTCTCTTTATGACCACAACTGCAAATAAAATATTGTTTCTTAAACTTATGAATCATCCCAAGCTTTCCACATTTACAGCATTTTATCCCCGGTTTCATCTGATCAAAATCATAGTAATATATCTCCTCATGTTCAGAATCATTTTTATGCTGTTCGACCAATATATTTGCAAAACGCTGCATCTCTGAATTAATATGCTGATAACGCTTAAGATGATTCACTATTTTATGTACATCAAAATGAAAATTTATATCTTTACTTCCCGGAAAATTCCTTAAATCCAATGTATCATTGATAAATATGATCTTACTAATTACATTAAAGTGAAAACCATTCTCCTTAACGATTTGTTTCAATTTCTTATGTCCCTTCATTAATGAAGAAACAAGATCTTTTTCCACATATCCATTCTCACTCGTAAATATGCCATCTTCATAATCATATCGGCCACTAAAGTTCTTCACATCAAAATGAAATACAGTATCTTCAGTTATAACGATAAAGTCATATTGTATTTCACCAGGCATTTCTATTCTGATATCCCATAAGATAATAATATTTTCTATATCGCTTATTAGATGAAGAAACTTTTCTTCACCTTCTAATCCTTTCCTATAATGTGATAATGCCAGGTAGTCTCTTTTCTTAAAGAATAAGCGCTGATCAACTTCTAATAAATATGATATATACCTCGATGGATGATGTGACTTGAGTAACATTTTAAGCCCTCCTTTCGCTCATCATATAAAGGAAAGAAATTGTGTGCAAATTGCAGCAATTCAATAATTGTGCATCTTTCAACGCAGAAAATGAATTTTGGAACAAATTAAAAAAGAAACTGCAGCACTTTCGTTGCAGTTTCTTAAAATTAGCATTTCATTCAAATTTTTTAATGGCTACATTGTTTATGCATATCAATAACCATACGACCTTGTATTTTACCGTCATGCATTTCTTTAAATACATCGTTCACTTCATGTAGACAACGTGTTTCAACAATCGGTACAACTTTACCTTCTGCACCGAATTCAAATGCTTCACGTAAATCTTCACGTGTTCCTACTAAAGAACCAACGATTTCAATACCGTCTAATACAGTTTTTACGATTGCTAAATCCATTGTTTCTGGAGGTAAACCAACACACACTACTTTACCAGCTGCACGTACACCATTGACTGCCTGATTGAACGCTACTTTAGAAACAGCTGTAACAACTGCTGAATGAGCCCCACCAACTTCATTTTGAATCCATTCACCGGCATCACCATTTGTAGGATTAAAAGTTAAGTCTGCGCCAACTTCTTTCGCTAATAGCAATTTATCATCATTAATATCAATCGCGATTACTTTGGCATTAAATACATTTTTCGCATATTGAATCGCTAAGTTTCCAAGTCCACCACAACCGTAGATTGCAATCCATTGCCCTGGTTTAATGTCAGCTACTTTAATCGCTTTATAACAAGTAACACCTGCACACGTAATACTAGAAGCTTGAGCAGGATCTAATCCTTCCGGTACTTTTACTGCATAGTCAGCTTTAACGATACATTGTTCTGCCATCGCTCCATCTACTGAATATCCGGCATTCTTCACTTCTCGACAGAATGTTTCTTTACCGTTGACACAATACTCACAATGTCCGCATCCTTCATAGAACCAGGCAATCGATACTCGGTCCCCCACTTTAATACTTGTTACATCAGGCGCTACTTCCTTTACAATACCGATACCTTCATGACCCACTACCGTACCAGTAACATCACCAAAATCACCTGCTGCTACGTGTAAATCCGTATGACATACACCACAATATTCAACATCTACTAATGCTTCGCCTGCTTTAATCGGACGTAATTCTTTTTCTACAACATCTACATATCCCTTATTTTCTTTGCTGACTACTGCTGCTTTCATTGAAATCACTCCTTAAATATATTATTATCTAAGTTCATCATATCACTATTTTAATATAGTTGATTGTGATTTAGTGAACAATATGTGAAAGTATATAAGCAATATTAAAGATATATTACTTACAAACAAAATAAAAAGTTTAAATAAATTACTTTCTTCTAAAATCATTTCAAGTATGGTAATTTGATGAAAAGGGAGTGAAAATATGTATAAATTTCAACCAATGACACTTACAGATGCTAAAGAAATATTAACATGGCAATATGATTCACCTTATGATTTCTACAATATCATTAATACTGATGAAAACCCTGCAGAAATATTGAATAATACAATTCGTACTAATCATTTCTATAGTGTGTATCAGCAAAAACTTATCGGACTTATAGAATTACATCACAATAAAAATACCTGTAAACTCGGGCTTGGACTTAAGCCAGAATATACAGGTAAAGGTTATGGTGAAACTTTCGTCAGAGAGGCAATTGCGTTCATTCAAACGACATATCCAGAAACTACTATTATCGAGCTTGCAGTTGCTACTTTCAATGAACGTGCGATTAAAGTGTATGAACGATGTGGTTTCGAAGCACTCGACTATGAACTTATGGTAGCTCACGGTGTATTACATGAATTTCTGAAGATGCGAAAAATATTAAATAACATCTAAATGATGTTCTTTGATCGGTCTTTTCTTCTCAAGCTGGGTACTCACGATGCTTGCTAAAAGTTGCTGAAAAAACATCCCAAATGCAACTGGTAAGGCAACTTTAGGCGGAAAATAAGTTGTCGCAACAATAATTCCAGTAGAAATATTTCGCATGCCACATAAAAATGTAATACTGACATGACGTGCATAACTACATTGCATAAAGTGACTCATCACACTGCTAATCACATAACCGCTCACTACAACAACGAATACAACCGCAATGATAAAAACTAATTCTATCGAGAAATCTTTCATATACGGTGCAATCGCGCCACCATTGACAAAGATAATACCAAACAATGCAAGCCTACTGAAAGGATTTAGGCTGTTACCAATCTTATCAGGCACTTTGCCATGACTCACTTCATTGATGACAATGGCAACTATTGTTGGAACGACAATCATCAATATGAGATCCATGATTAAGTCATTCGTATTAATCTTCACAGTTTCACCTGAAACAATATGCATCGTCAAAGGAATGATCACCGGCGCTAAAAATGTATCAAGCAATACAACAGCTAAACCTAATGGTAAGTCCCCTCGACCAACATTTATCCAGATGATGCTCGTAACACCTGTTGGTACACACATCAACATCACAAAACCAATCACAAGTAAATGATCATCAAAAATTAGATTGGCAATGAGATAACTTAACACTGGCATAATCAAATGCAGAACAATCATACAAAACAATATGTCTTTCGGTGCTTTGTAGAAAATATTTAAATCACTAAATTTCATCTTCATACTGCCGGCAAACGTCATAAAAGCAAATAAATAAGGTACTACTATTAAAAAATGATGCCCAAATTCATCGAAAATGACACCTAAAGATAAACTAATTAATGTAAGCAAAGCGATATTTTTCTGTAAAAATTTATTCATTAAAGCAATCAACGATCTTCTCCTAAAATATTTTTTATTATCTATCATTTATTATAAAAATCTGGGTATGATAAAAATGTAGCACAATATATAAATGAGCTGATAAATATGGTAACATTCGAATACATCTTCTATATTGTTCTTTGCATTATCGGCAACATAATATTTATTAATATCTTTAGAAAATTTATTCGATTTATGAATGACAAACATATTCATTCAAATAATACAATATTTGATGGTTCTGCTAGTGCTTTATCTTAATCAAACGCCATTGATAACGACTGCAATGATTCATCTTTATTCGACGCTGGATATGAATCATGCGGAGGAGATGGTGGTGGGTACTAAAATCATCAACATTAGTATAAGGCAATGCCAAATCTGACATTGCCTTATCTTTATTTATTTCTCTTTTAAACCTAAAGTTTTTGCAGTGTTTGCATTAATTTCTTCAAATAGATCTTTGTGCTCTGCTAATTTCAAGCCATAGGATGGAATCATCTTCTTAATTTGAGGTTCCCATTCAGGTATTCTATCTTTAAAGCATTTTTCGATCACTTGTAACATAACATATACCGCAGTAGAAGCACCAGGAGAAGCACCAAGTAAGGCTGCAACACTGCCATCTTCAGCAGTAATCACTTCAGTACCAAATTGTAGTGTACCTTTACCACCATCTTCAGTTTCTTTAATGACTTGCACACGTTGACCAGCAACAACGATTTCCCAATCTTTCGATTCTGCATTTGGAACAAATTCACGTAACTCTTCCATACGTTGTTCATGTGTTTGTAATACTTGAGAGATTAAGTATTGTGTTAATTTCATCTCTTTACCACCAGCTGACAACATGTTTGTTATGTTTCCTGGATTTACTGATGCTAATAAATCTGTATATTTACCCGTCTTTAAGAACTTTGGACTAAATCCAGCGAATGGTCCAAATAATAACCCGCGTTCACCATCGATATAACGCGTATCTAAATGAGGCACTGACATCGGTGGCGCACCAACTTTAGCTTTACCATATACTTTGGCTAAATGTTGTTCTACGACTTCCTGATTCTTACACACTAAGAATAAACCACTTACCGGGAATCCACCAACGCCACGAGCTTCAGGAATCTTTGTCTTTTGTAATAATGGTAATGAATGACCACCTGCACCGATAAAGACAAATTTAGCATTGTGGATTTCTGTTTGTTTACTATTTTGATCATATACTTTTACATTCCAGCTGCCATCTTCAGCACGCTTAATGTCTTTTACTGTATGTTCGTAGTGTGTCACTGCACCATCAAATGATTTCATCACATCAAATAAATCTTGTGTTAATGCACCGAAGTTTACATCACTTCCTGCTGCCATACGTGTGATAGCAATACGCTCACTCGGATCGCGACCTTCCATCATTAAGGGCACCCATTCACGCATCTTATCATGATCTTCAGTTAACTCCATACCTTGGAATAATGGATTATCTTTAAAAGCTGCTAAACGATTCTTTAAGAAACGAATATCGTCTTCACCTTCTACAAAACTTAAATGCGGTACCGACATAATGAAGTCCTGAGGATTCTTTATTTTACCTTCATTCACTAAATAAGACCAGAATTGTTTAGATAGTTGAAACTGCTCATTAACATTCACAGCTTTATCGATATTGATATTCTTATCTTTATCTTCAGTCGTATAGTTTAATTCACACAATGCAGAGTGACCAGTCCCTGCGTTATTCCATACGTTCGAACTTTCCAAACCAGGTGCTGAAAGTTTTTCAAATACTTTAATATTAATTGCCGGATCAAGTTCTTTAAGTAATACACCTAAAGTCGCACTCATAATCCCACCACCGATTAATATTACGTCAGTTTGTTTAAATACTTTTTTCATTTTATATCCCCCAACACATCTATAATATATTTCCATTATAGACCTTTTTTCATCATTTGTAATACTAGTATAATGAAAATCCAAAAATATTGTAACCGTATTCATTATTTTATTATTATTTCTTCAAATATTATATGTTTGAACCCTTAAAAAAAGACCTCAATCAATGAGGTCTTCAAAAATTATATCTTCTTTCTTAAATCGTCTTTAGGAACTGTAATTTGAATCGCAACAAAAGAAATGATAGCCATTACTGCATTAGCGAGTATTCCGATCATCGCACTCGTTTCTAACCCAAACTTCATACAGAAACTATAGATTGCCATACTAATCGCGATACCAAATGCGCCACCTAAAGCTGACGCCATCTTATAAATACCTGAAGCAACCCCTACTTTTTCTTCTGGAGCTGTTGCAACTGCTGTATCAGTAGAAGGTGTCGCATAAAGACCGAGCCCTAAACCAAATAAACCAAAGCCTATTACACAGCTTATGATATATATATTCTCCGGTAAGAATGTAAGTGAAATCATCACGATACCAACAAATACTATTGCAGAACCAAGTAACATCGGTTTTTTAGCACCCATCTTCTGTAATAACTTCTCACCCACGATAATCATCGACAATACTGTTACCACATATAAAATTGAAAGCATACCAGTCTTACTTGAAGAAAAGCCTAAACCTTCCTGAATATATGTATTCGCAACAATCAATGTGCCTGCAACTGCATTTAATAAAAAGTTTGAAATAACAGCGCCTAAATATGGTTTATTCTTAAATAAATGAAAATCGATCAACGGATTGATTTGACGTTTCTCAATCATTATAAATGCAATAAAGCTCACGATACTTAAAATAATCAGTCCAATAAATAGAGGTGATGTAACACCAAGCGTACCCCCTTGAGTAATCACGATGTTTAAACTTAACAATAGAACGATTAACGTGATTAAACCAATTAAATCAAACTTCATATCGTTCGGTTCATCAGATTTTGTTTCCGGTGTACCATGAATTAAAATCATCGCAATAATTGAGAAGATAATAGAAATGATAAATATCCATTCCCAGCCAAAGTTCTTAGCAATCATTCCACCAAAGAAAGAACATAAACCAGAACCACCCCAAGAACCAAATGACCAGTAACTCAGCGCTCTTTGACGATCTTTATCATCATAATATGCCTTAATAATAGACAACGTTGCCGGCATGATACATGCAGCAGAAATACCTTGAATAATACGACCAATTAATAGAAAAGCTGTCATATGTGTTGCAATCATGATAAATGATCCAATGATACTTAATATTAAACCAATCTGCGTCATCTTTACGCGACCGACTTTATCCGCTAAGCCTCCTGCACCAACGACAAGCATCCCAGAAAATAATGCTGTTAAACTGACAGCAATATTTATAACATCAAGCGTACTGTTAAAATGATGCTTCAAATCTAAAACGACAATAACAAGTGACTGGGCAAATAACCAATATGTTAATATACCAAGTACGATACCTAAAACTAATTTATTACCACCCTTATAAGGTGTATCCATGCGAAAGACTCCCTTTTTACTTTTTATACAGTTAATTTATACCCACATTTTTATTATTTTAGCATAATATCATGAAAATTTTTTCTGAAAATTTAGTTTAAAGGATAATGAAGTCTTATAAAACTTTTATCTATTACAACATATGTTTGAATATATGAAAGAAATAACTTACGATTAAAATAGCGTAGCATAACGATGTATCAAACTCTGAAAGGAGCAAAAAATGAATCCATTAGAACATATTCAGCAACCGCAACACACAGCATATTACGAAAAAGACATTTTACTGAACCTAACCTTCACATTTACAACGAACAACCGTATCTTCTTTCCAAACGGCAAACATAAAGATCTGTTCAATCATAACTACAAGTTTGATATCAGTATTAAAAGCCCAGTTGATGCATATGGACTCGCAATAGACTTCTTTCAAATAGAACGTGACTATAACGAAAAAATTGCACCACTATTAAATGCACCCATCCTCAACGAATCACTACCAGAAATGAATACAACTGTGGAGAATATCGCTTATTTCATATGGGAACAATTTGAGAATATACTCGATCAAACATCTGCAGTTCAAGCTTTGACGTTATACGAAACAGAGAATCACAGTGTCACATTAGACAAAAATTAAAAAAGCACTACGGATATCAAATATTATCCGTAGTACTTTTAAAATTATTTGTCGGCAATGCACAATAATATAATAAAAATATAAATCTTAGACCAAAAAATAAAAAAATGATAGGTAATATTATTTCATCTTTAAATAATTTAATGTCAGAAAAAAAATATAGTAATCCATAAATCATGAAAACTACTCCAAAAAACATATAAAAAATATTGAAGTATTTATATATTTTTGAGTCTTTTCCTACATCAATCATCCTTCTTTGAATAGCACTATATATAGGTATTAATACTACCGGCATTACTATCATAACAAACAGCAATGTTCCAAGTATGTTGTCTCGAATCTTTAGAATCAAAGTCAAATGCATGTTTAATAAATCTCAGATAGGATTGCATCACATTTCACCTCTATATTAATTAATAAATAATAATATTATTTATTTAACTCTTTCAATGAATTATAACCGTTATATCGATTACTAGGCAGTGTGCAATACCACAATATAAAAATGATATAGCTCGAAAATACCATCATCATATAAGCATTGAAATGACTTATTTCTAATAGCTTGATATTAAAAAATATTTTTAATAAATAAATTAAAGCCCCAACTAATAATAATATAGAATATAAAAATCTCATACTCTTAAACAAAGACGAGTTAATCCCAACATCATTCACTCTTCGCATCGCAGCACTTGCTGTTGGCCAGATAATTATCATAAAACCAACTAAAAATAAAAGTAGCCAGACTAAAGAAAGAAAGAATTGATTTGCAAATAAAAATGCAAAGATACTAGTATAAACAACTAGTATTACGAACTGTATTAACATGGAAGACCAAAATTGAAAGCGTGTGTCTCGTTCGTCATTTTCAAAAGTAAGATTCCAAAACCTTCTATATGCTTCTCCCATTTAACCCACCTCTTTTTATTGTATTAACAATATTATACAACGCCTAAAAAAAAAGTAAATACAGTTATCAGAAAAGACTGAAAATAATACAGCTAAAAAAAGACGCACTCTCGCACGCCCTTCATCACAAAAGCTATAAATTAAGTATCTCTTCGAGTACTTTTGCGATACCATCGTTATTATTATCATCCGTTACAATATCAGCAACCTGCTTTAAATCTGGATGCGCATTTCCCATGGCAACACCGATACCTGCATCTCTAACCATTTCCATATCGTTTAGTTGATCGCCAAATGCAATGACATTGTCTTTAGCAATATTTAATCCTTCACAAATATGGTCGAGTGCACTGGATTTATTTACACCTTTAGCAGTAATCTCTAAATAAAATGGTGTCGAACGAATTGCACCAAATGTGTCACCACAGATTTCTAATATTTCTTTATCAATTTCATCTATACGCTCAGAATCTGCTGTAAGTAAAATCTTCATTGGATCAAAATCAAGTGTTTCATGTAAATCATGTGTAAGATTAAAATTAAGTCCATGATCACGATATTCATGAATGACATATTGATTATCTGCATCGTTTGCATATAAATCTGTACCGTTATCAACGATGTGGATAATGTTTAAATGCGCAATCGCTTTTAAGAAATCTTTAGCGTCCTGATTCGTTAATGACTGCTTGTATTTCACTTCATTTGTTTCAATATCTATGACCATACCACCATTGTAAGCGCCGATTATGCCATGATGTTTATCTAACTCTAACTGTTCTATCTCAAATTTAAACCCTGTTCTCGGGCGTCCTGATACAAGGGCTACCTTAATTCCATTTTCCTGCGCTTTCATCAGCACTTTTTTCGTTCTTTCTGTAATTGTTCTATCATCAGCTATTAAGGTCCCATCACAATCTAAAGCAATTAGTTTAATATCTTTAGCCATAAATACACACTCCTATTTGAAAATAAGGATTTTGACAATTGTCAAAACCCTTATTGTTTTAATTATAGTTCTTCACCATTTGTTGCGATCACTTTTTTGTACCAGTCGAATGATTTCTTCTTACTACGTTTCATTGTACCTTTACCTTCGTTGTCACGATCAACATAGATCATTCCGTAACGTTTCTTCATTTCCCCTGTTGTAAATGATACAACGTCAATTATTCCCCAAGGTGTGTATCCTAGTAAGTCTACACCATCTTCTAATACAGCATTTTTAACCGCTTCAATATGTGAACGGAAGTACTCGATACGCGTATCATCATTAATTGAACCATCTGCTTCAACCGCATCAATGGCACCAAATCCATTTTCAACGATAAATAATGGAATTTGATATCGATTATATAGCGTATTTAGTACATAACGTAATCCAACAGGATCAATTGCCCAACCCCAGTCAGATGACTTAATATGTGGATTTTCTACACCATTCGATAATCCTCCATTAACAATATCACCGGTATTATCATTGTGAACATCGTGCTTAACCGTTGTAGACATATAATAACTGAATGCTAAATAGTCCACTGTACCCTGAGCTAAGATTTCTTCATCACCAGCTTCAATCGGTAGCGAAACACCTAATCGTTCTAGTTCTTTTAATGCATAGGCTGGATACTTACCTCTTACATGCACATCCGGGAAGAAGAATCTTTCACGGTTAGCAATTTCAGCAGCCATAATATCTTTCGGATGACATGAATATGGATAAACAGGTACATGCGACACCATTGCGCCAATTTTAAAATCAGGATTGATTTTCTTTCCGATAATCACTGCTTTTGCACTTGCTAATAATTGGTGATGCGCTGATTGATACATGACTGCACGAGCATCTTCTCCTGGTTGTACTTGAATACCAGCATTCGTCCATAAGAAAAGTGGGTTATTAACGTCCATCTGGTTATTGATTTCGTTAAATGTCATCCAGTACTCAACTTTATCTTTGTATCGATTAAACACAACTTCCGCAAATCGTGCAAAGAAGTCTACTACTTCACGACTTCTGAATCCACCATATTCTTTCGCTAGGTGTAAAGGTATTTCAAAATGACTTAATGTAATGACCGGTTTAATATTATGCTTTAATAATTCATCAAAAACGTCATCATAGAATTGAAGCCCTTCTTCATTCGGCTCTAACTCATCGCCTTTAGGGAAAATACGTGTCCATCCAATTGAAGTACGTAATACTTTTAGTCCCATTTCAGCAAACATCGCAATATCTTCTTTATAATTTGAATAGAAATCAATCGCCTCATGGTTCGGGTAAAATTCATTATCTTCAACTTTATCTGTAATTCTACGTGGTACACCATGTGCACCTGCTGTTAATACATCAACAACTGATGGACCTTTGCCACCTTTGTTCCAGCCACCTTCAAATTGATGTGCGGCAAGTGCGCCACCCCATAAAAAGTCTTTGCTTAGTTTCGTCATTTTAAAATCCTCCTATTTAATAATTGTTATCATTCCATTTGAATTTGAAACCGACGTATTTGTATTGTCAATAATGACATCATTGTAGTTCATTGTATTTGTCACAACAACTGGAGTTACAGTTGAATAACCTTTTGATTCAATTGCTTTTTTATCAAAATGAATTAATGGTTGTCCAATTGAAACTTTATCACCTTCGTTTACTAAAAGATCAAAATGTTCACCTTTTAATTCAACAGTATCTAAACCAACATGTATTAAAACTTCAACACCATCATTACTCTTTATACCTATTGCATGTTTTGACGGTGTTGTCATAACAATCGAACCTTCAACTGGCGAAGATACAATACCTTCTGAAGGGTCTATCGCAAAACCTTTACCCATTGCACCACTATTAAATACCGGGTCTTTAACTTCATTCAATGGAATAAATTTACCTGATAACGGAGAAACAACCACTTGTTCTAATGATTCAGTAGTAATAATGTTATCCTCATCCTCATTATCTTCTGGTGTATCTAATTTCGTATCAACAACTTTAGCTGTATCTTCACCATAACCAAACATCATAATTAATACAATCGGTAAAATAATCGCAATTGCAACGCCAATACATATTCCGATAAACGATGATGGGTTATCTTTACTGATACCATTTACAATTGTTAACGGTCCAGGCAATCCAGCATAAACGTAATAGTATGGATTAAAGAAACTTGCTACTACCGCACCAACAGCTCCTGATATACAACCTATAATAAAAGGTTTTTTAAATCTCAAGTTAATACCATAAATAGAAGGTTCAGTGATACCAAAAATACCAGTAATACCTGCTGATAATGCAACTGATTTTGTTTCCTGAACTTTTGATTTTAAGAATACACCTAATACAGCACCAACCTGCGCAATAACAGCGATTGTTTGATAAGCTTGGAAAGAGTCACGACCATAGTTATCGAAGTTAGCAAGTACAACAGGTGTAATACCCCAGTGAACACCAAAGATAACAAACACCTGCCAAAATGCACCAATAATAATTGCAGCTACTATTGGTAAATTCTCTGCTAAATAGTTATATCCATCAGCTACACCATTTGCAAATAATGTTGATAATGGTCCGATTAATAGTATTGTTAAAGGAACCATAATTACCATACACATTAACGGAACAAATAAAGATCTTACAACCTCTGGGAAAACTTTATTAAAGAACCTTTCAACATAAGATAAAATCCAAACTAAGAATAATGGAGGTAATACTGAAGAAGTATACACTGTTTGTGAAAGTGCAATCCCCATAAATGTTATCTTTTCTCCTTCAGCAATACGTCCTGCAATTTCAGCCCAAGTAGGACTTACTAAAGCCATAGCACAAACAACAGCAATATAAGTATTGACTTTAAAATGTTTAGAAGCAGTTAAAGCAATGAAAATTGGTAAGAATGTGAATGGTGACCATGAAATAAAGCTAAATACTTCATAAGTTCCCGTCTTCGCAAAAGCTGGCCATGCTAAGTTAATTAATATTAAGATACCTTGTAAAATCCCCGCTGCTGCTAAGATATAGATGAAAGGTGCAAATACTGCAGACATTGTAGCAATGACTCTGTTAAGAATCGATCCTTTTTGCATGTTTTCCTCTGTATTATCTTCTACATTTGTAATGTTAGTAAATGCATCATATACTTCACCAACATGTTGTCCGATTACGATTTGAAATTGTCCGCCGTTCTCAACTACCGTTATAACTCCAGGCATTTCTGACACTTTCTTTTTAAATTCAGGATTCGAACGCTTTAATACCAATCTTAAACGTGTAGCACATCTGGCCACATTTACAATGTTTTCTTCTCCACCCACTGCACCTAAAATATCATGAGCGAGTTGTTCATAGTTTCTCACTTGTTTTGCCATAATATCATCTCCATTTGATTACGTTCTAATTTATTATACATTTTCATTTTAATTGAACCGGTTCAATTAAACAAGTGCGAAATAATATAAATAATGTATAATTAGTGACAAGTAGATATTTAGGAGTGTTAGATTTGAACAAATATGAAATTATCGCAGAAACTATTCAACAAAGTATATATGACCAGAAATTAGAACAAGGGACTAAATTACCAAACGTTGAATCACTCATGAAACAGCATAACGTTTCAAAAAGCACCATCACAAAAGCGCTCGATACACTTGAGAAACGTGGCGCAATATTTCAGCAGCGTGGAAGCGGGATATTTGTAAGACGTCAACGTCGTGAAGGATATGTCAGCTTGCTTACAAATAGAGGATTTACTGCAGATTTAAAGGAATTCAATATTACATCTGAAGTTCTGAAATTAGAAAGAATGAAAGCAGATGACGAAGTAAAGTTGAATCTGCATCTGGAGGAGAATGAAGAAGTTTATTACGTAGAACGTTTGCGAAGAATTAATAACGATATTTTATGTATTGAAGTCTCTTACTTCCCGGTCAAACTTGTTCCATATTTGAACAATGAAATTGCTGAAGGATCAATCTTTAATTACTTAACAGATGCTTTAAAGTTTAATATTAGTTTTGCTGATATTTATATGCATATTGATGAACTCAATGACATTGATGCTATGAAACTTGAACTGAAAAAAGGTAATCCTGCGCTGTTTTTAGAACAAGTTGTCTATCTTGCAACAGGTGAGCCATTTGATTTCTCAAAGATTACGTACCACTATAAACATTCGAAGTTTTTTGTACAGGCTACAAACTACTAAATATACATTTTATGTTATAATGGAATAAAAATGTAGAAGGTGGTAATGTTATGGCTTGGTTTGAAGCATTGGTATCCATCGTAATTAGTCTTGTTCCTATTCTCATAGTCTTTCTTATCCTAATGGATGGATACAGAACGAAATTAAATTCAGAGAAGATTATTGCACAAAACGAAGAAATCATCGCTTTATTGAAGCAAAATAATAAAGGTGGAGGACAAACATTATGATGAGTATAACAGGATTAGTCTTTTCCTTGTTAACAATTCTTCTCCCTATAGTATGTATTATCCTAATTGTGAAGTATATCTATAAAAATTATCAGAATACATCACAGTTAATTAAACAAAACGAAGAAATCATCGCTCTACTGAAGCAAAACAGACAGGATAAATACTAATGAAGTGGATTGGAGTACCTGTAATGTCTATCCTATACATCCTTATGTATTTATTGCCTGCTCTTATCATCGGCTTCGTATTATCACATATTTATAACACGCGTCAGAATACGAAGTATATCATTAGACAAAATCAAGAAATGATTGAACTGCTTAAAGACATTAAAAATCAATCAAATATAAAATAAACACGCACAACCACGATGGTTGTGCGTGTCTTCATTATTGGATTGATATTAATATTCGCTCCCCTTTTTAAATGAAAATACACATAACATATAAAAGAAATAAATAATCGGCAGCAGTAAAATAACGTAGAATATTATTTCTACCCATATCACATCCTCAGGTAAACCTTGCCCCATAATCGCAATTAACAGAATATAGAACATATAAAATAATGGAAAAAATCCAATAAGTACTGCATGAATACCCTCAATCTTTAAATCATTACATCTACGTATCATTAATGAGATGAGCGGAATTAAAAACACGACTACAATCAAAAGATGATAAAACTGCCAGTTTAAATCGAATAACATCTCAAACAAAGGTGTCTTCAAATTAAATCCCAGTTTCGGTAATCCAAGCATCGGACCAATCGTAAATACTAAGATGATACATAAGATGTGTGGCCAGAATCCCATATTAAATTCAGTTCTGTTTGAACGACCTTTGAAATTAAAAGTATTTTTCCAGAAGTTGATATAAGCATCCACGGTATCACTCCTCTATTTCAATTTTTCACGAGACTATATTAGTCTATGTATTTCGGATCTTCACCATATTTATTCGGACCACGGGTACCTTCAATACAAGCCATAATAAATAATACAATTGCAAAAATAATTATAAGAACGTTCAGAACGAGAATAGATATAGCCAAAGGTCCATTGAACGAGAATAATTGTTCAACCGAATAAAAGTAACCTAAGATGGTTAAAGGTATTGATAATACTGAAAAAATGATGCAGTAAATACCATTAACATTAATATCTTGTAATCTGCGACAACCTAGTGCCATACCTGGAATGAATGCTACCCAGTAAAATAAATCGCCTATAATAAAATTATAAATATCAGCAAGATTGAATTTTTCTTGAGTAATAATATCTAAAATTAAAAATATCGCACCTACTAATAAAAATATTAATAAGTGTCCTAAACCAGATAACCAATACTCTCTTCGACGTGAACGTCCATTAAATTTAAATCCATTCACCCAGAAACTGATGACAGCATCTTTCATCGACATTGCTCTTTCCATAAATAACCACTCCTTTTATATTATTCTAGCATTGAAAAGAAGCAGTGAACCTTAAATTTACCTTAAAAAAACCTCTACCGAAATTGGTAGAGGTAAGAATAATTTTGTTATTTAGTTAATTGCATTGGTAATTATTCAGTAAGTTTATTGTTCTTGCTCTATCAGCTTAATATACATCTTCTCTTTATTTTCTTTCTTGTTACCTGAATATACTTCAAATTCCGCTTCTAATCCTTTATCAATTTCCTTAATATCCTTTAGTTTCATCACACCGTCTTTATAAATCGGATTACCAGCAAGTTTTATGGACATCTCTTGCTCATCATAAGTCACTGTTCCTTTGCGCGTTACTTTACTTTCATCGGATGAAAAGATCACTTTTTCATCGTTGAATGTCACATATCCCATTGTAACGAAATCACCTTTTGAACCGACCTTGGCAACATATCGATTACCATCTACTTCCTGCTTTAACCCACCACATGCAGCAAGTAAGATGGTTAGTATGACCAATAACATTATTAATACTTTCTTCATCTATTTTTCCTCAAATCTCAAAACTTTATTTAGATGTATTTACCCTTACTGACGTAATACAAACAGTAAAAAATCATCCTATAAAACCTTAAATTTACCTTAAATTTCAAGTGATTCTCTATATTTTTACAGTTTTTCGTCTTATACTAAAAGAAAAAAGAAAGAAGAAAGAAGGAATATTTTATGAAAAATTTATTAAAAGTCGGAATTGCTTCAACACTTCTACTAGGTCTAACACCTGCAGTCGCTGATGCTAAGACCCCTGTGAAGTCATCAACGAAGGCTGTTGAACCTTATTACAAATGGAATGGTTACACAGGTTACAGCCACAAATTCGTACTGGATAAAGATTTCAAACGTGCGTTACTGAACTCTAACGTAACGGTAAATGGTATGAAAGTAACTAAGAGTGTCACTGCTAAACAAGCTGATCCTGCGCTAATGGCCTTAGCAAAATACAATGAACATAAAAAGTTCAACAGCAAATTATTAACAAAGAAATATGACACACTTGGTCTTAAAGCAGGAAAAGAATATTTCGTTATTCAGATGCCTGTACAAAAAGGAAAAGTTTCATTAGCACAAATCAAGAAGTTATACGGAAAATGTGAAATCGGGGAAGGTCAGCTAAAAGATAGTAAGACTAAAAAATTCTATACTGAATCTTATGTTATCAGAACAAAATCTGGTTCAGCAGAATTCCATTTCGATAAAAATGAAAAATTAAATAAAGTATATATCCTTTCTACAACTACGATTAATTTTGGATATTAATTTTTAACAGCTGCTATTTGGCAGCTGTATTTTTTTGATAAGATAATGTTCAAAGTGAATTCATATTTGCCATATCAACAAAATCGCTGTATACTTTAAATATTCAGAAAATTCTAACAAAGAGGTGATTATTATGTTTCACATACTACCAAAGCGCACAAAACTCAGCCTATGGACCTCTACTGCACTATTACTTGTATTTGTAATTTACTTAATCGGATTTTTCTTTCACGATCATGTATCATTAGCACTTTATTATATCGCTTTAGTACCAATTCTTATTTATACAGATTATGTCGCTTCTGTTTCGAAATATTTAATAAAGATCAATGACACTGCAAATATTATTACATGGGAGCATAGAAAGTTACTGTGGTTTACAGTGCTCACTGCTTCATTTGTGTTAGGAATTTTTCTTTATCAACTTGAACATTATAATGGCTTTGGTCAAGTTATACATGCTTTCGTTGCAATCATTTTAGCGCTTATAAATATCTATGAAATCATTAAATTTTTCAAAGCACAGCACCGATACAGTTAAAAACACCTATCCTTTTGGATAAGTGTTTTTAATTTATATAATAGTTATACGATGAAGAAAAATTTTTTATTTCTTTTTATTTAATGCTTTCTCTATCTCAATAATCCTATCTATCATCAGCTGTGCCGCTTCTGTATCACTGATATGTTTTGGAATGATGGTAAATTTATCTTTCGGGATTTCACTTTCGTAACCCTGAACATATTGCTCCTCTATAAAACAATGAGACATAAGCTGCAATGCTTCCTTACTAATAAATAATTTATTGATATACAATACACTTTTACAATCATAATTATTACCGAAGCTTGCCATCCTCTCAATCGTGTCATTTTCAACATTTAAGAAGAATACTAAAGTATCCGTATCATAGGCATCAAAAATGTAATCAAGGTCCCAGTCATCTAACGTATATGTATCATAGTCATCAAATTGATTGAAAAAGATATCTTATTCTGCCAGATAATCTTAAATAAAAATAATGATATTTACACTCTTTATTCATGGCCGATATTTTCGTTTTATCGGCCATCATTTTATCAAATCGACTGAAAATCAAAATTCATGGCCGATAAATTCAATTTATCGGCCATGATTCACTCAATCACTATATTTAAAATTATTCAATTATCCGCTGACGGCACTCTTAACAATTCATAACGTTCACTCACTAACTCGTACCCTTGTCTTTGATACATTTCTCTCGGTGAGTCATTACCGTCAGCAATTAAGATAACCCGCTTATCAACTTGTTCTGCATAATGCCATATTGCTTGTTGTAATGCTGTTCCAACGCCCTGCTTACGCATTGCATCCAGCACGTAGAAGTCATCTATTTCCACATACTGTCCACTTTCCACCGCTTCAACTTTACCTGCCGGAAATCCATGCTGATACCCAACAAACTGCAGGATTTGCGAATTTAATAAATCACGTCGATGTGTGCGCTCTTTCAGATCAGCAAATTCCTCACCATACTCTAAGTCCCCTTCACGACATATTTGAAGAAAGTCCAGGAATACATCATCATCGTTTAATACTTGAACAACTTCAATCTCTGTATCCTTTGATTTCGGCATCTCTTTCAATAAATAAAGCTCCATCTTTTCAACAGTAAATCCTAAAGCCATTGCTTTCTCTTTTAACTTATCATCAAGCACTTTATTCTCAGGAAATATAAACAGTGCATGTTTTTGTCCACGTTGTTCATGAAATGTCTTTTGCGTTTCATAGTCTGTCAAAAATATATCAACATCCGGCATCACTTTATATTGAAAGTAATTGGCATAATATTTAACAAGCTGGCTCGGTGTGTGGTAATGAATATATCTTTCGTTTTCTTCAAATACGTCAGCGTCATTATGCGTATTTGCAAAACTAGGTTGAATGACGTCTTTGTTTATATTTTGATCTCCCATGTTATTCTCCCTTTATCATTTTATATTTATCATACTAAAATATACTAAAAAAGACCCGTATCATCTGCGATACGGATCATTTTGCTGATAAGGATTATAGTATCTATCTTGCCCTATTGCTTTCGGATTTGGTCCCCATTTATTTGTTCCAGGTTCAGAATCTTGAGCACACCACACGATGCACCATATAGCGAGTACTAAATTTACAACAAATGCAAAAAGTTGAAAAACAAATGATAAAACAGATGGGTCTTGTTGGTTTCCAAAGTTATTAATGATCATACTAATCCAGCTTAAAATCATCGGAACTAAATAAAATAATAATGCCCATTTACCACTTCTACCGGTATCATGTAAGCGTCGTACGAGTAAAGATAAGTTGGGTATTATTAATACAAGACAAATAAGTAGGAAGAACATTAATCCCATAAAACCAAACACACTTAAAATACCAAGTGAAGTATAAGCATCATCAGGTGCTGCGGCAACTGCTGCTGTACCAATAATAATTGTAAATACAACAAAAGCAATAAAGAAAAAGAAATACAAAACAAGTTGCGTAAAGAAAGGCACCCAGTACTCTTTTCTACGTGATCGTCCAGAAAAATTGAAATAATTTGACCAGAAAAGTGCAGTCGCTTTCCAAAAAGACATCGGTTGTTCGTACATCGTTATCCCCCTTTAATAAGAATAACTTAAGTATAATTAAAAAATACAATTTTTTGAAGTATGAAGACTTCAACAGGACTCTTCCTTTTATAACCATTTCAAGATATAATATACATAAAAAGTAAACGAGGTGCGTTATGACTAAGAAGATTTCTTTTAAAATCCTCATGTTCACATTATTCTATCTCGTCTTAATGATATGGATGATTAATATCGAAATATATAAAGATCTCATATTACTTTCATTTATGATTCTTTATTACTTTACTTCAGTAAGACAATTAATTGCTGAGTATAAAACTAAAATGATAGATCCTGCCAACAAAATAGCAATTCATAAAGCAAATATGGTTAATTTTCGTAATAATATTATAGAAAGTACCATAATCTTTATTATTTACGGAACAATCATTTATTTTAGACATGAACCAGATTTATTTCTCAGTCCATATTTCATGATCATCTTTTATCCTGCAGCTAACGTATTTGCTCAAGGTGTGCGCTACTTTATGGAGAAAGAAGAACTTCAAATTGCACTGAACAAAAGAAAAACCACTTCATAATAGAAGTGGTTGATGTTATTTATCCTGATCTTCTTTACTAACCTTCTTCTCACCAGGCTGTAATTCAAGCTGATCTTTAACCTTTTCGTTCATCTCACCATCAATAACTGATTCTGGCATGACTTCACGTCTGTTACTTGTAGTATCTTTATCAACGTTTGACATCTTCATCGCCTCCATATTTTGATAGTTAACTATACCCTTTAACTGTTAACTTATGCTTAATATATTTAATAAATCTATTATTGATATTTCCTTAAAATCTCCTGCCATTTAGCTTGTGCAGCACTATCGCCTGAAATTTTGAATTGTACTCCAGGAGGGTATTCTCCTCTTGTCCCATTATCATCATACTCACCAAATCCTCATGAGAAACATGCTTTCTCATAAGGTAAGATCAGTTCATAAACCTTTCCATTATCAGCAAGTAAGTATTTATGAATATTTGTTCCTTCTTTCGCATCTTCACTATAACCAACAGCTGTAATTGTACTATCCAATTCACGTCCACCTGTTTCACCATCTTTTCTCGTATAGAAGGCTACACCGCTAACTGCATGAATTTTGAATCCATCGAATCCAGGATTATCATTATTTTGAGTAAGTATCTCTCCATCAGGTGAGTCTGCATACCAATCACCACGACCAGCAGTGCCAACACTTTGTAAACAAATTCAAATATCACAAATGTTATAATATGAATATCATTAACTACGGAGGTCACTCAAATGGATTTTAAACAGCGCGCGGTAGAGATGTTACATGAAACATACGGAGCTGAAGCTAACTTTCGAGAGGGTCAACTGGAAGCGATATTAGCGGTAGTAAATAAACAGAAGACGCTGGTGATTCAAAAGACTGGCTGGGGGAAATCGATTGTATACTTCATCGCTACTAAGTTATTAAGAGAAAATGGTAGTGGTCCTGCTGTTATCATCAGTCCATTGTTAGCATTAATGCACAATCAGATCGATGCAGCAGCTAAACTTGGTTTAGATGTCGTAACAATCAATAGTAATAACAGAGATGAATGGGATGATATTTATGCACGTCTTAGTGCGGTTGATGCCATTATTGTTTCTCCTGAGAAATTATCTGATGCAAGATTTATTGAAGCATTATCACAAGTGAATGATATCGAGCTTATTGTAGTAGACGAAGCACACTCTATTTCAGACTGGGGTCATGACTTCAGACCTGATTATCAGCGTATTGTGAACCTCGTTAAAGATTTACCCGACTCAATCGCAATTCTTGGCACAACTGCAACAGCAAACGACCGTGTCATTGAAGATATTAAATCGCAACTCGGAAATCTCCAGGTATTCCGTGGTGATTTAATCCGTTCAAATATTTCGATTCAAGTGAATCCAGCACAATCGAAAGCAGAGCGACTTGCGTTCTTAGCAGCATCACTCACAGAGCATCCTTTTCTGAACAAAGAACAAGGTATCATCTATTGTCTTACGAAGAAAGAGTGTGTTTCTGTTGCACAGTTCTTAATTGAACAAGGAACCTCGGCCGCACCTTATTATTCAGGTATGCAGAACGAATTTGGAGAAGATACTAGCGTAGCTACGCTTGAAGCATTTCATAACGGGGAAGTTCGAGTGATTGTTGCGACAGTGAAGCTTGGTATGGGATACGATAAATCAAATATCGGTTTCGTCGTTCATTTCCAGCTGCCACAAAACTTAATCTCATATTATCAGCAGATTGGACGTGCAGGACGCAACGGTAAACCAGCGCTTGCAATGCTACTTCATGGTGATGAAGATGAAGCGATCATCAACTCATTTATAGAAAGTGCGAATAAAGATCCGAAATTACTATCAGAAATATTAACGCTCATTAGCCAGCATCCTGAAGGTATGTCCAGAAACGATATTCTGCCACACTTCAATATGAATGTCACAAAGCTTGGATCAGTACTTAAATACTTATTCGTCCATGAATATATATTAATGGATAAGCGAAAGTACGTCATCAATCCAGATAAACACTTTGATGCTGAAATGAATGCACAATTACAGCAGCAGTTGAACGTAACGCGTTTACAGGAACTCGATAATTTAAAGCAATTTATCAATTACGACGGTTGTTATATGAAATATATCGCTGACGAACTTGATGCACCGGATAAACAGGAAAAGTGTGGTATTTGTGCACATTGTAGAAATCGTGAATTCATAACGATGGATACAAATCATCCAATGATATCTATCGCAAGCCAGTATAAGAATAAATTACACGGGGAAATCTCACCGCGTAAACGCTGGTCGAATAATAAAAAGATTGATGAATCATTACAATTTAAAACAGGATGGACGTATACTACCGATGCATATTCACCTGTCGGTCGTAAATTTATGTATGAACGCGATATTAATCAGTTCTCAGAACAGACGACAACACAAATCAGTCAATTTCTTAAAGACATGATACAAGAACATCATATCGACGCTGTCGTAGCAGTTCCAAGTTTGAGAAGACCTCACCTTACAAACAAACTTGCACAAGCTGTAGCTGAGTATAACAATATCGAATATATCGATGCAATCGTAAAAATAAAGCCTGGTAACAAGCAAAGCGAAATGCATAACTCAATCATGCAGGAACGAAATATAGAGGAAACCATTGCTATTCAAAACGAAGATTTATTAAAAGACAAAAATATACTACTCATTGACGATACCGTAAATTCACGCTGGACAATGACGATTATCGCATCAAAACTTTTAGCTCATGCAAAAGTAGTTTATCCATTTGCACTAGTGAATACCGGTTCTGGCGAATAAAAAACTGCCTTCAAGATGATTATCTTGAAGGCAATTTATATTTAAATACAGGTTTACCTAAACTATTTTCAAATACGTCTGCAGCTTTTATCTTTTTAACAAAATCATCATTGATACGATAATAATACGTTGGAACACCAGGTTTTTCAGCGAACCCTTGATAACCTGTAATCATGATGCCATTGTCATAAGCAGTTTTGTAACCCATGTGGATGATCTGATTCTTATTCAGAATGACACCCGTATGACCTAATGCACCGCGACTATTCACTTTACTACCTAATACGAATATATCTCCGTAGCGCACATCTTTTTTCTTTATTGGTATAAACAGACGATTCTCCTGAGCAAACATCGTTGTGGTGTCACCAAGAACTGTCTGCTTTGGTAAATAACCCGCTTCAATCATCGCTGCGTAAACAGCACTCGAACAATCCCATGTATCTTTACCCCATCGCCCTGCATAAGATTGATAACGTGTCTTACCCATGCGATCGTAGAACCATTGAACCATTACACCTTTGCTTGGCACACTGCGTTTATAAATAGGTTTAGTATTATTCGGATTTGAAGTAACCAAGTGATCTCCAGGATACGTTGCATCAAGCACTAATGCGTTCCACTTCTTAAAGTTTTCAGGCGTAATATTATATTTCTTAGCAATTGAAGTAACAGTATCATTCGACTGCACAGTATGCACTCTTATCGTCTTGTAACGCTTTGCATCCGCATCGTTCATCGGAGTTAAAAGTAATGCACCCACAGCTATTGCACAAATTAATTTTTTCATAGAAATCCCCTTTTGGAAATATGTTATTAGTAATAGAAAAAAATACATTTTGTAATTCATTACAACTAAACGATACTCTATTTTACAGAAAATAACATTGTATTTTCAATTTTATCTTCTCAAAGATTGTCGAAGCTCTACGTATATTCCATCTTCCAAATGCACACCATTCACACCGACCACTTTACTCGATACTAGATTTGCAAAATCAATGGCTTCATGTAGTGTTTTCCCGACGCTTAATGCTGCCATTACGCCACCGGTATGACTATCACCAGCACCAATTGTATCTACGACCGCAGCTTTATATCCTGTTACACTGTGTAGCTTACCATCATAGTAAATTGCACCATCTGCACCAGTCGTCACAATGACTGTATTATGTGTCCAGTCATACATTTTTTGTACTGCTTCTTCTATATTTTCTAATCCGGTCAATTCTTTTATTTCCTGTTCATTTAAATGGATGATCGGAGACAACGCATAAAGTGCTTCCATCTTCCTCTGTTCAATTAACTTACCTCGTGGACCCGGACAGAAAATAATCTGACCTGAAACTTCTTTCAACATTTCTATAATCTTATCGCCATCTGTTTCTTCAATCTCCAATCCACACACATAAATATAATCAAATGATGCCATATCTATATCCGTTAGCCATTCCGGATTAAATGAATACTCCACACCGTGATGGGACAAGAATGTTCTATCTCCATTTTCTTCAACGAAACAATAACAACATCCATTCGCACCACTCAGATGTATTTCACTTTGTATACCTAAACGATTCAATTCTTTCTTCACAAAATCACCATACATACCTGTTCCTACTGGGGATATAAAAGTATAATCTACACCTATCTGATGCAATACATTCACAACGTTAAACGCACACCCACCTACTGCCATCATCTGCTTTTTAATATGTTCATCACCTTGACTCGTCGGTAATCTATCCATGTAAATCATAATATCAGCAACAGTTGATCCAATTACTAAACACTTCATAAGCACACCTACCTTTATTAAATTCATTTTATAACAGTTCCATCAATTAATCATAAAATATTTCAAAAAAATATACCATTTTCTTCAACTTTCCTAATTTGTGGTTTATAATAAGTATATTGAACAAAAGGGGTGGCGACATGATATCGTGGTATATTAAACACAATAAAAAATTTTATATTACGAGTATGGTTGGTCTTATCATTGTAGCTTGTGCATTTTTCTTTATATACTATCCGAAGTTTACTTTATTCGCGGTATATGCATTTACAATGATGTTATTGATTTGCTATGCAGATACGATTACACAAATTAAAAGATATCTGGAAACCAACAAAGCTAAAGACTGGTTCGTTGCACAGTGGTATTTAAAGGACTGCATTACATACAGCATTGTATTATCTATTATTATTGGTCTAGGCTATATTGTAATCCATCTCTCACCACCAAATATTCCAGGGAGCAATATGCACTACACAACTATAATTATGTTTATTTTGTATGTTATGTTTAAATGGCTGCGCTACTATGAGTTACGTCGTGAAATGAAAGAAGGAAAGATTATATAGATTTATTTATCATAATTTAGGTCTTTTTTACAGTAAACTTTAAAACACCAGTGAAAGATAATCAATTACTTTCACTGGTGTTTTTTATTTACATTCTATTTCATGTCTATAAGGCATACCACCTTGTGCACCTAATCCTCCAATTGAAAGAGCAGCTGCCTGATTCGCAAATTGTACAGCATCATTCAATGACATACCTTCACTTATGCCTACAGCAAGTGCACCGTTGAATGTATCACCTGCACCTGTCGTATCTATAACTTCTGCTTTCATAGCTGGAATATTAATCAACTCACTATCGAAATACGTCGCTCCTTGTTCTCCAAGCGTCACGATCATTTGTTTTGGATATTCTTCAATCACATCGTTAAATTCCTCACCAAACATCGCCTTTACTTCAGTTTCGTTCGGTGTAAAGTATGTGACTTTCTTCAACAACTCAGGATTAATTTCAATGAACGGAGCTGGATTATAGATTGTCGTTATATTCTTTTTATAACTTTCTTCAATAACATATTCAATGATGGATTTCGGAATTTCATTTTGCAGTAGTATAATGCTATCTTTATCCATACCATTTAGTGCTTCATCTACTAATTCAATTGAAACTTCACTATTTGCACTCGGTACAACAATAATCGAATTATCATTATCCGCTAATGTGATATGCGCAGTGCCACTTGCACAGTCATCAATCTTCTCTAGATATTCAACGTTTACATTGTTGACTTTCAAATTCGATACAATCATCTCACCGAAATTATCATCACCAACACATCCTACCATATAAACATTTGCACCAAGGCGTGCAGCACTGACAGCCTGATTTGCACCTTTACCACCTTCAGTCATAAAGAAAGCATCTCCTAGGATTGTTTCACCTTTCTTTGGTAACCTGTTTGCCTGCACAACTAAATCTACAGACATACTTCCGATAACATATATCATATACTCACCTCTTAAAATTATCATAACGAAATAAATAGAAAATAACACGTTACATACATAATTTATTTGTTATACTATCAAAAATGAGGTGACTAGATGGATACAGTGATATTAAGAGAAGAAGACAAAGCAACGCTGAGAAAATATAATATAGATCCGGAAAAGTTTGAAGAAGATTTTGAAGATATTTTTAGAATGATCGGCTATGAATATGATGAACTATTATTTAGTGAATTTGGCTATGAATTCGATCCTGATGAGATAGAACAAATCCCTAGAATTGCAGCAATGAAAAAAGATTTCCTACAAATTTACGACCATATTGCGCAGGATGAAGGCTATTTGAATTATAACCATCATTACATATCATCTTATAGTGATGTATCGTGCGAAATAAAGTTAAAAGACGGGACGATCATCAAAGGCAAAAGTACAGATACGCATTGGGAGAATAAAGAAATCAATATTGAAGTAAAACATCTATTCAGTAAACAAATCGTGAAAATCAATCTAGATGAAATAGAATACATTAACATAAAAAACAGCACAATTTAAATGCTGTTTTTTGTGTGCTTTGCTTTTTTCCAGACAGATTCTTTTAAATACATGATAGTCCATTGATAAAGGTTTACCATAAACTTGATGAATCTTCTTACGAGACACTGCTTTAATATTATCTGCATTCACCTGCGTAATCGTACGCTTCATAAATGGTACGTTCTCCTGGAAGTTTGTAAATGCTAATGCGTTGGGTGAACGTACTGAATCATAACCCGGTTTGTTACCTACTAAGAAGTCTTCATAGTGAATACCTTTTTTATGCTTATAGTAATTCACCTTTTGCCCAGCTTTTAACCCATTGATTGTCAATTTACCGCTCTTACCAATGTCATGCAGACGACGTACAAGTAAAGAAATGTTGGGGATTAACAAGATTAAACTAATCAAACATAGGAATACAATCATTACAGCAATTGAAATAGTAGTAAATGCAAAAGCCTCATGATTACCATCAGTTGAAGATGTGTCTATCGCAGATAATCCTGATATCATAATAAAAAGATAAATCACTACACTAATAATATAAAATAAAACTTGTGTGAATACCGGTACCCAAAATTCTTTTCTTCGTGAATGTCCACTAAAATCAAATGTTCTCGTCCAAAATAACTTCGGTGCTTCCCAAAAAGACATTGATCTAGTCAGCATAAGTCCTCCGAAGTGTGTAATTTGTTACTTTAATTATAAAATTTTTTATGTTTTGTATAACAAAAGCACAGGAGAATAATTAATAATTACTCTCCCGCGCCAGACATTTTGTACCAATTCGATGCTTCATTTTATGAATGAATATTTCCTTTCCCTAAGTTTAAAGCTATAGCAGGGATTCGGAAAGTTTTTATCTATTCTTTGGGCCATGGATTGATAAAATCATCTTTAAACTCAAGTGCTCTTTCATCATATTTACCTAATCTATCATACACTTTTTCAGCAGCTGCTCTCACATCTGGATAACCTGAAAAACTACCTGGAGAAGAACCTCTAATCATTAAATTCCACGCAATCGTTTGAGATTCTTTGTCAGATGGATTTTTTTCAAAATCATCTAAACATTTATTTGCGATAGCTATTGTGCGTAATTTTTGTTGTCTTTCATTTGATACTTCCGGAGAATTATCATAACTACAAGATACCTCACTTTTATTAGCTTGTGTTTCGTTTGCACTCGGAGCATCATCATCACTTACGATCAATTCTCCAGTCATTTGATATGTTTCAGGTTGTTGTTCCATTGCGATAAAATTATCATTCTTATCAAAGTGGAGAATAAGCTGAAAACCGTTTGAATGATTATTGTTATAAACTAATGAAATCACTTCTCCATCATCACTTTTCCAAGCTTCAGTAGCAACACCATATTTAGCAAGAATCTCTTCACGTGTATGAGGCGTTGAGGAATTAATATAAATCTGAGAAACTTTATAATCTGTATTTTCTATCGCAATATCACCAAAACGCTCATGATTACTACCGACTCTACTCTTACCATCATGAGTTGGTTTACCATACATCTTTTCAACTTCAGCAACATCCATACCTTGCTTTATACCTGCAAACTCTGAAATACGATTTTGTCTCGTGTATGCATTGATAAACGCATCAGACAAAATATCAATATGACCATCTTTATCCATATAAGGATACTTACCACTCAAGTTTTTCTCTTCCGCAGCATCTTTTTTCTCTACTACTTTTTTTATCTCTTTCGCTTTTTCTTCAGTGCTTACTTCTTTCTTCTCTTCAGTAGATGCAGATGTTTCTGTCTCTACTTTTGACGCACCTTTTTCTTTCGTATCTTCTTCGTTGCCACATGCCGCCATCAACATTGCAGTCATAGATAATAGTAATAACTTTTTCATAGTAAGCCCCTTTAAAATTTATTCATTACTTCTATTATCTACTAATTTTGCGTACGAATAAATATTATTTTTAATAATTTACTTATTTTTAATATAAAAAATCCGCATATGTAATTACATATACGGAGAATTATACTTTTATTTATTTTAGCTCGTCTTCTGTCATCCATTTATGATCTTTAACCGTCTTACCTGTTTTTGTATCTTTATAATCCACAACATAGACATCTGTCTTATGAACATCATCAATTGTTGCCTCTGCACCCTTCATACCATCCATATGATTAGCAGTCATCTCAGCTTTATCGCCTTTTTTCAAGCCAGACTTCGGTGCATCTTTTAACTCTTCGTTTACCACCCATTTATGATGACTTACTTTTTTATCACCATTCTTCGGTTGATAACTCACTTCATACACATGTGTTGTATAAACCTCTTTTACAACACCCTCTGCATCCTTCATGCCTGGCATATGACCTTCAGTTAATGTGACTTTGTCACCTTTTTTATATTTCGGATTCTCTGCAACTTTCATGTTTGCTGGTGTAGCTTCACTATTGTGATTCATATGTGCATGCTCGTCATGTTTCGCTTCTTCATTTGCACCACATCCACTTAACAAAATACCTGCACTCGCAACTACTGCAATTAATCTTTTCATGTGTTCCACTCCTTCAGGTTTATTGATTCTACTCCATTTTATACCCTATAGGGGTATAAGTCAAATTTTAAAGTTTTATATCCTCTCAAGTAAATATCCATTTAATATAGGTATTATAGGTTAAAACAAAAAAGAGACTCTAGCCTAAGCCAGAATCTCTATGTGGTACCTATTTACTTAAATAAAAAATTACTTCTTAATCTCTTCTTTAATAATATACTTTACATTTCCTTTAAAACTATCTAACCCGACATGCACTTTATAACCATAGTCTGATTTATCATAAGATAAGATGTGCTCTAATACTGTTTTATTTGAGAATGCTGTTTCTTTCGGTTGACCGTATTTATTGATAATCTGATCATACGTCACAGTTTTACTTGGCACATAAATTAATTTATTTACTTTACCAGTTTTCTCATCCACAGAGAAACCAGCGTTTCTTCCATACTGGAATACACCTAAGTATGTTACCATGAAATCACTAACTTTATAATCTTTATTAACATCAGTCGCTTTTTCTCCAACTTTATGACCACGAACAATATTATTTTTATTATTAATAAAGTCACTTATAAATTGATCCGATAAAATATCAACCTTCGCTGTATCTTTCGGCTGCGGATTCAATTTAATTTTCGGCATTTTACGCTTAACCCATTCAGCATAAGTGATTAAGTCACGCCCCTCACCGGTAATAGATACATTTTGACCAACTAAGCTTAGTAACATCATGTTTTCTTTGCCGTTCATCCAGTTTTGATAATCTTTATCTAATACTGTTAAGAAAGATTTATATTGTTTCGCATATTTTTTCTTAGCACTTTGTTTCAGTAAATATTTCGCACGGTTTGTTAAATGTGCTTTATCATAATCAATATTTGACTTTAACGCCTCATTGATTTCAATTAAACTATCGTCTGCAGGAATATAACGATTACCTTTGAGCACTAAGAAATTATAACCTTTAACTAACTTATGCTTTGTAACAACAACTTTCGTACCTGCTTTTAATTGTGTCTTCTGTTTACTTGCTGGTAAGTTATAAGTTTCACGGTTAAATGCTACAGTATCCTTTAATATCGTTGCATTATAATCCTGATTACCAACCTTTAATTCAGAAACTTTCGTTGCCGCCTGAGCATTCGCTGTTGGTAATAACATTCCTAAAGCTAGTAAAGCTAATCCAGTCTTTTTCATAATTTACCTCTTTTACAGTTTTTTCTTTTAGTTTAATCGTTTTAAATAGGAAATACAATCTAAATAAAATAAAGATAATATTTATTCGATTAATTAGTGATACTTTAGGTAATCATAATATTTTGTTTAATAATAAATAATTGTCAGCTTATATATTAATATTTACAATTATAAACAAGAAAGCAAGATGATAATATGGAACCAAAATTTATTGCGTACCGTGAGAAAGATCGTGAATTTTTAAATGAACATGATATATATGACTTAAAAGATTTAATCGGAGAAGACTTATATTTAGCTAAAAGGACGCTGGACTATAACTTTGAACATATACTCGAAGAACAATTTGGCTATGAATATGATTTAGAAGCATTACTTAAAATAGATTGGGTGAATCATCTTTATACAAATATCAAACGTATCCAACATAATATCGATATCGATCATAGCGTAGACGAGAATCATATTTCACTTTGGCATCATGGAGACAGTCTTGTAAAAGTTACTGTAGCACATAACAAAGAATTCATCGGTCGCATGCATGATTTTAATGAAGAAGATCCGTCATATCCATGGCTAACATTGAAATTAATGGATGGAAAATTAGAAGTGATAGATTATAATAAGATATCGAAAGTTTTAAAGATAAATGGAGCATAAACCACTCTTTTTAATAAAGTGTGACAGATTATATCTTTCAGTATATCAATAAAATTAATTTTCTATTATCTAAAAAATGATTAAATTAAATGTTACGCGTTAAATATTTAATAAGAATACTTTTTAGAGGTTTGAATACTCTAGTTTAATCACGGAATTCTCTTCTTAAACCATTTTATTGGCACATCATAACTTATTTAAATATGTCAAACAAAAAAATAACCACACCAATTCTGTAGTGAACCCCTAAAGCTTTAAGACAAAAACTCAAGTCATGATCGACTTGAGTTTCACTAAGTAGTATTAATAGATTTTTACGCATTTCTTATTATATTTTCCAATTTTTCAATACTACTTACCAATCTATCTTCTTTACCATCTTTAACTATAAAGACATTATCTTTATAGTTATAAGTAATTATAATATTGCTTTCTTTCACTGCTAAATATGATTTTCCTTCTTTATTTAGCCAATAGGTATCGTCTTCTAAATAATGCTTGTTTCTTAAATATATTGCATATAATGGAATGTCGTAAATCTTACTTGTAAACCTATTTTGACTCCAATCAATTCCTGCTAGATAATCTTTTCCATCATAATATTTCTCTTTAATCTTACCAATTATTTCAATTAAATTCTCAGATAAAATAAACCATTTAAATTTTAATTCTTCGTTTTCATTCATAAAATTATCTTGTTGTTTTTCCTCAAATAATAAAGTTCTCATCGCATTTAAATACTGTTCATCATCTGATATAACTTTTCTAAAAAACTTCTTCCATGATTTATCACGAAGCATATTTTCTGCGATATCACCATTATTATGAGGAAAATGATCGCTTAAAAGTATATTATATTTATGAATCAATCTAAGCATATCCTTTTTATTGATTATGCCATTTTCATTAAATCTAGACTTAAATAATTGATATGTATACTTTAATTGTTTCTCTAGATGTATTGTATATTCAATTTCAGATAATGATTTAGCATCTTTAGCTGCTAGTAATAACAAAAAGCCAATCATTCCAGATAGATATGGATGTTTTTCAATTTCATATATTGTCTTAGCAATTTCGTTATTCTCGGTAATCAATTTTGCTTTTAATCTTTCTTCTGCAACTTGCTCAGCTGAATGACTACCAAATTTCAAATCTTTTAAATCAGTGCTTTTGAAATATTCGAGAATGTTGCCACTATTTATAGCTTTCGTCATCCCTTTAATTGATTCAATCATGATATCATTTTGATTTCTATACGACTCTTGTATATTTCGTATAATTCTTAAACATTGTACGAGATTAACCATGTCATCTTTATTTAAAGGTTTTTTATAAATTGCAAAATGATAATATATATTCAACAGTTCTTTTTCAGATGACTCTAAATCTTTTTCTTTTATAAGTATATCTAATAAATCCTTAATACTACTTTCTACAATAAATTGATTTTCTATTAAATCTTTTTCAATTTCTTCCTCTTTATTTTTTATGAACTCAATTAAGGATTTTGCATTGTTGAATACTGTAATAATATCGATATTATTTCCTTTTTTCGACTGATTTATTTCTTCTAGTTCTATAATATTTTTAAAAAATCTATAAAGTATACCTTCAAATCTATTACTTTCATCGACTTCATAAGTCTTTGAATTAATTTTAAACATAAAATCAGTAAAATTTTGATCCAACCATAGACCAACCGCTTCTTTATCTTCTGCATTTTCTATAATTTCAGACTTTAATATATCCCAATCAGATAATGGTTTTCCTCTTGAATTCATCTTTATATACAATTCTTCAGGCGAACCTAAATTATCAACATCCAAAAACGTAAAAGTGATTCTTTCTAATCTTTCAGTGGCCATAGAAAAATCAATACCAAAAAGCTCGTCTTGTAAACTGATAATAAACTGCACCATACCTCGAATTGTAGAATCTTTTTTCCAATTTGAATAAAACCAAGGTTGTTTAAAAATATTATCATTAACCCAATGCTCATCTATTAACTTATGACAGAAATCTCTTGAACTCATTCTTGTGTTGTAACTAAATCTTCTTAGACGTTCAAAAGTTTGTACATCATTATTCTGTTTGGCGATATACAAATGTATTAGAAATAACATCGTCAATCTTTGCTGACCATCTAGCGGCACAAATATTTGATGATCAATTGTTTTTCCATATATAAAATCAAGATGAAGTATTTCTTCATCAGATACAAGTATATTTTTTATGCTCTTAATAAATTTGATTCTTTTCTCTTTGGTTTTCGTATCTTCTCTTCCAAAAGCAAAATCTCTCTGTAAAGCAGGAATTTCAATGAGATGATAATTATTTAATAACGTAAGAAATGTCATTTTATTATTTTTCATACTGTCACCTCATAAAAAAAATTATTAAAAGCTTCAATTATTTTTTCTTCTCTATTATTCGTATCACTTTCCGTCCATTTATATATATCACCTAAAGTCTTCGAATAATATTTTGAGAATGTATTCTTTGTATCTAATGGCATAAATCGGCCTTCATTTTCATCTTTTAATACACATTTTCTTTTTAATATAAACGGCATATTCCCAATCGCTCTGTTAGAACTTTCATTTAATAATGTTAAATTACCTATGTTGTTTAACCACATTTCCGAATTGTTATTTTCCTTTTTATAATTCAAAGCATTTATTTTATCAATAAAATTACTATTTCTATTGAAATCTTGGTTAAATAACGCTTCCTCATATTCGTCAATGAGTAATTCAATTTTTTTCTTTACAGCTTTTGATAGTTCTTCAGGGTTAGACGCTGGATATATATGTTCAATGTCCCAATTGGTTGACCTGAATATATTAAAGGGAAACTTATAAATAAAATCATCATTATTATTTTTTTGATTCGCTTGAATAGATAAAATAACATTAAACAACAATAAGATTTCTCTAATTTTTGGTTTATTCTCATATTGTTGATCTGATATTACTTGTTTGAAATCAATTTCTATTCTTTGTGAACGATTCCTTTTTTCGTTAAACACTAATTCAATAATATCTAACTTAAAATCATGATAAGATTCTGTTATATATTTTTCTAAATTCTCTGTAACTGATTTTTGTGATACGTTCAGGATATAACCTAATAAATGATATTTATTACTGTCATTAAACCAGTCTTCCAATTGCATAAATACTTCTTTAATGTTCATCCATATCCTACTGACAACAAAATGTATTGGTTCAATACTTTTATCTATATAATTTTGATAACTGATAAATAAATCATTCTGACCTAATTTATTGAAATCTTTAATTTTGTACCTGGCTAAATCTAAGATTAAATCCATTCTCGTTGAAAAAGTAGGATCATTTCCTAGAAATGACCAAAAATTATTTTCCTGCAGTGCACTTTCCATTCTATCCCATTCATTACTAATTTCAAATTGTAATTGATGAATATTTTGGCGTTGGCGCACATTACTATTGTCATTTTCAAAATTACTCGATTTAAGTAGTAATGCTTTAATTAATTCCGAATCAGTAAGAGGTATTTTGCCTGCATTGACATTTGTAAATATCTCTGTTTCTAAACGCTTATCACCTACTAAATCAATATAATATGCAATAAAGAAACATCCAGTAGTTTCATCAGTTAATACATCCATCCATTGATTTTTCATTTCTTCACAATTTCTGAATATATTAATAGCTGTTTGGTATGCATTGTACATATGCATAAAATCTATATTATGCTGTGCTTCTTCTATAGTTTTATCTTCTAATGCATTCAAAAATGCCTCACTGTCTTGTCTCGTTTGGTACGTAATAGTATAATTAGCAACTTTATTATCATTATTTAAAGTATGAAGTGCTTTACTGATTATTAGTAATGTCGTTAATCGTTGTTGACCATCAATGACACTGACGCTATCACCCATTTTATTGAGTACTAGTGGCTGCAAACAATATTCATTACCATTATTTATATTTCTCCATTGCCAAACATCATCAATCAAATCTTTAACTTCTTTAGAAGTCCATCGATAACCTCGCTGATAATTAGGAATATAGTATTTAGTGTTTTCTTTAAAGAGTGAAGATACTTTTCTTTTACTAATACCTTGTACAGGTTTAAAAGTTCCAACGACTGAACCATCTTTTATTATTTCAAACGGTTCTGAATAATTTATGCTATTTTGAAATTCTTGTAGTTCGATTCTTTTCATATGAGTTCCTTTCGATATATGATTTGATTTAAATTGCAACATCATCAATAATATCTTTAACTGCATCAATCGTAATTATTTCTTTATTCAATATACAATAAAATAACTTTAATACCTTCAATGATTTAGTCATATATCATCTCACCTGCTGCATAGGTTGATTATTATTATATTCGTTATTCCAAATTTCTAGGTAACCCATTAAATATGAATTCTTTAACACTAATATCTTTCTGTCCTGATTAAATATATTAAATATATACTGCCCGTTAAGTTCCACAAAAGAGAACAGACAATCTGTCTTCTTATAGCTCTTCGCCAACCTAGGTTCTGAAACACTATATTGATTATGACTGACATGCTTAAATACTTGTGTGTTATATAAATATAAACGGTGAATCATACTTTCTTTATCTTCCAGTAAAAAGACTTTCGAATCATATACATTAAGTATTACATTAGGATTTTGAGTAAATGTATCGAGACTTAGTATATTGGAGTTAAAGATATCAACAAAAAATCTATCAGAATAAAAAAAGCAGTTTTTATTGAAAGAAATAATATCACAAAAAATAAATGTCATCTTCCAATCATTCATCAGTATTCTGCCTTTCTCACCTAAAATGACGACACAATTTTCAAAAGTAATATTGCGATTAAGTTCTATCGGTTTGTTGATTAGGACATATTCATCACTGATATAAATTTTCCCAAATTTTAATGCGATCGTTTCTTCTAAGTCATATGTTTTATTATAAATTGCAGTTTGAATGCCTGAATAAACTTTCTTCATTTTAATCCCCTCCTATTTGATAAAAGTATATCAAACGGAGTGGACAAAAATTGGTTATTAAATGTGAAGATAAATTGTTACTACTCACTAATGCTTATTTAAATCCTTTATCCATCTTATTGCCTTCAGGATCTAATTTAACTAATCCTGAATTTGCTGACTTATATGTTGCTACTTTTTCTAAATCTTGATTTCTTAAAATAAGCGTGAACTCCCCTGTATCTTCATTTACTCTTACATCATCAGAAATCAACCCTAAATCTTCAAAATACTCGACACCTTCAAATGCTAATACTTCATTAATCATATTTTGCTTAGCTGTTAACATAGCAGAAGCACTTTCATGTAAATCAAACTCTGATTTTGTTGCTTCATTTTGCATAGGATTTAAATCCGTAATTTCAATTTTTTCAGCCAATTCTTTTAGTGCAGAGTTATTCTTATACTTTTCATACAAATCTTTTGTACTGACTAAGACTCCATTTGATGAATCGTGAATATCAATAAGATTAATATCATTCTGCGTACCGGCAACAAAAATTTCTTCATCACTAACTCCTACAACAGATTTAAACATCCCCTTACTCGGATATACGGTATAAAACTTCATGTCGTTAGCATCACTCGGACCTTGTTCTTCTCTTAATAATATTCTATAAACTCTTTTAGCTTCTTCACCCTGTGGTCCTTGTTTCACATATTTACCAGTCAGTAGCTCTTCAGCATTTAAACTATAATTTTCAATACCATCAGCAAAGAAAGCTAAGGCGATTTTAGTTTTTTCATCTAAATTTATATCACCTTCAGCATCTTTTGTCTTATCTTCCTCTTTTACTGCACTATTACTATCTTCTGTTGATTCCACTTTTTCTTCAGTTTCTGTACTGTTATCTGTAACTTCTTTTGTTTCAACACTAGAATTCTCTACTGTTTTTTCAACTTTCGGTTTAGTATCTTCATTTTTTTTAGCTTCATCAGCTGATTCATTTGAACAACCTGCTAATAGAATAAAAGTACTCGCTACAATACTCACGATTTTCTTCATGTCTATACTCCTATTGTTTAATTTGTATTTAAATGTAATACACGTTTATATATAAAATTATATCAATTAAAGTTAAAATGTTACATATTATATTATTATTAATTAAATTTTTTTACAGAAAAAAAGCCCAGATTTTTTTCTGGACTTCTATTTATTAAAACAATCTACTCTCTTATAAACTTCGCATCATGTTCTCCTAATTCATCAGAAACATAGCGCTCAACTTTCATACGTAAATCATATTTCTCACGCAGCTCTGTTATTTCCGCCATCATTTCAGAAGCATGATGTTTATCAATTGCTTCCTGGTTCTCCCAGCTATCAATTAATAAGATTGTTTCAGTATCATCAACTGGTATAAAATATTCATAACGCGTATTCCCTGGCTGTGCTTTAATTCTGTCTACTATCCCTGTACGCTTCATTTCCTCTGCAAACTTTCGTGCATTGCCGTTAGTTCCTGTGTAATAAATATTTACTGTAATCACACTATCACTCCTTTTATTTATTTTATCAGATATTAAACCTCATCTTAAAGATAATAGAACTACATTCTGTCGTGAGATCATCATAAATAATATATATCTATATTTGTTAGTAAAATAAGTTTTTTAATATAAAATGCTTAAGAAATTTATTACAGGTTATATATAAATTGAATATAATTTTTGGGAGGTTTCGACATGTGGACAATGAAAGATTATCCTAATAACTGGAAGAACTTTGATGAACTCGAGCGTAAGAAAGCCATCGATATCGGTAACGCAATGTTGAAACAAGGTTACAAAGAAGAAGATTTAATCCCTATCGCCACGAAACAAGCTCAAGACTGGTATAAAGATGCGACAAAAGACGAACTGGATGAATTAAAAAATAAAAAGATCACTCAGCATAAAAAAGACGATTCAGTGAATGTTGATTTAATGGATAATGATGTTGAAGTGTATTACGAAGATGAATCATGGAAAGTAAAAACAAAAGGTTCTAAACGTGCATCTCAAACATTTGATACGAAAAAAGAGGCAGTTGCCCGTGCTAAAGAGATTGCTGAGAATAAAGGTAGTAAAGTAATTGAGCATAAGAAGGGTGAATAGCTTCCTCAATATATAGTAAAAAATCCCTTGAAGACTCAAGGGATTTTCTTTATTTCACATAATATACTCTAGCCTCAAATGGTTTTAATGATAATGATGTGTCAATGTGTGCTTCAATTGCATAGTTATTTAAAACGATATCTTCTGAGTTATATTGAATATTTTCTGATTGTAATGTCACTTCCTGATCAGATAAATTTCCGATAACATATAACTTTTCATTATCCAGCGTTCGCTCATATGCAAATACATGTTCATCTTCTGCATATATTAATTTGAAATCACCATAAGTAACAATATCATGTGATTTTTTAAATTGAATCATTTTTTTGTAGAAGTTTAATACTGAATGCTCATTTCTTTCTTCTTCCTGAACGTTAATCGTAGTATAATTCGGATTAACTTTCATCCATGGGTTACCTTCTGAAAATCCAGCATTTTCACTATCGTCCCATTGCATCGGTGTTCTAGAATTATCTCTAGAATTGAATTGCAGGTCAGCAATAATGTCTTCTGCTTTTCTACCCATAACAAGATCCATATTATAGATATTTTTCGCATGTACATCATCAAACTCATTAATATCGGTAAACGGATAATTCGTCATACCGATTTCCTGGCCTTGATAGATGAATGGTGTGCCCTGTTGTAAGAAATATACTGCACCATGTGCTGTTGCACTTTCCATACGATAGTCCTCTGAACCCCATGTAGAAGGTATTCTTGGTCGATCATGGTTTTCTATAAAAAGCGCATTCCATCCTCTGTTATGAAGTCCTACTTGCCAGTTATTCAATACATTCTTGTATTTTAAGATGTTGAGTTTCTTGTCATGAACCTCCCAAAGTTTAAGATGTTCAAACTGGAAGACCATATTGAACTTGCCATCTTCTTCTCCAACCCATTCATTTGAGTCTTCAATCGTAACTCCATTTGCTTCACCAACAGTCATGATGTCGTACTTCTCAAATGTTTCTCTCTTTAATTCTTCAAGGTACGTCTGTATGCCAGGCTGATTCATGTGTCGCGTAAATGATGGTACATAATCTAATCCTTCTGGGTTTTCAATATCACCTTTATCAAATGATTTCTTAATATGACTAATCGCATCTACTCTGAACCCGTCAATTCCTTTATCCAGCCACCAGTTAATCATATTATAAATTGCATGACGCATGTCTTGATTATCCCAGTTTAAATCGGGTTGTTTTTTACTGAACGTATGGAAATAATATTGTTCAGATACCGGCTCATATTCCCATGCAGATCCTTCAAAGATACTTGCCCAGTTATTCGGTTCTTTTCCCTCTTTACTATCCTGCCAAATATACCAGTCTCTATACTCTGAGTTTTCTGATGTCTTTGCTTCTATAAACCAAGGATGCTCATCACTTGTATGATTAATGACAAGATCCATAATGAGTTTCATGCCACGTTGATGCGTTTCAAGTAATAATCGATCAAAGTCTTCCATCGTTCCAAAGTCACTCATAATATTTTGATAATCACTAATATCATAACCATTATCATCATTAGGTGAATCATAGATTGGAGATACCCAAATAACGTCGATCCCTAATTCTTTTAAGTAATCTAGTTTTTCTGTAATCCCATTAATATCGCCAATACCATCACCATTTGAATCTTTAAAACTTCTCGGATATACCTGATAACAAACTGCTTCTTTCCACCATTGTCTTTTCATTGCTTTCTCCTTAGTGCATTTTTACTCGTTTACATTTTTAATTCTTGCTGTTGTTTCTGCATCAAAGAAATGTGCTTTGTTCATATCAAATGCTAATGTAATCTTATCTCCTGCATATAAATCATTACGTGCATCTACTTTAGAAATAAATTCCTGTCCTTCTAATTGAGAGTAGATCATCACCTCTGAACCAAGTAACTCACTTACTGTCACTGTTGAATCAAATGAAGTTTTTAATGAGGCATTGATAAATAAAGTCTCATCATGAATATCTTCAGGGCGGATACCGAATTTAATATTTTTGCCTACATATCCACGTGATTTTAAAGATTTCATAATACCACCAGGAACTTCAAATGTTTTATTGCCGATAACTACACCATTTTCAGTAAGTGTCGCATCAAAGATATTCATTGGTGGGGAGCCGATAAACTCCGCTACAAATATATTTTCTGGATGATCATATACTTCACGCGGTGTTCCAACTTGCATAATATCTCCATCTTTTAATACGACAATACGTGATGCCATCGTTAACGCTTCTGTCTGGTCATGTGTTACATAGATAGTCGTTGTCTGAATTCTTTCATGTAATTTTGAAATCTCCGCTCTCATTTGAACACGTAATTTAGCATCCAGGTTAGATAATGGTTCATCCATTAAGAACACTTTTGCATCACGGACAATTGCACGACCTAATGCAACCCTTTGACGTTGTCCACCAGATAATGCTTTTGGTTTACGATTTAAATATTCTGTAAGTCCTAATATTTCAGCTGCTTCATGTACACGGCGCTTAATCTCATCTTTTGGTAACTTTCTTAATTTTAAACCGAATGCCATATTATCAAATACCGTCATATGTGGATATAACGCATAATTTTGGAATACCATTGCGATATCACGATTCTTCGGTGCAACGTCATTCATTCTTACACCATCAATTGTAAATTCACCTGAAGTAATATCTTCTAGTCCTGCAATCATTCTTAATGTTGTTGATTTACCACACCCTGAAGGTCCAACAAATACGATAAATTCTTTATCCTGGATCTCAAGATTGAAATCTTTAACGACTGTATTGCCACCTGGATATGTCTTTTTAATATGTTCTAATTTAATATTTGCCATGATATCACTCCTATGCCCACCACATGTTTGCAGGCGTTTCTTTTATTAGTACTTCTTTTAAGTTCTTAACTGCTGTGCTAAACCCTTCATCGACACTCATCAATGGGTCTTCATGTTCAATGCTGACTACATAATCATAGCCATAAGTTCTTAATGCACTCATCATATTTGACCAGACAAATTTGTCATGTCCACAACCCACACTTCTAAACGTCCAGCTGCGTGTTAGAACATCTCCATACGGCTGCATATCTAACAATCCATACATATTGACATTATCCTGATCAATATATGTATCTTTAGCATGGAAATGATGAATCGCATTCTCTTTACCTAAAATTTTGATTGCTGCTACGGGATCAATACCTTGCCACCACATATGACTCGGATCTAGATTTGCACCAATATATTCATTTGTAGCTTCACGTAATTTCAACATAGTATAAGGTGAATGCACTAAGAATCCACCATGTAACTCAATACCAATCTTTACATTATGCTCTTTTGCAAGTTCCGCTATTTCTTTCCAATATGGAATAAGTTTTTGTTCCCATTGCCATTCATAAATATCTTTATACTCGGTTGGCCATGCTACTACTGGCCAGTTTGGATATTTACTATTATCATCTGCACCACTTGTACCACTAAAGCAGTTCACAACTTGAACATTCATCAATGATGCTAGTTTAATTGATTTTCTTAAAGCATTATCTGAATCAACGCGTTCAGCTTCATTTGGTGAAATCGGATTACCGTGACAACTAAATGCACTGATCATCAATCCTCTTTTAGAGAATTCTGCTAAATATTCCTCACGTGCACTTTCTGATGCCAGCAATAAATCTACATCAATATGTGCACTACCAGGATTTCCTCCTGTTCCTACTTCAACCGCTTCTAAACCTGCTTTATGTGCATAATCTAACATTTCTGTAAATGATAAATCATTAAATAAAGGATTGAATACGCCTAATTTCATCGTGATCTTCTCCTAACTATTTTGAATTTTTATTGCTTTGTTTTGTGCACTGCTTAAGTAAATTGCTTCAATAATTTTAGATACGTTACGTGCTTCAACAGATTTCACTTTTAATACTGAATCATGCAAGATTGTTCTAATAAAATTGCTAGCCTGTAAATACTCGAAAGTATTTTTCTCCTGCACGTAATCTATCGTAGTTGTCGTCATCAAACCTTCTGAAGCTGTATTGTATTTCATATCAAATACATTAATGCCGCCTTTAGTACCTGCTATACTAATGAATTCTTCATCATGTTCAATATTTGCTGCCCAACTTGTTTCAAATAACATTGAAGCCTGATTATCAAACTTAACATATGCTGTAACATGGTCATCAACTTCAAAAGTGGATGCATCAAAATTTCCCCATTCATTGACGATGTCATGGTTGTCTTTACTTAAACGATTATATGTCGTTCCATTTACTTCAATAGGTTTAATATCTCCTGCTAGCCACATCGCTAAATCTAGTAGATGACATCCATAATCAATCAATGAACCGCCACCTTGCAGATCTTTATTCGTAAACACACCCCAACCAGGTACTTTACGACGTCGCATTGCTTTAACGTTAATTACAAGAGGTTCACCGATACCGCCTTGATCAATGATTTGTTTGGCTGCTATTGCTTCTTTCATGAAACGATAATGATATGCGATATGTAATACGCCTTCACTATGTTCCTCTGCTTCAATCATCGCATCACACTCTTCACTCGTTAATGCCATCGGTTTTTCACACATCACATGGACATCTCGATTGAGTGCCTGGATTGTATAAGGTGCATGAAACTTGTTCGGAGTAGTAATGATTACTGCGTCTACTGCTTCAAGCATTTCTTCATACGTATCACAAACATGTGCTATACCAAACTCAGTTGCCACAATCTTTGCTTTCTCAGCATCGATATCATAAATATGACTTACACTAACTTCCTGGAACTGCTGGAATGTAGGGATGTGTCTACCTGTTGCGATTCCTCCTGCTCCAACGATACCAATCTTTAATAGTTCCATTTAAATCTTCACCACTTTTTTCTCTTGTGCTGATTGTAAAGCTTTTACGATTACATTTAATGATGCTAATCCATCCTGCCCATCAACTGGTACTGGTTGACCACCTTGAATCGCTTCAATAAATCGCTCTATCGTACCTGTTGACGTTTGTGCGTCATTTGTTTGTATCTTGCCTAATTTATATGCTTCTTTATTGCCTTCTTCATCAATAAAGATATAGTTAAATTCAGAATCTGTGTTAAGTTTTAATATGCCTTTTTCACCATAAATTATTGTACTGTTATCTTCTTCACCCTTGTACACCCATGCAGCACTCATTGTTCCAATTGCACCACTTTTAGTTTTCAAAATAAAGACTGCATTATCATCAACAGTACCTTCTTTTTCACTTGTTTCGATCATCGCACCAACTTCTGTGAACGTTTCATTCAATAAATAATGCATTAAGTCAATTTTATGAACACCTAGATCTCCCATAGCTCCAATAAAAGCGCGTCTTTTGTCAAAGAACCAGCTATTTGCACCGTCCACACTCCATGACTCTGGACCAGCATGTCCAAAAGTTGTTTTGAATGAATAAATTTTGCCTAGCTTACCTTGTGAAAGTGTTTCGCGAGCTAGTTCATGTGCTTCTGTAAATCGTTGATTTTGAGCAATCATTAATTGTTTTCCTGAGTTTGTTGCTGCTTCGATCATACGCTCTGCATCTTCAATCGTTGTTGCCATCGGTTTTTCACATAAGACATGCTTTCCTGCTGTTAAAGCTTCTATCGCAATCTCAGCATGTAAATAGTTTGGTGTACAGATACTAACTGCATCAATCGAATCATCTTGTAGTAATGCTTTATAGTTATCGTAACTTTTGCCACCAAATTGTTCTGCATATTCAGAAGCACGCTCCTGTACAATATCACAATATGCAACGATATTTACATCTTCTAAAAGCTGATATTCAGGGATATGTCTATGTGTAGCAATGCTACCTACTCCAATAATACCTACATTTAATTGTGCCATATTATTCACCTTTCTGTAACGATTCTATCGGTTGATGATTACCATACGTTGGATATGTTGATCGAGTTGGTTTCACCCAATTTACTGCATTCTTAATGACTTTTTGAACATATTCGTTATGGTATGTCGGATACGTTTCATGACCAGGTCGAAAGTAGAAAATCTTGCCGTTACCACGTGTAAAAGTAGCACCACTTCTAAATACTTCTCCACCTTCAAACCAACTTAAGAATAATAATTCATCTGGTGCCGGAATATCAAAATGTTCACCGTACATCTCTTCTTCTTCCAGTTCAAAGTATTCTGGCAGACCTTCGGCGATAGGATGTGCAGGATTGATTACCCAGATTCTTTCTTTTTCTCCTGCTTCTCTCCACTTTAAATCACAGCCTGTACCCATGAGTTTCTTAAATACTTTTGAGAAATGTGCACTATGCAAGGCGATAAACCCCATACCTTCTAAAATTCTTTGATGCACTTTCTCAACAATTTCATCACTGACTTCATCATGTGCTTTATGTCCCCACCAAATTAATACATCTGTTCGATTTAAGACTTCTTCTGTTAAACCATGTTCAGGCATATCAAGTGTTGCGGTCGTTACATTACCTTCCAGAAAGTCTGCAATCACTTTATGAATGCCTTCTGGATAATGAAGTCTCACTTTTTCTGATTCTTTTTCGTGTCTATATTCATTCCATACTGTAATATTCATCTTCTCGCTCCAATCATTTGTGTTGAGTTTCTTTCAATTATTGTTGTAGGAATAATCACGTTATATATCGGAAATGCTTTATCTGATAATAGTTCAATTAAATTCGTTGCTGCTACTTTGCCAAGTGATTCCGGATAAATATTGACGACAGTTTGTGATGGACATGCAGTTTCACTTAAAAATGAGTCATTAAATGTTGCGGTCTGCATTGTTTCAGGTACATTAATTTTCATCTGATAAAGTATATTTAATACTAACAAGTTCATCATACTGTCAGATGTAATCAAACCACTAAATCTTTCAATATTAATTTCTTTAAATATAAATTCAGCTTCTTTTAATTCAAGCGTGCCTTCTAATACTCCATAATCAATACCGTGTTTTCTGCAAACATTGATGAATCCCAATTCTCTATCTTTACTTACTTCATAATCACCTTGTTCACGAATAAATAGTAGGTTTTTGTGACCAAGCTCTACCATATATTCCGTTAACTGTTCGCTTGCCTTTACGTTATCATTATCGATATACATAACAGGATAATTATCATCAAGCGCTTTACCGATCACTACAAACGGAAAAGATTTCGACTTTAGATAATCTGTTACTTTGTCTTGTTTTGAGTATAGTAAAATAACACCGTCAATCATACGACTATCTATATAATTCTTAACTTCTTTAAATAGTGCTTGCTCATCGATACTTGTTGTCGTAATCGTTGAATATCCATTCTCTTTACAGACCTTTGAAACACTGATTAATACGTCAGTGAAAAATGGGTTCTGTCTCATTTCAATCGAAGCAGTCTTTAACACGAGTAATATTGTTTTTGTCTGTTTCGTTACAAGATAACGTGCAGATAAATTTGGTGTATAACCTATTTCGTCCATTACTTTCTGTACTTTCTTCTTTGTTTCACTACTGATACCGCTATGATTACTAATCACACGCGATACAGTAGAAGGTGATACACTCGCTCTTTTAGCTACATCCTTAATTGTTACCAACTATTTCACAGCCCCATCCGATACACCTTTAATAATATGTTTCTGTGCAAAGAAGTAACCGATAATAACCGGTATGATTGATAAAGTTAATCCTGCTAAAGCTAAGTGCCACTGTTTCGTATATTGTCCAAAGAAGAAGAATAATTTAAGTGGAATCGTTTCCTGACCAGCACCTAATACTAAACTTGGTAATAGGTAGTCATTCCAAATCCAAATAATATTTAAAATACCTACTGTAACTGAAATTGGTTTTAACATCGGGAATATGATATACCAGAAAACCTGCCATTTACTTGCACCATCAATCATAGCTGCTTCATCTAATGATTTCGGGATACTTTGCAGTGCCCCGTGATATAAGAAAATAGATAAACTTGCACCGAAACCTAAGTACATAAAGATTAATCCACTGATATTTAAGCTTTGTAAATCACCAAATATCTTAACAAGTGGAATCATTACTGATTGGAAAGGTATCAGCATCGCTGCAACGAATAAGAAGAATATGATGCCTGAAACCTTACTTTTATTACGATTTAAAGCGTATGCTGCCATACTTGAGAAAATGATAATTAATGTTACTGCTATCACTGATACAAGCACTGAATTAAAGAATGTACGTAAAAACGATAACTGTTCAAAAGCATCTTTAAAATTCTGGAAAGTAACGTTTGCCGGAAGTTTTAAAGTATTATCAAAGATTTCTAACTTTGTCTTAAAAGCATTTACAATCATCAGGTAAAACGGTGATAACCAAATTAAACCTAAAATAATTGCTAATATTTCCAATCCCCATCTTCTGACTTTAGCCATTACATTTCCACCTCACGTTTCTTGTTATAGTATACTTGCGTTAAACTAATCACTGTTACGATAAGGAAGAATACAACCGCTTTCGCTTGTGCTTCACCCATGTGATTCATCTTAAATGCTGTATCTACAATATCCATCGCTAACATTTTCGTAGAGTTACCTGGACCACCATTTGTTAAAGATAAGTTCTGATCATAAATTTTAAATGCACCTGATAACGTTAAGAACATACATACTGTAAATGCAGGTGCTACCATTGGGAAGGTAATATTTTTGAAACGTTGCCAAGCATTCGCACCATCAATTTCTGCCGCTTCCAGTAAATCATCTGGTACATTTTCTAAATATGCGATGTAGATAATCATAATGTAACCTGCCATTTGCCATGTTGAAAGGATGACCATTCCCCAGAAACCTGTATGTGTATCACTTAACCAACCTTGCAGTGCAGTAGAACCAATTGCTTCACCGATCATTGCAAATACTTTCGTAAATATAAACTGCCAGATAAACCCTAGAATTAATCCACCGATTAAGTTGGGCATGAAAAATACTGTTCTTAGTAAATTCTTTGATTTAATCTTGCTTGTTACAATTAATGCTAAACTTAAACCGATAAAGTTAATAACGAAAATCGCCGCAATCGAATATTTAAATGTAAACATTAATGCATTGATAAATGTATCGTCTTTTAATAAATCAACATAGTTCTGAAACCCTACAAATCCAGGTGTTTGACTAACATCTCCATTCCAATTGGTAAATGAATAGTAAATACCATATATAAACGGAATAATAATTACCATAAATAAAGCTACTAATACAGGTAATAAAAATAACCAGAAAGCTAAACTTTTCGTCTTCATATGCTCACTCCTTTGTTTAAAAAAGGGAGAACCACCGAAGCGTTCTCCCTTAAGTTTTTATTTACGCGCTTTTGCCCAAGCATCTTGTGATTTTTTGACTGCTTCATCAAATGATAATTTACCTGTTAAATAATCTTGTAAATAAGCACCTAAAGCATCGTCAGTGTATCCAGTTGGATAACCTTTGAATACCCAAGCAGAAGTTTTACCTTCTTGTGAATATTTGTAGATTTCTTTTGATAATGGATCTGAAATTTTATCAGTATCATAGTCTTTATAAGCAGGAATAAATTTAAAATCTTCTACAACGATTTTCTTACCTTCTTCAGAAGTGTATAACCAGTCTAAGAAATCTTTTGCTGCTTTTTGAACTTTTTCATCTGATTTTTTGTTAACTGCCCAGTTGTTTGCAACCCCTACAGGCATTGTAACTTCTTTATCACCAGTTGGAACTGCGATTAAACCAACATTTTTCGCAAGCTCTGGGTTTACACCTTCAACTGTAGGATAAGCCCAGTTACCTTGTTGAATCATTGCAACTTTACCAGTTGAGAATAATTCTTCAACTTGTTGAGAGTAATCTAAAGATGCAACAGGTTGTTTTGAATATTTGTTTTGAATATCTAAGTATTGTTTTAATTGATCCGCTTTAGAGAATTTTAAAGTTTTTGCTTCAGAAGCTTTTTTAATATCATTATCAAAGTCAGTTGCTAAGAACATGCTTGAAGCATGGTCACTTAATACCCATTTCTCTTTTGCAGGTAAAGCGAATACACCAGAAAGTTTTAACTCTGATTTTTTAGCATCGATTTTTTCCGCAACTTTTTCTAGATCATCTAAAGTTTTAATGTCTTCAGCTTTAACACCAGCTTTTTCGAAGATTTCTTTGTTGTAGATTAAACCATATCCTTCCTGGTTCATTGGGATACCGTAAGTTTTACCATCTTTTTGAACAGGTGCTAATAAATCTTCGTTAATTACTGCTTTAGTAGCTTTCATATCTGATAAATCAGCTAAACGATTTTTGTGTACTTCTAAATCTTCTGGACCACCGATATTGAAAATATCCGGTTCATTTTTTGAAGCGATTTTTGCTTTTAAAGCTTGACCGTAGTCGTTACCACCACCAACAGTATCGATATTAATTTGAACATCAGGATGTTCAGCCATGTATTTTTTCGCCATATCTTCAAACTGTTGTTTGAATTCTACTTTGAACTGGAATACATTTACTGTTGTTTTGTCTCCATCTTTTGCAGTACCTCCGCCTGAGCCTGAGTTACCACAAGCCGCTAATACAAGTGTTAATACAATTAATGCTACCCACGATAAATACGTCTTTTTCTTCATCGTCAATCTCCTTTTGTATAGTTTTTGGGAAAACGTTTTCATTTAATACATCTAAAGATTATCACATTATTTTTGACAATGCAATATTTTTTTGCAAACGATTGCATAACTTTTTTTTTAAAAAAAAGCTCTTGTGAATTAGAGCTTTTTTAACATACGAACTATATAACACGCCTAATCAACACTTAAATAAACTTACTGCTTTTTTCGTATCATTGATCATCTTCATATTTGAGTCATAATGGCGAACTAAATAAGTATAGAAGATAACATCAATTGTAAATAACTGAGACATTAATGAACTCGTTGCGGCATATCTTAAACTTTCTTCTGTACTTGCATCATGTAAAACCATAATATCACTGTAGTCTTTAAACGCACTTTCAGCATTACTTGTAATAATTGCAGTCTTAGCATTATAATGTTTACTCATCTTAAGTAACTTCTGTATTTCTTCACTTTGACCGCCACTTGAAATACCGATGAATAACGTATTGTCTTTGTGTGTCGCGATGTTACCTGAAATTAAATGCGTATCTAATATACATTGCACATTAATACCTAGTCTCAAAAATTTCTGATAGAAATCCTGAGCGACTAAATAAGAAGCACCTATGCCATATACTATAATACATTTTGCTTCTTCAATCGCTGATACTAAACTTTCGATATCTGTTTCATCAAGTAATTTTGATGTCATTTCCATAGAATATTGAGCTCTTGATAGTAACTTATTCTTTAAAGATGCTATCGTCTCATCTTTTTCTATTTTTTTAAACACACTGATATCTTCATCTGGTATATGTCTTGAAATATTTACTTTAAACTCATTAAATCCTTTATAGTTCATCTTTTTCACAAAGCGAATCACTGTTGCAGAACTCGTACTAGTTATATCGCCAATCTGTTTAGCATTCAATTGAACTGCTTCTACTGGATTATCAACAACATAATTTGCTACACGCTGTTCTTGTTTCGTTAATTCATTCAAATGTTCCTTAATATACATTAGGGGGTTCATATTATACCTCGTCTATTGATTGTGGTGCAGTCATTTCTTTAGTAGTACCAAAGAAATAAGTTGCTAAAAATCCTCCTGCATAAGCTGAAAGTAAGCCTGCAATATATCCTAAGTACATATTATCAGAAATTAGAGGGATTAAGCTAACGCCACTCGGTCCAATTGCAACTGCACCTACTTTACCAATACCACCAACAACAGCACCACCGATACCACCTCCAATACAAGCAGTAATAAATGGTCTACCTAGAGGTAAGGTTACCCCATAGATTAAAGGTTCTCCAATACCAAGAATACCTACTGGTAATGCACCTTTAATTAAATTAGTAATCTTAGCATTCTTTCTGCATTTAACCCATAAAGCAATTGCTGCCCCAACTTGACCAGCTCCTGCCATTGCAAGAATAGGTAATAGATAAGTTGCACCTGATTGATTGATCATTTCAATATGAATCGGTGTTAATACTTGGTGTAAACCAAACATTACTAATGGTAAGAAAGTTGCACCAAGTATAAAGCCACTGAATGGACCACCAATATTTAGTACCCAGTTAATTGTTCCTACAAGACCATTTGATACAAAACCTGCAAGTGGCATAATGATGAAGATTGTCGCAAGCCCCATAATAAGTAATGTTATAAATGGCGTTACAATAATGTCAATCGCATTAGGTACAATTTTATGCAACTTTTTCTCAATCATTGATAAGATCCAGACTGCAAAGATAACACCGATAATACCACCTTGACCTGCAGCAAGCGGTTGACCTGTGAAGACGTTATTTATCGGTGCTTCCGGATTCATACCCATCAGTAGTGTCGTACCACCAATAACGCCACCTAAACCTGGCGTTGCTCCAAATTCTTTCGCTGCATTAATACCAACATATATAGTTAAATACGCGAATAAACCATTTTTGATCACATTTAATACATCGACATACATTTGCCATGTTTCAGCATCAAGTTGTTTACCGACAATTAAGTTAGAGAGTACAGCTGCGATACCACCAATTAAACCTGCACCTACGAATGCCGGAATTAAAGGTACAAAGATATTGGCAATACTTCTTAATATACGTTTCAACTTGCTGTCATTTTTTCGATTCAGATTACTTTTAAACAGGTCCGCTTCGCGTTCTACACGTTCTTTGTTACTTAAATTACTATGTTTAATTTCTTCTCCTAAAGGTACACCAATAATACTACTCATTTCATTTGCAACTTTGTTAACAGTACCTGGCCCCACAACTACTTGAAGCATGTCGTCTTCAACAATCCCCATGACACCATCAATGGCTTTCAATCCATCAATATCAACTTTGTTATAATCCACAATACTCATACGTACACGTGTCATACAATGAATCACTTTCTCTAAGTTGTCCTTCCCTCCAACGTTTGCAAGTATCTCTTCAGCAATTCTACGTTCCTTTGTCATTAATATCCTCCCTTTCAATTAGCTCGAATAAAGCCATCATTATTTTTTAAATATTCAAGAGCACTGTCTTTATCAAAATTATGTAACCCCATTACAATGGCAACCTTCACCTGATGTTCACTTTCTTCAAATAATGCTTTCGCCTTAACTCTATCTAAAGCTGTCACTTCAGAAATTATACCGATACTTCTTTCTACAAGTTTTTCATTCGTTGGTTGTACATCAATCATTAGATTCTGGTACACTTTTCCGATTCCAACCATAATACCAGTTGAAATCATATTTAATATTAACTTCTGGGCAGTACCTGATTTTAGACGTGTAGAACCTGTTAATATTTCAGGTCCAACCGCAACGTCTATACCATGTCGCGCGATTTTTCCAATATCAGAACCGGTATTACATGATATTGCCCCTGTGAGCGCACCCACTTCGTTTGCAAACTTTAACCCACCGACAACATAAGGTGTTCTACCACTTGCTGCAATACCGATAACAATATCTTTATCAGTAATATTTAAGTGTATTAAATCATCTTTCCCTAGCTGTTCGTCATCTTCTGCACCTTCAACAGCCTTAATCATTGCCTTTTCTCCACCAGCAATTAAACCGATTACCTGCTCCGGAGTAGTGCCGAAAGTAGGCACACATTCTGCGGCATCTAATACACCTAATCTACCACTTGTACCTGCTCCCATATAAATAAGTCGACCACCATTTTTAAATAACGGAATACTCTCAGCAATTAAATCAGCAATTTTTTCTTTTTCTTTTTCAATAGCAATGGCTACTTTTTGGTCTTCCTGGTTCATCACTGTAACGAATTCAATAGGAGATAAACGATCTAAAGCCATTGTATTAACATTTCTTTGTTCAGTTGCTAATCGATTTAAATCCACATAACTCACTCCTTTACAAATTTAAATTTTGTACCACTGCCGATTAATTCAATTAACGATAAGTCGTCTTCAATGATTGACCCTATAACATTCACCGCTTCATTGTCAGGTAAATCTTTTTTAGTAATTTGAAGTTCATTCATGTATCTACCGTACAAATGGTTATCGATAGTAATAGTACCTTTCGGACGTGAAATACAATTATGTGGTGTAACTTCATGATGATAATTTTTACGATGAAATTCAGAACGTATAACATCACGAGCCACATCCAGACGGTTATTTTGTTCTACACCATATAAATAATGATATTTATCAGTTAGTTTAACTCTTAGTAACACACATTCATTGCTAATCCACTCTTCTAACTGATCTACTATCATTTCAGAAATACGCAGGTCACCCACCACGACTAAATCAACTTGCGCTCTTTGTAATGATTTATAAGCTATTAGAGGATGTACCGCTCTATTATCTTCAAGCGTAGGTAAACCTTTATATACGGGACCTCGGAGTTCTGTTCCACAAATAAAAGCCATGATTTTAACATCAGGAAACTTATACTTCAGTGCATTGTTCTGTTTAGAAAAATATTCTGAATCTAATCCCGTTTCAGGTCGAGGATAATAATTATGCATTACAACTACATTTGAACAGTCAAAATTGTTCCCTGATAAGGTTCTTAAAATATTTAAACCATCTGTACTTGCATTTAATACCACTTTAGAATGACTTCCCCAGTTCATGATGCGTGTAATATCAACTGATTCATCAAAACGAATTGCATCTAATCCTGACCATTTATCGTAGCCTATCTCTGACTCTATAAAATCAAACAACTCAGGATTGATATCTACAATTATCGTTACATCTTGACCCACTAATTGTTTTAATGCTCTGAGCTTAGCAAACTTGTCCAAATGAACTTCTTCAGGTATTTGTAATGATGTAAAGATTGTATTGAACCCTCTATTTATCATTTGATGCACATACGCTTCATTAATTTGACTTAAATATACAGAGAAACCAAGCATTAATTACACTCCCTCCTGTAATCGCTTTCATTATATCACCTCTCGAAATATAAATTCAATAAATTAATTAAAATAATATTTTTTTGTATTTATATTTCATAATTAATTAAGTGTAATTTTCTAATAATTCTTAAAAATCTAATTGACAGAATATTCTTTTAATAATAAGATAATTTAAGTAATGTTTAATTTCATGCACAACAAAGGGGAGAAATGTATGGAGAAAAAATTAGAAAAGAAAGTTTTAGGGGCGAGTTTAATCGGATCTTCAATCGAATGGTTTGATTTCTTCTTATACGCCTCTGTCGCGAGTCTCATATTTAGTAAGCAGTTTTTCGTAACAGATGATCCAACGGTTTCAAATTTAATCGCATATTTCGGTTTAGCGTTATCATTCTTTATTCGACCCTTCGGCGGTATCTTCTTCGCCCATATTGGGGATAAGATGGGACGTAAGAAGACACTGGTTATGACACTTTTATTAATGGGGTTAGCAACTGTTGCTATCGGTTTCATACCGAACTACGAAACAATCGGCATCGCTGCACCTATTCTTTTATTACTTTGTCGTTTAATTCAAGGTTTAGGAATCGGTGGAGAATGGGGAGGCGCATTATTACTGGCAACAGAATATGCGCCAGCTGAAAAGCGTGGTTATTTCGGTAGTGTTCCGCAAATGGGTGTAACAATCGGAATGGTGTTAGGCTCACTAACATTCTACGTAATGACAGCAGTAACTACTGAAGAACAGTTCAATTCATTTGGATGGCGTATTCCGTTTATCTTCAGTGGTGTATTAGTATTCTTCGGTTTATGGATTCGTAAAGGTTTAGATGAAACACCTGACTTTAAAGAAGTTCAGGAAAGCGGGAAAGCACCGAAAGTACCTTTATTCCATACTTTGAAATATCACTGGAAAGAAGTATTGATTACAAGCGGTGCGAAATTTGTTGAAACAGCACCTTTCTATATCTTCGGAACATTTATTGTAGGATATGCTACAGAGAAACTTGGCTTAAAGTTTGAAAATATCATGTTGATTGTTATGACATCAGCTGTATTAACGACAATTCTTATCCCAATATACGGGAAACTGAGTGACAGAGTTGGACGTAAGAAACTTTATTTAATCGGCGCATTCGCAATGTTTCTTTACATGTTCCCATACTTCTGGTTATTAGAACATAAATCAACTGGCGCAGTATTTATCGCAACTGTTATCGGATTAAGTATTATCTGGTCACCGATTACTGCAGTTCTTGGTACAATGTTCTCAGAAGTCTTTAATAAAGAAGTACGTTATACTGGTGTTACGTTAGGTTATCAAATTGGTGCTGCACTAGCTGGTGGAACTGCGCCGATGATTGCAGAATACTTGATGGGCAAATTTAACGGCTCTTACGTACCAGTTGCCATCTACATCATGGTCATTGCAGTCATATCTATTATTTCAGTATTATCAATTAAGAATAAGAAAGCTGAAGATTTAGTGCACACTTCAATCAATTAGGAGGAAGTTATGCAATTCTATAGTGATGAAGCAATCGAACAAGTCTACAAAATGCGTCATGCCATCGAGGATGTGAAAGCAATCCTTAATGATTTAAATGACGACAAAATAATCATGAAAGAACGAACAGTACTCGAAGTACCAGGTACACAAAATACAATGTTATATATGCCATGTATCAATACGAAAAGTAACTACTCAATTCTTAAGACCATTTCGATATTTCCGGAAAATAAATCAAAGCCAGTATCGCAAGGTGTTACATTACTTAGTGATTTGACAGACGGAACGCATATCGCAAATCTTGAAAGTAGCTACTTAACACGCCTGAGAACAGGTGCGATGAGCGCCATTGCTACGGATAAGTTAGCTAAGCAAGGCGCAGAAGTGCTATGCGTTATCGGAACTGGTGGAATGGCATTCGAACAAGTATTAGGTGTTATTGAAGTGAGGAATATAAAGACGATTAATCTTTATAATAGAACTTATGAGAAAGCGAAAGACTTTAAACAACGACTCGAAGACTTTGGTGTTACGAGTGACATTCAAGTGTTCGATGATGTAACAGAAGCTGTTAAAAATGCCGATATTATTAACTGTGCCACACGCTCAGAAGAAAGTGTCTTTGACCATAAAGACCTCCAAGCAAGCGTACACATTAATGGTGTCGGATCATACTTACCTGAAATGCGAGAAATCGATACGATTTCAATCAAGCATGCTGACACAATCGTCCTGGATGATTTACATGGTGCACAGCATGAAGCAGGAGAATTCATTCAGGCTGAACAAGACGGGCATTTCGATTTCAATCAGGCAACGTTATTAAAAGATTTAACTGACAAAAATAAAACAGAAGGCGTAACCATCTTTAAATCAGTTGGCGCCGCTTATTATGACCTGGCAGTGACAACTGGGGCGTATAAATTGCTAAATGCATAACAAAACCCGACAGTGGATGGCACTGTCGGGTTTTATTTAGAAAAAATGTTACTCACTTTCCTCATACATCATATATAGACCCTTCATCTTGTTCTTAAATGAATTTACATACTCAACAGGTTCTAATATCTTTACACGTGGGAACACACGATAACACAGAAAATAAACATCCTCTTCTGTCATATTTACTGCAATTTTATAATTCCCGTTCGGCAACCTTAAATACTCACGCTTAATCACAGGGTTCTCTTCTTTAAACGTTTGAAAATATGAAGCATCAATTTCTAAAATAAGCTTCGACTTCGTATCAAAATCTCTTTCCGCTTCCTTTTTACCATATTGCTTCACCTGTATGATGTCGATCATCTTTAAGGTATTCACTTCACCTTTATAGAAATAATGTAAATAGAAGTGATAATATTGGTATGAAATACGGATTGGCGTGATACCACGCTCAGTTATCTCATTACCATCCTCATCATAATAAGTCACACTCATCTTAACGTTATTATTTATCATTTCCTGAATTTCTAAGAGATGTGGAGGAAAGACTTCCTGATCCATTTCAAAATCTTTCATAAACGCATGGATATAATGCTGTTTAATATTATGTGTCTTATATGTACTCTTAACAAATTCTATCGTTTCTTTAGATAAATACGGCGTTAAGCTTTTAATCTGTATCAACATGCTTAATAACGCTGCAGTATGATCATCCACTTGAGGAGAAACTAATGTATACGCACCTTTATGTCTTAAATAATCAATCTTGCTTAACTCAGCGTGCTCATCTAACTCACGTTCACTTGCATTAATAAATTGCTCTAATGCTTTTACATAACGTAATACTGAACGTTCTCCCCTGCCATATCGTTGTTTTAAATACTCTAAAGAAACGTATTTATTATTGTTCAGCAAGAAATATAAATCTAGCATTGCTGATGACTTATTATCAAAATGCTGGCTCATCCCAGTTACCTCATAAAATGTATTTTTCTATATTATATGATATTTAATATAATTGAACATCATGACAATTTTTGTCCGTTTCAGATCAAAAATACCGAGACATGGGTCTCGGTAGATAATTTAAAGCTATTAATTAGAGATGTTTCACATACTTTTTAATTTAGAAACTTTATTTTTATTCTTCGATTTGATTTGTTAAATCTATATAGTTTTGTTTATTCTCTTCTTGAACTTTACTGCCAGCTTTATCAAATTTATCTGAACTATTATAGACATTTTTTTCATAATTTAAAGTCATACGATCATCAATTAAATTTATTTCTGCAATACTACCAGATTTGAAATGAATGACTTTTCCTTTTATTTCTCCATCATCTTGCCACTGACCTGAATCATCATACTCAGTATGAAATATGGAAACCTTCTTGCCTTTAATCGTAAGTATTTCTTCAAATGAATTTTCACCAGCTAATGGATTATAAAAATGATATTCCCCATTATATGGATTTGTTTGGACCTTTTTCTCTTCTTTTTTACCACAAGCTACTAAAAGTAATAGACAAGAAAGTAAAAGAATTATAGATTTTTTCATGTTAATCCTCCCTTAAATTAATTTTTTATAACGGGTTAATTATAATAAACTAACATGTCAAAAAATGTCGGGTTTAAGAAATTTTTTTATATAGAAAATTAATTTACGGGAAAATCAATCCATAAGCGACGATTAGGTTACTTTTATGCAATGCTAGTGATGATATTTCATATAATTTTTGTCCATAACAACTTAACAACGAGACAAAAGTCTCGTTGTTATTCTAAAAAATCTATAAGTATACTAGACTTAATAACTTGCCCACTTGCTTGAACTAATATATTCTGTCATTGTATTTCCATTTGATCCAGCATCATTTGCTGCATAATAATACCATTTTTCTAAATCAGAATTATTTTTCGTATGGAAAATAACTGCGCTTGATAACATTGGTTGCTCATTATATCCTTCCCTATATGAATAGAAGAACGTAATATTTTTATAAACATCTACGACTCTTGAATAGTCATTTTCATTCGATGCTATAGATGTTTGAGTTCTTAAAGGTTTACCATAAACCTTTAACATCTTAGTTCTATAAATTGTTCTAAATTCTCTTATATTTTTATCCACGATACGAGTAATTTTTTTATTTTTACTACCTATTTTACTTGATGATTGAAAATCAACGTATGCTACATCAACTTCTTCATTATAATATGAAGGATATTTACCTAATGAAGAAGGCCAGAATTCCCTATATCCTTGTCTATAGAAGTTTGAGTTAATATATTTCCCGACTTTCGCACCTATTACGAATCCATCCATCGACAATTTACCAGCCTTAGCTTTTTTAGCAACACTTGGATTTGAATAATCAATATTTGCTTTAGTAGCTTCCGCTTCATTTACACTTACCAATCCACTTACTAACAAACTTGCTGCAACACTCGAAACTAATAATTTCTTCATACTGTCATCTCCTTATATAATCACTACTTTTTTATTCTAATTGTTGCAAGTGACAAAAATTGTCTTGTTCATATAGTATTTTGATAGTTGATATATTAAATAATATTTCTGTTATCACTACATACTCCTACCATTCACTTTTATGAAGTACCATTGGACCACCTGAAAATATACCGTACTTCTTATCAATACGTTTCCACCCATTTACTTTACTCACAGTTGGACTTTTAGTTAACTGAACTTGCAATAACTTATAACCTGATTTAGGCTTTTTAGTTTCAAAATCTATCTTTCTTAAATACTGGAAACGAACATTTTTATAATATTCTACTTTTAGCTCTTCTGTCCCATCAAGCGTAGATCCAAAATTCAATGTTGTTAAAGGCGCACCATAATATTTTCTGATGATTGTCGGAGTATATTTTTGACTACCTGTAGCAGAAAAAGTTAATTGTGTTATGTATCTCTTATTAATTGGTCGATGTGATGTAAAATGAGCATAACCAAGACCAATTTTATTCGAAACAACAGCATCTACATATTCAGGATTCTTCAAATTATTTAATCCAATAAAAGAGTATCCTTTCTTACCTTTGTAATATCCAATAGATTTCCCTAATTGAAGACCACTAAGCGTGAGCTTACCTGCTTTCGCTTTACTGATTGTCGACTTACTTAATAAGTTTAATTTTGTTGCTGCTTCTGCATCATGTGTTCCTGTTAATCCTACTAACATCGATCCTGCAAGAATAACCGTTAACATTTTTTTCATTGCTATTCACCTCTATGTATTTTGTTTAAGTATTATGTACTTAATAGAATTATATATGCATTCTCAGACAAATTTTGTCTTACTGAATTAACTTTTTACCACAAAAAAAGCCCAGATTTTCATCTGGACTTCAGTCTTTACTTCCATTCACTTTTCTTAATTGCTGGATAGTATTCTTTGGTCTTAAGTACTTTTCTGAATTTCTTAATCTCAGCAGTTGTTTTAAAGTTATTTAAATGTACACTAATCAGTTTCTTACCGATTTTAATACCGTTTGGAGCTAACGTACTATGTTTAATCTTATTTACAACCGTCTTTGATGTTAAATTATATTTCGTTGCTGCATCCGCTTCATTCAAACCAGTACCACACAATAACAAACCATCAGCAAGTGTTGACACTAATACTTTCTTCATCAGTTGACCCCCTTAAGTTTATTATATGACTTATCTATAATGTAGTATGAAATCCATCTTTTTATAATCACTTTTTTGCCATCACCAATGAAAAGAGTTAAATAAAAACTCAGATTTACATCTGAGCTGATCAAGCAATTGTACTGCTATAAAAACAACAACTTCTCTCCTTCTAACTGTTTCATCATTTTTAAGAATTCTTCATCTTGTGACAATTGATTAGCGATTTCATCGGCTTTTTTATCTATCTCAATATATTTATCTAAACCTAATTTAGCTGGTTCATCCTCTTCAGCAAGTTCATAAATAATTTCTAATGTAACACTTATTGGATAATATAATTCATAAAATTGCTTCAACGCACGCATATTTCGTGTTGTTACATATTCATCTAGTTTTTTGAGATTAAAGTGTTTCTTCAACCTTTTCAAATCTTTTTCTAAATCTTTTACTAAAATATCGAAATCAAATATATTATCCAATAAATCGTCATGTTCATTCTCAACAATAGTATTTAACATCGATTCTATTCTTTCTAATCGCCTTTCAATACGATACTGATTTTCTAATATTTTATCTAATTTATTGTCGTCCATATTCCTCATAATGAATACTCATCCTCACTTTATTCTACTAGTTTCAATATTCCTAAATGGTCCTGAACGATTTCGTAGTCGTCAAATTGAGATAATAATTTATTCAACCCTTTATCTTTAACACGAATATAATCCTGAAGCTTGATCATCACAACAATTATCGCTATCGTACGACGATGACTCACACCCTCTGGAAGGTTTTGAAGTAAGTCTTTCATTTCATGATATAAATCATCCGGAGAATCAATTGAATCCATTAACACTTTTACATGACTTAATATATATGTCTCTGTAATTTCATTACAAGTTGTCGAGATAGATAAAAATCTACGCATATAACTTAAAAGTTCTGATGCCTTGAAATTTGATAACACTTTTTCGTGTACGTACATCAAATATTCATGAATTTGAATTAAATGGTCCTCCATTTTACCTAAAGTATCTCGACCAATCATAGGCATTGTTAAAATGATAGCATCCATCATCCATTCGAATTTATTCTCCTGAAAGTGTATTTCCAATTGTGGCATCAATAACGACTCAATTTCATTAAGTATTTTCTTTCTGACTGAAACTTTTTCTGTATCATCTGCATTTCTATTAAATATCTTTTCAAGTTCGATTACATACTGATTGATTGATAGAACTTCCAAATGATTAAATACTTTAAAATCTTCAAAAACTTCCGGATAATCAATACATGCGCGTTCAATAAATGCTCTTAACTCTTTCGCTTTCATCATTTTAATGACATCCTGCATTGCTTTCCTTGTAATATAATCCATGTAGCACCTCTACATTATACGTTGTTATGATATATTATATATAAATTATGATACTTGTCTTTGGCTTAAATATTTATTGAAGTAATTATATCATTTGAAAAGAAAAAGAAAAAAGCTCAAATCATATTTGTATGACTCGAGCTCGAATTATAATATTTAATGTCTCCTCCACTCCAGGGCGGCTACGATTACACGTAGCTTATGGTCGCAATCATACGAATGCGGGTCACGCTTGCTGAAGAATTACGAGTGATAGAAATATTATAGCATATTTTATTACGTTAATCTTCTATAACAATCAATTAAAACGGTAGATCTTCATCCATCTCTTCCTCTAAGTCACGTAAAAATTTTTGAAATAAATGATTATCAGCATATTTTTCCTGAATTAAATCATATTTAAATGACACATCAACGTATTCTTCAACTGGTAAGTCCTCAAATTGCTCTTCACTCGTTATATTTGCTAAAACACTAATTCCCTCATCGACAGGTATTGCATAACGTAGATAGTTTTGAATTTGTTTCATATTATTTTTCTGCATGAATTCATCAATTTTATCAATATTGACTTCAGTCTTTAATTTCTTATAATGTTTTTCCAATTCATCCAAAATAAAATCTACATCAAATAATCCTTCCTTTTGACCGAAAGACGTTGCAAGATTTACAAGCAACATTTCAATATTCTCTAATCGTTTTTCAATACGCTCCTGATTTTCTAAAATTTGATTCAACTTTTTTTCAGTCATATGAAAACCTCATTTATCACTTATATCTATAAATATAAATTACTTACAAGAAAATAAACATAATTTTACTAGCATACTCAAATAGATAAATAATTCCATAATGTAAAAAAAATGTATTATAATAAAATAGAAATAACATTATAGGGTTTAAAAAACGCCAGAAAAGAGGGATTTATAATGAAGAAAGCGATATTAAGTTTAGGGATTGCAACAACTTTACTGATGACTATGAACGGTGTGCAAATCGTTGATGCTAAGACAACAACTGCTAAATCAGTTAAGCCTTATTACAAATGGAACGGTTACACTGGATATAGCTATCAATTTGTAACAGATAAACATTTCATTAATGCTGTGAAACAAAGTAATGTAACAATTAATGGATGGAAAGTAACAACACAGCTCGGGAAAACAAACCTAAAACCAGTAATTAAGGCGTATCATGATTTTAAGTATAAGAAAAAGTTTGATAAGAAATATTTAGTGAAAAAACACGATACTGTTGCATTTAAAAAAGACGGAAAAATTATCGGCATATATTTACCAGTTAAAAAAGGTAAAATTTCCATACAGACAATTGAGAAAGCATACCTTGGCCAGGTAGCTACAAGAACTCAATCAGACGACTCACAAATTACAGGCTTAGCTGTGCCTACAAAGTACGGCGAAATATCATTCTCTTTCGATCAAAAAGGTAAAGTGACGGATATCTTCCTCTTTGCTAGTAACAGTGATAAAGTAGATTATTAATTAGATTCAGCGAAAAACCATTAATTCTTCTCCTCCTTTTACCTGTATAATGACTTGTGTACGAGTGGATTATATTTTATAAAAAACGCTGTAAGTTCGGTTAGATATACTAACCTCGCTTGCAGCGTTTCTTGTTCATCGATACATTAAATATAAGTGGATTTCAATTATTTAATCAGACTTACGGCATATTTCACAGTCTAGATATATATTAAAATCCCGAAAACTTATAAATCGTTTTATATTCTTTCTCACCATCAATTAAAGGTGGATGATTTGAATTTACACTATTCGGTTCAAATTGTGTTTCTAAACACACACCAGCATGTTTGTTATAAATCGTACCATTCTTACCATGTACATCATCCAAACCATTTGCGGTATAAAGCTGAATACATGGACTATTTGTATAAACATCCATTTGTATACCAGTTACATCACCAATAAGCGTTGCAGCTTTCTGATGAATATCACTACTATTTAAAATAAAGTTATCATCATATTCATCCGTCTTATCTTCTGAAATCATTCTTAAATTAGTAAAGTCCATGTTCGTATCCGTCACATCTAATTTTTTACCTGTAGGAATACTTTCATCATTTAATTCACTGTATTTATGACTATTCAGCCATAACTCGTGATGTAGAACGTCACCACTATCATGCCCATTTAAATTGAAATAACTATGGTTCGTCGGATTAAATACAGTTAATCTGTCACTTCGACCTTTGTAAGTCACTTCTAACGCATTATCGCCAGAAAGTGCATATGTTACTTCCATCTTTAATTCCCCAGGAAATCCTTGATCTAAGTGAGGACTAAGTAATGAAAAAGTGATGCTATATTCATTATGAGATACAACATCCCATATTCTAGTATAAAACCCGCTTGAACCACTATGAAGATTATTATCACCTTCATTAGATTCAATATTAAATTGTGTACCTTCTATGTTAAAAATACTATCCTCTATTCTATTAGCATTTCTACCAATAACTGCGCCAAAATAAGTAGAATCATTTTCAAGGTATTGCTTTTCATTATCAAATCCCAGGACAATGTCAATTTCCTGATCATTATGAGGAACCATGATTCTTTTAATGATTGCACCGAGATTTGTTAATTCAATAGTTATATTGTTATTTGATAAAGTATAAATGTTATTTAATTTAGAATACTTCACTTCAATTCCTCCTGCTTAAAAAATAAGGAACAACTTAATATTAAGTTGTTCCCTTTTAGAGATTAGGCAAACTTGTTCTCTAAATAATGTTCAATTTGCTCCAATGTCTTACCATTAGTTTCATATAATAAAAATTTCGTAAATAATAAACCGATAACACAACATCCTGTGAATAAGAAGAAAATATTACTTAATCCTATAGTCGATAATAATATTGGGAAGAATAAAGCAACAACAATATTTCCCAACCAATTCACCATAGATGCTATACCGGTCGCTAAACCTCGGACACTTCCAGGGAATAATTCACCTACTACAATCCATGTAACTGCAGCCCATGAATAAGCATAGAATATAACATAAAGGCAAATAAGTATAAATACTAAAGTAATAGCCCAATTCTCACCTTTACTAGTATATGGATAAATTAAGCCGACTAGCAATAAACAAGTTCCCATGCCTATTGATCCTGACATGAATAACGTTCTTCTTTTGAACTTATCTACAAATAATAAGGTAACTATAGTAGCTAGTACAAATACTACTCCTACTCCAACAGTTGAGATAACTCCACTAATTGTTGACCCAAAAATATCACCAAGTATTTGAGATGAATAATAAAATATTGTATTTGCACCTTGTATTTGTTGTAAGAATGTTACACATGATCCAACAAAAATTGAAAATAGAATTGGTTTCGTAAATTTAACTTTAGTATTATTCATTTTTCTTTCTTCATACATCTCTACAATTTCCTGATATTCATTTTGAGCTGCCTCTTCAGTTCTAACTCTTAATAAACTTTTTAAGGCGCCAGCTCTATCACCTATATTAACTAGATATCTTGGAGACTCTGGTAATACAAAAGATCCAAAAAATAATACTAATGCGGGAACAATTGCTCCACCTAACATCCATCTCCAACCTTCATCTATATTAATGAATGCATAATTTACGCCATAAGAAATTAACATTCCGACCGTAATCATTAATTGATTTAAACCGGATATTTTCCCACGAACTTCTGGAGGCGATATTTCTCCCATATACATTGGTACCAAAGCCGAGGCTGCACCGACAGAAATACCTAGAATAAATCTGGCAATGATTAATAAATTCGTGTTAGTAGAAAACGCACATCCTAATGAACCTAAAGCAAATATTATGGCTGCAATCATAATCATTTTTCTTCGTCCAAGTTTATCTGCTAATGGTGCCATAGAGACAGCACCTAACATTGCACCTAAGAACAATATCGATGTAATTGTACCTTCTAATAAAGGAGTAAGATGCCAAGTTTCCTTTATACTTGGTAATGCACCATTAATAATTCCAATATCATATCCGAATAAAAATCCACCAAAAGCACCAAATGTATATATTAAACTTGTAGACGGCTTTTTAGAATTTGACATAGTTATTACTCTCCTATCACAACAAAATCTAAATCAACAAGATTAGCAAAAGTAATCAATTGAGATTTAGTAACTTTTAATGATAGTACAGTATGATGTCCTCCACCGTTTTCAATCCATTGTTTAACACCATTCTTAAAGTCAGGTTTAACTTTCCAGATTACTCTGGCTACTGGTAGTTTAGGAGCTTTTTCTGCAACTGATACAGCTTCGATATCATTGATAATCAACTTGAAATCATCACCATCATCAATTAACGTAGCTACGATACCTTCTCCTGTTTTGCCATCGAATACCATTCTTGCAGGATCATCTTTCCCACCAATTCCTAATGGCTGAACAACAATCTTAGGTTTTTCATTAGATAATGTCGGATCGACTTCTAACATATGTGAACCAAGAATTAACTCGTTCCCTTTACTCATATTATAAGTATAGTCTTCCATAAAACCTGTAGCTTCATTTTTAGCTATTATTTTCATAAATCTATCTAAAGCTGCTGTTTTCCAATCTCCTTCACCAGCAAATCCAAAACCTTTTTCATTTAAACGCTGTACAGCTAGTCCTGGTAATTGTTTCATACCATATAAGTCTTCAAAGTTTGATGTGAATGCAGAATAACCACCTTGAATTAAGAATTTTTCAATAGCTACTTCATATTTTATTTGTTCTTTAACTGAAGCTATAAAATCATTTTCAGCAATATCTCTTAATTCGAAATCATATTTTTCTCTATATTCTTCTAATAAATTATTAACTTCTTCTTCAGATACTTGTTCAACCAATGCAACTAAGTCGCCAATAGCGTAATAATCCACGGTCCAGCCAAACTTAATTTGTGCTTCAATCTTATCACCGTCAGTTACGGCAACATTTCTCATGTTATCTCCAAATCTTGCTACCTTGATATTAAAACTTTCATTATATGCATAAGCTACATTCATCCATTCTTCTATATCTTTGATTACATGTTCATCTTTCCAGTAACCAACGATAACTTTGTTATTGATACCTAATCTTTTATTGATATATCCATACTCTCTATCTCCATGAGCAGATTGATGTAAATTCATATAATCCATATCAATTGTATCCCATGGGATATCTTCATTAAATTGTGTTACTAAGTGTAATAAAGGTTTTTGTAACAGTTTAGTACCTCTAATCCACATTTTTGCTGGTGAAAATGTATGCATCCATGTAATTACTCCTTGCACATCATCTTGATAGTTGACTTCTTTCATAATTTTTGTGATTGTATCTGCAGTTACTGCTAATTCATCATAAAGTTCAACTTCAAATGACAATTCAGATTTATTTAGATGATTAACAATCTTTTGTGCATTTTCTTTAACTTGAGTCAGTGCTTCTTCTCCATAAAGATGTTGAGATCCCACAACAAACCAAAATTTTTGTTTACTCATATTAAATCTCTCCTTTTTTATTTTGTCCATAATAAGCATTTTTACCATGTTTTCTTTGATAATGTTTCTCTGAAATATGCTCTGGTAATTTCTCAGGATTTGTTTTAATTATTTTTGTCAGAATATTCATCTTACATACTTCTTCTAAAATCAATGAATTAGTAACAGCTTCTTTTGCATCTTTCCCCCAAGTAAAAGGAGCGTGGCCATGTAATAAAATACCTGGCATACTCAAATAATCAATACTTTTACTCTTTATCGTTTCAACTATTACTTTTCCTGTATTTAATTCATAATCATCTTCAACTTCTTCTGCTGTTAAGTATCTAGCACATGGAATAGAGCCATAAAATGAGTCAGCATGAGTAGTTCCATATACTTCTACATCATTACCACTCTGTGCATAAGCAGTTGCCCAAGTCGAATGTGTATGACAAACTGCACCAACTTCCGTATTTCGATATAAATATGCATGCGTTTTCATATCTGATGATGGATTTAAATTTCCTTCGACAATGTTACCTTCTAAATCACAAACAACTATATCTTCTTTCTTCAATTTTTCGTATGGAACACCACTTGGCTTGATTGCAAATACATTTAATGCACGATCCACTTGACTTACATTACCCCATGTTAACTTTACAAGATTATTAAGTGGTAAATCTAAGTTAGCATTAAGTACTTTTTCTTTTAATAAATCATACATTCTTATCACCACTTTTCAATAAATTATCTGCTTCTCTTTCTACTGATAAATATTTTTTATAATCTTCTAAATAATTATTGAAATTAGCTTTCGCATCTGAATTCACATCTGATGAAACTATATCAACATCCGTAAAAACTTCTTCTTTTAGATATTCTTCAAGTGTAAAATTTTCTTCATGTATAAATTTTGATAATACTGCGATTCCCCAGGCACCGCCTTCGTTAGAAGTTTTCATTGTACTAACGTTTGTATTTAAAACACCAGCTAAAATATCTTGTGCAACTTCACCAGAATTAAATATTCCTCCATGAGCAACGATATGTTTAATATTCTTTTTTTCTTCCTGTGTTAAAATATCCATACCGATTTTCAAAGTAGCAAATGAACTATAGATTAAACTCTTCATCAAATTAGCAATATTAAAATTTGCATTCGATTTTCTTAATAGCATTGGTGCTCCAATATCAATATTTGTAATATTTTCACCTGAAATGTATCCGTAATTTATTAAATTCCCAGTATTTTCATCAGCGATTAAACTTTGATTAAATAATATGTTATAAAGCTCTTCTTTTGAGTATTTATAATCAAATAAGTCTAAAAGTTCACCAAATAAATTTACCCATTCATTGATTTCACTTGTACAGTTATTCGTATGTACCATTGCAACCGGTTTTCCAGTTGGTGTTGTAACCATATCTATTTCTGGATGCAGATTTTTAAGTTGGTCTTCCAAAACAAGCATTGAAAATGCACTTGTTCCTGCTGATATATTACACGTTCCAATTTCAACTGAATTAGTTGCAACCATACCCGTTCCAGCATCACCTTCCGGTGCACAGAATGGTATACCAGCAATTAAATTTGAATCTGGATCTAATAATTTTGCACCATCTGGAGTAAGCTTACCTGCAACCTCTCCCGCTAATTTTATTTTTGGTAGAAGTGAACTAATATCGATTTCAGAATTTTTAATTAATTCATTATATTTTTTTACAAACTTTTCATTATAATCTTTTGATTTTTCGTTTATAGGAAACATTCCAGAAGCATCACCGATTCCTAAAACTTTTTCACCAGTTAAATACCAATGAACATATCCGGATAAGGTAGTAATAAATTCAATATTTTTCACATGTTCTTCGTTATTTAATAATGCTTGGTGATAATGTGCAATACTCCATCGTTCAGGAATATTAAATTCAAATAACTTAGTTAGTTCTTCAGCTGCTTGATTTGTTGTTGTATTTCTCCAAGTTCTAAAAGGTACTAATAAATCATCATTCTTATCAAAAGCAAGATAACCATGCATCATTGCACTAATACCAATTGATTTAAATGTGGTAACTTTCTTCCCGAATATTTCTTCTAATTGTTCAACTAAGTGCTTGTAACTTTTTTGGATTCCAATCCATACATCATTAATACTGTATGTCCAGAAACCATTAATAAATTTGTTTTCCCACTCATAAACACCTACAGCAATACTTTCAAAATCGTCATCAATAGCTACACATTTAATTCTAGTAGATCCGAATTCTATGCCTAATGACATATGGTTAAACAAATCATCATTATATTTTGACATTCTTACACCTCCATGTAATCGTTTTCTGAAATCGTTTACAACATCATTTTATCCCTCGTATACGTATATGTCAATAATATTATTGTTAGATATTCGTATATGTTGTGAACAAAAAAAGACTTTGAATCGTTAAGATTCAAAGTCTTAATAAGTTATATTGATTTTACTGTTGATCTTTTTATTAAATGAGTTTTCAAAATGGTTTCTTTCTCATTATCAGGCAATACATTATTTATTAGTCTTATCAAATTATGTGCTGCAATTTGTCCTAATTCTTCCTGCGGGTGATTAGTTGTTGTTAAAGAAACATTTTCCAATCGACTTAAGCTTGAATTATCTTCACCAACAATCGATATATCTTCAGGCACTTTAATATTATTTTTCTTTAACTCATTCATAATAATATAAGCAATTTGATCATTATATGTAACAATTGAAGTACAACCGATTTCTTTGTTAATAATTTTACTTGTTAAATGCATAATTTTTTCATTTTGATTCTCTGTATTGTACAAAATTATATTTTCATCATTTATTATCATTTTATTCAGTTCTAATGCCTTAATATATCCTTTCATTCTGAACTTACCTTGGATATCATCTTCTTTTGTAATAATAACAATATTTTCATGTCCATTTTCTATTAAATGATTCGTAGCTAAAAAACCTGACTGAACGTCATCTACACATACTGATGGTTCATCCATTTCTTGATATTTAGCATTGATAAATAAGAAAGGTATTTTTTTTTTCTTCAATAATGAGTAACACGAAAGATTAACATTAAACTGATTACTTTTTGTTGGCTCAATTATAATGCCTGAAACATTTTGTTGAATCATTAATTCAAGCGTTTGTCTTTCTTCAACTGGATTATTATTCGTAGAACTTAAAATTAAAGAATATCCTTTTTCTTTTAATACTTGCTCAATTCCTCTTATGATATTCGGAAAAATATAATCAGACATATATGTAACAATGACACCTATATTTTTATTATCCATCGAGTTAGATTTAGTATATTCATCAATTACAAAAGTACCGACACCTTTTTTCTTTTGTACATAGCCTTCATTTACTAATACGTTGATTGCCTCTCGAACAGTATGTCTACTGACTTTAAAATTATCTTGAAGTTGGTTTTCAAATGGAAGCATATCACCGATTTTATATTCATTATTTAATATACTCTGTTTAATCAAATTAGCTATTTTTTGATATTTTGCTTCCTTCATATAAATCTCACCTTTTTTCCATCTATTATTAATCATATTAATGATAATAAACTCTTGTATATAAGACAAACAAATTTTTAATTAGTGAGTAAAATAAAAGATCTTAACTCAGATTTACTTAGCTAAGATCTTAATAAAATTATTTACAAATATTTATTTTTTTATTTTTTATATTATTACATATTTATTATAGATTAATCCCAAAATCTCTAAATGATTTAAGCCAATAAAAAATATCCAAATATCAATTACTACAGCCAGCAACAATTTAATTTCGATAATAGTAACTATCGTTTGTCAGAATACCACTCTACAATACTTTCGATTTTTTCTAAGTTAGCCAAGCGTGATTTATATTTATCTATCTCTGCAATATAACCAGATGTTACACCAAACAATGCACCAGTTAAAGCTCCAATCGTATCAGTATCTCCACCAAGATTGATTGCTGCAAAAACGCCTTCTTGATACGTTTCATGATTCAAGTAACAATAAAGGACCGCTTCTAAAGTATCTACAACATAACCTGTTGATCTTATTTCATCGATATGAAGAATCTTTAATCCATTAAATATTCTATAATAATCAGAATAATCCTTACCCAGCTCTTCTAATTGTATTTGAACATGATTTATTAAGTCTGATTTATAAATATTACTTAACAATGCTTCTAGCACTAAAATATAAATCATACAGCCCATTATAGATCTTTCATGCCCATGTGTGAGTTTGCTATAATCCGATACCACTCTATATTTATCTTCAATTGGTAAATCTAAAGTCTTCTTAACAATTGGTGCAATTCGCATTAAAGAGCCATTCCCGTTATCATATTCACCCGATAAGCCACAGTCTGTAGCACTACGCTTCAAATACTCAAAGTTTTGACAAGCCTCATGCGTTGTAATGCCAATATCAAATGTTTCTCCAAATGGCGTCATATAATTTCTATAATCAAAATCTGCAAACTTTTGCATCAAGTCATCAAGTGTACTGTTTTCATTCATATGTTCAATCGTACATAACAATAAAGAAGAATCATCCGACCAAGTACCAGGTGGTAAATCGTATGTTCCATAACCAATCATATCATTGACTTCAAACGTACCCCGTGGCTTAAATTCTACTGGTACACCTAAAGCATCACCAACAATAAATCCGTAAATCATACCTTTTAACTGATTAATCAAACGGATCAGCTCCAATGAAATTCATATTAATTTTTCAAATAAACTGTATTATTCATTTATTCTATTCTTTATCTTTTCAATCCAACTTGTATTAAATAAGTTGATAAAAACAACCTCAATTTTTGAATTTAAATTTTCCATGTTATTTGGACCAATCTTTTTACTAATAAATACTTTTTCATTGTATAAATTACTTTGCGGATAGAGTAATACCACTTTATTAACATCTTTACCATAATGTTTATACCTGGAATTGTATGCATACATTTGATATAAATCACTTTGAGCTGGTCCATTTGCATTTAATATCTTCCACTTTGTATCTACTATTGTAACAAGTTTCGTTTCAGAGTTTTTAATTATCATATCCGGTTTCAATCTATAATGCTTATTTCCAGATCCGTCATCATCAAATAAATAATATCGACTATCTTGTAAATATACTTCATGATTTGAAAGGTGATTCTTAATCATATGTGCAACATAAGATTCAAATACCTTTTCCATTGGAAACAGTAGCGCATAAGCCAAACTATTTCCAGTAAACGATGTAAAAGATTTTTTCTTCAGAAATATTTCTGCCCAAATGATAGATTGATCATAATATGCATACTCTCTATTTTTCTTTATCTTTTTGAAAGTATTATCTACATCACGTATTGAACTCACTGAATCAAAATAATGTAAGTACATATTTATCATTTTTTGATTATGACCATTTTTAGATTCTTTCTTCAAAAATAACAATGTGCTTTTTATGATTTGATTTTCCGGTATATTAATGTCAAATTCATCAAACTTACTATGGAATCTCGTTTTATTAAAACTATTCAATTGTATTTGCTTTTGTATGTTTAGCTTACCTTTTAAATATGATTCATTTTGTTCTAATACAATATAATCAGACTTTAAACCACGTTTAATAATTACATTTACCTCTTGTAGAAACATAGCAATAAATATTTCTATTAAGCTATTGTCATTAATACTTAAATGCGTCATTTCAAACGCTTTACCGTTAATTTGTTTAAAGGTTGATAGCATCTTAATGAACAGTTTTTTCATATCATTTAAGTCATGTTGTCCATTTGCTATTTTAGGTAATATCTCAATTGTTAATCCTGATTTCGTCTTTAATACACCAACAAAATTATTCGCTTGGACACCGTTTCTAATGGGTTTCAAGTATTCTTCAATGCTACTTAGTGATTTATCTTTCTCATTATTCTCATCTATGAATAACTTTAATTCATTAATATCCTCTTTCGTAATTTGAACATTATCAATAACATCACCTGCATAAATTCGACCATATTCGGTAATTGTAATATTTCTAATTTTATTCATTTTCTATCTCTTCATATGTGATTACATTTCGAATGAACTGTTCAAATACTCCAATCGAGACTTTATTATTAAATTCATAAATGTCTTTATCTTGGTCATACCAATCTTCTATTAAACGATGATCGAACACATTATTTAGACTCTCTTGCTTTTTATTAATATAAATACTATCTACATCATTTAGAATCGCTTTTATCTTTTGATAGCCATCAAAGAAGTATTCTTGAAGTAACGGAATAATTTTATTTTCAAATCTATATTGTAAATCTTCTAATGACTCAATATTTAAGAATAAGGCATGTCCAAGCATATGGTCTCTATCATATAAATACTGGATGCGTTGATTCATAGCATCCATAATCCCAGCAATATCAATATCACCGATAGCACCATCTTCACCAACATTCTTTCTTACTATTTCAGAATCCGGCATCATTTCAACAAAATCAAATCTTCTACGAATCGCTGTATCTATCGTAGCTAATGATCTGTCTGCTGTATTCATTGTCGCTAGAATATATACGTTGTCAGGCACGCCAAACTTTTCACCTGAATAAGGCAATGTCACTTGCATACCTTTCCATTCGCCATCAATGTAACTAATACGCTTATTCACTTCAATTAACGTTATAAGTTCACCAAGTATCTTACTAATGTTCCCGCGATTAAATTCATCAATAACAAACAAGAAATTATTACTGTTCCCCTGCTCTTTATCACGCATCGCAGCTTTACAGAATTTTAAGAAGACGCCTTCTCTAACTACATAATTAATGACGTCATTCTCTACCTCTGCACGTATACCTTCAATAAAATCTTCATAGCCAAATGACTGATGGAAAGTAATAAATTCATAAAATTGAGTCGAAGCATTGTTATCTATTTTTGGATCTTTAATTTCTTCTGCTTCAGCTTTCCCTACTTCAGTCAATTGCCATTTGTTATTTACCTTTTCAAAATAATCTGTACCTCTTCGATAGACGGTTTTTGTACTTTCATATGTTGAATTCTCAATAACTGTCGTACTAATTGTTCCATATGGCGCTTTACTATTCTTCGTTTCAGCATATTTTTGAATAATCTCAGTATTTTCGATTTCTTTAATAGACATCGGTTTATATCCATTTGATCTAAACGCTATGTAAATAGCATGACGCCATCCTATACCATCAAAGTCGTATTTGACCACTTCACTTGTCTGATTATCCAGCAACTTCTTCTTATATTTCTCAACAGAATAAGTTTTACCTGTGCCGGGAGGACCGAATAAAATAGTATTTAATTTATTATCCTTTTCCTCTTCTTCAACATTTTCATCTATAACTTCTTCATCAACCGCATCTGTTTGCACTTCATTCATATAACAAATTTTTAAAACATCGTCATCCTTACCAAACTTATTTATCATACCTTGGATTAAAACCATTACGTCAATACCAGCTATAGAACCAAACCAAATTGACTGATTATCAAATTTGATTTCACCAATGCCCATAACGGAAGATGCACCTCTTATTTTTATCTGACGTTGCACATCTTCTTTGTTTCTATACAATCCAATTGCATTTATAAGCATTCTTTTAAAGTAATCTTTTTTAACCTCTGGCAAATCTGGATAAACATCGTCTACAGTAATTTCAATATCATCGTACTTGTCTATCTCCAAATGCATAGCAATATTTCTCAATAAATCTTTCCATTTAATATTATTTTTAGATGTATCTTTAACATCATAAGAATGTTCTCTAAATGAATATGCTAATAACTTTTTCTTTTTTAAGTCTTTATAAAATAATTTTAGCGGTTGATGCTTTGCAATTATTGTTTCAGTCATTTCACCTTCCTTCGTCACAAAGTGTGACCAATTGGGTGTATTAATTGCCATACTATAATCTTGATCCTTTTCATTTAATGCAAAAGCTACAAGTTCTTCAGCAAAACGACCACCAATTAAATCCAGTTCCCAAACACTATTTCGACCTGTATAGAAATACCATAACTTTTGTTGATCCGAATAATCATGAATCCAGTTTACTTTAACGGTATGACCATCATCTTCAATTCCTTCAATAATACCAGCAGCTATTATTCGCATCACTGAAGCAGTACGATCATTTACATTAGGAAAAGGTAAGTTGTTTTTCTTTGTAAATGTTGATTTAAGAAAAATGTAGTCCCCAATTCTCATTCTTTCTAAATAACGAAAAGCTTTTTTGTAATCACTATTCTTTTCATCACCAAACCAACCAATACACCAGTTACTATTCTTAATAAAATCTTGCGGTTCATCAAAACCATTTTGACTTCCTACACAGAAATAACGTTTTGAGTAATCTATAGGCATAATGAATCCTCCAATATAAATTATTTAGATATAAATATATTATAATAATATACTTAATTTAGTTTGATTACTTTATTAAAATACAGGAAAACTAATATATTCAATTACAATTTCAATTATTAAGAATCATAACAATTATAATCGAAAATTATAATTGTTATGATATACTAAAGAAATTCTTAAAACAGTTTAATAGTTAAAAAGTAAAACACAATGACAAATATAAGTTTGCCATTGCGTTTTATACATTTATTATTGATTTTGGTTAAAACAAACCTTTTTTATACCCTTTTAATATTCGAAAATTTCAATTGCAAGTTAGCCACAACATCCAAATTAATAGAGATAGTAGCTTAATGGTTCACTTAATAATCCTTCGGATTTTAATGACTTCAGAAACAGGTATTTAGGTGTTTCGTAATCTAGAATTTTTCTGGGATAATTGTTCATCCAGTTTTGGATACGATAAATTATCTCATCAGATAC
>NZ_MJBI02000004.1 GCF_002742385.2 Macrococcoides goetzii
AGTAATCTTTCTTGCTTTATTATATTACATCGTTATGAACATAGTTTCAAGTGCAAGTTTTACACTTTTTCACTTTGTTAATTTCGATGTCTTAAAGCTGTGCATCACTTGTTTTCAGCGACTTTTATATCTTATCAAGATGGATTACTTTCGTCAATACCTTTTATCAATTTTTTTATCTTTATTTAGTTTTTAATGTAAACTATAGTAATTCCTTTGATGATATTATTTTATCTTAGTACTTATTCAATCTGTTTCTTCTGTACTTTTATAAAGAATATACAGTTAAGTGAGATAATCATTTATTAATATGATATAATGCTTTTCAGTATTATATAGGAGATGATGGTTTGAAATTATTCAATAAAAAACCGACAAGCAAGATTAATCGCATCCGTTCATGGGCACTCGGCTTAATCTTCCTGGCAATGATCGTTATGTATATCGGTTCTGCAATCTTTTACTTTTACCATAGTCAACTGATCTTTTCTCTGTTCTTATTATTAGGAACGATTCTTTTCTTAATTAGTTTCGTTGTTTATTTCTGGATTGGAATGCTTTCAACAAAGACCATTCAGGTGCGTTGTCCAAACTGTGAGCACTATACTAAAATGTTAGGTCGTGCTGATATTTGTGCAAACTGCAACCAGCCACTTACGTTAGATCCTACATTAGAAGGAAAAGAATTTAACGAAGATTATAACAACGCAAGAAAGAGTAAAGTATTAGAAGAAAAAGAAAAACAAGAAACTAATAACGATAGTAACTTGTAGAATATTTAATAACAAAAAAGGAAATCGCTATTTGCGATTTCCTTTTTTGTTCATACATTCTGGACATACACCATAAATCTCCATACGATGATGTGTCACTGCAAAGCTTGTAATATGTTGAGCGATATTCTCTACTTCATCAAGTCTAGGATAGTGGAAATCAGTAATCTTACCACATTCACTACATATAACGTGATAGTGGTTATCTGTTTCAAAATCAAAACGACTTGCTGCATCTCCATATGTGAGTTCTTTAACTAAACCGCTGTCTTTAAAAACTTTTAAATTGTTATAGACAGTTGCTACACTCATGTTCGAAAACTGTGGAGATAACGCTTTATATATTTCATCGGCAGTAGGATGACTATTAGATTCGATTAAAAATCTAAGTACTGCCTGTCTTTGCGGTGTTATTCTCACGCCAGTTTTTCGTAAACTTTGAATCGCATCGTCAAGCATATGTTCCATATTCATTTCAGCTGACATCATAACACCCCTTTCCTACTTTATATTAATTCTATTTTACATTCTTTTTTTCAAAAATGTCAAATAGACAATTTCGGGATGTAATGATAGTCCTATGTATCTCGCTTATTTATTGCAGTTATCGATGATCTCAATACCCCTTTGAAACATCGACTTTATTCACAAAATCCGCTTCGTTTTCTATACCAACAGACAAATTCTTCTTAAAGATTTCTGTTGCTCGTCGGTTGTAATGAACACTGTTCCCAGTAATATGCGGTGTCATAATAACATTGTCTAATGCATAAAGTGGATTTGTCGGTTCAAGTGGTTCATTATAGTAAACGTCTAAACATGCTTTTCTAATAATTTTATCCTGCAAAGCTTTAATAAGTACTTCTTCTTTTGTAATTGTTCCTCTTCCGACATTTATAAATAAAGCATCCTCGCCCATCTTCTGAAAATCTTCTATCGTTAGTAAATCTATCGTTTTGTCTGTCTCTGGTAATACATTGACAATTATATCTGACTGAACGAACGCTTTTGCTCTGTCATCGATTGCGTATACTTCATCAAATCCCGAGATTTTTCTACCATCTGTATTAAGACCAATCACTTTCATACCGAAAGTTTTTGCGATATGTGCTGCATATTGCGGGATTTCACCTGTTCCGATAAAGGTAATCGTTTGTTCAAATAACTCTTTATGACGAATCTTTGTTTTATATCCTTTTTCTTGCTGTAGTTCATAGTAAGGAATTACATTTTTATAATCCGTCATAATATAGCTGAATATATACTCAGAAATCTGGATTTTATGCACTCCACGCGCGTTAGTTAATGTGATTCCTTTGTCATTGATAAGGGATAGTGGCAATTTATTAACACCTGCTGCATACCATGCAATCCATTTTAAGTTTTTCGCTTTATTGATAATTGTTTCATTCAGCTTAGAATCATAAGTAATGATGACTTCCATCGTTTGAATATCTTCATCTGTTAAAAGATCAAATCCTTCACGCTGGATAAATTGATGTTCTGGATATTGTTCTCTTAATTCGTCTATCAATTCTTTTAGATCAATCGTAGAAATCACTTTCATAGCTTTCTCTCCTTATCGTAAAACTGACTGAATATCATCCATTTGTTGTTTCACCTTAACACCATCAAAATATGCAATAACTTTGTTATCTTCATCCAGAATAATCGTAGTTCTTACAATACCCATTGCTTCTTTGCCAAATGATTTTTTCAAACGATAAATACCAAGTGCTTCTGAATACTGATAGTTATCATCAACAAGTAAATCAAATTTCAAATTGTGCTTCTTAATAAAATTCGTATGTTTCGTTTTACTGTCCCCACTCACTCCGTAAATTTTTGCACCCAGTTCATTCAAATCTTCAAGATGATCATTAAAATCACAAGCTTGTGTTGTACATGTCGGTGTATTATCTCTAGGATAAAAATATAATACCGTCTTTTGGCCAAGTAACGACTCATTTGTTACAACTTCTCCATTTTGATTTTCCATTGCAAATGCAGGTAAATTATCTCCAATTTTCAACATATTAATCCTCCTAATCAAATTTTTATTAACTCTATGATAGACTAGTAGACGAAAATACTAAACAAAAAGAGGTTGATAAAATGAATTTTACAAATTCTGAAAAAATACAGCAACGTGCAAATGAAGCAATCTTAGGTGGCGTAAACTCACCATCGCGTTCTTATAAAGCAGTTGGCGGCGGTGCGCCAGTAGTAATGGCACGTGGTGAAGGTGCATACTTCTACGATGTTGATGGTAATAAATATATTGATTATTTAGCAGCATATGGACCTATCATTACAGGACATGCACATCCCCATATTACTGAAGCGATTAAGCGTGCAGCTGAAAATGGTGTATTATATGGTACGCCGACTGAACACGAAGTTGTGTTTGCTGAAATGCTGAAAGAAGCGATCCCTTCTTTAGAAAAGGTCCGTTTCGTAAACTCTGGAACCGAAGCAGTAATGACAACAATCCGAGTAGCACGCGCATTCACGAAACGCGATAAAATTATTAAATTCGCCGGTTGTTATCACGGCCACTCTGATTTAGTACTTGTTGCTGCAGGTAGTGGTCCGTCACAACTCGGTACGCCTGACTCAGCTGGTGTACCAAAGAGTGTAGCACAAGAAGTGATCACTGTTCCTTTTAATGATATTGAACAATTTAAAGAAGCCTTCCACCATTTCGGTGATCAGATTGCCGGAGTATTAGTTGAACCGATTGTCGGTAACTTTGGAATCGTTGAACCGAAAGAAGGATTTTTACAAGCAGTAAATGATATCGCCCATGAACATGGTGCTTTAGTAATCTATGATGAAGTAATTACCGCTTTCCGCTTCATGTATGGTGGTGCTCAGGATCTTTTAGGGGTAAAACCCGATTTAACTGCTTTCGGTAAAGTCATCGGTGGAGGATTACCAATTGGTGCATACGGTGGTCGTCAAGACATAATGGAACATGTGGCACCACTCGGACCAACATATCAGGCAGGTACGATGGCAGGAAATCCATTAAGTATGCAGGCAGGTATTGCGTTACTTGAAGTCATTAAACAAGATGGTGTCTATGAAGAGCTAGACCGTCTTGGTAAAATATTAGAGGACGGTATGTTAGCACTTATCAAAAAATATAATATTCGTGCAACAATCAACCGTTTAATGGGTGCAATGACCATCTACTTTACCGATGAAAAAGTTGTCAACTATGAACAGGCAGAAAACACTGACGGTGAAGCATTTGCGAAGTTCTTTAAATTGATGCTGAACCAAGGGATTAACTTAGCACCTTCGAAGTATGAAGCATGGTTTATTACAACTGAACATACAGAACAAGATATTCAGGAGACATTAAAAGCAGTAGAAAATGCATTTATGTCAATGACGGTTGAAAAATAATTAAAATTCATGTATAAGTGTACTATCAATCAAATAATGAGGTAGAGCTAACAAATGAAATTAGGCGCACGTATTTTTAAAACCGGCATCGCTATCATCATTTCTTTATTCATCGCACATGCAATTAATGCACCTGGTGCAATCGTAGCTGGTATCTCAGCATTATTTGCTATGCAGCCAAACGTCTATCGATCTTTTAAGACAATCATCGAACAGTTTCAGGGGAATTTAATCGGCGCAGTATTAGCAGTTATTATGGCACATTTATTCGGATTTCATATCGTTATTATCGGTATCACATCGATAATTTTAATATCAGTATTACAAAAATTAAACTTATCTCATGTAACGAGTCTTGCCGTCGTAACACAGCTCATCATAATGGATCACCAGGATGGCGATTTCTTTTTATCAGCTATCTACCGATTCACTTTTGTTATGATCGGCGTAGTAAGTGCCTTTGTCGTGAATACATTGTTCCTGCCACCTAAGTTTGAAACGAAGATGTATTATAACTGTTTGAATATCAGTAGCGATATCTTTAAATGGATTCGACTTGAAATTAACGGTTCGACAGAATTTCATGCAGTAAAACGTGACATCGATGATATTCGAAGCAGAATCGAAAAAGTGGAAGAGCAATATAACTTATATAAAGAAGAACGTGCGTATTCAAAAAAAGGAAGTATTCGTAACATCAGGAAAAAAATTATTTTTAAAGAAATCATTTTAGCGACACGACGTGCACATGATGTTTTGCGAAAATTACATCGCTATGAAAATGATATTATACATTTGCCCGAAGAGTTAAAAGTTCAGATTAAATTTGAGCTTGATGAATTAATGACGATACACGAGGAAATTTTAATGCGCGTAACTCAAAAAGTTCCAGCGACTAAAATTGATGATAACTACATGATTAACGAAGCGTTTAAAGAAAATATTCTTGATGCATTTCTAAAAGAAATTGAACAACAGCAATCACCTGAATATAGTAAAGAACATGTTTTAATTGTTATCGGTACTATTTTTGATTATCGAGACCGATTAGAACATCTCGACCGCATCACACATAGTTTCTATAAATACCATAAAGAAGATAAAAAGATCACGATAGCAAACGAAAATATCGATTATTAAAAAGCAGTCTTTCGACTGCTTTTTTAATTTATGCTTTCCAGCCATTTTTCTCTTCAGGTTTAACCCTGTCTTTTGAAACGTAAGGATTGCCCTTTACAGTAAATCGATATAAATATTCTACTGCTTCTTCTTTATTATCGATACCGATGCGTTTGCTTTCTATTATTTGCGCTGGCACCTTACCTTCAGATAACTGAATAGGTCCTTCATTTAACCGTGTCCCATTATGTAAATCGCGCTTAACACCTAAACTTTGTGTTAATTTTCCTGGACCATCAGTTATATTTACTGCTCTGCCCCGACGCTCAATCATCGTATCTATCCCTTCATCAGGTTCAATCGCTCTTATCAATACTCCTTCTGGTCTTGTAGCATCACGTGTTATAAAATTCATGCAGTGATGTCCATGCATCGTGTAGACATATACACCACCGTATTCTCGATACATCATTTCATTTTTTTTCGTACGACGTAATTGATAAGCATGTGCAGCTTTATCATCTTCTCCTAAATAGGCTTCTACTTCAGTTATATAGCCGCTTGTAAGCTTGCCGTCTATTTTTGTAGTAATTTTTTTACCGAGTAAATTTTTTGCAGCTAAAAGCGTGTCATCCTTAAGAAATGTTAAATCCATTAATATCACCTCATTCTTCATTTACCCTTACAATATCTTGATATGCAAATTTAATTTAGACTCAATTAAGAAATCATTCTAATAAATAAAGAAAAAGCGATAAACCCATATTGAGTTTATCACTTTATAATTAAACTGCTTCTTTTAAAGCTTTATACATTCTATTTACGTACTGCTCACCAGTGATAATCTCACCATTTTCAGTACGATATAACAAGTGTTTCGCTGTAATTTGTGTCGGACTTTCAACGCCGCATGCAGCAGCAAGATTAAATAAACCTTCATGCATACTGATAACATAATTGGTAACACGATACTGCTTTTCTTCTACAACTAAACCTTTCTCTTTATCCGGATCAGTTGTTGCTACTCCAACAGGACAATCATTCGTATGACATTGTTGTGCCATAATACATCCGACACTCATCATCATCGCACGTGCAACTTGAACTAAGTCTGCGCCAAGACCAAGCGCAATCGCAACTTTATCTGGAGTAATCAACTTACCTGAAGCAATAATCTTAATATTATCACGCAGACCATTCTCCACAAGTACTGCATTTAATATCGGTAATGCAGAGAATAATGGTAATCCTACTGTATCTTCTAATTCCTGATAAGTGGCACCTGTACCGCCTTCACCACCATCTAAAGTAATAAAATCAGGATAGATACCCGTTTCCTTCATATCTGCAACAAGACTATAAAGCATATCTAAATTACCGACAACCATCTTAAATCCAACCGGCTTACCACTTAAATCCTGCAGTCTTTTTACGAAACGTAATAAATCAATATTATTCTCCATAAATGTAAATCGATTCGGTGAGTTAATTGTCGTATAAGGTTTAACGTTTCGGATCATCGCTATTTCTTCAGTTACTTTATCTGCTTCAACGTGACCCCCACGTGTCTTTGCTCCTTGCGCAAGTTTAATCTCAAATGCTTTTACATACGCATTATGTGCTTTTTTCATAAACTGTTCTTCACTGAAATTCCCATCCTCATCACGAACTCCAAACAAGCCAGGTCCGATTTGAAAGATAATATCTGTATGACCGCTTAAATGATGATCACTTAAACCACCTTCACCCGTATTCATCCAAGTACGTGCAAGACCTAAACCTTTTGACAGTGCAGAAATGGCGTTTTTACCAAGTGCGCCATAACTCATTCCAGATTGACCGATTAAACGCTTTACATGAAATGGATATTTACAGTTTTGGCCAAGTACAACAGCATGTTCATCAGAAAGCAGATATGGATCTACAACTTCACTTTCACGATGCTCTTTTCTTGAGAATAACCCTTCTGAATCCAGTTTATAAACTTTCGTATCTATCTTTTCTGCCTGATCAATAGCAAGTTCGTTTGGTTGTTTCGGGAAAATTGAATTCTGAATATAGAATCCTGGTGCATTAAAGTCACGTCTTGAGCCGAATCCGCCGATACGTGATTTATATTTCCCTGCTTTTACAACATCTAAATAATCTTTTCTTGAAAAAGGTGTCGATTCATTATCTGACTGAATTAAATATTGTCTCATTTCTGGTCCAATCTTCTCAAAGAAATAACGGACACGCCCTAACACTGGATAATTTCTTAAAATACTATGCTGACTTTGCTTCTTATCCACAAATATAAGTGAAAATACCCCAATCGCAACAATCAGTATCAGTATCAAAAGAATTGTATCCACAATCAATTGAATGGTTTGTAACAAATCCACAAAAAATACCCCCTATGTATAATATATATATCATACAATAGAGGGCTCAAACACTCCACACTATTCTGCTTCTAAATGCTGAATTGAATATAAATTATAATAGTGTGAGCGGTTGTTCATTAATTCCTGGTGCGTTCCAATTTCAACTATCTCACCGTTCTGAATCACAACAATTTTATCTGCATGTGTAATCGTAGATAGTCTGTGTGCGACAATCACGGTTGTTCTATCTTTCGATAATGTTTCCAGCGCTTCCTGAATAACCGCTTCACTTTCAAGATCAAGTGCACTTGTCGCTTCATCCAGAATTAATATCGGTGGATTCTTCAGGAATACACGAGAAATAGCTACACGTTGTTTTTGGCCACCAGATAATTTAACACCACGTTCACCAACTTCAGTGTCGTAACCATCTGGTAAGCTCATAATAAAGTCATGCGCATTCGCAAGTTTTGCTGCATAGATCATTTCTTCCTCTGTCGCATTTGGTTTACCGAGTAATATATTTTCTCTTATTGATTCAGAGAACAGTATATTATCCTGCATGACCATACCAATTTGTGTTCTTAAACTTTCAATTGAATAATCCTTTAAAGGTACGTGATCAATTTCAATTTCACCGCTAGTCACATCATAGAATCTTGGTATTAAACTGATCATCGTCGACTTTCCGCCACCACTCATACCAACAAATGCAACGGTTTCACCGCTATTGATGTCTAGATTGACATGATGTAACACTTCTTCATCATCTTCATTATATTTAAATCCTACATTTTTAAATGTAATGTCACCATGCTGAACCTTGATATCACGTGCATGCGGTTCATCTTTGACATCATATGGCTCATCAAAGAGCTGGAACATACGGTCCATCGAAGCTAAACTTTGTGTCAGCGTTGTTGACGAAGATACTAATCGACGTAGCGGTCCGTATAAACGGTCGAGATAGGCGATAAAAGCTGCTAAACTTCCGACCGTTAAATTACCTTCGATCACTAGAAATGCACCAAACCCTACGACAAGTAGCGGTCCGATATCCGTAATTGTATTAATGACTGCAAAACTTTTCGCATTCCATTTCGTATGGTCAGTTGCTTTCTTCAGGAAATTTTTATTGCGTTTATTAAAGCGTTCATTCTCTTCCTCTTCAATTGCAAATGTCTTTATCACAGTCATCCCTTGTACTCGTTCATGTAAGAAACCTTGTACTTCCGCTAGAGACTGACTTCGTGCACGCGTTAATTTGCGGAGATTACCAAAGAAGTAATAGATACTAAACATATAGAATGGGAAGACGATCAATGAAATTAATGTTAATTTCACGTCCATCGTAAACATGATTGCAAGTGCGATGATGATTGTTACTAAATCCAGCCAGACGTTCATCAATCCAGTAACGATAAAGTCTTTCGTTGACTCTACATCGTTAATAACACGTGAAATAACTTCTCCAACTTTATTGTTAGCATAAAATCTGACACTAAGTGCCTGTAAATGTTTATAAAGTTTCTTTCTAATATCATATAATATTTTGTTACTTGTCCACTGTGCTAAATATTGTCTATAATACTCTACCGGCGGACGAATGACCACGAAGATAAATCCGAAGATTAATATCGCATTCATCAATGCTGACTTTTTCTCTTCAATTGTCATGGCACCATTACTGATGACATCATCGATCACATATTTAATCAGTAATGGGATCAGTAACGGAATACCAAACTTCAGAATTCCGATGGCAATGGTTAAAATAATCAACATCCAGTATGGTTTAACAAACTGCATATACCGTTTTATCATATAAAAACTCCCTTAACAAAATTAAATCAACCTAATAAGTAGGTTGATTTAATCTTTCATTCTTTTCTGGAAATGAAAACGCTCTTGCCAGACCTTTATGAAATCCGGCGCAAATGGTCCCTTTTTCCTCTCAATCCATTGCTGCAAAATATCAACGTTTCGCCTCAGGATTTCATCAATCTCTTTTGGATAGTTCATCTGTTTCATATGCTGTTCATATTCATCTTCATCCAATAAGTGATACTTACCATTAGGATAAACTTTAATGTCTAAATCATAATCAATGTATTTAATGGCTTCTGTATCATAAATAAATGGTGATGATAAGTTGCAGTAATAATACACACCATCTTCTCTAAACATACAAATAACATTAAACCAATACTCTGAATGAAAATACACGATAGCTGGTTCTCTTGTAACCCATGTTCTACCGTCACTTTCAGTTACAAGCGTGCGATTATTACCCCCAATGATAACATGATTCGTCCCTTTTAAAATCGTTGTTTCAGACCAGACTCTGTGGATTTTCCCATTATGTTTATAACTTTGTATCTGCACATTCTGGCCTTCATTTGGTATGGATTCTTTGACCATATTCCACACCACCTATAATTTATAATATTTGCATTTTAAATTATAACATAATAAAGGCCTCAATAAACGAAATTAAACTTGATGATTGTTATCAATATAATAATTAAAGATTTTAGTCATCGATACCGGAAAATTATATAAATCTTTGTCTTCAACTGAAATGAGTTGATAGTTTTCAGGTATGATATCTTTCGTATGTGCAAGATATACTTCCAGCTGCCATTCCAAATGTGTAAATTGATGTTTCGTCTTAACGATCGGTGTGTCTTCAATAAACAATGACATATCCATTTTTTCTTCAATATCACTGACATGTGTATCCATTTCAAACATCGGAAACTGCCACATCGAAGCAAGTAATCCTGTTTCAGGTCGCTGTTCAATAATGATCTGTCCATCCTTTTGAATAATCAGAACTTTATATTGCTGAACTGTTTTCTTAACTTTTTTCAACTTAACTGGTAAATTCAATACATTTCCCTCTTCAAAGGCTTCGCAGTGACTTTGAACGGGACAAAGCATACATAATGGTGTCTTTGGTGTGCACACCGTTGCCCCTAGTTCCATCAACGCTTCATTGAAATCACCTGCTGTTTCCGGCATCACTTCCATTACTTTCGATTCAAAATGACGTCGTGCTTTTGAATTAGATATATCAAAGTGATCATTATCAAGTCTTGCAAATACACGATATACATTGCCATCCACTGCCGGTAATGGATGATTAAATGCAATACTCATTACAGCGCCCTGTGTATATGGACCAACACCTTTCAATGAGAGAAATGTAGATGGGTCATTTGGTACTTCACTATTGTAATTGTCTTTTACATCACGAATTGCCTGATGAAAATTTCTAATGCGTGAATAATAGCCCAAACCTTCCCAATATTTTGCAACCTCATCAATGGGTGTTTCAGCAAGTATATCAACACTCGGGAACCGCTCGATAAATCTTGTGTAATAGGCACGAACTGTGTTTACTTGTGTTTGCTGCAGCATGACTTCAGATAACCATATTTTATATGGGTCTTTCGTCTCACGCCACGGCATCTGTCTTTTATTATGTTCAAACCATTTTAATAAATCTTTACTAAACGTTGCTTTATGTTTCATAACAACCAACTTTCTAAATTTATTGTTAATTCGATTAATTTCGTTCATGCTTCTATGAAATTTCGCTTATAATAGTATATGAAAGGGATGATTCATATGGATACAGCTACTCATGTCGTTATGGGCGTTGCACTTGCAGGATTATCAACGATTGATCCGGCAGTTACAACAATGTACCCTGCTATCGTAACAACAGTAATGGTCGGAAGTCAGATTCCTGACATTGATACAGTGTTAAAATTTAAAAATAATGCCGTCTATATCAATAACCATAGAGGTATTACACATTCAATTCCATTTACATTGATGTGGCCAATCCTCATTACAATATTAGTGAGTTTTATCTTTAAAGAAAATCAATATTTCCATATATGGTTATGGGCACAAATTGCCGTCTTTCTGCACGTATTTGTCGATATTTTTAATTCTTATGGGACGCAGGCACTAAGACCGCTAACGAAGAAATGGATTCAAATTGGCATTATCAATACGTTTGATCCCATCATTTTCTTACTGCATATTGGTGCAATCACTTTGTGGTACTTTGGTGGTAATCCCGTTTATATCTTTACAAGCTTAATTATTATACTAGTAATCTACTATATCATTAGACGTATACTTCAACAATCGATTAAACGTGCAGCCATCAAATTAATACCGAAAGATGAAAGCATTATCAAAACTTTCGTAGCACCTACGATACGTTTCTTTGAATGGCGTGTCGCCATCCAGACAAACACACATGATTATATTGGTCGTAGCTATAAGCGTTCGGTTAACTTTAATGATCGCTTTAAACGCATACCTTTTCCTGAAGCAAAATATATGCAGTATGCAAAGAATGACCCTAATTTTAAAGCATTTATTAATTTCAGTTCAATTTACCGCTGGACAGTCACAAAAACAGATACTGGCTATGAACTGCGTTTTATTGATTTACGTTATTTAAAGAAAGGACACTATTCTTTTGTAGCCATATTAGGATTAGATAGTAACTACAAGGTAACTCATAGTTATACCGGATGGGTGTTCTCTGAAGATAAATTACAAAAAAAATTATTACGTGGCCGCGTAAAAATAATAGAGTAAAAGATGCAGGACTGCATCTTTTACTCTATTTTTACTTTTTATTTTTTATTTTGCCGAATTTAATATTTTTTACGTTCAGTTTATTGTCTTTATGCTTAAAGTTATCTTCATTATCAGACATCACAGATTTATTGACATTGATTTCATCCTTTAGAATTTTGTAAAGATAGCTAAACCACATGTAGATTAATATTAGTTCGAAAAGGAAGATCATCTGGCTCGGTAAATTAAGAAAAGGTGTTGTTCCTAATACAACAGACTCCTCAATACCATTCACTACAAAATAAAATGGATTAAGCTTTAATATGTTTACAACAAGTTCAGGTAAATCTGATGGAATCCATAAAATAGGCACACTAATAAAAATAACTGCTAAAATGCCTATGATAATCCAGCGCATATTACGAATTAAATGTGACGTTAAAGCAAGTAACGTACATATTGGCATCAATAATAAAAATGTTAACAATGAAAAGTACAATATACACAGAAAGCTTGTATCCATCTCTACTTTGTTTGTCGCTGAAATAAGCAACAGCATCAATAAAGATAATATAAACAACAAGAAAAAGTTAATAATCTGAACCGTCGTTAATACATACGTCGGTGTATTTGTAATATTTAGCATAAATCCTCTTGTCTGTAGCATCTTCATCGAAAAATATACAGAACATGCGATCCAGAAGAATACTAAATAACCAGAAAGCGACCACACTTTAGATAATTTTTCGATTGGCAGACTCTCGGTAATATTAAGCAACAAGAAAGTCGCAGCGATTAATAGTAAATTAATCAATAACCAGATAGAATAAAGCTTTTGATTATAGTAAATCTCAATTAATGCATTTTTAATTGTATGTGGAATATATTTGATTGTGTTTAATAATTCATTCATGATTCACACCTACATCTGAATATATAGCCATTCATTCTTCGAAAAGTCTGCAATGCCATATCCTTCTCCAATTTTTACGATCCATTCATCTGTTTGAATGCCAAATTTCTTTTTTAAACCTGCTGCATTTTCTATCGGAAAACTAATACCATTCATATGATTCGTATCGTTAAAGTGCAGATTAATTTTATTCTTTGTTAATTTAACTTTAAATCTATCTTTTGTTTCTGGATACAACTCTTTATTGATTGTTGCATGACTTTTGCCTAAGTACCCATTAAAGAATTCTCTAAAGTTAACATAATTGCCATACATATAATCTTCAAGCTCACTATACGTATGCTCATCATACAATGCAGCTGGATTGATATAAGTAATATCTTTTTTATTAACATCCATTGCGCTGCCTGCAAAATCTACTCTATAAACTTTTTCGTTCAAGCCGGAGATTGTTAGTACTGTATTGCCTGGTAACTTAATATCTTTAGATTTATTTGTAAGCTTCGTTTCCTTATTTGTTACACCGAATGCATACTTATCAATATATTCTTTCTTCGGTTTTTCGACGATACTATTTTCTTCAGTAGCAGTAATTTTACTTGGTACACCGATATTATTCAGTAATAATACGAACATGAGGGCAATACCAAACAATATTAGCGCACTCGTTGTAAGCAGCTTTTGTAGACTTTCATCTACAATAACCCCACCATAACGTTTGATACGACTTAATTTATCTCCTTCATCATGATCAAGAGATCTGCCCATCTTATAATTCAAGTCAAATAGTTCTCTTTCACTCTCATTACGACAACTATTATATTCTTTAATATATGTATGATATAGTGGAATAATTTCAGCTGGCGTACCAGACTTCCTCACCTGTCCATGACTCATCCAGGTAATATAATTTGCTTTAGAATTAATAAAGTCAATATCTGACTCAATTAATACGATTGATTTGCCTTCCTTAACAAGTAAATCAATCACCATGCCAAATTTTTCTTTAAAAACATCATCAAGATGTTGATATAAATCATCAAAGATAATAACTTCTGGCTTTAAAAAATATGCTAATGCTATCATTAACTTAGAGCGGTCAGATGTTGTTAAATCATTCGTTGATTTTTTCTCCTGATCTTTTAAACCACTAAAATCAAGAACATGTTTACGTTTTTCATTAAATGAATTTAATGGAAGATTATATGATAAGAAGATAGATTCAATCAGTTGCTTAACGGATGATTCTCCATCAAGAATATGGTTATGACTCGCTAAAAAAGTCGGATGATCGTTTTTTACACGTCCTTCATTTGGTTCAACAACTTTTGATATTAATTTACCGATGACAGATTTCCCAGAGTTGGGTATTCCGATTAAACCTAAAATTTCTCCTTTGTATAGATGGATCGTAACATCTTTTACTTCAACATGATGATTTTTAGATTCCGGCATAATAATATCTCTAAACTTTGAGAATCCGCTGACATGTCGGAAGTATTTTGTTACATTTACCAGTCTTACTAAAATATTATTTGACATTTTTATTCTCCTTAAGCATCAAGCTGTAACAGTGCCAAAGGTATCCCTTCTTCATCTAATTGGGAACCTAATCTGAATCCCCACGCAAATACGCCTTTAATACGCTCAACTTTAAAGTATTCTTTTTGATTTCCGATCAGTTGATATACTTTACCGATTTCAACCTTTTTTGTATCAACCATGTAGCTCTCTGCAATTAAAGCTTTACGCATCCAGACTTCATATTCATTTACAATCCCCATCGTTTCAGCTTTTCTTGCTTTTTCACGATAAGTACCGACAATCTCACGTAATTCATGTTCATTCATTTCGATTAATTTTTTCTCATTCACTCGAGTCCACTATCCTTTAAACGTTCTATTATTATATCGTATTCAAAACCTTTTCTCATCATGCTTTGAATGACTTTTTGCTTCAGTTCAAAACCTTCATGTTTACGCGCTAAACGATTAACTTCTTTTTCAAGATTTTTTTGTAGTGCATCTTCATTTGTATCTATTTTAACATTTTTTAATGCATCATTTGCAATATCCAAATTATAACCTTTTTGAATCAGAGTTTGCATTATTTTTTGCTGAATCATACGTGCGGATTGCTTTTTTTCGTACTTTCTTGTTATTTTAGCGGTAATTTTATCTATTCTTTCTTTGGTAACTTCAGTTTCGAATTGATATGAATACTTATCGATTAAATTTTGCTCTATACCAAGTTCCTTTAATTTCTGAGCAAAGATAACCGGACCTTTATCAGTCGTATTTATCATTGTATTCATAAAGCTAATACAATAATCTTCGTGATTAATATAACCATTTACTTTACAATACTCGATTGCTTTGTCAGTTGCCTGTGGATTTACTTCTAACTTCGTCAAGTAATCTCGTACTTCTTTTTCTGTACGCTTCTTATAGGATAAATACTGAATTGCTTTATTGATCGCTACACGATATCCATCATATTCACCGATTTTAATCAACATTTCGTCTGTAAGTATTAAATCTTTCTTCAGATTAAAATGAACATAAGTAGCAGCATCAATACCTGCGAAAAATTCACCGTTGATATATAAGTTAAAGCGTTCTTTATTATTTTTCTGTACTTCTATTTTGGTGATTTTTTTCTCCATCATAAAACCTCCATAAAAATAACGCTAAATGAATATTTAGCGTTAATCTTATACATATTATAACCCACTTACAGCTTCATTATATTGCGTTTGATCAATAAATTTCTGATCCAGCATCTTTTGTAGTGTTTCTTTTGTACGTGTCTTTAAAGCAGTGTCTGATTGATAAGCTTCTGGATGGTATACAGATGGTGCGTTAATACTGCTTGCTAGTAATGCACTTTGGAGTACTGTTATTTGAGGGTAATATTGATTTTCTTTATGTGTACTGGCATTAAAATCTGCGTTTGCAGCAGTTTCAATATTATAATGATTATTTCCAAAATAAATGGAATTCAAATAATAACTCATAATCTGATCTTTCGTGAAATTATTCTCAATACGCTTTGCGACAACAACTTCCTTAATCTTTCGTGAAATAGACTTTTCATTATTAAAGAAGTAAGTCTTCGCAAGTTGCTGGGTGATTGAACTCCCACCTTGTGACGCTTCTCCGTTCTTAATAGACACTAGTATTGCACGTCCAGTTCCAAACCAATCCACTCCATCATGTGTATTGAAGCGTTTATCTTCAACAGCGATGAAAGCATTTTTCACATAGGGCTGCATATCTTGTGTGGCAACATAAGTTTCCTGTTGCTCAATTGTACGAAGTTCACCGATATCGACTTGAAAGCCTTTATATACATTAAAACCGACATATAACATAATTAATAGTAATGGAATTAGTAAAATAGAAAAACAACCACAACCGCATCCACGTTTTTTTCTTTTCAACTGTATGCACCTCTTTTCTTAAATTCATCTTACCACCACGATTAAATGTTTGGAATTAAAAGAAGCAGGATGTGTATAAAATCAGTCTTGGGATGTATGAGGTGATGTTGATGTTGATGTTTATGCTAGCGATATTTTCCGTTTGTCGCTAGCATCTCTTTGTTTTCGGTTCTTTTTCGTTACTTGCTAGCGATATTTTACGTTTGTCGCTAGCATCTTTATGATTTCGATTCTTTTCCGGTACTTGCTAGCGATATTTTACGTTTGTCGCTAGCATCTTTATGATTTCGATTCTTTTTCGTTACTTGCTAGCGATATTTTACGTTTGTCGCTAGCATCTCTTTGTTTTCGGTTCTTTTTCGTTACTTGCTAGCGATATTTTACGTTTATCGCTAGCACAAAAAAACCAGCCAACAAATGCCAGCTGGTAAAAAATCTATTCTATTTTAATAATGCTAATGATTCACGGTTAAAGTCTTCTAAGTCATCAGGTGTACGTGATGTTACGATATTGCTATCTACAACAACTGATTCGTCTACTACTGTTGCACCAGCATTTTCTAAATCTTTACGTACAGATAAATAACTTGTTAACTTTTTACCTTTTAATAAATCTGTATCGATTAATAACTGTGGTCCGTGACAGATGGCGAATACAGGTTTTTCATTTGAAACGAATGCTTTTGTAAATTCACCGAATCGTCCTTGCTCATCCCCACGTAACATATCTGGTGAGAATCCACCCGGGATTAATAACGCATCGAAGTCTTCAGGTTTAACATCACCGATTGCTTTATCTATCGTTACTTCTGTATTGTCCTTTTTACCTTTTACTGTGCTACCCGCTTCTTTACCGATAACAGTAATTTCATGTCCTTCTTTTTTAAAGGCCTCAACCGGGCTCGTAAATTCTACATCTTCAAATAAATTGTCTAATACTACTGCGATTTTCTTAGTCATAATATAAATTCCTCCTAAAATCGTTATAGTATTATTTACCCGTCTTAAAAATGATGAAACATCCATAGCAAATTACTATGGATGTAACTGTTATTTCCCTAATTTTCTTTTTCGTACAAGTCTCACAACTGCTTCTACTTGCGCTGTTTGTGGGAACATATCCACCGGCTGAATGTACTCAACCTGGAACGCTTTCGTTAAATGTGCTAAATCTTTCGCAAGTGTTGATGGATTACAACTTGTATAGACGAACGTCTTCGGTTTAATTTCATTGATTAGTTGAATCGTTTCTTCAGATAAGCCAGTTCTTGGAGGATCTACTGTAATAACGTCCGGATAGAATCCGTCTTTAATCCATTCATCAAGTTTATCTGATGCATCACCAATTTCAAATTTACAGTTATCTTTATTGTTTGCTGTAGCGTTATAGATAGCATTAACAATTCCATCTTCATTTGTATCCATACCACGCACTTCTTTCGCATTATCCGCTAACCAAATACCAATCGTACCTGTTCCACAGAATGCATCAACGACATTTTCTTTGCCTGTCAATCCTGCCGCACGTTCTACTTCTTTGTAAAGTACAACGGTTTGTTTCGGATTTAACTGGAAGAAGCTTTCTGCTGATAAGTCATACACGTGATCTTGTAACGTTTCACGAATCGTCTCATCACCAGCAATAACGATTGTCTCATTTCCCATTACAATCGATGTCTTCTCTTTATTGATGTTTAATGCAACACCTTTAACACCTGGTAAGCGCATCACACGTTCGGCTAACAAGTCTTGTTTCTTTAAATCACGTGTATTGGTTACGAAGACTACTTGTAAGTTTCCTGTAGCGAGTGCCACACGAGTAATAATATGTCTTACGCCCACTTCACGAGATGGATTTTTACAAACTTCAATGTTTAATTCACTCATAATCTTCTTGATTTCATTAGTCGTCTTCATTGTACGATCATCTTGTACGATACATTCATGTAAATCAATCAAAGTATTAGAATGCTCTTTATATAGACCTGCACGAATTTTTCGTCCTGATTTCTCCACAGGAAATTGATTTTTATTTCGATAACCAAATGGATTAGCCATGCCTAAAGTATCTTTAATGGAATCAAGCTTAACGTGAGGTGCGTATTTAGTAATAGCATCTTCAACGATCTGTTTTTTATATTTCAATTGTCCGTTATATGAAAGATGCTGTAATTGACATCCACCACAAAGATCAAATACATTACAAGGTGGTTTCACGCGTTCTCTTGATTTTTCACGTATTTTAACCATCTTCGCTTCTAAATATTTATGATTAATATCTGTAACTTGTGCCACGATTACTTCGCCAGGTAATGCCCCTTTAACAAATGTAATCTTCCTTTTAAAATATCCTATTCCCTCGCCGTTTATACCGAGTCTTTTAATTGTTAAAGGAAACTGCTGACCGATCTTTACTTGTATATCTGCCATAACTTATCTCCTTATTGTTGAATAGATTTTACTTTCTGTTCTAACTGATCAAGTAACGCTAACCATTCATCGATATCATGAATATCTGTTGTCTCAGGGTCTACTGAATCAATCGTCTCCATAAAATCATTTAATTTTACTTTAATTTCTTCTAAAGAATCTTTAGTCATAATGTGCTCCTTTTTTATTCTATGAATGTATTCATTATGTAACAGATTCCTTAAACTTTCAATGTATTTATTATTGACAAACATTCTCACACGTTCATAATAGAAAAAGACGATTACTGGAAAGAAGGCTAAAAATGATACATTTGAAAGACAAAATTTCAATTCACAATGATCCTTGGGAAGCATATAACGACGTTGAAAAATATGGTGAAACGAAACTTTCAAACATTGAATTTACAACGACCACTTTATGCAATATGCGTTGTGCACATTGCGCTGTCGGTTATACATTGCAATTAAAAGATCCGGATACAATTGATATGAAGACCATTTTCAAAAGGCTGGATGAAGTTGAACATCTCTCTACTTTAAGTGTTACAGGCGGAGAGCCGATGTTCTCAAAGAAATCAATTAAAGAAACAGTTATTCCAATATTAAAATATGCTCAGAACCGTGGTATCTATACACAAATGAATTCAAATCTAACGATTAATTACGATCGTTATGAACCAATTATTGACTTGGTTGATGTCATGCATATTTCTCATAACTGGGGTACAATCGATGAATTCGCAGAAGTTGGTTTCCACGTAATGGATAAGAAACCCCCACTTGCTGCACGTTATAAGCTCTATGAACAGATGATTGAGAATTCACGCAAATTATCTGAAGCAGGTATGTTCGTCTCAGCTGAGACGATGCTCAACAAAAGCACGCTACCTTATCTTGAAAAGATTCATAATGAAATCGTAAATGATATGAAATGTGCACGTCATGAAGTGCATCCTATGTACCCATCTGACTTTGCAAGTGACTTAAATGTTCTGACAACAGAAGAAACGAAAGCTGCAATCAGAAAGCTTCTTTCATTTAGAGATCAGGAAACCTGGATGTTATTCGGGACGTTACCTATCCTCCCATGTTCATTCGATAAAGATGATTTGTTATTCCTGGATGAAGTGAATAAAGCTAAAAATGTTACAGTTCGTAACGATCCGGATGGTCGTTCAAGATTAAATGTCAACGTATTTACAGGTGACGTTATTGTAACCGACTTTGGCGATGAGACGGGCACAATTGAAAATATTATTGCGACCCCACTACAAGATATCTATGATAAATGGAAGATTAGTGAACTCAATCAATCGCTTAATTGCCATTGTCCAAAAGTGAAATGTTTAGGACCAAATCTACTTGTTAAAAATATGTATTACCCCAATGTCGATTTTAAAGCAAATGAAATCAGAATGAATCAATAGTGACACCAAAAAGACCTCTTGCAGGTCTTTTTTATTAATAATTAGTTTTTTTGAAATATTCTTATTATTTGATGTTAAATTTCATGTATAATGATATATAAAGTATATTTTAGGGGTGTTATTCATATGACAATCGGGGAAAAGATAAGAGAAATTCGAAAGAAGCAGAATAAAACTTTAAAATACATATCGGATGAAACTGGCGTTTCTATCGCTTTTCTTTCACAGTTAGAAACGAATAAATGTAGCGCAACGATGGCATCACTTAGAAAGATTGCAGATGCTTTAGAGATTCATCCAAGCTATTTCTTCCATACAACAACTGTTGAAAAGACAGAAGTTGATGCTTCAGAACTTACGAAGTCATTTACATATCAAAACTTATCAAACGGCGTACCTGGCGCATTTACACCGATTCGCGTTGTATTACAGCCTGGTGCGAGTCAGGATGATTCAAGTCAACATGCTGGTGTTGAATTTATTTACTGTATCAAAGGAACTTTGACACTTACTGTTGGTACGAAACGTTTAGAATTACAGCCTGGCGCATCTTATATGTTTGATGCACACGAACCTCATTACTGGTACAACTTTACTGATGAAGCTGTTGAATTTCTTGTAGTGAATGAGATACATAAACAATAAAACGAATCCGGAAATCAATCCGGATTCGTTTTTTTATACTTCAATATTTTTCTCGAAGAAATTTAATAGTTCTTTACTTTTATCTCTTCTGCTTTTACGAAATTCTGCACGTTCTCTTCCTGTTTCATTCAGCCAAATTTGATCTTCAGTCTCTGCAATGACTTCAGGTACAACGACCGGTTTATTATCTTCATCCAGTGCTACAAAAGTCAGGAAACTAATTGCAGCTAACTGTTTTGTCTGGTGAATTACATTTTCTGAAATGACTTGCACACATACTTCTAGAGAAGATGTACCAGTATAAGTTACGACCGCTTCGAGTGTCACTACTTCACCAGGACGTATCGGCTTTAAAAAGTCAACTGAATCTGTACTTGCCGTTACAACTGAGCGTGCACAATGTCGTGTTGCCGCAATGCTTGCCACATCATCAATTAAAGCCATGAGTTTTCCGCCGAATAATGTATTATGATGGTTCGTATCAGTCGGAAAGATTTGTTTCGTCTTAACTGTCTTTGATGCATTCATCGTCTTTTTTAATCGTTCTGTCATCGTCATACCTCTATTCTATTACTTTATGTAATGATTAAAGTTTAATTTAGTATATGCATGATTTGATTCTGTTATGCGCTAGCAGTATTTTTTCTTTGTCACTAGCACAAAAAATAAAAAGAGATAGAAATCTATCTCTTTAAAAGTTATTAATGTAAATCGTCTGCAAAAACTTTCTTTTCTAAAGCTTCTTCAGGTGTATCAATAATATCTGATTCTCTAGAATCAAATGCATTGATTAACGTCATCATAATAAATCCACCGAAAGTAAAGATCACAAATAAGAATGCGATAACTACTAACCACATCATAGGTACTGACATGACCATCCTCCTCTTATATCAATAATAATATAATCATATCACTTTATTTTAAAAATTAAAACGCCCAATTTCCATTTACAAAGATTGCTTCTTCTTGTCCGTCTGCTGTAATACCTGAAATATTCATTTCCGCAGAGCCAATCATAAAGTCTTCATGTGTAATTGAATTGTTTAAACCGTGTGCTGCTAGCTCTTCATCGTTCATTTCCTTACCGCCTTCGATACAGAAAGGATAAGCAGAACCTAATGCTAAGTGACAAGATGCATTTTCATCAAATAAAGTATTATAGTAAAGGATCTTTGAATTTGAAATTGGTGAATCATGTGGAACTAATGCGACCTCACCTAATCTTTTTGCATTTTCATCTGAGTTTAATAATCCTTCTAAAATGTCTTTACCAACTTTCGCATCATATTCAACTACAACACCATCTTTAAATGTTAAAGTAAATTCATCGATAATATTTCCACCATAACTTAACGGTAATGTGCTGGATACTGTACCGTTGACTTCATCTTTATGAGGTACCGTAAATACTTCTTCAGTCGGCATATTTGCCATGAATGACGTACCATCTTTATTGATACTAGAAGCCCCACTCCAAATATGTCCTTTCGGAAGTCCAACTTTTAAGTCAGTTCCTGGTGCTGTATAATGCAATGCCACATAAGCTTTTTGGTTTAAGTAGTCTGCTTTAGCATGCAGATTATCATTATGTTCAACCCACGCCTGAACAGGATCTGCTTCATTCATACGTACAGATTCTAATATAGCATCTAATAATTTATCGAACGCTTCAGCTTCCTCTAATTCAGGGAATACTAATTTCGCCCATGCTGGTGATGGATATGCTGCAACTGTCCAAGAGAACTGGTCTGACTGCATCATCTTCATATATTCTTTAAATCCAGCGCCGTAAGCTTTCATATTAGCTGCTACTTTCGCAGGATCTGCATCTTTTAAATTTTCAGGACTTGAAGAGATTAATGCTAATTGAGCTGCGTAGTCTCTCGCGTAATCCATACGCTCATCGATTAAATATTGTGGTACTTTTTCAAATGCAGACTGATCACGATACTGGAAGTTTAATTGCGCCAGACGGTCATCAGCATAAGATACTTTAACGTCACTTGATCCTGCTTTATAAGCTTCTTCTACGATTAAATGAACAAAATCTTTTGCGTCAACTGTTGCACGAATAAATACACGTTGGTCCTTTTGAACGTTCATTCCGACTTTGACAAGTAATTCAGCGTATTTTTGTAATTTTTCTTCTTTGTTGTAACTCATGTGTTATCCCCTTTTCTGTATAAATATTATTTTCTTAGTTGTCCTAATGCATCTGTTAACGCACTCATCTCACTTGGAGAAAAGCTGTTTCTTTTTGTTACCATCTCATGTATCTCTCTTAATTCATCAATTTTGTTATCGTCAATAGATTCAGGCTTTATAACACCGACATTTACTAATTTTAACTTTTGAATGATTTCATTTACCATTTGTTCTTTATTCATCAATAGCACCTTCTCTTTCAAATTTCATACAAAATCTATTTTATCAAACTATTCAAAAAATGAATAATATAAAATTTTTGTATTTTTGATATTTCTTTGTTTATCAATCTCTGCAAATGGCTATATAATAATTAATAGGTGTGAAAACACCATTTCTTACAACTTAGGAGGAGAAAAATTATGAATAACAAATTAATCCCTGCAACAATTGCTGGTGCTATTATCGGTGCCGCAGTATCAATGATTGATAAAAAGACACGTAGTTCGGTTAAAAATCAAGTACAATCAACAAAACAAAACGGTATCACACCAGCTCCATCTACAAAAGCGAAAGCTAAAAATTTAAAAGATGAGTTATTATACTGGAAAGAAACAATCGATGAAATCCGTCGTAATAACCCAGAATTAGAACGTGCTATTTTAGATGCAAAAGATACATTCATTCAAAAGCGTAACCAAAAGAAAATTTCTGGACCAAACGGATAATTGCTTAAATCAATTTAATAATGAGGTGGAAATATGTCGAAAGATAAAAAAAGCACCTCTAAATTTCTGACTCAGGCCGCTAAAGGTCCTGAGTCTAATAATTTAGAGGCTGAAGACAAAAATAAATTGTCTAATGAAGATGAATATTTTGTAAATAGTCAACGCTTTAAATCAAAACAAGCAAAAAAAGAAAATGAAACGTTATATGTTTCTAAAATTAATAAGCCTGCTAAGTATAAACATGATGGCAATTTCTTTAACAAATTATTATTTAGAATTGGTAAAGATGATGCTGCTGGTTTATCAGCACAACTTGCTTATTATTTCTTACTGTCTTTATTCCCAATGTTAATCTTCTTACTAACATTAATACCGTTATTTAATGTATCTCCTGATACTATCACTAATATGATTGCAAAGAACGCACCAGGAGAAACTTCAAAGATGATTACAGAAGTTGTTACCGATGTCATGAAAAATGCAAACGGAGGTTTACTATCATTCGGTTTAATCGCTGCACTTTGGTCAGCATCTAACGGAATGACTGCGTTAATGAATGCTTTCAATGTATCATACGAAGTTGAAGATGCGCGTAATCCAATCGTTGCTAAACTATTAAGTGTATTATTTACTGTAGTTATGGTTGTTGTATTTGGTGTTGCGCTTGCATTACCAGTATTCGGTGAACAAATCGGTAACTATTTATTCGGTCAGTTCGGTTTAGAATCGCAATTTAAATGGGTTTTCTCTTTAATTAAAGTGGTACTTCCATTAATCATTACATTTATCGTGTTTGTAACACTTTATGCAATTGCACCAAATGTAAAATTAATGTTTAAATCTGTAATTCCAGGTGCATTATTTGCGACAATTGCATGGATTGGCGCAAGTTTCTTATTCGGTTATTATGTAAGTAACTTTGGTAACTACTCTAAAACATACGGTAGTATCGGAGGGGTTATCGTCTTAATGTTATGGTTATATTTAACTGGGTTTATCATTATTATCGGATCTCAAATTAATGCTATAATACATGAGAAGAAACTATCATCTCAGCAATAATAGTGAAAGAGGGATTACATTGACTTTATTATCCAGTATGCTTGAATTCAACAAAAATTTTGTAGAGAACAAAGATTATGAGCAGTATGCGACTTCTAAAGTCCCTGCTATGAAAGCAGTATTATTAACGTGTATGGATACAAGATTACAGGAGTTATCTACTAAAGCACTTGGCTTAAAAAATGGTGATGTTAAGACTGTTAAAAATGCCGGTGCTACAATTACTCATCCTTATGGATCTACAATGCGTAGCTTACTTGTCGGTATATATGCATTAGGTGCTGAAGAAATCATTATTATGGGTCATAAGGATTGTGGTATGGGCTCCCTTGACGTTGAAAAAGTAAAATCAACGATGAAAGACCGCGGTATCAAACAAGAAGTGATGGATATAATCATTCATTCTGGTATTGATGTCGATCACTTCCTTGGTGGATTTAACGATGTTTATGAAAACGTCCAAGAAAACGTTAAACTCGTATACAACCACCCACTATTCGATCGCTCAGTACCTGTGCACGGCCTCGTAATCGAACCGCATACAGGTGAAGTAGAATTACTTGTTAATGGATATGATCATGTAGAAAAATAACCTTTTAAAAAGAGTGAAATGCTAATTACAGCATTTCACTCTTCTTTTATTCAATTAAATCATGCTGAAATGCATAGATGACTGCCTGTGTTCTATCCTGTACTTCTAATTTACTCAAAATATTACTCACATGAGTCTTAACTGTTTTAATTGTAATATGGCTTGCATCAGCGATTTCCTGATTAGAATAACCTTTTGCAATGAGTAAAAGAATCTCTTTTTCACGTTCAGTAAGCATTTCATGCAGTTCAGCTTTTTGATTCAGACGATATCTCATCTTCGCCATTACTTCTTTTTCAAATACGGATTCACCAGCATAAGTTTTATATATCGCATCACGAATTTCTTCAGCGCTGCTCGTCTTCAATATGTAACTATCAACACCGGCATCGAGTGCACGATAAACCTCTTTGTCTTCTATAAAACTTGTCAACATAATCACTTTTACTTTAGGCATCCTGGCTTTAATTTGCATTGTTGCTTCAATGCCATCCATTTCATCCATAACCATGTCCATTAATACAATATCCGGAGACAGCGTTAAGGTCTTTTCTATCCCTTCTTTGCCGTTACTTGCTTCTCCGATAATTTCAATATGCTCCTGCATTGATAAATAACTTGAAATACCGATTCTAACCATTTCATGGTCATCTACAAATAATATGCGCATGTTATTCCTCCTTGATTGGGACTTTTACTTCTATTCGCGTGCCTGACTGTGGTGCTGAAATAACGTGACAAGTACCACCAATCTCTAAGGCTCTTTCTTTCATCGTATGTAAACCGTATCTTGTATCGTCTATTTGATTAATATCAAAACCTCGACCATCATCTGTCACTCTCAATATAACACGGTTACCTGTTCTAAATAATTCAATCGTAATATGCTCTGCCTTGGCATGTCGTAACGTATTGGAAATGGATTCCTGAGCAATTCGAAAAAGATGATCCTCTACACCTTTTTCAAGTTTAATCTCTTCAATATCCGCATTGATATTTAATGGTATCTTTTGTTTCAATTCTTTAATAAGCTGAATTAATCCTTGTTCTAACGTTTTGTTTTTCAATCCGACTGGTCTTAAATGTAATAGCAACGCTCTCATTTCTAATTGTGATTCATGAAGCATTTTCTCTAATAGATTAAGTTGTTTGCGTACCTGTTCAGCATGATTTACTGATTTTAAAGCGGATAGCATCATGCTTGCAGCAAAAAGCTGCTGACTTACAGAGTCATGTAATTCTCTTGCAAGTCGCTGACGCTCTTCTTCAACAATTTGCTTTACCGTCTCTTCGTTTAATGTATGAACATCATTGATCACAAGCTGATTTTGACGTTTAACTTCTTCGATGATTATACTTACATGTTCTAAAGTTTTCATGATTTCAATAACTTCTAAATCTTGATTTAAATTATCCAGTGTAATCTTCTCACCGTCACCAAGACGCGATATCATTTCCTGAATATCTGTATACTGTTCATTCTGACGATATGCAAGTATCGAACCCATAATAATACAGGCAAGTATTACGATCACATTTAAAAAAAGTATAGCCGGAACACCAACGATTTGTGTGTAAAACATACCTTGAAAGTAGATGATATTAACAAAAATACGGTCAAGCACGAAAAATATTACTGCAAGACTATAAGTAAGTATCAATAAAGAACCAATCATTCTCGTATAGTTATTCATCGGTACTGCACCTCTAAATCTCCGACGATTGATGATACAAAAAGCTTGATTACTACTTTATTAGGATATGCATCTGATTCGTAGGTCAAACGTTCATTTCGTGCCTTCTTAGTATACGCATCCTGAATATTAAGTTGGCCGTACATCGTTGTATAATCCACTTTAACCTGGTAGTGATAAGGTACAGTAATTGTCGTTTTACCAATCATATTGCGTACAACTACAATATTGGTCTCTTTAAGATTTGCTGCCTGACTTAAATCAATATTTAAATCCCCAATCGCGTGCTGCAGATTAATGTCTTCAAATTTATACACTTTGTCTGGCGTTGATTGAAAGCTAAACAAAGATTGTTTATTGATGATCATCTTATTATTTTCTGTCTGGATGACTTTCATCGGCTGACGTTTATAGATAATATATCTGATTGCAACGATAATAATGAAGCTAAACAAGACGATTAAAGTATATGGATTAGATAATAAGCCAAACATCAACATGATTAGTCCAATCCACAAAATGATAAGCCCGCGCAGATTTTCTTTCATGTTCTGGCTTAAGTAAATCAATGCAATTGCTGCAACAATAACAAGTAGCATCCCAATTTTCACAAAGAATATATAATACAGGTTCGATAACAATATCAATGTAAAAAAGATGATTAATAACTCTGAACTAACAATTTGTTTCACATATACACTTCCTCTTTATTTTACATTGGATAATAATAATATTTCATATTGTATATTTCTTTTTTCTTCTTCTAAGTTTAACAGTAATGATTCAATTTCATCAATATCATTATCAATCGTATTGATTTTATTGATTAATGGTTGACGATTGTTCTTTAAATGTTCTGTCGGTTTAATTTCATGTGTTTCAAGCGCAGTTTGTAATTGTTCTTTTTCAGATGTTAACTGCATCATTTCATTTTGTTTTATATTTTTCAATCCATTAATATCGGCTAATCGTTTATAGGCAGATGCCGTTCTAAAGTACATAAAGTTCTGAACGCAGGCTTTGACAGTATTGTTTAAGTAATGTTTTATCTTTTGCATATTCATACCCCATTCGTTCCGTAGTATCATCATTATAAAAAAAATTCCACAAACATATAAGCGTCTGTGGAATGATTATTAACTACAACTAAAGTAGTAGGATTAATCTTCTAATTTTGTAAGTAGTAATGGACCATCTTTTGTGACTACTAGTGTATGCTCGATTTGTGCGACAAAACTTCTATCTTTCGTCTCAAATGCCCACTCATCTTTACCATCAGAAACAATGGTTGCTTTAGAAGAGATGAATGGTTCAACAGCTAATACCATACCTTCTTTTAACAAAGTTTTGTCCATTGGATCATAGTAATTCATAATATGCTTTGGTTCTTCGTGTAAACTTTTGCCGATACCATGTCCTGTTAGGTTTTTGATAACCGTTAAGCCATTTTTACGTGCTGTCGCATTGACTGCTCGTCCGATATTACTGAGTTTCGCACCAGGTTTAATCTTTGTCATCGCTTCATTAAATGCCATTTCAGCACAATCCACTACTTTTTGTTTCATAGGGTCATTTACTTCACCTACAACAAATGAAATACCTGTATCTGCATAATATCCGTCTTTACAAGCTGAAACATCGACATTTACTAAATCTCCATCATTGATAACACGTGGTCCTGGAATACCATGTGCTACCTCTTCGTTTACACTAATACATGTGTATCCTGGAAAGTCATATTCAGTGATTGGCGCTGATTGAGCACCATGCTTTTCAAAAAGCTCTTTTGCAATATTATCAAGTTGTTTCGTTGTCATACCAGGTTTCGCTTGATGCTTCAGTTCGTCGCGTATAATTGCTACGATACGTCCAATTTCTTTAAGTCCTTGTAAATCTTTTTCTGATGTTACGATCATTGTTATCTCTTCTTTCACTTAAATTTATGCATATGATATGCGCAAATATCGATTAATTTCATACGTAGGTATTGATTAATTTGTTTAATAAACATATCATATATTCGTCACTGTTTATTATAACAAAGATTATGCAGTATACTACTTTTAAAAATTGGAATGATGAAATGAAAATAAAATGGACGAAAAAATTAATCGGTGCCCGCACGATTAAAACCGGGCTTGCAACTTTTTTAACTGCAGTAATATGCCAGTTTTTTAATTTACCACCGATATTTGCAGTAATTACCTCAATCGTATCGATAGAACCAACAGCGCGAGCTTCTTTGAAGAAAGCATTTGTAAGGTTTCCCGCTTCGATTTTAGGTGCGTTTATCGCTGTAATGAGTACATACTTTTTAGGAGATAGTGCTTTAAGTTATAGTATTGCAGCAACCTTGACTTTGTTTGTTTGCTATAAACTAAAGTTATATGATGGTATGCTTGTTGCCAGTCTTACTGCAGTTGCTATGGTTCCTAATATTCATCAGGATTTTGCGTTTAACTTCTTTTCAAGGCTAGCAACGACAACAATCGGTTTAACGACAGCTACCGTCGTCAATTTCTTTGTATTACCACCAAAGTATCATACGCAGATCGCGAGTCTTATGGATATTTTAGAATCAAAGTTAATGTCGATGCTTGTAAGGCGTTCGACTGAAATCAATGCTAATCTTGCTGATTTAAGCGGCACATTGCCAATGATGGAGCAAACAAATAAATTAATCGCAAAGATTGATACTTTACTGGCATACGAAAAAGAGGAATTGCATTTTCATAAAAATTTAGAAATTGAGTACGAATTGACTAAGTTACGTCATCGATTGGATGTTAACCGTCTCATTCAGTTACATATTAACCATATGATACTCATTCCAAATGGGACGACCTTTGAAATGACAATAGAAGAAAAGGAAGCACTCAATGAACTTATGAAAGCATTTGAATCATTCGGTAAAGATCGCACTTACCATCCAGACAAATCATCGCTGAGTTTACTTAAAAATAGCGTGAAGCATTTAACTGAATTTGATGATAATCAAATGAAAAGTCATTACATTTATGAACTGCTGATGATCAATAGATTACTTGCTGATCATCCAAATAAAAAGAAACAAGTCTAATTACGACTTGTTTCTTTTTGTTTGTTTATCTATTTAATTCTTTCAAACAATACGTTATTTTCCAGATGTACATGTTGGAACGTATCACGTTCAAGCATTGCTAAACGTTGGTATACAACTCTAAATGTACCACAAGCATCCATCGGTGGTGTAAAGTCGGACGTCATTTCACGCATGCGTTTTAAAATATTACCTGCACCGTCATGTTCTGTTTCAAGTTCAGCAATATGAGGTGCAAGTTTAGTCTTTAAATCATCTGTCGGATTGTTTGTATATTCGATGACAAGTGGAAATACATTGTCATCTTCATCTTTAGTGTGATCTAATAATTCATCACGTAGCTTCAGTGTGAGTTCTTTTAGTTCTATGAGATGTGGATGACGTTCACCATGCACTTTTGCTACTTTCGTTACATAAGGCATTAAGTTCTTAAATTCTTCTGCAAGTGGTTTATGATATTTATTTTGAATGTAATTGATAAGCGCTGCATTATCTAAATACTGTACATCAAGTGTTCCATCACTACCATTATCTAAAGCGTTAATTTCTTCTAACAATGCATCAAGTGGCTTACTTTTTTCGTTGATAGCCTCTGATAACGGGATATTACCTCCACAGCAGAAATCGATACGGTTACTTCTAAAAATATCTGCTGATTTAGGCGATTGTTTTACGATATCTGAAACAAGCATTTCTTTAGTGATCATGTTTTTTTTCCTCCGATTAATTTTAAATTTTTTTATTGATTCATTTTTTATAATCATTTTTACTTTTTTTAATTAACTGCTTTCAACTTTCTTTGATGCTGTATCCAGGCTTTAGGCTGGTATACACAGAAAGGTTCTGATTCCATTAAATCTCCTGTTACGGCGTACGCACGACTTCTTGAACCCCCACATACATATCTGAATTCACACATGCCACATTTACCTTTGAATAGATCAGGGTTACGTAAGTTTTGTAATATTGGAGAGTTTACGTATATATCACTGAGTGGTTTTTGTCGAATGTTTCCACATGAAACAGGAAGCAGGCCACTCGGATAAACGTGTCCTAAATGTGATACAAATACAAAGCCATTTCCATCATTGACACCTTTAGGGGCACGACCTAATCCATCAATTGTATTGATATCCATCGTTGTTAAACTGTCTTCATATTTAATTGCATCAAACGTCCCTGCCTTTTTCATCTCACGAATCTGTTCCTGAAGCACGACGCGTCGATAATGTTGTGCAGAAGTTGTCTTAATGCCAAATGAAGCTGTCTTACGTAATTTATTTAAGAAACGAAATACTTCTTCATGTTGTGCTGGTGTGACCATATCACTTTCTTTTCCTCGACCCGTAGGAACTAAGAAAAATACTGACCAAAGTACACAACCTAAATCTTCAACCATCTGAGCCATCTCTTCTAAATAATCAATATTATAGCGACTAATCACCGTATTAATTTGTAATGGCATCTTTAATTCTTTTAAATATTGAATTGCGTTCATTGTTAAATCAAAGCTACCTTCTGTACCTCGGAAATGATCGTGGATTTGTTTATTCGGTCCATCTATACTGAATGCCCAACGAGATAAACCGACATCTTTTGCACGCTGCATATTTTCTTTTGTGACATTTGGTGTGGCACTCGGTGTCATAGAAACGCGAACACCTTTTTCAACTGCATAAGCTGACAATTCGAAAATATCTTCTCTCATCAAAGGATCGCCACCGGTAAATACAAGCATTGGTCCGTTCATCTGTGCAATATCATCAATCAATGCTTTACCCTCATCCGTCGTTAGCTCATATGGATTGCGATTAATTTGTGCTTCAGCTCTACAATGCAGGCAATGTAGTTCACAAGCACGTGTTACTTCCCAGATGACGATAAATGGTTTCTCGTTATAATCTATCAAACAAATCCCTCCCCGAAACTTATAAGTCGATTATACACCTAAAAGATATATTTAAAATATATCTTTTAAAGAGTTTGATAATTTGTCACAAGATTTTTGGGCAGTTCGCTCTCTGAATCGGCCCAAATCAATAAAAACGGGGCGGTTCCACAATAGAATCGCCCCATAACAATTTCATATTTTATTTCTTGTCTTCCATTAATCGCTTTACAATAACTTGTTTAGCCGCTTCTTCCACACTATTATCGAGACGCACTTCAGGAAATGCCATACCGATACGCTCACATGCTTGTTTCAATAAATAATCTGTAATCTCATGGTTTTTAGGTAAGATCGGACCATGTAAATACGTTCCTAATAAATTCTTGTAATGAATACCTTCTTTTTTATCCGTGTCGTTATTACCATAACCACTGACAACATTCCCTAAAGTATTGTAATCATGATATGTTCTGCCACCATGATTTTCAAATCCAACGATTTGACCGAATGTTTCAGATTCAATCACGATATTTCCTGTTAAACGATCTTTCTTAGATTCAGTATAAAAATCTAAAATATGCAGTCCTTTTAATTCCTGGCCATCTGGCGTAATATATTTTTCACCTAAAAATTGATAACCACCACAAATCGTTAGTGCTGGCATACCGTCTTCAATTGCTGCTTTAAAATCATCTTTAACACGGAACAGATCATCAGTTGCAATCTTTTGTTCACGGTCACTCCCTCCACCGATAAACAATATATCCGCATCGCTAATCTTAATGCCTTGTGTTGTATTAATATCTGTAACGTTTACTTCCAGTCCGCGCCATTTGGCACGTTGTTTCAAAGCAATAATATTTCCGATATCACCATATAAATTCAACTTATCCGGCATAAAGTGAAATACTTCGATAGCTCTATTCATTTCCTTTACCTCCTTCAAAGAATTGATTTAATGCCTGATGCATCGGTTCTAAAGATGTATAGTTTGGAATACATACTGGGTACTCAGGTCGTTTTAGTATTGTATGCGTCGCTTCCTTTATATTTTGATTCACATGAATTTCAGCATCAATTTCAGCATACTTCAATCGCAATGCAATCTCTTCAGCTCTATTTCCTGTACACATAATATAAGGTATATTTTGACGTGCTAACTTTTCAAAATCAGCATCCCAAATCCACGAAATGTCTCGTCCATCTGCACCATTATCATTTAATGCGATTAAATATGATTTTGCACCTTCAATTTTTTCCCCGACAGATAGACTCGCATTCAATCCAGCTGGATTCTTCGCTAAATTGATAATGGCTTGTTTGTTTCCTTTTTCGAAGTTTTGCATACGCCCATTATCGCTTGTGTACGTTAAAAATCCTTTTTCAATCGATTTGTCATTTAATCCGAGTTCTCGTAAAACTGCGTAAGCTGCAATAATATTGAAGACGTTAAAGTCGCCTGCAATCTTCATATTGAAAGTATGTCCGTTAATCGTCGGGTTCAAGAATGGTGTCTCAGTTAATGCTTCAACTTCATATTTTGGTGTATTTCGACTAAAACCACACGTACAAGAATAATGTCCAATCTGATTATAATGAATCCAATCATAATGCAGCATTTTACCGCAATTTGGACAGTATTTACTTTCAATCATTGAACTTTCTTCAAAGTTATGAATATGATCTTTCATACCATAATATGTCACTTTGTTACTCGCAATCTTTAAGCGTGAAACAAACGGATCATCTGCATTTAAGATGAGTTCTATCCCTCGTCCTTTTATATTTTCAGCGATTCTATCGACTAATATATCTATTTCGCCAAAGCGGTCCATCTGATCACGGAAGAAATTCGTAAACACCATCTTTGTTGGGGTCATTTCTTTTAATACACGCGGAATAGAGCCTTCATCGATCTCAATAATCGCAAGTTTTGTATCTTTTGAAGATTGTACGATGAAGCTTGATGTAATACCGGCAGCCATATTAGCACCTTCTGTATTATGAATAATGCTAATATTATTTTGTTTCAATGTGTGCCCGATTAAATTACTTGTCGTCGTCTTCCCGTTTGTTCCTGAAATAAAGACCACTTCATCAACTTCGGCACTTAGTTTCTTTAATATTTGCGGATCAATTTTACGCGCAATCTGACCTGGCAAATCTGTACCGCGTTTACCAGCCATGATGCTTAATCGTCGTGCAGCTTTCGCTAAATTTTTAGCAGCAAATTTTTTCATAGTAACCTCCTAATTTCAACAATTTATTATATCACTTCATAAATAATTAGTATAAATATTTGTCGCGAATAAATATAAAGACTATAAAACCTTCCCCTCCATACCATGGATATTATTATCTAATCTTTTTACATTATATTATAATGAATTTATCTTAAAATTGGAGGGAATATCTATGTTATCAACAGAATTGACTGCCGCATTAAATAAACAGATGAACGAGGAATTCGCAGCAGCACATGCATACATGGCAATGGCTGCATATTGTGCTAAAGAAAGTTATGACGGGTTTGCTAACTTTTATGAACAGCAAGCTGCTGAGGAAAGATTCCATGGTACAAAAATCTATAATTATTTAAATGACCGCGATCAACATGCCAAGTTCTCAGAAATCCCTGCACCAAATACAGAATTTTCAAGTGTTTTAGATACCTTTGAAGCAGGACTTGCACAAGAACAACAAGTGACTGCAAACTTTTACAATTTAGCGGAACTTGCTAAGAATGATAAGGAATTCTCAACGATCTCGTTCTTAAACTGGTTCTTAGACGAACAGGTTGAGGAAGAAGCGATGTTTAAAAAACATATCGATTACATCAGACGTATTAAAGACGATGCAAATGCATTATATTTATATGAGAAAGAACTAGGTAAACGTAACTTTAGTGAAGAAGAATAATCAGTCGTTCTCTACACCTCTTATGAGGTGTTTTTATTTTGTCAAAAGCAGGGTAATCCCCTACTTGTATTATATAAAATGGCATGATAAGCTAGTCGTAAATGATAATCAATATCAATCAATTAAAGAAGGTGTCATAATGATTCATGTCGCAAATGCTACACTCGGCACAACATATAAAATAAAATCGATGTTATTTGACAATGCGATGGTGATGCATCGATTACATGCATTAGGTTTCACGGAAGGTAGTGAAATTAAAGTGCGACAAAAAAGTTTATTTAAAGGTCCCTGCACTTTAGATATCAATGGTCAACATGTTTGTATCCGCAATTGTGATGCTTGTAAAATCATGCTGGAGCAAGTTCATGAATAGTAGAGCATTTTGTATACTAGGTAATCCAAATGTAGGGAAAACTTCACTGTTTAATGCACTGACAGGCAGTTATGAGTATGTCGGTAACTGGAGCGGCGTCACTGTTGAGAAAAAGATGGGTACTTTAAAGAATAAGACAGGTAATCTTATTGATTTACCAGGCATCTATGATTTGTTACCTCTTTCTAAAGATGAAACAGTGGTAACAAATTTTTTATTAAATGAACATTTTGAAGGTATGATTAATATAATCGATGCCGCACAACTGAAACGTAATCTACTGTTAACTGTACAGCTTATGGAATACGGTGCACCGATGATGATTGGATTAAATATGGTCGATGTTGCAACAAAACGTGGTATCCATATTAACATTGATTTATTAATGAGAAAGTTGAAGACACCGATTATTCCAGTTGTGGCACGAACAGGCAGAGGTTCAACAGATGTGTTACATGCACTGGATGATACATTATCGGCTAACCGTCCGCTTAAAATAACGTATGATGCACCGATTGAATCAACAATAGCGGAAATTATTCAAATATTACCTGATAATTTATCACTTGAACGAAAACATTATCGTTTCCTTGCTGTTCAATTTATATTGGGTAATCCGGTTGTTGAATCTTATTTAGATCAAGATACGCTTAAACAAATGATACCACTCAGAAGCCAATTGGAAAATGAACTCACTACAAGTGTTAAGTCACGTATCCATCACGCACGTATACAGTTCATTGAGCAAGTACTAACTGATGTTGTCACATATCCTGATGAAGATAAGCAATTTCTTACAGAACGTCTAGATCGCATTGTCACACATCGTATATTTGGTATACCGATATTTTTATTATTAATGTGGCTGATCTTTCAGACGACGTTTACGTGGATCGGTACCCCACTTTCAGACCAACTTGATAGCTTCTTTGCAGGCCCTTTAACGGACACCGTGAAAAATGTTATGCAATCACTTGGCGTTATGCCCTTCCTGCAAGACTTAGTGACGGATGGTATTATTGCTGGGGTTGGTGGTGTATTAGTATTTGTACCACAAATCCTTGTATTATTCTTCTTTATTTCTTTGCTTGAAGACTCAGGATATATGGCGCGTATCGCTGTCATTATGGACCGTGTAATGGAGATGTTTGGATTAAACGGTAAATCATTTATTCCAATGATTATTGGTTTCGGCTGTAATGTTCCTGGAATTATGGCCGCTAGAAGCATCGAAGAAGAAAAAGAACGACTCACAACGATACTTATTGCACCGTTTATGTCATGTTCTGCAAGATTACCAGTATACGCATTATTTGCCGGTGTATTCTTCAAAGAACATCAGGCTCTTGTAGTACTCAGCCTTTATTTAATCGGTATCATCGTAGCGTTAATGGTAAGCTTTATTTTATCGAAGACAGTGCTCAAAAACGATACTTCCATCTTTATTGTAGAGTTGCCACCTTATCGTCTTCCTTCACTTAAAACACTGTGGAGAAGTACATGGGAAAAAGGAAAAGGCTTCGTTAAGAAAGCTGGTACATTTATCTTTGGTGGGTCTGTACTTATCTGGCTACTCAATTATGCAGGACCAGGAGGATTAAATGTAGATGTTGATGACAGTTTCCTAGCGATGATTGGAGGATTTATTGCACCACTGTTAATTCCACTTGGATTCAGTTCATGGCAGGCAGGCGCAACACTTATTCCGGGATTTCTAGCAAAAGAAGTTATCGTAAGTGCGATGGCCATTATCTATGCAGTAAAAGACGATGCGCTTGTGTCTATGATTCACGCACAGTTTACACCGCTTACTGCGTATGCATTTATGCTTTTTATATTACTTTATATACCATGTCTATCAACAGTTGCTGCAATTCGTAAAGAAACGTCATCATGGAAATGGACTTTTATAGCGATGCTATATCCTATCGCGACTGCGTATTTATTAACGATGGCTGTATATCAAATCGGCAGATTATTTCTTTAGGAGGAAAACTTATGTCAATACTTATCAACGTATTACTGTTCGTTCTAATATTTGGATATGCAACTTATACGCTTTATAAGTTCTTTAAGAAATCTAAAGCCGGTAAGTGCAACAGTTGTGATCTAAACGACAGCTGTGGTTGTGATAATCTGCATCAAATTAATTTTGATAATGTAAAGAAATAACTAGATTGCCTATTAGGCAGTCTAGTTATTTCTTTGCGTAATACATGTTAAAATACATCATAATTATTAATCGAGGTAAAAGATATGAATTCATTTATAGCATTAGATTTTGAAACAGCTAATGGGAATCCTGCTTCAATTTGTAGCGTCGGTATGGTAAAAGTCATCGATAATATGATGACTGAAACTTTTTATACATTAGTAAATCCTGAAACTTATTTTAGCGCATCTAACATTCAGGTCCACGGTATACATGAAGATGACGTTCAGGACGCACCAACCTTTGAACATGTTTACCCATATATGCTCGATTTTATCGGTGATCTTCCGGTCGTTGCACATTTCGCGCAATTTGACATGAAAGTATTACATGCTTCTATAAAAAAATATCATTTCGATATGCCGACACTACCATATTTCTGTTCGGTCATCATGGCAAGAGATACAATAAAGAATCATAGCTATAGTTTAAAGAATATGATGGCCTATTATAAACTGGATTTCCACGGACATCATCATGCCTTAAATGATGCTAAGGCATGTGCAATGATTACAGTAAGATTGCTGAAACATTATTCAGACCTTGAAGAATACTTTTCAACGAAACGCCGAAAAAAATATATCAAAAGCATTTCAACTACTACGAAAAACCAAAGCATGTCACGCTATCATCGAGAATTAAGCAGTATAAAATCTACTACAGCAGTCATTGACAAAAGTCATCCTTTTTATAATAAACAAATTGCAATTACAGGAACACTACATAAAACAAGAAAACATATTGTGCAGTATATCGTTGATAACGGTGGTAGTTACACAGATGATATCGAGCAGGGAGACATATTAATCAGAGGAAGACAAAAAAACGATAAACCTTCCAAAAAAGAAGGTGTTGTCCGAAATAAGATTGCTTTAGGACACGACATTACAATTATGAACGACGATAAATTACAACAGATGATTGCTTTTTATCAATCAATATAACAACACGACTACTTCTTATGAGTAGTCGTGTTATTTTTGATAGTCTTTTTAATGGTGTGACGGTTCACTGGTCGTTCTAATTTATGATCAATCCAGAATAAAAATCCTGCAACTAAAATAATACCGATAAGCGGCAACACCTTAAAACCGTGTTCTACCGTTTCCATAATATACATCATAATGAGAAGTGCAGTTATACCAATGATAGCAAATTTAAATTTCATAATACTTCCTCATTTCTAAAGAAAATCATATATTGTTAGATTTTCATACACTTTATTTTTTAAATTACCCACAGAGACGCCTACTAAACGTATATTGTTAAACTCCTCTTTTAGGTCAGTATATAATAACACAGCTGTATTATAAATGGTATCAGCTTGATCTGTAAAGTCTATTATTTTTGTTTGCTTTGTATGTGATTCAAAGTCACTAGTTTTTATTTTGACGGTAATCGTATCACTTACTTTATTTAAATCCTGAAGTTTTAATGCTACTTTTTCTGAATGTGTACGCATTGTCTGTAAAATAAACGCTTCATCCTGAACATCGTGAGAAAATGTTGATTCCTTGCCAATTGATTTTCTTACTCGGTCCATATTTATTATGTCAGAGCCAATACCACGAGCTTTTTGATATAAACTACTACCCTTCTTACCGAATAATTCAATTAACTCAAGTTCAGATTTATCACGTAAATCTTTGCCGTTCATTATCTTTAGCCTGAGCATCTTCTCTTCGGTCACTTTCCCTACACCAGGAAATTCACCGATGGGAAGTTCAGCTAATATTTGTTCAACATTCTCGTAATGGATAACTGTTAAACCATTTGGCTTATTCATACCTGAGGCAATCTTCGCTAAAAATTTATTATAAGAAACACCAGCTGAACACGTTAGATTTGTAGCAGTCATAATATCTCTTTTAATAAAAGCTGCAATTTGACTTGCACCAAGATCTTTACGTACAAGATGTGTTATATCTAAATACGCTTCATCTAGTGATACTGGTTGTACAATATCAGTGTAGCCTTTAAATATCGACATAATTTGACTCGATACATCTTTATATACATCAAATCTAGGACTTACATAATAGCCGTCTGGACACAACTGATGTGCCCGAGCAGTAGGCATGGCACTATGCACACCAAATTTACGCGCTTCGTAACTCGCCGTTGCCACAACACCACGATTGCGACTCTTTCCACCAACGATAACAGGTTTACCTTTAAGGTCAGGATTATCCCGCTGCTCAACTTGTGCATAGAAAGCATCCATATCAATGTGAATAATTCTTCTTTCCATATTATCACTTCTTTAGTTTTCTAGTACTTTCATTATATATGAAAAGTGCGGGAGAAGATAATTAGTGATTTGCTTGTCATAGTTGAGATGTTTTGATATCTCTTTTATTATGAATTATTCTTCGGAATTCTACCTTATCATTATTAACAACATAATATATTGAATAATTTGATACTATAATGCGATAAAAACATAAGTTTAACATAGTATTTTTATAAACTGGTGGTAATATCAAAGGTGTTTTTGATCTTTTCAATATAGCATTTTCTACATTATCTAAGAATTTTTCTGCAGCTAAATTATTTTTTAAATCATTTTGAAAATATTCTATTATACCTGAAAGGTCATTGTAAAAAGTAGATAAGTAAGTTACTTTATATCTCTTTTTTTCCATTCAATTTTTCCTTTAAATTACCAAATACTTCTTCGTGTGTCATTCTTTCTTTTGTTGTTCTTGCAATTACTTCTGATTCTAATAAATATGCCTCATGGGATTCAGCTAACTTAGAATACTTATCAATGCTCATTAACACCATTGTTCCATAACCATTCTTAGTTAGAAACACAGGGGCATCTTCTTTGATAACATCCTTTTCTATTTCTGCAAACTTATTTCTTAAGTCTGATACTGGTCTAATTTTCATTTATATATACACCCTTTTCATATCATAATTTTATCTTAATTATATCATAATTTAAATGGTGTAATAATATAAAAATAATTCAGTTTAAAGATATATTATTTTCAAAAAAACAAAAAAGCACAAACCCATAAAGGAATGTGCAAATAAATTTATTTCAGTCGCTCATCTAAACCATATTGATACGGTACACCTAAATGTTCTCTCAACGTATTTCCTTCATAATCTTTATGGAAGACACCACGTTCCTGTAAAATTGGAACAACTTCATCTACAAATCGTGCTAAATCTGTTTCAAATACATCTGGTATAATCCAGAAACCATCTGCTGCACCCGCTTCAAACCATTCTGATAAATGATCTGCTGTTTCTTTCGCCTCACCTAAAGTTACTGGATGATAATCAATAACAGAATGATAGATAATATCACGCAATGACCAACCTTCTCGTGCAACTTTTAATACATTTTCAATGCGAGGATCTGAGTATGCATCAATCTCTACTCTATCTAGAAGTTCATGAGGAATCGGCTTTTCTAAATCTGCTGGTGATAATCTAATACCTAAAACCATACTAATGTGTTGAACACGTTGATAGACTAAACTTTCGTCCATAAATTTGGCATGACGATCTAATGCCTTTCGTTTACTATCTGCAACAACCGGCATTAATCCTGCAATAAATTTAATCTCATCCGGATTTCTACCAGCATCTATTGCTGCCTGGCGTAAAGCATTACGTGTTTCAATTCCCTGTTCAATCGTCCATACTTCACCAATCATCGCATTCGCATAACGTCCTGCAAAAGCAATACTTGCTGGAGAACCACCAGAATGGAAGATTACGGGTTGACCTTGTGGTGATGGTGGCATCGGTAATGCACCATTTGCCTGATGATATCTACCATTTAAATATACTTTTTTAACTTGATTATAATCAGCAAATACACCACGCGTTTTATCCGCTTTCAACGCATCTTTACCCCAAGTCCCCCAGAAATGTTGTACCATCTCAACAAATTCATAATGACTTTCATAACGTGCTTGTCGATCCAATAATGTTACGCCAAAGTTTTCAGCGACTTGAGGACTGGAACCAGTTACTGCATTCCAGGCAATACGACCACCACTCATTAAATCCAGACCTTTAAATTGACGGGCTACTGTATATGGAGTATTCCACTGCGTATGTACAGTATTGGCAACACCAATATGCTTTGTAGCTCTTAATATAGCAGTAGAAGTAATAATCGGTTCTAATGTCATACCTGGTACATCACGGTTATCATTTGGGACTGCGCCAGGAAAATCACCGATAAAGATAAATTGAAATTTACCCTTTTCAGCCATCTGTGCGTAGCGAATATCCGCTTCAATATCAGGATATGTTCTTATATCAACATCTTCACTCATCCAGGCCTTTCCGTTCGTACCAAACGTACCGGTAAATCCTAAACCTAACAACATCTGTTTATTATTTGTCATCGTTTCTCCTTTATCATTCATAAATTATTTAGTAGCTACATGATAAAGCCTGACTACTTTAAATCAATTCACATTACTTATACAAATTTCCTATAAAAATTTTTCAATAAAAAATCCCATTTGAAGAGCTTTAATCAATAAGTATTTCAGAATTATTTATTAATATCTAAAATAATTATTTCTATATACCATTTTTATACCATGACTTATCACTAAAGCCGTAATATTTCTCATCAATTAACCATTTGTTATCAATCAATCTAAAAATAAATTTATGCTTCTTTTTAAGAGCATATTCATAATAAATTACAATAGTAGCCATATCTTTTTTTCGCATTGTAAAGTAGATATCCAGATTATCATCTTGAATATAAAAATATTCGCTTGGTTTGCCGTAACTGCCCCCATAACTGATCGACTTAAGTTTTTCGCTAACATTATCTTTAATTATTTCATGATGCTTTTCATTTAACTCTTTGAATAGTGCTTTAGATTTCGGATGATATTCTTCTTTAAAGTTTCCATAACCATCTTGGTATTCACTTAATTCTATTTTACTTCGCTCATAAATCTCTTTTTCAAGGTTATCAAGATTCAACAAAATTTTTACAAGTTTAGGTACTAGTATCTCTGACATCGATTCATATTTTTTGAACGTACTTTTTAATATTATATTCATAGTTTCTCTCCTTAAAAGATTATCAAGTGTATTTTTATAGAATAGAAGAACCGTTTGTTAAGATTTTATATTTAGTTTTTATCTAAAGTTCAATAAAATAAAAAGCCTTGATAACAAGGCTTTAATAAAAAATGCTTACTTCGTAAGTCTAACGACACACTCTACATGCGGCGTTTGCGGGAATAAGTCGACTGGTTTTACTGTTTCTAACTTGTATCCTGCATCTGCAAATTTACGGCAGTCACGGGCACATGTTGACGGGTTACAGCTGACATAGACGATCTTTTTAGGGTTTTGTGCAATTAATGTCTGAATAAAGTCATCGTCTAATCCTTTTCGTGGTGGATCAACAACCGCTACATCAAACTTAACGCCTTCTTCGCTCCACTTCGGCAGGATTTCATCTGCTGCACCTGTCTCAAAATGTACATTATCAATGCCATTCATCTTAGCGTTCTGTTTCGCCATCTTAATTGATTCATGCACAATTTCCATCGCATAGACCTGTTTCGCCTGCTGTGCTAATGCTAAAGAAATCGTCCCAATGCCACAATACGCATCTAGTACTGTTTCAGTACCATTTAAATCTGCTGCTTCTAAAGCTAATTGATACAACGCTTCAGCTTGTGGTGTATTGACCTGGAAGAATGAGTTTGGTGATACTCTGAATTCTAGTCCTAACATCTTATCAGTGTAATACGGCGTACCGTGTAGTACTGTATTGTTACGTCCTAAAATCACGTTACCTTCCTGGTTATTAAAGTTTAATACAACACTTTCAACATTTTCGATTTCGTTTACAATATCATGTGTAATTGATTCGATATTTTGCAGGCGTTTTTTATTCGTCACTAATATGATCATTAATTGTCCTGTATAATGGCCACGTTTAACGACGATATGACGGATTTCACCGTTATGGTTACGCTCGTTATAAGGTACAATATCATATTTACGTAATATATCTCTTACTTTCACAATCGCTGCATCGATTGCTTTATGCTGAATATAGAAATTCTCAACTGGCACAAGTTGATGACTGTTCTTTCTGAAGAATCCTGTCTCAAGCATGCCGTTAACGTTTCTTACAGGAATCTGCGCTTTATTTCGGTATTCATAAGGCACTTCCATCCCTACAGTCTCAGCAACTTTTACGCCCTTAAACTTGCCTAATCTCTCAAACGCGCTTTCTACTAAATGTTGTTTGAACTTTAATTGCGCTGGATACGATAAATGCTGCAATGTCATCGTTCCAATTTGTCGGCCAACGATATCTTTCTCTGCAACACGGTCTGGGCTTTCATTTTGAACTGACACAAGACGTGCAAATCCAAATGTCTTACCGACTTTCATCACTTTAATCGTCACGTCTTCTCCTGGTAATGCGCCTTCAACGAAAAATGGATAATCGTCAATCTTAACAACACCAGATCCTTCATGCGTTAAGTCTACTACTGTCCCTTGTAATTCGTCATTTTTGTTAAATTTAATTTGTTTCATATTTTCTCCTATTGTTTTATTTCAAAATATTGATAAGACACAATGATTTCGAATGTGTTACTAAGGTATCGTCCTATCCTTAGGTTAATGCTGTATTAAGTTCGTAAATTAAATAGTCATCGTCGTATGTTTCTGTTGGTGTAATCCCTGGTTGCAAATATGCTGATCCTTTTGGACTTGATTTAAATTTATATATCCCATCCTGTAAAAACGTAAATGGTCTTGTTGGTTGGAAATCAACCCCAAATCTTTTGATATATTCAATAATAATTTGTCTAATTTCAATATCTTCCAACTGTATCTTCGTCACTGATGCATCATTTAATATTGGACAAAAATTTGTACGATAATCAGTCGTTAGTACTGTAAATTGCTGATCATCCGTTACAGGTTGATTTAAATAGGTTAAATCTTTTATACGATACGTGTCATTTATTTTCTCACCTACACTACTGTACCGTGCTTCACGTGATAAGTCTATACAATAGTTTAATTCATAGAAGATATCCATGTTGTAACTTGGAAATCCAGGTGATGTTGATTTATTATCTTTAAGCATATATTCACTATCTATTGTATTGAAGCATGATACGCTCCATTCAACCCACTCTCGTAAGACGCGACCAGAGACATTTACTGCTGACATCTTATTTGGAAAGCGATAAATATTAATTGCATCTTTAAGTGTTAATTCACCACTGTCAATTTCAATATAATCATTTACGCCATCTCTTCCGGCTTTTATCGGTGCACTTGTTGATATAATATTTGTACTTGCTAGTTTGAGCTGATGATTATTAATCATTTGTTCAATTGCATATTTACCTGCTTTAGCTATGACTTCTACAACAGTGCTCGTACCAACTTGCGCAAAATAGCTATCGTGATGGCGCTTAGTCATGCCAATGGGTTGTTTTACGTAATCTAACACACCCTGATGCGCAGTTTGATTCACATCTATAAAATGTGTATTAATCTCCACATCACTTGATTTTAATTCGATGACGCTACTTTTACCGTTCACAATCTTAAAGCCTTGTTCTGTTTTCTCAAGCGCAAGGTCTATTCTTCCAAGATGGCTTGCAAAACATACAGGTTGGACGCCATAAGCATGAAATACACGTCCACTCTCATTATCGACTTCCGGAATATTTACATAATCAGGTCCAGGGAATTGCTGATGTGTATGACCAAACACAAAAGTATCAACTGCTTCAATCTGTGCCAGACGATATACCTGATTTTCAATCCCTTTCATATTTTCTAATTGCTCCTGATCTAATCCAGTATGCATCAATGCAATAACAATATCACAACCAAATGCTTTTAACTGATTGCTATATTGATACAATGCGTCATACATGTCTTCAACAATTACTCGATCCGATAAATGGTCTTCGTCCCATTTCATAATTTGTTCAGGTACGACGCCTGTTATACCGATCTTTACCGTCGTACCATCTTTATATGACTTTTCAACGATATGGAAAGGCGCAACAACGAAGTCACCATTGATATATTTCACATTACAATTGACTAATGGAAACAATGCCTGCTGATTGGCTTTATCTAAATACTCTAGTCCATAATTAAATTCATGGTTACCTAATGTACCGGCATCATAGCCAATCTCATTCATCATATTAATTGCCGGATGAATGTCAGGACGCATTTCTGCGGCGTAATCTGCCATAATATTTCCTTGCAGTATATCACCATTATCTACAACAACTGTTGCAACATCAGCCTTTTCATTAGCTGCTTTTATCGCTTCAATCTTACTGCCGGCAAGTATTAATCCATTAATTTTCAGATCACTTTCTAAAAAATAATCATATAAACTAATATGACTATGCGTATCTGTCGTTGCTAAAATCGATAATCTATACATATGTGCGCCACCTTTCACATTTATTTTATTAGAAATTGAATAGATTGTCATTTTTTCTATCATAGATTAATCTTTTAATTTACGGGTATTGAAACAAAAAGGGAGTGACTTCATGTATAACGATTTAACAGGAAAAGTGGCTATTATTACAGGTGGAGCATCAGGTATTGGAAGAGCAACAGCAATTCGCTTTGCAAAAGAAGGCATCAACGTAGTTATCAACTATCGTTCTCGTGAGGATGAAGCAAATGCACTTGTCGATATTGTAAAAGAGATTGGTGTCGATGCACTTGCAATAAGAGCAGATACTACAAACAAAAACGAAATGGAAAGTTTAGTGAAACAGACCATAGATCATTTCGGTGCATTTCACATTATGGTAAATAATGCAGGTATTCAGTCTGATATACCGAGCCATACGATGCCAATTGATGAGTTTGATAAAGTAATTGCTGTTAATCTTCGTGGTACATTTATCGGTTGTCAACTGGCATTAGAGCATTTTATGGATCGCAAATTTAAAGGCAGTATCATTAATATTTCAAGTGTTCATGAAATCATTCCATGGCCACATTACGCTCACTATAGCGCTAGTAAGGGTGGGGTAAAATTAATGACGCAAAGTTTAGCGTTAGAATATGCGCGCGTTCAAATTCGTATTAATAATATTGCTCCTGGCAGTATCAATACACCGATCAATGCCGAGAACTTTAAAACACCTGAAGCAAAACGAGATGCTGATTTATTTGTTCCTATGGGTTATGTTGCCGAACCAGAGGAAATTGCTAGTGTGGCTGCATTTTTAGCCAGCAAAGAAAGTAAATATATTACAGGTCAAACGATTGTGGCAGATGGTGGACTCAGCCTTTATCCTTCACATCGTAATTTCGAATATGATGCATTATTAGAATCCTTTACAGATGAAATTTAAATAAAGACTGCTTTCTCTAATTGAGAGAGCAGTCTTTACTTTATTCTTCTTTTTCAAGGTCTTGTTTATATTGAATGATAATCTCATTTTCTTTATCCGGATGAATCTTATCTAACTGACTATATACATTGATATGTCGCTCTAAATTTACAAAATGAGCCGGTAGTATACCGCCAAACTCACCATCAACATTGAGCTGTACTTTTTCAAAAGATGATACTTTAATATCTTTCGCTTTTATATAATGTACTTTCGGATGTTTAATGTGATCACCACGTGAAGCAAGTGAGAAGACATGTCCAAATTCAGCAAAATTTACTTTTTCTAAAAATAATAATGTAAAGTAGCCATCATTTATCGATGCATTCGGTACTAACTTTTCAAAGCCACCTACTGAGTTTGTCAAACCGATTAAAAATAACATGACTTCTCCACTGAAGACTTTACCATCATATTCAATACGAATATCCGTCGCTTTTATTTCCGGCAGCATCTCTAACCCTTTAATATAATATGCTAAAGGTCCAAGGACAGTTTTAAGTTTACTTGGTGCTTCATAACTTACTTCGGTAATCTTTCCGCCCCCTGCAATGTTGATAAAATAACGATTGTTCATCTTACCTACATCAACCGGTACGGTGTTTCCTTCTATAATTACATCTACAGCTTGTAAAATATCTTTCGGAATGAGTAATGCTCTACCGAAATCATTTACTGTACCCATCGGTATTACACCGATATTCGGGCGGTATTCCTGTTCAGCAATACCGTTTATTACTTCATTAATCGTCCCGTCACCACCCGACGCAATAATAAGATCAAAGCGATCTTCTACAGCTTGTCGTGCTGCTTGTATCGCATCACCTTCTGCTTTTGTTGCGTAGGCACTCGTCTCATATCCTGCATCTTCAAGTTTAATTAACACATCTGCTAATGACTTCTTAAATAATTCTCGTCCAGATGTAGGATTGTAAATAATTCTCGCTCTTTTTCTCAAAAAGCACACCACCTATTTCTTCTCTTTTAAAAATCCACGTTCTCTCAGATACATTCTAAATAAAATAAATGTCACAATCACGATACATACTTGTACACCTTTAATAAATATTTCGTTATTCTGAACAGTAGGTGTCATCAATACTATTACCAATGAAATATTGATTGCGATGAGTATAATATAAATCCATCCACTTTTCATTATCTTCTTCTCCCGCCGAATATATTTCGTACAATTTCACGACCGATTTGTCTGCCAACACTAGTAAGTACACTTGTCGCAACTTTTTGTAATTCTGATTTTGGTTTTCTTTTTTCAGCTTTAACCGTTTTAGCTTGTAATTTAGCTTCTGCTGCTTTTTCTTTTTCTGCTTCTATTTGTGTAAACTTTTCCTGTAACATTTCATACGCACTTTCTCGGTCAATTGCTGTGCCATATTTCGTTTGATAAGGATTTTCTGCGAGGACAGTTTGTTTAACGGTACTATCGATAACACCTATCTTACTTTCAGGTGGTCGAATAAAGGCACGTTCTACAATGCTAGGTTGACCCTCTTCATTTAAACATGATATTAATGCTTCACCTGTCTTTAATTCCCCGATAACAGCTGCAACATCCAGGTCTGGATTTTGTCTGAACGTTTCAGAAGCACTTTTCACTGCTTTTTGATCTCTAGGTGTAAATGAACGTAACGCATGCTGTATACGGTTACCAAGTTGTCCTAAAACTTCATCAGGTAAATCTATCGGATTTTGGGTAATGAAATACACGCCAACACCTTTTGAACGGACAAGGCGAACAACCTGTTCTACTTGCGTAATAAATGACGTTGGTGCATCTTTAAATAATAAATGTGCTTCATCAAAGAAAAATACAAGTTTCGGTTTATCAAGATCACCCACTTCAGGTAATTCCTCAAACAATTCTGTTAATAACCATAAAAGAAAAGTTGAATAAAGTACGGGTTTTGTAAATAAGTTATTCGCCATAAGCACATTGATAATACCTTCACCGTTAGCACTTACTTCCATAAAATCAGTTAAATTTAACGCAGGTTCACCGAAGAAGTTCTCAGCACCTTGTGATTCAAATGATAACAGTTTGCGTTGAATCGCTCCTACTGATTGTTTTGTAATATTTCCATATTTGCTGCTATAAACAGATGCATTATCTGCCATTTCTTTCAGTAAAGATTGCAAGTCTTTTAAGTCTAATAGCAATAATCCATTATCATCACTAATTTTAAAGGCTATATCTAAAATACCAGATTGCGTATCGTTTAATTCTAATAAACGCGCTAAAAGCATCGGTCCCATTTCAGAGATCGTAGCTCTAACTGGTGCGCCATCAACGCCAAATATATCCCACAAACGAACAGGATAACTTCTCGGTTGGTAATCTGTAATATTTAAGTCTTTTAATCGTTGTTCAATTTTTTCATTTATCGTCATCGGTTCAGCAATACTTGCCAGGTCCCCTTTAATATCTGCCAAAAATACCGGTACACCTGACTTTGAAAATTGTTCTGCTAAAACTTTTAATGTGACGGTTTTACCTGTACCCGTTGCACCGGCTATCAATCCGTGACGATTTGCCATTTGTAATTGTAAAGTTATATCATTCGTATTTTTCGCAATATTTACTGACGTCATCCATATCCCTACCCTTTTTGTTTTGCATCGTTACTTTTTATTTTACAATAATCTATATATTATGCAATTTTGACATAAAAAAAGGCTAAGCATAATGCTTAACCTCTTTTCGCTTCATACCAGCGAAGTGCTTTTGCTTCTAATTTCAAAATATAGTCATTCTTCGTTACATTATAAGTGTTGAAGTCATTTCTATATTGCACTGCTTGTTTCATCTTAAATTTGGCATATGCCAGACGTTCAAGTTTATGTTCACGTAAATAGTCTCTTAATGCGAGTCTTCTTGTAATTGCATTAAAGTTTGTTCTTTCAATCATCGTTACATAGAACGTCAGTTGATTTTTCTTTGCTACAAAGAGCCTGCACTGTTCATCAGTCATCTCTTTTACTTCAACTTCTTTATAACCGATAGCCTCCATCTTATCTTTATATAAACTCACTTGTGATAAAGTTTTTACGATTGGTAATATATCTATCGTCTGATTACCAGGTAAATCTTTCACTGAAGTGCTTCCAAAATGATGAAGTTCAACGATTTCATTTCTGAAAATTTCTATCAGTTCTTTTGCCTCATGGATAAAAATCTGATGATAATCTTTTTCATTCCATGGCGTATAATCAATCATAAATATCCTCCGATTCGGGAAATGATACTATCGACACTTATATAGAGATATTTTACCATATTAATTGTAGTATTACTATCTCATTTTAATCATTTTCCAATTTGTAATGTTCACAACTTAACTTGCAGATGTGAAATATATTTACTTATATTATCCTAAAAAAGTAGTATTAAACTTAAAATTTTATTTTTTTTATGTCTTAACTGTATATGTTTAGGGTATATATCTTAAAGAAAAATTTATCAAATAGTACTTGTATGTATAAATTTTCTCAGTTTTTTGTTACTATATTAGTATTGAATAAAGATGGAGGAACAATTCGCAATGAAGAATTTATTATTTTGGATTTATATCGTTGCAGCAGTTATTCTAATTGCAGTAGGTTATACATTCTGGGAAACACGTGTAACTGACTCTGATGCTAGAGAAAAAGCAATCTCTGAGCAAAGCGGTAAAGATTACTATGCTGAACAAGATAACACGACGAAAAAAGAAGTAAAAAAAGATACAAGCAAGAAACCGAACACAAATCTATTCAAAAATAAAACTTTCCAGTCTATCTATAACAATGCAGTTAAAGATAAGAAAGTTATGAATATCACGCTGGTTTCTACACCGTATCAAACTTCTGACGAGAACACGACCGTCAAAGATGAATTAGCATATGCTTCTGATGATCATATTAAAGTGAATGAAGTAGAAGTATCTGGTTCTTCTTCAACAGTAAGTATCGATAAAATTAATAAAACGAAACCTGACTTAGTCATATTAGATGCATTAACTTTAAACGATTTCTCTGAAGATGTATCTTCAAACGATCACATCGCAACGGTTGAAAGTATCTATTCTGCAGCAGGTAACGATGATACGCCTGTCGTAATCATTGGTACAAGACCTGAATATAATGATTCTAATTTTGCTAAATATCAAAAAGCAGAAGCAGATTATTTCGGTAGTCAAAATAACGAATTTTTCTATGTGAATCAATCTAGTAAATGGCCGAATAATAAGGCAATTGAAGATTATTATAACGTAGATGATGGGTTATTGACAGATCGTGGTGTAGCAAGATGGGTAACATCAATTTCAGATTATTTATTTAATGATAAAGTTGAATAGTTAAAAAGCTTGTCTCCAATAATTTTGGAGACAAGCTTTTTTGTATTTAAAATAATCCCAGAAATTTCTTTTTCTTTTTCTTTACAGGTTTCTCAATTTTATCTTCTTTCTCTACTTCAATTGGACTGACATAACGAATCGTTTCACCCTTCAACACTTTTTGGGCATTTTCTTTATACTTATTAACGGCTTCATCGCCATATCTCTCGGCAATTGCTTCATACGCTTCATTCATATAATAGTTTCTAGATGTTACATTATGCGCATCACTCGCTACGATATGGATTAAACGATGATCCATCATCATTTCAGCACACTGCTTACTAAATTCACCTAATTGACCACATACTACACCTGCTGTAACTTGAGCTAGCGCACCAAGTTCTATAAGTTCAGCCAATTTATTTGGATTCTTCTGCAACTCAGCATTACGTTCAGGATGCGCAATAATTGGAATATATCCTTCTAAAGCCATCTTCGTAAATAATTGCTCTGTAAATATTGGTACTTCATGCGAAGGAAATTCAATTAACACATAAGGACTATCTTCAGATAAAGTTAAAGCCTGGCCATTTTTTAAATCTTCAACAACATCTCCATAAATTCTTACTTCCTGACTAGGATGTACTTTTACTGGTATACCTTCAGAAGCAATGATTGTATTCACTTCTTCTGTCAAAGCCTTAATTTTCGGACCAAAATTTTCGTATACACCAATTTTATGATGGGGTGTCGCTATAATATCAGTTATGCCTTCTGCATGTGCTGCTCTTGCCATATCAAGCATATCTTCCTTTGTTTGTGCACCATCATCGATGCTAAATAATATATGGTTATGAATATCAATCATTCTATTTCTCTCCTCGTCCTAAGTTCATTAAAATAATAGTATCAATTTGATAATAATTGTCAATTATTTTTTAACTATTTATTATTACGCTTAACTATCATTGTATTATAAAAGCTCTAAAAATAGGCACATATTGTCCTATTTTTAGAGCTGAAAATAAATATATTAACGTTTTTCTAATTCTTCTTTAAGAATTTTATTAACCATTTGCGGATTAGCTTGTCCTTTAGAAATCTTCATGATCTGACCAACTAAGAATCCTGTCGCTTTGCCTTTACCATTCTTAAAGTCTTCGATTGATTGTGGATTGTTATCTAAAGCTTCCGTAACGAATGCTTTTAATTGCTCAGGATCAGAAATTTGAACTAATCCTTGTTCTTCCATAATCACTTTCGGTGCTTTACCACTTTCAACCGTTTCGGCGAATACTTTCTTCGCAATTTTAGAAGAAATTGTACCGTCTGAAAGTAATTTAACCATTTCAGCTAAATTCTCTGGTGTTAATTTCGTATCATGTAAATCCTTTTGATTTTTGTTTAAATATTCATTTACGCCACCCATTAACCAGTTTGAAGAAAGTTTAGCATCTGCATCTAAAGCAATCATAGCTTCGAAGAAATCTGACATTTCTTTCGTTAATGTTAATACGTGTGCGTCATATGCAGGTAATCCGTATTCTGAAACATATTTCGCTTTACGTACATCGGGAAGTTCAGGAATAGAAGCACGCACGCGCTCTTTCCATGCTTCATCAATGAATAAAGGTACTAAATCCGGTTCAGGGAAGTAACGATAATCATCTGAACCTTCTTTAACACGCATCAGAATTGTTTTACCAGTAGATTCGTCAAAACGACGTGTTTCCTGAAGAATTTCTCCTCCATTTAGTAAAACTTCTTCCTGACGTTTCACTTCATGCTCTAACCCTTTTTTAACATAAGAGAATGAGTTTAAGTTTTTTAGCTCTGCTTTCGTACCAAACTTCTCTTGACCAACTGGACGAAGTGAAATGTTGGCATCACATCTTAGTGATCCTTCTTCCATACGTACGTCAGATACACCAGTGTATTGGATGATTGCTTTTAATTTCTCTAAGTAAGCATATGCCTCTTCTGGTGTACGGATATCTGGTTCAGATACGATTTCTACTAAAGGCGTTCCCTGACGGTTTAAATCGACTAATGAATAACCGTCTTTGTGGCTGAGTTTACCAGCATCTTCTTCCATATGAAGACGTGTAATACCGATACGTTTCGTTTCACCGTTGACTTCGATATCAATATATCCATTCTCACCAATCGGCTCATCAAATTGTGAGATTTGATAAGCTTTTGGATTATCTGGATAGAAGTAGTTTTTACGGTCGAATTTCGTAGATGTTCTAATATCCATGTTTAATGCCATAGCAGCTCTCATCGCCCAGTCTACAGCAGTTTTATTCACAACAGGTAATACACCTGGATATCCTAAGTCAATCACGTTAACATTTGTGTTCGGTTCTGCTCCGAAATGTGCAGGAGAAGCCGAAAACATTTTTGATTCTGTTTTAAGTTCTACATGGACCTCAAGTCCGATTACTGTTTCAAAATGCATAGTATATTCTCCTTATAATGATTGATAACGTTCAGACATATTAAATACTTGCTCGTAGTTATATGCAACGTTGTATAATGTTTTCTCATCGAACGGCTTACCGATTAACTGTAAACCAATTGGACGTCCATTTGCTTCTCCACAAGGTACTGAAATTGATGGTAATCCTGCTAAGTTAATTGGAATTGTTAAAATATCATTCGCATACATTGTTAAAGGATCATTGATTTGAGCACCGATATCAAATGCAACAGTTGGTGCAGTAGGTCCAACAATAACATCGTATGCTTCAAATACGCGTTCGAAGTCTTGTTTAATTAACGTGCGGACTTTTTGAGCTTTTTTATAATAAGCATCGTAGTAACCAGAACTTAAAGCATACGTCCCCAGCATAATACGACGTTTCACTTCATCGCCGAAACCTTCCTGACGCGTCTTTTTGTATAACTCTTCTAAGTTTTTAGCACCTTCTGCCTGAAAACCGTAGCGAATACCATCGAAACGTGCTAAGTTCGCTGAAGCTTCACTTGAAGAAAGAATATAATACGTTGCTACACCATATTTAGAATTTGGTAACGAAACTTCTGAAATTTCAGCACCCATTTTTTCTAGTTCTTTAATCGCATTCTGCACTGAAGTACGCACCTCTTCAGACACACCTTCACCTAAATATTCTTTAGGTACTGCAACGCGTAAACCTTTAATGTCCTTTTCAATATTAGAAGAAAAGTCAACATCTTCTACCGGCGCACTTGTAGAGTCCATATTGTCGTGTCCAGAGATAATTTCTAATACTTTTGCATTATCCTTAACATTTCTTGTAATCGGACCGATTTGATCTAGAGAAGATGCAAATGCAACTAAACCATAACGCGATACGCGACCATATGTTGGCTTCATACCGACAACACCACAGTATGACGCTGGCTGACGAATTGATCCACCAGTATCACTACCTAAAGAAAATGGTACTAGACTAGCTGCAACAGCAGCGGCAGATCCACCTGAAGAACCACCAGGTACTGCAGAATGATCAAACGGATTGACAGTTTTCTTATAGAATGAGTTTTCAGTTGATCCACCCATTGCAAATTCATCCATATTTAATTTTCCGACAACAATACCGTTTTCCGCATTTAACTTATTCATAACCGTCGCATTATATACAGGATTAAAACCTGTTAAAATTTTTGATGCACAAGTCGTTTCTAAATCTTTTGTCACGATGTTATCTTTAATCCCCATCGGAATACCGAATAGTTTGCCCGTAGGTTCCTGATTGTCCATCGCCTTCGCTTTATCCATAGCGACAGCTTCATCTAATGCTAAGAAAGAATTGATTGTTGCATCAGTTTGTTTAATATTTTTAAATGTTTCTTCAATTAATTCAGAAGGTTTTACTTTTTTCTCTTGAATCAATTTCGTTAAATTTTCTATAGATTCATATCTTAATGACATTTGTTATTCTCCTCCGTCTAAAATCGATGGTACTTTAAATTGACCCGCTTCAGTACTACGCGCATTCTTTAAGATTTCTTCTTGTGTTAAACTCTTTTCTGCAACATCTTCACGCAATACATTTTGAAGATCTAACACATGGAATGTTGGTTCAACATTGTCTGTATCAACCTCTTCTAATTGATCTGCAAAGTTAAGAATTGCTTCTAATTGAGAGCTGAACTTTGCTGCTTCTTCTTCAGTAATTTCAAGACGTGCTAAATGTGCAACGTGCTTTACCTGCTCGTTTGTTACTTTTGACATGAATGTATTCCTCCTGAACTTTATATCATCCTTAAATTTTATCAAATTTTTTAAGAAAAATCTAAAATTATTAAAAATTATCTATGAAAACGCTTTAAAAGGACTTATAATAAAGTGTACAAAATATTCTGATTTAATGTATTAAAGGGATAAAAGGTATAAAGGGGGATAATAATGTTTTTATTAGGTAATACGTTTCAAAACGTAAAAATCGAAGCAACATGGATGACATATGTCATGATTGCTGTCTACTTCCTGATATTGCTTGGCATCGGATATTACGCCTATAAGCAATCAACAAGCACACTAGATGAGTATATGCTTGGCGGTCGTAATCTTGGTGCTTTAGTTACAGCATTATCAGCAGGTGCTGCTGATATGAGTGGATGGATGTTAATGGGATTACCTGGATCAGTATACTCAGCAGGTATTTCAGCAGCATGGATTGCAATTGGATTAACGTTCGGTGCATGGCTTAACTACATATTAGTTGCACCACGTCTTCGCGTATACACAGAGCTTGCAGACAATGCAATTACTATTCCGGATTTCTTTGAAAAGCGTGTGAGTGATCATACACGTATCTTAAAAATTATTTCAGGTTTAGTAATCGTCGTGTTCTTCACATTATATACACATGCCGGAATGGTATCAGGTGGTGTATTATTTGAAAGTGCATTCGGATTAAATTATCATGTCGGATTAATTTTAACGGCAGGTATCGTTATTCTGTATACTTTGTTCGGTGGATATTTAGCAGTATCGTTAACTGACTTCTTCCAAGGTGTTATTATGTTAATCGCGTTAGTATTAGTACCAATCGTAGCGATTATGAAATTGAATGGTTTAGAAGTGTTTGACACTGTGGTTGAATTAAAACCAACAAACTTAGATATCTTCAAAGGAACGACAACTGTAGGAATCATTTCATTACTAGCATGGGGACTAGGATATTTTGGACAACCACATATTATCGTACGATTTATGTCAATTAAATCGCATAGAATGTTACCAGCAGCACGCCGTATCGGTATCTCATGGATGGCAACCTCACTAATCGGTGCTGTTGTAACTGGATTAGTAGGTATTGCTTTTATTCATGAATCTGGCACAAAATTAGATAATCCAGAAACAATTTTCGTTGTAATGAGTCAAGTACTCTTCCACCCGCTAATTGCTGGATTCTTCTTAGCAGCTATTTTAGCAGCAATTATGAGTACAATATCTTCTCAGCTACTTGTAACAAGTTCAGCATTAACACAAGACTTCTACATGTTATTTACGAAATCTAGCTTACAGGATACAAGTCGTGAGAAAGAATTCGTAATGGTAGGAAGAATTTCAGTATTTGTTGTAGCAGTCGTTGCCGGTGCGATTGCATGGAGCCCAAATGATACAATCTTAAACTTAGTCGGAAATGCATGGGCTGGATTCGGTGCTGCATTCGGGCCACTTGTATTGTTATCATTATACTGGAAAGGTTTAACAAAGCACGGTGCAATTACAGGCATGGTATTAGGATCAATTACAGTAATCTTCTGGATCTTCATGAAATCTCATGGCGGCATCTTCGAATATTATGAAATTATTCCTGGATTTATCATCAGCTTCGTTTCTACTGTATTAGTATCTCTGATGACACCAAAGCCAGAACAACGTATTATTGATGAATTTGATGAAATGAAACGTATTGTTAGAAGTTAATCATTATATTTTTATATGAAAGTGACCTCAGATTAATTTTGAGGTCACTTTTTCTTTTCGTAAGATGATATGGTGCGGAAGTGGCTTCAAATCTATTTTGAAGACACTTTCTCGTTATTTTTATCGCTGACTATTGAGGAAGTGACTTCAGATTTATTTTGAAGACACTTCCTCACTAATTTTCACTACCACCTTTAAGGAAGTGACCTCAAACCTTTTTTGAAGACACTTTCTCGTTATTTTTATCGCTGACTATTGAGGAAGTGACTTCAGATTTATTTTGAAGACACTTACTCAATAATTTTCACTACCACCTTTAAGGAAGTGACCTCAAATCTTTTTTGAAGACACTTACCCTTCCTAAATTCATTTCACACAAAAAAGCCATTCAATACAATTTCGCATTGAATGGCTTTTTTATAATTTACTGACGATATACATGAATTGTCGGTTCTTTATCACCTTTATTTTTCACGATTAACGCAAGTGGTTTATCGTTATCTACAATAGAGATTTCTAAATTATCGACTTGACTGAAATTCTTCATTGCTAAGTCTGCAATATATTGTGTAACCCCTACTACTTCTGCTTTACCAAAGTAATCAAGCGGCACATTAATATTCAATTCTTTAATCGAATCGTTTACAAAATAACCTGTTCCTATTGATTGTGTAAAGTTCGGAAAGTACGTTTGTAGCTGATCGTTAAATTGTTTATAATCATTATTTAATTTCTCATTTAATTTATCTGCATCAGCTGAAGGTAGCAATACATACTTCTCATTTACTGACTTCCATTTTCCAATCTTCTTACTGCTTTCCTCACTTACAGCGTAAGAGACAAAATTCCCTGGAGTAATACTTTCTGATGATGATTGTATAAAGATTGCAAATGTAATCGGAATATCTTTTAATTCCTGTTTCACACGTAAGCGAGATAGTATCTCATCTGCCATTGCTTTCCCTTTTTTCTCAACTTCTTTTTTATCTAAATTTTCACTATACACTTCACCATATGCTTCTTTTTGATAGTAGTAAACACTATTCATCGCAAGGCCGATTGTCATTCCGGAAATTTTCTTACGTTTTGCGTCTGATTCCGTAAAGAAGTCCTGTTCAATAATATGCGATAAATAAGCTGGCGATTCTTTTGCAATCTTCGTTGGATCTGTTTCACCTTTATGCGAAGGATTCAAACCGAAGTTGGCATACGCATTTTTTTCAATACGTTCATCCTTGTCCATCTTATCTATTTCAGCTTTTGTATATTGTGGTTCCAGATAACTTTCTACAGCACTTTTTGTCAGTAATTGGCCATCGCGATACAAATATTCATCAGGAGAAAAAACGTTCTTACTGATACGTAATAAACCTGTTTCAAATGCTTCTCCATTATAGCTGCTAGACATATTTGTACTTGTTAATCCACGTGCCTGACTTTCTTTAAACGGTAATAACGTTCTAAAATAGTCATTTGAAATTTGGATATCAGTAGCAATTTGCTTTTCTTCTTTTTCTTTATTCTGCTCATTCGTCGTCGTTTCAGAATTCGAACAACTTGCTAATATAAGTGTCGATAATACTAAATAGCCTAAACGTTTCATCTTTTTCTCCTAACTATTATTACTTAAGTGCTTCTATCATCATTGTTTCATTCCAGACTTCAATACCTAAAGTTTGTGCTTTTTCAAGCTTGCTTCCAGCGTCTTCACCTGCAATGACTAAATCTGTTTTCTTCGTTACAGAACTTGTCACTTTAGCACCCAGATTAGTAAGTGCTTTCGTTGCATCACCACGTGACATTATATTTAATTTACCTGTCAGTACAATGGTTTTATTACCGAATACCGGATGAATTTCGATATCTTCTTTTTTCTGTCCATTATACGTCATATTAACGCCACTCGCAGCCAGTTTATCGATTAAATTAATAATATCTTCATTTTGCAAATAAGTAACAAGTGACTGTGCCATTTTATGACCAATATCATCTATTTCAGTTAGCTCTTCTATTGTAGCAGATTTTAATCGATCCATCGTATGATATTCCTGTGCTAATATTTGACTTGCTTTAGCACCTAGATGACGAATGCCTAAACCGAATAATAATCGTTCAAGCGAATTGGATTTCGAAGCCTCTATTGCGCTGAGTAATTTATCTACTTTCTTCTCACCCATGCGTTCAAGCGGTAGAAGTTGTTCACGTGTTAAATTATAAATATCTGCAACATCATGAATAATACCTTCCTGATATAAGCTTTGTACAATGCGTTCACCAAGTCCATCGATATTCATCGCGGTTCTTGAAACGAAGTGTATGACTCCTTCTACAAGTTTCGCATCACATTTCGGATTAATACAACGTAATGCCACTTCTCCTTCAATACGTACAAGTTCATGACCACATGACGGACATTCTTCAGGCATGTGATAAGTTGTTGCACTTTCAGGTCTACGGTCAAGTACGACACGGACAACTTCAGGAATAATTTCACCAGCTTTGCGAATAACGACAGAATCTCCGATACGAATATCTTTTTCGTGAATCAGATCTTCATTATGAAGTGATGCACGTCCAACAGTCGTACCTGCAACATTAACGGGTTCTAAAATCGCAGTTGGCGTTACTACACCCGTCCTTCCGATAGATAGTTCAATATCGTTTAGGGTCGTTACAACTTCTTCTGCCGGAAATTTATATGCAATTGCCCATTTCGGTGATTTAGCGGTAAATCCTAATTCATCCTGTTTCGCTAAATTATTAACTTTAATAACGATACCATCAATATCATATGCTAAATTTTCACGTTTTTCTGTCCAGAGCTTTATATACTCAAAAACTTCCTGCATATCTTTACATAATCTGCGTTCAGGATTTGTCTTAAATCCAATTTCATCAAGCCGATCTAATGCTTCGCTTTGACTTGATGCATTGATCTCACGCAGATCATTCACACTGTATAAGAAGATATCAAGCTTACGTTTAGCGGCAAGCCTCGAATCAAGCTGACGTAATGAACCTGCAGCAGCATTTCGTGGATTTGCTGCCAATTGTTCACCATTTGCAGCGCGTTGTTCATTTAATGCGATAAATGATTTTTTCGGCATATAAGCTTCTCCACGTACTTCAAACGTTAACGGTTCTTTAATCGTTAATGGTATCGCATAGATTGTTCTTAAATTTTCAGTGATATTCTCACCGGTCGTTCCATCACCACGTGTTAATCCCTGAACAAAGACGCCATCCACATATTTTAGCGAAACAGCTAGTCCATCTATTTTTAGCTCTACCATATATTCTACGTTACCTACTTCATTTCTTACACGTGTATCAAATGCAATTAAATCCTCTTCGCTAAAAGCATTACCTAGACTTAACATCGGTGTATCATGATTTACTTTATCAAACTTAGATAAAGGTTCAGCTCCGACACGAACCGTTGGTGAATCCTGAGTTTTCAGTTCAGGATGCTTCTCTTCTATAGCAATTAATTCGTGTAATAACTTATCATATTCTGCATCCGGTACGGTTGGATTATCTAATACGTGATATTCATAATTATATCGATGTAAAAGTTGATGTAATTCCTGGACTCTTTTTTCCATTGGTTACTCCTTTTTTTCAATCGGTGCAAATTGACTTAATAGACGTTTCATACCAACTGATTTAAATATAATATCAAGTTCTGTTGAACCATTCTTTTCACTAACGTTACTTACTAAACCTTCTCCCCAGGCTTTATGCATAACTTTATCACCAACTTTATAGTCACTCGGTGCTGAATTTTGCTGAGTCGCTGTACTCGTCATACGTCTTGCGGGTCCTCGTTTCACACCTTTAGGGTACGTTGGTCTAGCCGGTGTATTTAAAATGTCGTCAGGAATTTCAGTAATAAATCTTGACTTTCTATTTGCCTGGGTTCTCCCAAATAAACTGCGCATATCTGCATGCGTTAAATAGAGATGTTCTTCAGCACGTGTAATTGCAACGTACATTAATCTACGTTCTTCTTCCATCTCACTGTCACTATTCAAGCTTCTTGAATGTGGGAAGATCGTTTCTTCAAGTCCTGCAATAAATACCACTTTAAACTCCAGACCTTTTGCTGAGTGCATCGTCATCAATGTAATACCTGCTTCTAAATCTGCATTATCAACATCTGCAACAAGTTGTAAGTCCGTCAGGAAATTAATCAGTGACTGTTCTTCGTCTGGTGTTTCTTTTTCATAATCTTTCGGTACACTCATAAACTCCTGAATATTTTCAATACGAGACTGAGATTCTAATGTGTTCTCTGCTTCTAACATACGCATATAACCTGTTTGTTCAAGTACTTCTTCCGCAAGTTCAGAAACAGACAAGAATTCCTGCTGTTTCATAATGTTATCTAACATATTATAGAACTGGACAAGCTTTTCAGTCGTCTTTTTCGGTAAACCGATAAAGTCAACTTCAGCTAAAGCATCAAAATAACTCAAACCATTATTCTCAGCATAGGCTACAATTTTATCTAATGCAGATGGTCCAATGCCTCGTTTAGGCGTATTAATAATACGTGTAAAACTAATATCTTCATTACTATTTGCGATTAATCTCAAATAACTTAAAATATCTTTAATCTCTTTTCTATCGTAGAATTTTGTTCCGCCAACCATCGTATAGTTAACATTTGATTTCATCAAAGTTTCTTCCAGTACACGAGATTGTGCATTCGTACGATATAGAATTGCCATATCTTTTAAAGCATAACCTTCACGCTTTTTCTTCAATATTTCAGATACAATATATTCTGCTTCAGAACGTTCTGACTGTGCTTTATAATAATTAATTTTAGAACCGTGATCATTATCTGTCCATAATGCTTTAGGCTTACGTTCTGTGTTATTTTTTATCACTTCATTGGCAGCAAATAATATATTTTTCGTTGAACGATAGTTTCGTTCTAAAAATATTGTCTTAGCATCTTTATAATCTTTTTCAAAACTTAAAATATTATAAATATCTGCACCACGCCACCCATAGATAGATTGATCTGAATCACCTACGACACATAAATTTTTAAACTTGTCAGCAAGCATCTTAACAAGCATATATTGCGCCCTATTTGTATCTTGATATTCATCGACGTGAATATATTGAAATTTATTCTGGTAATAATCTAATACATCCGGTACACGTTCAAATAGCTTTAATGTCATCATAATTAAATCATCAAAGTCGAGCGCATGGTTTTTAAGTAATTTCTCCTGATATTGTTTATACACTTTTGCAACCATGACACTCATAAAATCATTTGCATCCGCTTCAGCCTCATCAGGTGTTTTCAGTTCATTTTTTAAATTAGAAATCTCACCGACAAACATTCTTGGATCATATTTTTTCGGATCAATATTCTCTTTTTTCAGTATATCTTTTACGACCGAACGCTGATCAGTCGGATCAAGTATTGTAAAATTGCGTTCGATACCTATTCTATCGATATCTCGTCTTAAAATTCTCACACACATCGAGTGAAACGTTGAAATCCATATTACGTCTGATGCGTCGCCGATAATATTCTTCACACGCTCTTTCATCTCTTTGGCTGCTTTATTTGTGAATGTTATTGCTAATATTTTATAAGGTGATACATCTTTTTCATCGATTAAATAAGCAATGCGGTGTGTTAGAACACGTGTTTTACCGGAACCTGCTCCTGCCATGATAAGGAGTGGTCCTTCTGTCGTCTTCACTGCATTCTGTTGCTCTTCATTCATGTTCTTTAATAAATCATTCACAATATTAACCCCTAACCTTTACTGTTTGTAATGCACTTTTGATATCTGTATAAATTACATTTCCTACTACGATCGTATCTGCTACTTCGAACATCTCACGCGCTTTCTGTAATGAATCAATACCGCCTCCATAGATAAGTCGCGTTTGAATCAGTCTTTCTTTGGCTGCCTTAACCATACTGACATCTCCATATGTGCCACTATATTCGATATACATCGCTTTCAACCCATACAACTGCTCAATCATATCTGCATAAGCAGCAATATCGTCGTGATTTAAATCTGTATTACTACGCGTTAACTTCGCTACTTTACTTTCCGGATTTAACACTACATATCCTTCCATAGTAAATAAGTCATAATCCATCATATGCCCCATCTGTTTAATCGCTTCGTGTAGCATACCATTATGAAAATGAACGTTATCACTATTTAACACTGAAGGAATTAAATAATGATCAAATCCTGGAATCGCACTTTCGATATTTGAAATTTCTAATACACATGGTACAGGATAGCGGCGGACGCGACTCATTAAATCTAATACATTTTCCATCGTCACATTATCTGAGCCACCGATAAAAATTGCATCTGTACCCGATTCACAAATACGTTCTAAATCAATATCGCTGATTTCTTTTGCAGGATCTAACTTGAATACATGTTGCCAGTCTTGAATCTCGTACATAAGGTGTCTCCTTTTATAATAATAATGAATATTATATCATTTTTTTGTTATTTTTTAATGCAAAACGAAACATATGTTTGCATAAAAATAACACCTACTGTGAGGTGTTAATTTCTATTGTTGGTTGTTCTGTTAATGGTCGTTCTGTTATGGATTGTTCTATCGTAAGTTGTTCTGATATTGGTTGTTCTATGGTTAATATTTCTGATGTTGTGTCTTCAGTTGTTGGTTGTTCCGTTGTTGCTACTTTTCGAGAGATTTTTTTCGCAACCGGCTTTTTGTATACACCTAAATATTCTTCTAAAGTTTGACCAGAGCGGTATAACTTTGCTGCATGAACTTTCCCAACATAGCGAATATGCCAAGGTTCATAGCGGTAGCCGGTAATATGCGTTTTATCTTTGCCATAACGGATAATAAAGCCATATTTATGTGCATTTTCTTTTAACCAGTTTCCTTCGGGTGTTTGTCCAAACTGAATACTCATGTTAGCTACTGATTCGCGTGAACCGATATCATATGCAAGACCTGTCTGATGCTCTGATTGCCCAGGTTTGGCACTATATGATTCAGCAATTTGCTGACCATCTAATGCAACAAATTTATCGTACAATGCTTTCTGTGCTGCATAACTGCGATATGCACTACGTACAACAAGATGCATATTATCTTTTTGAGCATCCACGATCATCTTATTTAATATCTTTCTGACACTTTTATTTTCTCCAGGATTATATGTTGGTGGTAAACTAATTTTTTTATTTACAATAAGAATCCCGTTAATATATGTCACGCCATTTTTAACTTCTTTATTGTATTTTGGCACCTTTTTTTTCTGCAATGTTTCTTTTTTCTGTTGTACTACTTTATTTTTCTGTTGTGTATCTTTTGTGTCAGCAGCTTTTTCTTCGCTTTTTTCAGGCTTAACTATAGATTCCGGAAGACTACAGCTTGTAAGTAATAACACTGATGCTAATAATATTTTCTTCATTTGTTTCTCCTTAATATCGAACTACTTCAAACCAAGGTATTCTTCTAATGTTAATCCACTTGATTTGACTTTCTGAGCTGTGTCTTTACCTAAATATCTCAAATGCCAAGGTTCATATTGATAACCGGTAATATCTGCTTTCCCTTTCGGATATCTTATAATAAAACCATAATCCTGAGCATTTTCCTTTATCCATTTACCTTCAGCAGTATTTTCAAAAGAAACCTTAAAATCATCTATTCCGGCAGTATTGCCTAAATCAAAAGCCAGTCCTGTCTGATGTTCAGAATGCCCTGGACGCGCACTATACGTATCCGCTTTACTTTGACCGTCACGTGCTACATAATTGTTATATAATTCAGTTTGCGTCGCATAACTTCTAAATCCACTACGTAACACTAGGTTTAGACCTTGTGTGTTACCCTGCTGTATCAACTGATCAATCGCTTGTCTTGCTTCTTGTATTTCGCCTGGTGCGTATGACTCAGGTAAGGCAATATCTTTATTCACAATTAATATATTATCAATATAAGTTATACCATCTTTTACTTCTTTTTGATGTTTTTTATGGTCTGATGGTGTTGTAGTAGAACCATCAGAAGTAGTAGTCTCTTTTTCTGAAGACGTTTCAGTCTGCTGTGTTGAATGCTTATGTGTTTGTTGATTGATTTCACCTTGATTACAGGCAGCTAGTGAGATAGCTGACAAAGCAAGTAACGATTTTTTCATATTTTCTCCTCATTTCATTTACTATTATATGACAAAAAAAGTACTGAATCAATTATGACCCAGTACTTGGAAATTAAGATTTTGTTTCGATATTCATTCTGTCTAAAACCATCGTATAGGCATCGTTTCCCCATTGTAAAGAGCGTTTCACTCTTGAGATAGTAGCTGTTGATGCACCTGATTCTTTTTCAATTGCAGCGTATGTATATCCTTGTTTAATCATCTTAGCAACAAGTAGACGTTGTGATAAAGATTGAATTTCATTCACTGTGCAAAGATCATCAAAAAACTGATAACATTCTTCACGAGATTCCAGCGTTAGAATTGCATCGAACAATTCATCTAGTTGTTTCCCCTTAATTTTCTCGATTTGCAATATCAACACCCCTTAAACTTTAGTACTTATAGTTTAATGCATTACATTGTTAAAGTACAGCAATACAGTATATCACTCTATATCATTTAACAAAAAAACGTATAATATAATTTTATTCAAATTTTAAAAAAATGTAAATTACTTTTTAATTTAATATTGTTAAAAAAAGTTTAAAAGAACTAAAAAAAGAATCTCCGAAGAGATTCAAGAGATTCTTTTTTAAACGTTATTCTAATCCAGCACGTTTGAATAATGTATCGATTTGATTTAAATGATGATTTTCATTGAAACACTCATCTAATTCTTCTTTTGTTAATAAATCAGTAATCTTGCTATCCTGTTCAACTAACTCACGGAATGGTGTCTTCGTTGCCCATGATTCCATCGCTTTCGGTTGAACAGTATCATACGCTTCCTCACGTACCATACCTTTATCGATCAATGTTAACATTACACGTTGTGAATAGATTAAGCCGAAAGTTTTTTCCATGTTCGCTTTCATATTTTCTTCGTAAACTGTTAAGTTATCGATGATGTTCGTGAAACGATTTAACATGTAATCTAACGCAATTGTTACGTCTGGTAACATAATACGTTCAGCAGATGAATGTGAAATATCACGTTCGTGCCATAATGGTACGTTTTCATAAGCTGTTGTTAAGTAGCCACGAATGACACGCGCGATACCAGTAACGTTCTCTGAACCAATCGGATTACGTTTATGTGGCATTGCTGATGAACCTTTTTGACCTTTAGCGAATGCTTCTTCAACTTCACGCGTTTCAGTCTTTTGAAGCCCACGTACTTCAACAGCAAACTTTTCGATTGATGTAGCAATTAAACTTAATGTTGCAATGTAGTATGCATGACGGTCACGTTGTAATGTCTGTGTAGAGATTTCAGCACATCCTAATCCTAATTTCTCACATACGTAAGCTTCAATTTCAGGTGGGATGTTCGCAAATGTTCCAACAGCACCACTCATCTTACCTACTTCGATTTCTTTACGCACTTCTTTAAAACGTTTTAAGTTACGTTGCATTTCCATGTACCATAATGCCATCTTTAAACCAAAAGTAGTAGGCTCTGCATGCACACCGTGTGTTCTACCCATCATTAAAGTTGTTTTATGCTTTAAAGCTTTTTGTTTTAATACTTCGATGAATTTCTCAAGATCTTCCTCAATAATATCATTTGCCTGCTTGATCATATAGCTTAATGCAGTATCAACAACGTCTGTACTTGTTAAGCCATAATGAACCCATTTCTTTTCTTCGCCTAATGTTTCAGAAACCTGGCGTGTAAATGCAACGACATCATGACGCGTTTCTAGTTCTATTTCTTTCGCACGTTCTACATCAACACGTGCATTTTGACGGATTAATTTAACATCTTCTTTCGGGATATATCCAAGCTCTGCCCAAGCTTCACTTGCCAAAATTTCAACTTCCAACCACGCTTCAAATCTGTTTTGCTCCGTCCAGATATTAGACATTACTTCTCTTGAATAACGTTCAATCATGAATAAATTCCTCCGTTTTTTAAAGTCAATAGTAGTATAACAAAAAAATCAAAATCCGTACATTATTATTTTGAGCACCAAAAAAGTTCGTAAAACGTAACAGCTAGTCATTTATTATATATATTTTACCATGTCCCATTCATATTTGCTTATAAAAACAGACTGAAACATGTGTTTCAGTCTGCCATTTCATTCATTCGGTTATCTTCTTGCCGGTAAAGATAATCTGTTCTTTATATACTTCGATTTCACCTTTGTCATTTTCCCTGAAAATCGGTTTCTGAAATCTTTTTACCGGCGTATATCCAGCTTCTTTCATACGTTCTAAACATTCAGCAATCGTCTCGTTATCTCTTACTTCAAATTTCATCTGCATCATACGCCTGTAATCGTTTACTTCTTACACCTTTCACCCAGAATCCACCATGGATATTCTTAGGTTCATATGCGATAATAAACGCTTTCGGATCAAGATTCTTTACTGTATCCATTAATTTTAATTCATATTTACGTGGTGTTAAGATTTGCATGACTAAACGTTCTCCGTCACGACCTTGTGCAGCATAATGCGTTACACCATAACCTAAGTCACGTAACGTACGAGGGATTTCTTTATCATATTCTGCTGTCGTAACATTGACAACAATATAACCTAAAGCTATCATCTCTTCAATTTTCATTCCGACAATAATCCCTACACCAAATCCTAGTGCATAAGCAATAATATTCTCGATTTTATCTAGACTGTTCATGACAAGTCCTAGTCCTACTACATAAATAATAACTTCCACTACTGATACGGCAGCTGCTAAATAACGATAACCTTTTAAAGTTAATATCATACGCATCGTTAAAAATGTGACATAAAAAATATTAATAATAAATATTAGTGCCACAACTGCCCATTGATTACTTAATATATCCATTTCAATCCTCCTGGCTTTATTACAAACACACTATACCATTTTTATTGAATAATTTCATGGACAGAAAATCGTGTAATCGGTAACATACGTTTATGTTGCGTTCTTAAATAATGCTGTTCTATTTTCTTAACAGCTTCAGCATCGATTGATTTGCCTTCTAAATAATCATCAATTTGCGTATATGTTACACCCAGTGCTACTTCATCTGGTAATTGTGGTTTATCTTCTTCAAGATCTGCAGTAGGTACCTTATTATAAAGATGCTCTGGACAATCAAGAAGTTGAAGCATTGATTTACCTTGACGTTTATTTAAGCCTGCAAGCGGAAAGATATCTGCGCCACCATCACCAAACTTCGTGTAAAAACCAGTAATACTTTCTGCTGCATGATCCGTACCGATAACAATACCACTATGAAATGCTGCGATAGAATATTGTGCTTTCATACGCTCACGTGCTTTTTCATTGCCTTTTTGAAAATCCGTTAAAGTAACTCCTTGTGCATTTAATGTCGCAATGCTCGCATCAACGGCATCTTTAATATTTATTGTATAAATTTTATCGGGATTGATATAATCAAGCGCATCCTGACAATCTTGTTCATCTTTTTGCACACCATAAGGTAGTCGAACAGCAACAAACTTCACATCTAATCCTTCACTTTGTAGTTCAGTTGCTGCAATTTGTGATAGTTTACCCCCTAAAGTAGAGTCTTGTCCGCCTGAAATGCCTAGTACTAGAGATTTGATAAATGGATTTTGTTTAACGTAGTCTTTTATGAAGTCTACGATAGCTCTATAAGTCTCTTCGGGATTAATCTCGGGCTGAACATAAAGTGACTTTATAATATCTTGTTGTAATGTCATTTATTTCACTTCTTTCACTTTTTTAGATACTTCATAAATTTCCTGATTTTTCTTTTCCCAACATAGCGTACTTAAATCTACAGGATATTCTTCAGGATTTAAATAGCGCGTTGTTTCTTCCCATAATAATGCCAGATTCTCTTTTAAATATTCACGTGACTGTTCTAAAGTAGGTACATCGTAGACTAACTTTCCATCAACAAAGATGTCTGCATGAAGATCTTTCGCTGTGAAATCATTGATCCATTTTTGTTTATATGTATGGATCGGATGGAACATTTTTAACGGCTTTTCTTTAGCTGGGTCTTCGAAATCTAATGTAATATAATCACCTTCAGATTTCTTCGTCTGATTATTTATAATACGATATACATTCTTTTTACCCGGTGTCGTTACTTTTTCAGCATTATTTGATATTTTAATACGATCTTCTAATTGCCCTGCTTTATTTTCAATAGCAACAAGTTTATAAACTGCACCTAATGCGGGTTGATCAAAGGCTGTAATTAATTTTGTACCGATACCCCAGGCAGTTATCTTTGCACCTTGTAACTTCAGATTAGTAATTGTTTCTTCATCTAAGTCATTTGATGCAAATATTTTTGCATCCGGGAATCCCGCTTCATCTAACATACGACGCGCTTCTTTTGACAAGTATGCTAAATCTCCGGAATCTAAGCGGATGCCGACAAAATTAATCTTATCACCTAATTCTTGTGCCACACGAATTGCGTTCGGGACGCCAGACTTTAACGTATGGAAGGTATCTACAAGGAAGACACAGTTTTTATGACGTTCTGCATATTTTTTAAACGCAATATATTCATCATCATACGCTTGTACCATCGCATGCGCATGAGTTCCTGACACTGGAATGCCGAATATCTTACCTGCACGAACGTTACTTGTTGAATCAAATCCAGCAATATATGCTGCACGCGTACCCCAAATTGCAGCATCCATTTCCTGCGCACGTCGTGTTCCAAATTCCATTACAATTTCATCACCAACAACTTGTTTAATACGACTTGCTTTCGTTGCAATAAGCACCTGGAAGTTCACAATATTTAATATTGCAGTCTCCAGCAACTGTGCTTGAATTAATGGTGCCTCTATACGTAATAATGGCTCGTTATTAAAGCAGATTTCCCCTTCCTGCATCGAACGGATATTACCTGTAAATCTTAAATCTTTTAAATAAGCGAGATAATCATCCTGATATCCTAAAGTCTTTAAATATTCCATATCCGTTTCAGAAAATTTGAATCCTTTAACGTAATTAATAACACGTTCCAAACCCGCAAACACTGCATAACCACCATCGAATGGCATACTTCTGAAATAAACATCAAAGACTGCTGTTTGCTCGTGGATACCATCGTTCCAGTAAGTTTCACCCATATTAATCTGGTATAAATCTGTATGTAACATTAGACTATCGTCAGCATAGTTGTACATTGCTTCATCTCCTCAACAATTTTATAATTATCTATTAATGATTTATTTTACACTTTGAACTGATATATTAAATTCATATTAACATACCGCTTACATTTAGGCATTGCCAACGCATTCTGATACAATCAAAAATAAGGAGGCCGTTATGTTTAAGAAAAATTTCATTATACTTACCATCATTGTATCAATTTCAGGTTTAACACAAGGTATGTTATTACCTCTTATCGCCATCATCTTTGAACGTGATGATGTCCCTAGTTTTATCAATGGATTACATGCATCATCTTTATATATCGGTGTTTTTTTAGCGTCATTATTTTTAGAAGGTCTGCTAAGAAAAGTAGGTTACAAAAATCTTGTCGTCATTGGCGCAATCATTATTGCAATATCGATGTCACTTTTTCCAGTGTATAAAGCAATGACATTCTGGTTTATATTACGACTGCTTGTTGGTGTCGGCGATAATATGCTCCACTTTGCTACACAATCATGGCTTACTGAAACAACACCAAAGCATAAACTCGGCCGTATCATCTCTTTTTATGGCTTAAGCTTTTCACTTGGCTTTATGGCAGGACCATTACTTGCTAAATTATACGAAGTACATACAAGCCTTCCGTTTCTATTAAGTGCCGTATTCACACTTACAGCGAGTGCTCTTGTATTTATGCTAAAAAATGAATTCCCAGAAGATAATCATTCAAAAATATCGTTTAAATCAACAACCATCAATTTTGGTAAAGTAATGAAAACGAGCTGGGTTGCATTCTTATTTCCGATGATGTACGGCATATTGGAAGCATGTCTCAATAGCAACTTCCCTGTTTATGCGATGAAGCAGGATATTCCTGTTAATCTGATTATTATTATCTTACCTGCGTTTAGTTTAGGCGCGATTATCTTTCAGGTACCCCTTGGTATGATTTCTGATAATATGAATCGTAATATCTTACTTACTATCGTGACTTTCATCGGTGCGCTGTTATTTATGATGTGCCAGATCTTCAGTCACTCAGGCTATGTGTTAGTCGGACTCTTTTTTATTACTGGTATCTTTGTCGGCTCAATGTATTCTTTAGGTGTAACATTTATGACGGAGATCACTCCAAAATATTTGTTACCTGCAGGGAATTTAATGTGTGGTCTCATATTCAGCATCGGCAGTATATTAGGTCCGATATTAGGAGGACTAGTGATTCAAATATCTCATAACACACAATTTTTTAGCTATATCGCTTTTATATTACTCGCAATAAGCTGCGCTACACTTTACGATTATAAAAAGCGACAACAACTACAAACAGATTAATCAAAAAGCTCAAATCGGGCTTTTTTTATTGTAGAATAGAAATAATAGGAATAAATAAAAGTGAGGTGACACAATTGTTATTCGAAAAAGCTAAATCATTTATAAAACAGATGGGCAATGAATTAAATATTGAAGAAGATACGATTAATAAAAGATTACTGTCAATTCAACAAGAAATCGAGCGTACCGGCTCTTATATACATACAACAGAAGAATTGACGTATGGTGCACGTCTTGCCTGGCGCAATAGTAATCGCTGTATCGGTCGCCTTATATGGGATAAGTTAAATGTCGTTGATATGCGCCATGTAGGAGATGAAAAAGACTATCTCACAGCACTTGAAACACATATCGAGCGTGCAACAAATAACGGAAAAATTATTCCGACGATCACAATCTTTAATCAGCAGGCTAACATTAACTTCGAACTGCTAAACGATCAGCTTATTCGATATGCTGATGATCCAATTGTTAGTGATACAAAAAAATTAATCGAACATACCGGTTATAAACATTTCGGAAAATTTCTACCGTTACTCTATCGCTATAATAATCAATACAAAACATATGATATTCATCCCGACCTTATAAAAGAAGTACGTATTGAACATCCTGATTTCCCGAAGTTTAATGCGCTAGACCTCCATTGGTATGCTGTACCGATTATATCCGGCATGGATTTATCTATCGGCGGTATTACTTACCCATTGTGTCCTTTTAATGGCTGGTATATGGAAAGTGAGATTGCAAGTCGTAATTTTCTAGATGATTATCGTTATAACTTACTGGAGCCTATCGCCCGCAGTATGGATTTAGATATAAGCAGAACGACGAGTTACTGGCGAGATAAAGTCGTCGTTGAGTTAAACTATGCAGTTTATCACTCATATAAACAGCAAGGCTATTCCATCGTTGATCATTACAACGCCAGCAGACAATTTCTAAAATTTGAAGAGAATGAAGCGGAAAATAATAGAAAAGTAACCGGAGACTGGACGTGGCTTATTCCGCCGATTTCTCCTTCTCTTGTTCATAATTGGCACAAAGGTTACGACAATACTTATCACGAACCGAATTTTTATTATAAAAAGAAAAAAGCAACGTGTCCGTTTCATTAGGACACGTTGCTTTTATAATTCACCCATTGATTCATCTTTAGCTATCGTTTCTGCATAAAAATCATCTACTTCTATCTTTTTAATCTTCTTTAAGTTTTTATTTTGCATACACACGACATTTTTCGCAGCACCTATTTTAATAGTACACGTATTATCTTCACTGAATTGATTATCGATGATATAGATATCTTTATTCTTCTTACCATCGTAACTCTGAAACAATATTGCGTATTTATCATTGATAGAGTGAAAATGATTGTTACGTATAACAGTCATTTCCCCCGCTTGCGCACCATGGTCTCTCCCGTATAAATCAAGTGAATATTTCCCCTTCTTCGTTGCTAAATAACGTATACCACCATTACAGTCATTAAAGGTATTATCATATACATGCAATACTTTTGATTTTAGGAAAGTAAGTGCATAATCTCCCATCTTGTCAAAAGTATTATTTTTTACAGTGATATTCTCATAATAAATTTCATATGTGCTGGCATGACTACCAATCGCTCTGTTCCAAGGTTTCATCATCGGTTCATTAGAATTACCGAAATAACAACCTTCAATGATGACATTCTTTGTCACTGTGCCATCATATTCACCGAACTTTGGGAAAGAGTCTTTCAGTTGTAGATCTAGTTGAATCGCTTCACTAAAAGCACGTTCTCCACTATCATCTCGAAACCCGAGGAACTTACATCCCGTCACTTTAAAACCGTCGATACCACACGCATCAATCGCATGCCCTTGTACAACATTTTTAAAGGTTACATCTTTAATTTCAATTTCACGCGCATGACCAAGCGACATAATACTATTATTAAAATTTAGGACATGACCATATTGATCAAACGTTCCACCTTCAATCTTAATATAGCCATTACCATCGTATCCTTTATATCCTTCACTTTTCTTACCGTTTTTAAGCATTGCAAAAGGACTCATACGACGCAATATGGCATCAGGATGCAAATGTAAATAAGTGTGTGCATAAATCACTAATTCTTTACCGATGTAATATGTCCCTTCCGGAATATATACTTCTACAGGCTCTTTTTTTGCCTGATTAAGTGCACGCTGTAAGCCAATCGTATCAAAAAGAACATGGCGACCTTTCGCACCAAAATCTTTAATATTAATCTTTTTCATCTATAACACCTTCAAATCATTTATAATGTAATTACGATTATACCCTGTTTTAATCAGCTGTATACTCTAAATTTAAAACTTACGTTTAAAGGAGCGCTGAAGATGAGTGAAGCTTTATTAATTATTGATTATTCTAATGACTTTGTAGCACTTGACGGCAAACTGACGTGCGGAGAACCTGCGATTGCACTTGAAGATGCAATGGTTAAAAAATGGAACGACTATAAAGATAACAATAAACCGATTTTTGTATTGATGGATCTACATTTTGAAAATGATACTTACCATCCTGAAACAAAATTATTCCCACCGCACAATATTAAAGATACGGATGGCAGACATCTTTATGGTAAGTTGCACGAACTCTATTTGCGTGATAAAGATGATAACAACGTATTCTGGATTGATAAAATGCGATATAGTGCGTTTAGTGGTACACCTTTATTACAACTTTTACGCGAAAGAAATATAAAAAAGATCGAACTTACTGGAGTATGCACTGATATTTGCGTACTTCATACAGCAGTCGAAGGTTATAATTTAGGCTTTGAAATGTCAGTCGATGAACGCGCGGTTGCTTCATTCAATGATGAAGGTCATCGTTATGCACTCCAACACTTCAAGAACGTATTAGGCATGACTGTAGAAGAGATTAATTAATCATGATAAAATAGATAAGAATAATACTAAAAGGAGACTATTATGAAAATTTTAACTTTCGGACATAAAAACCCAGATACAGACACAGTAACATCAGCTTTAGTAATGGAAGATTTACAAAAAGCTTTAGGAAAAGACATTGAAGCAGTTCGTTTAGGTGACTTAAATGGCGAAACAGAATATGCTTTAAAACACTTCAATGTAAATGCCCCACGTGTAATCGAACGTTTACATGGTGAAGATGTTATCTTAGTCGACCATAACGAGTTTCAACAGTCAGCTGACGGCATTGAAGATGCGAATATCTTAATGGTAGTAGATCATCACCGTATTGCTAACTTTGAAACAGCAGGACCTTTATACTACCGTGCAGAACCAGTTGGTTGTACAGCAACGATCTTAAACAAGATGTATAAAGAACATGGTATTGAAATTAAACCTGAAATTGCAGGTTTAATGGTATCTGCTATTATTTCAGATTCATTATTATTTAAATCTCCAACTTGTACAGATGAAGATGTTAAAGCTGCTGAAGAATTAGCTGCTATTGCTAACGTTGATATTCAATCTTACGGATTAGATATGTTAAAAGCTGGTGCAAAGACTGCTGATAAGACAGCTGAAGAATTATTAAACATCGATGCTAAATCATTCTCTATGGGTGAGCACGAAGTTCGTGTCGCGCAAGTGAATACTGTTGATATCGATGAAGTATTAAGCCGTCAGGAAGAATTAGAAAATGCTATCAATGCTGAAACAGCACAAGAAGGATATGCATTATTTGTACTTGTTGTTACTGATATCTTAAATTCTAACTCTAAAGTGTTAGCATTAGGACAACAACAAGCAGCAGTTGAAAAAGCATTCAATGTAGTATTAGATAAAAACACAGCTGTACTTGAAGGTGTTGTATCTCGTAAGAAACAAGTTGTTCCTCAACTTACAGATGTATTATCATAAATAGAAGAGGTGTTTGTCATGGAAATTATTCAAGGAAATAATAAATTTTATATTGGTGATGAAGCACAACCAGAAGCAGAAATCACTTTTAAGCCTTCAGGACAAGACACAATCGTAATCGACCACACATATACAGATCCAAAATTACGTGGTCAAGGTATCGCTAAAGCATTAGTATTAAAAGTTACAGATTATGCTAAGGCAAATAATTTAAAGATTATTCCTTTATGTTCATATGCACGTATCGTTATGGAACGTGACGATGCCTTAAGACAACTGATTAAATAACAAAAAGAGACGCGGGGTGCGTCTCTTTTTGTTATATTTGAAAGAATGAAAAAATGGTATGGCTTTATTATAATTTAAATTTTCTGAATAATCAATAACTTATTTTATTAAAATGCCAATTTGTTTTTTTACTTCATCAATTACTTTCATTGTTTGATGTGAAGTCTCTAAATTAAGCGCCTTAAAATCTTTATTTTTAATCGCTTCTATGAAATGCGCTATTTCATATGACATAGGTGGTGCATCACTCACTATTTCTTCAATAACTTCTCCATGGCGATTCAACTTCTGAACTTTATTTGGTGCAGAGATTTTATCAATTAATATAATACCTTCTTCACCAACAATCTCTGATGGTAAATGGCTATCAATAATTTTTGAATAGCTGAGTACAGATGTCATATAATGATGATTACAAATAATCGTACCTTGCCCATCAGCGCCAGTTGACAACAGTTTGCCAGTCGCTTGAATTGTTTTAGGCATTCCAAATAAATTAACTAAAGGACTAATAGTGTAGACACCTAAGTCCATTAATGCTCCGTTTCCCAGTTCAGGTTTAAAAGCATTTTCTACTATACCATCTTTATATTTATCATAGCGAGAGGAATATTGATTATAGTGGAAGTTGGCACGACGAATGATTCCGATTTCTTTAATCCATTCATGAAGTTTGATAAAAGATGGTGAGTAAATACTTTTCATCGCTTCCATGAAGAACACATCATTATTTTCCATCGCCTGATACATTAAATTAAAGTTTTTTTCACTTGTGGCAATTGGTTTCTCACATAAAACATGTTTACCGTGATTCATTGCTTGTATTGCCTGTTGATGATGTAATATATTTGGAGTAGCTATATAAATGATATCCACTGCTTCATCATTCAACAATTTATCCATATCATCTGTAAAGTTAGGAATATGATGTTTTTCTGCAAAACTTTGCGCACGTTCAATCGTTCTGGAATAGACGCTATGTAGTTCAAATTCTGGAACAGTTTTACCTGCCTCGATAAATCGATCAGTAATCCAATTTGTTCCGATAAGACCAAATTTCATTTATTTCACCCCGGAATTTTTATCGTTTATTTATTAATTAGTATACACCTTAACAATGCTAAATGGAGGAATTTTCATGAATATTCACGAAGATATCAAAAAGATGAAAGACTATTTTGCAACGCACGAAACAAAGCAGATTAAAGTAAGAAGAAAAAAATTAAAAGCGTTAAAAAAAGCTATAAAATCGTATGAAACGGATATTATCGATGCTTTAAACAGCGATCTTGGTAAAGGAAAAGTTGAAGCGTACGCCACTGAAATCGGCATCGTGTTAAAAGAACTTTCTACATATATCAAAGAAATCAAAAACTGGAGTAAGGTGAAATCAATCAATACGCCGATGATGCAATTTCCAGGTAAAAGTTATTTAATGTATGAACCTTATGGTACTGTGCTTATCATCGGACCATTCAACTATCCTTTCCAACTCGTGATGTCGCCATTAATCGGTGCTATCGCAGCTGGGAACTGTGTAGTTGTAAAACCGTCAGAACATACACCTCAAACAAGCATTGTTATCGAACAAATTTTGAAAGAAGTCTTTGAACCTGAATACGTAAAAGTGATTCAAGGAGAAAAAGAAATAACGTCAGCTCTACTGGACGTTCGCTTTGATTATATCTTCTTTACGGGCAGTACAAAAGTAGGACAAATCGTCTATGAAAAAGCAAGTAAACACCTTACACCAGTTACGCTGGAACTCGGTGGAAAGAGCCCTACTATCATAGATGATACTGCTAATATTAAAGTTGCAGCTGAACGTATTGCATTCGGTAAATTCATGAATGCCGGTCAAACGTGTATTGCACCTGATTATGTATTGATTGACAATAAAGTGAAAGACAAATTTCTTAAAGCGATGCAATCTACCTTGAATGAGTTTTATGGAAAAAATGCATTAGAAAGTGAAGACTATGGTCACATTATCAACGACCAGCACTTCAATCGCTTAACAGCAATGATTGATGAAGCACATGACCGTATTCTTATTGGAGGCACTTCAAAAGCAGATGTATTGCATATAGCACCGACGATTATTGATGCTCGATTAAACGACTTATCGATGCAGGAAGAAATATTCGGGCCTATCTTACCGATCATCGGTTACAATAACAAAGAAGAAATTTTTGAAACAATTCAGCAATATGAAAAACCATTGGCATTATATATATTTAGCGATGATCATGATTTTATTAGAGACGTATTCACACGTGTATCATTTGGCGGTGGATGTGTAAATGATACAATCATGCATGTCGCTAATCCTTATTTACCTTTTGGCGGTGTGGGACATTCAGGTATGGGACATTACCATGGAAAATATACATTTGAATTATTCAGTCATCAAAAAGCATATATGACAAAAAGTACGAAGTTGGAATCCGGTATTATGTTTCCACCTTACAAAGGAAAATTCAGATACGTCAAACAAATATTTAAATGATATATGAATGAAAAAGGAAGATCTCAAATTTGAGATCTTCCTTTTTAGGTTTATTTATTAAATTTCTTCGTCTCTTCTTTTACGAGAAGCTGCGATTAATGCGCCACCAGCTAATAATGCTGCTGCTGCACCTGTTGCAATTGCTGCATTGTTCGCTTCACCTGTATCCGGTAAATTGCTATCTGGAGTTACAGTAGCTTTCTCTGAATCTTTAACATCAGGTAATTGACCACCTTCTGCTGGTGGTGTTACTGGAGTTTTATCATCTCCACCACCATCTGTTGGAGGTGTTACTGGAGTTTTGTCATCTCCACCACCGTCTGTTGGTGGTGTTACTGGAGTTTTGTCATCTCCACCACCATCTGTTGGAGGTGTTACTGGAGTTTTGTCATCTCCACCACCATCTGTTGGAGGTGTTACTGGAGTTTTATCATCTCCACCACCGTTGTCGCCAGGAGGTGTAATACCAGTATCACAACTTGGTCCAGCTTCGCCAGTACCATAGTAACCTTGGTCTACATTAGCATTAGATTTATCTTTTAAGTTTACGATAACATCGATTGGACCATCTGAATCAACTTCATCATGTAAGTCTGCTTCGATATTAGCAATAACTGGTGACCAGTCTAATGGATTGTGGAAGTTTACGAGGTAAGTTCCTTCAGCTAAACCGTGGAACGCATATTCTCCCCAAGCATTAGTATAAGTTTCACCAATTGTATTACCAGAGTAGTCACGTAGTGTTACACGTAATCCTACAACTGGGTTTTCTCCCGCGTCTTGCATGTTGTTACGGTTAGCATCCCACCATACTTTGTTTCCGATAGATAAGTTACCAGCTGTACCTTCGCCGATAGAAACGACAGAACATACTTCTGGAGGTAATGGTAATTTTGTTGGAGGTGTTACTTCTCCACCGCCACCTGGAGGCGTTACTGGTGGTGTTACTTCTCCACCGCCACCTGGAGGTACGATAACTGGAGAACCAGTTTTTAATACATAACCTTGGTCTACATCAAAGTTGCTTGCACCATTAATTACTACACGTACATCTGTTGGTCCATCTGAATCGATTACATCATGTAAATCAGCTTCTAAGTTAGCGATAACTGGTGACCAATCTAATGGATTGTGGAAGTTAACGATATAAGTTCCGTTTGGTAAGTTATCAAATTGATAATGACCATTTGCATCTGTATAAGTTGTACCGATTAAGTTACCTGCTTCATCACGAATTGTAACTTTTAAATCTTTAACAGGTGCTTCATTTGGATCTTGTAAGTTATCTAAGTTGCCTTCTTTATCTTGATCATCCCACCATACTTTATCTCCGATAGAGTATTTACCTTCAGGTCTAACTGGGTCTGGCGTTGGTTCTGGCGTTGGTTCCGGTTTGCCTGGATCTGGCGTTGGAACTGGAGTAACTACTCCGCCTCCACCATTATTTACATAACCTTGGTCTACATCCAGATTGTCTTTACCATTGATATCAGCTAAAACTGCTACAGGACCGTCTGAATCAATAACTTCGTCTCCTAAGTTAGCAATAACTGGTGACCAGCCAAGTGGTGTATCAAAATCAACACGGTAAGTACCATTTGCTAAATTATCAAATCTGTATTGACCGTTTGCATCTGTGTAAGTTTCACCTACAAAGTTACCAGCATAGTCATGTAAAGTTACTTTAATACCTTCGATACCTTTTTCGTCAGCATCCTGAACATTATTTGGTGCTTTAGTATCTTCTTCTAATTTATCTTCCCAAACTTTGTCACCTAAAGAATATTTACCAGTATCAGGTTTTTCTGTTGTTGGTGGTTCTTCTGTTGTAGCTGGTGGTTGTTCCACTGTTGGTGGTTCTTCTGTTGTTGGTGGTTCAGGGTTACCCGGTAAATCATTTACTGAATGTCCTGCACCTTTTTTATATCCTTGGTCTACATGTAATGAATCATTGTTGTTAATTACAACACGTACATCTGTTGGACCATCTGAGTCTCTATCATCACTTGCATCAAAATCAACGTTAGCGATAACAGGTGACCAAGTTAATGGGTTTTTAAATGTTACATTATAAGTACCATTTTTTAAACCAGTAAACTCATAGTAACCAGTTGCATCTAAAGATTTTTCCGCAACGATATTACCAGCTTCATCACGTAATTCAACTTTGAAAGCCGCTAACTCTTCTGGAGTAGCTAACACTAAACTTTCATTTTCATCACGTAAGTTGTTGTTCGCTTCACCGTTAGCGCCTAAAAGATCGTCAAAGATACGACCAGCAATTTTATGGTTGCCAGTGTCCTCAACTGGTGCTTCTGTTGTCGGCGCTTCTGTTGTCGGCGCTTCTGTTGTCGGCGTTTCTGTTGTTGGTGCTTCTGTTGTTGGCGCTTCTGTTGTTGGCGCTTCTGTTGTTGGTGGATCTATTTTACTATCGTCATTAACGTTATAACCAGGAACGATATATCCTTGATCTAAATTAAAGTTGTCTGCTCCATTGATTTCAAATAATGCATCTGTTGGACCTACTGAGTTTTGACCAGTTCCAACGTGTTCATTTTGACGTACTCCCTGATAAGTTAAATCAGGTGCCACAAAGTTAATTTTATATTTTCCGTCTTTCAAACCTGAAATGCTCCAGTTACCATTTGCATCAGATACAGTTCTTGCTACTTCAGCTCCACCATATTCTGAAACTATAACAGTAATGTTACCAATTCCTTTATCTTCGCCGGCATCATACATATTATTTAAGTTAAAATCATACCAAGTTTTATCTCCAATAGTATATGTCGCTTCTGATGCTGCTTCAGTCGTTGTTGTATCATCTGTTGCTGCACTTGCTTGGCTTCCTGTAAACACTAAAGATCCAATTAAAATTGAAGCTGTACCCACAGATGAAAATTTTCTGATTGAAAATTTATTTAATCTGTTAGGAAGGAAATCTAATTTACTTTTGTTTGATTTTTTCATACAAAATCCTCCTTTAAAATAAAAACATGCAATAATGCTACAATGAACACATTATACACTTTAATTCTATAGACTTTATTTTCTTAAGTAAACCCTTATTAAATCGCTTAAGATTAAAATTAATATAATTTTCAGTATTCTTGAAAAAGTATTATATTTACAAAACCAAGTTATTTATTTTGAAAATTTTTACATTAAACTTTATTTTAATAACATTTTAATTATTACTGCATATTTATAGAACAATTAAATAGAAATTTAACAGTTAAACCAATCATTATGAAATATTAAAGAATAAAATTTAATTTTAATAATATATTCTTATAATATTTTTCAGATTAATTCACTTTATTATTAAATATGTTAAAAATAATCATTTCTGTGTAGAATTATTTACTTCAAATGTGTCTAAATTGTGACATTTTATATCTTCCGAAATTTTTTTACATTAAGTGCTAATATATATCTGCTCTGCGTGTTTTTAATAAAGGTATTTTAGTTCTTATATTTCTAATTTCTTCTATATTAACAGTTGCTTGAATTGTCCCTTCCCCTAATATTATTTTTGTAGTGGCTTCTCCTAATGGATTTATCACCATCGATTTACCACCAAATACCGTATCATCACACTTTCCGATACTGTTGCTTGCAATGACATAAACCTGGTTTTCAATTGCTCTAGCATAGAGTAATTTTTCAAATTGACTGATGCGTTCTATCGGCCACTCTGCTACAACAAATAGTACTTCAATTCCTTCTAAAGCTAATTTCCTCGATATTTCAGGGAATCGCAGATCATAACAAATTATAACGCCCATCTTTACATTATCTATTTCAAAAATTGAAATATTATTCCCTTGTGTTAAATAATTTGGTTCATCCAGCATCGGTACTAAATGTAATTTATCGTACTGATGTATATGTTCACCATTTTTATTTATAACAATTGCTCGATTGTAAATCTTATCTTCGACTTTCACAGCAATTGATCCTCCAACAATATTTATCTGATATTGTTTTGCAAGTTCACTTAATTTTTCGATTTCTCGCTGTCCTTCTTCAGATGTTATATTTACTAATTCCTCTAATGTATATGAGGTGTTCCACATCTCTGGTAATACAGCAATATCAACGTCATCGAGTGTCGATAACCAATTTGCAACTTTCTCAATATTTTTCTCGGGTTCACCAGGAAGAATCTCCATTTGATAAATCGCAATTTTCATATTATCACTCCATTTTTACAATTATTTTACATGTGTTTAATACTATTTTGATACCATAATTTTATCATTGAAATGTTATAAAGGAGATTTTTAATGATTATTAAAGAAAGAAAATTTGATATGGAATTATCCTATTTACTGCAGCTAAGTATTCGGGCTCAACTTTCTTATGAAGATAATGAAGAGATTGATACACGGATAAAAGGAATTAACGGTGAACGAAGTTTTGATGCTATAGTGAAGCAAAATCTCAAATATGGACTAGTACTAAACAATTTAAGATTTTTAGTTAATAAACAATACTTTCAAATTGATGCGCTCATTATTATGAACGGACAAATATTTATATTTGAAATCAAAAATATGTACTGTGATGTCTGCTATAAAGACAATCTATTCTACTTTCTAAATGGTACACCTATTGATAAATTAAACGAACAAAGAATTAGAACACCTAAATTATTTAAAATACTTCTTACACAAAACCACATTGACCTACCCTTCAACTACTACACTACATTTGTTAATCCCGATTATAAAGTTTATGGTTAACAAGTTCATGATAATATATTAGAATATTTTGATATTTTTAGAGTTATTAAAGAAAATAGTCACCATGCTTTTGGAAAATACGATCAACATATTGCTAAAAAATTAATAGATTTGCAATACACTGATGAAAAATTCAATTTTAGAAAGCGTATTAATATTGAAGATTTAGGCATGGGCGTTGTATGTCATTGTCATGTTGCAAAGTACGAAAAAGTTTCGAATCGAAAATTTAAGTGTCTAGCTTGTAAAAAAGAAGTTAACTGTAATGACTATCTACAAAAAGCAATCGAAGACATCCATTTAATTTATCCAATGGAGCGATTAACCGTGAATCTGGTCAAAAAATGGACAGAAAATCATATTAGTAGCGAAAAGATACGTACATATTTGAATACACATCATAAAATATTTAAGAATGGGCCTTTAACATTTTATCGTTAATAACTTTAATTGATGGTGAAATTGGGGGTTCACCAATTTCAGCATCAATTTCTCTCTCGAAATTGGGGATTCACCAATTTCAGCATCAACTCCACCCTCGAAATTGGGGGTTCAGCAATTTCGAATCCTAATCCATACAAAAAAAATTCCTACCTCAATTCGAGGTAGGAATTATCATTATCTCTATAAAAATTGAACACATACGCCTTCTGGTGCACGTTTATCATTTTCTAACATTGTTAATCTTCCTGTTTCCTTATCTCTTTCAAATAGCGTCAATACGCCATCAGCTTCATGTGCACACACAAGGAAAGTATCACTTGGATCGATATTAAAGTCACGTGGCCAGTCTCCACCCGTTCCTACAATTTCAACTAGTTCAATCTTCTCACCGTCACCTAATACTTTGAATACAGCAATAGATTGATGTCCACGGTTGGAAGCATATAAATATTTACCGTCATGACTTAAACGAATTGCTGCTCCTTGTGAGTTTTCTGTAAAGTCACTTGGAATAGATGATAATTTATCCAGCATTTCAAATTTCCCATCTTCATATTTCAATACAACGACTTCATTGCTCAACTCCGTAAATAAATATGCATATTTGCCATTATCATTAAATATTAAATGTCTTGGCCCCATACCTGGTTCTACATTTAACGTTTCAACACGTTTAAATCCATGATCGCCAAAAGTAAATGTAATCACTTCATCAGTTCCTAAATCAACAGCAACTGCATATTTGCCATCTGGTGTTTCCTGGATATAATGCGTATGTGCGTGATCCTGACGCTCTTTATTTGGTCCCGTTCCTTCTTGCTGTGCAATATCAATTAATTCTAATACTTCACCAGTCGTTTCATCTAATTTATATAATCTTACAACACCTGGTCCATAAACCGCTTCTAATAAATATTTCCCATTTTCAGAAATCCATATATGACACCCTGAATCTGTAGATGATAAATTGTCATTAATTACTGTTAATGTCCCATCTTCATTAATTTGATAACTCTGTATACCTGCATTGCTGTCTGCTTTTTTAATACCATACAATTTATCACCATGTTGTTGAATATATGTTGAGCCAGACACTTCGTATCCTGTTTCTACCGTCTTAATCGTCTTTTCTTCTGTATCCAATGTAAAACTATAAATCCCTTTACCGTCTTGTTTTGTATATGATCCAATAAATCCTTTTACTTCACTCATTGTATCGCCTCCTGTTAATTTCATTTTAACAAAATCACTTTCAGATTGCGAAAAGTTGAAAATAATTTATCAAAATAAAAAAGTTTTTGTTGCTTATAGTTTAGTAATACATTACAATTTGTTTGGTATTAATAAATGACAGTTTTACATTACTAATAGTTAAGTAAGACTAATATTTAAATCTTTACCAATTTTAAGGAGTGGCCAATGACTCAAACATATTACTCCAAGGCTTTTCATAATATCGATAAAGCAAAGCATGCATTGACTCCTTTATTTACGGCCTTAAAAGAGTACGAAGAACAACACGTTACAAGTTTTGATGTTCCAGGACATAAACGTGGACTGGACCCTGACTATAAATTGAACTATTACGGCATGCGCACTTTACGTCATGACGTAAATTCGATGCCAACGTTAGATAACTTTGATCATCCAACAAGTGTCATTCAGAAATCACAAGCTTTGATGGCTGATTTGTTTCTAGCAGAGGAAGCACACTTTTTATTAAATGGTACGACGTCTGGTATACAGGCAATGATTCTGTCTACACTCAAGCCAAAAGATAAACTGTTACTTCCAAGAAATGTTCACAAATCTGTTTTAAATGCGATGGCTCTCGCTGATGTTACACCCGTTTATATGGTACCTGAATTCGACACAGAATACGGAATTGCACATAATATCAGTGTAGAAACTGTACGCGAAACGATTGCAGCACATCCAGATGCGAAAGCATTGTTCATCATGAACCCAACATATTTCGGGGCAGTAAGTGATTTAAAAGAAATTGTTTCAATCGCGCACAATGCCGGCATTCCTGTTCTCGTGGACGAAGCACATGGTGCACATTATCGCTTTTCAGATGAACTTCCACTTTCCAGTATGGAAGCTGGTGCCGATATGGCAGCAACGAGCTTACACAAAACAGGTGGCTCTTTTACTCAAACGAGTGTTCTTTTGTTTAACAGCAAACTCATTGATAAGCATAAAGTAAAGAGTATTATCAATATGCTGACATCAACCTCTGCTTCATTCCTGCTGATGTCATCACTTGATATCGCACGTCATCATTTAGCACTGCACGGCGAAGAGAAAATCAACAATGTCTTATCACTCGTTCAGTCATTTCGACAAAGCATCAACAAAATTCCTGGATTCTACATGTTAGAACCAGAAAAGTTTAACAGGAAATATCACCAGCAGCTAGACGAAACTAAACTGACAATCTATATTGATCATCGTCTTGATTTATCTGGTTTTGAAGTGTATCACTTGTTGCGTAGCGACTACGATATACAGATGGAACTTGCAGAACCTAATATCGTCATGGGAATTGTGTCATTTATGGATAATGAAAGTGAATTGAATCAACTCTTTGATGCACTCTCAGATATTAGCGCTAAACATTTTAACCCAGACAAACCTTTCGTTCCACCGATTCTGAAGCAGATGTCGATTCCGATGCAGAAAATGGGCTTAAGAGATGTCTTTTACTCTGAGACGAAAGTCGTTCAGATTGAAGATGCACTAAACGAAGTTTGTGCAGAAAGTTTAATGATCTATCCGCCGGGTATTCCGATACTGATGGCAGGTGAAATGATCACCCAGGAAGTCATCGACTACTGGAAATTTATTAACGACCAGCCAATTATTAAGATTGGCGCAGAAAACAAAAATGAAGTATTTATAATTGATAATAAGGGAGATATTTAATAATGAAATTAACTACACTTGGAAGACACGTTTTAATTGAATACTATAACTGCGACAAAGATATTTTAAAGGACCATGATAAAGTTGAAGAAATCATGAATGAAGCTGCCCGCGTAAGTGGTGCAACAATCGTTGAAAGCTGTTTCCATACTTTCAACCCATACGGTGTAAGTGGTGCTGTTATCATCTCAGAATCACATTTAACAATTCACACATGGCCAGAATATGGCTACGCTTCAGTTGACGTATTCACTTGTGGTGATACTGTAGACCCATGGCGTGCAGAAGATTACTTACAAAAAGCTTTAAAAGCTGAACTTTCTGATTCATATGAAATCGGTCGTGGTATGGCTGATAAAATTCACAAATATTCTAAAGGTGAAATCATCGTAGAATCATTCAAACCTGTTGAAGTAGAAGTTAAATAAGGAGGAATTGTACATGTTAGATTTATGGTATACAGAAAATCACACGGATAACGTGAAGTTCTCTATTAAAACAAATGAACATATCTTAACTGAAAAAACACCATTCCAGCAAATTGATTTCTTCAAGTCTGAAGAATTCGGTACTTTCTTCACTTTAGATGGTTTAATGATGGTTAACGAAAAAGATGAATTCGTGTATCACGATATGATTACACACGTTGCAATGGCAACAAATCCTAACATCAAGAAAGTGCTTGTTATCGGTGGTGGTGACGGTGGTACTGTACGTGAGTTAACACGTTACACATCTATCGAACAAATTGATATGGTAGAAATTGATGAGCGTGTTGTACGTTTATCTCAAGAATATCTTCCAATTACTGCAGGGAAACTAGAAGATCCACGTGTCACTTTATTATTTGAAGACGGTTTAGCATACGTGAAGAACAAAGAAGATGGTTACTATGATCTTATCTTAGTGGACTCTACGGATCCAATCGGTCCTGGTGAAGGTTTATTCTCACATGATTTCTACAACAACTGTTTCCGTGTATTAACAGATGACGGTATATTAATTAATCAGCATGAATCACCTTACTACCCAAGTTACGCACATGAAATGAAACGTGCACACTCTAAAATCAAAGGTTTATTCCCGATTACACGTGTGTACCAGTTCCATATGCCGACTTATCCATCTGGTCACTGGTTATTCGGATTTGCTTCTAAGAAGTTCGATCCTTTAAAAGATGCTGACTTAGATGCCTGGAACGCGCTTGGCTTAAAAACTAAATACTATAACACTGATATTCATACTGGTGCATTCGCTCTTCCAACATTCGTTAAGGAGATGCTCGATGATGCAACCGAATAAACACGTGTATATGAGTTGCGAAGCTTCATTTGAAGAAGCAACAACAGTGATATATGGTGCACCATTTGACGGTACGGTTTCAAACCGTCCTGGTACACGCTTTGCAGCTGATGCAATCCGGTCTGAATCCTACGGTCTTGAAACATATAGCCCATTCTTAAACAAGGATCTGGAAGATGTCCGTATTATGGATTCAGGAGACGTCGATATTACAATCGGTAACAAAGTGAAAGTATTAGAAGAACTTGAAGAGACGGCACGCACGATTTTAAATGCAGGGAAACTGCCATTTATGATTGGTGGCGAACATTTAGTAACGCTTGGCCCTATGCGTGCTGTTCTTGAAAAGTATCCGGATGCGATCTTTGTGCAGCTTGATGCTCATACAGACTTACGTGATGACTATATGGGAGAGCCATTATCCCACGCGACAGTCGTACGTCGTATACATGACCTTGTCGGCGATAACAGAATTTATCAGTACGGTATTCGTTCAGGCACAAAAGAAGAGTTCGACTGGAGCGAAACACATACCGTACTTGAGAAATTCTCAATCGATACATTAAAGGATTTACCAGGCATTATCGGTAATGCGCCAGTATACGTCACAATTGATCTGGATTGTTTAGATCCATCAATCTTCCCTGGTACAGGAACACCTGAACCTGGTGGATTAACTTATAAAGAACTTGAACCTGCATTTAAAGTATTCGAACAACTGAACGTTGTTGCAGCTGATATCGTAGAATTGTCACCACCATATGACCACAGTGGCGTTTCTAATGCTGTTGCAGCGAAAGTTGCACGTGAACTATTGCTTTCAATTACGAATTAAGTTAGAACTTTTGTTCTAGCTTATTTTTTTATATATATTTTCAGATTATTATGAAATATAATAAGAATAAAAACAACTAGAGGTATCCCATAATGAAGTTTAAAGACTTTCCATCTAATGTTAAACTGCGAATTATTTGTGGTTTTTTTGATCACGCTGCGTCAATGAGTGTTATGCCTTTCATGGTTTTATATATTGCTGATGAACTCGGCAAAGTCACTTCGGGTATCCTCATGTCACTGAATGTCATTTTCGGATTGCTTTGTAATCTTGTCGGTGGCTACTTTGCAGACCGCTTCAGTCGTAAAGGACAGCTCATCTGGGGACAAACTATATTTGCGATTCTTTTTACTGTGATGGCAATTTTCATTCATCCCGATATTAATCTTGCCTGGTTTGTGGCAATTATCTTTATGTGTCTCGCTATTCCAAGTGCCATGATCTTCCCGGCACTTGAAGCATTGATTATTGATTCTACCGATGAAGTTAGCAGAAAATCAGTTTATGTGACGACATACTGGTCTAATAACCTCGCTACTGCTATAGGAACAGCAATTGGTGGACTATTTTATAAAGAACATCGTTTCCTACTCTTTATCATTATCATTGCAATCATGTTAATCAATACGTTTATTTTCTACAAATTTCTAAAAGATCCAACGACCGAGAAAGAGAAAGTCATCGTTGATATGCACTGGATGCGCGATCTATTCGGTAAATATAAAATAGCTTTAAAGGATACGCGCTTCGTGCTTTTCACTGCTGCTGCCGTATTTATCTTCTCTGCTGAATTTGCTTTAACCAATTATATTGGCGTACGTTTACATGAAGTATTTAAACCTATTGATTTGTTCGGTATACACATTGATGGTGTACGCATGATGAGTTTAATGCTCATTGAAAATACAGTACTTGTTGTAACGATTACTTTTCTTGTCAACAAACTCGTCGAACCATTTAATCAGCGTACAATGCTTGTCATTGGTGGACTAATGTACACATTCGGGTATGCATTAACGCATACAATTACAGTGTGGTGGATGCTCATGCTATGTATATTATTTGCAACTATCGGTGAATTGATTCAAAGTCCGATTTATTCTGTGTATATGGCGAAACTGATGCCTGATGATGCACGCGCAAGCTATGTTGCATTTAGTTCGCTCGGTTATAGCGGTGCAGGACTTGTGGCAAGTTCCGGTTTAATCGTGGGTGTTGTGTTAAACAGTGTAATGATGAGTGTATATGTCGCACTGCTTGGCATTGTGGGTGTGACGCTGATTGTCACTGCGCTTAATCTTCCTGGTAAACATCAATTTAAAACGAACAAATAAGCAGTGGAAAATTCCACTGCTTATTTTTGTTGAAAAACAGAACGTACGTTCGTATAATAAAAGAAAAGAACAAGGATGTGAGGCAATGATCCACCCTATCTATGGCGAAACTGATTACAGAAAAGTTGAACCGGAGCAACTGAATCGCAACATTCCTAAAGGACGCGGTATGATTAAATGGGCACCATTTGCTACGATGCCACAACAATTCGCCGATGTACGACGACAAATAGAAAATCAAAATAAAGTTGAACGCCCAGAGCTTTCTGAAGACCGTATGCAGGAAATCAATGAAACATTGCACATCGCACTTGCTAAACATCAGGATGTGACAATCGAATACTATATGGATGGTTATATTCAGTCTGTCGATATGACGATTGAGAAAATAGATCAATGGGCGGCCATTATCATCGGTTCTGTGACAAGTAATCATCAGACTTTCTTTATTTCATTTATGGATATCATCAATATTTACACCCATTAAAAAGAAGGTGATACAGAAGTCTTAGCCTTCTTCTGTTTAACAGCTTAAACGGCAGAACAGCAGTTGCCCCTACGACAAAAACCGAACAAAAACTATAAATCAAAGCGCGATTTATTAGTTTTGTCCGGTTTTTCTTTGTGGCAGTACACTACTGTCCCAGCCTCTAAATTTTCGTTTCACTTTCTTCAATAATCCCCAGCTTTATCCCTTTAATTACAGCACCTAACCTTGATTCCACACCAAGCTTTCGAATCAGCTTCGTAATGTGATATTCAACTGTACGCTTACTGATAAATAAAGCTTCACTGATTTCCTGATTTTTCATATCTTTAGCAATCATACGCAAAATCTCTTTCTCCTGATCACTCAATAAAGGTTTCGCTAAAACCATGTCATGCTTCAGATTTTGATTAAAATAATACACTGCACGGATACCATCTACAAGTTTATCCGTAGATTCATCCTTTAAAATGAATCCAACCGCGCCATTTTCATAAGCTTTAATCTTATACTCTTCTAAGTTGTACCCACTGAGCATAATAAACTTTACTTTCGGATATTTTTTAGAATACGTCTTTACGATGTTTAAGCCATTCACATCTTTTATTTTAATATCACACAGCACAATATTAGGCTGTAACGTTTTAATATAATGTGTAAGCAGATTCGGATCTGTAAATACTTTTAGCACTGACAAATCGTCTTCCGCCTCAATAATCTTAGCAACCCCGTGACCGAATAATTCATGGTCATCAAGTATAATAATTTTTACCATGAAACCACCTCTATTCTAACGGCAATGTAACACTTACAATAAGACCTTGTCTGTATGCATTTTCGTCAAACACCGAAAATTCTACAGAGCCATCAAACAAGTTGACCTGGTTTATCAAGTACTTTAACCCATTGTTAGATCCTCTTACTAAAATATCTGATACGTTATGATACGGGATACCTTTACCATCATCCGAAACTTTAAATGATAAAGATGAGATTGATTCAACCACTTCAACTTTAATATGTTTAGCATCGGCATGTTTTATCGCATTGTTGATCAATTCTTTAATCATACGATAACTGCTGATTTTTATGAGTTTATCAATTATAACGTTGCTTTCCTGATAATCCAGCTGAATATCAATGATTGATTCATACAGATGACGACGAATTAAACTGTTTAAACTCTCATTTAACCCAAAGTCGTCTAAATCTGCCGGAAATAGATCTTCACATGCTTCACGAATCGCATAGATTGATTCATCCAGAATCTCTTCAATATGCGCACGACTTCCATCTTTGTCTAAAGTCTTCGTCTCATTCAATGCGAGAATAATATTCTGTAAAATATCATCATGTAAAAAAAGCGATAAACGTTCGCGTTCTTCTTCAAGTGCAGCATGTGATAAATAAATACGATTCTTATAATCTTCATCCATTAACTTCGTAGAATAGTTTTTCATAAAGAACTCAAACTGTTCTAATAAATGAACAAATTCATGATATTTAAACTTTTCAACCTCTGAAGTATGAAAGGCAATAAATGCATTATTTACGGCAGTACGATGAACATATACGGTAATATCCTGCAACTGGTTAATCGCAATCGTTGAACGCTCATAAATCATATGCGTCTTAGAGATGATATCATCATAATTAAACGTCCCAGCTGGAACTTATACTGTTCAGATTGGTCCTGCGTTTCAATAAATAAATAATAATTAGATAACTGAATATTGTTCTGAATTAAAGTATCATAAATATTCTCGTTGATATTGTTTGTAATATTTGCAGCACGATATTTTACAGCATAACGGTTACGGAAGTAATATAATGCAACACATCCAACCAACAATAAGCTATGGATGATAATTGCAGTGATGAGCATTGGATGCTCAAGGAAAAATACATAGAATACAATCATTGAACATAGCATTAACACATTCCATATCTGAAACAATCCAAAGACAATAGATAAAAATGATTCTGAAACGATTATCTTGAATTTACAGAATGAATAAAGTAAATACAATGGGAAAATAATGAGTGTCGGTAATAAATAGTAGTAAGGAATACTGCTATTAAAGAAATGTAAAAATAAATTAAGCGTAAACATCGGTAAGATACTAAGTAACAGCGAAGCAAGAATAAAATACAATTCACGACGAATCATACCATGTGAGTTACGAATGATTGAGAAAATCACATAAAATACACTCAGCAATAAAATGATGCAAACTGTGATAAGCATAATAAACGAAAATAACACAAAGTCACTTCTCTGAAGTGTAACATTCAGTATCATTGCAATAATGAAAAGGATAAAAATTAAATAATTATTGAGTTTTAAAAATGTATTTAGTTTATTTGACCTTGAGAATACTGGATAGATACTAAATAACTTCGATAACATAGCTAATACAGAAAACAGTAAAAATATTTCCATGGTTGTTCCGAATCCTTTAAGCAAAGGATCATAAAATGAAAAAGATATAGTGTTAGCTAATAATATGCAAAGTATAAAAAAATGTTTAAGTACATATGAATCAAATTTATTAAATATTTGAAGTACGACAATACTTATGAAAAAGTTAAAACAAGCTGAACAAATTATTAAAATTGTCATATCATCAGTATTCTGTACAGTTAATATAGAATATTTGATAGCATAGAAAAACTTTAAATGAAATATATATGATATAACAATTAAAGATATATAGACTGTTAATGACATACGTTTTAATCTAAAAATTGAATTCATCTTTTAATTTCCTTATTCCTTCAGTTTTATCGGGAAAAGCATCTAAAAGTATACTGTATGCTTTTTCAACGTAATAATTATACAACAATCTGCAGTAGTCTAGTGAACCCGATTGTAAAATATTTTCTCGTGAATAGTACTGAAGGTTTTTATCCCCGGAAAAAAAGATATATTTAATCAATGGTAGATACATTTTTCTCTGATTAAAATCATTCTTGTGTTCAGATAAGATACTATCAATATCATTCTTAATTTGGGCAGCTATTCCCACATTTTGCATAAAATATTGTAACGGTTCATTATCTTTATCAATGATTAAGCCAATCAAACGCATTAAGTTTCCTGACTTTTGCGTAACTAAATTGATATATTCATCTTCAGAAATATTTGGATTTTCATTAAAATCAAATGTTACATCAAAAAATTCAGCATATCCTGCATCAACAATAAGTGCCATTACCTCATCTTGAATTTCCTGATTAAACAAACGAATAGCTTGAAGCATAGTAATATGAGACAAAAGAATTTGTTGCTCTCTAGATATCCACTCTAACAAGTAATCTCCATCAACAACATCATCGACTAAATCAAAAGCCCAAAAAACAAGCTGAATAGCAACCGAATTTCTTTGCATATCAGCTTGTGTTCCCTTATTAAATAATTTGTTGATTGTTTCGTAATAACTTCCCCAGCTATCTCGCTGGATTTTATTAGTTACATAAACTAATAATTGCTCTTCGGAATCTCTAGAAAGATTTAACTTCTTTATTAATTCCGAAATGTATTGATCGATCACTTTAGAAATCGCCAGTCCAATACTTTGAAGATTGGAACTTAAGTGGTTTTTGGGCAGCAGAGTCAATTACTGTTACTACGTCTTCGCTAAATCCTAAATTTTTGTTTTGGTTTAACAATTCTTCTAGAGATAAGTTCATTTCTTTCATTTTTAAAACAACTTGTTCTAACTCTTCTCTCATAATAATTTCCTCCATTCACTAAATGATATATTGCAAATATAATAATACACGAAATATTCAAAAAATTCGATAGAATTTTCAAAAAAATATAAAATAATTACAATATTATTTCATTGTAATCAATTTACTTTTTTCACTTTATAACCATTTAATGGGTATTAACAAAGAAAAATCACCCTTTATATGACAATATATTAAACAATTTAAATTACGTTTTAACTTACTAAATCAATTGTGAATTATTGGATACTCTATAGCACTTGCATTTGAATTATGTCATAATATATTCAACAAGCAAAAAGGAGTTCCATATGAAAAAAATACTTTTATCATTTGCTATTATGGCTTCCCTCACGACAGTTTCACCAGCACATGCCGAAGCAACCCCAACAGTACTTTATTTTCATGATAAAGACGATGAACCTATTAAAGACTTTCCTTTTAGTATCAATATAAACGAAGAAGAACAACCTCTTACTGCTTTAGATGATGGTTATTCAGTGATTGCTGAAGATATCAAAGTGATTGAAATAGCCGGACAAAAATATGAAATTAATCCTGGTGAACTGAATAATATCGAAGTTGTTAATCCCGAGGAAGTTATACCTTCTTCAGAAGAGATACCGGTGACTGAAACGCCTCTTCCAGAAGATAATCTAACGATTAAAGTTCATGCAGTAGATCGTTCATTTTCAAATCTAGAAGATGGTACCACTGTATATTTAAAATATGATGGAGAGCTTGTTGATCAAGCTGACGTATCAAACGGAAGCGTAACTTTTAATACAACTGAGCCAAACAAGATCTATGAAGTAAGTTACAACAAAACTACGGAAACAGATAATGTAAAGATTGAACCTGGTGAAGAGAAATTTTTAATCTTTGAAGCACAAACAAAGCCGATTAAACGAGAGCGTTCTGTTGAATCGACAACTAAAAATTCACAATTAAAAGATACGATTCGCAAATCTCCTGATGATATACCACCATTACTTGCAAGAAGTAAGAAAGAAGATAGCTCTAATGAGGCAACACATAGAGCGTCAAACCGTACACATAATTCAACTAATAGTAGTAACGTAAAACCACAGCTTCCAGTAAAACAACCGACAGTAAATCCTATGAAACGTAATAGTGAGGCTTCTGTCACGTCTGGTACAACAAGTAACGAAAATGGTTCTTATAGCACTGAAAGTAATAATAATGTTTCATCAAATAATTATTCCAGCACGACAACAAGTCAAGAAAACACACGTCCATCATTTACATCGGACGATACATCACAACAAAACACTTCAAGTGATGACTATGCATCTGATAGCAGCTATGCTTCGGACAGCAATTATAAAGACTATCGTAATAATAGCAATACTAACCATTCTAGTGATCAATCTGATAACGCTTCTGATAATCGTTTTGAAAAAAGTTCATATGATAATACTTCCACAAACAACGAAGAACAATATTTACCGCATACTGGTGAAGCAATGAGCTTATTATTACCGTTAGCTGGTCTTATGACAGTTACAGCAGGTGTTGCATTATTGTACTTCACACGTAAAAAGCGTGATGATGATATTATTTAATGAGAAACGCACATGTTTATGGCATGTGCGTTTTAATTTATGTAATTTGAATTAGTCCATCACGAACTGAAAAATAAGTACCAAGTTTTGAAGTGCCTTGCATACCTTCAAAGATAAAGATACCACCACTATTAATCATCTGCTGAGATTCTAAAGAAGAAAATACAAATGTTCTATCTGCTTTTACATCTGTAAAACGATGCAACCTTCTCATAATTTGTTCAAAACCTCTAGTTTCTCCGATTGCTACGAAACCATCTGGTATGTGCCTAGCGATACGTTTAACATATTTATTAAAAGAAGATGAGTGTGGGTTCCAGCTTACAATTGCAAGCACAGTTCCGCCTGTACCATCTAAACCTCCAAATTGTTCCCACAATAATTTAAACTGATATGCTTTTATCAAATCAAGATTATTCCTACTACACCCTATTACGATATCATGAATAACTGGTCTTTGTTTTCTCATCAATTGGATCAGCTGTGACATTTCCTTCTCTGAATGAATATTTTCTAAACCATGTAATTCTTCTTGTGAAATAGATTGTAATGGACTCAATTGAACACCCCAGATAAATTTATTTTATACAAAATAAAAAGACTCCAATTTACAGAGTCTTAAACATTTTCTGATTCAATTTTAGCAACGATTTCTTTCGTACGACGTTCGATATCTTCAAAATCTTTCTTAAAGCTGATAACAAATAAAGCTGCACCAGCAGTAACAATAACAGATAATACTAAAAATGTAATAAAGATTGCTTTGAATAGAGATTTAACAAATTCCATCGGTGTTTCACTCCTCTACTAATTCTTTGAATTTATTTTACCACATGAATAAAATGGAATGAAATAATTAACATTATATATTCAAGATTATGATATAGTGTAAATAAGAAAAAGAAGATAGGATGAGACAAATGCCACACGTACATTTATTAGCTGCATGGCAGAACAACAATATTGAAAAAATCAAAGAAATCGTCGATAAAAATGTTCAAACGAATATCATCTATGATGACGGTGTTGAATATGAAAAAGGATATGATGAATTCATCGCAGGTATACAGTGTTATCTCGATGAAACCGAAAGATTAAATTTGGAATGGCAATTTGATGTAATGCATAAAACTGAGCGTGGTGCAGCTAATGTAGTTATTATTAAAATATCTCGTGGTGATGAACATTATAATGTTTCAGACAAAGCAGCATTATGTATATTTACATTTGATACAGTTGGAGAAAAAGAGCGTAAATTGATCCGAGCATATGTTGAAAAAGGTGTAGCTAATAATTAGCTGCATCTTTTTTAATTTTTAAAATTAACATCTAATAAATTGTTAATTTTGTTAAATCTCTTAAAAATAAAGGGTTTTGTTCAATATAAATTATAAATTTTGTTATGAAATAGCCATATGATGCGTACAATATTTTCATGTTAACTTTTTTGAGTAAAAATAATTGCGGTGTATACGAGTGTATTAAAATTGATAATCCTTATAATAAATCTTGTAATTAAATTTTAGATGAATGAGGAGTGTTATCAATGAATAAAAAGTACATTTTACCTGCTGTCGTATTATCATCGACTTTACTCGCAAGTTTAACTCAAGGCGAAACAGCTTTTGCTAAAACAGAAACAAGCAAATCACTTCACCACCTTCAAAAAGTACAATCTAAAATCGATGCAAAAAACTTCTTAAAATCTTTACCAGGTGACAAAGCTGCAAAGAAATTTTATAAACAATATGAAATTACAAAAGTAGAAAAAGACGATAAAGGATTCACACACTATACATTAAAGCCTCATAATAACGGTAAAAAAGCTCTAAATAAAGAAATTAAAATTCATGTTAACGATAAAAATCAAGTCGTTCATGTAAATGGTGAACTTGACCAAAAAGAAGTGAACCCAACAAACACACAAAAATTATCTCAAGATCAAGCGGTTGATTTAGCATTCAAAGCTGTCGGTGCTGATAAAGATAAAGTGAAAAATCTTGATAATCGCAAAGTCGTTAAAAAAGCTGAAGTAGCAATTAATGCAGATAAAAATAAATATGTATACAATATTCAATTAATCTACGTTTCTCCTGAAGCAGCAAACTGGCACGTACAAATTGATGCTGAAACAGGCGAAGTTATCAAAAAACAAAATATGTTATTCGATGCTGCAACAACAGGTTATGGATACGGTGTCGATAACAGATTTAAAAATTTAAATATCTTTCAGGAAGGTAGTTACTTCTATCTCGCTGATACAACACATACTGGAAATATTGAAACTTATGATGCATATAACACACAAACAAATTTTGACATTGTAAGAGATACAGATAAATACTTCACTTCTTCACGCCAAAAAGCAGCAGTTGATGCACATTATTATGGCGATGTAGTATACGATTACTTTAAAAATACTCACAATCGTGACTCTTATGACGGAAACGGAGCTCCAATCTACTCAGTAGTTCACTATGGTTCAAATTACAACAATGCTTTCTGGAATGGTGAAGCTATGGTATATGGTGATGGAGATGGTGTTACTTTCACTTCATTATCAGGTGCTAACGATATTATCGCACATGAATTAACACATGCTGTAACTGAGCACACAGCAGGACTTGTTTATGAAAATGAACCAGGTGCAATCAACGAATCTATGTCTGACGTATTTGGTTATTTTGTAGACCCAGACTTCTTGATGGGTGAAGATGTTTATACACCAGGTAGAGCTGGAGATGCATTACGTAGTTTCTCTCAACCAGAACTTTATGATCAACCATCACACATGGATGACTTCCAATACTTACCTAACACTAAGAGCGGTGACTGGGGTGGCGTACACATCAACTCAGGAATCCCTAACAAAGCATTCTACAATACTGTAACAAAAATGGATAAATCAAAAGCAGAACAAATTTATTACCGTGCATTATCTTACTACTTAACATCAACATCTAACTTTAAAGATACTAAAGAAGCATTAATCCAATCAGCTTTAGACTTATACGGTCAAACAGAAGCAAATACTATTAAAGCAGCTTGGGATGCAGTTGGTGTTTACTAGTAGTTGATTTTAGAAATTATAATGGCCCGATTCTTACTTGGAATCGGGCCATTTTGCTTGTTTTGGCACGGTTCGCTCTTGCAATCGGGCCATTCTGCTTGTTTTGGCACGGTTCGCTCTTGCAATCGGGCCATTTCACTTGTTTTGGCACGGTTCCCTCTTGGAATCGGGCCATTAAATCAACTCTCCTCTACTAAGCTTTCTTCTACTAAACATACGCATCCTCCTAGTATTTTCGCCATAGCATGAAATTACTCACTGAAAAAGATAAAGACATTACAGCCAAAATTATCACAATTGCACTTTCTGCTTTTAAAGTGATTAATCCAAACGTATAAAGTGTAAAAAATATCATCCCTGTAAATAGTGTCACCATATAAGATGTTTTAAATGCTCTATTGCTTAATGCGACAACGCGTTCATCTAACAATTCATCTCGATTTTGTATTCCCATTAAAATCATATGAATGCCAAGTACTAACTGTATTGCATAAAATTCCGGTTTCTCGAATATCACAACCATAAAAAATAACGACATCAGTAACAAACCAGCACCAAGAAAATATAACATTGGTCTATTGCCTTCTAAATGATTAAACATACGCATCCTCCTCACTCATAGTCACTTTCTTCTAATATAAAAATTGCTTCAACACTTACATTAAAAACTTCAGCAATCATCAATCCAAGTGGTAATGATGGATTATACTTCCCTTTTTCAATTGAAATAATTGTTTGTCTTGATACCTTCAGTTGTTTTGCTAATGTTTCCTGTGAGTATCCATGTAACTTTCTAAATTCAGCTAATTTATTCTTCATACACTCACCTCTTCAATATTATTATAGTGTAAAGTTTCCTTTACGTAAAGTAAACTTTACATTATCCATTCTATTTATTCTTTGTTATACTTTCTCTATAGTGTTTACGGAGGTGTATCAATGCAACAAGTTAAAAGTGTAATCACAGAGTTTCGTGGGAGTCATTTCGATTTCGGGTTAGAACAGGGAAAGTGGCTTCAAACAACATTAATGATGGAGAATCGCGAGCGTGAATGGCGTATTCGTCGCCCACGTTTCGATATAGATATTCAGGAAACAAAAGCTGCATTTAAACGTTTCGCCCCTGGTATTTGGGAGGAACTGCTCGGTTTACAAGCTGAACTCAAAATGGATATGACGCAAATCATACAGAACTTCGGTCATTACCGAGTATATGCTAAACCTAGCGGATGTAGTGTATTCACCACCGAAGATTATTTAGTGAGAAACTATGATTATCATCCTGCTACTTATGATGGTCGCTTCACCTTTTTCCAGCCAAATGATTCCGGCTATGCGACTATGGCACCCGTTTCTCGCATCACAGGTAGAATGGACGGGATGAACGAACACGGTCTTACGATGGGATATAATTTCATGCATCGCAAAGTACCCGGAGATGGTTTCGTATGCTACATGATCGGTCGTATGATCCTTGAATGTTGTCAGTCGGTTGATGACGCTGTGCAGTTCTTAAAGGAAATTCCCCATCGTTCAAGTTTCAGCTATATTCTGCTGGATAAAAAAGGTATTACGCAAATCGTCGAAGCTACACCACGCGACATCATTGTACGTGAACATCATTACTGTACAAATCATTTCGAGGTATTAACCCATGAGAATCGACGTGTACTAACAGATTCAGAGATGCGTATGCATAACTTAAAGGCGCAGACAAATCGCACTACGGATGCCGCTAATGCATTTAAAATAATGAATGACCCTGAAGCTGGTGTATTCAGCGAACTATATTCCAGCTGGAGCGGTACGATTCATACAAGTTGTTACTTTCCTAAAGATTTAAGCGTCCAATTTGCACTCGGTGGCAACAACACACCAACAACGTTAAACTTCCAGGATTGGTTAGATGGTAAACCGCTACCTGTACAATCATTTACTGGACAAATCAACAGCAATATTACTTTTGCCAGTGAATAATGAAAACCCTGAATCCAGCTGGATTCAGGGTTTATTTAAATGATTGAATTATTTTATAAGGATTATTCTCATACAAATCAAATTTCTGTGCTTTTTTCTCTAACGCATTAAGTATACGGTCTTCTGAAATTTTACGTGTGACAAACTTCGAAATATTGTCTGAATTGATAGCATAAAATCCAACATCAGTCGTCTCTTCATCGCCATTTTGTAACGTGCCACCAATCACTTCACCTAGAAATGTAAAGTTGACTACCCCACTTGTTTTATTATGCGAACTGTATAATAAACCTTTAATTGCAACATCTAATCCAGTTTCTTCTTTTACTTCTCGCACAGCACCACTGATCATATCTTCGTCTTTATCTAAGCGACCACCAGGTAATTCTAACGTATCACTGCGATGTAAACTTCTAACCAACAATATTTCATCTTCTTCATTTTGTACGAGAACATTTGTAGAAACGATATGTAAGTCCATCTTATAGTCACCAGTCGGTGTTATAATCATATCTTTCTTTGAAATAATCCACTTGTCATTTGCGAGCTTATCCGGTAACGAATTTTGATAATGTTTCGTCTTTTTACGGAGTTCAAAGAAATCACGATAATGCTTTTCGTCTAAATATCCCCAAATCTCTGTAATAATTGTTCTGTCCTCATTCACCCATCGACCGACCAATGTTACACCTAACTCTAAATAATTGTTTAATACATGTCTATGGAAATAGCGGTTTGTAGATTCGTAGCCATCCGGAATTATTTTTATCTCTGTTTTCACTTCAAACATCTCATACACACCCTTTACCTTCACTTACTTTCATTATACGTTATTTAAAATGATATTTCATTTAACTAAAATGTAAATTTAATTAATATTTAATTAATGATACGATTCAGCAAAGTTATTCAAACAGATGTTTATCATTCTCACGTTAGAAGTTTTATAATAAATAAAAAAACTAAAGGAGCATCATTATGAAAACTTTATTAAACACCCCTTATTCATTTAAAGGCCTGGAACTAAAAAACAGAATCGTCATGCCACCGATGTGTCAATATTCTGTAGCAAAAGAGGATGGAACACCTACTGAATGGCATTACGTACATTATGCATCACGTGCTGTTGGTCAAACGGGGCTTATTATTGTAGAAATGACAAATGTTGAACCAGAAGGTCGTATTACGAAAAACTGTCTCGGTTTATGGGATGATGCACAAATCCCAGCTTATAAACATATCGTAGAAGGTATTCATAATAATGGCGCAAAAGCCGCTATTCAAATTGCACATGCCGGTCGAAAAGCACGCGACGTTGAAACACCGGTTTCATCATCTACAACACCAGTTGAAGAACCTACAGACTTCGGTCCAATGCGTTATCCACGTGAACTTTCAAACGAGGAAGTTAAAGCGATGGTAGGTAAATATAAAGAAAGTGTACGTCGTGCTGTTGAAGCTGGATTTGATGCAATTGAAATACACGGAGCACACGGTTACTTAATTCATCAATTCCATTCTCCTGGTATCAATAAACGTGACGATGAATATGGCAAAGATCTTTCATTGTTCGGTGTTGAAGTAATAAAAGCAGCGAAATCGGTGATGCCGGAAGATATGCCTTTAATCTTTAGAATTTCTGCACGAGAGTATATGGATGGGGGCTATGATATAGAACATGCTTTAACAATTTCAGAGAAATATTTAAACGCTGGTGTCGATATGTTCCATATTTCTACAGGTGGTGAAGCACCCGCTGGTAATGATAAACCAGGTAACTATCCTGGATATCAAGTCCCGTTTGCAAAACGTTTCAAGGAAAAGTTTGATGTACCTGTAATCGCTGTAGGTATTTTAGACGCACCTGAAACAGCTGAAATGACACTTCGAAACAATGACGCCGATCTAGTTGCAGTCGGTCGCGGAATGCTTAACGATCCATACTGGGCAATGCATGCTGTGAAAGCATTACGCGATGATATTAATGTGCCTATGCAATATGAACGAGGTATCCGTTAATGTATCAACATATCCTTTTTGATTTAGATGGCACGTTAACTGATCCTTATATCGGCATTACGAATAGTATTATCTACTCACTTAAAAAATTAAATATTGAAGCTCCGGACAATGAAGCACTCATTCCGTTTATCGGTCCACCACTGCATGAAAGTTATGAGACTTTCTATCAATTATCGGGTGACAATAATGTAGAAGCAATTAAACTTTACCGAGAATATTTCAGCGATAAAGGAATGTTTGAAAATGAAGTTTATCCAAGCATTCCATTACTATTACAAGCATTAAAATCGATGGATAGAAAACTGTACGTCGCAACAAGTAAACCGACACATTTTGCAGTACCGATTTTAGAACATTTTAACCTTGCACATTACTTTGAGTCTATTACCGGTAGTGAATTAGATGGCACACGTACTAATAAAGCAGAAGTCATCCAGCATGTCATTGATACACACGGACTCGATAGAGATGATTGCATCATGATCGGTGATCGCAAGCACGATATCATCGGTGGTCAAAAAAATAATATCGATACAATTGGTGTGCTTTATGGTTATGGAGATGCAGATGAGATTAAACAGGCACAACCAACCTATACCATTGCAACAGTCGATTATTTATTAGATGCAATTACAAATGACACTCAATAATTTGACTATATTTGACCTTAATGTTATGATGAATATATCAAATCAATAGGAGTGATGCACATGGATAACAAATATAGTATCTTTTCTCGCGGACAAAATGTATTTGATGTAGCAAACGAAATGTTAACGAAATCTGTCAGTCAATTTGCAGATAACGCATATAATCATAGTTTTAAATTAGATATTAAGGAAACAAATAACGATTATACAGTTCATGTAGATTTACCAGGTATTAAACAGGAAGATATTCAATTAGACTATCAAAATGATGCATTAAGTATTACAGCGAAACGTCTTGAAGAATCGGTTGTTGAGAACAATGAACACAACTATATTAAACGTGAACGCTCATTTGGTTCAATGCATCGTTCTTTATACTTACCAGATGTTCAGGTGGAAGCAATTAAAGCTACCTATAAAAAAGATGGTACGTTAGATATCGTGTTACCAAAGCTACATGTTACGGAAGCACCGAAACAATCTATTAAAATAGACAGTGAAATATAAAATCATAGCATGAGTGGCCGGAAATGAATCTTTTCCAGTCACTCATTTTTTATATTCCGTTTTATATTCTAAATTTTCTGATATAATTGAGATAATTTTATCGAAAGTGGTGATATTATGCTTCAACTTAAGAAACCCGCACGTCTTAATAAAGGAGATACGATTGCGCTAGTTTCTTCATCTTCAGGTTTAGCAGGTGAACCAACGATGAAACATCGTACAACGCTTGGCATTAAACGAATTGAAGAGATGGGCTACAAAGTAAAAGTTATGCCTAACGCGTTAAAAGGGCTCGCATTTAACTATGAAAATCCAAAAGCACGTGCTGAAGAGTTAATGGCAGCATTTCTAGATCCTGAAGTTAAGGCGATTATCTCTACGCTTGGTGGGGATGATAGTGTACGGTTACTACCTTACCTGGATTTTGAGATTATCAGTCAGCATCCTAAAATCTTTATGGGTTACTCTGACTCAACGTTTACACATTTCGTCTGTTTAAAAGCTGGTTTTTCAAGTTTTTATGGTTTGTCATTACTTACAGATTTTGCTGAAAATAATGCTTTTCCAGAGTATTCACGAAATCATTTTAATAAGACGCTAACCCAGAATGAAATCATCGGTGACATTCCGACATCAGACTTTGTATACAAACACGGATTACGCTGGGATAAAGAAAATGAACTCATAGACCGTGAAAAAATTGATAATACCGGATATGAAGTAGTAAATGGAAAAGGACAGGCAAGCGGACCGTTAATCGGTGGTTGTCTGGAGTTAATGATCTCTTTACGTGGCACTGATGTCTATCCTGATGAAACTGACTTTGATGGTGCGATATTATTTTTAGAAACCTCTGAAGTATTGATGCCACAATGGTTGATGGAAGACTTTATGCGTAGTTTAGGTGCGTTAGGTACATTAGACCGTATTAACGGGATTATATTTGGACGTCCTCAAAATGGTCATTTATATGATGAATATAAAGAAGTCGTTCAGAAGATTATGAAAGAATGGGGACATGAGGATAAACCGGTATTATTTAATGCTTCATTTGGACATAATGAACCGAAATGTATTGTGCCGTATGGACGGAATGCGGTAATTGATGCCGATAATAGAACATTTACTATTACTGAAAGTGCGGTAGAATAAAAATGAGTGGGCGAAAAATACTGTTTTTCGCCCACTCATCTATTATTTAGAAGTTAAAATCTGCTTGAGTGGGCGAATTATAACTTATTTCGACCACTCAACCACTAAAAATTAAATTACCCAGTTACCATCTCTAAATACAGGTTCAACTGTTCCATCTTCTTTAATTCCGTCTATTGATAGATCACTACCACCCATCATAAAGTCAACGTGAATCATCGATTGATTTAACCCTTTATCCATCAGCTCTTCTTTCGATAAAGATTTACCATCTTTAATCGCATTCGGGAATGAACGTCCTAATGCAACGTGACAAGATGCATTCTCATCATATAACGTATTGTAATAAAGAATGCCCGAGTTAGAAATCGGAGAATCATCTGGTACTAATGCAATTTCACCTAGACGACGTGCACCTTCATCATTGTTTAACATATTCTTCAGTACGTCATAACCGACACCCGCTTCAAAGTCAGTTACAACACCATCTTTAAATGTTAATTTAAAGTCATCGATAATTGCGCCCTGATAAGCAAGCGGACGTGTATTACCGATAACACCATTAACGCGACGATAATCTGGTGAAGTAAACACTTCTTCAGTTGGCATATTGACTTGAATCTCGACGCCATCAGAGTTTATCGCACTCGCTCCTAACCACACATGTCCTTTCGTTAAACCAATTTCAACGTCAGTTGTAGATGATTTATAATGTAATTTATCATAAGCTTTTTCATTTAACTGCTGTGCTTTTTTATTTAAGTTTTCGTTATGTGCTTTCCATGCAGCGACAGGATCATCCTGATCGACACGTACTGCTTTTATCATCGCTTCAAGCAACTTTAACTTTGCATCTTCTCCTTTGAGCTCTGGGAATACAAGTTCACCCCATTTATCATTCGGGAAACCTACAATACACCATGAGAAGTCATAACGACCAACCGCTCTTGAGAAATCTTTATTCGCTTCACCTAACGCTTTTGCCTGTGCAGCAATTTTGTTCGGATCTGCATCTTTCAATAACTCAGGTGTTTGTGAATAGACACGTAAATGTGCTACTTTATTCTGTACAAAATCATTCGTTTCATCAATTCTATATTGCGGAATATGTTCAAACACTTCAATTGGCGCATATTCAAATTTCAATTGAGATGATGGACCATCAGTTAGTTTCTGAATAACTTCTCTTGCACCTTTTTCGTAAGCCGCTTTTGTCACCTCACGCACAAAATCAATTGCATCAATATCAGCGGTTACCACAACTGTTTGATCTGGTTGTACATTTAAACCTACGCTTACGACAGTCTCGGCATATTTTTTTACAATTTCTTTATAGTTCATATAATTTCCTCCTCAATCTCATTATTGATACTATTATATCGGAAACCGAAGTAAATGGAAACAAAAAAAGATGAGGCGCTCATGTCGCCTCTTACTCTGCAAATATTTCTATTCTTTTTACCAAATCATTTCTAAATACAAATTTCATGCCGATATGATGCTCTTTATCTTTAAAATGAAACTGTGTCTGTTGTTTCGGTAATAACGACTTTTTATAAGTATCTCCGTATGCATCGATAACATCTTGTTTCGTGCTATCGATAGTAATATCACGACTCGTTTTAACAGCAGGGTTCTTAAATAAAGAAACTGCTGTGATTTGATTGTTTTTGTTATCTTTTCTTATGATAAATCCTCTATGTTTAACAGATCGATAAAATGTTTTACCTTCTAACTGAATACGTACGTCTTTTACAAAATCTTCATTTTTTTCTTCATACTTTTCACCTATTTTAACATCACCTAATCGTTCTTCACTTAAATCATTGTCAGGTGTAGTACAATAGTTATATAACCATAATGCGATGCTAACACTTAGTATGAGCACGATAATAATTGTTACGTATTTTTTCATACTTCACACACTTTCCTATTTTATCTCTACCAATATACCATAAAATTACAAATGATGAAAATAAAAAAAGATGGGTAGTTAAACTACCCATAGAGAAGACTTACATGTATGAAAAATTATTAGCTAAGGTAAGTGTATCACTTCACATCATGGTAAACATCCGTATATACCGTAATATTTATGAACTTTCGTTCATATAATTGATGAAAATAATATCTTTTGTTTGATTATTCTGATATTGTTATAATACATTTATATTATTAAAGCTTACAGGAGGCACTCATGACGACTTTAATCGAATATTTTAATCAAGGCTTATCTTTAGAGCAATATATTAACCAAATGGAAGTAAATAAAGCAGAAATGCATAAAATCTATGAAACTTTTGAATTACCAGTAGATGATCCACGTTTACAATTTGTAAAAGACAAACATTTAAAAGCCATCGTTATTACTGAAGATTGGTGTGGTGACGCGATGATGAACTTACCTGTGCTGATGAAAATTGCGGAAGCGACAGATATGCCGTTAAGCATTAGTTTACGTGATTCAAACTTAGATTTAATGGATCAGTATTTAACGAATGGTGGACGTTCTATTCCAAAATTTATCTTCCTGGATGAATCGGGTAATGAATATACAAACTGGGGGCCACGCGCTGAGAAAGTTCAAAATTTTGTTATGGATTTACGTAAAGATTTACCTGCTAAAGATGATAAACATTTTGAATCTAAACAAAAAGAAGTACACCATCAAATTCATGAAAAATATAAAAATACACCTGAATTCTGGAATGAAGTTTACGAATCAATTATGGAACAGCTGACAAAATAGTCAGCTGTTTTTTATTCAAATAAATTACTTAATCCTTCATCATCACCAAATTGTTTAATCGAACTATACAGCTGAGCTCTATGATGCGTTAAATGCGTCAAAATAACGAGCAACCAGTCTAAATAAGTTTGACGCGTCTGCCAATAGGTCATTTTCATATTAAGCATTTCATCTTCTTCCAGTTGATTATAAAAATCATGCAGAATATTCATGCTGAGTTCGAGTCTCGCTTCAAATACTTCAATTGACGTTACTTCTTTTTGCCAGTAATGATAATAATCATCCATTTCAGACTTCCCTGCACCTTTGATGATCATTACATCAGCTTCAGGTATCAATGCAATATGTGTCAGCAATTCAAAGCAAGTTCTGCCTCCAGGATAGATTTCCTGTTCTAACATAAATATATCTACTTTGTTTGCAAGCATTTTTATACTTTCTACCTGAAATTCAATTTGCTTAAATATCGGTTCTATAATACTAATCATTGATATCACCTACTAAATAAAGATGACGTGTCGCTCTACTGGCGATTGTATATAACAGCAACTGTTCATGCTCCAGATCATATTGATTAAATCCGATAATAAATACATGCGAGAATTCAAATCCTTTAGCCATGTAATTCGGCATAATAACTTTTCCTTTAGTGAATGTATATTGATCGTGTGTTAATAAAGTACATCTCTTTAAAGTCTGGGCTATCTTATTAGCATGTTGAACGTCACGTGCGATAATGGCGACACTTTCAGATTGTAACGCTTCTACAGTATTAACAAACGCTTCGTAATCCAGTTCTATTACATCGTCTCCCTGAACACCTAAAGACTCTGTATCATTGTTACCTATTAAACGTTTCGTAAATTCAGTAATTTGAACTGTAGAGCGATAAGATTTTGTTAAATGAATGACATTAATGTCATCTGGTAATTCAAATGTCACTGCAGGATGTACAATTTGATTACTATCTCCGAGCATTGTCTTTCGTGCATTAGGATAGACTGCACTAATTGCTGCTAATTGAACGACTGAATAATCCTGCACCTCATCAATAATGATGTGCTGCATCATACTTTCTCTGTGCAATCCCTTTATCTTAATTGATAAATAAAGCAATGGCGCTATATCTTCATAATACATTTGTTTGTTTCTAAATTGATTATGTGTTGCTTCGTATGCTTTCTGATCTATCGACTTTAATATATTGAGATAAATACGTTCAATATTGATAAACTGTATATCTTTAATATATTGTTTCAGCACTTTATATTGTTTCGTCTTTTCACGTTTAGCACGCATCTCGATTTCTTCGTCTGTACCGATATATCGCGTTACTTTCTTTAATGCTTTCGTTCTGTCTTTTATAGCTTGTTGTAAGTGTTCTTCGTAGATCGGCTGTAATTCTACCTGAATTTTTTTAAGGCGTGCATCAATCGGAGACTCACCAAATTTATCATAAAATAAATAAGCGAGATGCTCTTTCGTCACAAAAGGTGTGCCTTCAATCGTTAATATATTAAATTTAATATTTTTCACTGCAATCGATGCAATCTTTTGATCCATCTTTTGTAACAGTAACTTACTATTTTTAATTTTAAATAACGCTCGTGCGTGATTATCTGCATGACGCATACGTTCAATATTTTGAAATAATGATTCGACATGAAAGTGACGACGATTCATTTTATCTTTTAATCTGAAAAAGCTCGTCGCATTAATCGGTGCTTCACCTAACTCCGGTAATACATCAGATATATAATCACCGAACATCTCATTTGGTGTAATAAACAGCATATGTTCTGCTGTCATTTTATTTCTGTGTAAATAAATTAAATATGCTATACGCTGCATTGCAATCGAAGTTTTACCAGATCCCGGGGGTCCTAATACTAAAATATCTTGGTTTGAAGTCATACGAATAATTGCATTCTGATCCTGCTGAATCGTTGTCACGATAGACTTCATCTTGTCTTTTGCACTATCAACGAGTAGATGTTGCAACGCGTCATCACCAATATATATTTCTGAATCGAAGACATCTAACAGGCGCCCATGTTCAATTACAATCTGAATACGTGACAACACATCTACGACTTGTGTACCGACAGTCGGTACATTATAGCTTACTTCACCAAGCTGGTTCTCATAATAAGTACTGGCAATCGGTGTTCTCCAGTCATAGATAATGAGATCTCCTGTTGAAGGGTCCTTCAAACTATTTAATCCGATATAAAACTTTTCTGTTTCATGCGCATCATCATTTAATGTTACAGCACCAAAATAAGGACGGTCTTTCATCTTATTGATCTGCTGTGTAGCCTTGTTTCGGTTAACCTGAATTTCTTCCTGTAATTTTAAAGAAGGTAGAACTTGTGAATATTCTATCTGTGCATCATCAGAAATTTCTGTACCAAGCTCTTCAAACGCAAAGCGACGTTCTTCGATGAGTTCACTCGTAGATTGTGTGAGCTCTCCGGTTAATTTATTCTGTATGATATCAATCAAAGCATGTACTGCTGCTAAATGTTTCGTTTCAACTTGTTTTAAGTTCAATCTATAACCTCCTCATGCATGATGCGATTTAAGTGCGACCGTCTCAACCTTCTATGTTTAAGCAACGCTCCAAATTCTCGTGGTGTCAAATAGGATAATCGTATATGAAAATAATTGATATATTCAACAATCGCAAAGCAAAGTAAAAAAGCACTTATCATAAAATATTGCTCACCTGCCATCAATGCATAGATAAATAGCATACTACAAATCATGATGAGTACAATAGATACACGCTTAAATAATATGAACAAACGTTGCTGCTCAATCGTCATATGCATCTTACCACGCTTCTTTACTACGTCGTACATCAATTTCCAGAAGAACGCACCAACAGCAAGCATAAAACATAACGTTATGAGCGGAAAAGCAACATGGAAACTAACTGCTATTGCCTGATACTCATGATTGAAACAACAGTACAACCAGATTAGAAAGAACATCACACTTGAAAAACCTTCACCTGTGTATAAACTTTTCAATTCTTTGATCAATGAATTTTGCATTGTTTCTCCTTTTCATGTCATAAATATATGCTTTCAGGGTATAAGTAACTATCAAACTGTGAGGTGAACCGAATGAACAATAATAATAATCAAATTTATACAGAAGTAAAATCTTCAAGAGATGAACTACTCAGTCAAATCCAAAAATTAAGCGCGTCTCAATTTAACTATAACTTTGGATCAAAGTTTAAAAGCATCAAATACAATTTACTGCAAATCGCTTACGCATATCATGAAGGTTTAAATCAACATAAAGACCAAATCGGTGATTTTGATCTATTCAAAGAAAAAGGACCTACGTTAAATTTCTTTGATGTAGAAAATTATTTCGATAACATTGATTATGCAATCGAACAAAATCCAGTACATCCTAACGATGTGATGCCACTTATCTTCAATGAATATGAGTTACGTGGTAAAATTCGTTTCTTAATGACTTTCTTTGAAGTGCTTGATAACAATCTTGATCAGGAAATTCAAAATTTAAAAGTAACTAGACTTAAATAAAAAAGCTCATGATGAGCTTTTTTATTTTGTATCAATTGATATGACGATGACTTAAGAAGAAAGTTTGTTTTTCTAAAAATGATAATGGTACTAATTTTAACGCTTTGTTTCTTGCTTTAATAAGTGTTTTATTTTCAAGTTGTGCTGATTTACCGATTTGACGTGATTTTAAAATCACCTTTTTCGTGTGATTTACACTTAATTTATCATATGCTTTTAATGCTTCATCAATCGGATACTTTTTGAGTTGGTTCGCTAGACACACCGCATCTTCCATAGCGAGTGATGCGCCCTGTCCCATGTTAGGTGTTGTTGCATGTGCTGCATCTCCTAACAATACAACGCGACCTTTATAAAATGTCTTCAATGGATTGATATCATAAATATCATGTTGAATAGGGTCTCCGACAGTCTTTTCAAGCGTTTCTAACACAGTATCGGGAAATGCTTGAAAATATTGCAACAGTTTCTTCTTATTATAATTTCTAAATTCTGTATCTCTTTCTTCGGCATTCATACAGCAGAACCAGTACACTTGATTATCTTTCAATGGTACGATACCAAACCTACCTGTTTCTCCCCAGTACTCAAGCGCAACATTATGATCAACAGCTACATCTTTACTCGTTCCTCTAAAACACGTGTAACCTTGATAGATCGCTTCACTGTCTTTAAACATCTGTCGTCTAATATTAGAATGTACGCCGTCAGCTGCGACAATTAAATCATACTGATATTTGGCACCATCCTGCAATATTAAAGTTGGTTTATTAAAGTCTTTAATACGTACAACATCTTTTATTAAATGGATATCAGCATCATTATGCTGCAATAAAATAGCATGGAGTTGCTCACGCTGAACCGTTATATTTTCTTCTTCTGATAATGAGAGTATCAGTGTATTTAATAACTCATCTCTATCTGTTCTAAACTGGCATTCAATTAACGGGTTTCCCGCTGCACGGATATCTTTGTCTATTCCATACTGTTTCAAAGCACGTATAGCATTACCGCCAACACCTAAACCGACACCGAGCTGTTTCAATACATGGCGCTTTTCTAATATGTCCACCTCATGTCCTGCAGACTTTAGAGCAATCGCAGCTGTTAAACCGCCAATACCTGCCCCTATAATACCTATGCGCATGTAACTCACCTCATCTTATAATTTCTTTCTTACAACTGCACGAATTGGACTGGCATCAGCTTCTATCTTTAGTGGCAACCCAATAAAATCATAATACCCTACTCTCACTTTATTTAATTCTAAATTTTCTATAATCAATATTTGATTTTCTAAACATGCTTTGTGTGCATCGAGGGTTTCATTATCTACTGTATCTATACTAGGCATATCCGTGCCGATTACTTCAACACCAAGGTGTCCCAGATAATGTATGGCAGCACTTTCAAAGGTCATGAAGTCTCCCAAAAATACACTTTGATCTTTACTATATACAGATTTAAACAATACAATTGGCTTATCGATCACAAAGTCCTCTAATAATTTCTGAGTAACAATTTCCTCATCGATTAACTCGATCACCTGCGCTTCACCGATTAAGCGATTAATATCAATCTCATCAATCGTTACGCCTTCATGGTCATAGTGAAAAGGTGCATCTAAATGTGTACCAGTATGTAAGCTCATTTTAATACTGCCTACATTGGCACCAGTTTCACCATCTAACTGACTATCCATCTGATACACAAAAGGCTGATCCCCTGGCCATGTTGCAATATCCTGCTTTAATGTCTGAGAAATATCAATCCACATAAAAAACCCTCACCTTCAACTGTCTGCTTTACTTACATTATAACGTAGGCGCGGCCTTTTTACAGTTTTAAGGTGAGGGATGCATTATTTAATATCACTAAATAGTTTATTAGAAATAAATTGCTGGAAGATTAACACAATTGCGCCAACCGACCAGTAAAGCGGTAATGCTGCTGGCGAGTGGAAACTGATGAATATAATCATCAATGGACTCATTATCGCCATCGGCCACATCTGTTTACGGCTTTCTTCCGGCATGTATTGTATAGAAATCCATGACTGGAGAAAATATAGTCCACCTGCAATGAGCATCATCATTAGGTCAGGACTACCAAGATTAAACCACAGAAAGCTTTGTGCTGCAATTGATTTACTGTGTATGATCGCAAAGTATAAACCGGTCAATATCGGCATCTGAACGATAATTGGTAAGCAACCCATGTTCATTGGGTTAATATGATGTTCACCGTATATTTTCATAAGTTCTTGTGATAATACGCTTTTTTCTTCTGGGTCTTTCGCTAGTTTCATCTTATCTTGTATCTCTTTTATTTTTGGACCGGCAACTTTCATATTTGCCTGCATCTTCTTTTGTTGTTTAACAGTGCTCAGCATCATCGGCATCATCATAAAGCGTACACATAACGTTACTAGTACGATCCCCATACCGTAACTGCCATCAAAGAAACCAGCAAAGAAAGTAATTAAATCCGTAAATGGTTGAACGATGCCGTTATGAAACAAACCGTCATCTTGTGCCCCGCAACCACTTAAAATCAAAGTTAATACGATAAGTACACTAAAAAATCTTTTCAAATATTTCTCCTCCTATATATTAATGTTTGATTAATATATAGGCGCAGCCTCTACTTCATCGCTCATCTTAGATAAACACTTTATACGCCATCTCAGTACAGGTGAGAAAATAATAATTGTTTGTTCTAGAACATTTCCAGCACATTCAGTTAAAGACCATTTCTGACCCACTTGTAACTGCAGCTTTAAATGTAATAATACGAATAAGAAGGCAGCAATGTATGGTACCAGATACAACAAACGAAATGTAATATATTTGAGCAATAATGCTTCACTCAATAAACTGAGTAACAGTTCCAACATAGCCACCTCCTTCTATTAGTAAACTTATTATAATGATAAGTGCCGTTGTAAGCAAATGATAATCAGCTATTCTTTATGTCTTAGTAATCTTAAGCTGTTTAAAGTCACAAGTAATGTAGCACCCATATCAGCAAATATCGCAATCCATAACGTTAACCAGCCTGGAATAACGAGTAATATCGCGATTAATTTAAGTCCTAACGCAAATCCGATATTCTGTTTGATAATATTTAATGTACGTTTGCTGAGGCGAATCACTTTCGGTAAATCGCTTAAATCATCTTTCATAAATGTAATATCAGCTGTCTCTATCGCAGTATCAGTTGCTGCACCACCCATAGAAAAACCTACGTCTGCCTGAGCGAGTGCCGGTGCATCATTCACACCATCTCCAATCATTGCAATGTGACTTCCCTTTTGTTGATAGTCTTTAATTAATTTCAACTTATCTTCAGGTAACAACTCTGAATGCACACGTGTGATGGATAACGTATTTCCAATTGCATCGGCTACTGCTTTATTATCACCAGTGATCATCAGTGTTTCTATTCCTTCTTTATTCAACCTGCGCACAACATCTATTGATTCATCACGCAGTGTATCCTGAATAAAGAAAACAGCGATTATACGCGCTTGTGTACCGAACAATACTTTTGTTGCACCATTTCTATTTATTTCAGCAAGTTTCTGTGCATCAGAATCATTTACATTAAAGAATTTCTGTTGTCCGATACGATATTTTTTATCTTTATAAATACCTTGTACCCCTTTAGCGGTAACGACTTCATAATCTGTTAACTTAACAGTTTCACAATCCGTTAGACTATTCACAATTGCTTTGCTTAATGGATGTCCGGCATCTTTTTCAAGGGTGTAGATAACATTTTTTTCGTCTTGCGTTAGTTCTGTGAAATCAACACGTTCTACAACAACAGGCTCTCCTTTAGTTAATGTACCTGTCTTATCAAAAGCAATCGTATCGATATGACCTGCGTTTTCTAAATGAATACCACCTTTTATTAAAATACCACGACGTGCAGCACTACCGATTGCGGTAACGATCGCAACCGGTGTTGAGACAACAAGCGCACATGGACAACCTACAACGAGTACCGATAAACCTTGGTAAAGATAATGTTTGAAGTCGCCACCAAATAATGGTGGGATTACGATTACAAGCAACGCAATTAACATAATGAGCGGTGTATAGTATTTCGCAAATTTATCAACAAATTTCTGAGTCGGTGCTTTCTCACTTTGTGCTTCTTCCACAAGATGAATCATCTTCGCAAGCTTAGTTTCATGGCTGCGTTTAGTTACTCGCACTTCTAACTGTCCAGATTCATTCAGTGTCCCTGAATAAACTTCATCAGCTTTACTTTTGGATACAGGGATACTTTCTCCTGTAATACTTGCCTGATTGACATTGCTCTGACCATTTATTACGACACCATCAATCGGTACTTTCTTACCAGGCAGTATGCGCACGACATCACCAATACTTAAATCTTCTACAGCAACTTCTGCATATTCATTACCAATTCGCTTTAATGCCACTTCAGGTGTGAGATCAATCAGACTCTGAATGCTGTCACGCGATTTCTCCATCGCGTATCCTTCAAGCGCTTCACTTATTGCAAATAACAGAACGACCATGGCACCTTCCTGTACTTCGCCAATTAACATCGCACCAATAATTGCAATCGTCATTAAGACGTTCATATCAAAGTTTAATTTGAACAGTTGTTTCATACCTTCAATAAATAATGTATAACCACCGATTGCAATCGCTGTGATAAAGATTACTTTCGTATACAGACTATCTTCACCAACATTAAAACTTGTGATTAAGCCCGCAAGAAACAGAATTAAAGCGATGGCAAACGGTAAATGCGCTTTATTCTTGTAAAACGGAACTTTCTTTGTGCGCTTTACATTTGCCGGACGTACTTTAATATGATCAAATTTCCCCGCCGCTTCTAACTGTTCGACAGTGACGTCACCTGTAACATTCAATTTCGCCGCCCCGAAATTTAAATCAACTGTATCTACACCTGGAATCGCTTCAATATTTTTCACAAATTTTGCTGCACAGTTTGTACAGCTTAAACCTTCCAGACGATATGTTTCTTCTTTACTCATCAGTTTCACCCCCATGTGCTAAAGCTGTACGAATCAGTGTCTTAATATGATCATCCTTCAAACGATAGAATGCATTTTTTCCTTCTTTTCTAAAATCAAGCACTTTCGCCTGGTTTAAATATCTGAGATGGTGACTCGTCGTAGCGACACTCGCATCGAGTATATTGGCCAGATCACATACACACAATTCATCTTCAAGTAATAAACTAAAGCAAATCTTCAAGCGTTTCTCATCTGCTAATGCTTTATAAATAACCAGTACCGGATTTAAATCAACTAAATCCTGTTGTGATTTCACACGCTTTACTTTCTCAGCATCAAACAAATATAAATCACAAGTATCTTGAGCCATACATAACACCTCTTCCAAACTTCATTTTATTCATTCAAACATTCATTTGAATATAGTATAACGCACAATTTTCATTCAAACAATCATTTGAATGAAATGTTTATAAACTTTTACTAAGGGAATATAAATTATTGAATAAATAATTATTAAAAGGAGCTTTTAATTTAAATGGATGCAGAAAGCAATTATTTAAACATTGAAATTCAACTGGACAATGGCGATACAGTAAATCATCAGGAGTTCTTTACAACCGATGAAAAGATCGCATTTAATAACTTCATTAAAAAACTTGATTTAAATGAGACAGGCTTTTTACCGATTAACGATGAATCTACAACATGTTCAATCAATATCGATAAAATCGTGAAAATCACGCCAAAAGACGTTAAAAATATGGGCTAACCATTATAAATACTAAAAGAGAGCGGATAAAATATCCGCTCTCTTTCCGTTTAATAATCACTTTTTAATATTTTTTCAATATACGTTCTAACCAATTTACCATTCTTATTGATGACGACTGCAGCAAGCGCGTCATGATTCCCCGCCCCTGCATCAATATTTAACGTATTGTATTGTTTTAAATATATCGGTTTCCCAATTTCAGTTGGTGTATGTCCAATAACCTGAAGCTTCTTCATCTTTTTTATCTTACCGCGAAAACGTAACACACTCCACATACTCTCTGTATGAAACTTTCTAAACCCTAAAAAGTTAACGCCTGCATGAGACACGTATAGCACACCATTCTCGTAAAACAACGGTAGATCACGCATCCAACGTGCATCACCTATATATTTATCACGTAAATCATAATCTTCTATCGTATTCCTATAGTTCTCTTTCATGTCTGACTTTGAAGTACCTTTAAAAATATACTGCGCCATTTGATACTCATGGTTGCCCTGAATACAAACCGTATTCGGATAATCCTGCTGAAGCTTGCGTACACAACGTACAACCTCTTTCGAATGTTTACCTTTATTGATATAATCTCCAACGAAGATCAGCTGCTCTTCTTTTGGATTCCAGTGCTTTAGTATCTTCTTCAATGTATTATAACAACCATGTATATCGCCAACTAAAAAATAGTTCATTATTAACATCCTTAACGTTTGAATTTATCTTAGTTGATTATATAAGAGTTTCAAAGAATACTAAAGTTAAGATTGTGTTAAAAAATATCAATATAAACTAATTATTCAACATCAACCGTTACATCACCCATATCTGTTTCAAGGTCAATGGTGTGTTCTCCTTTACCGACTATACCGCCTTTAGGAATAACATCATTTAGTTCAACGTCACCCATATTACTGTCAGTAGTGACATTCACATTGTCCGGTTTTCCTTTATAATAGATTGAAGCATCTCCAACATTGACGTCACCTTTTATATTGGCATCTTTATCAACATTTCTTAACGTTAGTTCACCAACATCGACACTAAACTGAATATCATCAGCATTCATCTCTTCAATGTTTACTTCTCCGACATTCATATCAATTTTAGCAATTTTTGCATCTAATTTATCAATATTAATTTCCCCAACATTTGAATCGATTATAAATTCATTGTATTGTTTTTGAGGTAACTGAAGTATTACTTTCATATTGTTCTGTTCCTGATTGAATCCGAAGTTAAAGTCAATATCGATACCACTTGATTCGCCACCAGAAATAGAAAGCGTGTCATCTTTTACTGTATACTTTATTTGATTTTCATTTTTAGCATGCTTGATATCGATATGCGTTTTATTATCATCAGACTGTTTCACATCTAACATCAATGTATTAACATCTATATTAACCTTCTGATATTCATCAGTAAGTACTTCATTATGATTATACTGTCCGTAACTACTACCAAAGCCAAACATCATACTACACACTGCCATTCCTATCATTCCGATAACCATCAAACTTATTGCGACAATTAAAAGTTTCTTCATGACGATTTACCTCCCTGAATGATATTTTTATTAAATTGAATATATTGAACGATGAAACGGTTCACAAACTGCATCACTTTAAATAAAATTATGCCAAATAATAAACCTAATCCTACACAGAATACCGTCATAAATATTTCAAAGCCATTCACTGCGCTCGCACCATTAAAGATAATGTCTAGTATTAAAAAGAATGGTGATATGATTAGCATCAGTGCTCCAAATGCAAACGACACCATAATACTAACGTAAATAACGAACGGAATGAGCAATATAAATAAATTTAAAAAGCTTAAACCTACAATCGAAAAGATCATCTGTGCTACATTTGACGTGCTCGGATCTGTCTTTGCTTTCGTTACATGATACATCGCTCGCAGTTCTTTTCCAACCTGAACCGGATCGCCTAGTTCATTAATGATTTCTGCATCACTTTTACCATCCATCGCACCATCTTCAAAATGTGATTCATATTCAAACATCAAAGATTCAAATTCACCTTGTGGTAAACCATTCAATTCTTTACTTAACGTATTTAAATATTGTTGTCTATTCATATGATTCTCTCCCTCTCTTAATGAGTGCATCTACCGCTTCAACCATACCGTACCATTCTGTTTTTAAATGCTGTAAATGAACCTTTCCTTCATCAGTAATCGTGTAATATTTTCTTGCCGGACCACCTGACGTCTTACCCATATAAGTATCCAGATAACCTTCTGATACTAAACGACGCAACATCGGATATAGCGTGCCATCAGCGATGGAAAGATGTTGTGAAATACTTTGTGATAAGTCATAACCATATTGATCCTTTACCAATATCTCCTGTAAAACGACGAGCTCAAGTACGCCTTTCTTTAACTGAACATTCATAGTCCGCCTCCTCTCACTACTAGATAATACGATATAGTGATATAAAAAATAAGTCGTGTTGTTTACCTGATCAGATAATATTAACTATCTCTTTTACAACTATATCGTAACATCCACTAGTGAATAATTCAATATAGTTGGATTGAATTAATATATTTATTTATATCACTCAAAATTAAAAGATAACTGTCTTTTCAAAATACTAAAATTTGAATTGTATTTTCTGTAACTATCATGTACTCTATTCTTACTTAACCATTCTAAAAAAAAGGATGTCAAATGGAGAAAAAAATAAAAAAAGTGGGCGAAATCCTTATCTCGTTATCATTAGTTCTTTTTTAGCATTTCTAACTGTTGGAACAATACTACTATACATTCCATTCTCACAGAAACAACCTACATCATTTGTAGATTGTCTGTTTATTGCTACGAGTGCTTTTACCGTAACAGGACTGGCAACAATTGATATAACAGCCAACTTCAATTATATCGGCTACATTATCATTATGATACTCGTTCAAGCAGGTGGTCTCGGGATTATTACGTTAGCCATGATCGTGTTTATCATGCTTGGACGTAAAGTGGGACTTAAAAGTCGCTCACTCACAACAGAGGCATTGAATCAGCAGAACTTAGGCGGTATACTCAGACTCGTATTGAAGCTATTAATGATCAGTTTAATTTTTGAAAGTATCGGAGCAATACTGCTTGCCCTTGAATGGGTGCCTTTACTTGGGTGGAAACGCGGACTATTTAACAGTTTCTTCACCGCAGTCAGTGCATTTAATAACGCAGGATTCGCACTTCATAGTGACAATCTTGTACAATTTAAAACGAATCCGGTCATCAACTTTATTATTACAACATTAATCATCATTGGTGGATTAGGATTTACAGTCATTCTTGATATATATCAGAAAAAGAAATTTACGCATTTAAGACTTCATACAAAAATTATGATTTTCGGGACGGTGATCGTGAATACAATTGCGACACTGACAATTTACTTACTTGAGATGAACAATATGAAAACAATTGGTGGGCACAGTACATTTGATCAGTTTCAAATATCTTACTTCCAGGCAATTACTACACGAACAGCCGGCTTTAATACGGTTGATATCGGAGCGATGAATACATCGACGATTCTACTTATGATGCTATTCATGTTTATCGGTGGTGGATCGACTTCTACAGCAGGTGGGATAAAGCTAACGACCGCTGTTGTAATATTCTTCGGTACGATAAGCTTTATAAAGCAACGCGAACAAATTAGTTTATTTAAGAAGGCAATAGATACGAAATATTTATTTAAGAGCTTTGCAATCGTTGTGTTAAGTTCAACGTTTATCTTCTTAATCACATTAGCGCTTGTAATCGCAGAGCCGGACTTACCATTTCTTACTGTGATGTTTGAAGTCATTTCAGCATTCGGTACGGTAGGACTGACGATGGGTATTACAGCAAAGCTATCTGTCGTCGGAAAACTATTAATCATTTTGATGATGATGATCGGTAAGATTGGGGTATTAACGATTGTGCTTACGTTCTCAAAACCACAGAAAGCACTGTACGCTTACCCGAAAGAAGACGTGTTAACAGGTTAATCAAATTAGAAAGTGTCACACTCGTGAGTCTGAGTGTGACACTTTTACTCGTTTTGTCACGACCGGGAACGTGAGTGTGACAAAAATGAAGTACTCATTCGAGTCTGTTAACAAAAACACATTTATTAATTATCTCGTTGAACTCGCAAGTTGCTGGGCGATATTCATCGTAATTACAGGATTGTTCATGACGATTTACCGAAAATATTTAAAGTCTGGCGCATCAACAATCACACGTAAACAATCTGCAAGAGTGCATGCCGTTCTCGTTACTGTATTAAGCATACCACTCATCCTGTTAATATTACTCTTAACTAAGAAAAAATACGCAATATAGGAAACCCGCACGCTGAATATGCGTGCGAATCATTTTATTATTCAATATTTTGTTTAATTTTCTTTAAATCTTCTTCTGAAACTTTAAAAGCTACCTCCCCAGTTTCAAGATCAACCTCTGCCAATACTTCAGCCGTCCGAGGAAACAACCCTCTCGTCAGCTTTAACTTTAGTGGAATCGAGGCATTATTGGTCATCGTCTTAAATACTTTTTTCATTTTAAACTCCCCCTTTGAATATATATTACCAAATTTTTGATTATGGTAATATTAATTTAAAGGAGTGATTATATGAGCAAAGGATATAAATATTTTTTAACATTAGCAATCATACTCGCTATATTAAATATTATATTTATCTTAATTGATTACGAATGGCGTGGAGTCTTTAGCTGGGCATCCTTCAGTTTAATAATATTGTGTGCATTCATACTAATGGTAAGAAAGTTTATGAAAAATGAAGATCATCTTGGCTCATAAATATTAAACATGAGCCAAGATGAACCAATCCCTTCATTAAACAAGCATTCTTTCATTAATATCTTCATAATAAGCCTCGATTCTTAAAATGTTCATTCATGTGTAACTCCGGTAAACAACCATTCAGTAAATCTTGTTTATTAAATAACGAAGGATCAAATACTGAAAACCACAACAACCACAAATTTCGAAACTTCCAGTATAATCTTCATCGTAAGGCTCTTCTTCCAGAAAAGAAAAGCCACATACTAAACATTAACATTAGACAATCCTCTGTAATTACCAATGCTCATATAGGCATAATTTCAAAGTTATTTCACTCCTTTTAAATAATCAAGTACGACTGTACCAACTGCTTGTGCTGAAATGAGTAATGATTTTTCTGAGATGTTGAATTTCGGATGATGATGTGGATATATTTCTCCGTCTTCAGGTGCTGCACCTGTATATATAAATGCACTTGGTCGTTCTTTAGCATAATATGCGAAGTCTTCAGATGGTGGCTGAGGTTCGCACATTTTCACTTCGAAATCGAGTGATGCATCCTTTAAAGTTTGTGCAACATAGTTTGTAAATTCAGGATCATTGTATAATGCCGGATAATCGTCGTTGTATTCCAGTTCACAAGTAACACCGTACATTTCTTCTAATCCTTTACTTAATCGTTTAATCTCACGTTCAATTGTTGCTTTCGTATCATCTGTTAAACCACGTACGTCACCTTCGATTTCAATTGAATCTTTAATGACATTGAACTGACCTTTACCATCAAATGAACCGATTGTTACAACGCCAGTTTCAAATGGGTTTAATCGTCTTGATATGACTGTCTGTAATGCTGTTACAAAGTAACTTCCTGCTACGATTGCATCATTTGCCATATGTGGTGATGAACCGTGACCACCTTTACCGATAACTTTCAGTTTAAAAAATGCACGTCCTGTCTGAACATAACCTGATTTATAGAACACTTTACCTACCGGCATCGTACTCATAACGTGTACACCAAGTACGTTATCAACCCCGTCTAATACGCCCGCTTCAATCATACCTTTCGCACCACCTGGTGGTACTTCCTCTGCTGGCTGATGAATAACAACAACTTTACCTGTAAATACCTCTTTCATCTCTGCTAATGTTTCAGCTAACACAAGCATATATGCTGTATGTGCGTCGTGACCACATGCATGCATCACACCTTTATTCACCGATGCAAATGGTAAGCCTGTATCTTCTGTAATCGGTAATGCATCAAAATCTGCACGAATTGCTAATGTCTTTCCCGGTTTACCAGAATCAATCGTCACTTTAATGCCGCGTTCACCGATATTCGTTTCTACTTTTACGTCTTTCCCTTTATAGAAATCCGCAATATATTGTGCTGTTTTCTCTTCCTGGAAAGAAAGTTCTGGATGTTGATGTAAGTAACGTCTAATCTCAATCATTTTGTCTTCTTTTGCTTTTAAAGTTTCAATTAATTGTTTATTCATGTTCTTCATCTCCTTATGTATATTATTTATTCTCTTTTATTATATATAAAACAAAAAAGAACAAATTATGAAACCATAGTTTGCTCTTCTTCACGCATACAATTATTCATCTTTCACATATTCAAACAAATCTTCAGGTTGACAGTCCAGCGCCTTACAAATAGCTTCAAGTGTTGAAAACCATATATTTAGATGAAGCTGTCGTTCTGCAAATGATTGAACAAGGCACTTATTTAGTTCCAACACTATTAGCACCCATTTCAGTGTTAGAGTTCGCTGAAGAATTAGGAATGAGCCAGGTTGCGATCGATAAATCTAAGGAAGTATTACAAGATCATATTAACAGCTTTAAACTAGCTCATGAAAAAGGTGTGAAAATAGCAATGGGCACAGATGCAGGGGTTTTTAAGCACGGTACTAACTTGCGTGAATTAGAACTTATGGTTAAATATGGCATGTCAGAAATTGATGCAATTCGAGCATCGACAATTACAGCAACAGAATGTCTTTGTCTAGATAATGTCGGACAAATTAAATCAGGCTATTTGGCAGATGTTATACTCGTTAAGGAAGATCCGCTTAAAGATATTAGTGTTCTTAAAGATACAGATAATATTAAAATTGTTATCAAGGATGGTGATATAGTAAAATCAATTTAAAATAAGACGCATAATAAAAAATACTTATGATAAATTATTAAAATATAAATAGATTAACAATATACATTTTTTGAAACCCCTTACATAAACATTCAGTATTTTGATACAATATAATTGTATACAAAATTCAAAAATTTAAAGGGGGGTTTTTTATGAAAAATTTTATTAACAAAAAAGGCTATTTAACACATTTCTCCGATTCTATACAACCATCTAAAGAAGTAGTGTCATACAATAAAGTTCAGCTTACCGGGCTTTTTCTTGGACCATTACTCTTTATATTATTCCAGTTTTTCATTCAGCCAGCTGGCATTGAAGGACCGGCACGATTTGTATTAGCTGCAACGCTATGGATTGCTACATGGTGGATTACAGAACCAATACCGATAGCAGCAACTTCATTATTACCACTCGTGTTATTTCCTATAGGTCAAATAATGGATGCAGGAAAAGTAGCAGCCAATTACGGCAATGATATTATCTTCCTATTTATGGGTGGATTTATTTTAGCGATAGCTATGGAGCAATGGAATTTACATACACGTATTGCACTCAATATCATCAATAAAGTCGGTACAACAACATCTAAAATTATACTAGGATTTATGATGGCTACAGGTGTAATGAGTATGTTTGTGTCAAACACCGCTGCCGTTATGATTATGATACCAATTGGACTTGCACTAATTGCCGAAGCGGAAGTGTTAAGTACGAATCAGGTTAATGAAAATTTGAGAAAATTTGAAAAAACATTAGTCCTGGCTATAGGTTACGCCGGAACAATTGGTGGTATGGGGACATTGATTGGAACACCACCCCTCATTCTATTAGCGGGTCAGATGAAAGAATTATTTGGATTTGAAGTTGGATTTGGCCAATGGATGCTTGTTGGTGTACCGAGTGTAATTATTTTACTCTTAATTACATGGTTGTACTTACATAATTTTGCCTTTAAATCAGATATGACAGAGTTACCTGGAGGTAAAGAAGTAATAGAACGTGAATTAAATAAATTAGGTAAGACGACAAGAGAAGAAAAGATAATACTTGTTATATTTATACTAGCTGCAACACTTTGGATTGTTCGTGGATTCTTCTTTGCAAATATTCCTGCACTTAAACTGATTCAGGATGGCACAATCGCCATGTTCATTTCAATTCTACTGTTTATGATACCGACGAAACGTAAATCTGGTCGTTTACTTGATTGGTCCGTCGCAAAAGAAATCCCTTGGGGTGTACTCTTACTATTCGGTGGTGGCTTAGCATTAGCAAATGCCATTACGACAAGTAAACTAGATGCATGGTTAAGTGATCAGCTAATATTATTAAAAGGCATGCCAGTGATATTGATTATTGCAGTAACTGCATTATTCGTATTATTCTTAACAGAAATTACATCAAATACTGCCACTGCAACGATGATTCTACCTATTCTAGCTGCACTTGCATTAGCAATTAATGTTCATCCATTAGCACTGATGATACCAGCAGCAATGGGTGCGAACTGTGCATTCATGTTACCAGTAGGTACGCCACCAAATGCAATTGTCTTTGGTACTGGCAAAATTAGTATTAGAGAAATGGCCACAACAGGATTCTGGCTCAACATAATCGCATGTGTGATTATCGTAATCGCTGTATATCTGATTGTACCTTATGTATTTGGTATAGATATATCACCTTTCCCAGCAGCATTGAAATAATACTACTATCCAGTTGCTTAGCAGCTGGATGTTTTATTTATAAAATTAATACAAAGCATATTTCAAATATTAATAGTTATCATTCAAATTTCAATTGTATTTTCTGTGACTATCATGTACTCTATTCTTACTTAACCATTCTAAAAAAAAAGGATGTCACATGGAGAAAAAAAATAAATTAAGTACAAGAAATCCATATTTAGTTATTATCAGTGCATTCTTAGTCTTCCTTACGATCGGTACTTTATTACTTTATATGCCATTCTCTCAGAAACAACCTACATCATTTGTAGATTGCTTGTTTATTGCAACGAGTGCTTTTACCGTAACAGGACTGGCAACAATTGATATAACAGCCAATTTCAATTATATCGGCTACATTATCATTATGATACTCGTTCAGGCCGGTGGTCTCGGAATTATTACTTTAGCCATGATCGTGTTTATCATGCTCGGTAAGAAAGTAGGATTCAAAGGAAGATCACTCGCTACTGAAGCTTTAAACCAACAGAATACAGGCGGCATCATACGTCTTGTACTGATACTTTTCTCAGTCAGTTTAATCTTTGAAAGTATTGGTTCTTTGTTACTCTGTCTGGAATGGATTCCTCTATTAGGATTTAAAAGAGGATTATTCCATAGTGTCTTCACTGCAGTTAGTGCGTTTAACAATGCAGGGTTTGCTTTGCATAGCGATAATTTAGTGCAATTCAGAACGAATCCAGTCATCAACTTTATCATCACAAGTTTAATCATCATCGGTGGAATCGGATTTACAGTTATTCTTGATCTATACAAAACAAACCACTTTAAAAAACTAAGAGTGCATACGAAAGTGATGTTATTCAGTACATTAATTATTAACTTTTGTGCAACACTCATCATCTTTATACTCGAATATGGCAATAAAGCAACACTTGGTGGGCATTCAACCTTTGATCAGTTCCAAATGGCTTATTTCCAGGCGATTACGACGAGAACAGCAGGATTTAATACGATTGATATCGGTGCGCTTACGACACCAACCATCCTTATTATGATGCTGCTCATGTTTATCGGTGGTGGACCAACATCGACTGCCGGTGGTATTAAATTGACAACAACCGTCGTTATCATATTTGGTACATTAAGCTTCATTAAACAAAGAGAACATTTAAGTTTATTTAAACGTACGATTGACCCAAGATTTTTATTTAAAAGTTTAGCGATTGCAGTACTGAGCTCAGGATTCTGTTTTACCATTGTCTTCTGTCTCGTGCTGGCAGAACCGAATCTACCATTCTTACCACTTATGTTTGAAGTCATATCAGCATTCGGTACAGTTGGTCTGACGATGGGGATTACAGGTAAACTCTCGGTCATCGGTAAACTCCTTATCATCCTGATGATGATGATCGGTAAAGTCGGTGTACTGACAATCGTCCTTACATTCTCTAGACCAAACAAACAACTTTATAGCTATCCAAAAGAAGACATCTTAACAGGATAAAAAAATTCGTAGCCATCAAAAGGCTACGAATTTTTTCTTTAATATACAGTTTGTTTCGGATCTTCTCCGTATTTATTTGGACCATAATTACCACGGATGAAGTTGCAGATAAATAAGAATAACCACGGCAGTGATAAAAGCAGTGTCAACATCAGCATCGGTGCCAATCCACCCTTATCGGTGAAATCAATCGGTAAAATAGGATAAACGTGTGTGAAAATGAAGCTAAGAACTACATCAACCGTCATAATCACAATCGCGATTTTACCGTTAATATTAATATCCTGTAAGCGACGACTCGCCTGAGCCATTGCAGGAATCGTATTAATATATGGGAATAATGTCATTACGAAAAATCGGTAATGTTCACTCAAATGTGCTTTATTGCTTGAAATTACATCGATAATCATAATTAACAATCCAATTACCAATTCAATGATGATTGTCGCTAATAAATTTAACCAGTATTCTCTACGTCGTGCACGTCCAGAAAATTGAAAGCCTTTCGTCCAATATGCAATGACCGCATCTTTCATCGACATATTATTTTGCATGACCTTCACCTCTTACCTTTACAGCGATATGCATATCTCCATCTTTTAACTGGTTCGCTATTTTCTCAAACTTATCACTCGATTGCTGGAATCTCAACGTATAATTTACATTATCCACTTGCTCTTCTGCTTTAATATCCGTAATACTATCCGTTTCATAAGTAAAACGTTCATACTTACCAGCAGTATATTTGTTGTCTTTCAAACTTACAGGGATAATTGTATATTCTTTAAAGATATCAATCTGATTTCTATAAACATAGAAGTTCATTTGTTTAGATTTAATCACACCGATCAGTTTTCCGAAATCATCTTTTTTCACGGCATTCACCGCTTCTTTTTCAGTTGCATATGATTTCATCGCGTTTTGCATACCTATTTTACGCTTATCATTATCAAACCAAATACCATTTCTACCAACTGTGATGACACCTTCTTTCGGTGTTAAAGATATGCTTAGACCGTGTTTCCCATCGTCATCCATCATCTGTTTATCATCATCAGAAACGTCGCCAAACTTCCCAACTTTAAAATCAAATGTCCCTGCCTTACTATTTACTTTCCAGGACTTCTGTTCGAATTTTTTATTGACCTCTATTAATTCTAGTTTGTTATCAGGATATGTTAATTCTGTTTCATTAGCATTTTTAATTTCAATCAATCCTGTATATAGATAGTCAGACTTTCTATAGAAACTTTCAAACATCTGCAGAATATAATAATGATTATTCGGCAATTTATAAATGCGAGAAGATCTGGATGCGATATCCATACCTGCTTCCGTTAAATTGTTTTCCATATCACTAATAGTATCACCATAACTTCCTAAAACACCCTCATCACCATACAGTTTAGTCTCATCAAACTTATTTCCTAACACATAATCTTTCGTATCCAGTACAGCACCTAAGGCTAGTATCGCGATTAATATACCCAACAATATCTTTTTCATCATCCATCTCCTATAGATATTTGTTATTTTTACCATTAATTCATATTAGTACTAAATGTCATAAAAAGTCAATAAATGTTAGTAATCATTTTTATATTATTCTATTTGAAAAACTGCTTCAAAAACTAACATTATAAATCAAAAAAGATGAGCGCAAAATGCACTCATCGATTTACCAGCTTCACTTAATATGTTAATCACCTTGCTATTATCCCCGACAAATTCTGTTTTGTGCTTCCAAAGACTATCCTATTTTGATTGCTTTTGTTTAATCTCCTTAATTTCCTGTTTATCAGCTGACGCTTTAATAAATGAACCAATAATTGTTCCTAAAATAGTAAATGACATTGCATATAATCCGGGAGAATGAATATCGTTCGCATTATAATATAGATGTAGCAATCCGCAACACAACGTGATAACAGCAATCATCATATATTCATATTTTCTTTGAGCCACTCTTTTTTCCAGACCAGCTAGTCGGTTCGTATTTAATAGCTGTCTCAATCTTGTTTCTCTTGGAATAGCTAATAGTGTCCCAACCATTATTAAACAAATAAAAGCTGCTAAAAACGGCTCTTTATACAGGTCAGAATTGGAAAAGCCCCAAATTAATATTCCGATTAAAATAACATAAAACAGATAATTCACCCATAGTTTACTCGACATATGATCCCTCCTTTGTTTTTAATATTTTATTCAGTGAATTTATTACTGTATATAAAGAAATAGAGTAATTTCATCCATTAATTAAGTTGATCAATATCTTCAAAATCATAATCTTTATAAAGTTGATCGCGATCGGTCACCTTGTTCTTAGAATTTGCAAACCATGGGATGATGATAATGAATAAGATACCTATAGTACTCGTACTATGCATAATCACATTTGAATAGTAACTATAAGCATAAACTAGCGGGATTCCTATAAAACCTATCGCTAAATATACATTAGGAGACTTTCTTAAAAATCTGAATCGCTTAATTTCTGTTGATAAAGTTGTTAAGTAAATAAATAAGAATATAAAAATCATGAAGCTAAATCTTTTAAACTGATCAATCGCTTCCAGGCGTTCTGCTTCTTTCTGAGGTAAATCGTAATAAGGATAACCTATAAATAAATCCTTTAAGATATAAATAAGAAATAACAGAAAAAGCATAAAAGCACATATCGATGGTATAAGCATTAGTCTCTTATATAAATGAAATGGTAATTCACCTATAAAATTAAATATGTTCTTCACATAATACCGAAATGTTTTCTTGAAATCTTTATTGTCCATAATGCACCTCAAATACCATATTAATACTATTGTATTACAATTACTGTAAGATGGAAAGTTATACTTAGATTTGGCAAAGATAATATAAAAAGCCAATCAATGAATAGATTAGCTTTATGAATGAATATTATTATAAGTTTTATTTTTATACATTGTCTCTTATTTCTAAAAGTTTCTAACTCTAAAAGTAAGATAATTCACGCCTTTGAATAGAATTAGTTTCACTTCATTCTATAAGATTATATTTAAGTTAAAATAAGCTTAAAGCGTAAAAGTGGTAGTTATACCAACACCTCACTGTGTCAGTGAGGTTTTTATTTTTTATAAAATTCTAAATTAATTACAGAGTAAAGTACATATTTTTCACTACTTTGAAATTCTAAAATATGTATCTTAAAACAAATCTCTATGAAAATTTTATTATCCACATGAGTAATCTCAAAAACAAATAGGTCAAAGAACAATTCATTTACAACTCTACAAATAAGATGTTATTATTTTTTTAACGAGGATTCCTCACATAGATACACCAAACCCCTTTTCTGGTCGGACAGAAAAGGGGTTTAGTGGTGGGCTTAGTCATCTACTTTTTTTGCTTACCTTTACTATTTAGCCAATAAGTAAAGTAAACGACTGTGCAAATATATTATTCACATGGTTTATATAAAATTAGATATGCAACGTATAACGGTAGACTGTAGGCTTTGTCTCCAGAGATGATGTTATATTAATTTAAGAAAGTAGACAATTCATTAATTATTAAATTAAACTTTTACTTTCAATAGTAATCTACCCCATCACCTTATTCAGTCCATCGTATCACCTCGTCATTATTCTCCCATCAACCATTGTAATGCATTCAATTTTTGTATCCCATTATAGTTTGCTGTTTGATTAAATTGATCTAGCGTTAATAAATACTTCGGATACTGGTCATCAATGGATTCTAATGATCTTAATTCTCTTTTCAAAGTGCTTTCGTCTAAAGTTGATAATGCAACTTGATAATATTCAATACTATTATCCGGTGCAATTGCTACAAAGTCGACTTCATATTGATTATTTTCACCAACATACACTTCAAAACCTCTACGCTTAAGTTCTAGATAAATTATATTTTCTAGTATATGTCCATAATCCTGTAGATGATCTCTCAATACTAACTGTCTTAACCCAGTATCAACGGTATAATATTTTGACTGGCTTTCCAGTAAAGCTTTTCCTTTAATGTTATATCGCTTTACTTCATACATGATTAAACTATCAAGAATGCCTTTTACATAACGATCAATCGTTTGATGCGCTATTTTATATCCTTTTGAAACTAACGTATTCTTAATTTTATTTACTGTAACTAAACTGCCTATTGAAGAGAATAATGCTGCAATAATACGTTCTAGTACACCAACATCCTGAATATTCATTCGCTTTACAATATCGTTTAAAACGACTGTTGAATACAATCCTTGTAAATATTCAAAGCGTTCTAATGGGTTATCAATTCTAATTGCATAAGGAAAACTTGTTTGTATATATGCTTCGTACAAATCCGGCAACGAATGATTGCTACCTTTCTGCTCATGCCAGGTCACAAATTCCTTGAAAGACAGAGGTAACATATTAAGTTGAACATATCGCCCCGAAAGTAACGTTGCTAATTCACTGCTTAAAAAGTATGCATTTGAACCGGTGATATACAAATCGACATTGTCTTTTAACAATAAAGAATCGACTACTTTTTCAAACTGATCAATCATCTGAATCTCATCCAGGAAAATGTAAGTCTTTTCAATTGGGTGAATTTTATCAATTAAATACTGGTATAGATCCATATAATTCAATAGATGATGATAGGATATATCTTCAAAATTGACCGCAATAATCTGTGATTGGTTCACTCCTTCAGACAATAACTCATCCTGAAATAACTTAAATAAAGTTGATTTGCCAGATCTTCTAACACCAGAAACAACTTTAATAACTTGCTTATCACGATGTCGTCTTAGGAAATTGATATATTCTGCTCTCATTACTAATTCACTCATAAGTTTCACCTCAACTTTAAACTTTTATATAAATTATACCAAAGTTTCACTTCAACTTTAAACTTTTGGTTATTTTTGATAGAATTTAACTTGGAATTAAAACTTTTTAATATATTTTAATTACAGATAAATTTATATTTTCTCCATCTTTTCCGGATAGTCCAAGTATCCGGAATTGTTGAATCCTTAATATACACAAAATAAAAAAGTAAAAGCCATTCCGAATAATTTTCGAAATGGCTTATAGGTTTAATATTCTTCCTCTACATACTCTTCATCGATTGCATCTTCTGAATAATCATATTCTTCATAATAATAATCTTCTTCAGAAACATCTGATTCATCATAAGTTTCTTCTGTTTCCTCTTCATAGTAACTATCTTCGTAACTATCATCAATGTCTTCTTCATAATATTCTTCTGGCTCTTCTTCTAACGATTCATCCTCTACATACGAATCGTCATAATAGTCATATGAATCCTCATAATCAGTGAAGTCATTTTCTGTGTAATGATTAATATTTTCTTCTGACAAATCATAATACTGATTGATATCAATATTATTTTGCGATTCATAATATTCCAGATATGAAAGTAGTCCCATCAACTGAAGATACGCGATATATTCTTCAAGTGCTTCACTTGATATTTCACTTTTCTCTTTTATCTTTTGACTAATTTCATTGTATTTCTCAGGATCTATATTTTCTGCTTTATTATTTTCTGTTTGAGGGGATTTATCTTTAAAGAAGATATACTTTTCTGCACCTTCTATATCTTTCAAACGTTTGCCTTCATACATTTTCAAGAATTCTTTATACAAAGGATTTGTCCATTTCTTTCCTTCAAAGTCAACATAACTCACAACAAATGGTTTAAAGCTATGCACTCCAATTGTACTATCAATACGGTAGCCTTTATCTTCACCGAAAGTGCCATACCCTTTAATGTTTGCTGCATCTGCTGTTACGCCTCTGAAATAACTCTTTCCAAAATCGATATCACCTTTAATTTTTATCGGTAATCCATTTTTATCCCACGCTACAAAACCGTATTGCACGTCTTTTATATCTTTATCTGTATTATTTTTAATCGTCGTCTGTAAATTATCAGGATATAACGATTTAAATTCATCGTGCAGGACAACATACTTTGCATCGACAGCATATAGGTCTTGTTTCTTAATAGCCCGTTCAAGACGCGCTACAGTATATTTTTCTTTTTTTTGTACTTGTTCATCATCTGATTTTTCCGCTACTGATGCTTTTTCACTGCTAAGTAAATCTTTCTCTCCTTTTACATAAGGTAATGAGAGTAAAAAGAATATTCCTAGTAAAATAGCAGTGATAAATGTTGCAAATAACCCCTTAACTTTCATGAGATGCCTCCTCTTAGATGTTTTTAATTTAAATACATGTCTATCACATATTATATAATCGTTTTTATTAAATTAAAATATTAATTTATAAAAATCTTTTCCGGATAGTTCGAGTATCCGGAAATGTTGCCACCTATTTCACTAGTTTTATCCCCATCTTTTCCGGATAGTCCAAGTATCCGGAATGTTGCCACCTATCACACCAGTTTTATCCCCATCTTTTCCGGATAGTCCCAGTATCCCGAAATGTTGCCACCTATC
>NZ_MJBI02000005.1 GCF_002742385.2 Macrococcoides goetzii
GTATTAGGCACGCCGCCAGCGTTCATCCTGAGCCAGGATCAAACTCTCCATAATAGTTTGTTTGATAATGCTCTTTGATTGCTTATGGCAATCACTCTTGGGAGTGAACTAAGTTCACTCAAATTATTGGAATTAACGTTGACATATTGTCATTCAGTTTTCAATGTTCATGTTTTAAAAATTTATGGAGCGGGTGATCGGAATCGAACCGACAACATCAGCTTGGAAGGCTGAGGTTTTACCACTAAACTACACCCGCATTATTATTATGTGTTAAAAGCAAAGTGCGACCGAGAGGATTTGAACCTCCACTGGAATACTCCAACTAGGCCCTCAACCTAGCGCGTCTGCCGTTCCGCCACGATCGCGCGTTGGCATGTTCTCACTCGTTATCTCTTTTAACGACAAGATTAAGTATATAATGTTTTGATTAATAAGTCAACAACTTTTTAAAAGTTTTTTTAATTTCTTAAATCTTTTATTAAGATTGTTAATTTATTAAAAGTGACCCCTACGGGATTCGAACCCGTGTTACCGCCGTGAAAGGGCGGTGTCTTAACCGCTTGACCAAGGGGCCGTGTTTTCAACAACGAAATTAATCTTATAATGATTCAGAAATAAAGTCAACACTTTTTATAAAAAAACTTCTCGAATTGTAAACTTTCCTATCAATCCTTTAAAAAATCATTATAAATGACACTAAAATACACAAATGAAAACAGCGCACCCATGGGTACGCTGTGCTTTACCATACTTTTGTTATTGAGATTTCTCCCAAACACTTCGAACATTTATACTTCCCTGTATTCACTTTACGTTTTCTTAAGTAAGTCTGTCCGCATTTTTTACATGCATATGTGTATTTATAACCTTTGACAGAAGGAATCATCTCACAAAATCTAGGCGCTCCAACTTTTTCAGATAGATTTTTAAAGTCTTTATCGCGATGTTTATATCCTTTTCCTGCTAGATGTAAGTGATAATGCACGAGCTCATGTTTAATAATATCAACAACCGCATTCTCGCCGAAAGTAATATATTGCTTCGGATTAATCTCTATATTATGACTGTCCAATAAATATCTGCCACCAGTAGTGCGTAAGCGATTGTTAAATGTCGCAAGATGCTCAAAAGGTTTATCAAAATATTCAATGGAGATACGTTCAACTAGCTGCTGTAAATCACTATTTTGCATTTGGATCCTTCATTGTTAATGCAACTTTACCTTTATCTTCAAAGATATCTTCAATCCACACATCGACAATATCTCCGACTGACACTACATCTGTAGGATGCTTAACAAATTTATTTGATAATTTTGAAATGTGCACTAAACCATCCTGTTTCACGCCAATATCTACAAATGCACCAAAGTCCACTACGTTACGTACAGTACCTGATAATTTCATCCCCTTACGTAAATCTTCTATTGATAGAACATCCGACTTAAGTAACGGTGTTTCAAAATCTTCACGTGGATCTCTTCCAGGTGCAATAAGTGCTGCAATGATATCTTCTAAAGTCGGTACACCGATAGAAAGTTTATCTGATGTTTGTTCCAGATTCAGTTGATTCAGTTTTTCTTTTAATGCATCGGTACCTAAATCCTCAATTGTCATACCAATCGATTCGATTAACGCATATGTCGCATCATAACTTTCAGGGTGTATACCTGTATTATCTAACGGTTCACTACCATCAGGTATTCGCATAAATCCGATACTTTGTTCAAACGTCTTTTTACCGAGCCTCGGAATCTTAGCAATTTCTTTATTATGTTTAATAGGTCCATTCTCTTCACGATGCTTAATGATATTCTCAGCGACTGTAGAAGATAATCCTGAAACATACTGTAATAACGGAGCTGATGCTGTATTTACATTGACTCCAACTTTATTTACTGCAGTTTCTACAACAAATGATAAAGCTTCATTTAACGCTTTTTGGTTAACGTCATGCTGGTATTGGCCTACACCGATAGATTTTGGATCAATTTTCACAAGTTCTGATAACGGATCCTGTACACGGCGACCGATTGAAACCGCACTTCTCTCTTCTACCTGAAAATCAGGAAACTCTTTACGTGCTAGATCACTGGCAGAATAAACTGATGCTCCCGCTTCATTCACGATAATATATTTTACATCTAAATTATTTTCTTTAATAAGTGCTGCAACAAATTGTTCTGATTCACGACTTGCAGTACCGTTACCTATCGCGATTAATTCAACATTGTTCTTTGAAATTAACTCAAGCAGCTTCTTCTTTGATTCTGCTACTTTACTTACTGGGGGATGTGGATAGATAACTGCTTTTTCAACAAATGTACCAAACGCATTGATTACTGCTAATTTACATCCCGTTCTGTAAGCTGGATCTAGACCAAGAATAACTTTACCTTTAAGTGGTGCTTGTAATAAAAGGTTCTCCAAGTTAACAGAGAAAATATCAATCGCCTGTGTTTCAGCTTTTTCGGTTAGTTCATTACGAATTTCACGTTCAATAGATGGTAATATTAAACGCTTTAATGCTTCTTCAATTGCCAGATCAATATATTGATTTGAATCGATTTCTTTTTTTACCATCTGTTTGCGGATATATGTTTTTATACGTGTATCGTCGACATTTACACCTACTTTTAGTACACCTTCTTTTTCACCACGGTTAATCGCAAGTGTACGATGCGGTACAATCTTATTCACTTTTTCTGAGTAGTCATAATACATTTCAAATACTGCTTTTTCATCTTCGGCTTTTTTCTTCTTAGTAGTTACAATCAGACCATTTGTCTCTACAAACTTTAATATGTATTCTCGATACTTCGGCTCATCTGAAATAATTTCAGCAATAATATCAATCGCACCATTGATTGCAGCTTCAACATCTTCAACCTCTTCATTTATAAAGTTTCGAGCCTCACTTACAATATCTTTCCCTTCAAAAGAAAGGATCATCTGTGCCAAAGGCTCAAGACCTTTACGCTTCGCTTCTGTAGCACGTGTCTTCTTCTTTTGTTTAAACGGACGATATAAGTCTTCTACACGTTGAAGCTTGACCTGCTCCATGATTTCCTGACGTAATTCATCTGTAAGCAAACCTTGTGCTTCAATTGTTCGGATCACATCATCTTTTCTTTTCTGTAGTGTTTCCATATAGCGATATTCAGTTTCAATATCTTTAATTTCAACTTCATCTAATCCACCCGTTACTTCTTTACGGTAACGTGCGATAAATGGCACTGTATTCTTTTCTTCTAAAAGGTTCAATACAGATTCAATCTGTTCTTTTTTAAATGGTAATTTTTCAATAATTAAATCAATAATATGTTTTTGCATAGCTGCCTCCTTAAGATACGTATATTTTACCACAATAGAAAAACTGCTGAAAACAATCGCTTGTTATCAGCAGTTTTAATTTAACTTTTTTGAACAGCATCGCGTAACTTTTTAATCGCTGTACGTTGTAACCTTGAAACATGCATTTGACTTAATCCTATTTTCTCGCCTGTTTCTTTTTGGCTTAAACCTTCTATAAATGTGCATTGAATAATTTCTTTTTCACGATCAGACAAAATCGGTAATACTTTTTCTAAGATCATACGCTTTTCAGTTAATTCATAACCTTCTTCAGTATCACCCATTACATCAAGTAATGTCACTGTTGAGCCATCTTTATCAGCTTCGATAGAATGATCGACACTCAGTGCATTATAACTTTGACCCATCTCCATTGCTTCCAATACTTCTTCTTCAGATGCTTCAATATAGTCAGCAATTTCTTTAATCTTAGGAGAACGGCCGAGTTCATTTGTTAACTCATCTGTCGCTTTCTTTATCTTTGGCCCGATTTCTTTGATACGTCTCGGTACGTGAACACTCCACGTTTTATCTCTTAAATATCGTTTGATTTCTCCAATGACTGTCGGCACTAAAAACGCTTCAAATTTACGGTCAAAACTTACATCAAATCGGTTAATGGCACCAAGTAAGCCGACCATACCGACCTGTACTAAATCTTCATGATGACTTTGACCTTTTGAATAGCGATATGCTAATGATTCAACTAACTTCTTATAATGCATAACAAGTTCGTTTTGAGCCATTTCATCTTTAGTATCTTGATAAAGCTTTATCCAAGCATTTATCTCTTCTGGAGTAACATCATTATAATTAGAACTGGTCATGAAGTTACACCTACTCCCCCGCAATATACTTTGTCATACTAATTGTAACACCGCTATCTTTCTTAACATTTACTTCATCCATTAATGATTCGATTAAGAATAATCCTAATCCACCTTCACGAATAAAATCGATATTTTCATTTTCCTGGTATGGTCCTAATTCTAATTTAGCACGTTCATAATCAAAGCTAGTACCAGAATCAGAAACGATTACTTCTACTTTGTCTTCAAAAATTACATAACCAACTAATACATCGCCTTTAACATCACCTTTGTAGGCATGTTTCACTGCATTGGTAACAGCTTCACTGACAGCAATCTTAGTGTCTTCGATATCATCGTATGAAGCGCCAGCTCTATTTAAAATACCTGATAATGTTAATCGTACTAAGCCCACGTACTCAGCGGCTGCAGGAAATCTCATTTCGACATAATCATATGTTTTTTCCATATTATTCTCCCTCCACCGGCTGGTTAACATGCATAAGATCTTTTAAACCTGTAATATCAAATAATCGTTCTATACGACTATTTACACCTAATACATACAACTCTTTATTGTTTTTATTGAGTTCTTTTAATGTACCAACAAATAAGCCTAAGCCAGTACTATCCATATATGTAACTTCATCAATATGTAAATGAATATCATGTGTTCCTGCACTTCTGATAGGGACTAATACTTCTTGTAATTGTGGCACAGTTGCAACATCTAACTCTCCTGCGACTTTAATCTGATAAAAACCTTCTTGTTCAATCGTATCGATAGTTAAGTTCATGAATATTCTCCTTAAAATCATAAAATTTATAAATACTTAAAATATTATAGTATAAATATGAATACCCCCAACTTGAGGATATAAACACATTATTTTGTTCTTTTTATAATTAATATTGTTAAATCATCTCTTTTTTTAGGATCACCTATCGCAATCAGTTGTTCATAGACCACTTGAACGATATCTTGCGGATGCAAATCTTTGTATTGATAAATGAAACCTAAGAGTTCTTTAGTCGTGATAAAATCACCATTCAGATGACGTATTTCAGATACACCATCCGTATAGACAATGACCATATCACCAATCTCCAGCTCCAGCTCTTCTTGATCATATCGCGTTGATGGATGTACACCAAGTACTAAACCACGTGCATCCAGTTCTTCAAAAGAATCACTTTTTTTACGATAAACGTATCCCGGCTCATGTCCAGCAGATGCATAATAGAATTTATTGTTAATTTCTTCGTATAAACCGTAGAACATTGTGACAAACATGTTTTGGTTAACATTCTTTTCGACTACGCGATTTAATCGTTTTAAACCATCACTTGGCAACTGACTGTGACCATATGAATCCATACCGAACTTAATCATACTCATCGCAAGTGCTGCAGGAATTCCCTTCCCGATGACATCAGCGACAGCAAAGCTCATCGTACCATCTTTATGATCAATTAAGTTAAAGTAATCCCCATTAACGCGATGTGCCGGCACACTAATAGCACCAATCTGAACGTTATTAAGATGTGGAATTTGCGTTTTTAACATCGTCGTTTGTAAGCTCGCCGCTAAATCCATTTCTTTATCATGCGCTTCCATCATTCTAACGAGCGCTTTATAATCTCGGTATGAAAATCCAAAACCGATAATCATCTCTGTTAATACATCCATCGCATAATGCTGTTCAATCGCGTTATAACCAGATTCGACAACGATATCTTTATGAAGTATCACGATTTCTTCAGGCGATATATCAAGTTCAATCGCTTCAAAGCTTAATGTCTGAACATCTTCTAATGCTGTTTCATCTTTATGCTCGATATATTGTTTAAGAATTTGAGTATATCTTTCGACAATCTTGTCAATTTGACGCATCCAACTTTCCTCCCTATAAACCTTAAAAGAGACTTTAAGATAACTTATGTTAGCCTAAAGTCTCCGAGTCATCAATAGATAAATTAAGACTAATTGCTAGTGCTGCATCAACTTCCTCCATCTTCTCTTTTGGCAGGTAAGTCAACTTTTCAATAAGTCGATTTTTATCAATTGTTCTTATTTGTTCTAATAAAATCACAGAATCTTTATCTAGATGATGATTGGTCTTACCAATCTCTACGTGGGTTGGGATTTTTGATTTATTGATTTTTGCAGTGATTGCTGCAACTATAACCGTCGGACTATATTTATTTCCTATATCATTTTGAATGATTACTACAGGTCGTTTACCGCCTTGCTCTGAACCCTTAACAGGTGACAAATCAGCTAAATAAACATCGCCGCGTTTCATTTATTCACCATCAGTTTGTACTGACATATGTTCCACATTATCATACACTTCACATTCAAGGAGATAATGTTCTGAAGCAATTAACAGGTTAATTTCAGCCATTGATTGATAACCTTCAATCAACTGTTGTTCTTGTAGTTTACTCATCTTTTCTCCTCCAGTTACACGATTAACATAATTTTATCAAAAAATTTGTGACCGTACCATTTTTATTTTAATAATTCATTATATTTTTCGACCGAACCGTCAGTATTATAAAATTTAGGTAATCTTCTACTTAAACTTGTCAACACTTCATAACTAATCGTTCCGAGTTGCGCTGCCACCTGTTCAATAGATTGCTTGCTATCCGTATGATGATCGATGATGATTGCTTGTGTGCCAACAGGTGTGCCTTTAGGTACACGCGCTATAAACTGATCCATACATATACGACCGATAATTTCAGCATCAGTTCCTGCAAGATTAATTTTATATCCCTGCAACTTTCGATTTAATCCATCTGCATATCCTAACGGGAATGTCGCAACTGTTTCTTCATGTTCAGCAGTGTACGTCGCACCATAACTTATAGTATCACCAGCCTGTATATCTTTAACGAAATTCACTGTAGAAACAAGCTGCATCGCTGGCTTTAGTTTAAGTTTAGAAATGCTGCGAATATATTCAGAAGGATAGTAACCATATAAACTAATACCTAAGCGTATAGCTGTACATGCTGAAGCATCAAAACGTAAAGCTGCTGCACTATTTTGACAATGAATATATGGTGGCATTTCATTTGAATGAACGATATCTATAAATTTACTGTATGCAACTGACGCACTGTCATTCTCTTCATCAGCACAACTAAAATGCGTATATACACCTTCAAAGATTGTTTTATCGTGCGCTTGAACAAGATCAACAACTTGTTGATATTCTTGCTTATCACGCATGCCAATGCGACCCATTCCAGTATCCACTTTTAAATGCACCCAGAATGGTTTGTCGTCTTCGTCCAGTAACCGAAGTGCCTCTTCTAACCAGGTTAATCCTGGCACAGTTAACGCTAATCTATGTTGACTTGCTTTATGTATATCTTTTGGTTCAATAATACCTAATACTAAAATTTTAGCTTTAATACCGTGCATCCTTAATTCAATTGCTTCATCAAGCGTTGCAACTGCAAAAAATTCAGCACCTTGATTATAAAGGTGTGTAGCTATTTGTACCGAGCCTAGCCCATATCCATTTGCTTTAACTACTGCGATAACCGTCTTATTAGGATGTAATCTACCTACAGCTTTAAAGTTTTCATTGATCGCATCAAGATCAACATTGACGAAACTCGGTCTATATATCCTGTCACTCATCTCTCTCACCCCATCATTTAATACTCAAATTTTATCATACTTTTTGGAATAATCCATTATTCCTCTATCACAACATAAGCTGTTGCTACAGTTTCCGAATGTGCGATGCTCACATGTGCATCACTACCTACAATATAAGGCTTTCCATTATCATCATTTAAACAACAGATTTGATTGAATCTAAGTTGACCAATACCTGTGCCTAATGCTTTACTATAGGCTTCCTTAACACAGAACCTGCCCGCAAAAAATTCAATCTTACGTTTTTCACTTTCAAAATGATCATACAGTTCGATTTCTTTCGGATGCAAAATACGGTCAATCATCTTTTTATTTTCAAGTGATTTACGAATGCGCTCTAATTCAATAATATCTGTTCCAATACCTTTAATCATGACTTCTCCTTACATCGAGGTTGTTCATTTTTTGATGGATATATGCTTTTAATGTTTCGGCTTCATGTTCATGGACATAAGGTATTTCCATATCATTTTCTGCGGTAATAATTTTTAATGACTTAATATTAAAACGCTTCATGATAGGACCTTGCTCCATTTCAACATTTTGAATCGTTACATAAGGCACAATCAACTTTTCTTTATTCCAGATGCCGTTTAATGTTGTAATTTCTTCTTCTCCTAATTGAAATAGTGACGTTTCATAAGTCAGTTTAGGAAATACAAAGAAATCCAGAACAAAGATTATCAATCCGATTAATGCTATTCCGATAAATACATATGGATGAATCGGAATAAAATTTTTAAATTGAATAAACCATAAAACTGCTAAGACAATTAAAAAGACACTTGCGGTTAAACATGCACCAATCTTCATTAATTTTAGACTATCTCTATGCATCTTATTCATATTGACGTCGCTCCTTTAACAAGAACCAATCATAGATGTTTGCAGCATCAACTTGTTCAATATAATCTAAACTGCATTGTATACTGTTACTTCCTGATGAAATGCCTAAACCAACATTTCTTAAATCTGCACGATTCATAAATGGTGTGGATGATACTTCTAACCCGATAATGTTCTCTTCTTTAATAAAAGAAGTTTGCATTACAAATACACCACCATTACGCACATTAATCTGATCATCTAAAATTATATAGCCTGAATTTTTATATTTGATAAATGCCGTAATAAGGGTTAACACCATCAGCAGAATAACAATCAGCCATGTATATTCAAACCAGTAATACTGAATGATGCCACCAACAATTAATAATATTACCCAGGAAACCTGGAAGTATCTGCGTATACTGCGCTTTGGAATAACTTTGTTCACTTCATCAAATTGATACTTCGGAACGAGTCTTTGAATCAATTGATACGCATCATCACGATTAATAAATGGTAGTACTTCTTCATCACCTAAAATGCTGTCTTCTGAACCTTTCATTTCACTCGTTGTAGTAACGACAAATGATGTTTTATTCAATAACTTTCTAAGATAACTTTGTTTTTCTGTGACTTTCTGAATATTTTTTACAGCGATGTATTTATTTTTTCGTTCGAACAAACCATATTTAATATTGATTAACTCACCGTCAAACTTCACAGTATATTGATGATATTTAAGTGCAGTAATAAATACCCCGATAACATAGCTAAATAACAATGCCACTAGTATGATAATACCTACCATCATATAACTTTCTCCAACGATACTTTCCAATTTATCCAAATATCTATCCAAATTAAATATGTCATTCACCTGAGAATAAATCGCACTCACAACCGCAATGACCGTAAACATTGATGCACTTGTTGAACTCATCATGATAAGATCGGCAAATGATAATTGATAAATTGTTTCATAAGACTTTTCGTCGTATTTAATTACATCCTCTTCTTCAGGATTTTCTACTAGACTATCATGTACAACGGCACCCTGTTGCAATTGAAATTTACGCTGATTAATATACTCACTTAAAGTTTGAGCATCATTCTTTCCTATACTATTCAATTCAATCCCGTCACCCGCTGTTTTAATATGCATGATGACACCACCGAGTAATTGATTCGCAATCCCCGCTGAAGAATCCATCGTCTGAATTTTACCGATATAAATTTCTTTAACCGTACGACTGATAATACCCTTTTGAAGCATTAATTTATCATCTTCAATCCAGTATTTTGTTATCTTTGCTTCAATCATACTAAATATCGCACTCAGTAAAGTAAATAATAAAATCAAGATAGCAAAGCCATTATCTAGTAGCGCCTCTTTAGAGAAACCATCTTTGATGATTAAGAACAACCCAAAACCTATCGGAAAGATATTACTTTTTAAAGATTTAAGCAGATTAGATAGATACGTAGAATAATGAAGTGATTTTTTAGTTGAGTCCATATTGAATCTCCTTAATTCTTGCAATAATACGTTCCGCTACCGCTTCAGCTTCTTTCGTTTCCATATAAGGTAGAACAACCATATCTCCACGTGTATAGACAGTAACAACTGCAAGATTAAATTTTTTCATGATAAATCCTTGTTCAATCTTTACTGACTGCATCAAATCTAGCGGTACAATCTTTCTGCTCATGAAGAAAGCCCCGCTACTCATTTCAAGTGTAGCCTGATTGAGCTGATAGCGTGTGTATTTATAACTTAAGAAAATACCGAGTGAAAGAATATAGATGGGAATTAGCATCAACAAGAATATTAAGTATGTATAACGCCATTCATACAACCAATTGATGCCAAAATACAATCCGGTACAGATGGCTAAAGTAAATAACGCAAAAACGCTCCATTTAATACGTCTGTATACAGGAGTATTTGCAGGTTGTGCATGTGGTAACGGTTCAAAATACAATTCAATCGCCTCCATTTATGTAAATTATAACAAAGAACATAAGATTTTCATAAGGTGAGTATTATATGTGAAGTTTGTCTCTGTTTTTTTGTGAGGAAGTGGCGTGAGATTCATTTTGAAGACACTTACTCACACTTGTTTCTAGTTTCGTTTGCGGAAGTGGCGGCAAATTCATTTTGAAGACACTTACTCACGCTCACTTCTAGTTTTCTATACGGAAGTGGCGGCAAATTCATTTTGAAGACACTTACTCACACTCACTTCTAGTTTTCTATACGGAAGTGGCGGCAAATTCATTTTGAAGACACTTACTCACACTCACTTCTGGTTTTCTACTCGGAAGTGGCGGCAAATTCATTTTGAAGACACTTACTCACACCCACTTCTGATTTTCTACACGGAAGTGGCGGCAAATTCATTTTGAAGACACTTACTCACACCCCAGTCAAACAAAAACAAAAAAACACCTCAAACTAATCACTTCGATTAATTTAAGGTGTTCAAAATAACTATTTATTTTTTATGGTCTGCAAATGTTCTTGCTTTAAAAGGTTTTTTTCCACCTTTTGAAGCACCTGCTTTACCAGCACGGTCGAACGATTTACGACGGTTATCTTTACCGCCATCTTTAGAACGACTGCGAGATCCGCCTGGACGTCCGCTGTTTCCACCACGGCCACGACCATAAGATTTACCGCTTCCGCCTTTACGGCCAAGTGGTTTTTCGAATGTTAATTGTACATCCACATCGTTGTTAGATTTAATTAATTCTTGTAATAATGAGGCTACTAATTTCACATCACCATGTTCGTTAATTAATTCCTGAGCGATTGATTCGATACGCGCTTCAGTATCTTTTTCAACCCATCCTTTAACTTTCGTCTTAACATCTAATTCACGCGCTTTCATTACTTCACCAGGTGTTGGTGGACGTAATGCAGTCATCGTACGATTTTTAGATTTTTCGATTTGACGGATGTAATCCATTTCAACCGGGTTAACGAATGAAATCGCCATACCATGTTTACCAGCACGGCCAGTACGTCCAATACGGTGTGTATAACTTTCAACATCTTGAGGAATATCAAAGTTATAAACGTGTGATACGCCAGAAATATCTAATCCACGTGCAGCAACGTCTGTTGCAACAAGGATGTCAATTTGGTCGTTTTTAAATTTCTTAAGTACTTCTAAACGTTTCGCTTGAGTGATGTCACCATGTAAACCTTCTGCACGGTATCCTTTAGAGATTAACGCACTTGTTAACTCATCTACACGACGTTTCGTACGTCCGAATACGATTGCAAGTTCAGGTTGATGAACATCTAAGAAGTTCGTGAATGTATCAAACTTCTCTAATTCTTTAACGATTGTGTAATGCTCGTCGATATCAGGGTTTGAATCAACGTTTGTCATTGTCTTAACAATGATAGGATCTTTCATGAACTTTTGAACTAGCTCTTGAATGGCTCTCGGCATTGTTGCTGAGAATAACATTGTTTGACGTTGTTCTTTCGGTAATTTATCCATGATAAAACGCATATCATCGATGAATCCCATGTTCATCATTTCATCCGCTTCATCTAAAATTAACGTATTGATATCTTCAGTTTTTAACGTACGACGGTTTAAATGATCGATTACACGACCAGGTGTCCCAACTACGATTTGGGGTTTCTTTTTTAATTCTCTAATTTGACGGTCAATCGGCATTCCACCGAATACTGTCGCTACTTGAATTCCTTGTCCACGACTAAATGCTTTTAATTGTTCAGCAACCTGGACTGCTAATTCACGTGTAGGAGCAAGAATTAAACTTTTGATCCCCTCTTGGCCTCTAACTTTTTCAATTAAAGGAATTCCAAAAGCACCAGTTTTACCAGTACCAGTTTGCGCTTGGCCTAATACGTCACGGCCTGCCATCGTATGAGGGATACTATCCGTTTGAATCGGTGTAGGTTCTGTAAATCCCATTTTCTCCAGCGCATTTATGGTAGGTTCGCTGATACCTAGGTCTCTAAATTTTTGCAATATTATTTCTCCTTTTATCTTTCATAAATTACGCCTCTATAGTGTGCGCATTCGACTTGTCCTCATGGCACAGAGTAATTTTCCACCCTCTTGCCTATTCAACTTCTCTATCTTAGCACCTATCGTATATTTTTACAATCAATACAATTGTAAATACAAGTTTAAAAACATAAAAAAATGACTGTAAGCTATACAGTCATTCATTTTATATGGACCGGAAATATTTTTTATTTATTTTATTTATTACGTTATTTATCCCACAATCATTTAAATGAGATGATTAATAATCGTTTCAAGCGCCATGCCGCGGCTTGCTTTAAATAGTATAACCGTTTCTGGATTTAAATATGGTATAAGTGCTTCTTCCAGTGCTTCTTTCGTTTCAAAATGCATAGCATGCGTGAAACCTTGTGCTTTATCATGAATGTATTTTGCCTCAGTGCCAACAGTAAATAAATGATCGATTGATTTATTTTTAAAATAAGCACCTACAGCTTCATGATACATTTTTGAATCAGGACCGAGTTCTAACACATCGCTAAATACGATAATCTTCGTCGGAACATCCATAATTGATAACGTATCAATAGAAGCACGCATGCTCGTCGGACTTGCATTATACGCATCATTTATTAAACGGGCTTTATTCTGGCCGATAATTTGTTCCATGCGCATATTCGTTAAATGCAGATGTCCTAAATTATTATTTATTACTGCGTCACTTAATCCAAGTAAACGACCAATTGCGATTGCAATCGTTGCATTGCGCGCATTATGTGCTCCAAGTGTCGGAATGCTAAATTGCGCTGCTCCCACTTTAAAAGCAATACTTCTTTCAGATGCTTGTAAGTCATGAATGTAAAAATCATTATCCTGATTAAAGCCGATACTTTTAAATTCACCATCAGTCTTATCTACTAATTCATTTAGTAATGGTTCATCGCCATCATAAAATAATGGCCCCTTTAATCCTTCAGTAATTTCAAACTTAGCTTGTGCAATACCAGCGCGTGACCCTAAGTCACGCATATGACTTTCGCCAATATTAGTAATCGCAGCAATATCAGGTTGTACGAGATTTGATAAAAATGCAATCTCACCAAATCCTGACATCCCCATCTCTAAAATAGAAATTTCTGTATCTTCATCTAATTGACATAGCGTAATCGGCAGACCAATTTCATTATTGTAGTTCCCCTGCGTTTTCTTAACTTTAAAATTCGGTGCTAAAACAACTTCTACCATATCTTTTGTAGAGGTTTTACCGTTACTGCCTGTAATCGCAATAACTTTCGGATTTACTTCTTCTAAATAAGCTTTACCGATTGCCTGTAATGCACTTAAAGTATCTTCGACCACAACTAGCGGCAAACCTTCAGGCATATTTGGTGCATCACTTTGCCATAAAGCAGCTGCAGCCCCACTTTCAATTGCCTGCGCCACATATTGATGTCCATCAACATGTTCACCTTTAAAAGGGATAAACAATACATCCTCATTAATATGTCTCGAATCAATTGATACGCCATCGATTAACACATCATGATTTCCTTTTACTGTGCCATTCGTTTGTTCTGCAATCCATTGTAAATTTCTTTTTATCATCTTAATCAGTCCATTTTGTATTTAATTTTTTTCTTTTCTGCATGACGTTCTTTTGCTAAATTAATCAATTCAGTAATAAGTTCACTATAACTCATACCCATGTTCTGCCAAAGTAAAGGATACATACTAAATTGTGTGAAACCAGGCATCGCATTTGTTTCATTGATGTAAATCGTATTGTCTTCAGTTAAGAAGAAGTCAGCACGAACTAAACCTGAACAATCTGTAGCTTTAAATGCTTCTACAGCCATATTACGCATTGTTTCCTGAATTTCTGTAGGAATATCAGCTGGAATTTCTAACTGCACTTTCCCGTCTTCATACTTCGATTTATAATCATAAAAATCTACATCTTTGACAACTTCTCCAGGTAATGTCGTTTTAGGATTATCATTCCCTAATACCGCAACTTCAATTTCGCGCGCAACAACACCTTGTTCTACAACAAGTTTACGGTCAAACTGTAGCGCTTCTTCAATGCCTTGTATTAACTCTTCACGATTCGTACATTTTGAAATGCCGACAGATGATCCTAAGTTCGCAGGTTTAACAAATACCGGATACTCTAATTTATTATTAACAAGCTCTAAAATATTATGCTTATAAGTCTCATATTCACTACGTAAAAAACTTACATATGGTAATTGTGGTAAACCGCGATTTGCAAATAGTTGCTTCATCACTAATTTATCCATAGAACTTGCAGCAGCTAATACACCATTACCCACATACGGTAAATCTAATACTTCAAATAATCCTTGTATCGTACCGTCTTCACCATTAGGTCCGTGAAGTAACGGGAAAATCGCATCATAAGATTTACCTTCAGTAGATGCTGTTAATAGATGCATAATAGAGTCATCATTTGATGATGATAATCTTAAAGTTTCGCTATCTTCAATACGTTCAGTGATTTGTGGACCTTTAATCCATTCACCTTCGTTTGTTATATAAATTGTATCTATCGCATATGTTGCTTTGTCCATAGCGTTGATTACTGATTGTGCCGTTAAGATCGAAACCTCATGCTCAGCACTTTTACCGCCATAGACGATACATATATTTTGTTTAGACATGTTAATTCCTCCAGAATATTAATATAATAATACTATCACGATATATGATGATATGCATGTTTTTTATCGAAAGGCGTAAATCATTCATAAAAGAATCATTTATTCCTATAATGTTTCAACTTATTTATGTATAATAATGACTATAATTTATTTAGAGTAGGAGTTTGGCCATGGCTCAATCAAGTAATACATCACGCATCAAAATTAAGCGCCCATGGATTGAAAAAATCGATTGGTGGCTCATTATTCTTATATTATGTTTTTTTACTGTTAGTTTAACTGTAATCACATCTGCAATGGATGGTCAGCAATATGTTACGAACTTTGCTGAACGTCAAGTATTCTATTATATTCTCGGATTTATTCTCGCATTCAGTATTATGCTTATTAAACCGAAACTGATTAACAAATGGGTTTTCGTACTTTATTTTTTAGGTAATCTGGCCCTGCTGGGCTTACTGATACTACCTGAATCTTCTTTGACACCGACGATTAACGGTGCAAAAAGCTGGTATGTATTCTTTGGACGACTCAGCTTACAACCTTCTGAATTTATGAAGATTATTTTAATCCTGACATTAAGTAAAGTTGTATACGATCACAATCGTTTCACATATTACAAATCTTTTCAGACAGATATCATTTTACTGATGAAGATTGGCTTAACTTCGATTATTCCTATGATATTAATCTTGTTACAAAATGACTTAGGTACAACACTCGTATTACTGGCGATTATTTTAGGGATTACGGTGGTCTCAGGAGTAACCTGGCGTATCCTTGCACCATTTTTAATTGGGCTTACAGCAATTGGTGCCACGCTTATACTTGCAATCATCTATAAACCTGAACTTATCGATAAAGTACTCGGTATTAAGACGTATCAGCTTGGCCGAATCAACTCATGGCTAAATCCCGCACAATATAGTGACGGCGAAGGTTTCCACTTGATGGAGTCATTAAAAGCTATCGGATCTGGTGGATTATTCGGTAAAGGATTTAAAGGTGGAGAAGTGTACATTCCTGAGAATCATACCGATTTTATCTTTTCAGTTATCGGTGAAGAATTTGGATTTATTGGTACTGTAATCGTACTCGTATTATTCCTGGCATTATTTACACATTTAATTCGTATGGCACAAGTATCAACAAATCAATTCGCATCTATATTTTTAGTTGGATTAATCAGTATGATTATCTTCCATGTATTTCAAAATATCGGCATGACGATTCAGGTTGTGCCAATTACAGGTATCCCATTACCATTCATTAGCTATGGTGGTAGTGCGCTTTGGGCATTGATGTGTGGGATAGGTGTTGCATTATCTATCTTTTATCACTCTGATGCCGAACAAATTAAAAAGTATAAGCAAGTGAGATAATCAATATCCACATAATAAAACTCTTTATCAACCACTATTGGATTGATAAAGAGTTTTTAATTTAAACAACAAAAAAAAGACACTCTAAATTCGAATGTCATCTCATATGTATATTATTTTAATTTTGCGGGTGCTACATGTGGTAACGTACGCATAACTTCAAGTCGTGATTTTGTTTTTGAGATATTAACACCAAGTGAAGAAAGCAGAGTGACAACATTTTTCATTTTTTCCTGAGATTGTTTCATTTCGATCACTCCTAATCAATTTGTTAATACTAGTGTACCCGAAAATAACCAATATAGCTATAGGTCCATAGACTTATTTATGTAAAGATTTTGTGAACAATGATAGCGATTTGTAAAAGCAGATTTTAGTATGAAATTTGTATAAACACAAAGTATTTAATTGTTTTTTCATGTATAATAAAGCTAATTCTAAAGGAGGAATGCTTTTTGTCAGTATTCTCAAATATCGATTATTCTCAAGTATTCTCAATACTTTTCTTTGTTGCATTTGTCTTTAATATATTTTTAGCTTTCGTAATTATCTTTTTAGAACGTAGACAGGCGGGATCTACATGGGCATGGCTACTTGTACTATTCTTCCTGCCGATTATCGGTTTCATAATTTATTTGCTATTCGGCCGTCAAATCAAACAGTCAAGTATCTTTAAGTTAGATGAAGAAGATAAAATTGGTCTTCAGCAAATTGTGCATGAACAGATGCATGCAATTGATGAAGATGATCTAATGGTGCGCTCTAAAGAAATTATGAAGCATAAAGATATTATTCGTATGAACTTAAATAATTATTCATCATTTCTGACGACAGATAATGCAGTTGAAATTCTTACAGATGGTCGCAAAAAGTTTGATGCGCTTATCCAGGATATACGTAATGCTGAAGATCATATTCATATTCAATATTATATATTTAAGCGAGACGGCATTGGTAAAGAAATTTTAGATGCATTGATGCAGAAGCTTGAAGAAGGTGTCGAAGTTAAGATGCTGTATGATGATATCGGTTCACGTACGTTAACTTTATCCCGTTTTAAAACATTTAAGAAGCTTGGCGGACAGGTAGAAGCATTCTTCCCTTCTCACTTTCCTCTTATTAATTTCAGGATGAACAATCGAAATCATCGTAAGATCGTTGTAATTGATGGAAAAATCGGATATATCGGTGGCTTTAATGTCGGCGATGAGTATTTAGGACTAGATAAACGATTTGGGTATTGGCGAGATACCCATTTACGTGTCGAAGGTGACTCAGTCAATGCATTACAACTTCGTTTTATGATGGACTGGAATTCCCAATCAACGCGTAATTTTATGCATTATGATAAAAAATATTTTCCGGATGTCGATAGTAAAGGTGAAATCGGAATTCAAATTGCCTCGAGTGGGCCAGATTCCAGTGAACAACATATCAAATTCGGTTATCTAAAAATGATCACATCAGCAAAAGAATCTATATTTATTCAGTCACCTTACTTTATACCAGACACTTCTTTGCTCGATGCGTTAAAAATCGCTGCGCTTACTGGGGTAGAAGTCAACATTATGATTCCAAACAAACCCGACCATCCATTCGTTTATTGGGCAACTTATTCAAACGTCGGTGAACTGATTCAGGCCGGTTGCAATATATTTATCTACGAGAATGGATTTATCCATACGAAAATGATGGTGATCGACGATGAAGTCGCAAGTGTCGGTACAGCAAATATGGACTTTAGAAGTTTTGAACTAAATTTTGAAGTTAACGCATTTATATACGATCATGATATTGCCTATAAATTACGTAAGACGTTTGAAGATGACGTTAAAGTTTCCAGTCAGCTCACACAGGAAATTTATGATCAACGCGTATTACTCATCAGAGTTAAGGAAGCCATTGCAAGATTAATATCACCGCTATTATAAAAGAGAGTGAGAAATCAATTCGCACTCCCTTTTTATTTAATGTATCAATAAGAAATCAGCTGCTAAATTTAAGAAAAATACACTATGAACAATCAAATATGTAAATCCTAGTTTCTTTTGTTGTTTCGTGAGTTCGAAATGATATGTATTTTGCATGATTTACATCCCCTTTGTCATATAAATTGTTTTGAATTTTCTGATAATTTTTAATCTTATTATACCAACTTTTTATATAAAGTAAACATTTAAAAGGAGTTTTTTTCACATGAATAACAAAGAAGTACTACACATCACCGAATCATTTGTGAAAAATGTGCATAAAGATGAATCGAGCGGTCATGATTATGCGCATATCGAACGTGTCCGAAAAATGGCTGTTGAAATCGCTGTAAAAGAAAATGCTGACCTTTTTATCGTTGAAATGGCAGCGTTATTACATGATACTGTCGACGAAAAATTATTCGATACTATTGCTGCATGGGAACGATTGAATAAATTTTACGAAGAAATTCAACTTCCTATAGAACATCGACAAGCTATTAATCATATTCTTAAATATATGAGCTTTAACGGCGGAAAGAATGAAGGGAAGTTGGAATCGCTTGAAGGCAAAGTTGTTCAGGATGCTGACCGACTTGATGCGTTAGGTGCGATAGGAATTGCCAGAACATTTATGTTTGCCGGAAAGTTTGGTGAAGCGATGTATGATCCAAACATACCTGTTCGCGATGATTTAAGTGACTATCGAACACCGAGCACTGCCATCAATCATTTTTATGAGAAACTATTTAAACTAATTGACCTGATGAATACAGAAACTGCAAAGAAAATGGCAGAAGAACGCAATACCTATATGAAAGCATTTATTGAACAATTTAAAAAAGAATGGTGTTAGTGCGTTTGTAGGTGATTTGGGAAGGGATTGTGGAAGTGACTTCAGATTTCGTTTGACGACACTTACTCCAGAGTTTTGCATTTATAGTGGACGGAAGTGACTTCAGATTTCGTTTGACGACACTTACTACAAGGTTTTGCATTTATAGTGGACGGAAGTGACTTCAGATTTATTTTGACGACACTTACTCCAGGGTTTTGCATTTATAGTGGACGGAAGTGGCTTCAGATTTATTTTGACGACACTTACTACAAGGTTTTGCATTTTTGGTGGACGGAAGTGGCTTCAAATCTATTTTGACGACACTTACTCCAGGGTTTTGCATTTTTGGTACACGGAAGTGGCTTCAAATCTATTTTGACGACACATACGCGCTGAATTTATCTCTGCGGTACACGGAAGTGGCTTCAAATCTATTTTGACGACACTTCCGAACCTCTTTCCCCTCATCAATTAAAAAAAGTGACCTCAAATCAATTTTGAGGTCACTTTCTATCTAATTATTTCTTTTTCTTCTTTTTAGATGATACAACTTGCACATTTTTAGGTTTATTTTCTGCTTGATTTTGTTCATGTGCTGCTACTAAAGGTGCAATTTCTTCTTGTACTTTCTTTTTATAGAACTTATTCCCTAACCATGTTTGCACAACTAAGAATGCTCCGCCGACAGCCCAATATAATGGTAATGCTGCTGGAGAGATTGCTGACATCCACACGATCATAATCGGTGAGATAAACATCATCATTCGCATTTGCGCTTTTTGCTCTTCAGGAATATTCTGCATTGATACATAAGCTTGAATTGCATAGACGATACCTGCAATGACTGTCATTGCAATATCTACTTTTGTTAAATCGAACCATAAGAAATCTGGATATTTTGTAATACCACCTGATGTTGGATATTTCAATACGTAGAATAATCCAGTTACGATCGGTAATTGAATCAGTAATGGTAAACATCCCATGTTCAGTGGATTGATACCATTATCTTTATATAATGCCATCATTTCCTGGTTTGCAGCCATCTTCTCTTCTTGTGTACGTGCACGTTTCACACGTTCCTGAATTTCAGTCATCTGTGGCTTGATTAACGCCATCTTTTCTTTCATTACATATTGGTTCTTATATGTACGCATCATAAACGGGAATAATGCTAAACGTACGATTAAAGTAATCGCGATGATTGCTAAACCATAGTTATGTCCCATATTTGCACCTAACCAATGGATCAATTGGTCTAACGGATGTACAAATGTATCATAGAAAAATCCAGTACGATTCTCTTCTTTTGAATAATCACAACCCGCTAAAAATAATGCAATTGCAATGATTAACGGCCAAATTGCCTTTTTCTTCATTCTTTCACCTCATAATATTATTCACATAGAGGTTATTTTATCACAAAAAGTGATAATCATAAACAAAAACCATGTATTTTTATTTATCTGTATAATATTTCAGGTAATCTGTAACAACCTGTTTAATATCGTCACTTTTCGTAATAGAAGAAATTGTTGAAATGCCATCAGCACCGGCTGCAATAATCATCTCGCTATTGGTACTTGTGATTCCACCGATTGCAACGATCGGAATGTCTTCATCGTAAAGTCTCATTTTGCGAATCAACTCTATGCCTCCAGGTTTCTTCGCATCACTTTTACTGCTTGTTTCATACACTGGTCCTACACCGATATAATCAACATGCGTCAAATCAGATTGATCATATTCTGCAAAATTACCGACAGAGAGTCCGATAATCTTATCATTGAAATCTTCGATGATGTTTTCGATTTTTTCATCATCCTGACCAAGATGAATACCGTCTGCATCAATTTTCTTCGCTAGTTCAATGTCATCGTTAACAATAAACGGTACACCTTTTGCTTTACACTTCTCAAAAAGTTTTCGTGCTAATATTTCTTTAGCTTCTCCAGTCAGTGCATTCGGACCTTTTTCTCTAAATTGATATAGCGTTATACCCGCTTCAAGTGCTTCCTGTAATACTCGCTCAAGATTACCGTCAGATGTATCCTGAGTACCTGCAATAAAATAAACGCGCAATAATTTTCTATCAAACATTCGCTACACTTCTTTCACAAGTCTATTCTCTGCCACATCACTTTCCTGTATTAAATATAACTGATCGATTAAATTTACAGCAAAATGTCCCGGCAAAGTGCCGTTAGACGCACGTTCAGCAAACTCTGAGGCAACAGTATATGTCGTCAATGCTTCTGTTAATGATTCTAACGTTGGTTTAGTTTCATTATATATGAAACTTGCAACAACTGCCCCTAATAAACATCCACCACCAGTGACTTTTGTTAAAAGTGCAGTACCATTCTCAATTAAGTTAATTTTTCCATTCACACAAATTGCATCGATTTCACCTGTTACGACAATCGCACAATTAAATTTCTTATAAGCAGCGCGTGCCACATCTTCTGTTGACAGACTCGTATCTGCATCTGTTCCTTTCATACTCGCCTCTCCTGTCAAAGCTTGTAATTCAGAAGCATTCCCACGAATTACTGTAATATCATATGTTTCTAACAATTTTAAACAGAAGTCTTTACGAAATTTTGATGCGCCACATGCAACAGGGTCCAATACGATAGGTACATCATGTTGATTGGCATATTTTGCTGCTGCCAGCATATTTTCAATATCACCTTCTTCAATTGAACCAATATTGATGAGCAATGCACCAGCATGTGTCAGAAATTCGTCCATCTCTAACTTTTCTGTCGCCATCGCTGGGCTGGCACCTAATGCCAGTAGGCCGTTCGCTGTAAAATTTTTAACTACATCATTTGTAATACAAATAATGAGTGGATTATCTTTTCTTAGCTGTTCTAATATCATTATTCCATCTCCTGAAACTTAAAGTGATTAACCGGACCTTGACCATGTCCTAGTTCTGGTGTGAATCTGATTGCTGCATCCATATAACGTTTAGCAAGTTGTACAGCTTCTACAATAGATTTTCCTTTAGCAAGTTCAGATGTAATCACTGCTGAATATGTACATCCTGTGCCATGTGTGTGTTTTGTATCATAACGTTCACCTTGCAAAACAACAAAATCATCTCGAGTAAATAAATAATCTGTAGCATCTCCTTTAAGATGCCCACCTTTTATCAGCACACTGTCAGAACCAATTTCATTGATAAATATTTTACCGGCACGTTTAATATCATCGAGTGTTTCAACTTTCATCTGTACGATTTCCTCAAGCTCCGGAATATTCGGTGTCACGACTGTTGCTACATCTAAAAGTTTTGTACGCACCGCACTGCGTCCATTTTCGTCAAGCAATGCATCACCACTTTTAGCAACCATGACAGGATCGATTACATAAGGAATATCATGTTTTACAATATAAGGACGCACGACATCCATGACTTCACTCGTTGCAAGCATTCCTGTCTTCACAGCATCCGGTACGATATCACTATACACACTCTCTAGTTGTGCTGCAATAACATCTACATCCTGATTAAATACTTGCTGAACGCCTAACGTATTTTGTGCGACAATGCTTGTGACAACACTCATACCATAGACGCCTCTTGATTGAAATACTTTTAAATCAACTGTTGTTCCGGCGCCACCCGTTGGATCTGTTCCTGCGATCGATAAAGCTGTCTTCATATTATTCAACCACACTTTCCCAAGTTTCTTGTGTATAAGCCATATTAAAGAAACGTTTCTCATGTATACAGCTCTCTTTAAAGTTCTTTGTTAATATCGCGCGTTCCGTTTCACTTGCTTGTTCTGCAAATTCATCTACCCAGCCATCCAGATGTTCCATTAACGGTTTCATCTCTTTAGCATAGAAATCTACCCAGTCTTTAAATGGATTGCCGTTGAAATTATGACGTTCTTTCATCTTTAAAGCAACTTGCTGATACACATACGGACACGGTGCCATCGCACAAATTGTAAATGCTGCATCACTATAACGATATGCATTAAAATACATGTGTTTAATATAATGATCACTTGTTGGATACCATTCTCCGTCTTTAATGATTGTTTTATAATCAACCTGTGCATAGTCTGCTAAAGTATAATGTGCAGTTACTTCTCCGTTCATTACAAAATCAATTTGTTCTAATAAAAATTTTATACCTTCTTTATCATCTAATTTCGGAATTAATAAGCTATAAATTTTCGCAAACTCGTTTAAGTAAAGATGGTCTGCTTTTAAATAATGAATAACAGCCTCTTTACTTAAATCACCACGCACCATTCCCTGAATAAATGGGTCATTGTAAATTGACTCAATAATTGGCTCTACTTCTTCTTTTAATTTTTGTGTAAACATCATTTACCTCCTAAAAGTTTATAAAGAAAGCCCATCTCCAAATAGGAAATGGGCTAAATACCATTATTAAAAATATAAAATCAATAAAGGAATTTAACTACTTTCCTACGCTAGCATTATCTAGATCAGGTAAAGGGTTTGACGAAGTCATCTCAGCCAAAAGGCACCCCTAGTAGTAATATATGTATTTAATATTAGTGTAACGTAATCAATTTATGAAAGCAAGAATTGAAAAAAGACCAACGACTTTGTCGTTAGTCCTAAAATTATAAGCGAAGTCCACATACTGGCCAAGGTTGCGCGCCACGCATGTTATATAAAATTTGAGCACGTTTCGTTTGTTCTGCAGCTGATGCCTGGTGTGGATATCCATATCCACCAACGCCACGCCATGTTTGTAAATCAAACTGATACATACCATAGAACCCATTCCCAGTATTAATAGATGGATTACCACCAGATTCACATTGTGCTAATGCAGCCCAGTTTAAACCTTTATTAATGTACGTTGTATTTGTAGTTTTTACAGTTTTAGAACTTGTATAAGCTGTTTTACTTACAGGTGCTTTATACGTAGATTTTTTGTATGATGTCTTTTTGTAAACGACACTATTCTTCTTATTATTAATCTTTAACACTTGGTTCGGATGGATTAAGTTAGATCTTAAGCCATTTGCTGATTTAATTGCTGCAATTGACGTACCATATTTATTTGCAACACTCCATAATGAATCGCCAGCTTTAACTTTGTATGAAGCTGCATCTGCTGTTGAAACTGCCATTGTCGTAGTGATTGCAATTGCTGCTGTAACACTTAAGATTTTTTTCATGTTTATTTTCCTCCGGGAAATGTTTGTTTTTTATTTTATAAATGAATTCTTTTGAATGTATATGTCTTGTTCTTGTAATTAACTATATCAGAAATAAATATTTCATAGGTTACAGTCAAATAAAAGATACGTCCTTTTATTACGCTTGCGTTACAATAAAAAATAAGAAATAAAACAATTACCATATAGTGTTAAATATTTAAGGGAAATATAAGACGCCTCGCTATATTATTAATTATGAAGATTGTCATACTTTTGAAACAATTCACTAAAATTTATCATAAAAAAAGCAGAACGTGAAGTTCTGCTAAAATTTATTATTAGTATGCTGTTGACCAATGTTGCGCGCCGTGTTGTGTATATAACATACGTGCACGTTTCCATTGTTCTGCTTCTGAAGCTTGTGCTGGGTTACCAGTTCCGCCTACAGCAGCCCATGTTTGTGGAGAGAATTGGAATAATCCGTAGTAACCTGCTGGGTTAACGGCTCTTGGATTTCCACCTGATTCACGTTGCATGATTAAACGTAAATGTGCGTCAACTGATGAATTACCAGCTGGTGCTGATGTTTGTTGAACTGCAGCGCGTTTAGTTTGTTGTACCGGCGCTTGTTGTACTGGTGCTTTTTGAACTGGTGCTTGTTGTACACGAACTGCTTTTTGAGTTTGTTGTACTGGTTGATCTTGCGGTTGTGTAGTTGCTGCAGTATTTTGTGTTGCAACCGGTGCTGAAACTGGTGCTGCTACTTTTTTAGTAACTGGTGCCGCTTTTACTGGAGCTGCATTCACATGTTTACGATGTGATTTTTTCTCAACGATTAATAATTGACCTTCTTTTAATTCTTTAGAAGATTCAATTTTATTCCATTTTTTTAATTCAGTAATTCTCACGTCGAATTTACGTGCGATTTTACCTAAAGTATCTCCAGCTTTAACTTCGTATTTACCTTTAACTAATACTTCTAATTTTTGGTTAGGCACGATTATGTCTGATTCTAATTTATTAATCTTTTTAATTTTTTCGATTGTAGTGTCATATTTATCTGCAATTGTCCATAAAGATTCACCTTGAGCGACTTTATGTTCTTTCGCGTCTGCTTGTGTTGTAGCTACGCCTGTAGTAAGTATTGCCATTGTAGTAATTGCTGCTAATTTTTTCATTATATATAATTCCTCCGAATAGTCTCTTTTATCAATAACACTACTTTATCACGATTTGACATTCCTTTGGTTACAGCATTATTATAAGTAACTTCCTTAAATTACAAATATATTACAGCCATATCTCAATTCGATACAAAAACCGTCTATCGCTCCGGCACGAGTGATAGACGGTTTAATTTGGGAGGTGTATATAGGATATGAGGTGTGTGAGTAATGAAGCAATCTAACTTAAAATGGTATTTGTTGATCTGTTATTTCTCCCTCTGTCATTTCAGAAGAACTATCATTATCTTCGTCGTCAATCACACTATCATCATGATTTACTGACGATGCAACTTCATCATTTTCATCTTGTGTTGTTTCATTGTGATTAAGAGATGACTCGCCACTGAACTTCTGCACAATTTCTTCTGCCTGTTCCTGAATCTCTGCAGACAGCTTTTCGTCTTTATTCAGTTCTGTAGACCATCGCTGATTGTATGTCGTTACAGCTTCATGCTCTTGTTGAGCTGTGGTTATATTAGAAACAGTTTCCTTTTTGTAATCTGATGTTTCTTTTTTAGCTGCACGATATCCATTAATAACGATTAATTTTTCATCATATGACAGTTCATCCCAGGTTTCATCAGGCGTCTTTTCTTTATTATTACCGCCGAATGAAGGAAGAAACTTAATACTTTCTATTACGATTTCAGTTGAATATCTTGTCTGACCATCTCTTTCATAGCGATTATTATGAATTTGTCCTGTCACACAAATGAGAGAACCTTTCTTACAAAATGAATGTATGTTTGTAGCTGTACGATTAAATGCTTTACATCTTAGAAAATCAACTGTACTTTCTTTTGCACCTTTCTTTTTTCCGCGATCAACTGCCAGAAAGAATGAAGCAATTTGTAGTTTACCTGAAAAATCTTTCAGATCTATATCGCTGGAAATTCTACCTGCTAATATTACTTTATTTATCAATGTGTCACCTCCTTTCTTAATAGCACTATATTACGAAAATAAATTGTTGCAAAAATGCAGCAATTCAATTTTAGATATGAAGTACGTTCAAAAATTGAATAATTCATCAATTTCTAACAAAAACGAAAGGATTTTCGACATAAAAAGAAAAATTTTATAATTTGAAAATTATATGTGATAATTTATAATAGACAATGGAGGGATATACATGAAAACGTTTAAAGCAGTAAGATTTCAAATCGTCGAAAACGAATCAGTAACAGAATATGCGCTACATGACGGTGTTATTATTAATAAAGAAAACAGCGGTACAGGTTGGCTGCTTGAAATCGTTATCGATGATATTCATCTTGAAAAAATGCAGCACTATTTAGATAATGAGACGATACTCGATACACGTGTTGTTATTACACGTGCATCAAATGATCCTGCCTTATTTGAATCAACTGTAAAACAGATTATTCCTTTAAAAGATAAAATCTCTGTAATCATCGAATGCCACATTTATACGTTACGACAAGTTTATGCAGAGAAGTTACTTGAGCAGCTTGTAACAGACGGCCTAAGTGGTCAGGAGCTACTTATCGCATTCAACCGTATGATGAAATCAAAACCAAAATTAAAAGATGAAATAGAAGAATAAAATAAAAAGAAGATAATCCAGAAACTTGTGCTTTCCGAATTATCTTCTTTTATTATTTCTCTAAAATTGCAAAACTGATTTCACAGCTACAAGCAATCTCTCCATTTACTGTAGCTTTTGCTACACCTTTACCTAATGGACCTTTTACTCTTGTCATTTCAACTTCTAACTGTAATGTATCACCAGGGGTTACCTGTCTTTTAAATCTGCATTTATCAATACCAGTAAACATTGCAAGCTTTCCTTGATTCTCTTCTAACTTTAGCATTGCAACAGCACCAACTTGCGCAAGTGCTTCTACAATTAATACGCCAGGCATTACTGCATATTCCGGGAAATGCCCTTGAAAGAATGGTTCGTTTCCACTTACCTGTTTAATACCAGTACATTTTTTTCCATCTTCTAATTCAATAATTCTATCAATTAGTAAAAATGGATAGCGATGCGGAATAATCTTTTTAATTTCGTCAAAAGTTAGTAATGTTTCCATCAACTTTCACTCCCAGTTAGTTTTAATAAGTGTGTCCATGTCGAAGGTTTAAACACATCCATCGGTGAATGTAAGATACCATATCCAATCATCATTCCGATAACAAATAAAATTATCATCAATAAGATTACGATACTTACTGTTAACAGAATGGGTATACGTCTATGTATTACTTCTGTGCCATTAATAACACTTACTTTTTGATTTAAGTTCGGTCGTTTCAAATCAATCACCCCTCAGGTTTGATTGTACATCATTATGATTTTACAGTAACTTTTTTATCGCCTGTACGTTCAATTTCTGCACCTAAACTTCTTAATTTAAGATGGAAATCTACGTAACCTCTATCTAGATGATAAAGTTCAGTGACTTTAGTGTAACCTTCAGCTACAAGGCCTGCCAATATTAAAGCTGCCGCTGAACGTAAATCTGTTGCTTTTACTTCAGCACCTTGTAACTTACTTTCTGAAACACGCGCAATACGTTTATCTACTGCAATCTTTGCATTCATCTTAGCAAACTCTGCAACATGCATAAAGCGATTTTCAAACACTGTTTCATGCATCGTACTTTCTTTTGATAACACAAGCATAAGTGCCATCATCTGAGCCTGCATATCTGTAGGAAAGCCAGGATGAGGTAAAGTCTTCACATGAACTTCTTTTAAAGGTTGTTCAGCGCGCAGGCGAATACCAGCTTCATCAATTTCAATGATACAACCTGTTTCTTCTAATTTCGCAATAAGCGCCTGCATATGCTCATAAATTGCTCCTTCAACATACACATCACCTTGCGTTAAAGCTGCAGCCACTAAAAATGTTCCGGCAACAATTCTATCCGGTACAATTTCATGTTCAGCACCTTTAAGCGCTTCGACACCATTGATTACGATACGATCAGTACCAGCACCCTGCACATCAGCACCCATTTTATTTAAATAGTTTGCTAAATCAACGATTTCTGGTTCTCTTGCAACGTTATCAATAATTGTCTTCCCTTCAGCGAGTGATGCTGCCATCATAATATTTTGCGTAGCGCCAACGCTTGGAAAATCAAAATAGATTTGTGCACCTTTTAATCTACCATTTACACGACCCATTAAATAGCCGTTTGTCTGTGTAATCTCTGCACCTAAAGCACGTAAACCTTTTAAATGCTGTTCAATTGGACGAGAACCTATCGCACAACCACCAGGCATCGCTACTTCAGCTTTTCCAAAACGCGCTAATAGTGGTCCTAACACAAGTACACTTGCACGCATTTTACTAACGTATTCATATGCAGCATGCGTTAATAGTTCGCCACTTGCGTCAACTTCAACAGTATTAACATCTAATCTTTTATATACTTTTGCATTTAAGCCTTCTAAAACGGCAGAAATCGTATCAACATCTAATAAATTCGGTACATTTGTAAATACACTTTTACCCTCAGCAGCAAGAATTGACGCTGTTATAATCGGTAACACTGCATTTTTAGCACCTTCAACTTTAACATGACCCTTTAATTTAGCGCCACCTTTAACTATAATTGTATCCATTTTAACCTCCAAATTAACATAGCTATACATCTATTTTATACCAAATACTCCTTGTATGGATAATGAAAACCGTATATGAGATAAATTTATTAATATTCTTTAAATATAACGTATGTTAATTATAGCACTAAAATAATACCATAATAAGATTTGTTTGCTTAATCAGATCAACGATAAAGTTTGTGACTAAATAGCTTATAGCCATACTGAAACATATTAACAATATTTGAATTTCTCTTGTTTTACCTGCTTTAAATAAATGATCAAAACGCAGTGCCTGTAAACTGTTAAAACTCACGGCTGTGACAGCTAAATATAAAAAGATATATGTTAATGCGTAAATATTCATATTTCTCCTCTACAAAAAAAGTACACAGAGAACTGTGTACTTTAAATTTCTTAATTAATTGGGCATGCTCAAGACAAAAGCTTCTTTCACAGCCTCTTAGCGATATTTTGCAACTTCTAATCGGTTCAATGCACGATGTAATGCACGTTCTGCACGGTGGAAATCAACATTTTCACTTTTAATACGCTCTTCAGCACGAAGTAATGACGCTTTAGCTCTTTCAATGTCAATTTCATCAGCTTGCTCAGCTGATTGAACAAGAATCGTAACTTTCTCCGGACGGATTTCAGCAAATCCTTCCGTTACAGCAATATGATCTTTATCATTACCCGAACGTGTAACACGTACGGCCCCAATTTTTAGAGGTGCGACTGTAGGAATATGACCAGCCATCACACCCATTTCACCTGATTCAGTCTGTAATACTACTAACTCTGCTTCATGCTCTGAGTAAACTGAACCGTTAGGAGTGACGATATCTAATGCGATTTTATTCATAGTTCCATCCTCCTAAGAAATTAAACTTCAACACCCATACCTTTAGCTTGTTCTAACACAGCCTCGATGCCACCAACTAAACGGAATGCATCTTCAGGAATGTGGTCGTATTTACCATCTAAGATCGCTTTAAAGTCTTGTACCGTTTGTTGAACTGGTACGTAAGAGCCTTTTTGACCTGTAAATTGTTCAGCTACGTGGAAGTTTTGAGATAAGAAGAACTGAATACGACGTGCACGGTTTACAGTCTTTTTATCGTCATCAGATAATTCATCCATACCTAAGATAGCGATAATATCTTGTAACTCACGATATTTTTGTAATGTTGCCTGAACGCGACGTGCTACTTCATAATGCTCTTCTCCAACTACTGCTGGTGTTAATGCACGTGATGTAGACGCTAATGGGTCAACGGCTGGGTAGATACCCATCTCCGTTAATTTACGCTCTAAGTTTGTTGTTGCATCTAAGTGAGCGAACGCTGTTGCTGGCGCCGGGTCAGTATAGTCATCGGCAGGTACGAATACCGCTTGGATAGATGTTACTGAACCAACGTTCGTTGACGTGATACGCTCTTGTAATTGACCCATTTCAGTAGCAAGTGTTGGTTGGTAACCAACAGCAGAAGGCATACGACCTAAAAGTGCCGAAACCTCTGAACCGGCTTGTGTGAAACGGAAGATGTTGTCGATGAATAAAAGTACGTCCTGACCTTGTTCATCACGGAAGTATTCAGCCATTGTTAAACCAGATAATGCTACACGCATACGTGCACCAGGCGGCTCGTTCATTTGTCCAAATACCATCGCTGTTTTCTTAATAACGCCTGAGTCACTCATTTCGTGGAATAAGTCATTACCTTCACGTGTTCTTTCACCAACACCTGCGAATACTGAGATACCACCGTGCTCTTGTGCGATATTGTTGATTAATTCCTGAATTAATACAGTTTTACCTACACCGGCACCACCGAATAGACCGATTTTACCACCTTTGATGTAAGGTGCTAATAAATCTACTACTTTGATACCTGTTTCTAAGATTTCAACTTTTGTAGATAATTCTTCAAATTTAGGTGCTAAACGGTGAATTGGATCACGACGAACGCTTGCATCTAATTCTTCACCTAAATCGATTTTTTCTCCTAATACGTTAAATACGCGACCTAAAGTTACGTCTCCAACTGGTACTGAGATTGGTGATCCAGTATCGACTACTTCTGCTCCACGTTGCACGCCATCAGTAGAACTCATAGCGATTGTACGTACAGCATCGTCACCTAAATGAAGGGCAACTTCTAACGCTAACTTCGTAGTTTTGCCTTCTTCACGTTTAATATCTAAAGTTAAGGCATTGTTTAATGCTGGTAATTGACCGTTTTCGAACTTAACGTCGATAACAGGACCCATAACTTGGATTACGTGACCTACTGCCATGTTTATTCCTCCTAAGTGTTATTCTAATGCGGCTGCTCCACCAACAATTTCAGTAATTTGTTGAGTGATTGCTGCTTGTCTCGCACGGTTATATTGTAATGATAAATCATCGATTAATTCTTTTGCATTGTCTGTTGCATTTTTCATTGCCGTCATACGTGATGCATGTTCACTTGCTTTACCATCTAAAATGGCACCATAGATTAAACTTTCCGCATATTGTGGAAGAATAACTTCTAAAATGGCATCTTGATCAGGTTCAAACTCATAGTTAGATAATGAAGATTCATCTGATACTTCATCTTTAGATATCGGTAAAATTTTGCGCTCCTGAACTTCTTGCTCTAGTACACTGATGAAGTGGCTGAAATGCATATAAATTTCGTCATATTCTCCAGTTTCAAAACGTGAAACAGCTTTTTGACTGATATCTTTAATTGATTTAAATGATGGTTGCTCAGAAAGCCCGATAATTTCACCTTCAACGTTATATTCACGTGAACGTAAGAAATCACGACCAACACGACCAATTACTAAAATACCATATTCAGCAGGATTGTTATTATGACGTTCTTTTATTTTAGCTGTAACGCTCTTTAAAATGTTTGCATTATAAGGTCCGGCAAGACCTTTATCACAAGTAATTACTAAGTAACCTGTCTTCTTAACAGGGCGTGATTGCAACATTGGATGGTTTGAGTCTGAACTATTACCGCCGATCGCTGTAATTGCTTCCTGCATTTTATTCATATATGGATAAAAGTTTTTTGCATTTTCTTCAGCACGACGAAGTTTAGAGTTTGAAACCATGTGCATCGCTTTTGTAATTTGACTTGTTTTTTTAGTCGAATTTATGCGGCCTTTTATGTCTCTAAGAGAAGCCATTTTGTCACCACCTTCTGATTAATTTCCTTTAAAGATTATACTTCTGATTTTCTGAAGACTTTCTTGAATGCATTGAATGCATCAACAAACGTTTCATCAGCTGGTAAGCCTTTAGTTTCACGGATTTCTTGGTAGATATGTGGTGCATTTGAACCAATCCATGATAATAACTCATCTTCAAAACGTGTAATATCTTCAACAGGAATATCATCTAAGTGACCTTTAGTTAATGCATAAAGAATTGTAACTTGTTTATCAACTGTTAAAGGTTTGTTTTGATCTTGTTTTAATACTTCAACCGTACGTTTACCACGTTCTAATTTCGCTTTAGTTTGTGGATCTAAGTCAGAACCAAATTGAGCGAATGACTCTAATTCACGGTAAGATGCTAAGTCAAGACGTAATGTACCCGCTACTTTTTTCATCGCTTTAATTTGTGCAGAACCACCAACACGTGATACTGATAATCCGGCGTTGATCGCAGGGCGAACACCAGAGAAGAATAAATCTGATTGTAAGAAGATTTGTCCATCTGTAATTGAGATTACGTTCGTTGGTACGTAAGCTGAGATATCCCCTGCTTGTGTTTCAACGAATGGTAATGCAGTGATAGAACCGCCACCTAAATCATCATTTAATTTAGCTGCACGTTCTAATAGACGGCTGTGTAAGTAGAATACATCCCCCGGATAAGCTTCACGACCTGGCGGACGACGTAATAATAACGATAACTCACGGTAAGCTGCTGCTTGTTTCGTTAAATCATCATATACGATTAATACGTGTTTACCATTGAACATGAATTCTTCTGCCATTGCTACACCAGCATAAGGCGCGATGTATAATAATGGAGCTGGTTGAGATGCTGATGCTGATACTACGATTGTGTAGTCTAATGCACCGTGTTGACGTAATGTTTCAACTGCAGTACGTACAGTTGATTCTTTTTGTCCGATCGCAACATATACACAAATCATATCTTCATCTTTTTGGTTAAGAATTGTATCGATTGCAACTGTTGTTTTACCAGTTTGACGGTCACCGATGATTAACTCACGTTGTCCACGTCCGATTGGTACTAACGCATCAATCGCTTTGATACCTGTTTGTAATGGCTCATCAACTGATTTACGATCCATAACACCAGTAGCTGGTGATTCGATTGGACGTGTTTTAGTTGTGTTAAGCGGTCCACGTCCATCAATTGGTTGCCCTAATGGGTTAACAACACGTCCAATTAATTCTTCGCCAACTGGAACTTCCATGATACGACCTGTACGTTTAACTTCGTCGCCTTCTTTAATATCTAAGTAAGGGCCTAAGATTACGACACCTACGTTATTTTCTTCTAAATTTTGTGCAAGACCTAATACACCGTTACCAAACTCGACTAGTTCCCCAGCCATAACGTTGTTTAAGCCATGTACTAAAGCAATACCGTCACCGACCTGGATAACAGTACCTACATCCGTTACTGTCATACCAGACTCGTAGTTTGCAATCTGTGATTTTAGTAACGCACTGATTTCTTCAGCTTTGATGGCCATTGATGTCACTCCTTATAAGAAATTATTGTTTTTGAAACGACTTACTTAATTGATTTAATTCATTGATAACTGAACCATCATAGACTGTCGTTCCGATTGTAGCGCGAATACCGCCAATTAAAGATTCATTAATAATATTTTCAATTAATAATTTTTTATAGCCTGTTTTTTCGATAAATACTTTTCCTAACGCATCTAATTCTTCAGAAGATAGTGGATAAACAGATTCTACTTTCATCTTAGCTTGTTGATTTGCATTGTTATAATATTCAACGAATGCGTCTACAATACCAGGAATAAGTCCTAATTGTTTGCGGTCAGCTAAGATTTTCAGTAAGTTCATAAGTGGTGCATCCACACCTTTAAATGTTTCTGAAACAAACTGAGTACGTGCTTCTTTAGATATTTTAGGATCTTCAGCAAATGCAGCAAATGTTGAATCATTTACTAATGCCTGCTTAATCTCTAAAAGATCTGAATAAACACTTTGTGCTACACCTTGTCCCTTTGCTACTTCTAACAAGCTCTCTGCATATTTATTTAAGACGTTGGCCATTATTTATCGCCTGCCTCTTGAATAAATTGTTGAACAAGTTGCTTTTGATCTTGTGCGTTGATTTCTTTGTTAATTACTTTTTGTGCAATTAATACAGATAATTCAGCGACACGATCATTAATATCAGCAATCGCACGTTGTTTTTCATTCTCGATTTCAGCTTGTGCGTCACTGACAATTTTGTTAGCACGCGTATTCGCTTCGTGAATAATTGCTTCTTGTTGTGATTTAGCTTGTGCTTTAGCATCTTCCATGATGATTGATACTTCGTTTTGAGTTTTTGCTAGTAAAGCTCTATTTTCTTCAGCGTAATGTTTTGCATCTTCGTTTTGTTTTCTAGCGTTATCAAGATCGTTATTAATACCTTCTTGACGTTCATCCATAATTTTCTTAAGTGGCTCCCAGGCAAACTTACTTAAAAGTAATAATAAAATTATGAACAGTGCTAAAGTATATAATGCTGTGCCCCACTGGACACCTTGAGGTGCAGCGTGTGCTGTCTCACCTAATATTAAGAAATTCAAAGTTAACGCTCCTTTCATCGCAGTTATATTGATAAATGAATGGCGAAATCAATTTTGACTTCGCCTTTAACGAGTTATATTTTATAATTAACGGTTCATTACCATGAATGCGATAACTACTGCGATAATAGGAAGTGCCTCTACTAAACCTACACCGATGAACATGATTGTCATTAATGGACCACGAGATTCTGGTTGACGTGCTACACCTTCAACTGTACGTGCTACGATGTTACTTACTCCTAAACTTGCTCCTAATGCTGCTAAACCGATTGCGATTGCTGCTGCTAATAAATTCATGAATAATTTCCTCCTAAAGAAATATAATAGTTTTTTAATTTTTTTATATTAATGGTCATCTGACACTTTATGTGACATATATACCATTGATAACATTGTGAAAATAAATGCTTGAATAGCACCTACGAAAATTGAGAAACCTTGCCAAATTATTGTTGGTATTGCTGCACCTAAGAAACCAGCCGCACCCATACCTGCTGTAACACCCATAGCTGCGAGTAATCCTAATAATACTTCACCTGCGAAAATATTACCGTAAAGACGTAGTCCAAGCGTTAATGTAGAAGAAAATTCTTCAATAATCTTGAACGGTACCATAAACCAAACGGGTTCAGCAAAGCTTTTTAAGTAATTGCCGCTACCACGCATTTTCACACCATAAAAGTGTGTTAATACTACCATTAAAGTTGATAGTGTTAATGTCACTGTCGGGTCCGCAGTAGGTGATTTCCACCATAATGTATGACCGTTAATGAAAGCAAATGGTAACCCTAACATATTTGCAATAAAGATAAACATTAAAATTGTTACCGCTAGAAAGTGAAAACGTCCACCTTTGTTCCATGCCATGTTACTGTTGATGATGCCTCTAGCAAAATCGAAAATCCACTCGATAAAGTTCTGTTTACCATTCGGGCGGATACTTAAGTTACGTGTGCATAAAAATGCAATAAGAAATACTATCACTGCTGTAACTGTAAGCATCAATACAGATGATAAATCAAACAGCAAATTATAACCGCCGATTTCGAGATTATAGAGGGGTGATTCATGTTCCATTTCTTCACCTCTTCCTTTATGTATTATTTTTTCAAACTGTTAACACCATGAATGATAATCATTACATAGGTCAACATAAGGCCGAGTGCAATCCCTACTATGTTAAACGTATCGGGATATCTTACCCAGAAGAGGCATGCCATGATCGCTATTAAGAAGCGAATCCCCATACCACTTGAAATGTATAATGCATCACTATTTATCGCTTTCGACAAGTTGTGATACCATACAAAAGTACCGATTGCAGATGCAATGGTTCCAATTATTAATCCTAACACAAAATCGCTATGCGTGAGCATATAGATTATGAAAAAAATTAGAATTAAATAAATGAAATACTGTAAAAACAACTTAAAAAATGTCTTAAATTCTGACATATTGGGAACTCCTTAGAAATAGTTTTCATGCGAATGAAAACCGTTTCATTCCACGTTTTATAATAATATAGTGAAAATTCCGTGTCAATGCTCTGCAAAAACTTTGGAAACATAATCTTCACGGAAAGTTCACAAATTAGACACAAATTGTTGTTTATTTTCAAAATTAATAAACATAGCTTATTTGTGGTCTTCGTTCACCTTAAATGGTGCCGGTTTTTCCTCTGTCAAGTTAAAATAATATTTAATATGCTCGCAAATTCGTTTCGAAGTTTCTCCATCACCGTATGGATTGCTTGCTTTTGACATAATTTGGTAATTATCAGCATCCGTTAATAAAGTTTTAGTGAGATTATAAATATCTTCCTCTTCAACACCCGCAAGCTTTAATGTTCCAGCTTTCACACCTTCAGGACGCTCAGTTGTATCGCGAAGAACTAATACAGGTTTACCTAAAGATGGCGCTTCTTCCTGAACACCACCAGAATCAGTTAGGATAAAGTGGCTACGTGCTGCAAAGTTATGAAAATCAATCACATCTAAAGGCTCAATAAGTTGCACACGTGAATGATCTGCTAAATGTTCTGAAGCAATTTCACGCACTTTAGGATTTTTATGCATTGGATAGACTACTTCAACATCTTCAAATTCATCGACGATACGACGAATCGCTTTAAATATATTATGCATTGGCTGTCCAATGTTTTCTCTGCGATGGGCTGTAAGTAATACTACTTTCCTACCATCAGCTTTATCTAATATTTCAGAAACATAATCATCTTTTACAGTCGTCTTTAAAGCATCAATCGCAGTATTACCGGTAATAGCAATTTTATCTGCCGGTTTATTCTCATTCAGTAAGTTTTGTGCAGCTTCTTCCGTCGGTGCAAAGTGAATATCAGCAAGTACACCTGTCATTTGACGATTCATCTCTTCCGGGAATGGAGAATACTTCTGGAAAGTACGTAATCCCGCTTCTACGTGACCGATTGCAACTTCGTTATAGAAAGCAGCAAGACTACCTGCAAATGTTGTCGTTGTATCGCCATGCACTAAAATCATATCCGGCTTAGCTTCCTGAATCACTTCTTCTAAGCCTAAAATTACGCGACTTGTCACTTCAGATAACGTTTGCCCTGCTTTCATTATGTTTAAATCATAATCTGGCGTAATATCAAAGATTGTTAATACTTGATCCAGCATTTCTCTATGCTGCGCAGTTACTACTACAATTGGTTCTAATTCCGGATCTTCTTTTAAAGCCAGTACAAGAGGTGCCATCTTAATCGCTTCAGGTCTTGTACCAAAAATCGTCATAATTTTTTTCATGATAATCTCCTAAATTCTTATTTTGTACCAAATAATCTATCGCCAGCATCACCTAATCCAGGGACGATATAGCCATGGTCATTTAATTTCTCATCTAATGCTGCGATATAGATATCTACATCAGGGTGTGCTTCTTGTAATAACTTAACACCTTCTGGTGCCGCAATTAAACACATAAAACGAATTTTAGTAGCACCGCGTTTCTTTAACGAATTGATCGCTTCAATTGCAGAACCACCTGTCGCAAGCATTGGGTCAACGACGATAAAGTCACGTTCCTCAATATCCTGTGGTAACTTTGCGAAGTATTCAACAGGTTGCAGCGTTTCAGGATCACGGTATAATCCGATATGTCCGACACGGGCTGCTGGAATTAACTTTAATACACCATCAGTCATACCTAACCCTGCGCGTAAAATAGGCACAACAGCCATCTTCTTACCTGACAATCGTTTCGCTGTCATTTCAGTAACGGGTGTCTTCACTGTAACATCGTCTAACTCTAAATCACGCGTAACTTCGTATGCCATTAACATACCTACTTCATCTACAAGCTCGCGGAATTCTTTCGTTCCTGTTTGCTCGTCTCGAATGTAACTCAACTTATGTTGAATTAAGGGGTGATCAAAAACATGAACTTTCGCCATAATCATCTTCTCCAAACTATATTGTATTTATTCTTTTTATAAGCTCGATGATTCATCGTTAAATCTTTACTGATATAAAGGAAACTTATCTGTAATTGATTTAACTTGTTCTCTTGCTTTCGCTAATACTTGCTCATCTTCATGATTTGCTAATACGTCAGCGATAATATTACCGATTAATTTCATTTCTTCTTCTTTTAATCCACGTGTTGTTACTGCTGGCGTACCAATTCGAATACCGCTCGTTACGAATGGGCTTGTCTTATCAAATGGAATCGTATTTTTATTTGTTGTAATACCAACTGCATCTAGTGCATGCTCTGCAACTTTACCAGTTAAATCCATCGGTGTAACATCAACGCTGAACAGATGATTATCTGTACCACCACTTACGATACGTAGTCCTCTTTCTGATAATGTTTCAGCGAGTGTCTTCGCATTGTTGATAACTTGTGTTTGATACGTCTTAAATTCAGGTTGTAACGCTTCACCAAATGCCACAGCTTTCGCTGCGATTACATGCATTAAAGGTCCACCTTGAATACCTGGGAATATTGCTTTGTCGATCGCTTTTGCATATTCCGCTTTACATAAAATCATACCACCACGTGGTCCACGTAATGTCTTATGCGTCGTTGTCGTTACAAAATCAGCATATGGTACTGGGTTTTCGTGAAGACCTGTAGCCACAAGTCCAGCGATGTGTGCCATATCAACCATAAATAATGCGCCTACTTCATCAGCAATTTCCCTAAATTGTTTAAAGTCAATTTCACGTGAATATGCTGAAGCACCAGCTATAATTAATTTCGGTTTGTGTTCCTTTGCTAAAGCGCGAACGTTATCGTAATTAATCGTTTCAGTTTCCTTATCAACTTCATACGCTACAAAATGATAATCGATACCACTGAAATTCACATGTGAACCATGCGTTAAGTGCCCGCCGTGGCTTAAATCCATACCTAGAACTGTATCTCCGGGTTTAATCGCTACACGATAAACCGCCATGTTCGCCTGAGATCCTGAATGTGGTTGAACGTTTGCATGTTCAGCTCCAAATAATTCTTTCGCTCTATCTCTTGCTAAATCTTCAACGATATCGACAAACTCACACCCACCATAATAACGTTTATGTGGGTAACCTTCAGCGTATTTATTTGTTAATACTGAACCTTGAGCTTCCATTACAGCTTTAGAAACAAAATTTTCTGAAGCAATTAATTCAATGTTGTTATTTTGTCTTTCTAATTCTTTATGCATTGCCTCAAATAGTACATTATCCTGCGCTTTAATTTCGTTCATCATATATCCCCCTTGATATTCACTTAATATTGACTTCTTGGTCCACCAATTAACTTCGGACGATGCGTTGCAATTGTAACAACTGCTTCGCCGACTTTTTTCGTTGCTACGCGTACAGGAATCTGTACATGTTTAATATGCTGACCAATCAAAGTCTGACCGATATCAATACCTGTATCACATACGACATGCTCAACAACTACAGGATCTTCGAAACTTTGATATGCCAGACTACTCATACTACCACCTGCCCCTTTTACAGGTACCACGCTGACTATTTCAAAGCCATATCGTTCCTGTACACGACGTTCCATCGTTATCGCACGATTAATATGTTCACAACCCTGGAAACAAAAATCAACACCAGTTTGTTTGTGTATACGTTGAAATGCTTCAAAAAATACTTTTGCTACTTCATCAGAACTATTTGTACCGATACGTTCGCCAATGACTTCAGACGTTGAACATCCAATCACACATAACGTATTCGGCTTAAAGAAATCAATTGCTACGAGTTCATCCAGCAGTGTATTAATGTTATCCATTGCAAGACTCCAGCTGTGCTATTTTGTCAATACGTTTCTGATGGCGTCCACCTTCAAATTCAGCATCCAACCATGTTTTGACGATAAGTAGCATCAATCCTTCACCAATAACGCGTTGTCCCATTGCCAGGATGTTTGAATTATTATGTTCGCGCGTTACTTGAGCTGTAAACACGTCATGAACGAGCGCACAACGAATACCAGGCACTTTATTTGCTGCAATACTCATTCCAATACCAGTACCACATATCAAAATACCTCGGTCATATTCACCGTTAGCTACTGCACGTGCTACAGGACCTGCATAATCTGGATAATCTACTGATTCAGTTGACGCTGGACCAAAATCTTTAAATTCAATACCTTGTGCTGTTAAAAATTCTGTAATTTTAGCTTTGTACTCAAATCCACCATGGTCACTTGCAATCGCAATCTTCACAATATCCCTCCTCTTATTACATACTTCATATTATAGCCTATTTAAAAAGTGAGATAAAACATTTCCGAAAAATGAGACGTTATTTTTTGAATTGTCTATTTTTCATCAATTTTTGCTAATAATTTCGTGATATTTTCCTGTAATTGTTCGTAAGTCTGTTGATATATCTCATAATCTCCACCATATGGATCCTGGATATCCTGGCTAACACCATTCGCGTATTCAATTAGCGTATATACATTGCTTGTTGGATACATCGAACGAATTGTATCACGGTGATTTGCTGTCATCGTTAAGATTAAATCTTTTTCACTGTCTGCGCGGTCAAAGCCAGCACTTAGTGAAGCAGCTGGTAAGTGATTCGTTTCAATAATTTGTTGCGTATGGCGTGAAGCAGGTATACCATCTGTCGCAAAGATACCTCTCGATGAAAATGAATGTTCATTTGACATTGATTTTGCGATACTTTCTGCAAGTGGACTACGACACGTATTTCCTGTACAAACAAAAACGATTTCCATCTTTCTCCCTACTTTCCTGAAGTTGCTTTATTGATGCGGTTCATTAATGCATCGCTCCCTGCAATATGGGAATAGTCAGCGATATAAATCTTCGTAATTTCTTTGTGCTGATCCATTTCTCGTAATGCACTATATAAATTATGCATTGCACCATCGATATCTTCAAATGTATCGCTTAAAGCATATGTCACATTATCATTAAAACGTGACAATTCTTTACGTGGTGCAATCAACGCTTCATTTGAGGCAAGCTGTAATTGCGTCAGTTCAGACACGAGTGCCATAGGACTATTTGGCGCATAATGACGATATTTCATACCGGGCGCTATCGGCTGCTCTGATTGATAATTTGCTGTCGTAATACATGCTGGAATAATGCGTTCTAAATCATCTTTTGTAATCGCACCAGGACGCGCAATTTTATATGGATAAGATGTACAATCGAGAACTGTGCTTTCAATACCTACTTCCACCTGAAACCCTTCGACGATGCCATAAATTTTCCCATCCATATCGTACTTCACATGATCTGCAGTTGTTGGAGACGGCTTTCCACTTGTATTTGCAGAAGGTGCAGCAAGCGGCAAATAAGTTAATTTCAAAATTTGGCGAGCAACTTTGTCACTCGGCATACGCACAGCAACAGAATTAAGTCCAGCAGTAACTGCAGGTGCCAGCACCTCTTTTTGAAGCGGTAAAATAAACGAAATGGGTCCTGGCCAGAACGCATCCATCAATTGATGTACTTTATTATCCGGAATACATGCAAAATCTTCAATTTGTGCTTTTTCATAAATGTGGACGATAAGCGGATTATCCTGTGGTCGTCCTTTTGCTTTAAAAATTTTATCCACAGCCGTACTGCTCAATGCATTCGCGGCTAATCCATAAACTGTTTCAGTAGGTATTGCAATGATTTCATCTTGTTTAAACCCTGTAATGATTTCCTGTACTTGTGGATATGTTAATAAATCATCCACATTGTTACGCACATCCCAAATTTTTGTCTGCATGCTGCATCTCCTCTCTTAACTCATATTTTAAAACAAAATAAAAAGTTATGCACAAATTGTGGATAACTCCTGTAATTTGTGCATAACTTATTCACACCATTCAAACCAGACAATGCGATCCAAACCGTTAATATCCTGAACGACTTGTGGCGTAATGTGTGGATAAAGTTGTAAGACATATTCTGATATCGCTGCACCTTGTGCATGTCCAATCTCAAAAGCTACAAGTGCCGCTGGATTTAATATTTCCGGCATTCGCTCGATCATACGTTTATACAATGCCAGACCTTTATCTTCTGCAAATAAAGCGATATGAGGATCATGCAACGCACTTTCATTCATTAATTCCAGTTCACTTTGTGCGATATACGGCGGGTTACTTACTAAACAGTCTACTCTAATACCGTCAGTAATCAACGGTTCGAGTAAATCGCCTTCTAAAAAGATGATATTTGCATTAAGTGATGCTGCATTATTTCGTGCAATATTGAGCGCATCACTTGAAATGTCTATTGCATATGCTTTAATTTCTGATAGCTCTAACGCAAGTGTTATTGCGATAGCACCACTACCTGTACCGATATCAACAAAAGATTGACGATTGCTCCATTTTTCGATGATGAGTTGAACGAGCTCTTCCGTTTCATTGCGCGGCACAAGTACATCTTGTGTCACCTTAAATTTACGATCATAGAACATTTGAAACCCCGTAATATGTGCTAGCGGTATATGATGCGCTAACTGTTCGATCCCAGTTAGGTAATGCATTCGTTCTGCTTCAGTTAGTTGTTTGTTATCCATCAATATGTCCATTTGGGATAAATCAAACAGGTCCATCATTAAATATCTCGCACTGATAATCGGTTCATCATTTTGAGCTAAAATCGTTTCACCTTGTTTAATCAGTTGCTGGACATTATAGTACGCCATCATTTAACGCTTCTAATTTAGACGTTTGTTCTGCAATCGTTAACGCATCGATAACTTCACCTAATTTACCTTCTACGATCTGATCCAGCTTTTGAATCGTTAAACCGATACGGTGATCTGTCACACGGTTTTGAGGATAATTATATGTTCTAATACGTTCAGAACGGTCACCAGTACCTACTGCTGATTTACGTTGTTCAGAATACTTCGCTTGTTCTTCCTGTAATTTCGCATCAAATACACGCGTTTTAAGTAACTTTAATGCTTTTTCACGGTTTTTAATTTGAGATTTCTCTGAAGACGTTGCCACAATCCCAGTCGGAATATGCGTAATACGTACTGCTGAGTCAGTCGTGTTAACGTGCTGACCACCAGATCCAGATGAACGGTACGTCTCAATACGTAAATCTTCCTGGCGGATTTCAATTTCAACATCTTCTACTTCTGGTAATACCGCTACGGTCGCTGTAGACGTATGAATACGTCCACCACTTTCAGTCGTCGGGATACGTTGTACACGGTGGGCACCATTTTCGAATTTTAACTTACTGTATGCACCTTTACCGATAATAGTGAAACTGATTTCTTTAAATCCACCATGGTCCGCTTCGTTTGTTTCCATAACTTCAATCTTCCAGCCTTGTTCTTCTGAGAATCTTGAATACATACGGAATAAATCTCCGGCAAAGATATTTGCTTCATCCCCACCAGCTGCTCCACGAATTTCCATCACTACGTTCTTATCATCCATAGGGTCTTTAGGAATCAATAAAAATTTCATCTTTTCTTCTAATACTGGAATTTGTGGTTTTAATTCATTGATTTCTTCTTTAATCATTTCCTGCTCATCCGCATCACTTGCGTCACCCATCATTTCTAACGCTTCTTCAAGTTGCTGCTTCACTTCTTTATACTCCCTAAATACTTCAACTGTTTCCTGAAGGTCAGCCTGTTCTTTTGAGTATTCTCTTAATTTATCAGTATCACTTACAATATCTGGATCACTTAACAACTCATTTAATTGTTCATAACGTTGTTCTACGATTTCTAACTGATCAAACATATATATTTACTCCTTTTAAGTTTATTTAATGTGTTTTATATTTTATTTTGGAACGATATGATGCTCACGACATCTCGCTTCATAACTTTCTTTTGCGCCCACTAAAATAATCGGATCATCAAAGCGTGCCGGCTCACCGTTAATCAGACGTTGTGTTCTTGAGCTCGGGGCACCACATACACTGCAAACTGCCTGCAATTTCGTAACATGTTCAGCAACTGCCATTATTTCAGGTACGGGTTCAAAAGGTACACCTCTGAAGTCCATATCTAAACCCGCAGTTATCACACGATAGCCTTCTTCCGCAAGTTGCGTTGCTACGCCGACGATATCATTATCAAAAAACTGAATTTCATCTATCGCAATAATATCATGGTCTTCCTGCACATGTTCCATAATTTCTGACGAGTGTGAGACATTAACTGCTTCAACTTTGTTGCCATTATGAGAGACGACTTCTAAATCGCTATATCTGTCGTCGATGGATGGTTTAAAGACGATGACACGCTGCTTCGCAAAAAGTCCGCGACGCACACGACGAATCAATTCTTCACTTTTCCCGCTAAACATACTACCTGTAATACACTCTATCCAACCCGAATGATACTGCTCATACATCTTGAATGCCACCTTTTTAAGTCATAATCGCTTTATTATATCATAATTTCACCCTATGTTACATTGAGATTTGAAACTCATGTTCAACATTAAAAAAACTCCTACACCAAAAGGTATAAGAGTTTAAGACTTCAGTATTAGTTGTTTGACTTAAGACCGAATTTTTTGTTGAAACGTTCAACACGTCCATCCGCAGATGCGAATTTTTGACGGCCTGTGTAGAATGGGTGAGAGTCAGAAGAAATATCCAAACGGATTACTGGGTACTCGTTACCATCTTCCCAAGTCATTGTTTCGTTTGATTTACGTGTAGATCCACTTAAGAATTTGTAGTCTGTAGTAGAATCTAAAAAGATTACTTTTTGGTAATCTGGGTGAATGCCTGGTTTCATAATTGTTTTCAGCTCCTTTGCCCTGAACCATCTGGAACAGAGTTATTTCGTGAAATATTTTCACGTCAATACTTACATATTATATACGTCTCACTATAAAAAAGCAAGGTTAATTTTTAAATGATTGGTTTACCTGACTTCGCACTTTCGACCATACGTTCACCAAGCTGTTTAAAGAAATCTTCATTTGATTCACTTTGTTTCAGACGGCGTAAGAAACGCTCTGTAAAGTCATTGCTATCCGTAAATAAATTTCTCAGCTGCCAAACCATCTCTAATTCTTTCTTATCAAGTAATAATTCCTCTTTACGCGTTGAACTTCTGCGGATATCAATCGCCGGATAAACACGCTTTTCAGCAAGCTTTCTATCTAACGTAAGCTCCATGTTTCCTGTCCCTTTGAACTCTTCATAGATCATATCATCCATACGTGAACCTGTTTCAACAAGCGCCGTAGATAGAATCGTCAAACTTCCGCCTGCTTCAATGTTACGCGCTGCTCCGAAAAATGCTTTCGGACGATGCAGACTGGCAGGATCTAGTCCACCTGATAATGTACGACCACTCGGGGGTACTACTAAGTTATAAGCACGTGCCAGTCGCGTAATCGAATCCATTAAGATAATGACGTCTTCACCAATCTCAACGAGACGTTTCGCACGCTCTAATAACAGTTCGGCAACTTTTACGTGGTGTTCTGGTGGTTCATCAAATGTTGAATGCACGACTTCTGCCGCTTCAACTGAACGCTCAAGATCCGTTACTTCTTCAGGACGTTCACCAACCAGTAAGATAAACAATTTCGCTTCCGGATGATTGACACAGATTGCATTTGCGATTTCTTTCAGCAATGACGTTTTCCCTGCTTTAGGAGGTGCTACAATCATCCCACGTTGCCCAAATCCAATCGGTGTCACTAAGTCCATGATACGCGTTGAATATGCTGTCTTCGTTGTTTCAAGACGAATTCTTGTATCCGGATAAAGTGGTGTTAATGCCTGGAAGTGAGGACGCTTCTTAACTTCTTCAGCATTTTGATCATTGACGAAGTCTACTTGCAATAATCCATAATATTTCTCATTTTCTTTTGGTTTACGAACTTTCCCGGTAACTTTATCCCCTTTTTTAATCTCAAAACGACGAATCTGACTCGCAGAGATGTAAATATCTTTCTCACCTTTTGAATAGTTAACCGTTCTTAAAAATCCATATCCATCTGGCTGTATATCATCTAATATACCTTCCATATAGTAGTTGCCGTCTTTTTCCATCTGTTTCTCCATGATGGCCAGCACTAATTCTTTTTTATTTAATTTACTATAATTAACAAGGCCTAGTTCTTTCGCTTTCGCTGTTAATGCTTTTGTTGTGTGATTTTTATATAATTCGTGAAAAGACTCATACTGAGGGCTTGTTCTCACTTTTTCTACCATTTCTACACCCATTTCTATATTAATTTATCGTTAAAGCTCTATACATTCGTTTTGGAAAATTCAAAAAGAAAAAGAAGAAGTTTCAAGAGGAATATCACTAGATAGTTTAGCATGTTTTGATAAAAAGAAAAAGCTCGAGCGTCTGCTCAAGCTTTTATTTATGATTAAATTGTATCTTCGTGGTTGATTGTTAAGCCTGGTTTCTTCTCTAAACTATGGCGACCTTGTACGAAACGTACTGTACCAGATTTTGCACGCATAACTAATGAATGTGTTTCAGCGTATCCGCCTTTAAACTGAACACCTTTCATTAATTCACCGTCAGTTACTGCTGTAGCAGCAAAGATTGCATCGTCACCTTTTACCATATCATCCAATTGTAATACAGTGTTTGGCTCGATTCCCATCTTGCGGCAACGTTCTTCTTGTTCTGCATCTTCCGGTAAAAGAATACCCTGGAAGTCGCCACCTAAAGCTTTAATACCAACAGCAGCGATAACGCCTTCAGGTGCACCACCTGAACCGAATAAAATATCAACACCCGTAAAATCAAACGCTGTATTAATCGCACCAGCAACGTCTCCGTGTTCGATTAATTTAATGCGCGCACCCGCTTCACGGATTTCTTTAATGATACCTGCATGGCGCTCACGATTTAATAATGTTGCTGTAACGTCAGAAATATTTTTCCCTTTCGCTTTAGCAACTGCTTGTAAATTTTCTGTTACTGATTTAGAAATATCCACTACACCTACACAGTCAGGACCGACTGCAATTTTCTCCATATACATATCCGGTGCATGAAGTAACGTTCCTCTATCACCAACAGCTAGTACTGTCATTGCATTCCATGAACCTTCAGCAACGAGTGTTGTTCCTTCTAGAGGATCAACTGCGATATCAATTTGAGGACCTTCTTTTGTTCCTAGTTCTTCACCGATATATAACATTGGTGCCTCATCCATTTCACCTTCACCAATAACTACAACACCGTCCATAGGAATTGTATCAAATACTTCGCGCATTGCTGTTGTTGCTGCGTCGTCCGCTTCGTTCTTTAACCCTTTACCTACCCAACGCGCACTTTTAAGCGCTGCCGCTTCTGTAACTCTAACTAATTCCATTGACAAACTACGTTCCATAAACATTCTCCTCTGCATTAGATATGTAACATCGTTAATAGTATAACACATTCCAACATTATGAGTACCATTAGTTATCAAATGATGCTTATTTTTATAAAGACAAAATAAAAAGCCTACTTGCTGGCTATTCAGCAAGTAAGCTTCTTATTATGCTTGTTTTTCGTCTAGTTCTAAGTGCTCTTGTGCCCATGCTTCAATCGGATGCATTGCATTAGATAAGGCATAACCTTTATCTGTTAATACATATTTAATTGAAAGAGGGGTTGTAGAAACGACTTTCTTTTCAACAAGACCCCATTCAGCTAATTCACTCAATTTCAAACTTAATGCACGTGGCGTAATTGATTTTAAGTCACGTTTCATATCAGAAAAATGTGCAGAGCGATCTTCTGAACGCGATAAATAGTTTATAAGTAGGCCATTCCAACTGCGACCAAGAATCTTAAACGTCTCTTCTAAATACGGACATACTTCCATATGACTCACCTCTTTATATTACTATTGTACACCGATATAAAAAATATATCAAATATATTTTTTATATATTTGTTGCTTAAGAAAAAAAAACGGCATTATCGCCGTTTTAGGGAATTAATTATTAAATCTCTTCTCTCCAGATATCTGCACCAAGTGTCTTTAACTTCTCAACAATACCGCTATATCCACGGTCAATATGTCTAACGTTATAAACCGTCGTAATACCTTCAGCAGCAAGACCTGCTATAACCAGACATGCACCCGCACGTAAATCACTTGCAGCAACTTCTGCGCCTGATAGTTGAGAAGGTTTAACGGTTGCAGTTCCACCAGACTCAGTAATATCCCCGTTCATACGTGACAATTCATCAACGTGTTTGAATCTTGCTGGATAGATTGTATCTGTAATCGTACTTTGACCATCTGCCATAAATAATAATGGTGTAAACGGTTGTTGTAAGTCAGTTGCAAATCCTGGATAAACATTTGTTGTAATTGTTACCGGGTTATACTTTTCCGGTTTAGAAATTAATGCTTTATCTTCACCAATCTGAACATTAACACCCATCTCAATAAGCTTGGCTGTTAATGGTTCCATATGTAAAGGGATGATATTTTCAATTAATACTTCCTCACCCATCATTGCAGCAGCACACATATATGTCCCCGCTTCAATTCTATCAGGAATAATTGTGTGTGAAGTACCTTGAAGTGATTCTACACCTTCAATTTTTAAAGTATCAGTACCTGCGCCGCGTATTTTTGCACCCATGTTGTTTAAAAGTGTCGCAACATCAACGATTTCAGGTTCTTTAGCAGCATTCTCAATGACTGTTTTACCTTTAGCCATCGAAGCAGCAAGCATAATATTAATTGTCGCTCCAACAGATACGACATCCAGGAAGATTTTCGCACCTTTTAATTCTTTAGCTTCAAGGTACATGCCACCTGCTTCATTCGTAACAGTAGCACCTAACGCTTCGAAACCTTTAATGTGCTGATCAATTGGACGTGGTCCTAATGGACAGCCACCAGGTAAACCGATCACACATTTTTTAAACTTTCCAAGCATTGCACCCATCATATAATATGAGGCACGTAATGATTGAACTTTATGATTAGGAAGAGGCATATTAACAGCATTTGAAGGATCTACTGTTAAGCGGTCGCCATCTAAAGTTGTCGTTATATTCAAATCTTCTAATAAACTCATTAAAGTCACAACGTCTGAAATTTCTGGTAAACCTTCTAATGTAACAGGACTACTTGCCATTAATGTTGCCGGAATTAAAGCAACTGCACTATTTTTAGCACCACTGATTTGAACTGATCCTTTAAGAGGATTGCCTCCTCTTATTTTAATTACTTCTTCTGACATAATTGTACTCCTTTAACTTTTATCACACACATTTATCTTATTATTGTTGATTATTTTTATTATAAACTAATTCATTTTAGTAATGCAAAACAAAAAGCATGAAGTTCAATATAATCTAAAGGGTAAAATTAGTCAAGAAAAAAAGACTGATATGACATGCATATCAGTCTCAAGTATGAAATAAAATTTAAGCTTTGTTAGAAGTACCAAATTCTTTAATTTTACCGATTACTGTTGCTTTAATTGCTTCACGTGCTGGTCCTAAATATTTACGTGGATCATATACGTTAGCATCATTATTTAATGTATCACGAACAGCTTTAGCTGAAGCGATTTGGTTTTCAGTGTTTACGTTGATTTTAGCAGTACCTAAAGAAATTGAACGCTCGATATCTTTCGTTGGGATACCTGTACCACCGTGTAATACTAATGGTAAACCAGTTGCTTTACCGATTTCTTCCATTTCTTTGAAACCTAAGTTTGGCTCACCTTTGTAAGGACCGTGTACTGAACCTAATGCAGGCGCTAAGCAGTCAATACCAGTTTTTTCAACTAATTCCTGACATTCTTTAGCATCAGCATATACAACACCGTCAGATACTACATCGTCTTCTTGTCCGCCAACACGTCCTAATTCAGCTTCAACTGAAACGCCTTTAGCGTGGGCATATTCAACTACTTTACTTGTGATTTCAACGTTTTCTTCGAATGAATGATGAGAAGCATCAATCATAACAGAAGTAAATCCAGCATCAATCGCAGCTTTACAGCTTTCAAAACTTGAACCGTGGTCTAAATGGATTGCTACAGGAACTGTAATTTCCATATCTTTCATTAAACCTTCAACCATTTTTACTACTGTGTAGAAACCACCCATATATTTAGCTGCACCTTCAGAAACACCTAAAATAACTGGTGCATTTTCTTCTTGAGAAGCACCTAAGATTGCTTGAGTGAATTCAAGGTTGTTAAGGTTGTATTGACCAACAGCATAACCACCTTCTTTTGCTTTGATTAACATTTCTTTCATAGAAACTAATGGCATGGATAAAATCCTCCTTGTTTGTGCTTAAGCACTATTTTTATAAGGTAAGTATAGCACTTCGTTATTTTATTTGCATGCGTTAAGGGTCGTTTTATGAAAACTTTTCAGCGATTTTCACAACTTCGTCAATTGTAAACGGCTTCATTAAGACACCTGTTGCGCCAGTCTGCTTAATCGACTGAATCTCTTCATCTGTCTGAAAAGCTGAAACAAGATAAACGGGAACATCCGAGAATGCTCTCAGCTGATTTAGCGTTTCGTCACCCGACATGACCGGCATTTTTCTATCTAAAAATACGAGATCATAATCATTTGATTTGATTAATTCCAATCCTATTTTTCCATTTTCGGCAATTTCAGTATCATACTCTTTCATTTTAAATATTTCCTGAAAAAGCAGTCTTATATTAGGTTCATCGTCAATTACTAATATTTTCATTTCATGTTTTCTCCATTTCATTTATGATATGATATGTGTTAAGAATTTTAGAAAGAAGGTTTACCATGCTTAAAATATTTAATACGCAACTTAATGGTATCTTTAAAAAAATAGATATGCAAGAAGCTGAGCTAGATATAGCAGGCAGATTACTTGCACAAGCCGTAGTTGGAGAAGGTAAAATATACATTAAAGGATTTGGCGACTTAAAGTTTTTCGAGGAATTTGCTGCAAATAGCAAAGAAAATTTATTCGATGCTGCAGTCTACATTTCTGATGCGTTAGTTGATGGAACAGATCGCGTTCTCGTAATGAGCGATGCATATGATGAAAGTACTGCTGAGTTTGTTGATAGTCTGGAAGTCCGAGATATCGACTACGTATTAGTATGTAATAAACACGATGATATTCGATCGATGAATTTTATCGATTTGAGTACACCACGTGCACTAGTACCTACTGAAGATTTCAGTCGTATTATCACGCCACATATGATGGCGATGAACTACATCTACTATGCGATCTACAACGTGATGCATGAGATGCTGGTGGAGGAATAGAAATAGCGTGATGAAACAAGTCTGATATATTGCGAATATCGGACTTGTTTTCTTGATATACACGATTTCGACGTGCGTCTTGTCCGATATTCCACTTATATCGGACTTGTTTTCTTGATATACACGATTTCGACATGCGTCTTGTCCGATATTCCACTTATATCGGACTTGTTTTCTTGATATACGCGATTTCGACGTGTGTCTTGTCCGATATTCCACTTATATCGGACTTGTTTTCTTGATATACACGATTTCGATGTGTATCTTGTCCGATATATCACTTATATCGGACTTGTTTTCTTGATATACGCGATTTCGACATGCGTCTTGTCCGATATTCCACTTATATCGGACTTGTTGCTCTCACACATTGCTACTCAAACCAATAAACTCTACCTTTATTCTTTCCTTTAAACTTACAGCTATTTAAAAGAGCTCTTTGGACTGTCTTAATTTCACAGTTACTCCATTCAGCTATTTCTTTAATTTGAAATGGTTCATTTTTAAGGACTGAAACTTGTCTAGCTGCTTCTGTAATATAATCTAGTTTGCTTAGTCTTCTCCCACAACGACAAGCCACATATTTCTTTCTACTTGCTACCTCCACACACCCAAATCGTTTACACTTTGGACAACGATAACCTTTCTTCATCTGCGTATAATCGTAATAAGCAAATCGGTGATTATCGACCACGTTCGCTGCAATCAACGCTTTAGCCAAACGGTAATCTTCATCAGTCGGTGGTCCAAGTTTTTTAAGATAATCTATAATACCAGGTATTTGGCCGGCAAACTTTACATATTGATCACCATTGAAGTTCCTCAGAATAAAATTCTCATTCACAAAGATGATACGACTCATATGTTCGTATCGAAATCCATTGTGCATTAAAAATTGGGGTAAAATAAGGTCTGCACGTTTCAACTGTGATATTATCGTTTGATCGACTCTACCGCGATTATTCTTAAATATTCCATCTATATAAGTGTATTCTCCAGAATAATTTTTTGTATCAAAGTGAAAAATTTTACCATTCCCAATAATCAAAAAATCAAACTGAGCTTTACTAGATTCTTTCAACGTAATATCCCAAAGCTTCAATCCCCCTTCGACAGCTTGCAGTTGTTCATAAAAATGGTTTTCTCCGGTAAATCCGACTTGATAGGCAAATAAAGTAGTACTGTCATCTTTTGTCAGGCTACACCTTCCATCAACATTCATTAAATAACTCATCTTATTATCAGGTTCATGAAGTTTTAGAAACATATTACACCTCCTACCCCTTAATTTACAACACTAATTTCAATATTTCAATAGTTAACTTTTGTTAACTCTCAACATACAAAAAAGGCCACCTCAAAAGGATGACCTTTAAAAACTCTTATTTATTAATTGCAGCTTCTACAAATCCACGGAATAAACTTTGTGGTTTCATTGGACGTGATAAGAATTCCGGATGGAACTGACATGCCACAAACCATTTATGGTCAGGGATTTCAACGATTTCCACTAAGCGACCATCTGGTGAAAGTCCAGAGAAAACTAACCCTTTTTCTTCTAAACGTTCACGATATTCGTTGTTAAATTCATAACGATGACGGTGACGTTCATCCACATGGTTCACCCCATATGCTTCAAACGCTTTCGTACCTTCCTGAACTTCACATGGATATAAACCTAAACGTAATGTTCCGCCTAAATCTACAACATCTTTCTGATCAGGTAATAAAGCGATAACTGGATACGGTGTATTTGGATCCAACTCTGCTGAGTGCGCACCTTTCAATCCAACAACGTTACGTGCAAATTCAACTGTTGCAAGTTGCATACCTAAACAAATACCGAAGAACGGAATATTGTTCTCACGCGCATATTGCGTCGCTAAAATCTTACCTTCGATACCACGCTCACCAAAACCACCTGGTACTAATATACCGTCAGCATCCTGAAGACGTTCTTTATAATTTGTCACATCTAAATGTTCTGAATTGATCCAGTCGATTTCGATATCTTTACCAAATGCATAACCTGCATGTTTTAATGCTTCAGCAACTGAAAGATATGCATCCTGTAATGCAACATATTTACCGACTAGCGCAATTTTCACTTTTCCTTCTAAGTTACGTACAGTATCCAATAACTGATTCCATTCAGTCAGATCAGCTTCACCACTTGCTTCTAAACCTAAACGTTCAATAACAAGGTCATCCATATCTTGTGCTTGTAATGCAACCGGAATTTGGTAAAGTGTATCTGCATCACGACATTCGATAACTGATTTCTTATCGATATCACAGAATAACGCAATTTTATCACGTAAGTCTTCTGTCATTTCATATTCAGTACGTACGACGATCATATCTGGTTGAATACCTAATCCACGTAATTCTTTTACAGAATGTTGTGTCGGCTTCGTTTTCATTTCACCCGCAGCTTTAATGTACGGTAATAATGTACAGTGAATGTACATTACATTCTCACGACCGAGGTCACTTTTAATTTGACGAATTGATTCAATAAAAGGAAGTGATTCGATATCCCCTGTCGTACCACCAATTTCAGTAATGACTACGTCAGCTTTCGTTGATTCGCCAGCTAGAAGTAAGCGCGATTTGATTTCATTAGTAATATGTGGAATAACCTGAACTGTTCCACCTAAGTAATCACCGCGACGTTCTTTCTTCAATACATGAGAATAAACACGACCTGCTGTAACATTAGAATATTGATTTAAATTAATATCGATAAAACGTTCATAGTGCCCTAAATCTAAGTCTGTTTCTGCGCCATCATCAGTTACGAATACTTCACCGTGCTGATATGGACTCATCGTACCTGGATCCACGTTTAAATATGGATCAAACTTTTGAATTGTTACATTTAGACCACGATTTTTTAATAATCTTCCTAAACTTGCTGCAGTAATCCCTTTACCTAAAGAAGATACTACCCCACCTGTTACAAATATAAATTTTGTCATGATTTACCTCCTAAAAAAAATAAAAAAGCACTCCGTTTGCAAAAGCAAAGGGAGCGCATAAGTTTATACGTTCGTCCTAATTAAAGGAGCCCAAGTAAAATAATAATCATTTTTGAGCAAAATGTCAACTAAGATTATAATTCTTCTTCGTCATCTTCATCTTCGAATTCATCATCTTCGTCATCGAATTCATCCGCTTCAACTACTAAACCTGCTTCTTCTAATTCATCTTCGACTTCTTCGTCTTCAGTGTCAACATTTTCTTCATCATCTTCACTAACAACTAAGTCTAATTCATCTTCGACTTCATCTTCACCAAGTAAAGCGATCTTAGGTGCATCTTCATCGTCTTCATCAAGCACGTCAAATTTTTGTACTGTCGGCGCGATTTTTTCTTCGATATCATCTACTGAATACCAGTCACGAAGACCCCACATATATTCACCTGTTGATAAGAAACGACCATCCGTATTTAAATCTGTGTAGAACTGAACAACACGTGTTTCAATGTCTTCACTCGTATACTCACCTAAAGATTGGAATTCATCGATTAAATCATAAAGGTTAACTTCTTTACCTTTTTCAGTTAAATAAATATAAGCTAAATCGATAAAAGAGCTTTCATCTATCATTTCTTTTGTATATTCAGAGATTTTCATTTTCTTCGTCCTTTCAAACTATGCTAGTTTAAGTTCACACTACATCATATCAAGAAAACGACCTCTAAAGCAAGATTAATAACGAATTAATTTCGTTAAATGATTAGGATGTTCAGCATCCATCGGTACAAAGTTATTATTTAAGTAAACATCTCTTAAGTTTTCCGGAACCTCTACTTCTATCTTGATGACCTCTTTAAAATGTTTACGGACAAAAGTCGCAATCTGGCGCAACACATTTTCACGGATAACATCCACATCTTCAGTAATATCCATCGCCTTCAATGTAGCGATATTTCCTACAACATCTAAATCGATAGTCCCTACTTCTTTATCATCTTTCAACAATTTAATATTGTCACCATCTTGAACCAATCTTAATTTAGAAACATAGTTTGCATCTAAGTCTAAATAATAAAGACGCTCCTTACCAATTGGTCCATTCGGATTTGTCGCTAAATGCATAAAGCCAGCACGCTCATATAAATTCCATGCCCCCTGATTCTCAGCATCGACCACTAAGAAAAGATGGTCAAAGTTTGGAAATACACTTTGTGCAAACTCAGGGATATTCATCATAATCTCAGTACCGTACCCTTGTCCCTGTAATTTATTATTGATTGATAAACTACGTACATATACTGCATTAACCGGTGTATCATATCCTTCATGCTGATAATGTTGATGAAGCACAAAGAACCCGACAACCTGCTCGTCATGATTAAGCACGACACATGGTCTGCGGTTCGGGTCAAATAATCCTTCGTCCAGAACTTCTAAAGGTAATGATGAATATATCTTTTGTCTATCTGTTAATTCAAATGCCTCTAATTGAGGTCTATAATCCTCTTTATATTGTACAATCTTAATTTGCGATCCTATAAATTCCATAATGTTGCCTCCGTCTTGGATGAATTTAATCATTTCTCAATATATATACCCATTTCATCTCAAAATTATCACAAAATTTAAACAAAACAATGAAACCCCACAAACTACGTTTCAATATAGTATAATGACAAAAACAAATGATAAATGAGGTATTGATATGAAAATTGGTATTGACGCTGGTGGCACTTTAATTAAAATTGCTATTTTAGAAAACGACAAATTCACCTTCAGAAAACAGCTGAGCACTGAAATTGAGGAAGTAGCTGAATGGTTAAAGACCGTACCAGATGCACAAGTTGCTTTAACGGGTGGGAAAGCGACGTATCTTCAAAGTTTAATCCCACAAAATGCTTTTCAATCGATTGAATTTGATGCAACATTCCGTGGCATCCAGTCATTCCTTACAGAAATGAACCTTGATATTTCTAAGTTTGTGTTTAGTAACGTCGGTACAGGAACATCTATCCATTTTGTAGATAACGACAAACAAATTCGTGCAGGCGGAACAGGCGCAGGTGGTGGTATGATGATGGGACTTTCATACTTACTGACTGGAAAAGAAGATTTCGATGAGATTGTTACGATAGCTAAAGAAGGCAATCGCGACATCATCGATTTAAAAGTTAAACATATCTACAAAGGAGATAAATCACCGATACCTGGTGAACTGACTGCAGCGAACTTTGGTAACGTACTCCATAACAAAGATACTGAAAACTTTACCGATGCTGATAAAATTGCTTCAGTATTAGGTATCGTCGGTGAAACCGTAACAACCGTATCCATTCATGCAGCCCGTGAGTTTGGTGCTGAATATGTCGTCTATATCGGCTCAAGTTTCTTAAACAATACGTTACTGCGTGATATCGTAATGAACTATACAGTATTGCGCAACTTTAAACCGTATTTCATCGAAAACGGTGAATATTCAGGTGCAGTTGGAACATTGAGATTAATGGATGAGCAATAAAAAAACGCTGCGTTACTCGTGTGAGTAACGCAGCGTTCTGCTTTGCAGACGACCTTATTTGACGGCGTCTTCAAAGCAGACGCTTTGCTGACGACCTTATTTTTTCCCAATTACTTTAACCAGACTAAACAAAAACGGAATTAAAGTCGCACTAATAATTGTCGTTGCTACTGCAATACCTGTAGCACTATTTTTCTTACTCAAATGAATCACCCCTTTAGTCGTGCTTCAAAAGCTTTCACTCGTGATTCGATTACATCTTCATCTCCATGCCAGATACAGATAAAGCGTGATGGGAATGCATCTTTCTCTTTATAATCTCCATCATAGTATGCCAGCGGGAATAAGTATCCTGCTTTCACTTCATCCAATATGACATCGAAGAATTTCGCGTTATCTCCATCGCTATAATAAGCAAGAAATTTCTTATAATCTCCAGTTAACACGCTATCTAATAACAACAGCGAACTTGAACCGTTCTGTCTGAAGTTAAGATCAATTGCATAAATGGCTCCTTCTTTATCCACAAGCAAATCAAAGCCGGCAATACCAACATATCCTGCTTCTACACCATTTTGCATAATTTCTAATCCTGCATCGATGACATCCTGCGGGATATTATGATCTATAATATTCCCACGATATTTACCGTACTTTTCAGTGATCTGCTGACTTGAACCAATAAACTTAATACCCAGTTCTTCGCTATATGCATACTGTACACAATAATTATGTACCGGCTCAATAAACTGTTCAATAATCATCTGTTCTGTACCTTCTGCTTCTCGCACGCGTTTAATACTACGCTCAACATCTTCCTGCGTATAGCACAGCATAACGCCATATCCACCGGCAGTCGGATGTTCATCTCCTGGTTTAATCACGAAAGGCAGTGACCACTTACGAACAGTATCTTCAAAGTCTTCAATCGCCACAACATCACGTTTCGGCAGGAATTTACCCTTCGTCCATTTATCCAGTATCGATTTATTGTTAAGCGCTAAAAATTTATCACGCGGTACGACATATTTATCGCCTGGTACTAATTCCTCTTCATGGGTATACTGAAAGAATATCTTTTCTCCATCTGCAACTGCATCGCGTAACACCTGCTCATATGATTCACGTGTATTATACACTCTGAAACCATTCGGCATATCAAATCCAACTGCATTAAACAATGCTTCAGTTTTATCTGTCACGGTCGCTTCGTGTACAACGACCGGCATCTCGGCGATTAACAGTTCACGTGCGCTCAGTAAATTTGATTGATGTTCTTCCGGCTGTAGCCATGGATTAAAAGTATAGGATGGACGTGATGAATACATCACTTTCTCTCCATATAAATCTTTCATAACTAATGGTAAGTTGATTGGTTTAGTCCCCATAAATGTTCTCCTTTAATGTTTCATGTAAATGTTTAATGCGTTGTAGTTCTTCAGGTTTCTCGATTAACTCGATTGCCATCGTTGCCATTATTTTAGCACCTTGTAATAAGGCATGGTCTCCGTGTGCGCTCTTCGCTGCTTCACGAAATTCTACCGTGTGTCCAACAAGCGTTGATGGTCCCATCTTAATATGTGGGTGAATCGTCGGTATGATGTGACTCACATTCCCCGTATCCGTTGAACCGAAACCAAAATCATCATGCAGAATCGGCTCATTATGCATAATAGCATGTTTCTCAAATAAATCATCTAAAAATGTATTTCTGATGAATTCATTAACACCATTTTGAATGTGATTGAGCTGATATTCTGCCCCTGCTGTAATCGCCGCACCTTGTGCTACACGATCAACTTTACCGGTTAATACATCTAAATCTTTTCTGCTGATTGCTCGCGTATAAAATCTCGCTTTCGTATAATCCGGAATAATATTTGCTGACTTACCACCATCTAAAATCACACCATGCACTTTATCCGTCTTCTTAATATGCTGACGCAATTGGCCGATTCCATTAAAGAAACTGATCATCGCATCAAGCGCATTAATACCATTATGCGCATTCTCAGAAGCATGCGCAGTCTTGCCAAAAAACTCCACTTCAAACACGTCTACTGCAAGTGTTGGCACGGTTCTAAACGATTCATGCCCCGGATGAATCATCAATGCTACATCACTATCATTAAATAATCCTGCTTTAACGTATGATGCTTTCGCACTACCGTTTACACCGCCTTCTTCAGCTGGTGTCCCAAATACCTGAATAACACCGCCTAAATCATCAATCACTTCTTTTAAAGCAATTGCTGATAATACACTAGATGTGCCGATAATGTTATGACCACATGCATGTCCTAAACCTGGCAATGCATCATATTCTGCTAGATAAGCGATAGTAGGTCCTGCTTTCTCACTTTCATACGTTGCGATAAATCCTGTTTCATGTCCAGCAATATCACGTTCTATACTAAAACCTGCATCTTTTAATGTCTTGCTCAGTAAATTAGAGGCAAAGTATTCTTCATTGCCTAGTTCAGGTCGTGCGTGAATTTCATGACTGATGCGCAAAAATTTATCTCTATGTTCATCTATATATTGCAATACTTTGTTATTCATATTATTATCTCCTCCGTACTTATAAAAAAAAGACATTCCCAGATAGGAATGTCTACACGTTCTTATCTGCCAGCTTACGCTGTAGGAATTAGCACCTTACATTACTGCAGGTTGCTGGATGTCATCGGGCCCTTCCCTCGATCCGTCTTGATAAGTTATTGAATTTAATACTAACTATATAGTTATCTATAAATTCTGTCAAATATCAAAATTAATATGTCGGTAAAGTAATTAAGAATTTCGTGCCGGCCACTGAACTTACAACGTCTATCGTGCCATCATGCAGTTCAACGATTTCTTTTGCCACAGATAATCCCAAACCACTGCCATTATGATGTTCATTCGTTCTATTTCCACGATAGAACTGTTCAAAGATATGCGTCAGATCTTCCTGCGGTATACCTTGTCCGTTATCCGAAATTTCTATGATTGCGTTACTTCCACTCGTGTACGTACTTATCCATACTTCAACATTAACGTTATGCGTAAAACTATTCGACACAATATTCGTCAGTACACGATCCATGCGTGACGTATCAATATGAATCGTCGCATCTTCTTTATGGACGTAGCTTAACCCTTTATTGCCATATTGAGAGACAAATGCATCAATATACGTTCGTAAACACGTTTCTTCTGTATGGAACTGAATGCCATCACTTTTCAGTTGATAGACCATATTCAAATCTTTCAGCAGCTGATCGATATATAATGCTTTATCTTCAATAATGCTGATAAACTTCTTCTGTTCATCCGGTTCAAGCGGCATTCCACTGTTAAGTATTTTTGCGTAACCATAAATTGAACTCAGCGGTGTTTTTAGATCATGTGTAATACCACGTACCCAGTTTTCACGCTGAATATTCATGTTACTTTGGTAATTTTTATCATCTGATAACTTTCCAGTAAGCTTCGCTATCGCTCCGTCGATTGGACTATACATACGATATTTACGGCGCAATCGGCCATTTTTATATATTTTTTCATTATTTAATACGGAATAGTCACCTTTAGCCAGTTGCTCTACCCATGTTGAAAAATGTCTTAATGGTTGTGCTAAACGGTTACCTAAAAAGAATGATAACAGTAAAATAGCGGCTAATACAACAAGATTCATCCATGCATACCAAATTAAAAAGTTTTTCATAACATTCATAAAATCTTTATCATAAATATAGCTGTTTTCTGCAAATATTGCTTTCGTATCAGCGGGATGTGGATTTTTCTGAACAACATAATAATTTTTATTATCTTTAAAATATGAAACAAAGAAATATTTTTGATAATTGTCGTTATTCTTATGCTTGAACAGCGTATTATTCACGACATCTTCATCAAACGCTCCAGAAATTTTAGTTAAACCTTTGCGCTCAACGACAAATAATGCGAGATTGTGTTCGTCCAGATAATTTTGTGCGTCTTTTTCATTTCTCTCTAGTTTACGTCTCGCTTCACTTAATATCGTATTCTGCAGATAGATGACCTGCTGTCCTTTTGGCATCTCCCAAGTCGTAAATTCTTCAGCACGATATGTATTTAACGGGCGCAACTTAAAGCCTTTTTCTGATGAATAAATCACTTCATCATCTTTATTCTTTACTACAAGTACTCCGTCATGTCGCTTAACATAATTAACCATCTCTTTAATCGGTTTAACTTTATCCCCATCAAACTTAAAGTATTCACTGATAGAAAATGAATCTACACGCTGCATATCTTCTTCAAAGAAGCTTTGCTCACTCGTAAACAGGAAATAGACAAAGAAAGCACAAATAATGAATGTCACCGAAAAATAAAAAATCAGAAAATAACGGATAAAGCGAATCATAAATTTTTTGCTGATGCTCATCTATCCTCACCTGATTTTAAAATATAGCCGATACCACGTGACGTTAATAATAATTTCGGTTTACTCGGCTCAACTTCGAGCTTTTCTCTTAACTTTCTGATATGCACCATTACGGTATTATCATCAACAAACTGATTTTCCCACACCGCTTCATAAATCTGCTCTTTCGTACAGATTTCATCCTGATGTTCATATAGGTATTGCATCAATAAATATTGTTTTCCTGAAAGTAGATATTTCTTATCTCTTACAGTTAATTCTGCATTACGTTCATCAAATGAATATAACACCTTTTCTTTTTTACCGGACTTCATGTAACGCTCAACATTGACTTTTACTCTCACTGCAAGCTCCATCGGATTAAATGGCTTTGTAATATAATCATCTGCTCCATTTTGAAAGCCTTTAATCTTATCTCTATCCTGCGTATTGGCTGACACATAAAGAATCGGCGCATCGGTCATTTCTCGTATTTCATTGCCAAGATCATAACCTGACCCATCTCCAAGATTTATATCTAGTAGATACGTATCATAATGCGCACTAATCATCGACTTCGCCTGTGCAAATGTAGAAGCAATATCAACTTTTTCGAATCCTTCACGCACGAGAATAAACTTTATAAGTTCAGCAATCTCAAGTTCATCTTCTACGATTAATATTGACGGCATATTTTCGACTCCTTTAAAAGATGCATTTATTTAGTAATAATAACAAAATTTCCACTATTTTTGTATTATTCTTTAAAATGATAAAAAAATAAGACTGAAGTAATTACTTCAATCTTAGACTTAAATTATTGAAACATCTTCATGAGATGTTCTATCACTATACCAGTCCACTGCTTTTACCGTCATCACAGTTACAAAGATCAGTTTAGACTGTTCATACGTCTGCACATCAAATGGATACATTTTAGCGAGTTCTCTTTTCACACTATTATAGCGTTCCATCTCGCTCGGATAATATTTCAAATAACTGGTAAACGCAGTCATTTCAATAATCTTTTCGTGACCTACAGGAAAAATATAGAGTTGATGCGTTCTGTCACCTGAAATGCGCTTCACATATTGCAGACTATCTTTAAATTCCGGTGTGATGCTTTCATAACCTAAATTGATTAAAGCCATATGCTGTGTTTCAAAGAGCTGCAAACTTTTAGTGACAATCATCATATCAATAATTGGTTTAGCCGACATACCAGGGACTGCTGTTGAACCGATATGCAATATATTATCGGCGTGCTCTTTAATACTATTTTTTAATTTTCTGCTTTCATCTAAAAACAAATGCTGCCAAATACTATCATATGATAAAACAACAATCCTCTTCATATGCCACCAACTTTCAAATTTTGTAATAAAACTATTATATCTTATTGTGACCATGTTCACAAACTATTTCGTTGTTTTCTACTTTATGTCATGTTATTATTAATTCCGAGTTAACCGATAAGATTACTTAAAGTATAGGAGCGGAAAATAATAATGAGCTTACCTTTTATGGATATATTTAAAGACTGGGCATCAGAATACGATAACTTCGTAACTGGTCAGGACCCTGAGTATAAAGATGTTTTTGTGAACTATGACTTTATGATCGCCCAAGCAGTGAAATACGCTAAAGGCGATGTTGTAGAATTTGGACCGGGTACCGGTAATTTAACTAATTACCTTTTACAGCAAGGTTTAAACGTACGTGCGATTGAACCGAGTGAAGAAATGGCTGCCATCGGAGAAAAGAAGACTGGAATTACTTTTGAGCGTGGTGACTTTTTAAACTTTAAACAGCAACCAGCTGACACATTTATCTCTTCATTTGCATTCCATCACTTAACGGATACAGAAAAAGATATCGCTATCGGTAAGTATGCGGAATTATTAAATGAAGGTGGCCGTGTCATCATTTTAGATACAATCTTCAATTCTGAAGAAGAGAAACAGTCGATGATAGAGCATTATACGTCACTTGGCTTTAATAATTTAGTAGAAGATTTAAACCGTGAATACTATCCATTAAAAGAGACAATGGAAAGCATCGCGAGTCGCAACGGCTTCGATTATCACGATACGCAACTGAACCGCTTTGCACATCTGCAAATTTTAGAAAAAAAAACAATTAAAAAACCATTCGATTTAATCGGTCACACACCGATGATAGAAATTACAGCATTTCCATTAAATAAGGGAAATCGTATTTTCGCAAAACTAGAGCATCATAATTTAGGTGGCTCGGTAAAAGATCGATTAGGACTAAATATTATTATGAAAGCGTTAGATCGCGGCGATATTAAAAGCGGTCAAGTCGTAGAAGCAACAGCCGGAAATACTGGTATCGGGTTAGCACTCGTATGCCAGAAGTTTGATTTAAAGTTACGTGTATACGTTCCAGAGAAGTTCAGTGTTGAAAAACAAAGCATCATGCGTGCTTTAGGTGCAGAAATTATCAATACACCAACAGAAAAAGGGATGCTATTTGCACGCGAGGAAGCTTTGAAATATGCACAGGAAACTGGCGCATTCTTCACAAATCAATTCGAATCGCCTGATAATCCTTCTAGTTATGAAGAACTTGCCAATGAAATTATCGCTGATGTTGGACGCGTTGATATGATCGTAGCTGGCGCTGGTTCAGGTGGTACGTTTACAGGACTAGCACATTACTTTAAAGATGCACATAAAGTAATCGTAGAGCCGGAAGGTTCAATATTAAATGGTGGAGCATCAGGCAGTCACAGAACTGAAGGTATCGGTGTTGAAAAATGGCCAGACTTCTTACCGAAAGATTTAATCGATGCAGTTGAAACGATCTCTGATATCGATGCTTTTACAAAAGTGTCAGAACTTGCTAAGCTTGAAGGGTTAATGCAAGGTAGTTCATCTGGTGCTGCATTACAGGCAGCGTTAAATCAGCAACAACACTTTACGAATCAAAATATCGTAGTCATCTTCCCGGATGCAAGTGACAGATATTTATCACAAGCAATATTTAATATTAAAGGAGAATAACAATGAAGAAAAAAACAATGATGATTCATGGTGGACAAACGACTGATGCTTTTACTGGATCAGTCAATGCACCAATTTATCAGACAAGCACATATAAACAAGATGGTATCGGTAACTTACGACAAGGTTATGAGTATTCTCGTACGAAGAACCCAACGCGTACTGCCTTAGAAACATTAATCGCAGACCTTGAACATGGACACGAAGGTTTCGCATTCGGTTCAGGCATGGCAGCAGTATCAACAGTAGTGATGCTGTTAAATGCCGGTGACCATATTGTGGTTGGTAGCGACGTATACGGCGGAACATACCGTGTATTTACTAAAGTATTTGACCGTATCGGTATTAAATCAACGTTTGTAGATACAACAGATGTTGAAGCGGTTAAAGCGGCAATTACACCTGAAACTAAGATGTTATATATCGAAACACCGACAAATCCATTACTCAATGTTACTGACATTCGTGCAATGGTAGAAATCGCACAAGCAAACAACTTAATCTCAGTAGTAGATAATACATTTATGACACCATATTTCCAGAATCCAATCGATCTAGGTGTTGATATCGTATTACATTCAGCAACAAAATATATCGGTGGTCATAGTGATGTTGTAGCAGGATTACTTGTTTCTCGTACTCCAGAATTATCAGAACAAATCCACTTTATCCAGAACTCTGTTGGTGGTATTCTTGGGCCACAAGATAGTTTCTTACTTGTACGTGGTATTAAAACATTAGCACTGCGTATGGAACAAACTGAAAAATCAACGATGAAAATTATCGAATTCCTACAATCACAAGATAAAGTAACAAATATCTTCCATCCATCATTATTAGATGCAGAACGTAAAGCAATTCATGAATCACAAGCAACTGGATTTGGTGGTATGATTTCTTTTGATGTGGGTTCTAAAGAAAATGCTGAACTACTTGTAAAATCTTTAAAATACTTTACATTAGCTGAATCATTAGGTGCAGTTGAAAGTTTAATCTCTGTACCAAGTCAAATGACACATGCATCTATTCCACGTGAACGTCGTTTAGAATTAGGCATCACTGATGGATTAGTGCGTATTTCAGTGGGTATTGAAGATAGTGAAGATTTATTAGCAGATTTAAAAGAAGGATTTTCATTACTTAAATAATTAGGAGGCATATCATGACACAAAAAATGAACGTTGAAAGCTTTAACTTAGACCATACAATCGTAGACGCACCATTCGTACGTTTAGCAGGTATTAAAGAAGGTATCAATGGCGATGTTATTAACAAATACGATATCCGTTTCAAACAACCAAACAAAGAACATATGGAAATGCCTGCACTTCATTCATTAGAACATTTAATGGCTGAGAACATCCGTAATCATACAGATAAAGTTGTAGATTTATCACCAATGGGATGTCAGACAGGATTCTACCTATCACTAATTAACCATGATGACTATGAAGACGTGTTAGTTATCCTGGAAAAAACATTAAATGACGTTCTTGCTGCTACAGAAGTACCAGCATGTAACGAAGTACAATGTGGATGGGCTGCAAGCCACTCATTAGAAGGTGCGCAAGCTATTGCTAAAGAAATGTTAAGTAAAAAAGAAGGCTGGAGAAATATTTATCAAGAAGGTAAAGCACCAGCAGAATAATTAAAAATCCACCTCGTCTGAGGTGGATTTTTTTCTAACTCAATCACAATAATTCATTGATTAAAATCTAATTAAATTAGCGGCTGCATAAACATCATCATATTCGTTCAATACTTTTAACTGTTCATCAACAATATCTAAATGATATGGCCCAGTCATCTCACCAATTTCATACATCTTCGCACGATCAATGTCATCATGCTTCTTAAAGTTAAACGTTACGCTGTAATCTGATTTCTCTCCAGTACCATAAACAAGTTCACCTAAAACTTTAGTCGTACCATTACCTTCAAAGTAAGGTTTCAACTCTAATGGCAATGTAAATCTGAAACGATAATGCGGTGTATTATGCATTAAATAATTGTATAACACACGATCAATTCTATAATCTAAGCGGAAAGCAACACCATTATCGTTTGGCGTTACGACTAAATTCTTCACCATAAAGTGTGGCATATGAAACTCTTTACCTACAGCTTCAGGTGGTGTCGGTTCCGGTTTTACAAGTTCAACATTGACGCTTTTTTTCTTCTCATCATTATGTTTCAAATTTTGTACCTCATCGTTTTGTTTTTGATTTTTCGTTAAGAAATAATAAAGTGCTCCACTCGCTGCAACAAATACAATTGCACCGACCGCACCAGTCGTCTTTTTACAGTTACATTTCATAGTGACGTCCCCTTTATCTACGTTATTTTATTTCACTATACCCCATTCATCCTTCTTTTAAGCGAAACTATTGAAAAACTATAAAAATCTATAAAAAACTATAAAAAAAATAAAAAACATGGTAATGTAGTGTTTGTACTTTAAGAAACGAGGTTTTATGTATGCTTTTTTCACGAACACCAGTAAATAAACTTTTACCGTTCGTATACACAACACTTTTTGTTATTTTTATATTACTTATATTTGAGCAGATGCTACAAATGGTTATTGTTTTATTATTTCCGGACATATATAGTGTATTACCCTTTACTTTAGACATTTTCTTTACAGAAAATATTAGTGAACTTACAAATATTCCTTCATGGATCATTATTCTGATTGTCATCACCATACTTATCGCATTAACATTCTGGATCGTTGAATTACTCGTAAAATATAATGAGCGTCAGGAAGAACTATACATCGGTGATATCACAGATCATCACCTTTACTTAGCCATATTTACACGTCCAAATGTTAATATAACAGATCTACCGATTTACACCGGAGACTTTATGCGTGATAATAAAGGGACTTCAAGCACTTCAAAAACAAATAGTACACCAGGTGAACTCTATAAATTCATGCATGCAGCACTGTTTAGTAAACCACTTGATGAGGTCTTCTATATACAGCATATTAAAGTTCAGAAAGAAACATGGCGAGGACTTAAATTTACAGGTGAAGCGATAACGAATAAACGTAATCTACTCGTACGAAAGCAGAAGAAATTCTTCCTTTCCCGCTCAGTAAACGATTACGATAAAATGAAAACATTCATTAAAAGTATCGCTGAAAACTAACATTTACAGATAATTTACTTTAAATTCACTCCACCTCAATATTAAAGGGGTAAGATGTCTATCATGGAGATGATAGACATGTTTACAGAAAAAGAACGTTTAAACTTAATTATGTCGTATGGTTTAGAAGAATCCATCGATCTTTATAATAAATATTATGATGAAATCCATTCTATAGATTTAAAAAAATTTAAATCAACAATGAGCATCCAGTATGATTTGCCACAAAAACTTGCTGATGCCATATACTTTATAGAATACCATTATAAAAATCGTGGCACTCACTTTGAAGAGATCATGGACTTCTTTAATACTTTACGCGCGATTGAACGACAAGTGATATAAAAATGGCTCACTACAATATGTAGCGAGCATTTTTATTAGTTTCTATTTCAATTCACTCAAATAACTCTCTCCGAACTCAGGTAATTTCACTTCAAAGTTATCTGCAATCGTAGCTCCAATTGAAGCAAATGTGTCATGTCCTGAAAGTTCACCATTACCGATTGATTTAGAATACATCAATAAAGGTACATATTCTCTCGTATGATCTGTTCCAGGCATTGTTGGATCATTACCATGGTCTGCAGTAATGATTAATAGATCATCTTCTCGAAGTTCATCTAATAATTCACCTAAACGCTCATCAAATGCTTTAATCGCATTCATATAACCTTCTTTATCACGACGATGACCATATAAAGCATCAAAATCTACTAAGTTTAAGAAGCTTACACCTTTGAAATCACGTTTTACAACTTCTAATAACTTATCCATACCATCCATGTTATCTTTCGTACGGATTGACTCAGTGACACCTTCTCCATCATAAATATCATTAATCTTACCGATTGCGATTACATCTAAACCAGCATCTTTCATTTCATTCATTACTGTACGTCCGAAAGGTTTCAACGCATAATCATGACGGTTGGATGTTCTCGTAAAGTTTCCAGGTTCCCCTACATATGGTCTTGCAATAATACGACCGATCAAGTATTTAGGATCCTTTGTAAACTCACGCACTTTCTCACAGATTTCATATAATTCATCTAACGGAATAATATCTTCATGTGCAGCGATTTGTAATACAGGGTCAGCTGAAGTATAGACGATCAAATCGCCAGTCTTCATTTGATGTTCGCCCCACTCGTCAATGATTGCTGTACCTGATGCCGGTTTATTGGCAACAACTTTGCGTCCAGTCATTTCTTCGATTGCTTGTACGAGTTCCTCAGGGAATCCATCAGGATAAACTTTAAATGGTTTATCGATATTTAATCCCATAATCTCCCAGTGTCCAGTCATCGTATCTTTCCCAACTGATGCTTCAGACAATTTCGTATAATAGCCAACCGGTTCATCTACCTTATTTACTACTGGAAGATCAGCAATATTTCCTAAACCTAAACGCTCTAAGTTTGGTAGCTGTCCTTCGTAACCTTCTAACGTATGTTTCAAAGTGTGACTACCAACATCGCCAAACTTGTCAGCATCCGGTGCTTCACCGATACCTACAGAGTCCATTACGATTAAATGAATTCTATTAAATTTCATGATTATCTCTCCTTTGCGTTGTGCTGATTTTGGTGGATTTCAGTGGTGACTTGTCCAATATCTCGTGTTTATTGGACACATCGCTCTCACATCCAATCCAATCCAAATCCAACTATTCAGTAATAACTTTATGAATCAATACTGGTGCTTCTGCACTGTCTGCAATTTCAATATTGTCGTAAATCTTATTCATAACGTCTTCTACATTATCTCGGTTTGCGTATATTGTTACAAGTGATTCGCCCGCTTCAACTTTGTCGCCGACTTTCTTACGTAACATCAATCCTACCGCTAAATCAATAACGTCTTCTTTCGTAGCGCGTCCTGCCCCAAGTAACATCGATGCTACTCCTATTTCATCTGCTACAATCTTGCTTACGACGCCACTTGCTTTCGCTGGTACTTCAATCACATATTCTGCTTGAGGTAACTTCGTTACATCATCAACGACTGACGCATCTCCACCTTGGTTTGCAAGGAATGTCTTAAATTTCTCTAACGCTTTACCATTATCAATTACTTCCTGCAATTTCGTACGTGCTTCATCTAATGATTCTGCTTTACCCGCTAACACGACCATTTGACTTCCTAGAGTAAGCACCAGTTCTGTTAAGTCTTCCGGTCCTTCACCGCGTAATGTTTCAATCGCTTCTTTCACTTCTAATGCATTTCCGATTGCAAATCCTAACGGTTGACTCATATCAGAGATAATCGCCATCGTGTTACGTCCAACGTTATTTCCGATTTTAACCATTGCATGTGCAAGCTGCTCTGCATCTTCTTCTGTCTTCATAAATGCTCCGGCACCTGTCTTAACATCTAAACAAATCGCATCTGCTCCTGCTGCAATCTTCTTACTCATAATACTTGATGCGATTAACGGGATACTGTTCACTGTTCCTGTAACATCACGTAATGCATATAATTTCTTATCTGCCGGTGTTAAATTGCCTGTTTGTCCGATAACCGCTAACTTATCTTCATTTACAATCTTAACGAAGTCTTCTTCTGAAATTTCAACATGGAATCCTTCTACCGCTTCTAATTTATCAATCGTCCCACCTGTATGTCCTAATCCACGGCCACTCATCTTCGCAACCGGAATATCAAGCGCTGCTACTAATGGTCCTAATACTAAAGTTGTCGTATCACCAACACCGCCAGTTGAATGCTTATCAACTTTCACACCTTCTATAGCACTTAAGTCAATCTGATCGCCACTTTCAACCATCGCCATCGTTAAGTTAGCACGTTCTTCATCGTTCATATCCTGGAAGAATATCGCCATCGCTAAACTTGATGCCTGATAATCAGGGATTTCACCATTCGTATATCCTTTGATGAAAAACTCGATTTCTTCTTTCGTTAATGCATGTCCGTCACGTTTCTTTGCTATAATGTCTACCATTCTCATCATTAATGACCTCCATTTATTTTGTAAGCGTTTTCTTTTACACTAAAAGTGAAAGGGAATTAATAATCCCCTTTAGCTTCTTCACCTTTTAAAATTTGTACACCAGCTGATGCACCGATACGTGTAGCACCTGCATCAATCATCGCTTTAACGTCTTCATAAGAACGCACACCACCAGATGCTTTCACACCCATATCAGGTCCTACTGTTTCACGCATTAATTTCACATCTGCGACTGTTGCTCCACCTGTTGAGAATCCTGTAGAAGTCTTAACGAAATCTGCCCCTACTTCTTTCGCAATTTCGCAAACTTTCACTTTCTCTTCGTCAGTTAACAGACTTGTTTCGATAATTACTTTCGTCGTAACATCTCCTGCAGCATCGACTACCGCTTTAATATCTTCACGTACTAAATCAAAGTTACCACTCTTAGCCGCACCGATATTAATTACCATATCAACTTCACCTGCACCATTCGCAATTGCATCTTTCGTTTCAAATGCTTTTACTGCTGGTGTGTTAGCTCCTAACGGGAAGCCGATTACAGTACATACTAAAACATCAGTACCCTCTAATAAAGCATGTGCATACTTTACATGTGTCGGGTTCACACAAACACTCATAAATCCGTATTCACGCGCTTCTTGTGCAAGCTGTTCAATTTGGGCAGTCGTCGTTTCTGGTTTCAAAGCAGTATGATCAATATATTTCGCTAAATTCATATTATTTATTCCTCCCTTATATTCAATCCCATTATAACAGATATTGAACAAAAGTAAAAACGATAAATGAAATTACGTTCAAGTTAAATTAATTGCTTAGCCGTAATGCTATCAGTTATCAGGACATTCGGGATACCACCAGCGAGAGCACCTCGAATGGCTTCTACTTTATGTTTACCCCCTGCAACGAGTATGCTTGTTGGAATCTGCTTTAATGTATCCAGCGTCACACCCATCGTACGATCATCGACCCAGACGTCAGCAATTCTCCCATTCTTATTATAAAATCTTGAACAGATGTCACCCACCGCTTCATGCTTCAGACGTTTCACTTCATCGTCCGATAAAAAGCCAAGCTTAAACAACAGTGCTTCATCACGCACTGTACCGGTAGTATATATCGCAACATCACATTCACTTGCCATGTTTAATATCCCTTTAATATGGCGATCTTCACTCACTAATTGTTTCACCTGTTTGTTATCAAAAATAACAGGTACAGGTAAATCACGCGGAATGGAATTAAAGCTCTTTGCAAATAAAGCTAACGTTTCATGCGAATTCGTCTTTATATTTGAGTATGAAATACCACCCTTTAACTGAATGGTAGACACGCCAGTTAAATTTGTCGGCTTCATTAAGTTAGCAGTTTCATACATCGTTTTTCCCCAGCTGATGCCGACAACGTCATTGTTCTTCACATTTTCATGAAGAAATTCTGCAGCTGCTTCTGCTATAGCACTGAGCACAATTTCATATTTATCACTTGATACTTCTTTAATTAAGACATGCTTTAAATTATATTTTTCTTTCAGTAATTCTGCGAGTTCTTCACTTTTCTCATACGGGTCATGAATCGTTATATTGACAATCCCCATATCTTTAGCAAATTGAAGTTGTCTCGATACTGTCGGTCTGGAAATATTAAGTTCATCAGCAATTGCTTTTTGTCCTAAATTTTCCTCGTAATACATTTTTGCGATTCTGATACATTGTTTGATTTTTTCTTCCATTATGCTCACCTCTACTTACATCCATTCTAAGGGAAAACATAAAAAAATACACTTCAATTCCTTTGAAGTGTATCAATTAATTTATTAACTAATGTTAACGCGTTAGATTTTAAATTATCCTAAGAATGATTTTAACATCCAGTTATGTTTCTCAAGGTTTGTAATCATACCTAAGAACATATCAGCAGTCATTTCATCATCTGCTGCTTCAGCAGTAGTTTTACCTTCTTCTAATTGTTTAATCACTTTATCAAAGTCTTTAGATAAATCTTTCACCATATCTTCAGCAGATAAATTTTTCTTAGCTTCTTTAACAACAGATAAATCTAAACTTTCTTTTAACGTTGCAATAGGATTTCCTTCGATAGCTAAAATACGTTCAGCTAATTCATCAATGTATACGTTAGCTTCATCATATAACTCTTCGAATTTAGTGTGTAAACTAAAGAAGTGTGGTCCTTTTACATACCAGTGATAGTTGTGTAATTTCGTATAAAGGACCGTCCAGTTTGCCACCTGTTGGTTTAATGCTGCTACTACTTTGTTTTCTTGTGTTTTTTTAGCCATTCATAATCTCTCCTTTTAATTTCTTATTTATATTAATTATTATATTATAATCATTATAATTAAGCAAGTGATTTTGTCTGTCTCAATTTTAAATAATTGGGTATACTATTTAAAAAAGAGGAGGCCACCATGTTTAGAAAATACATATTACCTATTATTATCGCAATACTCGCTGCTATTATGCTGCTCACAATTGATTACTGGAAACTGCCGTTAACCGATATACTTACTTCTACCCCATATATCGTTGTGTTATGCATATTTGCTGTATTATTTGCTATTATTGCCTATATTTACAGTAAACTTGCCTATAAAGTAGATAACGATCCTAGTTTAGAACATTATGAACAGGACAGAGCATCATTTAAGAAATTTTCTGAGATGAATATCGCTATCATTATTTCATTTTATTTTGCACTCGGATCAATTTTATTAATCAGTATTAATGATGCACCATTATATCTAGGAATTATCAGTATTATCGTGTTAATCATCGCAGTCCTGATGCGCTACTATGGATATAGCATGATCAACAAGTTGTATCCGGAACGTGACTTACCTGAGAACTTTGAAGCAGATTTTGATGATAAGCTTATCGATTCACTCTCTAAAGAAGAAATGTATACGATATTTACAGGTTTATATAATGCATTTAAAATCACGAATATTTTATTACCTGCAGCTATGATGCTGATTACAATCTATGGGTATGCTACAGGTGTCCCACAGCACTTCGCACTATCAGTTATCGCTTCTGTCGCAATTATCATCAATATCGTCTATCAAATTACAGTAAGAAAGATGATTTAGACCATCTCATAACACAACAATGCCGGATACTCTAAGTATCCGGCATTGTTGCGTTTATCTAAAATCTCACATATAAAAAAGACACCCAATAATGAGTGTCTTAAAAATTATGCTTGTCTATGTTCTTCTAATAATGGCTCATCTGGTTTTACAAAGAACCAAAGGATAATTGCAAGTGCTGCCGGAATCAACATTAAATAGAACGTTGTATCCCAACCAAACTTCTGCACTAATACTCCACCTAAGAATGGACTTAAGAAAGCACCGATATTACCCCATAAGTTCATCCAGCCTGAAACAGTACCTGAGAAGTTACGTCCAAGATCAGCTGCTGAAGCCCAGCTCATCCCCATCGATAGACCTACACCACCTAGACATAGTGATAAGTAGATAATGTTCATCGTCATATCATTCGTTTGAACGGATAAGAATAACGAAATTGCAAATACGATAAATCCAAAGATTGCGATACTTGAACGTGCTTTAAATTTAGAATGACCGCGCGCAACAATCGCATCTGAAATTGATCCACCCGCCATGATTAATACGAACATCATTAACCACGGTGCTGCCGCTAAGAATTTCATATCATTTAAAATAACGTGATATTCTTCTTGCAGGTAAGTTGGTAACCAGATTAAGAATAATGTGATTACAAACTGCACTACGAAATATTGACCTGCAATCGCAAAGAAACTGAAACGTTTGAAGAAACGACCCCATGGTGCAGTATCCTTAGTTGCTCCACCTACAGCATCACGGTTCTCCATGATATAAAGCTTTTCTGCTTCATTGACCATCTTATGTTGTTCAGGTAAATCTTTAGCAATAACAAGCCATAAAGCTGCAATAACAAAGCCGATTGCACCAAAGATATAGAATACAGCTTGCCAACCAAATGCTTGGTAAATGGCAATGGTTACGAATGGAGCGATAACTGGGCCGAAGTAACTACCAGCAAGTAACGCGCTTGAAGCACGCCCTTTTTCTGATTTCGCGAACCAGTATGTATTGAATACAGCGTTTGAAGGATACATAGGTCCTTCACCAATACCGAATAAGAAACGCATTGCATATAGTAAACCGTGATGTTTAACAACACCTGTTAGAATCGTAAATGCACTCCACCAAACTAATGCAAATGTTAATAACTTTTTAGGTCCAAATTTCTCAGCCATAATACCTGCTGGAACCTGCATTAAAGCATAACCTGCAGCAAATATTGACCCAAGCATCCCAAATTGTGCTTTCGACATGTTTAAGTCTTCCATCATTGGTCCCGCAATATATGAGATATTCGCTCTATCCATATAGGCAATAACCCCGATAACAAAGAACATCAATGCGAACATCCAACGCACATTAGACTTTCTTTCATTCATAATATATTCTCCCCCATAATCGTTTTCGACTCACTCAGTCATCCGATGACTATATTTTTTGACTACTCAAAAATACCATAGGATAAAACCGTTTACAATACCCTTGTGAAAAAATAATATATATTTTTTCAACTGCTTCAGCACGATAAGAACAGCCATTCTTGAACTTATCATAAATATAAAAGTTATTAATTTCACAAAGTTGTTACACTGTTATATACAAGAATTATATAACAGTTCTACCGACTCTTATTTCATTAATTCATCTATCTATTGATGCTTCACATATATACAAAAAAACTTAGAAAATCAAAGTAACATTTCATATATATGTTATATAAATATATTCCGAAAAATAAAACAGATAATTTGTAACACACGACACGAATTGGTATAATATAACTATTAAAAAAATAAAATTTATTAAGGAGTGTTTGTCAATGAAAGCAGCAGTATGGTATGGTCCTAAAGATATTCGCGTAGAAGAAAAAGAAATTCGTGATATGAAACCGAACGAAGTACGTGTGAAAGTTGGCTACGCTGGTATTTGTGGATCAGATTTACACGAATATCAGGAAGGTCCTGTATTTATTCCAGTCGATAAAGAAGATGAATTAACAGACGGAAAAGCACCTTTAATCATGGGACATGAATTCTCTGGTACAATCGTTGAAGTCGGAAGCGAAGTAAAAGACTTTAAAGTTGGTGACCGTGTATCTGTTAACCCAACGATTACACATGGTAAAAGTATCGATGAACTAGATGTATATGATGGCTTTAGCTTTATCGGATTACACACAGACGGTGGTTTCACTGATTTAGTAAACGTACCTGAAGTTAATGTCTATCACTTACCAGACTCAGTGTCTTTACGTGTCGCAGCAACCATTGAACCATTAGCAGTTGGCGTTCAGGCTGTAAAAGAAAGTGAAATTGAATTCGGTGATACCGTTGCAATCTTCGGAGCCGGTCCTATCGGATTATATACGACACTTGCAGCACGTGCAGCTGGTGCAAGAAAGATTATCGTATTAGACTTATCTAAAGAACGTTTAGAAAAAGCATTAGAATGTGGTGCTACTGACGTCATCAATTCAGGTGAAGTAGATGCAGTTGAAGCGATTAAGAAAATTGTACCAGGTGGTGTTGATCGTTCATTTGAAGTTGCAGGTGTTGCACCAACATTTAAACAGGCAATCGATGCTACACGCCCTCGTGGTAAAATGGTTATCGTATCAATATTTGCAGGAGACATCTCTTGGCCACCATTACAATTAACAAACACTGGTGTTCAAATCACATCTACAATTGCTTACTCTAGAGCAAGCTACCAACAAACAATCGACTTATTAGGCAGCGGACAAGTGGATACTGAAAATACGATTACAAAAGAAATCGAATTAGATGATATCGTAACTGAAGGTTTCGAAACATTAACGAACGACAAAAACCAAGTGAAGATTTTAGTTAAATTAAACGGTGAAGGATAATTAACTATACTTCAGCTTTACAAAATAACAATAAAATAAAACGGAGATAAGCATCATGCTTATCTCCGTTTTATTTTATAACTTTAATTATTACTATATTCTCTTCTAAACTCTTCCGTAAATGCTTCAAGTTTAAAGTCTTCCGGTACTTGCTCACTACGCACAACCAATACATCACATTTCGCGTAACGTACAATCGCTTCTGAAACACTACCCATTACAAAACGTTCTAATGCATTAATACCGTTAGAGCCACAAATAATTAAATCGCAATTTGCTTTCGGAGCTATCTCTTTAGTAATAACCTGACGTGCTGCTCCGTGACCAATCTTTGTATCCACTGATTTCACGCCTTGTTCTAAAGCAATTGCTTTATAACCATTCAGCATCTTCTCAGTGTACTTATCAGCATTCTCATGCAATGAGCCGCGTTCACTTTCAACATTCGCATATGTTCTAATATCTACGACATGTACTAATGTAATAGCTGCATTATTTCTTTTCGCGATGTCGACACCTTTTTGGAATGCATACTCACTCACTTTTGAACCATCTACCGGAATCAAGATATGTTGATACATCATTTGTAACAGCCCCTCTCTTATCTTCATCTTTAGTATATCACCAAAATGAAAACGCTTCATTCTTTTAGAGCTAAAAATCTAAATTCTCTACATATAAATTGCGAACTTCTAATTTCTGATCTTCGTTCGGCAGGAAATACCATAATCCGTCCGCCATGATCGTACCTTCACCCGTTAACTGATATTTCTTAACGTTGTCTAGTGCACCGCGATAGGATAACCCTAAACCTTTCAAATCATCAAAAGACATGTCCGTAACAACATTACCGTCAATATTTTTCAGGATAGCATCCAGTTTCGTCACCGATTGAACATTCACGATTTTATTCGCTAAACCTTGAATGACAATTTGCTGACGTTCCTGACGACCAAAGTCACCACCAGCACCCTCATCTTTACGTGCACGGATAAATGCCAATGCTTTATCGCCATCTAAATGTACAGTCTGCCCTTTCACAAAATCATAGCCATTCGCACTAAATGTCGCATTACTCTTAATGTCAATACCGCCAACTTCTCCAATCAACTTATGCATGCCGTCCATATTCACTGTCGCATAATAATCGATCGGTACGTTCATTAACTTTTCAACCGACTGAACTGCCATCTTTGCACCACCATAGGCATAAGCGTGGGCAATCTTCTCCTGCGTATTGTTACCGACCATCTCACTATATGTATCACGCGGAATACTTACCATCACTGTATTGTTCTTCTTCGGATTGATACTTAGTAATATAATCGAATCACTACGCCCTTTATCCCCTGCGGATAAGCGTTCTGCATTTGCATCAACTCCGAATAACGCAACACTGATCGCATCTTTATCCTGAATACTTACAGCTTTATCACGTAAATCAGATTTATCGCGACCTTCTATTTTATGCTGAATATTATTAGCTGTCTCCTGCACTTTAAAATAAGCATTAGATATATACCAGCCAATACCAATTAGTATTATTAAACAGAGCAGCACAATCCATTTCAGACAGCCGCCGCCTCTTTTTTCACTTCTCTTCATTAATATACACCTCACATTACACTAATAATACACGCAAAATTTCAATTACGCTATCATACATAAGTTGTAGTATCAAATTTCCCTAACTGAAGTTTATTAGCGTCGAGCCCTACTCCACGATATCCTTGGTCAAGTAATACCTGAATCTGTTCAAGTTCTTCACGTTCGACTTCAACGACATCCAGCACATCATACTTTTGCGTTAAATCTTTCATAAAGATAAATCTCAATTTACCACCATAAAGTCTATCCATCGCTATAATGTGCATCCCTAAATGAAACTTATCTTTTAAGCTTGGTGTATTATCAGGATGAACCGTCGCCATAATGCGTTTATAATTTATCTCAACCTCATTAAATAACCATTCTCCAAGCTTACGCTGCAAAGATAATCCTCTGTAGTCCGGATCCACAATCGTAATATCAGAATAGATTAATCCAGCAGCTTCAGCATCATCAATACCAGCATACGGTCCTAAGTAGTCATCCGTCGGGATATGCATCGTTCTGAAAGCACCAACCTCACCATCTATTTCAGCAACAGCCATTAAACCTGCTTTTATCTCTTCTTTAAGTTCATCTATCGGCACAGGATCTAACGCTTCAGGATTAACAAGGACAGCTAATGCGTGTTGCTGAATGTGTTCAATAGCAACGATATCTCTCAATTCCGCTTTTCTAATATTTATCTCAGCCATTTTATTATTTTCCTTTCAAGAATATCTTTTTAAGTTGTACTATTCATATTATAAAATATCATCTTTTATAATACTTAAAGTAATCAAAATAAATCAGCAATAATAATCTATCCAATAATAAAATGTAAACTTATTATTAAAAATGTTATTGAATGATTAATTTTCTAACAAAACTTATGCATATTATTAGTATATTTTATTATATAGACAAAAAATATATTATATCCATGTAATTAAGTTTCAAAACAAGAAAAACAATGTATATACATTTCGACCTATTATTATTCAAGAATAGTAATAGCTAATAAATTACACTTTTAAATAACCGAGAAAAATAATCGGTTTTCTTTATATTATCACTTAATTTGAACTTTTCAGTTAAATAAATCACCTTATTAATAATAAAATAGTACAAAACACGAACAAAATATCATTTATTTACTTAAAATTAACATTTAATAGGTGTCTTTCATTTATTTTTATGATATACTATCTAAGTTGATGTCATGAAATATCTTACGTGTAAATAATGAAGTTTAGAGAAACTAAATTTTATTAACATTTCAGTTAACACACGGTTTAATGTATGTTTTACACCAACCGCAAAATTATCAAAAGAAATGGGCGAATTTTATGATCGAATTAGAACAATCTTTATTTAAAACAGTCAGCTTGATAGAAGCAAACCTCAATGAATCTTTAAATAAAGCATATGGTATTTCTTATACGGAATTCTTAATCCTACACAAACTTTACTTAGATAAAGAAAGTACGATTGCTGAGTTACAGAAAGATATTTCATATAAGATGGATTCTGCAAGTACAAAGACAAAGAAACTACGTGCTATGGGACTTGTTGCGAAAGAACGTCGTAAAGACGATGAAAGAAAAGTAGCAACGAAACTGACAGATGAAGGACAAGCATTAGTCGAAGATATATTGAATAAATACGACAATCAGTTAAATAAGGCATCAGCAAAGTTTACTGAAAATGATGTTCGTACTTTACAGTTATTAATTGATCGTTATAGAGAGAACTTCCATACAGATTTCGAAATAAACAATTAATAAAAAACGCGTTTGAGTTAACAATCTCAAACGCATTTTTTTTATGTTAAGCGAGTTCAGCTGGTTGTAAATTCTGTTTCTCGAAATGTGCTCTTTCTTCTTTCGTCATCTTTATAATCTTAAAGCCAGTGTAGCCATAGATAATTGAAATAATAGGCACAATGAAATTTAAAATTGCATATGGCGCGTATTCAGCAACACCTACACCAAGTGTTCCCGCGATGAATACACCACACGTATTCCATGGTATAAACACACTTGATAACGTACCACTGTCCTCTAAACAACGAGATAAATTCTTCGGATGTAAGTTCTTATCAATATATGCGCGTAAATACATACGACTCGGTACAACGATACTGATATATTGTTCTGAACACGTTGCATTTGTAGCAAAACAACTCACAATCGTCGCAGCAATTAAGCTGCCTGTAGATTTTGCTACTAATAAAATCTTAGAAATAATCGCATTTAACATACCACTAAACTCTAAAATACCACCGAACGTCATCGCTACAATTGTCATCGAGATGGTAAAGAACATCGATTCAAGACCACCCTTATTGAATAATTCAGTGACTAATTCATTCTTAGATTCCATCTTATAACCTGTTTGAAGTGTATCCATAACAGTCTTCATGTTATCCCCTTGAATAAGTTGCTGTGCACCTGCTCCTAGAATAATTCCCACAACAAGCGCTGGAACTGCAGGAACTTTCAATGCTACAAGTACTATTACAATTGCCGGAATCAACAATAACCAAGGAGAAATAACGAACTGATTCTCCATCGCGTTTAATAAAGTATCGATTTTCTTCGTATCCATATGACCACCAGCGAACTGACGACCAATAAAGAAGTATGCAATTAACGCAATGATGATACCTGGAATCGTCGTAAAGAACATATGTTTAATATGAACAAATAAATCTGTTCCAGTAAGACCTGATGCCAAGTTTGTTGTATCGCTTAAAGGACTCATCTTATCCCCGAAATAACTACCTGAAATAACAGCACCTGCAATCATACCAGCAGGAATATCCATACTTAGTCCAATCCCCATACCAGCCACACCAACCGTTGCCATTGTTGACCAGCTTGAACCGATGGCTAATGCTACAATGCCACAGATTAAACAAATCGTAACTAAAAATAAACTTGGAGAAATCAACTTTAACCCGTAATAAATCATCGTAGCAACGACGCCTCCACCAATCCAGGCACCGATAACTAATCCAACCAGGATAATAATGACAATGGCAGGTAACGCAAGTTTAATCCCTTTGTACATCATCTCTTCAATTTCATCCCACGTAAATCCATGTTGATGTGCTACAATCGCTGCAATCGCCGTACCGATCATCAATGGAATATGTGGCGCTTGCTCTAACACAACAACTGTAAATAACATACTCGCAATCATGAAGACAAGCGGTACGAGTGCCCACCAAACATTTATTTCCTTCTTTTGTTTTAATTTATTATCCATACCCTTTAATATCCTCCCACCTCTTTGAAATCGTTTACATTAATAGTTTAATGGAATAAAGATTAAAAATCTACACTAATTTTCGAAATACTTAAATTATTTAAAAGTTTAAAAAAAAGACATATCTACTAATATGTCTCTCAATAAATAATTTATTTAATTTAATACATATGATTTCTTACAAATCGACCCGTATAGCCATACAATGACTCTGCCCCACTGTATTCAACTTTACCAAGACGTGTATCATCTCCACCGTATAGATCATATCCATATGTGCGAAGTCCATACACTCTTAATTTACTATCAAATAATGGAGAACCTGATGCCCCTGCTCTGAATTTATCTTTCAATACAAATTCAGTTTGATTTAATGTTCTCATAATAAATAACGCTCTATTATAATAACGTTTCTCATAATACTTACCATCAAAAGGATAACCCCACACTAAACAAGACTCTTCCTTGCTTTAGACTATCGATCTGAGCATCGTAGCTAAAAGCATCGGCTTAGCATAATCTGTGAGTTTCTTATACGTATGACCTAAAGCAACATCTGCATAAGGTACATTAACAACCTTCTTCACCTTAAACTGATGAGGAATGTCCGCTTCATTACGATTCATCTCAAACGATAAATACTTAGCAGCCGTTCTCTTACCATCCTTATCATCAATTACGTGTGCATTAGTAAGGATCGTATAATCATCAATAACAAAACCAGTCCCCGTGCTTTCATACTCAGGACCCGCCCAGCCATTCTTGTTTGAAATGCGTCCGATAGCATCGTATTTCGTATAGCGGTTAGGAATGAATTTCATAAACGTAGCACTGATAACTCTTTAATATCGGATAGGCGATATCCTTTGTAGTAGGTTTCATACCATCGTAATAATAATTCGACTCTACAGCATGCGCTGGCAAGTAAGATGTTAATAAAATTGCCCCAAATATAATAGTAGTAGATAATACTTTATATAATTTCATTATTCCCTCCAAATAATTACCTTTTAACTATTATCTCAAAGTACAGTTATATTTGGAATAGAATTATACCTTTTTTAGTTAAAAACACCCTTCCAATATGATTTCTCATTGAAAGGGTGTGCTAATTATATATACTATTATTTCATTTCTTCTTTACGTCGTGCTGAAATTAAAACTAATCCTCCAACTGCTGCAAAGATCAAGCTAATCAGTCCTGTATTAAGAGCAGTTTCACCTGTATCCGGAAGACTTGTTTCAGATGGTGTTCCCTTAATATTATTGACTGGAGCATTTGGTTCACTTTGTTTATTCGGAACTGCAGGTTTCATCGGTGTCGATTGTTCCGAACTAGAAGTAACTATTGCAGACGCTTCTGTTGTCGGTATTTCCGTTGTCAGCATTTCTGTCGTTGGTAATTCTGTTGTTGGTGCTTCTGTTGTCGGTGTTTCTGTTGTTGGTGCTTCTGTTGATGGTATTTCTGTTGTCGGTGCCTCTGTTGTCGGTGCTTCTGTTGTCGGTGTTTCTGTTGTCGGTGCCTCTGTTGTCGGTGCTTCTGTTGTCGGTACTTCTGTTGACGGTGCTTCTGTTGTTGGTGTTTCTGTTGTCGGTGCCTCTGTTATCGGTGTTTCTGTTGTCGGCGCCTCAGTTGTTGGTGTTTCTGTTGTCGGCGTCTCTGTCGTTGGTGTTTCTGTTATCGGCGTTTCTGTCGTTGGTAATTCCGTTGACGGTGTTTCCGTCGTTGGTGCTTCTGTCGTTGGTGCTTCTGTCGTCGGTGCTTCTGTCGTCGGTGCTTCTGTTGTTGGTGTTTCTGTCGTCGGTGCTTCTGTTGTTGGTGTTTCTGTTGTTGGTGTTTCTGTCGTTGGTGTTTCTGTCGTCGGTGCTTCTGTTGTTGGTGCCTCTGTTGTTGGGTTTTCTGGGAAGGTTGGAATAACAGTGTAATAACTATTGTTATTACCAGCTCCATAATTTGCATTCATCGCTGAAGCAACAATGACATCACCCGGTAACAACGGGAAAGGCAATGTAGATACATCAATGTACCAAGTTAAATCTTCATTAATAATTGCTGTTAAATAGGCAGAGGGAAATATATTTCTTTCAATAAAATTACTATAATTAACCATTACATCCAAATAAGTCCCATATAATTCCGGTTGTAAGAAATCAGTAAACTCATTATTAGAAACAACTCCTGTAATAAATGGATCATTTAATTTATAAGGATTTATAATAACTTTAGGAGGAGCTAATTCTGTTATATGATTAAGAACTGTAACAAAACCGATATTCCCAGTTTTTTCTTCTCCTAGAAAATAAGCTAATTTAAAATCATCTCTAACAATATTGAAACCCCAAAAACCATTTGCATCAGTTGTAACATTCACAAAGTCAAAATCTTCTCCTATATTGTCATATTGCAATTTAACCACAAAATCTGTACCAGGTGCTGCTGTACCTGATAAATATTTCACAGGGTCAATACTTCCAACATCAAATTTATCTATAGAAAAAGTCATATCTGCCTTATTATTATTAGCATAGCTCGTAAAAAGTGCATCATCATTTATTATTTTGCCATCAATATATACCTGTTCTACCTGAGTATTTATATTATTAACATTTAAATAATTTGCAGAACTAGCATTGATATCAGTTGCTGAAACAACATTTTGATTTGTAAATAAAATCAAGGACGAAGAAACTGTCACATACGTAGCGATTATCCTAAGCTTTTTAAAATTTACCATATTAGCCACCTTTTTATTTACTGAAATTAATTTTCAACCTAATTTTTTATTTATCATTTAAATTATCATTCTTGTTTTTTCATTAAAATTATAAATTTCAACAATCATCCTTTTATACTATATATAATATATACTATATATAATATATAGTATATTATATATATTAACAATAAAATTATTTTAGTAATATTTATTTTAGTAATAATTATTTTAGTAATAATTATTTTAGTAATAATTAATCACTAGCATTGCATAAAAATATTTGCACCTTCGGTTTTGAATTGAATTTTCAAAAAATTGATTTTCTCAATAAAAAAATTCCTTTATAATGGTTGGAGATAGTAATACTCATCCAAGTCCAATAATAAAGGAACCAACTATGTATAATTTTACTAGAAAATCATCATTTGAACAATGGATATCTCCCATTAATTTTTAAAATGTTTCAAAATAAATAGAAATTTTAAAATCGAAAATTTAAAATTTTAAAATTAGATCACTGTACAAAAAAGCTAGACACATCATCTTTTATAAAGCTGTTATTGTTCTCTCAGTTAATTGAATGTGAAAGTCTAAGAGCTATGAGTGATAGTGTCTTTTCAGAAGACCTACAAAAAACCTTAGGTTTTTCATCAATAAGTTATTCACAACTAAGTAGAAAATTAAATGAAGTTCCAACTGAACTTTTTCAATATATTTTCATGCAGTTACTTAATCAAATTCAACACATGAATAACTTTAATCAAAAAAGAAAGATAACAACACCACTCAAGGTAATTGATTCAAGTACATTGCCACTTAATCTTAGAAATGATCGCTGGGCAAAATTTCGTAAAACAAAATCTGGGGTTAAATTGCATATGAGACTTGTTCATATGCCTGATTGTGACAGTTATCCTGATAACTTCTATATAACAAATGCATGTGAGAATGATCAAAATCACTTAGAACTATTTGGTGATGACAAAGAGTGTTTGTATGTTTTTGTTCGTGGTTACATTAATTATCAAAGATTTGATGAAATGACTGACAAAGGATTCTTTTTTGTATCACGTCTTCGCAAAAATGCAGTACATAGAGTGATTGAAACATTTGAAACCAACGAAAATCAAATAATTTCTGATTAGATGATTGTCATTGGAACTACATTAAATAGAAGTGAGAACTACTTTAGACGAATACTACTCAAAGATTCGTCAGATAAGGAATTAGTTTTAATCACTAATAGATTTGATTTATCTCCTGAGGAGATTGGCGAAATATATAAATCTCGTTGGTCAATTGAATTATTTCTCAAATGGATTAAACAACATATAAATGTCAAAACATTCTATGGTCATTCTGAAACTGCAGTTGCTAATCAAATATATGTAGCAATGATTGTATATTGCTTGAATGTTCTTGTTAAATTAAGAACGAATATTAAAAAGAGTATACTTCAAATCATTAGATTACTTAAAGCTTCATTATGGAAAAGAGACCATTTCTGGATTCGAAGAATCCGCGATAATAAACCCTGGAATATTAATAATCTGTTGCTTTTCCACTGGAAATATAATAGTCAAAAAATGGATGATTACTACCTGTGTTTAGGTGTTTTCAGATTTTGAATTTTCGAAGAAAAAATTATTTCAGAAAATTCTAACTTTATGTGTGCAACACTAGTGATTATTAATATCTTTTTAAAATCTTTTATTTAGTATTGACTCAATTACAAATTACACATATCATTTATAAATGATATAAAATTTCATCAAACTTTTAAATATGGGTATTTTCATTTCTACTAAATATAAGAAATGATATTATTTACTAAAAGAAACGAGGAGTTCATTTGAGAAAAAAAAATTATTCTTACAGTGTACTGCAATTTTATTAGGTGGACTAATGTTCTCCTCCCTTGAATCTAAGGATGTAGAAGCATCAGGCACAGCGAATATACCACAAGATGGTGACATTACTGCACCAAACGCACCAATCGTTACACCTATTAAAGATAAAGATAGATATATTAAAGGATTTGCTGAACCAAATGCAACAATCTTAATTATGGATAAAGACGGAAATAACGTTAAAGGAAAAGTAAAACCTGACGGAACTTTCAAAATTAAAGTGAATGATACGTTTAAAGATAGTAAGAAAGTGAAGATTATTGCGTATGATCACAATGAAAATACATCTCCATTTAAAGTAGTAAAAGTTAAAGATACAACGTCAGACAAATCAGCAGAAACAACTACAAAAACACCAGATAACCACGTTAGTACAACAACAAGCGAACAACCATCTTCAGAATCGACATCAATTCAAACACCTACTATTACTAACACAACTGAGATTCCATCTGTTGCTATTCCACCGGTTAACAATACGACAGAAGCTCCATCTATCGTTATCCCACCGGTTAACAATACGACGGAAATACCATCTATCGTTATTCCACCGGTTAGCAACACGACGGAAACGCCGACGACTGAGATTCCTGGTGGTGGTAGCATGACTAAAATGCCTACTACTGAAATACCGAAACCAAGTATACCTGATCCATGTATAACAGATGGTGGATTACATTCGTTACGAACAGGTATGAGAGAACGTTATTCTATTAATGACAGTACTACTTCTCAGACTACTTCGGTAACTTCAATAGATGCTTCAAATCTATCTATTGGAGACCATGTTTGGTGGGATGAAAATTGGAATAATATGTTCGATGCAAATGAAAAACCTGTTGCAGGTTTAGAAGTTAGTTTAAGAGATTACAGCGGGAATGAAGTTGGTCGTACAGTTACTGACACCCAAGGTAACTATAAGTTTGAAGGGTTAGAAAACGGAACTTATATTTTAAATTTCCATAATCCACTTACTTGGAGTCCTCTAATTGCAAATATTGAAGCAGATTTACATGATATTAACGACTCAGGTGGACCAATTGATATCATCGTGAACTTAAAAGACAATAATTTAAATATAGATCAAGGATATTATTATACTGGTTTAACATCTGCAGATTGTATACCAACGACGGAAGAAACGCCTTCAACGGAAGTGACAACGACGGAAGCGCCAACGACGGAAACACCTGGATTATATTCAATTGGAGATTATACATGGTACGATGATGACAATGATAATGTTCAAGATCCAGAAGAAGCGCCATTTACAAATGTAGTAGTATATTTATATGATGTAAACTATAATTTAATTGCTACAACAACAACAGATGCAAACGGCAATTATATCTTTAATGATATTGCGCCTGGAGATTACACTGTAATGTTTGAAACACCAAACGGTACAAGACCAAGTAATCCAGACGATATTTATGTAACAATTACTGACAGTGATGTTCTTACTGCAGACAAAGGTTTCTATACACCACCTATTAACTGTACTTTATCATACAACAATGATTACTTAGCTGGTTTATTAGCAGATAATTTAGTTCCCGGATCAATCTTATCTTATTTATTAGATGGTAAAGTATTTACTAATACTGTAGATGAAACTGGATTTGTCTGGGTTGATATTTACGAATTAAGAACAGAGCCTAGAACTGAAGGTATAGTGCGATTAGAATCGCCTGACGGAACAATTGTTGAATATCCTGATACAATTTGTGCAAGAGAATTAAAAATTAGAGAATAATAATATATAATTATCTATTTGCCATATTTAATATGTACACAAAAATAAGAACGTCACTTTAAAGTGGCGTTCTTAATTTCTTATATATTCACTTATAAATTATTCATTTCTAGTATTTATGTGCTCTAACAAATCGACCCGTATAGCCATACAATGACTCTGCCCCACTATATTCAACTTTACCAAGACGTGTATCATCTCCACCGTATAAATCATATCCATATGTTCGAAGTCCGTACACTCTTAATTTACTATCAAATAATGGAGAACCTGATGCCCCTGCTCTGAATTTATCTTTCAATACAAATTCAGTTTGATTTAATGTTCTCATAATAAATAACGTTCTATTATAATAACGTTTCTCATAATACTTACCATCAAACGGATACCCTACACTATACATGCGTTGTCCACGTTTCAACCGCTTGATTTGATAATCCGTTGCAAGTTTCATCGGTTTCGCATAATCCGTAAGCTTCTCAGTAGTATGTAGTAATGCCACATCTGCGTACGGTACTTTAACAACTTCAGTAACTTCAAATTCATGCGGAATATCATCACCATTACGATTCATCTCAAATGTTAAATATTTAGCTTCTGTTGCTTTACCATGTTTATCATCAATAACGTGTGCATTCGTTAATATTGTATGATCATCAATAACAAATCCGGTCCCCATCGTTTCATATTCAGGACCTGCCCAACCGTTCTCATTTGAAATACGCCCGATAGCAGTATACTTTGAATAGCGATTTGGTATGGATTTCATAAATGTACTCGTATTCGGATATTGTTGAATAATTGGATAAGCGATCTTTGTATTCTCTGGTTTCATACCATCATAATAGTAGTCCGTTTCCATTGCGTTGCTCGTCGGCATTAAGAGTAAATTTAAAAATAGGATACATGTTAAAATTTTTTTCATTTTAATGTACTCACTTTCATATAATTTTGGTTCGCTCAGTGCTCTAGAAGAACCACTTTTAACTTATTTGGTTCATTCACCACTCTGGACGAACCACTTATACCTCATTTAAGATATAATGATCGTCAATCTTCTCAAAATATTTATCAAGTACGCGTTTCGTAATATGTCGGTTAGATCTACCAGTCCACTTGTAAGCTTCTTTAGCTGAAAACGGACGATTTAACAACAGCGCTAACTCTGTTAAAGTCTGCCGAATCCACTTTTCTTTTGTCTTTGCATTGCCACACGCCTCACAACAGACTAAACGTTTCGAAGATTGACCGAAGTCGATTTGCATCGCACATCGTTCACAGATAATTCCTTTCCGTAAAGTATCCATATTAAATTCCGGACGCAGATTATAATAATTTATGGGGCGATGTAATCCCATCAAATGTTTTTGAATCGTAAATTCAAAAGCACTTACCACACGTTCCTGCTTCATCGCTCTAAAAAGAGGAGCTATATCTTTAAAGTACAATATTTCATCTGTTTTTCGATCAATATAAAAGTGTTCACTAATAAATACTAATTTACAAACTAACCGATGGGTTAACTGATGATAATGGACATATACTTTCAAACCATCTTTCATTATTGTAAACTGTGACATTGGACTTTTGAATGAACTATATTTATTTCTCCAATACTCGCTTTCATCTACGCAAGGTGCGGAATAATGCTTAACATCAAAAGCATAGATAGCTTCGCCAGTTATGATTAACCTATCAACTTCAAACTGATACCCATCCACATTGATATTAATATTAAACAATTCAAGGTGACCTTGTGCAATCTTAAATAAATTAAAAAATTTCAACTCCCCAAGAAATCCATGTTGTACTCGGTAATAGGCATCACTAAACCGATAATCTGTCATTCGTCGAAATAATATCTCCTCAATTTGCATCATCTTCGGTGGTTTTAAGGTCAGAATTTCAATTCCTCCTGCAATAAAAATAATTATTCCCTTTATTATCTCAATTAAAAATTACAACACTAATAAAAATGTATAAAGAATTGTAAATAATTTATTATTTTTTCTTTATTATAACTTCCAAAATCAAATTATTAACATCATTTAATGTTACCAATAAAACAAACAATCCACTAACATTTGTTAATTCATCATCACGCTTTTAATGTATTAGAATTATTTTAAAACTGATAAAAAGACGATAAAAAGATAGATATACCAGTAAATCAGTATTTTTCGTTGTATTGAAAAACACAACAAGTTTTATTTTCCGAAATATAAATAACATTTTTTCAATTTAAAGTATATACAATAAAATAATTATATAATATTATATTATAAAAAATGATAGAAAATTTAAAATTTTATTTATTATTTCAGTTAGGAAGTGATAGATTTATGTGTATAAAAAATCATTTCATGTTGACTATGTATTTAATTTGCGGCTTTCTAAATGTAATTATTATTTATAAATTTTTTTTAAATCATGAAACAATATTCGGTTTGATAACGATAACGTTCATTTTAGGCATTTCAAATTACCTCATTTTCATAATCTTTCATAATGCTCTTGTTAATTATATGAGTACACTATTCAGCAATATCGAACAAGGCAATTTGTCATTCCGAATTGAAAAATCAAATTTTTATTTATCAAGACCATGTATTAATCAATTAAACAGAATGATTCAAACCTTAAATAAAAAAATATATTATGACAATTTGACACAGCTACCTAATCGTGTGGCCTTATTAAAACATCTCGATGAGTTATCAGAACATAGTGATGATATCAGCATTTACCTATTTGATATTGATGGATTCAAAAGTATAAATGATAATTACGGTCATCATGCCGGTGATGAATTACTTTTTGCAGTTGGAAAACGACTAAACGAAGTATTACCGAAACATTTAAAGCTATTTAGAATGGCCGGCGACGAATTTATCATCGTTTCATCAAATCCACAAAACATCGATAGTACAACACATAAATCAAAACTGCACGCTATCCTTGAAGAACCTTTTAATATCGATGGCAATACAATACAAGTAAATATTAGTGTAGGAAGTGCAAAATACGATAAGACATCTCAAGATTTCTTCACAATAATTAAGCAGGCAGATACTGATATGTATACTGAAAAAATGACAAAAAAGAAAGATGGAGATAGGTATGATTAACACAATATTTGAATTCTGGTCGAGTTTTGTATTTTTGTATCCTTTACTTATGGCAATTGTATGGTTAGCAGGATCAGTCATCTACTATGTCAGGCGTGAAGGTAAACGCTCACGTGAAATTCCTGATTTGGACTGGCCGCTGATTTCAATTCTAGTTCCATGCTATAACGAAGAGGATACCGTTGTAGAAACTGTAGAAAATCTTCTTAAACTTGATTATCCGAACAAAGAGATTATCTGTGTTAATGATGGTTCAAAAGATAACACTGCACAATTAATTCATGATCTCGCTAAGCAATATGATATTGTTCGTGCCATAGATAATAAAGAGAATAAAGGAAAAGCAAATGCCTTACGTTTAGCACTTTTCGCATCAAAAGGAGAATATTTGTTATGTGTGGATTCGGATGCAATTTTAGATAATGATGCACCGTATCATCTCATCAAACATTTCTTCCTGAAAGGAGAACGTGTAGGTGCAGTGACTGGCAATCCACGCATTCGAAATCGTGATACGATGCTTGCAAGAATGCAGGTTGTTGAATATGCATCTATTATTGGAGCCATTAAACGTACTCAACGTATCATCGGTAAAATTATGACCGTGTCTGGCGTTATCGTATGCTTCAGGAAGAAAGCTTTAGTAGATGTCGGACTATGGGATGTAGATATGATTACTGAAGATATCTCCGTTTCCTGGAAACTCCATGAACGTTTCTGGGATATACGATATGAACCCAATGCTTTATGCTGGATGCTTGTGCCAGAGAAAATTAATGGTTTCTGGAAACAACGTGTTCGCTGGGCTCAAGGTGGACAAGAAGTAATTATGCGCCACTGGAAAATCATCCTGAACTGGAAATATCGAAGATTATGGCCAATCTATTACGAACAGTGGACAAGCATATTCTGGAGTTATTCACTCTTATTCATTACACTTTACTATTTCATCTTTACTGTAGATACATGGGAAGGACTTTTCTTATTATTAACATTCTCAGCATTTTCTCTAACAGTATTAAGTGTTGTTCAGCTTACTATTTCCTTACTTATTGATTCCAGGTACGATAATGTCACTAAATCGTATTTCTGGGTAGCCTGGTATCCTTTTGCTTTCTGGTTTATCAATGCATTAGTCGCTATATTTGCTTTACCAAAGGCGATTAAATCTCGTATGAGAGGAGGGTATGCTGTATGGTCAAGTCCAGATCGAGGCAACAGAGAGATCAAATGATCATCAGAACAAAGAAAAATCCACTACTGGAAGCAATATTACATTTATTCTCTTTTCTGCTTTGGATTTATGTAATATATGCATTACTATTCTTTATATCATCAATCATCTATTTACCTATTGATATCATCAATGTAGTTAAGCTTATATTGAACTTAAGAAATGGTGACATTATTGACTTCCTGCAATTCGTAGGAACATTTACCCTTATTATTACGGGATTACTTTATGGTTGGGCTTTATATAACAAATTAAGATATGGCAGACTAAATAGAAGAAAGTATCCCGGTCCTGCCACGAAAGAATCGATGCTCGCGTTAAACTATATTGACGAAAAAACATACGACTTGCTGCAAGATGCTAAAGATATAACATTTGAAACAAATCCAATTCAGGATGATAAAGTCAAATGAAGAAAGTAATACTTGTAATATCCCTTGTAACCATTATTATTTTACTAAGTATCAATATATACAAGCGCATCGATAGTAATATAGAACATACAAAATTCCAACTTTATAAAGAAGAAAACAGCTGTCTAGCTCTAAATTATCATCGCGTTAGAAATGGGACAATATCAACGAAAATATTCAAATTTCTATCAGCAAACAATGAGTTACGAAAGTATTCTGTCCTTACAGAGGACTTTGAACAGCAATTAAAATGGATGAAAAAGCATGGAGCAACATTTGTTTCAGAAGAAGACTTCTTACATGACTACAATAATAAAAAGTTTAGAAAAGGTTGTGTCTTTATCTCCTTTGATGATGCTGACATTACAACGTTTAAAAATGCATTCCCTTTGTTAGAGAAATACCAAATACCTGCGACTGTGTTCGTCATTGCAGGTCAAGTTGGCAATAAAGACTTTAATAATATCGAACTTGCAGACTGGGAACATCTCAAGATTATGGATAAAAGTAATCTGATCACCTTTCAATCACATACGTATAATATGCATGAAATGGTATTAAATAAGCCGATTTTTAATAAAGTGCCACCTGAACAATTTAAAAAGGATTTAGTTAAAAGTAAAAAAGTACTTAAAGAAAAGCTAGGTGATGAAATACTTACTTTCGCTTATCCATATGGAAATGCCACTGATGAAGTAGTTTCAACTGTTAAAAAAGCAGGATTTAAAAATGCTTATATATTAGCACCAAAACCAGTGACCCCTAATAATGGACCGTATCGCATCAATCGTATTATGGTGGACGATGAGAGTTTTGAACATATTAAATCCTGGCCAGGATTTGAAAAATAAAAAGAAATCCATACCTAAGTTTAAGGTGTGGATTTCTTTCTATATCACTAAAAGAATAATTTCAATCATTACATTATATATTTATTCAATCTATGCTCTATATTGCGGAAAAAAACTACTACCGGCCACTTCTTTCCCACGCAGTTTCACTAGTTCATCGTATTTCTCCTGATTATAAATCTTCTTTCCAATAGAGAAACGTAGACTACTATTCTGATTAAACTTCTTCTTATACTTTAATAAATCATCAGCTTGAGATCCAACACCGCCACCTAAGTGTAAGTACTTATAACGATTCCGTGCTCCCCATAAAGCAGTATTGAGTAATATCGCATTGTTCGGTGCTAGCTTATGATACTTTTGATCCGTACCTGATAAATGATAATGCAGAATCTCTCTGCCTAATAAAATAGCAGCAATCGAAATAATCTTACCCTCATACTTCGCATAGCAGAACATCACATTATATTTAAGATCTACAAACAAACTATCATAGAATTCATCTTTAAAGAAATAATAATCTGAAGCATCATTCTTCTTCATCGTCTTCGTATACAAATTGATAAACTCTTCCTTCAATGCACTATCATTAGAAAAATAAATCTCTACCCCAGACTTCATCGTCGTTCGTATCTTTGATTTCATTCGCGGTTGCAAATTTGACCATATAGTCTCCTCATCAGCTAAATCTAATGCAACGGTTTCACCTAACTGAATAATTTCAAATTCATCTTGCAGTAACTTATAATTATTAATTAAAGGATGAAATCTCACAAACTCACATACAATATTCTTCTTGATACAATAGTTCTGTAACGCCTTAAAATAAGCAGCAATATCCGCTTCGTTTGTTGTTTGAATTAATGTACCACCATAACCATAAGGAGAGATGAGATCAAAGTACTTATTCTTAGGTAAAGACTTAAAATGTTTATCAGTCCGAATATCGCATTTAAGAGCAACATTGATAATTTCAGTTTCATCATTAATGTAAGTAAACAATAACGGTTCTCCATCACCATTTTATTTTAACCCCTTAACGTAACCCCAGTCTTTATAAATATCAGCTTGGCATGAATGATGAATAATGTTATCCCAAGCTTCTTTATCGTGGTGTGAAATAACTTTGAACATCTGTTTACTCCCTAGTCTATAATCTCTATGTTTTTAAATAAACGCACATTTGAAATTATTATAGCAAATTATTATTAAGATTTGAGAGTTTATGTAAAGAACTGTTAAAATTTTAGTGAATGTAAATAGAATCAATTTCATATTAAAAATAAAACGAAAAAAATAATATTAATTTTGATTTTAATAATACTTTAAAATGTATATATAGGGAAGTATTTGAAGGCGGAAAACCTCATTTCTTTTTTGAAATAGGCATTGACTTGATATCATTAGAAATAGAAAAATTATTTAATAAGAAAAAGCTAGATGAAAATTTACAAAAAGACAGTGTAAGTATACTATCAATTAGCCAAGACGAATTAATAAAAATTTTAATGCAAACGAAAAAACTTTGAATTATAAAGATATCTATTATTCAGTTGCTCCGACTATTAGCAGTTTACTACTATATTATCTTGACAGATGATTATTACTGAACAAAAAGCGGATCAAATATCAATTGTGATTTGATTCGCTTTTAATTTTATATCCTAATTATTTAATAATAAATATTGATATTCATAATTATATATTATTTAAATGTTTTCCATTAAATACATTGAAGATATTTCATATCTATTTTTAAGTACTATTTTAATAAAGAAACATTACACTTTAGGGAGGCTGTATATATTTTTTTATTTAACAATCAATCTATCCATCTCTTCAATATACCTAATTGCCAATTTTTTGCGATTAAAATTTTTCTTTACAAAAACGTATCCATTATCTCCCATTTCAGAAAGTTTTTCGACATTATTTTTAAAATCCATAATAATTTTTGTTGTAGTATCTATATCTTCCGGATCGTAATATTTACCCGAATTATTTTCTTCTACAAGTTTTCGAGCTGCGCCATCAATACCAATTAAAATAGGTTTTTTACAAGACATGTAATCAAATACTTTATTTGGATATACTGTTTTAAAAGTATCATTTTTTTGTAATATAGCTGTACAAACATCTGAAGCATTTATGAAAGCATTCATATTTCTTTTAGGTTGAGCATCAATAAATGTAACATTAAAAATATTATTTTCTTCTTTATATTTTATTAATTCTTTTTTTAACATACCATCTCCAATTAATAAAAAATGTATTTTTTTATCCTTATCTTTGATGTTATTTGCAATTTTTAACAAAGCTATAAGATTATTTGCTAAACCATGTGCTCCTGAATAAGTTATTACAAATTTGTCTTTTAAATTATATTTACTTATTATTTCTTGTCCACTATCATCTTTTTTAAAAATATCAAAATCAGCACCATTAGGTATATACATTATTTTATTTAGATTTACATTTTTATTTTTTACTAGCTTTTCTTTAAAGGCAGGTGTTAAAACATTAATTTTATCTGCAAATTTATAACCCATTTTTTCTATAAAATATGATAACTGTATTATATATTTATTTGTAAGAACACCAGTATCTATTGCAGATTCTGGCCATAAATCTCTAACTTCAAATACAAGTGGTTTTCTGTATTTATATTTTGCTATTATTCCTGTTAATGCGACAAATAAGGGTGGTGAAGTTACAATAATAATGTCAGGCCGTTTAGCTTTAAATAGAGTTATAGTAGATGAAATAGTAAAAGAAAAATATCCAAATAATCTTCCGAAAAAGTTTTTATTATAGCTTTGACTTACATAACAACGATAAACAGTTAGATTTCTTTTCGGTTTTTCCTTATAAATATATTTACCTTTATAACATTCGTTCGTAGTTCCGGTTGTATAATTTAGAGTGCCCGAAATTACTGTAACTTCATGACCTAGTTCTAACCAATATTCTGTGAGTTTATTAAACCTTGATCCACCAGGATCATCATCATTCAAATAAAATTGATGTACGATTAATATATGCATGTTTATTCCCTTTACTTTCAGTTTTCAATAATTTTTGTAATCACTTTTTTTTGACCTTTTAAATTAAACACTATTTGATTAGCCTCATGAATTTCTCCATATGTACTAGAAGACCACCCCTTAAAAGGTAATAGACTCCCATAATATGTTTCTAAATGTAGATTATTTTTTGTTTCTACTTTTAGTAATAATTTATTATCTATTATCAAGCTATTGTTATTTTTTTTAATAATGTCTCTTTCAGTCAGCCACTGCAAGTTAAGACTACTAGATTCATCTAAATTCTTAACAATATCTTCAATTATAATTTCATCACTTTTTAAATTGATTTTTCGAACGTGCTGTTTATCAGCATAATTTAACAATGTGACTTCTATAAAATATGAATCTTTAGATTCTCGAATTTTAGGTTTCTTAGATTTTGACCAATAATACCAAACAAATCTATTCCCCTTTGTCATTTGGTGTTTGTTATTTATGACAATAGTATTATGAGAAAATGTTCCATTAAAATAGTTTAAGAGTTCAGCATTTTCATTATATGAATATGTTCCTGCATCACCAAATATACATTTATCTTCATACCATATTTCTGCATGGTTCATATCAGCTTGAACGGGTCTCTCTTTGTAACTCTTAGATTTTATTATTACCTTCCACTTATTTTTAACAAGAACATAAAGTCCTCCCTCTGGAAAACTGTATATACCATTCTTTATTAGCTGATATTTAATTTTTTCAGTATTTTTAGTTGCACCAAATATTTGAGTCATTTCAAAAATTGAATCTTCAAAATCTATTAATTTCTCATATAATAAATAATGGGCACTCTGAATGACAGGTCTATAATCGTTATAAGGTAATTCGGTAAGTGGAAATATGTAAGATCCATCATTCATCCCGTAATTTGGAACTTGTCCATTTTTGTTAATCATTATTAAAAAGAAGTTTATTGATGCGTTTAATTTTTTTGAAAGCCAAAAAGGAATAGGCAGTTCTTTACTTTTTAAAGAAATTAATACCCAGGAAATATCTTGAATTACTAATCTGTGATAATTATGCGAATTTTGGATATAAGAACCATCTTCTCTAATTTGCCATTTAATTTCTTTTTTTAGAATATTCAAGCCTTTTTTCTTGTACTTCTTAAATTCATCAATAAAATCAAATGTGTTTCCTAATACAATTAAAGTTGATGCTTCAGAAATACTATGATTATTTTTAACTGCTTCAACAGAAAAATTGATATGCTTTGAAATATGTCTTGCATAATGAATTAGATGTTTAATCATTAATCTAATTCTTAATTCTGTAGAATGGTTACTCTCAATGAAATAATACAAAGCAAATAACCAAGCATTTGCTCTAAAAGACATCTCTTGACTACAACGATAGTTCGGACCCATTTCTAAAGGGTTGCTTTTTATAAAATCTTCAAATAAAGACCAAAATTTTTCGATATATTTTTCATCATTTGTTTGTTGATAAGATCTTACTAAATCATATGCAAAAGTAAATCTATTCAAATCCCATATCCATTTGATATCCCCGAAGTCACTAGACATATCACTGATTTCAGACCAATGTAAATTCAGGGATGCATGTTTATTAGTTTTCGGAGAGAAATTCCAACCATTAAATTCATATGATTTATCAAAAAAATATCTAAATTTATTATTCAATATATCATCTGTTCGTTTTAATAGGCTTTCCTTTTCTGACTTTTTAATACTTATCTGATGATTCAATTGCTTCAAATTTTTATTAATCGAATTTTTAATGGTATCAATATCATATTTTTCATCTATTACGATTGTATTAATAGGTTTACTCGGATATTGCTTTTTTATATATCCACTTTTCTTTTTTAATTCATACTGGATTCTATATAAAGTCCATCTCAGTCCCATGTTTTTTATAAGATTAGATTTCATTTGCTCCCCTCATTTTCTTATCTAATTCTATTGCAATACGTGCACTTTCAACTAAGTCATCAAAAGGAATTAAAGCTTTTTCACTACTTACACTCTCTAAAAATAGATTGATACAAGCTTCATGTCCTTTATCTTGCTTAGCAGATCTTAATGTTTTAAAATTTTTAAATCCATATCCTTTCAATATTTTAAAGTTATTGTTTTCTAAAATTTTATTTTCACAAGTTACTTTGATAATTTCTTTTGGGTATGATTTATCGCCGTTTGCATTATAATTTATCGTAGCAATAGATCCATCCTCGAATTTTAATAATATAGAAAATGTATCATTTGTTTCATCAATAGTATCCATGCAAACAATTTCATATTTTATTATTTTACTTTCTGCTAAAAACATTGCTAAATCAATAAAATGGCAAGCTTCACCTACTAATCTTCCTCCTCCTATTTTTTCATCCTGTGTCCAATGATCTTTTGGGATTTTTCCTGCATTTATTTCTATTACTATATTTTTTGGAGAAGATAATTTTGATAATAACGTTTTCATCTTTATAGTAATTGGTGAAAAACGTCTATTAAAGCCCACCATTAAATGCTGTCCATTGTATTCTTCTTCAATTTTTTCTAAATCTTCGTTTGATATTGCTAAAGGCTTTTCTACAAATATTGATTTATTAAAATGCAATCCTTTTCTAACTAATGACGCATGACTATCATGTCTTGTAGTTATAAGTAATGTATTAATTTCACTGTCTTCAAAAATTAAATCAATATTTGAGGTAGCTGATTCAAAGCCATGTTTCTCTCCTACAAAAGATGCATTCATTCCTCCAGGACTACCTATAGTTTTCAATCTATATTTTTTATTTATTTTTGGTAATAATGTTTGATTTGTATAATTTCCAGCTCCAATCAAACCAATAGTAGGCTCATTCATAAAATGTTTAATTCTACTATTATTTTCTAAATGACTTATTACGCTTAAATTAGTATTTTCTGCATCATATTTAAATAAAGCTCCAATGACATTACTTTCTTTACTGATATCTGTATAAACTTGACTAGCATCAGTGAAATTTAATTTATGAGTAATTAAGTTGTCAAAGGTCAAACTACCTTTTTCCATTAATTTCAAAATCGCTCGAAAATTTCTGTTCTCTGTCCATCTTACATATCCATATGGATAGTCTATTCCATCACTTTCATATTGCTTATCGTATCTACCTGGACCATATGAAGATGAAACCTGGAAAGTAATCTCTTTCTCATAAAAAGGTGTTCGATCAATATCTAGACCAACAACTCCAACCAAAACTATTTTCCCTCTTTGTCTAACCATATTTGCAGATTGTAAGATAGGTTCATTACTTTTTGTTGAAGCTGTTATCAATACTTTATCTGCACCAAAACCATTTGTTTCATTTTTTACATAGTTGACAATATCAAATCCTTGTCCAACATTTACTGCATTAATTCCATATGATTTTGCTAGTTCTATTTTCTTTTCATCAACATCTGTACCTATCACTGTACAACCATTTGCTACTAGTATTTGAGAAGCAATTAGACCCATCAAACCTAAGCCTATAACGACAATTGTTTCTCCAATTTGAGGCTCTAACAATCTTATACCTTGTAATGGGATAGAAGAAATTACAGTAAAAGCCGCATCTTCAAGTTTAACGTTAGAAGGGATTTTTGCAGCAAGATTTTTATTTACTGCAACAACTTCCGCATGAGAACCATTAGAAATTACAAAGTCTCCTACTCTGAATTCTTTGACATTATCTCCTATTTCAATAACTTCTCCTGCTGAACTATAACCTAACGGGATAGGCTTATCTAACTTTGATTTAACTGCATTATAAGTGGTACTGATACCATCAGTTTTCACTTTATTTATTACTTCTTTAACTTTTTCTGGTTGTTGTTTAGCTTTTTTTATATAATTTGCCTTACCAAAATCTACTAACATTTTCTCAGTTCCGATAGAAATCGCACTATAATGAGTTTTAATTAGAATTTCATTTTTCCCTACTAAAGGTTTTGGAACTTCTTTCAGTTTAATCTCTCCATCACTCAAAGAGTTTAATAATTGTTTCATTTATTTTTTCCTCCAATAAAGTTTTTGAATACTTTAAAACTTGTTTCGAGACTATTCAAATTATTATTAATGCTGTTTATATCTGTTATTTCAAGTCCTTTTGAAACATCTTCAATCTTTTGAGCAATTTGTAACTCGATATCATTTTCGATATCAATATTACTTATATTATATTCAGTTATTAATCTTGAATATGCATCAATGTTAGAAACAATTGGGTGACAACCAGCTTTTACACCTTCTAAAAAACTTAATGAAAGTTGATCACTTTTGGGTATATTAATGAAACAAATAGATTGATTATATAATTTATTCAATTCAGCTTTAGTTTTAATATTCGAATCCATAATAATGCTATCTTTATATTTAGAGTTCTCAATTAAATTTTTTACTTCATCACTATATTTTCCTTTATCACTATAAGCATCTGAAAGATATAAACTAATATTTTCATCTTTATTTTTTTCTTTAAAAATAATAAATCCTTTAATTATCTCTTTAGTATGGTAGAGAGATCCTATTCGACGATTTGAAAACACATATTTTTTTCCTTTTATATTTTCATTAAAAAATTCTTTTGTAGCAGGAATGTTAAAAAGAAAAGTTCTTTTAAGATGTTTTGGAAATAAATTTTCAATCACATTTTTAGATGCAATAGATGTACAAGAAATAGATTGGCTATTACTGAGAATAATATCCATAATAAACTTTCTAGTAATACTATCTTTACACTTAAATAATTCAGATCCATAAATTGTAATGATGAAAGGTGTATTTAAAAATAATGATTTTATACCGTAGATACCTGCACTATGAGTATGAACAATATCTATTTTATTTTCTTTTATAAATTTCCTTATTTTTAATATTTCAGAAATAACATTTCTTTTTTCAACTAAATCACTTTTACTTAAAAATAAATAATAATTGTTGTTATCAAATTCATAAAACTGTTCCCAAGTGGAAATATGTGGTGAGTCGTAGTTACCATATACTAATATTTTCATAGTCTAACCTCTTTTCTTTTTTATATATTCATTCGCTATTAATGAAAGTAAAAACAACGTTAAATACGATATGGTTGTTGATAAAGCTGCACCGTATATCCCCATCTTAGGTATTAATATTATATTTATGACAACGTTTATAATTGCAGTAATCATAAGTAATATGCATGATAAACTAGAATAGTTTTCAATAAGTATAAGTGCATTTGATACTTTATATAAACTCCAAAATAACGCACCTAACGATATTAATAAGTAAAATACATACTCTCCATATTCATTTTCTCCATATAAAAGTTTATAAATTTCTTCAGAAAATAAGCAGCCAAATATTAAAATAAATGTTCCATACATTAACAATAGTAAATATGCTCTATTTTTTTCTTTTCTAATCGAAATTGAGTTCCCATTATTTTTAAAACTATTAATAACTGGTTCAAAATACATCATGTAAGCTGTAGTAAATATAATGATGATTTGAAACGGTATTGTATATCCTTTTAAATATTTCCCCGTAGCTTCTTTCCCTAAAAATAAATCAAGCATATATTGATCAGAAGATGACAAAATCCACATAAATATCGAAGAAAATATTAATGGCCTAAAATATTTTGATAGTTCATATTCTGATATTTTTAGATTTCCTGAATTAAACTTATTATTTTTCAAATCTCTGTAAGCAAGTAAATAAATCAATAATGAGCTTATTGACATTGCCCAAAAAGGGACAAGATGGTTTTCAAATAATATTAGTAAAATTATAGTGAAAGTAAATCTAAATATTAACTCTCCAAAAGAAAATAATATAAACTCTTTTTGAAAATTCCCTGCTTGAAAATAAGATAGGACATTTTTATATAATAAAAATGTAATAAACACTATGACTAAGCATGCAGTATCCAACATAGAAAATGTAGGGTTGATCAAGTTATAAAATGATACTACTAAAATAATTGCTAATATAGAAAACATCAATAATCGTTTTAGTAAGATATCCATTCTATTTTTAAAATTTTGCTCATTATTTTTATATTTTGAATAGAACCTTATGATTGTTGAGTTTACAGAGTAATTAGGAATAATAATGCACAATTGAAATAAAGAGTTTAATAATGCATACATTCCAATTTCATACCCAGACAGATAATTATTCAAAATTGGTAATAATAGAAATCCAAATAAGGAACTTGATATGACATAAATCAAATATATAAATCTATTCATTATTTTGTACCTCTAAACATATTCCTAATGTTGTAAAATACATTTGCGTTAATGGGATATAAGTAATTCCGTCTCCAGTTAAATTGGATATTATAAATAGAAGGGTGATTAAAGAAAATGTTCGTTTATTTTTACATTTTATAAATGTATAGAATATTAAAGTAATAAATGAAGATAAATATAATAAACCACCTTTAACTGTAATATTCAAGAATCCATTATGTGTGCTTTCTAGCCCTAGGTTATTAATCGGTAATTTACTAAATTCAACAAAACCGAAACCGATAAACATATTGATAATATTATTTTGTAATGCTTCTAGTGTATTATTAAATAAATACACTCTATATAACGTTGAATTATCTAATTTACTTTCTCCATTATTAGAAAACGTGTATAGAATTCTATCAATATATCCAGTCTCTACTATAAAGATAATAAATAATAATAAAATTATTGAACTTAGGCCAAGCCACACAACATATTTCCTATTTAAAAGTTTAATACCGTAAAAATAAAAATAAATAATAAATGCAATAATATACGCTGTTCTAACAAGAGAGGTAATGATAAGTATAAATATAAGAATAACCAGAATGATTTCTATTCTTTTACTCACCAAAAAATACTTATTGTTCAATATTATAAATAATGCCAATGCAAAAATTAGCATAGTAAAAAATAGATTTCCTGTATTTATCTCAATATTCAAATATCTCATATAAAATAATCTAGATTGAGAATTTAATTTTATTAATTCTGAGAAATTTTGAATAATAAAAATTAGTAAAAATGTGATAAAGCTATAAAAAATTGTACGAATATATATAACATCATTTAAATTTTTAATACAAATTCCAAACAGTATAAATATCAGTACACTATTAACTTTAAACATTCTTAAAAAATCAGAATTTGAGACTGTTTGATTAATAATCATTGAAATTAAAGATATAAATACGATTGTCAACAAAAAGAAAAGTAAGCTCTTACTCATTTTAATATTTTTACAGTTTAAAAATAGGAAAATCAATACCAATGGAATAGCCAAGTTGCCTAGTTGCATTTTAAATAAAGAAGTTAAATCTTCAGTTAGTATACTTTGAATGATAATAAATATAAGTATTACATTAATTTGTTTCATTTATACACCTAATCATCAATTTATAGTTTATTTTTCACCATAATAATAGTAATAATCCCCGTCATCTTTTTTATCTAAATCATTTAATACAATTCCTAATGTCTTTGATGAACTTTTATCTAATTGATTCTTAGCATCAGCTACTTTTTCACGATGCGTTAATCTTGAATTTACCACTAGTAAAGAACCATCAACCAGGTTTCCTAGTATTTGTGAGTCAGCTACAGCAAGCACAGGTGGCGTATCAAGTAATACTAAGTCATATATTTCACTCAAATTAATAAGCAAATCTTCCATAGCTAAAGAACCCAGCAATTCCGCTGGATTTGGCGGTACCGGTCCTGATGTTAATAAATCTAGTCCAGGTTGTACTTCTGGTTTAATCGTTTCTTCAATCGCAACTTGTCCTGCGATTAAATTTGAAAGGCCTTTTACGTTCATTTGTTCAAATATTTTATGCTGTGTCGGCTTACGTAAATCCGCATCGATGAGTAGTGTCTTATATCCAGCTTGCGCGAAAGATGCAGCTAAATTGGCTGATATCGTTGATTTACCTTCACCTTGTTCTGATGAAGTTACAAGCATCTTTTTAATTTGTACGTCTGCAGAAGTAAACAAGATATTTGTACGTAACGTTCTAATTTGTTCTGAAATAACCGACTTTGGGCGATTAACGATTTCTAATTGATCAATATTGGTTTTTCTTCTTTTCTTCTTAAACATAGCGCACCTACTTCTCTATCGTATAGATCTTACCAAGCGTTGGTAGACCGATATATTTATCAATTTTTTCTTCTGTATTTAAACGTGTATCTAACATTGAACGCAAGAAAGCAATTGCAGTACCAAGAATTAATCCTAATAATCCTGCTACAATAACATTCATCAATGGTTTCGGTTTAATCGGAGCAGTCTCTTCATCAACATCTGCTTTCGAGAAAACTGATAAATTATCAACGCCCATTACACGTTTCACTTCTTTTTGAGCAATATCCGCTAAAGCATTTGCAATTTCAGCAGTCTCTTTTTTATCAGGTCCTGCTACATTAATCTTCATCAGTTGAGATTCTGCTTCACTTGTCACAGATATCATTGGTTGTAATGACTTTTCAGATACATCTAAATTCAATTGATCTACGACTTGCTTTCGAATCACTTTTGAATTAATCATCTGAGAATATGTATTTATTAATTGTAAGTTAGTTTGAACTTCTCCCGGATTGTTATAGACATCGGCATTTTTACCTTTTTGGTTAACGATGACCTGTGATTCCGATTGATATGTTGGTTTAATTAAGAAAAACGATACAATACCTGCGATTAATGCGAATGTAATGGCTAATCCAAGTATTAACTTTAAATTCTTTTTCAGTATTTCAATAATTTCCTTTAAATCAATTACTTCTTCCATATTTCCTCCTAGATTACTCCGATTTATTATTCCTTAATATAATATACGTGTAATTTCATTCAAAGTGAATAGAACAAAATTACAAATTTTCCCCTCTACTCAAATTATTACATTTATGTTACAAAATTTTGTATATATATACAATTTTTATGAATAAATATGTTCCGTCACATAAAATAGTAAGCTATTTATTATGGTATACAATTTATATTATTCTTTATTTCTATTGATTTATTGATAAAAATATTGATATTATTTAACAAAATCTTTATTTAAAAGTCATCCTTTTGATTTATACAAAAACAATACAATGTTACAATTATGTAATTTTTTCGACCTATCTATTATGATTTGATAATTTATAGTTTAATGTTTATTTTTCATTAAGCAAAAAATAAAAGTGATTATGCACCCCTTTCATGCTTAATCACTTTCATCTGATTTCGTTTTATCAATAATCATCGCCACTACCGTTAATGTACCGATGATTAGAGAAGATACAATTGCATTATTTGGACCTACGGAGAATAGGTGCAGCTGTGCTAATAACTGTTCCATACATTATCCGCTCCTTTTCATCGTGTAATGTATAATCTATATTTAATACATTATAACTACTATTATCTGAAAATTCAAACATATAAATGTAACAGTTTGATTACAAAAACTCATAAAAAAAGTAACACACACTCATAGAGTGTGTGCTACTTAAATATATAAACTTAGTTATTGATTCAGACGTCTCCAAACCAATCGATAAGTTTCTTTATTATTTACGACGAGAACCGAATAATGCAGCTCCACCTAATAATGCTAATACTGAAGCAATTGCACCTTTGTTATCTTTTTCACCTGTATCAGGTAATACTGATTTACCAATTTCAGCTGGTTTAACAGTTTCAACTGGTGCTGGTGTAGTTGGTGCAGGCTCAGATGGTTTAGTTTCACTTGGAGGTGTTGTTTCACCTGGAGGTGTTACTTCTCCGCCGCCACCTGGAGGTGTTGTTTCGCCTGGAGGTGTTACTTCTCCGCCGCCACCTGGAGGTGTTGTTTCGCCTGGAGGTGTTACTTCTCCGCCACCACCTGGAGCTGGAGTTCCAACGCCATAGTAACCTTGGTCTACATTATAATTAGAAGCACCTTTTAAGTTAACGATAACGTCAGTTGGTCCATCTGAATCAATTGCTTCTGAAACATCATTATCGATGTTCGCAATAACTGGTGACCAGTCTAATGGATTATGGAAGTTAACAATGTATTGACCGTCTGATAAACCATGGAATGCATAGTTACCATTTGCATCTGTAGTTGTTTCAGCGATAAAGTTACCAGCATAGTCACGAATAGATACACGTAATCCTGCTACTGGGTTTTCACCTTGATCGTATAAGTTGTTACGGTTCGCATCCCACCATACGTGGTCTCCGATTGATAGATTACCTTGTGATGGTGCTGGTTTAACTTCTCCACCATTACCTGGTGCTGGAGCTGGTGTAGCTTCTCCACCCTGTGCTGGCGCAGAACCTTGTCCATTTAAAGGAATGAAACCAGTGTCTAAAGTAGTGATGTTAGCACCATTAATATCAACTAATACGTCAATTGGTCCGTCTGAATCTACATCTTCAGAACCGATGTTTGCTACATCATTTGCATATCCTGCAGGTACTTCAAAGTTAACAACATAAGTACCATTTTTTAATCCTGAGAATGAATAGTTACCATTTGCATCTGTTGTAGTTGTTGCAACATGGTTACCTGCATAATCACGGATCGTAACTGTTAATCCAGCAAGACCTGTGTCTCCTGCATCTTGAACGTAGTTACCATTGTTATCTGAGTAAACACGGTCTCCTAAAGAATATGTTGCTTCTGCAGCGTCAGCTTGTTGACCAGCGCCTAGGAACAATAATGAACCTACTACTACTGAAGCTGTTCCTACTGTGAACTTTCTAATGCCATACTTATTCATAAAAATCCTCCTCTTATCTCTCTTTATTGCAATTTGACAAATCGCCATAATTCTCAGATTATGACTTATTATTATTTTAATACTATTATTTTACAATGCCACACTTACTTGCATATTCCATATAAATGAGTTATCAACAATCACGTATAAAAATACATTATATTTGTATAAATTGTTTATATATTGCATGATACATTTATGTAGATACATTTAAATATATTTTTATTTCAGTATTTATATACTAAAACACTTTATTCATAAAAGATACATTATACAAAATAATGAATATTGTTATCCACAATTAGCACTTCATCTTAAATGTGACAATTTTGTGACAAATAGTTTATAGTAGTGTTTTATACTTGCATTTATTACTATGTTAAAAATATTAACGCATTCTTTAATTTATATATCAATATTTTATATTAATATTTTAATACAATTCTTTTCGTACAATTCTTATTTTAGAATAACGCTACCATAATCTATAAAGCCATATTGATTGATATCAATATGTTGAATTGCAGAAGTATAGATAAATACTTTTTCATTGATTAATACATTAGAATAATAATAATTATCCTCTAAATTTTTCAAATGACTTATCGCTTCTGTTTCTAAAGCTTCAAAATTATCAAATCGAAACTTTTTATTAAATAATTGAAATGGTTCTTTATCGAGATACCATTCTTTGAACTTGGCATGCAATAATAAATTATTCAACATAAATGGTTGCTCCTGATGAATTGCTTCAGTCATCCACACGATGTCAACATCATGCTCACTCAGATGATGCTTTATGTAGTCTTCATGTTTTATAACGATTAATTCAATACATTTTCGTTCTTTGTTTATCTCATTCACAATATCCTTGAATACCTTTACATTGAATTCATCGATTAGTAATCGAACTGGTCGATGAATATTATCCATACTTAGTTTTTTATCTGGAATTTCTCCATTCCATTTAAAGTATTTATCATTATGAAGGAAATATTCGTATAAATAACTCTGTAATGTTTGTATCGTCTGTTTTCTTTCATCAAAATTTAACGTTGTATTTGGATTCATCAATAAAATACGATGTCCAAGATAAAATCGCTGCGTCTTGTTTGTATCATATTTATCAGATGAAATATATTCAGAGAAACGCTTTTTATTTTCTACGAAATATAATTGCTCAATTTGTACGAGACGTTTATAATACGGATTCGCCTGAAGAATAAGTTCCTTCGGTTTTCTAGACTTAAGATAGTACGGACCAGTGCCATACACTTCATTATCTTCTTCAAAATATATAGAACTATACGGTTCACTCAGTAAATATTTAATATGCTCATTCTTTTCTTGTAACGTAATCGATATTTGAAAGTCATCTATTAAATCCACGCTAATGACATCACTGAAAAACTTTTTATATTTTGAATAAAAGATTAATTTATTTAATGCTAAGCATACTATTGATGCTGTAAGTCGTTTACGATCAGGAAAGAAATCATCTTGATGCAGATAAATATGCAGTGTATTACCAACCCATTCATCATACTTTGCTAAATCGTATTGAATATTATATTCCTGATCAATGGTATAAAGCGTACGCATTATTTGAGAAATCACTTGAAAACTGACCATGCTTTGAGCTGTTAACGGATGGATATCATGAGGAATATTGTATACAAAATCAATAATTGAATTTTGATTATTACCGTTTGTTGCAAAATTATTTTTCAGCTGTTTAACTATCACTTCTCTTGATTCTTCGTCCCATGGTAAATCAAGATATGATTTTACTTCCTGAATCGTCATATCTTTATGTGTTTTTAAAGCATGATAAAAAAGCTCTTTCTCCACGTCGACATTAAATGTGATATCCATTTTACCACCACGACCAATTGCTGGTGAATAATTGATATAACCTTCATCTTGCCATTGGCTTAACAATCTAGACAATTGACGTTTTGATAGCTGTAAATAATCTGCTAAACTTTCACTCGGTTCTGATAATGATAAATATTTTTCAACATATAACAGTCTTTTGTCCATTTAAATCAAGCTACTTTCCCAATATATTTCTTTTTTTTACTATATATTTATTTGTATAGTAATATCGTAACTTTTAAGTGGACATAAAAAAAGCGACATTTTTTTTAAAAATGTCACCTATTATTTGATATTTTATTCCCTCACTATGATTTCCCCATATAATATAACGCCATCGTTATTAAATACAACATTCTTATGGCCTTTCAATACGATAATATTACGCAACTGTTTTACATTCTCTGCATACCACGCTTCATCTATAAGAAATGATTGAAATTGCTGTTCTACTTGTGCCCATTCTTCAATAGGCTTATGTGTTATTTGACGATTGAATGCTTTACTTTCATCAAAGTAATTGAACCATGTTTTTATATTTGTATTATTAAGCAAAGAATAATAATAGACTTCAGGGATATACGAATGACCAATTAAAGTAAAATCAATTGGTAATGCTTCAGTATTATCTCTCAACGTATCTTTATAAGATATATGATATTTATTCATATTAAAACCAACTGATTTTAAATAATTAAATAAAGGCACCAGTACATGAGAAGTTAGATCAATCATTCCCATAACAATCGGTTTTTGTGTGATTGGCATACTTTCGATATGCTCATCAATAGCGCCCTGGTGGAACCTCTGTATATAGTAAAGCAACTGTTTACGTTCAACGTAATCAAGATCTGTAAAGTAAGGATTGAATATTGTGAATCGTATCATCTTAATATCATGGAGCAATAATTCATGATATTTATCTTCAATAAATTGCTTATAGTTACTGTAACTATTTACTAGATATACTTTTTGCACTTCCGGTAAATTATGATGCGTTGTATGACGTGCCTGCAATACAATATAATCTTTCGTAACACGATCCACACTGTATACATTGGTACCAATGTAGTCCGCACCTTCTTTTAAATAAATACTTGCGTAAGGACTCGACAAATCAAATTTCAATTTATCAATATGTCCGTCAAAAGTTATCTTAAGCACAAATAAATCAATAACCTCTACCTTTTCAATATAACTTAATAAATTGTTATACCATTTATCATTTACCAGTCGATCTAGACAATGCTTGATATCTTGGGCAAGTAACTGCTTACCATTCGAAAACGTTATATCCTGGAACATAAATATCGTTAAACTATCGTCTTCAATCGTTTCATGCTGAATAAGATGACTTTTGAATTCCAGGCTTCCATCTACTTCATATAATCTATCCATCGTATTATAAACGAGCGCATCTAAAGCTGTATCCATCGGTTGTAATGGATTTAAATCATCTGGAAATCTATAGATATAATCTACAGTAATCGCTTTACCAATCATTTCTACAGGAATAATGTCCTCATCAATTTTGACTGCATTATTAAATAAGCCTTTGATCAAATTTTTTGAAGACTCATTCAAAGGCAAATTTAAGATATTTGTAATTTCCTCAATAGAATATGTATCTAAATGTGCAGGCACACTCATAATAAATTGTTGTTCCACATCAACATTAAATTTAAATGTCGATAAATTGCCACGGCCTACACCAACACTGTACTCAATTAAATCATCCTCTTGCCATTGCTTAATTAAGCGTGTCAATTGGCGTGGCGTGATTTCTAGTTCTTCTGCTACTTCGTCACGAGAATATTCATTATTTTGAAGGTATTTGTAGAGAATAAGGAGTTTTTCATCGTGTGCTTTCATGCCAATCCTCTTTTATAAGTAAATTTGAAGTAATTCGAAAATACTAATAATTTAAAATATATCAATATTATTATTTTATATGAAGGAATAAAAGTATTCAATATTACTTAACAATATAAATCGACAATCTTGTACAATTAAAATAAAAAGTAAATTTTAATTTAAACCATAAAAATAACTGAAGGCAACACCTTCGATAGATGTTGCCTTCAGCATGAAATATAAATTTTGAAGTTTAAAATATTACTTAGACTTTTTATCTTCGTTCTTTTCGTTCTCTTTTTTAGTTTGATCAGTGACGTGACCTTGAATAACACGTTTAGTCTCATCTTTCACTGTTCCTGAAATTGAACCAGTTTTCTTTTCAGCCATTACAATCAGCCTCCTTTACTTCTTTCTTACATTATAACATTACTTTTAGTTATATACCCGAAATATCTATTTTTACACACTGAGTAAAGAAAGAAGAAGGCTCAAAGTGAGCCTGCTTACTTTAATTAGATGTATTCATATCATTACGACGCTTACGTGAAGTAATTAGTGCAAATCCACCTAATGCTGCAAGTAATGCAATACCTGCATTATCAGAATCAGCTTCACCAGTGTCAGGTAATGTAACTGCTTGATTTTGTTGCTGAGTTTTTTCTGGTGTTGTCACATTTCCAGCTGAATTCACTTCAGGCTTACTTGGTTTCACTTCCGGCGCTGGCGGTGGCGTTACTTCAGGTGTGCCTGGTTTCACTTCCGACGCTGGCGGCGTTACTTCAGGTGTGCCTGGTTTCACTTCCGGCGCTGGTGGTGTTACTTCAGGTGTACCTGGTTTCACTTCCGGCGCTGGTTTTACTTCTGAACTACCTCCACCAGATTGGAACCAGTATCCTTGGTCTACTGTCATATTATCTTGATCCTGGATATGTGCAATAACATCAATTGGACCATCTGAATCTAATGTATCATCATTTGGATTAATGTTAGCAATTACTGGTGACCAGCCAAGTGGCGCATTGAAATTAACAATGTAAGTACCATTTTTCAGACCAGTAAATATATAATGACCATTTGCATCTGTCTTTGTAGTAGCAATTGTATTACCAGCGTAATCACGTAAAGTTACTACAACTCCCTCAATACCTTTTTCATCACTATCCTGCATACTATTATGGTTGTTATCTAACCAAACATAATCACCTAAGTTATATAGTTTATCACTATTAGGCTCAGCAGGTTTCACAGGCGGTTGCTGATCTTCTGGTACAGGCGGAGTTACTACCGGTGGTTGTCCTCCATCTGTTGCCGGTGGTGTTACCACTGGTGGTTGTCCTCCATCTGTTGGCGGTACAGATTTTATATAGCCTTGATCAATATCCATGTTGTTGCCATCTTTAATCGTCGCGATCACATCCGTTGGACCATCTGAATCTAAACTTTCTGTACCTACGTTCGACACAACCGGTGACCAGCCTGTCGGTGTAATGAAGTTTACGATATATGTGCCGTTCTTCAAACCATCAAACTGATAGTGACCATTCGCATCTGTCGTTGTTTCAGCGATGAACTGACCATCGTATCCTTTTAATATCACTTTAATACCACTTAAAGGTTTGTCGCTGCTATCCTGTACATTTGGTACTGATCCTTCATCTGACCATACGTAGTCGCCTAAACTATATAATTTTTCAGGTTCTGGCGTTACTACCGGCGGTTCTGGCGTTACTACCGGCGGTTGTCCACTATCTGTCGGAGGGACCATCTTAATATAGCCTTGATCAATATCCATGTTGTTGCCATCTTTAATCGTCGCGATCACATCTGTTGGACCATCTGAATCTGAACTTTCTGTACCTACGTTCGACACAACTGGTGACCAGCCTGTCGGTGTAATGAAGTTTACGATATATGTGCCGTTCTTCAAACCATCAAACTGATAGTGACCATTCGCATCTGTCGTTGTTTCAGCGATGAACTGACCATCGTATCCTTTTAATATCACTTTAATACCACTTAAAGGTTTGTCGCTGCTATCCTGTACATTTGGTACTGATCCTTCATCTGACCATACGTAGTCGCCTAAACTATATAATTTTTCAGGTTCTGGCGTTACTACCGGCGG
>NZ_MJBI02000006.1 GCF_002742385.2 Macrococcoides goetzii
GATATACTCATCTTTTATCGGACAAGACGTCTTCGATTATGCTATTCTGCTCTCAATCATGTCCGATATATCACTTTTATCGGACAAGACGTCCTTGATTTACGCTATTTGCTCTCAACGTGTCCGATATATCAGTTTTATCGGACAAGACGTCCTTGATTTACGCTATTTTGCTCTCAACGTGTCCGATATATAGTTTTATCGGACAAGACGTCTTCGATTTATGCTATTCTGCTCTCAACTTGTCCGATATATCAGTTTTATCGGACAAGACGTCTTCGATTTACGCTATTCTGCTCTCAACTTGTCCGATATATCAGTTTTATCGGACAAGACGTCTTCGATTTACCCTATTTCTCTCTCAACTTGTCCGATATATCACTTTTATCGGACAAGACGCACTTGACTTCGATTTCCGCTGTTTCTCTCATTACGTGTCCAATATCTCACCTTTATTGGACACATCGACATCGATCCATAAAACAATCCATCCTCATGCATATCTACTTATACAAATTATACTTTGCACCATACATCGATGCTTGTGTACGATCCTTCACTTCAAGTTTTGCAAAGATATGACTGACATGCGTTTTAACTGTCTTCTCTGATACAAATAGCTCTTCTGCTATCTCTTTATTGGTTAAGCCTTTCGACATTTCAGCTAATACTTCTAATTCACGCTTAGATAATGGATTTTTAATATGCGGCAAATTTTGCCCGGATTCTTTATATGCTTCTACACTCGGATGGAACGCCTGAGCGCCAGATAGTACCTGTTTGATCGTGTGAATCAAAACATCAGGTTCACTGTCCTTCATTTCATAGCCATCTGCTCCTGCATCTATCACACCCATTACATGCTCTTCATCCACGAAACTGGATAATACAAGTACTTTCACTTCCGGATAGCTGTTTTTAATGGCTTTAGTTGTTTCTATGCCATCCATGTTAGGCATCACTAAATCCATAATAATTAAATCCGGCTTATCATGTTCTTTAAGATATGACACAACTTCACTGCCATCGCTGAAATCAGCAACGACATCAAAGTCTGCTTCTGTTGATAGTAAAAATTGTAATCCTTGTCTCACAATATGATGATCATCTACGATTATTATTTTCATGTTGTTGTCCTTTCGGATAAAAAAGTTCTATTATTGTTCCGACATTTTCTTCACTTTTCATACTAACTTCTGCGCCTATTTCATTGCTACGTTGCAGTATGTTCTTTAGACCATGCGTCGGTAAAGTTTTTGCTGAACTTACTTTAAATCCTTTACCTTTGTCTTCTATCTTCATTATAAACTGTTCACTTTTCTGCGATAAATGAATAGATACTGCATCTGTTTGAGCATGTTTCTTAACATTATTCATTGCTTCCTGGATTATTCTGAAGATTGTATGTTCTACTTTACTTTCCAGATTGAGTAGACCAGTTACTTTAATCGTTACATCTAATCCTAACACTTCTGCGTAGTTCTTTACAGCTTCAACCAGTCCCTGCTCTAATCCCACTGGTTTCAACTGCCAGATTAATGCGCGCATTTCGTTGACAGCATCCTGACTGGTTGATTCTATCATCTGAAACGCTTGAATAGATTGCTCGTCCTTACTCATCGTCCCTGCTGCGTGTGCAGTGAGCTTTAATGAAAATAGCATCTGGTTAACTGAGTCATGCAAATCACGAGCGAGTCTATTTCGTTCTTCTTGTAATGCAGTCTCTCGTGCTTTCTCAGTAAGATAGATACGTTTGATTGCACTACCGATTTGGAAGGCCACAGACTCTAATAAGGCGAGATCTTCTTCTGAATAAATTTTAGTGTTCGGTGTCGCTACATTTAATAATCCAAATCTTTCATCACCTGATTGAAGTGGCACTGTTGCATGGTGTGTAATGCCACCGGTCTTATCACTATATTGTTTATTTGCTTTTACAATTCGTGAACATGTAATAATATTACTTGCTTTCGTTAACTTCTTCTGATGATATCGCGATACACACCAGCACGGTCCTTCTGTCATATAACGACAATCATCCATGAGCAAAGCATCCGGCAATCCATATTCAGATGCCAACGTATGGGTCCCGTCTTCATCGATAAAGAATATCCATCCAGTAGAAAAATTGGTCCCCTTAACCAATCGGTCAAGGGCACCATTCATCATAGAATATACTTCTGTCTCTTCATTTAAAAATTCAGCAATTTCTTTTAAAAGTAACGTACTATTCTTCATAAGCACACCATTCTTTTATATTAGTCACGTCTGTATTCAACGCGGTATAAATCATGTCTTCTATCACGTAACTGACGGACAGTACCGTCTTCTCGACCACGACGTAATACTTCTAAGTCAACATCACCGATCATAACCATCTCATCATTTTCACCCGTTTCACCGACGATACCATCACGTGCAAATCCAAAGTCACTTGGTGTATAGATACCAGAAGCAGAATACTGAATATCCATATTTTCAGTTTGCGGTAAGTTACCACATGTACCACTCGTAACAGTATAGATTTGATTTTCTATCGCACGTGCCATTGAGCAATATTTCACACGCAGATAACTTTGTCTGTCTTCAGTTGAGAATGGTGTGAATATTATTTTAGCACCCTTCTCAGTCGCAATACGTGCCATCTCCGGGAACTCACTATCGTAACAGATTTGAATCGCAATCTTACCACAATCTGTATCAAATACTTCCACCTTCTTACCAGGTGAAATACCCCACCATCTGCGTTCATTTGGCGTAACATGAATTTTATATTGCTTTTCAATTGATCCGTCGCGTCTAAATAAGTATGAAATATTATAAATATCATCATTTTCTTCAACGAAGTGACTGCCGCCAATAATATTAATATTATATCGCATTGCAAAGTCATTAAACATTTCAATATATTGTTCCGTATATTTTGTCAACTGACGGATAGATTCTGCTGGATTTCTCTTCTCATCAAAACTCATCAGCTGTGTCGTTAATAATTCCGGGAAGACAACAAAGTCACTGCCTGCATCATATGCTACATCAACGAAATATTCAATTTGGTTCGCAAACTCCTCAAATGAATCAATTTTTCGCATCATGTAGTTAACTGTACAGATTCGTACCGGATAACTTGTTCTGAAATGTAGGTTAGATTTAGCAACGAAATCAGGGTTGTTCCATTCCATTAACGTTGCGTACTTACTGCTTTTCACATCGTCTTTTAAATAGTTCGGATTAATACGCATCAAAGTAAATCCGTTCATAAACTGGAATGTAAGTACTGGATCCTTAATTTTACGTTTCATCACATCATTGACATATTCACGCGGTGTTAATTCATCCTGATATTGATGATAATTCGGAATACGTCCTCCGATAATGATTGATTTTAAGTTAAGTTCATAAGCGATTTCACGGCGTGCTTCATATAAACGTTGTCCAACACGCATACCACGATAATCTGGATGAACCATTACTTCAATGCCATATAAGTTATGTCCATTATCATTATGATTTGTAATATATCCAGAATCCGTAATATCATTCCAGGTATGTTTATCATCATATTCATCAAAGTTAATGATCAAACTTGAACATGATCCGATAATTTTCTCTTCATATTCAATAACCATCTGTCCACGTGGAAACAGGTTAAGATGTGATTCTAAATGTGCTCTTTCCCACGGTTCCATACCTGGGAAACAAATTTTTTGTAGTGCTATAATTTCATCGATATCATCAAATGTCATTTGTCTTGCTTCAATCGATTTATTAAATTTGTCTAAATTAATTTCTTCAGTCATGTAAATTCTCCTTTAATTCATCTATAATAGTATATAAGCGAATGATGATTTATATAAATTTTAATATGATATTAAATATTACCCTATTATTATACGACTTAAATACGATTTAGGAGAAAAATTATGATTATAAATATTACTAAAGAATGGGATACTTTAACGATTGAAGAAATGTTAAAAGCTTTACACATTCCTAAAAAACCGATGCATGAATTCAGAATGTCAAAGGATATCACGATCAATGGTGAGACTGCTACATTAAGAAGCAAACTTTCTGAAGGTGATCAGTTATACTTACCAATCAGTGAAGAAAAAAGTGCATACAAATCAAGTTATCGTCTTTGTGAAGTAAAATATGAAGATGAGCATTTAGCAATCCTTGTAAAGCCTAAAGGTGTGAAAACGCATCCTAATGATATGGCTGAATCTAATACATTGCTCAACCATGCCATCTACACGTTAGACTCAGCATACGTAGAACCGGTACACCGCCTCGATCAGGAAACGGTAGGATTATTACTTGTTGCTAAAAATCCTTTCATCAAAAAGATACTCGACCGTATGCTTGAAGAACGAGAAATCACACGTACTTATCGTGCCAAAGTTAAAAGTCATCTTCCACTTAAGAAACAAACAATCGATCTACCAATCGGTAAAGATAAGTTTCATCCAAATAAACGTCGTGTTTCACAAACAGGTGATCGTGCAGTAACACATATTGTTGATTCAAAAGCTTTAGGTGATGGCATCGCAGAAGTTGAATTGACATTAGAAACGGGTCGTACACATCAAATTCGTGTGCATCTTGCAGCAATCGGTTATCCTGTGCTTGGTGATCCACTGTACAGTGATTCTAACTTGCGACAGCTTGCGCTTGAAAGTTACAAGCTGGAATTTATCCATCCACTTACTCAGGAAAAGATTACTGCAATACTTGATTAAGCAGTTCAATTGCATAATATATTAAAGATTTATATGATAATAATCATATAAATCTTTATTTATTTTTAGGAGGCGCATCATGGAAAATGCAATACAGCATAAGTTATTAACACGTAAAGCGGTCAAAGTTTATGACCCTGAATATAAAATGTCAGAAGAAGCATTGCTTGAAATATTAGAAGCTGCTAATCAGGCTCCTTCAGCATGGAACCTGCAACATTGGGAATTTCTTGTTGTGCATAGCGACGAAGCGAAAGCAAAGTTATTACCACTAGCATACAATCAGGCTCAAGTGAAAGATTCGAGTGCAACGATTATTATATTAGGTGATAAAGAAGCGAATAAAAATATCGATACAGTATTTGACCCTGCCATTGAAGCAGGTACGATGACTCAGGAAATTAAAGATACGATTGCCGGTCAAGTAAACGGTGTCTATCAAAATGAAGCATATGCATATGAGGCAGCAATTATGAACTCTGCATTTCCGGCAATGCAAGTGATGAATTTTGCAACGCTTAACGATTTAGGTACATGTGCCATTGGCGGATTTAATCGTACCGGTATACAAGAAGCGTTTAATATCGATGAAAGATATGTACCTGCACTGATTATTACTATCGGTAAAACGTTAAAAGAACCTAGAACAAGTGAGCGTCGCAATATTAATAGTGTTACGAAGTTTGTTTAAATCATCCTAAATATCAATGTAAAATAAAAAATGAGCCATTTCGTATGAAATCATACGAAATGGCTCGCTTTTTTTCTTATTTCTTCAGACGATTTCTGACAAATCCTAATAATTTGGCACGTTTACTCATTACCGGCTGAGGCTCAGTAACTTTAGGCTTCACCAATGTACGTTTATAATTTTCTGCCTGATTCACAAGTTCTTCCTGTGAATTTACAGCATTCTGATTATTACGTACATAATGATATACACCACTCGCATCCTGCTCACGAGCTTTTTGGTTATCATTAAGCTGTAGCTCTAAAATTTCTTTTAGTTCGTTCACAATCTTTGGATCTAAGATTGGGAATAAAATCTCTACACGTTTAATCATGTTACGTGTCATCATATCTGCAGAAGATAGATACATCTTTTCTTCACCGTTATGATAGAAGTAATAAATTCTAGAATGCTCAAGGAATCTACCAACAATACTGATTACACGAATGTTTTCACTAATACCTGGGATACCAGGACGTAAACAACAAATTCCACGAATGATTAACTTAACTTTTACGCCAGCCTGACTTGCCTCATATAATTTCTTAATAACTGTCTTATCAGTTAATGAATTCATCTTGGCGATAATTAAGCCATTACCAAATTCTTTATGAAAATCAATTTCCTGATTGATATGTTCAACAAATTCATCGCGAATTTCAAATGGTGCGACATGTAATTTCTTATATGTTGGTTTTTCTGAATAACCACTTAAATAGTTAAAGAAATTCATCGCATCCTGACCAATTTCTTTATTCGTTGTGATAATACCCATATCAGTGTAGATTTTAGCAGTTTTATCGTTATAGTTACCTGTACCTAAATGTACATAAGGTACTACTTCGTCACCTTCTTTTTTCACGACTAAAGTAATTTTAGAGTGCGTTTTTAAGTGGGTCATACCATAAATTACATGACATCCCGCTTCTTCAAGCATACGCGCCCAGTGCACATTATTCTCTTCATCAAATCGCGCTTTCAACTCAACAAGCACTGTTACTTGTTTACCAGCTTCAGCTGCATTCTTCAATGCATCAATGATAGGTGAATCACTTGATACACGATATAACGTCTGTTTAATTGCTAACGTATTAGGATCTTCAGAAGCTTGTTTAATAAAGTCAACAATTGGTTGGAATGACTCATATGGATGATGGAAGAAGATATCATGTTTCTGCGCTTCTTCATAAACATTACCACCATTTAAATATTTCGGTGGTGCCGCTTCAAATGGTTTAAACGCTAGCTGTGGATATTTCTTCTCTATCATTCCTGCTAACTGGAATAACATTGTTAAATCAAGTGGTCCATCTAACTTATAGATATCACGTGCTTCAATCTCTAATTCATTCATTAAGAAAGAACCGTTAATTGACGTATCATGGCGCGTATCGATTTCTAAACGAACAGCAGCGCCACTTTTACGTTTCTTTAAGAATTTTTCAATTTCAATTAATAAATCTTCCGCACCATCTTCATGAATCGTTAAATCTGCGTTTCTTGTAATTCTGAACGTAAATGTACGAATGACTTTATAACCAAAGAATAACTTATCGATGAAATGATTAATCACATCTTCTAATAATACGAAGATTGTACGTTCACCATTTTCAAGCTGAATAATACGATTTAATAACGCTGGAATCTGAACAATCGCAGATTTCTTTTCACCAGCATCAGTTTCTACATCTACGAATATATTTAATGACTTGTTTGATAATTTAGGAAAAGGTCTGTAAGCGTCGATACCAAGTGGAGTCAACGTCGGTAAAATTTCAAAGTTAAACTTTTGTTCAATGATTTGATAGTTCTCAGGAGACAACTCATCAATTGCTTTAAAGAAAACCTGATATCCTTCTAACTCCTGAATCAAAGCTTTGTATTGTTCATATTGTAATTTAACGTTTTCACGATTAGCTGCATCAATTGCTACTAATTGTTCCGTTGGTGTTAACTGTGTTTTATTTTCAGGTTCATTAAAGTTCATCGCGACCTGATCTTTAAGGCCACCTACACGCACCATAAAAAATTCATCAGCATTTGAACTTGCAATTGCTAAAAATTTAAGACGTTCTAGTAATGGATTTTTCTTATCAAAAGCTTCCTCAATTACACGACGATTAAAACCTACCCAACTTACTTCTCTGTTGTTATAAAATGCCTTGTTGTTTAAATCTAATTTTTCCATTATCGTCACATCCACTTTTATTGTATATTAATTTACAGTCTATATTAGTTATACCTAACTATTGTAAAGATTCTGTAAAAATGAGATTAAGTTTTGACTTTATTATTTTCTCGATATGTTTCTTCTGTCTTTCAGCCTGATATTCTTCAGCAATCGCATCGCCAGAGTACTCAATCACTAAATCAAAGTGTGCTTCTTTTTTCTCAAAATACAAAGCTTTAACGATATTTGTATTACTAATATTTAATGCATAAGCGAATTTCAGTATACTGCCAAGCATTTGAATTGTTTCTCGCTCTTCGCTATTAAACCATTTCGTTTCATCTTCATAAAACTTAAGTAACGATTTATTTTTAAAGCTGGCAAGTAATGCAAGTTTCACCCTATTTTTATGGCTGATACCATTTAAGCTAGAGTTTGAAAGAATATAGTACGTATGTTGACTTGAGGCATCTGAATCGATGTAACTTCCTAAATAATAAAGATACGCTGCATTTCTTAAGAATGCTTTGTCACGCTTATTACCTTTAATCAGTTCAAACTTATCTAATTCATAATAGAGCGTCTCGGCAATCATTACACGTTGGTTCGCTTCTTCCTGGTTAATGTTATAGTCCGTTGCTAAGTTTTTTAACGAGTCTTTAAAGACATTGTCTTTATCGAACGGTAATACATACTCCTCTTCAAGAATGCTCATGATAACACCTTCACGTAACCCTTTACGTGAGAAGATAAATTCAGTCGCTTCTACTTCATCAAATAATGTATTAAATAATACACATGAAGGGATAATAATATCCTGTCGGTCTCTGCTTAATCCATCCAGATCTTCTAAGTCATCTTCAGATGCTGCAGTAAGGTTATCAAATACCAAATCAAGATCCGATTCTTTCATCGCATAGCCATGTACCCCTGCGATAGGATATTCTGTTAATGACTGATGGATTCTCGCAATATTACGTGCTGATCCACCAATCGCTATAATTGGAACACGGCGTTTCTCAAGCCATCGCAAACTTCTCAGCTGTTCCTGAATATACTTTGCCGCTGCTTCTATCGCATCTTTATCGTTATGTGCCTTACCTTCAAAAAACATATTTTGAAGCGTTACGACACCGAAAGGAAAACTATGTGAAAATTTTAATTCTTTATCCTCAAAGAATGTAACTTCTGTACTTCCTCCACCGATATCAACTGTGACACCATCCGAGTAATCTAAAGTATTAATGACTGCATAGAATCCAAAAAATGCTTCTTCTTTTTCAGAAATAATACGCATCTCTATGCCTGTTTTTTCTTTTACTTTATCGATTACTTCTTCGATGTTTGTTGCTTGTCGTACGGCAGCTGTTGCAACTGGATATAAAGCATGGACATCAAACTTTTGTGCAACTTTCTGAAAACTATTTAACGTGTCACATAATACTTCAATACCACGTTCTGACATAACTTTTTCGTTGTTTAAAAACTGATATAATCGTGCAGGTGTTTTTATATTCTGTAATTCCTGTAATCCTGTTTCTTTTGAGTATTCAAAAATAACTAAACGGATTGTATTTGATCCGATATCTACTAAACCTAATCTTTTCATAACTGACCTGCCCTTTCAGATTAAAACATTTTATTTTGGATGAATCATTTTTTCAGGTTTAATCCACTCATCAAATTGCTCTTCTGTTAAGAATCCTGAGTTTATTGCTGATTCTTTTAAAGTTAAACCTTCTTTATGTGCAGTTTTTGCGATATGCGCTGCTTTTTCATAACCGATATGAGGGTTTAAAGCTGTTACTAACATTAATGATTGATTTAAATAGTTGTGAATATTTTCTTCAATCGGCTCGATACCAACCGCACAGTTATCATTAAATGAATTCATACCGTCTGCTAAAAGATAGATTGATTGTAATGTGTTATACATAATAACCGGTTTAAATACATTCAGTTCAAAGTTACCTTGACTTGCTGCAATACCAACTGCAGCGTCATTACCCATTACCTGAACAGCAACCATCGTCAGCATTTCAGATTGTGTAGGGTTTACTTTACCAGGCATGATTGAAGAACCCGGTTCATTTTCAGGAATTGATAATTCAGCAAGACCTGCACGTGGACCAGATGATAACCAGCGTACATCGTTAGCAATCTTCATTAAATCTGCAGCAAGCGCTTTTAATGCGCCATGAACAAATGTCACTTCATCATGCGCTGTTAATGCATGGAATTTATTTGGTGATGATATGAAATCATAACCCGTTTGTACACCAATCTGTTTAGCAACGCGATCACCAAACTCAGGATGTGCGTTAATGCCAGTACCAACGGCGGTACCCCCGATTGCTAAATTCAATAATTCTTTTTTAGATAGGTTTAATAATGCTTCACATTTATCAAGCATATAACGCCAGCCAGAAATTTCTTGTCCTAAAGTTAATGGCGTTGCATCCTGTAAATGTGTACGACCAATCTTAATGATATCAGCAAACTTTTCTTCTTTTTCTTTTAATGTATTGCGAAGTGTATTTAATGCCGGCATTAATTTCGCTTCGATTTCATGGAAAAGTGATACATGCATTGCTGTTGGATAAGTATCGTTCGATGATTGAGATTTATTCACATCATCATTTGGATGAACTGATTCTGTGCTACCTGATTCTTTCAAGTACATATTTGCAACGTAGGCTACAACTTCGTTCACGTTCATGTTACTTTGCGTACCTGAACCAGTTTGCCATACAACTAACGGAAAATGTTCATCTAATTTTCCAGATAATACATCATCACATGCTTTTACGATGGCATCTGACTTCTCAGCTGATAATTTACCTAAATCTTTGTTGACAATTGCTGCCGCTTTTTTAAGATGAGCAAATCCGTAAACAACTTCGATTGGCATCTTTTCTTTTCCTACTGGAAAGTTTTGTTTACTACGTTCAGTTTGTGCACCCCAATATTTATCTGATGGTACTTCGATTTCTCCAAATGTATCATGTTCAATTCTAAATGACATTAACTATCTCCCCTTATCTATTGATACTTATATTTTACATTAAATAACGCTTACATTCATTAATTAATAAAAAAATACAGTACATAAATCATTATGTACTGTTCAATAGTTATTGAGGATCATCCTCTTGTTCCTGACCTTCTTCTCGTGCTTCAGCGTTTTGTTCAGAAATTTGTTCCATCTCTTTACCTAACTCTACAACGTCGTCGAAATCAGTAACCATTTCATTTTTATTATCATGTGATGTTGACATATAATCATTCCTTTACGCAAATTTTTGGAAGTAGTATTCACGTATATCTTGAGGCAATCCAGCGGCTGCTGCATCATCTAAAATCACATTGACCATACGGTGTGTTTTTAAATTCGCTGCTTCAAAGTTGCCGCCCGCTTCAGTATTGTATAGCTTTTCAACGATTGAAGCTTTGTCTGCGCCTGTTAATACGATAATAATTTCACGTGCTGAACGTAATCCTTTATCGTTATCCTGATTAATCTCTTTATAACCGACAGAGCCATCTTGAGTAATCGTAGCAAATAAAGTTGTTAATTTCCCTTTATTCTCTTTAGTCTTCGCTTCGTCTTTAATCAATTCCATAATATCTTTACCTGTTGCTTCATGGTATTGTTTATCAACGATACCAACAGTACCATAGTCGCCACGTAATTTATCATAATCAAAGATATGAATTTGACTCGTCTCAACAGGATTACGTGCTGTATCAGCCTTTAATTCTGCAATGACGTGACCAGCTTCATCACCTAACGCAGTAGCGATAATTGAAGTTGGATTATTGTTCATCTGTTTTCTAAATAAATCAGCAACGTAGTTCGATACGGTTAATTTATCTTCAAAAATTTTAAAATTCATTGCCATGTTCATTCCTCCTTAGAATCTTTACTCATTCTTTATTATATATGCTATACCCTATTTTGACAGCCCATAACACTATAAATATGAATATTATGAATAATTAAGGCAAACATCTATTTGTGGTTTTAAAAGTGTATTGAATAGGTTATAATAGTTTTATTAATGAAATCTAGGGGGATTACCAATGAATACATTATTAATCGGTATGGTATGTATCGCTTTCCTAACAGCTATCTTAACTGCTGGTCGTGAATCAAGCTACGGTGTTAAGGAAGAAGATTTAAACAAATAATCACAAAATAAGCCGAAGACAAATTGTCTTCGGCTTATTTTTATTGTTTCAGAAAGCCTTGCTGCTTTACGACACCATCTACATCAAGACGTGCTTTACCGCCAAGCATCTGTATTACCTGTTCACTCCATTTATCATCACGTTTACCTGCTGTACGCGTTTTATAATAGGCACTTGTGCGCGCATCATAAGCTTTATAATCATCATAGTTAAAATGCTGATATGTATTCTCATGATAAACAACGTCCAGTGGTAATCTTTCTTTCTGACTACCTTCGTCATCTGGTACACCGACAACCATGCCAAACAATGGATACGTGTATTCCGGTAATTTAAGCAAATCTATCACACGCTGCATATTATTGCGTAATGATCCGATATAACAAATACCAAGTCCCATACTTTCAGCTGCGACTGCCATATTCTGACTGGCTAAAGCAGCATCTACCGTACCGACTAATAGCGATTCTGTCGTCCCGAAATAATCATCTACATTTGATTCGAGATGATCTGCTAATCCATGATGACGATGATAATCAACCACGAATACAAAGAGATGGCCATTATGTTCAACGTAAGATTGACCACTGATTGCTCTAAGTTGCTGCTTAATGTGCTGGTCAGTAATACCGATAATTGAATATGCCTGGACATAACTTGATGTCGATGCACTTTGTGCTGCACGCACTAAAGTCTTAATCGTCTCCTGATTGAGCGCTTCATCTTTAAATTTACGAATTGAGCGATGGTTCTGTAATAACTGGATTGTATCGTTCATCACTTGACCTCCTTAGTTTAAGCCTGGATAGTTTTGTTGACGTAAAGCTTCATAGATTAATATTGCTGCTGTATTTGATAAATTAAGCGAACGAACATTGTCGTTCATTGGAATGCGCAGTGCTGTGTCCATATATTTTTCTTTAACCCAGTCCGGTAAACCAGTTGTTTCACGACCAAAGATAAAGAAATGTTTCTCGTCAGTGTTACTATAATCGAATGTCGTATGAGGTTTCGTACCAAACTTCGTCAGTAAATAATAGTGACCTTCATTCTTTTCAAAGAATTCTTCGATACTATCGTAATAGGTGATATTTACAAATTTCCAGTAATCCAAGCCGGCACGACGTAACATTTTATCGTCCGTAGAGAATCCTAGTGGACGAATTAAATGAAGATGCGTATCTGTTGCTGCACAACTTCTAGCGATATTTCCTGTGTTAGCAGGTATTTCCGGTTGATATAATACTACGTTAATTGATGACATTTATTTTTCCACACTTTCTATACTTTTTAATATTTCTAGTTTAACATCATTATCTGTTTCTTTTTCATATCTTGCCTTTAAATAATCAATTTCATCATGACTTATTTGACCAATTGCCCAATAAGCTGTTCCCTTAATTTCTGGTCGAGGATCACTTTCTGCGACTTCCTTTAAATCTGGTACTGCATCGATTTCTTTGAAATGAGCGAGTGCTAAAATGGCATTACGTTGAATCGGTTTCTTACCGCGCCATGCACCAGCTAAATGACCAAATTCTGATTTGAAAGTTTTATTCGTCATCTTGAGTAGAGGAACGAGTAGAGGCTTTAATTTTTCAGGTTCCAGTTCAATATCCTCATGGGTTGTATTGATACCTCGATTCTTCGGACACACTTGCTGACACGTGTCGCACCCATATAGACGATTTCCAATCTTACTACGATATTCGTCCGGCATAAATCCTTTCGTCTGGGTAAGGAAACTGATGCATTTATTCGAATCAAGCTGCCCATTACCTAGTAGAGCACCTGTCGGACAACGATCAATGCAAATTGTACAATCTAAACATGAATCTATTACTGGGTGATCGGGTTCAAATGGAATCGATACAAGTATTTCGCCAAGATAAGTCCATGTGCCTAAATCTTTATTTAAGATAAAGCCATTTTTAGCTGCATAGCCGAGACCCGCACGTTCAGCAACTGCCCTGTCACTGAGCACACCTGTATCTACCATATTCATCGTTTGTGCTTCAGGAACTCTCTCTTTAATAAATGCGACAAGCAGTTCGAGTCGTTTATTTAATAAAGTGTGATAATCAATTCCCCATGATGCACGTGCGAAAATACCTCGTCTTGCGCCACGAATACTCTTCGGTGCATTAGGTAGCTTATTCGGATAACCGACGGCAATCGCAATAATAGACTGTGCTTCAGGGAGAGAAAGCTTAGGGTTGATACGTTCTTCAATCGTGCCTTTCTCAAAACCAGAATCATAGTTATTTGCATAATATGCTTCCAGTTTTGGACGCAGTGACTCAAAAGGTTCTGCTGTAGTGAAACCGATGGCATCTATGCCAATCGTCTTACTATATTCAATAATTTCCTGCTTTAACTTTTGATACACCCATCTCTCCCCCTTTCACTTTATAAGACTATTATTTTACCATAAAATACATCTTTTTAAGAGATAATAATTACATCATCCAAAACAAAAAAGCTGCCACAATCAAATTTGATTATGGCAACTCTCTTACTTTAATTAATAATACTTACGAAGCATTATAATACTTTCGATAAAAATGCTTTCGCACGTTCATTTTGAGGGTTATTAAATAATTGTTCTGGTGGTGCATCTTCCTGAACGACGCCATTATCCATAAATACAACTCTGTCAGCAACTTCTCTGGCAAAACCCATCTCATGGGTTACGACGACCATCGTCATCCCTTCTTCAGCGAGCTTCTTCATAACGGCTAATACATCCCCTACTACTTCAGGGTCAAGTGCAGACGTTGGCTCATCAAACAAGATGACATCCGGATCCATTGCAAGTGCTCTGGCTATCGCTACACGCTGCTTTTGACCACCAGATAATTGCGAAGGATAATTGTCTGCTCTATCAGATAATCCAACTTTTGCTAATAAATCTAATGCTTTCGCTTCCAGTTCACTTTTCTTACCTTTACCTAGTAATGATGGCGCCAGCATTAAGTTCTCTTTCGCAGTCTTATGCGGGAAGAGATTAAAGCTTTGGAATACCATGCCCATCTTCTGACGGAGCTTGTTTATATCAGTTCCTTTAGCAGTGAGTGCGTTACCTTCAAATATAATTTCACCGCTCGTCGGTGTTTCCAGTAGATTTAAACAGCGTAACAACGTTGATTTACCACTACCTGATGGACCGATAATCGCAACGACTTCACCTTCTGATATTTCAAGATCAATGCCTTTTAACACTTCAACTTTACCAAAATATTTATGCAAATCATTTACTTTAATCACTAACCCTCATTCTCCTTTCAAATACATTCATCACTCGACTTAGCGCGAATGTTAGGATGAAGTACACAACTGCGGCGATCAATAATGGTGTAAATGGATCGAATGATGCCCCTTGAACAACCTGTGCATTAAACATCAATTCAGAAACACCGATAACAGATACGATTGATGATTCTTTAATTACTGTGACGAATTCATTACCTAAAGCAGGTAAGATATTTTTAATTGCTTGAGGCATCACAACTTTATTCATCGTCTGGGCATGGCTTAAACCTAAAGAACGTGCCGCTTCAGTTTGACCTTTATCTACCGCATTAATACCTGCACGAATAATTTCGGCGATATATGCAGCACAGTTAATAACCAATGCAATTGCACCACAAATAAATGCTGATAAGTCGATACCTAGTACTGCTGTTGTTCCAAAATAAACTAAAAATACTTGAACAAGTAATGGTGTACCACGAATAAACTCAATGTAAATCCATGATAATGTTTTTAAAATAATATTCTTACTTAATTTCATAAAGGCTAAAATACCACCAAAGATTGATCCGAGAATCACACCGATTAAAGAAATTAAGATTGTAGCACCAATACCTTGAATAAAGAATGAACCATATTTACTGAAAAATGACCCTTCATCAAACATCGCTTCATTCGCTTTATCTTTATAACCTTTCATTAATCCTTTATCTTCTACTTCTTTAATCGTTTTATTAAGTGCATCAAGTAACTTTGGAGAATCTTTCGGCAAAGCAATTGCCGTTCCTTTATTTTCATCAGCAAACTGCATATCAGAGAAAGCTAAGTTTGTATTCTGTGATAAATACGCTTCACCAACGGGACCTTCTAATACAACGCCATCAATCTTACCTGTATTTAAAGACATAATAATTTCAGGCACACGTGTCAGTGATGTAACGTTCGCATCAGGAATTTCAGTCTTGGCAAGCTCTTCTTGAGTTGTTTGTTTTTGAACACCGATGTTTTTACCTTTGAAATCTTCAATTGATTTTAACTTTTTTGCATCTTTCTTCTGTATAATCATACGCTGCTGAACATGCATATAATAGTCAGAGAAGTCCACTTCTTTTTTACGTTCAGGTGTCGGTGACATACCGGAAATAATTACGTCAATCTTCCCAGTCTTTAGAGCACCAAGTAAACTATCGAACTGCATATTTACTATCTTTAATTCAACACCAAGATCTTTCGCTAATTTTTTTGAAAGTTCGATATCAATACCTGCATATTCTCGCTTTCCGTTAACCGTTTTCTCAAATTCATATGGTGCATAATCGGCAGATAATCCGACGCGCAGCACACCGTTTTTCTTAATCGTATCGTATTGATCGATTTTTGCATGAGCCGTAAATGGTGTAATCGTTGCAATCATAACAATCAATATAAGATAACTTAATAACTTTTTAAAAGACAATGACTTCCCCTCCTTTAGATAAAATTTATTATACATTGATATGTATAAGTATACAAGTCAGAATTTTTATTTTTTTCTGTTTATTTTGCTTATCCTTTTGCTTATTAAAGGGAGATAGCGTATAATCATTAACAAAAATAGTTGAAAGAGAAGTGTATAAAATGCCGCAATTAAATGAATTCATCAATGAAGTAACAATACCTGGAACGCGAGAGTTTGCAAATAAAGCAGCAGGTCTAGAAGATTGTATCGATTTGACGTTAGGACAGTCAGATTTCGCTCCTCCTGCATCAGTCAAACATGCAATGATTGAGGCGATTGAAAATGATAAATTACGCTATACACATAATAGAGGTTTACTAGAGCTGAGAAATGAGATTGCAAAGTCAATTCAGAAAAAATTTAATGTAGATTATGATCCTGAGACAGAAATTGTAGTTACAAACGGAGGATCAGAAGCGATTGATGATGTATTTAGAACTATCATCAATCCTGGAGATGAAGTTATCTTACCATCACCATGTTATTTAGGATATGAACCTATCATTAAGCTGCTCGGTGCTAAAGTAGTGCTCGTTGATACTTCTAATACACACCTCGTACCTACACCAGAAGCGATTAAAGAAGCAATAACACCTAATACAAAAGCAGTACTATTCAACTATCCGACCAATCCTACAGGTAAAACATTAACGTACGAACAAATTCAAGGATTAGCAAATATGTTGAAAGATGAAGATATCTTTATCGTGACAGATGAAATTTACAGTGAGAATGTATATGATGCACCCCATCATTCATTTTTAGAGTTTCCTGAACTGAGAGATAAATTATTTGTTATCAATGGTCTATCTAAATCTCATGCAGTGACAGGTGCCCGTATCGGTTACGTGGTATCTAATGCAGAACTCATTACACACGTTACATCAGTACATCTCTATAATTCAATCTGTGTTGCAACACCGAGTCAATATGGTGCGATAGAAGCATTCAAAGATTCAGAGACAGTAAAAATTATGAATAAAGCATATATCGAACGTAGAGATTTTTTATATGAAAAACTAACCGGATTAGGATTACCGGTTGAAAAACCACAAGGTGCATTTTATATCTTCCCGGATATATCAGCTTACAATAGTGATTCATATCAGTTCTCTTTAGATTTACTGGATCAGGAGAGATTAGCTGTAGTACCAGGAAGTGCATTCTCAAAATACGGTGAAGGACATATCAGATTATCGTTTGCATCAAGTATGGAAGAAATAAAAGAAGCAATGGTAAGACTGGAACGCTTTTTAAAAAATTATAATAAATAGCGTTAAAAAGTGGCCCGATTCTTTTATGGAATCGGGCCAAATATGGTGATGTGGCTCGGTTCTGCTCTGGAATCGGGCCAAATATGGTGATGTGGCTCGGTTCTGCTCTGGAATCGGGCCAAATATGATGATGTGGCCCGATTCTCTTAAGGAACCGGGCCATTTTACTTTATATTAATGTTCAGCTTTATAAAGATATATTTCATCATTATAATGCGGTAATACTTTTTTCAGTAATTGATGAGACAAAAATGCAATCGGTAACGGAATGATGACATATGCTAACAGTAAACTGATAACATTCTGCATTACAGTGCCGTCCATAAATTTAAAGGCATTGATCGGACCGACTAGTCCTGTGTATCCAAATCCAGCCGACATCGGCGTACCTTGAACGTTAAAGAAGTAAGCACACAATCCACCAATGATACCATTGATAAGTAACGGCACCATAATAATCGGATGTTTGAAATATACAGGCATCATCATTTTTGCTGCGCCAATAATTAATGTGATAATCGTACCTTTATCATTCACACGCAGTGCACCGAATAGGAATGTGTAACAACATGCAACGATACCTAAGTTTGCTGCGCCACTTCCTAATCCCGCCAAACTAATAACAGTTGCAATTGCAACAAGAGAAATGGGTGTTGCCATCAAAAGACTATAACTAATCGCAATCAAAATACACATTAAGAGTGGATTTAAAGTCGTAAAATGTTGAATGACCTGCCCAATCGCACCTGTAAATTGTTTTACGAAAGGCAATGTAAGAGAACCGATAAATCCAGGTAAAATTCCTGCAAACAAAGGTAAAAAGACGATATTCAAACTGCCCATCTTATTTCCTAGTAATATTAGAACAAAAGCACTAAGCGCAACGGTTAACATCATATTAATAATGTCGCCGATTCCTGCAAACATAAAGCCTTTTCCATTAAACTGTACGGCACCAGAACCTAGCACTGAAGCCCCAGAAAGTATCGCTGTTTGTAAGCCATTAAATTTAAATTGCTGACTGATCGTAATACCAGCTAATGCACTTAAACAAAACTGAAAGATGATCAATAATTGTCCAAGACTTGTAAACACAGGATGATATCCTGCTAAATATTTAAATAGCTCCCCGAGCATTGCGTTTGGCACTAAAGCAACGACAATCCCGGCTGCCATACCATTTAATATATTAGTGAAGAATTGTTTTGCGCTAATATTCATCTGTACACCTACCCTATAATTTTAATTTAAATACGCATTAAAAATGTATAGTACTATTTCTAACATACTTTAACGCTTAAAAGCAATGAATTTATTGTATTTTTTTAAAGAAATCACTTTTTTTCGGTTTTGTATTTCGGTCAAGTGTTTCCAGAACTTCTGGTAAAATCTTTGCAATATCGATATCACTACGTTCTGCAATATTAATTAACCACCAAATCGATTCAGCAATTTTATAACCAAGCTCACCCTCACTGTTAGGTTTTGGCCAACGTTCAGCTTTATCCATTACTAATCGACCAACAAGCGCAGCATCTGTTAAAAATGCCAACGCATCTTCCTCTAACGTCCATTCTGTATTATGATGTTCTATTTCTAACGCATGATATTGTTTTCTAATCCTAATCGCTTGCTCGATAATTGTCTCAAATGAATTTTCCATAAGTATACCTCGATTGTTTTTATCTATCATATCAAATTATCATTTAATGTATATCATGATTAGATATTTACATGCTTTTTATTATTTACTTAAATAATCCATATTTTTTGACTTAAATTGACCAAACAAATAAAATATAATTAATAAGCTTATAGGAGGCACATTATGACAAACGAAAATAAAGATCTTATGTTAGAAAAAATGATAGAATCACGTACAATCTTAATCTCAGGTGGTATTGATGATAAATCAGCGAAAGAAGTTGTTAATCAATTATTATTATTAGATTCAATCAATCATGAGCCGATTAAATTAATCATCTCTTCTCCAGGTGGACATGTAGATTCAGGTTATTTAATACATGATATGATTAATTTCATCGAATCAGAAGTTAAAATTATTGGTGCAGGATGGGTAGTTAGTGCAGGCGTATTAATTTACTTATCAGGTAAGAAAGAAAATCGCTACGCATTACCAAATACACGCTTCATGATTCACCAACCAAGTGGTGGTACACAAGGACAAGCGTCCAACATGGAAATTACTGCAAAAGAAATTATCCGTACACGTCAAAAATTAAACGAATTAATCGCACGTGAAACTGGCAAATCTGTAGAAGAAGTTGAACAACATACAGGTCGTGATTACTGGTTAAGCACACAAGAAGCTTTAGAGTACGGTATCGTCAATAAAATTATTGAAAACCAAAAAGAAATCTAAATCATAAATCCCAATGCACATTTCGATGCATTGGGATTTTTTTCGGCAGTTTTAGCGGTATCTTCTCGCTTTACCACTCGATTCCGCTATTACACTTCAGTTTTAGCGGTATCTTCTCGCTTCACCACTCGATTCCGCTATTACGCTTCAGTTTTAGCGGTATCTTCTCGCTTTACCACTCGATTCCGCTATTACACTTCGTTTTTAGCGGTATCTTCTATATTTACCACTCGATTCCGCTATTACGCTTCGTTTTTAGCGGTATCTTCTCGCTTTACCACTCGATTCCGCTATTACTTCAAATAAGCATTAATATAAGCATTCACTGCTTCACGTGACTGGAAAATTACCTGCTTTTTATCGGGATATTTCTCTAATAGCTCAATTACTTTTGGTCTGCTCACAATATTATATTGTTTAATGAAAGCAATAAATTCTGAATCCGTTTCACTAGTCTCTATCCAAGGCATATCTGGTCTCTCTTTTCCTTTTCTTTGCTCGATACTCTCCAGACAAACTTCAACTGGTAAGTCTAAGAAATAAATCGTGTCACATGCAGCGATGCGCATCTCAATTGTTGATCCATAATTCCCGTCAATAATCCATGTCTCACCTTTTAACGCTTCCCTTTGTCGATTCAAAAATACTTCTCTTTCTACTACAGTTCGATCTGACTTCCAGTTCAGAAGATCGAGATGAATAACTGGTATATCTAAACATTTACTGAGATTACGAGAAAACGTACTTTTTCCGCTTCCAGGACATCCGATTACTATCATCTTTTTCATAGGTAACCCCCAAAATCTTCATTATTTAAAATAATTCGTTTAGCAACACCACATACTGTGTTGTATCTTCCGGATGATGTCTAGTACTCGTTGAAAGCCGTAAAGCCATAATAATTCTTGCATATATTAAAAAGTCTTTATAATCTATCCAGCTAAACTTTAAATAATAGTCATAATATGCACGCAGTGTTTCTTCATTGATGTCATATGGACTTGAACAATATAAAAACAATAGTTCATATAGTATCAAATTCTGCATCGGAGTTGGATCGATTACAGATAGCACTTCTTTTTGCATAATAAAATTATGATAACCGAAATCGCCATGAACATATTTCGGTGTTTCCTCTGGTAATGCTACAGTGTCCAATGCTTCAAACAAAGCTTCACTATCAAAATAATCATCGATGACCAGTCGTTCTAATGCCAGCTCATCTTTTAAAAATATTTTAAAATCAGGTTTTAAATCATTGATATAACCGACTCTGTTATCACTATATTCATATTGATTCATAAAATTTATCTTATCTAGTATTTTTAATTTACTGTATTGTTCATACAGCATCGAACCTTTCATATGTTCCATTAATATATATGTTGTATCATCTGTCGCAATACATTCAGGAAATGATTCTATTTGCTGATATCTTTTCAGAAACTGACTTTCAGACTGAATTGATAATGGTGGATTGAGTTTAAGAATATATTTCTTATCAAAATCATCGATAAAGAATACTTTGCTTGTTGTTCCCGATGTAATTTCAGTTAACACACAACGTCCACTGACATAATGCATATCTTGTAATGCAAATAACACCTCTCTAACTGAAGCCAAACTATCACGTCCTATCTATAATTTGCATCTTTTTATTATATTCGATATCATGACTAAAAACTATCGAGGTTAAAAGATGAACTTAAAACAACGTGCAAAACAATTAAAAATAGATGTTCCAGCTATATTTATCGCTTTACATAAAAAAGAAACGCCAACACTCGCTAAAGTATTGGCGCTTATCACTATCATCTATGCATTGTCACCTATAGATCTTATTCTAGATTTCATTCCAGTACTAGGATTTTTAGATGACGTCATCTATCTTAAAATGTATACGGTCTATTAAACGTTTATAACGTATCTACAAACTTTTTAGCAAGTCTACGCACTTCATCATAAGCATCTATCATTGGATTATGACCAGTATTGGTTAGTACCGTTGTATGAATATGTTCAATCGGCTCAAAGAATCGAATTTGATCTTTATATCCTACGACGTTATCATATTGTCCAAGTATTACATATAAAAGCGTATCCTCGTGAATCTGAATATTATCTTCACATCTAAACTGATAAAATTCATTATCCTGACGGCGCAGATTCTTCATAAATTGATTATTCGCGCGTTTTATACCCGGCACCATTAAACGTCTAAACAATTCCCATGTCTCATGATTAATGCGCACAGTCATACTTAAATAATCTTTATAATAATCTTTATCCTCTAATACTTCAAACTGCTCATCTACTTGACGATCCAACTTTTCAATCGTGCGTAAATGTTTCTGACCTTCAACGACCGGACATGTGATAAACCCAGCCTTCACCTGATCCTGTAATCTGTCCATTACGCCTAAACACATATAGCTGCCGTAAGAATGACCCACAAGTACAATCTCTTCATCAGCCGTCATCTCTTCAATAAATCCCAGTACAACATCTAAAATATCGTTCGTACTATTTAAACCTAAATCCGCTTCAGATTCTCCCATACCAGGAATATCTAAATAAATACGTTTGTAATCAGCAAATATATCATCATACATTTCATAATGGCTCGTTAAATCTACACCATTACCATGAAAGAAGTAAACAGGTAAACCTTCTCCTTCAATCTTGTAGTTCAATGTTACATCTTTAATCTCTATTGTCGTCATTAATTTTGTCCTCTCTATACTACCTATATATTAGTCTTTTAAAAATATATCTATCTTTATCTTTACCCAATTTCCGTTCATACTTTTCGATGAAATTTTACCAAAAAGTAGCTTACCAGCATCCATCAGCCTCGAAAATATTATATTATCTGCTTTAGGAATATACCCTAACTTAACACCATCAGCATTTTTTATCATTATAGCCTGAGCATCATACGGATTATCTGGTTCTCTATAAAAATTTAATAGATGACCAACCTTTAAGTACTCATATAATTCCTCAATACCCTCAATATGTGATGTTCCGGCGATATAAGTATCAAATAAAAAGATTTCACGCTCAAAAGGCAACGGTACCGTTAAATTTTTATTATGGATTAAATGCATCAATCCATGGTCATTCGTTTTATCTATTTCGTGCATTTTAAACACCTCGCAATGCATCAATTTTTTGCTCAAATATTTTAATTACTTCATCCAGTTGAATTAACACTTGTTCCAGCTCAGTTTTTTTCTTATCTATTGCATCCTGATCAGTAATTATTGGCTTCATCGTATAAGGGTATGACGCCTTTATCTGTTCAATCTCAAGCTTAATCAGTTCTAACTTTTGACGCAATTTATCACGTTCATCAATAACAGACTTATTATCCAATTTTTTATCATTTGAAGTTCCATTAATAATGAAATATATCATTTCAATTGTGAGTATGTCACCCTTTTCATATGCACTGACTGCATTTTGAAATAACTTTAACTGCTCCTCGGTTAAATCGCTATTTAAATCAGGATGTAACGACTTAACAATTGTTCGATACATCTTTTTTAATGCCTTATAATCTTCTTCTGACAATGCTTCACCTTTTTGATAGTTGATAGCATCGTTCAGTTTATTCAGCTGTTCATCCAGTTGATGTTTGTATATGATAAACTCCTGATCCAGTTGCTCATCAATTAATGATAAATCTACTTTCTCCTGACGATTTAACTTCGTCTGAATCAATTCCATCTTTCTTTTTAAACGTAAATATAAACATTCCTTTTCAAATATTTTATATTCTAAAAATCCAAGAAGAATCATATACGTTGTTTCGATATTTTTACACTCCACAAATAAAAGTTCATCGCGCTCAAGTATTAACATCGATATCTCTATTTTAAGCTTTTTAACTTCCTGTTTTATGCCATCAATATCTGGAAATATGATTATATTATTCTCCGCATTAAGTTCATCAGCCATCTTTAATCACTCCTTTCAAAATACGATACAATTCATATATTTATTAATTATTATGCATAACAAAGTTAATACTGTAAATCATAAAAATGTCCACTCTAAATAAACAACGTTCACGTCATGTTGACATTCTTATATATGGAAATTTATAATCAATATAATGCTTGAAAGGAGTGAAGTGATGAATAATAAGTTAAAGGGGATTATGTTTGTCACATTAGGGTCAATTTTCTGGGGTGTCGGAGGCACCGTATCCCAGCAAATCTTTCAAGGCTATAGCGTACCACTCGATTGGTTTATTACCATTAGATTAATCTTAAGCGGTATCTTTTTGCTTTGCCTGGCCATGATAAGGAAGCAAAATATACTGAATGTATTTCGCGATAAGCATACATTTTTCCAGCTTGTGATTTATTCAATATTTGGAATGCTTGCGGTACAGTATACATTTCTAGCATCAATAGAAGCGGGTAATGCAGCAGTAGCGACACTCTTGCAATATTTAGCTCCGATTGTCATACTGACTTTCCTGCTTATTACACGTAAGACAGAATTTAGAGCGATAGATCTGATCATTATACTCGTCTCATCATTCGGAACATTTCTATTGCTTACGAGCGGTAATATTAACAATGTCGTCGTACCGCCAGCAGCAATTATATGGGGACTATTATCAGCAATCGCAGCAGCGTTCTATACAATGTACGCCGGAAGACTCTTTGTCCGTAATACCCCACTCGTGATCATCGGATGGGCGATGCTTATAGCTGGATTGTTTATCAGTCTATTCAATAGACACTGGCAGATCAATCCATTGTCATACGGTGCAATGTTTAACGTTTATCTTATATTCGTTATCATCGTTGGAACCGCGCTAGCCTTCTTCCTATATCTACTCAGCGTAAAATATATCGACCCACAACTTACTGCGCTACTCGGATGTATTGAACCATTAACAGCAGTTATCCTCAGTATTGTCTGGCTGAAACAGCCTTTTGATATTATCCAATGTGCAGGAATGATGATTATACTCGGTGTCGTGCTATTCATATCTATATTAAATACAAAAGAAAAAAACCAAGCATCTCGTTAATGAGATGTTTGGTTTTTCTAATAATCATACGTCATTTGTTCCATTGTCGTATTTTCTTTTGACTTCTTCTAAAGAAGTTGTTTCTTGAGTAAATCCATATTCTTCCAGTGCCTCAGATATCAAACTATAAATTTCGTTTTTAGATACTTTATCTTCAGGTAATTTTAATTCGAAAGGAATACTATTAGTTAAGACAATTTGTTGTAAGTACATATCAAATGCAGTTGAGATTGTGAGTCCTAGTGATTTCAGAACTTTATCGGCATCTTCTTTTAATTCTTTATCTACTCTCAAAGTAATCGTACTTGATTTAACCATAAATGCACCTCCAATGTAAATGCATTGTAACACTTTATTTAGATAAATTCAAGTAATTTTACACTTTATGATTGATAATTATCAATCATATTTTAGTTTTAAAAATTTATTAGATCGTATTGTAAACTTCTGATTCATAACACTTAATACAAGTACAATGCAACTCACGCCACAAACTAGAAACGTTATACCATAGTAACCTTGATCAAAGATAATTCCAAATATAATATAAGAAATTGGCATCAGTAACTGTGCTGTTAAATTGATTACAGAGAATACCCTTCCCTGAACACGCGCTTCGATATGCTCCTGAAAGAATACAAACAATGGTGTATTAACAAACTGTGCTGTAATACCTAATAGTAGACCACAAATAAAGAATGTAATATAAACCGGCCATAAGCTGTTCATTAATAGCAATGGCAAACTTATCACAATTAAAAATACACCCTCTAATAATAATCCTTTTTTAAGCATAGGAAATGGATTATCAAATTTTTTCTTATTGCCAATAATTATGCCACCAATCAGTACCCCCACACTAAATGAAGCTTCTAATATCCCCATCATTTCTGAGCTTGCTTCAAAATGACCGATGATAATTTTGCTCATGCCTATATTTATACCAGATACAAAGAAATTTAAGGACATAAATAATATAAGTAGCGTTCTTAAAATTTCATGATGCCAAATATATTGTAACCCATACTTAAAACTTTTAAAGACACCTTCTTTTTCAATTATCGCATCATTTGAATCAACAACATCATCCTTTTTAAATAATTTGAAATTAATCATAAGAATGACCAAACTTGCACAAATATATGCAATAACGAAAATGAATAAAAATAATTCTTTAGACACAAATCCATATAATAAACCACCTAACACTGGACCTAAAAGCATCGACAAACTACTTGCTGTGGAATTATATCCCATTGTCTTTTGTAAATGTTCACTATGGACAATATGCGGAATTGCTGCCATGAAACTAGGACTGCTCGCGCTTGAAATAAATGCAGCAAAAAAAGTTACGATGTATAGGGCAATGATATTAAAACCTAGAAAATGAATATAAAGCAATAAAAGAAATACTAAAATAGCTTCTATAAAAATACTCCAGAATATAACCTTTTTACGATCAAAGTTATCTGCTAAGTATCCAGATAACGGTGTTACCGCGATTCTACCAAGAACACTCATCGCTAAATTAATTGAAAATAGTTTGGCAGAACCTGTAGCAGAAAGGATATAAAAACTGATACCGAAACTATAGATAGATACACCCAACATCGAAATCATCGTACTTAATATTAATAGATACATTTGACGTTTTGATTGTTTCATTTCTAATTCCATAATACCTACCTCCAAAGTTTAATTTAATTAAACTTATTATATAAAATTAAAATTTGAAAAGCAAATAAAAGTTTAATATAATTAAACTAATTAATGGAGGTTATTATGAATACATTAGGATCTAAAATTAGAAGTCTTCGCAAAAGTAAAAAAATGACGCTCGTAGATCTCGCTGGGGATTATATGACAAAGGGTATGCTCAGTCTTATAGAAAATGATAAAAACAATCCATCAATGGAAAGTTTAGAATACATCGCTAAAAAGTTAGACACATCAGTAAGTGCCCTCATGGAAGATGGGGATGAAGTCATTACAAATGAAACATATATAAAAATAAAAGAAAATTTAAAATCACCAAGTTTTACTCGCGAACATGAATTTAAAGATATACTTGATCCAATCATTGATCAAATAAAACATAACAGAAAAGGTGCATTTATTTTTCAATGTTATGCCTATACAAAAGCAGTACATAAAGATCAAACTGCATTAGATTATTTAAATACAGCAAAACAGATATATCTTGAACTCAATGATAAAAATGCATTGCTGGATGTTGAAAATGATGTTATAACAATTCAATTTATCTTAAATAATTACAACGAAGCATTTAGTAGTGGTGTTGAACTATATGAAAAATATAAAGATGACTATGAAATTTCAAACCCAAATGCACTTCCGAGACTGTTATTAAGTGTTTCTGCTTATGCATATTCCAGCTATGATTTAAGTAATCTATTTAAATATCTTAAGTTAGCCGAAAAAGAAAGTATAAACAATAAAACGATTAAATTATTACCATCCATATATAAATCATTATGTTTCGGATATATGCTTGATGGGGATATCGATATGTACAAACAAACATTAGATAAGTTCGATTATTTAGAACCTTTTCTTCATAACGATTTTAATTATAAATATGATATCTTTACGACAAAAATGATTTACTATTTTTATAACAAACAAGATGAAGCTTTATTGGAATTAATCAATAATCAGCATCAACACCTGGAAAGCGATGACTATACACGAGATACATTTGATTCAGCAAATAAAAATATATGGACACTTATGAAGGGTATTGCACTTTATCGCAAAGAAATGTATGACGATGCAATTATATTACTTCAAAAATACCAACCTGATATTGAATTTCAAGCACCTGCAGATATTGCTGTTTTCGCACAAAAATATACTTACTTAGCAATGAATGAGGAACGATTAAATAATATAAAAAAAGCAAAAGAATTTATTCAAATAGCTAATGACAAAATTAAGCAAATCCCTCCAAATCATTTCACAAAAATTACAGAAGACACTTACAAAAGAATAATGAACTAAAATGAGCCCACAGATTAATAATCATAATCTGCGGGCTTTCATTAATTAAGTAATCTTTGTGCTATTAATTTTTGTAACTTCACAATATCAGTGTCTTTATTAAATAATTTAACGATTGGCATTTGAATACCTGCCACAAATAGTTTTAATTCTGCATCGATATCAAATCGACCTGCATTTTCAACACTGAATGCTCTAATATTCTTATAAGGTATTGTAATAAACTCAATCTTCTTACCTGAAAATCCTTGTTTATCAACGATTAAGATACGTTTATTCGTGAACACAAACAAATCACGAATCAGAATAAAACTTGCTTCTACTACTTCATCTTCAAGCAAATAATCCTGAAATTCAGCCTGAACTTCCCCTACATTCTTTTCGCTAGAATTACCCATTAATTCATCAAATAATCCCATTCTAATGCCTCCTTATTTTATATAATATTAATATAACAAAATAAATTTGGAATTAATAGGAATAAGAGTATATATTTAAAATATTACATTGCACTTAACGATCTCAATTGGTTCTGATTTTCATCAAAGTTACTGTCATCTAACCATGATTCTAATCTCAATTTATTGGCAGGCCATTCTTTATCGATTATTGAAAACCAATTTGTATCACGGTTACGTCCTTTATAAACAGTAGCTTGTCTAAATGTGCCTTCAAACGTAAATCCTAGTCGTTTTGCTGATCTATTCGATGCCTCATTTAAGCTATCACATTTCCATTCATAGCGTCGGTAGTTTAATTCTTCAAATACATACTTCATTAATAAATACTGCGCTTCTGTAGCCTGTCTGCTGCGTTTTAATAATGGAGAATACACAATCCATCCCATTTCAATGACCCTATTCAGATTGTCTATACGCATGAGAGAGAATGTTCCTACTGCTTTTTGTGTATGATTGTCGATAATCGTTAAATAGTAAGGATCAACAGAAGCTATTAACTGTATTAAATAATCTTTAAATTCTAATTTACTCTCAAATCTTTGAAGCAGCATATATGTAAGATTTTCTGGTTCTGATGATGCACCATAAATTTCATATAGATCATCACAGTGCTTAATATTAATTTTTTCTATAGTGACTGTCTTTCCTGAGATTGATTGTATGTTAGGTAGTATTCCAGGTGAATAATCTTTAATCAAATCTCCTACTGGCTGATTATATTCGTTATATCTCATAATTATCCTACTTTCATTTGTGTGTCTGTTGCTATTATATTAAACAATTCCGGATACTCCAAGTATCCGGAATTGTTCAAGTATCTAAAATAAAAAAAGTCCCTCTAACTAAAAGTTAAAGAGACATTAGTACCACCGGTCGGGGTGAATCCCCTAGATTTATCAATGGTTATAATAGAATCGTGACCATTTCATGACCAAAAACATAAAATCCCCTTAAATCCATCTAGGACTTAAGGGGATTTACGATATAAGAAAAAATGATTTTTTATTTGTCTTTAGGAGACATATCTATATAATATCATAATTCGTTAATATAGACGAATTATTTATTTTTCGTATCATCAGCCGAATTTATAGCAAAGTTATATAATGCTTCTGCCTTTGCAAACGGTAAAGTATCTAAACTAGATTTACCTAATCTGATATTAGAAATTGTTGACTGTCTTACACCAGTTTCTTTTTCAATTTGATAACCAGTAATATTACTTGATAATAATAATTCAATTTCTTTCCTCATATTTTTAAATGAATCGCTCAATTTTTTTATATGAATAAATTTATTACAGATATTATTAGTGCAACGACTGCGATAAATAATGATAATTTAATTCTTTTTTCTGTACTCATTTCAACATCTCCCCTTTTATGATAAAATGTTGATAAGTGGTAAAGGGCTTGCGCCCTCTACTTACTTAATCATTGAGTGTATCAAGTTTACGATAGCTGTTAACAAACTTACCAGGGATGTTATTAGTGCTATCCAACTTATACGCTCTTTTTGTTTTTCTTCATTCTTTTTTGAGCGATTCATTACCTCACCTCCATGTATTAATAATACTACATATTATGTAGTATGTCTATACTGTTTATAAAAAAATTTAAAAAAATACAAAAAAATAACCCTACTGCTTATGAGGAGCAGTAGGGTTATATATCTTGTGTGTTCATAATACATACACGAATTATTTAAAAGGTGGAAGTGTTTTTCACTTCCTTCCTATTAATTAGTGTGATTGGATTATAACATATTTATTTATATATTGGACGAATAAACCACATGTTTTGATGGTATGGATGCGAGCGCTTTGTTGCTTTTTCCGTAAAAGTACGTCCTCCACCTTCCCAGTTTTGTTCTACTACTGTTATTTGATTTAGATCAGCAGATAAAACTACAGCAGTATGACCCCAGTGCTTTCCGTATTTATCAATACCAAAACCATATCCCCAAACAACAATGTCACCAGGTTTAGCTAAGAAATCAGGTGTGTTCTTATATACCTTTGCTCTGTTAGTAAAATTGTTCCACGTAGGTATGTCGATTGCCCCTTCACATCTTAGATAGTCTTTGAATAATCTGAAGTAGTACATATTACTTAAATCGACACATTGCCATCCAAAGTAACCATCAAAATCATATCCGTTACCGACTAAACTATAAGCATATTTCACTGCTTCAGCTTCAGTTAATAAACACTCAGTAAATACTTTTTTAACAGGCGCTTTCTGTTTTTTTACAGTCTGCGCCTTTTCTACTTTTTTATTTTAAGTACCTGATTAACAAAGATGTCGTTTGTCTTAAGTCCATTTAACTTCTTAAGTTCAGCAACAGTCATTTTATTTGATGTAGCAATTCCCCAAAGAGAATCACCACTTTTAACTTTATAAGTTGATGTAGATGACTTTGGTTTACTCATTTTTTTTACGACTTTCTTTTTAACAGGTGCTTTTTGTTTTGTTACTGTCTTAGTCGAACCACCATTGTAATAGAATTTAATTCTACTAATAAAGTAATCTAACAATTTTACTTGATTCGCTCTTGTGTTAGGAGCGTTTTTGCCAACGTGAATATCCCACGATCTATGTGGACATGCAGTAGCATAATATTCTCTGTGAAGATTTACCGTGTCGCGATTTACAGGTAAATTATATGATTTTAAAATATCAGCTGCAATTTCAAAACATGCTTCTTCATTCAATTTAAATTGTTCATCAGTCAAAATACCTGGATATGATTGTACTACTTCAATGCCGATTAAATTAGCGTTAGCCCATCTATTAGCGCAATGCCATTCTACATAATCAGTTGGATGATACCATAGACATTCATCTTTATTAGCATACACACTAGCAAATCCATCTACATGTGTTCCATTAGCCTCTCTTTGATACAACCACGAGAGGTATTGTGATGGCGTCATACGTCCATAATCATTATGGATAACTACTCCTGCAATACTATCTTTCTTGCCTGTTAATTTTGAGCCTTCAATGTGCTTAGAATAAATGTGTTTCATCTAATTCATCCTTTCTCCCGTAGGATATATTGTTTCTTCATCTTCGGGTGCATGTTTTAAGTTAGTATTATCAACTTCAATATCTGATTTCTCTTTAACAACTTCAGCACCTTTAAATTCAACTTCACCTTTATCTAACTTATCTTTGAATTCTTGTGCTTGTTGAGCGTTTTTAGTGAAATTGTTATTTTTCCACCAAGCCCAGATAGAAGTAACAATCATCAATATCAATCCTATTTCTTCTTCGTTCACTGGAATAGGTGACATACCTTTGCGTGCTAGATACATATTGATCCACGACAAAATCATTAACACCGTTCTTATCTGTGTGCCTTTATCCATTTAAAAACCTCCATTAAAATAAGCGCTAGGATATATTCCTAACGCTTTAAAGATTCACAATCATTTAATCCATTCTTCTCTTTTATCTTTCGTGCTTTTTCTTCTTCAGTAATATCAATTAACTTCATTAAATCCATGAATAGCCATATTGATACTAAACTCAATACACCGAATGCAATGTTCGGATAGTTGATTAAAAATGATGCATTGATGAATAAATAATAAATCATACCTATAACGTGAACGATTATTATCAGTCCATATTTCCTAGTGAATAGATTAGCTAAATATAGTAGTGATACACCTAAACTTATCCACGCTAAATTATTCTGTGTACCTACCATACCGATGTAAGTATCATAAATGTCACCTGATTTTCCGTTCGTCGAAGTAAAAAGTTCTGGTTCAACAGATAACGTAAACCATACATACAAACTAAACATCATTACAAATATTTCGTTATATTTCGGACTTCGCATTAAACCACCCCCAATTTATTCAGAATGTACATCACAACTGCGCCAACACCTGTAGTGAGTGCAGTTTTCTTTATAGTTTTACTTAACTCTTTATTACTGTCTATGACAGCTTTTGCATCTCCAAGCTCTTCTTTTAATTCTCTGAATTCTTCTTCGACTTTATTGATTCTATCTTCATTACTCTTACTTCGCTCTTGCAAGTTGTCGATACTTGTATCAATGTAATTGAGTATTGCTATCCACGCTTCAGTACCGAGATTATCAACTCGATCAATAAACCTTTTTATCACACGCACATCACCTCGTTTTAATTGCTCATCTATAATAAAAACCCCTAGCCTGTTAAGATAGAGGTTGAGTATTCAACTTTGATTTAAGTTGAATTAATTCTAATTCTTTTTCTTCTAATAAAATTTGGTCTGTTGTTCTAGGATCATCAATTGATTCCCCATCTTTTAATACTAACTTCGGAATAAATCCACTATTATCAATTTTGAGTTTTTCAAACTGTTCAGGCACAAACTTATCAACAATAAAAGCAAACCCTTGTTTATCTTTATGAGTATCACCTATTTCAATTGTCTCAAAAGTACCATCATCTTTAATTGATGCATATGGTATAAAAACTGTTGTACGTCCTGGAATTCTAACAGGCGCACCATCAACCATTTCATTTAATGAATCGTAATTATTTAACATAAACATCTCCCCTATTCATCAAGTGCCATCTTTGTAAACCTGATACCAAATTGACTATTTGCAGTACCTTGAGTATTACCTTTAATTTTTATATAGAAGCTTCGCTCTTTTTTAGTTGGTCTACCTAAATCAATTTTAAAATTACCATAAGGTTCAGCAGCGTTATAGACAAAACCTTTAGCAGTAGGTTCAAAACTTATAATACCTGCAGGTGTTGCAAATTCCTCTACTTTAACAAATATTCCTGCACCATTATTTACTTTCACGTAAAAATTTATGAGTAAGTAACGCCCAGTATGTTTAAAACGATATGCATTTTGAGTATAGTAATCTCCTACTTCGTCGTAAATCCCTTTAGTTGAAACATAAAATGGTCCTTCTTGCCATATCCTATTTACACCACTTGCATTCTGAGAAATGAATGGTGGATCATACGCATAAATAGCATACTCATTATCAAGCATTCCATTTGTCATAGAAGTTACACCGTCTGGACGATATGCAGTAAATCCACCACCCCATGTTGTAACCGTTCCAGGTCTAATCTCAACTTTTTTCTTCGGGTTCCTAGGGTCAGTTGCTATTAATGCATCCCCACTTATAACAAATGCTCCTGTAGTACCTTCAATTGTAATTAATTTAGTATCAATACTTCCTGAAGTAATAGCATCTGCAACAATACCTGCACCACTAATAGCAAGTTGAGGTTCATCGCCATTTGATATAAGCAAACCACGACTATTAAAAAATACTTTTTCATCAGGATTATCTCTGTTTTCAGCAAGAATACCATCAAATTCAGTAAACTTTAACTCAGTTCTAACATTCATTAATAACTGAGTTGCAACTTGCATTGCACTATCTAACATGCCTTTCGAGATTTGTTTCTTACCACTTGTAATATCACTTACAAACTTAGCTGCATAATCTAAGTTAGCTTGATGTCTTTCCCAAATAGGCGCATCTCCAAATGTTAGAATCATCTCTACGATGTCGCCGCTCCCATTTCTTTTTGTCTTAATTGAAATGATTCTGACAGCAGTCGTGTAATCCATGTTAGTAGCCTCAAACATAACTTCATCAGCAATTCTAGGATTAGCATAAGGGAAATCAGGCATGTGTAAGAAATCAGCTTGGAATGTAAGCTTTAAAGAATTATCCACTAAATCTTTTGCTGCTTGCCTTAATTTTTCTTTAATCACATTCGCATCAGATGATGTTTCTTCATTGTTGATTAATCTTAAAGGTGGTGCTTCAAGCTTGCCTATCATCGAGTTACTTGCTAATGGATGTTCATAGATTAAACTCACACCTGCAGTAGATAATGGTTCACCATCGTTAATATCACCGTATGCTCTAACAAATGTATAAAACTCGGTAGCATCTTCTTGTACAGTTACATTACGCATATTAAGATCATCAGATAAAATGTAATCAACCTTACGACTAGCATGAGTGTAAAAATCGACATATTCACCATTGATGATAAATTCAAGTTCCCACAATTCTAAAGCTTCTTTTAATATCTCAACACGATTCTGACCATCACCATAGAACTCCATTTTGACACCGGTTTTAACTTCTCCAATAATTCGAGGGATAAATCCAGTATCTTTAAAAATGTTATTCAAAATCGTATTTAAACTGAACTCACCCTCATGTACTAAGTAATAGTACATTTTACTTAGTCTATGAATCATCAGAGTAATACATTGCAATTCTAAAATTATACTTGAACCTACATTTACTTTTGATACCTGTGTTACAATATATTGATTTTTATCGCTTTCATCAGTCACGCCACTTACTCTCCAGTTAGCACCAATCTGACCTATGATATGCTGATTGATTTCAGACTGAACAATTCTAACTGTGAGAATGTCATCACTTGATAACTGTTTTTCATGTTCTGTTTCAGCTTCAATGATATGTTCTTTTGCTGTAAGGTCTGTTAATACAACCATCTATCCACCTCACTTTCTAGAGAATAAAAGAAGCGATTCATTAAGAATCACTTCTTTTTGTTAGAGATTTTTTTGAAATTAAATCATTTAAATTTTTATTCAATTCTTTATTAATTTTGATGTTCAAATTAGAATCTATATAATTATTTTTTGGAATTTCTATTGAATGATTAAAATTATAAGCTTTCATTAGATTATCAATATCAATGACGGCGCTGCTTTGATTAATATCGTTAATTTTCTTTTTTGCTTCTGCCACATTCTTAGATAATTCTTGCAAATCATCATTCGATGATTCTTCGTTTATCTTATCCGGCAATTTATTTATTACCTCAGTAAGCTCGATTATTTGTTCTCTAGAATTTTCTTTAATCAATTTCTCAAGTGACACAATATATTCTTCATTTAATTGTTTATTCATCTCGAGAACTTCTCTTAATTCTTTAGCACTATTTGTTATATCTACTACTTGTTGTTTTTGTCCTGCAACATCTATCAGAGTTATTAAAATAGCGATCACTGATAACACAATAGAAAGTGCTGTTCCCGAAAACCCTAAAAATAACCATGCATCTTCTTTAGTAAAACAAATAAAAGAAATCAACATTATCATTAATGCAGATAATGCCATAAATGAATATTTCCATCTCAAATTATTTATAAAGTTCTTTTGTTCAACCTTATCCATAAAAATCCTCCTATCATTTTAATTTAAATATACTCTATTGTTCGTAAAATGATAAGGAGAAAATTGATTAAGATGACCACGTTGCTGTTGAAGTAGCTCCTTTATTCAACCAGATTTTATATGTCGTAGTTGAGTTCTTACCACCGTTAGCTCTGTGGAATAAGCCTTTAGTAGCGTCAGCTGCGCCATACGTTACACCGTTGAAGTCGTAACCGTATTTACCATTAGCGTCAGTCGTGAAAGTAATATCAATGACCTTAGGGTTAGGCCAGATATAATCTCCACCAAGCATAGTTACAAGGTCAGAAGCGTTGGCAATCGTATCACTTGCTTTAACTCTGATTGTGTACTGCGTATTAGGCTCTAATGTAAAGAAGCCGTACTTACTTGTACCTGCCACAGCGTTAAATGTGATAGTATCTCCTGAGCCCGTCATGTTAAGAGGTTGAGCCTCGTTGTTACTGATTGTGTAAACAGAGTTCATAGCGTACTTACTGCCAGAGCCTCCAAGTTGCGGAATTGTCTTGTTAGTATAGTCGAAGGTTGCCGTTGGCCATAAGTTCGCTCCCGTACCACTTTGAGCAGTCTGAATAGTGACAGTCGTTCCTGCTGAAGTGTTACCTGCCGCGTCCTTAGCCTTAACTGTGATTGTCTGACCTGCTGTAAGGTTGCTAGCTACAATCGTATAAGCGCCTGAGCTGTTCGCAGTTGTCTGTCCTGTAAATCCACCAGTAAATAATACTGTACTGTTAGCCTCAGCAGTACCAGTGATAGTCGTACTGTTGTTGTATACAGGGTTGACTGTCGGAGCGTTAGGTGGGGTTGTATCAGATGGCGTAGTGCTACCTGTTCCGCTATTAGCAAGTAAATACTCCATCAATGGTGTTTGATAGTAAATATCTAAATTTTCGTCTGTACGCGTTTTAACTTTAGTAGCTTTAGAAGTGTTGGCAATCGTAAATTTACCAACCTGCGCCATTAGATTTTCAATAACTGATAATTGATCACCACTACCAAAATCTAACGTGATTGCTCCAGGCTTATCAGATTTGAAGATATTATCTTTCAATATACTGTTACGCATTAATAGTTGTGTAGTTTTACTTTCGTTTGCTGACCAACTAAATACGTTATTAATAAATGTAAATTGTCTCGTGTTCTTATACTGAATCAAACAGTCTAAGAAATTGTTACGCTCTAAATAAACACGGTGTAAACCGTATTGACCAGTTTTTGGATCATTATCAGTGTTTTCTGTATTAGTCCAGAAATCACATTTTTCAAACGTATTACCAATAAAATTAGTTGTTGCATTCGACGGTTCACCGTTTATAACTCCAGTCTGTTCGTTAACAAGCCCTGCACCAAATGGTATGATTTTCGCATAATTTCCATCAGTCATTAATCCCCTGAAATCATTATTAACAAATTCGCATACACGTAAAGAACTATTAATCATATAGTAATTTCCTTTACCTGCTGTTCCTGGTTTAAATACGTTTTGTTCAAATGAGATTAGTTTAGTTAATAGGGTTGAAGTGCAGGCAACACCACCACCAGCGTTATTATTAAATAAACATTGTCTAATTTTAGCGTGTCCGTTCCATTTGTCCGCGCGCCACTTACTTGCTGTATCGTTATCTCCTGCAATCTCACTGAAGTGTGGTTCAATGTCTAATCCCATTGCCGGACTATAAAAGATTTGCTTACCTTGTGAGTTCTTAATCGTACCGGCATTAGTGAATTCACTTCGAGTAATTTCAAAGTTAGTACCACCAATCATTGCGAACGATAATCGTCCACCACCTGAAAATACACATTCATCAAATGTGAAAAAGTCAGTATGTGTTGCTTTGAATGTTGCAAGATCCATTAATGATGAAATGTTTACACAGTCAACTGACGCGTTCAAGAATTTCGAACGTGTAATCTTAAAGAACTTACAGCCAGAAAATTCTATCATGTGTCCATGCGTCTCAGCTAAAGTTTTACCATTATATTTAACATTAGCATTTTCTTCTTGCGTGGCTCCTGCAGGAAAAGTAATTTTATGTGATTCACCATCTACGATAAGGCCATCAATCTCAAAGTTTTCAGCACCCACAAACTTAAATAAGTTCAGGTGACAGTTTTTAGAACGATAATAATTACCAACAATGTAATCAAATCCACGCTCAAAACCGTTAGTTGGCATAGATACGAATCTTACACCATTACCTATAATTTTGTTATTTGTGTTACCGTTCCAATAAATATCATCGGCGGAAGTACTTAGAGTATTTTGTTCAGCATCTACTTGTCTGTAACGTTGAGACCTAATCTCTTTGAACGATGGATCAACCACATATCTTTGACCGGTATGAGTGTTCCAATGGTTTGCCCACGCTTTAATACCGTCATAGTTGTCAAAAGAGGCGTTCTCTGGCAGAGAAGTATCTTTTAAGCCAAACTTTGCCACTACGTCAACATAGGATAACACGTTAACAGGAGTAGATGAGCCTGTGCCGGCTGGTCCTGTTTCCCCTGTATCTCCTTTTGGTCCTTTTAAACTAATCTGCTTTGTATAAGTGTTCGTTGCAGTTTTCTTATAGAGATCACCATTACCATCAATAACAAAATCTCCTACACGGTAAGAGACGCTACCACCATTTGTATCTGTCAAAGCAGTAGTCACAGTTGTGTTATAAATGCTATAACCTTGTGCCCCTGTACTACCTGTTGTTCCCGTTGCCCCTTTAATCGAGAATTGAAGCGTATAGGTATTAGCTGCAGTTTTTTTATACAGATTACCTAAATTATTAAGCACATAATCTCCAATTTGATAAGCTGAAGAGCCCCCAGATGCATCTGTTGGAGCAGTGGCTATATTAGCAGCGTAAATACCGTATCCTTGTAAGCCTTGAGTACCTTGTATACCAGTGTCACCTTTCGCACCGGTTGCTCCTTGCAAACCTTGCGGACCGGCTGGACCTGTTAAACCGGTATCTCCTTTTGGTCCTTGAGGACCTTGGGGACCGATTGGCCCCTGTTCTCCTTGTGCGCCTTTCATTGTTCCTTTATTCTCATATTTATTCGTTGAAGTACTCCATACATATAAGTCTGTACCAACAAAATAAGCGTCTCCGGCTACCCCTGTAGTAGGTAGCTGAGACACTTGAGTGAACGAATCTTTAATTTTTAAGCCTGCACCGGTAGGACCAATCGGACCTTGAATACCTTGTGGGCCAGTGTCACCTTTCGGTCCGGTCGCCCCGGTTTGTCCAATTGGCCCTTGAGGACCAGTAAGACCAATATCGCCTTTATCACCCTTCAAACCTTGGGGACCTTGCGCACCGGTATCACCTTTTAGACCCTGTAATCCCTGGTCACCTTTATCTCCTTTAGGACCTTTTAAAGCAAGCAACTGTTCAGATGTAAAATCGGCATAAGTAAAGGCTTTACCAGTTGCACCGGTAAGACCTGTATCACCCTTATCACCTTTTGGTCCTGTTGGACCCATTGGACCTGTAGGACCTTGTGGCCCTTCTTTTAAATTAACAAGTTTTGAATTTATTACACTTAAATCAGTGATTAACACCCCAAGTTCTCGCGCAACTTTTTGCCAGTTTCTATTTTCTCTTTGCTTGTTTTCTACATCTAAAGAGTTCAGTATTTCTTCAAATTCTAATGTCATTCAATCTACACCCCCGTTTGAGTTCCTGCAGTATGTCCCATATCTACAGTACCTTCATTCAATGTTATCTTGCTATACGTCACTATATTGTTATCAACTGCTTCATTCATGTAATTAAGATAATGCGATGGAATACTATCCATAGTTGCACCATTACCATATCCAAATTTACCGTATGCATTTGTTGTGAAAGTGAACTTTCTCCTAGTACCTTTTAGAGAGTCAGAGAGTAATCCAATTCCCCATGCATGTGTATGCAACCCTTGTGTTGAGTCTGTCCATGTGATGTTGTAGCTTAATGTATATGTGGTGTTAGGTTTCAAGCCTGATAATTCATAATACCTTTGACTACCTGCTCCACCGTTTACAATTAGATCATCACCAACAGTTTTTACATTTACGTATTGTTCAGGATTTCCGATAACAGTTAATATTTCTGTAATCTGTTTACGACCACCACTATTGATAGTTGTACTATAATCTTTATAAGATGAGCGCCATTGGTTCAATGCTGTCTGTTCTGTGATATTCAGTGTGTATTTAGTAATAGGAGATAAATCTTCATCTCCTGTGCCTTCAATCCAAAGGTGCACTACATCGCCATTAGAAGGCGTATAATTACTAATATTTCTTAAATTTAAAGTGTAAGGAACTGATAAAATACTGTTGAATCCACTTCCTACTTCATTACTACCTCGATAGACTTTATACATTAAATATCTTGAATCTCCAGTTAAAGATGATGGGATATTTGTAATCACCATATCCATCGTTTCCTTATTAAAAGATTGTACAATTGGTGCTGTATACATAAATCCTCTAACAGTTTTCGTTGTTACTGCAGATATATTTCCGGATGTATCAGTGGCAGTGAATGTAATATTCTGTCCACTTGTTAATATTTTTGAGTTAGTTACTGAAAATGCACCATTCAAACCACCTATTGTAGTAAGTTTTGTTCCATCAGGATAAGTTACTGTAATAGTAGCTCCTTCTTCTGAAATTCCTGTAAATTTACTTGCACCTAAATTAATCTCATCAACAGAAGGTGGTGCAGGTGGTGTAATGTCACGATAAACAGTAGTACCTGAACTTGAAGATTGAATTCGTTCAATGTCAGGTGATCCATAATAATATCTGAAATCAAATTCAACCGTGAATGATGTAGCGCCAATCAATTCAAATTTGTTATCTCCTTTATAAATATAAGGAAACACTCTATTTGTTTGATGTACTGCATTCATTCCGTTTACAGTAATAAATGGACCATCTAATAAAATAACGTCACCACTGTACATTGCTCGATTGATTTCAAATATACGTCCTGAATCATCTTTTAATTGAATCTTACTTGTACTTTGTCCAAGCGTTATCTTTATCTTGCGATACATTCGCTTGCTTGTTATTGCAACGTCTCCCGCATTAAAGATAGTGAATGGAGAAGTAGTATGTCTGTATTTCCATGTATAAGTCTTGTCATTACCGAAATTATCTACACCTTTAAAATAAAGGCCCATGCCATACGACCATTTACCGTCATAATTAATACCGTTATTATTAATATCCATTGTTGTCCACACAGATTCTGCATAAGGTAATGCTGCAGTTTCAAATGTGATTGATCCTTCTCCATTTAAAGCCACCTTTTCAATTGAACTGCTACCAGTCCTAATTACATAGAATCTTTTTCCACTTTCAAATTCCGGCGCTTCAAATTTCATATCACCTGTTGTTTCACCAGGCAATTCAGGAAGAATATTAGGAGCTTTTGCCCACTTTCCACGAATATAAAAAGGCTTAGTGTCAGACACTAAGCCATAAAGTTTATCTCTGAGTAAAGGAAAATCGAGATCATAATCACCTTCATATGATAATTTGACCTCGATTGATGTAAATGTATGTGATGAGTTCATCAAATAACGACCCATTAAGCCATTACTTGATTCAAAGTTATTTTCTTGCTCAGGGGTGCTAACAATGATGTCATCAATGATAAAGCCCTCACGCTCTAAAGCAATGACTGTATTACCCCTTGAGATTTCAAAACCGTGCATTAACTAGCACCTCCTAAGATTTTCTAAGTATACGCACACCCGAATTAATACCTTGTACTCGTTCAATATATGTTTTTACTGCAGGTAAATCTGTATCTGATTTAAGAACAATAGTAATGTTCTTATTATCTTCGTTAGACATATCTGTAATCATACTTTGTGTTACAGTACTGTTTAATCCTTTCAGATCAGATGCAGTTTTAATATCGGCAATATGAACATTCGGGTCAATATTCGACTCAATACCTGCACTGATTGCACTTGCTGCTTTAGCAGACAATTTCGCTGCGGTATTCAATCCATTAACAAGTCCTGCACCAACATACCTCATTAAATCAAGCATAACTCTTGATGGACTGTGAATTTTCAATCGTTTCTTTATAGTGCTTGAAATGACATCAGCAATTTTAACTGCAACGGATTTAAGATACTTTTCTTGTGCCTTTAATCCATTTACAATACCTTTTGCTGCATCTACACCTGCTTGATAAAAATGTTTAGCATTAGCATCTCCCATATTTGCAGATGCTTTGTTAATCTGAGATTGTAAGATATTTACTTGTTTGATCGCATCTTGTCCACCAACAAATAGACCTTTTGCAATTACAGAGCCTTGTTCAATACCCGCATCTAATATTTCTTTAAGGGTATCTTTATTTAATCCTCGTTTCTTCAACGATCCGATTAAAGCTTCATATTTTTTAATCTCATCAAGTCGTTTAGTCATCATTTTAACCATACCTTGTGATGTCTTACGACCCGTGTTCATAATTGATGCATAGCCACGTAAATCATTACGAATAGCATTTTTAAAATCCGTTTTCTTATCAAGTGCTGCTTGTAATTTATCTTGTGCTTTTTCTAATTGCTTAGCAATCGCCTCACGTTTCTTAGCGATACGCGTCATATAGATAAGCATTGGACGGACTTCTCTAATCAAGTTTCTATTTTTAGCTCGTTTCATATATTGACCGTGTGCTATTTTTCCTAACTTAACATATTGCGCCTTTAACTTGTTTAAGTTTGAAATTTTTGCAGCACGTGCCTTTATACTCATATTTTTAGCAAGTGACTTATTCGCTTCTGCAATTTTTTTGCTAAGTGATTTACGCTTATCAATAATTTCTTCAATCTTTTTCGTTGCTTCTTTCATATTTTCAGCCATCAAGCTATAAACAGAAGATGCACCTTCTTGAGCGTTACCATAATTAGCAGTTTTTAATTTAGCCAATCCTTTTGTTACTGGTCTGAGCATACGTTCTACTGCTGTCGCTACTCGTGGAATATCTTTCTCGATACCGATTGCGAAACCTTGAGCTAACCATTGACCAATCTGCTTAAGTACTTTAGATGGAGATCCGATTTTTAAGAATGATTTGACAGTAGCAACTGCTTCACTAGCCATGTTCTTAGCTGCTGCAACCGCTTCTCCTGCCATGTCTTTAATACCATTAATAAAACCTTTTACTAAATCCATCCCTGCGCTAGCCATATCACCAACAAAGCCTGAAATCGCTGAAATCATGTTAGAACATGCGTCAGTAATCGCATTTACTGCATTACTTCCACCTTCCATAACTCGATTTACGAAATCACTCATGGCGCGTGAAATGTTACTCACTAACTGACCAGCAAAGTCAACCACTGCTGAAATCATTTGAGAAAAACCATTTATAACAAATGATACTGCTTGAGACAGGAAGTTTGATATTGTCGATACAATATTTGACCAAGCAGAAGAAACTGCTGAGAAAATACTGCTCATGATTGAACTTGCAGTAGAAAGCATATTTGAGAATCCACTAGAAACAAATGAAACAATATTGCTGATTACACTCGTTACTGTAGATACAATAGAATTCCAAATACTTGAGATAACGCTAAATACAGAACTCATTATTGATGATACTGTTGAGACAACCATATTAAATCCTGATGAAACTACAGATACTACAGTTGAAATAACAGTGCTTATTATTGTAACGATGGTATTCCACACTGTTGTAACAATCATCACTATACCATTCCAGGCTGCACCAAACACAGACATGACCATTGAACCAAACGCAGTAATACCTGCAATGATTAACTGAATACCAGTGGTTACAGCTGTAGAAATTGCTGTCCATACAGTTTGTACAACGGTTACTAATCCGTTCCAAGCTCCTGCAAAAACCCCCATTAAAAAGGAGCCAAAAGCTGATAAAACACCCATAACAACTTGTAATTGTTGACCTATCCATGTGAATGCAGCGCCCAATCCACTCATGATCGCACTACCTAATGTCTGCATAACACCAACTAGTATCATTACACCATTTCTGAATGTTTCACATTTTGTCCATAATAAATACAATGCTGCACCTATGGCCACGATAGCTACAATAGCAATACCTATAGGACTAGACAATAAAGTAAAGGCCATACTAGCCATTTTTACTACATTGAAAACTTTAGATACAATACTAACAAATGTAGTAATACCACTAACCACGCTCATTACAATAGGGGCTATTTGAGCTACTGCACCTATAAATGCCGCTACCGCTCCAATCACCATAGTAATCTGTGGATGAGCAGTAGCAAATGAAGCTACCCATTGAGCAATACTCGATACCACACTCATAACTGCCGCACCTACAGGAGCCATAGCAGTAGCGAATGCAATAACAGCTGTAACAATATTACCGATTGTACTCATGATTGTTGGTCCATTTGTTTGGACATAGTCAATAAACTGTTTAAAGCCTTGAGATTGTCCGATAGTAGCAGACCATTGTGCAAATTTTGCACTCATTTGTGCTAATGATTGAAAAATAGTCTGTGAGTTAGTACCGAATGCTTTAAATAAATTAAAAATACCCGTAAACACATTACCGAAAATTTGACCAATCAACGGTAAATTAGTTTGAACATAACTAATGAATGTCTTAATTCCATTTGCAGTACTCACTGATGTTGCCCATGCTTGAAACTGTGCTGACATGTTCGCTAATCCTTGAGCCATCCATGAAAATAATGGCCCAAATTGCGTGATTAAAGCCATGAATCCTGCACCAAATTGACCAACTGCATTCATAACGTTATTAAATGCTTGTACACCGATCGTGTTGAACATCGCAAAGAAGTTATTCGCTATACTAGACGTTTGAAAAAATGAAAGCATCTTAGCACTTAATGTACTCATTGAGTTTGCTACCCCTGTAATGAATGGAGTAAGCCCACTTAGAGCAGTTTTAGCAATATTGATACCATTTGTCATTGTAGTAAATATTGCTCCTGAATTAGCTTGAACTAAACTCTGCCATTGTGTTTTTAATGATGCTAATGCTGTTTGAAATGCTCTCGTCTGTGCCGTAGCTTGAATTGTTCCGTCCTGCAACATTTTATAAGCAGTCATTGCCATTGCACCAAATGCCATTGCTCCTGCACCTGCTATACCAAATGCACCTACTAAACCAATAGCACCACCACCGACAACAGCTAATGCATTACCAATAGCCATTACAGCAGGTACGATAGAAGCTAGTACAGGTATTGCTGCAGGTGCTAAGGCTAGAAATGCAGACGGTAATAAACCAATCTTACTTCTTAACGTTTCAACACCCTTGCCGGCATTTGCCATTGCTGTTCTGATTAAATTCATTTTAGATATCGCTGAAGTATCCACGTCACCTCGTACACGGAATTTATTAGGAATAGACTTTAACATCAATCTGAATTTACTGATTTGAGCAGTAGCTGCAGCAGTATTCGCTTCAACATCAACAGTTACATTATCTTGTAATTTGTTAGCTGCTGCTTGTGCTCTATTGATGTTTGCTATGAATTTATTAACATTGGCAGTAATATTAGCAACAAAGTTTTTATTCATCCTCTTCCTCCTTCTCTTCCTCTTCTTGAGCATTTGGTAAGTTTTTATACCAAATTGACATATCAATAGATTGCTTCTGATGCAGTGCTTTCTGATAAGCTTTATCTTTCTTAACCTCTTCTTCAGTTTTGCCGACTTTTGCCTCTTGCAAATCTAAAGACCTAGTATAAGAAGTAAGTTTTTTACCGTTATTTGCATTAGCAAATAGATAAGCCTCTTCAACTGCAAATCTTTTCTTGTCAATCATTCGGTATTCATGACCTTCTAACATGTTGTTCCATTCGTTAGGTGTAAGATCATACAGTTGCGTTAAATCAATCATGTCGAAATAACGCACTGCATCTCTTTCAATGGTGGATATATCTATACTGTTGCTTCTTGATTGATTTCTAGGATTTCGTTCTTCATATCCACCATCATTGTCATCTGTTCCATCGACTCTTCCATAATCTCGTCTTTCTCCTGTTGAGTTTCCACTTTCTTCATTTCCTTCTTCGCTTCGATACGCGCGCCCTTCTGCATCATGTCCCAAGATTGAGCTACTTTGTCTTTGAAAAAACCTGAATACTCAAGCACTTCAAGTGCACCTTTGAATAATGGTTTCATACCTTTAACATCTGCAACCTCTTGCAATTTATCCATGATTTCATCTTCAGTAGGTGCTTTGTCACGAAGGTAAGCAGTCGCACATACCCAAAATTCAACTAGTTTAGATTCATCCATCATGATTAAACCAGTGTATAAATTACTGAAGAATGTATCAGTTGCACTATTACTATCCTTAGAACCGAATTTCTCTTTAGCAATCTTTGAGAACCAAAACGTTCCTCGTGCCGCAATATCTTTTCCGTAATCTACAACTTTTTCTTCTTTTACTGTTTCACCTAACTCATTTACACTCTCCACTAATTCAACTTTCTTACCAAAATTTAATACTTTAATTGATTCTGTCATTTTAATTTCCTCTTTTCGTTTTATAGTTTTATTTTTGTTTTTATCTTGGCCAAAATAAAAAAAGAGGGGCATTTAAGCCCCTATAGAATTAAGCACCCGCATTTTCATCAGGTGTCTTAGTACGTGTTTCAAGTTCACCTTTATATTCACCTGGTAATTCAGGTGTAATAGTGATTGATGCACTTGATGGATTAAGGATAGAATCCGGTAGCTTAGGAATTTGCATAGGTACAGTTTCCAACTTAACCTTTAACGTTGATTCAATTGTTGCTGATTCGTCATCAAAACCATCTTCAATTTCTTCAACTACTCCGTAACCGAAATCAACATCATGTTTATTAGTAACAGGGTCATAAGCTCTGTAACCTTTCCAAAACTTGATTTGTTTCTTTTTACGGAATGCACCTAATAATTGAAGTTGTGCAGGGTCGTCTTTGATTCTATCTAATGTAAAATCAATTTCTTCTGAACTCACTCCATATGAGTGATCCATTTTACCGCCAATCGGTTTCTCCCTTACTTCATTTGAATACTTGTGTGCGCCCTCTTGTAATCCTGCGAATACTAACCCTTGGTCACCTAACGCATTATCAACAGGTTGCATAAGAATAAACATATCTGATGCTGCCATCTATAAACCACTCCTTATTTTAAATATCTGACTTTATGCCAGACTTCATATTTGATTCGTAATATTCCGTGCTGTGTAACTAAATCGACATCTGCAATTGTTTCTTGTAAATCAAGCCTTGCATGTTGAATCACATAGTGTTCCATTTGCATACGCTGAATCTGCTGCATATAAAAACGAAGCCAACGCATGAACTGACGTGTTTCATCAACAGTTAGTTCTGGATTAGCTTCGTTCTTGTGATATATATGAGCGGTTACTGCTATAACTTCTTTGTTTGTGTTGCTCGTCTGATACTCAATGACGTTTGTCTCACCAATAATGATGTATGTGTCTCCTTGAATATCAACTTGTGCTTTATCGTAAATGTTTCCATTTAACTCAATCATCAAATGAGATTGATAAAGATGTTCCATGATCGCTTTAATCAATGGCTGTTCTGCACTTAACCAATCTGCCATATCATCACCCCTTTAACTGAAATAATCTCTAAATACCTTTTCACCTGCATCAAGTGCGGGCATCCAAAAAGGTTGCGGTGGACTACCATAAGTAGTAACCCATTCACCATCAGGAGATTGATATACCCACGGTATCTTTTTAGCTTTACTGCCTTGAGTAGCATATATTCCCGTCCCAAACTCAACGTAAATTGCGTACTCTGCACCAACTGACACAACACCTTTAAGACCACCATTAGATATTTTAAAATCAATGGATTGCCTTAAAAATCCGGTATCAGTAGCAGCTAAAGATAATGCAGTGTTATAAATCTCCATAATAGTTTTAGCAACGCCTTTTTTTGCCCAATCTTCAACATCTTTACCGAAATAATCTAACGCAATTACTAAATCTTTCATAGTTCTCTCAAAGGTAATCGCATGACACCACTTCTTTGACCCTGATGTTCAGGTTTACCAACCACTTCATAGCGTTGATCATCAAATAAAATGATGTCTGTTTTTTTGATTTGTGCGCTACCTTTCGGATAAAACATGACGTTAGTTAGTTCAATATTACGTTCATGGTAAAGAGTTTGTTCTCTTGATGATGGTGTATCCATAGAGACTGTTAAAGGAATCAGTTCAGTATTTGTAACTGTTTTTGGTGGATAAGTAGATGTATCTCGTACAGTCGTCTTACGCTCAATGAGAATGTCGTGAATATAAAATTCTTCAAACACGTTACCACCTCATTTTCATGTATGGACTTAAGTAATTCGTGATACTTTTCGGAATGTCTGAATAAGAATAAGAGACACTACCCATAGACTTAGACGTAAATAATTCTTCTCCATGCAGATTGATTGAATAGGCAATAAATTTCTTCACGCCCATCGGCTCATATCCATCTATGAATTGATCATTACATTCATCTTGTGCAATGCCTCTATATACTTCAATCAACATCTGTAACTTAGTATCATCAACTACTTTACTATCAGGCCATTGATTGATTGTTCTAACCTCTAAAGGGTTCATACAATCACCTACTTACTTAATAAGCTGATTAATTCATCACGTTTTAATGCTGAATAACCTTCTAATTTTCGTTCTTTCGCAAGTGCTTTTAATTCAGTAACTGAATATTCATCAAAATTAATTTTGTTGCTTGTTTCAGTCTCAACTGTTTCTGCATCTTCATTAATTTTAATAAGTGGTTGCTTACGTCTGTTCTTTTCACTTGCTAATTCATTCATGCGTGCGTCAGTTACTTCATAACTTACTTCAGGATGAGGAAAAACATCGCCCATGTTGTACGGACGACTATTATCCTTTAAATCTTCCCAATATGTTAGAGTAGTACCAGTTTTATCTGTCTTAGCCATAAGCTAATTCACTCCTTTGAATAATAGATTAAGCACCTGCTGAAGCAAGAGGCACCTTAACAACTCCATCTAAACGTTCTGGGAACATTAATACACCAGAAACTAATAATGTTTGTTGTGTTAATGTTTCGTTGTGTAAGAAATGTTTCATTCCAATAAATCCAGTGTTATCTGAAGTTAAGCCGAATTGTTGACCTAAGTCAGATGTTCCAGCCGGAATGTAAGCAATAACTAAATTATCTGCAGCAGTTCCATAAACATTTCCACGCTCAACTTGAGTAGACGTAAATACAATTGTTCCAGTTAGATCTGTGTAATAGTTTAAACCGAAAGTAGTTTCTAATGTCATTTGTTTATCAGCAACTGCTTGTGCAACGTCCATAGGGTGCGCAAAAACAATCGGACGAACAGTGTCATCTTCAAAAATAGTTTGTAAAGTACCCCATACTGTAGCAAGTGCACCTTGTAAACCATTACCTGTGTTTAAATTCGTTTGAGCTTCACCAGACTGTACTAAAGTAAATAAATCTTTACGTACATTGTTTTGTACTTCTTTAATCAACGCAGTATCAGTAATATCTACTGCAGCATCTGCGCCATAAGTTTGAATTGCTTCTCCACTAGTCGCTTTACGATATTTTTTTAAAGTGATTTTTTTAGTTGATGCAACAACTGGTGTAACGTAAGAAAGTGGAATTAAATCACCTTCAGGAACATCTCCATTTGCTAAAGTAACCTCAGGTTTACCGAACAATTCAATTGTCATACCACTTGCTACAGGCATTAAACGAGTAATACCTAAAGCTTTTTGGAAATCAATTAAATCTTGTTCAAAACGATAAGCAAAGTCTACTGACTTTTCTTTAAAGTTATCTAATGTTGGAACTGTTTGTAAATTTGGTTCCGGAAATGTTTGTGTTGCAAAGTGTTGAATGTTTAATTTTAATGCTAAATTTGTTTTCATATTATTTCTCCTTTGTTATTGAAATAAATTCATGTTTTCTCTGATAAGTCTTTGACGTTCCGAACGATCTTCGACTTTCAGAATTTGTTCTTTAGTCATTGCTTGAGGTTGTCCACCAACTGGCAACGGTTTTCCTAATGGCTTAGTGTCAGTGAATAAGTAAGGCATTTTCTCAGTTGATTCAGTGATCAAACTGTCTAATCCCTCAAAAGTGCCATCTTCATTAAGTTTTACCTTTGAAGTATCAACTAACTTAATGAATGCGTCAGCATCAACAACATTGTGTTTTAAAGCTTCAACTTTAATTGCATTGTTAAGTTGTAACTGCTTAATCTCTGTTGTTTTCTGCTCGTTTTGTTGCTTGTACTTTTCAAGTTCAGCGTTTAAATCTTCATTATCTTTCGCTTTCTCTTGTAAAGCATTGAGTTGAGTATCACGATTCTTTAATTCCTCGTTTAATCCATCAACAGTTTGTTGCAATTCGTCAGCCTTATCAGCTTTCTCACGTAATGGACGTAATGCATCATGATGTTGATTAATAATCTGTGGAATAATGTCCTCAGTAACTCCTAAACCTCTTAAAAATTCTCTATTCATTCTTATCATCCTTTACATTTTTTATTACGCTTGATTTTACAAGCACGTCACGTATTTAACGCCCCGTCAGGCAAGTGATGGAATACCACCATCATGAGATACAGTGATCATCTCCTTGTGTTGAAGTAAAAAACTGCATTAAAAAAACCGTCAATCCTCACGACTGTCGGTTAATCTTCTTCAAATTCTTCTGTCATATCTAATAAAACGCTATGTTTAGCACATTCTAATAAACCTACAACTTCTGTAGTTTTCATATGAGAATATGATTGTGTAATTTGTTCGTTATCATATCGCACAACTACTACAATATCCTCAATATCCTTTATATTCTCTATAACATCTTTCAATATATTATGTGGTGTATGTTCTTCTATCACGCTGCTCGACCACCTTTGACCCAAGATTTATATTTGTCATACGTCATGTAAGGAATAACAATTGATTCATCATCATCATTCTTTGCACGTCTTACTTCAGGTAACTTACCATCAATAATTATCATCAAGTCACATCTACAGTTAATGTTTTCTGCTGCTGAATTAAGTCCATATAGCATCTTTGGATGCTGTCCTTTACATCCTGAAGGTGATTCAAATTCTTCGTAAATACCTACAGTTTGACCGTCTAACGATCTATGAGTTGTACGTGTTCTTTTATCAAGGGTTGCCTGCCATACTTTTTTAACTTCAATACCAGATTCATGTAACTCAACTGCTGATTTATATTTAGCAGTCATCATTGCACGACCACCCTCAGTTCTCGCAACTCGTTTAGATTGTTTTGAAGTCATTCCTAATGATTCTCTTAAACGTTTTGCAATGTTACCAAAGCCTTCACCTGCCATAATTCCTTGTGCTATGTCATTTCTTATCCTGTCAAGCACTCTCATGCGTTGTTTAGCCAGTGTAGGAAGTAGTTTGATATATTCTATAGGTAATTCTAAAGCCTCTCTAATCGTCTCTATTCGTGGAATTTGAGGCATTACAATTTTCTGTGTTGTGAACTCATAAATAAACATGTGCATAAGATAAGCTTCGAGATAAATATTCTCTTGAGACTTCTTTATGATCGTTGCAATTTTTGAGTAATCACCGGTAATCTCTTTAGCAATCATATCTAATTCTTTGTTCAGTCGATTGAATTTATTTACTTCAGTCCAACCAACATGACCATCTTTATCAGATACTTTTTCATAAAGCGTTGTGAGTATCTTTAGAATACTGTCTAATCGTTCCGACCATACTTTATCAATCTCTTTTTCAGTCTGTGCAATAAGTTGTTCAATCTGTTTCTTAATCTGTTCCTGGTTCATCTTCAGCACCTACTTCAATCTGAGGTAGAATATCATTCATTGCCATTTCTTGTTCTTCCAGGCGCTCTAATTCGCCTTGAGGGTCATCTGTCCACGGATGATTTGTAACGATAGTTATATCAGATACAATTCCTTTAGACATAGTAGCAATCTGAGTATCTTCCATATCGTTTTTCAATCTGTTGTAATTGAATTTCATTTCAACATCTTGAGGGTCTGCATTGATTCCTTGATGCTTGAATACAAAAAAGAGCAACTCTTTAAGAGCTACTCTTGTTTTACGTTCTAACTGTTTAGCTTTAATGTCTAACCCACTGTATAAAATCTTTAAAGCTACACCAGATGGACTATTTCCAAACTTATCAGAATTGAAGTCAACACCTCGACCAAAGTCTATGATCATCTCACGTAACATCTTTAAATATTTTTCTGTTTCATCAATCGGAATCTTAACACTTATCGTATCAATACCACCATCACTACCTAAATTGACTGCTTTGTAATGTTTCAGTCCTGCCATAAACTCTTTAAGTCCTTGACCTCTAAACCCTTTTAAAGCGAATATGATTTCAGTTGATTCATCAAACGTATTCTGTAAATCAGATAAACGATTATTGAATGCATCAATCAATGTCTTGTACTTCCAAATGTCGCCTTTTTCTTGTGAGTTATTCTTAAACGGAATGAACGGAATCTTATCCCACGAACCATTGCTATGATGATAAGTTTCATGTTCTCCCCAATAATAATCAGGTACGAATTCTCCACCTTCTAACATCCAGTAAGAAACTGTTTCAGCGTTCCATACTTCAGCACGTTCAACATCTTTTAACAAGTAATGTCTGATTACTGTCACTAGATCTCCATATTCATCATACACAGGAACAATCTGTTCAGCAGGAATCTGTCTGTATCTGAAGTTTCCTTTATCATCATAATAAACATGTAACCATTCAACACCTTTATTTGATGCTGCAGTTAATATATCGTTCATCATGTCGTCAAAGTCATCGTTTAACACTTCACCAATCTTTTCTAAGATTGTAGTGTTTTCTGCTTTAAAGTTAATAGGTTCTGCTAATAAGTAACCAACCTTTTGGTCTACCTGATTAGGATGAAAGTTAGCAACAAGTAAATTATGCGGCTTATCTTCATCTATCTGACCTAACGGGTCTTTTGGTCTAGGTCTCAACAAAATATCAGGTTCATCATTGTAATATAAATGTCCTACACGTTGTTTCTGAACTACATAAACATGTTCATCAATTAATCTCTTAATCAATCTACCTCTTGATTCTGTTTCTTCACGTCTCATATTATCTAATACTTCTTCAAAGTATAATCTCACATCACTCATGTGTTACCTCCTTAAGTTAAAATAAACATTCCGTTATTGTTCATATCATCTTCAAATGCATATCTTGTTGCATCAATAGTATGATTATCCTTGTCTAATAATCTAGGTTTTGGATTACCATCCTTATCTGTTTGATAATCTATATTCTCAAACTCTTTTGCGATGTTTGGTGTTCGTTTAGGGTCGATTACTATAGCATCTAAATCATCTAACCAACGTTCACCAAACTCAACCGAATCTGCACCTTTTTTAACTCCATATATTCTTGGAACATTAAAGTCATCTTGCAGTTCTGCAATACTCTTTGGCTCTGCTGAATCGGCTGCAATTTCTTCACTTGCATATTCTTTTTCATGTAACCATTTAGATAACTGTCTATTACTTATCTTTTGACCATACAATTCATCAATAGCGTAAATTGTATTTTTCTTTTTGTCGTAATGCCACCTAACGAATGCTAATGGATCAGTAGCATAACCAAAATCGACTGCATTGCGAATATTATCAAATGCACTCAACTCAACATCAGTTATTTCTCTGAAGTTTAAATTGTCGAATGGAACAACACCCGAACCGATAGGCTCACCCAGGTACTCCCAACGATACTTTTTAGGATTATTCTTTTTAACATTCTCTGCTTCTTCAATAAACTTTTTAGAGATGAATGGATTTCCTAAATATGTACTGTGATGAACAAAAGTATTATTCTCAATAAATGCACTTTCATACTTCTTATTCAACCAGTGTTGTTTTCTCTTTGGTGGATTGTATGTGTAATAGAACGAATAATCAAAAGGATATACATTCTTGCGAATACTGTTTTCAGCTTTAACGTTTCCTTCTAATTCTTCACGTAATACAGAGTTTTCAATTGAAGTAACTTCATCCTCAGTTCTAAACTCTGCAACTTCTTCAATCCACATAATAGCTAATGGAAAATCTGCATCTTTAATTGATTTAATCTTTTCAGGGTCATCAGCACCAGTAAAATAAATCTTGTTCCCTCTCGGTAAATAAGTAGCTTCTAATTTACTATCAATGAATCTGAATAGATGTCTCACACCTAAGATATTTGCTGCTGCTTTAAAGTTCTGTATAACTGACTTTGCTAAGTTACGTTGTATTTTACGTATTGCAATAGCTGATACAGGATATTCAATGATGTCTAATAATATTCTTATTGGCACATGAAATGATTTACCACTACCACGACCACCTTTAAGAACGTACCTTAAATGTTTCTTAGCTTTTGATGCAATCCAAAACAATTTAAATTGATCAGTGATGATTTCAGATATTTTAATTCTTTTATTCATCATCTAATACATCCAAATCATCAACAATTTGAATAACTGCATTAGCATCAATTTCATGACGTTCAGTAAATAATCTGTATCGTTTTCCTAATAATTCAGCAGCTTTATTTGCATCGCTTAATCTTGCTGGTGTCTCAACAATCTCAGTATATTCTTCAGTAACAGTTTGTTTCTTGCCATCAACCCACTTTGATTCTGTTCTGCTTAATGTAACAACTTGGCTTTCTTTCTTCTCTCTACGCATCACAGACGTTAAATATTCAAGTACTTCTGTTTGGTCTGCTATTGCTTGAGATTTGATTTCATTCATTCGATTGTCTATATACTCGGAAACACTCACATTCTCCAACAATTTTACTGAATTACCTTTTGCATAGTTTTCACTATATCCAGCACTTTTTGCTGACTGATATACATTTCCTGTCTTAATATACTCATCTGCAAACTTCTGTTGTTTCAATGTTAATTTCATTTCATATATCACCTACTTATCGCTAATCGCTTAATATATTTTTGCATAAAAATAAGACACCCAAATTAATGAGTGTCTGTATGTTAATAAACTTAAAGGAGGTACATCATGAACCATAAAACAATAAGGAGTACCATGAAGTACATACACAGTATAACAAGAAACTTATTAATAAAAAAAGAATGTGTTGGATTGTCGTTTTCTTGCTTTTCTTAGTTAATTTACTGTTTTTCCTTTTCTTCTTTTTTCGTTTCATACACCTTAGTACATTTTTCAATTATGGAATCATGAATATTTTCCAACCTTGTACGTTTTATACCTAATAAAGCACCACAGTTATTTAATGATCTACCATCAAAACGATACTCAAGTATTTCACGTTCTATACCTTCCAACTGATTAGCACAGTAATTCATGAATACAATATCATCTGCATATTGTTGTAATCGCTCTTGCCTTGATATACGTCTGATGATTTCATTACCTACCTTGTCCGATGTTGTTCCTTTTCCTGATGGTAAAGATGATTCAATACCATATGCAGCTGTTATTTTAATTTGAAAATATTCTTTATCGGTTTTTAACATGTTATTTTTCCAGGCATAACTATCTATCAATTCTTTGATATATTCTTTTGTGTCACTTAATGCCATGAGTACCTCCCGAATGATATAATATATTTGTTGAGAATAAATTATAGAGTCCGAGAGGGCTCTTTTTTAATGTTAATTAGTAGGTTTTATATATCTTGTAGATTAAATAAATTAGGAGTATAAACACAATCAATGCCAATAACGAAAACTCTCCATCTCCTGCACTACTTGATGCATTGTTTGATAATAGATTATTTGATGCAATTTGTGTTGGTGTCATATATAATTCCTCCCTAATCTACATACTTAGGTTTAGGTACAGCCGGCACCCACATGTGAGGGTTGTAATTGATTTCATATCTGTACTTACTAACATTTTTAACTTCCATATCTTCAACAACGTAAGAAACGTTGTCAGATAGACCAATGATATGTTTTTGGTATTGCCCTTTGTCATTTTCAACAACCACTTCTAATTGCTTATCTTTTCTATCTGCTTTAATACTCATACGTCCAGACATCTGAAAGATGATGTCATTCTTGATTGCATTGATTACTGTGACTTTTCTCACAGTATTGAAATTATCAGACTCCTGAGCTAAGTTCTCTGTCACCCTATCCGCCTCTGTACCACAAGCTGTTAATAGTACTGAAGATAAAAATAATGTACCTAGTATCTTTTTCATTTGTCATTCTCCTTTTCAGTTTTTATTTAGACCATGATATTGTTTAATCTAATCAATCCTACAACGTTGTCTGTATTTCTTATATTCTTCCATGAGAGTATTAACTCGTTCATCTTCCGAAATACCATATTGTTCATTTTTATGGTCGTATTCAGTTATAATCTCATCATGTTTTAGCACCATAAATGTCGATGTACCACTCCAACGTTTAAATTCATATCCTAATTTCTCTATTTCTTTTTTTAACATTGGCGTTCCTAAGTTACGCACAACCCTCACTCCTTTCGTGAGTTACAATCTTTTTCAAAAAACATCCGATTTAATTTCTTCTACTTTCTTTTTCATTTTTTTAATCAATTCATCATTGCTAGTTGTTTGACCGCATCCACGTTCGTATGCATAACTTGTAAACCATCGCGCAAATATTCCCATGTGTTCTTGACATAAATCTATAGGACAACTCATCTCTGCATAAACTTCTCCGTTTAGATGTGTCACTTCAAACCATGAACCGTCAGCATAACCTCCACACACATCACATATATATTCTTCTACTTCTATTGTTTTAACAGCCATCTCTCATTTCCTCCTTGTGATTTAAAGTAGTCGAATTCGACTAGTTTAGATTTTGCGACCGACTTCAATGTCGGTACCAAAGTGTTTGATGGACGTTTCTAGTAGCTTTCTAGTTACTCTTCATTACTCCGTTTTACTTTGTTTTTGTGCTAGTTAGTCTGTATCTAATTTTGTCTATCCATGTAGGATTCAAAAATACCTTTGAATGATGAAACGAACCATCAAACATCATTCCATACGAACGAATATCATTTTTTCGCAGCACTTCCTCTAACTCCTGGTTATAACTGAGCATTACGTTAAACCATATATCTCGATAACCTAGTTTTTTATAGATGTTAATGTTGTTCAAAACGTAATTTTCTAACCTATTAGAACCATCAATTAAAAATGGTGGAATATGGACATGAGCTGTTTTGTGTTTCACTCGCCATCCTCCTCTAAGTGTTTCATCAAATTTTCAATGTCTACAAGTAAACCACCTATATAACCCTTACCAGCCATAAAAGCGCTGTTAGATGATTCTTCTATTTTTTCTTTTAATATTTCCCATCGCTTTTCTGCTCGATCAGCACGGCGTTTTTGTTGTTCGGCATATAACTCTAACCCCTGTTGTACTGATAACCATTCAGTTACATCACTGTTATTACTTTTAACCTTCAACAATCCTCTTTCAAAATTGATTACAGTATACTCAGCATTCAAGTGTGGGTGATACAACTTTTCTCCAATTAGATTAATCAATAAGCCCACGCTCCTTACTCCAAATCAATTCGCAGATTGAACCGTCAGGGTTTTGAAGGTAGATTTTTTTAAATGTACATTTGTCAAAACTTGCTAAATGAAGTGCTTTTTCAATTGATACATCGTTATAACACGAAATATTGTTAGTATGTGAATGAACACAAACTAATCTTTTCATTTCAGTTTCTTCTGTAATCTCCACTTGTTCTTCAATGTAAAAACGACCGTCCTTAGTCCATCCTAATCGTTCATCATACTTGAATTGACACTCAAAGAATCCCTCGACATATTCATTACAACCCACATCAATGCCATCAACTACTTCCACGTTATCTACTAACCAATGAAGTGCTTCTTTTTCACTCATATACTTGCGTTGCTTAATCTTCATCCCTCTGCCTCCAATAGTCTATCTAAATACCACTTAGCTTTGTTCAAATCTTCTGTACCGTTTTTCCAGGGTGCTCTAGCCACATACTTAATTACATTTGCGACATAAAAAGCTTGTTGCGATTTATAACCCTTTACGACTTGATCAATAAAATCTATGACCTCTATATCGCCTTGTTTATAATGTTGTGGATTTATTTTGTCGCTCATTTAATTACCTCCAAATTATGATATTTAGTTAAAACAAAACCCGTATTTAAACGGGCTTTGTATTGTTTATTTCTCTACTTCTTCAAACACATCATTATTTGATAATTCTTCTACCGTATCATCGCTTGTTTTAGCTTCTAATGTATTTGTACCTTCTGCAGTTACTTGCTCTGTATCGTCGTTATTTACGTCATCTAATGTAAGTTGGTTTTCATCTTGTTCTTCTTCGACAAATAGCTCTTTTCTAATCTGCTTCACTCGATTATATTGAGTAGTTAAAAATTCATCTGATACATCATCTGTAGATACTTTGAACTTCAACCCGTTTTTACTAACAGTACATGTTATTGTTGCATCATCTTCTACAAACTCTGTCGACCAGGTAACATGTTTATCTGTGGCATTGAATTGTTTTCTTTCAATTCCTTTAGTTACATCTTCACCGAAAGTTTGTTTGATTAATTGATCTGCTAATTGAATATTTCTCATTGTTATATTTCCTCCAGTTTAATTTTAATTTTTGGTGTATCAGAATATATTTTCTTTGTGTGTAACTCGAACACCTGACCATCATCAATCCATACATGTCCATTTGCAGCGTCCATAAATGTTTTTATCAGATTGTCTAAATCGGGCTTTTTAGTATGTGCAAAACCTAGCAATTCTAATACTTTATATTTAGGTGTCGCTTTTGGTATCGGCATCATGAACAGTGCTGTTAATTTAATTTTTTTATCTGATTTAAGTTCAGGCATCTGCTTTTTAATGAATTCTTTATGTTTCATATAACTTGATGGCATATATATCTGTATAAAATTTTTAACTTTTCTCGCTCTAGGTCTAGGTGATGGCATAGGCTTTTCAAATCCTTTCACATCACTATACCTAATTTCAAAATTAGTTATCGTCATTTTCTTTTAACTCATTTATACGATTAGAAATGTCGACCATTTTCGACAAATATTCATCATGCTTATTCCATAAAACTTCTATGCTATCAGCTTGTTCAATATCAAAAACTTCACTTACAGGTACTTTCGCATCTGTAGAAGTATTTCCATCATTGCTAGGCTCTTCATCACCAGGCAACTCAGTTGGTGTAGGATAAACACTTACTATTTCAATTTCATCAAATGTCTTTTTAGTTTCAGGTATCATTGCTACTTCTCTGTGTGTATAAGGTGCGCCATCAACAAATACATATTCATCTGTCACAGTTGTAACTTCTCCTTCAATTACGTGATCTACATTAATTGCAACTCGTACTTTATCGCCTGTTTTAAACATTTATTTATCCTCCATCTTGTTTTTAATTTTGATTTGCATAAGTGACTTCTTTACAGAATTATGAAATGCTTTAAGGTAATTTGGTTTCATTAGTAATTACCTGCCTGTCTTTCATGATTGATTTGATTTTTAATGTCATAAGCTTTTTCAATATCTTCTAAAGTGAATCCGTAGTGATCCAGGATAATCAACAACAATGCATAAGTTTTATTCAAGTTTTCATAATTCAAAAATATATTTAATATTGCAGGTAAAGTAGTTCTCCTTAAATTATCTGTACTTAATTCAAAATATAAATCTGATTGCGTTCTGTTTATCCTGCTAACAAAATCAGAATTGCTTCTAGGTTTTGATTTGTTTATCAGTAAGTGCAAGAAATGTATTACATCAGCTGCTTCATCTAAAAGTTTTGTTTTATCAATCTCTTTTGTTTTCCAGTATTTCCAAATGTCATAACATTCATTAATGAACTCTGCCATTTCTACTTTCAAAGCAATATAATGGTTATCAGTTAGAACTAGCTTCCACTCTAAGTCTGATATGCCATGTTTTTCTTGAATTGTATAGTCAATGATATGTTGTTGTTCACTAAACTTATTGAATAAATCTGTAGTCATATTAATCATTTTTCTTCATCTCCTCTTTAATTGCTTTATATAATGCTGCTATAATCACAAATGTAATTGCGATAACGATTAAGCTACCACAAACGAATAATGTAAAAATAAAAAAGTCTAACATGTTAATCTCCTCTCTTAAATACTTCAGTGTGTTTGATTCCGTATGTTGTATAAGGTTTTCTGTCCAGTGTTTCCAAAAACTCATATGCTAATACTTCATTTGTAAAAGTTTTAACATCACGTTCTTGCATTGTTTTACTGTCATGTTTGACAACTGTGTAATTAACATGCGATAAGACTGTTTTCATGATTGCCATCCTCCAAAATGTAGATTGAAACAGAATGCTGCATACCCTGTAAGTTTTCTTTCTCTTAGGGGTACATGCTTTTTAATTATCACTTTAGGTTCAATTATTTCTTCTTCATAAATTTCTGTCGGTTTCTCAACAATATTTCTTCTGACAATTTTTCTATTCAATGAATTTTTCATATCTTCATCCTCTACCTTTATTACATACAAACTTTTGCTATCAGGATTATTTTCAATGTATTTTCTTGCACGTTCATTAGCAATGGACCAAAAGTGACTAGGTTTAATATTAAATCTGTCCATTATCGCTCTTGATGTATCTACTGCTAAGACTTCATTTCCGCTATACAAAGCATAAATATTAGGCATCTCTTTTCCCCTCTCAATCATTTGTATATTTCAATAGCTGATCGTGATTGTTTTTCAAAATCTTTTTGAGCAACCAGGCAACGAAGTTCATATTCGTCGCCATTAGCCCAATCAATCATTTTTAAAGCGTATAATTCAGAACAATTTAATCTGTTCATTATGTCCTTAACTGTCATTTTGAATTCCTTTCATACGATAATCGTCACCGTTCATGTCAAATCTGTGAGATTCACCTATGATTCTGCTAAATATTCGTTGCCACTTTTTATCTCTACTCATTTCAGCAGCAGTCAAATTTGTTGTGTAGATATTGTGCTTTCCTAATCTCATTTCAATAATCTCAAATAAATTTTCAAGAGAGTGATTTGATTCACTCACACCAATATCATCAAAAACCATCAGATCCACATCGTTTATCAAAGATTTAATTTCCAACTCGTTATAATCAGATTTTTTATCATAACTACTTCTAATCAATGACATGAGTTGTGCGACATTCATAAACAATACTGTGTATCCTTTTTCTTTTAATTCATGAGCAATTCCATAAGCTAGATGCGTCTTACCAGTACCATATGTGCCATGTAAATAAAGTGAAAAAGGTTTTTCTTTATCAAATATCTCGACATATCTATATGCTGCATTCAATGCTTTTTTTAAGTTGTCTGTTTCAGGAAGATAATTATCTAGTCTTGCTAACTGTGTCCTTTGATTCACTAATGACTTACTAAATATCTTGTTAGCTTTATTTCTTTGAATACGTTTGAAATGATTCTCTTTTTGTTTCTTTGCTAGTGCTATCATTTCGCAGTCGCATCCAACTTTTGTTGTGCTACCATCTTCAAAAGTTGCTAACGTATAATTGCGATCACACTTATCACAATGTAAATCTTCTGATTTAATTATTTTAGGTACATTATTCGGTACTCTTTTCATACTTTGTTCAAATGGATTCATGAATACCTCCTAATAAACATTTGCATATGGATTGTATTCTTCTTGCTTATTGGCTTCTGCACTGTTTAAATATGATTCAAAGTTCTCTGAATTAAATAGTGTCTTTGGTCTTAAATATTCGTTCATCTTTGAATCATTAATCCATTGACTTACTTTTGTATCAATAACTTTTTTAAAATCTTCTAATTCAAATCCATCTTTAATACGTCCGTTGATGAACTTAATGTTTCCTGGTGTTGCTCTAAATCTTTTCTTCGCTTTATCATTTAAATACTCAATAACTTTAGTAGCTGTTTCGTCTGATTCTTTAGAATCGGACAATATATCTTTACTATCATTATTAGTACTTTTATTATTAGTGGAGTTATTATTAGTAGTGTTGGATTTTCCAACGTTGGATAAACCTATGTTGGTTTTTCCTACATTGGATAATCCGATTTGGTTAGGTCTTTCATACACAACGTATTCATATTCTTTTAAACGACCTTTTTCATCACGTTTTCTTGTTCTAATAATATAGTTTTTTTCTTCTAATTCTTTTAATCCACTTCTCACGCTATCTCTACCATCACTACAATGTTTTACTATTTCTGACTCATATATTTGCCAATCATCAGGTCTACTTAGTAAATAAAGTAGTATTCCTTTTGCTTTAAAGCTTAATTCACTGTCATATATAGCTGTTTTGTCTAATGTTACAAATTCACTTGCTCGTTTTACAGTCCTGAATGTTGCCATTTCACTCACCTCTCAACATCTTATTTAACTTCTCATCAACATCTATCCACGAATCATGTAAATGGTATTTATCGTTGAATGATTGAATACCTATTCTGTGTTGTTCTGAATGATGTGCTCTACATAAAGCTAATACTTTATTTCCGTAATGATTTATTTCGGTTCTATTTCTTCCAGCACCTACTGTATTAAGATGTGCTAGATCAGAACCAGGCTTTCCACAGATAACACATTTACGATTAACAGTAGCGTGATATAAGAAGTTGTTATCCTCTTTCATCAAGTCACTTGTCTTATAACTCAATGGAATGTTATGCATGAAAATCCATGCTAGAATCAACTCGATTAATTCCCCTGCAATCTTCTTAGAACAATCTGATAAGCTAATTTCTTTATAGTCATTCATGATTTGTAGATATGATTGAAATACGTGTCTTAAATCTTCCTGGGGTTGTCCTGTGTAATCATAGATGTCATTCAGCAATGCAAATATCTTTTTGCGTTGTTGGTCAGTAATCTTTGATGCATCATAAATTTTGATTTCAGCTTCAACAGGCAAACCATTTTCTAGTAGTAGCAATGCATCTTTATTTAAAGACACATTGCGAACTACAACATCATATTTTCCGTTCTTTTTTTGATGGAATCTGTTTATTAAAGCCATTACATCACCTCATTAGAATGGAAGATCCTCATCTGAAATATCTATTGGCCCTGTGTTATTGCTAAACGGATTTTGTTGTGGCGGTGTAGGTTGTTGATATTGCTGCTGTGGTGCTTGTGGTTGATACTGTTGTTGCTGCTGTGGTTGTTGATTTTGTTGATATTGTTGTTGTTGATTTGCGTATGGATTTTGTGCAGGTGGTTGTTGTTGATATTGTTGTGGCGATGCTTGATTACTGTTTTTAGGTTCTAAAAATTGCACACTATCAGCTACAACTTCAGTAACATAAACTTTTCTTCCTTCTTGATTGTCGTAACTTCTTGTTTGAATTCGACCATCAACGCCGGCTAATTTACCTTTACTCAGAAAATTATTTACGTTTTCAGCTGTCTTTTTGAAACATACAATGTTAATAAAATCTGCTTGTCTTTCACCTTGTGCGTTTGTAAATGTTCGGTTAACTGCAAGTGTGAATTTTGCAACTCCAATACCACTTGGTGTAACTGAATACTCTACATCTTTTGTTAATCGTCCAACTAATATTGTTCTATTAATCATGTTTTAATCCCCATTCATTTAAAGTTTTTTGTGCAAAAGCTACTTGTTCACTTGTCATTTTTGTGTAATCTTTAATCTTCAATGATTCTTGTACTATTGAAGCTTCGCCATTATTTTGTTTAGCAAATTTCATGATATTCGCTTTTAACTGTCCAACTTCTTGGGCAGTGGCTAACTTCTTGTTTCCACTTGCTGCATTTCCATCATCGTCTTGATCAGATGTGATTCCGAAAACTGCACTCAACGAATATCTTTTTAGGTAAGTAATTAATGCACCTGCTCCCTGTGCTGTTTCTTTATCTGCTTTCATAAAAACAGGGTCAAATTCTATATATTCACCACTTGAATGCATTAACATAGTCGCTACTCCTATACGTCCGTTAGTGTCATTTAAAGCCCATTGTGTGAATGACAATCCTAAACGTGGAGCAATCTCTGTTATTGACTCAACAACGTTCTCTAATGGCACATACTTCGATTTGAAAAATGGGTTATTTGCATCCTTCAATGGTTGCTTAACTTTTTCTTGAAACTCTGCAAGTGCTTTTGATATTTCAACTATTGATTCTGATTTATTCACTTAATAAAACTCCTTTCACGATCATTCAGGTTCAACTATCTTCACTGTGTATGATGTTGGACTTTCTTCTGCGTAAGCACCCTCAATTTCTTCGCCGTTAACATCAATGACTTTTCCGTTTTCAGTTACATGAAATGCTTTACTTAAGTCCTTCTTGTTGATTTCTTCTTTGATTCTAATGAAATCATTCAAGCCACGTTCTTTAAGTTGTTCTAATACCTTACTTTCGTCACGATACTTGATTGATGTATTGCCTTTACGTGAGGTAACTTTTCCAAGTGGTGTGCTTAATCTGAATTTCTTATCTTTCTCTTTATTGATTCGATAATATTCAGTAAGCATGTACTCTAATCCAGCTTTATCATTTTCGTAAATCTTATTTTCAGCATCTTGCCATTCTTTAATTTGTTGAATCTTCTTTTCGGCAAGTGCATTTATTTCTGCTTTCTTCTTAGTGATCACTGCAATTTTTTCGAAAGCCCAATTTGCAGTGTCTAAATCATTAATCTTAAATCCTTCTTTAATAGGTTCATCAAGTAATTGTTGTTCTAAAATGTCCATAATATCCTCCTAGAATTTCCACTCTAATAATTGTGAATACAGTTTATCTATTTCAGTTATATGTGCTTCAGTGTGTTCTAACACTTTATGAAATGCTTCATCATCCAAGTACTCAAAACAATCTTCATCGTATAAATTTCGGCTAAAAACAACTTCTGAGGTTCTGTCGCAAATAATTTTTACTGCAACATATTCAGAATATAATTCTCTATAGATAGTAAAATTCATGTGATTGTAACGTTCTTTTTTTCTCGAGATCTCAATAGGTCTTGTTTCAATTTGGTTGGTTCTTGCGCCATTGCCTAAAACTTTCATATAATCCTCTTTTCTTACCTGGTAAGGATATGCTACAATCGAGATGTCTAGTAACGATTGCGCATATCTTCTAAAGGTATGTGTTTTTTTATTGCATAAAAAGCATGTAACATAGTGCTAATGTGACATAGAATAAACAAACGAAAATCGCAAATATAAATACTACAGCTACGAATTGTCTATCATTCATCATCTGCCTCCTCTCTTAATCTTTCGATTTTCGCCTCATCCTCCAACTCTTTGAAAAAGTTTTCCTCGGATTCGCTAGAATAAAGATTGTCAAACATCTGATGAAATCTTTCTACTTCTCTATCCATCAACTCACCTCACTGAACAAGCCAACACAGTAAAGTAACACTACACATACAGCTATCATGATTGAGCCGAACATTTCCATGGCAGTCATTTCACTAAGCATCATTAAGAATGCAATCCATAGATCATTCATCTCTTCACCCTCCAAAGTTTTCTCTGACTATTAACTTTTTCAAAATTTTTATCGAGCCATTCTTTCATACGTTTTGCATGAATGAGATATGGACTTCGTCGTGTTTCAGGATAGTGAACAATATCGTTTTGTAATTCTTTTTTGTAAGGTGGATAGTTCAACATATCAGTTACGACCGTTTCCCCACCAATGCGCTCATTTTTTACTAAATCATCTAGCGTCCACCACACCGGCTGTTTCAGTTGTTCATCTATAATTGATTGAAGTTGTTCCTGGATCATTGTATTTAGAACTTCCTCATTGATTAGGTTCATGATTGCACCTCCTATACCAACAATTTCATTTTGTTTAATTTTTGTTCTTCTTTTAATTTTTTGTTGTATACATTTAGTAAAGTGATTGCGAATGCATTAGCTGTTGTGTCGCAATTAGGTTTATTTTGCGTATACAATCTGTTAAATTCAGCTAAACCTAAACGATTAACAACTTTAACTAAGCGTTTGTAATCAAAATCATCACGGTACACAAATAAGAATTTCGCCATACCATCAATATTCTTAGCTTCAAAACTATGAACATAATTATCGAAAACACTTTTTAAGATAACTAAAGTTTCTTCTAAGTGTTCAGCACCATATTTTTTATTAACTCGTTCTAATGCTCTATATGCTCTAACATGATTTAATTCTCGATTTGTGCTATCATAGTCTATGAATAAACCAGCATTTTCAACGGCATTATGAATTTGTGTAGCAGCCAAATCACCTGATTGATATTTCGCTTTCCCCAAAGCATTAGGTGTTTTGGCTTTTATTTCGTTTATTTTTGCGTACATTTCAGCTTCATCGTATCTCGTTAACCCCGTATAGATTAAAGCCTCTACCATTGGTATATCCATTTGTTTTAATGCGCTCATTCTGTGTTGACCATCTATTACGTAATACTCGCCGTCTGTTCGTTGGCTAACAATGATTGATGTCAAAGCTTTAGGATTGAAATTCTTGACTATTTTTCTAACCTCCGTACTATTTACTGGTGATTGATAAGTTGTATCCGTTTTGATTGTATTAACATTTAATTTTGATGTTCTCATTTGATATATCCTCCAATTTTTATAATTTGATCAATGTTGTTTTTTAATTTGATAATCTTTTCTACTTCTAACGTTGATATAATTCTTTCAACTGCTTCAATGTCTCCTGCTTCATCTAATAGATCATTAATATGTCCTGCATAATCTACTATATTTATCGCTGCCATTTCAGGACGTTGTAATATAATTTCTTCAAGCGTCATTGCTTCTTCGTTTATTTTTACTCGTAAATCAACTTGCTCTGATTTCTTAGGACGACCAACAGATGCTCGTTTTTCCTTTTGATAATTTTTATTTTTCACTGATTGCAGTTCCTCGTACTCTCTATTAAAAGTAGATTCACCTTTGATTACTTTGTCATAACCTTCAGGATTTTCTGCTTTAACTTTTTTCGCTCTTGTGACTGTTGATTTAGATACACCGGCGATTTTTCCAAGCTCAGCGTTTGTATTTACTTTTTTCAATTGAGGTTCATCCGGTCCACAATTGGAATTTTGATATTGGTTTTTCAATAAATTCTTTCTTTTATTCTCTTTAGCTTCATACTCAAGTTCTTCAATCAACTCACTTGTGCTTAATACAATGTGTAATCGTTGTTCTTTTGTTAGATGTCTGCGTTCAATTGCTGTATCTCTTACGAATTTGAATAATTCTGTTTCATTTAAGTCATGTATTCTTGCTTCTATTTCTTCGTAGCCCATCAACTTAGCAGCATCAACTCTATGTCTACCATCAATAATTGTCATATCTTTATTGATGTCTATAGGTTGTCTGATACCATCATGTTCAACCGATTTCAAAAAATCTTTCCATTCTTGCTCTCTCATACGTGGTACAAGATCATCGACTTCTTTATTAGTATTCAACCAATCCAATTTGATAAGTTTTATTTCGTTCATGAAGTACCTCCCTTTTTTTATCCAACGGTTTTTTCTTCTTTTGCAAATAAAAATTCTATGTCGTATTCTGGGAAAAATTCGTTCTTTATGATAATTGCTTCTCCAAATTTAAAATCTGATTTACCATTGATTTTGTCTGATACGGTTTGATATCTAACTTTTAGAACGTCGGCAATATCAACTAATGAAACATTCTTTTCCTTTCTGACTTTTTCAAGATTCGTCAACATTTTTTCTCTCCCCTCTCAAATACGAATTTCGTACTTATTTTTCAAAAAATAAAGCCGTAAAAAAGGCTTAACTAAAGAATATACGAAATTTCGTATTACGTCAATACAAAAATTCGTATTTTTTTATTTTATTTTTCTTGATATACGATTTTTCGCATGTTACTATATAGGTACAAACTACAAGTGAGGTTGTTCAAAATGAGTAAAGAAGAACAGTTAAAAATATTAATGGAAAAGAAATCAGGTAGTATTAAAGCTTTTGCAAAGGAAATTGATTTACCTTATACAACTATCAGATCTATTTTAGAACGTGGAATTTATAATGCTAAAGTTGAAAATGTAATAAAGATTTGCAAAGGATTAAATATTAAAACTGAAGATATTCTTAATTCTGACACACAAACACCAACAGAAGTTGATTATATACGAGAAGAAACTGTAACTTATTATACTCCTGTAATTGAACTGCCTGTACTTGCAAAAGTTTCTGCTGGACTTCCAATATACGCAGAAGAAAATATTATTTCTCAAATCCATGTATCCAAATCCTTAATTAAGGATGGTAAAGAATACTTTGGTTTAATAGTTTCTGGTGATTCAATGGATAAAGAATTTAAAGATGGAGATATAGTTATTGTTGAAAAAGATGCGGTTATTGAAAATGGGCAAATTGGTGTTGTAATGGTAAATGGTTATAACGCTACAGTTAAAAGAGTGCGCTACAACGGTGATATGATAATTCTACAACCTGAATCTCATAATTCAGATCATCAACCACAATTTTATAATAAAAACGATAAAGTTAAATTTGTAGGTCGTGTTGTAGGTATGAACAGAAAATATTAAGGATATTCGGCTTAATGCCTTTATCATATAAAAAATATAGGGGGAAATGTTCTATGGCAAAATATACTATGAAAGAACAATTTAAAATTGGTGCAAATGAATCGAAGTATGTTAAAACATTATCACCAGAGGAAAAACAACGTTTCAAATCATTATCACGTGATGCTAAGGATGATCTTATCTATAGATTTATGAATGGTGAAGCACCTGCAGCGCCAACTGGTGAAACTAAAATTGAATCATGGTTAGCTAACAAAGGTATACACAACCCTACAAAAGTAACGATAGATGCTATACACCCATTAGTGACAGATTCTAAATTGAATTCCTTCACAAACAATTGGGCAGCTATGACTACACTAAGTATCGACAAACAAGCTATTATGAATTCTAATTTACTGCAACAAAAGCAAAACTATACAATAATTGCACAAAATGATGAAATCATTAAACAGAACAATGAAATCATTCATTTATTACGTGAGATAGCACAAAAATAAAATTAGGAGGTTAGAAAATGAAAATCAAATTATTATCTGCAACAATTTTGTCGACAACGCTATTATTAACAGCTTGTGGTGGGAATGAAGGTAAAAACGATGCGCAAACAGAACAAAAACAAAAAGAGGTTACAATTGATACTTTGATTAAATCTTTTGATGATAAAGGATTATCTGTCAAAGATGTTAAAAAGATGAGTCATGAAGATTTTGGTCCTGCACCAATGAAGTCAAAAGAGGCTAAACAATTTGTAGTCGAAAAAGATATGAACGCTAGATTGTTTTATTATGATAATGAGAATGATTTAAAAGAAATGAAAAAGTATTATGATCAATTAGGTAAAGAAAGCGCAATGTTATTTTCTCATACATATGCGAAAGGTAAATTCTTAATTCAAGCTAACGGTAGTATTGATGAAAAAGTTTTTAAAAAATATACAGATGTAATGGATAAAGAGATTAAATAAAACTTAATATAAGTCTGTCATTTTCGCAGGCTTATTTTTTATACAATTTTTTAGGAGGTACAACATGAAAATTAAAAAATTAGACAATGGAAAATGGGCTTATGACTTTCGTTATAATGGTAAACGGTATAGAAGCAATTCATGTACATCCAAACGTGAAGCCACACAGAAAGCAAATGAGTTATATGATAAAGTATCTAAAGGTTATCGTCCAAATAATCATATAACGCTGCATGAGTACTACAATACTTATCACGAAACTTACACCCAGGAAAAAGTATCAGCTAAGACATATTCAAATTATGAGCGATTAGGAAAGTTGTTAGAAACAGAATTTGGACATAAGAACATGAAAGACATTACACGATCTGAATATCAAAGTTTTATTAATGATTTAGCTAAAAAGCATGTTCTTGACGGAGTATCACGTTATAACAATTACATTAAGAAGGTTGTATTAGAAGCGATAGACGAAGGTATTATTCACAGAGATTTCACGCATAATGTAAATATCTTTTCAAAGATAGAAAGTAAAGAAGAACATCATAAGTATTACGACATGGAAGAGTTGAAGGCAGTTAAACGATATTATTTGGACAGAACACAGTATTATAAGCCATCAACTTATTTGATACTACTAATGATTGCAACGGGGGGCAGATTTTCAGATTGTATCAATCTCAAGAGAGAACATATAAACGAGGTAGCCGGGACAATTTATTTAGACGGAACAAAGAATAAAGGTGCAAAGAGAACCGTTGAAGTTGATAGAGATACAATAAAATTATTATTAGATTATATTGATCACGTACCTACTCATATTTCAGGATATATATTTACTCATGCAGGTAAACGTATATCAAATAAATCTGTAAATGAATCTATTGCAAAATGCAATAAAGCTTTAGAAATAAAAAAAGACACCACTTCACACGCATTCAGACACTCTCACGTGTCATTCTTGCTGTACAAGGGTGTTTCTATCTATTACATCTCTAAACGCTTAGGACACGCTTCTATAGACATTACAATACAAGAGTATAGTCATCTAATAAAAGAAGCTTATAAAGAAGAAGCAGAGAGTACTATAAAGCATATTCAGAGTTTATAAAACCGTGTCCATTTTTCGTGTCCACATGGTCACACTCTCTATATATCGTGTCCATGTTTGTGACCAAAAATATAATTTTATATAACTTTTAATAAGTTTAAATACCGTCAAATCAACTTTATAAGCTTATATAAGGTTTAATAACCTTATACTAGTACCACCGGTCGGGGTCGAACCGACACTCCGTGAGGAACCGGATTTTGAGTCCGGCGCGTCTGCCAATTCCGCCACGGTGGCTTAGTAAAATTTATTATTTAATAAGTATAATACTTAAAAAAATTATGGTCAAGAATTTCATCCTATTTTCAATCTATGTTCACAAATAGCAAATGACCTGTTATAATGAACGTGTAATAAAGTCTCGTCAACTTTATTATCACCAAATTTCATTTTCGTTTAATTACTTTTAACTACAGAATCCTTTCTGTAGTTCTTTTTTTATCTCTATGTATCCACATAAATTCTACGAAAAAAATAAGCATGCATCATGCAGCTTAACAAAAATGGAGCGGAAGGTAGGACTTACACCTACATCTCGAACCAGGAAGGTCCGTATTCTAAGAGTTGAAATACTCCCGCATATATAAAATTAATGGAGGCGCCAACCGGATTTGAACCGGTGATAAAGGTTTTGCAGACCTCTGCCTTACCACTTGGCTATGGCGCCTAAAGCTGGGCTAGCTGGATTCGAACCAACGAGTGACGGAGTCAAAGTCCGTTGCCTTACCGCTTGGCTATAGCCCAATATTAAAAAATTAAGGGCGACTGATGGGAATCGAACCCACGAGTGTCGGAACCACAATCCGATGCGTTAACCACTTCGCCACAATCGCCATGGCAGGGGCAGTAGGAATCGAACCCACATCAAAGGTTTTGGAGACCTCTATTCTACCGTTAAACTATGCCCCTAAAGGTAAACAAATAAAAAATGGTGGAGGGGGGCAGATTCGAACTGCCGAACCCGAAGGAGCGGATTTACAGTCCGCCGCGTTTAGCCACTTCGCTACCCCTCCAAGATGGTGCCGGAAAAAGGACTTGAACCCTCAACCTACTGATTACAAGTCAGTTGCTCTACCAGTTGAGCTATTCCGGCATAATAATAAAAAAGATGGCTCAGGACGGAATCGAACCGCCGACACATGGATTTTCAATCCATTGCTCTACCGACTGAGCTACTGAGCCATACAAATGGCGGTCCCGACGGGAATCGAACCCGCGATCTCCTGCGTGACAGGCAGGCATGTTAACCGCTACACCACGGGACCACTAATAATTGCGGGAGGCGGATTTGAACCACCGACCTTCGGGTTATGAGCCCGACGAGCTACCAGACTGCTCCATCCCGCGATAATAATAAATAATTGAAAATCTTTTTTATTTTATTTTGCTGAAGTAAAAAAATAATGGCGGAGGAAGAGGGATTCGAACCCCCGCGAGCCGTTAAGCCCCTGTCGGTTTTCAAGACCGATCCCTTCAGCCGGACTTGGGTATTCCTCCATTATATAAAAATAATTAAGTGGACCTTGCAGGACTCGAACCTGCGACCCAACGGTTATGAGCCGTTTGCTCTAACCAACTGAGCTAAAGGTCCTAAATCCTAAAAGTACACATTAAGTTTTAAAAAAGATAGTGGCGGCAGAGGGGATCGAACCCCCGACCTCACGGGTATGAACCGTACGCTCTAGCCAGCTGAGCTACGCCGCCGAAATAATATAAAGTTAATATGGTGGAGACTAGCGGGATCGAACCGCTGACCTCCTGCGTGCAAAGCAGGCGCTCTCCCAGCTGAGCTAAGCCCCCATATTAAAGCTTTTAAAGCAAATCGGGAAGACAGGATTCGAACCTGCGACCCCTTGGTCCCAAACCAAGTGCTCTACCAAGCTGAGCTACTTCCCGTAGCTAGTAATCAAAATAATGGCGCGCCCGAGAGGAGTCGAACCCCTAACCTTTTGATCCGTAGTCAAACGCTCTATCCAATTGAGCTACGGGCGCTAATGGTGCCGAGGACCGGAATCGAACCGGTACGGTAATCACTTACCGCAGGATTTTAAGTCCTGTGCGTCTGCCAGTTCCGCCACCCCGGCTTTTAAGTAATAAAAGCCATAATTATTACGATAGAATTAATGGAGCGAAAGACGGGATTCGAACCCGCGACCCCAACCTTGGCAAGGTTGTATTCTACCACTGAACTACTTTCGCAATATGGTGCGGGTGAAGGGAGTCGAACCCCCACGCCAAAGGCGCTAGATCCTAAGTCTAGTGCGTCTGCCAGTTCCGCCACACCCGCGTAAAATAAAATTTATTAAAAATGGTGAGCCATAGAGGATTCGAACCTCTGACCCTTTGATTAAAAGTCAAATGCTCTACCAACTGAGCTAATGGCTCAAAGAAATGGTGCCGGAAAAA
>NZ_MJBI02000007.1 GCF_002742385.2 Macrococcoides goetzii
CTTTGATTGCTTATGGCAATCACTCTTGGGAGTGAACTAAGTTCACTCAAATTATTGGAATTAACGTTGACATATTGTCATTCAGTTTTCAATGTTCATTGTGCTTGTCTTTCTGTCTCACAAGATTTAATTATACTCTCTTGTGTTTTGAAAGTCAACAACTTTTTTAAAAAAGTTTTTTGTTGTCTTTCGAAGTGCTTGCCCCGTATGAGTTATCTCTACCGGACAAGATATAACTATACAGGGTTTCAAACACTATAACAAGCATAAAAATTACACTTTTGCTGCTTTTTTTAAACTTTTTTTAATTTTCTTTTGTATTAAGCCATTCTTTTATCTTCGGCAGTTGTTCTAAAGCATCTTGATAACCTAAATCATACATTGCTGAAAGCTTATCTCGATTCTTTTCCATACGATCAACTTTTAAATCTTTAGATGGACGAATTACAATTGCATGACCATTCTTTTCCTGGTTATCGACATATTGCAGTGTTTCATTATAAACTGCAGGACGTTTTTGCATCGCTTCATCTACTTTCTTATAACCTTTCACTTTAAAGTATTTAGAAAGTCGACTCGAACGTTTTACATATCCTTTCGGTCTCGTAAGTACAACAACATTATTGATCATGCCATCACGTTGTGCTTTTCTTAAAGGTATTGGATCTGTAACACCACCATCTAATAACTTCTTACCATCGTATTCTACAATGGGTGCCATTAGAGGTAATGAACTTGATGCACGCAGAATCGTCATTAGGTCTTTCCTTAAATATGCTTTATTAAAGTATTCCGTTTCTCCTGTTTCACAGTTTGTGCACGCAATGACATATTCGCCTTTATATTGAAGAAAGTCTTCCATATTAAACGGCACATGCTCTCTCGGGATTTCATCAAAGATAAAATCCATTCCAAACATCTCTTTATTCTTTATATAGTTAGAAAGAGATAAGTAACGTTTATCATCTAAAAAATCTAAAGATACTTTCTTATTTCTTCCTTTCTGTTTAGAAAGATAAGATGCTGCCATGTTTCCACCAGCTGAAACACCGATTACATAGTTAAATTGAATATCATGTTCTAAAAAACAGTCTAATACTCCCGCAGTATATATCCCTCTCATACCGCCGCCTTCTAATACTAATCCAGTCGTCATTTTATTCACCTCATTATATTTAATAATTATAACAGGCTATATAGAAAATTTCTTATTGTAGAAGCAACAATTTTCTAATACATTAAAATAGCAATAAAAATATATCAATTAAACTCGAGGAGCAAATCAATGAAAAAATATTTATTATTATCGTTACTTCTTTTAGTCCTATTTGGATGTAGTAACAACGAAACGCAAGAAACCTATCACCCAAAAACATTAAAGGTTCAGTTTGTACCTTCTCAAAATGCCGAAACTTTGGAAGCAAAAGCAAAGCCGTTAGGTAAACTACTATCTAAAGAACTGAATATGCCTGTAAAAGTATCAATCGCCACAAGCTATAATACTATAGTAGAAGCAATGCGTTCTAAACAAGCTGATGTTGCTTTCTTACCACCTACTGCATATGTTATGGCTCACGACCAAGGCGCTGCAGATGTGATTCTAAAATCACTCCACGAAACTGAAGTAAATGGTAAAAAATCAGTTACAGACTATTACAGAGGACAATTTGTTGTTAATCGTGATAGTAAAATCAAGAATATTGAAGATATCAAAAATAAACGCATCGCATTACAGGAATCTACTTCAACATCAGGTTATCTTTATCCAGTTGGATTATTACAAGATAAAGGAATAGATATCGAAAAAGATTTAAAAACAGTGATGGTAAAAGGTCATGATAAAGCAATTACTGCACTTATCAATTACGAAGTGGATGTCGCAGCAACTTTCCAGGATGCGCGTGATTATTTAGAGAAAGACTATCCTCGTGTTAAAAAAGAAACACGTATCATTGCTGTAACGAAAAAAATTCCAAATGATACGATATCAGTGCAAGCTGATTTAGATAAAAAATTAAAAGAAGATATTAAAGGTGCATTTATAAAACTTTCAAAAGATAAAGCATCTAAAAAAATTATTAAAGAAATATATTCTCATGATGGATATGCACCAACGAATGATAAATCGTACGACACAATTCGAAAATATGTTAAGGCACAAAGTAAGGAATAATTTATATAAAAATGCTTTTTGTTAATTTAAATAATTAAATTAAGCTAAACTCAATTGATGAGTTTAGCTTTTTCTGTAAAGGAGCATTACAATGACACAAATTATTTTTAAAGACGTCAATAAAGTTTATCCCAATGGGCATGTTGGTTTGGATAATGTCAATCTCGAAATCAATAAAGGAGAATTTATTGTCATTGTCGGTCTATCGGGTGCAGGTAAGTCTACTTTATTGCGTTCGATTAATCGATTACACGAAATTTCATCAGGTGATATATCAATTGACGGTGTTTCCATCACTCAGGCAAAAGGTAATAAATTGTTAATGATGCGCAGGAATATTGGGATGATCTTTCAAAGTTTCAATTTAGTAAAACGTTCTTCTGTTATTCGTAATGTACTTAGTGGTCGTGTCGGATATCATCCAACATGGAAAATGATGCTTGGATTATTCCCGAAGAAAGATAAACAAATTGCATTGGAAGCTTTAGATAGAGTAAATATCGTTGAAAAAGCATATAGTCGTGCAGACGAACTATCCGGTGGACAACAGCAGCGTGTCTCTATCGCACGCGCCTTAGCTCAAGAACCAAAGATTATATTAGCTGACGAACCTGTTGCATCATTAGATCCACTTACTACGAAACAAGTAATGGATGACTTAAAGCGTATTAATCAAGAACTAGGCATAACTATTATCGTTAATCTGCACTTTGTAGATTTGGCAAGGGAATATGCTACACGTATTATTGGATTACGTGCAGGTAAAGTTGTGTTTGACGGACCGGTAGAACAAGCAACCGACAATGCATTTTCACATATCTATGGTAGAGACATTAAAGACGAAGAGTTGATGGGGGTTAAATAATGAAAAATCTCGACATAAAATCTACCGGTCACATAAAAGCGACATTTACAATACTACTGATATTATCATTGATTATCTGGAGCGGATGGAAGACCAACTTCAGTTTGTCCGGGCTAGCCTTAGGTGCGCCAGAAATGATGAACTTAATACGAGAAATGTCGCCACCAGATTGGAGTTACTTTAAAGAAATTGTTTATCCGATGCTGGACACTATTCGTATGGCGGTTCTTGGTACTACATTTGGATCATTACTCGCTATTCCTGTAGCACTATTATCTGCAAGTAATGTATTTAAATCAAAGTGGATTAATATACCAGTACGTTTAGTGCTCAATGTCATTCGAACAATCCCCGATTTATTACTCGCTTCGATATTCGTTGCAGTGTTTGGTATCGGCGCATTACCCGGGATATTTGCTTTAACCGTATTATCATTCGGTATTGTGGCAAAATTATTTTATGAATCTTTAGAAAATATCGATGATGGTCCGTTAGAAGCGATGACTGCTGTTGGTGCAAATAAATCAAAATGGTTAACTTTCGGAGTATTACCTCAAGCTATTGCGCCGTATCTCTCATTTGTACTATTTACATTTGAAATTAACATTCGTGCTGCAGCTGTACTTGGTTTAGTAGGGGCTGGTGGTATCGGATTATTTTACGATAAGACACTTGGCTACTTTGAATATCCAAAAGTAACAACTATTATAATATTTACGTTACTTATTGTTATGGTCATCGATTATGTGAGTACGAAAGTAAGGGAGCGTTTACTATGAGCAAAAACTACGATTATTTGAAACCTAAATCATCCGTACCCACTATTATTCGTACAGTTCTTATTATCATAATATTACTTGCTCTCTATATTTGGGCGTTTAGTGGAATGCCTAAAATAGAAATTAAAGAAAAGTCTTTTGAAATTTTATCAAATATCTGGAATGGCATTATCCACCCTGATACAGGTTACATCTACATGCCTGAAGGAGAAGATTTATTACGCGGCTTATTAGAAACGTTTGCTATCGCTTTTTTAGGAACGATGATTTCGGCTGTGCTATGTATTCCTCTAGCTTTTCTTTCAGCCCGAAATATTTCGAATCGATTCTTATCTGAAGTAAGTAAATTTTTCTTGAGTTTAATTCGAGTATTCCCTGAAATTATTATGGCGCTACTATTTATTAAAGCAGTAGGACCAGGTGCTTTTGCCGGTGTACTTGCCGTAGGTACACATTCTATAGGAATGCTCGGAAAGTTATTTGCTGAAGATATGGAGAATTTAGATATGGGACCATCAGAAGCTTTAATGGCAACTGGTGCCAATAAAACAAAAACTTTAATGTTTGCCGTTGTCCCTCAAATATTACCTGCTTTCTTATCATTCGTGTTGTACCGCTTCGAGATTAACTTACGAAGCACCTCTATTTTAGGATTGATCGGTGCAGGTGGCATTGGAACCCCACTAATATTTGCACTCCAGGGACGCACATGGGATCGTGTCGGAATGATATTAATCGGTATCATCATTATGGTTATTATCGTCGATACTTTATCAAGTGCTATTCGAAAAAGACTAGTTTAATCATTAATATTAATAGATATAAAAATAAGCATCGTCAATCAATGATTGAGGATGCTTATTATTTTGAATGAACGTTATATCTCTGTTCTACCAGATATCGCTTTAGATAAAGTTACTTCATCTGCATATTCTAAATCGCCACCCACAGGTAAACCATGTGCTAAACGCGTTGTTTTAATACCAATCGGTTTAACGAGTCTTGAGATATACATTGCAGTAGACTCACCTTCAATATTTGGGTTGGTTGCCAGAATTAATTCCGTTACTTCTTCATCTTTTAAACGCGTTAAAAGTGATGGAATATTAATATCTTCCGGACCTACACCTTCCATCGGTGAAATTGCACCATGTAACACATGATACATCCCTTTATATTCGCGCATCTTTTCCATTGCAATAACATCTTTCGTCTCTTCAACAACACAAATCATAGAACGATCACGTGTTGTATCACTACAAATATAGCAAGGATCCGTATCAGTAATATGACCACAAACTGAGCAATATGTCAGTTCGCGTTTCACGTCTACTAATGCTTTCGCAAAATTCATCACGTCATCTTCTTTCATATCTAAAACATGAAAGGCAAGACGACTTGCAGTCTTCGGACCTATACCAGGCAACTTCATAAAACTATCGATAAGTTTCGATATTGGTGCAGGATAATGCATATTACATCATTCCTGGAATGTTTAATCCTTTAGTATGTTGTCCTAAACGTTGTGCAGTAACATCATCTGCTTTTGCTAATGCATCGTTTGTTGCAGCTAATACTAAGTCTTGTAACATTTCGATATCTTCCGGATCTACTACTTCTTCTTTAATGATGACATCTAGTACTTCTTTATGTCCAGAAACAACAACAGTAACCATACCGCCACCAGCTGTTCCTTCAATTCTTTCTTCTTTCAATTTTTCTTGCTCTTCAGCCATTTTCTTTTGCATCTTTTGCATTTGTTTCATCATTTGTTGCATATTTCCGCCACCGCGCATATTCATTTCCTCCTAAGTTTAATCAATAATATTAATTGCATCTTCACCAAATAAATTTGCCGCTTCTGATACAATATCAACTTCTACAGGTTTCTCTTCCTGTTTTGGTTGTTTTCTATTCTCAATATAAGTATGTCGAACTTGTAGCCATTGAGAATCTGGTACTCCTACCATTTTAACTTGTTTTTTAATAATTGTGTATACTATTGCTTCAATCTGTTCTCTTTTTGCATCATCATTATTGACCATATCACAATGAATCTCTTCACCAAATTTAATAAGCACATGCGTACTACTTGCCGCGACAGGCTCTGAATGTTTCAGCAAGCTCACTAATGAACGCTGCCCTTGTGATTCAACGTGAGCAAGCAACTCTCCCCAATTACTCTTCAAGAAGTTTAAATCCTCACGATTCGCATTATCAAGAACTGTTTCTATTTGACGCATTGAGAAAGCATTCTTGTTCTTCTTAGGCTCTTTTTTAGTTTTCTGAGGTGCTGATGCTTGAGTAGCACCTTGATTGATACGAGATTCTAAAGCATTGATACGCGCTTCAATATGACTTGTATCTATCCCTGGTGCACCAGCATTGCTTTGTACACTTTGCTGAGGTGCACCCGCTTCACTTTGTTTCACGAGCTCAGACAGTTTAACAATCAGTACTTCAAAATGTACGTTCGAATTGACAGAAAAACGCATCGCTACTAGTGTATCGTTAATCTTATCAATCATTTCATAAATCGTAGGTAATGCTAATGAATAAATCGCAGCATCGCCTTTTTGATCTGTCGCAAATTCCACAATAACATCACGCAGAAAATAAATTAAATCATTTACTAGACGGGTAACTTCCTTACCATCCGCAAGTAATTGATGATACTGTTCAAAAGCACCTTTAACGTCATGTACAATCACTTTATCCATAAGTGACATTAAATCATCACGACCGACACTACCCGTTACATTTAAGACGTGATTTAACGTTAACTTCGCTTCACCAAATGCGATTGCCTGATCTAAAATACTTAATGCATCACGCATACCACCTTCAGCACTCGTAGCAATAAATTCAAGTGCCGCATCTTCATATTCGATACCTTCCTTGTTACAAACAAATGCTAAGTGGTCTTTAATATCAGGTAAAGCAATTGCTTTGAAGTCGAATCGTTGACAACGCGAAATAATTGTAGCAGGAATTTTATGCGGTTCTGTTGTCGCAAGAATGAAGATGGCGTGTGCTGGTGGTTCTTCTAACGTCTTTAACAACGCATTAAAAGCACCCGTAGTAAGCATATGCACTTCATCGATAATATATACTTTATACTTTGATTCACCCGGTGCATATTTGACTTTATCACGAATATTACGAATCTCATCTACACCATTGTTACTCGCCGCATCGATTTCTATTACGTCAGAATTCGTTCCGTTTGTAATCGACACACAAGTCGGACAATGATTACAAGGTTCACCCGTATCACTTTCCGTACAGTTAATCGCTTTCGCAAAAATCTTAGCGATACTCGTTTTCCCTGTACCACGTGGACCATTGAAAAGATAAGCATGAGAGATTTTATTTTTCTGAATTGCATTTTTTAAAGTTGTCGTAACATGCTTCTGCCCCACAACTTCTTCGAAAGACTGTGAACGAAACACACGATATAAAGCTTGATAACTCAAGTGAGTCCCCTCCAACAAAAATTAGTAATCTTATTATAACATTGAACGGAAAACCGTCCTATTAAAAGCATCAAAAAAAGCTTGAGGAAAAACCCCAAGCCTTGAAACCTTTAAATTATTATTTTACAACGACATAACGCGTCTTTTTAGCAGTGTTCCCTTTGCTGTCTGTCGCAGAGTAGTAAAGTTTGTATTTACCTTTTTTACTTGGATTAACTTTACCTTTGTATGTTACTTTAACATATTTCTTATCTACATAGTCATAAGCTTTAATACCTTTAGTATAAGAGAATGTCTTTTTGCTGTAAGTTGTATTTTTAACACCAGAGATAACAGGTGCTGAGTCTACAACAGTTGCAGTGTTAGAAACATAGATGTAGCTTCTTTCTTTACCTTTATAGTCTCTTAATTTTTCTCCGTTTTTACCACGGATAGCGAATTTAACTGTGTAGCTACCAGGTTTTGTGAATGTAAACTTATTATCTTTAACAGATAATTTCTTTTTACTTCCAGCACGTGTAACGCTCATTACTTGAATATTGAAATCTTTATTATTCATTTGAACATTACTATTCGGTTGTTCATATAACTCAACATATACAGGTAATGTATATTTTTGACCTGCTTTAAATTGATAGCCATTGAATGAAGACATACCAGGACCATCAATTACAGGCATTTCAGCCGGCTTCTTAATAAAGTTAATTTCAGCTGTTTGATAGAAATTATCTTTGTTGAATGTAAATTTAGAAGATGGATCTACAATATATCCTTCTTTTAAATAATAAGCTTTGATATCTTTTAATTGTTCATCAGTTAGTTTAGTCGTTACATCTGAATAGCGGTTATCATAACCAGTCTCTTGTAATACAGTGAATGAAGGAATCGCTGATTTAATAACTTGACCATCACGTTTTAAAGTAAATGTCACTAAAGCTTCATCAAATTGGTAACCAGGTGTCTGTTTTAAATCAATATTCGTGATTTCTTCTGCATTTGCAGGTACTTTATCAGGGTTATTAATTTCAAAACCTTGTGGTAAAGTTAATTGATATTTTTTTGTTAAGTCACGTAAATCATAAACTTCAATATAGTCAGTACCTTTTTCTGCAGTAACTGTACCAGTAGAAGTCAATTTACCTGTCGACTTAGGGAAATCAGTACGTCCGTCTAACGTTTTAAAATTGATCGTTAATTTACCATCAGTTCCAGTTGATAATTTAATTACTTTAGGCGAATTAACAACAGCTTCACGTGCACTAACCAATGCATTTTTTGCTTTATTTAAATCTTCAACTTTAGAAGCAGCATCTCCATATACTCTGACCGCTTCTTTCTTCTTAGCAACATAATCTGCAACTAACTTAGTAGGTTTAGAACCTGTTGAAACTTTTACTTCAATTTCAGCATTCAATGCTTTTTTTGCATCACTCAAAGCTTTAGTATCTGCAGCTGTTTTTGCTATACGTGCATCTCTTGTTTTTGTTGTTATTTCTGATAATGATTTGCTTTCTGCAGAGAATGCTTCATCTTTAGTATCTGTAGATTTCAACAAGTTTTCCGCTTTTGTGATTGCTTCTGCTAAAGACTTGTAAGTTGCATCCGTCTCACCTAATACTGTTTTAGAATTTGTTAATTCAGCTTTTGCTTTTTCTACTGCAGATTCTAAACTTTGTTTTGCAGTAGGCGTATTGGTACTAGTATTTCCTGTTGCAGTTTGTATTGTAGTATTAGCTGGTTGATTAGCACTCGCTACCCCAGTTAAAATTGTTGTCGATAAAAGTGCAGCTGCGATACTTGTAGAATATAACTTTGATACTTTCATTAAATTCGCCCCTTTTTCAATAATATTGATATCTTCTACATTATAATCAAATTGATACAAAATATCCATATTATTTACAAGTACTACACAATTTTTACAATTATGATTATTTTTAATGAAATAAAAAAACACGCCATATGACGTGTTCATCTATAAAAACGCTATTAATTTATAATTAAAGCCGTGCACCTTTGCTTTGAATAACAAACACAAGCGTTACCCAAGTCGACAGCTCAAAACCGGCTACCCCAGTCACATACAAAGTACCACTTAATGCTGCTTCCTTCCGGACCTGACATGATTCATGGGTTTATATTGGCTAGGACCGATCTCTCAACACTACGTATTCGGGTCAGACCTCACAACTTGTTACCCGAGGCAAAGGGATTAGGTCTTGCCTAAGCGGATTGCAAGTACAGGGAACCGCTACCTCCCCACTTAGCACGGTAATATTTATAATACTAAATCTAACTATATAATGCAACAATAAACTTCTACTTCTCTTTACTAATCGTTCTTCTCGAGAAATCTACAAACTTAAATTCACTTGCTCTATGTTTAGAAACGTTGTATTGAAATGGTGTCGCATCAGCAAGATGTACAATTGATCGCACGACTGCTGCATACGGTGGTGTTGCTTCAACAAATAAATCTATTTCATATTCAGACATCGGTTCAAATGTAATCACCTTATTAGAATATGCAATCTTTAAGCCTAAACGACGTTCGATATAATCATAGATTGATTGCTCAGCAATTTCTTTAGAAAGTGCTGGCATCATTTCCTGAATAAAATAATCAGTATCTACGATGTTAACAAGATCATTCTTTCTTCTTGAACGAACAACTCTAAATAACTTTGTATCTTCACTAATATTTAACGCTTCCTGTACTTTCGGATGATTTTTTGCCACAACTGTTTCAAAACTTTCCACTACAGTATGATAATCCATATTAAGTGATTGTTTTATCTCTTCGAAACTAATCAATTGCGACACCGGAAAGTTCAATGATTGATCATAAATAACAACCGACCCTTTGCCCTTCAGCTTTTGGATAAATCCATTCGTTTGTAATAAACTTAATGCTTTTCTTACTGTTTCACGTGATACGCCATACTTTTTTACAAGTAAGTTCTCAGATGGTAACTGCTCACCATGCTTGTACTCATCATTAATAATCTTTCCACTTAACTCCTGATAAATCTTTCGATACTTATTACTGTTCATCATGCCACCCCTATACTTTATGAGTCAATTAGCATCAAAAAATCGGAAAGTTTATCGAAGAATGGCAATTGCTTGATAAGGTTCCAGTACATTTGAATGATACGTTCCATTGTTGATTAAGATGCTACCTTCAATATCTATTGAAGATGGCACATCAACTGGTTCATCTGTAAAGTTCGCTAATACAAGGATAGACTTATCATCAAGCTTTCTTTCATACGCAAAAATTTGCGGATGCTCTTCTAATAAAGGTTTCACCTCTCCGTAAGTGATAATATCTAAGTTATGTCTTAATTCAATTAACTTTTGATACGTATAAAATACAGAGTTTTTATCTGCTAGTGCTTGTTTTACATTGATTTGTTTATAATTTTTAGCCACATCAATCCAAGGCGTTCCAGATGTGAATCCTGCATTTTCACTATTATCCCATTGTACCGGACTTCTTGAATTATCTCGTGATTTATCTTGTAATATATCTAATATTGCACCATTTGTAAACCCATTATCTGACATGATTTGATAGGCATTTGTAGATTCTATATCACGGTATTGACTAATATCGTCCAAATAAAGGTTGGTCATACCTATTTCTTCACCTTGATAAATATAAGGTGTGCCTTGTAAGAAATGTAATGTTATCGCTAACATCTTCGCACTTTTTACACGACGCTCTTCAGTAGAATCATCTCCGAAACGGCTCACAACACGGGGTTGGTCATGATTACACCAGAAGATTGCGTTCCAGCCGCCACCTTTAGAAATACCAACTTGCCAGTCGAATAAAATACGTTTCAATTCAATAAAATCAAACGGCATTTTAGTCCATTTTTCGCCGTCTTTATAATCTACTTTAAGATGATGGAAGTTAAAGACACTGCTTAATTCATGACGATCTTCGCGCGTGTAGTTAATACAATGCTCTAAAGTCGTAGAACTCATTTCTCCAACCGTCATAAACCCTTCTTTATCACCAAATGTGTTACGGTTCAACTCATTTAAGAATTCGTGAACACGCGGACCATCAGTATAAAATTCTTTACCGATTTTCTCTGAATCTCTATATTCCGCTTTAGAAATCAAATTGATTACATCGAAACGGAAACCATCCATACCAAAATCAATCCAATAATTAATCATGTCATAGATTTCTTTACGTAACTGTTCATTCTCCCAGTTTAAATCAGCCTGAGTTACATCAAATAAACGTAAGTAATATTGATTCGTCACAGGATCTAATTGCCATGCATTACCACCAAACTTTGATTCCCAGTTCGTCGGAGGAAGACCATCTTTCCCGTCTTTCCAAATATAATAATCGCGGTATGGATTATCTTTTGATTTACGTGACTCGACAAACCAGTTATGTTCAGTGCTCGTGTGATTGATAACAATATCAGACATGATTTTAATGCCACGTGCATGCGCTTCATCTAATAAACGTTTAAAGTCTTCTTTCGTACCGAAGTCTGGATTAATCTCATAATAGTCGCTAATATCGTAACCATTATCATTCATTGGAGAACGATACACCGGCGTTAACCATAAATAATCTACACCAAGCGTCTTTAAATAATCTAACTTTTCAATAATACCGTTAATATCTCCCTGACCATTGCCTGTCGTATCATTAAATGACTTTGGATAAATTTGATATACAACTGACTTTCTCCAATCAGTAACTGCCATTATTAAAACTCCTAACGTTTTTTGATAATATAATTTTACAACGAACAACCTGTAAGTACAAGTTGCTCGTTGGTTAATTTATTAACTATGAATTTTTATATATTTTTATCTGATACAATAGGCTCCGCTACATCTTCACCCATCTTTTTCTTAGCGAAGTTTGAGAAGATTAATGTTAATACGATAGGTAAGACGATTGCAATAATCATACCGATTAAGAATGTACCACGGAAACCATCATTGATTGAGATGATACCAGGAACACCTCCGACACCAACTTTACCTAATACTTGTTGAGAACCAAAAATTGCGCCAACAATACCTGTCGTAATCACTGCTGCGATAAATGGATATTTTAATGGAATGTTAACACCGAACATTGCTGGTTCTGTAACTCCTAACCAACCTGAGATACCAGAAGTTAATGCTAAACCTTCTTCTTTAACCATTTTTTTGCGTTTATATAAGAACCAAGCTGCAAATGCTGCTGAACCTTGAGCAATATTTGAGATTGCTAAGATTGGCCATAAGTAAGTTCCGCCTAACGGAGAACTCATTAACTGGAAGTCAACTGCTAAGAACATATGGTGTAAACCTGTAATTACAAGTGGTGCATATACCAGGCCGTATACTAATCCACCTAACCATCCAGCTGATTCAAAAATCATTTGAATGAAATCAGTGATTTGTGTACCTAACCATAATGCTACTGGACCAATAATGATAAATGATAAGAAACCAACTAATAATAATGAGACAGGTCCTACAACTAACATCTTAATTGAATCATGAACACGTTTATTTAACCATCTCTCAACTTTAGCTAAAACCCACGCCGCGATTAATACCGGTAAGACTTGACCTTGATAGTTTAATTTATTAATCATCAAACCAAATACATCCCATTGAGGAATCTTTGTTAATTCACCTGTTTCTGCGTTACCTAACGAGTATTGAGAAGCAAGTCCAGGGTGACAAAGAATTAGTCCAAGTACTAAACCTAATAACGGACTACCACCAAACACACGCATCGCACTCCAACCAATTAATGCTGGTAAGAAGATGAATGGTGCTGCTGCAATGAAGTTAATGATTTCTGCTAAATCTTTTAATTGTGGGAACATTTCCACTAAAGATTGCTTACCGAATAATCCTCCCGCTGTTAATACGTTGTTTAAACCTAATAATAAACCGGCTGTTACGATTGCAGGTAAAATTGGAATAAATACATCACCTAACGTTTTAATTGCGCGTTGTAACGGGTTCATCTTTTCTGCTGCTGCTGCTTTTACATCATCTTTTGAACTTTCTCCAACACCTGTTTCATCAACGAATACTTTGTAAGCTTCGTCAACTGTACCTGGTCCAATAACGATTTGGAACTGGTTATTCGCTGCAAAAGATCCTTTCACTAAATTGATTTTATCTAAAGCTGCCTTATCTACTTTTGATTCATCTTTTAATGCTAAACGTAATCTTGTAACACAGTGCGTTGCTGCTGATACGTTATCCTTACCACCAATTGCACCAATAATGTCTTTTACTTCTTGTCTGTTGACTGCCATTCTGGTCAACTCCTTTGTTTTAATATGCATTCATTGTACACTGTCTATACAAGTATGTAAAGGTTTTCTGAAAAGGTTTTCAACATTAAAATTTTTATTTAAATATTATTTTTTTACACATTTTATTCCGATATAGATGTATGATATTGATATACAAGTAACGAAGGAGATGTGAATGACATGGATAATAATCCAGTATTATTGCAGCATAATAATTTCAGCAGCACTTTAATGTCATTGAACGGTGAAATAGTGTACAAATCTAATGAGAAGCAGGTTTTTCCCTCTGCAAGTTTAATCAAATTACCAATCATGTTATATATCTTCGATCAGCGTTTGCATGATTTAGAGACAATCATTCCAATCGATGAAAAAGTGGAAGGTGCTGGTGTGACGCCTTATTTATCACAAACTGAATATACTGTTCACGATTTAGTTACGTTAATGATTATTGTGAGTGATAATCGTGCAACAAATACATTGATTGAATGGATTGGTATGGATTTTTTAAATGCATATTTCCTGCGCAATAATCTTGGTGATACGAAACTGCAAAGAAAGATGATGGATACTGAGCGTCGTGCACTTGGATATGATAACTTTACATCTGCAAACGATATATTCCAAACGCTGTCACTCATAAAATCGCATGAGCAATTTAAAGCGATGTTTCAAATTATGAAACAGCAACTTTTAAAAGATAAGACTTTGATGTATTTAACAGATGAAACAATAGAATTTGGAACAAAAACAGGTGACTTCGATAATGTGCATCACGATGCAGGGATTGTTAGATTTAAAGACAACGAAATTATCTTTGTTGTCTTAACAGATCATGATGATGCTCAATTCATTCATCAGGCATTCCATGACCTAGGTTTATACTTTCAATCATTAATAAAGTCATAGACTCGGCTTGCACCCACATATATATCTGAGTATAAACCAGATTCAATTGTTCTTTCTTCAATTGCATTCGGTGTATTCGGTGAATGAATCATAAACCCGTTGCCAATATAAATGCCGATATGCGATATTTTATCGATATCTTTAGCATTAGAGAAATATACTAAGTCTCCTGGTATTAAATCTTGTTTATCGATTGCTTTCGTTGCTAAATACTGTTCATGCGCATCTCGTGGTAAGATAAAACCAACATGACGATACATATGATAAACAAAACCTGAACAATCATAACCGTAACTAGACATGCCACCCCACAAGTAACCTAGATCAATATACATTGAAGATGCTCGATACAGTTCGCGAAAACTTGGGTTCTGCTCAGGAACCCTATGTTGCTGTATTGCGACGGCATCTTTTTTTAGTTTTAATTGACCGTCCGGACTATTAACATATACATCGTCATCTTCTATGTAGTTAATAGGTAATGTTGTGTTGAATGGTAGCACATAGAAAGGCATATCTTCTTTATAACTTAATGTCTTCGGCACAATAACACGTGCATATTGAATATTATCTGTTACTTCTATTTCACCAATATGAGATTTTGGAATAAATCCAGGATAACCACGATTATCACTTTCTGATGCTTGTTCCACACACACAACTTTACACCATTCATCACTCTCTTCAATCACTTCAAGCGGTTCTCCGTACAAAAGTTGCGTATCAATTCTAGAATCATCACAAAACGATAATTTCTGTTCTAAATTTAATTTGAGTAACCACTTTTGAATGTTTACTGGATAATCCGTTGCCTCAGAATCGATATCTCTAGCTTTACCTATACTACGCCATACTGTACTTACCGGTACTTTACAAACTTTCTGCATCTCTTAACGCCTCCAATAGTTTTTCATTATCGATACCTAAACCGTTTCCTTCACTCAAACTTACTTTCGGTCCATCATATGTGATACCGCCTGAGATTGTTTTTTCTTTCAACATACAAGGTGCATCAAAATCTATCTTTTCTATATTAAGCGCGAGTGCTAAGTGCATTGCTGCTGTAAGTGCTATATGTGACTCCATCATCGATCCAAGCATACACTGAATACCTTTAGCTTGTGCCACTTGATGAATCTGAAGTGCACCGTATATACCTCCTGACTTCATGAGCTTAATATTAAACCACGATACACTACTAAGCTCTGAGATTAACGCTGCATCATAGACATCAAACAAACTTTCATCTGCCATAATGGGTATATCACTTGATTGTGCTATATTAGACATCTCTAAATAATCTTTTCTATACATCGGCTGCTCAATACAATCTACTTCAATATGTTCATGCTTTAAATAATCAATGAAACGGAAAGTATCCTCTTTACTCCATCCCTGATTTGCATCAATCGCTAACTTTAAATCTGGCACTACATCGCGAATAGCGTGTATCCTCGCCATATCTAGATCTACATCATTACCAAGCTTCACTTTTAAAGCTTCGAATTTTTCTTCAGCATACATAACAGCATCATGCGTCATTTCTCCTATACCATTCAAACTTACAGTATGACTTGTAGTTAATTTATGTGCACTAGCACCTTTGTTTAAATATTGATAGAGCGGTAAATTTGCTTCTTTTGCCAGCAAATCATAAATTGCCATGTCCAGTGCCGCTTTGGCACTCGTGTTATTCACAATACCGGTCTGGATAATTGGCAATAAGTCTGTTGATACTTTTTGTCCAACGAGTTTTGATCTTAAATACTGTATCGCTGCGACAATACTTTGAACCGTATCACCGGTAATAACAGGAGTAGGTACCGCTTCTCCTACTCCTATCGCCCCAATATCAGTTTTAATAAATACAATGATACTTTCAATCACATCTGTTTCACGAAGTGCAGTTTTGAACGGCTTTTTGAGTTTTGAAATTTGTCGTTTAATAACGATATCTTCAATAATCATCCCATCACCCCATAAATTTTCTGAATATTCTATAATTATATCAGAAAATAAAAAAATGACTCAAAATTAATTGAGTCATTTAATATATATAAAACGATGTAATTAGTCTAAATAATGGCGGAGGAAGAGGGATTCGAACCCCCGCGAGCCGTTAAGCCCCTGTCGGTTTTCAAGACCGATCCCTTCAGCCGGACTTGGGTATTCCTCCAAATAAGACAATATCAATCTTATAATAAACTCATAATACTGTCAATAATATTTACTAAGAAATATTAAAAAAATTAATATGTAGAGGCTTCAACGTGTGAAATCTTCCAATCCTTTTCAAATTTCACCATACTCATCGTTAATTCAAGCGGCCATGTATTTCTTGAGCCATAGATTCTTGCGTCTACTTTATTTTGTGCTACTAATGTTGCTTTTTTCTCTTTTAATATAATTTCGATATTTTCTTCTTTTGTAGAATAATATTTCATCGACTCATCTTCTATCGCTCGTAACCATTCTCTTTTCGGCTGCCTGACACCTGTCATATGCACTAATACACTACCATCCATCAATAAACCATCAATTGTATCAGTGTCTCTTTCAATCATCGCTTCATACAATTTTTTATATACTGTATAAACTTCTTGTTCAGGAGTATCCATAACATCGCTCCAATCATTTCTTTTATCGTTCCTATACCCCGAATAAATTAATATTACTCTATATATTTTGTTTTCATTTAATTTTTTTAATTTTTAAAAAATCTTTATATGAAAGCCTGCAATATAATATAAAAAAGGATGAGATTTAAAATCCCATCCTCATATTATATTAAGTTGTAGATAATTATTCTTCTGTTTGAATGTCTGTGGCAATTTCATTAATCGCTTCAGCACATAACACTGTACCGTAAGCAATTGCAGATGCACCAAGTACTTTAAAGATACCGTTCATTTCAATCACTCCTCTAATAAATATAACGATTGGCTGAAATTACTTTATCATTACAGTCATTATTGACTATAATGCACTTTACCCCCTTTTAATATAATTAAAACAACCTGCTTAAATACTTACAGATTCCAGAACTAATTGTATTTTTTAATCACAGTACCATTAGGTAAACGCCTAAAAAGACCTCACAACCATTATGGCTGTAAGGTCTCTTAAATTTATTATTCTATTCCCACTCAATTGTACTTGGAGGCTTAGATGTAATATCATAAACAACACGGTTAACGTGTGCTACTTCGTTTACGATACGGCTTGATACTTTTTGAAGTACTTCCCAATCGATTCTAGCGAAGTCACTTGTCATACCATCGATACTTGTTACGGCACGTACACCTACTGTATAGTCATACGTTCTGTAATCTCCCATAACACCTACTGAACGGATGTCAGGTAATACAGTGAAGTATTGCCAGATTTCTCTTTCAAGTCCTTCCTGAGCAATTACTTCTCTTAAAATCGCATCAGATTCACGTACGATTTCAAGCTTTTCTTCAGTAATTTCACCTAATACACGAATTCCAAGACCCGGACCAGGGAATGGTTGACGCCATACTAAATGTTCAGGGATTCCTAATTCAATACCTAACGCACGTACTTCATCTTTAAATAATGTATTAATCGGTTCGATTAACTCAAACTGCATATCTTCCGGTAATCCACCCACGTTGTGATGAGATTTAATCGTTTGTGCAGTCTTTGTACCTGATTCAATGATATCTGTATAAAGTGTACCTTGTGCTAAGAAATCCACACCTTCAAGTTTCGATGCTTCATCATCAAATACGTATACGAATTCATTACCGATAATTTTACGCTTTTGTTCTGGATCAGATACACCTGTTAATTTACTCATAAAGCGTTCTTTCGCATCAACACGAATAATATTCATGTTGAATCCTTCACCAAACTGCTTCATAACCATATCGCCTTCGCCTTTACGTAATAAACCGTGATCGACGAAGATACATGTTAACTGATCTCCAATTGCTTTATGGATTAATACTGCAACTACTGATGAATCTACGCCACCACTCATCGCACATAATACTTTTTTATCTCCAACTTTTTCACGGATCTTCTCGATTTCGATATCGATGAAGTTTTCCATTGTCCATTCACCTGTACATTTACAGATTTCACGGATAAAGTTACGTAATAAGTCATTACCATATTCTGAATGACGTACTTCAGGATGGAATTGAACACCATATAAATTACGCTCAGCATTCTCAATCGCTGCGTATTTACAACTTGGAGAATTTGCGATCATTCTGAATCCTTCAGGAATATTAATTACTTTATCACTATGACTCATCCAGACAGTTTGTTCTTCTGGTAATTTTGTAAATAGTGAGTGTGTTTCTGCAGTAATGATTGCTTTACCGTATTCACGTTCATTGGCACGTTCTACAGTTCCGCCTAATAATTTTGTCATTAACTGCATACCATAACAAATACCTAATACAGGTACACCTAAATTAAAAATCTCAGGGTCAACTGTAAATGAGCCTTCTTCATAAACTGAATTTGGTCCACCAGAAAGAATAATACCTTTTGGATTCATCTTCTTAATTTCTTCGATTGAAATTTCATGATCGTGAAGTTCTGAATAAACACCCATCTCACGTATACGACGTGTGATTAACTGATTATACTGACTTCCAAAATCAAGAACTAATATAAGTTCCTGTTCAAATGCCATTTCCATAGTTTGTTCTCCTTTTAGTTAAGTTAAGTTTATTATAATGTAATTTGTCGTTTGAAGATATTCTTACATTGAATAGTTTGGAGATTCTTTCGTAATTTGAACGTCATGTGGATGACTTTCGATTAATCCAGCACCTGTCATACGAATAAACATTGCTTCTTCACGTAAAGCTTCTAAGTCTTTTGAACCAGTATAACCCATACCGCTTCTTAAACCGCCCATTAATTGGTATACAGTGTCCTGTAAAGCACCTTTATACGCGATACGTCCTTCAATACCTTCTGGTACAAATTTCTTCGCATCTTTATCTTCCTGGAAGTAACGGTCTTTAGAACCTTTTTCCATCGCGCCAAGTGACCCCATGCCACGGTATACTTTGTATTGACGGCCCTGGAAGATTTCAGTATCCCCAGGTGATTCAGTAGTTCCTGCAAGTAATGATCCTAACATTACTGCATGTCCACCGGCAGCTAATGCTTTCGCGATATCTCCAGAGAATTTAATACCACCATCTGCAATAATTGCTTTTCCATGTTTCTTCGCTTCTGTTGCTGCATCATAAATTGCAGTAATTTGTGGTACACCAACACCAGCTACAACACGTGTTGTACAAATTGAACCTGGTCCAATACCAACTTTAACAACATCCGCGCCTGCTTCGATTAATGCACGTGTGCCTTCAGCTGTGGCAACGTTACCTGCGATTAATGTTACTTCAGGGAAATGCTTCTTAAGTTCAGAAACCATCTCTAGTACACCTTTAGAATGACCATGTGCTGTATCGATAACTAAAGCATCAGTTCCCGCTTCAACAAGTTTAGTCGCACGTGTAATCGTGTCTTTAGCAATACCTACCGCTGCTGCTACTAATAAACGGCCGTGCTCATCTTTTGCAGCATTTGGGAATTCAATGACTTTCTCGATATCTTTAATTGTAATTAAACCTTTTAAATGACCTGTTTCATCAACAATCGGTAACTTTTCAATTTTATGTTGTTGTAACATTTTTTCAGCTTGTTCTAATGTTGTTCCTACTGGCGCAGTTACTAGATTTTCACTTGTCATAACATCTGAAATTTTAATCGAATAATCTTCAATAAAGCGTAAATCACGGTTCGTTAAAATACCTACAAGTTTCATCTCTTCTTCACTATTCACAATTGGCACACCTGAAATACGGTATTTACCCATTAAATGTTCTGCAGCGAATACTTGCTCATCTGGTGTTAAATAGAATGGATTTGTAATAACACCGTTTTCTGAACGTTTAACCTTTTGAACTTCATCAGCTTGTTGTTCGATACTCATATTCTTATGAATAACACCAAGACCACCTTGACGCGCCATTGCAATTGCCATCTTTGCTTCTGTAACTGTGTCCATACCTGCTGATAACACTGGAATCTTTAAGTTTAAACGCTCTGATAAAGAAACGCTTAAATCTACAGTGTGTGGTAATACTTCTGAATGACCTGGCACTAATAATACATCATCAAATGTTAAACCTTCTTTTTGAAACTTGTTTTCCCACATAATTAACTTGACCTCCATATATTTTTAAAATTTTAGTAGTTCTATTATTTCACATTTTCACGTATTTGTTTATCTTTTAATCCGTTAAAAAATAAATTAAGGATAATGGCAGTAAATGTACCGATAACAATTCCATTTTGTGTCAACCATTCATAGTCACTACCAAACTTACTGAACGCTTCTGGAACGGTTGTAATCCCTAATCCAATACCGACAGATACTGCAATAATCAACAGATTATCTTGTCTTGTGAAATCAATTGCACCAAGCATCTTTACACCATATGCCATGACCATACCGAACATGGCAATCATTGCCCCACCTAGAACAGATGTCGGAATAATCGTCGCAATTGCACCAAGTTTCGGAATAGAACCACATAACAATAGTAAACCGACCATGCCATACATCACTTTATTTGATTTCACACCTGATAATGAAACGAGTCCTACGTTTTGTGAATATGCCGTATAAGGAAATGCATTGAAGATAGAACCTAATACAATTGCAATCCCTTCTGCGCGATAGCCTTTAGAGATATCTTTTCTATCTATTTTTGTTTTTGTAATCTCACTCAGTGCTGAATAAACCCCTGTTGATTCAATTAAGCTGACGATTCCTACAATAACAAATAATAAAATTGAACCTATTTCAAACTTAAATCCTGCAAATCTAAATGGTTTCGGTAATTCGAACCAGTTCGATTCATGTACGGCATTTAAATTTACTAATCCAAAGAATGAAGCAATTACTGTACCGATGACTAAACCGAGTAATATCGCGATTGAACGGATAAATCCAGTAGATAATCTATGAATAACTAATATAATGATTAAAGTGATTAAACCTAACAAAATATTAAGCGGAGCACCGTAGTTCTTACTACCTTGTCCACCAGCAAGGTTATTCATCGCTACCGGCATTAACGTAATACCGATAATCGTTACAACACTACCTGTTACTACTGGCGGGAATATCTTTACCAGGTATGAAAAGAACGGTGAAATAAGTACGATAATAATCCCTGAAGCAAAGAGTGATCCATAAAGGACATCTATTCCGTGTTTTGAACCTACCATTATCATTGGGGTTACGGCAGTAAAGGTACATCCAAGTACTACAGGTAAGCCAATCCCGATACCTTTATATACTTGAAGGAATGTAGCAACACCACACATAAAGATATCGACAGAAACTAAATATGCCGTTTCTTGTGCACTAAATCCTAATGCATGCCCGACGATGATTGGAACAATAATTGCACCGGCATACATTGCGAGCAAATGCTGAATACTTAATAATAAATTTTTCATCTTATTCGCCTACCAATGTCACTTGATTATTATCTAAAGAAGCGATTCTACATAAACTTGTGACACTTAATCCTTTATCTATTAGTCTTTGGTATCCTTTTTGGAAGCTTTTTTCAACTACGATACCAACACCCGCGCAACTTGCCCCTGCTTGATCTACTAAATCATATAATCCGAGTGCCGCCTCACCATTTGCTAAGAAATCATCAATGATTAATACTCGGTCATTTTCATTTAAAAACTTTTTAGAGATAATAACATGATTCGTTTTATTCTTCGTATAAGAATGAATATCAGTCTGATAAACTTCTTCTGTTAGAGTACTAGGCTGTGCCTTTTTTGCAAATAAACAAGGAACATCAAAATGCAATGCTGCCATAATGGCTGGTGCAATACCTGATGCTTCGATAGTCAGGATTTTTGTAACGTTCTCATCTTTGTACGTTTCATAGAACGTCTTACCAATTTCATGCATCAATTTTGCATCGATTTGATGATTTAAAAATGAATCAACCTTTAGTATTCCTCCATCAATTACTACACCGTCTTCTTTAACTTTTTGTTGTAATAATTCCATAATGACCTCCATCACTTTATTAAAAATTGAAAAAGAATATAAAAAAAACTCATCTTAAATAAAATTTAAGATGAGTAATACGTGTATTTATATAAATAAATACAACTTTTATTACTCATAGTCACATCATTTACGGTAATGTGGTAGAAACGCTAAAGCCATATCCTTTAATTTATATGAGTTATTCTTATTTATAATATTTTATAGATAATATCAAAGTTATAAGCAATTAGCAATACCACTTCAAAATGACGCATTATTCAAAATAATCAGTATGTATTTATATTGAATTAGTTATTTTATTTAATGTTTTTAATGGCCATAATAACCGTGTTTACTATGAAATTCCCACTAAAACTTAAGATTTTTTAAAAGATTTTTAATTTTTTTTATGAAAAAAATATGCTTTTCTTCTATATATATGTCTCTATTAATTCTCTAAATTTAGAAAAAATTCTTTTTTATTTGTGTTTACCTTTTAAGTTCACGGGTATCTATTTAGCATAACAACAAAACAACAGTCATCAAGCAACGACAATACAAACAATTTGGAGGTACGATGAAAATGAGAAACTTAGAAACATTTTTAAATGAAGAAAGTTTATTACGTAGAATCGACCAACTAAAATCACAAGGTATTGCAGAGCATGACTTACATGTCATTTCTAAAAACAAATTAGATGGTTCAGCTTTAGATTACACAGATGTACAATTTAAAGATGCTGAAGGTTCTTTCGGTGATAAAGTGGCAGCATTCTTCACTGGAGAAGACCCACAACATCGCGTGTTTGACAAATTAGAATTAAGTGAATCAGAACGTGTAGAGTATGATAATGCTGTAGACAGCGGAAAAATTCTACTTTATGTAGATAACGATGCTTACTACAACGATAACACACCTGGCTTAGTAGGAAATCCTGATTCAGATGCAGATCATGCAGATTTACACAGAACAAACAACTTAAACAATGGAGAGGAAGTAGTAAATATGAATAACAATAACAATTACAATAACAGTGGATTAAGCTATGAAGAGTACAACAACTTATCAAGAGAAGAGCGTTTAAACTATTTAGATAGTGATTTAAGAGATCGTAACGACATTTCAGATGACGAAAAAATCCAATTACACGAAGAACGTTTACGTGTAAACAAAGATGTAGTTCAATCTGGTGAAGTTACAATCGACAAAAATGTAGTATCTGAGCGTCAAGAATTTGATGTACCAGTATCTCACGATGAAGTTACAATCGAACGTCGTAAAGTTAACGAAACTGCAGCTGATGGTCACTTCGATAATGATTTAGATGAAGAAACTATCCGTGTTCCATTAACTGAAGAACGCGTATCTATCGAAAAAGAAAACGTAGTATCTGAAGAATTATTAATCAAGAAAAATCGTGTAACTGACACTGAGCATGTTTCAGAAGAAGTTCGTCGTGAAGAAGTTGAAATCGACGATACAAATGCACACCGTCGTAACGATTTAGATAACGACTTAACTGACCGTCGTTAATTACAACATATAAATCTTTAGAAAAGTCCTTCGGGGCTTTTCTTTTTTTATGTAGAATTTCTAAAAGTGCTTTAAATGAGCTGAAGTGATACAATGAGAATATTAAATAATGTAAATGGAGTATTAAAATGAAATTTTTACATCTTACAGAACCGGATCATTATTTTCAGCAATGTATGGATTTATATAATGCTGAATTTGATTATGAAATCAGAGAACCTATTGAAGTATTTACACAATCTTTTAACGTTAAAAGAAAAGATGAAGAACGTTATCATTTTATCGCTGCTTATGAGGATGATACATTGTATGGGTTTATTGCATTCCATTTAGAAGTAACATATCGTATTGGCTACATCGTATATCTTGTCGTAAATCCAGAAGTACGTGGTAAACAAATAGCGCGTCAGCTTATGGATGAGGCTGAAGATATTATGGTGAAACTTTGTGAGAATAATGGTACTGTACTCGAACACATTATGCTCGAATGTGAAAAAGATGCTGATGGTAATAGTCCCCTTGACTCATTTTATAAGAAATTTGGCTTTTCAAAAACAAACTTCAATTATCATCAACCCGGTCTACATGAAGACAATCCTGTACCAATGAATTTGTATTTAAAAACAAGCAATAAAACAGAGGCACGAACAGCAATCGAACATATTTATCGTGTTAAATATATTCAATGTAATAATATTGATCCTAAAACAATCGATCATTTATTAGCTGAAATGTAATAAGAGATATATAGACAACATCTATATATCTCTTATTTTTATGATTATGTATAGCTACTTTAATATTTTACATAGCACTTCAAATGAAAGGTACGAGTTTATTTTATGATGCTCATAAACATCTAACATACCTTGATAAGCTTTGAGGCTTAACGGTTTTTTTGGAAGCGTGCTAAATAGTGATAAATCTATCTTTCCTTCATAATGACGCATTTCATGAAGATAAAAGAATGCGTATAACTCGTAATCTGTTTCTTCATTAAGATTAAATCCTAAGAAAGAAAAATAAGGATGTTCTTTTAATACTTCAATCTCACTTTTTGTAAGTGCCATATATGACTTTGTCATATGTGCATACATAGAAATTACTGTTTCCACAAATTCTGTTACATAAGAAGGTATTTTTTCATATTCTAATGCCAGTTCTTCCAGCAGAATATGACTTTGAGTGTCAAGACCATCTCTCACAATCTTCTGATGTAATCGATGCATTTCAGCATTTGGTGGATCAAGCTTTTCTAAGATTTGATAGATTTTGTACAAAATCAATCGGTTAAATGGATTCAATTCAAATGAATGATTTGTATCCAGCCAATTGTTCATATCGCTCAACCTCCCTCCCTAAATTTTATGTAATTATCAAAAGATATTAATAATTACAAAATTTATTATATTTACTTTTTATAACAATTTCAACATTTTAATTGTAAAATGACACTACGATTTACATTAAATTTTTATAATAAATATGAATTAAATATAAATTTTTTGAATATTTGATAAACATAAAAAATAAGCTGCAATCCTAATGGATTGCAGCTTATGAATTATATCTTATTGTTCATCTTTAACATATGGTAATAATGCCATATGACGTGCACGTTTGATTGCTACAGTTAACATACGTTGGTATTTAGCTGAAGTTCCTGTTACACGACGTGGTAAAATTTTACCGCGTTCAGAAATGAATTTTTTAAGCATTTCTACTTCTTTATAGTCGATATGTGTAATTCCGTTTGCTGTGAAATAACAAACCTTTTTACGACGACGACCGCCTCTTCTTGGTCCACCTGCCATGATTGTTGCCTCCCTTACTTACAATTTTCTTTATTAGAACGGTAAATCATCATCACTAATATCAATCGGTCCAGTTGCATTTGCAAATGGATTCGTTGATGGTGCTGATGTATTAGACTGTTGTTGATTGTTGTTATTATAATTTGATTGATAATTTTGCCCTTGAGATTGTTGTCCATAATCACCTTGATCATAACTAGAATAGTCTTGACTCGGGTCATTATTTGAACGGTTTTGATTTGCATTCTTCGGTTCTAAGAACTGTACTGAATCACAAATTACTTCCGTTACATATACTCTACGGCCTTCTTGATTATCATAACTACGTGATTGCAATCTGCCATCTACCCCAGCTAAACTACCTTTGTTTAAGAAGTTATTCACATTTTCTGCTTGTTTACGGAAAACGACACAGTTGATAAAATCAGCTTGTCTCTCTCCTTGCGCATTTGTAAATGTGCGATTAACTGCTAATGTAAATGTAGCTACTGACACGCCTGATGGTGTGACTCTGTATTCTGGATCTTTTGTTAAACGACCTACTAATACAACTCGGTTAAGCAAATAAATCGCCCCCACATGTTAGGTTTATTTTTCTTCTTCGCGTATAACGATATGACGGATAATGTCATCGTTGATTTTTGCTAAACGATCGAATTCGTTTGTAGCAGCATCAGTTGAGTTTACTTTAACGATTTGGTAGAAACCTTCTTTAAAATCGTTGATTTCGTAAGCTAAACGACGTTTACCCCAATCCTTTGATTCGATGATTTCCGCTCCGTTAGAAGTAAGAATCTCTTCGAAACGCTCGATTAAAGCTTTCTTAGCATCTTCCTCAATGTTCGGACGTACGACATACATAATTTCGTATTTTCTCATCTTTTACACCTCCTTATGGTCTATGCGGCTTTATTATTTAATAAAGCAAGGAATAATTTTCATTACTCACAATAGAGAATTATAGCATAGTTTACTTTTTTCATCAATCATTTGTTTTATAAATTACTGATGAACTTCATTTAACTGATAAGTTACCATTTCTTTTGAATAGAATAATTTAATATCACCAGTGCGATGCAGGTATACATATTCTTCATAATCTGAATCATCAGGATTTATTTCATCTGTTTCGATAATGTCTAAATAGCGTATCGCAGTCTTTGGAAATGAGACTTTATTATAGATTGAATCATTTAGTTTCACCGGTTCAGATAATGATACTGCCTGTACTAAATAATGATATGTAACATGATATATCGGGTTTACTTTATCTTCAGACTTAATAATAACTTTGATACAGTATATGATTCGTTTTAATGGTTGCATGCTATGCTCCTGTTTGTTTAATTATACGTTAAATCTAAAATGAACAACGTCGCCATCCTGCATGATATAATCTTTTCCTTCTAAACGTACACGACCCGCTTCTTTTGCAGCAGTCATACCATTATGTTCAATTAAATCATCATAGCTTACAGTTTCTGCTCTGATAAATCCACGTTCAAAGTCAGTATGAATGATGCCTGCACATTGAGATGCAGTCATACCACGTTTAAACGTCCACGCACGCACTTCTTGTACACCAGCTGTAAAGTAAGTAGCAAGACCTAATAAATGATATGAAGCTTTAATCAATTTATCTAATCCAGATTCTTCAATACCTAAATCTGCTAAATATTCTTTTTTATCTTCTTCATCTAATGCTGCTAATTCTTCTTCAATACGTGCACTGATAACAATTACTTGTGAACCTTCATTATCAGCATATGCTTTAATTGCTTTTACATGTTCATTTTCTTCACCTGCAACTAAATCATCTTCAGATACATTTGCTACATATAACATTGGCTTTGCAGTTAACAAGTGCATGCCTTTAACAATTTTCTCTTGCTCCGGAGAGAATTCGATACTTCTTGCAGGACGTTCATTCTCTAAAGCTTCTTTAATAATTGCTAAGATTGATTCTTCAGCCATTGCTTCTTTATCTTTTTGTTTTGCCATCTTCTGAACACGAGTATAACGTTTCTCAACAGATTCTAAGTCTGCTAAGATTAACTCCATGTTAATAACTTCAATATCATCCACAGGATTTACTGTTCCTGATACATGCGTGATATTCTCATCTTCAAATGCACGAACAACTTGACAAATCGCGTCAACATCACGGATATGAGATAAGAATTTGTTTCCCAATCCTTCACCTTTAGAAGCACCTTTAACGATACCAGCGATATCAGTAAATTCAAATGCTGTTGGTACTGTCTTTTTAGGTGTTACTAATTCAGTTAACTTATCTAAACGTACGTCTGGTACTTCAACGATACCAACGTTAGGATCAATCGTAGCAAACGGATAGTTCGCTGCAAGTGCTCCTGCTTTCGTAATTGCATTAAATAATGTTGATTTTCCTACGTTTGGTAATCCTACAATTCCTGCTGTTAAAGCCATAATTTCTTCTCCTTATTCGGCATGTGCCGTTATCTTTTTAATTTTTTTATTGAATTCTTGTCTTGGCAACATAATACTACGACCACAACCTTCGCATTTAATGCGAATATCTGCACCTAAACGAATTACTTTAAAAAGTTTCTCTCCACACGCATGTGGTTTCTTCATCTCAACAATTGTATTTAATTCATAATCATTTTGCATTGTGATCACCCTTATTTGGTTGATTATACATAACAACACGTGGCATAGGCACGTGAATACCATTTTGATCTAAAAACTCTTTAATATCACCACGTAATACCCTTGAAACTTTCACATGATTATTCGGTAATGTTTCTGCCGACATTCTTATTTTTGTTTCTCCTGCACTGACCATTTCAACACCTAACATTTCAGGCGCTTTAACTAAATCAGCATATTTCTCAGGTAATGTTAATAAATACGGCTGCAATATTGATTCTATATGCGAAATATTTTCTTCACTTGATACGGAAATATCGAAGATTGCAATCGAGTTATTCACTGAGAAGTTTACAATTTCATTCATTGTGCCATTAGGCAAGATCGTAAGTTCACCTGTAAAAGATTTAATACGCGTTGAACGGAGACCAATAGATTGAACAGTACCTTCTGCAACAGTAGTACCTGTTGTATTTATTCTAACATAATCTCCAACATCAAATTGATTTTCAAAGATAATAAAGAAACCAGTAATAACATCTTTGACCAAAGTTTGTGCACCAAAACCAATAGCGATACCAGCAATACCAGCACCAGCAATAATACTTTCAACTTTCACACCAAAGTTACTCAGTATTGTCGTTAATACGATAAACCAAATTACATACGATGCAATATTTTGCAGTAGTTTAATCAATGTTGTGTCGCGTTTCGTTGATTGTGAAAAATTTGTTTTACGCCTCACTCTGAAAAATTGTTCAATGAATTTATGTACGACTCTAATGACAACAACGGCAATTAATAATAATATGATCGACCATAAAATATCTGTTCCAATACTAATCCATAGTTTCGAATCGAAAAAGGTACTTTCAATTTCATTCATAATCTCATTCAAAACATTCACCTACTGTGTATTCTCTAACAATGCAATAATACGATTAAACTCTTCTTCAGAAGTAAACTCAATTGCAATTTTTCCTTTTTTACGCGATTTAGAAATTTCAACTTTTGTCCCTAAATGGCGCTTTAAGTTTTCTTCATGTTTCACAAGAAACACTGGTTTTTTCTTTTCTTTCTTCGGCTTAGCTTCTGTATGATTTAAATCTTTAATATATTTTTCTAGTTCACGTACACTCATCGATTCAGCAATTACTTTTTTAGCAACTGAAATCATTTCTTCTTCTGATTTTAGTCCAAGTAGTGTACGTCCATGTCCGCCAGAAATTTTCTTCTGATCAATTAAATCTTTAACCGCCTGTGGTAAATTCATAAGACGCAGCATATTCGCAATATAGGGTCTTGATTTACCTAATCGATCAGCTGTTTCAGCTTGTGTTAAATTTAATTTATCCATTAGAAATTGATAGCTCTTCGCTTCCTCAAGTGGATTTAAATCTTCACGCTGTAAATTCTCAATCACTGCAAGTTCCATCATTTGTGTATCAGTTAATTGTTTAACGATTGCCGGAATCTTTACTTTACCTGCTAATTTGCTTGCTCTAAAACGTCTTTCACCTACAACAATGTCATAACCTTTCACTGACTTACGTACAACGATAGGTTGCAGTACACCATGCATCTTAATCGACTCACTTAATTCGTTCAATGCCTGCTCATCAAATTCATGACGCGGCTGATATGGATTTGGACGTAATTCTGAAAGACTGATATCTTCTACTAATTCATCCTGTTGGTTCTCCTGGAAAAGTGCATCTAAGCCTCTTCCTAATCCTTTACCTAATCCTCTAGCCATGGCGTACAACCTCCTCAGCTAAGCTCTTATACGTCTTGGCTCCCGTTGAACGTGCATCGTATACATTGATCGGTTGTCCGTGAGATGGTGCTTCTGATAATCGGACGTTACGCGGAATAATTGTATCGTATACTTTTTCACCAAAGTGGTCTTTTACTTCTGCAATCACATCATTACCTAAATTCGTACGAGCATCCAACATCGTTAATAATACACCTTCAATTTCAAGCGATTGATTTAAATGACGTTGTACTAAACGAATTGTGTTCAGTAATTGACTCAAACCTTCTAGTGCATAGTATTCACATTGTACAGGGATTACGATTCCATTCGCTGCAGTAAATGAATTGATTGTAAGTAAACCTAAAGAAGGTGGACAATCAATGATAATATAATCAAAATCAGTTTCTAACTCTTTAAATGCATATTTTAAACGTACTTCTCTGCTCATCGCAGAAACTAACTCAATCTCGGCACCAGCTAACGCAATATTAGCTGGAATAATATATAAGTTTTCAACCGCTGTTTCCAAAACACATTTATTGATATTTACATCTTCAACAAGCATGTCGTACACTGAATTTTCTACGTTATTTTTATCTACACCAACACCACTCGTGGCATTACCTTGAGGATCGGTATCTACTAATAAAACTTTTTTACCAAGTTCCGCTAATGCAGCACTTAAGTTAACTGAAGTTGTCGTTTTACCAACTCCACCTTTTTGATTTGCGATGGCCAATATTTTTGTCATCAATATTCTCTCCTACTCATGTTTTTCATATAGTAACGATTATAACAATTTTATCGAAATTCTGCACAGACAATCCGTGAACAGAAAAAAGCGGATGAAAGTATCATCCACTTTATTGATTCATATCATTCTTAAATACTTTTATAGAAATTTCATAGAAATTTTCATACTCGGTATCTTTACGTTTTACTTTTACGCCGCTTTTTTCTACAGCTTTTAAACTTTCACCGATTGTATTAAACGCAAGCTTTAAGTCTCTCGTAAAGCCAATGCGTTTAGGTTTCACATCTTCTCCACCCAACATACGCTTAACACGTTCTTCTGTCTGCTTCACATTTAAATTTTGGCTTTTAATAATGTCCAGCATCTTTTTTTGTCCAATTTCATCTAAAGCAAGTAATGCTCTGGCATGTCGTTCTGTAATTTGCTGCTTGCTCAATGCATCTAAAATCGGTTGAGATAAGCGTAATAGTCTTAACTTATTCGCAATAAATGACTGGCTTTTACCTAAACTTGTCGCAAGATCCTGTTGCGTAATACCATCTAAGTCTAATAACTTCTTATAAGCTTCCGCTTCTTCGACAGCTGATAAATTTTCACGTTGAATATTTTCGATTAAAGCAATCGCAGCTGTTTCTTTATCATTCATTTGTTTAACAATTACTTCAGTTTCAGCAGTACTATTGAACTTTAAAGCTCGGAAACGTCTTTCTCCGGCAATAATTTCATACATACCTTCTTCAATTGGACGTACAACAATTGGTTGTAATAAACCATATGAACGAATAGATTCTGCTAATTCTTTAATTTTTTCTTCATCAAAAATTTGTCTTGGTTGATATCTGTTCGGTACAATGCGTTCTACTGGAACTGTAACTACATTACCGTTCTGACGTTGTACCTCAACATCTTCTTCTTTATCTTTTAGTCCAAATAATTTAGAAAAGGGTTTTTTCATATCAATCGACTCACTTTCACTTCAAAATACGATAACAATTTAGTATCTTACTTTAATAAAGGCTCTTTATTCGGTGTGCCTGGTTTGCGTGGATATTTTTTAGGTGTTTGACGTTTCTTTTCAATATCTAAAATATAACGCATACTATCTTCTTCTGGTAACGTTAAAGGATGATTATGAATGACTTCTCCACCTAAAATTGAAATTGCAAATAAACCTTCTTCAACTTCTATTTCACCTTGTGCACCTTTTAACGCTATAAAATGACCACCTTTTTTAACAAGAGGTAGACATAATTCACTAAGTACTGAAAGACGAGCAACTGCGCGTGCTGTTACTACATCAAATGATTCACGGTACTCGCCCTTACCAAACGTTTCAGCACGATCATGAATAAATCGAACGTTCGTCAAATCAAGTTCTGCACTTAAATGATTTAAGAAGTTGATGCGTTTATTTAATGAATCAACGATTGTCACTTCAAGATGAGGGAACATAATTTTTAATGGTATGCTTGGAAATCCAGCACCTGCACCAACATCACAAATGGATTGAACCTTCGTAAAATCATAATAGAAACTTGGTGTAATTGAATCAAAAAAGTGCTTTAAGTATACTTCTTCTTTTTCAGTTACAGCAGTTAAATTCATTAGCTTATTCCACTCTACTAAAGTTTCATAGTAAATTGCAAATTGTTTTTGTTGTTTTTCAGTGATAGTAAAGCCTTTTTCCTGTAATTTTTGTACGAATTGCGTCTCGTTCATCTAGTTCACCCTTTTAATTTTTCCCTGTTCAATATAGACTAATAAAATTGAAATATCTGCAGGATTCACACCTGAAATTCTTGAAGCCTGAGCAATACTTAAAGGTTTAACTTCCTTTAATTTCTGACGAGCTTCTGTTGCTAATGAATGAATATCATCATAATCAATATTTTCTGGAATTTTTTTATTTTCCATACGTTTTACTTTTTCAACTTGTTGTAATGACTTTTGAATGTAACCTTCGTATTTCGTTTGGATTTCTACTTGTTCAGCTACCGCTTCATCCACTGTAATATCACTGTCAATAAGTGATGCAACAGAATTATAATCCATTTCAGGGCGACGTAATAAATCAATCGCTAAAATACCATCTTTCAATGCAGTACCCCCACGAGATGCAATCATATCTTGTGTCAACGCATTTGGTTTAATGCGCGTATCGGTTAAACGTTTTATTTCCTCGGAAATAGCAGCTTTCTTTGCAATAAATTTAGCATAACGCGCTTCATCTATCAATCCAATTTCTTTCCCGATTTCCGTTAAGCGTAAATCTGCATTGTCATGGCGTAATAACAAACGATGTTCTGCTCGGCTTGTAAGTAGTCGATATGGTTCATTTGTGCCTTTCGTTACTAAGTCATCGATTAATACACCAATGTATGCTTCGTGACGCCCTAAAATTAACGGTTCGTGATTTAATACTTTCGCTGCAGCATTAATACCGGCCATTAAACCTTGACCAGCCGCTTCTTCGTATCCACTTGTTCCGTTAATTTGTCCCGCAGTAAATAAGCCATCTATCTTTTTTGTTTCAAGTGTTGGCCATAATTGTGTTGGAACAATTGCATCATACTCAATCGCGTAACCCGCACGCATCATGTCTGCTTTTTCTAGCCCAGGAATGGATTGTAACATTTGAAGTTGCACATGCTCAGGTAAACTTGTAGATAATCCTTGTACATAGACTTCTTTCGTATTACGTCCTTCCGGCTCTAAGAAGATTTGATGACGTGGTTTATCATTGAAACGCACGAATTTATCTTCAATCGATGGGCAATAACGTGGACCTGTTCCTTTAATCATGCCTGAATACATCGCTGATAAATGTAAATTATCATCAATCACTTTATGTGTTGCAGCATTCGTATATGTTAACCAGCAAGGTAACTGATCTAAGATGAATTCAGTCGTTTCGTAACTGAATGCACGTGGTACTTCATCACCAGGCTGAATTTCAGTTTTAGAATAATCAATTGTATTGCCATTCACACGAGGTGGTGTTCCCGTTTTAAAGCGCACAATATCAAAGCCGATTTCACGTAAGTGATCTGCTAATGTGATTGATGGCATTTGGTGATTTGGTCCTGAAGAATATTTAATTTTACCTAAAATAATTTCTCCACGTAAGAATGTCCCTGTTGTTAATACAACAGCATCTGCATAATACGTTGTACCAATAATTGTTTCGACACCTTTTACTTTATCGTCTTCTATAATTAAACGCTCAACCATACCTTGCATAATATCTAGGTTGTCCGTATTCTCAATAACATCCTTCATTTCTTGTTGGTAAAGTACTTTATCTGCTTGAGCACGTAATGCACGCACTGCTGGACCTTTACCTGTGTTTAACATACGCATTTGAATATGCGTTTTGTCGATTGTTTTAGCCATTTGGCCACCTAAAGCATCTATTTCTCGAACAACAATCCCTTTTGCTGGTCCACCTACAGATGGGTTACATGGCATAAAAGCGACTGAGTCTAAATTAATTGTTAGCATTAAAGTCTTTGCCCCTTTTCTAGCTGCAGCGAGTCCCGCTTCAACACCGGCATGACCGGCACCAACAACAATTACATCATATCTTTGTTCCAAAATGTTTCCTCCTTATTTTCCTAAACAGAACTGGCTAAATAACTGATCGATTAAGCCGTCTGCAACAGACTCACCAATTACTTCTCCAAGTAACTCCCAAGTTTTTATTAAATCAATTTGAATCATATCTATCGGTACGCCACTTTCAGCAGCCATAATCGCATCACTGATTGATTGTTTAGCGTCTTTTAATAAACTAATGTGTCGTGCATTTGAAACATACGTCATATCTTGATTCGATACTGTACCTTCAAAGAATAGATCACGAATCTTTTCTTCTAACTGTTCTATACCACTTTGGTCAACCATCGATGTCATCACAATTGGTGTATCTACTCCAACCATTTGTTTCACCGCTTCAATGTCTAATGCTTGTGATAAATCAGTTTTGTTAATAATAACGATAACATCTTCATTTTTAATGACTTCAGCAAGCTGATAATCACTTTCTGTTAATGCTTCATTATAATTTAATACGTAAAGAATTAAATCAGCTTTGCTTAAAGCCTCGCGACTACGTTCAACACCAATCTTTTCTACGATATCGTCTGTTTCACGAATACCTGCCGTATCTACTAAACGTAAAGGTACGCCGCGTACGTTTACATACTCCTCTAATACATCACGTGTTGTTCCTGCGATTTCCGTAACAATTGCTTTATTATCTTGAATTAAATTATTTAACATTGATGATTTACCTACATTAGGTTTACCAACGATAACTGTTGATAATCCTTCACGTAAGATTTTACCTTGCGTACCAGTTTGTAATAAAGACTCAATGCTCGTCTTTATCTTTTCAGCTTCTGTTAATAGGAATTGATTCGTAGCTTCTTCTACGTCATCATATTCAGGATAATCAATATTAACTTCTACTTGTGCTAGAATTTCCAGGATTGATTGACGTAATCCTTTAATAAGTGTGCTAAGTCGACCTTCAATTTGCTGCATTGCAACTTTTGAGGCGCGATCTGTTTTAGAACGAATAAAATCCATAGTCGCTTCTGCTTGAGATAAATCAATACGACCGTTCAAAAATGCACGTTTTGTAAATTCTCCTGGCTCAGCTAACTTTGCACCATTAGATAATGTTAGTTCTAATACACGATTAACCGTCATAATACCACCATGACAATTGATTTCAACAATATCTTCTCTTGTATAGGTTCTAGGTGCACGCATTACTGCCACCATTACTTCTTCAACAACGTCATTTGTCTCAGGATCAATAATATGGCCGTAATTTATCGTGTGTGAATCAACATTGATTAATTTATGCTTACCTTTATATATCTTGTCTGCAATATTTATCGCTTCATCTCCAGAAAGTCTAACGATAGCAATCGCGCCTTCTCCCATTGGTGTTGAAATACTTGAAATTGTGTCGAATTCCATACATTGATCCTCCTTTAAATATCCATTTGTTGATTGTAGTTTGAAATGCTAAAAATGAAAACACTTTTGCTTTAAATAAACAGATTAACTCTAAAAACTTAATGTTTTTAGAGTTAGTCAGAGTTATACAATTAGCGTGCTTTAATGACTAAATAACGATGCGGTTCACGACCTTCTGAATATGTTTCGATATTCTCAATATTCGTCAATATTTGATGCATAATTTTTCGCTCATAGTTCGGCATCGGTTCAAATTTAACCGGCTTACGTGTAGCAACTGCTTTTTTTGACATATTTAATGCGAGATTTTGTAACGTTTCTTTACGTTTCTCACGGTAATTCTCGATATCCAGTGTCACAGTCATATAACCTTTTTCAATGTGATTATAATAATTTTGAGCAAGCAACTGCAGACTATTTAATACTTGCCCACGCTTTCCGATAATTCTTCCAGCTTCGCTTGATTCTAAATTAATCACTACTTCACTATTATTTTTAAATGTGCTTGTTGCAGAAACATTAAGTCCCATCTCCTGAATAATAGCAGTGATATATTTTTCAGTTTGATTCAGTGCATCTGTTTTTGCGTGTTTTTTTGATACTGACTCTTTTTCAGTAGTAGCATTTATAACTACATCTGTTTCAATAACCTTTTTATTATCCGGTTGCTCATATTGTACACGCTCTGTATTAATCGTGTGTGCTTCTGTTTTCTGAGAAAAGTGTTCACTCCTATTTTTAACAGCTTCAATAGTAGGAAGTTTCTTTAATTCAGGATCAATTACAGTAAGTTTCACTTCTGCATCAGCTTTGCCAATACCAAAAAAGCCTTTCTTTCCTGGCTGGATAACTTCAATCTTTACTTGTTTTTCTTGCAGATTTAATTCATCAAGTCCTTGTTGAATCGCAAGTTCAACAGTACTCGCAATATAATTTTTCTCTAACACAGGCATACCTCCATCATAAGATTAACTGATTCTTTTATTAAAACCTTTCGCAATCTTCATGACATGCTCCAGACTCTTATGAATCTCATCAACTGTCATATCTTTTGAAGGGTTTCTAGCAATAACAATAAAATCATCTTTAATGATATCTTGTTTATGGCGCGTAAAACTTTCTCTAATCGCTCTTTTTATACGATTACGTGTCACTGCATTTCCAATTTTTTTTGACACTGAAATGCCTAATCTAAAATGCTCATTTTCCTGATTTTTTAGTCTATAGATGATAAATTGTTTATTAGCAACTGACTTACCTTGTTTATAAACTTTTTGAAAATCATCATTTTTTTTGATTCGATATGCTTTTTCCACGATACACCAACTTCTATCACTAAAATAGATACTTTCATTCATTATACTAGAATACAGACCTGTTTTAAACAAAATAAAAAAGACCACTGAATTGTTCAGTGATCTTATGCTGATAATACTTTTCTGCCTTTACGACGACGACGCGCTAATACGTTACGGCCGTTTTTTGTGCTCATACGTGCACGGAATCCATGAACTTTACTATGTTTACGTTTATTTGGTTGATAAGTACGTTTTACCACTAAAAACACCTCCATTAATTTATATTTCATCTATCGAATTTCGTCTAGTGATTTACAGTAACTATTGAAGTATATCAAAAGCGACGGCTAAAATCAACCTGTTTCTAACAACAGATTGAAAGAAAGATATCCACTTATCCACATTTATTCACAAATTTTTGTGGATAGTTATATATCGTATTTTACTTATTCCATAGTTATTCACATCCTAAATCACATATTCAACATTACTTTTAAAGTGCATTGTGATTAAGTATATGTTTGTGGATAAGTCGATGTAACACTTGATATTATAATCTTTTTTTGATAAGATTTTGATATATTTCTTGTGGATAAAGAATTGGTTTATTATTTTTATCCACATTTTGTGTATAGCTTGTGGATAAAATATACAAACCTGTGTTTTATGTTTATTCACATTTTTAATACTGTGTATAACTTTGAAATTTTTTTATAAGAAAGAGGAACATTATGAGTGGAATCGATACGATATGGGATAAAGTTTTAAAAAAATTACAGACAAAACTAACGAACGCAAGTTACGATACTTGGTTTAGTGAAACAAAGATTAAATCTCTAGATAACAATCAAATCGTTATTTTAGCACCAACTTCTTTCAATGCAGACTGGCTGAAAAAAAATTATTTAAACTTAATTCAGGAAGTTATAGAAGAAACTATTGGGGAACATTTAAATATCAAAGTAATTTCTGATGAATTTGATGATTCCGAAACTGATTTTCAGACAAATAAACCTGCTGAAAAACCGGCTTCTCAAGAAATTTTACCTAGCCAACTCAATACTGATAATACTTTTGACACTTTCGTCATTGGAAGTGGTAATCGCTTTAGTCACGCAGCAAGTTTAGCAGTTGCTGAAGCTCCGGCTAAAGCTTACAATCCGCTGTTTATATATGGTGGCGTAGGTTTAGGGAAGACGCATCTAATGCATGCTATCGGACATTATGTGATGGAACATAAGGAAAATGCAAAAGTCGTATATACTTCAAGTGAAAAGTTTACGAATGAATTCATCAATTCTATTAAAGACAACAAAACTGAAGAATTCAGATCAAAATATCGTAATGTTGATGTACTGCTCATTGATGATATCCAGTTTTTAGCAGGAAAAGAGTCTACACAAGAAGAATTTTTCCATACATTTAATGAACTTCATCAAAACCATAAACAAATTGTAATTTCAAGTGACCGTGCTCCAAAAGAAATACCTACTTTAGAAGAACGTTTACGCTCACGATTCGAATGGGGATTAACGACAGACGTTACCCCACCTGATCTTGAAACACGCATTGCTATATTACGTAAAAAATCAGAAGAAGAAAATATAGAGATACCAAATGAAGCAATGCTTTATATCGCCACTCAAATTCAATCAAATATTCGTGAACTTGAGGGCGCTCTGACAAAAGTTGTTGCCTATTCTAAATTAGTAAACCGTGAATTAAACTCTGATTTAGTAGCTGAAGCTTTAAAAGATATTATCGCTTCTAGTAAACCAAAGAAAGTAACGATTCAGGATATTCAGGAAGCTGTTGGTGCATACTATAATATACGTCTAGAGGATTTCAGTGCAAAAAAACGAACTAAATCTATTGCATTTCCTAGACAAATTGCAATGTACTTAGCACGTGAACTGACTGATTTCTCTTTACCTAAAATTGGTGAAGAATTTGGTGGAAGAGATCATACCACTGTCATACATGCGCATGAAAAGATCAGAAAAGAATTAGAACATGATAATAGTTTAAAAAGTGATTTAAAAAATATCGAAAAAGATATCAAGGGTTAATGTTAAAATTGTGCATAACTTTTCGCGACATATAAACAAGTTATGCACATGTGGATATCTACGCTTCACTCAGTTCAATAGACTTATCCACCTATTCACAGCCCTTACTACTATTATTACGATTTTAAAAGAGATAAAATATATATATAAATATCATTTTAAGGAGCTTATTCATTATGAAATTTACAATTCAAAGAGATCACTTTATTACTCAATTGAATGATACATTAAAAGCCATTTCTCCAAGAACAACTTTACCTGTGTTAACGGGTATTAAATTAGATGCTTTTGATAACAAATTAGTATTAACAGGGTCAGACTCAGAAGTATCGATTGAAATTACGATTCCTACTGAAAAAGGAGACAATGAAATTTTATCTGTTGATACGAAAGGATCAATCGTATTACCCGGTCGTTTCTTTGTAGATATCATTAAAAAATTACCTGCAGATACTGTAACGATTGAAACAAACGATAACTTCCAGGCAAAAATTACTTCAGGACAATCAGAATTTAATGTATCAGGGATTGATTCAGATCAATATCCATTATTGCCACAAGTAAGTGAACAAGAAGCAATAACTTTGCCAATTAAAGTATTAAAAAATATTATCAAACAAACTAATTTTGCAGTGTCCACGTCAGAAACACGACCAGTGTTAACGGGTGTGAACTGGATGATAAGTGATGGTATATTAAACTGTACTGCAACAGATTCACATCGCTTAGCTTTAAGAAAGTTGCAACTGGAAAACACGAACATTGAAACAATCAATGTCATTATTCCAGGAAAAGCATTAAGTGAGTTAAATAAAATTATTGATGATACTGAAGAAACAATCGATATTTTCTTTGCATCAAACCAAGTATTATTCAAAGTTGGAAATATTAACTTTATCTCACGTCTGCTTGAAGGAAATTATCCAGATACTTCACGTCTATTCCCGGAAAGCTATGAGACGGCATTATCTATTAATAACGGAGACTTTTTCCACGCGATTGATCGTGCTTCATTACTCGCACGTGAAGGAGGAAATAACGTTATTAAATTATCCGCTGTAGAGAATGCAGTAGAATTATCTTCTACTTCGCCTGAAATCGGTACGGTGAAAGAAGATGTTAAGACAAATAAATTTGAAGGAGAAGGTATCAAAATTTCCTTTAACTCAAAATATATGATGGATGCACTACGTGCCATTGATAATGATGATGTTCAAATCGAGTTCTTTGGAACGATGCGACCATTCATCCTAAAGCCCGAAGAAGATGAAAATTTAGTTCAGCTTATTTTACCGATAAGAACATATTAATTTAAAAGCTTAAGCCAAATTCTGGTTTAAGCTTTTTGTTTTGACAAATAAAGTTTTTATTTTGACAAATATACTTGTCATAAAATATGCAATATATTACAATTTTAAGTGAGATAATACTATTTTCTTAAAGTATGGAAATCCTCAAAAACAATGATGGAGGTAACAAAATGCTAATTCTGGAGAATGTTAGTAAAGAATTTAATGATTTCAAAGCAGTAGACAACGTTAATATTTCTGTACCTGCTGGTGAGATGCTTGGTTTCTTAGGCGGAAATGGTGCGGGAAAAACGACAACGTTTCGTATAATTTTAGGTCTTCTATCTAAGACGACAGGAACAATCACATATAACGGTAAACCGATTGATTATTCCGTCACCGACAAAATAGGTTACTTACCTGAAGAGCGTGGCTTAAATCCAAAATTAAAAGTAAGTGAACAAATTCAGTATTTAGCCCAGTTAAAAGGTATGAACAAAAAGGAAATTGATAAAGCTCTGGATTATTGGCTCGATCGTTTCGATGTACCAGAAAATAAAAATAAGAAAATCGAAGACTTATCTAAAGGTAATCAACAAAAAATCCAATTGATTGGTGCCATTATACATAGCCCTTCTTTACTTATTCTTGATGAACCTTTTAGCGGTCTTGATCCAGTGAATGTAGAACTGTTAAAATCAGCTGTTAAAGAAATCAATGAAAATGGTGCTACGATTGTATTTAGTTCGCATCGCATGGAACATGTAGAAGAGATGTGTGAACATGTATGTATTTTGAATAAAGGTAAGACGGTTGTTTCAGGAGAAATAAAACAAGTGAAACATGATTTCGGCAAGAAAGAAATCATTATTGAAGGACAGCATGATTTTAGTACGTTAGCGAATATTCCCGGTGTAACAAAATTTAGTCAAAATAAAAATGATGTGCGTATTCAAATTGCTAATGGAGAGGTAGCACCTATCATATTCGATGCTGTTAAACAAATGGGCTATGTTTCAAGATTCCAGGTCAATGAGCCATCTCTAAATGAAATATTCATTGAGAAAGTAGGTAATAGACATGAATAAATTTATACCGACATTTTGGTTAACATTCTGGAAAAAAGTATCGAGTAAATCGTTTATCATTTCAACGTTGATCGTAATCTTAGCGATCATCGCATTAAGTAACGCTGATAAAATTTATGATTTCTTTGATAAAAGCGAAGATGATATTACAGTTATTTCTTCCGAAGACAAAACATTATCAACTGTATTTAAAAATGAATATCAAAAATTAGATAAGAAAAAGAAGTTAAAGATAGTTGATCTTGAAGCGGGAAAAAAAGGTATAAAAAATGAAAAATATAAAGTATTGATTGATATTAAAGAAAATACAGATAAAACAATTGAAAGTAAGGTTTATACACTAGATAGCTTAGGAACAGATGAACTGATGCAGATACAATCAACATTGACTGCTTTTCAGAGCAATAATATTGCAAAGTCACTAAATCTTGCGCCTGATAAATTAGCAAAAGTTTTATCACAGGCTAAAGTTGATAATGAAGTTATTAAACCATTAGATGCTAACGATAAAGTGTCAGAGGAAAGTAAAGCAGTAAATACAGCATTAGTGTATGCAGGAATCTTTTTAATTTTCTTTATTACGATTAACTATGGAAGTCAAATTGCTACAGAAATTGCACAGGAGAAATCATCACGTGTCATTGAAATGATCGTCACAAGTATTTCACCGATCACGCATTTAATGGCTAAGATTATTGGAGTCATTGCAGTTGCATTAGTACAGATTATCATATACGCCATTACAATTCTTGTATGCGTTCAGGTGTTTAATTTAAATAAAACGATTGAAAGTTTTGGATTTAAATTTACACAGGAAAATGTTCGTGTACTTATGTATGCACTTATTTTCTTAATTTTGGGCTTATTGCTATATATCAGTTTAAGTGCGATTGTCGGTTCTCTTACAAACCGTATAGAAGATATAGGTCAGGCGATAATGCCGGTCACATTTTTAAATATGGCTGCATTCTATATTGCAATGTTTAGCTTAACGACACCAGACACAATGCTTGTTAAGATTACAAGCTTTATTCCTTTCTTCACACCACAAGTAATGTTACTCAGAACCATTTCTCAAAAAACGAGTGATGTTCAGATTATCATTGGTATTATTATTTGTATCGTTACAATTATTGCACTGTTTTTTATCGCAGCAAAAATATACAAAGGCAGTGTATTCAGTAACGATAAAGGACTGATTAAGAATTTTAAAAGAGCATTGCAAACAAAATAGTTCACAAAAGATTAACTATTTTATTGTGGCATTGTTATTTTATTTAATATAATATTTATACTATGTATTTTAAAAATATATAAAAATAAATAACAAATTGTGTATACACAATAAAGAGAGGTCAATTCGATGAAGAATAAAAGCTCATTAATTTTTACGATGGTTCTTACATTGCTAGTTGTAGGTGCTTTGGCAGCAATGGTTATCATGAAGCAAAAAGATAAAGCTGAGACAGATAATGTCGATACATCGACAGTTGATTCTACAGTCAATAACAATCAAGGTAAAGGTCCTGTGGACACTGATAAAGTGGATGTTAAAGGTCAACCGATGATGGGGAAAAAAGATGCGAAAGTTACAGTCATTGAATTTGGAGATTTTAAATGTCCAGCATGTAAGTATTTTGATAGCAACATGAAACCTGAACTCAAGAAAAAATACTTTGATACAGGTAAAGCAAACTACTACTTTATTCATACACCGTTCCATGCCGAACAATCAATTTTAGGCGGACTTGCTGGTGAAACAGTACTAAAAAATGATCCTGATAAATATTGGGCATTCCATGATGCATTATTTAAATTACAAACGCATAATGGTTCTCAAGATAAATGGTTAACAATGTCTGCAGTTAAGAAAGCACTTAAAACAGCAGGTGTAAAAGACGAAGCGAAAATAGTTGATGCAATTAAAGCGAACAGTGAGAAAGCTGCTGTTCAAAAAGATATCGATTTATATCAAAAACACAATATCACTTCTACACCAACAATCATTGTTAACGGTAAAGCACTTGCTGATCCGATGAATATCGATGCGGTTTCAGAAGCTATTGATAAGGCTTTAAAATAATGAAAAACACTAAATATTTTTATATTTCCTGGGTAATTGCACTTGTGGCGATGTTAGGTAGTTTATATTTTTCAGAAATCATGCATTATGTACCTTGTGAAAAATGCTGGTATCAAAGGATTTTAATGTATCCTTTAGTGATTATTGCTGGTTTTGCAGCATTTACAAATGCATATCACTATAAATATTTGATTATGACATTCTCAGTTATTGGGTTTTGCATTTCAGTTATTCACTATATGGAACAGAAGATTCCTGGCTTTGCACCAATCAAACCTTGTGTTGGTGGTGTCCCGTGTAGTACACAGTATGTGAATTACTTTGGTTTTATCACAATTCCGTTTTTAGCGGGAACAGCATTTTTGTTGATTACAGTGATGATGCTACTCGTTAGAAAATCAAATGCAGATGCAAAATAAAGGATTTTAAAAACAATATGTAATGTTCATAAATAAAAACGTTGAATGATAAGCATTCAGCGTTTTTATTTATGTGAAAAGACATGCAATTTTTAAAGATTAAAGGTATAATTATATAATGACTGACATGGAATAGGAGTGAACCGTGAATGGTAAATATAGTCGAACTAAATAGTGAGATTACGTTAGGTCAATTTCTAAAAGCAGAAGGGATTATCTCAACGGGCGGACAAGCGAAATGGTATCTGCAGGATAACCCGGTAATGTTGAACGGAGAAGAAGAAAACAGACGTGGTAAGAAGCTTCATCAGAATGATCTTTTAGAAGTTGAAGGCGAAACTTACAAGATTACTTACACGGAAGCATAATGAAGTTAAAATCATTATCCTTATCGCATTATCGTAATTATGATTCCGTCAAATTAGACTTTAGCGATGAAGTAAATATTTTGATAGGTATTAATGCACAAGGAAAGACAAATCTTTTAGAAGCGATATATTGTTTAGCGATGGCTAAAAGTCACAGAACTTCAAATGATAAAGAATTAATTACCTGGGGTGAACAATTTAGTCATATTGAAGGTGACTTAGCATATCGACATGGCGTCATCCCATTATCACTCACAATTTCATCAAAAGGTAAAAAAGCGAAAGTGAATCATTTAGAACAAAAGCGACTGACTGAATACATCGGCCATATGAATGTCGTTTTATTTGCGCCGGAAGACTTAAATTTAGTTAAGGGTAGTCCACAAATAAGACGCCGCTTCATCGATATGGAAATCGGCCAGATTTCCGCTGTTTACCTCAATGATTTATCAAACTTTCAGAGAATACTCAAACAAAAGAATCATCATCTGAAACAACTTAAATTATCAGGCAATACTGATACAACGATGCTTGAAGTATTGAATGAACAATTTGCGGAATATGCGGTAAAACTTACGCAGCGACGTAAATCATTCATTGAAAAACTGGAGGAACTTGCCCTCCCTATTCATCAAGGCATTACAAAACAAAAAGAAAACTTAAAATTACAGTATGTATCAAGTCTTGAATATATTGATGACGCACAGGCCATGATTGAAGCCTGTCTTACATTGCTAAATAAAGAAAGTAAACGTGAGATAGAACGTGCACAAAGTTTATTTGGCCCACATCGTGATGATATTACTTTTGCCATCAATGATATTGACGTGCAAACGTACGGATCACAAGGTCAACAGAGAACGACAGCTTTATCAGTGAAGCTTGCTGAAATAGAATTGATTAATCTGGAAGTGGGAGAATATCCGATTCTATTGCTGGATGATGTATTAAGCGAGCTGGATGATTTAAGGCAGACACATTTACTTACTACAATTCAACATAAAGTTCAAACATTTGTAACAACAACATCAGTGGATGGTATTGAACATGAAACAATCAACAGAGCGAAATTATTTAATGTTTCTGATGGACATATTTCGACTAATTGAAGGCTAGGTGACAATCTTGGAACAAAATTTAGATCAATATGGTGCTGACCAGATACAAGTATTAGAAGGATTAGAAGCAGTTAGAAAAAGACCAGGGATGTATATCGGTTCTACTGCATCACGTGGTTTACACCATTTAGTATGGGAAATCGTTGATAATAGTATCGACGAAGCATTAGCAGGATATGCAGATGAAATTGAAGTAGTGATAGAAAAAGATGACTGGATTAAAGTTACAGATAACGGGCGTGGTATTCCTGTTGAAATGCATAAGAAAATGGGTCGTCCTGCTGTAGAAGTTATCTTAACAGTACTGCATGCCGGAGGTAAATTCGGCGGTGGTGGATATAAAGTTTCTGGGGGATTACATGGTGTAGGTTCTTCAGTTGTTAACGCCCTATCATCGACTTTAGAAGTATATGTACATAAAGACGGACAAATTCATCATCAGGCGTATCATCAAGGTGTACCCGCTTTCGATTTGAAAGTTATTGGTGAGACAGATAAAACTGGAACTGAAATACGCTTTAAAGCAGATCCGGAAATATTTACGGAAACAACAGTGTACGAATACGAGATTTTACAAAAGCGTATACGTGAACTTGCTTTCTTAAACAAAGGTATTAAGATTACAGTGCGTGATGAACGTGAAGAAGAAGTGATTGAAGATGAATACCATTATGAAGGTGGTATTAAGTCTTACGTTGAATTGTTAAATAAATCTAAAGAAGTATTATTCCCTGAACCGATTTATATTCATGACACGCGTGATGATATTGAAGTAGAAATTTCAATACAATATAACAATGGTTACTCAACAAACCTCTTAAGTTATGCAAATAACATTCATACATATGAAGGTGGAACACATGAGGATGGCTTTAAACGTGCATTAACACGTGTCATTAATAACTATGGTGCTAAAAATAAACTGATTAAAGAAAACGATGAGAAATTATCAGGTGAAGATGTACGTGAAGGAATTACTGCGGTAGTGTCTATTAAACATGGTGATCCTCAGTTTGAAGGACAAACGAAGACGAAACTAGGCAATACAGAAGTACGTCAAATTACAGATAATCTATTTGCGGAAAACTTTGAAAGATTCTTGATGGAGAATCCACCAGTTGCTCGCATTATCGTTGAAAAAGGTATCATAGCATCTCGTGCGCGTCTTGCTGCGAAGAAAGCACGTGAAGTAACGCGACGTAAATCTGGCCTGGAAATTTCTAGTCTTCCAGGTAAACTTGCAGACTGTTCAAGTAAGGATCCATCTATCAGCGAATTGTATATCGTTGAGGGAGATTCTGCCGGTGGATCAGCGAAGTCTGGTCGCGATTCTAAGACACAGGCAATTCTTCCATTACGTGGTAAGATTTTAAACGTTGAAAAAGCGCGATTAGATCGTATTTTAGGAAATAATGAAATCCGTTCTATGATTACTGCGATGGGTACTGGTATAGGTGGAGAATTTGATATTTCTAAAGCAAGGTATCATAAGATTGTTATTATGACCGATGCAGATGTTGATGGTGCGCACATTAGAACACTATTGCTTACTTTCTTCTATCGTTTTATGAGACCCTTACTTGAAGCAGGATATATTTATATTGCACAGCCACCATTATTTAAAGTGGAGCAAGGAAAGAAAAAATATTACGTCTATAATGAACGTGAATTAAATAAATTAAGAGAAGAATTACCAGCTACACCGAAGTGGCAATTAGCACGATATAAAGGTTTGGGTGAGATGAATGCTGACCAGTTATGGGAGACAACAATGAATCCTGAGAACCGTTCGATGTTGCAAGTAACTTTAGGTGATGCGATAGAAGCGGATGAAGTTTTTGAAATGTTAATGGGTGATGTTGTTGAACATCGTCGTACATTTATCGAAGAAAACGCCGTTTATGCAAATGTTGATGTATAAAGATAGTATTTTAAGGAGGCGCCATTTATGGCTTTAGAGCACGATTCAAAACTACAAGACCAGAATATTGTCAAAGAGATGAAGGATTCGTTTCTTGACTATGCGATGAGTGTAATCGTTTCTCGTGCGTTACCGGATGTACGTGATGGTATGAAACCTGTACATCGTCGTATATTATATGGAATGAATAATCAAGGCATGACGCCAGATAAACCATATAAGAAGTCTGCACGTATCGTAGGAGATGTCATGGGTAAGTATCATCCACATGGTGACTCTTCAATTTATGAGGCAATGGTTCGTATGGCACAAGACTTCAGCTATCGTTATATGCTCGTTGATGGACAAGGAAACTTTGGTTCTATGGACGGCGATGGTGCAGCTGCGATGCGTTATACTGAGGCGCGTATGTCTAAGATTGCAATGGAATTAATGCGTGATATCAACAAAGATACGATTGATTTTACAGATAACTACGATGGTAACGAACGTGAACCAGTCGTGCTACCTTCTAGATTTCCTAACCTGCTTGTTAATGGTGCTTCAGGAATTGCGGTTGGTATGGCAACGAATATTCCTCCGCACAACTTAACAGAAGTGATTAACGGTGTGTTAGAGTTAAGTAAAAATCCTGACATTTCGATTCCTGAATTAATGGAATTTATTCAAGGTCCTGATTTTCCTACTGCAGGCTTAATATTAGGACGCAGTGGCATCCGCCGTGCTTATGAGACAGGTCGTGGATCGGTCATTATGCGTGCTAAAACTTTAATTGAAACACGTCCAAATGGTAAAGAAACAATTATCGTAACAGAAATTCCTTATCAGGTGAATAAAGCACGTTTAGTAGAGAAGATAGCGGAACTTGCGCGTGATAAAAAGATTGATGGTATTACAGATTTACGTGATGAGACAAGTTTAAAAGAAGGTGTGCGTATCGTTATTGATGTTCGTCGTGATGCGAATGCCAATGTGATCTTAAATAATTTATATAAATTAACACCGCTACAAACATCTTTCGGTGTGAATATGTTAGCGCTTGTTGATGGACAACCGAAAGTTTTAAATATCAAACAAGCAATCTATCATTATTTAGAGCACCAAAAAGTAGTAGTTCGTCGTAGAACGCAATATAACTTGAAGAAAGCTGAAGATCGTGCACATATTTTAGAAGGATTACGTATTGCATTAGATCATATCGACGAAATTATTGCTTTAATTCGTGGTTCAAAAAATGATGCTGAAGCGATGGCAGGCTTAATGGAACAATTTAAGCTTTCTGAGCGTCAGGCACAAGCAATTTTAGATATGCGTCTGCGCCGATTAACAGGACTTGAACGTGATAAAATTGAAGAAGAATACCAGGAATTACTGAAATATATCGATGAATTGAGAGCCATCTTAGCAGATGAAGAAAAATTACTGGAAATTATTCGTGAAGAATTAATTGAAATTCGTGAAAAATATGGCGATGAACGTCGTACAGAAATTACTGCAGGTGGATTTGATCATTTAGAAGATGAAGATTTAATCGATGAAGAAAATATCGTTATTACATTAAGCCATAATAACTATATTAAACGTTTACCCGCATCAACATACCGTACACAACATCGTGGTGGACGTGGTGTTCAAGGTATGAATACTTTGGACGAAGACTTTGTTAGTCAAATGGTAACGACGTCAACTCATGATAATGTATTATTCTTTACGAATATGGGACGTGTATATAAAGTTAAGGGTTATGAAATTCCTGAACTATCTCGTCAATCAAAAGGAATCCCAATCGTTAACGTATTAGAACTGGAAAAAGATGAAAAGATTAGTACGATGATTGCGGTGAAAGACTTAGAACGTGAAGATGCATTTATTATATTTGCGACGAAACAAGGTATTATTAAACGTACGAATCTTTCTCATTTTGCGCGTATTAATAAAAACGGTAAGATTGCAATTAACTTTAGAGAAGACGATGAACTGATTGCTGTACGTTTAACAGATGGTAATAAACAGCTAATTATCGGTACAAAAAATGCATCACTCATCCGTTTCGAAGAAGAAAAACTGCGTCCACTCGGAAGAACAGCTGCTGGTGTAAAAGGTATTTCATTACGCGAGGGCGATGAAGTAATAGGACTTGATGTTATTGAATCTAATGGTGAACATGAAGTATTGATCGTGACTGAAAATGGTTATGGTAAACGTACGGGTGAAGCGGAATACCGTATTTCTAACCGAGGTGGTAAAGGGATTAAAACAGCAAGTATTACTGAGAAGAATGGTAATCTTGTTTGTATCACAACAGTTAACGGTGACGAAGATATTATGTTAGTGACGAATCAAGGTGTAATCATTCGTTTAGATGTTGCGGAATTCTCTCAAAATGGTCGTTCAGCACAAGGTGTACGATTAATTAAGTTAGGTGAAGGACAACTTGTTGCGACCGTTGCAAAAGTAGAGAAAGAAGAAGACGTCGATGTAATTGACGAAGATAAGTTGCCCGGTGAAGTGATAGCCAAACAAGAAACGACATTAACAGAAGAAGCATTAGAAGATAACAATGAAGATATAGAAGCTGAAGATGGTCATGTTGTCGGTACAGTAGACGATGAAGAAGACGATGCTCCAAAAGATATTTTAGAAAGTTCATCTTTTGATGATATTTTTGAAGACGAAGAAGAAACAGAATAATTTAAAAAGACTAAAGCCAATTTTTAAGTTGTGCTTTAGTCTTTTTATTTCCCAAGTAATATTGAAATAGCTTCAATATTACTGAAAACGTTTTATATGTATTTTAAAGGCGTATCATTTGAAGTAAGCATGCATTCGTACTAGCATTTAAATTGTAAAAAAATATAATTTTAATTAGGAGCGTTAATATTATGAAAAAATCTGGTGGAGATTTATTCGTTGATACATTAATTAATCATGGTGTGACACATGTATTTGGAGTACCTGGAGCGAAAATCGATAAAGCATTTGATGTTTTAGAAGATAGAGGTCCCGAAGTCATTGTGACACGTCATGAACAAAATGCGGCACTTATTGCACAAGGTATCGGTCGTATCACAGGTAAACCTGGTGTTGTGCTTGTAACAAGTGGCCCTGGGGTAACCAATTTAGCGACAGGATTAGTGACCGCAAACTCTGAAAGTGACCCGGTTGTTGCGATTGGGGGTAATGTTAAACGAGAAGACAGTTTAAAACGTACACATCAATCTTTAGATAACGCTGGTCTGATGAGTCACGTTTCTAAATATTCAGTTGAAGTTCAGGATGCAAACAGTATTTCTGAAGCAGTTACAAATGCATTCCGTGCCAGTGTTGAAGGACGTAAAGGTGCAGCTTTTGTAAGTATACCTCAAGATGTTATATCTGCAGAAAACGTGGAGGTAGATGCGATAGAAGTAAAAGAACCACCTGTTTTAGGACCGGCACCTAATTTTGAAATTGATACTTTAGCTGAAAGAATTAAACAAGCCAAGTTACCAGTATTTTTACTTGGTATGCGTGCATCATCTGAAGAAAATACTGCAGCAATAAGAAAATTTATGATGAATAATGCGATACCTGTTGTAGAAACCTTCCAGGGTTCTGGTATTATTTCAAGAGAATTAGAAGAGCATTTCTTCGGACGTATTGGATTATTTAGAAATCAACCCGGTGATGAATTATTAAAACATGCCGATTTAGTAATATCAGTAGGTTATGATCCAATTGAGTATGATCCGGTGATTTGGAATAAAGAGAATGAAAAAACAATTATTCATATTGATGAAGTGCAAAGTGATATTGACAATCATTATGCACCGGTAACAGAATTGATCGGTAATACTGCGCTCACAATTCAACGATTAGATGAAAAATTAGAGCCAGGTGATATACAGCTTGATGAAAATGCTCAAAAAATATTATTAAATATTGCAAATATGATTCAAAAGAAATATGAATTACCTGAAGATTACATGAATGCTGAGAAAGTAAATCCTAAACATATCGTTAAAGCAGTACGTGAATTAATTGATGATGAAACGACAGTGACTGTAGATGTAGGATCTTTATATATTTATATGGCACGTTATTTTAGAAGTTATGCACCACGTCATCTCTTGTTCTCAAATGGGATGCAGACATTAGGTGTAGCACTGCCTTGGGCGATTGCAGCATCAATTGTCCGACCAGGTAAAAAAATCGTTTCTATGGCGGGAGATGGAGGTTTCTTATTCTCAGGTCAGGAACTTGAAACTGCAGTAAGACTTAAAGCGCCAATCGTACAACTTATTTGGAATGATGGCCATTATGATATGGTTAAATTCCAGCAGGTAAGTAAATATGGTAAAGGTGCAGCAGTTGACTTAGGTCCTGTTGATTATGTTAAATATGCAGAATCTATGGGTGCAAAAGGATATAAAGTGAATCACTCTAGTGAGTTAGAAGATGTACTGAAGAAAGCAATGGCAGAAGAAGGGCCAGTTATCGTAGATATTCCTGTAGATTATAGCAACAATGCAAAATTAATGGAAGATTTATTACCAGACGCTACAAACTAGGAGGATAACGATGAATAACTTATATCAATATTCAACAATGGGTGCACTTGTAGGAGGTATGTTTGAAGGTACATTTAAAATGTCAGATTTACTTTCAACAGGAAATTATGGTATCGGAACAATGGATGGCTTAAATGGTGAACTGATTGTTTTGGACGGCACACCATATTTAATCGAAAGTACAGGGAAAGTACGCGTTGTATCACCTGAAGAAACAACACCTTTTGCAAGTATGATGGACTTTAATCCGACAAAGACATTAACTTTTAAAGGTAGTTTAAATAAAGAACAGTTAGACGAAGAAATATTAAAAGCAATGCAGGGTATGAACTATTTTCATGCAGTAAAGATTACAGGTAAATTTAAATTGATTAAAGCAAGATCAGTGAAGAAACAACAACAACCCTATCCAAAACTAGTCGAAGCAGTGAAAGAACAGGGCTATTTTGATATTCAAGATACAGAAGGGACGTTGTTTGGATTTTATACACCCCATTTTATAATGGGTATTGGTGTTGGCGGTTATCATGTACATTATTTAAGTGATGATGAGACACAAGGTGGTCATGTATTTGATTATGAGATTGAAGACGTGAAAGTTGAACTTGCCTTGCAGGAAGATTTTATCTTAAAAATGCCGGATACCAATCATTATCGTGAAAATGATTTGAATGATCCGGAAATGCTTAAAGATATTGAAGCAAGCGAATAGAAAAGAGGGTAAGACATAAGTCTTAGCCCTCTTTCCTATGCTTCTAACTTCTTCATCATATATGGTAATTCATCGATAATACGGCTTGCTGGTACAACATACATTTCCTGAGCTAATTGATCTCCAATTAAGCTATGAATAAATACAGCTTGTTTAATTGCTTCTTCCGTATCGAATTGACCTAGGAAACTTGCAATAATACCTGCTAATGCATCTCCCATACCGCCTGACGCCATTGCTGCATTACCGACAGTAATTTTATAATCACCGCTTTTTAAATATAATTCTGTTTCATGTTTCTTTAATATAACATGTGCACCTAGTTCATCAGCTTTAGCACGGTTACGTTCAGGTGTCTGTTCTGCAATAGGAATGCCGCTTAATCGTTCCCACTCCATTTGGTGGGGTGTGAAGATAACGTTACATTTCGGTAATGGATGTTTTAATTTGCTTAATATAGTAATAGCATCACCATCTATAATTAACGTTTGATGTTCCTGAATGTGTTGAAATAATAATGTTAAAACATTATTACCCTGGAAATCCAGACCAAGTCCAGGGCCGATTAAAATACTATCTGCATTGTCTATTAGTTTTGTCAGACGTTTTATATCATTAATGTCAGACACCATTGCTTCAGGACATCTTGAATGCAATGCTGTATGATTTGTATTGTGCGTAGCAACTGTTGTGAGTCCGCCACCACTGTATACACAAGCACGAGCTGCCATCATAATAGATCCACCCATATTCTGGTTGCCACCGATGAGCAATATGCGACCATAATCCCCTTTATGTGTAAGTACTTTGCGTTTTGGAATGCTGATAGACTCAATAATTTGCATGATCATTCTCCTTATAATGTGATATCCTTATTCGCTATAGAATGACATAAATAGTTGTCATTCTTATATCCATATGATACTATATTATCAAATTAGATAATAAATTTGTCATTTGGGATAAGTAATGTTGAGGTAATTTTTAGAGACATAGCGGTTGGTGAAAGCTATGATACTACATACATGAAATTCTACCCATAATTAAAGTTTGGCAAACCGGTGATGAGCCGTTATGTAATGGAGAGAATAGTTGAGACGAAAGTTTTAACTATTAATTAGGGTGGCAACGCGTAAATACCACGTCCCTTTTTGGGATGTGGTATTTTTTTGTACCCAAAAATAAAATTAGGAGGCAATCAACATGTTAGACATTAAATTATTTAGAAATGATGCTGAGTTTGTTAAGAAAAAATTAGAAATGCGTGGTATTGATACGTCAATCGTCGATGAAATATTAAATTTAGATTCTAAAACACGTGAATTGACTGCACAGACTGAGGAATTAAAAGCGAAACGTAATAAAGCAAGTGAAGAAATCGCACTTAAAAAACGTAATAAAGAAAATGCAGATGATGCAATCGAAGCAATGCGCGCAGTTGGTGATGAGATTAAAACGATCGATGCAGAATTAAATACAGTATCTACAGATTTACGTGATAAATTAGTACGTTTACCTAACTTGGTAAGTGATGAAACACCTTTCGGTAAAGATGAAGATGATAATGTAGAAGTACGTAAATGGGGTACACCACGTGAGTTTGATTTCGAAGCGAAAGCACACTGGGATATCGTTGAAGATTTAAAAATGGCTGATTTTGAACGTGCAGCTAAAGTATCTGGTGCACGATTTGCGTTCCTAACTAAAGATGGTGCGCGTCTAGAGCGTGCTTTAATGAACTTTATGCTGGATACTCATCGTGAAAATGGCTATCAGGAGATGGTGACACCGCAACTTGTAAATGCTGATTCTATGTTCGGTACGGGTCAATTACCGAAGTTTGAAGATGACTTATTTAAAGTTGAAAAAGAAGGATTATATACTATCCCTACTTCAGAAGTGCCATTAACAAACTTTTATCGCAATGAAATTATGACATCTGATATGTTACCGACTAAATTTACTGCGATGACAGCTTGTTTCCGTAGTGAAGCGGGATCAGCGGGTCGTGATACACGTGGATTAATTCGTATGCACCAATTCAACAAAGTTGAGATGGTTCGTTTTGAAACACCTGAAAATTCATTTGCAGCATTAGAAGAGATGACACGTCATGCAGAAGCAATATTAGAAAAATTACAAATCCCATATCGTACGATTAATTTATGTTCTGGTGATATTGGATTTGGAGCAGCAAAAACATATGATGTTGAAGTTTGGTTACCAAGCTATAACGCATATAAAGAAATTAGTTCTTGTTCAAATATGACTGATTTCCAGGCAAGACGTGCAAACATTCGCTTCAAACGTGATAAAGATGCGAAAGCTGAATTTGTGAATACATTAAACGGATCAGGGCTTGCTGTAGGTCGTACATTTGCAGCAGTTGTTGAAAACTATCAAAATGAAGATGGTTCAATTACTGTTCCGGAAGTACTTGTTCCTTACATGGGCGGACAAACAGTTATTAAATAATCTGGATAAAAAAATAAATTGTTTAAAATAATTTAGACAAGGTATCTGTAAAAGAGGTATCTTGTCTTTTTGTTTTAAACATAAGGTAATCGAAAAAATAAAAAAAAAAACAAAATAATATATTTTTTATACTTGCATATATTTAATATATCTGATATATTAAATATATAAGTTAGAAATAAGGAATGATTACACATGTTTAAAAAGCTTTTTGGTAAAGACAAAGCAACAAAAACTAAAACAAATAACGAAAGAGGTAATTTAACAATGACAAACTTTAATTTAGACAAAACACACTCAGGAATTGACTTTTCAATTAAACACATGATGGTTTCAAAAGTTAAGGGAGAATTTACAGATTTCGATGCAACAGTTACTGGTGATATCAATGATTTATCTTCTTTAAATGTTAAAGCATCAGTTAAAGTTGATTCAATTGATACAAACAATGCTGATCGTGATGGTCATTTAAAATCTGGAGATTTCTTCAATGTAGAACAATACCCAGAAATCACTTTCGTATCTAAATCATTAACAAACAACACAATTACAGGTGACTTAACAATCAAAGATGTAACAAATGAAGAAACATTTGATTTAGAATTCAACGGAGTTCACAAAAACCCAATGACTGGTGGAGATGTGACTGGTTTAGTAGTATCAGGATCAATTAACCGTGAAAAATATGGTTTAACTTGGAACCAAGCGTTAGAAACTGGCGGCGTTATGGTTGGTAAAGACGTTAAATTTGAAGTTGGTGCGGAATTCTCAATCGAAGGTTAATTAATAATTTTTAGACTGCCTAATTATTAGGTGGTCTTTTTTTGTATTTTTAATAAAAATGTACATACATTGAGGTATTTTAAGTAAAGTTGTAAAATAGAATAGTTATAGAAATATTTTTTAGAAAGTGAGAATTTATGTTGAAGTTTGATTTAAGTAAGACAATTATCGTTACGATGATTATGATGTTGGCAACGTTACTGATAAATTTCCTGCCATTTATGGCATTTATTATCGCACCGTTTTTGCTTTTACCGACTGTATATTTGTTCTGCAGGTCGCGTAATAGTTTTTATATCATGAGCTTAATCGTAATACTTATTACTATTTTTATGTCGATATTTACGATGCAGGTCATAATGGGATCTATATTTGCCGGGTATATCATAGGTCAATTATTGATAGAACGTACATCAAAAGAACGCATGCTATATATCCTTACAGTTTTTTATAGTATGTATACACTTGTATCGATTATCTTCCTTCAGGTAACTGACTATTTACCTAAAGTACAGACGTGGTTTAAGCCAACAATTGATATTTATAATGAATACTTGTCTAAAGGTGTTAAAGAAGGCACAATTCCTGCTTATCAGTTAGAAATGTTTAATACAAGTATGAATGAAGTGATTAAACAAGTACCAGGAATTGTTATTTTCTCGCTATTTTTATTAGCCTTATTACAATTGGTGATAACTTTACCTGCATTACGCCAGTTTAAGATTGCAACACCTAACTTTAGACCGTTATCTACGTGGCAGATGCCGAAAGTGCTATTAATTATTTATTTATTTGTACTATTAGCGCATTTTGGAATATCAGAAACTGATTATGTTCCACTCGGAATCGTGATAAACTTAAGATATGTATTAGAGTGGATGTTATTCATTCAAGGATTATCTTTATACAGCTATTTTACAAAGATGAGAAAGATTCATCCGATTGTCAAAGCTTTTATATTCTTTATCGCGTTTTTATACGCGCCCATTACGCAACTTTTCGGAATTATTGATTTGATGGTAAACTTAAAGAAAAGAGTGCCGAAAAAGTTTAAGTAATAAATAATTTAATGAGGTGTCACAATGAATAGGAAGTACAATAAGCAAACATTAATTATGCCATTTATTGTTATGTGTCTCGCAGCTTTTATTGTTACAGGAATACTTTATACGGTACATCCTATGACAGCGATGGTTACATTCGGCATACTTTTTGTCATCACGTGCATCAGTCTTTTCTATTTAAGATATGGTATCAGACACAATGAATCTTATATTGCAAATTTATCAACATCTATTGATAAGGGAAAACGTTATGCAATTAGTGAATTACCCATCGGTGTCATTCTTTTAGATGAAAATGAGCATATTGAATGGCATAATCATTTTATTAATGAGAAGATTACTGCCCCTATTATTTCAGAATCTATTCATGATTTGTTCCCTAATTTACTGAATCAGCTTAAAAATACAGGTGTAAAAGAAGCTACTGCCAACTTTGAATCTTACAAATTTAAAGTAACATATGGTGAGAATTTAAACACTTTATATTTCTTCGATATTACCGATAAAGTTGAAATAGAACAATTATATGATGAAGCTAAACCTATTATAGGGATATTGTTCCTGGATAACTTTGATGAAATCACACAAAACATGGCTGATGCGCAACGTACGGAAATTAATAGTATGATGTCGACTGAAATTAATAAATGGGCTGAAGAAAATAACGTATACATTAAACGTTACCAATCAGATCAATATATGATGTTCTTTAATCAAAAGATCTTACATAAAATTGAAGAGACAAAATTTAATTTATTAGATAATATTCGTGATAAAAGTCGAGAAATCAAAACACATATCACTTTGAGTGTCGGCATTGGTGAAGGTTCTGAAAACTTACTGGATCTCGGTACTTTAGCTCAATCAAGTTTAGATTTAGCACTTGGCCGTGGTGGTGACCAGGTAGCCATTAAGAATATGAATGGGAACGTTCGATTCTATGGTGGTAAAACTGATCCTATGGAGAAACGTACACGTGTCAGAGCACGAGTTATTTCTCACGCACTTCGTGATATTTTGATTGAAGGTGAAAATGTCATTATTATGGGACATAAACGTCCTGATATGGATGCGATTGGTGCTGCAATTGGTGTCGCTCGTTTTGCTAAGATGAACAATTTAAAGGCGAATATTATATTAAACGATTATGATGTTGATGATACTTTATCTCGTGTTATGGCTGAAATTGCAGAAAAACCTGAACTTGATGAAATATTTGTGTCTTCAGAAGAAGCATGGAATTTAATGACGAAGAAGACGACATTGGTTATCGTAGATACACATAAACCTGAAATGGTGATTGATGAAAGTATATTAAATAAAGCGTATCGTAAAGTGGTGATCGATCATCATCGTCGTGGTGAATCGTTTATCGATAGTCCGCTGCTTGTGTATATGGAACAATATGCAAGTTCTACAGCAGAACTTGTAACTGAATTACTGGAATATCAACCGACAGAACATAAGTTGACGCGTCTAGAGGCAACGGTCATGCTTGCCGGTATTATTGTTGATACACGTAACTTTACGCTGCGTACAGGTTCCAGAACATTTGATGCAGCAAGTTTCTTAAGAAACCATGGTGCAGATACGATTCTTTGTCAGCATTTCTTAAAAGATGATATTGAAACGTATATTAAACGTTCAGAAATTATTCGTACTGTGCAGTTAGAAGATAACGGCATAGCGATTGCACGTGGCCCGGAAGGTGAAATTATTCATCCGGTTATTGTTGCACAAGCTGCTGATGAACTATTAGATATCGAAGGTGTTGAAGCATCTTTTGTAGTGGCAGAGCGAAAAGAGAATGTCATCGGTATTTCTGCCAGATCGTTAGGAGAAATAAACGTTCAGCTTGTTATGGAAAGTATGGGTGGCGGTGGTCATTTATCAAATGCTGCAACACAACTTGAAAATGTCACGATTAATGAAGCAATTTTGCAATTACAAAAAACTATAAATGAACAAAGTGAAGGAGAAGATTAGTTATGAAAGTTATATTTACGCAAGATGTTAAAGGAAAAGGTAAAAAAGGCGAAATTAAAGAAGTACCAGTAGGTTATGCAAATAACTACTTATTAAAGAATAAATATGCTGTAGAAGCTACACCAGGAAACTTAAAGCAGTTAGAAGCACAAAAGAAACGTGTTGAGTTAGATAAGCAACATGAATTAGAAGAAGCGGAAAAACTAAAAGAGAAATTAGAATCACTGGAAGTGAAAGTAACAGCGAAATCAGGTGAAGGTGGCCGTTTATTTGGATCTGTAAGTTCTAAACAAGTAGCTGATGCTTTAAATAAGCAACACGGTATCAAACTTGATAAACGTAAAATGGACTTACATGATGGTATTAGAAGTCTAGGATATACGAATGTACCAGTTAAATTACATAATAAAGTAAGTGGTACATTAAAAGTTCACGTTACAGCAGAATAAAATTTCGAGGAGGATAATATGTCAGATTATCTTGAAGGTAAGAAACTGCCTTTTAATTTAACAGCTGAGCAATCTGTATTAGGTGCTATCTTTATTGATAATGAAGTATTATCTTCTGTGCTTGAAACATTATTGCCGCTACATTTTTATAGACAAAGTCATCAGAATATTTTCCAGGCAATGCTTACTTTATCTGAACAAAACGATGTTGTAGATATCATCACTGTTATGAATCAAATGACGCAGGACGGAACGCTTGAAGCGAGTGGCGGTGAACTTTATCTTATTGAATTGTCAGAGAAAGTACCTACTGCGAGAAACGTAGATTTCTATGTGGATATTGTTTATCGTGATGCCGTAAAGCGTCGTTTAATTCATGTTGCTGATAGTATTATGGCAGATGGGTATAATGAGTCACTTGATTTGGAAACATTACTTGCAGATGCTGAAAAGCGTATTATGGAAGTATCAACCAATCGAGGCGCAGATGGATTTAAAGAAATTAAAGACGTGTTAACACAAGTCTTTAATAATGCGGAAGAACTTGATAATAATAAAGGACAAACACCAGGTATACCAACTGGATATCGTGACCTGGATCAAATGACTGCAGGTTTTAACCGTAATGATTTAATAATTATTGCTGCACGTCCATCAGTCGGTAAAACAGCATTTGCTTTAAATATAGCTACACAGGTGGCAACAAATGATCATCCGTATACGGTAGCGATATTCAGTCTTGAGATGGGTGCGGATCAACTTGCGACACGTATGATTTGTAGCACAGGGAATGTTGATTCAAATCGACTGCGTACTGGACAGATGGATGGAGAAGATTGGAATCGTTTCACAGTCGCTGTTGGTAAATTATCTCGAACAAATATTTTCATTGATGATACGCCAGGGATTCGTATTACAGATATCCGTTCAAAATGCAGACGACTTCATCAGGAACATGGACTGGATATGATATTGATTGACTATCTACAGTTGATTCAAGGATCAGGAAGTCGCTCAAGTGAAAATAGACAACAAGAAGTCTCTGAAATTTCACGTATGTTAAAAGCATTAGCACGCGAATTAGAATGTCCTGTGATCGCTTTATCTCAGCTCTCTCGTGGTGTGGAACAACGACAAGATAAGCGTCCGATGATGAGTGATATTCGTGAATCAGGATCGATTGAACAAGATGCGGATATTGTTGCCTTCTTGTATCGTGATGATTATTATAACCGCGGACAAGGTGAAGATGGCGAAGAAGTGGAAGTTGATGCAGGTGCACAAGATGAGAATGGGGAGATAGAAATTATTATCGCGAAGCAGCGTAACGGTCCTACAGGGACTGTTAAACTGCACTTCTTGAAACAATATAACAAATTTACTGATATTGATTATGCACATGCGGATATGATGTAAAAAAACAATTAATTTAAAACACGTACTTTGAAGAATTAATGTCTTTTAAAGTACGTGTTTTTGTTTGTAATTTACAAATGCTTTTTATGAATGTATGTACTTATTATCTTATTTTTTGAATAAAAATATTAAATTTCAAAACGAAAAACAATATAAATCAAATAAAATAAAGAAAATTATTCATTTATACATTACAAAATACACAAAACCTTAGTTCTAAAGGGGAAATTATGTATAATTATTAATGTTCGGTTTTTGGTTGATTTTTCAGCTATATATTGATAGAATGGCTAAGGTTAGTCAAGAAAATTTGGAGGTGCACACATGTCATCAATCGTTGTCGTTGGGACGCAGTGGGGAGACGAAGGTAAAGGAAAAATCACAGATTTTTTAGCTGAGCAGGCGAATGTGATTGCTCGTTTTTCAGGTGGTAATAATGCAGGTCATACTATTAAATTCGGTGGAGAAACGTATAAATTACACTTAGTACCATCAGGAATTTTCTATTCAGATAAATTATCAGTAATCGGTAATGGTGTTGTTGTAGATCCGGTTGCTTTATTAAAAGAATTAGATGCATTAAATGAACGTGGTATAAGTACAGATAACTTACGTATCTCAAATCGTGCCCAAGTTATTTTACCGTACCATTTAAAACAAGATGAATTAGAAGAAGAAAAACGTGGCGACAATAAAATCGGTACAACGAAAAAAGGTATTGGACCAGCATATGTTGATAAAGTACAACGTATTGGTATTCGTATGGCTGATTTATTGGACGAAGAAACATTTAGAGCAAAGTTAGAAGAAAACTTAAACGCTAAAAATGAACTATTCGAAAAAATGTTCAATGCTGAAGGATTCACTTTTGATGAAATCTTTGAACCTTACTTTGCTGCAGGACAACGATTGAAACAATACACAGTGGATACTGCAAAAGTATTAGATGACGCGTTCGAAGCAGAAGAAAAAGTATTGTTTGAAGGTGCACAAGGTGTGATGCTTGATATCGATCATGGTACGTATCCATTTGTTACATCAAGTAATCCGATTGCAGGTAACGTAACAGTTGGTACTGGTGTAGGACCAACTTTTGTTGATAAAGTTGTAGGCGTATGTAAAGCTTATACATCACGTGTAGGAGACGGACCATTTCCTACTGAATTATTCGATGAAGATGGCCACCATATCCGTGAAGTAGGTCGTGAATACGGTACAACAACAGGACGTCCACGCCGTGTAGGTTGGTTTGATTCAGTTGTATTACGCCATTCACGTCGTGCGAGTGGTATTACAGATTTATCAATTAACTCTATTGATGTATTAACAGGTTTAGAAACTGTTAAAATCTGTACAGCATACGAATTAGATGGTGAAATTATTACTGAATACCCAGCGAACTTAAATGCATTAAATCGTTGTAAACCAGTATTTGAAGAGTTACCTGGATGGACTGAAGATGTTACTGGTGTTAAGACGATGGAAGAATTACCGGATAATGCACGTCGTTATTTAGAGCGTATTTCTGAATTATGTAATGTTAAGATTTCTATCTTCTCAGTAGGACCAGATAGAACTCAAACAAACTTACTTGAAGATTTATGGCAAACTGATAAATAAGCTTTAAATCAATGATTAATATAAAAATAGCAATAAAGGAATCTATTAAAATAGACTACTTTATTGCTATTTTTGTATGTTTTAATGAATATCTCTTTTTTTAAATCTTCCGCCTTTAACTTCCGATACTTTGCCGATTGCAACAAATGCACTTTCGTCATAATGATTAACGATGTCTTTTAATTTAAATTCTTCTAGACGAGTAATGACACAGAAGATAACTTTCTTATCTTCACCAGTATAAGCACCTTCTCCAGTTAAATATGTAACACCTCGACCTAAACGGTCATTAATAGCATCACCAATTTCTTCGTGCTGATCACTTATAATCCAGACAGATTTAGATTCATCTAAACCTTGCTGGACGATATCAATCGTTTTAAAAGCAATAAAATAGGCGATTACTGAATACATTGCTGATTCCCATGTAAAGATGAATCCGGCAGCAATATAGATGAAAAAATTAATAACCATAACGATTTCTCCGACTGAAAAAGGAGATTTATTACTAATAAGAATGGCAAGAATTTCAGTGCCATCTAATGAACCACCATAACGAATGACGAGTCCGACACCAAGGCCAAGAATCACCCCACCAAAGATAGTAACTAGAAATTTCTCATCCGCAAAAGGAGGAACGGGATGTAATAGAGCTGTACCAATTGATAAAATAGTAATTGCATATAAAGTTGATAGAGCAAATGTTTTACCGATTTGTTTATATCCTAAGTAAAAGAATGGGATATTTAATAAAAAGATAAATAATCCAAGAGGTATTTTAAGTAAATGTGAAGCCATAATTGAAATACCTACAATACCTCCATCGAGTAATTTGTTAGGTACTAAAAAGAGTTCGAGTGCCACTGCCATGAGAATTGCACCTAAAGTAATGAAAGAAAAACGCTTAATCTTTTCTTTTAAAGGCAGTTTTTTGTGTTGTTTTACCACTTTTTCCAAGGGTATTGACATAACATGTTCCTTTCTATAATAATTCAGAGTATATACATATCAATTATACTAAATTTTTTAATATTTTTTAATATTTTTTAATATTTTTTAAAAAGGGAAATTCTATAATCAAGTTAGCCACCTACGGTGTGCTTTAAAAAATAAAAAATGAGCCATGTGCATCCATGTTAATATTGTAGTTACCACAACAAAC
>NZ_MJBI02000008.1 GCF_002742385.2 Macrococcoides goetzii
ATTATAGAGATAATTGCGTCCTTTTTATATCCAAAAAATCAAAAAACGGGCTGAAGAAAAGATTTGTATCTTTTCATCAGTCCGTTTTATTATAGAACCTTAAATTTTAACTTTTGGGGATTTATTACAACATATTTAATGTTTTTCAAATTAGTATTTTTTATAAATAAAACTTAAATAAAGGTGAAATTTTATATCATCTGATTACAATATCGTAATATTCAGAAATTAGTTCTTCTCTTCTTTTATCAATAGCTTCTTCATCTTTAAATGTCTTCAATTTTTCAATAAAAGCTTTTGTCGCATCAATATGAGATTTGTCATACATTTTTTCCTTATCACCATCATTTTCATGGTACTGAGCTTCTAATAATATTATATTACCAATAGAATATCTATTATTTATAGACGTAGATTGGTCAATTATATGTTCTAAAGTTGCGTCATCTATGAAGTTAAATGCACCATTCTGATTTATATTACCAGAATCTTTTTGTACTTTCTTTGAAATGGTACTTAATATCAATTTTATTAATCGCCAATCTTTTTGTTCCTTACTATTCATTTTTGATACATTTTTACTTTGATAATTTATATTACTATTATTTATAACAACTTCTTTAGATGGAAGTTTTTTTCTTAGTTCACTGTATAATTCTTCAATAACAGAATCCGCTTCAGCTTTATCCATATTTCTAAATTTTTTTCCATATTTAAAATATATACTTCTAATTTTATTACTGCTAGCTGAGACTAAAATAAATAAAGATTGATATTGAACTAATTTACTAATTACATTTTTAAACTGTTTTGAGGAAATTTTTTCATTTAATCTTGCATCGAATAGTCCAAGTAATAAAGATCTTACTTGAGTCACATCAAACTCATTCAATAGTATTAAATTCCTTTTTAATTCTTTATTTACATTTTTACTAAAATAGTTTTTTTCACTGAATAGTTTATCGTTATCATCTGGATTAATCATAATTCTATAGTGTTCTGATTCTCTTAAAAGGTCGTTAATAAATGTAGAATATGAAATTATATTTGAATCGATTCTATTAATAAATTCATTAAAAACTTGATGTTTTGGGATACTTTTATACATTGAAGAAAAATAATGAATAAAGAATGTGGTTAGACCAGGAGCATTTTTTTCCGAAACATTTGCTTCAATGGCTTTCCAATTCTCTTTTACAGAACTAGTTGAATCGTCTAATAATTCAAATATTTCATTTTTTATTAAGTCTGGCCCACTTAAAGGTAAACCTCGATAATTAAAATTTCTATACATAACATTAGCTGATTCTTCATCCTCAGAATATATTATTATTACAGTCGAATTTAAAAGTTGTGTACCCAAATTATCTAGAAAGTTAATATACTTAAAGCCTTTATAAGTATTCAATAAATTTATTTCTGCCTTATTAAGTTTCGAACCTTTCAATCTTTTAGAGATATTTTCGATTGATAGTTCTTCTAAAAACCAATTGTATTTTTCTAGAATATAATTTTGACTTTCATTTTTAGCCTCATGTTTTACACCGTTCTCTTTATGCTGATTAATATTTAGTATGTTAACAGGTAATATAGGCTCTAATTTCTCATTAATGACCCTTGCTTTTTGAATGTATTTCCCTTTTATTGGTTTATTTGACATTAAAGCTTCATTAAAATTATGGTCATATTCAAGATGATAATTACTTTTTTCTTTTTCGATTAAATCTCTAATTGCTGCTAAAAATAAAGTCATCGTTGTTAATCTTTGCTGACCATCGATTACTATTCTACTTTCTCTTTCTGAAGAGTAATCACCTACCACTAGAATTGTCCCAAAAAAGTAATCTTCCATTTGATCTTCACTGTTAATCATTAAACCATTGTCAAAATTAGCTTTGCTTACTGTTAATAAATCATCTAAGAAATGTTCAAAATTTTTATTTTCCCATGAATAATCTCTTTGAAAATTAGGTATTTGATAAGTTTGTGCACTAGATAATATTTCTTTTATTTTTTTATCTTCTGGATGGAATTTCATATATTCTCCTTATATTTGTATTTTATTATATTATAATATATTTTAAATTATAAGTTAATATTACTTTAAAATTTAAATATATAATATGAAACAAATTATAATAAGATTATATTTATAGTATTTTATAGTCATAATTTTGAAAATTCTATATATTTTATATACACTAATTATAAACCATCCAAAAAGGAGTGCTACTATGAATTTACAATCTGCTCTTCCATCTGAAATTCGAGCTTTGATTCGCGACAACAAACTCATCCAGCATACGTCAGGCATGGCTAAGGGGTACATCCAGGCGAATGTTGTAATATTACCTAATAAGTATGCATACGACTTCCTCAAATTCTGCTATCGTAATCCAAAGTCATGTCCGCTTCTCGACATCACTGAAGTTGGCGAACATTCCTTCCCTAAATACGGTCCTGATGCTGATATTCGTACGGATGTTGGTGAATATTATGTTTATCGTGACGGTGTCCATGTAGAAACGCGTCATGATATTAAAGATTTATATGGTAAGGATATGGTTGCTTTTATTATTGGTTGTAGCTTTACGTTTGAGCATGCTTTACTGGATGCTGATATTCCTGTTCGTCATATTGAAGAAGGTCATAATGTACCGATGTATATTACGAATATTCCTACTGAGCAAAGTGGTGTCTTCCATGGTCCTACTACTGTTAGTATGCGTCCTATGTCAATGGCTCAGGCGATTCGCGCGACTGAGATTACAACGCATTTCAAAGGTGCGCACGGTGCACCGCTTCATATCGGTGATCCTGCTGCTATTGGTATTAAGGATATTAGTAAACCAGACTTTGGTGAAGCTGTTGAAATTCGCGACGGTGAGGTTCCTGTGTTCTGGGGTTGTGGTGTTACACCTCAATCTGTGTGTTTAAATGTTAAACCTGAACTGATGATTACACATGCGCCTGGTTACATGTTTATCACAGATATTAAGGAAAGTGAATTATTGTATTAAAGAAAATGCCATAAGCATAGTCAATATACTATGCTTATGGCTAATTTTTTACACCGTCCATGACATTGGATTCGGATTTCTATTCAGTTGTTTCACATTACTCTTAGGTAAATGCTCACGTTTAACGACTTTCGGTGTCATGCCGCTATTAATTCTTTTGTATAATTTCGGATCCATCTGATTCATTCTAAAACTTTTAAACACTCTATGCGTCATTGCTTCACACGTTGGACATTTATCTTCCTGTAAATTACTGCTCATCGATTTCCATACATCATATTCTCCACAAGTTGCACAACTAAATGTATATTTCGGCATTATTCATCCAGCTTCGGAATAATGTTATTTGTAAATATTTCTTTCGGTAATGACAATGTACAACATGCGTTTGGAATATCAACGATACCACCAATATTACCTTGTACTGGTGCAGATCCGAGTAACATATACGCTTGCTCTCCTGTATAACCACATGTCTTCAGGAACTCAATCGCATTTAAACAAGCATTACGATAAGCTGTATTTGCATCAAGATATAACTGATCTCCAGAGAACTCATTCACTGAAATCCCTTCGAATACTAAATATTCATTGTAATGTGGCATCACTGGTCCTGGCTGGAATGCAGGGTTCTTCTTAATCTTATATTTCTCCATACCGCCTTTAATAACGTTCACCTTTAATTCAATCCAACCCGGAATCTCAATCCCTCCACAGAATGTAATTTCACCATCACCTTGTGAGAAGTGCAGGTCACCGACTGATAATTTAGCACCTTCTACAAATACCGGGAAGTAGACGCGTGATCCTTTAGATAAGTTCTTAATATCACAGTTACCACCATTCTCTCGAGGCGGTACAGTTCTTGCACCTTCTTTAGCAACGCGGTCAAAGTCTGCACCTTTCAATGTTCCTAATACACATGAATCTGGATCTGGTAATTCAGCTAATGCCGGTACACGATTTGGATTCGTATCAACTAACGCTTTCTCACGTCTGTTCCATTCATCAAGCATTTCCTGACTCGGCGCCACACCCATCAGTCCAGGGTGAATGATACCAGCGAACTTTACATTCGGTACGTGTCTGCTTGTCGCATAGATTCCTTCGAAATCCCAGATTGACTTCGCTGCTTTCGGATAGTGATCTACTAAGAAACTTCCCCCATTTTCTTTAGCAAATATACCGTTGAAGCCCCACTCATGCGCACTAAATGTTCCGATATCTAAAATATCTACTACTAATAAATCCCCCGGTTCTACACCATTTACATGTACTGGTCCACTTAATACATGCACACGTTTTAAATTAACCTTTTCAATATCAGATGGATCATCGTTATTCTTAATCTGCCCATCCGTCCAATCCAAACATTCCATCTTAAAGACCTCTCCAGGTTCAACTGAGAAAGCTGCCGGAATATCTGGATGCCATCTGTTATGTCCAGGATGTTTTTGTTCGTGCATTTTCTTCGTTAAATCAATTTCAAATATTTTCTTAGCCATAAAAAATATCCCCCTTGAAAAATCAATTTAATATTACACTTTTAGTGTATTCTAGTTTTCAGAATTTTTCAAATTTTAATGGGATATTTTTATGATAGGAATTCAACAAAAAAAGACCCCTTCAGGTCTTTTAAAGTTTATTATCTTTCTCCGTCAATTGTTGCTCCAATACTTTGATTCTCTTCTCAAGTTCCTTCTTTTTAAGTGCTTCTAATTCAAACCTATTATCTGTTTTCTTTTTATGATTATCAATCATCCTTCTAATTGATAGACCAATTTTAATCGCTATCAGAAATAAGAAAATATAAAAAACAATGAGCCAAAATGTTTCCATATTTTTCACCACCATCTTATCTTTTTATTTTATCCTTATAATACCATTTAAATATAAAAAATACATTTTATTCATTAAAAATAACAAGCAATTGAAGTTCTTCAAGTGCTTGTTACTCTAATTTTAAAATATTCATATTTTATTATTATATGTTATTAAAAAAAGCTGTATATTACCCCAGCTGATTCAGCAATATCGATGTTATCACACCAAACGCTGTCATCAGTCCGACAAGTCCGCCGCCTTCTTCATATGCTTCGGGCATCATTGTTGATCCAATCATCGTAATAATACCACCTGCTGCAAAGCTTGAGATCATTAAAATGACACCTAGACTTGCATTGTCAAGGAAGACATATCCAAATAACGCACTTAATCCTGCAACGATTGTTACAACTGCAAACAGGAATATAATCTTCCCTTTCGATTGTCCGCTTTTTAACATCCCAGTAGTACTCGATAATCCTTCAGGTATGTTACTGATAAATATTGCGATAAGTAATAATAGACTAACACCTTTCCCGCCTATTAAACTCATACCAAGCATCATCGATTCTGGTATCGCATCCATTACTGTCCCGATAAATATACCAAGTCCTGAATCATTTTGACTTGTTTCTTCTTCTTTAACTAACTCATGCTGATTCGAACGCTTTCTGTGTTTACCACCGTGATGCGCAATCACCGCTTCTAATATCGTAAACGTTAACGCGCCTGCGATAAAGCCAATCACTGTATTGATGATGTGACTTTTCTCCGTCGCATCCTGAAGAAGTTCAAATGTTGCAGCTCCGATTAATATCCCTACACCAAATGCCATAATAAATCCTAATACTTTTCTAGGTATTTTTACGACCATACTCACAATCGCGCTTAATAATACTGCAAATCCTGATAATGCACCCCAAAAGAATGCACTGCTCATCGTCTCACCTTTTTCTATTGTAATAAATGTATTGTGATGAGATTTTTGTATTTATTTCTATCTTTATTTTTCTCCATAAGAAAAAGACCCCGTAAGGTCTTTTACGCTAATCTATTGTAAGTCCTTCACCAACAAATGTCTGATATGCTTCATACATTCTTCCTGGTACACCGCTTTCAGCACTGTTATAACGATTGAAGTTCTTATCATTCACTACTTCTTTGATCATCTCAATCGTATCATCACTTCTCGGATCTTCAATCTTCTTCCCTGTCGTTTCTTCAGCAATAACAAATAATCTTACTAAATATCTCGTATATGAATCATCTTTATCGAGTGTAATCTCTAATTCTTCTGTTAGTTCTTTACTCGTCTCCACAAAACATCTGAAATCTTCAAAGAAGTCTCCAAATCTTATCAATACATGTCGATAATGTTCATCTGATAGCTTCATATATCTGAATGCCAATTGCTTAACCACCCTTAAATTTTAGTCATTTCTAGTGTATCACTTTTGTAAGCGCTTGAAAATGTCGAATTTATTTATCGTGATAATACTTATGCTTCGTCTATGCCATGTGCTGCTCTAATGCCACTAAATATACATCCACCGAGGAAAGTGCCTTCAAGTGCGCCGTATCCGTGTACGCCGCCGCCTCCAAATCCTGCGACTTCCCCTGCAGCATATAGACCGGTAATCGGTGTATCCTGCTGACTGATAACCTGACTGTTTAAGTCGGTTTGTATTCCGCCTAACGTCTTACGGCTGATAATGTGCAGTTTAACAGCGATTAATCTTTTAGATTCGAGTATTTTATGTGGTTTAGCGGTTCTAATCAGCTTGTCTCCTAGAAACTTTCGTGCACCGTGAATAAATGTCACTTGTGGATCTTTACTGAACGGGTTATCGAGTTGCAGGTCACGTTCTATAATCTGTGTCTTAATGTGATCTGCGTCTAGTAATTCACTGCCTGCTAATGCGTTCATCTTACGTACAAGGTCGTGAATATTCTCTGCAACGATAAAGTCTTCTCCTTTTTCTTTAAATGCTTCTACGGGTCCTGTCGCATTTGAAGAAAGGCGTTCTTTTAATAGTAGTTTAATGTCTTTTTCTGTGAGATCCGGATTTTGTTCAGAGCCTGATAAGACGAATTCTTTCTTTAATATATCTTCTGTTAATATAAACCATGAATAGTCATAGCCTGTCTTACAGATGGTTTCCAGCGTATGCAATGTATCAAATCCTGGATAGTCTGGTGCTGTCAAGCGATTACCTAATGCATCAAACCATAATGATGATGGTCCGGGGATGATTCTAATCCCGTGGTTATTCCAGATCGGTGTATGGTTGATAATGCCTTCAGTATAGTGCCACATGCGGTCTTTATTCACGAGTTTCACGCCTGCTGTTTCACTGATGCCTAGCATCTTACCATCTGTAGAATCCGGCACACCTTGTATCATCGTCTCTGGTGCTTTACCGAGTCGGCGTGGCCAGTTCTTCTTAATCAATTCGTGATTTGCTCCGATTCCGCCTGTCGTAATAATGAGATATGGTGTATCAAATTTGAACTGATCAATAATTTCACGGTTAGATGGTTCACCGCGCTCTGCTTCACTTGGCTTGAGTAAATTACCTTCAATCGAAGTTATCTTATTGTCTGTAATATTTAACTGTGTCACTTGATGTCGTTCTAAAAAGCGGAAGTTCCCTTTCTGTTCTTCAGCTAATACATAGTTCACAAATGGTTCAATCAGGCCAGGGCCAGTTCCCCATGTAATATGGAAACGTGGTACTGAATTGCCGTGTCCGGATGCACTAAATCCTCCACGTTCTGCCCATCCTAATATCGGTGTCAGTTTAATCCCCATACTTTCTAAATAGGCTTCTTTTTCAAATGCTGCAAATTTAATATATGCTTCTGCCCATTGTTTCGCCCAGTAATCTTCCGTATCTAGACGGTCGAATTGTGCTGTATTTAACCAGTCGCGTTGAGCGAGTTCATAACTGTCTTTTACACCTAGTCTTCTCTGTACTTTTGAATTGACTAAGAATAATCCTCCGAAACTCCAGAATGCTTGTCCACCGATTGCTGTCTTCGGTTCCTGATCGATCATCGTCACGTGATGTCCATTTTTCAATAGTTCTGTTGCAGCAACTAATCCTGAAAGTCCTGCACCAATAATTGTTACCTCTTTTTTCATGATCAATTCCTTCTTTCTTTAGACAGTCTTAATATGATTATAAACGAAAAAGACAAAGCATGAGTGTTCACGCTTTGTCTAAATCATATTTTATTGATTCCATAGATCGATCAATGATTGAATCGACATAAATCCTGCACCGATTGTAGCAAGTACTGCAATCACACCTAAAATAAGTAACCACGTTGGATGTTTATAATCTCCAACGATACGTTTATTTTTAGATGCAAAGAGGATTGCAGTTAATGTAATCGGTAAGATTAATCCGTTAAATGCGCCTGCTAATACTAATAATTTCACTGGTTTACCTACAAGTAAGAAGACGATTGTAGAGAATACGATAAATGAAATTACGACGATATTATTGTGTTTCGTAAATACTGGATGGAATCCTTTTAAGAATGAAGCTGACGTATAAGCTGCACCGATAACTGAAGTCAGTGCTGCAGCTAATAATACTAAACCAAAGATTTTAGGTCCGATTGGTCCTAAAGCATGTTGGAACGCAGAAGCCGGTGGATTCGTTGGATCTAACTTCACACCCGTTGCTACTACACCTAACACTGCTAAGAATAAACAGAAACGCATTAATCCTGTCGTTAAGATACCTAAGTTTGCTGCACGAGATACGAATGGTAAATTTGCTTTACCAACCATGCCGTCATCAATCAGACGGTGCGCTCCAGCAAACGTAATGTATCCACCAACTGTACCACCGACAATTGTTACAAGTGGCATTACAAGTCCTAATGGATTATCGGGCATTACCATCTTCGTTAAAGCTTCCCCATATGGCGGTTGAACTTTAATCATAACAAATGCTACTGTCAGTAACATTACTACACCTAGAATTTGTGTTACAACATCCATCATCTTATTTGCACTTTTATTACTAAATATAATGATTGCAAGTATACCTGTAATCACTGCACCAATTCTAACATCGACATCAAATAATGCATTGAAACCGAGTCCTGCTCCGGCAACGTTACCGATATTAAATGCTAGTCCTCCAAGTACGATAAGTATCGCGATAAAACTTCCTAATCCTTTAAATACTTCATTTGAAATATCTTGTCCACGTTTACCTGTTACGGTTAACACACGCCATATATTTAACTGTGCACCGATATCAATAATGATACTCAGTAAGATCGCAAAGGCAAAGCTTGCCAGGAATTGTTCTGTAAAGATTGTCGTCTGTGTTAAGAAAGCTGGTCCGATTGCAGACGTCGCCATTAAGAAGATTGCGCCGAACAGTAATCTGCGCTGCGCTGATGTCATTTTTGGTTTCTCGTTATTCATAATAAGCCCCTTTTCTTAGTTAGATTGTAGTAATTTCTATATTTTTTTGTAACAATGTATCACGAATCTGTTCAACAAAAGCTAATGCTTCTGGTCCATCCCCATGGACGCAAATTGAATCTGCCTGAATTGGTATTAACTTACCTGTTTCTGTCTTTACTTGGTTGTCTATGATCATGCGCAATACATGTTCAACCGCTTCGTCTACATTATGAATCATCGCATTATTCGCTTTACGAGAAACAAGCGTGCCTTCATCTGTATAATTACGATCTGCAAATACTTCGTTGATCGCTGTTAAGCCATTTTCCTGTGCGACACGTACTAAATTACCACCCGCAATACCCATTACCTTTAATTTCGGATCAAATTGCTTGATGGCATTCACGATAGCCTGCGCAAGCTTTTCATCATTAAAGGTTGCATTGTAAAGTGCACCGTGTGGCTTAACATGATTTAATTCGACTTGATGTTTATTACAGAATGCCTGTATTGCACCAAGCTGATACGTAACGAGATTCTCAACTTCGTCATAGCTCATATCAACTTGTTTACGGCCAAATCCCATGAGATCATTATAACCAGGATGTGCACCGATGCCGGTATTATTTTCCTTACACAGTGCTACAGTACGATTTAATACATTGAAATCCCCTGCATGCATACCACAAGCGATATTAGCAGAAGTAATTAAAGGTATAATCGCTTCATCATTGCCAATCGTGTAATTACCAAAGCTTTCTCCTAAATCTGCATTTAAATCAATTTTCATCATTAGCCCTCCAGGAAGTGATTTTTCTCTAAGAATTTAATATCGATTATATTTTCCTGATATCTTGGATGCTGCATAATACGATACTGATAATCCAGGTTTGTCGGGAAGCCGGTAATCACCGTCTCATCAAGTATAGATAACATTCTGCGTATCGCTCTATCACGCGTCTGCTCAAATGTTATAAATTTACCAATCATTGAATCATAATACGGAGAAACCATACACTTTTGATATAAGAATGTATCGATCCTTACTCCTGGTCCACTAGGTAAATTTAAATATTCTACTTTCCCCGGACTTGGTCTAAATCCGTGATCCGGGTCTTCAGCGTTAATTCGACATTCGATGCTAAAACCATTAATCTGAATCTCATCCTGCACAAGCTCGAACTTATCGTATAATGCGATATTAAGTTGTGCTTCGATAATATCGACGCCAGTTACCATTTCGGTTACCGTATGTTCCACTTGAACACGCGTATTCATCTCAAGGAAATAATACTCTTTTGTAGACTCAACGTATAAGAATTCTAGCGTACCTGCACCACGATAATTAATATTTTTCGCTGCGTTGACGGCATCACGCGTCATGCGCTCTCTTACTTCATCCGGTACGATAGCAGCAGGCGCTTCTTCTACAAGTTTCTGATTGTTACGTTGAATAGAACAATCACGGTCGTAAAGATGTACTGCATCTCCTTTACCGTCACCAATGACCTGCACTTCAATATGTCTTGCAGTCTTTATAAATTTTTCTATATAAACACGGTCGTCTCCAAATGCTTTCTTTGCTTCTGATTTAGCCGCATTAAATAAATTTTCGAAATCTTCCATACGGCTGACGATACGCATCCCTTTACCGCCACCACCAGCAACCGCTTTAATCACCATCGGTACGCCGATTTCCTGTGCTTTCACCTTCGCTTCAGCAAGTGTCGGTATTACATCTTTAGACCCAGGAATTACAGGTACACCAGCAGTGACCATCGTCTTACGTGCTTCAGCTTTATCACCCATCTTCTCGATTGTTTCAGGTGTAGGTCCGATGAATACTAAATCATGTTCTGCGCATAGTCGTGCAAAATTGGCATTTTCAGCTAAGAAGCCATAACCCGGATGAATCGCATCTGCACCTGTAATTTCAGCTGCAGCGATCACATTATTCATATTCAGATAACTTTCTGTTGAACTAGATGGACCGATACAAACTGCTTCATCTGCTAAAGTAACGTGTAAGCTATCCACATCTGTCGTAGAATAGACAGCAACCGTCTTAATGCCCATCTTCTTACATGTTCTAATAATTCGAATCGCAATTTCTCCTCGATTGGCAATCAATACTTTCTTCAAAGTGTCACCCCCTATTTTTCTTTAATTGTCACTAACGGTTCATCATAGCCTACAGCAGTACCGTTCTCGATATGAATCGCTTCAATAACACCATCAACGTCAGCATGAATATCATTCATTACTTTCATCGCTTCGATGATACCGATACGGTCACCTTTTTCAACTTTGTCACCGACACGGATAAACGGCTCTTTTGATGCTTCATCCTGCATATTATAGAATGTTCCTACAAGTTGAGACTTTTGAACGTGATGTCCATGGTCGACAACTTCCTGAGCGGGTTGTTGTGTTACTTGTCCTGGTACTTGCTGTACCGGATAGGCCTGAACTTCTTTAATTGCTTTTTCGATGTAGTATTCGTTATCGCCTTCTTTTACCGAAATAACTTTTAGTTCATTACTATTCATCATATCAATGAGCTGTTGTAATTTATCTGAATTCATTATGATTCCGCCTTCTCTAATAAGTTTTGGATTTTTTGACTCGTGTGTCTGATATCAAATGCATGCATGCTTACTTCATTTATAATTTTCATCATCTTTTTCTTCTCAGCTATCGCTTCTTCTAAAGTGCCTTCAACGAGACGAATCTCACTCCCAGGACCTTTTTGCACAAGTGTAGGGATATCACTGAAATATACTGTTCCTAGCTTTGCATATCCGCCGACAGTTTGACGATCATTCATCAGTATAATCGGCTGACCGTCAGACGATACCTGGATTGAACCGAGCTGAACCGGTTCAGAGATGATATCATAGTTCGTCTTCACTTCTAATATTTCACCTGACAGACGGATACCCATTCTATCTGATGTATTAGAAATTTCGTATGTGCTTGATAGTGATGCCGCTAAATTTTTAAATCGGTCATATTGACGACCTGGAATAAAACGAATCGTGCTTACTTTATCGATAAAATGCGTGTTAACGCGTCTCGTTTCAACAATTTCCGGTTGATTGAATGCAAGAAAATCATCTTTAATCAACGTACGTCCGTCTAATCCGCCTAGTTTAATCTTCATATGCGTTGAATAGCTACCCTGAACTTTCGGTAGATTAAAACCACCTTTGACCGTCAGGTAAGTACGGTATCCATTTTTAGCAGTCTTAAATGTTAATATATCGCCGGCTTTTGCGTTATATACACATCGATTAACTACAGGCGTATCATTTAACTCAGCAAGCATATTACCGCCAGTAATAATAAATGCATTATCTTCAGTAAATTTAAAGATGCCACCCTGCATCGTCATCTCAATACTCATATGATCTGTATTACCAAGCAGATTGTTACCTAATAATAATGCACGATAATCCATTGCGCCTGCTGGTGATAAACCAACATTTTGAAAGCCTGTGCGTCCGAGATCCTGTATTGTAGAATACATTCCCGGATGTATGACTTGAAGTCCCATTATTGTACCTCCGTTTCAATTTCATAAGTGCCGTTATTTACAGCCTGTTCAATTGCATCATATTCATCTTTTGAGATGCGTTTAAACTTAATATAATCTCCAGCTTCATAGTAAACTTCTGGATCGCGCTTCGGATCGAATAACTTTAATGGTGTCTTTCCGATAATGTTCCATCCCCCAGGTGAAGCTAATGGATAGATACCAGTTTGTGCATTTGCTATACCTACAGAACCCGCAGGAATTTCTTTACGCGGTGAAGCTTTGCGGGGTGTTGCAATCGACTCATCTAATCCTCCTAAAAATGGAAAGCCAGGCATAAAGCCTAACATATAGATAAGATAAGGTTTACTTGTATGTATTTGAATGATTTCTTCTGTCGTTTTATTATGTAATGAAGCCATTTCATCCAGATCAAGATTGAACGGTGCATCGTAACACACAGGGATAACGTATGTCTTAGTCTGCTGTTGAGCTGTCGAAGATATTGTAAGACTCTCTATTGCTTCACTTAACGTTTCATGATCTGTCACTGTATCATCGAAATAAATAACGAGTGTGTTATAAGAAATGACAAGCTCTAATATGCCACTGATAGCGCTATTTTGTATCGCAGATTTTAACTGGATCACCTGCGCATTAATCTCAGGATCAATACGCTCTTCAAAGACGACGCTCATACAGTTCTCATTGATATTTACAATATTCATGATGTAACCCCTTTCTTTTTTACCTAAATAATCATATCATAATAGTCTGATAATTTTAAATACTTATTTTGAAAGTTTAAAGTAATGAAGAGGAATATTAATTAAACATATATAGATATATATAAATATACCTTATAAAAAAACCATTACACAATTTGTGTAATGGTCTAAGGTGTCTTATAAAATGCTTAATCCACTTGATTGAATGTCTTTAGCAAATCCTTTAACTGTATCTACTGATAATTCATCGATGTCACGACCGATATTCGGAATCTTCTTCACAACGTCCCCTGGACATGTGATAATGTCGCAGCCGATTTCATCTGCCTGAATAACATTGTAAAGCTCGCGACATGATGCCCATAAAAGTTTCACGCCTTCTTTTTCGTGACAAACTTTTACAGCAGCACGCATTAATGGCATAGGATCTACACCAGTATCTGCGATACGACCAGCAAATACTGAAACGTAGGTTTCAACACCTGGTTTAATTGCTTTAACGATATCTGTCACCTGTTCAATTGTATAAACCGCTGTAACATTTAATTTAATATCCTGTTCAGATAATTTCTTGATTAATGGAATCATAGATTCGCCTTTCGTATTCACGACAGGAATCTTAACAAATACATTTTCACCGAATGACTGAATGATTGCTGCTTCTTTCTCCATCGTTTCCATATCATCACCGAATACTTCAAATGAGATAGAAGCATCTGGTATTGCCTTAACTGCAGCTTCTGCAAAAGCTTTATAATCTTCTACACCAGCTTTAGCCATAAGTGATGGGTTTGTCGTAAATCCATCAACTGTCTGGTTTTGGTAAGCTGTTTTCATTTGTTCGATATCCGCACCATCAGCAAATACTTGCACATTTAAATTTTTCATTATTATTCCTCCACATTTAATGTAAACACTTCTACTTATTATAATCACATAATGTATGATATTGCTAATGATTGAGTATACTTGTTTGTTTTTTCAATATATTTACTATTCTTTTCATAATTTTATATTTTTGTTGTCATTTGATGTGGTAAAATAAAATGATTAATGAACGGAGGAACATCATGAAAGCGAACAAATATGTTTACTTCTCTATATTTTTTGTTATCTTAAGTATCTTTTGTAACGGTTATAATCCCGTGCTGGCAATACTTTTCGGTTCTATCAATGCCATCATACTGTTTACCGGACTAGTAAGCTGTATTTTACTTATTATTAGTATTGTCTTAATTGATAAAGCTTTGAAGCAGCCTGAAAACATTTCAAGCGGTTTATATAAAGTCGCGAAAATTTGGCCATGGGTCATCTTAGTTGTTATTCTCTTACAACTTGCTAGTATCCTATTTAGATTTGGTATTATTTAAGGATTGATTCGTCAATCCTTTTTATTTTGGAGGTTTTTATATGATCTATCTTTGGATTGCATGTATGAGTGTCTTCGGTGCATTATGCAGATATAGTATAAGTTTAGCGCTTCATGCACCGCTGTATACAATTATCGTGAATCTCATCGGCGCATTTGCTTTAGGGTTTTCTACAACTTACTTTAGACGGCTATCCTGGTCATCGCACATAAAGACTGGAATTACTACCGGTTTTCTAGGAAGCTTCACAACATTCTCTGCACTGAGTAAAGACGTTGCCGATCTCTATTTAGCACATCATTATCTTTCACTTTTCATCTATTATAGTATTAGCATCTTTGGTGGTATCATATGTGCTGTTATCGGTATGAAATGGGGTGACAGAAATTGATCTATGTTGCAATCGGTGCACCATTCGGGGCTATGTTACGATATTACATCAGTCAGAAGATGAATGGGCGTTTTCCATATGGTACACTGTTCATTAATTTATTAGGTGCAATGTTGTTAGGCATTGTTGCACGTTTTGATATGACAACGATGCTATTACTCGGTACTGGTTTTTTAGGCGCATTTACAACATTTTCTACGTTGAACATTGAGATTGTTAAACTGTATGAAACGCATAAAAACTGGTGCATTTTCTATATAGTGATCACCTATATTTTTGGCCCGTTACTCTACTTGTTTGCATATACATTTCATTTATAATTTTTTTGTAAATTTAGCGTAATTTTTTCTTAAAATTATCACAGCTCATGTATTTATACATTATTATAATATTGAAATTAAAATTTATTTTGGAGGGAACACCGTGAAACGAATTGCATCAATGGTATTAATGTTAACGTTATTAATCTCAATGCTTTTCCAAAGTCCTTATGCACTTGCAGACGTGACGACAGAACAACCAACAACTGAGGCACCAACTACTGAAGTAGCAACGACCGAGAAAGCTACAACTGAAGCTCCTACGTCAGAAGCACCAACGACTGAACAAGCAACAACAGAAATACCTGCTGGACCGAACTCAGTAAAGATCTTACATACAAATGATATGCATGGTCGTTTAGATGCTGAAGATGGCCGTGTTATCGGCATGGCAAAGGTAAAGACAATCAAAGATAAAGAACAACCTACATTGATGTTTGATTCTGGGGATGCTTTCCAGGGCTTACCATTATCTAACTTCTCAAAAGGTGCTGACATGGCAAAAGCGATGAACGCTGTTGGTTACGATGCGATGACTGTTGGTAACCATGAGTTTGATTTCGGTTTTGAAACTGCAATGAACTATAAGAAACTATTAAACTTCCCTATTTTAAGTTCAAACGTTTATAAAGATGGAAAAAGTGTTTATGCGCCTTCTACAATCATCGAGAAAAATGGTAAGAAATATGGTGTCATCGGTGTAACAACGCCGGAGACTGCTACGAAGACGCACCCGAACAACATTATCGGTGTATCATTCCTTGATCCAGTTGCATCTGTAACTGCAGAAATGAAAAAGTTACAAGGAAAAGTTGATGCATTTATCATCTTAAGTCACTTAGGTATCGACACAACGACTAAAGAAGCTTGGCGTGGTGATAATTTAGCGACTAAGATTGCCGGCAACAAAGATTTTAAAAATAATGCAATCGTAATATTAGATGGACATTCTCACTCAGTCATTGAAAATGGTGAATTAAAAAATACTGTGATGCTTGCTCAAACAGGTACGGCACTTGCAAACATCGGGACAGTCACATTTGATTTACAGGATAAAGTTGTAAGTAATATAAAAGCCTCAATGGTTAAAGAATCAGATACGAAAGAAGTTACACAAGATGCTGCAGTTAAAGCTATCGTTGATACTGCAAAAGATAACTTTGGGAAAGCAACTTCTGAAGTCGTATTCCACAATCCAGTACAACTTCAAGGGGAACGTAACGACGTACGTACGCGTGAGACAAACTTAGGTAACGCGATTGCTGATGCAATGGAAGCATATTCTGTTAACGGATTTGATACAGCTGGTGATTTCGCTGTAACAAATGGTGGTGGTATCCGAGCTTCTATCGAAGGTAATAAAGATGTAACAATCGGAGATATTATTAAAGTATTACCTTTCGGAAACACTATTACACAAATTAACGTCAAAGGTTCTGAAGTAAAAGCAATGTTTGAACACGCTTTAAGCGCACCTGTTATTGAAAAAGACGGAAAAACAGGATTAGATGCAAACGGAGCTTTCTTACACATCTCTAAATCAATTAAAGTTCATTATGACATGACTAAACCTGCTGGTGAACGTGTTTATGCAATTGAAGTATTCAACAAAAAGACAAACAAATTTGAACCATTAAACAATACTAAAACATACAAAGTTGTAACAAATGATTTCTTAGCCGTTGGTGGCGATGGTTATACAATGCTTGGTGGACCTCGTGAAGAAGGACCATCATTAGATGCAGTTGTACGTCAATACTTTAAAACTGCTGATATGACAGCTTATACAAGTGAAGCATTACAACGTATCTTAGCAGGAAACGCGAGTGCGTATCAACCAGTTGAATCCGAAGAAGTAACGACTGAAAAACCGACAACTGAAACTGTAAAACCTCAAATTGACGTATCAACAGAAGAAGATGGAAGCGAAGGATTCATCATCAAGACAGAAGATTCTACTGAAGAACCTGTCGTATTAGAAGCTACGATGGCTGCTCATGATGATAAAGTCATTCCATTTGAAACTGTTGCAAAAACTAATGAAACAAATTTAGATACGACAATTCAAGCGGATCAAGTTGCAGATGATACGAACAAACCTGCAATCACTGAAGCGGTTGAGCAATTACCGATTACTGGTGAAGCAGCTGGTACAGGTGCTGCTGCAATCGGATTATTAGGGTTAGGATTATATTTAGTGAAACGTAAATCTGCATAACAAATAAGCCTTGAGTGAATTTCACTCAAGGCTTATTTGTTACGGATTTAAATGTTCAATTTGGTCCATAATATTTTCAAGTTCTTCAACTTTATACTGGAATCTACCGTGGAAGACAAATTTTTCGAAGAATGTTTGCAGTTCTTCTTCACCTACAATCACCTTCACTCCATTATCTCTCGAATAATTAGTGATATGTTCACTACCAACACCTTCTGCATTATAGTACGCAATCGGTGTTACCGGATATGGTAACTCAAACACTTTCTCTAAACGTTCTGCTTTTAATTTCAATGCTTCAATCGAGTGGTTATATGTTCTGAATTCAGCATTACCTTCTTTGTTCTTATCCAGAACAATTGTCTGTTCAAGTTTCGGATCAAGCTCTAATATGTTAAACACACCTTCAAGCATCGGTTCACCAGCAAACTGCATTTCACTTACACCGTGGTAAATATGACCAGTCCAGTAATTAGAATCTATCAGATAGATACCTGTTCTCGTTAATACAACATGATCAAGTTTATCAGTGCTCTTCACACGTTTACCAGGAATATAAATATTAGCAAGTACGTGCATATCTTCAGGACGAATACGTTCTTCACGAATAAATTGTTCTTTTAACTGAATTAAAGTTAGGTCAGTTAAATATTCACCTTTATCTTTCGAGAACATCTTTAAAGATTCGATATGTGATGATTTCTCATCAATTGTTTTCTGTAATGTTTCTTTTTGTTCTGCTAGTTCTTTTTTATATTGAAGTCGAGACTTTTCACTCTCATCGTGATACTCATCTGATCTAATTTTCTGTGCTTTACGAAATTCTTCTTCTTTACGCGCAATTGATTTTTTCTTGCTGGATAATGCGAGTAACCATAAGACGAAGAATAATAAAGCCAGGACACCTAAACCAATTAACACATAAAATAAAGTACTTCCTACTTCTACTGACATATCATTCACCTTTCTAACCGTATTTCCTTTATTATAATGAAATTTCAGAAGAACTTCATCGAAAATATGAAAGTAATTTGTGAAAGTTTACTCTAATTAAAAATATAAATAAGAAATTAATATTCTGAACAAAGATTAACAATGTTTAATAAAATATAAATTCTAAATTAATAATGATATGAAATAATTTAAGTGTCCTAAAAATATTTTTGGGCAAAATTAAATTTTCTCGGAGGATGATACCATGGCAATGTATAAACGTTTATTATTAGCAGGTACTTTCGCATCAGCATTATTATTAGGTGCATGTGGTGAAGAGGAAAAAACAGACGACGCAAAAACTGAAGATGCAGCAACAACTGAAGAAGAAACGACTGAAGATGATGCTGCTACAGAAGAAGAGACAACTGAAGAAGAAACTGAAGAAGCTTAATATTTTTTTATTGACTATCTCGCATGAGGTAGTCTTTTTTCATCCTACGAATAAAGCTAAAACGGTGGAATAGAAGTTACCACTACGACAAAAACCGAACAAAAACTATAAATCAAAGAACGATTTATTAGTTTTGTCCGGTTTTTGCTAGTGGCAGAACACTTCTATCCCTACCTCTATTTATTTAAATTTGCTTTTAAATCTTCAATTTTATCTGTCGCTTCCCATGGTAAATCAACGTCTGTACGACCGAAGTGACCGTAAGCAGCTGTTTGTTTGTAAATTGGGCGGCGAAGATCTAACATCTGAATGATACCTGCTGGACGTAAATCGAATGTTTTACGTACTGCGTCAACAAGTTGTTGTTCAGTGTATTCAGATGTACCATAAGTTTCAACTGAAATAGATACGGGTTGTGCTACACCAATCGCATAAGCTAATTGTACTTCACATTTGTCAGCTAGACCTGCTGCAACGATGTTCTTCGCAACATAACGCGCTGCATAAGCACCACTACGGTCAACTTTAGTCGCATCTTTACCAGAGAATGCACCACCACCGTGACGCGCATATCCTCCGTAAGTATCTACGATAATTTTACGGCCAGTAAGACCGGCATCCCCTTGAGGTCCACCGATTACGAAACGACCAGTTGGATTGATGAAATATTTTGTTTCTTCATCGATTAATTCAGCTGGAACAACTGGTTTAATAACGTGTTCTTTAATATCAGCCTGAATTTGTTCTAATTCAATTTTCTCATGGTGTTGAGATGAGATAACGATTGTGTCGATACGTTTAGGTTTACCCGCTTCATCATACTCAACTGTAACTTGTGTCTTACCATCTGGACGTAAGTATTCTAAAGTACCATCTTTACGTACTGCAGTCAGACGACGTGCTAATTCATGAGATAATGAAATTGGTAACGGCATTAAGCTTTCAGTTTCATTACATGCAAATCCAAACATTAAACCTTGGTCACCTGCACCGATTGACTCGATATCAGAGTCAGATAAGTCGCCACGGTCTTCTAATGCACGGTCTACCCCTTGTGCAATATCAGGAGACTGCTCATCGATTGCAGTAAGTACTGCCATCGTCTGAAAGTCATAACCGAATTTAGCACGTGTATATCCGATTTCTTTTACAGTATCACGCACTACTTTAGGGATATCAACATAAGTTGATGTAGTAATTTCACCTGCGATTAAGGCCATACCTGTTGTTACTGATGTTTCACACGCTACACGCGCTTTTGGATCTCCTGTAAGAATTGCATCTAAGATTGCATCTGAAATTTGGTCAGCAATTTTATCTGGATGTCCTTCTGTTACTGATTCTGACGTAAATAATTTACGATCTGTCATTTATAAACACTCCTATTAATATATATTTCACGGTTCAAGCTATAAATAAAAAATAGCCCTCTCTCCTATTAAGAGAGAAGGCTAATTATACATAATTAGTCCATTCTGCTCTTATCGTTCAGACAACTGTCTGCAAACGGTTTGGCACCTTACTTAACAATGAAGTTAAGGGTTGCTGGGCTTCAAAGGGTCCATGTCCCTCCACCACTCTGGATAAGAGAATCCGCAAGTTAGATAATACTAAACTTTTTGTACACTGTCAATATATCGGATTGATTCACAAATTTTCTGAATAATACTTTATCTCTAAAATTTTATTTATATTTAATGTAACACTTGAAACCTTATGTTATACTATTTCATGAAACTGCTTACATCAGCAGAAAATATAAACTTGGGGGACCTTTTAATGAGCGAACAAATCTTTGGTAAATTAGACAACTTATTAAAGAGTGATATTGTGTTAAATCAATTATCAAGAACACAGTTAATCAACGAAATTTTAGCAAATCGTGAAGGTGTATTAACAGAATCAGGGGCTGTTAGAACTGAAACTGGTAAGTATACAGGTCGTTCACCTAAAGATAAATTTATCGTTGAAGAAGAAGAAACAAAAGACCAAATCGACTGGGGTACAATCAACCAACCTATCTCTGAAGAAATCTTCTTAAAATTATTAGACCGCGTTTTAGACTACTTAGGAACAAAAGATAAAGTTTATGAATTTAATGGTTATGCAGGTGCAGACCCTGCTACACAATTAAATTTACGTGTCATCAATGAGTTAGCTTGGCATAACTTATTTGCACGTACGATGTTTATCCGTCCTGAAACATTTAATGAAGGTATCTTAATCGATCCTGACTTCACAATCATTTCTGCACCACACTTTAAAGCAGATCCTAAAATCGACGGTACAAAATCTGAAACTTTTATCATCACTAGTTTCAAACATAAAATCATCTTAATCGGTGGTACTGAATATGCCGGAGAAATGAAAAAAGGTATATTCGGTGTTATGAACTACTTATTACCAACACAAGGTGTAATGAGCATGCACTGTTCAGCAAACGTTGGTGAAAATAAAGATGTAGCGTTATTCTTCGGTTTATCAGGAACAGGTAAAACAACTTTATCAGCTGACCCACACCGTAAATTAATCGGTGATGACGAGCATGGCTGGAATGATAACGGTGTATTCAACATCGAGGGTGGTTGCTATGCGAAGACGATTGATCTTTCTCGCGAGAAAGAACCTCAAATCTATGATGCGATCCGTTACGGTGCGATTTTAGAAAACGTTAAAGTTGATGAAAAAGGTTTCCCAGACTATGAAGACAAATCATTAACAGAAAATACACGTGCAGCATACCCAATTGAAAATATTGATAATATCGTATTACCATCAATTGCTGGTCATGCGAAAACAATTATCTTCTTAACAGCAGATGCATTCGGCGTATTACCTCCGATCTCTAAATTAACAAAAGAACAAGCAATGTACCACTTCTTAAGTGGATTTACATCTAAATTAGCAGGTACTGAGCGCGGTGTAACGAGCCCACAACCAGTATTCTCAACATGTTTCGGTTCACCATTCTTACCTTTACATGCAACAGTATATGCGAATATGTTAGGTGAATTAATCGACAAGCACGGTTCAGACGTATACTTAGTAAACACTGGATGGACTGGTGGAGAATATGGTGTAGGTAGCCGTATGAACTTAACACATACGCGTTCTATGATTCGCCGTGCAATCAGTGGAGAAATTAAAAATGCTGAATTCACGCAAGATCCAATCTTTGGATTACACGTACCAAACTCAGTGCCAGGTGTTCCTAAAGAAATCTTAATGCCACGTAACGTTTGGGTATCTCAAGATGCTTACGATGAAAAAGCAAAGGATTTAGCATTACGCTTCCAGGAAAACTTTAAGAAATTCGGTGAAAAGTCAGCTGAAATCGAAGAAAAAGGCGGCTTTATCTTTAGAGGATAATAATAAACATAAAGGCTGGGACAGAAGTGTTCTGCCACAAGCAAAAACCGGACAAAACTAATAAATCGCGCTTTGATTTATAGTTTTTGTTCGGTTTTTGTCGTAGTGGCAACTGCTGTGCCGCCGTTTAAGCTGTTAAACAGAAGAGGGCTAAGACTTATGTCTCACCTTCTATTTTTTATTCTACAGCTAACATCCATCTATAAATTTCTTGTAGTATCATCCGTTCATTATCAGGTCGAAGAACGTGTGCTTCACCTTCTAAGTATATCGCTTTATGCTTTATACCTAAGTTTTTAAGTCTTTCTTCAAGCATCTTGCCATGCGCGATATTAACCTGTTTATCTTCTGTTCCGTGAATAATCATAATTGGCGGACTGTCTGCTTTTATCAGATTAATACCTTCGCGTTTATCATAGGCGGCTTTATCTGTAATCGGACCGACGATGCGCTTTAACATGCTGCGCAAGTCTAGTCGTTCATCATACATATAATAAATACTCGATACGCCGCCCCATGTAATAAAAGATGTCACGTCACTATTCTGATACGTAACGAGCCCTTGAATACCCCCGCGTGAAAATCCTATAAAATGTAATGGTACATCTGGATACTTTGTTCTAAGTATACGCACAAGTGCATATACATCCTCACGATCACCTCCTCCAAACTCATCCTGACCATTATGATGCGTTCCGCGGTAATAAGGTGCTGCAACGAGTGTATTCGGATAAGCAAAGCGCATCAGTCCAGCTGGTCTTAGCGTCCCTACCTGTCCTTTTCCACCGCGAAGATATATAATGATACGCTCAACAATTTTCGGTTCATATAATAATCCTTTAACTTCAAATTCATCAGACTGATATGTAATCTCTTGAAAACTTATTCCTTGATAAGAAGCAGGTATTAATTTACTCGTAATGAACATCAAAACGCTCCTTTAGTGTATCTAATATGTACAGAATACAGTTATCTTTTAACAGGAAACTTTTATCTTCTGTCTGAATATCATTCAGAGCCTTTGCAATTACCGGACCATCTGTTTCCAGATAATCTTCACGTTTGTCGATATGCGCTACTTCTACATAGAAGACATCTTTACTGAATGGTGACTGATCATATACGGTATAGGTGCCTATAAACTCATAATTACGCACTACACCACCAGTTTCTTCATATAATTCACGATGCATCGCTTCAATAGGTGTTTCATCATGTTCAACTTTTCCACCCGGGAATTCAATACCTCGAATTTTATTATGCGTAAGTAGCATATTACCCTTAAAGTTTGTTATTATTAGTACATGTTTACTTGTTGGTATATCAGTCTTATCTTTTATTTCAAGCATTACTTTATTACCAACATGATCTGTAAAAATCATTAATCTGCTCCATTCATCACAAAATTATCTATCTAGAGGTTACTATGAAAAAACTAACTGTATTTTTTATTATTTTAACATTAATTATTACCGGTTGTGCAGCACCACAGGAAAAAAAGAAACCATTGACGAAGGACCAGATTATCGCTCGAATGCAGAAGAATATTAAAGCAACAGACAGTATTTCTCTTGATGCCACTAATAAGACAACGATTTCATATGATAAGTTCACAACAAAGTTTACACAGGATACAGCATCTCAATTTGATACGATCAATAAAAGTGCGCTACTTATTAAAGCTGATTCAAATAACACGAAATATCCTGTAAAGTCTGTTATATTCAATATGGATGAGGGGAATATAGAAGCCTTTCCTGAACCTCAATATTTAAATTATCGTGCTCGTAATGCTGATATTCAGTACTTTTCAAGTGTCCAATCAAATATGGTCAATTTAACAGATATTGTTCAAAATGTCGTCAAAAAAGAAGTTGATAATATAAAAACGACGGATAGCAGGATTCAATATCAAGGTAACTCTCAAAATTTAAAACATCTGTTTGATTACGGCGTCGATTTCTCAAGCATGAATCAAGTATCAACATTCAATGATTTAACGGATATTAAAATTCAGAGTGGTTCATTTGATGTTGAATTATCACCCGTGAAGAAGCTACCCAAAACAATGTCTTTCGATATCAAGGTCAATGCTAAAATTAAAAACAAACCTGTTACGATATTAATGACACAAGAAACGCATTATAAGAACTTTAATAAGACAAATGTTGCTATGTATAAAGCAGATGAAATAGATTAGGAGATTATTATGAAACAACTATTATTAGCTGGTATTAAATTTTACAGAAATTATATCTCACCAATGACACCACCCACATGCCGCTTCACACCGACATGTTCCCAATATGGATTAGAAGCAATTGAAACACACGGTGCATTAAAAGGAAGCTATTTAACGATCGTAAGAATCCTTAAATGTCACCCGTTTCATCCCGGTGGCTATGACCCAGTCCCAGACAAAGAACATCATCATCATTAAAAAAGGAAATTCCAAAATGGAATTTCCTTTTTACCTATACAGCTTTATTAATCGTAAGCAGCTAATAATGTGAGATGAGATTTCTTTACTTTTGGTACTGATATGACCAGTTGGTTGCCTTCGATTATTTCATCATATTCAGTAAAGTCATGCGCAAAATAAGTACCTTTCGGCGTAATGTCCGGTACAGTCTGAAACGTTTCACCGAGCAGTGCAGTGAAATATTTGCTGAGACCAAATTCATACATGCCGCCGGATACGAGCTTCATTTCTGATAAGTTTTCTTTTATCTTAAGTGCACTAGTCACGCCACCTAATCTACTATATTTAATAACAGCAGTATTAACGCCTATATTATAAAATTGTTGTATCGTATGCGCATCAGTCGCACTTTCATCGATGGCAAGATTAATCTTCGGATTCAAGCGATGTAACAAACGATAATCTTCAATCGAACTGAACGGCTCTTCAAAATAAAGAATGTCATACTCAGAAAGTTTACTGATCAAGTTAAAATGATTTGCATCCATTAACCTGTTTGCGTCGATGACGATCTCTATATCACTCGTCTTTCGAATCGTTTGAACCTGCTCTAAAATATTGTCATGCATCTTTAATTTTACACGTGTAGCGTTCGGTTGAATAACACGCGCATCATGATGCAGCGTTTGACCGATCAACACAGTCACTGGCTTTAGCGTATTAAAATATTGATACGCAATGATATCAAAACAACTGGATGCATTGGGTTTTTCAGGATCAAGTAAAGTATTGAATGCTTCTATTGAAGATATCGGTCTATTTTTTATTATTTGAAACTGATTGACGAGTGATTGATAAACCGTTTCTATCGTTTCAAAATGATACCACGGTGTCTCAAAACTATTTGCTTCCGCAAAATATTCCACACCATCAATTACGATACCTGCTACAAGTACCTTACGCTCATTTAAAGTAATAAGATTTGTCTTGATCGGCGCTTTAAATGCTGCAGCATATGAATAAATATTAAGATTTGAGATATTCATGCACAAACCATTCCTTACATTGATGACGTGATATTTTTCCGTTCGATGTTCGTTTTAAATTATTTACTCGAATAAATTGTTTAGGATGCTTATATTTTGCGATATTATTATTTAATGCATTCTGAATAGTTGCAGCCATATTACCATCCGCTTCATATAAACAAACCGGCACACTGCCCCACTCGCTGTCTTTAATACCAATAACACAAGCTGCATGTACAGACGTATGACTGAGTATGACCTGCTCAATTTCTGAAGGATATATATTTTCTCCACCTGAAATAATTAAATCTTTACGACGGTCTAATATATACAGGTAATCATCTTCGATATACCCGATATCTCCTGTTAAGAAATATCCATCTATGAATGCTTCTTGATTTGCACTTTCCGGATAAAGATAACCGTGCATGACATTATCCCCACGTACGCCAATTTCCCCGACCTGATTCACTGCATTAAATAATTGGATATTTTGATTGATCTGGCCTACACTCTTTGGGTACTTTTGAATATCTTTTGGCGATGCTGTAATCATCTGAGAACATGTTTCAGTCATGCCAAATGATGTATAGATGGGTAGGTCAGCACTTTGTGCCTGAATAAGTAAGCGATCATCTAGTTTAGCGCCACCAATCAGTATGCCTTGAAGTGCATATTGCTGGTTAAGTCCTTGTCTTAAGAGACGTTCTAACGTTTGGGGTACAAGAGAGATATGCGTAATCTCTTTATCTTTAATGTCATCGATAATCTGCTTTGCATCAAACTTTTCATGCAATACGACAGTGCAGCCATCAATCACTGCACGTAATAATATACTCAAACCACTTATATGAAACAACGGGAGAACATCCAGCCAAATTGAATCATGGTCATACGTAAATATCTGTTTACAGTTTCCGGCACTTGCTAAATGATTAATAAAGCGTTGAGGTACTGCTTTCTGAACACCAGTCGTCCCTGAAGTAAACATAATAGATAATATATCTTCTGGATGATTCGGTTTAGCAGTTAATGTTGAATGCTGATTTATTGCCTTTCTAACAAACTCTGATTTATGGATAGCAGAGATGTGCGTGTAAGTATTATTTGAAAATAAAAGCTCCGTATCCACAGACGCCATTTGCTTTCTCATTTCATGTTCAGTCAGATGCTTATTGATCATCACTATTTCAATATTCGCAATTATCGCAGCATGAATAAAATAACAATCCATTAATGTATTTTCCGCTACAAGCGCAACACGATGATGTTGAAGTTGATCGAGTTCGTATGCTACTTTTTGAGCTTGTTCGTAGAGTAATTGATAAGAAATATGTTGATCTTGATAAAAAATTGCTGTTTTATCTGGATATCGATTTGATGTTGTCTTAAGCCACTGCATAATTCCACGTCCTCTTAGTTAATATAATTATCATATCAAAAAGAAGAAGTTTATACATCGGAATGCGCTTTGGTGCTAGATGTTGATATATATTGTTTATCAACATCTATGACATGATATACTCCCGACCTTCATTGCTAGATGTTGATATATTCCGTTTATCAACATCTACGACATGATATATTCCCGATCTTCTTCGCTAGATGTTGATATATTCTGTTTATCAACATCTAGCGATGAGGTTCTATACTCTACTGATGCTTCAAAAATTCCCTTCACTGTTTTCTTAACTGTATATTTGCGTCCTTTATTCTTTCCATACGTTTCAAATTCAGATTTCAGTACATTTCTAATCGTTGTTTTACCTATACCGGTATATCTACTAATATCAGCCGTAGTTACAGCATCATTTTTCAGGATTTTTATCGTTCTAAATGCATCAAGTACCAATTTATTTTTTGAAGTTTTATATCCACAATCACAACGTACAATTCTTTGACGTCCAGACACTATCGGCAAAAACTTTCGACATTCCGGACACTTCATACCTGGTTTTAAAGCATTGAAGGGATAATAATGTATGCGTTCATACTTACTATTAGGATGATGATGCTTTTTTAATAATTCTCCAATATATAGCTCTTCATTTGTCGGTTCACCCTTGCCTAACATTTTCACAATTCTTGAGACGTCTGTTGAATATAATAGCTTATCAGTATGTTCTAGCCCACTCAATTCAAATGTAGGATTTATAAATAACACATAACTTTTCACCTGATAATCGATATTATTTTTATAACAGAAATACTTTAACTTCTTCTCTGCTTTATCGAGTTGTACTAATGGATTGGCATTCACATAATTATTCTCACTCACAAAGTTATTATTACTAAATGTATACGGTCCGGCAAAATTTTTTATATCAATATGTATAATAAATCTGTCTTTAATCAACAAAAAGTCAAATTGCACTTCGCCATTACTCCTGATTCTCACATTCCATAACTTCACGCCGCCACGTGTACCTTTCAATGCCTCATAGCATATTCTCTCTCCCATATACCCACGTTCAAATGTATATAACTGTGATTCATCAAAACTGTCTAATTCTATACGATTCTTAACTTCCCACAAATATTGTTCATAATCACTAAAATCATATAATTTCAGGAACATATCATCACCTCACATATAATATACAAATGAACACAAAAATTAACAAATTAATTTTACGTAAATTTTGTTAACAAAAAAAGCACCCCAAAAAGGGTGCTTCACTCTCTTGCTTATGGGAATTTAGGGAACTGATCGAAGTTCGGCTGACGTTTTTCTTTAAATGCGTCACGACCTTCTTTCGCTTCATCACTTGTGTAGTAAAGTAATGTAGCGTCACCAGCGAATTGTTGTAAACCAGCTAATCCATCAGTATCAGCATTCATCGCAGCTTTTAAGAAACGTAATGCTGTTGGAGAATGTTGTAACATCTCTTTACACCATTTTACAGTTTCATCTTCAATTTGGTCTAAAGGTACTACTGTATTAACTAAGCCCATATCTAATGCTTCCTGCGCATCATATTGACGGCATAAGTACCAGATTTCACGTGCTTTTTTATGTCCAACGATTCTTGCTAAGTAACCTGAACCATATCCAGCATCAAATGAACCTACTTTTGGTCCAGTTTGACCGAAACGAGCATTGTCAGCAGCGATTGTTAAGTCACATACGATGTGTAATACGTGTCCACCACCGATTGCATAACCACGAACCATCGCTACAACTGGTTTAGGAATAACACGGATTAAACGTTGTAAATCTAATACGTTTAAACGTGGAATATTATCATCACCTACGTAACCACCATGGCCACGTACTTTTTGGTCGCCACCTGAACAGAATGCTAAGTCACCTTCACCTGTTAAGATGATTGCACCTACTCTTTGATCATCACGTGCACGAGAGAATGCATCGATCATTTCCATTACTGTATTCGGTGTAAACGCATTACGAACTTCCGGACGGTTGATCGTAATTTTAGCGATACCTTCAAAAAATTCATATTTAATTTCTTTATACTCTTTTAATGTTTCCCAAACTCTAGTCATGATTTTCCTCCTTGATAAACGATACTATTATTGTATCAAATATTTTTAAATTCTCCACATGAATTGTATGACCCGCTTCAATTATCATATGACGGGCATCAGGCAGTACTTCTACCATACGTTTAGCGATTGATTCAAACTTCTTATCTAAACTTCCTGTAAGCAATAAGAGTGGTTTATTAAAGCTAGGTAAAAGCGGCCAGAGATTTGGTTGTCTGCCTGTTCCATATTCTCTTAATGCTTTAGCAATACCTTGTGGTTTGTGATGCATTCTTATCTCACGCTGTCTTGTTTGAATTTCATCCGTTAGTGGCTGATATGTCTGAAATAATGATAGCTTTTCCCAGTGTTTAATAAATGCCGAATAATCTGTTTCTATCCAAATACTACGTTCTTCATCCTGCTGAATACGCTCTATTCTTAATTGCTCATCTTCAATTCCAGGCGTCGCACTTTCGATTATGAGTTTATCTATTAACTCAGGATAATGCAGTGCAGTAAATAGCGCTATGCGACCACCCATCGAATAACCATACAGAATGATTTCGGAATATTGATTTCTATAACGCGTTAATGTGTGTGTTAGCGATGCTGCGATAGCATCAAATGACCAAGTTTCATTCGTATTAAAAGCTGCTCCATGTCCTGGACATTCTACTAATAACACATCCGTGTGGGACAACAGTCTTTCTTTTGCTGGAAGAAAGGTTTCAACGCTACCCAGGAATCCATGGATCATGACAATAAGACTTTCTTTATCACGATTAAAATATTTATATTTCAGCATTGAGTTTCGCCTTTAAAGTAGTAATTAATGCACTGTGTGCTTTCAAATTCTCTTCTCGGTCAGAAGTGATTTCAATAATATGACCGCTTGCTTTCGGTAATGTGATTTCATCAAATACATTAAATTTCTTATATTTAAAGTCATACAACTTTGCAGTATGTTCAAAATCGAGATTCAGCGGTGTGCCAAATAAACGTTCAAAATGCTTCTTATCTTCATACTGTGGTAAATAACTGAATATACCGCCACCATTATTATTCATCACAACAATATTAATCATATGAGAATGGTGATATTCTGATAACATCTTCTGCATAACAAGACCGTTCATATCATGGAAGAATGAGATATCACCAATTATCAACGTCACCTTTTTATGACGCGACATTCCAAGCGCCGTACTCACAACACCGTCAATACCATTTGCACCTCGATTACAATACGGTTTACCTTCAAAGTTTGTAAAGAATGTATCACAATCTCTAATCGGCATACTGTTGCCCAGGAAAATGACTTCATTCTTCTTGATTTGTTTAAAGATCTGATACATCGCACTACCTTCGTCGAATATCGTTTGTGTGTGCTGCATAATGTGATTGATGACTAAATCATTTAATGTATGCCAGAATTTAATCCATGATTGATTGTTGACTGGTTTCTCTTCTGCGACTTGTCTAAAGAAGTCGTTTGCAGTAATTTCGATAAATAAGTCCGGCACTTTCGGAAATGTATTAGGCTGAATTCTTGGTTGAATTAAAATTTGTGGTGCTGTCTGTGCTTTAATCCACTGATTGATTGCTTTCGATACAACAGCGTTACCGACACGAATTATATAACCCGGCTGAATATCTTTAATGACTTTAAAGATACTGTCTCCTGTTGTCACCACATTTGGATGCTTTAAATCACGAATCTGACTAAGCGGGTCTGCAATAATCGGTATATTATGTATTGTAGAAAAGACAAGTATCTGTGTTAAATCTTCCAGCTGACAATCACCGACGATTATAATGCCTTTTTCCTGACGAATGATTGGTTTGACTGTATTGACATCAAATGTCTTCTGATAACTAACCTGAACCTTTGGATTAATCGTCATCATTTCTGCCAGCTCAAAGTCCGGCATCAATGGTTCTCTGAAAGGTATATTGAAATGTACCGGGCCTTTCATCGGTCCACTGAAATAACGACTAGACTGCATCATTACAGCATCGATAAATTGTATCGATTCGTCTGTATCATCTGCGATTGGAAAGTCACGTTCATATTGTACAAAATTACTAAACATCCCTACTTGATTAATTGCCTGTGGTGCACCGACATTACGCAGTTCATGAGGTCTGTCACTCGTAATCACAACAAGCGGCATATGACTGATAAAACATTCAGACACTGCCGGGGTATAGTTACTTGCTGCAGTTCCAGATGTACAGAGTACTGCAACTGGTTTATTCGTTGCTTTCATTAGTCCAAGTGCATAGAAAGCTGCACTGCGTTCGTCTGGATGAATATACGTCTTCATCTTTGGATGAAGTTCACATGCTATCGCAACCGGTGTTGAGCGTGATCCGGGTGAAATCACTATCTCATGTACACCATAATCATATAATGATTTAACGAAATGAAACACTTGTTTAGTTAACGCGTCATTCATCTTCATTTACTCCTAACATTTCTAACATCGGTTTAAATTTAATTTCTGTTTCATAAACTTCACTCTCTACAACACTCGACTTAACAATACCACATCCTGCATAGAGCATCGCAGTGTTATCCTGGATAACCATCGAACGGATGGCAACGATAAACTCACCTTCATCATTTAAATCAACATATCCTAGGGGTGCACCGTAAAGACCACGCCCTTCATTTGCCTCCGCTAAGAAATCCATCGCCGCGCGTTTAGGAAAGCCACCCAGTGCAGGTGTTGGATGCAAACTTTCAGTTACTTCTAATAATCCACCACGATTCAACTTCGCATTGATCGGTGTATATAAATGATAGAAAAATTGATTTTCTAATATATCCGGTGATTGTTTTAAAGTAATCTCATTTGTAAACGGTGCTAAATCTTCCTTTATACTTTCTACAACGATTTTATGTTCATATAGATTCTTTTCATCATCCAGTAACTTTTGTTTCGCATTATCAATACTTTTGCCCATCGTTCCGGCAATGGCATTTGTATGAAGGATGCCATCCTGCACCGCAACAAGCTGTTCAGGTGTCTTTGTAATAAATGTTTGTGCACCAGACTCTATTAAAGCAAAATAACTCACTTCATGATTTTTCATCGCCTGATTGATGAGTGGCAAAATATCAATATCTCTTTCCATCGTAATCTTTCTTTTTCTTGATAGCACAACTTTTTCAAGTTTATCTTCCTGCATCATCGATATTGCTTTATGTGCATTAGATTTAAATAACTCCAGATCAATATCTTCAGCAGATATTATTTTGTTATCAGGTACTTTGCCGCCAGTATGATGTCTTAATGCATCAATTATCTGTATTTTATCTGAAGACTGATCAACAAATATTATTGAAGCGTGTCCATTGCTTTCAATAATCTGTATTTTGGGAATGACGAAATGACTCTTTTCATAAGCAGAAAAATTTTTACTTTCATTATTATCAAACTGGAAGCCACCAAAAAGTTTTAATTCATACTGCGAACCATTACCAATATATGCTGCATCCTGAACAATCGCCTTAAACTGTCGTTCGATAAGAACAGGATGAATCGTATCTGCTGTAAGTACTGAATGATGACCGATACCGATTAACTTAAAAGATTTATCTTTATTGATAAAGACATAACGCTCTCCTGCAAATGCATGAAAATAATCCATGATCCATGCAACATTTAGCTGGAAGTCTAAATCAAATTGTTCTATTTTCTTAATTTTATTCGTTGTTAAATGCGTCTCAAACTGTTGATTAATCGGCACATGCTACACTTCTTTCACTTCAAAATAATATACTTACTATTTTAACATTATTCAATCATTATTGGACAAATTATGCTAGATTTGTTGACGATGACTATTATTAAATATAAAATTTATACATTAAGAATAAAAGAGGTATGAATATGTCTGAACATTTACAACAACACACTGGTATTGCAAAGTATTATCACTTAATGCGACCACACACTTTAACAGCAAGTTTCGTACCTGTACTTGTCGGAACAGCATGCGCAAAATATTTCACTGATATCCGTATTGATTTATTGATTATCATGCTTATTGCCTGCTTACTAATACAAGCGGCAACAAATATGTTTAATGAATATTTCGATTACAAACGTGGACTGGATGATCATACTTCAGTCGGAATCGGTGGTGCAATCGTAAGAAATGGTATGAGTCCTAAGTCAGTATATAATTTAGCGATTGCTTTTTATATTATTGCCGCCATATTAGGTCTTTATATTTGTTCTCAATCGTCATGGTTAATCTTACTTGTTGGAATTTTATGTATGGCAGTCGGTTATTTCTATACAGGTGGTCCCGTTCCAATTTCATGGACACCATTCGGTGAAATCTTTGCAGGATTCTTTATGGGATTTGTAATCATTATGATTACATTCTACATTCAGGTAGGACATCTAGAATGGTACCCTGCAATTATGTCAATTCCAGTTTCAATCAATATCGGCATGATTAATATGGCCAATAATATTCGTGACCGTGTAAAAGATAAAGCGAGCGGCAGAAAGACATATGTTATATTAGTCGGTAAAACAATCGCAATTATCACAATGGCATTATTATACTTAATCAGTTTCCTTGTAGTACTGTATACAGTATTCTTTAAACCATATGGTTCACCATTCCTATTACTTGTATTGTTAAGCTTTAACTTACCAATCAAAGCAGTAAATCGCTTCTTTAAAGGCAATACACCGATTGAACTGATGCCTGCAATGAAAGTTACCGGACAATTCAACACCGTATTCGGTTTCTTATTTGCACTAGGCTTATATCTCGCAGCATTAACTGCAATTTAAAAAAAATCGTGAGACTACAAAACAGTCTCAGATTTTTAATTACTTTTTTTATTTTTGATTGAAGAATTCTTTTAGTCTTGCTACAACTGCTTGTGCATCTTCTTCTGTGACATCACGTACACCAGATTTTGTTAAATCGATTACGTAGCTTTGTGCATCATAATGCACATCGATAGAAGTTCCGTTCACATCATAGCTGCGTGGTTGAATCTCCTGCACTTTATCTTCTTCGTGATTTTCACGGTAATCAGAACCAAACTGGCCTAATTTAAGTTCAGCATATGATACGAGTTTATCGATATTCGCCATTGTTAATGTCCCCCTTTATATTGTCTCAGACATTTTAATTCTAATAAATTCCACAATTTCAGGCAAGTTTTTACTTTTTATCATTCGTATAGTTACTGATTTTTCACTTAATTTCTTTCGTTTATATTTGAAGAATAACTCTCCATATTCCCCTTCAGTATCAGGCTCAAAATCAATGTTTACTAAATCAGCATATTTAATTACTTCATAATATATACGCTTTGATTTCATTTTACTATGGACCATAGAAATACGATCATCTAATAAAATAAACAAACCATGTTGATTCAAATTAATATGACTATAAGTCGCAAAATGAATCAGTTCCTTATTTTTAATATCTTTGCAGATTACTTTTAATAATTTAATAAAGAAACGACGCTCAGATTTTTTAATTCTTTTAAAAATTTTTGAAAAGCGTTTATATCTAACTGGATAGTTAATTTCTGATAACACTTTACGTGTCGAAGCTTTATCTTTCATTTCATCACCTTATGATTTCTATTTTGTATTATAATTCACAATTAACTTTAGAAGTATAATATTTGAATAAGTACATTATACATGCTTTCTACATTAAAAAATAGATAGTAAAGTAACTTTTATTTGTAGGTATATACGTAAAATAAACGTAGGTATTAAACTAAATAAAACTACTGATGATTTCATTAAAGAATCAACAGTAGTTTTATTATTTAACGGATCGTGAGAGATTCGAACTCTCGAAACGCTTGTGACGTTTACACACTTTCCAGGCGTGCTCCTTCGGCCAACTCGGACAACGATCCATAATAATTAAAAAAATCAGAAGCGATATTTCACTTCTGATTATATGACCCCTACGGGATTCGAACCCGTGTTACCGCCGTGAAAGGGCGGTGTCTTAACCGCTTGACCAAGGGGCCTAAATGGCTCCACAGGTAGGACTCGAACCTACGACCGATCGGTTAACAGCCGATAGCTCTACCACTGAGCTACTGTGGAATAATAATGGAGCGGGTGATCGGAATCGAACCGACAACATCAGCTTGGAAGGCTGAGGTTTTACCACTAAACTACACCCGCGTTACAAATGGGGCGACTGATGGGAATCGAACCCACGAGTGTCGGAACCACAATCCGATGCGTTAACCACTTCGCCACAATCGCCAAATTTATTTAAAAAGATGGCTCAGGACGGAATCGAACCGCCGACACATGGATTTTCAATCCATTGCTCTACCGACTGAGCTACTGAGCCAAAATGGCGGTCCCGACGGGAATCGAACCCGCGATCTCCTGCGTGACAGGCAGGCATGTTAACCGCTACACCACGGGACCACTTTAATTGCGGGAGGCGGATTTGAACCACCGACCTTCGGGTTATGAGCCCGACGAGCTACCAGACTGCTCCATCCCGCGATAATAATATGTTGTCTCTCGTAAAAAGAGTACTTTTAAAATATATCATTTTAAGTTTGTGAACGCAACATTAAAAAAGTGTAAATTTTATCTTTAGAGGCGGTTTGCATCCGAATATTGTATAAAAGGGTGTTTTTAATATTGTTGCTGAATATCTAACTTATACTAACCATTATAAAACCAGACATGTTAATACATGTCTGGTCAGAAATCAAAATCCATTCTATTATTTTTCAATTTGATGTACTAAATGCGTTAAAATATCACAATATGGTGTTTCAATCCCTGCTTCATCTCCAAAGCGACTGACAGCACCAGTTAAGAAATCAACTTCTGTCTTACGTCCATTATGAATATCTTGAGTCATAGATGGATAATGCAGACCAACGACATCAGGTGAGTACATTTTATGGAATTTCTCCATTGTTGCATCTAAATCAAGCTTTGCACCTTTTGTTGCCCCTACTGCAATGATTTCCTTAACTAATGGGATTAACATTGCATCTGCTTGTTCATATGCACCAAATTCCCCGATACGTTTATCCGTTACTGAACAGTATGTGTTAAAGCAGCAGTTCACTAAAGCTTTATTCCAGATTGATGTCACAATATCATTACTGATAACACCATTAAGTTTCGCTTCATCTAAAATGACTTTCAATTTTTCAATGAAAGCATCCACATGTCCATCAGGATATCCAAATTCAATATTACCAGTACCTTCTAAAATTAATTCACCAGGTCCTTTTAAACCTGCTGACCACATTGTTACAGCCAGTATAACTTGCTCAACAGACAATTTCTTCAGCAGCATATCACCATGACCTAAACCATTCATCAGTGACATCACTTTCGTTTCTTTTGTAATAACACCTTGTTTGATTAAATTATCGATCGTTTCTTCAGCTGTTAATGCTTTTGTTAATAAAATCACCAAATCTGCTGGTTCATTGTAGTCATCCATAAACACTGCCTTAACTTTATGGTTTGTTGTTTCACCATAAGAATGAACAGTAACACCTTTATCGTTCATCGCATCAACATGATCCTGCCATTTATCAAGCATCACCACATCTTGTCCACTCTCAGTTAAATAAAGACCAACACGTCCACCCATTGCACCGGCGCCTGCCATAACTATTTTCATACTTTCTTCCTCCTCATTTGATTATCTAATATTATTTTATCACAGGAATAAGTAAGTTTGTTAAAACATTCACATACTTTGTTATGTATTAATTTATACTCTTATAGATAAAATTAATACATCTATGAGTGACCATAATATTAAAAATATAATGAGTTTACTATAATCCAAAAATTCAGATTATTCAATAATTTGTTTAGAACATATAAAAAAACACTTAGCATTCACTAAGTGTTTTGTAACGGAGATGGAGAGATTCGAACTCTCGCGCCGGTTACCCGACCTACACCCTTAGCAGGGGCGCCTCTTCAGCCAACTTGAGTACATCTCCATGGCTCCACAGGTAGGACTCGAACCTACGACCGATCGGTTAACAGCCGATAGCTCTACCACTGAGCTACTGTGGAATAATTTCAATCAACAAATACTATTATATCAATTGAAATGAATTGGTCAATACTTTTGGTAAATATTTTTATGGAACATTTACACCTTTTTCTCTAATAATGCATACATTGCTAACATTTCGAATAGATTTGCCCTGCATTTGTCAAAATGCACTGCTTCCTGCGTATACATTTCCTGCTTTAACGCCTTTGCTCTTACACAATATTCCAGCTTAATCCCATGCAAATACTGTGTATTAAAAGTATACGTTGTCACCGGAAAAGATACTTGTGACTGATCATCAAATTCTACAACAGTATCATAATATTCACCTGCGTGAAATCGATTTACATAGTGAACATTGATCCAGGCCATATCGTTACTTCTATCACTGTGCGTCGGAAAGAAATATGTTTGTGTACCAGGCTGTACGATAATCGGTGGTTTTGTATAAATTTCTGCAATCATCTTCGTAGATATTTTTCTCGCTTTATATGAAGCATGATAAAAGAATAATGAGTCTTCAATGATATGTAATGGCTTCTTTTTAAATATAAATGTTTCTCTTCCGTATTCACCAATTTCAGAAAGTACACTTCTACCATCTCTATACGCCTTAATATACATCGTCTTTTCATTAACAATATATTTCTCCATATCAACTTTCTCCTTTGTCAATATATTGATAATATTATACACAATTCCAATTAACATTTGTTAACTTTCTTAAATTTTTAACATAGTTTACATTAGAAAAAGATATGTTTACAAAGTTAAAAATATGGTTATATATTATTAATCAAAACGAACAAATGTTAATTAATATAATTTTCTGAATACTATTGCAATTTAGAATATTATATAATATACTCGTTTTAATACATTTTAGGAGGTAACACTTATGAACTATAATCAACAAACACAATTAAATGGTCTTGAAACTTTTGTATCTAATCTTAATAATTTATATATCGAGCTTATCATTGACGAAGCTGTTAAAAGCCACCAAAAGAAATTATTAAAAGAAAAGATTGATTTGTCTTTATTAAATCATAACCAGGAAGCATTTCTAGAGTATACGAGTGAATTGAAAGCTCTGGAGGAAATTTAAATTGAATACGATAAAATAAAGCGCCAATACCTCAAAAATTAATTTTAAGGATTGGCGCTAAAAATTTGTCTTTTTTTATTTTGCAACTAAACTTAAAAATTCTTCTTCCGTTACTCTACCGAAGTAATGTCCAAAGTCTACTGTATCTAGCACTGCCTTCACAGCCTTTTGATTATGTGGTAATCCTTTAAGTTTCTGTTCGATTTCAGTAACTTCACCTACACCGAAGAAATCACCGAATATTTTAATATCATCAATCATACCTTTTATGACATTAATCTTAAGTTCTAACATGCCACCAGGAAATTTCTGTTTGACTTCATAGTTATATTTTGGATTTTTTCCGTAATTCCAGTCATAGTTACGATATTTCTGGTTACTGGTTTCTTCTATCTTCTTCCAGTCTTCTTCCTGAAGCTGATATTCTTCAATCTCACCATCGAATATTGAATTCAGTAATGTCTGTTTAAAATCTTCCATCGACATTGGCGCTTCAAGAAATTCCTGAATATTTGCTACACGAGAACGAATAGATTTTATACCTTTTGTTATGAGTTTCTTCTCACTTACGGTTAAACTCTTCACGACTTCTTCAATATCACTGTTTAACATCAGTGTGCCGTGCGAGAACATGCGATCTCCTGATTGAAACATCGCATTACCTGAAATTTTACGTTCGCCAACCTGAAGATCATTACGTCCTGTCATCTCAGCTTTGACACCTAATTTATTAAGTGCCTCTACGATTGGCATCGTAAATTTCTTAAAGTTATGGAAACTGTCTTCATCAGCTTTTGTTACGAAGCTAAAATTTAAATTACCTAAATCATGATAAACTGCTCCACCACCAGAAATACGACGAACAACATGAATATTTTGTTCATCAACATAAGATTGATTAATTTCGGCAAATGTATTTTGATTCTTTCCGATAATGATTGATGGTTCATTAACATAGAATAAGAAATAGGAATCATCTTTCGGTAAATGTTTCAATACGTATTCTTCCATTGCTAAATTCAATGAAGGATCCGTTATATTATTATTATGAATAAATTTCATAACATCCTCCTAAAGTGTGTCTGTATTTCATTATAATGCTGTTGATTTATTTTAGACAATGTTTTGATTATTCATGTGCGATTTGTATTGCAGCGCGTTGTCCTTGTGCGACGCAGTCTGGCAGTCCTACAGCTTCAAAAGATGCTCCGGTAATCACTAAACCCGGATACTGTGTCTTAATATAATGCTGAATCGCGCGAATGCGATCAATATGGCCTACTTCGTATTGTGGCATACTGTTAAATAATTTCGTCACAATTGTAAATTCAGGTTCACCTTTAATTTCCATCATTTTATCTAAATCATTGCGCGCAAGTTTCACAATCGCTGCATCGTCATTCTCTTTAACCACATTGCTGCCAGGACGACCAACATACGCACGTAACAGTGTCTTACCTGGTGGTGTTGTATGAGACCATTTCTTGTCTGTCCACGTACACGCAGTGATGACGGTATCAGAGTTTTTAGCGATGACGAATCCTGTCCCATTTTCTTTATTATTCACCTGACTGTCATCAAAAGCCATTACAACGGTAGCCACACTTGTCGTCTCCATATAGTCGAAATAGTTTAATGGTCCATCATTAAGCCAGTTGCGAAATACTGTATGAGGAACCGTAATGATGACTTTGTCATAGTATACTTTCTCTCCATTTACAGTAATCTGATAGCCTTTATCTAATTTCTCAATACCATCAACTTTATGATTATATTTAATAGAGATACCTTTTTGTTCTAAGTCTTTTACGAGCGCCTCTATAAAACTCATTAAGCCATTTTTAAATTGTCTAAATTGTCCTTGAACTGGTCCTTTACTTTTAGGTGCTTTCTTCTTATTAGCACGCATTCCTTTTATAAGACCACCGTGCTTTTCTTCAGTTGCTTTAAAGTCCGGAAATGTAGATTTTAAACTTAACTTATCAATATCAGCACCATATATCCCTGATAACAATGGTTCTATTAAGTTTTCTAAAGTTTCATTGCCTAAGCGTCGTCTGAAAAAAGCACCGACTGAAACATCCGGTTCCATCGGTTTTGGTTGAATCAAGTAATCCATTCCTGCACGCAATTTTCCGATTGGTGAAATAAGACGTGTTGTTAAAAATGGTTTCATCTCAGTCGGAATACCTAATATTGAACCACCAGGTATCGGATAAAGTTTATTTTTGACATAAATATATGATTTTCCGGTATTATTTATTACTATGTCATCTTTTAAACCAATTGCTTCAGCAAGTTCTGTCATAATCTTTTTACGTCCGAGATATGATTCTGGACCTAATTCTATCGTATACCCGTCTTTTTGGTAAGTTTTTATCTTACCACCTGGTACGTCACTCGCCTCTAATATATCAATCTCAATCGATGAATCTTCTTTTTGCAGATAGTATGCTGCTGATAATCCTGTAATACCTGCGCCGATTACTGCACATTTCTTTGCCATGTTAAACACTCATTTCTATTGATTTAATACACTTTGAATTTCATCCACCATCGCACCGATAAAACGTTCATCCGTATTAGGCATCGCAGGGCGATAATATTTTACATTTAAATCGTCACACACAACTTTGCACTCGTAGTCATTATCATATAATACTTCTAAATGTTCGCAGACAAATCCAACTGGTGTATAGATAAAATGTTCATATTGCTCTTCTGCGTGTAATTTACGTGTTAAATCCTGTACATCAGGTCCTAGCCATGGATCTGGTGTATTACCTTCTGACTGCCATCCAGTTTCAACGTTTAAAATTTTAGAATTGTCCATAATCATTGTTGCAGTATCTTCTAATTGATCTGGATAAGGATCGCCTGCTGCTTTAATTTTCTCCGGTAGACTATGCGCACTGACGATCAACACTGTCTTTTCCCACTCAGACTCTGGAATTGTAGCTAGTGTGCTGTTCACTCGATCTGTCCAGAAATCAATAAATTTATCCTGATTATAGAATGATTCAACATGTTTAAGTTGAATACCATATTTGTCCGCTTCTTCTGCGGCACGTTTATTGTAACTTCCTACTGAGAAGTTAGAATAATGTGGTGCTAAGACAATTGTTACCGCTTCAGTAATGCCATCATTATGCATTGCTTCCACTGCATCTTCAATAAAAGGTGCAATATGCTTTAGACCGATATATAATTGATAGTCATCACCTGTAGCTTCATTTAATGCTTTCACTAAAGCTTCTGCCTGGCGTTCTGTCGTCCCTGCAAGCGGCGAAATCCCACCGATTGCTTTATAACGATCTTTTAAATCCTGTAAACTTTCTTCAGATGGTTTTCTACCATGTCTAATATGCGTATAGTATGGTTCAATATCCTCTTCTTTATATGGCGTACCATAAGCCATAACGAGTAATCCCTTTTTAGTCATTCATACTTCCCCCAAATTTAAAGCTTTATATTTTGCTGAATAATCATGTACAAAAGCACTTACACGACGTAAAGTGTCCGGTTGAACTTCTGGGAATACACCATGCCCTAAATTAAAGATATAACTGTCTGACTGTAATCCCTGATCTAATATACGAACTAAGTGGCTCTCTATGACTTCCCATGGAGCAAGTAAGATCGCAGGATCGAGGTTGCCCATTAACGTCTTTGTAATGCCTTTAGCACGTGCTTCTTCTATTTGCAGTCGCCAGTCTAATCCTAATACATCGACAGGTAAAGCATTCCACTCTTCGATCAAGTGACTTGCACCGACACCAAAAGTAATGACTGGTACTTGTTTTTCTTTTATCCCAGCGAAAATTCTTGTCATATGTGGTGCTATAAACTGATGATAGTCTGCTTTATTTAATGCACCAACCCATGAATCAAATACTTGAATCATCTTACAACCAGCATCGATTTGTGCGTGCGTATATGTAATACACATATCAGCTAGTTTCTCCATCAGCATATGCCATGCTTCAGGTTGCTCATACATCATCGCTTTTGTTTTGTTGTAGTTCTTAGATGGCCCACCTTCAATCATATAACTCGCTAAAGTAAACGGAGCACCAGTAAATCCGATTAATGGAACATTCAACTGTTCTTGTGTTAATAACTTGATCGTATCTAAAATGTAAGGTACATCTTTTTCCGGATGAATCTCACCTAAACGAGATACATCCTGGATCGTACGGATCGGGTTATCGATAACCGGTCCAATACCAGATTTAATCTCTACTTCAACACCAATTGCACCAAGCGGAGACATAATATCTTTATAAAGAATTGCTGCATCCGTGTTATATTGATCAACCGGTAACTTTGTTACATATGCACAAAGTTCTGGATCATGTGTAATTTCAAATAAACTATGTGTTTCTTTAATCTTTCTGTATTCAGGCTGACTTCTTCCTGCCTGACGCATAAACCATACCGGTGTATGGGCTGCTTTTTCCCCTCTTGCTGCTTTTAAAATCGTATCGTTAAATGAATTCAAACAAACTTCCCCCAATTTTTTCGTATATAGTCTGATTTTATCATAACAATTATTATAAAGTATCATAAAAAACTAATGTCATTAAACTGACATAAATCTTGTATTTTGGGTATACATAAATAAAGAGAGGATGATAACGATGTATACTTATATAACTTATGGTTCGAGCTTTTTCCTGGATAAAATAAAAAAGAAATATTCAAAACGACAAATATTATCTTTCTATAATGAAGATAACGCTTATTTATATGAAGAAACAGATGATAAATCAGTTTTTAGTGCACCTCAGTCATTCACGAACGTTAATAACGATGGTAAACTTCTTGAGAAACCGACTTTATTATTATATTTTATTGTGAAAGAAGCGCGTCAGGAAGTCTTTGATACTAAACCATTACCATTAGAAAAACTAAGCGATTACGACGGATATCAGGCTTTCCGTCTATTACGCCCTAAACGTGGTGAAACATATGTTGCGACTTTCCAGTTTGATAGAAAGAGTCAGATAGATGACTTTAGAAAGAGCAGCTTCTTCAGAGAAAACTTCAGTAAAGAAGCATTGTCTATGTATCAATCAGAAGATATACTGGCTAATATCTATTATTCAAAATATTTATATGTTGAAAAACCTGAAGGGTTAACAGAAGCAGAAGATTAAAAAAAGGATTGAGACACATGTCTCAATCCTTTAATAAATTCATACGTTTTTCAATTTTTTCTGTTACATTACGCATCGTCCATAGCATTAGCAGGAAAAAGACAGCGGCATAATACAAATGCGCCGGATATAATATCATATAGATGACCGCAATGATAATTGTTGTAAGCCATACGAGTTTACGCATAAACTGTTTGAAACCAGTTAACACTAAACTTTCCGGCACCGGCCAAACTTGTGGCCACAACTGAAATGCCTGTTGTTTATAAAATTGCGATGTCTGTAAGACGATCGCATACACTAAAAATGCGCCGATAATCATTGCAATGATCTCTTGATTCACAATCCACATCACTACAGCTGCAATTAAGATTAATCGAATGATAATCCATAATGCATCACTACTGCGCAGAAAATTTCTTATAAATAAAAACTCAAACATATGTTGCTGATTGTACTTTGATTTATGCTTAGGTAATAAGACATCAAGTACACGACGGCGTTTAACGGTATCTTTCATACCTTTTACATCTGTAAACATATTAATCGTCTTATTTTGTTGATGTGTCAATCGTTCTTCATAATCAATCATTGCATGCCAGTTTACTGTACGTTGCTGTGTGTGCTTATTAAGCAGATAAACAAGACCAATCCCAAAAAATATAATCGGAATGATTGTAAACGGTAAACCTTCAAGCGAAGTATAAATACCCGACAACGCCATCAAAAAGATCAGTAGACTGATTAAATGTTGCTCTATATCTAACTTCATCATTAAAAAACGGATCCAGATACCTATGACTATCATTACAATCCCTAAAATAACAGCACAAATATATCCTATCATCGAGGAATCTGCTGCATTAAAATAAAGCGGTATAAATAAAGCTGCTACAATGACAAAAATAACAATTCGAATCAAAGCACTTCTTATCATCGCTGATTTAAAATAAGCATCCATATGCAGTTCAAAATTCAGTAAAAAAATCTGATCTGCCGGTCTGATGAATGTTCTGATATTCGTAATGGTCAATACAGCAAGTGCTACTGCAATAATTAGATGATAATTGATGTGAGGTGATAAGTGTTTCACCATTTGTGAATACTGTAACATCAATGCACCAAAAGCAATTGATAAGAACACGACAAAATGACCGTTAAAGATAAACTTACTATAATAAGCTATCTCTTTTTGGTTCTTCTCGCGCCTTTGATTAAAAAGTTGAACTGCCTTATTCATGCGCATCACCTGTTGCATAAATATAAATTTCATCCAGTGTGGCATTTGGCATATTAAACTGCATTCTTAAATCATTAAGCGTACCTTTACCGATTAATTTACCATGGTGCATCAGTAAAAATGAGTCACAATAACGTTCTGCCGTCGTTAAAATATGTGTACTCATCAATACAGTACGGCCCGCTTCTCTAGCTTTCACCATAAGGTCAAGCATCGATTGTATCCCTAAAGGATCTAGTCCTAAAAAGGGTTCATCAATTATATGAAGTGATGGTTCCGGGATAAATGCACAAATAATCATTACTTTCTGTTTCATCCCTTTCGAGAAATGAGCAGGAAATTGTTTCAGTTTATCTTCTAAACGAAAGATCTTTAATATCGGCATCGCGCGTTCCATCGCTACCTCTGCATCAATATTATAAGCCATCGCAGTCATATCGATATGTTCTTCTAATGTTAATTCATCATATAATACAGGTGATTCCGGAATATACGATAGTTCTGAGCGATATTTAAATGGGTCGCTAGAGAGTTTATAGCCATTAATTTCAATATCACCTTCTAACGGACGTAGCAACCCTAACATATTCTTAATCGTCGTACTTTTACCGGCACCATTTAATCCGATAAGTCCGATAATCTGACCTTGCGCTAATTCAAAATCTATATTATGAATAACAGGCTGATTACCATATCCCCCTGTTAAATTACTCACTTTAACTGTCACATGCATTCTCCGTTCGTCTTAATTTAAATTTATTGTATCAAATAATAATTATTTCTCATAACGAATTGTGATTGAATGAATAATTTCAATAATTACATTATAATAAACAAAATAGCAAATTATATAAGGAGGCGTTTTCAATGTGTGAAACAGTTTTCGGAAAAATATTAAAAGGTGACATTCCTTCATATAAAGTTTATGAAGATGCGTATACATATGCTTTTTTAGATATTTCACAAGTATCAAAAGGTCATACACTTGTTATCCCTAAAAATGCAGCTGAAGATATCTTATCAGTAGACCCTGAAGATTTAGCAAAAGTCATTCAATCTGTACAAAAAGTTGCGAAAGCAGTTGATGCTGCATTTAGTCCAGCAGGAATCAACATTATTCAAAATAACCGTGCTTTCGCTGATCAATCTGTATTTCACATCCATTTCCATATCATTCCACGTTATGAAGATGATATCGATGGTTTCGGTTACAAGTGGGAAACACATGCGGATGCATTCGATGAAACAGCAATGCATGAATTAAAAGATGCAATCAGCAATGCGATAAAATAAGCATGTTATTTTAAATTATGGGTATAGACTAGTACAAGCAAATTGAGGAGGATCAATTTATGAAATTTTCACGTATATTATTAGGATTTGGTGTAGGAATCGCAGCAGGTGCAGCAACATCAATATTAAATGCTCCGAAGTCCGGTAAAGAATTACAACAAAACTTTAAATCAACAGCATATGATACTAAAGCTCAGGTGAATCAGTTAAAGATTGAAGCAAATGAAGTAAAAGATGCTGTCTTCAAAACAAAAGATGCTTCACAAGAAGTAATGAAAACGATGACAGAAGAAATTAAAGATATGATTGCACATTATAAATCTGATATTCAGCCAAATATTGAGAATTTAAAAGGCAATATCGATAATTTAAATAATCGTAAAACTGAAATTATGGATACTTTATCTAAAAAATAAAAATATAAATTGAATTGATATTATCTGCTATTTATATTTTTAAAAATTCAGAAAAATACCTTGTTTCACAAATGTATTATGGTAAAATATTATTATTCTATAGTAAAGTATGATGTTATCATCATACTTTTTTTAATTTAACTATAGCAATAATATAATTTTAATATACAAGTGAAAGGATGGCAGCGTTATGAAGCGTGAAAAAGATGTAATTGAAAAAATGCTTTTTACACATAAAGTATCTCAGTTGAGTAAAGCTTTATGGAAAACCGTGGAAAAAGACTGGCAAAATTGGATTAAACCATATGATTTAAATATTAATGAACATCATATACTGATTATTATTAGAAATCTTGAGAAAGCAACAATCTCACAAGTAAGCCAGTATGGTGTGATGCATGTTTCAACTGTGTTTAACTTTGCGAAAAACCTTGAAAAACGCGGCTATTTAACGATGCCTAAAAGTGAATTTGATAAACGTAACACGTATCTTGAATTGACAGAAAAAGGGAAAGAACTACTGTATGAAACATATCATGGTTATAAAGAAACGGATGATCGTATTTACGATGCAGCAAATAAATATAATGACATTATGCATGACCTTCCATCTTTCACTGAATTAAAATATATCGTAGCGCAAATCTACGGTGACGACTTTATAAAGCACCTTGATAAAAGTCATAATGACCTATTAAAAGTTTTACTTGACGAGAACGAAACTGATAATGCATAATTGCTAGGTAAATTGACCGATAGGAGAATTGCCATGTACTTATGTAATAAAAACTTTAACTTTCGAGCAACATATGGCTTACAGCGCATATTGCTTATTTCAGCACTTACTTCAATCTTAGTTTTTATTGTAAGTTTTGAATTATTCTCAAGTGTTTTTGGTAAACATTTCTCTGATCAGTACTTTTTTCTTTTTATAGCAGCATGCTTATTGCTATACCCCTTTCATAAATTTTGTCATATGATACCTTTTATGAATGATATGAAATCAATGATCTTACAAAAAACAAATAAATCTAAATTTTTTCCGTTATTTAATATAAGAATCAATCATCCGATTCACAAAATAAAATTTGGGATTTCACTGATGCTGCCGTTTGTCATAATAACTTTCATCACGTTATATTGCGCAGTGGTATTGCTACAATTTGCTCACTACTTTCTATTTATATTTTCTATTAACGTCGGGATGTCATTTATTGATTTTATATACTTAAAATATATTATCAATACACCGAAAGGCTCTTACATCGAAGAACGTAAATATGGTTTTGAAATACTGACAAAACATGAACTTTCAACGAATTATCATGAGTGCAATATTAGATAAATTGTAATCTAATATTGCTTTGTGATATATTAGAACAGAAATTTGTAAGTAAAAAGGAGAATATGTATGACGAAACTTAAAAAAGTAATGCTACCTGCAGCATTATCTCTATCTGTTTTAGGATTATCTGCATGTGGCAATAATGGTGAAACTTTAATATCTTCTAAAGCTGGCGATGTTACTACATCAAACGTGATTAAAGAGATGGGCAAAACTGAAGTAGCTAACACAGCATTCCAAATTTTAATTGGCGATATTTTAAAAGATAAATATGGTAAAAAAGTAGACGCGGATAAGATTAAGAAATCTGTAGACGAAGAAATTAAAAAATACGGTGGCGAGAAGCAGTTCCTGCAAATTCTACAACAGCAACAACCAGGAATGACTGTTGAACAATATAAAGATACACGCGTGAATGATGAATACCGTAAAAAATTATTAGAAGATACAGTAAAAGTAACGGATGCAGATGTAAAAGAAAATGCAAAGAAAGCATCTCACATCTTAATTCAAGTGAAATCTGATTCGAATAAAGATGGTTTAAGTGATAAAGCTGCGAAAGCAAAAGCTGAAAAGATCTTAGCACAAGTTAAGAAAAACAAAGCTGACTTCGCTAAAATCGCTAAAAAAGAATCTGGTGATACAGGTTCTAAAGCAAACGGCGGCTCATTAGGCTATGTTGTTAAAGGACAAACAGTTGAACCGTTTGAAAAAGCATTATTTAAATTAAAAGAAGGCGAACTTTCTGGTTTAGTAAAAACTGACTTTGGTTACCACATTATCTTAGCGGATAAACAAGATGATTTCGATAGCCAAAAAAATAGTCTAAAAGAAAAAGTACGTCAAACTAAAATTCAAAAAGATCCTAAATTAATGGTTGATGCATACAAAAAGCTGCTTAAAGACTACGATGTCGATTACAAAGATAAAGACATTAAGAAAATCGTTGATGAGCAAATTTTAACAGCACAAGCACCAGAAGTAAGTCAGTAATTTGAAGAACATCTCTATCTTGGATAGGGATGTTTTTTTGATACTAAAAATCCCATGATATCAATAATTCCTTATTGATATCATGGGATTTTATTTTTCTAGAGCATATTAGTCCAGATTGATCGGTTTATAAAATTGTCTGTTCTCAAGTGCGAAAATGCGTTCTGAGAAATTACCCTTCTCTACTTTTTTCATATGCTTATCAAACATCTGCATACGTGCATCAATATTATCAATAAAGTTTAATATCTCCGCTTCTTTAACCATCGGCAATTTCGGTGAACCATATTCATATTTACCATGATGACTTAAGATTAAATGACGAAGCAACATAATTTCTTCTCCATCAATATTATGTTCACGCGCAACACTCGCAACTTCATCACTCATAATTGAAATGTGGCCTAATAGATTTCCCTCAACCGTATAACTTGTTGCGACTGGACCGGACAATTCTTTAACCTTACCCAGATCGTGCAGAATAATACCTGAATATAATAAACTCTTATTAAGTGATGGATAAATATCACATAATGCTTTCGCCTGCTTTAACATCGTCAGCACGTGATATAACAATCCTGAAACGAAGTTATGATGGTTGCTACTCGCAGCCGGGAATGTCATAAATTCATTTTGGTATTTCTTTAATAATAAACGCGTTACACGTTGTAACTTCGCATTCTCAATTTCTAGCAGATAGTCCATCAGCTCATTCATCATATCATCTTCACCAAGTGGTGCTGATTCTAAAAAGTGCTCAAGCTTCACACCATCTTCAGGTGTCGCTACTTTAAACTGATTGACCTTCATCTGTATTCTGCCACGATAATCAATGACATCACCTTTAATTCTTACTAAAGTTTCAGGTGTGAGTACTTTTATATCGTCTTCAGTAACAGTCCATACTTTCGCTTCCAGATCTCCACTTTTATCTTTAAGGTATAACGTTAAATAAGGCTTCCCTTGCCCTGTTACGCCTTGAATTGCTTTGTGAATTAAAAAGTAGTTATCTACAGAAGCACCCGGTTTTAATGTTTCAATGGTTCTCATTTTTTAACCTCCTTATTTATTCTCTCCAGTGTAATGGTATTTTTATTTGTAACCACAGTTGATCTATTACAAGTGTAATAAATAATTTGGTTAGATTTTAACTTCATCATATATTCTAATATACGCTCACGTCTCGTTCTATCAAAATGCACAAAAGCATCATCAATAATAATCGGGAACGGATAATATTTATTAAGCGACTGGATCAAGCTTAGTCGCAATGCAATATAGAGTATTTCTTTCGTTGATTGCGATAATTCTGTTGGATGGTAAACTTGACCATCGCTCGCTTTGACAACAAGATGTTGATCTTTATACAGCACTTGTATATATCTATCCTCAGTCAAATACTTAAATATCTCAGTTGCATCACTGATAACATATGGCAGTCTTTTTTCTTTAACAGCTTCAATATGTGCGTCAATCAATGTTTCAATGTAATTGACCGCCGTAAAATCATATATCAATGTATTTAATTGATTTTTCTTAATCTGTAATTCATATTTTAGACGGGATAAACTATCATCACTCTCAATTGTTTCCATCTGCTCGTGTATTACTGTTAATCTTTCATTCACTTGCGCTAAGTCTCGCTTTAACTGTTCAATATGTGCTTCAATAGCATTTTGTTGTGCTACTAAGTCAATTGTCGTAACATAACTTAATGCCGTATTATCATCATATGAGAAGCCTTGATCGGTAAGTGAGCGACTTAATTTATCAAACTGAGCTAAATCACGATGATAATCGTTAAATATTTTTTCCTGTGCATAATATTCTGGTTCATTGCTTACTTTAGCTTCATCAAAAAGCGTTTTGAGTTCCTTATTGAACTGTAATAATTGTTCCTGCATGATTGCTATCTCTTTATTTAACAGTGCTATTTGATCATTATTTTTGTTAAACTGAAACTTATTCTTCTCATCTTTCGTCTGCATCGTCTTTAAATCATGAAATAAGCTGTCGATATTCAAATCAACCGGTACTGTTTGTCTGAAGCGATTAAATGTTTCGTTAAATTGTAATATATGTTGCTCGGTAACTTTATGTTTACTATTCAACGTTTCTAATTCTATTGCCAATGCATTGATCTTATTAATTTGCTTGATGGCGAGTGTAAGTCGAGTTACCAGATAATCTTCCGGTAAATTCAGTTTTACTCTTATATTTTGTAAAGTTGAAGTCGATTGTTCAATACGCTTATTAATATCTTGTAAACTGTGATTTAACTGATGGTATCTATTTTTTTCGCGAGCTATTTCACGCTTACCTTCACTCATACGCTGTCTGATTAAGCGTTGTTCTTCCAGATCAAAGGATAAATCGAAGTTATCCTGCAAATCTTTTACTTTATGATTAAGATCCGTAACTTCCTGCGCTAAAGATTGATTGAAATGTAAATCTGGTTTTTTGTTCATCATTAACATGACGATTGTAATTACAGCTAACACACAAAATACGCTTAGCAAGATATATTGCGGTATGAGAAATGAATAGATTGCCCCACCGATAAACAATAACATCATCAACAACAGACTACCTTGCTGAAGTTTATATTGTTTTAACTGTCTCGCTTCAAAAGTGGCTGCTTCTTCTTTCATTGTATCGTAAAGCTTTGTTTTATCTATTAAATCTGTCTTACTCTTTTCAAGTTGTAAAGATTTTTCGAAACGTTCATCATGCACCTTTACATGTTCCAGATCATGAAGCGCCTGCTCTTTTTTTGCAATCGTATCTTTAACAAAATTAATCTCTCGATCTATCTGTGACTTTTCTAGTGAATCTTTTTCGAGTTGATTGATTGTTAAACTTGCTTGTTCATTTACTGATGGACCTGCATCTACGAGATGATACTCCTCCCAGCCAATATCTTTCATCAAAGTTGCCTGTTCGTTTGTCAGCTGATCGATCATCTTTGAATGGTGAGAAAGATCTGACTGATAGTTCCGATATGACTGTTCTTGTTTCAGCAAGTCATTCGATTGTTCTATTACCGTATTCTCCAGCAATTGTATCGTGCTGTTTTCTACTGTGAGCTGGTTGAGTCTTTCCTGACGTAGTTGTAAATCTCGATTAACTTGATGTTGCTGTTTTTTGAGTGCTTCAAATCGATCAATCCCCTGCTCAGGGAAAGTTGGTGGTGTGATATTCAACTTGTGTTCGAGTGCTTTCCATTCCTTCGCTTGATCGTGAAACGCGATTTCACGTTGTTTACGTTGTAATACTTGATTAAGTTCTTTAAGGTGTGTCTTATATTCAGCAGACTCACGTGTTAATTTATCTTGTTCAGATAGTAATGTATCATACGTTTCAAACAGAAGATCTTTTTGACGAATTTGAGACTCCAGAACTTGTAATGCTTCAGTTGCTTTATTTATTTCACCCGAAACGTCATCATTTAATAATCGTGATTTTTCTTGTTTGATATGTTCTGTCATTTGCGTAAACTCCGTACTGCCAAATGCTCCGGCTTGCAAAAGGTACGCCTGTAATTTATCTTCAGTCAGTTTTCGATGCACTTCCTGTAATCCTAATACATCGAACGAAAAAATATTTTTATACGTTTCTTTTGAAATATGGTTTAATAACTGATTTAACCAATGCACATCTTTTTGTTTGCCATCAAGCAATATTATCGCTTCTTCTTTTTGATGTACATAATTGCGTTCGATCGTTACTATCTCCCCTGATTGTAATTCAAGCGTCATCTTACCTCCGTACTGTGGTGAAAATCTCGGCTCAAGTCTCGGTTCATATTCTCCGTCTTTAGGAAAACCAAATAATAAAGCATGGATGAACGCCTGCATCGTTGATTTTCCAGTTTCATTCTCACCATAAATCTGAACAAAGTCTGAATGAATATCAAATTTTCGATGTTCTAATCTACCGTATCCATATATTTCAAGTGACCTTATCTTCATGATTCATCCCTCATCATTAACTTTAATCTTGACTCTCCGTGATTAAGTAACATTTGATGCACATCAAAACTTATATCATCTGCGTAACGTTCAACACTTGATCGCTGTATCGGTACACGTGCCTGGTTGAATAGCATTTCATTCTCTAAATGTTCTGTATTAAATTCACTGGCTAGCGTATGTACTTCAAATGTCTGCTCAAGCTCGATATCATCAATCCAGACAAATTGTGATTCATTTGATTCATACATTTGTACCTGCTTGAGAATGCTCTGTATTAAATGGCTATCAATTAATGTTTCAAAGGGATTGACAAGCTTTAACTGATACATACTTTTCCCTGAACTTCTTATACTGTTCTTAAAATCAGTAATATCCTGATAAATGGCATGTTTGCCGATTTCATTTAATGTTAACGTTACACGTTCAAAACGGATATGTTCTGTCGGTATAAATTTAACGTCAAGTGTTGTATGATCACCTTCAACAAAAAGATATCCTTTTCGACCGGTATCAGAGAAGTGTGTGCCTTGCATCTTGCCAGGATAATGGATTTCAGGCAGATCATTAAGTCGTTTCTTATATGGTAAATGTCCTAATGCCCAGTAATGATATAATTTTTCGTTTAAATCTTCTATTCTAAACTCTGTGGCATTGAAGCCTTTAATCTTATGATGTATGCCATGCAGCATTCCGATATGAATGGATTGATCCACTTCATTCACTGGATAACTGTCTAATTTATTTTCATATGTTGTTTGTTCTTTATAACTAAAGCCATGAATAAATACTCTTTGTCCATTATGCGTAATCAGTTCGTATGACTGTACATCTTCAGAGAATATAACTACATTATTCGGATACTTTGTATATGTCTTTTGGGATAAACTATCTTCAGTACCAGCAATGTAATACACGAAAATATGTGCTTTATTTAATCGTTCAAATTGCTGTTCAATAAATTTATCCGCTCTAATATTTCTATTTTTACTCGAATATAAATTCCCACTAATGAGTATAAAATCAACTTTCATCTCTATCGCATCATCAACTAAATTTTTGAAACTTTCAAAGGTTGCTCGGTATACATCCTGCATAATATGTTCCGGCAAGTTACTTTTCAATTCAAATGGCTCGTCTAGTAATAAGTCTGAACAGTGGATAAATTTTACCATAAACAGTACCTCACTTTTCTTGTTACATCATATTTTACATTAAATTATATAAAATTGTTAGACAAGTCGAAAAAAAGCACCTAAAGTGATTTCACATTAGATGCTTGTGTAACATTGCGTTAATTTTTCAATCTTTTTGTCAGTATAACTTTCATAACTATTGTTATATGATTTTGGGTCTTTTGGATTTAAAAAGTTTTCAATCTTACCGGTAACAGGATCGATGAGCTTGCTTGATGCACCACAACCGAGTCCAATAATACTTTGTACTTCTTCCATGATCAAAATATTATATAAAGAAGCTTCACCTTGTTTAGAATAACCTATGTTCTCAAGATTTCCAAGTATGTTTTTCTGACGATATAAATAATACGGAATATAATCATTTTCTATAGCAAATTGCCTTGTCATGTTCATCATATGAATGATTTCATCTCTTGGCGCTACCGGATACTTTGCTTTATTACGTGTCATCTCACTCGCTGTTTTAAAGCTTAACGTATGTACCGTTAATGACTCTGGATTTAATCTTTTCGTCTCGTGCAATGAGTTTTCCACTTCAACGCGTGTTTCATTTGGTAATCCGATAATTAAGTCCATATTAATATTGTTCATATGATGTGCGCGTGATAGATGAAACTTATCAATCGTTTCCTGTACACTATGATGTCGCCCAATTGCTTTTAAAGTAGCGTCTGTAAAGCTTTGTGGGTTAATACTAATGCGGTCGATATCATAATGATTAAGTACATTCAGTGTTTCTATATCAATCGTATCAGGACGTCCTGTTTCCACTGTAACTTCACGTACATGCGTCATGTCAAACGATGCGTATACTGTCTCAAGTAGTAACGATAGATCTTTCCGTTCAATCGACGTCGGCGTACCACCACCAAAGTATATAGAAGTCACTTTAATATCATTATCTTTTAACCATGCTGCAGTATGCTTTATTTCGTGTATCAATCCTACTAAAAATTCTGGCACCTGATCTTTAAATACACGTATTGCATATGCTGGGAATGTACAGTATGCACATTTAGTTGGACAGAAAGGAATTCCAATATAAATACTTACTTCACGTTCAAGCTGATAAAGATCAGGCATAGCAGTTAATTGTGTGTGTACGATATCTCTCATCAAGTCAATTTTCTCAGGAGAAATTAAATAATCACGCACTAATATTTTCGTAATTTCTTCATGCGTTAGTCCTTGTCTATAATATTTATGATATAGTTTTGTCGGTCTTATGCCAGTCAGTGTTCCCCAGCTTTGAACAATGCCTGTATGGTCAGTTAATATCGTAATCAAAGTCTCACCAAGTGCCTGTTTCATATCGCGCTTTGTAACACCGTTTCTTTTTGCAGATTGCGTATATGTTGTATCTTCGATTGTCATTGTTGTCGTAACGACCGTCTCATCTTTTTGCTCAATAAGAAGATTGATCTGATTATCTCCAACACCTTCAAATAAGTAGCTTTCTTCATAATACAGATTGATGATATTTTTAATATAGAGTTGAATTGATTCAAATTGTTCATGCTTTAAATAAAACTTCATTGTATCCCTCACAAAAAAATAAACAAAAAGCATATCACTTTTTGTTTATTTGATAATTTATTTAATTATTGTACTTGAAAGCTTAAATTTTAGCAATTAAGCTTCAGGCGTATCTTCAGTTTGTACGCCATATAATTCTTCTAAAGGTTTCATGATAACACGATTAATTTCCTGAATCATGAAGCTCATTTTTTGTTCTGCTTCCATTAATTTAGAAATGTTTTCGTCTTTTTCGATTAATTCAGCAGTTGACTGTGCTGCATTTAAATCGTCTTCAGTAATTTCCTGACCAGACATTTGTTTTTCCTGTAAATTTAACTGAATCTTTCTGAAATCATCAAAGATTTTCTTTGATTCAGGGTTATTGTTTACTGCAGAATAGTGTTCTTTAATCGCATTGTATTCGTCACTTTGACGTAATGCACTTTCTAAACGGTTTGCTTCATCATAAATATTAACTGACATAATCATTCTCCTTTGAATTTACACATAATTTAATTGTTCGTAATAAATATACCATAAACGGCGGTCATTATACAAAGAGAGCGATTACACCTTGTACTAAACCGATAATGCCTCCGAGTAAGAAGCCTAAAAATGTAATCATCTTTAATTCCTTGTTTGATATTTCAATAACGAGTCGCTCTAAAAAAGATAATTCGAAGTTATCAATCTGTTGTTTGACGATTTCAGCGATATGTACTTTCTCTAAAATTTCTGCAATATTATCTGATGTTTTAGAGATTGCATAATGTACAAATCTATCGCTACCTTCACCTTCCATATATTCAAAAGCCTTTGGTGCAAGTATGACGAGTGGTGTAGAGGTATAGCGTTTTAAGTCGACTTGAGCAATGATTTGCGCGATTAAATTTTCTTTAATCGTGTCTATTTCCTGATGACTGATAAAGTCAGACGGTTGTTTTGCTAACAACTGGTGATACTCACGATTCACTTCAGTAGCGATGATATTATTTAACTTTTCTTCTCTGCTTAATGCATTAAATTCTTTGATGACGCGATCTGCAATCATCTCTTTCGTCATAAACATTTGAATCATGCTAACAACGCGACCTTTTTCCATAAAGAAACGATCGATCATTTGCATCATATCATCATAACCTTTTGCAGAATTTACATAGTCACGTAATTTTTGCATGATCATTGGTGGCAGACTTTCAACTTGTGTATCTATCTTTCCACGTAAATCAACTGGTAATAAATTTGCTATCGGTTCATCTTTGTGCGTTAAAACTGCATGATCGATGACTTGAGAAAGTTGATAACGTAATTTCTCATTGCCAAGCGCACTTACATCTATATTAAAACGTTTAGCAAAGTCGTCGACTGAATATCGTCCTGTCTTTAACGTCTGAATTTGACGTACGATAAAGTTTTTAATAACCCCTTCTGTTTGCGGGGTCATCAACTTTTCTTTAAAGATTTCTGGTGTGAGTAAATGTTCTGTTACCATCTCTCCCATCTTAACTGACAGTTCGTTACGGCGTTTCGGAATGAGTCCAGGTGTAAACGGTAATTGTTTACCAAATAAAAATTTAGGTTCAAATGGTCTAAATAACATCTTTATTGCGATATAATTTGTAAATCCACCGATAAGTGCACCGATGAGTCCCATAAATAATACGATTAATACTGCGTTCAATATGCCACCTCTTTATTTTTAATACTTATTAGTTTAATACCTCTATATAAAAAAAACAAACGCTGGATAAGCGTTTGTTTAGTATATTATAAACTTACTAAATTTTCGTTTTTCTTCTTATTAAAGAACATTTCAGCTTCACGTGCTTTATTTGATCCATATAATGGTTGTGTTGAACCATCTAATACACGATAAAGATTAGAAATTTTGTTTTGTTGTAAAACGATGTCATGATCAGATTCAATCGTAGTCCACCATAATTCATTTTTGTTATCCTGATCCGGGTATGCACATGCACCACGTGAAATCACTTGAATCACTTCAAGTGGATCTCCACCTAAAGTATTTTGTAATACTTCTGAATCTCTGAATAATGCACATAATGAAACGCATGTTGTCCAGTTCGGTAATACACGTTCTTTCTCAATTTGAACTAACGTTTTCTTTGATAAGCCGATTGTCTGAGCCATAGTATCTTGTGTGTATCCCGCTTCGATACGCACCATTTTGAATTTCGTTTGAAGTAAATCTGTGAATTGCTGTTTATCCATTTTCTATACGACCTTTCTCTCTAAATATAAATTTATGTCAGTAAATGCTCTTAAAATATAAGTTGAAAAAATACACATTCATTTAAAGTGACTTTACCATCTTAATATAATTTACAAAAAATTAAAAGAGGAAACCCTTAAAAGTTTCCTCTTTTTTTAAAATTATTTTTTTAATGTCACAATTATGCAACTTTCATACCTTTTTTTGCTAAATAACGCTTTTCCTGTTCAGAAATTACAACTGCACAAGCAGCATCTCCAGAAATATTAACAGCTGTGCGCGTCATATCGAGCAGTCTATCTATCCCTAAAATAATTCCGATTGCAGCAGGATTTAATCCGACCGATGTCAGAACCATTGCAAGCATTACAAGACCAGCACCTGGCACCCCTGCAGTACCGATAGATGCTACGACTGCTATGACAACGACTGTCACCATCTGACCAAGCGTTAAATCTACACCTGAAATTTGAGAGATAAAGATTGTTGCAACACCTTGCATAATCGCTGTACCATCCATATTAATCGTCGCACCTAAAGGTTGTACAAAAGATGATATTTCTTTACGTACTTCTAAATTATCTTGTGCACATTCTAAAGAAATCGGTAATGTCGCATTTGAACTTGATGAACTAAATCCAACCGTCATTGCCGGTGCGAAACCTTTAAAGAACCAGATAGGATTTCTGCGTGCTAAGAAACTGACTGCACCACCATATACTAGAATCATATGTAAAAATAGACCTAATAACACAACGAAGAAATACATTGCAAGCTGTTTAATAGCACCAAACCCTGCATTCGTAAATGCTGTTGCAACTAAACCAAATGTTCCTAGTGGTGCGAAATACTGCATAATTGCTGTTACGATAAACATCAGTATTTCATTTGTCTGCTCAAACAGTAATTTTACTGCTGAAACTTTTTCGCGTAATGCAATCATTCCGATACCAATAAATATCGCAAACGTAATCACTTGCAGCATGTTTGTTTCACTCATCGCAAGTACAGGGTTTTTCGGAATTAAATTGATCAATGTCTGATCAAAAGTCTGGTTGGCTGGCGACCCTTCTGCTTCTGCCTCAGCAGCTTTTTTCTTCTGCTCTTCAGCATACGTTTTTACTTCATCACTGTTTAACAAATCACTTTTACCTTCACCTGGTTTAAATACTAAAGCAAGTGACATTGCAAGGGTGATAGCTAATGCAGTCGTTACTAAAAAGAATGAAATTGTCTTTAAGCCGATAGAACCTAAATGTTTAGGATCTCCTACACCAAGAACACCTAGTACAATAGAAACAAATACGACTGGTACAACAAGCATAAAGATAAGATTTAAGAATATTTGACCGATTACATTAAAGACATATTGATTAATCCACTTTACCCAGCTTGCATCCTGATATAAATTAAAGAATGAACCTATAGCAATACCAGCAATTAACGCAATAATAATCCTGACTGTCATGTTCCCTTTGATTTTCATAATATCCTCCTCAACAACTGAATTTTCCGACTATTACAAATAATTATAAAATATTTATTTTTGAATGTAAAATATAATTTTTATAATTATGAATTTTTATGAATAAAAAACTTATTTGTAATTACTATTACAAGCATATTATTTTTCATATGATTCACGGCAATTCACTAGATATTTCTTCACATTTGTTTGATAATAATAAGACATGATTTGAGAGGATGAAAAAAGTGCAGGTAAAAGATCAACTCGCAAAAGCTCAGCAAGGTGCAAAAGTCAGTATTATAATGTATGTATTGCTTACTACGATAAAATTGTTATTCGGTTATATGAATGGCTCACAAGCGCTTGTTGCCGATGGGTTAAATAACGCGACTGACGTTGTATCATCAGTTGCTCTGCTTATCGGACTTGCAATTAGTATGAAGCCAGCAGATGATAATCACAACTATGGTCACTATCGCTCTGAATATATCGGTTCACTCATTGCTGCATTCATTATGTTTGCAGTCAGCGTTCAGGTAATCCTTCAGGGCATTCGACACTATATCAATCAAGACTTTTCAACGCCATCCATTGAAACAGCAGTAGTAGCGATATTATCAGCGTTAGCGATGCTACTCGTCTATTTCTACAATCGGAATTTAGCGAAGAAAGTAGATTCCAGTGCATTAAAAGCAGCCGCTGCTGATAACCTGTCCGATGCGCTTGTATCACTTGGAACATTTGTAGGTATTGTCGGCGTATTTATGGGACTGCCCTTCTTAGATACAGTCGCAGCAATCGTAGTTGGCTTGCTAATCATGAAAACAGCAATTGAAATATTCTTTGAAACAGCTATTACATTAACAGACGGCTTTGATGCAGAAACACTTGATGAGATGAAGAAAATCGTATTAAATGTTGAGGATGTATTATCCGTTGAAGATATTAAAGGAAGAAATCACGGTGTCATGACATTTATCGATGTTACTGTAACAGTAGATGCAAATCTTACAGTGGCGGAAAGTCATGATATTACTGAACATATAGAACACGATATTAAAGAAGCATATGGTGCAATTGAAACAATCGTTCATTTAGAACCACATGAATAGGAAATGAATACAAAATGTATAAAACAAGGACAAAGCATCCATTATGCTTTGTCCTTTTCTGCGAGTATTTCTCTTAAATTCGATCTCTTTTCAAATCTATTATCGATTAATACACCAATTATGATGATAATGACAGCAAATATAAAGATGAGTAATGTGTATTGCTCCAGAAATAGAAAACATATAAATAATATTAAACAAAATAGATATGAAAGATATGTAAAAACATAAAAATAGCGACCATCTTTTCTTAATTGTTCTTCATCATAATTAATGCTCGTGTCATTTCGAAGTTTTTTCATATTGTGCTTAAAATATTTATTGAATTGTACTGCTCTGAGGAAAATCAAAATTGAAACAACAATAATATATAATATTTTTGAAAAATTATTATTATAAGTTAAATGAATAATTAATAATATATTCATGATAATAATAATTTTATTTTCATTTAACCATGCAATCAACTTATCCCTTTTCATTTAATAACTCACGCACCTCACTATGACGTTCGAAGTATTCATCAAACATAACAAGAACCAGAACAATGCCGCCGAAGACCATAATATAATTCCAGAGGTTACCCCATTCAATCATCATCACGACATAAACTAAGTAGAATGTAGCGAGTTTAAATAACACCGGTATTAACCAGACGATGAAATAATCAGTTTCTTTATTGATGAAATAATTAATATTCGTAATTTCTGTATGACGATACTCATTTATAATATAGACAGCAAGTTTAACAACGAAATAGAGCATAACGAAAGCAAGTACAATGAGAAGAATACGTTCTGCCCACATTTTTGGTAACCAGTCCTTCATAGCCATATAACTAATCATAAAAATCAATGTTAACCATTCATCCTTCGCCCACCATTTATCTATCATCAGCCAACCTCCCAATTTAAGTATTATTGTATACTTTTACCATTATCAATTCAATTAATATATGCTTAATTCTTTATTAAACCGGCTAATACATTTATACTTAATCTAAACAGAATTTATTAGGAGGAGTGTTATTATTATGATGACTGTAAATCATAAAGAAAATTTATTTTATATCGGTGATGTATCAAGCCCTAAAGCGCAAATGACTTATGTGCCGACTGGAGAAGATAAGATTATTATCGATCATACTGAAGTTAACGATGAACTACGTGGACAAGGTGCAGGTAAGATGATGGTAGAAGCTGCGGTTAAATACGCACGTCAAAACAACAAAAAGATTATCCCATTATGCCCATTCGCTAAAAGTGTATTTGATAAAACACCTGAATTTCAGGACGTATTATAAAAAAATCCAGCACTATGAAGATTATCATAGTGCTGGATTTTTTAATAATGTTAAACGTGTCCGATATATCACTTTTATCGGACAAGACGTCTTCGATTTATGCTATTCTGCTCTCAACGTGTCCGATATATCACTTTTATCGGACAAGACGT
>NZ_MJBI02000009.1 GCF_002742385.2 Macrococcoides goetzii
CTAATAAAAAGAGTTTCTTTTGGTTACAGAAATTATAATAATTTAAAAAATAGAGTTTTATTATGTTCAAGATTATATTTACCTGAATCAAAAAAAGAGTTAAGCAACATAAAGTTGTCGCTTAATCTCTAATTAGAGCATCAGTCCTATTTGACATAGAACCGTAAAAATACGCTTAGGCTATAAGCTTAAGCGTATTTTTTGTAATTATTTCTTTCTCACTAAAACTGAACCTGCTAGTAGAAGTGCTGCGATATATCCAAATAATGAAGTTACTTCACCTGTTTCAGGTAGGGCTTTTAATTGTTCTTTATCTGTTGAAGTCTGTCTCTCTTTGTCTGAATCTTTTTGTTTATCTTTAGTCGATTTTGTCTGTTTTGAAGTATTCGCTTTAGTTGAAGCCTTCTTCTCTTTCTTATCTGTTGCATCTGCAGCTTCTGTCTGTGTTGCATCATCTATATCTTTAGACTTTTCAATCTTTGTCGTCACAAGTTCTCCAACATGTTTGTCTAGTGCTATATAGTATGCTTCTCCTTTAGCAGGCATGAATTTACCGGGTTTATCTGTGTGCTCTTGCTTGTCTTCATCTTTATTTCCATCGACAGGTGGCTTTGGTGCTGGTGGTACTGGTGTATCATACCCGCCTCCTGTACTCGGTATCCCTGGATTTGATGGTGTCACTGGTGTTGGGGGCTGAGTTCCAATATTATCATCCGTTGGAATATTCGGTCTTTCAGTTGTCACCGGCTCTGTTGGTTTTGTAACAGGAGCTGGAGCTGGTACAGGTTGCTCAGTAGTCGGCCTTTCAGTCGTAACTGGTGGCTTTACACTTGGTTTGACAGTCTGATTATTCGTAGCAGGCTTTGTTGAAGTGCTCGTTGCATTAACTGGTTCTTTTGCCGGCTTTTCAGTTACTTTATGATTCGTTTCATTCGTTTGAGATGTAACAATCGTCTTTTCAGTAGACTTTTTCTCAGTTGTCGGTGTTTCAGTCGTTCTTGCTTCTGTAGTAGGACGCTCTATAGTTGGTGTATCATTAGTAGATTGATTCATTTCAGTTGATACGATTTCAACAGTACTTGCTGGTTTATGTGTGATTTCATTAGCTTCTGCTGAGTTAATGTCTAATGCATTTAGACTTAACGTTAGAGCAGCTGTCGTTATAGCAAACGAATGTAGCTTTAGTTTACGCATTATACATTCCTCCAAATTTCCAATTACGTTCATTATAAAGCACATATTTATTATTTTCTATTAAGTGAGCGTATTGTTACATATATTTAACATAGTATATATAACTGCAATAAATTTATAAAAGTTGATATAATAACATTAAAACATTTTTAATTTATAATATGATGTGATATATTAATTATATCGTATATACAAAATATACTTAGGAGTCTTTAAACTATGGAAGCAAAATATTTTTCGAACGACACGCATATCGGTGCAATCCATTTAAATGTAAATTTTATGGAGAACAGTTTAGTATTCTACAACGAAATTTTAGGATTGAATGTTTTAGAGTCAACAGATCAACATGCAGTACTCGGCACTAGAAACCGTCCTTTAATTTATCTGTACCAGACGAATAAAAAAAGAGTAAAATCAGCAGGATTATTTCACTTTGCATTACTAGTACCATCTCGTGAAGCATTAGGTAATATCTTTTTCCATCTCATCAAAACGGGTTATCCGCTTTCTGGAGCAAGTAATCATGATGTATCTGAAGCGATCTATCTACAAGATCCAGAAGGTAATGGAATTGAAATTTATCGTGATGTGCCATCTTCAAAATGGGAATTTGAAGAAAACGGCAATATCGTGATGGGTACAACTGAAATGGATTTTAGCGGTGTACTTGCTGCGAACAACAACCAGCCTTTTAAAGGTTTACATCCTGATACAATTATGGGACATATGCATCTATCTGTCATCGATCTCGATAATAGTATTGCTTTCTATGAGGATTTCTTCGGTATGGATGTTATGACTAAATACGGGAATAGTGCTGCATTTCTATCAGCAGCTGGATATCATCATCATCTCGGCTTAAATACGTGGGATAAAGCGACTGAACAACCTGAACAAGATGCACCGGGTATACGCCGTTTTGATATTCAGATGCCAAATGATGAAGATGTTGCCTATTTCAAAAAGTTATTGAACGAAAAAGGATTAACAATGCATAAAGACGGGAATTCTGAAGTTATAAAAGATCCAAATGGTATAGGAATCAGATTAATGATACGTCGTAATTAATTTAAAATAAAAGGAGAAATGACAATGAGTTTATTTAAAAAAGATTTAGCAAAAAGTTTTGAAGAGGCAATCGAAAACAGACGTTCAATTTATCACATCGAACCAAAATCACCAATTTCTGACGAAGAAATCGAAAAAATTATTTCTGACACAGTAAAACATGTACCATCAGCGTTCAACTCACAAAGTACACGTGTTGTTCTTTTATTAAATGATCAACATAAAAAATTATGGGATATCACTAAAGACAGCTTAAAAGAATTAATGGGTCCAGACCGTGATTTCAGTGAAACTGAACAAAAAATCAATAGCTTTAAAGCTGGTTACGGTACTGTATTATATTACATCGATACAAAAGTAACTGAAGGATTACAAGAAAAATTCGCAGCTTATGCTCCGAAATTCCCTGTATGGGCACAACAATCAAATGCAATGCACCAATTTGCAATCTGGACAGCGTTTGCCAATAAAGGATTAGGTGCATCATTACAACATTATGATGGCGTAATCGATGAAAAAGTAGCAAGTGAATTCGATATTCCTGCAACTTGGGAACTTGTTGCGCAAATGCCGTTCGGTTCAGTTGGTTCAGAAGCTGGTCCAAAAGACTTCCAACCTGTAGAAAACCGCTTTATCGTAAAAAAATAATAAGCATTAAAAAAGGTCATTGAAATATTATTTCAATGACCTTTTTTATACTTAAAATTACTGTGCGTCCTGAATATCTTCACGTGCATTGTTAACGTTTGTTAAACTTTTAATTACTGCTTCACTTTGGATTGAACCAATTCTTAAGTATACCGCATCAATAATAGCCAGTTGCACAATTCGAACCGTCATCGTTCCAACTTTAATTTCATTTTCTTCTTTTGCCATAGCAAGGGCAATATCAGCCATGCGTAAAGCAGGTGACGGTACTTTTTGAGTAAGTAGGATAATCGTAATCCTCTGTTTCTTTGCATACTTAATTACTTCAATAATTTCTTTACTTCTACCTGATGAAGTTATTGCAAATAATACATCACCCGGTTCAAAGTTTCCAAGCATTGAGACCGCAGTAAAAGAATCATTTGCAAGATGTGCAAGTTTATCAATTTGCGCAAGTTTAAGTCTGAAATCTTCTCCTACGACTTGTGCTATTCCTACTCCAAATATCATCATACGCTTCGCTTTAATGATTGCTTGTGCTGCATCATCGATTAATTTTGGTGATAATATCTTTTCTGTATTGTATAAAGCTTGAATTGAATTATTGAATACTTTTTCCTTTAACACTTCAACTGAATCTGTAAATTCTATCTTAGAAGGTTTTTTTTCAGTATCAATTGTATGTAATTCTCTTGCAAGTTCTACTTTTACAACTTTGATTCCAGAGAGTCCTAGGCGCTTGCTGAATCGTACGATGGCAGCTTCACTCGTTCCTGCCAATTTTGCTATCTCTTTAATTGGTAAATTCACAACTTTTACAGGTTGATCTATCATCAAATCTGCAATTCGTTTCTCAACCGGTGTGAATGTGTCGTACATTTGTGTAATCTGGCCTAAAACGGAATACATAGCTAATAACCTCCAAACTTTTCATTAAAAATAAGACAATATTACAAAATATTAATTTGAAATTAATACTTATATATATTATATACTATATGTTCGGAATAATTTAAATAAATATTTTAATTTTTGATGAAAAATAATGCTTTTTATTAAAAAAAACTACAATTTTAGGAAAATCGTAGTTTTAAGTCATTTATATTTGGTAAACTTTCGATGGCACCTTTGCCTGTTGTTGTGTATGCCCCTACTTGATTGGCAAATGCTAAAATATCGTAAGCATTTTCTTTTAGATAGCTAATTTGTTGTGTTTTATTTAACAATTGATAGATTACAGCACCAATAAAAGCATCTCCTGCGCCAGTCGTATCTTCAACAGTAACAACTTCTCCTGGTGCGTGAACAGTATGATCTTTAAAATATACCGTTGCGCCTTTTGGACCTTCTGTATAGATGACCGCTTCTGTATGACCAATAAACAGACTTTGAATCGCTTCGTTAACATCTTTGATACCTGTAATAAATTCCAGCTCTTCATCTGAAATTTTCAAAATATGTGCTTTCGGCATGAAAGTCTGAACCGTTTCTTTTAACAATGCTTTATCCGGCCACAGTGGAAATCTTAAATTCGGATCAAAGATGACTAAGCCACCTGCTTCATGGAACTTATCTATCAAAGCGATATGTGTGTCTTTCATCGGTGAAGGAATCAAATCAACTGAAGAGAAATGCATAATGTCTTCCGGTTGTATTTGTTCCGGCAAATTTTCTGCTGTTCTTAACATATCAGCTGAAGGATTTCGGTAAAATGAAAAATCACGTTCACCTTCGAGCGTTAAGCTTACAAATGCAAGTGCAGTATTTGCTTCGTTAGAGCGTGTAATATAAGATGTGTTAACCCCTGTATCTTCCAATGTATCGATGATTAAATCTCCGAATGCATCAACACCCAGTTGTGAAATTAAATAAGACTTTCCACCTAACTTAGCGACACTTGCTGCAACGTTTGCAGGAGCTCCTCCTACTTTCGTTTCAAAAGATTTAACCTCTTTTAATTTCACGCCTTTTGTCTGAGGAATAAAGTCAATCAATGCTTCACCGATTGCAAATAATGCACTCATTCGTTTGCCTCCTTAAGGTCATATTTTGTAAATTTAAAGTACACCTGACCTGATTCAGTCGATGTGCGAATACCTTTAGCATCTTGAGATGTAAAGATACGTGTCGTCATCACTTTCTCTCCGTCATTGATAAAGATTTCTATAGACGAAGTATCAACGAATATTTGTAATTGCTTTAAATCTTCATCTAATACAACTGAACGGCTATATCCATCAACACCTTCTGGTAATTGCCCACTATCAAATCTATCTAGCGTGATGCGTTTTTCTGCTTTATTATATGTAATCATCGTGCTTTCTTTTTTAGATACACGTAACTCTATATAAAATTCTGTCGAATCATTGTCAAGCACATCGACGATCAATTCATAGTGCGTCCCTTCATAAGGATGAAGTTTTACATTCTTTTTCGTAGCATAACCTTCTGCTGTTTCTACATTGCCACGTAATGTTCTAAGTGACTTCACCGGACGTTGACGTAACTTGTTATTCTCTATCGTTAACTCGCGTGGAATCGTTAAACAGTGTGCCCATCCTTCTTTATCGGTTGGATAGCCAGTATCAGGTAATCCCATCCATCCAATTAATACTCTGTTGCCATCTTTGTCGAGTGTTGTTTGAGGTGCATAGAAATCAAATCCGTGGTCCAGTTCTGTAAATTCACCGTGTGTCATCTCGAATGTCTCTTTATCAAGTTGACCGAGCACATAGCCAGACTGATAAATGTTCCAGAACTGATCTTCATATTTATCAATGCCTTGCGGACAGAATAATAATACATCCGTATTATTCAATTCAAAATAATCCGGACACTCCCACATATATCCGAAGTCTGTATAGTCCGTTTTTAACTCAGAGATAAATGTCCAGTGCTTTAAATCAATAGATTGATAAACAACGACTGTACCAGTCTCATCTGTTCTTTGTGCGCCAATCACGGCATAGTAGTATCCATTTTCAAACCATACTTTCGGATCACGGAAATGGTCTGTATAGCCAGTTTGTGGACCACTGATAATCGGTGTTTCATCTTTTGTAATCGTGCCGTCTTTATGCATCGTTGCAATCATCTGATAAGGAATGCGCTCCCATGCATCTGTACGATGATTGCCCGTATAGATTAGTTTCAGCGTATCATCTACAACTAGTCCAGAGCCCGAATAAGCACCATGACTATCAAACTGAGTATCCGGACGTAGTGCAATTCCTGCATTTTTAAAAGTTGCAAGATCATCACTTACGGTATGATACCAGTACTTCAAACCATGTACCGGTCCTAACGGAAACCATTGATAGAATAAATGATACTGACCGTTAAAATAAGCAAATCCATTCGGGTCGTTCAGTAATCCCGTTGGTGGCTGAATATGGAATAACTGTCTATGAGATGATTGTTTCGTCTGTTCTATTAATTTTAAATATTCGTCTTCTGGTAATGATTCTAATCTTTGATATCGTTCTTCTCGTGTCCATTCAATCATATTTATACTCCTTTTTGGTACCGGTTCCATTCTATTTAGTGTCATTTTATGCTTGTACTGCTTTTTTGTCAACGCTTTCTTTTTCATTTAATTCAAACGACATTTCCTGAAGTAACGGCACCTCTTTTTCGTCAATTAAATCCAGTATGGATTTAGCGGCTAACTCGCCTGTTTCAAAATATGGAAATTTAATCGTCGTGATCATCGGTGTCACAATAGATGTCGTTTCATAACCGCCAAATCCAGTGATCGATAGTTGCTCAGGTACTCTTACTTTTTGTTGTTGCGCTGCTTTCAATACGCCGAGTGCAATATTATCTGTCGCACAAATAAGTGCATCATATTTTTCTACTAACTGCTTTGCAGCTTCTGTTGCGTCTTGAAGTTTAAAGGTCGTTTCATATAATGGGATGGTTTGCCCAAACCCTTTGATTACACCTTGTTTTCTTTTTTGGCCAACTGCGATATCCGTTTCAGGTACGCCTAGATAGGCGATATTTTGATATTTGAGATTTTTAAAATACTTACCGATCTTTATGCCTGCTGCGTAATCATTTTGAATAATTGAATGAATATGTGCATCTTGCTGACCGATAAGCAGAAAAGGTTTATCTAAAGATTCGATGTGTTCAATATGTTCCTCTGTTAAAGTCGTAGCCAGCAGAATGATGCCATCAACTTTACTCGTATGAAAAGTCTTGATTGCATTTAACTCTAAATCAATAGATAAATCTGTATTAGCAATTAAAGTTTGATAGTTTTGACTACGTAGCGTCGTTTCTATACCAAGTAAAGTTTCATTAGAAGCATATGAGTTTAAACGAGGTACGATAACACCTATCATGTTCGTGCGCTTCGCTTTTAAACTTTGCGCAAACTGGTTAGGCTTGAAACCCGTTTCCTTCACGATTTTATCAATTTTCTGTCTTGTCTTATCGCTCACTGAACCACCGTTTAAATATCTTGAGACGGTGCTTTTTGAAACGCCAGCGAGATTTGCAATATCTAATATATTATTCATGCTGCCACCCCTTACATATTGACTTTATTTTAGCATGTTTTAGAAATTCGTGATATAAAGAGAGTGTATTGATCATTGAATATCTAACAGGAGACTATATGATTATCAAAACAAGACAACCTTCCTCTTCATTGCTTCAGTTACACCACCTCAAAGGACGCAGTAATCTCGATTTATCATATTATGAATTAGAATTAAAAGGCTATTACGGCGAGCAACTGCTTGATCGTATTATTAGTCGTGTAGATTTCGGAAATGCATTAGTCATTCAGGATTTAAGATTGTTAGATGGTAAGACTGAACGACAGTTCGATACAATCGTTATCGTGAATCAAAGTGCATATATATTAGACGCGAAATACTATACGAGGAATTCTCGTTATCAAGATGGCAAATTCTATCACGGATATAAAGAGATTGAAAAGCCTGATTTACAGATCAGCAGATCTGAAACTTTTTTAAGGAATTATATATGGAAGCAATTCGGCGTTAACTTTACAGTAGTGGGTTTTTTTGTATTTGTAAATAATAATGTGACGTTTAAAAATGACGGCAAACATCCACGTTTGTTACACGCAAACGAATTACAGTCATCATTTCATGAATTAAAGATGCATCCTGTTATGGAAGTTGACTATGATATTGCAGAATTGCTTGTGAAAGCACATCGATCAGAATCAATCCATAGTGTTGAACTGGATATTACAGAAGCTGTGTTTTTTAAAGGTCTGAAATGTCCGAAATGTGCTGTTGTGCAAGACGTAGAATTTTCTAATCTGATAAAGATGCCATGCTGTCATGAAATTTATAGTTTTAATGATGTGATGCACTATGCACTGAAAGAATATTGTGCAATTCATAAAGTGGGCAGTGTGAAAGTTGGTAAATTTACGAAATTTGTTACGGGAAGTTCGGTGCGGAACTACAAAATTGAGCGGTTTATCAGGAAAAATTTAAAACGTACAGATAAAGAGGGTATATATCAAATTTGAGTTGGATATTAATGGATATAGATGCACACTTCTAGTTCATTGTGGGCACTTGTTTGAAGTTTTTTCCTGTTCGTGCACACTTCTGATTCCATGTGGGCATTTGTTTGAAGTTTTTTCCTGTTCGTGCACACTTCTAGTTTCATGTGGGCATTTGTTTGAAGTTTTTTCCTGTTCGTGCACACTTCTAGTTTCATGTGGGCATTTGTTTGTAATTTTTCCACTAAATATCAAAAAAAACTAACCACTCTCTAGAGTGGTTAGTCCATTAGTTCTTCTTCAATTAAACGTTGTTCACCTTTTAAAAATTGACGATACCCAATCTTACTAATTTGTATGCTCACTTCGTATAACAACAACATTGGGAATGAGAACATCAAATATGAAATTAAATCCGGCGGTGAGATCAATGCAGTAATCACAAATAAAGCAAAATACGCGTATTTTCGATTTTTCTTTAGGAACATCGGTGTAACAATACCTAGTCGTGTTAGGAATAACAACAGTATCGGTAACTGGAATAAGAATCCAAATGGAATCGTAAATCTCAGCATTTCGTTGAAATACTCCCTGACACCAATCATCTGATTAACCCCCATCTCACTCGCAAGTCCAATCGTGAACTGAATCAAATAAGGAAATACATAAAAATAACTAAAACTGAGTCCTGCTAGAAATAAAATTAAACTGATTGGAATGTATGATAATGTTGCACGACGTTCTTTTGGATGTAATCCCGGAGAGATAAATGCCCATAACTGATATAAAATGACTGGCGATATAATGATCAGTGCAATAATCATAATCACTGTAATATAAATCGTTAACGGGTCACTCACTTTGAAATAATGCAGTTCAATACCTTTAGGTACATCATCTTTTGTTAAGAATTTCGTAACAGGTTTACCAAAGTAAAATCCTACTGCCGTCCCAGCTACTAAACAATAGAGCACGACCATAATGCGCTTACGTAACTCGTCCAAATGCTCAACAACGGTTAAATCATCTTTATTCATCTAAGGAATGAACCTCCTCATAAAAAAACGGCAAACACTGTCGCCGTTTTGAATTTCTAAATTATTTTACGTCTTTATCATTTTTATCATGGTCTTTCATAATACCATCTGTAGCATCTTTAAATTCTTTTAAAGATGTACCCATTGCACGACCGAATTCTGGTAATTTCTTAGGTCCGAAAATAATTAACGCAATGACTCCTAAGAAAATAGCAATTGCAGGTGATATCATACCAACTGTATTAACAAATAACATCTATTTTACCCCCTAATGATTTTTCATAAAGAATATTAGCGACTGTAATTCAACACCTAAATCGATGTGATGCACGTGCACCCCATTAGGCACTGTTAAACGTTCTGGTGTAAAGTTTAATATACCTTTTATTTCTGCTTTTGTCACTCTATTTGCCACGTCTTGTGCAACCGCACCTGGTACTGTTAATATTACAACTTGAATGCCTGTTTCTTCAACAATTTTTTCGAAATCCTTCATATCTTCGACAGTAATCTTACCAATCGTCTTTCCGATAGAAGATGAGCTTGTATCAAAGGCTGCTGTAATCTTCATGCGATCATTGATTGAGAAGTTATAATTAACCAGTGCAGTTCCCAGATTCCCTACTCCGATAATCGCAACTTTTGTAATCATGTCCTGCTGCAAAGTTGTCTTAAAAAAGTTTAATAAAAAGTTAACGTTGTAGCCATATCCTTTTTTTCCTAGCTCACCAAAATAAGAAAAATCTCTTCGTATTGTTGCCGAATCAATTTGTAAGCCTTCACTTAGCTCCTTACTACTGACTCTTTCCACATTTGAATTATATAACGTATTCACAAAACGATAATATAAAGGAAGTCTCTTTAGTGTGGCTTTAGGAATCTTTATTTCGTCCTTTGACACCCTACTCACCTGTTTCAAGTAAATTTGTGATAGATTTCACATCACTTTTGATTATAACACTTAACATATTAATTGACTATGTGAAATTTCACAAAACTGATTAAAATATTCCCACCTCATCGTCCTTCATGTACAATGAAAGTGAGGTGAAATAACTTGATATTATTACAAGCAAGCAATTTAACTAAATCGTACTCAGGTGAAAATATATTTTCGAATGTGAAATTCGAAGTTAAATCTAACGACCGTATCGCTATTGTCGGAAGAAATGGTGCTGGTAAAACCACTTTAATGAAGATTCTAGCTGGCACTGAAGATTACGATACTGGTAATCTTTCAATGGCTAAAAATATCAGACTCGGCTATCTTACTCAGCAAATGACTTTGAATGCAGAAGGAACCGTCTACGAAGCGATGAAAAAACCGTTCCTTCATCTGGAAAAAATGCAGCAGGAATTAGACAAAATTGCTTTGTATTTAAGCGAAGAAAGTCATAATGCGCACACGGATGCATATCAGGAAAAATTAACGAGTTATGAGAAATTACAGCAACAATTTGAAGCTCAGGATGGATATCTTTACGAAACTAAGATTAAAACAGTGCTCACGGGTCTCAACTTCAAACCCGAAGACTTTGACCAGAAAATCGATACTTTTTCAGGTGGACAAAAGACACGTCTTGCTCTAGCTGAAATGCTACTTCATAATCCTGACTTACTACTTCTCGATGAGCCTACTAACCATCTCGACATGGATACAACTGCCTGGCTCGAAAATTATTTAACGACGTATGATGGTGCCATCGTAATTATCTCACACGACCGTTACTTTTTAGATAAAGTGGTAAACACAGTATACGATGTTGCATTAGGTCAAGTTCAGAAATATGTCGGTAACTATTCAAAATTCATTGAACAACGTGATCAATTTTACGAAAAGATGCAGGCACAGTATGAACGACAACAGGCTGAGATTAAACGTTTGGAAACCTTTGTCCAAAAAAATATTACACGTGCATCAACGAGTGGTATGGCGAAATCACGTCGTAAAGTACTTGAAAAGATGACAAAGATTGATATTCCGAAACAAGACGATCATTCTATGAATTTAAGATTTAATATTCAGAAGGAAACAGGAAATGATGTGTTACGTATCGATGACCTTGCTATCGGCTATGATACACCACTTGCTGAACATTTAAATTTAGATATAAAAAAACAGGATGCTGTTGCATTTATCGGACCAAACGGAATCGGTAAGACAACACTTATTAAAACCATCGCCAAACAGTTAACTGCACTACACGGTGATATTAAATATGGTGCTAATCTTTCTATCGGCTATTACGATCAAAAGCAAGCTGAATTTTCTTCAAATAATACTGTACTAGAAGAATTATGGCAGTACTATCCAACGATGCCTGAAAAAGATATTCGTACAGTACTTGGCCGTTTCCTCTTCGTCCAGGATGATGTGAAAAAGATTATCAATGATTTATCAGGAGGAGAAAAAGCGAGATTACAACTTGCAAAGCTTAGTCTTGAAGAAAACAATGTATTAATTCTTGATGAGCCGACTAACCACCTGGATATTGATGCAAAAGAAGTACTTGAAGACGCACTTATCCATTATCCCGGCACCTTGTTATTTGTTAGCCATGATCGTTATTTCATCAATAAAATAGCAACAAAGATATTCCAGATGACAGATAAGGGTGGAAAGCTGTTCCTCGGCGACTATTCATATTTCATCGAAAAAGAAGAAGAACGATTAGCCCACGAAAGCTTAATCGAACAGGAGTCAAAGCAAATTACTAAAGAAACGACCAACGATGACTTTAAAGCGAACCAAAAGGAAAGACGTAAACTAGAGCGACAATTAGAAAGTACGGAAAAAGATATTCAGCACCTGGAAAGTCAAATTAGTAGTATAGAGGAACAACTTACGCAACCAGAAGTATTTAACAACCATGAAAAATCTCATGCTTTAAATGAAGAACTCATTACATTAAATCAAACACTCGAACAAAAAGTCGAACAGTGGACAGAATTAGAATTAGCATTAGAAAATTAACCGGCAAAGCCGGTTTTTTTGTACACAAAGTTATACACAATAAAAATCCTTTTATTACACTAATCCACAGAGTTATCCTAGTTATCCACAGAAAATGTGTATGATATTATGATTAATTTCGTGTAATACTCCCTATTGACAATAAGTTATACACATTTTGTGCACAACTTGTGTACAAGTACATGTGTTCGATGATTATTTTTTATTGTATTTTCAAAACATTGATATGTCAATGTTTTTGGGGGGATGTATCAATTACATGAAATTATCAATATCATCCGTTTTATCGGTTATTGTCGGTAATAATCGACTAAACTGTCGGAAGATTGTCGGAACGTGCTATTAAAATCAAATAAACATACCATACTATGTGGATAAACTGTCGGAAGTCTAGGGAGACTTGGAAGTGCATAATAATATAGTTCCGACATTCGTCTTAATCACCGAAATATTAATAATTCGGTTTTTTAGCCATAAAATGAAACTTTATAAATATCTTATGGATAGGTGTTGACGTACTTAAACATATCGAGTAATATATAGACATAAGATAATAACAAATTAAAAACAAAAAGGAGATTGATTGAGATGACTATTTTATGGACTGGTAAAACTACTGATATGAAAAAGGTTTATAATGCTGAAGGAGAAACTTATAAAGAGGTTTATGAAAATATCGTAGATAAATATGGTTATGATGTATTTGATGAAGATGTAATGGCTGCCTTTGAATTGATCGAAGTTAAGGAAGATGATGACTACTATAATTTAATTTCTGATAGCAAATCTGAATACTATTATAGCGTGTTTGAATTTGAAGAAGATGAAGAATAATGAGAAAAGAAATACAGTCACTATTAGATAGTAATATCTCAGCTAATCAAATCGAACGCGACACTAAAGTTAGTAAAGCAGTAATTAGTAAGTTACGTAATAAACAACGTAATTTAGATGATATAACATTAAAAACTGCTGAAACGCTTTATGAGTACTATATAAATAAATAGCCATAAAAAATAACCCTACCTATCAAATGATAAGTAGGGTTATTTTTTGTGGTCTAAATACTTATTTATTTAAAGTTCGGTCTAACTATAGCAATCAATCCAAAGAAATTACACGTTCTAATTGTACATGGCATAGTTCCAGAACCATCATAGTTTTGTTCGATTATTGTCATGCCATTTTCACCAGCTTCAAGGCACATTGCTACATGACCTGCAATACTTCCGTAAATTTGATAATAAAAAATAAGCATATCCCCTTTTTGAGGTTTACGCTTACCGTCATAAATGATTATTTCAGATTCATTTTGAAGTACCGCTCTGTTATCAATGTGAATATTTTTAGCATACATCCCACTCAATGAATGGTTGAATAATGAATGCCAATACGCATTTGCAGCGTCATAACATTGTAGTTTAAAGCGATTGTCCCAGTCTATATACTTATCTTTCATACTCCATAAATAATTGACCGCTTCTTCTTGAGTTAATCGTGCAATCTTTTTATTTGTGTTAACTTTAACAGGCGCTTTCTTTTTTGCAGTTACTTTTGGTTTAGTTTCTGATGGTTTTGCAACTTTTAATAATTGTTTAGGGAATATTGTGTCAGACTTAAGATTGTTCCATTTCTTTAAATCTGAAACGCTTACTTTGTGTTGTTCTGCAATTTTAAATAAATAGTCACCAGGCTTAACTGTGTAGATATCATTATTTTTATTAGTAGATTTTTTTTTAGTTGTTGCTTTCTTTTTCATGGATATAAAGGTTTTTGTTTTCTTTATAGTATCTTTATGCACCCATCCATTATTTTTATTGCTGTACGTTCTGCACCATGTATTTCCTTGTGCATCTTTAATTTCTTGGAATATATAAACTTCTATCCCTTTTTTAACAATGCCTATTTCTTCGCCAAAAGAAAAATCATTTAATGTAGATCCTTTTCTCTTTCTTAATGAAGCATCATATTTAATTGTACCTTTGTAATAAGCTTTAGATGACATACTTAATATTGATTTTGCTTTTTTAGGATTAGCAGTTATAACTTTTTCAGGTTTTGGTGCTACCTTTTTAACAGGTGCATCACCTTTCATGTATTTAATGATTAAATCATCAATAATCTTCATATCACTTCTCTTATAGCCACAAGCTTCTAATAAATTACCTGGATCTTGTTTATCTGATTGTATGTTTTGGTGTCCTGGTAAATGTGTTTTAGGGTTTAACGTCCACGAATTACAAAGTGCAGCCATTATTCGACATCCGTTATCAAGGGATTTTAAGCTACGGGATTGAGAAGAAAAATATGAAAATTCAATTCCGAACGCTATATCGTTTGCATCATCACCATAATGAAAATTATCTTGAGTGGTATTATAAAGAACATGCCACGCTTTTTCTGTTACAGGAATACAAATGATACATTCAACATCATCCACAAAAATGTGTGCCGAAGCTACTTGGTTCCATGAAATATTATAAGTGTTCTTAAAATAATTCACGTTAGCTTGTGCAGAAGTATCTTTGTTTCCTGTATCATGAATCACTGCAAATTTAGGAACACCACTATCTAGCCTTTGCCCTGTACGTCTTGTTCCAATAGGTAAAAAATCGGTGTACACTGGTACACCGTTCCACACACCAATTTTCTTTTTAGTCAACACGTCCACCACCTAAACCTTCATTTGGGTTATCTGAGTTATCGACATTGATTTCAGATTCTTCTTGAACAACTTTAGGTCCCTTGAAGTCTACTTCACCTTGATCTAACTGTTTTTTAAACTCTTGAGCTTTCTGAGCATTTTCAGTGTGATTATTGTTGTACCAGTAAGCTAAACAACTCGAAAACACTAACCACAGTAACATCACAAATTCTTCTACATCTTCCTCCACAAAAGGTAATGGAGATTTATCAAACATTACTAATGCAGCGTTGATTAATGCCAGTGTTAAATTAACTAATCTTGCTAATGTATATCCATCTATTTTTTTCATATAAAACCCTCCATAAAAAGACTAGCGACGTAATGAATCACAGTCGTCTAGTCCATTCTTTTCTTTTATTTTTCGTGCTTTTTCTTCTTCAGTAATGTCTATTAATTTCAATAAATCCGTGAATAGCCATATTGATACTAAACTTAGTACACCAAATGCGATATTTGGATAGTTAATTAAGAAAGATGCATTGATGAATAAGTAATAAATCATACCAATAACATGAACGATTGTTATCAGTCCATATTTCCTAGTGAATAGATTAGCTAAATATAGTAGCGACACACCTAAACTTATCCATGCTAAATTATTCTGTGTACCTACCATACCGATGTAAGTATCATAAATGTCACCTGATTTTCCGTTCGTCGAAGTAAAAAGTTCTGGCTCAACAGATAACGTAAACCAAACATACAAACTGAACATCATTACAAATATTTCGTTATATTTCGGACTTCGCATTAAACCACCCCCAATTTATTCAGAATGTACATCACAACTGCGCCGACACCTGTAGTGAGTGCAGTTTTTTTTATAGTTTTACTTAACTCTTTATTACTGTCTATGACAGCTTTTGCATCTCCAAGCTCTTCTTTTAATTCTCTGAATTCTTCTTCGACTTTATTGATTCTATCTTCATTACTCTTACTTCGCTCTTGCAAATTGTCGATACTTGTATCAATGTAATTGAGTATCGCTATCCACGCTTCAGTGCCGAGATTATCAACTCGATCAATAAACCTTTTTATCACACGCACATCACCTCTTTATTTATTTCTATTTATAATAAAAACCCCTAACTAATTAAAGTTAGAGGTTGGGTATTTTTTTAACTACTCCATGTCGCCGTACTTGTAGCACCTGGATTTAACCAGATTTTATATGTCGTAGCTGAGTCTTTACCACCATTTGCTCTATGGAACACAAATGATGAAGTTGCTTCGCCATAAGTGACACCATTGAAGTCATAACCAAATTTACCGTCACTTCCAGTTGTAAATGTTATATCCACTACTCGAGGATTTGGCCAGATGTAATTTGCATCTGTTGTCGAAATCATAGTTACTAAATCTGAAGCATTTGCAATTGTATCTGTAGCCTTAACTCGAATAGTATACTGTTTATTCGGTTCTAAAGTGAATATTCCGTATTTGCTTGTGCCTGCTTTAGCAGCAAAAGTAATAGTATCACCGCTTCCTGACATGTCTAAAGCTTGAGCCTCATTGTTTGATACAGTGAACACTGGGTTGACAACTAACTTACTGCCACTTCCACCTAATTGAGGAATTGTCTTGTTGGTATAATCAAATGATGTTGTCGGCCATAAGTTTCCACCCGTACCTGTTTGGACTGCTTGGACAGTTACTGTCGTTGCATTAGAAATATTATTAGCAGCATCTTTAGTAGTTACGTTGATACTCATTCCGGCAGTTAATGTTACTGCACCTGGTTTCGTAACTGTCCAGTTACCACTACTATTTGTTGTAGCAGTAGTTGCGTTACCACCATTGAATAATACTGTGATCGTACTGTTAGCTTCTGCCGTACCTGTGATAGTCGTAGAATCTGTGTAAACAGTATTAACTGTCGGTGGATTAGGTGCTGTAGTGTCATCAGGCGGTATCGGTGTAGTTCCGTTGCCTAACATATATTCCATAGCTCTTGTATAGTCATAGACGTCCATCGCTTCATTCGAGATGACTGCTGTTTTATACTTCTTAGTACCAGATGCAAAATCGAATTTATTTGATGTCAATCTTAAATTTTCAAAATTCGACTGTGTATCTCCGTTTCCTAAATCGAGTGTAATGTTCGTTGATTTTCTGTTGATCATAACAACGTCCTTCATGTTAGCGTTCCAGATAATCAATTTATTGACAACACTGTCTGATGGATAGTTCATTACAACATTTAAGAAGTTGAAACGTCTAATCGTTCTCAAAGTGAATAATACGTTATCCATAACTAATCCAGTAAATGAAATGTTATGAAGTCCATATTGTCCCGTTGGAATTTCATTGTAAGTCGTATTACCGTTAGTATTTACCCACGGTTCAACGTTAGCCCAGCGTCCACCTACAACTTCACTCCATACATTAGCCGGTTGACCTGTTATAACTCCAGTTGATTCAGAAACATATCCAGCACCATAAAATACTACTCGCGACAATTTACCATCTGCTAATTTACCGTCAATATCACAGTCGATAAATTTACAGTTTTGTAAGGATGCTTGAATTAATAGGTGGTCTCCTGTACGACCTTTTGGTGGTCTGACTGTTGCTCTTTGAATAATAACGTTACGTGTCAATAATGTTGAAGTACATGCGATTTGTGTGCCCGAATTATATCTGATGCGTGCATTCTCGATAACAAAGTTACCATTCCAATCTTCAACCTTATAAGTTGGTGGCGTATTGTTATCAGTCGAAATTGGACTATGATGCGGTTCAAAGTCGAAACCGGCCGCAGGGCTTGAACTGATATACATTCCATCTGCATTCTTGTTCATTCCGTTATATTCAGAAATAAAGTTAGTGATATGACCATTACACGCACCTAACCCAGAAATACCAAGACGTCCATTACCATTCGTCGTAACGTTTGTAATGCTAACGTTAGATGATTGTGTCGCTTCCATTTTTGCATAATCAGCATAAAAAGCTACTGCAATGCCATCTACAACCTGGTTAATAGATGAAACATTTCTGAAAGCTATATTTGTTGAACCACCTAATACAATACCGTGGCCACGTCCTTCTGCTAAAGGAAGATTATCCGCTGACCATTTAGCGTTCTCGCCCTCTTTAGAAGTGAATCCAGTCTGAAATTTAAGTTTGTAATTTTCGCCATCAATATAAAGATTATCCCCTATAACTGATTGAACCTTTTCAAAATTAAATAATGTAATCGGCTCTTCTTTTGCATAATGCCACCCACCACTAGTGAATGCTTTAGTTTTAGTAAATCCATTCATAGGCATATTAATAAATAATGCACCATTTGTGATTAGGTGGACCATGCGACCTTCCCACACCATATGTGTAGGTGAACCTGATGCATAACTACCCTCAATGTTTGCGATAGTCACGTATCTATCAACACGATATTTTGCACGTTGTCCATTATACTGTCCGTCAAATTCAAGTTTTACTTCAGGATTTAATTTGTTGAATGCAATCATATCTTTGAAAGCTTGATAATTATCAGTTACACCGTCACCAACAAATCCGAATTTAGCATTCACATTAACTTTATTTTTGTCATCTACAACAGTCGTTCCATCACTTCCAGCACTGCCAATCTTTGCGTAGTACGTATCTGCCTGTGCTTTTGTAAGTTTACCGTCTAATATTGATTGTAAGTTCGTTATATTTGAAATAGCGTGTGAATGTGTAGATAATGCAAACTTTGATTCATCTATCGCAATTTTAGTCCAGGATGTCCAAACGTTATTATTCATGGTACGTGTCCATGCTTCATTTGTAGAATAAGATAGGATTGTCATTTTTCTGTACGTCTTATCTTGTCTTACATCGTATTTTAACCATAATGCTAAAGTTGGAGCGCCTGCTGGTACGTTCATTGCTGTAGTGATGTAATATGTTCCAGATTTCGTGATTTTAGCATCAATATTATTTAAATCAACTGTAGATGTAATTGGTACAGTTCCATCATCAGCATATAACTTGTAGTTTTGACCCGTTGCGATTTTAATATATGTCGAGTCGTGATTATGAGTTGATAACGCTTTGCCGTCAAGGGTAACTTGTAAATTAGAAATATCACCAATAGTATGCGTGTGTACCTTAGATGCATAAGTTGTACTAGCATCTGATGACTTTAGATAAGACGATAAATCAACTGTTCCACCTGATTGTGCTGTAGCAATCTTATCGTCTATTTCAGACTTAGTGTAAGTGCCTATATCTGTCGCACTGTGCGTATGAGTAACTTTAGAATATAATCCATCACCATCATTTTGTGTTAAGTATTCATCATGAGTATGTGTGATTGGTGCGTATTTAGTATCTAAAGTGGAAGTCTTATCATAACCAGTTAAATCAGTTGTTCCATTTACTACTTCGTCTTTTAAAGCGTATTTTATATCTGATTCAGATTTAGTGTAATAGTTTGTAAGATCAACATTATTTACTTGCATGTCTTCAATTACTGTCCTAGCAATATTTTCGATTGATGCTATTTCTTGAGGTGTAGTGAGGACTTCTTTATCAATTAAAGATAATTTTATTCTGAATGAGAATTGTACTGTAGCATTTCTCTTTGTACCACTATCAATATACAATTCACCTTCAGCTTGACCAGCATGTAAAAGTACATCTTGAGGTATTACAACTTCAACTATACCTTTTTCAGGATCTACTATGTTTGAAGATAAAGTGAAAAGTGATCTATCAGCAGTTCTAATTGCTACTGTAGTACTAATACCTTGCATAGCTGAAAAATCAAATTCTTCACCATTTTCTCGCACTTGAAAACGTATAATTGCTGTTTCTTTATCTTGCGAATAGAATGTACGTTTAGTAGCAGTATCGACTATATTATTATCTTTAATAATATCAACGGTTAAGTCTTGAATCTTATCAATACTCATATAATTTCCTCCAGAAAAAAAGGACCAGCTTATGCTAATCCCCTAAGTTTATTTAATTCATTTTGTAATAATAATGATTTTTCTTCTAATGCAATAATGTATTTCTGTTGTGCTTCAATAATTTGTTTTGGATCATCTACAAAAATAAAAGGTGTTTCGTCATATTTTTTAGTTAAATGATCTGTCACAACATCATTTTCTTCAACTTGTACTTCATCATCAAAAATAGCAAGTTTTAAAAAACAACCACCAATAATATATGGATCTCCATTATAAGGTGTGAATTTGTAGTCAAAACTACCATCACCATTATCTTTTTTTGTGAAATGATTTAACTCATAGCTTTATTTTCTTCATTATACAGAACTGCTTTATACAACATAAGTCACCTCCACTTTTAATGTCGGTTTCATTGCCATATACTCATAAACACTTGAACTATCAGTATTTACTGCGAATCCTTTCCATGATGATTTATTTATCATTGAGCCAAAAATAGATGTAACATCAACCCACTTACTTTCACCCATCTCTAACATAATCGCTTTAGAGTCAGTAGCATTACTTGTTGCAGGAGTCGTACTTGGTTTTGAAGCATAAGTATGCATTCGCAGAGTAGCTTTCCTACTACCGATATCCCCTTGCATATTAGTTGATGATCGACCAATATAAACTCTAACTTTTTTGATAGTTTTTCCAACGAATCGGTCAAATTGATTACCAAAGAACCAAAACCCCATTCGTTCGCCATAAGGATTCCATGTACCCTGAATAGGATAACCTTTCATAAACGTACCATTCCATCCCAAATTATTATAATTCTTATAATAATGTCCTGCTGAATTACTGGTAAGTGTTACTGTCTTAATTGTAGGTGGTGGTGCAACTGGTGTTGTGGATGTAGTTGTCATATTCGTTATCGAACCACTAATAAATGAACCAGCAAATGCATTAGTTGCAGTAGTCGATTTAATTTTCACATTACTTGCTTCTACTTGCGAAGCATAGGCAGCAACGATTCCAAAATCATTTGAATATATATCTACATCTCTTAAATAGGCATTAGATCCACTTTGACAAGTCATTCCGCGAGAAACGTTTGTTGCTTCTCCACCACGCCATTCAAAATAACTATTTCGTGATACAACTACTGCTTGTTCACCACCGCCAGTACCATTTACATTTACGTTTACAGCATTAACACTTGCGCCATTTACATTTATACCACTCGTGCCACTTTCGGTTTCTATAAATATGTTTTGTATATAGTTATCTATAGTGTTACCAGCAAACCTAAAAGCGACAGAGTTCCTAATCTGTCCTACAGATGGTGAGCCTGTTGAAGCTACTCCTGCAAAAGTTATTTTACCTTTACCCATGAAACCCTTAACTTCTACTACTTCTGCGCTGTCTAACGTTCTTAAATATATTGTACATTCACCGTTATATACAATAGGGATTTCTTGTAATGCTCGTTCAACCGTTGCGAATGCAGTATCTAAAGTTAAACCATCATTTTCATTATCTCCAATGTTAGAAACATAGAAAGTCATGTTTTCAGATGATTGAGTAACAATATCATTATTTACTATCTTTTCTACTCTTAAAGTACCAATTGAAAGTTCAGATGCTGCAGCTTGTTCAGTATCAAGCCCAAAGAATACTTCATTAGCAGCATTTTTAATTTCAATTCTACCTGTTTTATCTTCTCCACCAATTTTCAAATCCGATACACGTACCAGACCATCTTGCATGTATACATCTCCAACAAGTTGAATTTTATCTGATTTTACTAGATAACTTCCAGGAATTAAGGAAACACTTGATATAATACCATCTTCTCCACTTGTCATAGTGATACCGTCAGCTAATAATTGTAATGCTGATACCGCTTCAGTTAGTGTTTTCATAGTCGTATTCAACTTACTATCAGAAACTTCTAAATCAATTTGACTACTCATTTGTTCCAATGATGAACGTTGATTTTGTAAGTCCGTTACTATTCCTTGCTGGTCAGCACTATATTTGGTTGTTGTTACATATTGACCAGCCAAATTTTCTTGTACCTTATTACTAATATCAGTTACTTGCTGATCAGTAATACCAACTGCACCTGTTAAGGTGTTTGTTGCTTCATCATATGTTAATCCAGTAGATGAAGCTATTTCACTAAATATCTGTTTTACTTTCTCATCTGTATATTGTGATTGAAGCAATGCCAATCTATCTTGAATTGATTTCTGCGCTAATTGTAATTGTTTAGCTAATTCATTAACAGATGTATAGTAATTAATTACTGCGGTTTGAATAGGCAATATATTTAAGTTTGTTGCAGCATCTTCAGTGATTAAACCAAATTCACTAGTTGCAGCATTATACTTTGCTTGTGCATCTAAATAAGCTTGAGTAAGTGCATCTTTTATTGATTGGTCAGTTAAATATTGGTCATTTAATACTTTGTTGTATTGTTCATTTAATAAGTTATTTTGTTCTAACGTTACATTGTATCTAAGTTGTAATTCTCTATATAATATTTGCGCTCTTGATAATGTGCCGATGTCTTCAGGGTTTTCAGTCGTGCTATTAACCCATTCTCCATCTTGATATTCTCTTAATACTGCATTGTTAGGATTTGATGTGTCATACCAAAGTTGTCCTGTTACTGGTGTATCTGGTGGTGTTGCACCTGTGGTAATTGTTTCTTCAATTTTTGTATCAACTGTAACAACGACTTTCTCCATAATCTGATCAATGTTTAGAATATCGTCTTTCATCATTTGTTGTAACATCGCTAATCTTTCAGTAAAGTATCTTCTTAAATCGCTTTCTAAATACTCTTTAGGTGTACCAAAAGTGTATTTACGTTCATCTGAAATTAAATCATGTGCAATACCTGTTACTTCCGCTTCTGCATATAATGGTGGTGTGAAATCTCTGTCTTTTATACGTGCAATATCACCAAATCGTGTCACTTCATGAGGAGAATGTTTTCTAATATCAAGTGCATCAACTTCATATGATACATTTACCTTACTTATCTTACTTAGATGTGTTTTAGCTAATGATGTAAGTCTTGCACTTGTCATTGTTGCATCTTCTGATTCTGGCTCATATATACCCCAGATATAACGTTTATCAATGCCAAATTGTGACTGTGCATTATCATCTGTAACTTCAATTCTTAACCTACTACCATCTTCTTTTTCTGGTCCTAATGCGATTACTGCTGTTACAACTTCTGTAGCATCTGATATTCTTTTAAGACTTAATAAATCCTTGCCCTTTTTGATTTCTTTACCTTTAAAAAGTGCTTTTTTCTTATATAGATGCACTAATCTTCTGTTTATACCTTTATCATTCATTTCATAGGTGAAATCAATTTCCACATCAAATGCAGTACAGATTTGTTTGAGTAATTCATATGGTGTTCTTTCAGCATCCCATGATATTGTTTTTACACCAGACCAATCAACATTTCCTAATTCCCAGCCTGTGCCACGTAAAACGTTGTATACCATTTCCTTTAAGGTCATCTTTTCAAGAGTACCCTTTGCAATACTTCTAGCTTTTGCAATATCTATAAAATACGATGCAGTAGCTTCAATTACTGAATATCCGTTGTTCTCTTTTTCGCATCGTTCAATAACAAATTCTCTATATGCTTCAGTTTCATCTTGAATTAATAATCTTCTATACTCTTGCATGTGTTCTGAAGCTTTAGTAGATATAACTAATGTAAGTATTTCTGATTCAGTACCCTCATCATTTTTTCTTTCATAATTCGCACTTAAAATTGCATCATTTCCCTTTCCAAAGAAATCAATAACATTTCCTTCAAAATCAATTACATGTATCAAATATTCATCACCTCCCTATAAGAATCTATTAACCCAAGTAACCGTTGTATCAAAATAACCTTGAGGCAATACGAATAATTCAGTTATCCCTTTATCAACATAAAAGTAATCACTACCAAAAGCTTTATGTTGTAATGCTGGTTCATTGTCAATAGTTACAAATTCCTGATTCATATCTATGTAAACAACTTCGCCTGCTTTAACAATGTAAGGTATTTCGTTGCCTGCTAAATGTTCTTGGAATTTAATTTCGTTTATCCTTGCTTGTTGTACTTCAAAATGTGTATGTCTGGATATTTGAAATCCAACTTGTGCAATAGGTTTAGAATAAATTGCACCACGATCACTATAAACTTTATTCATTCTTGATGTGATTTTCCTTTTACCTCTACTGTCTGTATAGTAATGCCAAGTTTTAAATGTCCACATGTTATTTTTCCTTGAAACACTTAAATATATATAATGATCATCGAATGCATAATTACCTGCACTATCATATATTTCATAACGTTCTCCAAATTCATTATAGATACCAAACCAAGCCCTGATATTATTTTTACTACCTGTTGCATCATATAATCCAAAAGTACAAACAACGTTGTTCATTTCATCATACAAATGTGTCATCACTTTGCCGACACTTGATTTTCCTTTTTCTTGATCAAAAACTTTCATATCAGCAGTTACTGTAAAGTCATTGACTGTATGAGGTAAAGAACGTCTTAATGCAGGTCCGTACCACCCCTTGTTATCTCTTGTTCCAAAGCTTTTTGCACCTATAGAATAACCATTCGATTCTGCTACACCGTTTGCCAATGCTGAGCCCTCATTGTTTGAGATAATTTTCCCTTGTGTTTCATATTGCCAACCACTCAATGTATTACCTGTTGATTTAACTAAAATTGGGTTTAAATCTTTTGTTTCATTATTAGCACTTTCTGGTTCGCCTACTTGAAAATAATCCTCGTCTGCTCTCGTAATCATAAACATTGTTGAATCTTTAATTGCAGTTGCTTCAATAATCGGATATGTCTTTGCAGTACCATCATTCTTAACTGCTATTTGATCTTGATAAGCTGGCGATGTATATTCTGTATCTGAATACTTATAAGGATCTAATAATATGACCTTTACTGAAAATTCGATAAATCCATCTTTAGTCATATCTATTTCAAATGGACCATCGAACATTGCATACCAATACCAGTTCTTACTTGATAACTTAAGCTTTACCGGTTTGTCATAATCAAATAACCTTACTAATTCATTTAATATCTCATCATGATTTTTCTCTCCATGAATAGAGTCATTTAATGCATATAAAGGTAAATCAAATTCATAATGATTTAACTCTCTGTTCTTTAAAACTCCACCGTCTCTACCAGGTATTTTTTCAACTTCTGTAGCAAAATTAAAAGAGGGTATTTTAAACCCTCTTTGTACTATCAGCCACGGAAGTTTTTTATTATTAATAATTACTGTAGTATTATCTATTTTAAAAACCTCCTATAACGTAGCTGGTTTAAATTGTTTATGTCTTCCTGTTTTTCTGTTTATTATATTTACTGCCTCTTCCACTTGATAAATAAAATCTTGTTTTTTAATAGATGGTTGATAATCTTTTTCTGCTATCTCTTGGTTACTAGTAACTAATTGAGTTAGTAATGCAATCTGTTGTTGTTGTGCTTGTAACATCTGTATCATCGCTTCATCATTTCCACCAATAGCACCTAATTGACTAGGTCGTTTGTTTCCAATCGTTTTATTACCTTGAATCTGATTTGCAGCCATAGCAATCATACTCATTGCTTCACTACGTCTTTTAGGATCTGTTGGAATTACCCATTCAGGATAACCACCCTCAGCAATGTTGTACCAACCAGCGTTATTGATTAAGCCACCTGTTGCAAATCTTCTTCTACCTGTTGGACCCCAACCAGAACGACCACCAGGATTATCACGTCTCCAGTTAGAGTTATTGAAGAATGCAAGCAATTGATCATAACCACTTCTGATGTTTCCATGACCTTTCACTGCATATGCTCTAAATGTTTGCGGGATATATTGTAATAGTCCTTGAGCTGGATTTCCTGATGCCGTGTTTATATCCCAAACTGCTGATGATTGAACAATATTTTGATTACCACCAGATTCACGATGAATCTGAGCAACAATTGCACTTACATCATTTCCTGTAAGACTTACTTTCATTTGTGCAGCTGCTTTTCTAATCATAGGAATCCAAGATTTTGCATTAGCACCTACATTTTTAGAAATATTCCCATTTGTAGCACCATTATTGCTCTTTAACCAAGGTAGAGGATCAAACGCTTTTCCGTTTTTTCTCATCTCGTAATGTAAGTGAGGACCAGTACTGAAACCTGTATTACCAGAAATCCCTAGTTTATGACCAGGTTTAATCATTTGACCATCTTTTACACTAATGCTACTCATATGTGCATAAATTACTTCTAAAGCACCAGAGATAATTTTGACCCACTTACCATATCCGCCTGCCATAAATGGTGGTACTTGAACACGACCACCAACAGTTGAATGTAATGGTTCATTGATGTAGTTGAAGTCTAAACCACTATGCCATCTAACTCCTGTTTCAGCGAAGTAAGCAGGATCATTACCATATCGATAACTTAACTTAGACATGTCTAAGAATCCACCATCTCCACCAGCTGACATCATACTATCAAAACCATTTTGGAACATGTCAATGATAGCTTTTTTCATTTTGCCAAATATACCTCTAGCAAAATCTCCAATGAATCCACCTTTCATATTTTTGAATCCATCAAAACCAATTAAAGACATTATTTTAGAGAATAGTTTACCAGGATTACTTGCATAATCCATGACATCCCCTAAACCTTTCATAATATCTTTTGTTGTTTTTGCTATTTTGACACCTGTGTCTAATGCTGTATTCTTTAACCATGATCCAGCTGAACTTAAACCACTTTTTATCCCTGTACCTAAATCAAATTTAGGGAGCATTTGTTGGGTCTGTTTTCCACTGTATACTTTAGAGCCTTTTGGTAAGAATGTAGTAGTATCTCTATTTGGAGTTAAAACTCTTTTTCCATTAGGATATTCGATGATTTCATTTCTGAATCCACCTTTACCATTACCTCTACCTTTATCTCCTACAACTGCCATTGTTCCTTGTGCAATCTTGCCATTTTTAACAATATTCTTATGCGTATGAGTAGTACCTGTGTGTAATTCAGGAATTTTAGGTAATCCTAAGTTTTTGCCTACTTTATTTACTGCACCAAGTAACTTATTGACACCTTTTTTAACTGCACTTGTCATACCAGAAATATGTTCTTTTATTTTATCGATAATCAATTTAAGTCCATTTTTCATATTGTTAAAAGTTTTCTTGACTGACTTCCACAATCCAGAGGCCATATTAACAGTGTTATTTTTTATGGATTTCCAAATGGAACTCATACTATTTCTTACTTTTGACATTATTGCTTTAGTTCCATTCCACAAATTAGTGAAAATTTGTTTTACAGATTTCCATAAATTCGATACTGTTCCTGTTGTATGTTTTTTTATGTTTAGCCACACTGTTGCAAACATTTTTTTCAGGTTATACATAGTATTTTTTAAGAAGTTTCTTAATCTTAAAAATATATTGCGTGTAAAATTATAAATAGCATTTAAAATAGTCGAAAATTTATTTTTTATAAAATCAAGTCCAAGTTTAAAAGTATTCTTAAACGAACCGATAAATAGTTTCGCTACTTTTAAAACTTTTCCAATCAACCAAAGCTGCACTAAGTTCCATACAAAAGTTAATGCACCTCTAAAAATTTGCTTTATGCCTTCCCACATTTTTTTCCAATTACCTGTGAAAAGTCCAGCAAAAACTTTAATTACTCCAAGAATAATATCAAGAGCTCCTTTAATTATGCCTTTTATATTTTCCCAAGTAGAAACTATTAAAAATTTAATTGCTGGCCATACAAATTTCATAACTGCCCAAATTGCATTCATAACAACTTTAATAACATTACCTATATTTCGAATTGCTTGCATTATGACAGTACCGTTTTGCTGCCAGAAAATACGCAACTGATCGCCTATACCTTTAGCAAAATCCATTATTGCGCCTACTGCTTGCATAGCTAAATTCTTAACTCCTGATAATGCTTTATTTACTACATTTCTAAATGTTTCAGACTTTTTGTAAGCTACAGTAAATGCTATGCCTAAACCTACTATCGCAGCTACAGTTAAACCTACAGGTCCAGTCATTAAAAGGAATAATGATTTTAATGCACTTAGTTTTCCTACAAAAAATTTCAACGGTCCACCTGCTTCAGCAAAAGCTGTTCCTAATGGCGCTACAAATTTCATAATAGAACCTAATGAACCTGCTAATATTCCTGCACCAGTTATAACTGGACCTAATGCTGCTAAAAAGCCACCAAAACCTAATGTAGCTATTTTTGCGCCTTCACTTAATCCAGAAAACCAAGTTGACACACCTTTAACTGCACCAGACATTGATTTAAGTATGTCTACTGCTTTTGGAAGAATCGGCTTACCTAATTCTGCTAAAAAATCTTGAAATGCAGTTTTAACATTACTTGTTTGAGTTGCTAAAGTATCTGATTCTCTTGAAGCTTGTCCTAAAGCACCAGATAACTTATTACCATCTTCAACCATTTGTAATAGAGTTAATTGTTTCTGTTGTTCGCTTAATTCAGCGAATGATTTACCATATAACTTATTGGCAGCTGCATTACGTGTTGTTTCTGTTGATGAAATACCAAGCGCTGCATCGTTCTCATAATTTCCTTTTAAATAAGACTGTAAAGCTTCTGTTGTTTCCTCGATTGATTTATCATAGAATGCTGCACTATCTGCTGCTGCCATTGTTGCTCTAGATGTTAAATCCATTGCTTCTTTTGTGTCAGCACCAGTAGTTTTAGCAAAAGCCGCCATTTGAGTAAACGATCCTCTTAATGCATTTGGTAATAATCCTGTTTTATCAGCGATTTCATCGAGTGATGATTGTGCCTGTCCTTCTAATTTTCCGAATACCTGGCTGAACTGTGAGCCTGCCGCTTCATATTCACCTGCTGCTTTTAATGCCCCAATACCTACACCAGCTAATGGAACTGTTAAACCCATTGTTAAGTTCTGGCCGACCCCACGCATTCTATCTCCAACAGATGTTAATTTATCACCCATTGCATCTAATTGATTTCCCATGATAGTCCATTTACTTGATGCAATCTGTTGTTCTCGTGTAAATTCTTTAAACTCTTGTGATGTGTTTTCAAGTTGTCGTTCTAACATGTTTAAATGATCAACTTGTCGGTTGTATTCTTGTCTTATTTTAGATGCTTCAGCAGTGTGTGATTTACCTGCTTGTGTTAGTTCATCCATTTTAGCTTTTAGACCACTGACATTTTTCTGTTGCCCTTTAATCGTTGTTCCTAAATCCTCAATCGCATTTTCATAACTATCTACACTTTTTTCAGTGTATTTAAAATTGTTCATATTTGTTTTTAATGAACTGTTCAAATCCCTAAAAGAACGTTTGATTGTTCCAAGAGACCTCGTTATTCCAGTGTCGTCTAAATCTAAATCAATACTTAAACCTCTAATACGTTCTGCCATTTACTCACCTACCTTCAATTTGACAAATAAAAAAGTCATTAACCCCCGAATGCGGAGATTAATGACTTTGTCTTTTTAGGTTTATTCTTTTCTTCTACAACTTCCATAAAGAAAGAAAATGGCATATCCAGTATTTCGTTTATATCTTTTCCTGATTCATGCATCATATTGTAAATAAGTTTTTTCATATTTACTTTATGTTCTGCATAAGTAATACCTTCTATACCATCTTCGCTAGTTCCTTTTTTCTTTCTTCATCCATCTTCCCTTGTGCAACCCACTCAATTTGACTCATTAATTCTTGACCTGCATCAGGAGAATGTAATCCATCTAACAATTGATCACGTGTGAATTGTTTGTTATAAATATCTACAACCATATCTAACATAATATCCATCTGTTGTTTTTCAGTTAAACTTTTATTATTTTCAATCTCGTCTTGTACATCTGCTGCATCATACATTTTTCTAAATGGAATAAATGTTGGTGTTAAATAAGTGTCAAATACAGGTTTATCGTCTTTTACGTCTTTTACTAATTTAATAAAGTTTCTTTTCATGTTTATATACCTACCTTTTTATTTTTTATAAATTAAATGTTTCTTTTAATGTTTTTTTGAAGTCAATTTCATCTTGTTGATTGTTTAAAACTGCATATGCTTTTACTAAACTGTCTAAATTATCTCGTTCTAAGGTAGCGCCTTTATGCTTTACTAGTATTTCAGCATAGACATATATACCTTCTAATACTTTTGCTTTCGCCTTATCTACATTCATATCATCGTATCTCCTTAATTTTGCAAAATTATCAATCAAAAGATTGAAGGTACTCAAATTAATGAGTACCTAGTATGTTATGCTCCTGGTAAAGCTTCTGTTGGATAACCAACACCAAATACTGCCATAAAGATAGCATCTCGTGCGGCAGTTGAACCTTTTTCATCACGACCAAAGATAACTGATTTTTCTTCAGTGAATCCTTGAACTTTTCTGTCCATAAATTCAGCAGTCATTGAATCACTAGAGAACTCAACTGAATCTTCTTTCGTTTGGTTAGATTGTTCTGGTTTAGTGAATTTACCTTTAGGTAATCCAACCCATTCCTTAGAACCGTCTTCATGCGTTTTAGCAAATACTACACCTACATAAGGTGGATTATCAGTATTACCGTATGCATATAACCCGTTTTCTAATTTTTCTAAGCCGAAAAGTACAACACGATCTTCAACAGGTAACTTATGAAATTGTGATTCAACTTCAACAGTACCATTTGATGTTGCAATTTCAGATACACGGTTATCCCCGTAAGCTTTCTCAATAGATTGTTTTTGTGATACTGAAATTTCCTGTAAGAATTTAATTCTTTCAGGTGCAGTACCTACAATTGTTTCTTCGTTTTCGGTATTTAATACACCATAGTAAAATTCATCTACACCAGTAGTAGCATGATAATTTTTAGCCATTTATAATCCTCCTATTAATTAACTTTATTTTGTCGATAAAAAATACCCTCGTACCTTTTCGCACGACGGTATATTTTGAGATCTTTATCGTATTCTGGTTTAGCATTAGAAGTATTTTCTAATCCTAATTTTTCTTTTAAAACTCTCGATACGTAATAACTTAATTCTTTACATGTATTTCTTGCGTTATAGTTACTTGATAAAGGACAGAATATGTCGACCTGTACTAAGTAACTCAAAGCTAAATTGTCATTGTCAGCGTATTCGTAAGGTAACGTGTCATCTACTTCAGATATAACGATATAAGGTTGTGATTGTGAAGCTGGCTCTGGATAATTATCTATTTTAATGTGTTTTCCTGTATAGGAAGTTACTTCTCTGTCATCAATTAAGATTTCATATATTTCCATTGGAATATCTCTCATCGCATATACCTCTCAACTTCTGACTTTAAAGTTTTAAAATAGATTTCCCTTGATTGCCTAATTGCTCTATCAATTGCCCCTTTACCTTTCGGATTAGGATTTTTGATTGTCCCAAATTCATTAAGATGAATAATTCTGTACCTGTCATTTGGACCTCGCCAATGTATCTTTATTGTACGTTTGCCATTAAGCCACATTGGATCACTGATTGTAATTTCTCTTTGAGATTTACCAGTGTCTTTAAATTCATCAAAGTTATCGTAAATAGCTTTTTTAATGTGCTTTGCACCTTCTAATAAAGCTTTGTCAATCCATCTTTTTGAATGCACTGGTCCAAATCTCACATTTAATTGTTTTTCAAGATCTCTTAAACCTTCGACTTTAATTGGCATATGAAACACCTACAACCTTCAACATCTCTTTGTCATCACTTTTTGTAGAAAAATGTTCAACATCAAACTCTATACCAGAATACAGTCCTTCAAGTATTTTGAATTTATCTGAGTGTTCAATATTATAATCTTCATGTGGATGTCTAAAGTTAAGGCTGACAATGTGTTTAGAATTTGTTGTGTCGATTTTTTCAATATCTTTTAAACTTGAATCATATAGTTCGCATAAGGTAGTGAATACCGCTTTAGTAGATACCGTTGGATATGGTCCATCGTCTGATATAGATTTATAAAAAGTAACAGGTACACGCAAATCACCATTAGTTACTTTTGGTGGCGTGTATCCTTTATACATCACTCTCATAATCTACCTCCTGCATATTGTCTAATGCAAAAGAGGTGATAGGACCTAAGAAGTTTTCATGAAAATATTCAAGTGCGTCATTATAAGCGTATCTTGTACGTTCATAAACTAATGTTGCACCTTGATAATTATTATCCATATCAAACTCCTGACATCTACTTTTAATATCTTCATATGATTCATTTAATAATTGTTCGATATGTTCATCTTCAAAAGTATGAAATATCTTCAATCTTTGTTTTGCAATATTTACATGATCATTCGTTATCATTTAATCACCTACTTCTTATCATCTTTACGAATCAAAGCAGTACCATGTTCTTTTAACGTTTCATTAATTTCATTTGCACGTTTTACAGTACGCTCAACTTCTTCGCCTTTTTTAAGTACTACATTTTCTTCGTAATCTTCAAAGTCAAAACCAACTTCAAATAACGCCATACTATTCACCACCTTTTAAATGAATTAAAAAAGGAGCGTTATATTACGCTCCTGGAAGTGTTTCAGTTGTTACTTCTTCTGGTGCTGGTGGCATACCTGCAATATTTAATGTGTATACATTTGATACATTGTTGTCTTCAGGTAAACCATGTGCAAATTGCTTAGCAATAAATACATCGCAATCTTCTAAAGCTAATGTTTGATCATAAGATTTGATTGATACTCCGCCAGTTTGAACTGCATAGTAACGTTTACCAACGAAAGCAATTGCTTGGCCATAAGGTACAAATTCAGATGGTACTACTTCGATTTGGTATGGTAATGCAGTTACCCATTGACCATTTGGTGTAAGCATAGTGTATTGAGCTTGTACAAAGAATTGTAATGCAGGGTGAACAGCAATTGAGATTGATCCTAATACATTTAATGGTTTGCCTTTTTCATCAAATGATAATTTCGTTGCTAAATTTGCTAATTCAGTAACAGTAGTTTTTTCGTCAGCAAATGTTAATTCGCCAACTGGTGTTTTATCAGCAGTACCAGTGATATTTCCATCTTCATCACGTGTGATTTGTTGGTTTAATCCGTAAGGTTGATTAGCACCTGAACCTTTACCTAATACAACACCTTCTTCAATTTTAATCGCCATTGCTTCAGCTAATTGACCACGCACAAAACGTTCAACCCATTCAGGACCAAACTCTAATAAATCTTTCGGCACTACTGCAAATGCAGTTAATTTATTTTGAGAGAAAGCATACTCAGTGAAGTTAGCATTGATTTGACCTTGAATTTTACCAAAAATTTCACCCCATACAGCTGCACCTTCAGGCTTACCGACAATAATTCGAGTACGTAAACCAGCAACTTGGAAGTTAATTTTTGCTAATAACGGTCGCTCACGTTGCATATCTTCAAAGATGCGTAAAACTGTTGTTTCTGGTAATAATTTTTCCTCTTTGAAAGTGTCTAAATTTGCTTCATCTTCTACTAAGTTAGTAAAGAATTGACGTTCTTTAGCAGTTAAAACGTTATTTCCACGCTTTAAAGCGATTTCACCATCTAATGTAGCGTTCATTGCTTCAGTACGTGCTTTAGTCATAATGTCGTTAGTTAAATTAGCAGTGAAAGCACTCATATACTCATTATATTTTTCTTCTACAACTTCAGCCGCTTCACCATCACGTGCTGCTTTGAAATATTCTTCTTTTAAGTTCTTAATATTGCTATTTGTTTCATCTTTAAATTTAATCGTCATTCAAATTTCCTCCTATAAGTACAATCTTTTTTTGATTGTTTTATTTTCAATTGGTTTCGTTTCTTCTAAAGTTTCCTTGATAATTTTTTGTACTGTCGCTTTAAATTCTTCACTATCAATTTCAACCTTAATTACATTAACTTTTTCTTTATTGGTTTCTTTAGGTGTTTCAACCATAACAACAGACTTTTCACTTTTACCTTTAGTTGATGAACCACTTAATACAATTGGATCACCTGCATTATTTGAAATGCTTGATGGTGTTTTTCTGAATTTGTCTAATTGCTCTTTACTTGCACATGCAACCAACTTTTTAGAGGTGATAACTTCATCAATAAATCCATAAGAAAAAGCCTCTTCAGCAGTCAACCATGTTTCTGCATCAAGTAAGGCTTTCAATGTATCAGTATTTAATTTGTCAGTTTTCTCTAAATAAGTATTCATTAATGTGCTTGTTACTTTATCGAGTAAATCAGCAACTTCTCTTAAATCATTTGCATTGCCTACAACACCACTCATAGCATTATGAATCATAATCATAGCGTTATTAGGCATTCTTACTACGTCGCCAGCCATTGCAATTACTGATGCAATGCTTGCTGCTAAACCATCAATATTTACGATTACTTTCGCTTTATGTCGTTTTAACATATTATGAATTGCGATACCCTCATAGACATCTCCACCAGGTGAGTTAATGTTCACTGTGATTTCTTCGACATCTCCAAGTTTCTCTAAAGTATCTTTAAAGTGGTACGCGCTCTCTTCACCTGCCCATCGCCACGTCTCAGGTACGATTTCACCATAAATATCAATTTGACCGACATTATCAGTCTTTGAAACGTTTAAAATTCTGTTCGTCATTCGTTATCACCTCCTTTCGAGGATGACTGTTCATCTTGTTCATAGTTCTTGGTACGTAAGAACACATCTAAGCCATCAATATGTTCAAATCCAAATAAATCACGTACTTCATTAATTTGAGCAAAGTTAGAAGATATCAATTTATCAATCTTTTCTGCATTTTGAACTGGATCTTGTTTATTGATACCAACCACTTTAATTTTTTTACCACTTAGAAAATCTTTTTCTGAAAACAACTTATTGTTGAGTTCGTTTTCAATCTTTTTAACTAATGGATTAATACAGAACTTAAGATATGCATCCATTGCATTTTCTAAATCTGCCATATCACCATGTATTAATGCTGGTGGTATACCAATCATTTTAGCTACATCATCAACAAAAGCTTTTTTGATGTTATTTATTTTCGTACTATCAGATGAATCAGATGAAGTTCCACCCTTGTTAATCTCTTCATACTCAAATCCAGGTACTTCTGGCACGATAGCTACACCACTTTTGGTAAATGACTGATAGATTTTATCAGCATACTTTTGTAACCTACTCATGCTTTCTCTATCTAATTTACCGCCGCCCTGTTTAACTCTTAAAACACCCCTGATTTGATTAGAACGTAATTCAGAATCCATCATTCGGCCAAACAGCTCTCCATAATCACCAAAAAGACTATTTACGAATCTTTGAAGTTTATCATTGTTGTAATTAAGATAAATTACTTCGTCCATTTTGAATGTTCTCTTAAATTCATAATCTTTTACGATTACATTTGAGAATGCATCTGGATATAATGCATATTCTTCACGTTGGAAGTCATCAGCAATCACTAGATCATCATTATCAGTCTTTATAATTAAAACTTCATTGTCGTAAACTAATCTATAAATGACTTTCTGCCAAAAATCAGTTGCACTTGAATCTGTGTTCGGTCTAACGTTCAATTTGTAAAACAGGGTATTCTTTACATTCTTGTTGCCATCTTTAACCCAAAATTCTGATTGACTAAAAGTTCTAGCTAAAAAGTTGATATTTGTATCAATCGCTATTCTTTTTAAATATGAACGACTTGCAGGATCACCTAATAAATCAAGGTCTAACATATCTCTAATTTCCAAGTTTCTTTTGAATACATCTGAGAATATACTTATTTTTCTCACCTCCTATCTAAAAGAATGTTTCAAGTAAATCAAACGCTTCAGAATAATCAATATCTTGTATTTCATCAGCCCTATAAATAGCATGTAACATTGCATGGAATCCATCAGTCTTTCTCGTAAATTCATCTTTCTTGATGTATTCACGCTTACCTGTTGCAGCATTAACTTTTACTGCAACGTTATTTATGTACCATCTCATAAGAGGGTTATCACCTAGTATTAATAATTCATTCGCAAATATCGTTTCAATTCTAGGATGCAGTAAGTCGTGTATTGCTCTTGGATTTCTGATAATTTCAATTTCAATCCCTGCATCTTGAAAATATGGCCTTAATAGATCTGCACGATAGTTATCCATGATTACTTTCTCCAGTCCATATTCTTCTCTTTGTTTAATAAACCAATTAACAATGATTTGTGGGTGTATTGATGGCTCATCAACAATAGTTAGATAACCTTGTTCATGCCATTCTCTAATTGGTGCTTTGATTGCTGATTTCTTTAAGAATGCCTCTCTTACGAAAGAGTGACTTTTCCACACGTATTCCTCACCCACTCTGAATAGTAAGCCAACAGCTGCAAAGTCTTTTACTGTTGCATAATCGACACCACCAATACACATACGATTTGTTAAATCAGGCATATCTCTTTGTGTCTTCATGATTTCTTCCCACGTGGCTAACACTTTTGATTCATCAACTTCAGGAAAATTCATTCGCTTTGTCATAAATTCAGAGCGCCCACTAGGGTTGTATCGTAACTTCTTATACTCACCATGTACTTCTTTATAAAGGACATGTGCATACTTACAAAGAGGTGGATGGAACATTGGATTTGCTTTTTGATAATTAACAGAATCATTAACTTCATCTGCTTTATCTAACTTACATATAAAAGGGAAAAGCCTATCTTCTAATTCCTTTCCTAACAGGATAGCAGTCGCTCTATTATCTAAAGCATCCATAAACCCTTCTCTTATATGTCCTTTAGTTCCTAAATAGAATGTTCTTGGATGAGGCACTTTACCTAAACCACCACGTTTTACATCAACAATCTTTGAATCTTCATAAATATGAATTTCATCAAAAATAACACATCCCTCACGGCCACCATCTTTGGTTTTCGCATTTGATGTGTTAAATCTCAATTTAGACCTGGTATCTAAATTTAATATTTCAGTTTTACTTACTTTGAATGGCTCAAATGGTGTTTCAGCAGTAACAAATAATTTATTATCAACTAGCATGTCATACACTTCATTGAAAGAAGTCTTTGCCTGGTCTTCAGAGTTGGCCACGATTGATATATCGTATCTATCAATGCCATGATATGACGTTTGCATAAAATTACTTATACCTGAAATCAAACCATTCTTACCACCACCCCTACCGAGTGTGATATAAAACTCATTAAAGTATGGACTTACTAACTTTGAACCATCATCCAATTTTTCCTCTTCATAAAGGAATATGAATGCTATTAAGAATTTCTGAAAAGGTTGCAACTCAAAATAGTATTTATTTATATATGTGATGCATTTTTCTATCTTATCTTCATCAAAGAATAATTCATCCATTTGTAAGATATGATTTTCTAGAAACTCAACAAGTTTTATTCTTTCATCATTAAAAAGTATTTTACCTTTTTTATATTGATCAATATAAAAATCAACATGCTTGTTATGAATCATAACAATTCACGTCTTTCAAGAATGACAGTTGGACTTTCGTCAAATCCAAAAGATTTTTCTATATTTAATAATGATGCATTGATTTTATTCTTTTCTGAAATAGCTGGATGAACTTTAGTAAATTTTTGAGCACCATTTTCAGTAGTAACTGTTACACCATCTTTTTTGATAGCTTTATCTAACTGATAATAAATATCTAACAAGTTGATATAACGTTCGATTTTTTCTTGATTAACTGGAGTTGCCTTGACATTTTCTTTTAAAAACTTGGTAATTTTTGCCTTGTTCAATTATGGACACCCCCCCTAACGTGCGAAAACTCGGAAATTTCCTCGGAATCGAGCCCCACACCGTTCCCACGGACTCTTCAGGACCTCAAAACTTTTTGATGGGGGGGATATTATTCCGTTTCAATCTTCTACCATTTTTCGTCGTTCCATTTTTTATTTTTCTTTTGATATCTGTCATGTTTTTTGTTGTGGCATTTTATGCATAATGTAACTAAATTGCTATCAACTAATGCAAGTTCTGGTCTTTTCTGCAGTTCTTCGATATGGTCAACATCTAAATATTTATGTTTTGTTCCTTGTCCAAATCTATTTAGATCAATTGATACCTTACCTTCTTTCTTGCACTCTTGGCATTCATAGCAATCTCTCTTTAGTATTTCATCTCGCTTACGTTTCCAGGTTCTACTCTTATAGAACTTTATTCTTTCTTTAGTTGTCTCGTACATCATTCACTCCTAATCAAAAAGGACACCACCTATTAAGATGATGTCCTACTTATCTGATACTACCAATATATTATTTTTTATTATGAACTTCTATAACATCGAAAGTTCAGACAACCCAACCAATCAGTTCGGCAAACTCTTCTAACATTTTATTACGCGCATTCAGTGTTGCGTTCCTTGATATGATACGACTATCATCTCGCTTACGTGTTAAGTGTTCTGCTATATCTTCCCATTCATATGCAGTGTAGTCTCTCTTCCAATACCTGCACTCAATGATAGTCTTCTCAATATCACTACTGCGTTTATATACTTCATCTATTGCTTTGATGATCGTATCTATATTATTGTAATGTCTATCCATACTCAGCTTTACAACTTCATTCTCTACTGGTGATTGTGGTGAAGCGGTAGACTTAGTACCGATATTGTCATCAGTTTCTTTCTTTAGTAACGTCAGCTTTCTTAATTCTTTTTTCATCTTAAGGTCTTCATAGTTTACAAAGTACTCCTCTAACTTCTTAATATCTGTAGTGTTTAACATTAATATAGATACCTCACTTATGTATAAATTAATATGAAGCGGTTAATGGTTAGCCGCTTCAATCACTATTGCTTATTGCATTCTATTTCTATTTCCATCCTATTCTTAGGTTCTTTGAATGACTGTTGCAGGATTATTCTTTCTAACTTAGTTAATTCTTTGCTGCTGATAATATTTATATCTTTAACAAATCCTTCGTTATCTCGTGCATAAGTTAGCTTAATATTTACTTCTGTTACTTCCACAATCCCTATCTCCTTTAGTGTTAATCTTCTTTTGGATAAAACTTAATCTCCATCTTATTTCCGTCTTTATCAACTACAATTAACTCTATGTAGTCATCATGTGTAACGTATTTTTGTGTTTTAACATTATTCAACATTTGGTGCATTGCTAGATGTTGTTCTGGTGTCATTCTCATTTCCTCCTAAGTTTGCGACCGACATTGATGTCGGTACCAAAGTGTTTAGTACACGTTTCTAGTAGCTTTCGAGTAACATTCGGCTAATGTGGAATTGTACTCCAGATTAGCCGAATATTTAGGTTACTCTAGGTTATGCGTTAGGTTACTATAATAGTTCTGGATTTTCGTATATGTTTCCAATTATCTCAGATGTACTGTTATTTGTTCTCAAACTAACGTAACCTGCCGAAAACATTCCGGAATCGTACTTAACAATTTGTTTATTTGTTTTTCTGCGGTCTCCATCTAACCATAAATCTCTACAGTTGATGATATCCCCCTCGAAAATTTCAATGCCATTCTTATCAGTAAGTCCTGTTGATTGCATGAGTACATAATTACTTGCATCTCTCCAACAATCTCCAGGAAAAGATATTTCCCACACTTCATCTTCATCAAATTTAATACCGTCAACAATGTCTATTATTTTCTTTTCTTTATCCCACGCTCTAAATTTCGGTATCATTCGTCATTCTCCTTTATTTCATTTACAGGTTGATAAGGCATCACTTCATCGATTGTTATATAGTTTGGATGTTCGTCTTTATCCACTTCTTGAACATCTACTATTTCTTTATTGATTTCTACGTTGTCAGGGTGACTGTTCATTACCTGCATAGCTCTTTCTTTTGCATGATCTATGTCTCGTGCTTCAACGATACAAAACGGATGAAAGAAGAACACCCCTTTTATAATCTCGAAAGTTACTTTGTATATATTAGCCACAATCCTCGCTCCTTTCGTGAGTTATCTATTAAACGAGTCGCTCACTATATGATTAAAATAACGCTTGTTTACAACTGTATTAATTTCAGTGTTTACTGCTTTGATAGGTCTGTTTACTATTGGCATTGCCATAGGTTGTAAATAACTTTGTCGAATAACATATTTAATACCGTCAATTTCTTTTTCAATACGTTCACCATTAAGAATTGCTTCAATTTGATTTTTATCAATTATGAGTTCGATCGTTTCCATTTCTCATTTCCTCCTAATTTCGACTGTAATCGAACCTTTCGATATTTCCGAATAGTTCGCTTTCTAAACCCGTCGAATTCGACTACTTTAGAATTTCACTTGCTTGTTACTTGCAGTCTGAAATCAATATTGCAAGTAAGTCTTTTCAATTATCTAGTACGCTTTCGAGCTTTCGAGTAATTTCGGCTAATGTGGAATTGTACTCCAGATTAGCCGTTAGTTATAATATTCATGTACAACAAATCGCCCATCGCAAAATTCATTAATTTCTCTTACAAATTCCATGCTTAAATCTTCGTTGCCGTAAAAAACCATTTCTTGACCGTCATTTTCATTAGTAGCGTTTATTATTTTTGCGTTAGACATTGCGACTCGATAAATATTACCTGTCTTAACATGCTTCACAGTCATAATTTTATTTTGTCTTAAATCATCTTTATCAATCACTCGCCATCCTCCTCTATTCGTTCCACTTCTTTCATGTATTCAAATACATTTTCGAACGATTGAACGCTTTCTGGAACATTTTCATATCGCAATAAGAAATTCTTCAACTCACTCCATCGCTTTTCTGCTCGATCAGCACGTTGTTTTTGTTGTTCATACCAATTTTTATATATAGTGCGTTGCGAAACTACTCTTCCTTCTCCATTTTCACTTCTAGCAACTGCCACAGAGTCATTATTAATAAAAATAACTTCCCAATTTTCATTATTCAAACTGAATCTATCCCCTACCTTAATCATCCCTCTACCTCCAATAACCTATACGATTAATATTATCTGCCATTACAATTTCTCCAACCGCTTCAACACATCGTCAACAGACACAAATCCAATAGGTTCATCTATCAGCTCAAAGTGTTCATCTTTAAAATAAGCAATCTTGCACATTTCCCAAAGTCCTTCTTTATATCCGTATGATCCAATATTCCTAACAACTGAATAACCAGCATCATCTTTTCTGAATAAATACTGACTATGATCCATACTTGATTCACGAATATGTTTATAGAATGTTTTATGCTTAGTGAATGCTTGATGATTACCAAATAATCTAATCTTGTTCATTGCTATAGCAATATTTTTTATAGATTTTGCCATTCCTCTACCTGCTGTAATACAAAAACGTTCAATAAAGTTATTACATTTACGTTCATTTGATTTATATTTCTTTCTCTTCTTTCCTTGTTCAGCCCACTTAATTGCTCTATGTCGTCTTGTTCTCACTGATTATTCCCTCCATATATCCACATTCATTGCAAACGGTTGTTTTACCTACTTGTATTCCTTCAGCAAAATATTTAGTATCTTCTACATTTGAACTCTTGCATCTTTTGCAATGTCGTTGAAGCGGTTTGTATTTACTATATGACCATCTTCCATATTTCATATAATCACTCCGTAATCACTTCAATAATAAGCTTCCGTTTTTACTGTATTCCATTATTATCTTGTCTTCTTTGTCGCAATTTTTGTTATATAGTTTTGCTATATGTTCAATGATTTTCTGATGTTTACTCATTAGTAATAATTCATCAAGTAATACATTAGTTGAATTAACTAACAACTTATTATCTATGCCTAAATCATATAGTCGTTTTAAACTTAAGATAATTTTGTCTGGTACTTTTTCTAATTTTATTCTTATGTAGACATCATCATAAAAGTTATATGCATCATCTTTTGACGTTATTTTAAAGATGCCTTTTGGTATACCTGTTGATGTAGAAACTTTACCAGTTGTACCGATAATCCTTGCAGCAGTTGCAGGTGTCATATTTGTATATTGAATATCCTTATCAAGTTCCTGATAATCTTCATTTCCTTCTAATGAAAAGAAGTTTATATGATCTTTTAAATTCCATTTTGAAACAAACTGATTAGATTTCTGTAATGTGTCTTGTTTAATCTCATTACGGATAATAAACTCAATCGGTTTTCCACATTGTTTTAATGCTGTAAATCTATGTTGACCGTCTAATATCTCACCATTCGGTTTTACGATTATAGGAGGAAACTCATAGTCAGCTTCTATTTGTGTTACTAATTTTTCAACATGTGTTTTACTGATGTCCCTGTTGCTTTTAATAAATTTAAATAGATTATAATTTTTCGATTTATATACGCTATATGCAATATCACAATTCAATAGTTCCATTTAATTAACCTCCGAATTTGAAAACATGTCAGAGAACGGTCTTTCATCTGTTTCGATAACAACTATGTTTCCACCAGTTACTTTTACACTTAGTTTTTTATCTTCTGGATGCTCGTTATCTTCATCCAAACTTAATGTAAGATAAGCATCTTTTGTTTTGAGTAGATATGTATTTTCTTCTAAGTTGAAATTGGACACATTTTGTTTGATAATTTCCATTGCTTTATCTAGACCTAATATATTCATTATTTTTTCATCCAATAAATTCATCTCCTATATAACTTCTTCTAAGGTTATACTTAATGATGGTGCGTCTGAATAAATCTTGTTTGTATGTATTTCATAAACTTGGCCATCATCAATCCATATATGATTGTTTGCAGCATCTAATACTGTTTTAACTAAGTTATCTATGTCTGGTTTAGCAGTATGAGGTTGATTAATATATTCTGCTTTCTTTTTCTTTGACCAGGATTTTGCCATTGGTATTTCAAACAGTAAAGTTACCTTTAATGGTTTATCTGTCATTAGCTTTGGCATTTGCTTTTGAATAAAGTTTTTATGCATTGTGTAACTGCTAGGCATGTATGTCTGAATAGATCTACCTATTCTTTTAAATCTAGGTCTTGGAGATGCCATCGGTTTATCTAAACCTTTGACATCTTCATACCTGATTTCAATATTAGTGACTGACATAATGGATAATCGCTTTCATTTGTTTTCCGTGATATAAGTATCTGATATCAACCACTTGCGCTCTTTTCTTTTGTTCCAACTCATGAATAATGTTATTAATCTGTTTTTCAAAGTCTCCTTGCAATTCGACAACTTTAATCTTCATGATTATCACCGTCTCCAATCAATGCGGTCAATGCAGCAATTTGTTTAACACATCTATTTGCCATTTCAATATGCATTTCTAATTGTGCATATAGTACTTGTCTGTTATCACATTTTTCAGGAATGAAATCCTCTGTTTGAATATCTACATCCGCTTCAATCACTTCTTGTTCATCATCTTCTACATGAAGCGGTTCATTTGAATCAGCATGTCCATATTCGCTTGTTTCTGTATTACTGGGTGTTTCTTGTTGTTCCATCATCACAAATTGACTGTCGTCATCTGGTGCGTTTTCATTACTGTTCATTGGATCATCAAATGTTTTTCTTTCATACTCCGTTAATCTTTTAGGAATCTTAGTGATTTCGCTTTCCATATACCATTTACTTTGCATTTGATAGTACTTTTCACCATTCGATTGACTACTATCAGTAACTTCTCCTTCGATGAACTCACCATCTATATATACTCTTATGTCATCTCCAACATTAATTATTGCCATTATTATTTCCTCCTAAATTATTAATTTTGATTGTTATAAGCGACTGTCTTACTGTTTTACGGAATGTTTCCAAGTATGTCTTTGATTTAATCGTTGTCATCTTCCTGTACTTCCGAATCCACCTCTATCTGATTCATAATCAAAGGCTTGTACAACATTTACTTCAGGATAAACAACTGGTGCTACAACTAACTGTGCTATTCTGTCATGTTGTTTTATGAATATATCCTTATCAGTATCATTCTTAGTAATAATTCCGATTGCTTTGTGATATCCAAAATCTATTGTTCCAAGTCTTACTTCTAACTCACCTTTTAAAGATGTACTTGAACGTGGTCTTATTTGCGCCTCATAACCTTCTTTTAATTCAATGGCTATATCTGTTGGCACAATGACTGTTTGTCTTGCTGGTATGAGTGTGCCCTCAGAAACATATAAATCTAATCCACTATCAAGTGAATAAGGTTTTCTATATGGTTTTTTAGCATTATCAGATAATAATTTGATGTTAATGGTTTTCATCGTTCATTTCCTCCTTGATTACTTGATACGCTACTGAAAAAAGCAATGTTATAAATCCTGTAATTGCTAATAAACAAATCAATGCAACACGTTTAATGTTTTTCGACATTATTTAACCTCCAGCATATATACTTCGTGAGGTTCGACTTTCCAGAACTCTTTATAATGTGTTTCGTGATGATCTAACCAAAATTGTGCATCCGCTTCACAGTTAAATGAAATGTGTATCTGTCTTTGCGGGTCTAATACATTCCAATCAACATGTGATAATACTTTCTTTACATTGTTATCTGAGTGAGTCATCTATAATCCACCTTTCTCTTGAAAACATCGGGTCAATGTATTTCTTCTTAAAATATTCCTGTCTCATAAATCCAGCCATATCAAATGCAATCGCATTCCATGTACTGCCTCTAAAAGTTTTCTTCTTTCCATCTTTGAAATATGCACTCAAAGTATTTTCTACTCTGCCTTCTGACTTATCTATCTCACATTTAGAATATTGTTTAAATTGACTTATAATCGTTCTCGCATAACGTTCCATGATCCACCTCTATAAGTAATCGAATATTGTTTTTTGTTTTAATTCATCTGCAAAATATAATTTGTTTGCTTTCTTAAATTGTTCAAATGCTTTAGCATCCATTCCACACGTTTTAATTGCTGGGTTGTCATTTACCTTAACGATTTGATACATTGACTCTTTCAGTGGTAGTACATTGCATTGTTGTACTCCTTCTCTATCAAATAAAAAACCTGTTTTACGTGTCATTTTTAATTCACTGGCCATATGCATTCATCCTTTGCAATTCATCTTTATAAAATAACTTGTTCATTCGTTTAAATCGTTTTGCTTCATGTTCAGTTACACCACAAGCCCAAATATTTTTATTATTTGATATCTTGATGATCTGATACATGTTTTCTTTTATCTTTACTAACTCACATCGTTTTATTTCTTCTTTGTCATATAAAGCGCCTGGTTTCAAGTACATGGTTTAACCTCCAAATCAGAATGGTAAATCGTCATCGCTAATATCTATAGGACCAGTAGCGTTCGCAAATGGATTTGTTGGTGGTGTAGATTGTTGTGCCTTTTTATTTTGTTGTTGATAATCGTTTGGTGATGACTTTTGCGTTTGTTGATAATCGTCATACTGACTACCATCATTTCTTGTTCCTTTTGGTTCTAGGAATTGCACTGATTCGCAAATCACTTCAGTAACGAATATTCTTCTACCTTCTTGATTGTCATAGCTACGTGACTGTAATCTGCCATCAACACCAGCAAGAGAACCTTTGCTTAAAAAGTTATTTACGTTTTCAGCTTGTTTCTTGAATGTCACACAATTAATAAAATCAGCTTGTCTTTCTCCTTGTGCATTAGTGAATGTTCTGTTGATTGCTAATGTGAATGTTGTTACTGATACACCAGATGGCGTTACTCTATATTCAGGATCCTTTGTTAATCTTCCGACTAATACAACTCTATTCAGCATTTAAATCACTCCAATCAATCACTAAGTGGAAATGAGTATCAAAAGAACCTAAATCTTTAAAATATACAGTCGATTTATCTAGTTGGAAGTTATCCCTAACAACATCTATAAAGCTATTAGGATTTACTCTTATTACTTTCTGAATACAATTGATTGAAGATGTTAATTCACTGTTACTGTTTGATATTGGTCCTTTAAAAGGTATAGCCACTTCAGCAAAACCTTTATCAACCGCTTCAAACACAACTTCCTCTACTTGCTTAAATGCTTGATCAACGTATTTTTCATATATCTCTTCATGTCTTTCTTTTATCTTGTCCATTAAGTTATATGTTGATATTTCATTAGACATTCAATTTTCTCCTCACTGTTCTGTAATTTATTATTTCAACAATATTCTTTGGATATTTATTGCATAGCTTTTTAACCGCTTCATCTATACCTTTTGCGTATATCGTAAACACTCCGTCTTCCGTAATCATTACATCTCTATCACTGTATAAATTGAATGAGATATCATAGTAATTGCATTCAGCTTTGATTTCCTTGCTAAAAAGATATATCTTGCCATTTTTAGATTTATGCTTTATTTCTTTTCCTGCATTAAGTGCATCTATTTCTTCCTCGGTTAATATAAATCCGTCATAAAATTTCTCACGCATGTTGTTTGTCATCCTCCCACATAGATGACAACTCTTCTTTTACTTGTTTTCTATATGCTTCAAGTTCTTCAGGTGTCATATCATCTTCTTTTTTATCATGTGTTTGTTTTTCGTTTTTTAACCATTCAGGTGTCATTTCTTTAGGTTGATTGTTGTTAGATTTATATGATCTGTTTTGCATGTCCTGTAACTTTTTCTTTTCATACGCTCTTATTTTGTCCATATCTTTTAAGTTATTGTCTAACCATTCATTTAGAATTGATTTTACAAATCCCCAACTCTTTCTGTTTCTATCTAAAGCTATTTTCATTGATGCAATTACTGCTTCATCCCCATGTCCTTGTTCAAAGTCATTAATAAAGTGTGTCATCTCTTGAGATACATAAGGTGCTAAAACACCAAATGAGTTTTCTTGGTAAAAATCATAAGGATTAATTTGATTATTATTTGAAGCGGTCGCCGCCGCAGATCTTCTTACGTCTTCTTCTTCTTCTTTATATTTTTCTTCTTCTTCTTCTTTTTCTTTTTCTTGTCCACTTATCGTTGTCGTGTCGTCTTGCGTAACGTTTAACGTATCGTCTGACGTATCGTCAAACGTATCGTAAATGCTTTTAATTGCTGCATTTCTTATATGTTCTTTGATGTCAGTAATAAATGATTTATCTTGTACTTCAGATAATTCTTTACGTATGCAATCTTCCATTGGTTTTCCGCCTCTATTAAGGTTGAATTTTCCCCAATTCAAGATACATAGTTCTCTTGTTTCATCGTTGTACTTAACTAGATTGTGTTTATTAATGAATCGGTCTAATATGATCTTTGATGTTTCTTTGCTGAATCCTGAATAGTATTCAAGTTGTTTCATTGTTATTTTGTAGATGCCTGTTTGTGTTGTTTTTGGATTAGTTAATAAACATAACCACATCAATCTATCTTCTGGAGAAAAATCCTCTTGAAACTTTTCGTCTTCCCAGGTACTAGTTTGAATCATTCTGAAATTTGCCATCATTCTTCACTCCACATATGTTTTCTATTTTCATTGCTTATATCATCAAATAATTCTTGTAATGTTTTATATCTGTTATCGTATATGTTCGTTACAAGTCCTGTACGAGCATTTACAAAGTCTGATATACATACTTCCCAATCAACTTTATTCATCCAAATAAACGTAAAATATGGACCTTTAACCTTGTACCATTGAATGTTATAAGCATGATTTTCCTTAAAACCATGCTTTTCAATTAGTTGTAAGTCTGTATTTTTAACGATTGGCATATAGATCACCATCCATTTCTTCAATGTCAATTTGCCTTACTAAATAAAGTGTTGCATTTGATGGTGTCCAACTATTAATGAAGTCCATAACATCGTCAAAGTGCTTTTGTTTCAATTGCGTTCTTGTACTTATATTTGTGATGCGATTGATAGATGTATTTAATTCTTTATATAGTTCCTTTTTTACTTTTCGATTATTTACAAGGTTGTAATTCTTTATTGTTTCATTTACTTTCTGCGTTACTCGTTTTCCTACAAGATTATATTCACCAGCATCTAATTTTTGATTTTCTTTTAAATCAATAACTTCCGCTTCAATCTTCTCTACTTTTTCATCAGTCTTTTTATTTGCTTTAAACATTAGCTCTAATATTTCCATTGGATCCGATGGTAATTGAATTTTGTTTTCTTTAATAACTTGTTCCATTTCGTTGAATCTGTTAATGTAAGCCATTTTGAAATCATTGTGTCCTTGAATGTTAAACATGTATAAAGTGAAACCATCTTTGGTAAGCAGGTATTCTTTGTTCATTTTTCCATTCACTGCTTGATATTCTGACAAAATGAATAGGGTCGAAATGTCGGCTGTACTATCCGAAATTAATTTATAGATGCTTTCTAAAACATGCTTATGTTGTTTTCCTAATTCCTCTGCAACTGTTCTACTTGAAACTACTAATCCTAATTCTTTGTTCTCGTCAATTTTTATTAAGTTATTCATATATAAACCCTCCATATTTTTGTTTTAAATATGGTACGGAGATGTTATAATAACTGTAATGGATTTATTAATATTCTCCGTACCTCACACTATTTGCAGATAGTGTGTTTTTTTATTTAATGTAATATTCGATATAAAATTTTTCTGTCTCATCATCGAAGTATGAATCTACATAGATTAAATTCTTATTGTCTTTACATTTGATTATTGAAGCTTTCCAAATACCTTCTTCATACCAATCAAACACATCTCTTTGAATCTGCTTTTCAGGTTTAATAATCTTCAACACTTTTTCTATGATCATTGTTTCACCTCCTTGTAATAATCATTTTTCATACCTTTATAAAGAAAGTAAGGTAATCCAACTACTAATCCATATCCAAAAGCTGCAAACATTGAAGCTTCAAAAAAACTAGCAACAAAAAATGTGATAACTATTAATAATTCTGTTTTTATATACAACAATCTTAAAACCTCCTAAAATATACGACTTCCATGTCTCCCGCTTATAAACCGTATTCTTTCATTATTTCTATACAAACTTTTTCAGCCTCTTTAGATAGCCACCAAGATTTTCTTTTGCTTTTAGAAATCTCGATGGCAATCATTCGAGGATCATTCGCGATGTGTTCATAAAAGAAATCTTTACTTACACAAAGACGATTCTGGATTTCTTTAGCATCAATAGTCTAATCTCCTCTAGGCATATATACCTCCAAAAGTTATATTAAGTTATATTGAGAGTAAAAAAAATTAGACTTTTATATCATCTACCTCAATATCATATAGCTTAGCTAGTGCATAAACAGTTACATTACTTAATTCAGTGGTTTCTTTTTCCCAATGAATAACCGTCTTAGCCGCTATACCTAGCTTGTCAGCAACATCCTTTTGAGTCATTCCTTTAATCTGTCTCCAATTTTTTATAGGTAATTGCTGTAGTTCGTTCCCCAATCTACACACCTCACTTTCATTTATAACTTTACATAACTTTCAAATCTATGTCAACACATTAAGTTATAAAAAGTGAATTAAAGTTATACAAAGTATTGAATTTTAATATAACTTATGGTAATTTTAAGTTACAAATAGTAATTAAAGGAGAATTGTAATGGAATCAGAAAGCGCTAGAAAGATTTTATCTGCTAACTTACAAAAATTAATGAATCAAAAGAATATAGATCAACAAGAGTTAGCTGAAGCTATCAATGTATCTCAACCTACTGTTTCTAATTGGATAAATGAAACTAAGTATCCACGTATCAAAAGAATACAAGAGATTGCAGATTATTTTGGTGTGCCAAAAAGTAAAATAACTGAGCCTTGGAATACCGTTACAAACAAAAACAACTCTTTAGATATCGTTAAAAATTTAGAATCGCAAGGTATCATCATCAATTTCTCAGACTTTGAAGGTTTTGATAAATTGAGCGATGAAGAAAAAATAGATTTTCAAAAAAGAATTGAAGAAGCAGTTCAATTCGAATTATTTAAACGTAATCAAGGTAAGTAAGGAGAGTTAATATGGAGATAAAAGACATATACTTTGAACGTGGGATAATATCTCCTAGCGATCTTGACATAGACAATGTTGCTGCTGCATTTAATATTTCTTTATTCAAAAATTGGGATGTTGATGTACATGTTAAGTCGGAAGATATAGATATTATTATGTTACGTGCCAACGATTTATATACAATGAATGAGACTTTTTTTCATGAATTTGCTCATGTATTAAGACACGGTCATACTCATATTAATGAATCTTATAGGAAATACTGTGAAGGACAAGCGAATAATTTAATGTATGAATTAGCAGTACCTGAATTTATGATTACTGATCCATGCATTGATTATAAATACATACAAGAAAACTTTAATGTTTCAAAAGAATTTGCACTTAAAAGAATAGACCAATTAAAAAACAAAATAAATATGAAATGGAGTAGTTAAAATGAATTTTAAAATTATTAGTAGCACATTAGTTGCATCAGCATTATTATTATCGGCGTGTGGTAATGAGGAGGTCAAGCAAGAAAAGAAAACAGAAAATAAAGTTGTAAAAAAAGATGATAAAGCAAAAGAAGCAAAGGAAAAAATAAAAAAACAAAAAGAAAAAAGTACAACTGAAAATCCTACAACCGAAGAAACTACTACAGAAGAAAAAATAGAACAATCAAATGAACCTGCAACAACCGAACAGAAACAAGCGATAAACATTAACAACATTACTGATCGTAGTACATTAGAATCGGTAGTTTATGGTAATTATTCTGAAATGGATAAAGTTACAGCATATAAAAGCGCAGTTGATAACGGTGTTATTCCACAAGGGAATGTAATGGAAGGTCCTGCATCAGCTGCATATGAAAGTTCATTAAGAGTAGAAAGTGGTCAAGAAAAATCAGTTTATACTAGCAATCCTAATCCTAACAATCCTGCAACATCAAAATATGATCACTTATATAATTCAAGTAATGCTACAGATGACATAGACCCTAATTGGTCACCTGAAACTGAAAATACAGAAGATGTTGATGCATGGCGTGAAAATGTTCCTGGTGGATTATCATCAGGAGAAATCCAAATGAAAAACTTAATTGAGAACGGACAATACACTGAACCCGATGCACAAGAAATATATAACAAAATATTAGAGAAAGAAAGACAATACGGAAATTAAGTGTGTGTGCATTAAAAAGGCTATATGCCTTTTTATTTTATCTCATATAGGAACATACGTTCCATGAAAGGTGGTGATATCAAAAACTGACCGACTTCCAAGTCTCCCGCTTATTAAGGAGGTTAATATGTCAGTAAAATATATAAAATCAAAAAAATATGATGACGTGTACAGTTATACAACGTCATCAGGTCAATTATTATATTGTTTCCGCTTCAAGTATTATCGTAACGGAAAACGTAAAGAATTACAACGTAGTGGATTTAATAGTGAAAAATCAGCATATAAAGAAATGTTGTTACGAAAATTTGAATTAGAATCATCTGATTTTTCTAAATTAGATTCTGATAAAATATCATTTTCAAAAGCAGCTGAATTATATTATCAAAACAAGTTGTCTTACTGGTCTGAAAACACCAGGAAGAGAAATAGAGGAACGTTAGACAATCATTTACTGCCTATACTCGGACATATAAAATTAAATGATATTACTGCAACATTAGTTCAAAATAGCGTGATAAATGTTAAATTGAAAGAGTTATCACCTAAGACTGTACAGAATGTGTATGAAACCTTATCTGCAATTTTAAATTATGCAGTAAGAAATGATTTATTAAATAAAAATAGATTGTCACATAATATATTCATACCTTCAGATGATAAACAAGTTATCTTTTATGATCAGAAAACATTAAAAAGAATATTAGATAAATCTGAAGAGTTAAATATTACTTACGAACTTATTATCAAGACATTAGCATACTCTGGAATGCGTATAAGTGAGTTGTTAGGATTAAAATGGACTGATATAAACTTTAATGAACATACAATTTCAATATTGCGAACAAGAAAAAATATAGATACTGAAAAGAAAACCAAAACTAAAAATTCAATCCGTACTATATATGTAGATCCTATGATTACCGAATTATTAAAAGAATATTATCTTTACGTATATGACAAAGCCTTTGAAAAAGATATAAAGATAGGTATTAATGGTTATGTCTTTTTGGGGATCAATACATTACAACCAATCAGTAAAACTGTAATCACTAATATGTTGAATACTGTTGGTAAAGAGTTAAAAATCAAGATACATCCTCATGCTTTTAGACACACACATGCTACTCTATTATTAAATGCTGGAGAAACATATCATTATATTGCTGAACGTTTAGGCAATACCCCTAGAATGATTGAAGAAACTTATGGTCACCATGTTAATCCAGGTAAAAGAAAAGTTGCAAATGCATTCTCAGATATAATGAAAAACGAAGTGTCGGAAGAAGTGTCGGAAGTAATTCAATTTAAAGCTAAGACATCTTGATACTACTATGGTTTACCCATAAAGTTGCATACTTTGTGTACAAGTACATGTGTTCGCGTGGATAAAATACAGACAAATTGATAAAAATAAATGCTTAATTTTATATGTAAGTGGTATATATATTTTAAAAATTTTATTCAATCAGACACCATCATATTTTAAGGGGTATATATATGTATCGTTTTCCACGTAGTTGTTTAGGAAGTATTATTCTATCGGTTATTCTTTCAATCATTTTAACTGTACTATTAAATGGTTGCGTCGCTATAATGCATTAAAAAGAGGACAAAGTTTTCACTTTGTCCTTTATTTTAATTCAATATTTGATCTTCCATTTAAATTCATTCCAGCAAACTCAGATTTAATATACTGATAATATGCTGCTGCACCAATCATCGCTGCGTTATCTGTACATAATTCAAAGCGAGGTATCATCAATTTAATATTCTTTTCTGCACATAGCTGCGTCATACGTTCACGTAATCCTTTATTTGCCGCTACACCACCACAAATCAGTAATTGTTTAATATTATATTCAGCTAATGCATCAAATGTTTTCTCTGATAACACATCAATGACACTCGCCTGAAAGCTTGCTGCCACATCTTCTGCTTTATAGCTTTCACCTTTTTGATTCTTATTATGCAATGTATTAATTACGGCACTTTTTAAACCGCTGAAACTAAAATCATAGCCTTCTAAAATTGGGCGTGGTAATTTTAAATTATCCTCACCAATGGCGGCTAATCTATCAACATGAGGTCCTCCCGGATAAGGTAGATTAATAGTTCTAGCTACTTTATCGTACGCTTCACCGACAGCATCATCACGTGTCTGTCCGATAATTTCAAAATCCATATGGTCTTTCATAACAACCAGTTCAGTATGACCTCCTGAAACCACTAAAGCTAATAATGGAAAAGTTAATCGCTCTTCAATATGATTCGCATAAACATGTCCTGCAATATGATGTACAGGTATTAACGGTTTGTTATGCGCTAGCGCTAATGCTTTTGCTGCGTTAATGCCTACAAGCAATGCACCGATTAGACCTGGTCCTTCTGTTACTGCAACTGCATCTATCTCTTTCCAAGTAAGATTCGCTTCATTAATTGCTTCTTCAATAACGATTGTAATATTTTCTACATGATGTCTGCTTGCTACTTCTGGTACAACGCCACCAAATCGTTTATGAGATTCTATTTGACTGTTAACGACGTTGCTCAGCACCTCATATCCATTTCTTACAATACTCACTGCAGTTTCATCACAACTTGTTTCAATTGCTAATATTGTTACATCGCTCATTTTAATTTCACCCACATAACTTTCGCATCCTGATTCGGACCATAATAGTCACGTCTAACTCCACCATATGTAAAACCGAATGATTCATACAAACGACGAGCCGTTAAGTTCTCTTCTCTCACTTCCAGACTCATCATTTCACAAGTAAGACGTGCATAATTCATAACATACTCTAATAATAACTTACCATATCCTTTGCCACGCATCGCTTCATCAATTGCAACCGTAGTAATTTGTGCCTGATCAATAACTATCCACATACCGAGATATCCTATTACTTTATTATCCTGCAACATCGTAAAATAATGTGCAAACTCATTTTTTTCGAGTTCATGATAAAAAGCATCTAAATTCCATGAACCTGATGGAAACGCTTTTTGTTCTATCTCATATATTGCCGGAACATCTTCAAGCAACATCTTTCTAATTGTTAAGCCTGATTGTTCTGCCAATTACGCTCAGCCTCAGATATTCTCAAATACGTAGGTTCAAACGTATGTGCATTGACTAAATAAGATTTGTTAATGAGTCTTCTCATTTCAGCACTGCGAGGAATACAATAGTAAGATGGACCTTTTAACTGTTCTGCCAGTTTCTCAGCATCCATTCCAATAAATAGATACGGTAAATGTTGTTCTTTTAATTTTTGATTTAATTCATCAATTGATATATACGCATCATCTTCAACAAGTTCTAATTTAACACCCTTGTATCGATAAATGCCCGCATATACGTGGTTACGTCGGGCATCAATAACAGGTATCAATAAAAATTCATGCATTCTCACAGTTGCAGCAATGGCAGCTAAACTAGATACAGCATATAAGGGAATACTTAAAGTATAAGCAAGTGTCTTTGCAGCTGTAACACCTATACGTAACCCTGTATATGAACCTGGTCCTTTGGCAACTACAATACCTTCAATATCTTTCATTTCAAGTTTTGTATATTCTAAAAGAGATTCAATCTGAGACATCATTGTAATTGAATGGTTGATTCTCATGCCACTATTAAATTCTGCTAACACTTCATTACCTTCAGTAATAGCAACAGATAACGGTTGATTACTCGTATCGATATGTAGTAGTCTCATACTCAATTTGCTCCTTTAAATTTGTTGAACGATTACCATGTGACGAAAGTTTAAATAAACGTCTCGTATCATCAATACGCTCTATTTCAATTTGCAGATAATCATCAGGCAGAAAGTCAGCAATCATTTGTGGCCATTCTACTAATGTAACTCCTTCTCCATAAAAATAATCATCAAATCCTAAATCATCTTCTGCACCTTCTAAACGGTAACAATCCATATGATGAAATGGAATGCGCGCTTCATATGATTTAATGATATTAAACGTAGGAGAACTGATAACAGATGCTACACCTAACGCCTGTCCAAAATATTGACTAAATGTTGTTTTACCCACTCCAAGATCACCTTTTAACAAAATAACTGTTTGTGGCTTTGAAAATTGGGCAATTGTTGTAGCAAGTTTTTGCGTTTCTTCTATTGAATTAATTAGTAATTCCATTTTTCTTCACCTATTTTCAAATATATATTATTGTATCATGAAATGTTTGTATTAATGTAATTGATTGATGGATAATAACACTTCTTTTGTTTGATGAGTGGGCTGCATTGTTGTGTTACAGCCCACTCAGTCTTAGAAATACACATTTTTCTACTTTGAGTGGGCCGTAAAAAGCTAATACAGCCCACTCATATAAACATGTGATTAAATATATAAACAAAAAAGAGACCCCGAAGGATCTCTTATGAATTGCCCGGCAACGTCCTACTCTCGCGGATCGTAAGACCAACTACCATCGGCGCTAGAGAGCTTAACTTCTGTGTTCGGTATGGGAACAGGTGTGACCTCTCTGCCATCGTCACCAGACAAATGAAAGATAATAATATTATACTTTCAAAACTAGATAAGTAAGAAGAAAATTTAGATATTACCCGGCAATCCCGAATAAAAAATCTATATCCAGCTTCAGCTTCGCTGTCTTTCATCATTTTCTAAACTTCCATTCCAGCTGCGCTGTCAGTCAGTTTATCAAAAATGAATCAAGCCATAACGCTCGCTTACGCTTTTAACATAAAATTGATTAAGTCTTCGATCGATTAGTATTCGTCAGCTCCATACATTACTGTACTTCCACCTCGAACCTATTAACCTCATCATCTTTGAGGGATCTTATAA